>NZ_JAFFJX010000010.1 GCF_016924755.1 Longitalea arenae | reverse complement strand
TTAATGAAACTCCTATATCTTGCTTTTAAAGATCAATCTGTTGGATGGATCGGTCCCATACATGGATGGAAACAACTTTATGCACAATTAGCTATTATCTTTGAAGACAGGATTAATCAACCGTAAACCCCACTGACACAGTTTATTGAATAGACCCTCGTAAAACTAAATTAGAAGATCCAATAACCACATTGGCAATAAAAAGTCGCCTCGTAAGTTGAAGCGACCGCTGGGTAATGAATAACCACTTTAAGGCTTAGAAATTAATTACTGAACCGGCTAAAGTATTTTTGTCATTTCTTTTTTTTCTTAAGCTGCTCAATTTTTTGTCATTGAGCTTTCATTTGTTTTTATTGTTAGATGATGTACAATGTCAATTCTTGTTGCGTTTCAGTAAAAAAGCTGCAATAGGAGCAAGATCAGAACATAAGCCATTATAAATATTTAGTCAATGCTATCTAAGTTTAATTAACGATCGAATACGACTCTCATATGTCAGCACCAACTTAATAAAATTCGATAATCTTCATTTAATATTTCTACTTGGGGGAGTCAGCGCCTTTAAAGATTCTACTTCTCGCTTCAGCTTAATATTATCATTCAATACCTGATTCATTTTTTCTTCCAGCAACTTCAGCCTTTCATTTTGATCAATTGTATACAGCGTCAGTTCTTCTATCTTCTTTAATAAAATCACCTGGTGGCTTGCCAGGTTCAATCCGTCTTTTTTCACTTCCTTTTCCGAAGGCACATCCGGCAGATGATGATTTTTCTGAATGAAATTTTTAACCTCTTGCAAAGAGGGCAATTGATAAGCAGAGTCGAACACATAGTCGGCATATTGATATGCGTTTGCCACAAAATTATTTCCCTTTACATCGCCCTGTACATGAAGTTTATAAGCAGGGGAAGCAGTTCCTACTCCTACGTTGCCTCCGTTCGTTAAAACCATAGTTGCAGTTTCTGTACCTGTGGTTGAGCCTGATGACAAAATAATATTACCATACTCACGTAATTCCATTTTATTCTCTGCGCGCCGGAATAAAATGCGATGGTTATCATCAAGGCTTCTTATCTGCCCGTTATCCTCGAAAAAAAACTCCTTATCGCCACTTAACCGCAGATTTCCATTTACATGCAGCTTATCCGCTGGCAGGTTGATTCCCACCCCTACATTCCCGGGATTTTTAACATAGATCTGCGCAAATATACCTGTAGTCAAAAACACTGCTATTAAAGTAATTACTGCTGGTTTAAACATATTATTAAATTTGATTTTAGTCTGTTTTTGATTATTGGGAAAAGTAGAAAATGGCCACCTCACCTGCAGCAGAAAATGCTGGTTCCTGGCTCACATCGAAAAGATCAGGTGAGCAGCGCCGATGTAATTAATTCCAGATGAAAATATCCTGTTTCAAAAAAGATCGTCTAAACCGGGATAAAATAAAAAGTAATTAGGCTTTCTCATAATTCTGTTAGGGGTTGGTAAAAAATATAATGGTCAGGTCAGTAATTCTGACTGACAGACCAAAACTAAAAGATTTACCATCACGCGATCAATGTTTTTAATAGTCGTGTAGAATTGGCCAATAACCGCGCTGTTTATGCCAATATTCGTGTAAATAAACTACCTGTCCCCCCACCCCCCACAAATTCAAAAATTAATTATTCTTTAAGCTTTGCTTATCTTTCCGATCGTATTTTTGACAGCTTACGCCCTTTATTATGAATAGAAGACTTTTTGCAGCTACCACCATCTTTACCACGCTCATTGCCTGTAACGAGGCTGAGAACGGGAACACCGATGCCAACAACGTGTCAGCCACTGAGGCCATCCCCGCTATCCAATATGCGGTAGTGAATAAATACCCGCATGATACCGCCTATTTCACCGAAGGCCTGGAATTTTATAAAGGGCAACTGTTCGAAAGCTCCGGCGGTAATGCCGATGAAAGCCCCTACCCCTCTGAACTGGGTATCAGCGACCTGAAAACCGGGAAAGTAACCACCAAAGTGCAACTGGATAAAACGAAATATTTTGGCGAGGGCATCACTTTCTTCAACGATAAACTGTATCAGCTTACCTGGACCAGCCAGGTTGGGTTTGTATATGATGCCAATACTTTTAAAAAGATCGGGGAATTTAAACTTCCTTCCAAGGAAGGCTGGGGCTTAACCCACGATTCAACCCACCTCATCATGAGCGATGGTACCAGTAACCTGTACTACCTGACGCCCGATTCGCTGAAATTACAGAACATCCTCCGGGTAACCGATAACAATGGCCCCGTAGCTAATATCAACGAGCTGGAATATATCAACGGATTTATCTACGCCAATCAATGGGAAACAAGCTATATCCTGAAGATCGACCCGGCCACCGGTAAAGTGACCGGCCGCATTAATCTCGAAAACCTGCAGAAAGAAGCTTCCGCCCTGCGGCCCGGCGCTGATGTGTTAAATGGGATCGCTTATAATCCTGAAACCGGTCAGGTGCTTGTTACCGGTAAAAGATGGCCGTATATTTATGAGATAAAGATCCAGTAACATAGGTTGGCTTATAATTCATTCCCAACATTGCTGATCTGGCATAGCGTTACAGGTTACATGTTCCAGGGCAGGGCTTATAGGATGCCCAAAAAATGTTTTGGATCTAAGTATTAGGACCCGGCGACCGGCAACCGGTAACAATTCAACCTGTTCCCCTGTAACCTGAAACCTGTAACCTGAAACCTGTAACTCTTCTTACTTCCCGATCACATAAATTAACGAACTACATTGTTCTTTGTGGAATAACGTATTGAGGTTAGAGATGGAGCCCATGATCCCTCCTTTCAGGATACTGTCTTTACCAGTGCGGTATTTCTCGCTCAGCATGCTCACATAAAAGCTGTCGAACCACATGGGTTTTACAGCCCTGAGTTTCAGTCCATGTTTCTCCACGAGTAAGCGCATGGATTCTGGTGAAAAATGATACAAATGGCGGGGCACATCATAGGCAGCCCAATGTTCCTTGTATTTGCCGGCGTCATAACTGGTATAGTTGGGAACAGCAACGAAAAGGGTTCCCTGTGGGCGCAACAATTGTTTCAGCCGCTCCATGTATTCATTCAACAAATGCACATGCTCCAGCACATGCCACATGGTAATGATATCGAAATCTCCAAAGGAATCGTCGAAGAATTTATCGGGTGGGTATACGTATAATCCGTATTGCTTTACGGCATTATCCCGGGCCGTGTCACTGGGTTCAACCCCTTCTACCAGCCAGCCATGCTGCCGCATATGATCCATAAACGCGCCAATACCGCAACCAACATCCAGCAGGCGGGGCATGCTTTCGGCATTGGTGTACGATTGTACCAGTTTCCTTTTATTTTTCAAACTACGTTCGCGCACGCTGAGGTATAATCTGTTGACCAGTCCTTTGCTGGTATTGCTATGTGATATATAGTCTTCCGACTGATAGTAAGCGGCTATATCATCCTGTTGGGGTGCATTCTGGGTGAATCGCATGGTACAACGGCTACACTCCCATATCTCGAACATTTTCTGCGATACCGTATGATCCTTTGATGCCAGTACACGACGGATCTCAGATGAATCGCATACAGGGCATGTGGTATAATGTATAGGTGATGACATCAGGTATTTATGACCTGCAAAGAAAAGAAAAATCAGTTTGTTTGAAAGAAAAATATCAGGGCGCAGCCTGTATCGGCTGCTGATTCCCTGCAGCTGATGTAACCAATCCATCTCTATACACCCGCAGGCCGATCACCGTCAGCGCCAGCGCAGCCAGGATCAGGGCAAAGATCCACCAGCCTTTTTTCTTGGGCGGCTCTTCATACAGTTCCGGCGCCTGCTCTTCACCTGCGATTACATTATTTTCCAGTGCTCCCGGTTCAGCCGTATCAGTATTGACGATCTTCCGGGTCACTTCCTGGTCACCCACCAGCATGGTATGCTGCGTGTGAGTATGAATAACGCGATTGGCCGGCGTAGATTCCTGCAAACTGGGAATTCGTCCAGCCGCTTCAAATATTATTTCTCCTGAAATATCTTTTTTAAGGGTTCCGATGCCATCCCACTCAACTACCTGTCCCTCACGGATCTTGCTGCGCAGCTCATACGCCCATTCATTATACCATTTAATGGCTTCATAATCGGCAATATTTTGCTGTTTTGCCAGATAGGTAAAAAAATCTTTATCCGGCGCATCGAAATATTTATCAAAACGGAAATGGTAATCAGGAGGCAGTATACGACGGTTCACAAAATCAGTCTGCGCCGGAATACGCTCAATATACATTGAACCCAACCCCGGGATACTGATGCTCTTATGTTGAAGCAGATAACTTACCAGCACATTGTTCATATGATTCCGTTGTTTACGCTGCAAAAAACAAAAATTTTCTGGTTTTGAGCACATTTACCTCCTAAAACCTTTATCCACCTATGGCAAACAGGCAATCAGCAACAAGCCATTGGCAAGGGTGCGGATAATGCAAAAGCCCGACTATCGGCGGGCTTTGCTAATTGCTTATTGTCAATTGATTATTGACTTCCTATTTCGTATTAAACGAATAAGTTATACCTCCCAGAATACTGAAACCAAACACCTCGTACTGGTTCCAGCGCTGGTACCTGTCATTTAACAAATTATTAAGTTGAACCCACAAATTAAAGTTCCTGGTGATCCTGAACTCAGCGCCTGCATTCAGGTCGAATGCATTATCACCTTTATAACTGTCGCCATTCTTCGACAGGTATTTGGGCTTGGTCCAGGTCCACAACTCGCTGTAAAAGAACAGGTCTTTCAGCAACTGCCAGCGTATGGCTGCATTGAGCTCTATCGGGATCAATCCATAAGGATCTGCCTCCCGCTCCTGCTTATAGTAATTATTCCAGGTCAACCCGCCACTGGCAGTGAACTTTTCACCAACGGTATAAGCGATCTCACTGTGCAAACGCAGGTTATTCATCTTGGGCTCATAACGAATATTGAAGGTATTGCCGTAAAGTGTGTCATTTACAAATAATGGCATATTATGATAGGTCGCTAAACCCAATTTAGCTGAATAGGTAAAATGATCGCCCAAAGAACCTTTGATGCCACCATACATTTCGATGGTGCGCGTATTCAGCAGCGAATCGGGTTGCGCCAGCCAGGGATTGATGGAGGCAAAACGCTGATAAGAACCCTTGCTGTAAGAACCTACCCAACCCAATTGCAGGGTTAACTGTTTGTCGTTGGTGGTAATGTCGGCCATAACATTGGGCAACATGTGGAATTTCTTCTGATCCCAGGAAGGCAGGATCCCCGCATGCAGGTACAGGTTACCGGTCTTCACCGATACGGCTGTGGCAATCTGGTACAAGTTATTCTGAATACTTTTTTTATCGGTCTTCAGGTTGTCGTTCTTGTAATTGGTAAGGTCTGCGGTAGCGCCAATATTAAAGGCGAATTTTTCACTGTCGCCAAAGGTCTTTTCCAGCGGCAGGTTCAGCACCGTGTTGGTCTCTGTAGCTTTATTGCCAAAAGTGGTTCCGTTAAATCCACTCACCCGGATGCTCGGATGGAAATTCAGGCCAAATTCAGTAGGAGCAATATTTCTGAAATCGATCTTTCCTTCAATGGTTTGAAACTTTTGCTTCAGATCGTCTTTAGTGAATACCTCAGCCAGGGAATCTGGTTTGAACCCGTATAAATAGTAATCGTCGCTGCGGAAGCCCAGGCTTCCATTCCATTCGAGGTTCTTCGACGTTTTATAGGTAGCGGCGGCGCCTACACTGGTCTGACTGTTCTTTTGAAATGGCAGTTCTCCTTTCGACGTATAATGATTGCCAAAAATATTAAAGAAAGTTTTCTGGCCATCCCCAAAGCTGAATCCCGCTTTTATAAAGGGCTGATGAATATTACCGATACCCGCTTTTATGTAATTGCTGTTAACCCAATCGTTCACCGAATCGGCTTTTAACGCCACCGGATGAACGCCGGCAGGCTGATAGGTGAAAAACAGGTTCTGTGCAGGGATATTATAATTAAGCCGGGGTTTGGTAGTATCTACCGCCGGCTCTGTTGCATTGAAATTGATCTTTGACGCCTCCCGTAATACCGGTTTAAATGTAGAGGTTACATCAATGGTCTTTCCCTTGGGTTCCTGGGCAATTACCGTAGTGCCCAATAAGCAACCACTGATAAGAAAAACTGTTGTTCTGAATTGTTTATTCATCTGAAAAACGATGTTCGTGAATTGTCAATGGTGTATGCCGAATGGTCAATGGTCAATGATGAATAGCTCACGAATTTCATTGCTTCCTCATAAGCCAATAACCTATTAACTTAATAACTTAAGAACTATATAACTTATTAACTGGCAAACTGTGTTAACCCGTCAACTCGTTCAACTATCCTCCCACCTTACTGTTCTTCCGCTCCTCATCCTGGGTTTGCTTAAGCTTACGTTCTGCTTCCTGGCGAAGGTCTTCCAGTTTGGCATTGTCCACAATACTTTGGAAAGTAGCCTTTGCATTGAAATAATCCTTCTGCTTCAGGTACACATCGCCTAACAAAAGATAGGCTTTGGTTACCCATACTTCGTATGAACCCGATTTATTCACTACTTCAAAGGCTGCTTTCTCTGCATCGGCCAGCCGGTCCTGTACGAAAAAGCAATTGGCAATTTCATACCGGGCTTCTGCTCCATAGGCTGATTTATTCAGGGACACTACCTGCCGGTAATAACTGATCGCCTGATCGCATTGGTTGGAGGTCTGGAAGGATTTCGCAATGGCCATATTGGCAATCACCTTATCGTCGGAACCAATACCTTTCTGGCTCAACAGGTCTTTCGCATTCGTAACCGCATCGGTCCATTTTTGCAACTGGAACTGGCTGCGCAGCAAGCCACGCATGGCTTCCAGTTTGTTTTCCTGGGAGCCGGCAAACTCTTTCAGCCTGGTAAAATACTTCTCCGACTTTTCATAATTCTTCAGTTCAAAGAAGTTGAGGCGGGCAGCATTCAGCAATGCTTTTTCACCAAATTTGTTAGGCACCAGCTCAGATAATTTTTCATATCCTTCTGCTGCTTTCGTCCAGTCTTTCTGATTATAATAAATTTCGCTTTTGTAGTATAATGCTTCCATGGCGAATTTGCCATCCGGGAAACGGGTAAGATATTCCTCAAATTTCTTGGCGGCGCCGGGGAAATTACCATTATTGAATTGCACTTCGGCCTGTTGATACATCAGCTCATCTTCCTGGTTATTGGTAATTTCTTTACCCATGGAGCGCGCAAATGTTATGTATTCGCTGGTCTTTCCCTGCTCCACATAAATAAGGCGGGCGTTCTCCAATGCGGCTTCCGCTTCGGGTGAGTTGGGGAACTGCTGCAATACATTGGTATACTGTTTCAGCGCTTCATTATCATTATTCAGGTTGTAATAAGCGATACCCATTTTAAGATAGGCCTTTGGCTTGAGGGAAGGAACCGGATCGCTGACCACATTCTTCAAATATGGAATGGCTTCGCGGAACTGCTCACCCGCAATATAGGTCATGGCAATTTCCATATTGGCATCGGCCAGCAGGTTCGATTGCGGATAACGGCGGGCAATGGTGGCAAGCAGGTTGATCTTTTCTTTTTCATTATTGACCCCGGTGATCATGGCCTTTTGGAAGGTAGCATAGTCGCCCGCAGCCCATGAATAACCGATCACTTTATCATACATGGCCATCGCTTTTTTGAAATCGCGGTTCATATAATAACAATCGGCACTCCGCACATAAGCGTCCTGCTCAAGGGGATTGGCATTTATTTTCGGGTTGGTAACCACTTTTTCAAAATAACCAAGCGCCTGGTTATAATTCTCTCTTTTCAAAAAGCAATAGCCCAGGTTGTAATAGGCGTTGGTGCGATTTATTTCTATATACGAGACCGGGCGTTTCAGGTATTCAAAATAATACCGGATGGCATCATCCAGTTTATTCAGCCGGTAAGAAATTTCGCCACGCCAGAAATGGATCTGGGGTAATACACCCGTATTGTTGGCGTCTGATTCTGCCTTGGTGAGCAGCTCATTGGCAGTCACCAGCATTCCATCATTGATCAATTCAGTGGCCCGGCCGTACAATACTACCGGGTACAGTTTCCTGGCATTGGAAGATGGATTCTTCACCGATTCTATCAGTGCCAGGGCATCTTTATAGTTATTGGTGCTGGCCAGCATATTTACCAGCAGTTCTTTTGCTTCGTTGTTGTATTCCGATTGCGGGTACTTGGTCAGGAACTCCTGTAATTCAGAAAGGGCCACATCCTGGTAACCGAGCTCGTATGATAATTTCGCATAATTGAACTGAGAAACCTCCTGTTGTTTTTGATTGCTGCTGTTGCGTGCCCCCAGTTGAAAGGCATTGCGGGCATTGGCTTTCTGCCCGGTTTTTAAATAGGCATCGCCCAGCAGGTACATGGCGTTCTGCGCCAGCGAATCTTCCTTGCCGCTGATCTGTTTAAATCCTTCTATCGCTTTGTTCCAGTTCTTTGCTTCATAATAGCTGTAAGAAAGCTCGTAGATATCTTCCCGTTTTACGCTATCCGCTTTCTTAACGTAGGTCTCCAGGTATGGCAGGGCTTTATCGAACTGTCTTTTTTCAAAATACGCATGGCCTACCATCTGGCGCATCTGCGTATCGTAATAGAGGTTGCCTCTTTTGAGTTTTGCCTCGGCATATTCCAGCGCTTTTTCTTTTTGGCCCAGTGAATAATAAATACCGGCGATATAAAAAGGAACTACTTTGCCATAATTGGGATGGTCTTCTACCACTGTAAAGGCGGCCAGTGCGTCTTTATAATTCTTTTCATAAAAACAAATAAAGCCATAATAGTAATTGGCATCGGCATAATTGGGGTCATCCTTCATTTGCCGGATGGCATTGAACATCGGTTTGGCCTTGTCGAACTGTTTGGAAACAAAATAACCATAACCGAGATGGAACTTCATATCGCCGATCTCGCGGTTGCTCAGGTTACCGATCTTAACGGTTTCATATAAAGAAGCTGCCTGGGCATAATCACCCTGCCGGAAATAATATTCCGCCAGGTGAAAGCTCATCATTTGCACCCGGGCGGCATTGTCTTCGAGCTCAATGAATTTACGGGCATTCAATACGGCGCCTTCTTCATCCTGTTTGAGTGCGCAGACCGTGCTGTAATATTTTATTTCCTGGTACGTTATAGCCTGGTCACTACGGTCGGCGGATGTTTGTTGTAATTGCAGGTCTTTTAATAATGGATATGCCAGACTGTATTGCTCCCGTTGATAATATTCTTTTGCTTGTTTGAAAGTGGCCTGGGGATCAGTGATTACACGGGTTTGCTGGGCATAGGAAAAATGAAAAAGACCTAAGAGGGTTATGAAGGCTGTCGTTTGTTTCATTCCAGTGTCCTTAAGGTGATAGGTAAAACTTCGTAAAGGTTCTAAATATTTACCCTTTAACCAAACATCGTTCCAAACAGATGTGGATAAGTGCCAGGATTAACAAATCTTTTTAATACTAAATGTGAAAAATAAATACCCGTATTTTTGACCCACCTTAAAAACGAACTCATGAAAAGACTATTGAGCACCGCCTGTTCCGAAACCGCTTTTAATATCGCCGTGTTATTATTACGGGTCACTTTTGGTCTCTTGCTCCTCGTAAATCATGGAATTGACAAGCTGAAACATTTTGCTGAAAGACAAAACAGCTTTCCCGACCCCTTTCATATCGGGCACATGCCATCTCTGATGCTGGTATTGTTTGCAGAAGTATTCTGTGCTGTATTTGTAATCCTCGGCCTTTTTACCCGCATCATGACGATCCCTATTGTGATCACATTTTTAGTGGCCGTTTTCATGATCCACAAAGGGTTCCGGGGCGATAATGAAGTGGCAGTACTGTATCTCGCCGGATTTTTCAGCACCTTATTAATGGGTCCTGGCAAGTATAGCATCGATGGTGCTATGGGTAAATAGGTGAACGGTGAATGGTCAGTGGTGAATGATATCCGTATTCCGGAACCCGCCACTGATCACTCACAACCCGCTGTTCATGTTAACCCAACATTTGCTATCTTTCAATATTTTTTATTTAACATTAAATTAGTCGGGGTCATTCGAAAACCGCATTATGCAAACAGCTATTCATTTCAAATTGGATTAGCTATTGACCATTGACCCATTCACCATTGACCATGTTCATTTCAGAGACACAGATCCGTGTTCGTTATGCCGAAACCGACCAGATGAATGTAGTGTACTACGGCAACTATGCCCAGTATTTCGAAGTAGGTCGCGCCGAATCTATCCGCCAGTTGGGTTTTACATATAAAGACATGGAAGCCATGGGCGTCATTATGCCGGTTGTTGAATTGCATTGCCGCTATTTACGCACGGCCCATTACGACGACCTGCTGACCATTAAGACCACCCTGAAAGAATTACCAACCGATCATAAGATCGAATTTCACCAGGAAGTATTTAACGAAAATAAAAAACTGCTGACCGTAGGGCGGGTCGTACTGTTCTTCGTTACGGCCAGTGGCATGCAAAAAACGACCATGCCTGCACAGTTGTACGACAAACTGAAACCCTTCTTTAAATGATTTCTGATTTCGTGATTTCTGATTTCGCGATTTCTGATTTCGCGATTTCTGATTTCGTGATTTCTGATTTCGCGATTTCTGATTTCGTGATTTCGCGATTTTGAGATTTGCCCAAATTTGAACTTTCTGATAAAGCTCAAAATCCCAAAATCTCTAAATGTCTAAATCCCAAAATCTCCAAATCTCTTACCCTATTTCAATAGATCCAAAACAGCATACATCTTTTTCACAACATCCCCCGCCGATCCTTCATAATTATTTACAATGATCGAGAATACATACTGCTTTCCGTCTTTTGCCGTATGATAACCGGCAAAGGCCCTCGCACCGCCGATGGAGCCGCTTTTCATTTTCATTCCATTGTATTCGGGCAGCGCATTATAGAACGCATTGAACCAGGGCCGTGTTCTTGCATATTGCAGGACCTTCACCTCCGCGTGGGTGGTTACCCGGTTCTGGGGCGATAGCCCGCTGCCATCGATGATATTGATAGCGCCTTTCTCAATGCCATTGCCTGCCCAGAAATTGCGCACCAGCTCAACGCCTTTTTCCGTACTGCCCAAACCGCTTTTTTCCCAGGCGATGGTCTTTATCAATGCTTCGCCATAAAGATTGATGCTCTTGCGTAAAAACCAGAAATTGATATTTTCCAGGGGTGGCGACAATAGCGTCGTCAATTCCTTTTGCATCACCGGCCAATGTTCTTTGTTCGCCTTGCTTTGCGAATATATTTTGAACTTGCCCGTGACGGCAATATGTTCTTTATTAAATAATTGTTCCAGCTCATGCGAAAACTGCAGGGGCGCATTGGGGAAAGCCCCGGAAATAACAAAGGATTCGTTGCCCGCGGGAACCGTACCTTCCGTAAAACCGATGATTGAATAAGGTGGCAAATAAATAAAGCCATTGTCGCCACTGCCCCTTTTACCAGTGGTAATATAGTTATTGAGCACATACGCCTGCAATTCGGGGATCGTCTTTACGATCCTGGTACTGTCCCCTTCTTTCTTCCCGGGCGCCAGATGCAGGTCATACTGGTTCTCGTGCCAGTTGATGGCCCAGCTTCCTGCCCCATAATAATTGCCAATATCATCCCAGATCCAGCCGCCGGGCAGCGGTTGTACCGAAAATGCCGAATCGTTCAGCAACACATGACCTGTAATGCGGGTTATATGATGCTGCTGCAGCGCTGCTATTATTTTTTTGAAGACCACCTCTTCCTTGGTGTCCGCCCAGCGCCAGCTTCCCAATGTAGGGTCTCCATAACCGTTAATATGCAGGTTCCCGTGTAATACCCCTTGCTCAATACGGCCATCATAGCCAATGAGCGTTTTATAGCGGTAATCGGCGCCCAGTAAGTCAAAGGCAGCTACACTGGTGAGCAGTTTCTGGGTACTGGCCGGCGCCAAACCCATTTGCGCATGGTGCTCATACACCGGTTTACCGCTTACTGCATCGGCCACATATACACTGACAATACCATATTGTACCTGGGGGTCGGCCTCCAGTTTTTTTACTGCGTTAGAAAGTCTGGTGGCTATATTTTGCGCCACACTCGTTTGTGCGGCTATAAATAACAAGACAAAGATCAGTCTGTTCATGGGTTACAAGTTACAGGTTTCAGGTTTCAAGGTACCACAAACTTTATTTATGGTTAAAGTAAAACTGTTTTCTGCATGTAAGCTGGAACCTGCAACCCGGAACTGATTCTTTATTTGCATTAGCACTTTATTTCTACTTTTGTTGTTATGGAAAAAATTATCGCTTCCATAATAACCATTGGCGATGAACTGCTCATTGGCCAGGTAATCGATACCAACAGCGCTTTCATTTCGCAGGAATTGAACAAGGCTGGCGTATGGGTGAAAAGAAGAGTGGCCGTTGGGGATAATAAAGAAGAGATCATTCGCGCACTCAATGAAGAAAGCCGCGATGCCCATATCATTATCATCACCGGCGGCCTCGGCCCCACGGCTGATGATATTACCAAGCCGGTATTGTGTGACTATTTCGGTGGAAAAATGGTCGTCAATGAAGAAGTGCGTAAACACCTCATCTATCTTTTTGAACAGGTTTTCCGCCGCCCGATCATTGAACGCAACCTGAAACAGGCGGAAGTGCCCGATGTTTGTACGGTGCTGCCCAATGCCCGCGGCACTGCGCCCGGCATGTGGTTTGAAAAAGATGGTAAAGTATTTGTTTCTCTGCCGGGTGTGCCGCATGAAATGAAGGGACTGATGATCACCGAAGTGTTGCCACGCCTGCAGCAGGCCTTTGCGATGCCATTCATAACGCACAGAACCCTGCTTACGGTTGGCATGGGCGAATCGTTCATTGCAGAACGCATAAAAAACTGGGAAGAACAATTGCCGCAACACCTGAAGCTGGCCTATCTGCCTAACTATGGAATGGTACGGTTGCGCATCACCGGGTGGGGCACCGATAAGGGGCTCCTCGAAAAAGAGCTGGATATGCAATTTGCCCGGCTGAAAGTACTGGTTCAGGAATGGCTGGTTACCGATCAGGATGAAAGCCTGCCCATGGTGCTCAGTAAATTGTTAAGGTCGGTGAACAAGACCATGGCCACCGCCGAAAGCTGTACCGGCGGTTATATGGCCCACCTTATAACAGCTATTCCCGGGGCAAGCAACATATATAAAGGGAGTATCATAAGTTACGATAATGAAATAAAGATCTCGGCATTGAATGTTTCACCGGCTACCCTGCAAAAAGCGGGTGCCGTGAGTGAAGAAGTGGTGAAGGAAATGGCTGCCGGCGCCCTGGCCAAACTGAATACCGATTATGCAGTGGCCGTTTCGGGTATTATGGGGCCAGATGGCGGTTCCGCTGAAAAACCAGTCGGTACCGTATGGGTGGCTGCCGGTGACCGCAATAAGCTGGTGACGCATAAATTCCAGTTCCGATTCGACCGTGACCGGAATATTGAAATGACGGCCATGCAGGCATTGAATCTTTTGCGGAAATTTATTGCTGACAATGCATAAGCAAACAGTTGTTAGTATAAATCATTACCTTTGGCCCTCCCGATACCTGGGACTTAGCTCCTGGTTGCTCATGTACAGTTGAAAGTTCGGGGTGCCAGGTTTTGGATTTTTGGTGTTGCGATCTGCGTATTAATTAATAAGTTCGCAGCTTCAGCGCTTGATCCGGCCTATTGAAATTTAAAAAAGCGAAAATCATAAACCTTCCCGCCCGCTGCGGGAAATAAAAATCTGCAATTGCATATGGCTCTAGTTGACCTGGTGATGCCTAAAATGGGTGAAAGTATTATGGAAGCCACTATTTTGAAGTGGTATAAACATCCCGGAGAAACAGTGAAGATGGATGAGGCGGTACTTGAAATTGCCACCGATAAGGTGGACAGTGAAGTTCCCTCCATTGCTGAAGGTGTTATTGAAGAAACTTTTTTCAATGTAAATGATGTAGTACCGGTAGGTACCGTGATAGCGCGCATCCGGTCAAATGCAGCAGAACCAGCTTCTACCAATACACCCACGGTAACCAGTCCGGCCGCGGAAGTAGCCGAGAACCGGCCGCTGGCGCACGACATGAACCATAAACCGGTCAGCAGCGAGTCGTTCAATCATCAGCCGCCGGCGCAGAATGGTTCGCGTTTCTATTCCCCCCTGGTATTGAATATTGCTACCAGCGAAGGCGTAAGCCTCAGCGAGCTGGAAAGTATTCCCGGTACGGGAAATGAGGGCCGGGTCACCAAGAAAGATATTTTGCAATACGTGGCCAATAAAAAAGCCGGCAAACAGGGGGGAACCGCTGTTGCCAGCCCTGTTCAGAAAGCGCCTGAGTCAACACCTACCATTCTGCCCCAGGTACAACAGGTACCGCAGGAACCGGAACGCCACATCCAGACCTATAGCGGTAATGTTGAGATCATTGAGATGGATCGCATGCGCAAGCTGATCTCGGAACATATGATCCGCAGCAAACAGACCAGTGCGCACGTAACCAGCTTTACCGAAGCCGATGTAACCAATATGGTACACTGGCGCGACAAGGTTAAGAAAGAATTCGAAAAACAGGAAGGCGAAAAGCTCACCTTTACGCCTTTGTTCATAGAAGCTATCATCCGCTGCATTAAAAAATACCCCTGGTTGAACAGCAGTATAGATGGCGACAAACTGATCGTAAAGAAGGACATCAATATTGGTATGGCCACTGCCCTGCCAACTGGTAATCTTATTGTACCGGTCATTCGCAATGCCGATCAGCTGAACCTGGTAGGTTTAACCCGCCAGGTGAATTCATTGTCGAACGCAGCCCGTAATAACCGGCTGCGGCCCGATGATACGCAAGGCGGCACTTTTACCCTCACCAATGTGGGTACCTTTGGCAGCTTAATGGGTACGCCGATCATCAATCAGCCGCAGGTAGCCATCCTGGCCACGGGGGTTATTAAGAAAAGACCGGTAGTGATAGAGACCGAGCAAGGTGATTTTATTGCCATCCGCCACATGATGTACCTGTCATTGTCATATGATCATCGCATCATCGATGGTGCATTAGGTTCTACCTTCCTAAATGCAGTGGCCAAAGAGCTGGAAAACTTCTCAGTAGAGCGAAAGTTATAAATTGCTTTTACATAAGTTAATAACCGGTAACCCTGACATGATCGTCAGGGTTATTTTTTACATACTATTCTTCAAAGAGCTTCGTTTACAATTAAAGCGCCCAATTGTTCAATGCCGGCCTCCTGAACATCATGGGGCATATGCCCGGTTTTAACTATAAATAGTTAAACCATCACTTCCTGGCATGGTCTTTTTTTTGTAAATTGATAGTAGTACCATTAGAACCTTGCCTGCAGTGCCAGCACAATTCTACATTCTAAACTTAAAACGTAATCGAATGAAAACGCTTTCAGAAACCTGGTTTGCCGAAGGCTATATTGATTTCGAACTAAAGAAATATACGCTGCTCGCCTATCTGCAACAGGTGACCAAATACTTCAATGAATCAAAACTGTACCCGCAATTATCTGATGTTATCTTTCATTATAATAATCTGCAGGCATTAAAAGAGAATAAGAAATTCTTACAGGAACAATTTCCTAAAAAATTAACAGGTATTCAAATTGAAAAACTGCAATTGTTATACGAGCAGATCATTGAAGATGATGAACTGATGCAGGAGCTGGAAGATATAATCAACTATTCGGCAGATAAGCTGAAAACAACCATCGGCAATGGGACCGAGATCTATGAATTCGTTGAAGACAAGCTGAACATCTTTCCGGTTGGATTGGTACCGCTCGATACGAATGAGGGCTATTTCTTTTTAAGTGAAGGTTCCCATCGCATAACGATGGTATATCAATACCGGCTGAGCTTTTTTGAGAAGCATGATGAAAAATACCGGGCTATCAGAACGGAATACGTAAATGAATGGGAACGTAATATTGTAAACACTTACGAGAACATCAAGGCCGAACTCTTACGCAATAAACGCGAACTGCCTAACCCGGCGGTGTATTCAATAGAGACAGAGTTAACCTTTCCTGTTTCCGAAACCCTGTTACCGGTAGCAAAGCGGAGTTTGGTGAGATACATTTCCAAGGCAGCGTAAGAATGATTTCTGATTTTGAGATTTTGAGATTTTGAGATTTTGAGATTTTGAGATTTTGAGATTTTGAGATTTTGAGATTTCTCCGGATTGAACCATCCGATAAACCGCCCAATCCCGAAATCCCGCAATCCCGAAATCTCAAAATCCCCCAAATCCCGCAATCCCGAATTTCTTCTAATAAAGAAACGGTGCCATGATCTGGGACCTTGACACCGTTACACATTTTCTGATTTTTGATTTCTGATTTTGAGATTTTGAGATTTCTCCGGATTGAACCATCCGATAAACCGTGCAATCCCGAAATCCCGAAATCTCAAAATCCCACGTTTCCCCAATCCCGCAATCCCGAAATCTCAAAATAATTTCATTAGTGGATCAAAACGCCTTCTTTTCCTGAATCTCCGTTCCCCACTCAATTCCTTTGGAGGTAGCAGGTAATCCTTCCGCCAGCCAGCGCGGCGCAGGCGCTCCTTTCAGAAAATGATCGAAGTATTGCGCCAGCCGGATGCTGAGGTCTTTGCGGTTCCTTCTTTCAACCAGGTTATGATCTTCACCGTTATATTGTAACATCCATACTTTTTTACCGAGGCGGCGCAAAGCCGTAAAATATTCAATACCCTGGTACCAGGGTACGGCCCCATCGGCATCGTTATGCATAATAAGTAAAGGCGTGTTTACTTTATCGGCCCTGAACAAAGGCGAGTTCTTGATGTAGAGGTCGGGCCGTTGCCATAAGGTAGCACCGATACGGCTTTGCGACCGCTCATACTGGAACTGGCGGTTCAACCCGGTGCCCCAGCGAATGCCGCCATAGGCACTGGTCATATTGGCCACCGGTGCACCGGCTTCTGCTGCCGCAAACATATTGGTGCGGGTAACCAGGTAAGCCACCTGGTAGCCACCCCAGCTTTGCCCCTGGATGGCCATTTTGGTGGAATCGACCCAGGGCTTCTTAGCAAAAAATTTTGCCGCCGATACAACCGAATTGTAAGCGCTTTCACCCGGTTCCCCCTTTTTGTAATAGATATCAGGCACAAATACCAGGTAGCCGTTGCTTACGAAATACGGGATATTGACCGTTGAAGCGCTGGGTGCAGGCGCCCGGTACATATAAAGTTGATCGGCATATTTTTCATAAAAGTAAAAGATCACGGGATACTTCTTCGTGGCATCAAAATTCTCCGGTTTGAACAACAAACCTTCCGACATTCTGCCATCGAACATTTTCCATTTAACCAGCTCGGCAGTTAACCAGTTATACTCTTTTTGTTGTGGATTGGTGGAACCCAAAATGGTTTGAGGCAATACACCATTGCCCGATTTGCTGTCAGGCGACTTTGCCCATTCGCTCACAGCAAGAGAAGGCGATCTGTCGAAACTTTCCGTCGTATATACCCAGGCGTCGGCATTTTTTGCCTTTATCACCTGGAAGCCGATCTGGAAGGGGCCTTCGAGCTGGGTTTGATTGAACGATTTTTCCCTGGTATCATAAATGCTCAGGCCGCCATACTTGTTTACTTCGTTCAGGGTCTTAAATACCAGTTTCTGACCATCTGAAATGTATTTCTCTTCCTTGTCGGGCGACATATACTGGAACCGGGTCTTATGCAGGCGTCCATACCCGTTGGTAAAATTGCGGGGTGCGGTCTTGCCCTCGGGATCGCATTGCCATACATCATACTTATCGTATACATATACGTACCGGTCGTCCTCATGCCATTTCATGATACCATAAGCGGGCGGATCATCCGGATGATCGTCATCATCCTCATATAAGGGAACGGTGATGCTTTTGGTAATATTTGTAATAACGCCGTTGCTTACGTTATACGTAAAATAATTACGTTGAGCGGCATCATACCAGATCACGAATTTACCTTTTGGCGAAATAATGATCGGCGACCGCACTTTATCCCTGACAGTTTTACGCGAGCCATCAATGGTTGAAACGATATATACATTGTATTTCGAATGACCGAGCCACTGGAACTCAACGCGATTGCCTTTAGAGGTGGCTGCCAGTACATGATCGGCATTGCCTTCATCGGCCAGGTAAACGACTTCCGCATCTTCGGCGCCCAACTGGATCACTTTGTTATCGTCACCATGCAGCACCGCCCGGAAGCTCCTTTGTAATTCGGTATTCAGTTGCACCAGCTGCTGGGGCTGCAGATAATCGTCTTTATAATGCCAGATATCCAATCGCGCGGTTTCAAAATCAACCAGTGTAGTATCCTTTGGCTTACGTACCGGCATTAGTCCGAAATAAAGTTTCTGTCCATTCCTGCTGAACTCCGGCGCCTGCGTGTCGCTCAGCGTTAAACCCTTCGCCACGCCGGGCGTGGTTCTGTCAACCCGTAAGCGGGCGCTGTCCATCCCCGGCCGGTAGTAATATAATTTATAGAATTTCTGCAACGCTTTTATGCTGCTATCCCGCTCCGCCACGAAGGCCAATTGGGTACCGGCTTCATCGAACACGAAATGCTTTGCGATGTTGAACCCACGGAACACCGTATCCGCTTTTCCATTGGTGAGGTGATACCAGATGATGACCGCTTTTTGTAAGGTATCGGCATTGCTGCGGGTAGTTTCAATAATTAAGGAATTGCCGGGTTTGCTGAAATAATAATCGTTGGCGAGGGCAAAGGTCTTTTCTTCGCCGGTATATAAATTCCGCAGCACCAGTTCAGTGCCTTCTTCAATGGTTTCACCCGCCCTGCCCCTGCTTTCTTTTTTGGGCGCTTTCAGGGCCGTCAAACCTTTTGTTTTTGCTTCATTGGCTTTATTGCGTAAACTGTCTGCCACGCGGGCCAGGCTATCGGCCATACGCAGCAGGTTATTTAACTGCGCCGTTGAATCCGGTTGTTTGGGCGGCTCGGGCAGTGATTTTTCACGGAGGTAGGCCAGCCACTGACCGTTTCCTTTTTCAGGTGATTTAAATGACTTTACCCGCGGAATACGCAATACACTGTCTATGCCTGCTTCCACAATGGCCAGGCTGTCTTTCGGCATATCATCTGCCTTTTTCTTTTTGATCTTAGCTTCGCGGGTAGCCGCAAAATGCGGTTTTATTTTACAGACCACAAAGCGGCTGTCTTCGGTAATAGCGGCTGCATAACCGCGCGGTATTTCTTTTTTGTAAGAATTATCTGTGGCCTGTATCACAAGGGTAGCATCCCCTTCCTGTGGTGTGATGGTATATACCACCCATTTGCCATTGTTACTGATATAACGTTCATTGATATTTTGCCAGCCATCATACACGGCATGCGTAAGGGGCTTTTTTTGGGCGGAAGCGCTCAGCGCTGCCAGCATCAAAACGGGAATCGCGAGTATTTTTCTCATTAGTGGTAGCCGGTTAAAAAATAAAATTAATACAAACTTTATTTCTAAACCAACTACCATCCTGCGGTTAAACCGCTTGTAAAAATGTGATAAAGTCACAATGTGATAATGTGATAATGCTTCAATTTTATAATGACCGGGCAATGGCAGATTTCCGTGTGTATTATAAAATTAGCTAATGATCACATTGGTATTATAAACTGCGTAAACGCCCATAGATCTTTTTCTGGCCGGCATCGATCGCATAACAGCCGGAGATGGTAATGAGCTCGTCTTTATTTACATAAAAGAATATTTTGGGCGACGAAAGATCGTTATCAAATACAATGCGCCTGTTAAAGTCAGAAGCAAGGCCAACGAGACAAACATTTTGCTCAACCGTAGTGTCTATCATTGTGGTATAAGTTCCTTCCGCTATCTTTTCACCGCTTTCATAGATGTAGTATTTATTTTCCCGGAACGTGAGTATATGCTCTGTTCCACTGTTATATGTTATGATGGGTCCCATTGCTGCAGATCTCTCCCTCAATGCCCAGCCTCCCTGCAAATCCCTTGTTCCGCGGTCGTCCTGGCCTTTATTGTCTTTGTCGCAGGCAACCAATGCAGATATTACAAAAACAAACAAAATGTAACATGCCTTTTTCATGTGCTATACAATTTTTCTGGTTTGACAGGCAAGCTGGTAATACCGTTGCTTGCTGGTCGCCTGTCGTGCCCGTTGCCGTTTATTGCCGGTTGCCTGTTTTCAATTGCCAGTTGTCTATTGCCTTCTTTTTTTATAGATCAGCCAGGTTTGCAGGAATACCGACAATACAATCAATAACAATCCGACATAAAATGAGCCGGAGAGGTATTTGTCTTCCCGGAAAAGTATAAACGCCAGGACGATGCCATAGAGGGGTTCCAGGTTGTAGGTGAGATTTACGGTAAAAGCAGAAATCTTTTTCAGCGCATTCATAGATAAATTAAATGCCCACACCGTGCAAAACCAGGCCAGTACCAGTAGCCAGCCGGTATCGGCCAGAGTGGGTACCAGATGACCGGCCGGCACAAAAGAAAGGTAGATGGGCAGCAAAAGGCTCAGGAAGAGAAAACCGCCACTTAACTGGTAGAGGGTTACCGTTTCGGGTTTATGATCCTGCACCAATAAGCGATTAAATACCGGGAAGAGGCTGGCCAGCAATGCTGAGATCAGGCCCAGGATGATGCCCTTTTTATAATGAGGGTCGAAATGAAAGATCAGGTAAATGCCGGCGATCACCAGCAGCCCCAGCAGCAATTCGGTTTTATTGAATGGTTTGCGCGTGATCAGCGGTTCGAGGATGGCTGTGAAAAAACCAATGGCCGAGAAGCATACCAGCGCTACAGATACATTCGCATACTTGATACTGGCATAAAAGCTCACCCAATGCAAGGCTACGATCATGCCCACACCGGTGATCCGGCTTATGCCCTTCCACGAAATGCGGTACACATCTCTTTTAAATAAATATATCACCCACAGGGTAAGTACTGTGATCAATAAGCGATACCATACCAACAGCGCTTCATTCAGGGTGATCAGCCTGCCGAGCACACCGGTAAATCCGGCCAGGAAAACGGCCATGTGCAATTGTAAAAATGCTTTACGCATGGGATAAAGACGATAACATGAAGATATTGAAATAAAAAGGGTGGCGGGCAATGGCTGGCATCTGTAAAAATAAATTGTGCCATCTGCGGATCGCCGATGGCACAATGCTTATTATGAGTACCAATGCTATTTAGTTTCTGCCAGCACCTTTTCGCCGGGTTGCGCTATCGCACCATAAGAGGTGGCGCCGGTATTCTTTACCCGGTTGCGGTAATCTTTGAAAAGGCTTAGCCAGCGCAATTTCAAAACGCCCCAGATGCCTTCTTTTACAATGCCTTTATGCATTTTTGATACGCCGTACTTACGGTCCTCAAAAATAATAGGCACCTCTTTTATTTTGAAACCCAGCTTCCAGGAAGCAAATTTCATTTCGATCTGGAAGGCATAGCCCAGGAAACGGATCTGATCGAGATTAATGGCCTGCAGCACTTCACGGGAATAACAAACAAAACCGGCGGTGGTATCCCTTACCGGCATCCAGGTGATGAGCCGGGTATATAATGAGCCGCCTTTTGAAAGCAGGATGCGGTTACGCGGCCAGTTGATGGTTCCACCTCCCTTTACATACCGTGAACCAACCGCCACATCGGCGCCACCGGTTGCACAGGCTTCGTATAAACGTTGCAGGTCCCGGGGGTTATGCGAAAAATCGGCATCCATTTCAAAAATGAACCGGTAGCCTCTGGCCAGGGCCCATTTAAATCCATGAATATAAGCGGTTCCCAGTCCCAGTTTTCCTTTACGTTCTTCGAGGAATAATTTGCCGGTATTTTTAAGCTGCCGCTCCCTTACCAGGGTGGCTGTACCATCGGGGGAGCCATCATCAATTACAAGGATGTGAAAATTATCGTATTGGGCAAAGATGATATCAATCAAATGACCAATATTCTCCCGTTCATTGTAAGTTGGTATGATAACGATGTTTTCCAAACAATTCAATTGATATTGGAGTACGAAAATACAATAATTCAAATTGTGCAATTATATAAATTACACATTTGCATTTAATTATCCCTTCTTTAACAAAGTTCTGTTAAAGATCTCGGTCAGCTTTGCCTTTGTATGCATGGGAAAATCTCCTTTCATCATCCAGTCATAGTATTGAGGCTCAGCTTTTAACACCTCTGCCACCACCCGGCCTTTATGTTTGCCGAAATTGAACACTTCCACCCCGTTTTCCATGATCATGCGCCGGGCAAAATCTACGATACAATCATCTCCTATACAGGTGATAATGCTTTCCACACTATTACCGAGCTGCGGATATCGGTCGATCTGTGCCTGCAAGATCTCCCAGGTGGCGCTTGCATCTGCTTCTGCACTATGGTGATTTACCAGGTCTTTATTGCAATAAAATTTATATGCCGCGCTCAGGGTTCGCTGTTCCATCATATGAAAGATCTTCTGCACATCAACCAGCCGGCGGTTGCTGAAATCAAACTCCAGACCTACCCGCAAGAACTCCTCGGCGAGCAGGGGAATATCCAACCTGTTTGAATTGTACCCGGCCAGGTCGCAATTGTCGAGGAACTGTTTGATCTCATTGGCTACCTGTTTAAAAGTGGGCGCATCCTTTACCATTTCATTGGATATACCATGAAACTCCTGTGATACAGCCGAAATAGGCATCTCAGGGTTCAGTAATTTTCGCTTTATCTGTTGGGTGCCATCGGGTTGAACTTTAACGATGGCTATTTCAACGATACGATCTGTGCTCAGGTTAATCCCGGTAGTTTCAAGATCAATAATTGCCAGCGGCTTCTTTAACTGCAACATTCAACAATGATAATTGATAATGGTTATATAAAATGGGTACTATCAGTAAAAAGATTCAAATTGGTAAAACTTTCCTTACCGGGAATGTGGGGACTGAAATTCTCTTTTTGGAACATAAGGATAAAATGGTTATTGTGTTAATCGGCCGTAATGATCACCATCCTGGTGACATAAACATCTCAAACGGATATCAAGTTTAGTGCCGGTAAAAAAAAATTGAAAGCGCATCACCGGGCCGGTCAACAATATAATACTAATTGTCAATAGCTGTGATATCCTTTGCAAATGTAAGTATATCTGCCCCATCATAGTTGCCCGAACTCATCAATAGCAGGCAGGCATTCTTATAGGATTGTTGCTGCAGCCACTGCATCAGCGCTCCTTTATCGTTCATTACCTGCAGCCCTGGCTTGCCAAAACCCGCCTGTACCTTTTCGGCCGGTAGCTCGGGCATTCGCTTCAGTTCGAGGGCATGTTTCGAATAAAATACGACGGTCTTATCGGCCCTGTCCATAGCGCCCCTGTATTCATTCATGAATTGTTCATTGAGACTGCTATAAGTATGCAGCTCCAGCACGGCGATGAGGGTGCGGTTGGGGAACTGTTGCTTTACGGCCTCAATCGTTGCTTTTACTTTCGAAGGAGCATGTGCAAAATCGCGGTAAACGATCGTATGTTCGTTGCGGGCAAGCAGTTCCAGCCTTTTAGCGGCACCGGTAAACGAAGAAACCGCTTTTATGAACGTAGCGGCATCCATGCCCAGCTCGCGGCATACATACCAGGCTGCATGTAAATTAAGCAGGTTATGATTACCAAAGACCTGCAGTTCGCCGCTTTGGTTTTCTATAGTAAGGGTCGTTTTGCCGTTGGTTATAGTATGTGGTGGCACCTGGTAAGGCTGATAACGAATATCCGGTCGTTTGTTTGCCATAACCAGCTTTTTCAGCACCTCGTCCGTCTCATTGTAGATCAGGAGGCCTCCTGGTTCAATTTTCTGTAAAAAGATGCTGAATTGCTCCAGATAAAAATCAAATGTTGGAAAAACATTTATGTGGTCCCAGGCAATACCTGTAAGAATCGCAATATGGGGGAAGAGGAAATGGAACTTCGGTCTTTTTTCGATCACGCTGGCAGGGTATTCATCGCCCTCACATACAATAATGGGCGCATGGGTAACCTGTACCGACTGATCAAAACCTTCCAGCCGGGCGCCTACTAGATAGTCGAAATCTTTGCCGGCTTTCCGCAAGGCGTGCATGATCATAGAGGTGGTGGTGGTCTTACCATGGCTGCCGCCTACTACCACCCGGGTCTTATCCTGGCTTTCCTGGTATATATATTCGGGAAAAGAATAGATCTTCAGGTTGAGTTCCCGGGCTTTTTGCAATTCGGGATTATCCTGTTTGGCATGCATGCCGAGGATCACAGCATCCAGATCGGCTGTTATTTTTTCGGGATGCCAGCCGATAGCGGCCGGTAGCAGTCCTTCCTTTTGCAGATTTGATTGGGCCGGTTCAAATATTTCATCATCACTGCCGGTTACCTGGTAACCCTTTTTGTGCAAGGCAAGCGCCAGCTGATGCATCACGCTTCCACCAATAGCTATAAAATGTACTTTCATCTGATATTATTTACTATCCCGTAAGCGGGACGAAGGTTTCATGCAACGGATTTACGGCTAAATGTATTTAAGGTGGAACGATTACCAAAAACTTTTTATATACACCTGAATATTTTTTGTAAACAAGGCTTGCACAAGCGGGATATTATTTGTTATTTTGGTCATTCTACTATCCAATCCGACCGAATTTTCCTTCCCTTAAGTCCGTTTAACCTTTGAATGAACCTGATGATCGTTCTACCCTTGTATTCATCAGGCAATTGTTAACATCAATTAAATATCACAAAAATGAAACGGACAATCGTTATCGTAGCTATGGTTATTTTAGCCAGCGCAGCTATTACCTCATGCGCGGCTTCAAAAGGGGCCAGGGGCACAGGATGTAAGGGAACGCAAGGGTATATTGGATATGGCCATCGTTAAATTAGTTTAACCCTGATATTATCAAGAAGGCTTTCCGCCGCTGGCGGGTAGCCTTTTTTTATGCCCTTTCGCCTGCTGAAAGGGGCCGGGCGGGCCATATTTGAAAGTGTTATGGGTGAGAGGAACTTAACTATGATCAGGTATGAAAATGAATGATTTGCACTCAAAATTATTGAACAAACAAGAACAGTTTGTTCAATAAACAGTACCAGTTTGTTGCATAAACAAGACCGGTTTATTTAACAACCTGGTATGGTTTATTGAAAGGCAGGGACCCATTCATTGAACAAACCGGTATGGATCATTGAAAGCATAGAGCAGTTTATTGCATAAACAGATCCTGTTTGTTGAATACACAAGTATGGTTTGTTAAATACACAGACCTTGTTCGTTCAACGGATAGAACGCATTTTTCAACAACCAGCCACTGCGTTTTCAATGAATAACACCGGTTTATTGAAAGGTCCGATTCCATCGTTCAAAACCAGGTGCTGTTTGTTGCATTCCTGGAAGCTGTTTTTGAACGATCAGTGCTGTTTTTGAATCGTTAAAGCCGGGCCGTGCGGTGATGTTCCGGAGTGTTGTTTCTCCCGTTTATGGGGCCGGGGGGTAAAAGTAAACCCTTCCACCGGCTGGGCAGAAGGGCTTAAATTCGTATGGCTTATCACAAAGGGCCATCCTGAGATCAGGACGGCCTCTAACGATTGCTTGCCATATGAAAAAAAACTTATTTCTTTTTTGTAGTGTCTGCTTTCTTAGTTGTATCAACTGTAGCAGCAGCTGCAGTATCAACAGTAGGAGCAGGAGCAGCAGCAGTATCTACTGTAGGAGTAGTAGATGCTGTATCAGCAGTTTTTTCTGCTTCGGCGCTTCCGCCATCATTACAAGCTACAGCGAATAAAGAACCAATAGCTAAAACTAACAACAGTTTTTTCATTGTACCGTTTTTTGTTTGTTAACAAATGAATTTGAAGTTTAATACAGAATCCGGCAAAAGGTAACCTCGTCACCCCAAGATTTTTTATTTTTTCTTAAAAAAAAGTTCAACCTTTCGGGCTAAGGGCGTTTTTGGCCCTTTTTGGCGTGAATTTTACAGCCGGGATGGGTTACTTCTATTTAATTTGGGTATTAATTAATGTTCTAGCGTGAAAACTGATTCAACTGACGAAAAAGCATTGTTAAAAGGACTGGCACTGAACGACCGCAACTCCGTTGAAACCATCTATAAACTGTTTTATAATATGGTTCAATCGTTGATCATCAACAACAATGGAACTGCGGACGACGCAAGGGATATATTCCAGGAAACTGTCATCGTGCTGTATGAAAAAGCGAAAACCGGCTCCTTCGAGCTGAACTGTCAGCTTAAGACCTATGTGTACTCGGTCAGCCGGCGGCTCTGGCTTAAAAAATTACAGCAACAGCAGAAATTTCTTCCCAGCATGAACAACCTCGAAGAGACGGTTCCTGTGGAGGAAGAAGTGGAAAGCAATAGCCAGCGCAATGCAGAATTTCAAATGATGGAAAAGGCATTATTGCATTTGGGCGAGCCCTGCAGAAGTTTGATCGAAGCATTTTACCTGCAGAAAAAGAACATGACAGATATTGCCGGCCATTTTGGCTACACAAACGCTGATAACGCCAAAAATCAGAAATACAAATGCCTGATGCGGCTTAGGAAATTATTCTTTGCCGAATTCAAAAACAACAACGTGTGATGCAAGAGCTACAATTATTGGATGCAATCGAGCGCTTTCTTCGCGGCGAAATGTCACCCGAAGAAATGGCTTCTTTTGAGCAGCTGCGAAAAAGTAATCCGGAAGTGGATGAAAAAGTAGTAGAGCACACCATGTTTTTACAGCAGATCGACCAGTTCGCTGACTGGAAGAACTTCAAATCAACCCTGAACGACGTACATACCCAATTGCTCGAATCAGGCGATATTACCCAGGAAGCCCCCAAAGCCACCGTTATCCAGATGTGGAGAAAATACAAACGGGTCATGGCGGTTGCCGCTTCCATTGCAGGCGTTACTACCCTGCTTATTGCGGGTATGGCTACTTACTATTCACAAAAGAAGACCGGCGCCGACATTGAAAGATTGAGAAGGGAAGTGAAACGGGAAGTTGCCCAAAAAGCCAACGAGGTGATCAATACCATGCAGGCCCGCACCACCAAAGCACCGGAAAATACACCGGTCAAATATGGCGGAACCGGTTTCCTCGTCGATGGCAAGGGAATCATTGTTACCAACGCGCACGTGGTAAATGGTTCCTCTACCGTAGTAGTACAAAATAGTAAAGGACAGGAATTCAGATCGCGTATAATTTATACCAATCCTGCAACCGACCTGGCCTTCATCAAAATAGAAGATGCAGATTACAGAAGCATCGGCCCCCTGCCCTATGGCATCCGCAAAGGTGGTACCGAGCTCGGTGAACAACTGTTCACCCTGGGCTATCCCCGCGAAGAGATCGTATACAATGAAGGATATATGAGCGCCAAAACCGGTTATAATGGCGATACCCTCTCCTTCCAGATCGGCGTATCGGCCAACCCCGGTAACTCGGGCGGTCCGGTATTCAATAAAAGCGGTGAAGTGATCGGTATTATCAATGCCCGGCAGAAAGCTGCTGAAGGCGTGGTATTCGCCCTTACAGCCAAAAACATCTTCCGCAGTGTTGAAGAGATCAAAAAAGATTCTACCTACGAAAATATCCGCTTGACGCTGAATTCGTCTATCAGGAATATGGACCGGGTACAGCAGATCAAGAAAATTGAAGATGCGGTATTCATGGTGAAATCTTATTAAAAGGCACATAGGCAACAAGGAAAGGCACAAGGCATAAAGGCAAAGAGCCAAAACCTATAACAAAAAGCAATGCGCCGGAAACATATAAGGAAGAAGCCTCCTAAAATATCGGGAGGCTTCTTCGTTTATTGGTGGGACTTCTAAGCTATTTCAGCAGAAAACCTATTTCCACAATTTTGCAGGATATTCACCGGCTTTCACCAATGCTTCCAAATTGGCTTTCACTTCAGGCGCATCTTCTTTATAGGTAACCCCAAACCATTGTGCCGAGGTAGGTATTACTTTAATAGTGCCTTTACCTTCGTTGATGAATTTATCGGCCACAATAGGAATGAAGAATTCCGATTTAATATTGCTGATATTATTTTTCAGGAACTCATTGAATAATTTCTCAGAATAGGAGAAGATAGAAGGTGAAAAACACCAGAAGTTCATAGATACCTGTGAATCGAGCGGCAACTCTTTGGGCTGCTGGTTATCGTCGGTAACGATCTTTCCATTCACTTTCGAAATATTCAGGCGTTCTGCAATAGAAACCAGGTTACCGTTGCCATTGGCCACGCATACACCCCTGTTTACCGTACCATTATCAGATAATGTTTTCAGCAGTTCATAACCGATAATAGAATAAGTATTATCATTCACATCCTTCGTAAGGAAAGTATAAGCCTTTTCAAATGCATCGCGACCGTAGAAATCGTCGGCATTGATCACCGCAAATGGCTCATTGATGGTATTCTTGGCGCACAGTACCGCATGCGCAGTTCCCCAGGGTTTGGTACGGTCTGCAGGTACATCGAAACCATCAGTAAATGATTTCAGGTCCTGGTACACATAATCGATCTGCACTTTACCTTTTAACGGGGGTTCAACTATGGCTTTAAAATCGTCAGCAAACTCCTTGCGGATAATAAATACCACTTTTTTAAATCCGGCGCGAATAGCATCATAAATAGAATAGTCCATGATCGTTTCTCCGCCGGGTCCGAACGATTGTATCTGTTTCATACTACCATAGCGGGAAGCCATGCCTGCTGCCAAAATCAAAAGAGTTGGTTCCATTATTGTATTTTTAAAAATTGAGCCACGAAAATATAAAATATGTGGTGAAATTAATTTTGATAAAAAAAGTATTCAATCAACCGGTTGACTTAACAAAAGCAGTGGTACAACCACTTGCCAGCGATCTCTTGCATAACAAAAACGTTGCCATGGATGTATTGCGGCTCGATCGTATCCATCCGGTCATTTCGGGCAACAAATGGTTCAAACTGAAATACCATATCCAGCAGGCGCAGCAACAAAATAAAAAAGGCATACTCAGTTTTGGCGGCGCCTGGTCGAACCACCTCGTAGCCACTGCCCTGGCCTGCCGGCAGGCTGAACTGGAAAGCATTGGCATTATCCGCGGCGAAGAACCGGCTCTGCCCTCAGCTACCCTGCAAGAATTACAGGAATATCATATGCAGCTGCGCTTTGTTTCCCGGCAGGCCTATAGCGATGAGGCCGCCCTCATTACAGCACTGCAATCGCTTTACCCGGATTATTATATTGTACCGCAGGGTGGACAAAGCGAGCTGGGTGTACAAGGCGCTGCGGAGATCCTGCAGCTGGCACAAATAAAAAGTTATTCACATATATGCTGCGCAGCAGGCACCGGCACCATGCTTGCTGGCTTAGTGCGCGGTTCATTACCGCATCAGCAGGTGATCGGCATTTGCAGCCTGAAATTGCCGGAACATGACAACAGCATTCACCGTTTTGTGAAGCAATACGCCGGCGGCCAGCAGCATTATACCCTTTTCTACGACTACCATTTTGGCGGTTATGCGCGGAAAACGGGTGAGCTGATCGATTTTATGAATGCAATTTATGAAACACATGATCTGCCCACCGATTTCGTATATACCGGCAAACTCTTATTCGGTATGATGCATCTGGCAGGATCAGGTTATTTTGAACCCGGCAGTCGCCTGTTAATAGTACACAGCGGCGGCTTACAGGGCAACCGGTCATTACCGGCAGGAACATTAACATTCCTGTAAGCCGTAATATAAAACCGCTGTCGCAAAACTATTATATTTGCGACGCCAAATCCTTTACCGACTAATTCAATATGGGCGCATGCGCAAACTGGCAGCATTACTAATACTAACTTGTACCTTATTTACCAACAGCTGGGCGCAGGATGTGCTGCCTGATTTTACCGTTGTAACCAAGGGAAATAAAAAGGTTATAATCAGCTGGGTGAACAATTACCGCGTTGTTAAACAAATAAGTGTTCAACGTTCCAAAGACAGCACCAAAGGTTTTGTTACTGTGCTGTCTGTGGCAGACCCTACAGCCCCGCAAAATGGTATTGTTGATGCAAAAGCGCCGGACGCCAACCAGTTTTACCGCCTCTTCATTGTGCAGGATAGTGGCAAATTTGTATTCACGAAGTCTGAACGCCCTTTCTGGGATACCACACAGCTTGCGGTGGCCAAACAACAGACTCCCGAAAATGCCCGCCGCGTGATCATTACGGAAGGCGTTTCACCTACCCAGGCGGAGGAGATCAAAGAAAAACTGAAACCGGCAACGCCCGCTCCAACACCGGTTGTGAAAGCGCCTGAGCCGGAAAAATTCTACTTCGTCAAAAAACGCGATACCCTGGTGGCTACCATCAATGCAAAGGAGTTGAAGAAATTCCGCGACTCGGTGGTTTCCAAAACAAAAGATACCATTGCTTTCGCCAGCGCAGATACCATCCTGTTAAAACCATTTGTTCCGAAGGAAATCTTCAAGCCTTCCAAATTTGTATATACTGAAAGAGACGGCAATGTGGCCATCAATCTGCCGAACTCAGCAGTGCACAAATATTCTATTAAATTTTTCGATGAAAAAAGCATCCTGCTCTTCGATATTGCCGAAGTAAAAGAACCTGCTTTGCTGATCGATAAAGTGAACTTTTTACGATCGGGCTGGTACCGGTTTGAATTGTATGAAGATGGCAAGCTGAAGGAGAAGCATAAATTCTTTATACCGAGAGATTGAGACAAATGTGATAATGTGATAATTTGATAATGTGATAATGCTTCAATTTTAGCAGTTCCTTCAAACCCGTAACTTATGTCCACTTTTCTTCGGACTGTATTCCATTATCAAATTATCCAATCATCAAATTAATTCTACGTCAAACACTTTCTCAAAATTCGCTTTCACTCTTTCCTTCACCTCACGCATATCGAGTTTACGCCCCAGTTCCTTCTGCATCGAAGTCACCTGTTTGTTCTGGATACCGCAGGGAATGATATAATTGAAGTAAGACAGATCGGTATTTACATTGAAGGCAAAGCCATGCATGGTGATCCAGCGGCTGCAGCGTATACCCATGGCACAGATCTTTCGCTCTTTACCCGGTATGGCCGCATCGAGCCAAACCCCGGTTTCCCCGGGCGACCGTTCCCCTTTCAAGCCATAATCGGCTATGGTGGCAATGATCACTTCTTCCAGGTTCCGCAGGTATTTGCCTATATCTGTATAGAATCTTTCCAGGTCGAGTATGGGATAACCCACCAGTTGCTCTCTGCCATGAAAAGTAATGTCGCCGCCGCGGTTGGTATGGTAAAAACTGATCCCTTTGGCCACTCTTTCTTCCTCGCTGATCAGTACATTTTCAAGATCGCCGCTTTTTCCCAGCGTATACACCGGCGGATGCTCCACAAAAAGTAAGTGGTGGGTGGTTTCCGGCCCATTCATCTCATTATCAATCACTTCCTGCCCATAACCCGTAGCCGGTTGTTTATAAGCGGAAGCCGATTCCATCAGGGCCATCCTGCTCCGGTATTCGGTTTTGATACGCACATTCTCCTGTAACAGGCTTTCCTGCAGGTCCCAGGCCTCCTGGTACCCGACCTGACCAAGATCACGAAATAAAACCCCCTGTTTTGTACTGGTTTTCATATAGAAACAAATGTACTACTTTATACAACTCCCGTCGTTTGTTACCTTTGTCCGAAACTGAGATACCGCATGACTATAAAGGATGCCAACACTTTTAATGAGCAGGACGAAAATTTTGATGGTGTAGAAGGCGCAGAAAGCGCAGATGGCGCAGAAGGCGCCGAGGAGCTGTATGAACGATTCAGTCTGGTGGTAGATAAAGGCCAGGAACCTATGCGCCTCGATAAATTCCTGGTGGCCCGTATAGAGGGCGCCTCCCGTAATAAAGTGCAGCAGTCCATTGAAACCGGCCGCGTTACGGTGAACGGTAAAACCGTACAGGCGAATCACAAAATAAAGCCGGGCGAAGAGATTATCGTGTATTCCGATAAGGAAATGCATGGCGAAGAGATCATCCCGGAACAAATGCCTTTGAATATCGTTTACGAGGACACTGATATCCTGATCATCAATAAACCGGTGGGACTGGTCGTGCATCCTGCCAGCGGCAATCCACGCGGTACGCTCATCAATGGCGTTGCCTGGCATTTACAGCAGCAGAACAGCGATATCTCTGCCGATACCCTGCCCCGCTTCGGCCTGGTGCATCGCATCGATAAAAATACCAGTGGTTTAATGGTGCTGGCAAAAACCGAAAAAGCGGTGACCTGCCTCGCCAAAGAATTCTTCGATCATACCATTCACCGCCAGTATGTGGCCATGGTCTGGGGCGATGTTGCCGAAGACAGCGGCACCGTTCGGGCCCATATCGGCCGCCACCAGCGCTTTCGCAAAATATTCGACGCCTACCCGGATGGTGATTATGGTAAAGATGCAGTTACCCATTACAAAGTACTGGAACGACTGGGTTATGTGACCATTATTCAATGTGAGCTGGAAACAGGCCGCACCCACCAGATCCGCGTGCATATGAAACACCTGGGCCATCCCCTCTTCAATGATGAATTATACGGGGGCGACAGAATTGTAAAAGGAACTGTTTTCAGCAAATACAAACAGTTCGTTGATAATTGTTTTGCCATTTGCCCACGGCATGCCTTACACGCCAAAACGATCGGTTTTATTCATCCGCGTACGCGCAAGGAAGTTGTATTCAACAGCGAAATGCCAGAGGATATGCAGCAGTTGTTCGAAAAGTGGAGGGGCTATGCCAAGACGAGATCTATAATGTAATGATTGGCTAATTTGCTAATGTGCTAATGTGCTGATTAATTCGCTTTCGGGAGTGCCGATAACATTATAAAGTCCTTGAACCGAACAGGAAATTGTATTCCATTTATCACATTATCGAATTATCAAATTATCACATTCAATACATTACTCACTTTGGCTAAAATCAAAAAGTGTAGCTGTAAACACAGATCGTTCGCGTTTCTTCATAACGACGTCCCAATTTCCATTGTACCGAAGCAATTTGGGTACTAGGTAGTTGCCAAACTTCGTGAGCTCTACTTCCATGCGCACGTCAAAATCGTATACGCCGGCATTGTAGCTGAGGTCATAATTGCGCGCGACAATTTCCCAGGTATCTATGCGGAACCAGGTGGTCATATTATTTACTACGATCTTGTCCTTTTCACCTTCGGGCAGATCAGCCCGCGGTTTACAGGAGAATACATAACACATCTCTCCTTTAAAGGCTTCCATATCGATGGTGAAATCATAGCGTTCGGCCACATCTTCATCGAAGAGCGCCACTTTATTGCCAATGAAGGGAATGCCGGGGATCTTTTTACCGGGATTAAAGAACAACATTTTCAGCTGCTCTTTGTGTTTTGCCAGTCCGCTCTTACCCTGGGTGCTGAAACCGGCATTTTTTACAATATTGGTTTCGCCGCAAATGGTATCGGCCGCAAAAAACAAACCGGCATACATGCCGGCTGTATAATAGTTGTATTGATGATGTTTATCGTAAAAATCGCCGCTGGTTCGCTCTTCCAGCACCTGGGTATAACGGCAGCCATTATTTACATGCTGCCGGGTGCGGCTGTACAAAGAAGCGGTCACCTGTTCTTTTTTTCCCAGCATCCTGATGTCATTCAGTGATGTATAACCAAGCACTTTCAGGTTGCGGAATGCTTTGTAAAAAGTAGTATCGTTCTTAATGCGTTCAATAAAAGCATGCACGTTCAGGTTGTTGCGCACTACAACTTCTTTCAAGGTAACCGCTTTATTCTGGTACTGCACCAGGGAGTCCTGCGCATAAAGCGAACCGGAAACAAACAGCAGAATGAGTACACGCCAGCTAACCGCTAACATACGACACTATTTAGGGAAGATCATTTTGTAATCGGCCCTTACCTTGCCCTTCGAGATATCGTCGAGTTTGCCACGCAGCATTTTTTTCTTCAATGGCTTCAGGTAATCAATAAATAATTTGCCTTCTATATGGTCGTATTCATGCAGAATGATGCGGGCGGTAATGCCATTGAAGGTCTTTTCCTGCGGAACGAAATTTTCGTCTACATAAGAAAGTGTTACCGTCTCATTGCGCATGATATCTTCCCTGATCTTGGGAATGCTTAAGCAGCCTTCATTATAAGCCCATTCTTCCCCATTCAATTCTTTTATCCGGGCATTTATAAATACCTGTTTAATGCCCGGCTCATCGGGGTACTTCCCTTTTTCATCTTCTTCCTGGTTCTCGAAGATCTGCGCACTGTCAACGACAAATAAACGAATATCCTTGTTGATCTGCGGTGCTGCCAGTCCTACCCCGCTGCTGGCATACATGGTCTCCCACATATCAGCTATCAGCTTTGATAAATTGGGATAGTCGGGAGTGATCTCCTTACCCTTGGTCCTCAGAATTTCAGCCCCGTATGCTACGATCGGTAATATCATGGTATCTTTTTCCTTTTGAATAAAATTAGGGTGCAAAGTTACTTATAAAAACTGAGTGGCTGAAGGCTGTTGCCTGTTACCGGTTATCAGTTGCCGGTTTACTAGTTACAGGTTTCAAGTTTCAGAGTACAAAGCTCATTTGCCTAAATTACGGCAACCGGCTGCTTACCTTTTTAGCTGTACAGGGTACGCTTTTCCCCGTAACCTGACAATTGTAACCTGTAATGGCTATCTCATTTCCACTGGCGCCATTGGCCATTTAGCCCCTATTATTCATTGATAATCAGCTAATACTGCGTAAGTATTCCTGCAGCATGATGGTGGCGGCGATTTCGTCTACCAGGGCTTTGTTCTGCCTTTGCTTTTTCTTCAGCCCCATATCGATCATTGCCTGTGAAGCCATTTTTGAGGTATAGCGTTCATCGACCATTTTTATGGGAATGGCGGGAAATTCCTTTTTCAGCCGCTCTACCGCTTTTTTAACCAGCGGTGTGGCGTGGGTATCGGTTTCGTCCCAGTTCTTGGGTTCGCCCATAATGATCAGTTCTACGGCTTCTTTTTGGAAATAATCTTTCAGGAAGGGGATGAGTTTCGGCGTTTCTACCGTTGTTAATCCCGTTGCAATGATCTGCAATGGATCGGTAACGGCCAGGCCGGTGCGTTTTTTACCGTAGTCTATGGATAGTATGCGAGCCATTCAAAAATTAAAAATTCTTTGTTTATAACTGGCAGTTCCAGGTTTCAGGTTTCAGGTTCCAGGGCATCTCTTCCCAGATCCCTGCTTCCTGTAACTTGTAACTTGTATCCTGTACCCTGTAACATGTAACGGGTACCTGATTAATATGCTTTTGATTTGTGCCCGGTGACAGGAAACCGGTAACCGGTAACTGAATTTTCCTGCACCCTGTAACCTGTAACATGTAACCTGTACCTGATTAATATGCCTTTGATTTGTGCCCGGTGACAGGAAACCGGTAACCGGTAACTGAATTTTCCTGCACCCTGTAACCTGTAACATGTAACCTGTACCTGATTAATATGCTTTTGATTTGTACCCGGTGACAGGAAACCGGTAACCGGTAACTGAATTTTCCTGTACCTTATAACCTGTAACATGTAACCTGTACCTAATATAATTTTAATTTGCCCGGTGACAGGAAACCGGTAACCGGTAACTGAATTTTCCTGCACCCTGTAACCTGTAACTTGTATCCTGTAACCTGCGATTATAATCATCCAACAAACAGATCACTGATCACAAACACGGCAAACACCACACTGGCAATACCATTGGCGGTCATAAAGGCCAGGTTCACCCGGCGCAGGTCGGTTGGTTTAACGATCGAATGCTGGTACAAGAGCATGCTTACAAAAATGACAACGCCTATCCAGTACAGCCAGTTAAACTCACCATATATACCGGCGGCAATAACGCAGGCAGCGCTCAACACATGTAAGAGCTCCGATACGCGCAACCCTTTCTTTTTACCCAGCCAGGCGGGAATGGAATACAATTGTTTCGATTTATCGAACTCCTCATCCTGCAAGGCATAGATGATATCGAAGCCGCTTACCCAGAAGATGACTGTGAGTGAAAACAGGATCGGTAACCAGGCAAAAGCCCCGGTCACCGCCAGGTAGGCGCCAATAGGCGCCAGTGATAAACCCAGTCCCAGCACCAGGTGGCAGAGCGGCGTAAATCGTTTTGTATAACTGTAAAATAAGATCACAAACAGGGCTACCGGCGACAGAAAGAAACAAATGCGATTAATAAAGTAAGTGCACAGCACAAACAATATACTGCAGATAATAGTGAACCACAAAACATTGTTGGCTTTTAAAATACCGGCCGGAATTTCACGGATGGCCGTTCTGGGGTTTTGTGCATCGAAGTGGCGGTCGAGGTAGCGGTTAAAGGCCATGGCGGCGCTGCGGGCGAAGATCATGCAAAGCAATACGAGGGCGAATAATAATGCCAGGCGGGAATAGTTGGGGGTGAACCTGAAAACGGTGCTAACAAACTCCCCTTGCCGGCCAATGGATCTTCTGGCTTCGGTTATGCCCGGATTCATCAGGGCAAAAACGCCCAGCATAAACCCGATCATGGCAAAGGGCATCGCGAAAATGGTATGCGAAAATTTTATCAGGCTGAGGTATTTCTTAACGGTGCTCATTGTTTGTATATCGAATATTGAATGTTAAATGTATTAAAGTTCTCGGTCCGGCTTAGCCGGGATGAGCGGATCGGCATGAACAATTTTGAATCGGCAATCGTCAATCATGAATGGTTAGCCATTTTTGAGGTTAATCTGCGATCTAACCCGCCGGAATTCGATTGACGACCGCAAATCAGCTAATTATCACATTTCGCCTCACCAGCTCCCACAACACAATACCGGCCGCCACGGAAATGTTCAATGAATGTTTCATGCCCAACTGTGGAATTTCAATGCAGCCATCGCATAATTTGATCACTTCCTGCTCTACCCCCGTCACTTCGTTGCCAAAAACAACGGCCACTGCCCTTTGCTGGTTCATATCGAAGCGGTTTAAGGGAATGCTTGCTTCCACCTGTTCTACCGCATACACCAGGTAACCGTCTGCTTTCAGCTTTTGTACTGCTTCCACCGTTGTTTCGGCATATTTCCATTCCACCGTTTCGGTAGCGCCCAGAGCTGTTTTGTGAATATCGCGGTGCGGCGGTTGCGGCGTATAACCGCAGAGGTAAATGCCGCGTAATAAAAAAGCATCGGCAGTGCGGAAAACACTGCCTACATTATGCATACTGCGGATATTATCCAGCACCACCACAACAGGCATTTTTTCGGCTTCCTTAAATTCATGAACCGATTTACGGTTCAGCTCGTCCATACTCAGCTTGCGCATGGGAGCAAAGATAGGCTGAATTTGGTTCAGGCGCCAGAGGGAAGATGTTGGATTGCGGGATTGCGCGATTTTGAGATTTCGGCGATTTGGGGATTTTGGGATTTGGGGATTTTGAGATTTGGGGATTTTGAGATTTTGAGATTTAGAATAAATTGGAGATTGCCATATTGAGCAAATCTCGCAATCTCGAAATCAGAAATCAGAAATCGAGTAATCGTTTTTCTTCCCCAAGTTCTCCACATCCCAGCGGAGGCATATGTAAACGGAAGTCAAACCTTTTATATTTGCCCTCCATGTCAAAAGCCACTACAGAAACTCCATTAATGCAGCAACACCGGGCCATCAAACAACGGTATCCGGATGCTGTACTGCTGTTCAGGGTAGGTGATTTTTATGAAACTTTTGGCGAGGATGCCGTTATTGCTTCGCAGGTGCTGGGAATTACCCTCACCAAAAGAAACAATGGAGCGGCTTTCAGCAGCGAACTGGCCGGCTTTCCCCACCATTCACTCGATACCTACCTGCATAAACTGGTGCGGGCCGGTTACCGGGTGGCCATCTGCGACCAGCTTGAAGATCCCAAAGCCGCCAAAGGCATTGTGAAACGCGGTGTTACGGAGCTGGTGACGCCGGGCGTGGCCACCAACGATAAAATGCTGGAGCATAACAGCAATAATTTTCTGGCCGGCATTCATTTTACCGAGGAACAGGCGGGCATCGCCTTTCTCGATATTTCTACCGGTGAGTTTTTTGTAGCCGAAGGCAATGCAGAATACATCGATAAATTGCTGCAAACACTTAAGCCGGCTGAAGTGATCTTTCAGCGCAGCTTTCAAAAGCATTTCAAAGAGGTATTTGGTTCCCGCTTCTATACCTATACGATGGAAAGCTGGATCTTCGACGAAGCTTATGCTACAGAGAGCCTGCTGAAACATTTCAATACCCATTCCCTTAAAGGATTCGGGGTGGAAGAACTGCACCTGGGTATTGTAGCTGCGGGCGCGGTCTTACATTACCTGAAAGATACCGAACATCCCAACCTGCAGCATATCACGAGTATCCAGCGCATCGATCGCGATGATCACTTGTGGATGGACCGCTTCACCATTCGTAACCTGGAACTCATCAGTAACGGTAATGGTGAAGGGAACAACTTGCACAAAGTGCTCGACAATACGGTCTCGCCCATGGGCGCCCGTTTGCTGAAACGCTGGATCTTACTGCCATTAAAAGACATTACCCGCATCAACGAAAGGCTGAACCTGGTTGAGTTCTTTATAAAAGAAGTTGACCTGCGGGCCAAACTCACGCAGCACATCAAACAATGCGGCGATATTGAAAGGCTGGTGAGCAAGATCCCTTTAAAGAAGATCAACCCACGCGAGGTGTTGCAAATTGCCCGAGGCCTGCGCCATATTGAAGAGATAAAACAGATCTGCAGCAATAGCCCGAATGAATATCTGAAACGCCTGGCCGATTCCCTGAACGGCTGCCGCTATATTGAAGAAAAGATCACCAAAGAGATCATTGATAACCCACCCGCCATGGCGGCCAAAGGCGGCGCCATCCAGAACGGGATCCACGCCGAGCTCGATGAGCTGCGCAACATCGCTACCAATGGCAAGGAATACCTGGTACAGCTGCAACAAAAGGAATCGGAGAAAACAGGCATCTCATCTTTAAAGATCGGTTTCAACAATGTGTTTGGTTACTACCTCGAGGTAACCAATTCGCACAAACATAAAGTGCCTGCAGAATGGATGCGCAAGCAAACGCTGGCCAATGCCGAACGGTATATCACCACCGAGCTGAAAGAATATGAAGAAAAAATAACCGGCGCGGAAGAAAAGATCCTGGCTATTGAGCTCGACATCTATGAAAAGCTGCTGCTGGAATTACAGGATTATATTGCGCCCATGCAGGTAAATGGTCATGTAATGGCAGTGCTCGATTGCCTTTTGTGTTTTGCCCACAATGCCCTTCATTACAATTATAAAAAACCCGAGCTGCACGAAGAGGCCGTGCTTGATCTGAAAGAGAGCCGCCATCCGGTGATCGAACGAAATTTGCCGGTGGGCGAACCCTATATTTCCAATGATATTTTGCTTGACCCTGCTGCGCAACAGGTGATCATTCTTACCGGGCCTAACATGAGCGGTAAAAGCGCCATATTGCGCCAAACCGCCCTTATTACGCTGATGGCCCATATGGGCAGTTTTGTGCCAGCCACTGCCGCCCGCATTCCACTGACCGATAAAATATTCACCCGTGTTGGCGCATCCGATAACTTAAGCGGCGGCGAATCGACCTTCATGGTGGAAATGAATGAAACAGCCAGCATCATCAATAATATTTCCAGCCGCAGTTTAATATTACTCGATGAGATCGGCCGCGGTACTTCTACCTACGATGGCATTTCCATTGCCTGGAGCATTGCTGAATACCTGCACCAGGCTCCGCAGGCGCCGAAAACACTGTTTGCAACGCATTATCACGAGCTGAATGAACTGGAAAACAAAATGGCGCGCGTAAGGAATTACCATATCACCAATAAAGAAGTGGGCAACAAGATCATTTTCCTGCGTAAACTGGCGCCCGGCGGCAGTACCCATAGTTTTGGTATTCATGTAGCAAAAATGGCAGGCATGCCGCCGGCCCTTATTGAACGGGCGAACGAGATCTTGAAGCTGCTGGAAAAGAAGCATGAAGACCAGCCTGCTGCTACCGTAAAGAACAAACTGGCCGAACAGGTAAAACAGGCAGACACCCAGAAAGTACAGCTCTCTATTTTTGACGCCCATAGCGAAACCTTCGACGGCATTCGAAAAATGCTGCAGGATATAGACATCAATAGACTGACACCTGTAGAAGCTTTGATGAAGTTGAATGAGATAAAGAACATGGTGAAATAATGTGATAATGTGATGATTCGATAATGTGATAATGATATACAGTTACCGGTTACCAGTTACCGGTCATAACCGAAAATTGTAAACATTTCAAAGCCATTGACCATTCACCATTCACCATTGACCATTACAAATAGCTCAACCACCATTGCGTGTGTGTACTCTTGTAGTTATTATACCAGCGGCATAAAGGATATAACAGCAAAATAAGCAGCACCCACAGGATATAAACCGTCAACAGATCATAACCAAACTGCACCGGCCTGAACAGAAAAGGGGTTGGCCCTACAATATCCTTTTTTCCATATCCCTCGATATAGAACGCAATAACCGTTGCCAGGTGTATCAGGTAAATATGTGCTACGTAATAGAAGAAAGGCACCCGGCCAAATACTTTCACCCATCCGGTAAACCGGTTCTGCACATTTTCCAGCAGGGCCAGCATAATCAGTGCAGGGCCTATGGTAATACAGGTATACATCAATGAAGGCGGATACTTTTGTACGTTCATGAACGCGAGAAAACTGCCTAAACCGGTTGGCTGCTCCGTCCAGGGAAAAGGATCGCCATAATTGTTCATTAACCGCAGCACCACAAATGCAGCAATCAATGCCAGCCCAATCAGCAGCAATTTCTTTTGCCGCTGTCCCGCATCTACGATCGGTTCAAATAATCTGCCTGCACAATAACCCATCAGCATAATACCCAGCCAGGGAAGAAAGGCATAGGCAATGATCAGGATCCGGCCCGGGGCATAGGTATAGGTATCAAAACGACCGTTGTGCAGTAAGTCCCATAAGAAGCCAACATCATTTTTACGGGCGGCCTCGGGATAGTCAAGTATATTATGCCCGAATACGATCAAGGCCCCTACCGTAAAAATAACCCAGTAGGGTAAACGCACAGCCAGGCCAAGAAATACCATACTAATACCGATGGTCCATATTACCTGAAGGATTATGGTATTATAAAAAGGATTGAAGGTCCAGCCCAGGGTTATTATAACCACTTCTATTAGCACAAGCCAGAAGCCGCGTTTTATCAGAAAACTGCTCAGGTCGGCTTTGCTTTTCCTTGTTCCTATGAGGTAAGCCGAAGTTCCGGCTAGAAAGACAAATGTAGGTGCACAAAAATGTGTGATCCAGCGGGTAAAATATAAAATGGGTGTCGTTGTAGCAGGATTAAGCGGGTCATTTTGAAATGCATCTAAATGAAAATAGTCGCGCACATGATCGAGGGCCATAATGATCATTACAATGCCGCGCAGGATGTCAATGGATTGCACCCGCTTCTTGACTGCAGTTAGTTGGTTCATACTGGCTTCTATTAAGGGATTCGGGTGAATTTACAACTATTCCCCTTAATAGCCCATGATTTGGGATCAATGGCAGCCGGTATGAAAATAAAAAAGCTGTCCGCCGCTGGCGGACAGCGCGATCATCCGCCTTCTGGCGGTATGACTTGTTTTAACTTAACCACAGCGATTTGAAAGGTAGAGTTGTGCAACCCTTCACTGTATATACTTTAAAAAATATGCCAGTTGTGCCCCTTATTTAAAATAAAATGTTAAAGGGTTTAAAGCTCCTGCAACTCAATAATTTAGAAATTACACTTCCGATGCCCGGATGGCATCCAAGGTGTGCAGGTCTGTTTTAACCTTGTTATACAATCCTGCAAACACGTTATAATAACGCTGATAGCGGTCATGCATCACCATATCGGGCAGATAATGCTGCTGCATGTGGAATTCAGGCGACACCCTCCTGCCCTCAGGCAGCCGGAGGGCCTGCAAACCAAGCAGGGCGGCGCCTGCAGAGGAAGCGTCGTCATTATTGATCACCAGGATCTCTTTTCCAAACAGATCAGTTAACCATTGCAACCATAACGGTGCATTGATAAAACCACCGCTCGCATATATATGTTGTATAGCACCTATGGTTTCCTGCACCGAACTGGCCACCTGGTACAATGCATAATTGATTCCCTCGATAATTGCACGCATAAAATGCGCCTGTGTATGACCGGCTTGAACCCCGAAAAATACCCCTTTTGCCACAGCATCCCAGATGGGCGCCCGCTCTCCGAGCAGGTAAGGCAGGAATAATAATCCATCGGCGCCAGCCGGCGCCTGTGCCGCCTGCTCTACAAACCATTGCAGGTCTTTGGCACTGGCAAAAGGTTTGTGTAAAAATTTTTCGGTATACCATTTCAATAATACAACGCCATTATTGATAGCGCCACCGGAAACATAGCGCTCGTTGGTAAGAATATAATTGAAGATCCGCTCCTGTTTATCCCAGGCCGGTTCGCTGGCCATCATGCGCACGGCGCCGCTGGTACCAATGGTGATCGAGAGATCACCGGGCTCTGTGGCATGGCTGCCCAGGTTAGCCAAACAGCCATCGCTCGCGCCAATGATAAACGGTGCATCAGCTACCAGATGTAATCTTTCCGGAAAGGGCTTTTGCTGTCTTGATACAACATGGGTGGTGGGCACGGGCTGGGATAAACGAGCAGGCGTAATGCCGGCTGCTGCCAGCGCCGGTTCATACCATGTTTTATGAAAGATGTCGAATAAGCCGGTAGCAGAAGCAATGGAGAAATCGACCAGGTATTCGCCGAAGAAACGGTGAAAGACAAACTCCTTGATGGAAATGAATTTGTGGGTAACTGCAAAGAGCGCTGGTTCATGATCCCGCAACCACATGATCTTACAGAGGGGCGACATAGGATGGATCGGTGTGCCCGTATGACGATAGATCTCCCTGCCGGCTGCTGACTGCTTCAGGGCGTTTGCATAAGCAGCACTGCGGGCATCGGCCCAGGTAATCACATGGGTGAGCGGCTGGCCGTCGGCATCTACCGCTATCAAACTATGCATGGCGGCACTAAAACAAATGCCGGTGATCTTAGCCGCCCCGGCAGTTATTTGCTGCGCTGTTCCTTCAATACAGCTGATAACGGCATTGTACAGTACATCTACATCCAGCTCATGATAGCCGGGTTTGCCCGGGACCGGATTGTACGACACATAGGTATTCGCGATCACCTTTCCTGCATGGCTATAAGCAATGGCTTTGGTGCCTGATGTTCCAATATCAACGCCGATGATAACATCCATATATTTACCGGTAAGCGGCCAATGCCGCATTTTACCGGTAAGTTAAAAGATTTTTTCGCACCGGATATATATAAAAAAAGACATCCCGATCTCTCGGGACGTCTATTCTTATTTGATAGCAAAAGAGCCGTATTGGTAACCAAAACCGGAGGGAGGCATGAAGGCTAGATCATGTCCTTCAGTTTCTCCACCACAAGATCAATTTCTTCTTTGGTATTATGTTTACTGAATGAAAAGCGCACTGTAACCTGGTTGGGATTATTATTGATAGCGCGAATAACATGTGAGCCCTGGTCGGCCCCGCTGGTGCAGGCACTGCCGCCGCTGACACAAATATTATTCATATCCAGGTTAAACAGGATCATTTCTGACTTCTCTGTTTTGGGGAATGAAACGCTCAGGACGGTGTAAAGGCTTCGGCCCAAAGGATCTCCATTGAAGGAAACGCCGCGCACGGCCTTTTTCACCTGCTCCATCATATATATTTTCAGCTCTTTAATATAGCTGCTGTCTGCTTCGTAACGTTCGGCAGCCAGCTCAAGAGCTTTGGCAAAACCCACAATACCATAGAGGTTTTCGGTTCCGGCCCGCATATTGCGTTCCTGCGCGCCTCCGTGGATATATGGTTTGATCTTTACATTTTCATTTATATACAGGATGCCTACGCCTTTTGGCCCATGGAACTTATGACCGGCGCCGGTGATAAAATGCACAGGGGTATTCCGCAGGTCGAAGGGGAAATGCCCAACGGTTTGCACCGTGTCGGAATGAAAGATGGCGCCATACATTTTACAGAGGTTACCCACTGCATGCAGGTCGAGCATATTACCTATTTCATTATTGGCATGCATGAGGGTGACCAGGCATTTTTCGGTGCTGCCTGCCAGCAGCCGCTCCAGGTCTTCCATATCAATATGCCCATTGGGCAGCAGCTTTACAAAACTCAAAGCCGCTTCACTGTGGCGGTATAAATGTTCTACCGTGTGCGAAGTGGCATGGTGTTCGATCGGCGAAGTAATGATATGACGGCAGCCCAGGTCGTGGATCGCCGCGCTGATAGCCGTATTGGAACTTTCTGTTCCGCCGGAGGTGAAGAAGATCTCGGCCGGATGTGCATTCAGGATCTTTGCTACGGTCTTCCGGGCGGTTTCAATAGCCAGCCGGCTTTCCCGTCCATAAGAATAAATGGAAGACGGGTTACCAAACTTTTCGGTAAAGTAAGGCATCATAGCCTCCAGCACCGCGGGGTCGAGCGGCGTTGTTGCAGCATTATCTAAGTAAATGCGTGTAGGCAGACTTGACATGTAGTTTTGTTTAAATAAAAAAGCTCCGCAAAGAGCGGAGCAAAATTGAAAAAAATATTTGAAAAGATTTTTTACCGTACCTGAATTACACGCTTACCATCAAAAACAATCGTACACCATTAAATGTTCAAAAAATTACGCAGTTCGACTGATATTTTTCAAAAGAAGCCGGTGTTTTTTGCAAGACTTAAACCGGTTATTACACCATCGGAATGCTCGACTACAAAAACTCCTTAATATCATGCATCAACCGAAGCGCAATATTATTGGCTGTTGTTTCAAAGCTGCTTTCTGCATAGATCCGGATAATGGGCTCGGTATTCGATGTACGTAGGTGAACCCAGTCACTATCAAATTCTATCTTTAAACCGTCTTCCGTATTCACGGGCTGGTTCTTGTATTTGGTTTTTATCTTCTCAAAGATCTCTTTCACATCGATGCCGTTCTGCAGCTCGATCTTATTCTTTGAGATGAAATAATCGGGGTACCGGGTCCTGAAGGAGCGGATGCCGTTTTTATGGGTAGCCAGGGAGCTCAGGAATAAGCCGATCCCGATGAGCGCATCACGGCCATAATGCAGGTCGGGAACAATGATGCCCCCATTGCCTTCGCCGCCAATGACCGCCCCTACTTCTTTCATTTTATTCACCACATTCACCTCGCCTACAGCAGAAGGATAATATTCTCCGCCATGTTTGATGGTGATCTCTTTCAGCGCCTTGGTGCTGCTCATATTGCTCACTGTATTACCTACTTTTTTGCTCAGTACGTAATCGGCCACCGCCACCAGGGTATATTCTTCGCCGAACATGCTGCCGTCTTCACAAACAAAACAAAGGCGATCCACATCAGGATCAACTGCAATGCCCAGATCGGCCTTGTGCTTACGTACCGCCGCGCTTAACGCGGTAAGGTTTTCTGGTAATGGCTCCGGATTATGGGCAAACTTACCGGTGATCTCTTCATTCAAGACGATCACCTCTTCAATGCCCAGTGCGGTCAACAGTGGCGGAATAGCCAGCGCCCCGGTTGAGTTCACTACATCCACTACCACTTTATATTGTTTCTGGCGGATGCTTTCAACATCTACCAGCGGATAGTTCACAATGACATCAATATGCTTTTGTATGTAGGTTTCGTTGACTGAGTAAGTGCCCAGCTTATCTACCGAAGCAAAATTAAAATCTTCCTCCTGGGCTTTTTGCAGCACCAGCGCGCCATCGGCCCCACTGATGAATTCACCGTGTTCGTTCAGCAGCTTTAATGCATTCCATTCTTTGGGATTATGGCTGGCGGTAATGATAATTCCACCGGCTGCTTTTTCCCAAACAACCGCCATTTCAACGGTTGGGGTGGTAGACAAACCAATGTCAACCACGTCTATGCCCAGCCCTGTTAGCGTACTAACTACTAGTTGCTGTACCATAGCGCCGCTGATCCGGCCATCGCGGCCGATAACAATTTTATTGCCCGAATTTTTTTCAAGCACCCAACTACCAAAGGCGGCGGAAAACTTTACCACATCAAGGGGAGTGAGATTTTCTCCGGTTTTACCTCCGATCGTTCCACGAATACCTGATATACTTTTAATCAATGCCACAATAACAGGGTTTAACAGTAATAATTACAAAAATAAGTGTTTGGCCGTTAGCAGGGAGTACCAGATTCAGGTATTTTACAGGATCGGGAATAAGAAAAGTGAAGATAAGTGAAAATTAAAGACATTTCAGATATGAGTTGCGGGATGTGGAAAACAATGAATAATTATTAGCTTATCAACCGGTTATGCGATTTCAGATTTCTCATTCAGGATTTCACCATTTGCTTAAGCGCCGCGCCCCCGCGCAATCCCAAAATCCCAAAATCCCAAAATCCCAAAATCAGAAATCTCGAAATCTCAAAATCAAAAATCCTTAGGCCCTACTTTTGTGTAAACTTTCAATACCCATGTTCAACAGCAGCAACTGGTTTAAAGAGTGGTTCAATTCGCCTTATTACCATAAATTATACTTTGAACACGACGACCAGGAAGCGGCTGCCTTTATGACCAGGTTGCTCGGGAAACTGCAACCGGCTGAACGGTCAAAGCTGCTGGATGTGGGCTGCGGCCGCGGCCGCCATGCGAAATTCCTGGCATCGAAAGGTTATGATGTTACCGGTATCGACCTGGCTCCCGACAGCATCAGCATCGCCCGCCGGCTGGAAAATGGCCACCTGCAATTTTTTGAACATGATATGCGCCTGCCTTTCTGGATCAATTATTTCGACTACGCTTTCAACTTTTTCACCAGCTTCGGCTATTTCCGAACGGAACGTGAACATTACAACGCCATCCGGACCATTGCCGGCTCCCTCGTGCATGGCGGCACCCTCGTAATTGATTACCTGAACGTGCATTTTGCCGAAGACCACCTGGTGCACAAACAGGAAAAGGTAATAGAGGATGTTACCTATTACCTTACTAAATGGTTCGATGAAACGCATTTCTATAAAAAGATAGAGATCGAAGACGAAGCGCTGGACGCTCCGCTGGAATTCACCGAGAAAGTGGCCAAATTCTCTCTCGGCGATTTCAACGATATGTTTGCTTTTTACGACCTGCAGCTAAAGGAGGTGTATGGCGACTATCATCTGAACGCTTACGATATTAAGCAGTCCCCGCGGATGATCATGATAGCGGAGAAGAATTAGCTAATTTGCTGATGTGCTAATGTGCTAATGAAATACAGCTTGCGCGGTCAGGCATCAGCACATCAGCATATTAGCAAATCAGCACATCAGCACATTGCTCAGCGTTCAGGCATCAGCACATCAGCATATTAGCAAATCAGCACATCAGCACATCAGCACATTGCTCAGCGTTCAGGCATCAGCACATCAGCAAATCAGCATATCAGCACATTGCTCTTACTTCCCTCCTTTCTTATTATTGAGCAACATATACTTCGCCGTCTCATACAAAGCATCGGTAAGCACCTGCATCTCATGCGCAATGGCAGCATGTTCGGCATCATCCGGAACAGGCTCATTGTTGATAATGGAAACCAGCTCCGCTTTTTTTGTCACCAGTTGCTTGCGGTACAGATAATCACCTTTCACCACGCCGGTCATGCTGTTATCCGGGTCAAAAATAAAAGCAAAGCCTTTGGTGGTGGAATCAAGCAGATCTTTACCAAGCGTACTGTTGGTATATTTCATATTGCAGAGCCCCGCGATGGTAGGCAACACATCGGTTTGCGAACTGATGGTATTGATGCGGCGGGGCGTTAGCAGTCCCGGCGCATAGAACAACAATGGCACATGCATGGTAGTGAGCCGCTGGGCCGTCCAGGATTTCGGGAAGAGCGCATCGGCATTGCCGGGAATGCCATGATCGCCAATGAACACAAAAATGGTATTGTTGAAATATTTCTCCTTACGGGCAGCTTCCATAAATTTCTGGTACCCGAAATCGGTGTAACGGAAAGCGTTCATCTCGGCCAGGGATTCAAAGCCATATTTAGCCAGCGAATCAGCCGGCGCCTGGATCTTTTTAAACTCCTTGAGGTCTTCTTCCGGAATCGTATATGGCCGGTGGTTATCGGCCGTTTGAATAATGGCGAAAAATGGCTTTTGCTGCTGGGCCAGCACTTTATTGGCTTCCAGGAACAGGTTCTTATCACTGATGCCCCACACATCGATCTTTTCTGCGGTATAATCTTCCTGCTCGTACAAATGAAGTCCATCTATATTATTGGTGAGCACGCCACGGATATTGGCCCAGCTGGTGCTTCCGCCCAAAAAGTAAAATTTTTCATAGCCTGTAAAATCGTTGATGATGGTATGCTGGTTAACGGCGGCCGGGTTGCGGCTGGCCGTTTTAGGCATTTCCACATCGGGTGTACCCGTGACCGTTGCCCATACCCCGCGGGCCGTGCCATAAGTAGGCGTAAAACAACGGTCGAAAAAGATGCCCTGCCGGCATAAGCTGTCAAAAAAGGGCGTGGTATTCAATGGATTGCCATACATGGAGCTTTTATAGGCGCTGAACGATTCACAAATCACCAGCACAATATTGGGTTGTGTGGTCAAAGCGCCCGGCCGCGGTGTTACCGTGCGGGTAAAAGCTGCAGGGAAAGGAGCATTTGGCGGAATATTGAAATGCTCGGCGATCACCGGGGCAAAAGCCTTCACCTTTTTTTCATCATAGGTGCTGTGCCTGAACTTGAGCGTGCTGAAAAAGCTTTCAAAGGGGTTCAGGGCCAGGTAAGCTTTATAATCGCTGCCCTGCGCAAAAGCATCGCTCCAGCGCAAGGGATATTGATCGAACCTGCCGAAAATAAAAAAGCCGCAAAGCAGAAAGCAGATGGCAAAAGAAATAATGCGGCTGCGTCTTGTTCCCATAAAGGATTGCTTGCCCACCTTGCGGTGCGTGCGGTGTAAGACCCAAATCAGCAGGGCGGCAAACAGCAATACGCCCAGCACCATCCTTATAATGGGATATGATTGCCATACCATGCCCATCGAAATACGGGCATCTTCCAGGTAATTCAATACACTGGCATTGAGCCGCTGTTCGAGGTAGGCATAATGTGCAAAATCAACGGAAAAGAAGAAAAGTACAAATAAAGTGACCGCTCCCAGGGTGATCATCCAGAATTTCTTGCCCCTGCTGCTCGAAAAAGGATGCAGCACCGGTATACTGCCCAATACAAGCATTGCCACCAGTAACCACGAGATCATGCGGAGGTCATACCGCAAACCCAGGAAAAAAGCCCCGCCCAATTGGGTAAGACCATAACTTTGCTGGTCTGAAAGAATAAATAACCCCAGCCTCATGAGCGTGAATAAAATAAGGAAGATCAGGCCAGTCCATAGTATCCACCGGATCAGTTTAGGAATTTTCGCCATACGTTGTAAATAACAAATAAGACCTAAAATTATAGTATTTATTTTTGCAATTATGATTGTTGATCCACCCGCCTTCCTATTAACATTTTGGCAACTAATTCAGCCCTTTGATGCATGGCTGATCACCCATATTAACCAGGACTGGAGCACTTCTTTCTTAGATACGGTACTGCCCTTTATGCGCGAGACCCTTACCTGGGTACCCCTCTACCTGTTCCTGCTCTTGTTTGTGACCGGTAATTTCGGCATCAAAGGCTGGTGGTGGGTCATGGGCGTCATTTTGTGCGCCGCCCTGAGCGACCTGATCAGCAGTCAGCTCATAAAACCATTCATTATAAGAACAAGGCCCTGCCGCGATGAAATTATGGGCCCCCAATTGCGATTCTTTATCAATTATTGTCCACGCAGCAGCAGTTTTACTTCTTCCCATGCTACCAACCATTTTGCCCAGGCCATGTTCTTTTTTGCCACTTTGCGGCCTGCTATTGGCAAATGGGCCGGTCTATTCTTTGTTTGGGCCTTTATTATTGCCTATACCCAGGTTTATGTAGGGGTACATTACCCTTTTGATGTATTTTGCGGGGCGCTCCTGGGTTGCGGAATAGGTTTTTTACTAAGCAAACTATTTCATAAACGAATAGGAATGCTTACAGTATCTTAGTTTAACCAAACCAACCGGCTAATGGAAATATTCATATTACTGGCGTTGATCTTATTGAATGGTTTATTTGTAATGTCTGAAATAGCCCTGGTATCAGCCCGCAAATCCCGGTTAGAGAACCTGGCCAATAAGGGGGATGACACAGCCCGCAAGGCCCTGGACCTGGCCAATAACCCGGAGATCTTTTTATCGGCGGCACAAATTGGTATTACCCTTATTGCGATCCTTACGGGTGTGTACTCAGGCGAACGATTTGGCAAATACCTGGAACCTTCTATTGAAAGAATTGAATTGTTGCGGCCTTATGCCCAAACAGTGGCCACTACGATCATTGTTATAATCGTTACATTTTTATCTATTGTATTCGGTGAACTGATCCCCAAACGCATCGGTTTGATAAAGGCCGAAAAGATCGCCCGTATCGTGGTATTACCGGTACTGGCCTTTTCAAAGCTTACCCATCCCTTTGTATGGTTGTTGAACAAGACCAGTAATTTATTCCTGAAGATCCTGAATGTAAAATCCACTTCCGACAATTCGGTAACGGAAGAGGAGATTAAAGCCATCATCAGCGAAGGAACGGAACAGGGCGCCATTGAGGAAGTGGAACAGGAGATCATTGAACGGGTCTTTCACCTCAGCGACCGCAATATCACCTCGCTCATGACCCACCGCAGCGATATCATGTGGTTCGATCTGAACGATACGGAGGATTCCATCCGCGACAAGATCATTCATGAGCCGCATTCCGTATACCCTATCTGCGATAAGGACCTGGATAATATCAAAGGCATTGTGTCATTGAAGGACCTGTATGTTACCAATGACTTTACGGCTTTTAAATCCATTATGAAACCGGCCCTCTTCGTACCGGAGAACATTACGGCCTACCGCCTGCTGGAAAGGTTCAAACAGCAACGCGTGAACTCCTGTTTTATCGTAGATGAATATGGAAGCCTGCAGGGAATGGTGACCCTGAACGACATTTTAACGGCCCTCGTAGGTGAAATGCCACAACCAGATGATGATTACTATGAAATAGTAAAGCGCAAGGATGGCAGCTACCTGGTAGATGCCCAGATCCCTTTCTATAATTTCCTGAGTTATTTTTCCAAAGCAGAATGGATGAGCGAAGTGGAACAGGAATTCGACACCCTGGCAGGCTTTATCCTGCACCAGCTCGAACGTATACCACATATCGGCGATACCATGGAGTGGAAAGATTTTCAATTCGAGATCATTGATATGGATGCCCAGCGCATCGATAAAGTGCTTGTTACTCCTTCAGAGGATATTAAAGAAGAAATGGAAGACAACGAAGAAGACGAAGTGTAATTGGCAATGTGCTTATTTGCTGATTTGGTAATGAGCTGATGAAATACAGGTCCTCCTTAGAAGGTCAGGGGGTGAATTGAAAGGAAGCTTCTTTGTCAGGATTGTTCAGCCGGTAACTTTTGCGGTTGCCACCAACGGTCACATGCATCAGGTTTATTTGCTTATCGAAGGATTCGTAGAGGATGGTATTTACAACGTCGATCTTTTTAGGCGCCGCCGTATTTTGCACCTCAAAATAGCTCCATACCGCATCGTTCTCCTTTTCAAAACCCACGAATGACAAGGTAACGGCTTTATTGTCGAGCTTCAACAGCAAATGGCTTTTGATATATTCCATCACCATTTTATCAGCCAGCGCTTTATTGGCAGGGGCCGTAAGATCCACCCTGGTTTGATAAATATTTGCCAGCGTTTTCTCAAAATCGTCGGTAAAAAGCTTACAGCTTATTTCCAGGTTTTTGTCCGCTGCATTGTGGTTAATCTCTGTAACACTTACATATAATGGATGACGGACCCCGGCGCGCGATAACACAACATCCGCTTCATGCAGGAAAGCCGACAGCAGGAACAACCATTTATACAGGAGTATTACCATTAAACATGAAAATTTTAAGGTTACAAATCTCTTAATTATTTTAACACCATTTCGGCACTATGCAGGATTTTACCATTTATTTTCAATTAGGTGTTGAGCACATTCTTACCCCCGACGCACTGGATCATATCCTGTTCGTAACCGCTTTATGCCTCCGGTACCTGTGGAAGGACTGGAAAAAAGTGGTGGTGCTGGTAACGGCTTTCACCATTGGCCACTCATTGACGCTGGCGTTGAGCGCCCTGAATTATATCCAGGTAAATGCCACCTGGATCGAATTCCTGATTCCGCTTACCATAGCCGCCACCTGCGTTAATAATATAACACAATTCAAAGCAGAACCAACAAAGCGGCTGCCCCTCATCTATTTCTTTGCGCTTTTCTTTGGCCTCATCCATGGGCTCGCCTATGCAGAGACGATCCTCAGTATGGAAGGAAAAGACAATCTGGTGGCAGACCTGCTGGCCTTCAATATTGGTATTGAGGTAGCGCAGCTGCTCATTGTGCTGGTGGTTTTGTTGCTGTCTTACCTGGTGGTTCAATTATTAAAATTATCACGAAAGCTGTGGTTGCAGGCTGCATCTGCCTTAATTTTGGTCATTTCACTATTTTGGGCATACCAAAGATTCCCATATCAAAAAAACTACGATGATGAATCAGAAAAAACAGTTCTTGTTTCTGGTATTGGCTGTAGCAGGTCTGTATAAGGGCGTACAGGGCCAGAATATACAGAACAATCCGGGCTCAAACCACGGAAATAAATTCGAGCAGTTAGGTACTATACTGCCAACCCCCAACGAATATCGCACCGCCAGCGGCGCGCCTGGTCCTAAGTACTGGCAGCAACGCTGCGATTACGATATCAAATGCGAGCTCGATGAGGCGAACCTGAAGCTAACCGGCAGCGAGACCATTAATTATTTTAACAACTCACCCAATACACTTACCTATTTGTGGTTGCAGCTCGATGAGAACCAGCACAGCTCCACGAAGAACGCCAACTATCAAACCGGCAGCACCATGCCCCGGGAGTTGAATGCCGGAATGGTAGACAGGCTCGAAGAAGCTAATTCAGATAATGGCTATGGTTTTAATATTGTTAAAATAACAGATATAGCCGGGAGTACATTGAAGTATACCATTAACAAGACGATGATGCGGGTTGAACTGCCCACGGCCTTAAAACCCGGTCAGAAGTTCACTTTTAATATCAGTTGGAATTACAAGATCGCCGACCGCTTCAAATATGGCGGCCGCGGCGGCTACGAATTTTTTCCCGAAGATGGCAATTACCTGTTCACCATGGCCCAATGGTATCCCCGTTTGTGCGTATACAGCGATTTCCAGGGATGGCAGAACCACCAGTTCACCGGCCGCGGCGAATTTGCTTTGACCTTTGGCAATTTCAAAGTGCAGATGACAGTACCTGCCGATCATATGGTGGGCAGCACTGGTGAATGCCAGAACTATGCGCAGGTATTGACCCCCACCCAAATGGCGCGTTATACCAAAGCCACAACCGCTAAAGAACCCGTGCAGATCGTAACCCTCGAAGAAGCGAAGAAGGCAGAAACGCAAAAAAGCAAAGCAAAAAAAACCTGGATCTTCAAAGCCGATAATGTGCGTGATTTTGCCTGGACCTCTTCCCGCAAATTCGTATGGGACGCCATGCCTGCCTATGTAGAAAGCAAAAAAGTAATGTGCATGAGCTTTTACGGCAAAGAAGCGTATGGCCTGTACAGTAAATTTTCCACCAAAGCGGTGGCGCATACCATTAAAAGTTATTCTAAATTCACCATCCCCTACCCCTACCCGGTGGCACAAAGCGTAGAAGCCTCCAATGGTATGGAATACCCCATGATCTGCTTCAACTATGGCCGTACCGATAAAGATGGCACCTACAGTGAAGCTACCAAATATGGTATGCTGGGAGTGATCATCCACGAAGTAGGTCATAACTTTTTCCCGATGATCATTAACAGTGATGAGCGCCAGTGGAGCTGGATGGACGAAGGCCTGAACTCCTTTGTTGAATACCTCACAGAAGAATTGTATGATAATAAATTCCCGGTTCGTGGAAAAGGACCGGCCTGGGCGATCGTTGATTATATGAAACTGCCCAAAGACCAGCTGGAACCTATTATGTCGAATTCTGAGAACATCGTCGGTTTCGGTCCGAACGCCTACACCAAACCGGCAACCGGTTTGAATATGTTACGGGAGACCATCATGGGCCGCGAGCTGTTCGACTATGCTTTTAAAGAATATGCACGCCGCTGGGCCTTTAAACATCCGGAACCTGCCGATTTCTTCCGCACCATGGAAGATGCATCCGGCGAAGACCTCGACTGGTTCTGGCGAGGTTGGTTCTTTGGTACCGATCCCTGTGATCTGGCCATTGATTCGGTAAAATACTTTACAGCCGATCTGAATGCAAAGCCTTCACAATTGGGCGATACTGTTGTTTTCAGGAAACTGGACCGGCCGATGGGTTCTACCAATCCCGATATCTCAAAACAACGCAACCGCGACGATAAAAGCATTCAGTTCCTGACCGACCAGGATACTACGCTGCGCGATTTTTACTGGAGATACGCCCGCGGCATAGAGCCATATGATACCGCTACTTACCAGGTACCGGTTCCTGCCAGTGTTGAAGCAGCAGACGATGCCACCAAACAGAAATTGGCCGGCAAACATTTTTATGAAGTATCATTCAGCAATAAAGGCGGACTGGTAATGCCTATTATTGTAGAGTGGACCTTTAAAGATGGCACCAAAGAAGTGGACCGCATCCCGGTGCAGATCTGGCGTCTGAATGAAAAGAAAGTCAGCAAGGTGTTCATGAAAGATAAAGAAGTGGCCGCGCTGAAACTGGATCCCATGCGTGAAACTGCTGATATCAATGAAGCCAATAACAACTGGGGCACCATGCCTGCTCCGTCGAAATTTGCGGCGTTCAAGCATAAACAACAGGCGCGCGGACAATCAACCGGTATTACGCCTATGCAAAAAGCACAAGAGCAGAAAAAAGGATTCTAATAGTATTCTCGCAGGTGTGCCATACTTCCTTTGCATGGCCAGAGCAAGTAGCGCACCTCTTTATCGCTTCCTGTTATGCAACAGGAAGCGATTTTTTTTGCGGCTGATTCTAATGGCATGCACGCAAGAAAAAACCGACAAATGCGACAACAAAAGGGATCCAGAAGAAAATGGTAGTTGATCTCATAATACAGTAAAATTACTATGTAGCTTTTTGATTTCCCCATCAATTATCTGAAACCCGGCTGTTCTGATGAAAAATCCCCTTTTACATTGAATGGCATTACAATTATCAATGATATATTTTCAGCAGATAGCGCTGTGCGAATAATTGATTATCGTTATATGGACATTTATACTATTTTTGCGACCGCCTGCAAGTAAAAGAGCCGGCTCCATTTCCTAATCTGGATTTTTCTTTCTAATATAGCGCCACGATTCCTTTGAATTTCCTATCACTATCTAATCTCCACACACGAACTGTGCTTTTTTACCATTATTCCTTTAACCTGACGAGAATACCTGGCAGATCCTGATGTCCCATCCCATTATGAGTTTATAGCCCCTATCATCCTTTGAAAACGTGTATCCGGTTAATACGTATATCCGATCTTCTATGTCCTTGGTTAGCTAAATTCTAAAGAACAATAAATAATATGAAGAAGGTTACCTCTACTCTTACAGCGTTATTTCTATGCCTGTACCTAAGCGCCCAGGTTGGAGCCCTGGACCCCACGTTCAATCCCGCGCCAGCCGGAACGCCTGGTTATGTCATAAACAATATAGTTCCTGCCAATAGCGATTATGGCCAGGCTATTGGTACGCATAATGACGGACGAATTGTGGTAGCTACGTATACCACCGATGAATACATGACCATTGTACGCTATTTGCCTGATGGTTCACTCGATGCTTCTTTTGGCACCGGTGGTATCGTTCATTTAAGAGAAGATGCCGGTGCACAGAATAATGCAGTTCCCTTTGCAATAACTGTTTTAAGTGATAACTCCATCCTGGTAGCAGGCTTCTCCTATGACGCTACCAGGGATTTTGCCCTCCTGAAACTACAGCCAAACGGTACGCCTGATGCCGGCTTTGGTACGGGTGGATGGGTATTAACACCCATTGGCAGCGGACATGATGAAGCCAGGGCCATAACCGTTCAAAGTGATGGTAAGATCATAGTGGCAGGCTTCAGTCACAACGGAACGAACAATGATTTTGCAGTAGTACGATACGATGCAAACGGAAATCCCGACGGCGGTTTTGGCACCGGTGGTATCGTAACAACCGCTATCAGTGGCAATGACCAGGCAACAGGCGTAGTAGTACAACAGGATGGAAAGATCATTGCAGGTGGCACCAGTAATATAGGCGCCAACGGCAACTATACGGCCGTACGGTATAATACAGACGGAACACTTGACAATGGTTATGGTACCAGCGGTATTGCGATTATAGATATCGCCAATGGTGGTGTTGCCGGTTCCAACGACGAAAGCAATGCCATTGCTTTACAACCCGATGGGAAACTGGTGATGACCGGAGAATCCAAAGCTGTTGCGGTGACCAACAATGATATTGCTACCGTTCGTTTGACCACCACAGGTATCCCTGATGCCAGCTTTAATGGCGATGGTGATAATGATGGAATAATAATATTCGACTTTGCACCGGGCACCGTGAATTCAGATGAAGACGGTCGCTCCATCGCATTGCAAAGCGATGGTAAAATAATTATCGGCGGCAGTTTGGAACCTATAAGTGCTGATTTCAGGCTTTTGTTGTTACGCTATAACGCGAATGGCAGCCTGGATGCCGCCACTTTCGATGGCGACGGCATAGTTACTGCTGATCTCGGCACTGACGAAGAGTTCGGTTACGCTGTAAAGTTGTATGGCAACCGCATTTATCTGGCGGGTGGTACCGGACCAGGAGCGCCCAGCGATTTTTTAGTGGCTGCCTTCCAAAACGACGGTACGCCCCTGCCCCTGGTGTTGTCGAACTTCTATGCACAAAAACAAAGCAACAAAGTAGTATTGCTGTGGCAGACGTCGAGCGAAGAAAATGTGAAGCAGTTTGTTATTGAGCGCAGCAGCGATGGTAAGACCTATAAAGCCATCGGCCAGGTAGCCGCTGCAGGTAATAGCATTACAGCTAAGAACTATTCATTTGCAGATCAGTCGCCGATTTTGTCTGGCAATAATTATTACCGTTTGTTGATGCAGGATATTGATGGCAAACAATCCTACAGCAAAACGCTCATCGTTAAATTTGGCGGTGAGTCGGGCAGCAGCCTGCAGGTATTCCCCAACCCGGTAAAAGACATGTTACAGGTGCAGCTGCCCCAGGGCATGAACGGTTCTATCGGCTTACAGATCATCGATATGAACGGACGAGTGATCAGGCGGAACAATCTTGCTTCTGATGGTAACGCCCTCAATACCTCTATAGATGTAAGCACACTTGGAAAAGGCGTTTATATCCTGAAAGCACAGGCCGGCTCCATTACGGTGATCAGCCGTTTCACCAAAAACTAATGTGCTGATTTGCTGATTAGCTTATGTGCTGATGAATTTCTAAAAGCATCACTGTATAAAAAGGCCCCGCCAAATGTTTTTGGCGGGGCTTTTTTTTAAAATTGTATTTCATTGGCATATTAGCACATCAGCAAATTAGCTAATTAACCTCCGGTCGTTCCATCTTTATACCTCACTTTCTTTTTCCCGGCATTCTTCTTTTCAAACTCCACAACTTCTTTTGGTTTGGCTACCGGTTTCTTTTCGGTGGTTACCGGTTCGCTCTTGGCTTCCTGTTCCAGTTTTCCCAGGGTGTACATTTCAGAGCGAATAACCCGCCCGCTCACCGGATCATAATATTTCCAGATGCCGTGTTTAATAGCGGCGCCTTCGTTCTTAACGATCACCGTGCGGTAAGTATCAAATTTGTCGGGATCTTCAATTTCGAGGGTATCATATTCCTTATCGGGGTTCAAAGCACGCCAGCTTTGTTCAAGCCTTAAGGCTCCATCCTTGGTAAAATAACGGCAGATGCTGTCCTTCAAACCCCATTTATAATACTCGATGCCTACCAGGTCGCCCATAAGCGAATACAGGCGCCATTCACCCTCTTTACGGTCCTTTTCATACCAGCCCTCTTCTTCATAGCCGGGTTCGCCCCGTACATTGTCATAATGGTGCTTCCAGGGGCCCCATTTCCGGCCGATCTTATCGATCCGGTTCAGGGTATCGCCTTTAGAGGTAAGTTTATAGTCCTTCCATTGGGCAAAACTGCAAACCGAAAACCCCAGCAGGACCACAATGAATATCGTTCGCATCTTTAACAGGTTTGTAATGGTAAAAAAACAACTTATCCTTCGCAATAATAACGCCAGGACCTGCAATTCATTGCCGGCCCTGATGGGAGGCTTTGTTAAATTTCAGCCACCATGCAAATACATATTTCTGGTTTCGGGATTGCGAGATCTGGGGATTTGCTCAGATTTGAACACGCTGATAAGTCCGGAAATCCGAAAATCTCAAAATCCCGAAATCAGAAATCCCAAAATCAGAAATCCCGAAATCAGAAATCAGAAATCACTTCCGGTCGATGAGATATTGTAGAGCCAGCTCATAGCCCTTCAGCCCCAGCCCAATGATGCTACCGGCCGATTTACCCGAAACATGGCTTAATTTACGGAACTCTTCCCTTGCATGTACATTGGAGATATGTACTTCTACCACCGGGGTCTTTATACTGGCGATAGCGTCGCCAATAGCTACAGAAGTGTGGGTATAACCGCCGGGATTCATAATAATGCCATCATAATCGAAGCCAACCCGTTGCAATTCATTGATCAGCTCCCCTTCCACATTACTTTGGTAATAGAGGATCTCTACCTGGGGATATTTACTTTTCAGCGTTACCAGGTAATCTTCAAAGGAAGTACTGCCATAAATGCCAGGCTCCCGCTTTCCCAGCAGGTTCAGGTTAGGACCGTTAATGATAGCTATTTTCATAATGTAAATAGAGAAAAAAGGCGGGCCTTTTCAATGACCCGCCCTTCTGTATTAGTTCATGTATTCCTTGATCATGTTAATGAAGTCATCGAACAAATAGCGGCTGTCGTGCGGACCAGGCGTGCTTTCGGGGTGGTATTGAACCGAAAAAGCGGGCTGATCTTTCAGGCGGATACCTTCGATAGAATTATCGTTCAGGTTCACGTGGGTGATCTCTATGTTCTTCGCCTTTTTAACCGACTCGGGATCAACGCCAAACCCGTGGTTTTGCGTGGTCACTTCACATTTGCCGGTCAACAGGTTCTTTACCGGATGGTTCAACCCGCGGTGGCCGTGGTGCATTTTGAAAGTAGTGATGTCATTGGCCAGGGCCAGTAACTGGTGTCCCAGACAGATACCAAAAGTTGGCTTCTTTTCTTTCAGCACCTCTTTAACGGTTACAATGGCGTAATCCATCGCAGCGGGGTCGCCGGGACCGTTGGAAATAAAGTAGCCATTGGGCGCAAATTGCTTCAGTTCACTTACAGGCGTTTTGGCGGGGAATACTTTTACATATGCGCCCCGTTCAACCATACATTGCAGAATATGCTGTTTGGTGCCAAAATCCAGTACGGCGATCTTTACCGGTGAATTGGGATCACCCAGGGTATATGGTTCATTGGTGCTCACCTTGCTGGCCAGTTCCAGGCCATCCATGCTGGGCACTTTTTTCAGTTCTTCTTTCAGTTGGTCAACATCGAGTATTTCTGAGGAGATGATGCAGTTCATAGCACCTTTCTGGCGAACATGGGTTACCAGCGCCCGGGTATCAACCCCCTCTATGCAAACGATGTTATTTTTGATCAGGTATTGATCCAGCGATTCATTTGCCTGTTTACGGCTGTATTGTTCTTCCAGGTTTCGACCGATCATGCCTCGGATCTTTACACCATCCGACTCAACATCTGTGTCTTTGGTTCCGTAATTCCCAATATGAACGTTATTCATGATAACGATCTGACCATAATAACTGGGATCGGTAAAAACTTCCTGGTAACCGGTCATCCCGGTATTGAAACAAATTTCACCGGCTGTAGTGCCTATTTTTCCAAAAGCTTTACCGTAATGAACGGTGCCATCTTCCAACAGTAGTACAGCGGGTTTTTGAAGCGGATTCGACATCTTTCTATAAAAAATTTTGCAAAAATAAAACAATAATTTTGAATTTGTGATTTCGGGATTTCCTGATTTCTGGATTTTTAACTATTTCACGCTAATACCAGACCAACCTTTTAAAAATCTTCAAACACAAGATCTCCGGATCACAAAGGCCCGGAATTATATGCATGAAAAAAGCAAGACCGGTAACAGTCTTGCTTTTCTATAAAAACCAATTCGGTCATTTTTACTTTGCTGCTTTTTTAGCTGATTTCTCTTCTGATGCTGTTTCTTCGGCAGGAGCGGCAGTTTCTTCACCAGCAGCTTTTTTACGGCTACCACCACGACGTGTTTTCTTCGCAGCTTCTTTAACTTCGCCTTTTCCTTTACCGTAGATCTCATTGTAGTCAACCAGTTCGATCATAGCTGTTTCAGCATTATCACCCACGCGGATACCCAGCTTAATGATGCGGGTATAACCACCAGGACGTCCACCTACTTTCTCGGCGATAGGTCCGAACAGTTCGGTAACAGCCTCTTTGTTTTGCAGGTAGCTGAACACTACACGGCGCTGATGCGTGGTATTGTCCTTAGACTTCGTGATCAGCGGCTCAATGAATGTGCGCAGTGCTTTTGCTTTTGCCAAAGTGGTAGTGATACGCTTGTGGTTGATCAGCTCGCAAGCCAGATTTTTCAGTAACGCCTTCCGGTGAGAAGCCGTTCTGCCCAGGTTGTTGATTTTGTCTCCGTGACGCATGACGATTGTTGTTTTACCGACTGTACCGTGTCAGGATTTACAGTCTACGTTTATTTAATGTGATAATGTGATAATTCGTTTCTGTGATAATGCTGCCGTTTGGGAAGCCTGCGCTCCGGCAGGAACCACAAATTGCAATTCATCATCAAATCCGCTAATTATCACATTAGCTGTGACTAAAGTTCTTCTTTGTCAAGACCAAGCTTGCTAAGATCCATTCCGAAGTGCAGTCCTCTTTCAGCCAGCACCTGCTCAATTTCAGCGAGTGATTTCTGACCGAAGTTCCGGAACTTCATCAGGTCTTCCTGTTCGTATTGAACCAGTTCGCTCAAGCTATTGATCTTCGCTGCTTTCAAACAGTTGAAAGCGCGTACAGACAGATCCAGGTCTTCGAGCGGGGTTTTCAGGATCTTACGCAGTTGCAGCATTTGCTCATCAACTACATCTTCTTTCTTATCTTCCTTGTTATCGAAAGTGATGTTCTCGTCAGTGATGATCATCAGGTGCTGGATCAGGATGCGGCTGGCTTGCTTCACCGCTTCTTCAGGGTGAATGGTGCCATCGGTAGAAACATCCATGATCAGTTTTTCGTAGTCAGTACGCTGTTCAACACGGGTGTTTTCAATAGCATACTTTACGTTCTTGATCGGTGTGAAGATCGCATCGGTTGGGATGTAGCCGAATGGCGCATCTTTTACCTTATTATCTTCAGCAGGAACATATCCGCGGCCTTTTGCAACGGTCAGTTCAATGTCAAGCTTGGCTGATGAATCCAAAATACAGATCAGCAGCTCAGGGTTCATGATCTCGAAGTTTTGGGTAGCTTCTCCGATCATACCGGCTGTGAATTCTGATTTATTTTTAATGCTCAACGTAATCTTTTCCTGGCTCACTTCATGATCAACTTTCTTTTTGAACCGAACCTGTTTCAGGTTCAGGATGATCTCCAGCACATCTTCAGTAATTCCCTTGATGGTAGCAAACTCGTGGTCTACTCCTTCAATGCGGATACCTACTATTGCAAACCCTTCCAATGAACTCAACAATACCCTGCGCAAAGCATTACCAATGGTTACACCGTAACCTGGCTCTAACGGGCGAAACTCAAACTGAGCTTCGAATTCCGTAGCTTTCTGTAAAACTATTTTGTCAGGTTTCTGGAAATTTAAAATGGCCATATTTTAAAATTTCGATTTTTTACAATGTCAAAGGAGTCAAATGTCAAATCTGTCAAATGGGTCAAATCAGTCATATAAGCCACATGAGTTCCTTTAACTGTTTTGACTCATTTGACTTTTTCTGACTTATCGACTATTTAGAATATAACTCAACAATCAATTGCTCCTTAATGTTCTCAGGAACGCTTTCCCGCTCTGGATAAGCGACAAAAGTACCTGTCATTTCAGCTTCGTTCCAGTCGAGCCAGCTGAACTTCTGGTTCTTACCGCGAAATACGCTGGTAATTGCTGTGTTTGACTTGTCTTTTTCTTTGATGCTGATGATATCACCCGGTTTTAACTGGAAAGAAGGAATGTTCACCACTTCTCCGTTAACGGTAATATGTTTATGCGATACCAGCTGACGGGCGCCGGGACGTGAAGGAGAAAGACCCAGGCGGTAAACGGCATTATCCAAACGGGCTTCCAGCAATTTGATCAGGTTTTCACCGGTAACCCCTTTGATACGGGCTGCCTCTTCAAAGGTCTTGCGGAATTGTTTTTCCAGAACGCCGTATGTATATTTTGCTTTTTGCTTTTCTTTCAACTGTAATGCATACTCACCGGGCGCTTTACGCTTCTTTGAAGGACCATGCTGACCGGGAGGATTGCTGTTCTTTGACAGATATTTACCATTGCCTAAGATAGGCTCGCCGAAAATACGGCAGATTCTTGTTTTGGGACCAGTGTAACGTGCCATGTTGTTATTTAATCAGATTTTTTGGTGACGATACACGATCCTAAAAATCTTAAAAATCAATCGTGTACCCTATTTAATATTTTAGATTTCGAGAGTTGGGATTTCGAGATTTACAATTCAAATCTCGAAATCCCTATATCCAAAATCAGAAATTTCTTTATACTCTACGTTTTTTCGGAGGACGGCAGCCATTGTGGGGCAGCGGAGTTACGTCCTTGATCATAGCCACTTCAATGCTGTTCTGAGACAGGCCACGGATAGCGCTTTCGCGACCGGCGCCCGGTCCTTTTACATAAACATCAACTTTCTTCACACCTGCATCGAACGCTGTTTTGGCAGCATCGGCTGCAGCCATCTGAGCGGCGTATGGGGTGTTCTTTTTAGAACCTTTGAAACCCATTTTACCGGCACTGCTCCAGGAAATTACCTGGCCATTTTTGTTGGTAATGCTGATGATAATGTTGTTGAAGCTGGCTGAAATGTGAACATCACCATAGGTGTCCACTTTCACAATTCTTTTCTTCGCAGCGGCTTTTGCGCTGGGCTGTTGTGCTTTTGCCATAATTGTTTACAGGTAATCTTGTTTAAAAATAACTCCCATTTGTGTGGGAACCAGGTCAACACTCCACCTGCACCGGGTATCTGTAGCTGACCTGTTATATCGGTGCATATAGATAAAATGCTTCAAGCTATAAGCTTCAAGCCACAAGTCATTATTAAAAATGGCTTGCAGCTTAAGGCTTCTAGCTTGGAGCTATTATTATTTCTTAGGTGCTTTCTTTTTACCGGCAACAGTTTTCCGTTTTCCTTTACGGGTACGGCTGTTGGTACGGGTACGTTGACCGCGAACTGGTAAACCTTTGCGATGACGCAAACCACGGTAGCAAGCGATATCAAGTAAGCGCTTGATACTCATTTGCACTTCAGAACGTAACTGACCTTCTACCTTGAATTCGTTGGTAATGATATTACGGATAGCGTTCAGTTCGTCATCATTCCATTGATGCACTTTTTTGTCCAGCGAAATACCAGCTTTGCTGAGTATGTACTGGGCAGTTGAACGGCCGATCCCAAAAATGTAGGTAAGACCAATTTCACCTCTTTTATTCTTGGGTAAGTCTACACCGGCAATACGAGCCATAATTCTTGTTTATTGTTTGTTGTTTGTAGTTTGTTGTTTACAATCCATCAGTCCTACAACCTGCAAACAGCTGATAGTGCCGATTGCCGATTGCCCATTGCCGATCGATTACCCTTGTCTTTGCTTGAAGCGCGGGTTCTTTTTGTTTATAACATATAACCGGCCTTTTCTACGCACGATCTTGCAATCTGCGCTACGCTTTTTAATAGATGCACGAACTTTCATAACATTTATTTATTTACAGTGCTTTACTACTTATAACGGAAGATTATCCTTCCTCTCGTCAAATCATAAGGGCTCATCTCCACTCCCACTTTATCGCCTGGCAAAATCCTGATGTAATTCATCCGCATTTTACCAGAGATCGTTGCCAGTATCTCATGGCCATTCTCAAGTTTTACCTTAAACATTGCGTTCGATAAAGCTTCTGTTATAACTCCATCCTGTTTAATCAGCGGTTGTTTACCCATATAATTTTAAGGAGGCGCAAAGATATGATAATCGCCCTAAAAAAGAAAAAAATAAGAAATAATTAAAAATATTTGCCCTTTTTCCCTTTAATTCCCGGCCTGAAAGGACAAAAAGAAACAAGGAACATCGACTGACGAAGATCGCTCAACCTCTGGTCCGACACTCCTTGTTTACCTATAAAGATATGAAAATAAGCAATTTAATGCACACGGGCTGGCAATAATTCTACCTTGGTCATTTGATAGTAATGGTTTTGCAGTTCATGCACGTTAATCGGCTGGTTCAAATACCGGTGATCTTCCCGCCACCAGATCTCCATCACCGAAAAATCGTCTTTTTTGGGCAAAAGCACCCGGAAAGAGTCCTTCATGTACTTGACCGACCCATTGCCGTTCTCGGTCATCGTAAAACCCAGCTTTCGCATTTGCTCATCATTGAGGGGAATGGGATACAATTGTTCCGGGGAATACCAGAATTCCTGCACACCGGTATCCACGCACACTTCCTTGTCTTCCCGGTTGATCTCCTTCACCATGCCTTCCATCCGCTGACCTTCATACTCAGCTATTACAACATCTCCGAATTTAAGTTCTGAAAATTTGATCATATGACAGCATTTTTAGTTGATTTCTAATTTACAAAAGGCTGTCCATATAACAATACTTAAGTTCAAAGTTCCATGTTCCCCGTTCATAGCACGGCGGAGGATTCAGCTTACAAGTTACAGGTTTCAGGTTACAGGTTTCAGGGCTTTTCCCTGCAAACCTGCAACTCATTCAATTACAAAGGCCCCTGGTTCCAGCTCCTTTTCCTGCTTCACAGCGGTCGTCTTCCCCATCTTCCGGTTCACCTGGCGGTTCAGGAAATACAACATGACAATCACTATTAACATAGAAGCTATCACTATGATTCCCAGCGTACTGTAATGATGCAGCTTTTTATCGGCCCCCTCGGTGATCACCTGCCCCGCCAAAAAGGCCGCCAAACCGCCTGCAAACTGCTGCACCGAAGAATTAATGCTCATGAACGCACCCCTGTCCTGCGGCTGCGGAATGGCGCTTACCAGCGCTGTGGAGGTGGCCATCCGCGCCAGCACACCCGCAAACATGAGCACATTCACCGCAATGACGATCCACAAGGGCGTTACGCCCAGGTTGGTGTAAATGGCCACCATGACCATGGTCAGGATACTTCCACCCACAAACACATTGTATTTGCCCAGCTTATCGCCGAGATAGCCGGTGAGCGGACCAAAAACAAAGGAAAATATGCCTGAAATGCCATATAAAATGGGCAGATCTTCCGGCCTGATACCGAGATTCCTTACACTGAAATCACTGCCGAATGGCATCAGCATAAAACCGCCGGTAGCCAGCAAAGTAGTGGTCAGAAAGGCCAGCAGGTAATTGGCATTGGAAACGGTCTTTCCCATGTGCTCAAAAGCATTGCGGTCGTGCTGCAGCGCTAAATGGGCATTTACCGGCTTCATTTTCACCGCTATGATAATGCCCGGGATAATACCCGCCAACACGATCATCCAGAAGGGTGCATGCCAGGCAAATTTGTTCGCCAGGAAAAGACCGACCGGTAAACCCAGCACCTGGCTGGCAGCAAAGGCCATTTGAATAAAACCCATTACCCGGCCCCGCACTTCCATACGGAAAAGATCTGTTACAATGGCCATACTTACCGAGCCGATCACGCCTCCGAACAAGCCGGTCACAATACGGGCGCCCAGCAGAAAATAATAGTTGGGCGCCATGGCGCATAGGGCCGTTCCTATCAAAAAACCGGTGTAGAAAAAGAGCAATAGTTTTTTGCGGTCGAACTTGTCGGCAAAACCGGCCGCCAGCAAACCCGAAGCGCCCGCACTAAAGGCATAAGCCGATACGGCCATGCCAAACTGGGCCGGTGAAATATGTAATTGCGGTCTGATGATGGCGCCCAGGGGCGACATCACCATAAAATCGAGAATGACCGTGAATTGTAAAAAAGCCAGTATGGCGATCACAAAGACCTCATAGCCGGTAAAGGATGGTTTGACTGTTTTCGTTGGATTGGTTTGGTTCATTTCAAATATGATTTGCGTTTGGAACAAATACCGTCCCGAGGTCGATCGGACGGAAAAATGGATCCTCCCCTATTGACCGGGAGGATGTTTCAGCCGGCGGAACGTCTTAATCAGGCAGCTCTTCACAGAGGTAACCTACCGCTGTCACTATCCGGATGATATCCTCCGGCAGCAACCAGGCCGTTTCGATACGAAGCACATTGTCAATATCGTGCTGATCAACATTCCACTTGAGTATACCCGGTGTAACGCTCATTAACGGCGAAATGCGCCAGATATCTTTTGCAGATACCAGGTTGGTCCTAAAGACCAATACCTGTACGTTTTGTTCAGAATAAGAAGCAGGTTTAATGATGGTTTGCATAAAAATGAACATTCATTTACTTAATTGGACAAAAAAATATCAGGGCCGCAGGGCTTTTAGTACCAGCTGCAGGGTTTGATCAACGATCTCATCGCTGATCGTAAAATGCTGACTGGCCGGCGTTTCTCCCTGATTGTGAAATTTGATCAACTGATACAGAGGCGCAAAAGCGATCGCCCAATACACTTCAAAAGGAAGGGGTGTTAATTCGCCCCGGTTAATGGCATTGTGCACGAATTTGCCAAGCACATCGCCAAAATTCTGCCGGATTGATTTCTTGATACTGTCATAAGTGGGCGTGTACCTGATCTGCTCGATGAACTCTATATCAAGCGGATGTTTGAAAAAGAATTCCATCCGGTTTTTCCATTGCAGGGCCATACCATCGGCAAATGACATCTTGGGATGCATCCCTTTCAGGCTGGATTCCATCAACCGGTTGCTGATTTCAGTCGCGATCTGGGTGATCAGGTCGTCCCGGTCTTTGTAATAGATGTAGAGGGTAGCCGGTGAAACAGCGGCTGCTTTGGCCAGCTTCTGCATGCTGAAACCATCGAGCCCCTCCTTCACGATCATTTCGATCGCCTTTTCCCGGATACTGTTTTCTTTATTAACGTCTCTTGTACGCATCGCAGCGCAAACATAAATGAATATTCATTCACTTATATTCTCCTGAACATATATTTTTTATAGATATGCGAACACCGTCACACCGGTTAGCGCCCTCGGTTCCTGCGTTTCTAACAGGTTCTTGCCTCCGCGCCAATCCGTGTTACTCAAGCTGATGTTTTATGGCATCACCAATTCCAACTTAGCTACTTTTTCATCAATGAACGCAATATCTTCCTGACTAAGCTTCACCTCTGCCGCTTTCGCATTCTGTATAGCCTGCTCCGCATTGCGGGCGCCCGCCAGGGCTATCGTGATACCGGGCTGGTCAATCGTCCAGCGGAGCACCAATTGTGCCAGCGTTGCGTTTTTAGCGGCTGCCAGAGGCCGTAAACTATCCAGCATCTGATTTACCAGGGTGATATTTTCGGTTGTGTAAAAACGATTGCCTTCACGCGTATCGCCGTCGTTAAAGGTGTGGCCGGGTTTTATTTTACCAGTAAGCAGACCCCGCTGCAGCGGACTATACACAATGATCGCTTTATTATTCTCGATACAGTAAGGCACCAGGTCATTTTCAATATCCCGGAATACCATGCTGTAAGGCACCTGGTTTGCTGCCAGGCTGATCGTCTTTTCCGCTTCCTGCATTAACGCGGGTGTATAATTACTTACACCGGCTGCCAGGATCTTTCCCTGCTCCTGCAACTTCAACAAGGCTTCCATGGTTTCCGCTACCGGTGTAGTGCTGTCGGGCCAGTGGATCTGAAACAGATCGATATAATCGGTTTTCAGGCGGCGTAAACAATCTTCGCATTCCTGGATCACACTTTCTTTCGATGCATATTTATGCATGTCGATATCGCGTCCGTTATTGTCTTTGCTTTTAAAAAAGAATTCACCCTCTTGGGTATCCCAGCGCAATCCGAATTTGGTAAGTAGCTGCACACGGTCACGGGGAATGCCCCGGATAGCTTCCGCTACGATCTCTTCGCTCAGGCCTTGCCCGTAGGCTGGCGCCGTATCTATGGAAGTAACTCCATTGTCATAAGACGCTTTAATGGCATCAACAGCCTCCCGGCGGTCACTACCGCCCCACATCCAGCCGCCAATGGCCCACGCACCAAACGTAATTACCGAAGCATTCACCGGAGAACTACCCAATTGTCTATATTCCATAACTTAATTTGTTGGTTGTGACTATTTATTAAGCAGATCGCTTTTGTAATGATGCAAGTTACTGTAACTTTGCACGTCTAATAAACGTTACCTTGTTATTAACATGCAACGAAAACCTTTAACCGGTTGTCGTACTGCAATCAGCCATGAACGCAAAAATATTATGAAAAAAACTCTTTTATTGCTCCCACTGGTTTTGCTGCTATTTGCAGCCTGCCGCAAAACAAACAACCCAACGGTGTTTGATCTGGGAGTAGATGTGCAGGGAGGTTTCGAAAAGGACCATGTACAGGTGTATATTGATAACCAGCCTTTATTGAATACAGAAGTAACAACATCTCCATCACTCGGACTGGCGACCAGCATTTCAACAGCCAATACAGATGGGCTTCATACCATCAAAGTAGTTGTAAACGGCAATATCGAAAGATCGGAGAAATTTGCCCAGCCCGGCGATCTGTACATCGGCATTAACTACAACAGATCAAGCGCTGCTATTTCCTTTAATTATTCCGAGCATCAGTTTTGGTACGATTAAAACAGCATTAAAATAAAAATAGAAAAACCCTCCCGGACATTCAGGAGGGTTTTTCATTACTATCTTTTCTCATGACCGCTTTTTATAATGAAGCACCGCCCAGCTATTCAGCACCAGCGCAAAACCCAGCATAGTAAGCAAATGCGGACCGATGTCTTTTAATCCACTCCCCTTCAGCACTACCATCCGCATTACATCAATAAAATAAGTAACGGGGTTTACTTTGGTAATGGCCCTCGCCCAGACCGGCATACTGTCGATAGATGTATACAGACCGCTCAATAAAATGAATACCATCATCAGAAAGAACGATAACAACATGGCCTGTTGCTGGTTGCTGGTGTAGGTGGATAACAGCAGGCCCAAACCAAGTACCGCCAGCAGGTAGACGGCCGCAAACGTATAGATCACCAGTAAACTGCCCACCGGAATAATGCCGTAGGCGAGCCATGCAATGGTCAATCCAATACTGAGAATAAGCAGGCCGAGTATCCAGAAAGGGATCAGCTTACCCAAAATGAAATGATACTTTTTAACCGGCGTTACATTGATCTGCTCTATGGTACCGATCTCTTTTTCCCGCACAATATTCAGCGATGCCAGAAAAGATCCAACCATGGTTACGAGTACCACCAGGATCCCAGGCACCATAAATAATTTGTAGTTCATGGCTGCATTGAACCAGTTCGAAGAAGTTACTTCCAGCTGAACTTCCGGACTGAACCGCGGCAACTGTACCCATTTCGCCCGCACTTCCCGGTTATAATCCTGAACAATGCTGCGCAGGTAAGCACCGCCCAGGTTCGCTTTCACCCCATTGATGGCATTGATGGCCATAAACAGGGTGGATTCATTGTCCCGGATCAGGTTCTTTTCAAAATCAGCTGGTATTTCCAGTACCAGGTCTGCCTTGTCATGCTCTACCTGTTGTAATGCATTGGAATAAGAGCCGGAATAATCCTGCAATTGGAAATAACCGGAGGAGGTCACTTTATTTACCAGTTGCCGGGAATATTGCGAATGATCATGGTCAACCACGCTGAGCTGAATATTCTTCACCTCATAATCGGCCGCCCACGGCAGGATCAGCAATTGGATGGATGGCATCATAAAGATGATGCGAATGATCGACGGATCGCGGAAGATCTGCCGGAACTCTTTTTGTAAGAGAAAACGTAATGTTCTCATATAATTATTTACCTCCAACCCCTTTAGGGGAGTGAAAAAGTTAACAATAGAAATTACCTATGCCAGCCTGATCTTGAAATTCCTGATGCTTAACAGCAATAAAAACAATAGCATGCCGGTGAGGATCAGGGTCTCTTTCCAAACAGCGCTTATCCCCAGTCCTTTTATCATAACTTCTTTTACGATATAATAGAACCATTTGGCCGGAACGATATTCGAAAGGATACGCAGCGGCAACGGCATATTTTCGATCGGGAACATAAAACCGCTCAGCATGATCGTGGGCAGGAACATGCCGGTCAATGCAATGAACATGGCCGTTTGCTGTGAATCGGTGCGGGTAGAGATCAATAGACCGAAAGCCAGGCAGGTCAACGTGAAGAGGATGCTTTCAAAGATCAGCAACAACAGGCTGCCATTGATAGGCACATCCAGCACAAACACACTCAGCAACAGGATGCTTGTAATATTTACGACGGATAATAATAAATAGGGAACCGCTTTGGCAACCACGATCTTGAAGGGGCGCATGGGCGATACCAGCATAATTTCCATCGTACCCGATTCCTTTTCGCGCACAATGGTAATGGCAGTCATCAGCGTACAAACAAGCATCAGTACCATGGCCATCACGCCGGGCACAAAACTGTAAGCGCCTTTTAGTTGCGGATTATATAACATGCGCATTTCCGTTTTAATGGTATAGGGTAAGCGCCTGTTGTTGGTGATACGATCCTGATAATCGAGCACAATAGCCGTGGCATAATTGGTAAGTGTATTGGCCACGTTGGGGTCAGAAGCATCGGCGATCAGCTGCACTTGTGCCGTATTAAAATGATCGAGATCGTTGGCAAAGTTTTCCGGAAAAACCACGGCCAGTTTAATGGTGCCTTTTTTAAACGCAGCTTCTATTTCGGAATAGGTATGTACATCCTGCGTTATATCGAAATACCGGCTGGCATCGAGCTCGCTGCGCAAGGCCTGCGTGGCCAGGTCTTTCGACTGATCGAAAATGGCGACCCGCGCATTCTTTACTTCATTGGTAAGCGCAAATCCAAAGATGAGGATCTGCATAATGGGCATACCCAATAAAATAAACAGCGTGCGCTTGTCACGGGCTATATGGTAAAACTCTTTTTTTACGAAAGAAATGAATTGTTTCATATGAATGGGTTATGCCAACATTTTATTATTCGATTCAATACAATTACCGGTTACCAGTCGCCGGTTGCCGGTATGCGTGTCAAGACCTGGCTAGTCTCCGGATCGTTTCGCTTTCCTGGCAAGTTTCAGGAACACCTCATCCATCGACCTGGCTTCAAACTTCCGCTTCAATGCTGCCGGCGTATCCAAAGCATCTATTCTGCCATCCACCATAATCGACACGCGGTTACAATACTCGGCCTCATCCATATAGTGCGTAGTCACGAAAATGGTGATGCCCGATTCGGCGGCCTGATAGATCATATTCCAGAACTCGCGCCGGGTAACAGGATCCACACCGCCGGTTGGTTCATCGAGGAAAACGATCTCCGGTTCATGAAAGATGGCTACAGAAAAAGCCAGCTTTTGCTTCCAGCCCAATGGTAGCGATCTCACCAGCTTACTGGCTTCTGCTTCCAGGCGCAGCTCCTTTAAAAGGAAGGCCGTTTTCTCTTTAATAAAGGCATCGCTTTTTCCATAAATACCAGCGTAAAACCGGATATTCTCCTTTACGGTCAGGTCTTCATACAGGGAGAATTTCTGGCTCATATAGCCAATGCTCCGTTTGATCTGTTCGGTTTGTTTATAAACATCGAAGCCAGCTACAGCCGCTTTACCGGAACTGGGAATTGATAAACCACATAACATGCGCATGGCCGTTGTTTTGCCGGCCCCGTTCGCACCCAGGAAACCGAAGATCTCGCCTTTTTTTACTTCAAAGGAGATAGCATCCACAGCAGTGAAATCACCGAAACGTTTCGTTAGCTCAACGGCCTGTATGGCTATATTGTTAGTTGTCATTGCTAAATGTTTGCGTTCGTTATATGCGTGCCAGGGTCCTTTTGTTTCGCCCGCCTAAGCCTGTCACGCGGACTTCATCAGGGCAATAAAACAATCCTCGATGTCTGCCCTCACCGGCTGTACTTCCGCCTGCGCATGTTGATGCTGTAAGTAAGTAGAAACCTCAGCAGCTGAATAACCATCCTTCAACACGACATGGTGGTATTCCCCAAACGGATATACATCCTGTGTTCCTTCAAAAGCCTGCAGATGATTCAATAGCGGCAGCATATTCCTGTCTTTCACCGCAACCAGCGGCTGTTTGAAAGAAGCGATCACCCCTTCGGGACTGTCTACCGATAATATGCTTCCGTTTTGGATCAATGCCACGCGGTCGCACATACTGGCTTCATCCATATAAGGCGTTGACACCAGGATGCTAATGCCCTGCTTTTTAAGATTGCGCAGCATTTCCCAGAACTCTTTGCGCGATACTGCATCCACACCCGTAGTAGGTTCATCCAGGAACAAGACCGAAGGTTTATGGATCAGCGCACAACAAAGGGCGAGTTTTTGCTTCATCCCTCCCGACAACTTACCAGCCCGCCTTTTCTTGAACGGCTCTATCTGCGAATAGATATCTTTGATAAGATCGTAATTCTCACTGACCGAGGTATTGAAGATGGTGGCAAAGAATTCGAGGTTCTCTTCAATGGTAAGATCCTGGTACAAAGAGAAACGGCCCGGCATATAGCCAACGCGTTGACGGATGGCTTTGAAATCCTTGACCACATCCAGGCCATCTACAGAAGCTGCACCGGCATCGGGTAATAACAAGGTGGTAAGAATGCGGAACAGGGATGTTTTACCGGCGCCGTCGGGACCAATAATGCCGAATAATTCACCCTGCTCTACGGTAAAAGAAACGCCGCGCAAAGCCTGGGTAAGCTCTTTCTTTTTACCGTAATGCTTTGTAATATTATTTACAGTTACAGATGCCATGTGTTTTAGTTTAAGATCACCTCACCATACATACCTATCTTCAGATACCCATCATTTTTAACCCTTACTTTGATAGCATATACCAGATTCGCCCGCTCTTCTTTCGTTTGTATGGTCTTGGGGGTGAACTCCGCTTTATCACTTATCCAGGTAATGGTACCGGGGTATTCGCGGTAAGCTTTCGCACCGCTGTCGATCATCACTTTTACGGATTGGTTCAGTTTGATCTGTGGCAATTGTGTACCAGTAATATAAGCGCGAAGGGTAAGCGTATCGAGGTTAGCGATCTTGTACAGGGCCTTGCCAGCAGCTGTTACTTCGCCCGCTTCAGCATATTTGGTAATAACGGTGCCATCCACTGGGTTAATGATCTTCGCCTTGTCGATCTGCTCGCTCAGTTGGGCCACCCTTTTTTCCAGGGGTTTCTTTTCACTGAGTACCGACCGGTTCTGCGTATTGGTGTTGGTACGCTGCACATTGATCTGTTGGCGGGTAACACCCATCTGTTTCTGCAATACTTCTATCTGGGAAGTAATATCATCCAGTTGTTTGCCTGTGGCTGCATCCTGCTTCAACAGGTTTTCAATGCGGGTACGCTCATGCAGCAGGTTCTTCAATTGCGATTGTTGAACCGCCAGCTGTTCTTCCAGCAGTTTTATCTGCGGCTGCACACTATAGGTTCTCTCCTGCAGGGCTTCAATACTGGCCTGCATCTGTTCTTTTTGCAAAGACAGATTTTCGGCATCTATAATGCCCACCACCTGTTCGCGGGGAATTGTTTGTCCTTCAAATACATTGAACGATAAGATCTTTCCGGTTTGTTCAGCAGATACGATCACTTCGTCTACTTCAAAAGTGCCTGAAGCATCGAATTTTGGGGCATTACGATCACAGGCTGCTAAAAGCATCGCCGTAGCAGTAAGGGTCACAATAAGTTTGTTCATGTTCTTTTATTTTGACTTTCAACCGGCCACGGTCTTGCGCCATGACCCGGTCATTATTATTGATTACCTGATAAAGTGCGGTAGTTGATCCGGGCCTGAATAAGTTGCAACTGGTGTGCAATAAGCGATTGCCTCGCCTGGTCTTCCGCATTCACTTCTTTCAAAAAATCGTTGACAGTGATCACGCCATTCGTCAATTGGGCATTGGCCGCCTCTTTTACCTGTGACCTGATGCCAATGATCTGCTGATCGCTTTCGATCAATTGGGATAGCTTTTCCAGCTCGGCTTCCTGTTGCTTCAACTGGGTATTGGTGGTAAGCAGGAACAATTCTTTTTGTACATCCACCACGCGCTGGTTCACCTGTAATAGTTCTCTTTCCCGCTTGGTAGTATATAAACTGCCCAGGCTCCAGTTTAACCGTACGCCTGCTATATAAAAGAAATCAAACTCATTCTTCAGCATGTTCAATCCGGGACGGCCATAACCTCCCTGCACAAATAAACTGGTACGTGGCCGGTTCCTCGCAGTTACCAGCTGGTTTTGCACTTTGAATGATTCGCTCTGGTAATTAAATAATTTCAACTCGGGGCGGGCCATGCTTTCTTTCACAAGGGTTGCAGGCAATACCGGTTGTTCCAGTTGTACGGTAGCCGGCAACTGCCGGTTAATGAACAACGATAGTACATCTACCAGGCCTTTACGGTTAGCATTCAGCTCTATAATGCGCTGGTCATTTTTCATCAGTTCCGCTTCCAGGGTTAACTGGCTCGACCGGAAAGCGGTTCCATTCTTAACCTGCGCTTCTATGCGCTTAATGCCTAACTGGATATCCTTTTTTACCAGGTCAACCTGTTTAATTTGTTCGTCCAGCAATAGAATTCCCAGGTATAACTGATTAATGCGGTCCTTCACTTTATATAATTCTACTTCCGCCCGTTGATCTTCCACCAAAGCATTCGCATGCTGCCAATTTTTCTGAGCTGCCGTGCTGCCGCCATCATAGAGCAGCTGACTCAGTTCTGCCTGGATCTTATACTGGTCTTTCTCGGGCGCATCTATTTTAATGCCGGGAATCGATACAGGTACACTGGTCACATCTGATTGATAAGTAGCCTGACCTGAAATGGTCAGTTGCGGCAGGAAACCCTTGCTCAGGTTTTCGACGGTGAGACTGGCAGTCTGGCGAACGAGGTCTTTCTGTTTGATCACCGGATAATGTTGCCTGGCCAGATCGTAGGCCTGTTCAAGGCTAAGCCGGATGCTGTCCTGCGCCTGCACAGCCATGGCCAGCAGCAGCATCCCCATTGTTACCCAGGATTTAATCATAAGGTTTAACCATTTAGTTAATTGCATGGTAAAAAAATTTATTTCTTAATTGAATCAATAACAAACCTGACTACCGACTTCTTACGTTGTTCCATCATTTCAATAAACTCTTCATCATTCGTTCTGGTGACCCATTGCACCATCGGCCTTGCCATAAAGGGAAAAATGCAGAGAGAGACCATATTGATCAGGAGCTCATACGCCTTGATCGGTTTTATCTCTCCTTTTTTTATCAGCTTCGCCAGGTGCTCTTCTACTTTATCAACCGGTGGCCGGTGGTTTCCCCAGATCTTTTTCATCATGTCCTTCGGGTTCCGGTTGATCTCATTCAGGATAAAGTTGGCCAGCAGCGGATTTTGCGCCAGGGTATCGATATATTCGCCCATAAATTTTTCAATCTTTTCAAACAGCGGCATTTCCGACAGCATAATGGTCGTAACCTTGGGCATGAATTTTTGCGCTTCTTCAATAAAGATGCGCTCGAACAATTTATCCTTACTGCGGAAATAATAGTGCAATAAAGCCTTGTTAATGCCTGCTTTATCAGCGATGTCCTGCATACGCGCGCCATCGAGCCCCTTCTCCATAAATACCTGTTTGGCAGCTGCCAGGATCCTCTCTTCGGTACTTGTATCGTTTTTTGTTACTTTAGCCACAAAGTTTAACCATTTGGTTAAACACAAAGGTATAACCAAAATATCGATACTGCCAACATTTTTTGCAAAAAAAATCGCCTGCCTTTTTATAGGCAGACGATCATTTATAATCTGCTGATGTGCTAATTCGATGATTTGCTAAGGAATACGCGGTACGCTGCATAACTGCTTGCTACATGTACCGTCGCTGAAGCTATGGTGTAAGCGGTAAAGCCTCGGGAAGTTGACAAAACCGCACTCGAACCTCATGGCCGATTTTTAGTCATGGACTGGAACCGCAACTGGTAGCCGGTTACTGAACAAACAACTAAAATAATGGAAGCCTAAATCATCCAGGCCTTCCTTTGTTCAAGTAAGCTATTTCATTAGCTAATAAGCACATTAGCAAATCAGCTAATTGTGCCTTACTCTGCCCAACTCATCGTATAATTCGGATTCTCGATCTCCAGCGCTTCCTTCGTCAGTTGTAAGGGATGGAAGGTGTCTACCATCACGGCCAGTTCTTTTGTTTCTTTTGCGCCGATACTTTTCTCTACGGCGCCGGGATGTGGTCCATGCGGAATGCCACCGGGATGCAGGGTGATCATACCACGGGTCACATTTTTCCGGCTCATGAAATCCCCATCCACATAATACAACACTTCATCGCTGTCGATATTACTGTGATTATACGGCGCGGGTATCGACTGCGGATGATAGTCGAACAGGCGCGGACAAAATGAACATACCACAAAATTGTTCGCCTCAAATGTCTGGTGTACAGGCGGTGGCTGGTGAACGCGGCCGGTGATGGGTTCAAAATCATGAATGCTGAAAGCAAACGGATAACAGTAGCCGTCCCACCCTACAATATCGAACGGATGATGCCCGTAATGCAGATTATACATCATTCCCCGCTTTTTGGTGCGGATGAGATAGTCGCCTTTCTGATCGAAGGTAGGCAGGTTCTGCGGCGGGCGAATGTCCCGTTCGCAAAATGGAGAATGCTCCAGCAGCTGGCCATATTTGCTTAAATACTTTTTTGGGAACCTGATTGGACTGAACGATTCCACGATGAACAGGCGGTTGTTATCATCTTTGAATTGCATTTGGTAAATGGTACCCCTGGGTATTACCAGGTAATCGCCATACCCGAAAGGCAATTCGCCATACATGGTGCGCAATACGCCGGCGCCCTCATGTACAAAGATCATTTCATCGGCATCGGCATTCTTAAAGTAATAATCGTGCATTCCTTCCTGTGGCGCAGCCAGTACAATATGACAATCATTATTCACCAGCACCGGTGTACGGCTCTGCAAATAATCAATAGCCGGTTTTATGTGAAAGCCTTCAAAACTGCGGTGCTTCAACATTTTTTCTTCAGCAACCTTTGGGGATACATCGTATGAAGGTTCTGTTTTAATGATATCGGTAGGTGGATGGCAATGGTATAACAGGGAATAATCATTGGAGAACCCTTCGGTGGAAAACAGCTGTTCTGCATACAATGAACCGTCTGCTTTATGAAACTGGGTATGACGCTTGTGTGGAATATTTCCCAATTTATAATAGTATGGCATAACAATAATTTGATAATGTGAAAATTTGCTGATGTGCTAGTTTGCTGATGCAATACACCAGCATTTACAGACAAGCAGTAACTAAGGATTTGAAACGTGGACTATATAGGGAAAGTTCAAGCGTTTTGAGCAGAAAAACGTATTTCCAGCTTCGCTTATCGATCCAATATGTAAAATTGCGAAAGAATGGCATAGCAATGATCGTTGATATAAAGTTAATAAATACCGGTTAAACCAGGCAATTTTGAAATTTGGGGGGCAAAATGGAAAATCCGGTAATTTGCGACCCGATTCCCGAAGAACCAGGCGAACCACTAAATAATATGCAGATGAAAAAGAATTTGATCCTTACCAAAGAAAGACATATAGATGCTCCCCCTTCGAAACTATGGACCGTTTTAACCGATAACGAATGGATCGAACAATGGCTGGGTGTTCAAATGGTCACCGACTGGCAAATAGGAAGTCCTATTGAATTCACCTTTAATTATAAGGACAAAGAGGTAAAAGACAAAGGCACCTTGTTAGCGCTGGAAAAAGAACAAACATTATCTTACAATTACTGGAGCGTATTCTCCGCTACGGAAGACAGCCCGGAGAATTACTCCGTGATCACCTTTACCATTACACCTGATGGCAGTGGTGTTCTATTACAAATGACACAAAGCAATATCATATCCCAGGTAATGTTTGCCCATGCCGAAAAGAACTGGGCAGAAACCCTTGACAGCATCAAAAAACTGGCAGAAGAAGAAGCGCAGTGGTGAATGGTCAATGGTGAATGGTCAATGGTCAATGGTGAATAGCGGATGCCACAGCTGATGAGCAGAGCGCCCCGCCATCTCTACCTGCCGTTACGTTAACATTTCAACATTTATGAAACGAATAGGCTTGATCTCCGACACACATGGTTATCTGGATGAAGCAGTTTTCAAACATTTTGACAATTGCGATGAGATCTGGCATGCCGGTGATTTCGGTAATATCGCACTGGCTAACAAACTGGCTGCTTTCAAGCCTTTGAAAGGTGTATATGGAAATATCGACGGGCAGGATATCCGTACTGTTTATCCTGAGCAACTACGCTTTACCTGCGAAGAGGTGAAGGTGTTCATGATCCATATTGGCGGCTATCCGCCCAAATACAATCCCGCGGTAAAAAAACTGTTAACGGCTGATCCGCCCCAGCTTTTCATTTGCGGGCACTCTCATATTCTGAAGGTAATATTCGATGATAAATTGCAATGCCTGCATATAAATCCCGGCGCAGCAGGAATGCAGGGCTGGCACAAAGTGCGCACCCTGATCCGCTTTGTTATTGATGGAAGTAATATGAAAGATTGTGAGGTGATAGAATTAGGGGGTAGAGCGATTGCTACTTAGCACCAAGTTCTCTGTTTGGCAGGCAGTTACCGTTTCCGGTTACCGGTCTCAGGTTCCAGGTTACAAGTTCCAGGTTCACGGGTTACAAGTGCCGGTATCGGTTGTTCAAATACTTTTTTGAATTCCGCAGGTAAAGCCCATGCCCTACTTGCCACTCGCTTACTTGCTTATCGTCTTCACTTTCTCATCATAAATAACGTCCAGCAACCCATTGGTAAACGTATCCTCACCCAATTGCCAGAACATAATTCCATTGAGCTTTTGATCGGTGGCATAGGCAGTTTTAAGCCGCATCGATGTGGTATCATCATAGGTTACGAACAATTTCTTTGATGCATTATACATCCAGGGCGCCCGCGCTACCGGATCCCAGTGATATACATAACCACTGTCTGGCGCAAATACCGTCGGATAATTTCTAAAAGGCACGCCTCGTTTGAACTTACCAGCCTGGTACAAGCCGTTATTGACGCTATCTACGTTTTCAAAAATACGTGCATAGAAAGCCGCACCGATCACCATTTTGTTCCGGGGAATGCCGATAGAATCCAGGAAACGGATAGCATTATCAGCCGATTCTTTTTGTTGTGGTGTTGAATAAATGGGTGTATGGTGGCCGGTAACGGTACTAAAGCCATTTACGAGGTCGTAGGTCATTAAATTGACCATATCAATGACGGGCATCACTTTTTTCCATTCGATACTTTCCTGCAGAAATTGGGTGAAACCGCCGGCTGCAAAACTGATAACGTTTTTTGGGCCGATCGCCTTACGCAACGATACCACCAGTTTGGTGAAATTGGGTTTGTCTTCCGGCACGAACCGGTGGCCCGGATAACCCGAGATCGCAGGATATTCCCAATCGAGGTCAATCCCATCCGCCTTGAAATAATCCAGCAGTCCTTTTACCGAGCGGGAAAACTCCTCACGCCCTTTGTCGGTAGAAAACACATCGGAGCAGGTTTCACAACCGCCCCATCCACCCAGGGACAACAATACCTTTAATCGGGGATTTCTTTTCTTCAGCCCTACCAGCCGCTGAATGGTTGCGGTGTCACCGGCATTATCCACCGCCAGCTGATTGCCTTTCAAATGACAAAAGCTGAAGATGATATGCGTCAGCTTTTCGGCCGCAAAACTGTCGACCTGGGCAGCCTGACCGGCATAATAGGCAATTACGTTCAGGGCTTGTGCATTACCGGTCTTTTTCGATGCGGATTGCGAAAAACCGCTGCCGAACAGGTGAAGCAGTAACAGTGTTGGTATTAGGAAGCGCATCATTGGCAGTGTTTTAATTATAAGTGCTGTAAATGGAAAAAATGTAATGTACAGCAGAAGATGCATTCAATGGTAACCATTCGTCAAAAAAGCTCACGCGAATCTCTGCCCGAAGCGAAGCAATAAAAAAGAGCAAAGGAGTACGGAACTCACTTTGCTCTCTTAGTATGTTCAAATAAGCGATCAGGCTTATTTCTTCGCGAATTGAGAACGGATAACGTTCAACGCACCACCTGCTTTAAACCACTCGATCTGTTGTTTATTGTAGGTATGGTTCAGCGTTATTTCATCCTTGCTGCCGTTTTTGTGGTTCAATACCATGGTCAATGGTTTGCCAGGCGCAAAAGATGCCAGTCCAACAATATCAATGCTATCGTCTTCCTGTACTTTATCGTAGTCTTCCTTGTTAGCGAAGGTCAATGCCAGCATACCCTGTTTTTTCAGGTTGGTTTCGTGAATACGGGCAAAGCTTCTTACCACGATCGCGCGAACGCCCAGGTGACGGGGTTCCATAGCAGCGTGCTCGCGGCTGGAGCCTTCACCGTAGTTCTCATCGCCAACTACAACAGAACCGATGCCTGCCGCTTTGTAAGCACGTTGGGTAGCAGGAACCGCACCGTATTCGCCGGTCAGCTGGTTCTTTACTTTATCGGTTTCGTCGTTAAAGAAGTTCACCGCACCGATCAGCATATTGTTACTGATATTATCGAGGTGGCCGCGGAATTTTAACCAGGGACCAGCCATGGAGATATGGTCAGTTGTACACTTGCCTTTTGCCTTGATCAGCAGCTTCAACCCTTTCAGGTCGGTGCCTTCCCAGGCAGCAAATGGTTCCAATAATTGCAGACGTTGTGAATCAGGAGCCACTTTTACCTGAACACCGCTGCCATCCACTGCAGGCGCCTGGTAACCGGGATCTTCCACAGAAAAACCTTTGGGCGGTAATTCCATACCGGTTGGCTCATCAAGCATGACTTCTTTACCGTCTTCGTTCTTCAGTTTATCTTTTAACGGGTTGAAGGTGAGGTCACCGGCAATAGCAAATGCAGTTACGATCTCGGGCGAGGCTACAAATGCGTGGGTGGAAGCCAGACCGTCATTGCGTTTTGCGAAGTTGCGGTTAAACGATGTGATGATGGAGTTCTTACGTTTGGGATCGTCGATATGACGGGCCCATTGACCGATACAGGGACCGCAGGCATTGGCCAGCACGATGCCACCGATCTTGTCGAAAGTATCGAGGAATCCGTCTTTTTCAATAGTATAGCGAACCACCTCAGAACCAGGTGTGATCGTGAATTCAGCTTTTGCTTTCAGGTTCTTATCGATCGCCTGTTTTGCCAGTGAGGCAGAGCGGCTGATATCTTCATAAGAAGAGTTGGTGCAGGAACCGATCAGGGCTACTTCCAGCCGTTGTGGCCAATCGTTGGCTTTCACAGCTTCAGCAAATTTGGAAATGGGCCAAGCGAGGTCTGGTGTAAACGGACCGTTCACATATGGTTCCAGCTCATCGAGGTTGATCTCGATTAACTGATCGTAATATTTGGCAGGATCAGCGTATACTTCTTCATCAGGACGCAGGTGCTCTTTGATCTGAGTAGCCAGGTAAGCTACATCTTCACGGCCGGTAGCGCTCAGGTAACTGGCCATCTTTTCGTCATAGGCGAACAATGAGCAGGTAGCCCCAATTTCAGCACCCATGTTACAGATGGTAGCTTTACCGGTAGCGCTCAGGCTGTCGGCGCCTTCCCCAAAATATTCAACGATGGCACCGGTACCACCTTTTACGGTAAGGATACCAGCCACTTTCAGGATCACATCCTTGGCGGCTGTCCAACCACTCATTTTACCGGTTAATTTAACACCGATGAGTTTGGGCATTTTAAGCTCCCAGGGCAAACCAGCCATTACGTCCACTGCATCAGCACCACCTACACCGATGGCGATCATACCTAAACCACCGGCATTGGGCGTATGGGAGTCGGTACCGATCATCATACCACCGGGGAAAGCGTAATTTTCCAGTACTACCTGGTGAATAATTCCGGCTCCCGGCTTCCAGAAACCGATGCCATATTTATCGGAAATTGAAGAAAGGAATTCGTACACTTCTTTATTGATCTCATTCGCAGTTTTCAGGTCTTCCTGCGCGCCTGTTTTGGCTTGAATCAGGTGATCACAATGCACGGTTGAAGGAACAGCCACTTTTGCACGTCCGCAGGTCATAAACTGCAATAATGCCATTTGCGCCGTCGCATCCTGCATGGCCACGCGGTCGGGAGTGAAATCTACGTAATCAACCCCACGATCGTAAGCTTTTTCTGCCGGAACGAACAGGTGCGCATATAATATTTTTTCTGCTAATGTAAGGGGACGGCCTACCAGTTTACGCGCTTCAGCCACCTTTTCAGGCATTGCGGCATAAACCTTTTTAATTAAGTCCAGATCAAAAACCATGATTTTTCGTTTAAGAAGTGATCAAACGTATAAAAAAGTTTGGCAAAGTTACCTAAAAAATGAGTAGTGTGGGATTCATTGCTTGCAGATTTTTGGCGAATGTTTTAATTTAGAGCCATGAACCGGTTCAGGCAATTTATAGAATGGCAGGCATTTGGCGTATGTTCAGCTATTGGTGAAAGGCTGGGCATTGCTACCTCGCGCATTCGTACCTGGTTTATATATGTATCCTTTCTTACTATGGGTTCTCCATTGATCATTTATTTCATCCTGGCGTTCTGGATGAATATTAAAAGATACATCTGGTCGCTCCGCCGCAACCCCTTGAAATATCAATAGAACCTTTTACTCCTCTGAATATTTAGCCGTGATCTGGGCTGGTACGGATTTTTTTATCATCTGTCCTATGTACAGACGTAAATAAGGCTCTGTGTTCGAATTTGATTACACTGATACCAATTATGAGCAATTGGTGCATGCGATGGCCTTCTCATTACAGGTTCCGGTGCACAACGAACAATTGTTAATTCCCGAAGCGATCGGCACCGGGAGCTTTCGCCATATTCATGCCCCAAACGGCTTACATGCCTACCTCATAGACTGTACCCTGCGCAAGGACTGGCATATTCACATCAATCAATCCAGCGAAGAATACTATATGCTTCGTTTTGATGAACTGGCCATTCCACAGTCACTGACCATTACGGTGGCTGATGAAAAGATCAGGGAAAAAAATACCAATAAAGCGCTGGCATATCTCACCAGTTCACTGTACAACTGGTCGTATGAAGGAACGGCCGGCTGTAGTTATAAAGGAGTGCATATCGCCTTCAGCAAACAATGGCTGGGGCGGTATTTTGAAATTGAACGGGTAGAAGATGTATTATCATCCTATATTTCGTTGAAAGCGGAAAGCATAAATATTATACCACTCGATGCACGGTACAGGCGGTGGATGAAGACCATAAGTCATGTGGAAGAAGACAATCCGATGAGAACGACCATTCTGCAGAACCGCATGATGCTGTTGGTTGAACGTTTCTTTACAAGCCTGTTCGAAAAAATGAGCAACCCGGCATACCGGCTGCCGCTGTCCCATGAAGATATCGCCCGGGTAATGCATATCGAACGCTTATTAACAAGAAATGTATTGCAAACCCCGCCTTCGATACAGCAACTGGCCAGGATAGCCGCTATCAGTGAATCAAAGCTGAAAAAGGACTTCAAGACGATGTACAATTTCCCCATTTATGAGTACTTTCAAAAAGCACGGATGCATGCGGCGCAGGATAAATTACTGACCGGAAAGTATTCTGTTAAAGAAGTGGCCATGGAGCTGGGCTATTCGAATCTGAGCAATTTTACCATCGCCTTTAAAAAAGAATTTGGCATCTTACCCAGCCAGTTACTCTCACAAAAGAAACTGTCTCATTAACAGCCGACACGAACAATTCCCCATTGATAAATACCATGGCTGTTTATGAAACGTTAAATTGAAGCCGTATTATTCCGTTTACTTTTTACGGTTGTTGTTATAGCTATATCAGATACCCTATAGTAATAGTCCGGAATAGTTTTGCGTACAAATACAATACTGAAGGTATTCAACTCCCCGTTTTTAAATCCAATACCAAATAAGGAAAAATGTTTATAAATATTTTTCCTCATTATAAGACCTTTGATAAACAAATGCTTACAGCTCCCCCAGGGAGCTTTTTTCATATTATGTTTTTATGTGTGGTATACTTTTCGCTCCTTTGTGCCTACATAAAATATGTCACACACTATGAAATCCAATTTGCTCACGTCCCTGTTCGCAAGTTTACTATTTACCACTGGCCTGATTTCCTGTTCTGATAAAGACTCGAATGAGAAAGCCAGATTAGAGGTCCGCATGACCGATGATCCTGCTAATTACGATGCCGTTTATATCGATCTGCAGGATGTACAGATCAATGTAACCGGTGAAGACGACAAAGGGTGGCAATCGTTACCAGGTGTACATAAGGGTATATACAACCTGCTCGACCTGGTGAATGATAAAGACACCCTGCTGGTGAATGCCGATATTCCTACAGGCAAACTGCACCAGATCCGCCTGGTACTGGGCTCCAACAATTCAATTGTTGTTGATGGCAAAACCATTCAGCTCGAAACACCCAGCGCACAACAAAGCGGTTTAAAGCTGAACGTTCAGCATAATGTAACAGGTGGCATCCTGTACACCATGCTGCTTGATTTCGATGCTGGTAAATCCATCATAACCCCCGGTAATGGCAAGTACATTTTGAAACCGGTTATCCGCACCGTATTAAATGCGGTTGGTGGTAGCATCAAAGGTGCTGTTACACCTGCCCCGGTGATCACTGCAGTGTATGCGATCAATGGCGCCGATACCATCTCTACCTTTACCGATTCAACCGGTGGCTACTTGATCAAAGGAGTACCTGCTGCTTCTTATACCCTGCAATACTGGCCTACCGATACCACCTACAACTCACAGGTTAAGACGGGTATCGCTGTAACTACCGGTAATGTAACCGTTGTAGACACCGTGCGTTTGGTGAAGTAACGAGTTGTATGTAGTGAGTGGCGGGTGGCTTTCATGCAAGCTTCGCTGCAAACTTCAGACCTCACAAATTTGAAATACAAAAGCCCTTATAGTGAACTTCACTACAAGGGCTTTTCTTTTTATAGTAATGCTAAATTATCCTAGGCGATTATGCCAGAAATGAGATTCCCCCGCCAGTCTACTGGCTACTCTTCACTCGCCGTTCCCCACCAGCCACTAGCCATTTACCACTTGCCCTTATACCACCGCTTTTCTGATCCTCACTAACTTCTGTAACAGGGCTTCCAACAGATCTAAGCGCAACATGTTGGCTCCATCGCTTTTGGCAACAGCGGGATTGGGATGGGTCTCAATAAATAAACCATCGGCGCCGGAGGCAATGGCAGCGCTGGCAATGGTACCGATCAATTGCGGATTACCACCGGTAACACCTGTTGTCTGATTGGGTTGTTGCAGGCTGTGCGTGCAATCCATTACCACCGGTGCGCCATGTTCTTTCATCCAGGGAATGTTCCGGTAATCAACTACCAGGTCCTGGTAACCGAAGGTATTACCCCGCTCGGTAAGGATCACATTCTCATTACCGGCTTTTATTATTTTCTCTACCGCAAATTTCATGGATGGGCCGCTAACAAACTGGCCTTTTTTTACATTCACTATTTTACCGGTTTCAGCCGCTGCGATCAGCAGGTCGGTTTGCCGGCACAAAAAGGCGGGGATCTGCAACACATCTGCAAACTGGGCAGCTATGGCTGCTTCATCATGCGCATGGATATCTGTTGTTACCGGCACTTTAAAGGCGGCGCCTGTTTTTTGCAGCAGTTGTAAGCCGGTTTCATCGCCCAGTCCGGTAAAGGAAGAAGCGCTGGTGCGATTAGCCTTGCGGTAAGAAGCTTTAAAAATATAAGGGATGCCCAGGTTGCGGCAGATCGTGGATACTTTCTCTCCTACTTCCATCAACAACTCTTCACTTTCCACTACACAGGGACCAGCAATCAAAAAGAAGTTCGAAGCATCGTATTGTTGCCCGGCGAAAAGGTCAGTAAGCATTTTTTTCATGCGGCAAAGGTAAATCAATGTGATAATTTGATGATTAGCAAATTTGATAATGAATTCGCTCAGGCTGTTCAGCGCCAAAAAAGTTAACAATCTAAAAATCAACCTGTTTAGTCTTTTAATTATCACATTATCCAATTATCACATTATCACATTGGTATTTGATCTTTTTTCCTTTCTTTTGCTGCTATTACAAAAACTAACAGTTGTTTATTAATGATTAGAGAAAGAATACTCGTAATTGGCGCTTCCGGCCAAATTGGTGTTGAACTTACACTGGCCTTGCGCAAGATCTATGGTAATGCCAATGTCATTGCATCTGATCTCCGGGAAGAGAACGATTTATTGAAAGGCACAGGCCCATACGTTAGCCTCGACGTTATGAATAAAGAAATGCTGCATGTTCAGGTCATCCGGCAGAACATCACGCAGATCTACCTGCTGGCCGCCATCCTCTCAGCCACCGGTGAAAAGAACCCGAACCTCGCCTGGCATCTGAACATGCAGGGATTGCTGAATGTGCTTGATATCGCCAGGGAAGAAAAGATCTACAAGGTATACTGGCCCAGCAGTATTGCCGTATTCGGCCCCACTTCGCCCAGGCAGAACTGCCCGCAGCAAACCATCATTGAACCAATAACGGTGTATGGCATCAGTAAATACGCCGGTGAATTTTGGTGCAACTATTATCATCAACGCTACCATGTTGATGTGCGCAGCCTTCGTTATCCCGGATTGATCTCTTACAAATCTGCGCCCGGTGGCGGCACTACCGATTATGCCGTGGAAATATTTCATGAAGCACTGGAAGAAAAGAAATACACCTGCTTTTTGAAAGAAGATACTTACCTGCCCATGATGTATATGCCCGATGCCATCAGGGCGACCATTGAATTGATGGAAGCACCCGCCAGTAATATTTCTGTTCGCACTTCCTACAACATATCGGCGATCAGTTTCTCCCCCAAAGAAATTGCCAGCGCCATCAAAAACTATATTCCCGAATTCACTATGCAATACGAACCTGACTACCGGCAAACTATCGCCGACAGCTGGCCGCAAAGTATTGATGATTCTGTTGCGCGTAATGACTGGGGCTGGAAACCAGAATACGATCTGTTAAAAATGACCAAGGACATGTTGGAAAATCTGCGCAAACCGTAATCATTGTTGCAGACAACAGCGTGTAGCCCTGTTGGTTGGACAGTTTTTTTGGAATTCCAGGAATTGTGCTTTAAATTTCCTGAATAATAGGAATAGTACTTCTTCCCAATACTATATTGTTAAATAGGTGCAAAATATTCATTGTTTTTCTTTGAGCATTTAGTGCTATGTGTTGTCACCGGGGCTGTTTCAAAAAATGAAGCAGCCCCAACTTTTTATAGATAGACAAATGCACTAAACTTGCATGCTAAATTTTTGTTTAGATAAGTAATATGAAAAAGATTCCCTGGATTTTCGGTTTGATCACCGCTTTTATTCTTCCGGCTGCAACCAAGGCGCAAAAGCCGGCCGGCGGTGCCTGGCGCGCATCACTGCAAAGGGCAGATGGAAATACCATTGATTTTAGTGTAACCATACAATATGCAGCTGGCAAACCAGTATGGCAAGTTCGAAATGCAGCTGAAAAAATAAAGGTCACTGCTATTGAACAAAAAAAGGATAGCATATTCGTTCAAATGCCGCTGTTTGAATCGGAATTCAGGTTAAAACTGGAAAACAACCAAACGCTGCGCGGTTCGTGGATCAAAGGCACTTCTACATCCACCCAGGTGATGCCTGTGGTATTTAACTATAATAAGGGCGAACGCTATCCGCAAGCCAGAGAAACCAGGCGGAAGATCAGTGGAAGATGGGCTGCCACCTTTATCGACAAAAACAGATCAAAACCGGCCATTATTGAATTTAACCAGTCCGGCACGCATTTAACAGGCACGGTGTTAACACCCACCGGCGACTATCGTTACCTGGAAGGCGGGTTGGATAAAGACACAATACACCTGAGCACCTTTGATGGCAGCCATGCTTACTATTTCAGGGGCACGGTTCACAACGATACGGCGATTACCGATGGCTTATTTTTCTCCGGCGCCAGTTTTGTAGAGAACTGGACAGCCAGGAAAAATGAAAAAGCTATCATTCCGGACACGCTGGCAAACGTATATCTGAAACCGGGTGAAGAACGTTTGAACTTCCGCTTTCCCGACCTCGACAGCAATATGGTATCCATAAACGACGATCGTTTCCGCAATAAAGTGGTGATCATCCAGATCATGGGTTCCTGGTGCCCGAACTGTATGGATGAAACTGCCTTCCTAAGTGAGTATTACAAAAACAATAAACAACGCGGCATTGAAATGATCGCACTTGCATATGAATACAGCACCGATTTCCGCAGGTCACAGAAGAGTTTGCGTAAATTCCAGCAGCATTTCAATATCACCTATCCAATGCTTATTACAGGTGTACGGGTTTCAGATACCCTGCGTACAGAAAAGACATTACCGCAAATAACGAAGATCAAAATGTTCCCCACCACCCTTTTCATTGGCCGCGACGGCAAACTGAAGAGAACGCATAGCGGCTTTTATGGCCCGGGCACCGGGGAACACTATGAGGCTTTTAAGAAAGAGTTTTATGCGATCGTTGATGAGCTGCTAAAATAAAAATGCAATTGGTGGCAGGGACTACAGGTCCTTTTATCGAAGTTTCAAGTGCCAGGTTACAAGTTCCAGGGCTTTTTTCCTTGAAACCTGTAACCTGGAACCTGTAACATAAATTATGGCCAATTGTCTATTGATTATAACGGACGTATCCAGATATTCCTGAAGCTCGTTGGATTTCCATGATCCTGCAGCACCAGCGGTTCTTTTTCTCCATGTTTCTCATAAGTAGCAATGCCGATATACTGGGTGCTGCCCCATAACGTAGCATTATTCTGTACCAGCACGCCATTATGCAGAACGGTTATCTGCGCCCTTGATTTAACAGAACCATCTTCATAAAAACGGGGTGCAATAAAGATGATATCATAGGTTTGCCATTCACCAGGTCCTCTGCTGGCGTTCACCAATGGAGGCAATTGTTTGTAAATACTCCCCGCCTGGCCATTGCTATAGGTCCTGTTCTTGTATGAATCAAGTACCTGCAGCTCATACCGGCCCATTAAGAAAATACCACTGTTACCACGGCCCTGTCCATCCCCTTTTACCTCGGCCGGTGTACGCCATTCAACGTGCAGCTGGCAGTCGCCAAAAGCTTGTTTGGAATGGATTTCCCCAGTGCCGCCAACAACGGTCAATGCGCCATTCTCCACTTTCCATTTAACCGGTCCATTATCTTTCCCCGCCCAGGCATCTGCGTTTTGTCCATCGAAGAGCACGATCGCATCGGAAGGTGCATCGGAAGCTGATTTGCCGGGCGTGATCACTTTTGGTTCGGGTTCCCATACTTCTGATAATTTCGGATCACCCTGCCGCAAAGGTTTTTGCGCCTGTACGGCATATGCACAAATAATAAAGGAAAAGGCACAAAGGAATCGTTTAGCCATTGGTTGATAATTTTAATAATAAGTTGGAAAGTTAATGCAAAAAGGCAAAAAAGGCATAATGGCAACGAGGCACAAAGCAAAAAGGCACAGAGGCATAAAGGCACAAGGCAGTGAGCGAACCCCTATCCCATAACTGCCCCCTGCTCTCAAAAAGCCATCGGGTACAACGCTGCATTAGCACATTAGCACATCAGCAAATTAGCACATTACCCCCGGTTATCGTTGTATTACAAAACTCATAAATACCTGCTTCTCCAGCTGCTTTACATTCACAGCACTTACCTTGGCATGTGGTGGGCCCTGTTTACACCAATGCACCAGCTGATCGAGCTGGTCGGCGGTACCGGTGGCTATAATATGCACGTTCCCATCAGGCAGGTTCTTTACCAAACCCGAAACCCCCAATTCCAGGGCCTTTTCTTTCGTACTTTGGCGGTAATATACTCCCTGTACCAGGCCGCTTACCGTTATTGAAATGGTTTGTTCCATACGCCGAAAGTTAATAAAGTAAACCGGATAATGACTGCAGATAGCAATAAATAAGCCACGTATTAGGAGGAATCGTTTCATGAAGCATACTGGTTATCAGCCGTGAAGAGTGTCTAGTGGGTACAATCAGAACAAGACGCCCTGTCTTATTAGTCACACTGATAAATTTTGCTATTTTTATAAGGTAATAAAGGCCTTAAAAGATCCTTATGACCCTCCGTAATGCGATCAAATCCATTACCCTGATTGTGGTTATTTCGTTTATAATAGCCTGGTTGGGACAATACATCCTGTATCACTATAATATAGCTGAGGCAGTATGTTTTACCAATGACTGTCCTGCCACGACCAAGAACACCATCATCGGCTCTTTATTTCTCATCCTTTTGTTCAGCGCCGTATATCTCATCTTCATCAACCCGGATCTGGCCGGCAGTCCGGGCATGGAAGTAAGTATTCTCTTAAGCTGCCTGATCCTGAATTTTATTTATTTCAATGATACCAATGCATACCTCACGCTGATCCCTTATAATGTAGTAACCGTTTACTTTTACAGTCAGGTCAAAAAACAGCTGGGGAAGCCATTCCTCCTGTATACGTTCATTTTACAGGAATTGTTCCTTCTGCTCCTGTTGCTATGCACCTATGTATATCTGGATGAATTGTTTGTTACGAAGCAATTAGACAGGGATACCGTTATGTATACAGGAGCGGAAAAAATGATGGGCAGGATATTCGATGTGCTGGTATGGACAATACTTATATTACATGTATTATACCTCTTCTTTAAACTGGTGCTGAAGAAAACGATCCTGCGTTCGATCTCTTTTCCGCCGGCGCCATAAGTCCGCATGTTGGCCTTTGGCGGATCAAGCGTTCTGCGTTTCGCGTTCCGCAATCTTATAAATAGGTTTATGATGCACCGGAAAATTGCAGGAGTTGGCAATAAAACATAAGGCATTGGCTTTTTCATGTAAGGCATCGGCCCGATCGATCATCTGTTCATTGGCGAGGGTTATTACAGGAAAGAGCGTCACTTCGGTAAAATGGCCACCCCCGTCGGCTGTTTCTTCCATCACACCGGTGGCATCATCAACATATTCAACTACCTGTACCCCGGCCGCGGAGCATAAATGCAAAAACCATAACATGTGGCAGGACGACAAAGACGCCACCAGCAGTTCTTCCGGGTTGTACCTGGTCTTATCACCGCGGAAAGCTGGATCCGATGAACCCGGGATCACCGGTTTATTACCGGCAACGATCGTATGTTCTCTTTCGTACGAGGTATAGGAAGCGGTACCCTTTCCCCGGTTGCCCGTCCAGGTAATATTTACTTTGTACTCATGCGCTTTCATAGAATCAAGTTGAGGTTATTGCTCGATGGCTGCCGGTTGCTGTGGTATGTCTGCGTGTGCAGGTTTACACCGGGTAAACCAGGCCATGAACAGCAGCAATAACAAAATTACAAATCGTTGGATGCGAGATCGGTTTGGCATGTGGCAATATTTAATTATCCAACAATGATCAGGGAATACCAGTCTGTAAGTCTATCTTTTTTGTAATGTATTATTCCCTGGGTTACCGGCACAAGCCTTTCCGGGCAAGCGCACGGCGGGGTTTGCTCCTATGTAAGTTACACATTATTAAACGGATGCGCCCAAAATAATTTTTGCAGGTCCTGCATACCCACTGGTAACATAAAAAAAATTTTGCCGGCAGCAGGTAAGTAGTATTTTTGCGGCTCATTATGACAATTTTCATACACATCCATCACCATCATCATACTTACCTCAGCAGGTAGGCCGGTGGTGCTTTGTGTAGTGCCAGATATTATTAAGGGCTTACCGCATGGTAAGCCCTTATCATTTTAAACATGGTCTGTACCAGACCTTAAAACATGACATGCTGATGAAACTTCGGATTGCCATTCAGAAATCGGGACGCCTGTATGAAGATTCCGTACAACTGTTAAAAGAATGCGGTATTGCCCTGCGCAATGTAAAGGACCGCCTGAAAACCGAATCAGACAATTTTCCCCTGGAAGTTTTCTTTTTGCGCGACGACGATATTCCGCAATATGTTGAAGACGGTGTGGCCGATATTGGTATCGTAGGCGAGAACGTCCTCTACGAAAAGAATAAAAAAGCCGCTATCGTTGAAAAACTCGGCTTTGGCAAATGCCGCCTTTCCGTAGCCATTCCCCGTAACCAGCAATACGAAGGCGTGCAGTCTTTACAGGGCAAACGCATTGCCACCAGCTATCCCCTCCTCGTGAATGAATTCCTCGCTAAGAATAATGTACAGGCCGAGATCCATGAGATCAGCGGTTCCGTTGAAATAGCCCCTGGCATTGGTTTGGCCGACGTAGTGGCCGACCTCGTAAGCAGCGGTTCTACTCTCTTAATGAATGGCCTGAAAGAAGTGGAAGTATTATTACAATCACAGGCCGTGTTGATCCGCAATAACAGCCTGGATGCCGAACAACAGAAACTGCTCGATAAACTGGTATTCCGCATCCGCTCGGTAAAGAAAGCGCAAAACAACAAATACATTTTATTGAACGCACCAAACGATAAGGTAAAAGAGATCATTTCGCTGCTACCCGGTATGAAAAGCCCCACCGTATTACCGCTGGCCGAAGCTGGCTGGAGCAGTGTTCACAGCGTGCTCAGCGAAGATACCTTCTGGGATATCATTGAACAGCTCAAAGCTGCCGGCGCCCAGGGCATACTGGTGGTGCCTATTGAAAAAATGATCATCTAAGACTGAAAGCACAAGCCAGGCACAAGGCATAATAATGCAAGGTTCAAAGCAACAAATATCAGGGCACAAGAAAACAAGAATTTCATTATGCAAGTTTATCAATATCCGCAAAGGAATGAGTGGAAGGCGTTGCTGCAACGCCCGGTGATGAATGTGGAAGCGCTGGAAGGTTCTGTAAAAAATATTCTGCAGGCTGTTAAGCAGGAAGGCGATGCAGCCGTAAAAAAATTCACCCGGCAGTTTGATAAAGCTACGCTCGGCCAGCTGCAGGTCACTGAAGAAGAATTCATGGCCGCCCAGCAATCGCTCGATGCCAAACTGAAAGCCGCTATCCTTTCGGCCAAAGTAAATATTGAAACATTTCACAAAGCACAGCTAACGGCGCCGGAGATCATCGAGACCATGCCCGGCGTACAATGCTGGCGTAAAAATGTGGCCATCGAAAAAGTAGGCCTGTATATACCCGGCGGCACCGCCCCGCTCTTTTCTACAATACTCATGCTGGGCACTCCGGCTAAACTGGCCGGCTGTACCGAGATCATCCTTTGTTCCCCACCCGATGCCAATGGCCAGCTGCATCCTGCTATTTTGTTTGCGGCAAAAGCAGTGGGCATTACTAAGGTGTTCAAAGTAGGTGGCGTACAGGCCATTGGCGCTATGGCCTATGGTACCGAAACCATTCCCGCCGTTGCCAAGATCTTCGGCCCGGGCAATCAGTACGTAACCTGCGCCAAACAACTGGTGCAGCAGGATGGACTGGCCATCGACATGCCTGCCGGCCCCAGCGAAGTAGCCGTGTATGCCGATGAATCGGCCAATGCGGCATTTGTAGCGGCGGACCTCTTAAGCCAGGCCGAACATGGCAGCGATAGCCAGGTGGTGCTGGTAAGCTGCACCCAGGCAGTGGTTAACAGTATTGAGCAGGAGATCAACAACCAGGTGCAGGCATTACCCAGAAAGGATATTGCCTTAAAAGCGCTGGCCAACAGCAAACTGATCCTGGTAAATAATGAAGCGGAAGCCATTGACCTGCTGAATGAGTATGCAGCCGAACACCTTATTTTAAGCTGTAACAATCCCGAAGCAATTGCTGAAAAGATCATCAATGCAGGTTCTGTGTTCCTGGGTCATTACTCACCCGAAAGCGTGGGTGATTATGCCAGCGGCACCAATCATACGCTGCCAACCAATGGCTATGCCAAAGCATACAGCGGGGTGAGTGTGGATAGCTTTGTCAAAAAGATAACGTTCCAGCAGCTCACCCGGGAGGGACTGAAGAATATCAGCAAAACAGTAATTGCCATGGCCGAAGCGGAAGGGCTGCAGGCCCATGCCAATGCGGTTAAGGTTCGTTTATAAGTTCACAGTTTAAAGTTCTCAGGTTTAGCGGTGGTTGGTGGTTTTTAAATGCGGTTTGTCTAAAAACCAATGGCAATTGCGATAATTTGGTTTAAAGTTGCGCTTTTTGAAATGAATTGCGAATTGCCAACTGCCAACTGCCAACTGCAAATTGCGAATTGCCAACTGCTCATCGTTTCACGATAAAAAAATAGTATGTCTTTCGATTTAAATAATTTACTCAGAGAAAATATAAAAAAGCTGGTACCCTATTCATCTGCACGGGATGAGTTCAAAGGCGAGGCCAATACATTTCTCGATGCGAATGAAAACAGTTTCGGCTCCCCGCTTACCAAATGGTATAACCGGTACCCCGATCCATTGCAGTTAAAAGTAAAAGAAAAGCTGTCCGCCATCAAAGGCGTTCCGGTAGAGAACATCTTTCTGGGCAATGGCAGTGATGAATGTATCGATGTGCTGATGCGCGCCTTTTGTGAGCCGGGCGTTGATAACATTCTCATTTGTCCGCCCACCTACGGCATGTACGAAGTAAGCGCCCACATCAATGACGTTAACATAAAAAAGGTGGAGCTTACACCTGCCTTCCAGCTGAACCTGCCGGCCATTGAAGAAGCGATCGACGATAATACCAAGATCATCTTTTTATGTTCCCCCAATAACCCCACCGGTAACTCATTAGACCGCGACGATATTGAGATCATTCTGAACAATTATCACGGCATCGTGGTGATCGATGAGGCGTATATCAACTTTTCCCGTTTCCGTTCCTTCTCCCAGGAATTGAATGATTATCCGAACCTCGTGATCCTGCAAACCCTGTCAAAGGCCTGGGGCCTGGCTGCCCTGCGCGTAGGAATGGCATTTGCATCGCAGGAGATCATTCATGTCATGAATAAAATAAAACCGCCTTACAATATCAACCAGGCTTCGCAGGAACTGACCCTGCAGGCGCTGGAAGAGGTTGGGCAGGTGAATGATATGATCAAGGAAATTGTGGCCCAGCGCGATCTTTTGGCTAAAGACCTGATGACCATCCCGGTGGTTCAGAAAATATATCCATCGGATGCTAACTTTTTATTGGTACAGGTAACCGACCCCAAAGCCATCTATAAATATTTACTGGAAAAAGGAATTGTTGTACGCGACCGCAGCAGCGTTGCGCTCTGCGCCGGCTGTTTACGGATCACCGTGGGCACACCAGCTGAGAACAGCTCCGTTGTTAATGCGATGAAAAACTGGAAACCATCCTGATAAAAGGACTGCTAAAACAGTAATTTTAAAACTGCTTTGGGAAAAGCGATCCCGGTATTGCTTGCTTCCAGCTGACCATTGAAAAAATTTAAAATTATACAGATGAAAAAAATGCTGATCCTTGCATGTACAGCCCTGATAGCGGCTACTGCATTTGGCAATGATACCACCAAGCGGAAAACACCTCCGGCCGGCACTGTTCAAAAAGACGAGGATGCACCAGCCATCACCTTGCCCCAGGGTTTTAAATCTGTTGTAGTAACAAGCGGTCTTGGCAAGGCCCGCCATTTGACCGTAGCAGCCAATGGCGACGTATTTGTAAAGCTGGAAAAACTGAAAGATGGCAAAGGCATTATCCGTTTACACGATAGCAATGGCGATGGCAAAGCCGATGAGACCAGCGGCTTCGGCAATTATGTTGGTACCGGCATTACCATTAAGAACGGTTATTTATACGCTTCCTCCAATGATGATGTATACCGCTACAAGATCGACGAGAAGTCGGGCAAAGTAGATATTGCTTCCGAACAGAAAATTGTTACCGGACTGGTCAACAAAAACCAGCACAATTCAAAATCACTGGCCCTGGATAACAATGGCAACATCTATGTTAATATTGGCGCTCCTTCCAATTGCTGCCAGGTGCAGGACCGCGTAAAAGGGTCACCCGGACAAGACCCCTGCCCGATCCTCGAAAAAGCAGGCGGTATCTGGCAGTTTAAAGCCGACAAAACCAATCAGGGGTATGAAGATGGCGTACGCTATGCTACCGGCTTGCGCAATGTAGTGGGACTCGACTGGAACACAGAGGTAAATGATCTTTACGTTATGCAACATGGCCGCGATATGCTGTACCAGTTCTACCCTGAATTGTTCAGCCAGAAAGAAGGCGCAGAAAATCCGGCAGAAGAACTCTTTCGCGTAAAGAAGGGCGCCGATTGCGGCTGGCCCTATTGCTATTGGGATATCGATAAACAACAGCAATTACAAAATCCTGAATATGGTGGCGACCGTAAAAAAGCCGATCGCTGCACCGATAAAACAAAATCAATTGTACAGTTCCCCGGCCATTTAGCGCCCAATGCTTTATTGTTCTATACAGGCGATCAATTCCCTGCCAAATACAAGAACGGCGCTTTTATCGCATTTCATGGCTCCTGGAACCGCGCGCCGGAACCACAGGCTGGTTTCTTTGTGGTCTTCGTGCCATTCAAAAACGGCATGCCTGATGGAAAATGGGAAGTATTTGCCGATGGATTCTCCGGCTTTCAACAGGGCGGTTCAACCGGTAAAGCCAAATACCGGCCGTGCGGACTGGCCCAGGGCCCCGACGGATCATTGTATGTTTCTGATGACAACAATGGTACAATCTGGAAAGTGAGCTATGGCAAGTAAGCAAGCTGTTACAGGTTCCAGGATCCAGGTTCCAGGAACTCACACTGCAAGAGCCGGATTACCAGATACCGCCCTGTAACATGCAACCTGTAACCTGTAACATAGTAACATAAATACCAACCAATCACAGTTTAAAGTAATCATATGAAAAGATCAATGCTCTTAGTACTGGTATTATTTATCGCCACCGCTTTTGCATTTCAACAGAAACAACAACCTGCCGGTTTAAAGGCAGCGATCGCCAGAGGTAAAACAGTATACGAAAACGCCTGCCTGGCCTGCCACCAGCCCGATGGCAGCGGCGTACCGAACATGAACCCGCCGCTGATAAAAACCAAATGGGTACTGGGCGATAAAAAAGCCCTCACGAAGATCGTATTGAAAGGATTACAGGGCGGTGAGATCGAGATCGACGGTGATAAATACCACAATCCCATGCCACCCCAGGAATCGGTATTGAATGACCAGGAAATTGCTGACGTTTTAACGTATGTTCGCAATAGCTTTGGCAATAAAGCCAGCATGGTAACGGCTGCGGAAGTAAAAGCCCTGCGCGCCAAACTGAAATAACAATTGAACTTTTAAAATAACTTTTTTGAAACGGATTTTATTCATCGACCGCGACGGAACCTTAATTAATGAAGCGCCTCCTACCTATCAGCTAGACTCTTTTGACAAGCTGACCTTTTATCCGCACATGTTCGAGTACATGGGCCGCATTGCCCGCGAACTGGATTATGAACTGGTAATGGTCACCAACCAGGATGGCCTGGGCACAGCTGCTTTCCCCGAAGATACTTTCTGGCCCCTGCATAACCTGGTAATGAAAAGCCTGGAAGGGGAAGGCATTCATTTCAGCGCAGTGCATATCGACAGATCATTTCCCAAAGACAATGCCCCCACCCGCAAACCGGGCACCGGCATGCTCACCCAATACCTGAACAATCCGGCGTACGATATCGCCAATTCCTATGTCATCGGCGATCGCATTACCGACGTTCAGCTGGCCAAGAACCTGGGCTGTAAAGCCATCTGGCTCAACCAGGATCCCGATCTGGGCGCCGGTGAAATAAAAGATAAAATAGATGAACTACGTCCTGTGATCGCATTGGAATCTACGCATTGGAGCACCATTTATGAATACCTGAAACTGGGATTACGCCGGGTGGTTCATGAGCGCAATACCAATGAAACGCAGATCAAGATCGATTTGAACGTAGATGGCAGCGGCAAAGGCGCTATTTATACCGGCCTTGGCTTTTTTGATCATATGCTCGATCAAATTGCCCGCCACGGTAAAATGGACCTTACCATTCGCGCAAACGGCGATCTGCACATCGATGAACATCATACGATTGAAGATACCGGTATTGCACTGGGCGAAGCATTCGCCAAAGCGCTGGCAGATAAGCGCGGTATGGAGCGTTACGGTTTTGCCTTACCGATGGATGAAGCCGATGCCAAAGTGCTGATCGATTTTGGCGGCCGCAACTGGATCGTATGGAATGCCGAATTCAAAAGAGAACGCATTGGAGAAATGCCGACTGAAATGTTCTTTCACTTCTTTAAATCGTTTTCCGATGCAGCGCGCTGCAATCTGAATATCGAATGTCATGGCGATAACGAACATCATAAAATAGAAGCGATCTTCAAAGCATTTGCCAAAGCGATACGCATGGCCGTGAAACGGGATCCTTTATCGAATTATTTGCCATCGACTAAAGGAGTTCTTTAGTTATTAAGTTCTTGCAGTTATTAAGTTATTAAGTCACAACCAACAAACTTAATAACTTAATAACTCCGGAACTAAAAACTGTGAACTATGAACTGAGAAGTTTGAACTAATCCGGCAACACAGATTTATTAACCATCTTCCTCCTGCCGATATTGCCCGCAATACCTACACTATAGTAAAAGTGATTACTAACGGTTTCCGTAACCGCAATGCGGTATTGCGCATGAAATAAAAACAAAGCTTCATCAAAGAGATTTACCTGCAGGCCGGTACCGGCGGGAATGAACGCGCCCCAGTAATGCCTGAATTTGGAGATGCCCGTGCCCAGCTGCAGGAAAGGACTTACCCAATACCGGTTCGAAAACAATTTTCCCTTGATGGAGACGTCTCCTTCGAGCAAGAGGTTATCCTGGCCCAGCAAGGCGCCATCCTGTTGATAATAATCGAGAAAACTACCGGTCAATGTGCTGGTGAAATCAAAATGTTTCGTGAGCCCGCTGATATAATTCAGCGCCAGTCCGGGCGACATTTCTTTCAGCTTGCCGAATTGCGCATTACGCAGCGCCTGGCGCAGCGATGTGGCGCGGATATTGGCAGCCGATTTAAAATCATTAAAGATGAAATAGATGCCTAATGTAGGTCGCTGTATAAGATCGTCCTGGCTATATGCAGGCGTCAGTAACGACAGGACTGCCAGCAGAAATCCTACATTTTTTCTCATATCCGGCTTGGTTTGGAAAGAACCGTTATGAGCAAAAATAACCGGTACCTGTAAACTGGAGAAATTAATTATTGATTGCCGGCTACCATTTGGATCTCGGGTTTCTTTTTACCCAGATACTCGATCTTCACCCTCGTTAAGCCGCGACCGGTATAACCCAGCGCAACAGCGGCGGATTTACTCATATCGATCAAACGCGGATTGGCCGGGTGCATGCGGTCATTGACCCATACCACTACACTTTTATCATTCTTGAGATTGGTAACGCGTATCCAGCAATTGAGCGGAAGGGTATTGCAGGCAGCAGTCAGTTTTTTCTGGGTGAACACCTCATCGGTGCAGGTACGCTGCCCTTCAAATTTGTCGGCATAAAAACTGGCTACCCCATATTGGGTTACAGGCACATTTCTTTTCTTATTCAATGCTACACTATCCGGTTTCTGCTGCGCTTTTGACGCAACAGCCGCACACATCAGGACTGTCAGAACCAAAACATTTTTCATGGTATAGAATTTATCAAAGGGTCTTGCTATCGAAGTATCGCTGACTCAATAACCGGTCTTCCCCATATACATCGTTATAAAACCTAATACTTCCGTTCTTAACCTCACAGGTAAAATACCTGATAAAGATGGGCACCCGGGGAAACCCGGAAACCACATGCTTTTCCCGCCGGTCTATCCAGTTCCGCAACGTATCGGGCGGATATCGCAGGGTATCATTCCTTACCAAAAAATCGGCCAATTTCATAAAATCCTTGATCCTTACACAACCATGACTCAGGGCCCGGTTCTCTTTCGAGAACAGCCAGCGCGCATTCGTATCATGCAAATACACAGCGTATTTATTCGCAAAGTTGAACTTCAACACGCCCAGCGAGTTATCATCCCCCTGCCGTTGTTTGATCAGGAAAGGAAAATAATGCTTGCTGTATCTTTTCCAGTTCACGCTGTCTGGATTCATTACGCTGTCGTTCTTATCCACCACCATCAGGTTCTGCTTCCGCAAATAATCCGGGTTCTGCTTGATCTTCGGTAACATTTCATTGAAAATGATACTGTAAGGAACCGTCCATTGCGGATACGTAATGAAATTCGACACATTCGAGGTCAACAAGGGCGTCCTCGTTTTAGGCTGCCCTACTATAACGTTCGATTCCATCACCACAGTACCCGAGTCAACAATGCACATTTTATAGCCTGGGATATTAACCCAGATATAAGTCGTTGGCATTGAATCTGGTAATAGCTTATATCGATCCAGGGTAATGGCAATTCTTTTAAATTTTTCCCAATTCGTGTTATTCAGGCTGCTGACCGTACTGGCGTTCAGCTTCCCCGTTTCAGTAAGCCCTTTCTGCCTCTGGTATTTCCCGATCACCAGCTTCAGCGAAGTGGTATCCATATAATCGAATGGCGATTCCAGCAACCCCTCTTCAAACAGCCGCTGCTTCAGGTTGTTGGTATACTCCATGGAATTATTAGCCGGGTAAGGTATATACGTATATCGTTTAAGAGTATCTACTGATCTCAACATCTCCTGCAAGCCGAATTTCAAAGAATCATATCCCAGGTGTTTCGGCTCCAAAGCATGCATCAGGGTGTCTACCCGGCCTGTTTGCTGTAAAGTATCAAATAAACTGAGATAGGCAGTTCTGGTAAGGGTGTCTTTGCGCAGGGTAACACTATCGTATGGCAGGCGGCCGCGATGCAAATCACTGCAGATCCTGAAAAAGGCGTCGGTAAGCAATAATTCGCCCCGCGACCAGAGGGCGGCGTCCTTTTGAGCAAGTGTGTCTTCGGTGGTTTTGGCGCGGATATTAATTATTATATTATAATGATAATCAGGAGGAAATAAACCATACTCTTTCGCATGGCCAATGAAGTTCAGCAGGGAATCGCTCAGCGGCAGCCATTTCTCCCGGCTGCTCCAGATGGGTTCGAAATTTCTTTTCTGATATATTTCGTAAACAAGCGAGTCTTTGGCAAAATACATGGAGTCGTTCAACACGCCGTTACTGGCCAGAATGAATTCGAGGGCCGCCTGCATATTCTTTGGGATGCGGATATGCAGTGCTTCGGGCTGTTCTACAATGTCTTTTTCTTTGGGTTGCGGGGGCTTAACGGCGGCTTTCCCTCGTCCATGGCAGGCTGCCAGGCTGAGCGCTACAATGATCAAACACCAATGAAGGCGGGAAAGAATGCATTTTTTCATGTTCATTGATCCTGGTTATCCGGAATAAAAGTTTGTATCTTTTCAGTTACTAACCTGCCTTTAAACCGGTTGCAATGTTATACAAAATAGTGCTTCACCGTTGTATTTACATAATGGCTTACTGTATTTTTTTCCACGTTTTTACGGTCACGGGCCAGCAAACGACCGTTAGTAAATACGGGGTGCCAGTTATTAACAAATTCGCTGACTATCAATTATCTGTACGCAATGATTCTGCCAAAACCATGGTCGATCTGCTAAAATTTATTCCGGGGCTGATACTGGATCTGCGTTATGCCACCACCAACAATTTTACCAACAGGCAAATGTATACGCCGGCGCCGCGGCGTACATACCTGCGTTTACCGGCCGCCGGGGCTCTGGCGGCGGTTCAAAATGAATTGAAAAGCAAAGGATATGGCTTGAAGATCTTTGATGCTTACCGGCCTTATGGGGTAACTGTACGTTTTTGGGAACTGATCGGCGATGAACGCTATGTGGCCAATCCGGCAAAAGGCTCGGGGCATAATCGGGGGCTGGCGGTTGACCTGACCATCGTGGAACTGAAAAGCCGCAGAGAGCTGGATATGGGTACCGGCTTTGATAATTTCACCGATACGGCCCATCATAGCTTTGCAGGCCTGTCACCTGCCGTACTGGCCAACCGGAAGCTGTTAAAAGAAACGATGGAAAAACATGGCTTTAATAAACTGGAGACGGAATGGTGGCATTTTTTCTGGAGCAATGATCGCGGATATGAGGTACTTGATCTTCCTTTTAATTATTTACTTTCTAAAAGCAAGTAAACGTTAGAGGTTGCAAGTTGCAGGTTGCAGGGCATTCCATGTAAATCATAAGACTATCGACGATATCCTGCTACCGGCCCCCTGAACCTTGTAACATGAAACCTGTAACGCTATCTAAACTTCGAAATCTTCTCATCACCAGTTACATTGCTACTACTACGCACCTGGATCTGCAGATTCGTGATCCACTCAGCACACCCCTTTTCATACAGGAATTCATTCACATCATGGATCACTTTCATTACCGCATCATAGGTGCCTTCCAAAATGGTGGCAAAGGGTGTAACCTCGTATTTGATGCCCGATTTTTGAATGATCGCAATCGCATCATCTACCCAATCGTAGGGATGCTTGTCCAGTACAATAGGAACGATTTGTATAGAAGCATTGATGATATAAGAATGCATGATCTAGTAAACGATTAAAACAATCTTTTCAGTCTTTGTTCCAGCAACAGCAGGTCGGCAAGCACCATGGCAGTTACTGCTTCCAGTACCACAGGCACCCGTAAGGCAATGCAGAGGTCGTGGCGCCCTTTAACCGAGAATGATTCCTGTTCACCGGTTTCCCAGTTCAGGGTATGTTGTTCCTTAGGCGTAGAGGAAGTGGGTTTTACCGCAATTCGGAAAACCAGCTCATTGCCATTGGTAATACCGCCCACTATGCCCCCGGCATGATTGGTGCGCGTTTTACCGGTCATATCTTCAATAGCATCGTTATGCTCGCTTCCGTACATGCGGGCAGCTGCAAAGCCGGTCCCGAACTCGATGCCACGGATAGCGGGGATCGCAAAAACGGCATGGCTGATCAGTGATTCCGCTGAATCAAAGAAAGGCTCGCCCAATCCGGCCGGTAAACCGGTTACCCGGCATTCAACAATACCGCCAATGGAATCTTTATGATCGATCGCATTTTGTAATCCTTTCTCCAGGTCTTTTTCACCGCCGATCTCCAGGATGCTGGCAGTTACTTTGGCATCTCCCAATAACTTTTTGGCAATGACCCCGGCAGCTACCAGGCTAACGGTCAGGCGGCCACTGAAATGCCCGCCGCCGCGATAATCTTCATGGCCGCCGAATTTTTGATGGGCTACAAAATCAGCATGGCCCGGACGCGGAACAGCGCGTTGCTTCTCGTAATCTCCGGAGCGGGTATTTTTGTTCTCGAACAAAATGGTCAGCGGAGCGCCGGTTGTTTTGTTGTTGAACAGGCCGCTTTTAAAAATAGGCAGGTCATCTTCCTTACGCGGGGTGGTACCTTTTTGGGTACCGCCTTTACGGCGTTCTATATCAACCAGGAAATCTTCTACGGTTAATGGCAAACCTGCCGGACAACCATCAATATTCAATCCCACGCTTTCACCATGCGATTCTCCGAAGATGGTTACTTTGAATATGCGACCGAAACTGTTCATTGTTTTAGTGAGTTCTTCGTTTAATATTAGAGCGCTTCAGAATACGAAATGCCTGCAGCAACTAACAATATGTTACAGGTTACATGGCTTCATCGTCTTGCCCTGGAACATGTAACCTGTAACTTGTAACTCCTGGTTACAATACAGATCTCTCTTTATTCCTATTTCGCGCTTTCTTTCTCTTTGTTTACCACCGCTCCCAAAGCAGCAATATGCTCATAAAAATCAGGATACGATTTGTTAATGGCCTGTGCTTCGCTGATAATGGTTTCTCCGGTCGCTTTTAAAGCGGCTACGGCGCAGGCCATCGCAATACGGTGATCATGGTGCGAATGGACTGCCGCCCCTTTCACGCCATTACCACCCTTGATCAGCATCAGGTCATCCTGCAGCTCTATTTCAATGCCCATTTTACCAAACTCTTCCTGCAGCGTTAAGGCCCGGTTGCTTTCCTTATGGGTTAAGCGCTTCACGCCTTCAATGACCGTGGTGCCTTTGCAATAAGCAGCCAAAGCTACCAGGGGCGGAAACAGGTCAGGACATTCTGTTGCATCGAACTGGAAGGCTTTTAACGAGGCCGGACCGATCTCTATCTGTTCAGCCTGAATGGACATTTTTGCGCCACAAGCCTGTAATGCCTGCAGCACGGCGCGGTCGGCCTGGGTCGATTGCACATCCAGTCCCATGACCGTAATATCACCGGCTATGGCGCCCGTTACCAGCAGGAAGGCGGCTCCGCTCCAATCGCCTTCTACGGTATACGTGATCCGTTGCGATGGCGGGTTGGGATTTCCTGTAAAACGAAACTCCTCATAATTCCGGTTCTCTACCTGCCAGCCAAACTGCTTCATGACCGTTAAGGTAAGATCGATATACGGTTTACTCTTCAGGTTGTTCACGGTAATGGTAACATTGTTGGCGTTCGAAGCCGCATAACCGAATAACAAACCGGTTAAGAACTGTGAGCTCAAAGAACCATCGATCGTAATATTTTTTGGCTGCAGGGGGCCCTTCACCTGCAAGGGCAATTTGCCTTTGCGGGAAATGATCTGAACGCCCAGCTGCGGCAACACTTCGTCGAAGAAATCCATGGGACGGTTCACCAGGCTGCCTTCGCCATTGATGGTGATCTGTTTATTGCTTAAGGAAATAATGGGCGTGAACATCCTGATCCCCAAACCACTCTCTCCGCAATTAACGGCCCCGCTTTCAGGATTTACACCGCTGCCGGTGACCTGTAAGCTACCGTCATCCATTTTCTCCACTACCGCACCCAGATCCCTGATAACACCTAACGCCGCTTTATCGTCGTTTGAATGACCGGGATTGCGGATGATGGTGGTACCCTTGAAGAGTAGTGACGCTGCACATCCTCTTTGCATCGAGCTTTTGGAGGCAGGCGCCTGGATGCTGCCTTTTATTTCAGATGGTTGAATTGTTACGATCATAAAGTTGAAACTTGAACAGTAAACTCGTTAACTGTTCAACTGGTTAACTAAGTTCATTAATAATTGTCTCCAACTCCGTCATGGGTATAGGTTTAACGATTCCCTTTCCCAGCTTCTCCAACAACACGAAGTTCATTTCTTTTTGCTCCCGCTTTTTATCCATCTTCAACACTTCAAAGGCTTTTGGTTTATCGAAGTTGGCAAGCGTTGGCAATCCGTATTGGTCAAGCGTTTGAATAACCCGCTCACTGTCTTTAAAACGCACCAGCTTTTGCGAGATCTGGCAGGCGGCCGTCATTCCGATACTGATGGCCTGGCCATGGCTGAGCTCATACATATTTTCAATAGCATGCCCCAGGGTATGACCAAAATTCAGCAGGCGCCGTTCTGCTTTCTCAAATTCATCGGCCTGTACTACGGTTGATTTTATATCGGCATTCCGGCGAATGAGTTTGGCCAAAGCCGGTTTATTTTTCTGATAATGGGTGAGCTTGTTCTTTTCAAGTTCTTTGAATAAAGACAGGTCTTTGATGCAACCGTGTTTAATGATCTCTGCAAAACCGTTCACCCATTCCTGTTTGGGCAGCGATTTCAGGAAGCTGTAATCGTACAACAGGAATTGCGGCTGGCGGATGGTACCAACGAGGTTTTTATAAATGCCTACATCAATGCCGTTCTTGCCGCCGATGGAAGCATCTACCATGGCCAGGATGGTGGTAGGCACAAAACCACACCGGATGCCGCGCATATACACAGCGGCCACATAACCTGTAATATCGGTTACAACACCGCCGCCAATGCCTATGAGCCAGGTACTTCGGTCGGCCTTAAATTCGATCAGTTGTTCAATGATCGAATCAACGGTAGCCTGCACCTTATATTCTTCACCGGGCTTCAGGGAAATGCAGTTCCATCCCTTCAGCTTTTTTTTATGGGCCTGGAATATATGTTCATCAGTGATCAGCACCGCGTTTTCTTTTCCGATCATTTTTTCCAGTCGGGAAAAATCAGCATCGAAATAATAATTCACGGTGGCCGCTGTAAACCGGTAACTTTTTGTTTGCATATGGGCTAATCAAATCTGAATTTTCTGAAACACTTCCAGTTCACTTTCCAGCGTCTTCGTTTTATGATGTTCTTCCTGTTTTTCAAGATAATCAAGCACCTGCTTTACACTGCTGGGGCTAACGCTTAAGGCGGCGAAGCTTTCTTCCCACTCAAAATGGCTTTTGATGAAATTGCCTTCATTGATCCAGGCGGCTGATTCTGCGCGGATGCTTTTCATGATCTGGGCCAGATTCTGGGTAGGCATCATTTGCACCACAGCATGCATATGGTCATCTGTGCCATTCACCGACAGCACATTGATGCCATTTTCACCTGCATGCTTTTTAATGTGTGCAAATAAAACAGTACGAACAGGCTTTGTCAACAAAGGCTCTTTGTTCTTTACACAGGTGATCACATGAATGAACAAATACACTTTGCTGTTTGGGCTTGTCATATTAGAAAACTTTGTGAATGGTGAATGATCAATGGTGAATAACTTTCGAAATTCAATCAGTCATTACGGAATTCGACATCTATTGACCATTGACCATTGACTATTGACCTTTATGAATTCATGATCTTATTCTGGTGGTTAATGCTCTCCATGTGTACAGCATCAAAATATTTGGTGATGAACTCTTTGCTCAGGTTCAGTTTTTCACCTTTTTTGAATGCTCTGTCAAGGATCTCATTCCAGCGGTTGGTTTGCAGAATGGTGATATTGTTGTTCTTTTTGTATTCGCCTATTTTTTCTGCAATGCTCATACGCTGACTTAAGATCTGCATCAGTTCATCATCGAGGTGATTGATCTGCTGACGCAATTTTTCAAGAGCGGCATGATATTCTTCGGAGTTGATATCTTCTCTGCGCCATGCGATCTGGCCAATCATTTCACCCAGTCTTTCAGGAGTGACCTGTTGTTTGGCATCGCTCCAGGCTTTATCAGGATCTATATGGCTTTCAATGATCAAACCATCCATATCCAGGTCAATCGCTTTCTGCGCTACATCGAGCAGGATATCGCGGCGGCCGCTGATATGGGAAGGGTCATTGATCATTAATAATTCCGGATTGCGGCGTTTCATTTCGATAGCCAGGTGCCACATGGGCGCATTCCGGTATTCGGTATTACCATAAGAACTGAAACCGCGGTGGATCAAACCAATTTGTTTGATACCTGCTTTGGCTACGCGCTCCACGGCACCGGTCCACAGTTCCAGGTCGGGATTGATAGGGTTTTTGATCAACACGGGTACATCAACACCACGCAAAGCATCCGCTACTTCCTGTACGCTGAACGGGTTAACGGTAGTACGGGCGCCGATCCATAATACGTCTACGTCGAAGGTCAGTGCATCTTCTACCTGTTTTGCGGTAGCTACTTCTACAGTCACTGGTAAACCGGTGATCTTTTTAGCCTGCTGCATCCAGGGTAATCCTTTCGTTCCGATACCTTCAAAACTTCCGGGACGTGTACGCGGTTTCCAAATGCCGGCACGCAGCATGTCTACCTTACCTGTTTTCGCCAGCCGGGTAGCGGTTTCCAGTACCTGCTCTTCTGTTTCGGCACTGCAAGGTCCACTGATGATCATCGGGCGCTTCTTCCATACCTGTTGCACGGTCTCTCTCATGGTTGTTGATGTTTGTTGCATAAAAAGTTAATTTGCTAATGTGATAATGTGCTAATATGCTAATTGATTTTTAAATGTTCAGTCGTTGTATTCCAATTAGCACATTAGCAAATCAGCTAATTAGCTAATTGGGTTACCGTCTGCTATCGGCTTCATTCATCCTGATCCTTCTTCCCTTGTAATTCCTTCCGTCAATAGCCTGGATCATCTGACGGGCAGCCCGTTTATCAATTTCGATCCAGCTATTCATTTCCTTCATATCTATTCTGCCGAGTACTTCTTTCTGCAATTCGCTCATATCTAAAATGAACTGCAGGAAACTGGCTTTATAAAAACCGTCTTTGGTACCCAGGTTCACAAATAACTTGGTATAATCACCTCCACCAGCGCTGAATTTGCGGCCCCTGGTATCGGTGTAGGCTTTTCTGTCGCCATCGCGCCGAACGGTCAAACGTTCGCCTCTTTCGCGGCGTTGTTCCCGCACGTTGAGGTCTTCGGCGTTCTCATAATATTTCAAAAAGCGGTCAAACTCCAGGGCGGCCACACGTTTCAGGATCTCCTCCTTGCTCATTTCAGCAAATTTCTCCTCGAGCATGGGCACATAGGTCTCATAATCGCCGTGGTTCACTTCCAGGCTCAACAGCTTATCCATAAAGTGGTAGAACTGTTTGCGGCAAACATCTTTGCCGGTGGGAATCTCCAGCTTATGGAAAGGCGCCTGTACAATGGTTTGGATCTGCCGCATCTTACCGAGCTCACGCACGTGCACGATAGACATACACACCCCGGTTTTACCGGCACGGCCGGTACGTCCGCTTCTATGGGTGTATACTTCCACATCATCGGGCAGCTCATAGTTGATCACATGGGTAATGCCCGATACATCGATACCGCGGGCGGCCACATCCGTTGCTATTAAGAGCTGTAAGGTCTTATCCCTGAAATCACCCATCACTTTGTCGCGTTGCTGCTGTGTAAGGTCGCCATGCAATGCGTCGATGTCGTACCCTTCGCGGGTCAATTTCTCGGCAATATCCTGGGCATCGGCCTTGGTACGCGTAAAAATGATGCCGTAAATGCCGGGGTTGAAATCGATCAATCGTTTCAGCGCTTCATACCGGTGCTGTGCACTGGTTACATAATACTGGTGATCGATGTTCTTGTTCGCTGAATTCACTTTGCCCACAGTCACTTCCACGGGCTCTTTCATGTAGCGCTTGCTTACCCGGCGTATTTCCGGTGGCATGGTAGCACTGAACAACCATGTAGCTTCCCGTTTGGGGGTGTTCTTTAAAATGAATTCAATATCTTCCTGGAAACCCATGTTCAGCATTTCATCGGCTTCGTCGAGAATTACATAATGGATCTGTTCCAGGTCAATGGCCTTGCGTTCTATAAGATCGATCAAACGGCCGGGTGTGGCTACTACTATCTGTACGCCTCTTCTCAACTCGCGGATCTGCTGGCCTATCGGGGCGCCGCCATATACGGCCGCCACATACATACCGGGTATAAATTTTTTGAACCCTTCAACTTCATTAACGATCTGCATGCACAACTCTCTTGTCGGACACACCACTAATGCCTGGGGATGCTTCAACTGCTCATTTACCAAATGCAACAGGGGCAACCCAAATGCAGCCGTTTTACCGGTACCTGTTTGCGCCAGTCCCACCAGATCCTTTGTCCCGCTCAACAACACAGGAATGGCTTGTTCCTGTATCGGGGTGGGGTTAACATATCCTAAAGCATTGGTAGCCTGTATTAGCCGCTCATCTAAACCCAATGCATCAAATGTTATCATAGTCAGAAAATTTGGCGCAAAGGTACTGTTATTATGGCCGTCGACCAACTTAATCCTGTTCAAAGAGCAATTTGATTATGCACTCAACTGTTCAGCCTTTTTAGCACCCTTTTGGGGCACTATGATCCAGCAATAAACAATGCAGTTACAGGGTTCAGGTTGCAGGTTACAGGGAATACAGGTACCATTTGACCAGCACTTGTAACCTGGGACTTGTAACCTGTAACTCATTTTAATATCCGTTTAATCTTATTCGCCTGTTCTATTAACTCCAGTAAATAAGCATAGTTCTCCTTCTCCAGGCAGGCTTTGAACTTGCGCAGCTGGCTGATATGTTCATTCAGCACATCCAGCACATGCTCGCGGTTCTGTTTAAAAATAGGCACCCACATGGCGGGATTACTTTTGGCTAAACGAACCGTACTTTCAAAACCACCACCGGCCAGTTCAAAAATGGTATCCTCTTCTTTCTCCTTTTCCAGTACCGTGTTGGCCAGGGCAAAGGAAGTGATGTGTGAAATATGGCTCACATAGGCCGTATGCATATCATGGCTGTCGGCATCCATGTACACCAGGTGCATACCTAATTGACGGTAAACCTCTTCAATGGTTGCAACCGCCGCTGCATCACTTTTCTCTTTTTCGCAGATCACACAGGAGCGGCCGGCAAAGGCATTGCGCACGGCTGCTTCCGGACCGCTGTACTCGGTTCCCCACATCGGGTGGGTAGCTACAAAACGGTGGCGTTTGGGATGACCGGCGATCGCTGAGCAAAGCGCATGTTTGGTACTGCCCGCATCGGCTACGATCTGCTGCTCGGTCACCATGTCCATCACCTGCTGCATGACCCCAATGGTAGCATCAACGGGGATGGCCACATAAATGAGATCGGCCTGTTTTACCGCTTCTTCGAGGGATAAGGCTTCATCTATCAGTCCCAGCTCAATGGCCTTTTGCGCACTTGCTTCCGTGCGGCTTACACCAATCACTTTTTTTACCAGCGCCCGCTCTTTTAGCGCCAGGCTAAAGGAGCCGCTGATCAATCCTACACCAACTATAGTAACGGTATTGAACATCTTCTATTGACTTTTTATGCTGCTAAAAATGCTTTTATCCGGTTAATGCTTTCTGCAAATTTCTCTTCGGTACTGCACAGGCTCACCCGGATATAACCGTCACCGGCCTTTCCGAAAATGCCCCCGGGTGTTATGAATACGCCGGTATTGTACAGCACCTGGTCGCTCAGCTCATAACCGGTCTTATAATTGGCCGGGATCTTTGCCCAAACGAACATGCCGGCCTGGTTCCTGTCATACACGCATTGCAGCAGATCGAGCAACGCAAAAACTTTTTCGCGGCGCTTTTTATAAATAACATTCACTTCATCGTACCAGCTTTTGGGCAATTGTAATGCTTTGGCGGCAGCTAATTGTGCAGGCAGGAACATGCCACTGTCCATATTGCTTTTAAACCTTAATATTTCGTCGATGCGTTCTTTGGCGCCGCTTAATACCCCTACCCGCCAGCCGGCCATATTATGCGATTTGCTGAGCGAGTTCAGTTCTATCGCTATATCTTTCGCCCCCGGCACCCGCAGTAAACTGCTTGGGTTGTCATTGAGGATGAAACTATAAGGGTTATCGTGACAAATAAGAATATGATGCTTTTTACCAAAGGCCACTATCTTTTCAAAGAGGCTAACAGACGGTAGTTGACCCGTGGGCATTTGCGGATAGTTGATCCACATAAGTTTGAAGGTGCCGCCGGCAGCCACCAGTTTATCCAGCGCATCAAAATCGGGTTCCCAGTTATTGGCTTCGGTAAGGTCGTAATCAACGCATTCACCACCGGCCAGTTTAACGGCGCTTCTGTAGGTGGGATAACCGGGGTTGGGCACCAGCACTTTATCGCCTGCATTCAGGTAGGTCATGCAAATATGCATGATGCCTTCCTTACTTCCCAGCAGGGGTAATATTTCGGTATCCGCATTCAATTCAACATCGTACCATTTCCTGTACCAGTCGCTGATCGCTTTGCGTAATACCGGCGATCCTTTATAACTCTGATAAGCATGTACATTGGGTTTGGCGCTTTCTTCCTGCAGGGTCTTTACCACATCGGCATGGGGCGGCAGGTCGGGACTGCCAATGCCAAGATTGATCACATTTTTGCCCTGCTTGTTCAACTCATCGATCTCGCGCAGCTTTTGCGAAAAATAGTATTCGCCAATTCCTTCCAATCTTTTTGAAGTTTGCATATCATTGTTTTTCTTGATCGTATAACATAGATCGTTAGTGATTTGTTTCTCCTTACCGCTTGCCGGTTTCCAGGCGCCAGGCTTTTCCTGCAGGCTGCCCGCAATTCGCCGGCTGTATTCCCCGGTAACCGCTACCTGGGAACCCGGTACCTAATCGACAGTCTTCCCATTTTTATAAACGCCATACACCTTCAATTCTTCGGTGATCGGCTTCATACTCTTTACCACTTCCTCGAACTGATCCTGCGTAGTGAATTCCATATCTGCATGAAAACTGTATTTCCAGTCACTGCCGGGAATGGGAAAGCTTTGCAGCTTGCTCAGGTTGATACCGCCATCGGCAATACGCGTGAGCACCCTGGCCAGGCTGCCGCGGGAATGATCGGTGATAAAACTCACCGATGCTTTGTCGGCATCCCCTACCGGTTGAGCCACCTCTTCTGGTTGCAGCACCAGGAACCGGGTATAGTTATTCTTCATCGTATGTATGTTGGGAGCGATCACTTCGAGATTGAACAGGTCGGCGGCGAGTTTACTGGCGATGGCGGCAATGTGTTTGCTGCGGTGCTGGTGAACATGTTTGGCGCTTAAAGCGGTATCTTCTGTTTCTACCAGCTTCCAGTTGTATTTGTCGAGGTATTCAAGGCATTGCTGAATGGCCATGTGGTGGGAATGCACCTCGCGTATATCTTCCAATTGCACCCCTGGGTTAACTAACAGTTGTTGTTTTATAGGCAGGTAAATTTCTCCGATGATCTTCAGGGTACTTTTTTGCAACAGGTTGTAGTTGGGTAAAATGCTGCCGGCGATGGAGTTTTCGATGGCCATCACGCCACCATTACTTTCCTTTTTACTGCTCGCGATGCGGGTCACTTCGCGAAAAGTGGCGCAGGGTATCACTTCTACATTTTTGCCGAAGAACTGGCGGGCTGCTACCTGGTGAAAGCTGCCTTCATATCCCTGGATAGAAACCTTGATGCCTGTACCCTGCATGCCATTGGAGCCTGGGCTGCCGTCGGTGGTCTCCTGTTGTTGTTTTCGGTCGATCATAGATTCTTTTTTATGCTTTACCCGTTGAACGGGGGATTAAAAAGCAAAAAAAAAGTCCCGGCTTTTTCGCCGGGACTTCTTATGTTGAACTTTTTGTTTATTCTTATTTTGTTGTCAACAAAAGCATTCCCGGCCTACTGGTAAAGTAGAAGTAAAAATAAAAATAAAAGAAACGGTATGCCTTTGCTGTAATCATCAGGTCAAAAATAATAACTAAATACTTATACGCAAACTTTTTTCAATGAATTCTACTGTTGCCAACGCGCCCATTTTGATGGCAAATGCAGTGTGGGACTGCATTTTAGCGATTTAAAAAACCGGTTTTCAACCTTACTCCAGCCTTTTTTGCATTTGTTCATCGATTTTCTTAAATAAGTGGAACGGTTTATAGGTACGCCAGTTGTCGAGATCCATTAGTTCAACATAGCGGTTAAGGCGGGCTCCCTTGAAGTCGTATTGCGTTTGTTCGGGCATGTTCAGGATCACGATCCAGCCTTCTTCATCGGTCACTTCTTCGAACCATTCCTGGTAATAATCTTTATCGCCGCTATGGAAGTTCAATACGTTCTCGGCTATAAAGATGAATTTGGTTATACCCTCGTAGAAGAAAACATCAGTCACTTCGCGCTTCAGTTCCATGATATCATTCTCTATAGCATCATTCCATTCACCGATCAGTTCTATGATCGCATACTTTTCTTCATAATCGGCCATTAATGTTTTGAGGTACATGGTGCGGGAACCGAAATCGTCCCACTGTGGATGGATATAATAATTGTAAACAGTTTGTGAAAATGTAAATTCAGAGTACACCCTTCCGAAAAACGGCGACCGCTCGTCCTGCTCACTGGTGTATATGTGACGCCAATTATAAAATGGTTCTATCTCATGCATAATTTAAATCAATGGCAATTGGCATCTGGCAATTGGCAAATCTTTCCGAACGAAGATCACCGCTGCTATCCTTTGCCGCTTGCTTTTTGCCTGTTCGTTTTTATCAAAATTTAATCCCTGGCTTTCGCCCTTTTTGCCTTCTGCTCATTGCCGATTGCCGATTGTCTATTGGCGCTCTTGCCGATTCTCTGTTACTTATTGCCTGTTGGTCTTTTGCTCACTAAAAACTATGCCACGAAGGACAATACAAAATGAAAAAGGCTGTAGCAATTTACAGCCTTCGCAATGCGGTTTCCAAATATTTTTTTATTGTATTATTCAACGATCAACTTGTCGGTAAACACCGCTTTTTTACTATTACTTAACACTTTTATCATATAGGGTCCTTTCGCAAGGCCGGTTGTAAGAAAGGCAGGCACATTCTGGGCGCCATTGACCATAGCTATCTTTTCAGAGATCACTTTGCCGCCAAGATCAACCAATTGAATGGTGAACCGGCCGGATTCCTTACCATTGAAATTTACGTTTACCCAGCTGTTAGCAACCGGATTGGGATACATAGATATTTTATCATTGCGGATAACAGCCCTGTTAATTAATGCTATAGAAGACTTGTCATTGGCAAAGGCCAGGTTGCCATTGGCGAGGTCCGAAGCGTTGAATACCGTGCCTTTAATATCAATACGGGTGGCCTGCCAGGAATGCATATCTACTTTGTAATATCCTTCCGCCGTATTAGCGCTGCTTACGATCAGATTGCCATCATTATCCACTACTGCACCGTTAGTAGTGAAGCTTGCAGGTAAACCCTGGATCTCAGCCACCCAGGCAGCCAGCTTGCTTTGAATGTTCACTTTGAAAACCTGGCGGTAGGCAGAGATCACATAAAGGTTACCGGCTGCATCAGCGATCATATCACCACCCCAGCCGGTTGTTTTTGCATGTATGGATCTTTCGCCATTGCCGGCATCATCCTGTAATGCACCCAGGTCGGTGATCACCGGCTTGCGGCCGGTAGTGAAGCGTATTAAGTGATTGGCATCGTTACTTAATGCATAACCATCGCCATCTGCAGCAATGACCATCCGGGTTATATGATTGGCTTCATTGTTAAGATCAGCTACCGGGGTAAAATTTTCATTCTCGAAGTAATAGATCTTCGGCTGGTTATTAAGATCGATATACCTCAGCTGGTTCATGAACAGGGGCGCATAATAGAGGCGGTTGTGCCGCTGGTCATAGGCGCAGGCGGCCGAGAGGGAAGCTACCGGAGCACTTATATTGGCAGCAACACCGTTGGCGTTTGTAACCGGTTTTATTTCTTTGCCGGTTCGTGCATTGTAGACCGTGAAACTGGCTTGCTTTGAATCGAATATAGACCGGGTGACCGTACCGGTAGTAAAGTCGATCTGCTTTACATCGGTCCAGTTAAAGTTCCCTTTTTCAGTACTTGTTATGGCGTATGCTGTCGTTAATTGTTGGGCTGAGAGTTGTGTATTGGCTGATAGCAAACAGGCTGCCATAGCAGGAAGTGTAAAGCTGTACCTCATAAGTAAAAGTTTAATGATATGTACTTAAAAGTTACAGCTTTTTGCGCAGCTTACAAGCGTAAACAGGTCAAAAAAGTCAAATGGATCACATAAGTCAAATGGGTCATATAACCGTATGACTCATTTGACTACTGAGTGATTAGACTACTGACTGATTTGACTATTTGAACGAATCAACGGCTTTTTTCACGCTGCCGTATTTCAGCAACAGTTCGCGGGCTTTATCATAGCTGCTGATACCGGTTTTTTCCATCACCATCTTGGTGCCGCGGTCAACCAGTTTGCTATTGGTAAGTTGCATGTTTACCATTTTGTTATCTTCTACACGGCCGATCTGGATCATAACGGCGGTGGAGATCATATTCAGCACGAGCTTTTGCGCCGTACCGCTTTTCATGCGGGTGCTGCCCGTAACAAACTCGGGGCCTACCACCACTTCTACAGGAAGTTCGGCGGCATCGGCCAGGGGCGATCCGGCGTTACAGGTTAAACAACCGGTGGTAATGCCTTTTTTGCGGGCCTCGGTAAGAGCGCCGATCACATAAGGGGTGGTTCCGCTGGCGGCAATACCTATCACTACATCTTTTTCATCGATGGCATGTTTCATGAGGTCGAGCCAACCCTGCTCCCAGCTGTCCTCCGCCTGTTCTACCGGCCGTTGAATGGCCACATCGCCACCGGCAATAATACCGATCACCAGTCCCTGCGGAAGACCATATGTTGGCGGAATTTCGCTGGCATCCAGGATGCCGAGTCGGCCACTGGTTCCGGCGCCAATATAAAAGAGGCGGCCCCCAGCCAGCATTTTGTCGGAAATAGCAGCTACGAGTTTCTCGATTTGGGGGATGGCTTTCTCCACGGCAAGAGGCACCTTCTTATCTTCATTATTCATGTTGGTAAGCAACTCATGAATACTCATTTGCTCAAGATGCCGGTATTCGCTCGACTGCTCTGTTACCCTGGTAAATTCTGCTGCCATATTTCTGTTGTTCAATGTTTTATTCGGGTTCTGCACAAGGTTTATAGTTTACTTTTAAACATGGTATTGGATCAGGCCTTCCATAGCGCCTTTCAGGATTTTCCCCTCTTCAAATTCATAGGAATGACATAGCTCGTGTATTATATCATGGAACGCAAAAGCCACGCCGCCTACAAAATGTATGGGGCTGTTCCAGCTTTCCGGGAATTTACAGAGGTGTGTAAAAAAGAAATCATTCAAACCGTCTTCAATGATATTTTCAATCATATAATGGCCCCTGTTCTCCGACAGGAAAAGGCAAAAAGTAGCCATATACCTGTTTGCCAGCGGTTTCCGGTACACGTTCTCCAGGATATCTACGGCTGTTGCTTTATACCTTTGCTCGAATTTGTATCGCAGCTCTTCATCAAACGTATTATACAAATAATATTGAAGTACTTTTTTGCCCAGGTAGGCGCCACTGCCTTCATCACCCAGGATGTATCCAATGCCGGCGGCCTGCCTTGTGATGGTATTACCATCATAGTAAACGGCAAATGAGCCGGTTCCCAAATTACAGGCCATGCCTGCCTTTCTGCCGTTCAGGGCCCTTGCTGCTGCCACCATATCATCGCTTACCTCTATCGTGGCCTTGCCGAAAACAGTTGAGAGGGAAGACCGCACCATATCTACATTGGCCGGGTTTCGCATGCCGGTTCCGTAATAGTGAATTTCTTCGATGTCTGTCGAAAGCGCTAACTGTGGCAGCAATTCCTGCTGCAGTAACGCCACCGTTTTTTCTGTATTGAAAAAATACGGACTGATGCCTTGAGTAAAAACCGATTTTGTGTTTTCTTTCGATTCTGCCAGAAACCATTCACATTTGGTTGCCCCACTATCTGCCAGCAGTATTGCCATATTATAACCGTTTAGTCGTATAATTCCAAACCCTTGTAACAGGCTCATTTATACACATAGCCATCCTGCGAAGGTAAGACGCATACCTGAAACAACCATGCTGAAAGCCAGGCATATACCTTGCATAAAAACGCAAGCCGCCTAAGGCTACAGGCCCTTCCCCCACCCTTTATTGGTTAAAAGTGCCGGAATAATGCGGCCTGTAACCACTCAAAACAAAAAACCGCTACTTGCAAATTAATTATGAACTTCGCCGAAAATTTATAGATTTCTATCCATTGCGATGCTGTTTCTTTGCTCTTCCGGCAAATTCACTTACAGCCTCGGGCTGGATGTTGCGGTGTACGCAAAAAAGGCAGTTAAGGGTATGTACCCGGAAGGACCGGCCTTATTAAAACAAACTATATAATTGCAGATGAAAAGACTTCAAGTATGGATGCCACTGTTATTTTCTCTTGTATTGATCCTGGGTATGTTCATCGGTTCGGCTTTAAGGCAGAACGTACCTGGCTCCCGCGGCATTTTTAACAGTGGTAAGCGTTCCGTATTACAGGAAGTGGTTGACCTGGTTAATTTGAAATATGTTGACAAGGTTAATACCGACACCCTTACCGAAGAGGCCATCCAGGTGATGCTGGCCCACCTCGATCCCCACTCTGTTTTTATTCCCGCTTCTAACGTAGAAGAAATAAACGAAGACCTGCAAGGTAATTTTGAAGGCATCGGCGTTGAATTCTTTATCATCGACGACACTGTTCATGTTACCAATGTACTGTCAGACGGCCCCAGCGACAAAGCCGGCTTACAGGTAGGTGATAAGTTCCTGAAAGTAGGCGACTCCATGGTAACCGGCAAGGCCATTAATGGCGATAAAATAAAAGACTTCCTGCGGGGCGTAGGCGGCAGCAAGGTAGAAGTGACCGTTTTACGCAACGGCAAACAGATAAAAGCCAGCATTACCCGCGGAACCATTCCCCTGTATTCTGTTGATGCGGCTTATATGATCGATACGGCTACCGGCTACATACACCTGAACAAGTTCTCCGGTACCACCTATGAGGAATTTATGAAAGCGATGGAGACCCTGCAGGCCAAAGGCATGACCAAACTCATTTTCGACCTGCGCGGCAATGGCGGTGGCATACTTACCGAAGCGACCGATATTGTTGATGAATTCCTGGGCAATGACCGGCTCATCGTTTATACCCAGGGCAACAAACAGGAGAAAATAGAATACCATTGCAAAAGGCCGGGTCTTTTTGAAACCGGCAAACTGGTGCTGCTGGTAGATGAAAGCTCTGCCAGCGCCAGTGAAGTAGTGGCCGGGGCGCTGCAGGACTGGGACCGCGCTACCATCATCGGCCGCCGTACTTTCGGCAAGGGCCTGGTGCAGGAACAATATGACCTCAGCGATGGATCGGCACTGCGCTTAACCGTGGCCCGTTATTATACGCCGCTTGGCCGTAACATTCAAAAACCGTATAACAAGGGCCGCGATGCCTATAATGATGAACTGGCCGAACGTTTTGAGAACGGCGAACTGGTAAATGGCGATACGGTTACGAAACATAGCGGTCCGGCCTATAAGACCAAAAGCGGCAGGATCGTATACGGCGGCGGTGGCATTACCCCCGATATTTTCATTCCCTTTGATACAGCCACTTTTTCCAGCAATGTGTACGTGCTGTTCGATAACCAGCTGTTCAGCAAATTCATTTATATCTACTATCAGCAAAACAAATCCTATTTCGATCAATTCAAGAGCCCGGCTGATTTTGCGCGTCGCTATAGCGATACCCGCACCGCCTGGAGCAACCTGGTGGCCTACGCGGGCAAAAACGGCGTGAACGTACAAAACGTTCCCGAGCGCGATAAAGTGGAGATCGAGAAACGGATCAAGACCTGGCTGGCCCGTCAGATCTGGCGCATGGAAGGTTATTATGAGGTTAGTAATACCGATGATGCAGCGCTTGCGAAGGCAATTGCGGAAATGAAGAAAAAATAAGCAATGTGCTGATTTGCTGATGTGCTGATTTGCTAATGGCAAAATAAACAGAGATGATCATATCTGGAAAACCCCGGATCAATTCCGGGGTTTTCTTATTTATGTTGGTAGTTGCGGTTACAATCGGCGGTTACCCTTTAAGGGTCCCCGTTCAAAAGGTTAGGAGGTCAGGGGGTTGTTATCCAGTAATTCTTTCTTCTCGATGCGGTAAGAAATTATTAAACCGGTACCACCGCCCATTGCAATAAAGGCAAACCACAAGGCCGGGTTCTCATAATCATGCAGCATGTACTGCGTAATAAAATAAGATAAGGCCAGGCCCATACCTGCGCCAAAGAGCAGCAGGCCCCATTTCAAATTGGTATAAGGCGCCGGGCGGTTGATCTTATCCCGGGGATTCAATCCTTTTTCCAGCATGGCCAGGTTTTCCCGGCTTATCAGATACCGGATGCCAAAGATCATGATAAGCAATGCCAAAGAAGAGATGATCAACCAGACGATAGCTAATACTCCTTTATCCATATTGTATATTTTTTAAGTTCTATGCATTTATGACTACGGCCGTCGCGGCGAGGTTACAGGTAAGGCGGTCAATTTATTTCATAAATGAACAGATAAGTATCAAAAGCGGACAGTTTGGTAATATCCCTTTTAATAAGCGACTGATAATCAGGTGTACCCGATTCCGGCACAGCTAATGCCCCAATGGCTGTAACCTATTTTAATTGTACATCGTCATACCGTTAATAATGCAAACCGGACCGGTTGATACCGAGATCATAAGCAGGGTGCTGAAAGGCGACCAGGCAATATATGCTGAATTGGTAAAACGATACCAGAACTTCGTTTTCACCATCGCCTTGCGCTATACGCCCAACCGGGAAGACGCCGAAGAAATAGCCCAGGATGTATTTGTAAAAGCCTATCGCAGCCTGGCCGATTTTCGCGGCGATTCCAAATTCAGCACCTGGTTATATACCATTGTGACCACTACCTGTATCACCTTTTTACGCAAGAAAAGAATACCGGTGCACTCGCTCGATAATGAACGGGTGTTTGAGGTCGCAGACAACCAGAATTCCGCTTTCAGGGCCAACCAGGTAGAACAGAAATCAAAGGCGCAGGCCATTCAGGAAGCCATGCGCTTATTGAGTGTTGATGATGCGCGGATCATTACCCTCTTTTACCAGGCTGAACAAAGCCTGGAAGAGATCGGCCGCATCCTGGGCATCGACCCCAATACCGCCAAGGTAAAACTGCATCGCGCCCGGCAGCGGTTGAAGGAGAAAATGGTGAAACACTATGCGGAGATCGTTAATGAGTTGACGCATTGAAAACGCTTCCCTATTGCACCTTTGGCGGTAAGGAAGTATAAAAAAGTAATGTTATGAACAAGCATCAAAATATGGAGGAACGTTTGTGGAATTATATCGATGGCGCCGGCAGCGCCGATGACCGCTTGTTTATTGAACAACTAATAGCCACCAACCAGGGATGGAAAACCAAATACCAGGAACTGCTGCAATTACAAGACCTGCTAAGTAATCACCTGGAACTGGATGAACCGTCCATGCGATTCACCCAGAACATTATGGAATCGATCAGCAAATATCACATAGCCCCTGCTGCCAAATCCTATATCAACAAACGGATCATCTGGGGCATTGCCGGCTTTTTTATCTGCAGTATTCTGGCACTGCTCATCGCCGGTATTGGCCAGATGAACTGGTCGGCCGCCGGCCCAACGGAAAGTGCTTCCCCGATCAACCTCGGCAAACTCAATCACCTGGACCCCGGCCAGTTTATTAATAGCACTTATACCACCATTTTTATGATGATCAATGTGGTGCTGGCCCTGGTGTTGCTCGATCGCTATTTGAATTACCGGAAAACGAAAACTGAAAGTAAGAGCTCATAGATGGGAATACAATAAGTAAGAAATTCAGAGATTTTGTGATTTAGAGATTTTGAGATCTATGGGAGCATTCAAATCGGAGCAAATCACAAAATCTCAAAATCAGAAATTACCAGTAAGCAAAAAGCCTCCGCTATCAGCAGAGGCTTTTGTATTTCGCTTTTCAACCAGTTGATTTTTTAACTAGTCATTAAACTTCTTCTTCAATTCCGCCAGCTTCGCCTGGAAGGGATTCAGCGGCTCCAGCTTTTTCAGTTGTCCTTTTCCGCTGGCAGCTGGTTTGCGGTCAGCTCCGCCGCCGCTGCGTCTTTCGCCACCGCCACCCTTGGCCTGATCCTTCATGGTAAGCGAGATCCTTTTGCGGGCCACATCCACATCAGTAACGGTAACCATTACCTTTTGTTGCAGCTTCACCACTTCGTTGGGATCAGAAACATAGGTATTGCTCAACTGGGAAATATGCACCAGTCCATCCTGCTTAACCCCAATATCAACGAATACCCCAAAGTTGGTGATATTGGTGATAATGCCAGGCACCGTCATACCAGGTTTTACATCTTCAATGGCCTTGATGGTGTCATCGAAGCGGAACTCCTCGATCGGGGCGCGGGGGTCGCGGCCGGGTTTCTCCAGCTCTTTCAGGATATCATCGATGGTATATTCACCAATGCTTTCTGAGATGTATTGTTTCTTGTTGATCTTTTTACGCAGCTCGGCTTTTTTGATCAGGTCTTCCAGGGAAGCCTGCAGGTCTTTTGCCATGCTTTCTACCACATGGTAGCTCTCGGGGTGCACCGAAGAATTATCCAGCGGATTCTCAGCACCAGGGATCCGTAAGAAACCGGCGCATTGTTCAAAAGATTTGGGTCCCATCATCGGCACTTTCTTCAATTCATCACGGGTCTTGAAGGGACCATTCTTCGCGCGGTATTCAACAATATTTTTAGCCAGTGTATTGCTTAAACCGGAAACATATACCAGCAGGTGTTTAGAAGCGGTATTTACATCCACTCCTACAAAGTTCACTGCACTCTCCACTACCCTGTCCAGTGCTTCTTTCAGTCGGGTTTGGTTAACATCGTGCTGGTATTGACCAACACCAATTGATTTGGGATCTATTTTCACCAGCTCACTCAACGGATCGAGCAAACGGCGGCCAATGCTTACTGCGCCACGAACCGTTACATCATGATCGGGGAATTCTTCGCGCGCCACTTCCGATGCGGAATAAATAGAAGCGCCGCTTTCATTTACCTGGAATACGCTGACCGGTTTACCGAAGTCAATGCTGCGCACCAGTTGTTCTGTTTCGCGGCCCGCAGTACCATTCCCAACCCCAATGGCTTCAATATCGTATTTATCGACCAGGAATTTTAGCTCAGCCACACTCTTCTGCCATTCATTCTGTGGCGGGTGCGGATAGATCGTTGTATTATGTACCAGGTTACCCTGCGCGTCGAGACATACCAGTTTACAACCCGTACGGAAACCCGGGTCAAGCGCCAGTACCCGTTTTGAGCCCAGGGGCGAAGCCAGCAACAGCTGCCGCAGGTTCTCGGTAAATACCTGGATCGCCTCTTCATCGGCTTTGTTCTTGCTTGCCAGGCGGAATTCATTTTCAATAGAAGGTTTCAATAAACGATCGAATGAGTCGTCGATCGCTTTCTTCACTTCATTGGCGAAAGGATTGTTATTTTTTACAAAAGTTCTGTTCAGTTCATCAACAGCGCTTTGTTTGTCGATATTGATATCCATGACCAGGTACCCTTCTTTTTCTGCGCGGCGTATGGCCAGTATGCGGTGGGAAGGACTATCGGCCAGGTTCTCATTGAACTCAAAGTAATCGCGGTATTTCTGTGCTTCCTCTTCTTCTTTTTTGCTGCTCAGGACTTTTGAAGTGAGCTTGGCGGTCTCTGTGAATTGCTGACGCACTTTATTACGCGCCTGCTCATTTTCACTTACCCACTCTGCAATAATGTCGCGGGCGCCCTGGAGCGCTTCCTTAACATCTTTTACCTGCTCATTCAGGAATTTGGCTGCTGCTTCCTCAGGATTTTCACCGCCCTGTTCAAATACCAGTTTCGCCAGGGGCTCAAGCCCCTTTTCAATGGCCTGGGTTGCTCTTGTTTTGCGCTTGGGTTTGTAGGGCAGATAAATATCTTCCAGCTCGGTAGCGTCGAAACAGTTCTCGATCCGTTCTTTCAGCTCGGGTGTTAATTTCCCCAGGCCTTCAATCGTTTTAATAACTGTTTCCTTGCGCTTATCCAGTTCAGAAAAATAAGCGATCTGCTCAACAACCTGGGTAATACCCACTTCATCCATATTGCCGGTCGCTTCCTTGCGGTAACGGGCCATGAACGGAATGGTAGCCCCTTCGCTTTGCAACTGGTGAATGTTAGTGATCTGCTTAATGCTGAACGATAATTTTTCAGCGATCTTCTGAATGTACTTTACTTCCATCTATTAGAATTTGCAGTTTTTTTTAATCTCGTAGCCAAAGCTGGTATCCCCAAAGGGGTCGCAAATGTAAGGCATGAAAACAAAGAAAAAACTTGTTTTTACCAACAACATCTTTTTCTAAAAAACGTACCAGTTTTTATTAGGCATCGTCAAATTTATAACTTATAAAGGCATTGTTGATAAGTAAAAAAGCCTGTTTTCTAAACAGCTCTTTCTCATCTTATAACGGTTGAAGAAAGGTTCAAACATCAGGCCCGGGCAGCAACGGTAAGCGCTGTGGCCAGTACCGCATTTACTTTCGCCGGATTCGTCATTACCAGCATATGGCCTTCTTTCGGGATCGTATGTGTAGGTTGTGTATACTTAACTGGTAGTATTTCATCTCCCGTTCCATGAATATGCCACACAGGTTGCGGAATAATTTCATTTTGCCAGTTCAGAATGGCATTCATGCTCCAGCGAATGAAAGCGGCATCGCTTTCATGAATGATCTGCCATAGTAATTTTTTAACGTCGCTCTTTTCCCTGGTGAAAAATCTTTTCGCGGCTGCCGATGTTTTTAACAGGGATACCGGTATTATTTTATGCAAGCCGATTTTAGCAGCCGTGCGGAAATAACCGGGTAAGTGGTTAGAGACAGGTATACTGGAGATCAGAATGGTTACTGCGGGCTGATATCGTTTCGCGATCTCCACCGCCAGCATACCGCCAAATGACAGACCTACCAGTGCAAAGGGTTCATTGGTATTAATGCCGGTTGCCAGACGCAGGGCATAGGAAGGAAGGGTGTCTTCCTTATCAGGTCTAATCCAATCCAGGTAAACGGCTTCAAATCCTGCCGGTAACTGTATGTATTTAAACACCCGCTTATCGGCAGCCATCCCACTGATAAAATACACTTTCATTATTAAGTTCTCCGATACAAATTTAGCACCGGGTCATTAAAAAACTTGGAAAGCCGGGCGGTTAAAAAAGTTAAGTTTTCAATATGTTACCTGCCTGGTAAACTGTCAGCTTGTCAACGAAAGGGCCGGTTAGAAGGGTCAGCTGCGCACCACTAGCCATTAAAGACATACCTTTGCCTGAATAAACAAACACTACATGGATATTAAAAATAATATTCTTGAAACGATTGGAAATACGCCACTTATCAAGCTCAACAAGATCACCCGGCAGCTGCCGGCCACCGTGCTTGCCAAAGTCGATTATTTTAATCCGGGCAATTCGATCAAAGACCGCATGGCCATTAAAATGATCGAGGTTGCTGAACAGGAAGGAAAATTAAAACCTGGAGGCACCATCATTGAATGCACCAGCGGGAATACCGGCATGGGACTCGCGCTTGCAGCCTGCGTAAAAGGGTATAAATGTATTTTCACGACTACCGACAAACAATCCAAAGAAAAGGTAGATATCTTAAAAGCAGTAGGCGCAGAAGTAATTGTTTGTCCAACCAATGTTGAGCCCGAGGATCCGCGCAGTTATTATTCCGTAGCCCGCCGCCTGGCCAAAGAAATTCCCAATTCATTTCACTGCAACCAGTACGATAACCTGGCCAACCGGCTGGCCCATTATGAAACTACCGGCCCTGAGATCTGGAAACAAACCGATGGAAAAATAACCCACCTGGTTTGTACCGCAGGTACCGGTGGTACAGTAACCGGTACAGCCATGTTCCTGAAAGAAAAAAATCCCAACATCAAAGTCTGGGCAATCGACGTATATGGATCCCTGCTCACCAAATATTTTCGTACGGGCGAAATAGATATGAATGAAGTGCACCCCTATATTTCTGAAGGGTTTGGAGAAGATTTTGTTCCCGAAAATTACGACATGAGCGTCATCGATCATTTTGAACAGGTCACAGACCGGGATGGCGCTGTTATGGCCCGCCGCCTGGCTAAGGACGAAGGTATTTTCTGTGGTTACAGCGCCGGCAGCTGCATCCAGGGATTGATGCAGGTAGCCGCTCAATTTCCTTTGACCAAAGACGACCTGGTGGTTTGTATCTTCCATGATCATGGAAGCCGCTATGTTGCCAAGATCTACAATGACCAATGGATGATGGAAAGGGGCTTTATGGATGTGAAGACCTGCAAAGACATCATTAACAGCCGGGCCGCCAAACAAAAGCTTATCACCATCGATCCCAATCGCACCGTGGCGGAAGCGGTAGAACTCATGCGGAAATATGATATCGAACATATCCCCGTCATTAATGGCAGCGGTATGGTAGGCGCCATCAGTGAAAGTGGTTTATTCCAGAAAGTATTTTCAAATCCTGATATCAAGAATGCAACCATCGCCGCTGTTATGGAACCCGCTTTCCCGGTAGTTGATTTTAATACGCCGATCGAAAAACTGCGCACCCTCATCAATAAAGACAATGGTGCAGTGTTGAGTAAAGATGAACTGGGGAATTATCATATCGTTACCAAATATGATGTTATACAGGCGTTGGGCAATTAGCTGATTTGCTAATGTGCTGATATGCTAATGAAATACAGCTCCAGGATGCAAAACGCTTTGCGTTTTGCATTTTTCATTAGCGAATCAGCAAATCAGCACATTGGCACATTGACAAAACAAAGCGCCCCGGTATTAGCAGGGCGCCTTTGTGAAATCTTGTTCAGGTACTTTGGACGGTTTTAACTAAGGACTGGTTTGCTGATAGAGATTTCTGGTTTTCACGATATTGGATACGGGGTACGGATCAAAAACCAAAAAAACTATAAACTAAATTAGGGATCAGGGGTTCTTTCTACTTCAGGAGTAAGGTTTTGTTCGTGTTCAGGGTACGTGATCTTTTCAGGGTACGTCAACAACGTTTTGACTGTACAAAGATGCTGATGTTTTTGCCGTGGTATGACTTTATTCGATCAATGGCAGCGCTTACTCGTTTAATGCAAAGAAATTCCGGATTAAGCTGTGGATATCCCGTGAAACCCTTACTGGAAGGGCGTTTCATCCATAAGGTTTTTACAAAATGCTTGATCCCGATCAATAAAAAACATAGCCCATCATCCGGGTCATCGTATTATTACTTCATGCACGCGGAAATACTACGTATAACAGCCATGGACAGCTACTAATTTTGCAGTAATTACCGAACGGTTTAAATCGAGAGTTTCTGCGCTTGTTAACATTTCCTTTAGATGTAATTTTGTGTCAGAAGTTGATTGATTACTAATCAATCTAAATCCAATGTTCAGGGAAAACTGTTCGTGTTCAATATCCAATAAAAAGCTTAAGATCCAGTACCAGTCAACTTCATTTTTACAATCCGATATCATTCTATAAAATCCACTATCCAGATCCAATGTCCGTGACAACCGAGTATTCTGTGAAAACCACCAAGTATATCCTGTGATCAACCAGTATCTAAAATCCAACGTCCGATAAAGACCGAGGTAGTTCCAATTCCTGTGTGTTAAAAACCGTCTGCTTAACTCCAATAACCCCTCCTGCTAAAACCGTCAATGCTTTTAGCAGGAGGCAGCAGCGGTCTCCCACGCAAAATGCTTGACGCCGGGTCAAAAAGCAAACGCATAAAACGACCTAAACCGCCGGACGCTCAACTTTCCCGGCAATACGCCCTCCCACTTTCGTTTTTTCCTCATTCTTTTCATTTAACCTTTCAAAGGCCATCAGGCCGGTGGCAGAACGTTCAAAGCAGCTTTCAAGCAACCAATGCCTATCTTCAGTACTTTTGCAGCTTATTGTGTTCCTTAAAACGACATGGCTGGCTTTCGCCGGCATTATCACATTATCATATTATCAAATTATCACATTATCACATTAGCAAATCAGCAAATCAGCAAATTACTTTATGCCTGCCTACATCGATCAGCTGGGCCATGTGATTGAGCTGCCGGCTACACCCCGCAGCATCGTGTCCCTGGTTCCCTCCATAACAGAATTGCTGTACACTTTACAGCTCGATGACCGGGTGACTGGTATTACCAAATTTTGTATTCACCCCGAAAGCTGGTTCCGGCAAAAGACCAGGATAGGCGGCACCAAAAACATCAATACCGGCGCCATCCGGCAATTAGAGCCCGACCTCATTATTGCCAATAAAGAAGAAAATGTAAAAGAACAGGTATCAGCCCTGGCTGAAGAATTTCCCGTATTTACGACAGATATTAATAATCTCGACGATGCGCTGGAGATGATTGAACAAATTGGCCGCATTACCGGCACCGCCCACCGGGCCTCTTTTTTAGTAAGCCAGATCACTTCGGCATTTATGAACCTTAAAAAGAGATTCTATAATATTAAGACCGGCTACCTGATCTGGCGCAATCCGTATATGACCGTTGGTAAGGATACCTTTATTCATGATATGCTCACCCGTTGCGGACTTACCAATGTATTTGGCGATATGATCCGCTATCCTGCCATCGACACCTGGCAACTGGCCCGGTGCGAGTTATTATTACTTTCCTCGGAACCTTATCCCTTTCAACAAAAACATGTGGATGAACTGCAGGCGCATTTACCCGATACCAGGATCATGTTGGTGGATGGCCAGATGTTCAGCTGGTACGGCAGCCGCCTGCTCAACGCCCCCGCTTATTTCAGCAGATTGTTGCAAAGCATACCGTAAATTTGACCAACGACGATTGCCAGCTGACAGTTGATATGAATGCTGTCGCTTGCCGTAGTTCATCAGCACATTAGCAAATTAGCAGATCAGCACATTATGCATTCTACCATCGATCACCAGGAGCCCAATAAGCCATCCCGCAAGAAACCTATGTTCCCGGTAAATGACCGCTTGCGCGCCTACCTGAAAAACCATGGCCGTGAAGTGAAATTGCCCGTCCTGTACAACGATCTGCTGCACATTACGTATTCTTTGCCATTAAAAGATAAACTGGGAAACGATACCTACTGGGAAACGGTTGTGTACGATATGCGCGACTGGGAATTTATCCGGAGCGGACTGGTACAGATGTACGCTATTTTAAAAACAGAAGGTGATCTCACTTTCACCAGTCATCTCGATGTAGCCCGGATAGATTATTGCAGCTTTGGCAATTCGAACCCCTTCCGCATCCGCATCGTGAATAAATATAACGACAATTACGACCATTACTATATCAAGATAGCCGATGCTTCGCGTATTTACGGACTGGAACTGGAACATATTCTTTCACCCAACCGGATCACTTACCTCACCAACCAGAACACATTGGTGGAGGAACATATTCCCGGTATTCCGGGCGATGTTTTCATCGCCAATCACCTCAACGATCCGCATACCAACAAGATCAGGCTGGCGAAAGAATTCGTCAAATTCAACGAACGTTGTTTTGTGCGGTTACTGGGCGATATGCGCTCTTACAATTTCGTGGTAGATATTACACCCGATATCGAGGACTATCAATACCGCATCCGCGCCATCGACTTCGATCAGCAATCGTATGAAGGACGCAAGAACCTGTACATGCCACAGTTCTTTAAGGAGAACTATGCGCTGGTAGACCTCTGTTCTAAACTGCTCAATAAAGAAAGTATTCACCAGTATCAAACGGAAGAAAGGACCATGATGGCCTTCCGGGTGGCTTCTTCGCGTTTTCGCTTAATGGAATTGCTGAACATCATGGCGAAAGACCAGATCTCTGTGCCGGCAAAGCTCCACCAGTTGCGCACCGAGTTGGGTGATTATTTCCATAACCAGCAGTTTTACAAATGCGGCTCCATGGGTCAGCTGGTAAAACGGCAGTTGAAACAAACCCTGCAAAAGAATTTAAAACTGATCCAGAAGAACCTGGGCAAGTTTGAAGATTAATAGAAAATCCATAATACACTCACCCGTTCAAGCAATTCCCGACATGTCATTCACGATAACCTTATTCTCGGCCACTTTTCAGCGCGTTATTCGCAGGAACAGATCGACCGCCGCATCCTGGAGCTTTGTAACCGCTATGCCATCAATATTCCGGTGTTCAGGGTATTGCCCGGCCAGGTAGGGTCCAATATCCTTAACAGCCAGCCCGTTAACCGGCAATCATGTATCCGATACTCATTTTCTGCTAAATTGACTATCTTCGCGCCTTATTAAAAAAAGACATAATTCTTTAAATAATTTCCAACGCTTTTGATACTCAATTAACTAACAGACGCTTTAACACTGAAAAAGATGAAAAAATACAAACCAGGCGTACTCTTTGGTGAAGAATTGGAGGCCCTGTATAAAGATGCTAAGGAAAACCAGTTTGCTTTACCTGCCGTAAATACAATTGGCACTAATACGATCAATGCGACCCTTGAGACAGCCGCAAAAGTAAACTCCCCCGTTATCATTCAATTTTCCAATGGTGGTGCACAGTTCATTGCCGGTAAAGGCATGCCCAACGATCAGTTACAGGGCAATATTTCCGGCGCTATTTCCGGCGCATTGCATATTCATAATGTAGCAAAATATTATGGCGTACCGGTAGTGCTGCATACCGACCATGCCGCTAAAAAATGGTTACCCTGGATCAGCGGTTTGATCGATGCCGGCGAACAATTCTTTAAAGAGAAAAAACAACCTTTGTTCAGCTCACACATGCTCGACCTGAGCGAAGAGCCGATCGAAGAGAATATTCATACCTCTGTTGACTATTACAAACGCATGCAGCCCCTGGGCATGGGTATCGAGATCGAACTGGGTGTTACCGGTGGTGAAGAAGACGGCGTTGATAACAGCGGTGTTGAAAATGAAAAATTATATACACAGCCGCAGCACGTAGCCTATGCTTATGAGCAGTTAGGCAAAGTAGGCCGTTTGTTCACGGTAGCTGCTGCATTCGGCAATGTGCATGGAGTTTATAGTCCGGGTAACGTGGAACTGCGTCCCGAGATCCTGAAGAACAGCCAGGAGTATATTAAAAAAGAATTCAAGACCGGCGAAAAACCCGTGTACTTCGTATTCCATGGCGGCAGCGGTTCACCTCAACACCAGATCAGGGAGGCGATCAGTTATGGCGCTATCAAGATGAATATTGATACCGATCTGCAATGGGCTTTCTGGGAAGGTATCCTGAACTATTACAAAAAGAGCGAAGGATATCTGCAGGATCAGCTGGGCAACCCCGAAGGGCCGGATAAACCAAACAAAAAATACTACGATCCGCGTACCTGGTTGCGTAAGGGCGAAGAAAATTTTATTAAACGTTTAGAAATTGCGTTTAATGATTTGAATTGCATTAACAGAAATGCTTAAAGTTTAGAATTTAGTTTCATATTCCTTTACTGGTTTAAAAGATATGATATCAGTCCCGGCGGCACCGCCGGGACTTTCGTTGTATGGTGCCCTTGTACGGCATATCTTTGCTTCCCCTGAAGGGGAGCTAATGGCAGGTGGGCGAGTAGGCAAAGGCAGAAATGACGTGAGGATCGTTTTAGTAGCGGGCTACGAATTAAGTTTCCACCAGCCACTTATCACCAGCGATCAGCTGATTGACGATTGCCCATACGTGTATCATTGATGCGTGGCTTATTGTTTGCATACGGCAATTCCATTGACAATTCACACAAACTAAATAACAAGTATGCCGTCAAAAAAAATTATCGAACTGCTTGGTGACAAAGCCGCTTATTTGCTCGAACACAAAAGCAAGACTATTGACAAGTCCACGATCACACTTCCCTCACCTAATCACATTGAAGAGATCTGGCTGAACAGCAATCGCAGCAACCAGGTACTGCGCAGCCTGCAAACATTATTAAGCAATGGCCGTTTGGCCAATACCGGTTTTTGCAGCATCTTCCCGGTTGACCAGGGTATTGAACACAGCGGAGGTTCTGCCTTCTCCCCCAACCCCATTTATTTCGATCCGGAAAATATAATCAAACTCGCTATTGAAGGTGGTTGTAATGCTGTAGCCAGTACATATGGGGTATTGGGCATTATGAGCCGCAAATATGCCCATCGCATTCCCTTTGTCGTAAAGATCAATCACAATGAATTCCTGAGTATGCCCAATAAATATGATCAAACCATGTTTGGTACCATCAAAAGCGCCTGGAACATGGGCGCCGTGGCGGTTGGGGCTACTATTTACTGGGGTTCTGCAGAAAGCGCCCGCCAGTTAAAAGAAGTGGCTGAAGCCTTTGAAATAGCGCATGAGTTGGGCATGGCCACCATCCTGTGGTGTTATACCCGTAACAGTGGTTTCAAAGTAGAGGGAGTGGATTATCATACGGCTGCCGACTTTACCGGGCAGGCCAATCACCTGGGTGTTACCCTGCAGGCCGATATCATTAAGCAGAAACTGCCTACCAACAACGGCGGTTACCTGGCCACCAAACATGGTAAAACTTCCAACCTGGTGTATGACAAACTAACCAGTGATCACCCCATCGATCTTTGCCGTTACCAGGTGTTGAATTGTTACAGTGGCCGGGTGGGACTGATCAATAGCGGTGGAGAAAGCAAGGGCGCCAGCGACCTCGCCGATTCGGTATATACTGCTGTTATTAATAAACGCGCCGGTGGTATGGGATTGATCCTTGGCCGGAAAGCATTTCAAAGGCCATTTAAAGAAGGCATCGAGTTATTACATGCTACACAGGATGTGTACTTGGATAAGGATATCACTGTAGCTTAGGCTTACCTCAGGCTTGAATTCCAATTGATGCCAAGTACGGGGTACGAAGTAGGAAGTAAGAAATATGAAGTAAGAAGTATGAAGTAAGAGGTATGAAGATCAGCGTTAAAGTTTAGCGCTTACTATAAAAGATCCGGCGCTGAAGTGGTAAGCTGGTAGTGAGTAGCTGGTAACCAGTAGGAAATATCCAAAGCTGTTTCCCACTCGCCACCAGCCATTTACTACCGGCTTTTTCATTTTTCAACGCCGGACTTCAATAGTATTTAAAACTTGTATCTTCTGTAAACATCGCATGCCCTGCATCCGCTCACCTGCTATATAAACATAACATCCGTCACTATACACTTTGGCTACTACCATCTGTCATGATCATGATGACCACGTCCATGTCCGCGCCCATGCCCATGATCGCGATCGTGGCCACGCCCATGATGTTTGTAATGACCATGTCCATGACCGCGTGGACCATCATAATAATCGTCGCGGCCGCGGTAATCGCGCCAACACTGCTGGTGGCCCCTGTAGTTCCTGTAACGGGCGTATGTTACGCGGTGATCGCTGAAGTGCATGTAAGGCCTTGGGCCACTGCAAACCACTTTATAACCGCTGTACAGGTCATAGTTGCGGCAGCGGGCCGGTAAGTTATAAGAGAACACCCAGTTAGGTCCGCTTAAGTACACGAACTGACGCCTGGGCACATAATAATAACATTCAATATCCGGCAGGTAGTAATAATCCACATCGGCATAACCGGCAGGTCCCCACATGGGTTGCGCACCGATATTTACATTTACACTCACCTGAGCCTGGGATGAACTGACTGAAGCTGTTGTTAAGATCGCAAGTACTGGCAAAAACTGTAGAACCCGTTTCATATGTAATCGATTTGGTTACGGTTGAGACGCCAAAATACATGCCCTGTTTAATTAAAAATGTGGACAACCGTTCAATTAACAAACTTTAAGCATATAAGCTGTGTTACAGCGGGTTAATCGTTAATGACAAGATAAAAGTGAGGGTAAGGATCTTGATTTAAGATATTATTTTCAATTGGTCAATGGTGAATGGTCAATGGGCAATTGATGCACATCTCTTTCACAATACGCAATAAATCCCATTGGTCAATGGTGAATGGTCAATGGTCTATGAATGCACATTTCGTTTCACAATCGACACCAGGCAATGGGCAGTTCGCAATGGGCAATACATCAATTGGCAATGGGCAATACATCAATTGGCAATGGGCAAATCGCAATTCGCAGTTGGCAGTTGGCAGTTGCAATCGGCAATTCATCAATTGGCAACGGGCAAATCGCAATTCGCAGTTCGCAGTTGGCAGTTGCAATCGGCTATACATCAATTGGCAATGGGCAATACATCAATTGGCAATTGGCAATCGCAACCGACAAGCAGCAATTGCAATCGCATCCCAAAAAACAGCGAGCCATTCACCATTGACCATTCACCATTCACCATTGACCATTCACCACCCCCTTCGCTTACCCAAAAACGTTTCCTGAACACCAAACCCTGTAAGCGATCGATACGTTTACCGGGCCGGGGCAAAAAAAAGACAGCCAGCCATGCGGCCGACTGTCGTGATCTAGCAACCCCTAAACCAGCGAAATCGTTAAACGGGTAATTTTTCAGAGCAACTTAACGATGCTTGTATGAACAAAGCTTTACCCGCTACTAATTAAAGCCGGTACTAAGACACCTCTCACCTCCGGGATATCTTACCAATAATTTTATGTTTATTCTACATACGTGACTTCCGTCTGCACAGTAATCAGTCAATTAATGCTGTCTCTAACAGTATTCATGAAGGGCCAATGCTTGTTATACAACCAAGCCATTTAATAATGAAAGCAAAAACACAACTAGGGAGGAGTTCGCTATATCCGTTTGTTCCTGCAAGTTAGTGGTAAAACTAAAATAAAAAAATTTTTTTGCCCTTTTTTATCAATAAAACGAATGAGCAAGTTAGTCACGAAGTGCTTGTCCCGCCAGTGTTTGCGCAGATTTGTCTTTTGCATTTTATGCCAACATCATCCACTCGCTCAATTGCACTGCATTTCAATATTATACACATAACCATCACAGTAAAGGCGGTGCAAACAACCAATCTGCCCAGTATCACATGAACGGCTACCCGGCCTTCCGGTAACCGTATAAAAAAAGGGTGTCTCTTTCATTTGAGACACCCCCGGTTCTATATTGTGCTTTAGTTATTTAGCTCCTAAAATCCTTTTTTAGACTCCGCTTCCGTTCCTGCTTTTCCGTTTTCCGGCATTTGAATGGCCAGGAATTCATTGCCTGCGAGCACCAGTTTGGCAGCCTCCTGGATGTCTTTCGGTGCCAATGCATTCACGTACTTCTCATATTGAACGAACCTGCCGGCATCGCCACCCTGCAATTTGTAGTGGAGTAGTTTTTTCACCCAAACCCCGTTCTCTTTCAGGTTCAGTTTATGTTGTTCAAGCCATTGCTTTTTTACTTTGTTCAGATAACTTGTATCGGGCCCTGCAGTTGCCATGGCATTCAACTCCTGTTTGATCGCTTTTACCAGTGTATCTACTTTTTGCGGACCGCAAGGCAGTTGTACCACAAAACTGAAATTGTTATACGGATATTTTTCCAGCTCTGCATAAGTACCGCCGCCATAAATACCCTGGATCTTCTCGCGCAATTCTTCAATAATGCGAATGTTCAACACTTCACTCAGTGCATGCGCTTTCAGCTCCAGGTCTTCATTATACGGTGTTTCGCCTGTATAAAATGCCAGTATCATGCTCTGGTCTTCTTTACCCTTATTTACCGTGAATGTTCTTTTCCCTTCCACCGGCCGCACTTTATTATCTGTGATGCTGAATTTTTTATCGCTTACCGGCAAACTGGCGAGATATTTTTCTATCAGCGGTTTAATGGCTGCTTCCGTAAAACTGCCGGCAAAAACAAAATGCATATTGCTGCAATCGCCTAAATGTTCCCGGCGGATGGCCAGCACCCGGTCAAGATCGATCTTATCAAAGTCTGCACTGTTGGGCACCACAACGGGCGCCAGTGGATTGTTATTGAAGAAGGTCTTATACAAGGTATCCACGAAAGCAGCCTTTGGATTGGCATCGATCTTAGCAAATTGCAATTTATTCTTTTGTACAAAAGCCCTGAACAAAGCCGTATCTGCACGAGGAGCAGTACACTGTAAATACGTTAACTGAAACAAGGTGGGCAGGTCTTTAACGCTGCTATTGCCGCTGAAGCCATCTGAAATGGTGGTGAACACGGGTTCAACGCGCACCGTTTTTCCTGCCAGCGCCTTACCCAGATCAGTAGGTGAAAACTGGCCTACCCCCATGGCAACCGTGGCCGGAACCATATATTCAGCATTGTATTTATCTGCCAACCCGTAACTGTTCTTGCCACCGGGGCGGGTAGCGCCCATAATGATCTGGTCGCTTTTGAAATCAGTTGGCTTTAAGGTCACCGTTATACCATTACTCAGCGTATATTCAGTAGTGCCTAGTTGCGAATTCTTCTTAACAGTGAGCACTTTACCCGCTTTCGGTTCCTTGGTCAGCAAGGTGCTGGCGATGACCTTTTCCTGGTATGGTTTAATATCGGCCTTCGCTTTTGCATCGATAATCGCCAGCAGATCTTTTTCAGCAGGCAGCTTATCTGTTTCTTTTGGTTCAGGACCGCTCATGTACACAAAGAGGTTCTTCTGCTCTTTGATGCGGTTCGACACTGCATTTACTTCACTAAGCGTAATGGCCGGTAAAAGGGCTTTCGCATATTCATACTCTTTTTCAATACCGGGGATCGGTTCCTGCGTGAGAAAATGATTTATATATTCCTCCACATAATCGGCCGATTCTGTTTTTGCGCGATTGTTATAAGCTCTTTCGTATTCAGCCATCACCGATTTCTTTGCCCGCTGCAGTTCAGGCGCCGTAAAACCAAAACGTTTTACGCGCTCAATTTCTTCGGCCAGGGCCTCCAGTGCCTTTTGCGCATCGCCGGTGCCTGCTGCCGCCATCGCATTGAACGACTCATAACCGCGGGCATAGGAATCAAAATCCGCGCCCCCATAAATAAAGGGTGGGTTCTCCTTCTGCGTCAGTTCCTGCAAACGTTCATTTAACATAGACACAAACATCTGTTGTACCAGGTCCTTGCGGTAATCGCCTACCGTTACCGGTGCTGCTTTCTTAACCGCCGGATAATTGATGGCCACCCGGTTACTGGTGGCTTCCTTATCGGTCACCACCATTGCCTGGGAAGCGGTATAAGGCGGCACATCGGCATACTCTCTTTCGCGGGGGGAAGCAGGATTCTTTAAGCCGGCAAAATGCTTTTTGATCATTGCTTCGGCTTTTGCTATTTCAATGTCGCCAACAACCACCACTGCCATGAGGTTGGGCCGGTACCAATCTTTATAGTATTTACGAATATTTTCGACCGGGAAATTCCTGATTATGCTGTCTACCCCTATCGGCAGCCGCCTCGCATATTTCGATCCTTCAAACAGCTTTGGATAAATTTTCCGGAAGATGCGCTCATTGGCGCCTTTGCCCATGCGGCTTTCTTCGAGGATAATGGCGCGCTCGCCATTGATATCATCATCAAGATAGGTTACGTTATGCGCCCAGTCTTCCAGCACCTGGAAACCTTTTTCCAGGTTTTCGGGTTTATCGGTTGGTATGGGCAGCATGTAAACCGTTTCATCGAAACTGGTATAGGCATTCAGGTCATTGCCAAAACCTACGCCGATATCCTGTAAAAAAGATACGATGTCATTTTTCTTGAAGTGCGAGGTGCCGTTAAAGGCCATATGTTCGGCCATATGGGCAAGCCCCTGCTGGTCATCATCTTCCAGAATGGAACCGGCATTCAATACCAGGCGCAGTTCCACTTTCTGTTCCGGCTTTTTATTCTGGCGGATATAATAAGTAAGCCCGTTGTCCAGCCTGCCGATCTTTACCTTGCTGTCGATAGGAAGTTTACCGGCCAGGTTCAGCTGGGCAAAGCAAGGTTCGATCACAAAAATGCCAAGCAGCAGCAATAGCCACCGGGTTTCTATGCGCAAAAAGTACATCATGATAGTTGTCATTTTGGATTACAAAAATATTGGCGCAGGGCTTATATCGGATCGCCGTTGATAAAAAAGCGGCGGCAGCCTGCCATAAGATCTGTAAAGGGGCAACCGGCAATAAAAAAAGGTGAGTTTCCCTTGACGAGAACCTCACCTTGAGTATATTAACTTTCAACTATGTTTATTTCACTACCTCCGGTATAACCGCCCCCACATTACCACTGGGCATTTGGATCCGCAGCATGGCGGCCAAAGTAGGCGCAATATCCGTCATATAGGTTTCGCGGTTGGTTTTACCGGCGGGTACACGCCAGCCGTAGAACAATAAGGGGATATGCGAATCATATGGGTTCCAGGCACTGTGGGTAGTACCGGTAGCGCCCCCTTCCATATAATTCGATTGCAGCATTACTTCGATATCCCCGCTCAGGCGCTGGTTATAACCATTGGCCACCATGTCGCGTTGTTTGGCGGTCAGCGGTTCCTCCATCAATTTATCCAGGGCAAATACCCGCGCAATTTCCGGCTGACGGCCCAGGTATTGCACGATCGTTTTCTTGATAGCCGCTTCATCGAGCTTCAGGGAATCGATCAGGTTATGATCGAGATAAAGCTGGTGATTGTAATTGCCAATGATCAGTTTTCCGTTACCAAATTTGGCCGATAATATTTTACCCAGTTCCTGCAGCCAGCGGCCGGCAGGCGCGGAACCACCAGGCAGTTTATGTTCTTTCATAAAACCGGGCACATGGGCTACCGCATGGTCGGCCGATAAAAAGACCAGGTATTGTCCTTTGCCCACCTTTGCATCCAGGAAATTGAAAAAGCCGCCGAGTTCTTTATCCAGGCGCAGATAATCATCTTCCTGTTCAACGGAATTCGGACCAAATGCATGGCCAATATAATCGGGCGAAGAAAAGCTCACAGCCAGCAGATCGGTGAAATTGTCGGCCCCCAGTTTTTCATTCACCAGGGCTTCTTTGGCCATTTCAATGGTCATGGAATTACCGTAGGGCGTGCTGCACACTGCACCATAGTTAGTATTCGTAAACTTGGTTAAATCATAAGGGAAGCCTTTCTGATCGGCGCCCAGTGGTTTACCTTCATACGGCTTTTCATCGGCCGTACTTTGCAGGTAGGTGTTAATGGGATACAGGGTATTCCATCCCATCGCATAGTATTTATCAACCAGTTTGCGGGCATTGAAGTCCTGCACCCATTTGGGCAGTTCGTTCATGTAGTAGGTAGACGTTATCCAGTTGCCATTCCGCGAATCGTACCAGTAAGCAGCGTCGGCTGAATGACCGGCCGGCAGAATACCACCGCGGTCTTTTACGGCTACACCGATCACTTTGCTGCGGAAATTCGTGGCCAGTTTCAGTTCATCGCCAATGGTGGTAACGAACATATTGCGCGGACTCATAGCGCCGGGTGCGCCGGCAGCGGCTCCTACTGTTGTTACCGATGAATCTTCGGTACAATAAACACTGCGTTTCCTTTGCGGATCGTACCAGCCATTGCCGATGATACCGTGTATGGCAGGTACACTGCCGGTATAAATGCAGGTGTGGCCGCAGGCAGTGATCGTGGGTACATATGGGATGAGGGTGTTCTCGCAGGAAAAGCCCTGGTTCAATAAGCGTTTAAAGCCCCCGTCAGCAGCATAACGGTCGTAATAGCGATAAAGATAATCCCATCGCATTTGGTCAATTACGATACCTACTACCAATTTAGGGCGGCTAACCGATGTGGGTGTGGCTGGGCTGGTTTTGGTTTGAGCGGGCGCTATTAAACAAAACAGCAATAAACAGATCGTTGCTAAAAGAAGGCGCATTAAAAATTAATTTTGGCAAAGATAACCGGCTGCCTAAACCGGAACATTAAAATTTTATAAAATCAACTACACAATCGTTTGTTTAATAACCTCATATCGAAATTGTTTCATCGGCCCCTTTATTTACACAATTGTTATAGCAAATTCAATAATCATCTGCTTTATCCGTTTATCCATGCTAAGAGCAAGATCGTTCTTTCGGTCAGCCATTAAACAACCTGTTGAAGGCCCCGGCTGAACGTTTGTTGTGCCGGACAGGCAATAAACCATTAAAAGCGCTACCTTTGCGCCATTCGCCAAAAACAGCAATAACCGTTTAATTAAAATCCATATTATGGCAGATATTTTTGAAAGATTACTAAAGAATGCCGGTCCAATAGGTCAACATCGTGAAAGAGCTCATGGTTATTTTGCGTTTCCTAAACTAGAGGGCGAGATCGGGAGCAGAATGAAGTTCAGGGGAAAGGAAATGATCGTATGGAGTTTGAATAATTATCTGGGTTTAGCCAACCATCCTGAAATACGGAAGGCGGATGCAGATGGTGCTGCTCAGTACGGACTGGCATTGCCGATGGGCGCCCGCATGATGAGTGGTAATTCAAATAACCACGAGTTACTGGAAAAAAAGCTGGCCGAATTTGAGGGTAAAGAAGATGCCATATTGTTGAATTTTGGTTACCAGGGTATGGTAAGCCTGATTGATGTGTTGTGCGGAAGGCACGACATTATTGTTTACGACGCCGAAAGCCATGCCTGTATCATTGATGGCGTTCGTTTACACCCCGGTCACCGTTATGTATTCAAGCATAACGACCTGGAAGACCTGGAAAAGCAATTGCAACGCGCAACCGCACTGATCGAAAAACAAAAAGCCGGCGGTATCCTCGTGATCACCGAGGGGGTATTTGGTATGGCAGGCGATCAGGGCAAACTGAAAGAAATAGCCGATCTTAAAAAGAAATACGAATTCCGTTTACTGGTTGATGATGCACATGGTTTCGGCACCCTGGGTAAAACAGGCGCCGGCGCCGGTGAAGAGCAAGGCGTACAGGATGAGATAGACCTGTATTTTTCCACTTTCGCCAAATCCATGGCTTCTATCGGTGCATTTATAGCCGGACCCAAATCCATCATCGACTATATCCGTTATAATATCCGCAGCCAGATCTTCGCGAAAAGTTTACCCATGCCATTGGTAATCGGTAACCTCAAACGCCTCGAACTGCTGATGACCCGTCCCGAGTTAAAGAAAAAACTGTGGGATGTGGCTACCAAACTCCAAAAAGGCCTGAAAGAAAGAGGTTTCGATATCGGGAAGACCGATTCTGTGGTTACACCGGTGTACATGAAAGGCGGCGTTGAAGAAGCTACCGCCATGGTGATGGACCTGCGCGAGAACTATGGCATATTCTGCTCTATCGTGGTGTACCCGGTTATTCCGAAAGGACACATCATTTACCGGTTAATACCTACTGCGGTTCATACGGACGAGGATATCCAGAAAACCCTGGAAGCGTTCTCAGCCACCAAAGAAAAGCTGGACGCCGGCGCTTATAAAGTGTCTGCCATCCCTGATATGGCCGAAGCTTAACTGCGCGCTTTTCAAACGATCAGCTGGTTTGAAAAGCCTGTCAACATATTGAATTACAATCAAGATCCCGTCATGGCCTGGCCCGGACGGGATTTTTTTTATTAATTCTGTCAAAGAGTCTGCTTTCCGGATAAGAAATTGAGCGGATAAGCGTTAATACTTATTAGAGATCAATGATTTCAAATAGTAAATCGCCCTAGCAAAAATACTAACCATGCAGTGAATTTTATTCCGGTACCCTAATATCGATAACTATGAAAACGGTCATTGTGCTGACCATGCTGGTTTCGCTGCTGACAGTGAAAACCGCCAATGCACAAAGAAAAAGACTACCTGACAGTGTGAACGTATTGATTCGTCTGCATCCCCGGAACCCTTCCAGTCCGCGGGTCGACTCTGTATTGGTGATCTTCGACCGTTTTGACCATACCGGCGCCGGCATTGTACGCAATATCTACTACCCCACAAATAATCAATTCACTATTCCCCGGGTGCCCGAAGGCAAATATTACATCACCATCTATTGCCTGGGTTTTTACACCGATAAGTTCAACGACCTCATGTTCATCAGCAAAAGGCATAGCAACCAGCTCAGGTATAAACTCAAAGGAACAGACGAGTATGTGCCCGGCACTTACCTGCCTGATATGGAAATTGATTTTACCAACCTCGCCATCACCAATATTAAGTCATTCCGCTAGCCACATGAACATCAGCTCCGGGTTTGCTTCGGGTTTGCTTTTGGTTTGCTTCGCATATTTCTCCTCCTTGTCACATCATGGTTTCACAGTTATCTCGTAGATGTCCCGTTCCTTTAAAGGATGGGCTTATATACGGGACATGTACGGAATATCTACGGAATATATTCGGGATATGGGCGAAGATAACCAGAAGCCAATACGGCCCCGAGCTTATACCAGCCTGAAGAACCTCTGTTAAAAGGGAGAATGAGAAAATAAAGAGGCGGGAAATGAATGAAAGCGGCCATTCGGCCGCGCAGGTGCGGTTGGCGCAAAAAATAGCCTCCCGGAGGGGAGGCTGCACTAATCAAATACCATTAACCATTAAACCTTATCCTATGAAAATTCAAATATAGTATGAATATCTCAAAGTATAGGTCCTCTTATTCGGAAAATTTGCTTCTAAGCTTCTTAGTTGATCTAAATCAACACAAAAATAAACTAAATAATTGAGTCCTTTTCCAATCTGGATAACCTACGCAACCGTTTGCACTGACATATTATTTATTTATATTCTTTCATTTAATAAAGTGATCTACCCGCCTGCCAGCAGGCGACAACAGTCAGACATTTTAAACAGAACACATGTTTACAAATTGATTATAAAACAGATAGCGATTCTTCGTTTTATATATTACATGGCAGGTTCCATTACCCGCCACGATCTTGAACGCGGGAAAGAAGAATGAGCGCCCTCACACTTTCACCTATTACATTTATTCCTCATAGTTTCTTTACCAGCTTGATTTGAAACTCCGCTGATAGTCATCAAAAGATACTTTTCCATACTTTCCTTCCCCGAAATATTTAGCGATGAGCTCAAACTCATTGGGCGCCAGGTAACCGGGTATGGCCTGGGGTTCACCATTTACCGGAATGATCACGGTAGTAGGATATGAGAGTTGGCCATTGGTGAGGTAGATGGCAAAATCATGGGTTTTATGTCCTGGATTGAAATGATAGGTCTTGCCATTCCATTGAATGCTTTTGCGCCCTTCGGCATCGAATTTTACCGGATAGAATTTTTCCTGCACGTAACTGCTCACCTCTTTATTCGCATAGGTTTTCCTATCCATGGTCTTACACCAGCCACACCAGTCGGTATACAGATCGATCAGCACAGGCCGCTTTTCTTTTTTCAAACCATTGGCCACATCATCCAGCGTCATCCACTGCAGTTTTTCTGCGCTCAGTTCCTTTCCGCGCCCTGTCAGGTTCCCCTCATCAGCCTTGATGGCCGGCTTTTCGGCACATGAAAAAACAGCTAACCAGCAAAACAAAACCGACATTTTCAATGTTTGCATCTGTATTTTTGTTTAACATCATAAATGTAAGTCTTTTCCATGCATAAAATAGTGTTGGCCATTACCGGCGCCAGTGGCAGTATCTATGCCCGTTTACTGATAGAAAAACTGCTCACCATTAAAGAACAATGGCAGGATCTTGCCGTGGTAATGACCGACAATGCCAAACAGGTTTGGGAAACCGAACTTGGTAATAGCAACTACACCCAATACCCCGTTTCTTTTTATACGACCAAAGATTTCACCGCGCCTTTTGCCTCCGGTTCGGGCAGGTATAATACCATGATCATCGCCCCCTGCTCGATGGGCACCCTGGGCCGCATTGCATCCGGCGTTTCGAGCGACCTCATTTCCCGGGCTGCCGATGTGGTGCTGAAAGAAAGGCGCAGGCTCATTTGCGTTGTACGCGATACGCCCTATAACCTGGTGCATATCCGGAATATGGAGACCCTTACCCTGGCCGGTGGCATCATCTGCCCTGCTACTCCTTCCTTTTATAGCCGCCCGCAAACCATCGAAGAAGCTGTGGCCACCGTTACCGACCGGGTGCTCGATCTTGCCGGACTGGATATCACGACATACCGGTGGGGCGGAAAATAATGTGATAATGTGATAATTCGATAATGTGATAATGAAATACAGTTCCTGTAGCTAATGTGATAATTCGATAATTTGATAATGCAATACGGTTCCTGTAGCTAATGTGATAATGTGATAATTCGATAATTTGATAATGAAATACAGTTCCTGTAATAAGGATTGGTGTAAAGTGTTACAAGTTTCAGGTTGCGGAGCTTTGACCCTTGTAACCTGAACCTGAAATCTGCGTTAAACGTTACAGGTTACAAGTTGCAAGTTGCAGGGTGTTATACCCTTGTAACCTGGAACCTGTAACCTGTAACTTATAAATTAAACCGTAAGCAGTATCGCTATCAGTTTCTATCTTAAATCAATGACCTCTACCCCCGGGTATTTGCTTTTATCAAATACAAAGAGATTATCGGGCAGGTTGGCAGTACCATTCATGGTATTTACGGTATATACCATTACGGCGCCTGATTTATCGAGAATGCGCGTGCTGTAGATGGTCTTGCTGTTCTTGTCAACCAGCAGATACACTTTATGAAAAGGCTTGGTTTTATCAACCGGCGTCATTTCAATTTCCTGAACCGATTTGTTGTTCACCTTTTTGTCGCCATTCAGCTTGTACAGGAAATCCTTATCATAAAAATTGGTGAACAGCTTCTGCATGGTGATGGTATTGGCAGAATTATCGGGTTTGGTGATCGTTACTTCATTGGCTGATTTATCGTAGGTCCAGATATTGGCGCCATCACAGAAAACTTCCTGACCGGTTCCCGCAATGCTAACCCGGTAGCGGGCGCCTTTCAGCGAAGCAGTACCTTTTTTAGTTCCGAGCAAAGTGCCCTTACTATCCTCATTACGCAGGGTAAAGCTGGCCTGAACCGATTTAAACGTTTTGAACTTGGCGCTTACTGCATCCAGTACTTTTTTGGCAGCGGGATCGCTTTGTTGACTAAAACTTATAGTAGCTATAAAAAAAGTAGTTATAAATACAATTAGGCTTTTCATTATATGCATTATTCTTTGGGTAAAGGCCGCAAAGATATTAGTTATAAGCTTTAGCGGCAATAATAAGACGCGAAATGTTACCCCGGGTTGTAAATCAGCGCTATATTAACAAAACTGTAACCCTAGATCAGATCCGACAGAAGCCTTTCCAGATCAGCCTCGGTTTTAACCAGTACATCGCGGGCCTTGCTGCCCTGGCTGGGGCCTACAATACCGGCCGCTTCCAATTGATCCATCAGGCGCCCGGCCCGGTTATAACCCAGCTTCATTCTCCGTTGCAACAATGAGGTAGATCCCATCTGGCTTTGTACGATCATACGTGCTGCATCCTCGAACAGGGAATCCCGGTCATCCAGGTCAAGGTCCTTGCCTTCGAACTGTTTCTCATCAACATATTCCGGCAAAAGGAATGCCTGAGGATAGCCTTCCTGGGTACCGATGAAATCACAGATACTGTCTACCTCGGGTGTGTCAACAAATGCGCACTGCAGGCGCGTGATTTCCCCGTTATAGGAAATAAGCATGTCGCCCTTACCGATCAATTGTTCTGCGCCGCCCGTGTCGAGGATGGTCCGCGAGTCGACTTTTGAAGAAACTTTAAACGCGATACGCACCGGGAAGTTGGCCTTGATGGTACCGGTAATGATATTCACCGATGGACGCTGGGTGGCAATGATCAAATGGATACCCACCGCGCGGGCCAGCTGCGCGAGACGCGCTATAGGCATTTCCACTTCTTTGCCGGCTGTCATGATGAGGTCGGCAAACTCATCCACCACCAGTACAATGAATGGCAGGAACTGGTGCCCTTTCTGCGGGTTCAGGCGCCGTTTTATAAATTTCTCGTTGTATTCACGAATGTTACGGGCGCCCGCTTCTTTCAGCAGATCGTACCGGTTATCCATTTCAATACAAAGGGCATTCAGGGTATGAATAACTTTTTTGGTATCGGTGATAATGGCTTCTTCTTCCCCTGGCAGTTTCGCCAGGAAATGGGTCTCAATATTGCGGTACAAACTCAGCTCCACTTTCTTGGGGTCAACCAGCACCAGCTTCAGCTGCGAGGGATGTTTTTTATACAGGAGCGAGACCAGGATAGCGTTCAAACCAACCGATTTACCCTGACCGGTAGCACCGGCCATCAACAGGTGCGGCATGGTGGTGAGATCTACAATGAAGTTCTCATTATCGATCTTTTTACCAATGGCCACCGGTAAACTGAAACTGTTGTGCTGGAATTTTTCCGACGAGAGCATACTGCGCATGCTCACCACCGTTTTCTTTACATTCGGCACTTCGATACCAATGGTTCCTTTACCGGGTATAGGCGCAATAATACGGATACCCAGGGCCGCAAGGCTCAGGGCGATATCATCTTCCAGGTTCTTGATACGTGAGATGCGCACACCTGCCGCGGGTACTATTTCATACAGGGTTACCGTTGGTCCTACCGTAGCACTGATCTTCTGAATATCGATGTCGTAGTTCTTCAGCGTACTGATGATCTGGTTCTTGTTGGTCTCCAGCTCGGCGGGATCCTGAATAATGCGTTCACTGCCATGCAGCTCCAGCAATTCGAGACCAGGGAATTTATAATCGCGCAATTCAAGGGATGGATCATAGGGTTCCTGGGTAATGACCTTTTGTTCCACTTTGGGTTCTTCCACAGGCGGCTCGGGTTGATCCACTTCCGGGTAGGACTTAATTTCCAGCTCCAGGTCGGGACCGGGCTTTTTACCTTTGCCTTTTTGTGCAACCACGGGTGGTATTTCTGCCTGCACCGGAAGCTCCGGCAATTCTTCTTCTTCGAGTTCTTCTTCAAGCTCTTCTTCTTCGAGTGCGGGCTGAGGAACCGGCGTTTGTTTTTCCACCAGTTGTATATCCAGCGGTTCTTCTTCCACGGTATCGGTCTCAGGTAACTTTTTAAGCACTCCTACCCCGTCTTTCAGTTTATTACCTGCAGTTTTTACCTCAGGCATTGCAGTATCTTCCGTTTTCGCCAGCACCGGAGCTACCACTTTCGCAGGTTCTTCCGTTTTAGGCCTGGTTAAAGCCGGTGCTTTGAACACAGGGTTGAAACGCCAAATGATATACGCCAGTCCGGCTACCAGTAACAAGGCAGCGGTACCAACACTGCCGATCATCCGAACCAGCCAGTCGCGGCACATATCACCAACTGCCCCACCCCAGGCGAAAGCGCTGCTGCTGAAAATAAAGGAAAATACAACACTGAAAAATACCAGGCTTACTATCACATAGCGCAGATTGCGCCCCAGCGAAAATATTTTGGAACCGAGTAAGGCATTTACGCCAATTACGAAAAAAAGGCTGCAGAACATAAAGGAAGCAGCGCCGAAACCTTTAAAAAAGAACAGGTGTGAGATATACGCACCGAGGTTTCCCAACAGGTTGGTGGTCTTTACTTCTTCACCCGGCAAGAGGATGGCAGCGCCCCGGAATACCTTATCCTGGTCTTCCTTCCAGGTGAACAGGTAAGATGCAAAGGCGATGAATAAAAAAAGGCTGATCAATAAGGCGAAAGCACCAGCAATTTTATGGGTACGTTCGTCTTTTACCAATTGTTTTACCGTAACCTGAGCTTCCTTTTCAGGTTTGAATTTTTCCGGATTAGCTGGCTTTTTCTTTTCTGCTTTATCTGCTTTTAAGCGGTTGGCCATGTTCGCAAAGATAAGTAGTTTAGGGAATAAGGATCAAAGTATAAGATGGGTTCACACCTATGAGAATTGTTAAGTTTCGAAGAGGTTACCGGTTACCGGCCCCCGGTTACCGGACCTTAAAACCGAAACCACTAAGTATTTCAACATCGCTGATCCTGAACCTGTGTTCCCGGCAACTGATAACCGGCAGCCGGATCAGCCCATTAGCTAATTATCACATGAGCACATTGTGCTTTTTTCGTACATTCACCCTTCGAAACTAACGCTTCCCGGTGCAAACCGGGGCACTTTATGAGCACTAATCGCCATCCTGGATTTGTATCCACAAACGCTACACGCCATCATCCTTTTCACAAGGCCATCAAACATACATGTTTTTATATCCTGCTTTTTTGTTTTACGACCAATAGTTATTCACAATGGGCCGACTCCATGATCATTGATGTGGCCGCTATCCGTTATCATAAGCCTATTGGGAAATACTCCCTGTTCAGTTCACAACCCAAACATCAAATTCCGGATGCCGACATCTATAAACTGCCTTTCAACCATAACCCCGGTAATTACCTGCCCCATGACCTGCCGGGAAAACTCATAGAACGCGATTGCTTCTTACAATTCTTTCTGAAAAACACCCACGATACGGCCATTACGGTTTGTTTTACGCCCGCCTATTTTTGCCGGAGCTTTATTCTTTTCAAAGCCCGGCCCGATGATATAAGCGGCAGCTTTACGCGTTTACCCGACAGCCTTACAACTGATGACCGGTCACACGGGGTAAAACAGATCACCCTGCAGCCGCATGAAACGGCTGTCTATTACTGCCGCTTCAATTTCGTGCGCACCAACATCAACTCGCTTACCCCGCGCATCATCAGGTACGATTACCTGCCGCAGTGGAATATGAGCCAGCGCGACCGCGATCATATGCTCGATGTATTCACCTATACGGTCTCAGGCATATTGCTCTTCATGATCTTTTATTCGCTCGCGGTGTATATTCAAAGCCGTAATAAAGAATTTATTTTTTATGCAGGGTATACCTTTCTTACCTGTTCCCTGCTCTTCCTGAAATCATATCTCAATTACAGCGCTACACCCTTCAATTACTTTTATGAGGAATACCTCGACTTTATGATCATGACGGGCAGCGTAGTGATGTACCAGATATTCATCCGTAAATTCATTAACAGTAAAGAGAATTACCCGCTGTTAGATAAATGCCTGCATTTTTTCTCCCTGTTGCTGATCGGCGCCTGTATTGTGTTCTCCATTGTGTATTTTTTGACAGACAAATACATCCTGTTGAACATCATGGAGAACTTCATCATAAAACAGGTTTTCTTCTTAACGGGTGTGTTCTTTATCGTGTATAGCATTAAAAAGAAAAATACGCTGCTCAATTACCTGGCAGCCGGTAATTTTTCGCTGGTCGTGTTTTCCGTTATTTCGTATATCATCATTACTACTGGCTGGAAGCTGGTTAAAGACGATATTACTTCTGTATTCAACCGCGCCCTCTTCTATTACGAATTCGGACTGGTATTAGAACTGGGTTTCTTTTTATCGGGCCTGGCCTATAAGAACCGGCGCGATATCATTGAGCGGGTAAAAGAGCGCGAGCGCCTGAAACTGGAAAATGAACGCAAAGAATTCGATAAACAAATGGCAGTAATGGCCGCCAAGCAGGAAGAACGTAACCGCATTTCGGCCGACATGCACGATGAACTGGGATCGGGCGTTACGGCCATCCGCCTCATGAGCGAGATCATGAAAAGCCGGTTGAAAGGCGATGTGGTGCCTGAGCTGGAAAAGATCTCCAACTCAGCCAATGAATTGCTGGGCAAGATGAATACCATCATCTGGACCATGAAAAGCAGCAACGACACCCTGGAAAGCCTGATCGCTTACATCAGGGCGCATGCGATCGAATACTTCGACTCAACCCCTATTGAATGTAAGGTACAGCTGCCCCCCCTGATCCCGCAGGCAGAAGTAAGCGGGGAAAAAAGAAGGAACATTTTCCTGAGCATTAAAGAGGCGCTGAACAATGCCATGAAACACTCCCAGGCCACGCAAATCCAGATCATTATTTCAACCAGTGATAAATGGCTGATGATAAAGGTGGCTGATAACGGGGTGGGCATCGATGCCGACAAGTTGCGCCGTTTTGGCAATGGCCTCAGCAATATGCGCCGCCGTATGGAAAGTATCGACGGGTCGTTCAAGATAGAGTCTGATAAGAATTGTGTTCTTACATTCGAAGCCCCGATCTAGGTTTGTGGTTTATTGTTTGTGGTTTGTGGTTAGGCCGGCGTTCGGGCTTCACTATTAGTTGCCGGCCTCAGCAATTCCCAGGATTCTTAAGAAATTAGCCAACGGCGTTTAAGAACCATAAACGATAAACCACAAACGATAAACTATACACTGCCTTTCTTTAGAATTGCCAGGAACAGAAAGATCCAGCCTACAATAAAGAATACCCCCCCAATAGGCGTGATGGCGCCTATGCCGCGCAGGCCCACTGTTTTTGTAGCCTGTAATGCGGTTAACACATATAAAGAGCCTGAGAACAATATTATTCCAACGATGAAGCAGATGCCTGCGTATTGCAGATTCTTGCCGGGGAAGCTTCCAAATAAGATAGCTACGGCCAATAATGCAAATACATGGTAGAATTGATAACGCACCCCGGTTTCAAAGGTAGTAACGGTTTCGGGCGGAACAATTTTCTTTAAGCCATGTGCGCCAAAAGCGCCAAGGGCTACGGCCAGTGCACCCAGGATGGCGGCCGTTAGTAAAAAACCTTTATGCATGTAATACGGTTTGAATAAAGTCATTCATAGATATTGCGTCTTCCTTATCGATGATCACATCCGCCTGTTCATAATACATCCGCCGTTCATTCAGTTTGCGGATGATAAAATGTTTCAGGTCTTCGTCCTGAATATCTTTCAGCAGGGGCCTTTGCATACGCTCGCGCATCAACCGGTGCAGCAGTACATCTACCTGTGTATTGAGCCATACTACCGTGCCATACTTTTTCATGAATTCAATATTATTGAAAAAGCAGGGCGTGCCGCCGCCACAGGATAAAACCATATTGCTGTTCTCATCAACGATCTTTTCCAGCACCTCTTTTTCCCGGTTGCGAAAATACTCTTCACCCGATTCGCCGAAGATCTCCGGAATACTCCGTTTTTCTTCCTGCACTATCACTTCATCAAGATCATAAAATGGTAAACTCAGCCTTTGCGCTACCTGTTTGCCCCAATGTGTTTTTCCGGAACCCATGAAACCGATCAAAAAAATCCTCATTACGTCGCAAGTTATTTAAAAGCATTGAAACCGGTAACATCCATACCAGTAATCAGCAAATGTATATCATGTGTGCCTTCGTAGGTGATCACACTTTCCATATTCATCATATGCCGCATCACGGAATATTCACCGGTGATCCCACTGCCACCCAGGATCTGCCGCGCATCGCGGGCAATATGGGCGGCTATTTCGCAGGCGTTACGTTTGGCCATACTTACCTGCTGGGGCGTAGCTTTTTCTTCATTCATCAATACACCCAGGCGCCAGTTCAGCAATTGGGCTTTCGTGATCTCGGTGATCATTTCGGCCAGCTTTTTTTGCTGCAGCTGGAAAGAACCTATCGGTTTGTCGAACTGCAGGCGCTCTTTCGAATAACGCAGCGCGGTATCATAACAATCCATGGCCGCCCCTACAGCGCCCCAGGCAATGCCATACCGCGCTTTGGTAAGGCAGCTCAGCGGTCCTTTCAATCCTTTTATATTCGGCAATATATTCTCTTTGGGCACTTTTACATTATCAAAGACCAGTTCGCCGGTTGCGGAAGCCCGCAAGCTCCACTTGTTATGGGTCAAGGGGGCTGTAAACCCTTTCATGCCACGTTCCAGGATCAGGCCATGCACCTCGCCCTGTTCATCCTTGGCCCATACGACGGCCACTTTGGCATAGGGGGCATTGCTGATCCACATTTTAGCGCCATTCAATATCACATGGTCGCCGGCATCGGTAAAATGGGTGGTCATACCGGCCGGGTCTGATCCATGATCGGGCTCGGTAAGGCCGAAACAACCCAACCATTCACCATTGGCCAGTTTGGGCAGGTATTTCCGCCGCTGGTCTTCACTGCCGTATTCAAAGATGGGGAACATGACAAGGGATCCCTGCACAGAAGCGGTTGACCGTACGCCGCTATCGCCCCGCTCCAGCTCCTGCATCATGAGGCCATAGCTGATATAATCGAGCCCGCCGCCGCCGTACTCCACGGGAATGGTAGGGCCAAAACAACCGAGCTCACCCATTTGCTGAACGATCTGTTCGGGGAACTCTGCTTTCTGTGCAAACTCTTCAATGATGGGGGATATTTCTTTTTTTACGTAATTACGAACAGATTCTCTGACAAGTTTCTGTTCGTCGCTCAAAAGCTCATCCAATAAGAAGTAATCCGGGCTGGTGAACAAATCGGTTCTGGTACCCATGACTAAACTGATTTTCGATATTAAGCTAAAAGTAAGAAAAACTAATTTGCTAATACGCTAATGTGCTGATTTGCTAATGAAAAAGGGGGCAGGTTTATGGTTTGTAGTTTGTTGTTTGTGGTTATTTCATTCGTCACCCCTCATTTTCCGGCACCAGCTCCTCGGCTGATAACCAGTATTTTGAAACCGGTCAACCGCTTCACAGCGCGGCAGCAACCATAAACCCGTAAACCACAAACCACAAACAAACATGGTTTGCCATGCAACATGTGGCTAAATCGTATGTCTCTATATAAAACAATCTAAACAGATCATTTTGGAGCTGACTGCAAACATTATCCGGGATGAACTGGTAGAACGCTGCAGGCTGGGCGATGGCAAAGCCTATCAGGCGCTGTACCGGCAATATTCCAAAGCGATGTATAACACCAGTTTACGTATTGTAAACAATAGCGCCGATGCGGAGGATGTGTTGCAGGAATCCTTTCTGGACGCATTCCGCTCGCTGCATGATTTTCACTACCGCAGCACCTTTGGCGCCTGGTTGAAAAAGATCGTTATCAATAAATCGATCAATATCCTGCGCAAACGCAGGAATTACCTGGTTGACCTGGAAAGCTCCGAACTGCAGGCTGTTGCTGATGAAGAACCGGTAAACGAAGAAGAGATGCAGTACCGGGTGGATGAAGTTAAAAAAACGATCACCCGGCTGCCCGATGGCTATAGAACGGTGCTGAGCTTATACCTGCTGGAAGGTTATGATCATGAAGAAATAGCACAAATACTGAATATTTCGCATAATACCGTACGTACGCAGTATGTACGCGCCAAACAAAAACTGCTGACATTAATTAAACAAGGAGTTGGACAATGAGTAAAGGTTTAGAACAATTTATTCGTGACAATCGCGACCAGTTCGATACAGATGAACCCGGTGAACAGGTATGGCAAAAACTGGAGCAACAATTAACTGAACAGAAACCCACCGCACAAACACAAACTTCTAAAAGCCGGAAATTAATTGTACTCAACCTGCTTCGCTGGACCGCCGCCGCCGCCATCCTCGTACTGGCCGGCATAGGTATCTTTAGCTTATTAACCAACCGTCATACCAGCAACAATACGGGCGTAGTACAAAAAGGGGATCGCTCCGATACGCCGGTAAGCAACGACCCCCTGCTCAAAGAGATCAATCCCAACTATGCGCAGGAAGTATACCAGTTCACCCGGCTTATTGAAGACAAGCAAAATGAACTGAAGGCCATTGAAAAAGAGAACCCCACTTTATACAGAAAGTTTGTTTCGGATATCAATAAACTCGATAGCTCTTATAACGCGTTGAAAAAAGAACTACCGGCCAATCCCAACCGGGAACAATTACTGGAAGCCATGATTGAGAACCTGAGGCTGCAGACCGAGATCCTCAATCAGCAACTAAGTATTATTAATCAAATCAAAGCATCAAAAAGTGACAATCATGACAGCCAATTTAAAAAGATATAGCACCCTTTTACTCATTACCTGCCTGATACCAACGGTACAGTTATTTGCAGGAGACCCTTTGGTAGAAAAAAAGAAAACCTATACCAAATCCTATAACGTAAGCGGCAGCGATAAGATCTCTTTCAAGAACCAGTTCGGCGAAATGCAGATAAATACCTGGGATAAAAATGAAGTAAAAGCTACAGTGAACATCACCGCCGAAGCCAGCACCGATGAAAAGGCACAGGCGATCCTCGATCATATCAGCATCGAAGATGGTAAAAACAGCGGCGGCGTATACTTTGAAACAAAATTCGATAAAAAGAAAGACGCCAAATGGAGCAAAGGCGAAAAACAAAGCTTTCATATTGACTATGTCATCTATGTGCCGGCACGGAACGCCCTGGTGGCAGAGAACCAGTTTGGCCCCATGAGTATCGGCGACTATCAAGGTGAAATATCGCTTGAAAGCAAGTTTGGCAGCTTAACCGCCGGCAAGCTGGCCCATGTAAAGAAAGTGGAAATTGAATTTGGCAAAGGCACTATCGGCAGTATCAGCAGCGGTAGTCTTGTAGTTAAATTCTCCAAGGTCAGTATCGACAATCTCGACGGCGCAGTAAATGCAGTATTTGAACATTGTGATGTGGTTAAACTGGGCGTAGCCAACGATACCAAAACCCTTACGGTAAAGAACAGCTTTTCGAATCTCTACCTTGACGTAGAGAATAATATTTCTGCCAACTTTGATATCCGCACGCATTTCGGCGACCTTAAAAATCAAACAAGCTTCGAGATAAAAGAAGAGAATGAAGACAATGATGACCATGGCCCGCGCTTCGATAAAAAATACATTGGCAAAGCAGGCAGTGGTAATATGGCCATGAAGATCAAATCAGAATTCGGTAAGATCACCATCGGCCATAACCTGAACATTAATATGAACAAGGACGATAAGAAGGATAAGGACAAAGACAAAAGCAAAAAAGGGACTGTTAGAATTTAGTTCATATTTCAAAGTTCATAGTTCTTAAATTAATCAAAGCTGCAGTCAGCAGAGTCGAGACTCTCTACAACGGTGCCTCCTGGTCGGGTTCGCCTGAACAGGGGCCCGTTCTTAAAAAATAAAGGCTCCTTGCTTGGAGCCTTTATATCAAATAACATTATTAATATTAAAGTAACAAAAGAACCTTAAGGTTTCAGAAGGTAGGTTGGAGAGTAATCACTGAAACTACCGAATCCGGAACCACAATCCACCGCTACTCTGTAAATCATGTGCCAATTTGAACCTAGTAAGATAGTCGTCGAAGCATTAATTGATGTGCCAGTGGTGTAGACAGTCGCTGGGTGTTTTAGAATCCCTGATGGTTGAAAAACAGTATATTCAACTTTATAATTCACAGCTCCCGGTACAGCAGGCCAATGCAAATTAAATGTTGTACAACCATAACACTGCAATGTAAACCCGAGGGTACTAGGTAAGGGTCCATATTCGCAGGTAGCTCCAAGAGGAGGGAGTTCTGGTGACCAATCAGAAAAAGCGGCGGTCGACCGGCAATGGGCTTTGGCTTGTACTCTGTATCTATAGGTATGCCCTGATATAATATTAGCTGTATTTAAATAACCAGGTCCACTAATAGTAAATGTACCGGCCAATGCACTGTTCGTAACATCATACCATTCAACTAAGTATTCTTCAGCACCAGGAACAGGGTTAAAATTTAATGTATAACCGTAAGCGGGTGGCGTTGTGACAGTCAACGTGCCAGTTAAACCCGAAGCGGCTCCAAGCGCAGGCTGATTACACCATTCTCTTATTTGGATGGTCCTGACCTGAACTGAAGCAGCACTAGGACTTAAGCTGAAAGGCACCGCTGCGACAGATAAAGATGCATAACTTTTAGTAAGTACACCCGTTTTGCAAGTTCTATCATCTGCTAACCACGAAAAGGAGGCTCCTGAAGCTGCTATAAAATTATAGTCAGCTAAGTTTACTGCTTGAGGTCCAGTACAAGAAGTAGAAGTATTATGTGTTTTTTCTGTTTCATTAAAACCAAACGCCAGGTTTGGAAAAATTTCATTACCAGCTCGAACTCCTCTATAAAGTGCTGTTATCTCATAGGTATTACCAGCCTTAAATGGGAACAAAATCTGGTACTCTGTCCCTACAGCTACTGTAGAAGAAATCTGCCGACATGGAAGATTAATGTAGTAATCAGGATTACCAACAAACGTTGGAAATCCGATCGTCGTTTTATGATTTAAATTATCAACTTTCGTGGTGGTTGCAAACACATTACAGGCAGTAGTGCTTAAAGACTGGTCATAAGATAAATCAATTGTATAAACATAATCTTGAGCATACGTAGTGCCACAAAATAGTAAAAAAGCAAGAAATGTAATTTTTTTCATAATATGATTATAAGGTTTAATAAATGGCCGGTTTATTGTTGACCATTTTTAATTAAGTAACGGATTTATAGAGCGCTCTACAATAGCTTTGTAAAGGTAACTAATATCTTTATGCGAAAAAATTTAAAATTGGAAACCGTGTCAATGTGTGAATATTTGGAAAGTTGAGTCGCATTTAAAATGGTCATCACGTACCATCGTTAAAGTTGTCCACGACAGTATCCAATATCTGGCCGTATGCCGTTTCGACACCAAGCAATATAACCAGGGCTAAGTCTGGCAAATTCCGTATCGAACGTAACACTCTTGCCGGGTATAGATAGATAGCAAAGGCCCCGGCGGTTTCGCCGGGGCCTTTGCTATTCAGGTGCTTTATTAATCAAACTCCCAGATCCAGGAGATCCAGATCTTCGGATCGGCAATACTTACCATATCGAATGTGCGGTCACTGCTTTGTACGAAATAATAACCGGCCGGATTATACAATTGCTGGCGGGTATTATCCGCCGGCCCCGCCGGCCATGGAGAATTGGCGCGTACTTCAAGTTCATTGAAACGGGCGCGGCCCGAAGAAGCGGTCACCGTCATGTTCACCCATGAGCCAGATACCACCGCAAATGAATTGTCGGCGGTATCACTGTAAATGGTAAAGAAAGCATCGGCTCCATCCGTATTATTTTTATACAACAGGAATTCGAATTTGGCCGTATCGTTCCTGAGCGATCTGATGTTATAAGCATCATCTACGCCGTTAATATGAAAGCCGGTGTACGATACCCAGAAATTATCACTGGTAGCCCCCCTGCTCCACCAGCGGTTGACCGCATTCTTTACATCGGGATTGATGGGCGCGGTAGCGCTGGTGATGGTAGCCGCAGCGGCATTCACCCCTACACTCATTACCTGCGCACCCATATCGAAACTGTTAATAGAGAACCCGGGTATTGTGGCTGCACCGTTCACAATAGGATCGGTGAAATATACACCATTTGCCCAGAAATAATATCCCCGGGTAACCGTTTGCGCCTGGCTGCCAACCATCCAGGATACAGTTACTTTCTTCAATGTGGTATCGAACTGTAATTCGTATTGGGTGCCGGCATAGTTCAGCCGTTTGAAGTACGACAGGAACTTCCAGTAGTCCTTGAATTTTACGACCCCATTGGTTACCTGTTTGTTCACCCATACCGTGCGGTCAAACTGCGCTGCCTTGCGCAGGCTGAGCCTGCTGCCGTTGAAGCGGCCGGTTAAGCTGATGCTGTCTGCGGTAACAGTATCTACCCGGAATTCAAAGTCGCCTTTCAGCCCCTGGCCATAGGTGCCATTGTTTACAGCAGCATCCGGATCGCTGAGGATATGCAAATATGAATAGGTGTCGAAGATGAGACTGGGTTGTTGTAAAGCTTTTAACCGGTAACTGCTTTCCCTGAGCACGGTAGCGGTGGTGCTGTCGAAATCACTGAACATAACCACCCGGTTGCTGTCGTTGAAGCTGAAATAGAAGCGATAGGTACCGCCATCGCCGGTGGTAAGATTACCATTCCATCCGTATTGTGAACTGCTAAGCGCCTTCTGATAATTGCCAAGGGTTTCATTGAGCCGCTCATCAGATGATCTGTCAAATACATAATCATCGTCTTTCCGGCAGGAGGAGGCCATCAGGGTTATAGCGAGAAAAATATATAAAAGGTTTTTGTTCATACCTGTTTCTTTATTGGTGATTGATCGGTCGCTTGCCCGCCCTAATACATCAACGCATTGATCGAATTACGGGTACGGGTTTGCAGGCTATAGAAGTTGATCCCCCACACATCTTTGAAATAATTTACGACGATCACTTCCTTCTGGCGCAGTTTATCCCTGGCGCTTGCATTGTTTATGCCGGCCACGAATGCTTCATACCCGGCTTTGCCTTCGGCAAGCATCAAAGAGATCATTTCAACAAAATCTTCATCAGGGGCGCTTTGCGCATAGGCGCTGATAAATCCTTTCTCATTTGCCTCCGAATCGGCAATATTGTTCCAGTTGGAAGTATAGTCACCTACCGAAATACGCTTGAAATCTTCGGGATACATAACCGTTTGATGCAGGATATGCGCAAACTCATGTTCGATGGTATGGAACATCATTTTGATATTCGTGGTATCGCCGGCCCTGTAACCAGGATCGCCTTTTACCCTGAAATCGTTCAGCACATACAATACGATCCGGCGGCCGCCTTCCGCTGTACCCAGCGTGATGGTTCCATCGATATTCCAGTTGGCGCTGCCTACCAGTACAAAGAATTTGGGAATGTATCTTTGCATGAACAGCTTGCCGGCTTCCGCCACATAATTATCGATCCACACTCTTTTTATAGCGCTGAGCACCGGGATGATCTTTTCCTCGCGGGGCGGCGTGAGGGTCTTATCAAAATCGAGTTCGCCCTGGTCATACTTATATTTGGCCGACACATTAAAAGGGGTGGTAAAATTGTTCATGATATACGTATCGATCGGCGTAGTAGCCCAGGTATCGCCGCCGAGGCCGGGAATATTGCTCACATCGCCGAGGTCATCTTCCTTTTTACACGACGCAAAAACCACCAGCGCCAGCATGACAAGGTATATTTTATGTTTGAACATATCAGATGCTGTTTATTGTTTATCGTACTTTTTACTTATAACTTATCTCGGGTTCAAAGGCATGCCTGATAACCTCACCGACTCGGGCAACTGGAAGACCCGCATGGGCGATCCTGCCTCCAGGACCAGTGTTTGTCCATCTGTTGTTGTATGTTTAACTTCGATATCATAGCGTAAGAGATCGAACCAGCGCATTCCTTCCTGCACATATTCAGCCCGTTTAAAACTAAGCAATGCGTTCAATGCATTGAGGCGAACATTGGTTGAACCGTACATGTCCTGCAGTTTTTGCGGGGTGATCTTATGATTCGCAGCATCGTACCCGACGATGCGTGTGCTGGCATAAGTATCCAGGTCCTGCAGGGTGGCATTGACGTTATTCAGGTAAATGTAGGCTTCTGCCCTGTTGAACAATACTTCTTCCGTAGTGAATAAAGGCACCATCACATAGGGTAAGCCGATATTGGCATTTACGGAGTTGCGCACAAAGTATTCATTGATCTTTGGGATCAGATAGTTGTTCGTGCCGAGTGTATAGGTCTGGTACCTGAAAGCCCATTCGGAAGTATCGCTGAATAATTGCTCGGAGGCAAACACTTCATCACGTTTTGCGGAATTCATGCCATAACGCACGCTGTAATAATCACGTCCCCAGTTAGAGACAGTCTCCACCAGCAGGAGGTTAGCCGGCTCCGTTGCTTTCTGATAGATGGCAAACAGCTCCTGCGGCGTCATGGTGCGGTAAGTTGTATTCCAGGGCCGCAGCAAAGAAGTGATATTGCCGGCCGCAAATACGGCATTGGCATGGGTAACTACTTTGGCGTAATCCTGCTTGAAGAGATAGAAGCGGGCAGCAAACGCATTGGCGGCTGCTTTGGTAAAATGGTAGCGGGGAATGGTGTATTTGGTATCATCGATCAATGGCAGGCCCTGCACCAGGTCCTGCTCTATCATCTGGTATACATAAGCTACCGTTCTGCGGTCGTAATTTTTGAACACCACATTCTCGGGTGTGGTAACATATGGAATACCCATGTCCTGTGCAGCTGTAGCGGGGTCGTACACTTTTGCGAACAAGGTGACCAGCATAAAATGTGCATAGGCGCGGCAAACCAGCGCCTCGCCTTTCTGGGCACTGTACAAGCTGGTATCAGCTGCATTCTTGATGGTTTCCAATGCCTGGTTAGCAGCTGCAATGGCGGTATAACAGGCATTCCAGTAATTCTCTGGCGAATCCTGCTGGTTATCGGCCACATCGCGAAAGAAGTAGGGATCAACATTGGTCCTTTCCTGCCCGCCTCTTCCTTTATCGGCTGCATTGTCTGAAATGGATTCCGTAAAGGCCATATAGTTTCCCTGCGGATAAGCTGTTCCCAACAATTGCGATACCTGGCTGGGTGAACTTACAGCGGCCCTGTTATCAGGGTTCTTTTCGAGAAACTTTTTACAACCTGCTGTCGTCAACAGCAAAGTGTAAAAAAAGATATTTATTATTTTTCTAGACATCTGGTAATTCGGTTATTTAGTTAATTAAGTCCTTTAGTTATTCAGTTCCTTAGTCATTTTAACTCATTAACTTATTAACTTATGAACTAATGAACTATACTCCCAGTTTTAATGAGAACGTAAACTGTTTCTGAACGGGCTGGGCAATACCACCGGTATTGAAAAATTCAGGATCCTGTCCCTTTAACTTTTTATCAGAATAGATCAGCCAGGGGTTATTCGACACCGCCTGCAAAGCCAGGCTATTGAGGCCGATCTTCTTGATTATTCTGATAGGCACCTGCCAGGTGAACGACACATTCTTTAACCGGATCATATCGCCATTGGCCACGCGCGCGGTTGAATAGTTGTAGTTGTTATAAGGGGTAGAACCTCCCAGTTTCGACTGCTCGAAAGCACCCAGGATCGAAGGAACCGTAGTGAATTGCTCATCGCCGGGCATGGTCCACCGGTCATAAAACTCTTTGGGCATGGCATCCAGGTCTGAATAGCTATTCCTAAAGGCAGGATATAACCTGATCTTATTACCAGCCTGGTACGTAATGAATACGCTCAGGGTGAAATCCTTGTAGCTGAAGCTGTTCAACCAACCACCGGTAAGGCGGGGGTCAACCGGGCCTTCATATACGAGGAAGTTGGTATTCTGATCCTGCAGGTACACATTATTGCCCACTTTACCGGTTTCATCAACAAACTGGGGTGTACCCGTGAAATGTTCCAGTCCCTTGAAGTCGATCGAGAACAGGCTGCGTACGGGGTATCCCTGTTTATTGCCGCCTTCCGCTGCTACCAGGTCCCAGATAAGCGGTTCATTACGGGCATTGGTAATTTTATTGGTATTGTAACCGGCGGTGAGGTTGGTGCGCCATTTAAAATTCTTATTGTTCAATACCAAATAGCCCACCAGTAATTCAACGCCCTGCGATTCCATATCGGCATAGTTGGCTGCTTTATAGGGCTCCCCGCCTACACCGGAGGTTTTCACCAGGCTTATAAGGTCGAAGCTGTTGCGGTTGTATACGTCTACGCTGACATTGAGGCGCCTGTTCAGCATCGTTGCATCCACGCCCAGGTTGGTCGTATACAATTTTTCCCAGGTAAGCTCGCTGTTCTCGAGGTTGGCCAGCTGGATCACCGATTCTCTTTCTGTTAAATAGGTTCTGTTGGTATTGATGTTCTTCAATACAATGCTCGAGTTGGTAGCAGGCCCCATACTGGCGGTCAGGCCATAGCTGGCGCGCACCGTGAGGGCGTCTACCCAGGCCAGGTTCTCCATAAAGCGTTCCTGCTCTACGTTCCATGAACCGGCCACACTCCAGGTAGGCAACCAGCGGGCATTTCTCGATTTACCCAATCTGTTCGATCCGTCGTAGCGTACGGTAGCGGTTAAATTATACCTGGAATTATAGGTATAGGTACCCGATCCGTAAAAGGCCACGAAGCGGTCATAATCTTTCGACATACCATAATAAGGGAAGTTCAATTCGATGGTTTGCTTCAGAATGCGGTAATCAATAAAAGGAACACCGCCGTTCTCATACTGGTAACCATAACCGGTATTGTTGAATTGCTGGCGATCGGCGTATTTCACCTGCTGCCCTACCAGCGCGGTGATGGTATGTACATCATTGAATGTTTTATTATAATTAAGGCTGTTGCGGAAATCGTAGTTCAGGAGCTGGTCTTCCACGCGGTTATAAAAACCTCCATAAGGCAGCACCACTACCGGTTCTGCATTGGGGTTCTCCGGATCGCGGTACAGGAACCTGTTATTGGCCCTGATGGTGGATGTTTTTGCAGAGCGGTAGGCATTGGCCATGTTCGACGACTCGGTGATCTGGTGTTCGCGGCTCGATTTTACGAAACGCAGGGCGCCCACAAATTCATAGCGCAGTTCAGGCGTGATCTTGTAGTTTAAGCTACCCTGTAACCGCAGGTCATACACTTTCAGATCCATATAATTGTTCTCCAGTTCGGTGAGAATATTGAACGGAGCAAAATTGCGCCGGAAATATTCGCGGTTGCCGTTCCCATCGAAAGCCGTTAAGGTGCGGCTCGAGTTAAGGGCGTAACTGAAAGGATTAATGTCAAAATCACGGTCATAACTACCATCCACGGGGTTGCTGTTGCGCGACAGGGCGCCGGGCGCTTTCTGGCTGCGCATGGACCCTACGGTCGTGAAATCGGCCGAAAGCTTATCATTGAATTTGTAATTGTTGCGGAAGTTGAGGGTGTAACGGCTTACTTTATCGGCAATGGTCCACCCGTTATCGCCATAATAACTGGTCGAAAAATAAGATTGGGAACGATCGGTTCCTGCAGAGATACTCAGGGAGTGCTCCTGCGTGAAGTTATTACGGAAGAGCAGGTCGAACCAGTCGGTATTCGCCTGGGCATAGCGGGTTAAAAATGCTTTGCGGGAAGCTTGGGTATTGGGCAATACAAAACCACTGCCATCGGGCAGAGGCTCATTGAGCAGTTCATACATTTTACCATAAACGCCGTTATCGCCCCGGTCGAGGATATTGGCGTTCAACATGCCTTTGCGTTCCAGCTCAGCCAGTACCGACATTTGCTGCGCAGAATTCATGATATTGAAATCGCGGTAATTCGGTTTCAGGTAAGTACTGAAATTACCGATATAGTTTACGTTGGGCTTTCCGGCCCTTCCTCTTTTCGTTGTGATCACCACTACCCCATTCATGGCCCTGGCGCCATAGAGGGCCGCAGCGGATGCGTCCTTCAGGATGTCGAAGCTTTCAATATCATTGGCATTCAGACCGGCTACAGCAGAACCCAGCAAAGTGGTAGGATCGCCGCTCGACAACTGGTCGTTCGAAATGTTTACGATGTCTTCAAGCACCACCCCATCTACCACCCATAAAGGTTTATTATCACCGTTGATGGAAGTAGCGCCGCGTACCCGCACTTTGGGCGCGGTACCGAAAGTGCCCGAGACGTTCTGAACAGATACCCCGGCAGCCCGGCCTTCGAGCATCCGGCTGATATCCGTTTGGCCGCTCAGTTTGGCGTCATCCATTTTTACAGTCGCGGCCGCACCGGCAAACTTCTTTTTCTCGATGGTCTGAAAACCGGTCACGATCACTTCTGACAATGCTTTTCCACCTTCCGACATAAATACCTCCATAAACCTTTCGCCCCGGTAAATAATGGTTTGGGGAGCTTTGCCTGTATAGGAGAACCGGATGCTATCGCCCCGGCGCACGCCAATGGCAAACTCACCCTGTGTATTGGTAAAGGTACCCCTGCCTGAAACCAGGTTCTGTACAGATACCTGTGGCAATACGCCACCTTCTTCAGTACCTGAGACCTTACCTCGTACCAGCGTGGTATCCTGGAAAAATCGGGTGTTATTTATATGATCGGGAAAATCGGATGCGTGGGTAATTAACGGCAAACAACCAGCTACAACTACCACCATCAACAATCTCTTACACCCTGTTTGTACTGCCTTTGCCTCAAAAGCGTTTTGCATAAAACGCATAGCAATTAGTTTTTGATTAACTGAAGATTGGGTTAATATCATATCCTCTGCAGGATATCCATTTAACCTGTCGGGCCAGCGCATAGTTCATGCACAGGCCCGACAAGTAACTATTTCAAAAAACAACTGATCTGAATAAATACGTTTATTCTGGATGCCCGGTTTCCCGGAAAGAACGGATTCTTATAGGATCATCAGGTAACAGCAGGATGCTGTTTGTTCTTTAATGATTTTCTCAGTCAGTAAGGTTGAATTGCCTTTTTACTGCTTCATAATTATTCCAGTCAACAACGGCCGATCTGCCGGTAGGCACACCGCCAGGAATGAGTATATAGCGATATTGAGCATGTTTCGTACCGCTTGATGTAAATGTGCTGGCATCAAGATCGCAGAATAGGTTAATATTACCTACAGTGTAATACAGACCTAACTCGGTAATTCCCGTAAATTGAAACAGATCAGTAATTGGCAAAGGCCAAACCTCCGGACTGGCCGCACTACCCAGGTTAAGATACACTTTCACAGTTCCTGAATCTATTATCGCCTTCGTTAATTTTGGAGCCGCAATGGTTGCTTGATAGTAATAAACTGTATCTCCTGCGGTATTGGTAACTGCGTCATAATTTACATCCAGCCAGGGCGAATAGATAACATTAGCCGTTCCAGTATCCCCTTTGGCGCCATCATCGCCTTTTTTACAGCCAGTACTGGTCGAGGATAATAAAATTGTAAAAAACGCAACACAGGCAACTGAGAGGACTGAGAAAACGTGTTTCATAAATTGTAAATTTTGATTATGTAGATGATCTATGCTCTTTACGTAAAAAAGCCCTTAAAGGCTGGGTATTATTGCAATTTAAGGTTTTTTAGTGCTATGTATCTTAATCTGAAACACCCGCAAAAGGGAATATTCCTGGCAAATGGCAATAATTTCCAGGTGCTGGTGCATTCAAAAAGCGGTCAGCGTGGCGTTGAGCAAAATGACAGTAATAAATTTAACGGGAAAATCCGGGATTTCGGACAAAAATAAAGCCCCCGGTCTATTCGATCAAGCCGAATTCCGGGGGCTTTTTGTTATAGTACTTTTCCGCCATCCCTGTTGAGAGGGGATCTATGGTGTTCAGCGTGGGGCTACCGAACCGTTATTATAACTGTTGTTCACAGATCAAACAGGTTCTTTTGTCGATAGCCTGTGAGCGTTTGTCGGTTTTAGTTGGTTGTTTGCGTGCCATTGATCGGGATGCCGTTATTGACGGGGGTGCCGTTATTGATCATCTTGAACACCACGCGCCTGTTCTTCTCACGCGCCGCCGGGATATCTTTTCCATCTGGCGTGGTCTCTTTCTCGATCGGGCAACACTCGCCAAATCCTCTTGGCAACAGCTGATTGGGCGACACGCCGCTGTTGATCAGATACTCGGCGCAGGCATTGGCCCGGCCTTTCGATAGGAACTCGTTCGACTTAACCGATCCCAGACCATCGGTATGCACGTCTATCTCCAGCACCACGGTTGGATTGGCCTTCAGGTAGCTGGCGATCAGGTCAAGATATGGATATGATTCTTTGGCGATCTCTGTTTTTAACTCGAACACGATCTGGTAGGTAACCTCGGTCTTGTTCTTGAACGGATCGGGCTTTTTGGCTAAACATAACTCCTGGGCATACACGGTGTCGCCTTTGGAGGGATAGGCCGTGAGCAGGCCATCGTTGTATTCGTCCTGGCGGCCACTGATCTGCAGGGCCAGCCCCGCATCTGTTTGAATGGTGTACCGGCCGCCAGCCTGGGTCTTGATGGTAGCGATCTCGTTACCACGCGGGTCTTTGGCTGTTACAATAGCGCCTTCGAGCGGTTGTTTGGTATCGCAATCGAGCACCACCCCGGTAAATACCTGGTTATAGTTCTTATGCACCGAGAACAGTTCCAGGCAGCATAAAGAAGCCCGGTCGCTGCTGATGATCGCATCTTCGAGCAATCCCTTTCCGCGGCCTACAAAATAAATATCATCCTTTTCTGAATTTACCGGGTAACCCAGGTTCAATGCCACCGTCCATGAGCCGTTAAAATAGCCATTGGAAGAATAGAGGTCAAAGCCGCCCATACCGGTTCTGCCGTTGGAGGCAAATACGAGGGACTGGCTGCCGCCATGGTAAAACGGCGCTTCTTCATCGCCTGTGGTATTGATGGCGGGTCCTAAATTGGTGATCTTTTCGGGCATTCCCTTAGCATCGAGGGTGGCCGACCAGATGTCAAAACCGCCAATACCGTCGGAACGGTCGCTGGCGAATAAGAGGTATTTGCCGTCCGGCGTTACCTGCGGCTGGCGGGAGTTGAATGACTGCTCACTCAGCTTGCCATCGATCAGCACCGGCTCGCTCCACCGGTCGCCACTGCGCTCGCTCATATAGATGGCTGACAGTTTTTTCCCATTCTTCAGGATCCAGCCGGTGAAAAACATTTTGGAGCCATCCGGGGTAAATGTGGGTGTTCCCAGATGGGTATTCCGGGGCGCTGCCACGTTTATTTTTTCCACCTTGCCAAAACCGCCGTTATTGAAAGCAGCGCTGTACAGCGCATTGCTATAACCCTCGGCCCGGGTTGATGTAAAGGCCAGGGTATTGCTGTTGAGCCAGCTGGCAGCATAGTTAGCGCCTTCTTTATTGATGTTGTTGTTGAGCCTTTCTATTTTGATACCGGTGGGGCCATTCGTCAATTGCTGCTGAATGAAAGCACAATTATCGATCTCCTGCTGCGCCTTTTTGTTGTATTGTTCGCCGGCTGCGTTTTCCTGGATGAACCGGGCCAGCTCATGCTGCGCAATATTGTAGTTACCATTGGCGCGCAAACAAATGCCATAATAGTAACGCGCCATGGGAAAAGAAGCGGAGTCTTTTTTCAATAACAGTTTATACCATTGCTCTGCATGTATATAATCATTCAGGTTATAATAGCAGTCGCCCATTTTGTATAAGAGGTTGCCGTCGAGACCGCCCAGATCACTGGTATTGATCAGGGTTGCGCCCTGCTTTTGTACCACATAGGCATTATAGCCTGAATGGCTGGGTGTTTTTCCACTTAAATACTTCTCATAATAGTGTGCCGCAGAATAATAATCGCCTTTGGCATAAAACTGTTCGGCTACCCGCTTAAAGTTGCTTGCCTGCGCATGTACCGCAACCGCACTCAAACCCAGACCGGCTATTATAATAATATGCTTGATCATGTATAATCAATTTGCTAACGTGATAATTTGTTTATTACAACCTCGGACACACGAATGGAACGGCATCCTGTTTAACCGCTTTGCGGCCGATGAGGGTGAGCGAAATTTCGAAATTATTGGCATTACCGGCCACTTTTCCGAGATCGCTCATATTTACATCATAGCTCACACTGATCATATAGTTCTTATAGTAAACACCCACATAAGGCGATACCGCATCTTTGAACCGGTAATTGGCGCCCAGTAAAAAGTCGGTGGCCTCGTTTACCCGCATCTGGGCATAAGCGCCTGCCATTTTCTCTTCGCTGTTGCCCTGGCGCATATACAGGAGGTTAGGTGTAATGCTTACATTTTCATTCACATTATATTTAAAACCACCATGGAAAGTGAGGCGCATCGGCATTTTTTCATGCTCGCCGGCCAGAAAGGGATCCTGTGGTTGTGTTAAATGATAGGCTGAAATACCGCCAAACCAGTTGGCCTTTTTGCCCGGCGTTCCATCAAAGTACACCGCACCTACGCCGGCATCAAATGCAATAGCGGATGTTTTATTCAATACTTCAGTACCCCCCTGGGTAGGATCGAAGCCTGTGTAAGGATTCCACATGTCGCCGGTTCTGAACTTAGACGGATCGAAACGGCGGTTCAATACACCAAAGGCCATACCCATAGAGATCTGGTGATAACCAAAGCGTACGCCGTTATAAGACATGGTAGCATAGCCGGTCATATAGCTGTAGCCAATAGTGCCGGCCCGCTGGTTCATCAGGTTAACACCAAGGCTTACATTTTTATTGGTTACAATGTCTGCTGAAATCCCGGGCGTTGCAAAGGGATTACTGATACCACCCCATTGGCTGCGGTACATGGCCGTAACCCGGTAATTACCGTCGATGGCGCCTGTTAATGCAGGGTTCAGCCAAACGGGGTAGGCATAGTATTGGGAATAATGAGGATCTGTTTGAGAGTAACCTGCTATTCCTGTAATCAGGATCAACAGTAACAAACCGGTTTTTCTAAGATATTGCATTACAAACAGTTTTTTGGATTTTATTACCGGACAAGATTGAATGTTCCTTTTTGATTTACCCGTGACCCATCTGAGCGGATACCTGACAGAACAAATACGTATACGCCTATTGGCTGTGGTTTGCCTTTGTACTGGCCATCCCATTCGCCCTGCAGGTCGGTGGTTTCAAAAACTTTTTCACCCCACTGGTTGAACACCATCCAGCGAATTGACCGCATGGTATTGCTATACACCTTGAACACATCGTTCCTGTTATTTCCATTGGGGGTAAATGTATTGGGCACATAGATGCCATCTGCAAGCGCCGTATCGATCACCCGTTGTGAAACATATTCGGGGCAATCTACCCGGGAGCCAAGGGCTTTTACCATCAGTCCAACGGTATCCGAAGGTTTCAGTCCGCTTATGGTATGCGTAAGTCCCATGGCGCCGGAAGAAGGTATTGTCCAGTTGATACCATCGCGCGATACGCGGTAACCAGTCGTATTTTGCACGGAAGGCCAGCTGAACCGGACGGCATTTACGCCTGAGGAATCTGCCCGAAGTACGGGATTGGTAAGCTGGCGGCAGATGGTGAATTCAATGGCGCCAATATCGGGCCTAGCTACATCCCTGGCAACATCCACAATATCTTTGGCAATACCCACATTGGTTCCGCGGTTCTCGAATGGTATTTTGGTAGGTGTAAGATCACCGTTGGCCAGGTCGTGATAAACAGGGTCCATGGCAATTGAATTGGTGTCTTTACGGGCAACCAGCCAGTCGGCCAGCGTAGCATAATTCGTACCAGCCATAAAACCGGTATAAGCACCGCCGGTACCATTGGAGGATACGTATATATTGTTGTAATCTGAGGGAGTGATGTTATCTGCAGCAAAGAAATATATCCCAAACTTGTTGGCAAGGCCACCGCGTTTTACGGTAATGATATTGTCTTTAATGATATTTCCGGGTTGAACTGCACCAAACAAAGCGATGCCGCGGGTTATAACACCGGCAAAAGGTTTACTGGCTGTGTCATCGAGAGAAATGGTATTGTGATAAATTTTCAGGTAATTCGAGAGCAGGGCATAGATACCATGCTGCTGTCCATTGCCTTTAAATTGATAGATCACATTATTGGTAATAATACTGGGCTTAGTGGGAACAGTGTTCACTTCATCAAACACAATACCCTCCACCTGAACAACAGAGCTCCTGACTTTCTCCAAAAGGTTATGGATCCTGTTCCTTGTAACGGTAAGGCCCATATTGGTATTTTCCACCTTGATGCCTACAAACGGTTCGGTAGAAAATATGGTGCGGCTGGGGTGGCTGATATCATTGCTGTCGACCAACACATTTTCCTGGCCGGCAATATAAATACCGTGGGTGCAGTTATCGAGCAATTTATTTTTGGTGATGCTATTTCCGAATGCGTATACCGTGTGGGTTATACTTGATTCTGATGTACAGGTAATGCCATAATAACCACCGGTTACTGTATTGCCTGTTACGAGGTTACTATCGCAAAGGCTCGCATCTACGATACTGCCCGGGTCACTTGCATGGCCATTGATCACAATACCGGCAAAAAATTTACCGGTAGAAGATTTGGTTACCGTGACGTTACAACGTTTTATGGTATTGTGATCGGCATTGTTTATCAGTTGTATGCCCATGCCGAATGTAGCCGAGGGCAGCAATTCTACATTAAGGCTGTCGATGGTAATATAATCCGCATCATTCAGTTTGATCACTGCCTGGTCAACATTGCCTGGTTTGAAGGCAATGGTAGCGCCATTTCCATGAAAGGTGATCGTTTTGGCAGGCGATGTGGCGACCGCAGGCAAGATCAGCTGTTCATTATAGGGTCCATTATTACTGGCAACATTAAATATCACAGAACCATTGATTCCACATTGCAGCGCGCGGGCTGCATCAGCGAAAGAGTTAAAGTTAACCCCACTGGTAGGCAGGGCACTGTTGATCGTGTAGGTACCTGCATTAAGCGCGGAAGTGACCATTACCCTGACCGGTGAAGAATATGCAGTAACTCCACCGCAAGTGAGGGCTACGCGGTAGTACAGTGTGGTGGTGGGCGTAATTTCATAAAGCGGATAGCCGAGCGCAGCAGTGGCATTGGTATAAGTGCCCGTTGCCGAGGTGGCTGTTTGCCAGGTATAGGTTTGGCCGCTTCCGGCAGAATTGCCTCTTAAACCAAGACTGATCTTCGGACCTAAACACATAACCGAATCAGGGGTTACGAAGGCCGAACCCGGCGTAACAGGTCCGGCACAGGCCGTGGAAGTGAACTCATAACAACCGGGGTCGGGATTGGTAGCATTGCGGTTGGCCTTTGTAATATCAGTATTCACAGCACCGATCACTGCAGCCATATTATCTACAGCGCCCGCGGTAGGCCTGAAATCGAAACCAGCCAGGTTGGTGTAAGCCGGATTGATATCGGTTGAAAAAAGGTCAAATTTTGTAATGTCGCGCCAGGTGGATAATGAATTGATGTTATTTCCCCCATAAAATCCTACGGCACACAATGGCGCCTTTGCAGCCTGGATATAAAAGACATTATGCTCACTGGCCAGGGCAATGGGATCGTTGTTTATATAAAACCCATAGTTCTCAACATTCGTGTTGCGCGTAACGGTTATGATATTGTTCTTTACGTTCACATTCGAAATGTCGGCATCAAAGAAGATCGCATAGGTGTATGTTCCTATGCTTGCCTGATCGTCGAAGGACAGGGTATTATTATATATATTCAAATAGGAACTGGGATTGCTTCTGCAGGCAATTCCCATTTGCATACCCCCGGTTGAAAAATTATAAATGAGGTTATTGGCAATAAGACATTCTTTACCAGCTACACTTTCAGACTGGATCACAATACCCGCCACTTCACTGTCTGTTACTGATTCATCTACCCAGAAATCATGGATGCGGTTGTTGATGATGGAAACGCTTTGGTTTTTAGCCGACATGAAGATGCCCGAAGAGTAGTATATAAAGGGTCCGCCGGTTATTTCATTGCCATCTATCTGGGTGCCTTCATTGTAATAGAGCTGCATGCCATAATACCAGAAATCACTGATGGTGTTGTTAACGATCCGGTTGCCTGACATAAAGCGGTCGGGGTCACCAAAAGCCGGCGACGATGACAGCGTGATACCTACACTGCCACCGCTAATGGTGTTTCCCTCAATGAGGTTATGGTCACAGTTGCTGGCGCCCGGATCTATGGAGTTGCGGTCATTACCATTGATCACAATACCTTCATTGAATTCGGGAATGTCATTGTGATGATTTACCCTGATGCGGCAATTCCTGATGGTGTTATGGTCGGCATCATTCACGAGGTGAAATCCATAACCGTATTCGCCAAAATTGATACCCTGGGGTTCAACCACCAGGTTATTGAAAGTTATATAATCAGCATTATTCAGTTTTATACAGGCACGCTGGTTGTCATCGGTGGCCAGACAGGTAATTGTTTCTCCATTACCGTTGAAGGTAATGGTATTGGCAGCTGACGTGCCGGCAATGGTATTGATAAGCACCTGTTCATTATAAGGTCCGCTGCCTGGCTGTACATTAAAAGTTACGGCGCCATTGACACCATTGGTAGTAAGAAAGGCAACGGCGGCAGAAAATGTCTGGAAATTTGTGGCGCTGGCTGCTGCGCCGGCATCGATGGTAAATGTACCGGACACCTGTGCGTGAGCTTCAAATAAAAATGAAGAACCTAAACAAAGGGTAAACAGAAATATTTTATTAATTACGTGCCCGCGTAAAATTTTTCGCATAGCCGATGATTGGATTTTAAATTTCTATAGGATATCGGATAATATTTATCTGATGAATTATTCCAAACTTAAAAACCAATGACCACAATCGCTATTGATTATTGGTTAATGGTTGTTCCTTTAACAGCATAACCCATGTAAGAATGTACCATTCATACAGGGGTATACGGAGTTAAGGAAGTTTGGTTTGTTAGTGCTTCGCCGTTAAAATACCCTGCCTGATAACCGATAAAACGTATTATTACGATCCGCCACTTAGTGTATCTTCGCTCTTCCCTTCAAATCACCTATAACGCTTTCGGAAAAGACATTTGGTATCTTTACGCCTTAGAATATCTAAAACGCTTTTTACTGCCGGCAATTGTGTGCAGCCCTTCCTGTTAGTGAAAAAATAATACACATTTTTTAAATAGAACTGTGTGAAAGTAAGCCCCTTATGTACTTAAAAATGAGTAGAAATTTTGTAAAGCCTGCGCTTACCAAATATAGTTTTGTACAACAATAGCTGTAGAACGCTGTTACTGCGTTATCTTTCTTTTACAGGTAAGCGGCCATTTCCTGCTGATATTCTTTGGCAACCAGCATTGCCCTGGCAGCAAAATCTTCCTTGTCCGACGCATAAATGATAGCCCGGCTGGCATTCACCAACAGGCCTACATCTTTATTCATGGCTTTTTCCGAGATCTCTTTCAGACTGCCCCCCTGCGCTCCTACCCCGGGCACAAGGTAAAAATGATGGGGTGTAATGGCGCGGATATTCGTGAACTCAGCAGCCTGGGTGGCGCCCACCACAAACATGAGCTGATCGGCTGTTCCCCATTGTGCTGCCGTGCGTAAGACTTTTTCGTACAACAATTCATCACCTGCTTTTTGCAGTTCAAAATCACGGGCACCGCTATTGGAAGTAAGACCCAGTACGATGGTCCATTTATCCCTGTATTCCAGGAAAGGCAATACGCTGTCGGCGCCCATATAAGGCGCTACAGTAATGGCATCAAATGGTATGGCCTCAAAGAATGCTTTGGCGTATTGAGAAGAAGTATTGCCGATGTCGCCGCGTTTGGCATCGGCTATTTTAAAATGGCTATCCGGAATATATGCAGCTGTTTTTTGCATGGCTTCCCAGCCTGGCAAACCCAATGCTTCATAAAAAGCCGTATTGATCTTATAGCCCACACAATAATCTTTGGTAGCATCGATGATCTGTTTATTAAACTCAAATACGGGATCGGCCTTTGACAAGAGGTGTTTGGGGATCCTGGTAAGATCTGTATCGAGCCCTACTATGAGGTATGTCTTTTTACTGCGTATCTGTTCAACCAGTTGCTGCCTTGTCATACGAGTTGGAGTTGTAATATTTGCCGCAAGATATTGGTGAATTGCCATACTTCCTCAAAAGTATTGTATAAAGGCACAGGGGCCAGCCTGATCACATTTGGTTCGCGCCAGTCGACGATCACACCGGCCTTCGCCAGTTCGTCAAATACCTGTTTACCGTTTTGTAACATCAACATAGACACCTGGCATCCTCTTTCATTTTCGGGGCGGGGTGTTATGAATTCAATAACGGGTTCCTGTTGCTGCTGGTTCAGCTCATCGAGCAGGAACCATAACCAGTTATTGAGTAATTGCCTTTTCTTTTGCAGGCGGTCAAACCCCGCTTCCATAAAGATCTCGAGCGCAGCGCGGTGTGCAGCATACAATAAGGGAGCCGGCGTACTAAGCTGCCAGCCCTCCGCCGAACGGGTTGGGTTGAATCCTTTCTGCATTAGGAACCGCGTGGCTTTATCGTAACCCCACCAACCGGCAAAACGTGGTAAGCTGGTATCGTTATGATATCTTTCGTGAATATAGGCGCCGCCAATTCCGCCGGGGCCCGAATTCAGATATTTATAACTGCACCAGGCTGCAAAATCAACGTGCCAGTCGTGCAGCTGTAAGGGAATATTGCCGGCCGCATGCGCCAGGTCGAACCCCACTTTGGCGCCTACCGCCTGCGCGGCTTTGGTGATGGCAGCCATATCGAAGAGCTGACCGGTGTAATAATTCAATCCACCCCACAATACCAGGGCGAGCTCATCTTTGTGTTCTTCTATTGTCTGTAAAATGTCTTCCTGCCTAATGATATGTTCGCCGGGCCGGGGCGCTACTTCAATGATCACGTCACCGGGATTGAAACCGCAATATTTCACATGCGTTTCCAGCATATACTGATCGCTGGGAAATGCTTTCGCCTCACAGATGATCTTGTTCCGTTTTTGATCGGGTTGATAAAATGATACCAGGAGTAAGTGCAGGTTCACCGTGAGCTGGTTCATCACCACTACTTCCTGTGGTAAGGCGCCTACAATGTGTGCCAGGGGTTGAATGAGCCGGTCATGGTATTGCAGCCAGGGTTCCTCGCCCATAAAAAAGCCTTCCACCCCGTAATTGGCCCATTTGTTCATTACCTGCTGCATGTAGGCTGCGGTGCGCACCGGCTGCAGGCCCAGTGAGTTTCCGAGAAAGTAGATCTGCTGCCGGCCATCGATAACCGGTATGATGAACTGATCACGGAATGAACGCAGCTCATCCTGCTGATCGAGCTGGCAGGCGAATGCTTCCGTATTCTCAAATTGCATGTAGTTTTGTTTGCTTGATATATTCAGCCTCGCGACTGTATTTAACTTAAGAACTTATGCACTTAATAACTAATGAACTTTGAACTATGAACTGTGAACTTAAACTAAGTTATAGTGCCCCCGTTTTTCCCCCATCAACCGGTATGCTTACCCCATTGACATAGGATGCGGCGGGTGAGGCCAGGAAAGCGGCTACAGCAGCCAGTTCGGCCGCTTCACCAAAACGCTTCATGGGGATCTCCTGTTTCATTTCCTGTTCAATTACCTCGGTTGGTAGCCCGCGCTTTTGCGCATTGTTCTTAATAAGGCTCTCAAGGCGTTGGGTCTTGGTTAAACCAGGCAAGATATTGTTCACCGTTATATTGAATTGTCCCACCTCATTGGCCAGGATCTTTGACCACAAGGCTACAGCACCGCGTACGGTGCCTGATACCGCCAGGTTGGTAATGGGAATACGGATAGACGTAGAAATGATATTGATGATGCGGCCATAATTCGCCTGCTTCATGGTGGGAATCACTGCCTGGGCCAGCAGTTGATTTACGATCAGGTGCTGATTGAATGCCTCCAGGAATGCTTCTTCTGTGGCATCGAGCACCGATCCGGGTGGTGGCCCGCCGGTATTATTGATCAGGATATGCACCGGGTTTAGCTGCACATGCTGTTGGATGACATGTTTTACCTGTTCGGGTTTGCTGAAATTGGCTACCAGGTAGCTGTGCTGCTGGCGAAGGGCAATATCAAGGCTTTTTACGGCTGTCTGCAATGCTTCTTCATTTCTGGCGAGTAAGGTACAATTCGCTCCCTGTAAGGCCAGTTCTTCGGCAATGGCCAGTCCAATTCCCTGGGTGCTTCCGCAGATCACTGCGTTCTTTCCTTCTAATGATAAATTCATAGCCTTTAACTCCCTTACCTCCGCCAGCTGGCGGAGCATTTTAAGATTATTCTATTGTTTAAGATAGCATAGCTTGCCAACCGTAAACTAATCGACTCATCAACCAGGTAAGCTATATCAACTTATGCACTTTATTAACTACTGAGTCAACAGATCCGGGTAATCTGATATAATGCCATCCACGCCAAGCTGCTTCAGCTTTTCAATCGCCTCCTTGTCATTCACCGTCCAGGGAATGACCTTGATCTGCCGGTCGTGGCATTTTGTTACCAGTTCTTTGGTCACCAGGCTGTAGGCCGGACTATAGATCGTTGGGTTGAACCCCAGTGCTTTCAGGTGTTCTTCCAGGTTGCGTTTATCAAAATCCTCAATGAGGGCAGCTGTTCTTATCGCGGGATATCTTTTATGCACGACCTGCAAGGTGCGAAAATCGAATGACTGAATGATCACGCGGTCACTGATCTTCGCCGAGTTGATCACTTCCATAATCCGTCTTACGAACTCTTCGGGCGCCGGGTGATACTTGTTATCTGTGGCCGGTTGTGATTTGGTTTCAATATTATAGAAAACCGGCCGGCCGCCTTTTAATTTATGATAGGCTTCTACATGATCGATCACTTCGCGCAGTAAGGGCTTGGTAGCTTTCAGGCGACGCTGGTTCGGAAAACGCGGATGCGGTTTCAATCCCACATCATAGGCCTGCGTTTGCGCATAGGTCATATGGTAAATGTTCAGGCTGCGCTCATCCTGTTCCGTGACAGGCTTGCCATCGGGACCGGTCGTGATCTCATGATTAAAAAAAGGTTCATGCGATAAGATCACCTCTTTGTCTTTAGTGATCACTGCATCCATCTCAAGGGTGGTAACGCCCAGCTCCAGCGCCTTCATCATGGCCGGAATGGTATTTTCGGGCATCAGGCCCCGGCAGCCGCGATGGCCTTCGATATCAAATGCAGGTAACAACGGATCAGTAACTTTTTTTGAAGCGTGACAAGCAAATATAAGTGCAACCAGTACAAGGAGCTCTGTTACTTCCCTAAATTTAAACATATACATTTTTTACAGTGATGATCAGGAAGGATATTGGAGCACCGACACAATTGGCAATTGACAATAGCAATTGGCAAATACCAAAATTCATGCTTAACTGTTAATTGCAGGTTACTTTAATTTTTAGGGATAGACAATCGGCAATGAGAAGGCTTTCATCGCATTGCCAATTGTCTATTGCTTGTTGCATATCGGCTAAATAACTTCCGCCACCCTGGCGGAGCTTACCTGCGCATTGCGCATGGAAATACTGCGGGTAGCATTGGCGGCAAACTCTTCAAATGCTTTGCGCGAGATCATATCATCACTCATCATAATGGGAATTCCCAGGTCCCCGCCTTCCCGGATGCCCTGCACCAGGGGAATTTGTCCCAGGAATGGCAGATCATATTCTTCGGCCAGGCGCTTCCCGCCTTCTTTGCCAAAGATATAGTACTTATTATCAGGTAATTCAGCAGGTGTAAAATAACTCATATTCTCAACAAGCCCGATGATGGGTACTTTAAGCTGGGCCTGGCTAAACATACCGATGGCCTTTTTAGCATCGGCCAGGGCTACGTCCTGCGGTGTTGTGACGATCACGGCGCCGGTAACCGGCACTGTTTGCACCAGGGTCAAATGAATATCTCCGGTGCCGGGGGGCATATCAATGACCAGGTAATCGAGTTCATCCCAGAGCACATCGGTCACAAACTGGCGAATGGCGCTGCTGGCCATGGGACCGCGCCAGATCACCGCACTTTTTTCATCAACCAGTAAACCGATACTCATGAGTTTTATGCCAAACCGCTCGAGCGGAACGATCATACCTTTCTGCCCTTCGCCCATACTTTTCATCATTGGCCGCTCTCCGCGCACCCCAAACATGATCGGTACGCTGGGACCATAAATATCCGCGTCCATCAGCCCCACTTTTGCACCGCCCTGCGCGAGTGCCAATGCCAGGTTGGCGGATACGGTACTTTTTCCAACGCCGCCTTTTCCACTTATTACAGCTATGATATTTTTAACTTTTGGCAGAACCGACCCTGGATCCTGCCGGTTAGTGCTGGTGTTGGCCGTGAAGTTCACTCTTACAACTGCTTCTTTGTTAACCAGCGATTTAATAGCGTTCTCACTGGCCTTCGCCATCATATCTTTCATCGGACAAGCGGGTGTGGTAAGCACTACAGTGAAAGACACCGTATTACCGCTAATCGCTATATCTTTTACCATGTTCAACGTAACTATATCCTTACCCAAATCAGGTTCCTGAACGTTCCTCAATGCATCTAAAACTTTCTCAGGGGTCATTCATCTAAGTGTTTTGTTAAAAAGATTTATTTGCCACAAAATTAACCATTGACCTTAGTATTTTGTTGAAGTATTTTAGGCATTATGTATATATTTGACGGGCATGAAAAGACGTTTACTTTTTCTTATTTTCCTGGCGATTGCCATCCCCTTTGCCGCTAACGCTCAATTTGAGAAACTGAAAGATTCCGTAATTCAGTTGTACGGTGTTGTAATGACCGCCGACAGCCTGAAAGCGATACCCGCTGTGACCGTCATGATCAAAGGCCAGAACCGGGGTACCATCACCAATGAGCAGGGTGTTTTCAGCATTGTGGTAATGAAGGGAGATATAGTTGAGTTCACGTCTATCGGTTATAAACCCAAACTGGCTACCATTCCCCGCGACCTGGAAGGCAACCAGTACAGCCTGCTGCAATTGATGGTTACCGACACCATGTATCTGCCTGCTACTGTTATTAAACCGCGCCCCACCAAGGAACAATTTGAGCGGGATTTTGTGAATGTATCCATTCCCGACGACGATATAGAAATTGCCCGCAAGAATACCGACGAATCAAAACGCCGGGTACTGGCCCGTACATTACCCCGCGATGGTACCGAAAGCTCCAATATGTTCCTGCGTAACAATGCACAACGGTACTATTATAGCGGACAAGCGCCTCCACAAAACATCTTCAACCCCGCCGCCTGGGCAGAATTCATCAAGGCCTGGAAAAGGGGAGATTTTAAAAATCAGAATTGACAATTTGCTGATTTGCTAATGTGCTGATTTGCTGATGTGCTGATGGCTCCATTTCTAGACGTGCGATCAATTTCAGCAGCCTTATTTATCAGGCATAAACTTAGCCCTTGCTAACGCAGGGCGATGCCAGCTATACCGCCGCTCATAATTTCTCGTGTACAGGTTTTGTTATACAGGCAAACATTTGTTAGTTTTCGTGTAAGTACATTATCTTTAGCCTAATGAGTAATTGTTTTTGATTAGCAAATTAGCATATTAGCAAATTATCACATTATGAATATTGCTGTCATTGGGGCGGGTACTATGGGCAATGGTATTGCGCACGTTTTTGCACAGAATGGTTTTACCGTAAATCTTATTGACGTACATGCCGCTCAACTGGAAAAAGCCATTCAAACCATTCAAAAGAATTTCGACCGCCAGATCGCCAAAGGCGCAGCTACAGAGGAACAAAAGAACAAAGCCCTTGCACAGCTGACCACCTATACCGACCTGGTGCAGGGTGTAAAGGAAGCTGAACTGATCGTTGAAGCAGCTACTGAAAATATCGAGCTCAAACTAAACATCTTTAAACAGCTCGATGCGCTGGCGCCCGCACAGGCAGTGCTTGCAACCAATACCTCCTCTATTTCCATTACCCGCATTGCAGCGGTTACCAAAAGGCCCGGTCAGGTGATCGGCATGCATTTCATGAACCCGGTGCCGGTGATGAAACTGGTAGAGATCATTAACGGTTATGCCACCTCCCAAACAGTTACCGACACCATTGTGGCATTGAGTAAACAACTGGGTAAAGTGCCCTGCGTGGTAAACGATTATCCCGGCTTTATAGCCAACCGCATCCTGATGCCGATGATCAATGAAGCGATCTACAGTTTGTATGAAGGCATTGCCGGCGTGCAGGAAATTGACACCATCATGAAACTGGGTATGGCCCACCCGATGGGTCCGCTGCAACTGGCCGATTTCATTGGGCTCGACACCTGTCATGCCATCTTAAACGTGTTGTATGAAGGGTTCGGTAATCAGAAATATGCGCCCTGTCCCCTGCTCACCAATATGGTTACGGCCGGTTATCTGGGGGTAAAGAGTGGTGAAGGGTTTTATAAGTACTCGGCAGGTAGTAAGGACCTGGTTGTGAGTGAGCGGTTTCTTTGATGGTTACAGGTACATGGTTAGTTACCGGTTGCCGGTTACCAGTTACCGGTTACCGGTTGCCGGGAAATACAGAATACAGGTTACAGGTTACATGTTACAGGTTACATGTTACAGGTTACAAGGTTAGTTACCGGCTAGCGGTTGCCGCACAGGCTCTGTAACGAACTTGCAACACGCACAACGCACAACAGAGGCATCTGTATTCACCATTGACCATTCACCATTGACCATTCACCATTGACCATTCACCAGTCACCGGTTGCCGCACAGGCCCTGTAACCTGCAACTTGAAACAAGCACAACTTACAATAGAGCGATCCCTTTTCACCATTCACCATTGACCATTCACCATTGACCATTCACCAGTCACCGGTTGCCGCGCAGGCCCTGTAACCTGCAACCTGGAACTTGCAACACGCACAACCCACCATTCACCATTGACCATTCACCATCCAAACTGTCTTTGCCATTTTTCCGGCAGGGGTAAATTGGGGATTGTATAGGCCGGAACCCGTTCACCATTGCAATAGATAAAATGTTCCAGGTGCCAGCGGCTGCTATCGGCTTCACCATATTGATTGGAAATGTATTCTTCCTGGATCTGTAATCGCCCATCCTGCCAGATGAATTTTCCATAAAAACCTTTGCAATGCTCGCCCAGGTAAATCGACTGCTCTTCTGCGGAAAACCCGAAGTCAAAGTAAGATCTTATTTCGGGTATATGTACCAGCTTGTCTCTTTCACTGTTGTATAAATACAGATCCCTGCAACCGGGCGCCGTGCAACTACAGGAGCCTGCAGAATAATTCCAGACGATGGAAAGATCTTTATAGCCATCAAAATTGACATCTGCAAATTGCAGGGCGCTGTCTTTAATGACACCAAAACCATGCATAACCTGCCGTAAAGTCCAGCTATCATTTTTAAGAAAGAAGAAAAAAAGGTTCTTATTGGCAAAACCAACTATGGCATGCTGCTTTTGACTGCTACAGATATTTCCTCTGCAGAATTGTACTTTGGTGGTATCACCGTCAAAAACGGCTAAGGTATAAAAGCGGTCGCTCCCTTTATGGCTTTCGAGTTTTCGGATGCAGTAATCTGTGAAAAAAGACATTTGTTCAGCACTATCCATCGCCTTACTTCGCAACACTTCATAAGGAACGGTGTGTACTGATAATGTATCTTTTGTTTTGCTCTTGCCCCATGGTCCATTTCCCTGCTTACAGGCTATGAGCAATATGATATGAAGGAATATTATTATAATAAACCGACCCATACGCTGTCAGACCTCAGTGAGCAGAAAGATACTACAAATTTTTCTTCATTACCTCCACATTCCTTATTTCACTGAACTTGTACAATGCTTCTTCCAGCCGTCCTTTAGGAATGCCTACCACGATCCGGCAAAAAAGGTTCATTTCTTTTTCCAGCACCTGGCAGTTAAGCTGCTTCACCAGCATCATGATCTCGTTCATTTGCGTATAATCGAACTGGAGGGTATAAGCTACTTCTATCGGCTTTTGAATGATCGGCGTAACCTGGAGGGCCAGCGAGGCCGCCGATTTATAGGCATTGATCAGTCCGGGCACCCCCAGCAGGGTGCCGCCAAAATACCGCACCACCACTACCAGGATGTTCGTAAGCTTTTTACTATCGATCTGGCCCAGGATGGGTTTTCCCGCCGTACCCGAAGGTTCACCATCATCGCTTACGCGGAAGGTGTTATTATCAAGGCCCAGGCGATACGCAAAGCAATGATGCGTGGCCTTGGGATGTTCTTTTTTGATCGCTTCCAGGTTCTTCTTAAAATCCTCCACTGATTGGATGGGAAACGTATAAGCTATGAATTTGCTGCCACGGTCCTTAAACTCGGCAGTAGCGGTTTTATCGATCGTATAGAAAAATTCGGGGTCGCTCATAAATGATTCTTATTAAAGATGCGGGTGTACCACGCTTTTGAAGTGTGACACACCTGGCTTGGGGTACGGCTATCCATAGGCGATCAAAGCAATGGCACCCAGTGATAATACAATTCCCAGCCAATTGATAGCCGATAGCTTTTCCTTAAAGACGAGCCAGGCTACGATCGCCGTGAACAATACAATTCCCATGTTATTAATGGGAATAACGGCCGAACTGTTGCCTGCATAACCTTTCAACGCGCCCAGCAAACACCAGATGGAAAAATAGTTCGGCACACCGATACAAATTCCTGCCACCATCGCCCTGCCGGAAAGTTGTTGCCTTCGCGTTATAAACAGGAATGATAATATGATCAATCCTATCCCGGCTGCCACACAAAAAGCGGTGATCAGGTAGGCATCCTGGTTACCAGGGTTTATAAATGCCTGTTCCACATACTTGATCATGGTATCGAGCAGGCCGCTGCCCACAAACAACAATAAGGGCATCGCCCACAATACCCAGGATAATCTTTTCCCTTTACCGTCGTGCCGATGGGGCCTTGTGGTGAACCAGACAGCCAGTAAGGCCAGCACCACCCCTGCGATCTTCAAACCGGTAGCCGCTTCGTTATACAGGTACAGGGAGAATACAAAGGGTATTACCATTGATAACTTATAGGCGACCGTTGCCGCAGCCACCCCTATTTTCTGCACCGTAAAAGCCGCCAGGTTAAACATGGAAATAAAACAGGCGCCCATCACCAATGCCCAGCTAAACCAGGGCTGCTGAACCAGGGAAGCGTTCACGGGAAAACTTCCGTTCACAACACTGCCGGTAATTACGCAAACCGTATAGTTAAACACAATCGCCTGCAGGTTATTAATGCCTAACCGCTCAATTATTTTAAAGGAAATGGTCAACCAGGCAGTGAGTATGATACTGGCAATGAGAAATAATAAACTGCTCACTGTACCAGGGTTTGCGGGTTCACAAAATATTGGAGGGTATCTGAAAACAAGGTTTCCTGTTGCAGCAGCTGGCCGGAATGCAAACGCGGAGCAGGCAATCCCTGCGGAACAACGAGCTCATGATTGGTGATCAGCCGTATTTCATCCCACAATCCTTCATCGATGAAAGACTGCAGCAATTGGGCACCGCCTTCCACCAGCACACTCTGGATCTTTAACTGATAAAGCGCATGTACGATCTGGTGAACCAGGTTTACATCCTGCGTAAGCTGGTAATACATCAGGTTATCCATCTGTTCATGCTGCAGGGCGTTAAATACGATCGTTCGCACCTGGCGGTTGAATAATTGTAAGGAGGACGGCAGGCGCAAATGCATATCCACTACCAGCCGCAGCGGGTCAGGTCCCTGCCACAAACGGGTTGTGAGGGCCGGATCATCGAAGAGAGCGGTATTGGTGCCTACCAGGATCGCCGCTTCTTCACTGCGCCATTTATGCACCAGCCGGTTGGTGAATTCATTGCTGATCAACAGCCGTTCTGTACCGGCCTCTCCTGCCATCTTACCATTGGCCGTTTGCGCCCATTTTAAAATGATATAGGGGCGATGCTGTGTATGAAATGTAATGAACCGTTTATTAAGCGTTTTGCATTCGCGCTCCAGCACGCCCATGGTAACCTGAACACCGGCAGCCTGCAATTTTTCCACGCCTTTACCATCCACCTGTTTAAAAGGATCGCGTACACCGATCACTACCTGCGGGATCTTATTTTCAATGATCAGATCGGCGCAGGGCGGTGTTTTGCCAAAATGCGCACAGGGCTCGAGCGATACATATATCGTCGACAGCGGGATCAGATGCCGGTCTTCCGCTTTTACCGAGTTCACGCAAAACACTTCCGCGTGCGGACCGCCATATAACTGGTGATAACCCTCGCCGATGATGCGGCCTTCATGCACCAGCACGGCGCCTACCATGGGGTTGGGCGCCACGTATCCTGCTGCCCTGCTGGCCAGCTCGATACACCGTTGCATGTATGTTTCGTGGGTGTTCAAGAAAGCCGCAAATATACACTAAAATACCCTCATCTTTGCCCTTATGACCGTTCACGAAGCACAACAGCAGTTGCAAACATCCCTATACACCTTGTACGATAACCGCGAGGCTGCGAATATAGCCGGCTGGGTTATGGAACATGTGACCGGCATGCGTAAAATTGACCGTATTATGCATAAACAGTCGCTTTTGCCGCCTGAACAGATCAGCAGGCTGCAGCAATATACCAGCGAACTGCTGTCGCATAAACCGGTGCAATACGTGCTGCACGAGGCCTGGTTTTGCGGTTTGCCTTTTTATGTTGATGAAAACGTGTTGATACCGCGTCCTGAAACGGAAGAATTGGTGGAGTGGGTTGTTTCGGAAGCCCAACTATACGAAGTAAGAAGTAAGAAGTACGAAGCAAGAAACGCAGAACCTGGAAATAAAAGCCTGAAACCGAATGACGAAGTTGCGAAAGCCAATGGATCTTCTTCCCTCAGCATCCTCGATATAGGCACAGGAAGCGGTTGTATTCCCGTGGCGCTTAAAAAGAAAATTCCTCAGGCAGAAGTGTATTCCTGTGATGTGAGCGCAGCTGCGCTGGCGGTAGCTGCCCGTAATGCAAGCACCCATGGCGCCGATGTTCATTTTTTGCAGGCCGATTTCCTGGATCCCAGGACCTGGCCTGGCCTGCCCGCAGTCGATATCATTGTAAGCAACCCGCCTTATATACCGCATAGCGATCAAAGCAGCATGTTGCAGCATGTGCTGGCCTATGAGCCACACCTGGCTCTATTCGTGCCCAATGAAGATCCGCTGGTATTCTATGATGCCATGGCCTGCTTTGCGCAACAGTATCTATTACCCGGCGGCGCCCTCTTCGCCGAAATTCACGAAGATCTGGGCGAACGCACAAAAACCTTGTTTGAATCGAAAGGCTTTGTGGCTGAAGTGAAGAAGGATTTTCAGGGGAAAGACAGGATGATCAATGTGATAATGAAAACCAATGTGCTAATTTGCTAATATGCTAATGTGCTAATGGAAATACAGTTCCGATAATCGAGCATCATTTAGTTATGTTTTTTGCATTCATTAGCAAATCAGCACATCAGCAAATCAGCTAATTCTGTTTTTGTATTCATTAGCAAATCAGCACATCAGCTAATCAGCTAATTCTGTTTTTGTATTCATTAGCAAATCAGCACATCAGCTAATCAGCTAATTGACCTTCGTGTCTACCAGCAGCGTTGATCGTGCACCGAGATCGCGGGCTACGCGCATCACCGCCACTACATTCTCGAGCGGAACGGTTTTATCGGCATTGATCGCTATTGTTGCCTGCGTTGAATCTTTCTGCACATAAGGCTGAATGAAGGTCCTCATTTCTTCAATACTGATCTGTTTACCGTTGATGATATATTCCCCGGTAGGTTTTATATTCACGATTACCGTTTGTTTGGCTTTTGTATCACTTTTGGCCTTTGGCTGCGACAGCTTGATCACATTCGGATTGGCCAGGGTTGATACAATAAGGAAGAAGAACAACAGGATGAACAGGATATCATTCAAGGCTCCTGCATGCATCTCTCCATGTGTTCTAAGTCTTCTTCTTATACTCATTTTTTGAAACGTTTAAGGTATAATGTATAAGGATGAAGATTGCATCAACTATCTCGTTGGCTCCTGCAAAATATCCATGAACTCGGCTTTGGCCACTTCCATGCGGTTCACCGTTTTATCGATCTGCGCATTCAGGAAGTTATAAGCCACATAAGCGAGCAGACCGATGATCAACCCGGCTGCAGACGTGATCATTTTTGTATAGATACCACCTGCGATCTGGGCTGGTGTAAACTCACCCGATGCATTGATATTATAGAACAATTGCAACATACCAAAGATGGTTCCGAGGAACCCGAACATAGGCGCAATACCGTAAACCAGCGATAAGACTGACAGGTTACGCTCCATTTTATACACTTCGAGAACGCCTACATTTTCCATGCTCTTTTCAATGGCATCGATGGGTTTACCGATCCGTTGCAAGCCTTTATCGATAATGCGGGCAACAGGGTTTGAGGTATTCTTGGCCATTGACCGGGCTGCTGATACATTTCCACTTAAAATATTATCCCGTATAATGTACATGAAGTTGGGATCGATCTTACTGGCCTTGCGGATGGCAATGAGCCTTTCAAAAAAGAAGAAGACAGCCAGTACGAACAACAATCCCAGGGGTATCATGAGGGGACCGCCATTTGCCAGAAGCTCCATAACATTCATGGTTTGGGCGTCCTGGGCGCCAGCTGGAGTGGCTCTTGTCAAAGAATCGGCGACGGAAGTGGTAGCGGGATTGGTAACTTGTAAAAAAAACCAATTCATCCAGATATTTTTTTAAAATCAACAATGGTGTAAATGTAGGCAAATGTGTGCCTAAAACGAATCGAACGATTTAATATTTCTTAAAAGTTTGCTAATTGAATTACCTGATAGTCATAATTGTACAGCCAATAAATCGTTAATTCCGGCGCTGATCCGGATCGCCCTTCATTTGCATCATCGCCATGATCTGCTGCATATTGCGCTGCATGCTTTCACTGCTGCCATCGAGGAAAATGATATTACCCTTGCCAACTTCGGCAAAATTCTTAATGGCTTCCGTCCACATACTGAACAGGATCACATTCGTATCGAGGTTTGCCTGTTTCATTTGTTCGGCTGCCTGGCTCATACCGCGGGCTACTTCTTCACGGAACAACGCTACCCCCTGACCGCGTAACTGGGCAGCTGTACGTTCAGCCTCAGCCGCAATTTTGATGGCATTACCTTCTGCTTCAGCCGATTTTGTTTTAGTGATCAGCAGGGCCTGGCCTTCATTCTCTGCCGCGGCTTTAAGGTTATTACTGGCCACCACCTTGCTCATACTGTCCATAATCGCTTTATCGAATGTAATATCGTTGATCTGCAGGTCGAGCAGGTGATATCCCCATTCTTCCAGCAGATGGTCTATTTGCTCTTTAACATACTCTACGATCTCCTTGCGCAGGCCCAGGATCTCGGCCTGGCGTTTGGTGGCCACAAATGACCTGATGGTACCTTCAATGGTGCGGGTGAGCGCCTGCATAAGGTCGCGCTCGCTCAGGAATTTGAAGGCAACTTTTTTTATGGTTTCTTCATCGGCATTCTGCACCGAGTACAGCAACATGCTTTTAAAATACACATTGGCCTGGTCGGAAGTCACTGCCTGGAACTCCATCTCCACGGAACGGTTCTGGATACTTACCCGGCGGCTGATCTGTTCCAGGAAGGGTATTAAAAAATTCAGGCCAGGGTTTAGTACCCGGCGGTATTTTCCAAACATGGTCACTACCCCAACAAAGCCCTGGTTGATGGTCTTCAAACCGGCAAATAAAAAGAGTATGATCACAATGACATACCAATAGGACGCTAACAAATCCATAAGATTAAATTTTAATTAATGAAAGTAGCGTGAAAAGGGAAGATTTGCAAATTATAAAAAGCCGCCGGTTGCCGGTTTCCGGTTACCGGCGCTTTGCCAATCGCCGCCCAAACAATGAAAGCCTGAACCATGGCATGGTTCTTTTGGTTTTACAAGGTAGCTTTTTTCAGTCGTAGCCGGCTTTTCCGGCGACTGGCAACCGGTAACCGGCGACAGGTAACTTACCTCAGGAGACTGGGCCCTGAACTAAGACAAACGCAACTAAAAGACTAAGAATTAACTTTGGCATAATGAATCCAACCAATCAATTCGACATCATCATCGTGGGCGGCGGCCCTATAGGTTTGGCCTGTGGCCTGGAAGCGAAAAAAGCCGGTTTACATTATTGCATCCTGGAAAAAGGCTGCCTGGTGAACTCGCTGTACAATTATCCCATGAATATGACCTTTTTCTCTACTTCCGATAAGCTGGAAATAGGCGGCATCCCTTTCGTAAGCAGCAACATCAAACCTACCCGTCCGGAGGCATTGGAATATTACCGCAGGGTAGCCACCAGCAATAAGCTCAACATTCACCTGCAGGAAGAAGTGAAAGAAATTACCGGCAGCAATGGCAAATACCAGGTGGTTACCAGCAAACAAAACTATCTCGCCACTTTTGTGGTGATCGCGACCGGTTTTTATGATATCCCTGTTAAGATGAATATCCCCGGCGAAGACCTGCCGAAGGTGGTTCACTATTATAAGGACCCGCATTTTTATGCCATGCACAAAGTGGTGGTGGTGGGCGCCAGCAACTCGGCGGTAGACGCTGCCCTGGAAACCTGGCGCAAGGGTGCTGAAGTAAGTATGGTCATCCGCCATGAAGGCATTGGCAAGCGGGTGAAATACTGGGTTAAACCCGATATCGAGAACCGCATCAAAGAAGGCAGCATTAAAGCGTATACGCATTCCTCCTTAGTGGCCATCCGCGAAAAAGAGGTAGATATTCTTACACCGGAAGGAACGGTCACTATTGAAAATGACTATGTGATCGCTATGACCGGTTACCAGCCGAACTGTGCGTTCCTGCAGCAGGTAGGTATTCAATTATCGGACGATGAAGTGATGCAGCCTGTTTATAATCCTGAGAGCATGGAAACGAATATGCCGAATATTTACCTGGCCGGCGTGGTATGCGGTGGTATGAAAACGCATGTTTGGTTTATTGAGAACAGCCGTGAGCATGCCGAACTCATCATCAGGTCTATACGAAAGAAGTTGCTTAATGAATAGTTAGTCAGTTCTTCAGTTCCTTTTAGCTCAATACTTATGGAATTCGGCGCAGAGGTTGGCGTCTTCAAAACTGCCATTGGCGACCAGGTTTTTGTGAATACCCGGCCAGGGGTGCGCACAGCATGTGGGTAAAGGCGGGAACGAATGGTGTAACCTGTTTCATAGACAGGTTGACAATGGCATGATCGTAATGTAAGCAAATTTCGATTCCCATGTACTGCGGGTTTGATCAATGTCAAGAAAGCCGGCATCCTATTGCATCTTAAAAAAAGGCAATATATTTTTACATCAGCTTACTTCTACCACAGATCCTTTCGAAACTCCAGCACCATAATAATCAAAACCATCCGGGATATTTCTTTTCATTAATCCTTTTGAAGACCTCCGATTAGTCTTTTCTACAAACATGTAGCAGAAAAGCGTTTCCTCCAATTCCTCTGGGGCCATCCCTAATTTTAATTCATCCAAAATCAACTGAAATGAAAAAGATCTACTCTTTGCTCATGGTATCTGCTATTGCCCTGGCTTCAAAAGCACAATTGGTTATCAACGAAAACTTCACCGGTTACACCAACCCGTTGGGAAACCAGAATGGCTGGGTACAAAAAGGAAGTGGTTTCGACGTACAGGTAAACAACTTTAATCCGCTTACCCTACCCGGTTATACAAGCGGCGGCCAATATATGTCAGTGGCTTCAGTGAACGGAACCGACCCACACAAACCTTTCTCTGTTGGCATAAATACAAGTTCCGCGAAAACAATTTTCATGTCGTTTTTAGTACGGGTATCCTACGCCAGCCAATTCAATGGCGGGCCTGAGTACTCCATTGCGCTTGCCGATACCGCTGCCAACGCTTTTCCGGCACAGTTCTATATAGGTGAAAGAAATGGATCGAGCACCGCTATTGAATTTGGCGTAGCGGTAGGCAGCGCAAACCCGAATTATACGTCTACGGGCTACATGTATGGTACTACCTACCTGATCGTGATGCGTTATGATGTGGTACCAGGTGGCGGCAATGACGACGTATATTTATGGGTCAACCCTTCATTAACGCAGGAGCCTTCCATTGATACTGCTGAAGTTTCGCAATTGAATACGGGCGAAGTTGCCTATGGCAGCCTGCTGAATGCCCTGAAAGTCTCTCAAAGCGATGATGATAATTCTCCTGATGCCGAATATGATGGTTTCCGGGTTGCTGCAGGTGCAAACTCTGCCGAAGCATGGGTTACCTTAAGCCCTGCCGGCGCTCCCCTGCCTGTTCGGCTCACCAGCTTCAATGCCAGCGAAGAAGGATTAAGCACAAAACTGATCTGGAATACGGTTGACGAACACGGCATCACCAGCTATGTCATTGAAAGAAGTACGGATGGCAGAACCTTTAGCGCTATCGGTTCCGTGAAAGCTGCCAACCAGAAAACCTACAGTTTTACCGATCATCAACCGGTTTCCGTGCAGGGCTATTACAGGCTGAAAATGATCGAAACAGACGGCAGCTTCAAACTGAGCTATATCATCAGTTTAAAAAGCAAACTCACGATGAATATCAGCTTGTCGCCCAACCCGGTTAAAAATGTGTTGATGATCCAGCACCCGAAAGTAGGCACCAATGGTCTTATTCAAATTGTGAATGCCAATGGTCAGTTGGTGAGAGACATAAAATTATTCGCCAATGCGGTTATTTCAAATGTAGATATGAGTGGTTTAACCAGCGGGCTGTATCATATTGTTTTCAAGAGCGGGGCTGATATGTTTAGTAAGACTGTAATAAAGCAGTAAAACCGTACCACCATGTGGGATGAAAGAAGCCATCGGAGTAAAATTCGGTGGCTTTTTTGGTGAATGGTGAATGGGCAATAGGCAATGAGCAATGGGCAATGGGCAATGAGCAATAGGCAATGGGCAATGGGCAATGGGCAATGGGCTCGCTACCAACCGGTCACTCACCGTTCATCTTTATAAAGAAAGATCTCTACCCGCCTGTTAAGCTGTCTTCCCTTAGGTGTTTTGTTACTCCGCACCGGCCGCCAGTAAGCAAAACCCCGGGTGATGGTCCTGGCATCGAGCCCCGCCACTTTGCCGGCCAGGTATTTTTTGACCGATTCGGCGCGCTTCAACGACAAGGCTTCATTAAGCGCGAGTTTGCCGGTGCTGTCTGTATGTCCCTCCACGATCATTGAATCGATCACGGGCAGGGATAACTTACTGGCAAAGCTGTCGAGCAAATGAAAACTCAGCGGTGACAATTCATAACTGCCGGTAGCAAAAAAGATATCAGGAATTACAAGGGTGTCGATATGTTGCACTTTTTTTTGGGCAGTCTTCGGCAATGGCAGTACCGGTGGTGGATTACGGCGGTATTCATACACTTTTCGCACCAGGTAGCTGTGCCGTTCGTTCTCTTCATAAATGGCACGCCGCACACTATCGGCCTGAAAGCATAATTTCTCATTGGCATCAACCGGCGTTAGAGAAATATCATCTAAAAAAATATAATAATCATGGCGGTATTCAGCGTGTTGAATACCGGCATAGTCGATCCGTTTAAAGTTGCCGATGGCAATATATCCCTCGGTACCATCGGCGGTGTATAATAATTCCACTTTTTGCCAGACTGCGGGGTTCTTCGTTGTGTCCATTCCGTTGATGCTCCACAACTGCGGCTTAATGAACCTGAAATGTCTTTTCTCGAATAAATAATCCTGCGCCGAGAAATAGATGCCGATACTATCGAGGATATGATGCGGGGAGCGCACATACATTTTCAGCTTATATTGTTGCCCGGCCCGCAGACCGCATAACAAACGGGTCCTTATAAAATTGCGGATGCCCTCCATCGCCAGGCTGCCGGCCGTAAGGCCAATGTAGTGAATGCCGGTATGGGCTTTGACGGCGCCTTTTTGCGTGGCGTCGAAATAATAGTTGGCAGTTAATGAAGTTCCTATCCAGGCTTCCGGCGCACAGTTCTTGATATATTCAACGCAAATGTTCTCATCTTCAAAACCGCCGTTTGCCAACAAATTTTGACCAATGGCAGCTTCGTAACAGAAGAATAAGATACTATATGCAACTAAGACCCTCATAAACAAAATTCCCGATTTCCCGATTTCGAGATTTTGAGATTTTGTCCGCAATCCTCCAATCCTGAAATCTCTAAATCCCGCAATCCCAAAATCCTAGGTTGTTTCCTCCCAGATACAAGCCAGGTGCACGATCGTCTCAACACTTTTCTGCATGTCCTGAACGCTCACGTATTCATGCTTGCCATGAAAAGCCATTTCACCGGTAAAAATGTTCGGACAGGGCAATCCCATAAACGACAGGCGCGATCCATCCGTTCCACCCCGGGCGCTCATTTCGATCAATGGCACACCGGCCCGTTTTATGGCTTCTTTTGCATAAGCTGAAACCTGCGGATGTTTATCCAGCACTTCTTTCATATTACGGTATTGCTCTTTCACCGCAAAATCGGCTTTTGCGCCGGGGAAACGTTGGAGGGTCGATGCCAGCTTTTCCTTTAACAGATCTTCATAGCCGGCGAGTTTAGCGGTAATAAAATCGCGGATGATGAATTCCAGCGTCACTTTCTCGGCAATGCCATTTATGCGAACGGGGTGCACAAAGCCCTGGCGTTTTTCCGTTGTTTCGGGCGACAGCTCTTTTGGTAATGACTCCAGGAAAGCAGCCGCCACTTTCATCGCATTCACCAGTTTATCCTTGGCATACCCGGGATGGGCGCTTATTCCATGAAAGGTGATCGTAACGCCATCGGCGGAAAAAGTTTCATCTTCGTACGCGCCGCGTTCGCCGGCATCGAGGGTATATGCAAACTGCGCACCCAGTTTTTTGAGATCAACCTTATCTACACCGCGGCCTATTTCCTCATCAGGTGTGAACAGGATCTTGATGGCGCCATGCGGAATGCCGGGGTTGGTCATAAAAAAATGTGCCATATCCATGATCACCGCAACACCCGCCTTATCATCAGCGCCCAACAGGGTGGTGCCGCTGGCGGTAATAATATCCTCCCCTCTCTTCTTCCCCAAATACGGATGATCCGTGGGCGAAATAACCTGCGAAGGGTCGTCGGGCAATACAATATCGCCGCCATCATAATTGGAATGTACGATCGGTTTTACGCCCTGTCCAGTACAATCAGGCGCCGTATCAACATGCGCGCAATAACAAATAACAGGCACCTGCTTTGCCGTATTTGCCGGAATGGTGGCATACACATAACCATGCTCATCGAGCTCCGCATCGGCAACCCCCATGGCCTTTAATTCCTGCACCAGCAAACGGCTCAGGTCCTTTTGCTTTTCGGTAGAGGGACAGGAAGCAGATTGCGGATCACTTTGCGTGTCTATCTGTACATATCGCAAAAACCTTTCCCGTACGGTAAAACTATAATTGGTAAACATGTAAGCTGTATTTTTGGCAAGATAACTCAATTATCGCTTCAACTTATGAGCCTATGGCTAGCGGCAGTTTGGCCCCCGCAATAAAACAAGGCTGGATACGCGCCCTCCTGCTCCTGTTCGTGTTTCTGCTTTGCTCAATACTTGCAGGAGTGCTGGCCGGGTTTATTGTCATAGTGCCCGCCGCCACTGATCAGCCTAAAACGCCAGTGAACGAGCTCAAGGGGCAATTGGTGATCCTTTCACTTATTATCACCGCCGCACTTTCCATTACACTAACGGTGATCTTCCGGCGCTATATCGACCGCAAACCGGTGAACAGCCTCGGTTTCTCCTGGTTGGGGTACAAAGGCGATGCCCTGACCGGTTTCAGCCTCGGCATTGTTTTAACCGGCAGCGCCACCCTGCTGCTGGCCGCCACGGATAAGCTGGCGTGGACGGCAGCACATGTTCATGGCAGCGACCTTTTTATGGGACTTATCTTAATGGCATTGATCGCCCTTACGGAAGAAATGGTATTCCGCGGTTATATCCTCAATAACCTGATGGAATCGATGAACAAGTGGGCTGCCTTGTTCATATCCGCGGCATTATTTATGCTGGCGCATACAGGCAATCCGGGTATCACTTCCATAGCAACTGTTAATTTGTTATTAGCCGGTGCGCTGCTGGGCATCAACTTCATCTATACCCGCAATCTCTGGTTTGCGATCTGCTTTCATTTCAGCTGGAACTTTTTTCAGGGCCCGGTACTGGGCTATGAAGTCAGCGGGCTGCCCTTACAGGGTATATTACAACCAGCCTTACATGGACCCTGGTGGTTAACGGGCGGCGCCTTTGGCCTGGAAGGTTCATTCATTGCCACCGTGCTGTTTGCGCTTACGTTGTTGCTGTTCTATACTGTGTATGAAAAAGCATATGTAAATACCGTTAGCACCAGCGCATAACATATTTGTAAAATCGGATAAATCTTTCTACCTTATTCCAAACTAAAGCTGGCCCATTTATGAAAAAATTACTTCTTGGCGCCTTTGTCGGCGGCATTCTTTTGTTCATATGGCAATTTCTTTCCTGGATGGTGCTGAACCTGCATTACAACGCCTACCAGTATACTCCCAAACAGGATGCGATCATGAGCACATTGAGCACGCAGATCGATAAAGAAGGGCAGTACATGATGCCTTCTTTACCACCCGATGCTTCTATGGAAGAACATGAAAAATTAATGAAGACCATGGAAGGCAAGCCCTGGGCAATGGTGACCTATCACCAGTCGTTCAACATGTCGATGGGCGCTAACATGATCCGGGGGCTGATCGTAGATATGTTGATCGTAGCTTTTTTCTGCGCCATCATCAGCCGCATGAATGCGCTGAACTTTACCGCCATTTTTATTTCTGCCCTGTTCGTCGGCATGATCGTTTTCTTCAATATTCCTTATACGAATCATATCTGGTACAAGGGCTTCGACCTGATGGCCTATTTCATAGATTGTATTGTTGGGTGGGCCCTGGTGGGCATATGGCTGGGCTGGCTCTATGGAAGGAAGAAAGCCTGATTTCTGATTTCTGATTTTGAGATTTAGAGATTTTGCGATTTGCCCAGGTTTGAACTTTCCGCCAAATCTCTAAATCCCGAAATCTCAAAATCCCGAAATCTCTAAATCCCGAAATCCCAAAATCTCTAAATCCCGAAATCTCAAGATCGCTAAATCTTTGAATTCTCAAATTACTTAGCCGGCTTTTTAGCTACCGGTTTCTTTTTCACCGTTGGTTTTGCCGCTTGCTGGGCTGCCTGTGCTGCTTCGAGGGCAGCCACTTCGTCAACATAGATGGTCTTACTTTCAGGGATTTCCAGGGTACCGAAAATAGAAGGCATAATGTATACGATGTTCTGCAGCGAGTTATGGCTTACATCAATGAATTTCCAGGTTTGTCCATTATCGGTTGACTCACCAACCAGGTAGGTGGTGGTCTTTACCTTTCCCCGGGATTCATCCCACCAGTCACGTGATTTCTCAATTACACATTGCCAGGTCTCAATGTCGTTCATCATAGACACCAACCGCAGTGTTTGCGGCTTTTCTTCGGTTTTAGGTTCATTACGGTAATGGGCAATGACAGCGCTTTCTTTATAGCCCTCTTTTCCGCCATAATATTTAATGGCGCTGGCCATACTTAAATTAAGGTATGTGTTCCAGTCGGTGTAAAAATCGGCCTTTACCAAACTATCGGCAAAGCGTATCGCATTTTGAGCGGCAATAACGGAATCAGAAGGTGGTAATGGCTGGTCTGGTGCAGCAGCGGCTGCTTGGTCCTGGGCATGAACGATACCGGATAAACAGATAAATAGTGCACACGCAACGAGGCGTTTCGTGGTTTGTATCATAGGGTATAAATTATCGCGGCAAAATAGAAAAAAAAGCCGGGCATGTCAAGATAGGAAAACTACGAAGGATAGTTGTAAAGATGCACTTCGGCAACAGGTATATCGTGAGGTTACAGGCTTGCGAGGCAAGATGTACGAGGCAAGAGGTATGAAGAACAAAGTGAGGCAGGGGCACAAAAAATAAATAGGAAGTAAGAAACTTAAGTTCTTCTTACTTCCTACTGCTTATTTCTTACTTCTGTATTTACGGCATAATGATGCGGGAAGGCGGTGCTCCGATCTCAACCAGTTCAATATCGAATACCAGGTCTTCGCCGGCTAAGGGATGGTTAGCATCCAGCATTACATTCTCCTGACCGATCTCAGTGACCACAACAGGAATTACATGTCCTTCTGAATTGGTCATATTCAAACGCATGCCTACTTCCAACTCCATATCCTGGGGAAATTCGCTGACAGGGAAGGCAACGATCATATCTGGATTTTTAGGACCGTATGCTTCTTCTACAGGGATTTGAATCGTTTTTTTATCACCCACATGCATTCCCATTACCCCATTGTCGAAACCGGCAATCACCATACCGCTTCCAACCTCAAACTGCAGGGGTTCGCGGCCGGCAGATGTGTCGAAGGTGGTGCCATCGGTTAAACGGCCATGATAATGAACTTTTACAGTATCGCCGCTTTTTACTTGTTGCATACAAACATTTTTGTGTTAAGAATTTATCAGGAAACCAACTGTCTGAACCACATCGCAGCATGCTTTTGACCTTTCAAATGAACAGAAGCGAGCAGATAAAAAAGCCCAATTCCCTATGCTGCAAAGTAACAGGATTAATTTCGGGCAGCCAATAAAAGTTTTTTAATGACATTTGCAAATGAATTGGCCATTGCCAATTGTCAAATGCCAGGAGCGGCTGAACATCGAGCTTGCCTGTTGCCCGTTGCCTATTGATTTTAAACCTTGTACCTGAACCTTAAAATAAGAAATGGCAGAAAACAAAGCATACACAAATAATAGTCCCAGAATTATCTTTATGGGCACGCCTGAATTTGCCGTTGCCTCCCTGGATGCATTGGTACAGGCCGGTTGTAATATCATAACGGTCATCACTGCGCCCGATAAACCGGCAGGCAGGGGCATGAAATTAACGGAAAGCGCCGTCAAGAAATATGCGGTAGAAAAACAGTTACCTGTTCTGCAACCGGTGAAATTAAAAGATCCTGATTTCCTGGAAACACTCAAAAGTTTACAGGCCGACCTGCAGATCGTGGTTGCTTTTCGCATGTTGCCCGAGGTGGTATGGAATATGCCGCCCATGGGAACCATCAACCTGCATGGTTCTTTACTGCCCCAATACCGCGGGGCAGCACCCATTAACTGGGCCGTGATCAATGGAGAAAAAGAGACCGGCGTTACTACTTTTAAACTGCAACATGAAATTGATACCGGCGACATCCTGATGCAGGCCAGCTTTCCCATCGCCGATGATGAGACCGCCGGTGAAGTGCATGACCGCATGAAAGAGATCGGCGCACAATTATTGGTAAAAACCGTTGAGGGTTTGGCAAAAGGGACCCTGGTTGGAACACCACAAAAAGATTGTAACCCGTTACCCCTGACCGGCGAACAAGCGGCAACCCATGGTGTAACCATTAAACATGCGCCCAAGATCTTCACGGAAACCTGTAAGATCAACTGGAACCAACCGGTTGCAGCCATTTATAATCTCATCCGGGGCTTATCCCCTTACCCGGCAGCTTTTACCTACCTGAACGATAAGACGCTCAAAATTTATAAGGCCAAGAAGGAACTGCATAGTTCCCCCAAAACAGCAGGCAGTGTCGAGACCGATCAAAAGACTTTTTTAAGATTCGCCGGCGCCGACGGCTACATCTATGTTACCGAATTGCAGCTCGAGGGAAAGAAGAAGATGACGGTGGAAGAGTTTCTCAGGGGATACAGGGCTAATTAGCTGATTTGCTGATTAGCTGATGTGCTGATGTGCTGATTGGCTGATGTGCTGATTAGCTGATGTGCTGATGTGCTGATAAAATACAACTGTATTCATTAGCACATCAGCATATTGGCTAATTATCCCATTTTTTCAACTAGCCACAATAGCATCAAGTAATAAGAACACAAGAAATTAATAAGTTACATCCACATAGAACTTACCCATCTCAGCGCCCAGCTCGGCAGCCGCTGCATCGCTCAGGCGAACGGTAAGTCCAACACTTTCGCGCATTTCGGGTAATTGCCCCAGCACTTTCGCGTAAATTGATTTATTGGTAGAATTGTAAGAGATCTTTACTATAGTGCCCACCGGTACATTGTTCATGAGCGCATAATACTTTCCATCTTTCCAGCCGCTGGTGCTTCTGAAGATGCCCGCATTACCGGCCGTTGATTTACCAGCGCCGCTGTACATCGATCTGAAATATCCGCCTTTCGCCCCGGTGTAGCTGGCCTCAGTGGCCGGTGTAACCGGCACCGATGTTTTTGACGTTTTTTCTTCGCTCGGTGGCGGAGCGCCTATCTCTTTTTTGGCATCCTCTTTCTTCATTTCCTCTTTCTTCAGCTCTTCTTTTTTAGCCTCGACCGCTTTGGGCTCTTCCTGTTTTGTTTCTACCGCTTTGGGTTCGGCTGGTTTCCCGCCCTGGGCTACGGTTTCAGTGGCTGGTTTGGTACCGGTGGCAGCAGGAGGCGTTGTAGGGATCACTATTTTCTTCAGCCCGGTGGCAGCCAGTGGTGACTGCGCCGTCTTAACCTTCAGATATCCTACCACCAGTTTCATACCGGCCTGCAGGTGATCGTTGGTCACGCTGTTCCATTTTTCCAGGGTTTCCACCGGGATCTTGTTATGGTTCTGGCTGATACGGTACATCCATTCTTTCTCCTGTACGATATGGTAAACGGGAACAAATACTTCATCGGCGCCCTTCTTTCCATCCTGTGTAAAATTGTGAGCCGACAGCGGCACTTTCAGTTGCTGCCCGATGCTCAGTTTATCCATTGTAACACCACTCAGGGTAGCAATTTCCTTAGGGGATATATTGTAAATACGTCCTATCCCATACCAGGTTTCTTTGGCTTGAACCGTATGCAGCAGGTAAAGATCAGGAGAGCTTCCCTGTACAGTCATATCAGATTGTGACCATACAGATTGTGTGAGTATAAGAAACGCGAATATTAATAATCCTTTAATCTTCAACATAGGCTATGCATTTCATATTCGTTTGCAAAGATGCACCATATTTTTTAATTAGCGCCAACGGGGATAATTATACATCGCCCGCATCCGCCCTTTTTAGAATGCGCCACTCCTGCGGATAGTAATTATTGATCCTGTTCGCCAGCACCTTTATCCATCCTACATTGTAGTGCTCATATTGCACAAGGGTCCAGCCCTTATGTAATGCAGACACACTGATCTCCTCCCGCCGCAAATACTGGATGGCCTGGTCCTTTTTTAACGTTACTGCAACAATTGAGGGACTGATAATAGTGCTCAAGGCCAGGGCGTGATCAGGCAACAGGTCATTCCCGGCAATTTTACCTAAAGCGATACCGGCGCGGCGTACATATATATGCTCTACAACCGTGAGCAGGTCCTTTTCGAGCTGTTGCGGAAAAGCCAGCAGCTCTTCTTTCTGCTTCCATAACTGCATGGGTGAACCGGGCTGCAGCCAGGGTTGTATAATGGCCAATTCATTCCTGGATGCCTTTTGCAACAAAGATTTCTTAGGTGGTTTTGCACTATGGCTGCCACTTTCCTGCTTGCGGAAACAACTGATGAAAAAGCCTTCGCCCTTTGTATTATAGGGGAAAAAGCGATAACCGCAGGCCTGGTGTTTGTCGGATCTCGTTTCCACAATGCCCCAGGAAGCATTTGTTTGCAAAGGCAAACTGTCAACGGTAAACGTATCCATGAGCCAGTCGGCTATATCTTCATCTTCTTCCTTCGAATAAGAACAGGTAGAATAGATCAGCACGCCACCTTCTTTCAACGCTGGCAGCGCCGAAGCAAGAATGCGCTGCTGCCGCTGATAACAAAGCGCTACATTTTGTTCGCTCCACTCCCCGATCGCTTCAGGCTCACGCCGGAACAAACCCGATCCCGAGCAGGGCGCATCGATAACGATCACATCGAAGAAATTGGGAAGCCGCTCAAAGGCCGACGGGTCTGCATTGGTAACGATCACATTGGCCCCGCCCCACTTGATACAATTCTCCTCCAGTATGGCTGCCCGTGATTTGATCACTTCATTGCTCACCAGTAAACTACCGGCGCTGATCAGGGATTGCAGCAGGGTCGATTTACCGCCAGGCGCCGCACAAAGATCCAGCACGCGCAAAGGCTGCTGGAGATCCGTTGTTTGAAGCATTGCCTGCTCCAGGAACATACTGGATGCCTCCTGCACGTAATAAGCACCCGCATGAATGAGGGGATCGAAGATAAATGCCGGCCTTTCGGGCAGGTAATAGCCGGATGACGACCAGGGGATCTTTGTTGCAGACGCGAGGTTGAGGGACTGCTGAGGTACGGGCGGAAGGCCAATATTTTTTGACCATTCACCATTCACCATTGACCATTTGCCTGGATTTACCCGGATCGAAGTGACCTGCTCTCCGCTTTCATGCACCTGAATAAATGCTTCTTTATGGAAGCCTGCTACGCCGGTTAAAGAATCAAGAAGTTGTTGAGGAACTTGCACCCGGCAAAACTATGAAATAATGCGCTAATGGGTTCCTGGCGGCCTCCATGGCCCTAAAATGCAAATACCGTCTTCCCGGATGAGCGGGATGAGACGGCATTACAGGTAAGTATGAGTAAGTTTCGTTATTTAACGACCTTGTCGGCCTTGAATTTCCGGGAAGTGATCAGGTTACCGCGTACGTCATAAAACTTGAAGGTGCCTTCCCGCTTATCGTTCACATAGGTTCCGGTCTCTTTCACCGTGCCATTCGGGTTATATTCTGTTAAGAGACCATTCCTTTTACCGTTTTTGTAGTGAATGATCACCTTCTTTCCCCCGTTTTGAAAATAGGAGCAGTAGCGGTCAACGGCGCCACTGGTATCGCGGTGCTCCTGCTCTTTGGGATTTCCATTGGGATAATAAGTAGTGGTAGTGCCTACCAGCTTATTGAAGTTAACAATGGTATCCGTTTTTATCAAGCGGCCGGTTTTGGTATCATATGATTTCGCAAACTGGAATTTGCCTTTTTCCTTGAAATGGATCTCCGTTTTCAGTTGGCCGAACAGGAAAGATTTTTCAATACCCTCGGTATGATCATCGTTCAGGTACTGGTACTCATAGGTGAGATTACTTTTAGGCTTTGACACGGCAGAATCATCTACTTTGGTAAATTCACCACCACCTTGCGCTTTACCGATCTGGCAGGTAATTAAAAGAACAATGGGTACGAGATAAGCTCTTTTTGTGATCATAATGTACGATTAACTATTAATTACCACTAATACAGTGGAAAATATATGTGCTTATGACGATTGTAAATGATTCTTTTACAATCCCTTGAACAATTGAAACGCCGGCATTGGCAAAAATCGCCCGGCCGTGCAGCCCTTATAACGGCCTGGCGGGTGCGTTTAGTGTCCCCCGCAGAGGGAGCCTTTACTATTTGAGGGATGAATTATAGATTTTTGATCTCGCCGATGAGGTCCTGCAATACTTTTTTGGCGTCGCCGAACAACATCGACGTTTTTGGCTGAAAGAAAAGATCGTTCTCAATACCAGCATAACCCGGTTTCATACTGCGTTTGTTCACGATCACGTTTTTCGACAGTTCTACATCGAGGATGGGCATGCCGTAAATAGGAGAAGCCGGATCCGTTTTGGCAGCAGGATTCACCACATCGTTAGCCCCCAGCACCAGCACTACATCGGTCGTAGAGAACTCGTCGTTGGCCTGTTCCATCTCGAGCAGCTTATCATAGCTGACATCAGCTTCCGCCAGCAATACGTTCATATGGCCCGGCATACGGCCTGCTACGGGGTGAATGGCATACTTCACTTCAACGCCTTTGCTTTCGAGTAATTTTTCCAGCTCATGACAGGCATGCTGGGCTTGCGCTACCGCCAGTCCATAACCCGGCACGATGAACACTTTATTGGCATAGCTCATCACCACAGCGGTATCGCTCAGCGTGATCTCCTTATAAGCACCCTGGTCTTTTTTACCGGCGGCAGCAGCACTGCTGCCACCAAAAGAACCGATCAGTACATTCTTCAGCGACCGGTTCATGGCCTTACACATGAGAATAGTGAGCAGGGTACCGGCGGCGCCCACCAGGATGCCACCCGTTAACATCACCTTGTTGTTGTATAAGAAACCGCCACAGGCGGCGGCAACACCGGTAAAAGAATTCAATAAGGAAATAACCACCGGCATGTCGGCCCCGCCAATGGGCATTACGAACAATACGCCATAGACAAGCGCCAGCCCAACGGTTGTATAAAAAAGGATGAGCGCAAGCCCTACATTGTATTGATAGGTAAACACAGCGGCGGCCAGTACGAGTAATAAAACGAGCAGGTTTACAATATGCTGACCGCGGAAAGAGAAATCCTTTATTTTTCCGCTCAGCTTTCCCCAGGCGATCATACTACCGGCGAAGGACACGCTACCAATAATGGCGCCGGCAATAATGGTGAGGTACATGCCGGCAGGCACAAAATCGGCCAGCCAGGCGCTATCAATGGTCTTGTAAGATTTATATAAGTGATCGAACTCAACGGCCGAGATCAGCGCGGCACAGGCCCCTCCCATTCCATTGAACATACTTACCATCTCGGGCATGGCCGTCATTTTAACCTTTTTGGCGGCCAGAGTGCCAATAACACCACCGACGAGAATTCCACCGAAGATCCAGGCATAGTTACCCAGCTTTTTGCCGTCTTCTTCATACAAAAAGATCGTTCCCACGATAGCGATGGCCATACCGGCGGCCGCCAGCAGGTTCCCGTTGCGGGCAGTGGCCGGGTTCGATAACATCTTCAATCCTATAATGAACGTAACTGAACCTACGAGATAACACAGGGTTAGTATACTTAATTCCATAATTGTTGCTTTACTTAGAACTTTTCTTTTTTCCCTTGAACATTTCCAGCATACGGTCGGTAACGACAAATCCGCCCACCACATTCAGGGTACCCAGCACCACTGCCAGGAAACCGAGAATGAGCGCCACGTAATTATCGTGCTCCGCCTTGCCCATAACAATGATCGCCCCGATGATCACCACGCCATGGATGGCATTGGCGCCACTCATCAGCGGGGTATGCAACACACTGGGCACATGCCCGATCACTTCAATACCAACGAAGATCATCAGTATAACAATGTAGATCATCTGCTGATTATCTGCTATCCAGGTAAGAATCGCTTCCATATAATAAGTTTGTAAATTGTTATTGGCCTTTCATCCTTTCATGTACGATCTCTCCATTGAACGTGATACAACACCCCTTTACCAGGTCGTCGTTCCAGTTCAGGTTAAGTTTGCCTTCCTTATCAATGATGAGCTGTAAGAAGTTCAGCAGGTTCTTGCCATACAATTTACTGGCGTCGGAAGGCATGGTAGCTGCGAGGTTGCTATTGCCTACAATGTGCACACCATTGTACAGCACGGTTTCATTATTTTTTGTAAGCGGTGTATTGCCACCGGTGGCAGCGGCAAGATCAATAACCACCGACCCTTTACGCATTCTTTGCAACATCGCTTCAGTGATCAGCACAGGGGCTTTTTTGCCGGGGATCTGTGCGGTGGTGATCACAATGTCGGCTTTCGCAATACTTTCTGCAATGCGCTGCTGCTGGCGTTGCTGGTAATCGGCCGATTGTTCAACCGCATAACCGCCCGCTTTGGATGCATCGGCAGCCCCTTCCACCTCAACGAATTTGGCGCCCAAACTCATCACTTCTTCTTTTACCGCGGGGCGGGTGTCAAACACTTCTACCACGGCGCCCAGGCGGCGTGCGGTGGCAATTGCCTGCAATCCGGCCACACCGGCGCCCAGGATCAGCACTTTTGCCGGCGCAATACTGCCCGCAGCAGTCATGAACATGGGGAAATAGCGGCCATAGGTATTGGCAGCCAGCAATACGGCTTTATAACCGGCAATATTGGCCTGTGAGCTCAGCACATCCATGCTTTGCGCCCGCGTTGTGCGGGGCAGCATATCGAGGCTGAAGGTGGTTATGCCCTGTTTGGCCCATTGCTGCATTATGGAAACATTGAACAAAGGCTGATATACGCCGATGATGATCTTCGATGACAGGGCAGCCGCTTCCGGAAAAGGATGAATGGCTGCCAGGATGTCGGATGACTGAATAACTTCTGTCCTGCTTTTAACAGCTGCACCGGCATTAAGGTACTCTTCGTCGTTATGAAAGGCTTTTTCGCCTGCGCCTGATTCAACTACGACAGTAATGCCTTTTTTGGTAAGGGCCATGATGGCTTCAGGCAGGAATGATACGCGGCTTTCTTCGGATGGTTCTCTTAAAACTCCAATCGTCATAATCAGGTAGTAGTTATATGGTTCAAGGTAAGAAAAATTTGAGTTATGTAAATGGCTACGTCAGAATTGCCATTTTATTGTGGGGCATTTGAAATATTGAACAGGCGGCCTGTATGGCTACACTATATAGGCAGCGGCTATTTTGCAACATGCTACTGTCCGGAATAACTTACATTAAATCATCGTTAAAACCGGATGGTAAAATGTTGTTTCACCTTGAACTGGTCGCTAAAGAACACCAGTCCAACAAAGAACAGATCGATGGAAAGCCGCACGGCGGAATTTTCCCTGATCGCCTGCCAGGCCTTTTCCATATCGGCGCTCCAGTGAATATCATCAAAGATCACAATGCTGCCGGCATGCAGGGAAGGCAATAACTGGTCAAAATACCGCAGGGTGGGTTCATAGCGGTGATTGCCGTCAATAAAGGCCAGGTCGAGCCGGGGCAACTTGGAAAGAATACGCGGCAATGTATCGTCGAAATTACCTGTTACCTGCTCAATGGAAGATAATTGGAGGGATTGAAAATTCTTTTTTGCCTGGGCTGCGATGGCGCTGCTTCCTTCGGCGGTGATGATGCGCGCCTTTGGATTGGCCAGGGCCATGTAAGCTGTGGAAATGCCCATGGAGGTGCCGAGCTCCAGGATCGTTGATGGCTGATAATAATTTACAATGCGGAACAGCAGCTGCGCCCATTTTTTCGATTTGGCGGCATGCCGGGTTATGGCAGCAACAGTCCGCTGATTGGTTTTTGTGATGGCAGAACCGGCGCCAAAATCCTCCACGTGCAACAGCGTTTCATCCTGCAACAATTTTCTGCGCAACGCTTCCACCTGGTTATAAGCGTAGAAATTCCGCTTATCGATGAGCACCCGCCGCACAAATTCATAAACAAAAGGCGAATGAATGCCATGCCCTTTTCCATTCGAAGCGCTCAGGTAATAATCTGCATATTTTTTCAGGAGTTGCCAGGTGGAAAACATATCAAATGTCATTTTCATTCACTGCTTTTCGCTGCCAAACCTGAAAGCTATAGGCGTAGGCATGTTTTTCATCGGCAGTAAAATCGAGTTGGGAAAGCAGTTCCCAGTCGGCTGTATTTAGTTCCGGAAAGTAAGTATCGCCTTCTACACTGGCATGTACACGGGTAAGATACACGCGCTGGGTAATGGGCAGTGTTTGCCGGTAAATTTCTCCGCCACCGATGATAAATGCTTCTTTGGCATCGGTTGCGGCGGCTGCTGCCTTGGCTTCTTCAATATCATGAACGACAATTACGCCTTCGGGTTGCCATTGCTGCTGGCGGGTAATGATAATATTGGTTCTGCCCGCCAATGGTTTGCCCAGGGATTCATATGTTTTTCGGCCCATGATCACCGGCATACCCCAGGTAGTGTTCTTAAAAAATTTCATATCGTTTGGCAGGGTCCACAACAACTGGTTATTTTTCCCGATCGCATTGTTGTCAGCGGCTGCCACCACCTGAGATAAAAGCATAGCTATTTAAATATGAATTGAGCAATAATACTTCCCGACTGTTTATCCGCCTTCTACACCGCCACCGGCGCTTTAATGGCCGGATGGCTTTGATAATTCTGCAGGGTAAAATCTTCGTATTTGAAATCGAAGATGTTCTTTACCGCCGGATTAAGTTGCATGGTGGGCAACGGGTAGGGCGTACGGCTTAATTGCAGGTTCACCTGCTCCATATGATTGCTGTAGATATGAACATCCCCAAAGGTATGAATGAATTCACCGGGCTCCAGGTCACATACCTGGGCGATCATCATGGTCAATAATGCGTAGGAAGCAATATTGAAGGGAACGCCTAAAAATACGTCTGCCGACCGCTGGTATAACTGGCAGGACAAACGGGCGCGGCCTGTACCATCGGGGGCCGGACTTACATAAAACTGAAACAATACATGACAGGGCATGAGCGCCATAGCTGGCAGGTCGGCCACATTCCAGGCGCTTACGATCAAACGGCGGCTATCGGGATTGGTCCTGATCTGCCTGATCACATCGCTGATCTGGTCAATGGTTTCTGCCCCCGCGCCTGCTGACCAGCTGCGCCATTGTTTGCCATACACGGGTCCTAACTCGCCCTGTTCATTGGCCCATTCGTCCCAGATGCTAACCCCGTTATCTTTCAGGTATTTGATATTGGTTTCCCCTTTCAGGAACCACAATAACTCGTGAATAATGCTTTTTAAATGCAGTTTTTTGGTGGTTACCAGCGGAAATCCCTGTTGCAGATCAAAACGCAGCTGGTAGCCAAAACAACTGGTGGTACCGGTTCCGGTGCGGTCAGATTTATAAACGCCGTTCTCTTTTATATGCTTTAAAAGTGCCAGATACTGCTCCATGAGCGCAAGGTACGAAAAGGGTGAATGTGCTAATTTGCTAATATGCAAATTGGCTTATTCGCGGTAAAATATGGGGACAAGTTGTGAATCTGGTAAAAGGCCGCGAAGTCCTTGGGTATACGGTCGGAAATAAGTAAGGGGTCCTGGAGATCTCAGCTCAATTGGCCTGGTCTTACAACTTAAAACAGTCATTTTTTAATTTGAAACACCCTGTTTGCAATTGCAAACCATGCCGTACAAATTTGAAACACCCCTTTTGCAATTGCAAACCATGCCGTACAAATTTGAAATACCCCTTTTGCAATTGCAAACGATACCGTACAAATTTGAAACACCCCGTTTGCAATTGCAAACCATACCGTACAAATTTGAAACACCCCGTTTGCAATTGCAAACGATGCGGTTAAAATTTAAAACATACCATTTAAAATTTGAAAAAAGCCTGTACATATTTGGGAAAGGGTCTATTCAATAAACTGTGTCAGTGGGGTTTACGGTTGATTAATCCTGTCTTCAAAGATAATAGCTAATTGTGCATAAAGTTGTTTCCATCCATGTATGGGACCGATCCATCCAACAGATTGATCTTTAAAAGCAAGATATAGGAGTTTCATTAA
>NZ_JAFFJX010000009.1 GCF_016924755.1 Longitalea arenae | reverse complement strand
GAGATTTACCGCCGGCTTCCTTTAGATTCCCCCTCACGAAGGACACCCTTGCCTTTGGTTAACGCTTCCCACTATCAAGGTGCGTTCGGGACTTCCACCCTAGAGTTTGCGCCCGTGCCGGGCGCACTACAAAAAAAGAGGCTACCCTGGTAAACCGGGTGCCTCTTTACCTATAACCGAAACTGCGTCGTTTATCGCTGGCGGCCAACAATCGCCTTGCTCAGGCCACCCTGTGCACAAGGCGAACGCGGCTCAACGAAATGCAGTGTATTCTCAATACCCGTCGTTTTGCTGCAGGTCAGGATTCTGGTCCCGCGCAAACTGTGGTATGGGCAATAATAATTTATTTTCATTCACCGGTTTTCCCTTGGCCGATAATACGGTCTCGGCCCGGCCGGTCCTTTTCAGGTCGAACCAGCGATGGAATTCCATCGCAAACTCCATCCGCCGTTCATGTTCTATGGCCAGCTCGAGCGTTGGATATTTAGCCGAAGGATACCCGGGCGTTCCATACAATGGCAGGCCGGCGCGGCTTCTTATCTTATTCAGGTATTGTACATCGCCGGTAGCTTCCGTCAGCATCAACAACACATCGGCATATCGCAGCACCATGAAATTGTTATTGCACGATTCGGCTGCATTCACGATCGGGGCGTTAATGTCTTTCCACTTTTTCTGAAATTTGATCGGGATCCAGTTACCGCCTTTAAAATAGCCCAGCTCAAAAGAGGTATCCCTTCTTTTATCGCCCGGTTCGTATTCATTATACAGATCATCGGTGACCTGGTTCATACCACCGCCAAAACGCGTAATGGAGAAATTCTCGAAGGGTGCAAAGGCCGGCCAGTAGATACTGGACGGATTATTGGCGCCGCCTTTATACTGCACTTCAAATACCGATTCCTTTGTATTCTTGTTCGCCAGTGTTGGTCCCCATAAAGAACCAAATTCTGGCAGGAGGGAATAGATGGTTCCATCATAAGAATTGTATACCTGCTGCAGCACCTGCGCAGCGGCCGTTTTATTGCCCATGGTCAGATGCACTTTTCCCAACAGGGTTTGAGAAGCGCCTTTTGATGCCCGGCCGGGCGCCGGCACTTTGTCCGGTGCCGTTAAATGATCTGCTGCATAGCTAAGATCCCCGATCACCTGCCTGTACACATCCGCTTTGGGCGTACGGCCTGTTGTAAATGCTTCTGCCGATGTTATTGGCGTTGTTACCAGCGGTACATCGCCCCAGGCCTGCACCATATAGAAATAATACAATCCACGTAAAAAACGCATTTCTGCGGTCACCTGCGTTATGTAGTTATCATCGAGCGAAGCGCCCTGGATCTTATCAAGTACTATATTCACATTATACAGGGAGATATAGGAATCCATCCAAAGCTGGTTCACGACGTTATTGGCAGGGTTCAACGTATAATCGCGAAAGGCCCACCTGTCGCCCACCGTGATACTGCCCGAGCCCGCTACCTGGTAGATCGTGGCATTGTCAGACATTAACTCACCGCAATAAGAGATCAGCCCGGTTGGTCCATACATGGTATATAAGGTACTGTAAGCATTGTTTACGGCCAGGTCAAAATCACCTTTTGTCTTATAAAAGTTATTGGCATTGCTGTTAGATACCGGCGCCAGCTCCAGGAAAGATTTTTTGCAGCTGATGATGGTGGTTGCTAAAACTATGATCAGAACAAACTTCCTTTTCATAAATGTTATTTTTTTGAATACTGCCAGAACTGAGGTCCAATTAAACCCAATAATTATGCAAGATCAAACGATGGACTTACAGGTCAAATCCAATGTTGATTACAGATCTGCTTTAACCCCAAAAGTTACCGTAATGGGTATGGGATAACTTCCGTAATCGGCGCCCACCATTAATCCGGGCGGAAACGGCGTAAGGCTGGAAGCCGCATCGGTGCCGGTAGAGTAAATACTATTCTCAGGATCAAATCCCACATAGTTACTGAACACATGCACGTTCTCCGCATTTACATATACCCGGATATTGCGAAATGCTAATTTGGAACTGACCGCCCTGGGCAAACTGTATGATAAACGAATGTTCTTGATCCTTACAAATGTGCCATCCTCTATCCAGTAACTGGAGAACTGGGTTTGCATCCCTTTGTATTCTGCATTGGGCTTGAATGTTTTTCCATCACCTGGTTCCTGTTCCGATTTCCAGTAGTTGCCAATGGAAGCATAGGCATTGCGGCTATCGTTCCAGTATTTATTATACCGGGTTTGCTGGTTCACGATCTCGTTGCCAAATACGCCATGCAACATGAAGGAAAACTCGAAATTCCTGTAATTGAAAGTATTCACCAGGCCGGCAGTAAAATTAGGTTGCGCATTCCCTAAGGTTGTACGGTCGCTGGCATCTATCTTATTATCACCTGTTACATCCCGCACAATGGGATCGCCGGGCGTAACAATGATACCGGATGGATATTTAGGCCCTTTGTTAATTTCATCCTGGTTATTATATACGCCATCAAATATGTACCCTACATAATTGCTGATGGGCTTACCTACTTCTGTTACAAAGCGGCTGCCCCATTCTTCCACAATAACAGGCGCATTGTTTGGTCCCAGTTGTAATACTTCATTACGGTTGGCAGAGATATTGAAGTCGGTATTCCATTTAAGATCACTGTTCACTATATTCTTTGATGAAATGGCCAGCTCAACACCGCGGTTGCGCACTTTGCCAATATTGGTAAGTTGGGTAGCAAAGCCGGTGAGAATGGGAACAGGTACATTCAATAAAAGGTCTTTCGTGGTGGAGTTGTAAAACTCTGCTGTAAGGCTAATGCGGTTATTGAAGGCCGCTACATCGAGGCCCACGTTAAACTGGTTGGTCTTTTCCCATTTCAGATCGGGATTGGGAATGGTAGTGACCCGGATGCCATTGACCACATTATCGCTGTAGGCATATTTCGATCCATCCAGCAGACTGATGGGCCCATAGTTCGGGATCTGGTTATTACCGGTTGTTCCATAACTTACCCGCAGTTTCAAGCTATTGAGCGCCGAAATGGATTGCATAAATGGTTCATCCGAGATCAGCCAGCCTAATGACAGCGAAGGGAAATATCCCCAACGCGATGCCTGCCCAAACCGCGAACTGCCGTCGCGCCGGATGGTGCCGTTCAAAAAATATTTGTTCTTATAACTATAGCTTACCCGCGACAACCACGACAATAAAGCCCATTCTCCGGTCGTAGTGGTGCTTAAACTATAGGTGCCTGCTGCATTCAGGGTTTGTATCAGGTCATTGGGATAATTCGTTGATCGTTGCTGGGAGGTATCACCGCGCTGCTTCTGGGCCGTATACGCTACCAGCGCCCCAATAGTATGTTCCCCAAAAGTTTTGTCATATGAGAGTGAGTTCTCTGTAAGCCAGTTCAGGTTACTATAGGTATTATACCTGCCTTCAGCCGGCAATAAGGTACTATAGCCATAACCCGCATTGGTACGCCAGAACCAGTTATAGTTCCGTTGGGTAAGAATGGCATTGGCGCTGCTTTTAAACGTAAGGTCTTTAATGGGTTTGTATTCGATGTATGCACCGGCAATCGTATTATACACCTTGTTCAACTTATCGGCATACCTGATCATAGAGTAAGGATGCCATAATTGCACGCCGTAAGCCGTAAAGCGGTTCCATGTTGAATTGGGATCTAAAAACCCCAAATTTCCATTTTCATTATACACCGGGAAGATCGGATCGCTCTGCAGGGCAAGGCTTACCACATCTGATTTTCCTTCTATACCATCGATGCGGCTGTGCATGCCGGTAAAAGAAAAATTCAAACCTGCCGTTACTTTTTCTGTGATCTTCTGGCGGATATTCATGCGCAAGGCAAGCCGTTTGTAATAATTATCTATGACCACTGCCTCCTGGTCGAGGAAGCCGGCCGAAAAAAGATATTGTGCCCTGTCTGTACCACCGCTTACAGAGGCTTGTATATTCCGCGACTGGGCCGTTCTGAATAAAACATCCTGCCAGTCGGTTCCTTTGCCAAACTGCTCCGGATTATTTAAGAAATCGGGTGGTATCAAATAGGTCTTACTGCCTCCCCTGGCACTGTTGGGATCGGAGGCCGAACGGCCCGGACCGGAAGCAACCCATGCATTGTTACGGGCATCGATATAATACCTGATCCATTGCTGCGCATCCATCAGGTCTACTTTCCTGGTCACTTTTTGCAGGCCATGTTCATAATTCAGGTTCACCTGTGGTTTTCCGGCTTTGCCCAGTTTAGTGGTTACTATAATTACCCCGTTGGCGCCTCTCGATCCGTAAATGGCAGCGGAAGCCGCATCTTTCAAGATCTCTATCGATTGAATATCCTGGGCGTTGATGATATTGAGGTCAAAATTCTCCATGGCCATGCCATCCACCACGTATAACGGGTTCGTACCTGCGGTAATGGAATTGATACCTCGTACGCGAATGGTTGGCCCGAATCCGGGCGCGCCCTGGGTAGTTGAAATATTCACCCCCGGCACCAGTCCTTCAATAGATTGCGCCACATTACTGGAAGACCGGTCCTTAAACTGTTCAGCGCTCAATGATACCACAGAACCGGTTACCGCCCGCTTCCGTTGTGAACCATAACCGATCACGATCACCTGGTCGAGCGAACCGGCCATGTCTTTCATTTTAACTACCAGGGAAAGCGTAATGTCATTTTTAATATTGTAACCCGACAGTGTCTGGCTTTCGTACCCTACTATAGAGAAGGTAAATTTATACGGGCCACCGGCAGGTAAACGTGAAAAGGAAAAAACGCCGGCGCTGTCGGTACTGGTGCCGGAAGTAAAATTGTTAGCGGTATTTCGAATGACAACCGACACCCCCGATAGCGGGTCGCCGTTATTGTTTTGAACAATACCTTTTACAGTGCTTGTATTTTCCTGCGCATGCAGCAGTGGAGTGATCAGGAGATGTAGCAGGAAGGTAAGGGCATAGCAGGGCCCCGACTTAAGTACATTAAATCTCATATGGCGGTCTTTTTAATCAATTGGCAATTGACAATTGGCAATTGGCAATTGGCAGGGCCTGCTGAAAGTTGGGCGCTCTGCAATATGGCATATTTGCCTATTGTCTATTGCCTATTGCCTATTGTCTATTGTGTAAGTATTGTTCTGTTTGGTTACGGTCAGGTTATTAAGGGCAGCGATCTGCTTCAGGATAGTATCCAACGAATCAGTTTTACTGAATTTTCCTATGAAATATAGTTTCTCAAGATCTTTTTCAGCATAGAGGATCTTAACGCCGTATATTTCCTGCAGTTGTTTGAACACCTGTGCCAGCGGCTGGTTATTGAACATGTACCAGGATCCTTTATCCCCTGCCGGCAACAACGGCTGATCTGCAGCATTATGCGTTTCTTCCGGTTTGTTTTTGGCGGTCGTATTATGATGAATGAACTTCCTTACCATTGCGGAGTATTGCTTATTGCTGTACAACAACTCTTCACCAGGCAAAAGGTAATAATCCTTTTTTAGTACAGGCTGAAGACTGTTGGCCGCTTTTACCACAACCCTGCCTTCAAATAATTGTACGGAAATGACATCTTCCTCTGCAAATGCCGTAACCGTAAATTCGGTACCCAGGGCAGTCGTTGCCAGTTGGCCGCTGATCACCGTAAAGGGCCTTGTTGGGTCTTTTGCCACCCGAAAGCGGGCTTTTCCTTTTAATGTTATTTCGCGCCTGTTGTTAGTAAAAGGCTCATGCCAGCTTAGATCGCTTAATGGTTCCAGTATAATTACCGAACTATCGGCCAATACGATCTGTTTTGCCTTATCCGTTGTATTGGTTTCATGCCGTACTATTACCGTTGGTGTACTGTCTTCAGGTAGGTTTGCAACTGCCGGGGCCCGGCCGGGTGTTTTACCAAACCGGTTGTATCCTATTGCCACAATGAACAATACCGACGCAGCAATGGTGGTAACTATCACAAGCTTTCGAACAATCCCGCTTTTACCGCTTGCTGCCGCCGCATCATCACGTTCACCGCGGGCATCCTGATGCAGGCATTCCTGAAAATAAGCCCATTCTTCCGCTGCATTGATCTCTTCGGGTGTTTTTGCCTGCTTCATTAACTGCCAGGTGTTTTTCAGTTCTTCATAATATTGCCTGTTTTCTTCACTGGCACTTAACCATTGAAACAGCAAAGCCTGGTCATCGCTGTTCAGCTCATTACAAAAATGTCGCGTGATCAAATCGTCCAATTGCTCGCTGTTCTTCATGTTCTGATGGTATTACGTTTTAAAGAACACCTGCCATGACAAGGCACTGAAATTTTTTAAAAAAATATCCTATTGATAACCATTATAATAAATGAGAGAGTGAGGTATGCGGCCAGTTTTACACGCAGTTTTTTAAGCGCACGGCCCATTTGTGTTTCTACCGTATTCACGGAAACATTCAGCTGCCGGGCTATCTCCGCATACTTCAACCCTTCATACCGGCTGAGCTCAAAGATGGTACGCATTTGCCCCGGCAGTTCTGAAACAGCATTATCAATATCTATGCGCAGCTTTTTTGCATCGTAGTTTTCCTGTGGGGTGTTGGCGCCCGCTCTTTCATTCCGGCGCAGTACATACTGTTCAAACCGTTCCCGCACTTTGGCGTGGCGGATAATATCGAGGCTGGTATTGTTGATCACTTTATGCAGAAATGCTTTTACCGCCATTTCCGGCGGCAGGGCAGCGCGGTTCTTCCATAACTTAATAAAGGCAGTATGCACTACTTCTTTGGCAATATCGGTATCGAACCCATATTTATGCTGGCACCAGCTGCATAATGCTGCGAAATGTTGTTTGAAGAAAAATTCAAATGCAGCAGCATCGTCCTTTATGGCATGCATGGAGGCATCATGGCAATCAAGATGTAATGTTCGGTCAGCGTGCATGTACACTCCTCACTTTTAGCAGTTAGGTTTTAAACAGTCAGCTATTACTGATCCTGAAAATAAGTATTTAATATGGAATTGTATCCTGCACCATCCTATATACGACAAAAACGCCTGAAAGAAGGCATATAATAAAGGTGGGCCTCCCATCAGGAAGACCCACCTTTTTATCGGCCCATTAGCTGATCAGCTTAATGGACCGGATTAGTTCTTAAGGATCTTGAACTCAACACGACGGTTCAGCTGTCGGCCCTCATCGGTTTCGTTTTCAGACACCGGCATGCTTTCACCATATCCTTTCGATACAATACGGCTCGCCGGAATACCTTTCGAGATGATATACTCCACGCAGGATTTGGCACGGTTGTCAGAGAGCCTGAAGTTATACTCGTCTGAGCCCTTACTATCGGTGTGTGCGCTCAATTCAATTTCAATGGCCGGGTTTTCTTTTAACAGTTTTACTACCCGGTCGAGTTCAACATTCGATTCAGGACGCAGGTCCCATTTATCAAAGTCGAAGAAGACATTGTTTAGGCGCACCACCTGTCCAATTTCAATGGGCACCAGGTACAGGTCTTTATGGATCTCTTTATAGCCAGCCCTTACCATAGAATCAAGGTTCAGGTTCTCTGAAATGGCGAAGAATTTATCGGCACTGGCCCTGATGCTATAGTTCTTATCGTAAGGCAATACAATTTTAAAGGCGCCATCGGTGGGGCTTGAAATGCCGTTACCCGCTTCTACCCCATCGGGCAGGGTTTCATAAATAAGGGAAGCGCTGAGCGGCTGTTTGGTCTTGGCATTATACACATTGCCGCTTACGAGGATCACCGGGTTTGGCTTTTCGCGCTCCAGTAACTTTACGCGCACAATATCACTTTCACCATAGGTATCTTTATTACTGGTTAAGTACGCATATTCGCCACCGGCATCCAGGGTAAAGAAGGCATCCCAGCCTTCCGTATTGATGGGGCTTCCCAGGTTAACCGGCGTGCTCCATTTCGTCCAGCTTTTATCGAGCCTTTTCGTCATCCAGATATCGTTGTCGCCCAAACCACCGGGACGGTTACTGCTGAAATACATGGTCACGCCGTCAGCCGCAATGTAAGGCGTCATCTCATCGCCCGGTAAGTTTATCTGTTTGCCGAGGCTCTTGGGTTCCGTCCAGCTACCGTCGGGTTCGCGAAAGCAAACAAAGAGGTCGTTATCTGAGCTGCCCGGTACAGGCGTCATATATAATACCAATGCTTTCATGTCTGGCGAAAGCGTAGCTCCTGAAACCAGGCCGCGGTCATATTTCTCATACTTTTTTATATACAACATTTCCGGTTCGCCCCAGCGGCCATCGGCCTGGCGGGTACAAAGGCTTACGCCTTTTCCAAAATAGGCGCCGCCGTTACCAAAAGCACCGCGGATGAGGATACGGTTTTTGTCGGGTGAGATCCAATACACGGCATTATACTGAGATGTATTGAGCGGATACTTCAAATGGCGGGCTTCCTGCCATACACCGTTCGAATCACGTTCAGCATACCAGATGTCCTGTGAATTGGGAACTGAATTATACTTGGTATTGGCCGGATGGTTCTCACAAATAAAAAACAACAGATTGCCGTCTGCTGATACGGTAGGCCGCAATTCACCCAGATCGGAGTTTATGTTCGTGCCTAAATTCTCGATCTTGATAATGGTGTTGGCAGTAATGATATTATCTTTTTGCACTATTAATTTGCCCGTATCACTTGGGTTCGACATCTGGGCAGTAGCCTGTTGCAAGCCAAGGGCCAGGATCAAAAAGGGTACTACTCTTCTCACTAGGTATGGATTTAATTACCTAATAACGTACAATTTAGCCCTAGATTGCATGCCCCTTCACAGATAAATTATTTATTGATAAAAGACATTTTTTAAGTGTGGGAGGCGACTTATACCTGAAACAAACAGAATAAAATTCCAAAGTGAATAATTTTTACTGAATATTATTCTAACCATACATATCTTTACAGAACGATGTACCGAAGGATTTGCTCAATTCTGCCCTGTTTAACCTACAACATATAACTGATATGCACATTCAACCAACGGCTTTACCGCTTTCTGAGGTGAAAAGCAAGCGCATTCATTCCATCGACCTGTTGAGAGGCACCGTTATGATCATTATGGCGCTTGACCATGTGCGCGATTATTTTCATGCCGGCGCTTTCCAATTTGATCCCACCGATCTTTCCCGCACCGATCTGCCCCTGTTCTTCACCCGCTGGATGACCCATTTTTGCGCCCCGGTATTTACTTTCCTGGCCGGCGCTTCTGCCTTTTTAAACGGGGTGAAAAAGACCAAAAAAGAATTGTCATTCTTCCTTTTTACGAGGGGCCTGTGGCTGGTGATCGCTGAGGTATTGATCGTAACGTTCGGCTGGACTTTCAACCCCCAATATCCTGTACTGATCCTGCAGGTCATATGGGCCTTAGGCATAAGTATGATGGTGCTTTCGGCCATGATCTATCTGCCACGTACCCTGATATTGATTATAGGTCTTACACTAATAGGTGCGCATAATTTACTGGATGCAGCAGATACTGCCAACCCATCCTCCTTTCTGCTTTCCTTCCTGCATCACCAGCATATTTTCTTTGGAAAGCCGTTTTCGGTTATGCTCGGTTATCCTGTTATTCCCTGGATAGGCATTATGCTTACCGGTTATGTATTCGGACAACTGTATTTGCCAACCTTTGATACGGCTAAGCGGCGGAAATCATTGCGCTGGCTGGGCCTGGGCGCTATTGTCCTCTTCATCCTGATCAGATTGATTAATGCCTATGGCGATCCGCATCATTGGTCTGCCCAAAGATCGACGCTGTTTACATGCCTGTCATTCCTTAATGTTACCAAGTATCCACCTTCTTTACTATACATATTAATGACGCTGGGCCCCGCCCTGCTCTTCCTGGCCTTTACAGAAAAGCCATTGAACCGGTTGACGGAAAAACTAGTGGTGTTTGGCCGGGTGCCCATGTTCTTTTACCTGCTGCACATTTACCTGATCCATGCACTGGCCGTACTGGCAGCCGTTCTGTCAGGCTATTCCTGGAGCGATATGATCCTGACCGGCTGGGTAAGCATGAACAGCCAGCTGCAGGGCTATGGTTACAGCCTGGCTTTTGTGTATGTATTATGGATCATCATTGTCATTGGCGTATTTCCGCTGTGTAAATGGTTCGATAATTATAAACGCCTTCACCGCACAAAATGGTGGCTGAGCTATATTTAAGGGTAAGAGGCGGGTGGCTGGCGGAAAAAGCAGAAGGTTTTTGCTAATTTCAGTGAAACGGAGATCCTAATGGCCAAATCAACCAACAAAACGACAGAAACGCAAAACAGCGTTCATGATTTTTTAAATGCAGTGGCCGATGAAACCAAACGGGCCGACAGCTATCAGCTACTACAATTAATGAAAGACCATTCCGGCTTTAAACCTAAAATGTGGGGCCCCAGCATCGTAGGGTTTGGCAGTTATCATTACAAATATGCCAGCGGGCGGGAAGGCGACGCCCCCCTGGTTGGCTTTTCGCCCCGGGCCAAAGAAATCTCGCTCTATTTTGCCCAGGATTTTAGCGACCGGGAAAAATTATTGCAGCAATTGGGGAAACACCGTTCCGGTGTTGGCTGCGTGTATATAAAAAAGCTGCAGGACGTTAATATTGAAATACTTGTAAAGCTGATCAGCAGTTCAGTAAACCACCTGCAGAAAAAATATCCTTCCTGACTAAGGCTGCTTTCTTTCGTGACCACCGTCATTACAACTGACACAAATGCAGCAGTTGCGAACAACTGTTTGTCTTGTTAACGAGACCTTCGCACACACAAGCAAGATCATTTAGTCTTTCATGTATCCTGGTGTAGGATTCGAACATATCCAAACAACTTCAAGTCCTGATCCGGCCCGCTACAATCATACCCGGAAAATAGCATTGTTAAGGTAATGACGAAGCAAACCCCGCTGCTTTTCATTACCAGGGACTTCTTTTTTATTAAACCAAAACATGAGACTATGAAAAAACTCATTGCTCTCCTTTTTACAACCTGCATTCTGCTTACAGCCTCCTCGCAAACAAAAACAGTAACGGGAAAAATTACCGAAACCGGCGGTGCTCCGGTACAGGGTATATCGGTAACCATCAAGGGTAGTTTATCGGGCACAACCACCAATACCGATGGAACGTTCAGACTTACTGTACCCGAATCGGCCACGCTGGTGTTCTCGGGTGTTGGTTTTGAAACAACAGAGATGAGCGTTCGAAACCGATCGACTTTTGATGTGCAATTAAAGCCCGATATTAAAGCGCTCAATGAAATTGTGGTAACCGGTACAGGGGTTGCTACGGAAAAGAAAAAACTCTCGATCGATGTAGCGAGCGTAGGCAAAAAAGACCTTGCACAATCGGCCATAGTGTCTATTGACCAGGCATTGATCGGCAAAGTAGCCGGGGCACAAATTCAAATGAATTCCGGTGAGCCCGGCCAAAGAGCCAATATCATTCTACGGGGCATTAACTCCCTGGGCTCATCCAACCCCATTATATTGGTAGATGGGGTGCAGGTAACCGATATCAACGGCCTCGACGTATCGAATGTTGACAAAGTAGAAATTGCCAAAGGGCCTGCAGCCGGTATGCTCTATGGCGCACAAGGCGCCAATGGCGTTATTCAGATCTTTACCAGGAAAGGCGCCCGTAATAAACCACTGAGCATAACGCTCATGTCGAAAGTAAGTATCGACAAAGTTATTCTGGGCAAAGACAAGAACCTCAGCGCAAAATTCCATCACTTCACCCAGGACGCCAATGGCAATATCCTCGATCGCAATGGCGATATCTTACGGCCCGATAGCAACGGCATGTGGCCTGAGCCGGCGGAAGATGACTTTAATACCAACTTTAATTTAAAGAACGACAAGACGTATCCGGCCAACCTGCGCCTGTATAACCACCTTGAACAGGCTTATCAGACGGCCGTTTCAACAACCAATTCTTTAGGCATATCCGGTGGCGGCAATAAAGCAGACTACGCTTTTACGCTTTCGCACCTGAACCAGGAAAATGTACTGGCCAATCGTTTCAGGCGAACCAACCTGTCGGCCAACCTGGGCTTTGAATTATTCAAAGGTTTTACTGCACGGAACGCCACCCAGGTAGTATTACAGGACGAAAACCTGGTATCGGGAACCTATAATGTTACCTCCCGCATTAAATACAATATAGATCAGCTATTCGAAGGCACGAACAACAACCGCTTCGAACTGATCAACTCTTATCCCTGGATCGACTTCACCGCGAAATATCCTGGTACTGATCTAACCGTTGTGCGGCCCCGTGATGAGAACCAGGTGAATGTGTTATCTGAAGCCGACTGGCATGAGCGCTCCGGTAAGGATACCCGCATCATCAATAACAGCAACCTGAACTACAAATTCCCACGTTTCGTTGAACTGGACTTTAAATATGGGATTGAATTATGGAATTCAGAATTCAATGACCTGTACAAGAACCAGGAATTAGCGCCGCAGGTGGCATTGGGCTTTTGGGGCAATACCGCGCAGGGTTCTGTTCGTAATGACTATGCAAAGTCTACCTACCAGAATGCGCTGTCAACCATTTATTTCAGAACTGATTTCAGAAAGGATTTCAGGATAGATGTGCCGATCACCACCACGACGCAATTGTCGTACGACTGGCGCAAGCTCGAATACAATTCTTTCTATGCACAGGGGCTCACCCTGCCGCAATATCCGCCATTGAATATTTCCTCAGCCGCCTTAAAGACCAGTGGAGACGGCAGATTTGAATACATCACTTTTGGCTACCTGGTAAACCAGACCATTGACTTTGGCAGCTTATTCGGTGTCACCGGTGGTTTCCGTTCCGACTACAACTCACAATTTGGCGATCAGAAAGAACCATTCACTTTTGGCCGCGGAACCGCCTACTTCAGACCATCTGAAATAATCAATGTGCCTGCGCTTAGCGACTGGAAAATCCGCGCCGCCTATGGTGCAGCCGGTATTCCGCCCAATGAGTTCGATGATGAATACTATTCCCGCCAAACAACACTCGGTTCTATACAATTAGGCGAAGGGGTCGGCTTATTCCTGCCCAATATTCTGGGTAACAGGAACCTGAAAGTACAGGAAGTACGGGAACTGGAAATAGGGACCGACCTGGTGCTTACACCCGGTAAGAAAGACTGGTTTAACCGAATCAGTTTGTCATTCACCTACTGGAACAAGAACAACAGGAACAATATTCAATATGTTGACCTGCCGCCTTCCAGTGGTGCGCAACAGATCAGGGATAACCTGATTGAGCTCACCGTAAAAGGTGCAGACATCAGCCTTGATGCAAGTATGTTCACCAACAAAGCGGTTGACTGGCAGTTCGGCGCCCGCTTTGGAACTTTCAAAACCAAAGTAGATAAAGTTGCCAATGGCCGTGATTTTGTGAATGGGTTATTCATTGTAAAAGAAGGCGAATCGCTGGGTAATTTTTACACCCAGAATCCGCTTACCAGCATCGACCAAACCCGCACTGCAGATAAAACCAGGTATATACCCGAGAACCAGGCCAATGAATATGAGATCGTCAATGGCATTGTAGTGAACAAGACGACCAAACGCGCCGTGCTTACCGACGCTACCGACCAGGCCATTTCCGGCAATGCCTATCCTGAGTTCACCATGTCGTTCATCAACAACATTACATTATGGCAAAAGCTGAATATTTCCATGCAATGGGATTGGTACCATGGCAACGAAATCTATAATCTTACCAAACAATGGATGTACCGCGACAGGCTGCAAAAAGACTTTGACAAAGAGATCACGGTGAATGGAGAAACCGGCGCCTTCGTGAACTTTTATAATAGCCTGTACAATAGCGTGCAGCGTACCGGCTGGTTTGTTGAAGATGGATCATTCTGGCGCTTAAGAGATCTTACCTTAACGTATCAGTTAGGCAGTGCATTGAATGTGCCCTGGATAAAAGGCATAGCCCTTATCGCTTCGGGCCGTAACCTGTTAACCATTACAGATTATGAAGGGCTTGATCCTGAAGCCACATCGGCCCAGGACAGCCAGGGGAACCGTTCAGTAGGCGCAGGATCGAATATAGGAGCAGATTACTTTTCAATTCCCAACCTGCGTTCCTTCCAGTTTGGCATTAACCTTCAATTCTAACGCAAAGCTGATTTTTATGAAACGATACCTCATATATATTTTCATCGCCGCAATGATAACAGGAGGCTGCAAAAAAAGCACCCTCGAATTGAACGATCCGAATAACCCTACGCCTGAACAATCATTGATCACAGAAGCCGGATTAAAAAATTTCTCTTTGGGCATTCTGCAAAAAATGATGGCGAACGTTCCCGACGAAGGGAATACCAATATTTTTCATATCGCGCTCACCAACCACAGCATCATGGGCGATGAAGCATATTGCCCCTACGGCAATTATGGTTTCCGCTGGGTTGACCAGGTGTTCAGGATCACGCTGCCCAATGGCCGGGTAATTACCAATCCTAATGGGGTTGATCAGAAGACGCAGTTGCAGGGATTCGACTCGCGCGGCGCCGGCGAACTGAACGCTTTTCAATACGAATGGGCCGTTAATTATTACATTATAGCCCAGGCCAATCAATTACTAACGGCCCTGGAGAACCCGGCGCTCAACCTGGCTGGTGACGCTACCAATAAAAAGAACATCTTTAAGGCCTGGGCCTTATGGTGGAAAGGATACGCCTACTCACGTATCGGCTCCATGTACCTGGCCGGTATCATCACCAATACAGCCGGTGAAACCAATGGCGATTTCGTTGACAACAGTGTTATAATGGCCGAAGCCGATAAAATTTTGAATGAGTGTTTGACCACATTGAATGCAGTGACCGAAACCCCGGATTACAACGCCATCATGCAGGCGATCGTGGCTTCTTTCAATGATAATAAAAGTATTGTGACGCCCGATATGTGGAAGCGGCAGGTATATTCTTTACAGGCCCGCAATTTGATGGCGAATAAAAAGATCACGGAAATGACCACGGCCGACTGGCAGCAGGTTATAACGCTTACCAACCAGGGCATCCGCGCAACCGATAATATCTTCCGCTTTGGTATGGACCCCAGCGGCAACAACGACGTTTCCCTGGGCTTCTTTCACCCCTACTCATTTATAGGTGAAGCCGATCAGTTTACATTCGTAAGCGAACGGTTCATCCAGGAATTCAAACCGAACGATAACAGGTTCGCCAAAGGATTTGTGCCCTTTTCTGTTCCTAAGGTAAATGAAAGAGGCCGGGGTCTGCAATTTGGTACCCGCTGGAACCCGGTATACATTGAAGATGGCGGATTGTATGCGACCGGCGACAACAGAGGGTTGATCCCCTGGGCATGCAGTTATGAAGAGAATGAATTGAGTAAGGCGGAGGCGCTGATCCGTACCGGTAATATTGAAGCCGGTTTGCAGCTGGTAGACGAGGTTCGTGATTTTCAGAACTCAGGATTGGCGCATGTAGCAGGTACCGGGTTGAATGCCACCGAGGCGCTGGAAGAATTCAGGCGGGAAAGAAGAGTAGCGCTTTTCCTGTGGGGTACCGCATTTTACGATGCCAGGCGTTGGGGTGTTACCAAACCGGCTTCGGAAGGAGGCGGCAGGGCCAATGCTATTGTCATAGTTCCGGGAAATTTACTATCGCCGGAACAACCTGGTTCTGTACCTACGCCCTGCTTTATGGAATATAACTATATGGATTACTGGGATGTGCCACAAAACGAACTTGACTTTAATACGCCGGGCAATGTATCTATCCCGCTGAAGAATTGATCTGTTAAAATACTTAATGGTTGTTTGCGAAGGCCGGCTCTCCTGCCCTCCTTGCAAAAAGGAGCTCCTGGTGGGAGAGCTTTTTGCTGCCCTGCTGTAACGGTTGCATTAACCGATCATTTGTTTCACGGTGGAAATAAGCTGCTCGCCCATCATGTCTTTCGACAGCAGCGCAGTAGCGCCTGACTGTTTCAGGTAATCATCATTGTGGGTATTGTTCGAATCAAATAAGACGATGGGCATATGCTGATAGGCCGCATTCAATCGCACCGACCTGATCAATTCCAGCCCATCTAATACAGGCATATTCAGATCGGTGATCATAAGGTCGATGTGGCGGCCATCAAAATGCTTCAAAGCATCCCGGCCATCAAAACAAGCCAGGGTGGTATAACCTTCCTGTTCCAGCGTAAATGCGATCATCTGCACCACGAAATCAGAATCATCCACGATCAGTACGGTCTTATTCATAGATAATAGTTTGGATCATCCAGGCAAGAACGCCCGGTATACTATAACGCATGGAAAGGCCGACTGACCTATTGAAATGGCGTCAAATATTGGAAGATTACTGGTTTGTATGTAGCCTCGAAAAGTAAAAGCATGAAGGCTGTTCTATGCCTGCAAGGGTTGTACGATAAAGGCAGGAAAAAGAGATGGGGCAACTTATTTGCTGATCACGGCTTCAATGCTGAAAATGGCCAGGATGTCATCCATATTGCGGGTGATCTCTGTATGTTCATTGTCCGCAAAAAGGGTAATGCTATTATTTTCTGCGGATGGACGAACCTTGCCTAAGATCCCCTGCAGGTTCTTGTCGATAACATAATAGTAAAAGCCGCCATTGATGATCTTTGTGAACCTGAGCTTTTTAACGGCGATCCAGGCGCCGCTGGTATAGCGGGGATCAATACTATCGCCGTTCACCTGTATCAACCCATCAACAGAGCCGATAATGGATGAATCGTTCCGCCGGGCAATAAGCACCGGTTTGTCGTTTAAGGTAATAATGTTTCCGGGAACACCCAGTTCATCAGTAAGCACCAATGCTTCTTCGTCTTCAGCAATGAAGATACCGGTGAGGAGTGATCTGGGACCAGGACTGCTTTTTTTGGAGCCGTTTAGCCTGCCATCCTCCATAACATGGTTAAAACTGCTTTCCATTTTATCGAGGTAGTCATTCAATTTATTGTAAAGCCCGACATCACTTGGCTTTGTACCCTTTTCCCATTTGTACAAATTTTCCTTAGAGATGCCGGTAGCAGCAGCAATCGCTGGCATTTTGACTTTCGTCTTTTCACGGAACGCTTTTAACCTGTTACCAATTTCCATTGACATTAATCAATTAAGTAAGACGATTACACTTTTGGATACCGGTATTGGAAATTTTTCCACTACCTTTGTAAAGCAAATTTACTGTATCAAATTAATAAATAATGAAACTCAGCCAAAAAGCATTAAAGGCAATCAATAATCCGGTTACTCGCCGCCGATTAATGGATGTACTTGGCTGTACGGAGTTTACGATAGCCAGGTATATTCAGAAAAACAGTGACAATCTCACCAAAGCCGCTGCATTACAAATAATCCGGGAGGTAACCGGATTACCGGATGAAGAGATACTTGAAACAGAAAAAAATTAGAACGATTTAATAATCAATCAATAGCAAGAGTTCATCAATTCGTACGCTATTATGACAATCGTTCCTGCACCTGATCAAGTTAAACAAAACAGGTTCAATTTTCATTGAACCTGTTTTTACTCTTATTACCTATTATTGTAATAAGTAAGCACGCGTTTACACTTTACCATAGAGCAAAATGGTAAAAAATAAACCTGTGGGAATTATTTTCACTAATTAAAACAAGTTAGCATACTTGATGTACTAAAGGGATGCGAAAAAAATTACAGCATATTTGCTAAGGAGTTAAAAAGGAATGGAATAGCTGTGGTAAAATTGGTTTTATTAGAATCTTAATATTCTTGCCATGACTTTAAAAACCGCTTCCACCTGTTCCCATTGAAGCTGAATGGGCGGAAAACGGGCCTGGTTAGGATTATCGGCCACCAGTTGAATACTGTTTTCTGTGTCTCCCGGGTATACACGGCGCACAATTCCCTGCCAGTTTGTATCAATAACATAATAGTACAGGCCCCAATAAAGCCGGCGCTGATCCTGCAGGCGCGCGATCACGATTCGCGAACCATTGCTGAAAGTAGGTTCCATGCTTTCGCCGGTTACTTCAATCACTCCTTCCACCGCTCCCAGGAAAGGCGCCGTTATTCGGTCTACAATTAACTCAGGCTCATTATTATGCACGGTAACTGTACCAGCTGCCGCTTTACCGTCAGTTTGGGGAACAGCCAGTTTATGCCGGCTGAATGGAAGGCGTAAAGTAGCAGGATGCTGGTCTTCCATGTCTAAGCGTTCGGCTTCCAGCTGATTTTCCATTCGGTCGAGGTACTGCTTCAGGGTAAAATAATCATTCAGGTTGCTGGGCCGGGTACCCTTTTCCCACTTGTACAAGGTCTCCTTTGCAATACCGGTAGCGGCAGCTATGGCGGGCATCTTAATGTTTGATCTTATTCTGAACGCTTTTAGTCTTTGTCCGATTTGATAGTCCATTTGAGTACTGATTTCAAAGGTTTCCACTTTTTAATTGACTACAGTCAATAAACACCCAGGTTTTACATAAAAAGCCTGGGCGAAGTGCATTATTTACCTGATTTCCATTATTTTCACTTCAATTACGAATTTATACATATTTCCATATTTACTATTGGAAAGGAGCATTTATTGATCATAATTAACAGCAATTAACTTAAACATGCCATTATGAAAGAGATTGAGATCTTCATTGTACGCTTTAGAAAAAAGAAAGGGGTATTTACCACGGCGCAGGTAAATAAACTGGTAAAAGGCATCTGTTCGTCCACTACCGCCGATGAAGCCGTTTGCAGCGCAAATGAACAGGCCGCAAGGCCATCCGGCGCAAGAAAAAAGAAAGTAAAAGTGGCGCTGCAGTATTGAACCATCGCTTTTTAGTACCGGCCTGCAACGGGCGGTTTAGAGCAGTCGATTGAAAATGAAAAAATTAAGTATACCGGTGAAGTATACCAGCGTTACCCGTTTTTGATTTACCATTTTATTTTAAAATTGACCTTTACCGTTAGGATAAAAAAAACTACATTTGATTTGTAGCGATTCCTCCCGCAGTTTTCTGTCCGACCTTATTAATATAGTTTTCGTTGGTATTTACAGGTATAGTGATCGGATCAAATGCATTCATGTACAATATGCAATAAAATAAACCTTTATCTTAAAACTATCTTATGAACCAGAAACGTTTGAGGAGAACATTCCTTGAGGCCATTCACTCCATTAAAGACTACATCGATCAACATCCACTGGAAATTAAGACGATCTCAGCACTGATCCACAAAACACATTCTCAAATTGGCATCAATTTGCTTCACCGGGGATTCCGCCAGTTGTACGGAACCAGCATTAAAGAATACGAGATCAGGAAGCGGCTGGAAGCCGCAGCATTGTTACTGCAGCAGGATGAATTAACCATGCAGGAGATAACGGCAAAATGCGGGTACAGTTCACAAAGCTCTTTTGTAAGGGCGTTTAAAGATGTGTATGGCATTACGCCCGGGCAGTGGCGTAACCAGCATGTACCAGTGATTTACAAAGAAGCCTGTTAAAAGTGCGAACCGTCAATTGCAAATTGCCAATTGCAAATTGCGAATTGCCGATTGTCAATTGTCGATTGCCAATTGCCGATTGCCAATTGCAAATTGCGAATTGCCGATTGCCGATTGTCAATTGCCGATTGCCATTTGCGAATTGCCGATTGACGCAAACGCGGATACTCACGTGTTTAAGTAAAGCGATGCGAAAAAGCAAGATCATGAATTGTGTAAATTAAATTTGTATAACACGGAGGGCCGAAAACCTGTAGAGAGCGTAGGCATATCATTAACCATTAACCTTATCATTATGAATCTTCAAAAAGCAGTTTATGCATCTTCCCGCTTATCTAACCATCCACCCCGGCAAAGAGATCAACCCTGCGTGCTTATTTGCACGATCTGTGCAAACAGAATAAATGAAGGTGTGATTTTGTATAAAAAAAATGCAAACAGCGGAAATAATGCGGTGTAAATTGCATACAGTTAATTGCTCAGAGCGAAAAAACAAACGCAAAGAATAAGAACCAGGAAAATCATCATCAGGAGAATATACAAACCAACGACGGCCTTTCTTGATCTATTATAGAAGGTTTTTAACAGTGGCTTGCTGTGCTGCCTTTTTTGTCTAATTAAGGCACCCTGCAGTAAGCAGACAAAACAGCATTTATTTTGCGCTCCTACCCTACGCACACCAAAGATCACAGGCAGTAATGCCAACCTGAACGGGTAAAACTCCAAACGTAAAATCCGAATTGAACTATTGAGCATAGTAATAGTTTGCCTGGAACATATAATATTCCGGCACATAAACCTTATTGATATGAAGAATGCAATAGTAAGCGGCAATAGGCCGGGAATGAATGTTATTGCCAGGATGGTAGCGAACAATAGGAAAGCGATAGTAGAAGTGATAGCGGCCTTGTTTATATTATTGTTTTTGTATACGGCTTTAAATAAAACAATTGATTTCAGGCCAACCATCAATGTACTGAAAACAAATCCGGCCTTTGCAAACCTTGCTGCTGAAATAAGCTGGACAATCGTAACCATTGAATATATAACTGCTGTTCTCTTATTTTTGCCACAAACAAAAAGATCCGGGTTAATAGTTTCTGCTTTATTAATGTCAGCATTTACCGCTTACATTATATATATGATGGTGTTCGTTCCCAATCTTCCCTGTAGTTGCGGTGGCGTAATATCCGAATTAACCTGGTCGCAGCATCTCATTTTTAATGTATTTTTTATCCTGCTGTCACTTGCAGGTATCAGGATGCACCGGAAAATATCAGCATCGGTATAACAAAAAGATTAAACTAAACCTGTTAAAATATTGTACGTACAAACTACTGACTTAGTTGCAAATAAGTTCGGTAACGGCTCATGTTGTGCCGTTTATAAAACAACATGTACAGTACATTTACCCTTATGGGTAGCAGAAGGTGAAAGCCGAAAAACCTTATCAAAAAGAGTAGGCATTTAAACCATCAAAAATTTTATTTTATGAAAAAGTATTTTTTCAGCGTATTAGCAGTTGGTATTGCAATCTCTTCTGTTGCTTTTACTACTAAATTAAACCAACAATGGAGATTTGATGGAACCACTGAATCTCACATCACTGATTATACCAAATACACTTTAAACGGAACACCTTCAGGTTGCTCTTCTTTAGGCAATGCTCCTTGTGTTATTTCTGTTCCTGATGAAGTTAATACTCCTGCACAATTGCAAAATTTCCTTGCAGGAAAATCAGCTGCCGAGATCATGGATCTGTCTGCTCAAAAAAGATCAGTAGAATAATCGCTGAACCATAAAAGCACGAAAGGTCATTTCTGTTGAAATGACCTTTCTGTTTAAAGGCAGGGATGAATAACTATCTTGGGTTTTGTGGCATTTGGGTTACATTTATAATATCCTCAGGTATTGGCAGCGCATATCTGAAATCATTAGGCGGTAATAAATAAGTTTGTCCGTTAATGACCCTTTTCAAGGTAATATTTGCGCCTGTCGCATTCAGTCTTTTTATATCCATCCATCTGAGGTTTCTAAATAGCAGCTCTTTTCTTCTCTCGATTAAGATCTTATTTAAAGCTTCATTCGCATCGGCAGCAGTAACAGGATTGAAAATGGCCGTGTTTTTCCATCTTTTTGCCATCAGGGTATTCAGATCTTTTAAAGCCGAGTCTTTATTATTGGTCCTCGCATAAGCTTCCGCCCGCATTAAATACACTTCATCTGTTGCAATACCACTAAATAAGCTGCTGCCCAATACCTCATCATAATTACCTTTAAACACCTGGCCAATGGAACCGGCTCTGAAGAATATGCTTTTTCTGAGATCGTTCTGATCATATGATTGATATAATATTGTATCAATGGTGCCGCGGGTTAATCCGGATACCGGCACATCGCGGTAAGCAGCATTTTCCCAAATTATTTCAACGTTAAATCCTAAAGGTGCAAACGGAGTAACAGAAGCTGCATTTACCGTATTGTAATCCAATAATTGACTTTTTATTTGCAGGCATGAATCGGCATAGCGTCTCGCATTTTCGTACTGTTGCATATAAAGGTATACCCTCGCCAGCATTCCATATGCAGCCGGCTTTGATGGCCGCATTACATGCATAGACACTTTAGGCAACAGATCAGCAGCTTCTTTGAGGTCGGTGATGATCTGGTCGAAATTCGATTCGAGGCTGCTTCTCGTAGATGGCTCATTGAAGTCGGTACCCAATCTCAGCGGAATTCCCAGCTCAGTAGCTGCTGTGTTGGGATCATATGCATTGGCCCACAAAACAGCCACATGAAAATGCTGTTTGGCGCGCACAAAAAGCGCCTGTCCCTTAACATCATTGATCTGTTCGGGATCTGCCTGATCGGTTACATTTTTTATATTCTCAATGACTGTGTTGGCATAATAGATGGAATTATATGCCCTTCCCCATTCATTTCCATTGCCTGAAGCAAACAGGAAATCGGGCTGCCAGTTATACATCCTTCTGTTCCGCTCATTGCTCATGCTCGACCATCTTTCATCGGTGAGGTAATAATTATCGGCGCTTATTTCATCAGAAGACTGTTCGCTTAAATAATGGATCGACTGATTATCCATCAGGGACTGCAGGTCTGCAACGGAACTGATAACCGACAGTTTCTTATCGGGCTTCTTATCCAGGTATTTCTGGCAGCTGCTGAAGTGAAACAAAATAACTACAAGCAAAGTGGCGTAGCTGCTATATGTATATGTACTTTTTTTCATTGTGCTGCATTTACAGTTAGAGATTGGTTCTTACCCCCACGGAGAAACTTTTTGCAGGAGGCATCGCATATTGTGAATAATACTCAGGATCTATATTCAATTTGTTGGCCCGCCAGATAACGCCCAGGTTATTTACGTTCAGATACACCTGCAAACCTTTAAATATTCCCTGCTTTTTACTGAGATTATCCAGAAAATAATTGAGCGTAATGTATTGCAATCGAATATGATCACCTTTTACCACGTTGGCTTCTGATCCTGCATAAAATTCGTCCCTGGATGTACTGCCCGGATAGATCATACTCGGCACATTGGTAAACTGCTCGTCGCCAGGCGACCGCCACCTGTTGCTGATATCTGCATGGCCAACCCAGCTCGAATATAACTGGTTATAATTAATGGTTGGTTTCCTGAAATAATAGTTGAATTTATACATCAGTGCGACCGACAATGACAATTGCTTCCAGGAAAATGTATTGATCAAAGAACCGAATACCCGGGGCAATGCAGGGCCATGGTGCACCAGGTTCTGTAAAGAATCATTAACCAGTTTATTATAATCTTTGCTCACCTGCTTGTTAAGATATCCCCTGGGGTCTCCAGTTAATGAATCCAAGCCGGCCCATCTGTAGGAATAGATCGAATAAACCGAGTTCCCCTCAACAGCCGATACCCGCAAATCGCTTGTAATAAAATTTTTCCCCAGGTACGAAGACTGGTAATACTTGTTTACTTTGTCGCTGTAGTAACTCAGGTTCAATGTAGAGGCCCATTTGAATACGCCGTCAATATTTTTGCTGTTGATCTTAAGATCAAATCCTTTACCACTGATCTCGGCCACATTTCTAACAAGCTGGGGTACAGACACACTTGTATAATCGACAGGCGTAAAGGCAAAAAGATCCGTGCCTTTTTTCATATAGTAATCCAGGCTGCCTGACACCCGGTTATTGAGAGTACCAAAATCGAGGCCCATGTTTGTCATCCGTACCGTTTCCCATTTTAATTCGGGGTTATCGAAATTATTGATCGTTGAAACCGGCGTTAACGTAAACTGGCTGTTGAATAAATATTGAATGGTCGTTAATGCGACTTTTGACGGATCTGCATTACCACTGAACCCATAGGTTACCCTGGCTTTCAGGTATGGTAACAATTTACTCTTGTAAAAGGATTCCCTTGAAAGATCCCAGCTACCGCCCACTGACCACAAGGGTTTCCATTTATCATTGATGTTTGCACCATACAAGTTGGAACCATCCCGCCTGACACTGGCAGAGATAGTATACTTTGACAAATAGGTATACGCAATATTGCTGAATACAGAAACAAACCGGTTTGTTTTATCTAGCAAACCATCATTTTGTTGAATAAAAGAACTGTTCTTTGAAATATACTCGGGATAGGTGCGAGTGTAATCGACCATGCCGAATGTCAACGTGTTATCATTATATCCGTATAATCTGTTCCTGCTTTCTGTTGTGTTCAATTCCCTTAACTCCGCACCGAGTATGCCGGCAAACGCATGTTTATTCCAGTTTTTTGTATAATTCAACTGGGCTCTTACGTTGCTTGACTGCAAAACCGATGAACTCAGATCCAGTATTCCACCCTTAGGAACGATATAGGTAACTTTACCGCTGGCATCGATCTGTGAATACCTGTTGACCATATTCCTTGCCGTATAACTGTATTCATCATACAGGTTCCTGCTGTTGATCTGCTGTTTTTCATATTGGTATTGTACCAAAGCAGAAAGCCCCGGGATTATTTCATAATTGGCGCTCAGGTTGATCAAAGCATCGCTTCCTTTCGAAGTAATGATGTTATGCCGGTAATCATCCAACGGTGTATAGGTCCAGTCTAGCAATTTGCCAGCGCCCGCGGTATCAATATAGGGGGTTCTGTAATCCTTATAGATCCTTAACGGCGTTCCATACTCATCAGCAAGCTGCGTATAGGGTGGTATAAATCCTGTATTCAGGGAAGTGATGTTGCCGTAACCCGGCCTGCCGTTTTTGCTATCCGTCTGGGTATAATAAATACCCGCCTGGATCTGTAAACCCTTCACGGGTGAGAACATGTTTTGAAAGCGCAGGTTGATACGATCGTATTTGGCATTCAACTGATCGATATTATGATCGAAACCTGAAGACAGGAACCAGGAATAATTATTAGACCCGCCCTTCATGTTTATTGAATATTGCTGATTTACCGCCTTACGGTACAGATACCTGTCAAAATCATTCCTTATATCTATATTCCGCAAAGCGTCGATCTGCGTAGCGGAATCAGCGGCCGAGATCGTCCCCCGCCTTCTTTGAAAAAGAATTTCATATACCGGGGAGAACAGCGGCCGCGACACGCCACTGGTGTCTGAAAACCGATACCTGTTTTGAAACAGGAAGAGTTCGGCATCAATGAAGTCAGCCGACGAGATCTGCTTGATGTAAGAAAGGTCTGGTTGATCGGTAACAGTCAGGTTGGAATTGAACTCGATCGATAAGCGTTGATTAAGCTTGCTTTTCTTGGTGGTTATAACAATAACCCCGTTCCCTGCCCTGGATCCCCAGATCGATGAAGCTGCAGCATCTTTAAGCACCGTAATATTTTCTACATCATTCGGGTTAATATTATTGATATCGCCTTCGTACGGGAAATTATCTACAATGATCAAAGGGTCTTTAGGGCCTAGGATGGTACTTAACCCTCTTACCATCAATCTGCCTGAGGGATTAGTGACCCTGTCAACCGTTAAGCCGTTCGAAATAGCTTCTAACCTGCCCAGGATATTGGTGCTTACCTGTTGATTGAATGTCTTATTATCGATCACATCGAATGATCCTGTTGCCCTTTCCTTTGGTAATTGCTGATAGCCGGTGTTTACGGTAACAGTAACATCACTCAGTTCCCTGATCTTCGTCTTCAGGCTGATCGCAAGTTCAGTCTTGCCGCTAACACTTATCTCAAAGGTCTCCATGCTAATATGGGTGAACACGAGGACCGCATTATTTTCAACTGTTGATAAGGAGAATTCCCCCTGGCTGTCGGTAAGGGTATTTTTTTGCGTGCCTTTCACTGTAACTGTTACGCCTGCTACTGGCTCCTTTTTTTCGTTAACTACGGTTCCCCTGACATCAATAAAAGGAGGCCGGCTATTACCATCTCCCTCAGTGACTGTTGCAGTCGTTTTATTCTTCGCATTAATGACCACGTTTTTCCCTGCTATAACATATGAAATGGCAAGATGCTGAAAGCACTTATCAAGGGTTTCCTTAAGGCTTGCATTTGAAACATGGAGGGTAACTTTTTTATCCTTCACTGTTTCGGTTTCGTAAATAAAAATGTAACCGGTTTGGGTTCTGATGCTTTTCAACACCTGTTCAAGGGATGCATTATTTACAGAAAGCGTGATCTTCTCCTGGGCAAGTCCATTGGCCGTCACTTGTAAACAACTTACTAATATGATCAGAAAAGCCGTCTTCATAATCCACAAGCATTTTTTCAATTTCCTGGTAATCAACAATAGCTTTGGGTTAAGTACTGCCATAGCAGAACCATTGCCAAGATCAAAATCTTGCATAATTTTGCTTTTACGGTTAATTAAATTGATACGCTCATTATGGTTAACCTGCACGCCGGGTGCCTCCGGCGTGTTTTTTGTGCCTATCGGTGGCAAGAGTCAACCGTTACTGGACTTGGTTCTGGTTAGTTTTTGGTCATAGCATTATCTTAGTTGAAATCTTCAGTATGCTATTTAGTGGTACTATTGGATCTAAGGTTTTTATCTTCTATAATAAACATGTTAAGTTCTCTTTTCACTTCTATCAGATCAAGGCCCTGACTGTTTAATTCCTGGCGGAAAACGCTCAAATCGGTGAAATCAAACCTCAGTTTTAGATCTACCGGGTGTTCAATCCTTGTTTCATTGATCACCGGCAGGCTGATAGCTTTCACATCATCATTCAGCAGTTTTACAAGAAACGACACCGGGATATTGTTAAGTACCTTAACATTGCCATCAACGGTTTTATTGATATAAGCACCGCCCTTTGTCTTGATTCTTTCAGCATCACCAATTTTAACCAGGGCAAGGCATTTTACTTTTTTCTTTTCGAAGTAGCCCTTATAATCTGAATGGGCATTCAGGTTTGCCAACATCAACGGATAGAGGTCATAGGCTTTCTGTGCCGGAACTATAAAATCATACGTGTACAGGTTATTGCTTAGCCATTCATCCGGTGCGGCTGTTTTTGCCGCCCATTTTAACAATGATGGCTCCTTTACCTTATACACCATTCTTTTAAAACTAATATTCGAATCGATATGTGCAGCAATGAATTTATAAATAGAAGCTATTTCCGTATTATAAAAAGCCCTTCCCCTGACTACATTATCAACATACCTGAACTGAGCTCCACTACCCAGTCCGGAATACCAGCCTTTTAATAGTACAGAGTATGCTACATTTTCATTGATGGGAAGATCATTTGATGCGAACAAAGGCTTATTGGCGTCAAGATCTTTTTTAGGGATCAGCTGTTTGCCATCATTATTGAGCAGCTTTGTTATACTTTCTTTATTTATCTGGTCAGACGACGTGATGGCTTTTACTTTTCCATCAGGGCCTATGATGACATAATGAGGTATTAGGGTATGAGAAAATAAAATGCCGGCCACCGTGTCCATAACAGCGGAAGGCAAAACAAAACCTTTATGCTTTGCTTTCCACTTTTCATAAAAACGTTCAACTTTATTATAATCGTCACCTGTATTCTTTTTGTTGATCAGTATCACCTGTATCCTGCCGTCAAATTCTTTTTGTAAGGAATCCATTTTAGGAAAGGCATGTAAACAGCCTGTGCACCAGGTTGCCCAGAAGTCAAGGATAACCAGTTTCCCGGCAAAATCTGATAAGCTGGCTTTGGTGGTGGGATAATTTATCAGCGTAAATTCTATATCAGGAACCTTATCTCCTATGCTTAGGGCCCTGATTTCATTGTGAACAGGTGCAGCAGTATTTCGGGAAGGAATGTAATTGGGAGTAGCCCGGGCCATGGTAGCGCCCTGGGTAAATGCAAGGTTATTACCAACTATGGTCATACCAATAACCAAACACAGGCCTAGTAATTGCCTTGTTCCTTTCATATCGTAGCGGTTTTTAACAGTTAAAGTACATGGTCATAACGCTTCGGGCCAATTACAACCTTCCTTTTGCCTTTCGTGGTCTTATACAGCTTACGATACGACCTGCAGTTGCACTATATGCTGCCCGGTCATATCCGACTTTTATCCAAAAAAACGGTGCTGCCGTCATCATTACATAAAGCGTTATCCAAATACTTCTACGCAATTATTTCCGGCAGCACGGTCTTTCATCTTTTATAGAAACAGCCTCCAGGCTTTACAGATAAGGTTTTTTATGCCGCCGTTGATAAGTTCAGTTCGCGGCTTACATATTGTTGCACCTTCTTCATGGCTATAGTGATGTTCGCATCAATGGTGTTTACAGACACTCTCAAAATGGTTGCAATTTCTTTTCTGCCCAATCCCAGATCCCTGTATATATAGACCTTTCTTTGTTTTTCCGGTAACTGTTGAACCGCTTTTATCGCAATGCGTTTAATTTCTTTGGCAACTATATCATCATGCGTATACGCTTCTGCCTGCGTCTGGCAATAACTTTTATACCAGGGCAATTTCCTTATCTCTTTTTTATAATGGTTATGACAGCTATTCCTGGTCATTATAAAAAGGTATCCTTCTACATTCGTCAGCTGACCGTTGATCCGGTCGAAATTCTGCCACAACTTCAGAAACACTTCCTGCGCCATATCCTCCGCTTCCTGCTTCGAACCTGTATATTCATACGAATGGCGAAAAACTTTGTACCAGTAATGTGTATAAAGGTCACTAAATAACCTTTCATTAATTGGCGTTTTTAACGTTTTGTATGCTACAGTTTCGTATTTACAACGCCGGTTCATGCTACAATCGTTAATATTTGGTATTAGTTCTTTACCGTTATTTTCCTTTTATAACCAACTTCTTACCAGAGATTTCAAATTTTACATTCAATCCTTCAAGGATCTTCAATACTTCCGACAAATTGGAATTTCTGTAAATACCGCCACTTATTCTCTTATCAGGAACGGTTCCTTCATAAACCACATCAATATCATACCATCTCGAGATCTGCCGCATGATCGTAGACAGGTTATCGTTCTTGAAATCGAAGATGCCATGTTTCCAGGCAACTTCATGCTCAACATCGGCTTTCTTCACACTTATCTTCTCCTCTTTTACCTCCGCCTGCTCGCCCGGCTTTATCAACACCTGCTGATCACCCTGCTTCACTTTCACCGCTCCTTTTAGCAAGGTCGTTCTCAGGGAGCTTTCATCGGCATATGAATTGATATTAAACACCGTTCCTACCACCTGCACATCCACACCGTTCACCCTAACCGTAAACGGTTTGCGGTCGTTATGCGCAATTTCAAAATATGCTTCACCAGTAATTTCAACTCTTCTTTCCTGTTCAATAAATGCGACAGGAAAACGGATTGAAGAGGAAGAGTTGAGCCAAACAGCGCTACCATCAGATAGCTTTACCGGATACATTTGTCCCCGGGCTGTCTTTAATGTATTGTAAAGAACTTTTTTTTCTGATGCTGTCCCCTGCTGATAAACCAGTTGTCCATCCCTGCTCACCACCTGCATATTTCCCTGCTGCGCCAGTTTACCGGCATTGGCGCTATCCAGCACAATGGCCGATCCATCATCCAGGATCAGCTGGGCTTTGTAACTCCCGGGCGCTATATCCTGTTGGCTTGCATGCGCAGTTGGTTGAACCACTGCCATCTGTTGCGGTTTCTCTTTATTTAATAAAAACCAGGCGCCGGTACCTACAACAGCTGTAACAACAACTGCAGCGGCCACTGTTTTCCAGCTGCTGTAAGCGGCGCGTTTTATAGGTGTTACTAAAGCGCCGGGGAAAAGCATTTCTTTTACGCGATCCTTTGCTGCTTCCCTGGTCCCTTCTATTTCATGAAGCTGGTTCAGCTTTGCCTGTAATGCGTCATTGTTCGTTAAGGTTGCAAAGAGCTGTTGATTACCTTCCGAGGCATTGATCCAATTATCCAGTATTGTTTTTTCTTCTTCGGTGATCTCCCCCTGGTTGTACTTTAAAATAAGGTTTCCTACTTCGAACAACTCATTGGAAAGATGAAAGGATTCTTCAGCCATTCATAACGCTTTTAAAAATGTGATCTGATTAAGTTTGTTTGCCCTGCCTTAACCGAAAAGAAATAACAATTTGGTAACCGTTATATAATAGAAACGGATGGCAGCGGCAGTTTGTCCAAAAAAATATAAAATATTTTTTTTTGAGATCCCTTATACGTCCATACCGGCCAGTACCAGGCAAAAGAATACATAGCCTTCCTGAGAAAAAGCATGCTTTAAGTATTTGATGGCCAATGATCTTTGGGTAGTTACTGCACTTTCTGAGATCTGCAGCGCCGATGCTATTTCCTTTGTTTTAAGTCCCTTGAAGTAGGTGAGAATGAAAATTTCACGGCAGCGGTTGGGAAGCTTCTGCACCTCTTTATAGATCTTGTTAATGAGGTCGGTTTCAATGATCAGATGCTCCGACTGTTTTAATTCATCTGCGGTGAGCAGGTGTGATTCATATTCCTTTTTTACTTCATTCAACCGTTGCCTGTAACGCAAAAAATCCAAACACTGGTTGCGCACGGTTATATAAAAAAAGGCTTTTATATTATTGATCGTTTGAAAATTGTCTTTAATGCTCCAGAATTTACGAAAGACGGTAATGACTATGTCCTGCGCTTCTTCCCGGTTACTAACCAGGCGCTCCGCGAAGTATTGCAGTTGGGTATAGTATTCGTTAAACAAGTGATCGAATACCCGGCTGTCGTTGTTTTTCAAGCCGTCAATAATTTGAATCTCAGTAAACTGGCTAGATTTCATTGATTACTCCTGCGGCATTCATAGTTCAATTGAACAATTAATATAATTTACTGAAAGACAAAACAATCAATTGCAATGAGATGCTTCACATCCATTGTTAAAACTGCGCATTCAGGCAGCAGATGGTCTTAGGTTAATGATAACTTGCGTGTGAGAATAAGGCGGATAGGTTATGATAGATAACAGATATCCATTCGGCACGAATTTAAGGTGAAAAAACTTTTCAGCCAATGGCGGCAGAAAACGAGAATTTCCACATTCCTTCGATCACCCTGGCTATTAAGTTACAAAAAAACATTATTCTTTCTAATAAGTGTTCCGGATTAGTTTTCTCTACTCATTAAATGCTCCGTCAGGATCTGCATATCTTTTTATCTGTTATAAAATTCATGCCTGCAAAAAATGTCATCGCACCATAAAAAAAAGCCATCCCACCTGCTGTGGAACGGCCCCTTTCATGGTAAAACAAAACACTATTATTTCACTACCCGCAAAGTTGACGGCTTGCTGGCAGTCCTGTTTGCTCTTCTCACCTTGCGCCCTTCATGCCTTTTGATAACATGGCGCGGTGTAAAATCTGCATAAAACTCCTTATCTGAGCACCACTTCTTTTTCCTTTTTTTTGCCCGCGGTACAATCACTCTTTTCTTCTTGTAACCATAGGTCTTGATCCTTTTCATTCTTGATTTTCGCATAACAATCGTATTTCTTTATGATAAAATGCGTTCTTTCACCGTTAAACTTAACAGGTATACATATACCCGTTCTTCCAGAACGCCTGTGTATCTGCTCAATTCCTTTATGAAAACCCAACGCCCGTTCACGGTATTTTCTTTCTTCCTGATTTGGGTGATAAGCCGGCTGGCTTCAACAGCATCCATGCCGAACAAGTAAATAAGATCCTCTTTATAAAGTACCAGCCGCGGAAGGATGCGGTCTGGCTTCAGTAATTGTTTTAAAAGCGCTTCGGGGTTTTGGGTGAATACCCTGTTTGAAACTGCATATAGTTTAACGGGACTTTCCTTCGTTCCCTTCCTTTTCTTTCCATTGCCCTTCTTTTTTGGCGATTTGGCCATAGTCACCAATATTTAATGGTAATCCAATACGAGCGGCTGACAAATCAATATCCTTAACTGGCAGATCTTATTTAAAAGATAAATGCTGAATCAATACTTACCGGGTTACGGGGTGCAGTGCTAATTCCGGTCTGTCATTGAATTTACAGGTATTTTTGAATACACACAAATTTGTTACCGCTCACACCTCTTGTATAATGTAATTTTTTTAACCGATTTTTTTGTAAATAGTGACGTCCGTTAGGAAAAGATTCCCATCTTATTGATTTATAACCCATCTTTTTCTTATTTTTATAAGGCCTTCATTCATGAAAAACCAGGTCCCCCACTCAAAACCTCCACAGCGTTCTGGCATCGCTTAAGAACGGCCTCATTTTACTAATTAAACCTTGGTTATTGTCATGTTTTATTTCGTACCAAACCGGCTTAACGGACACAGCCCGTTAACTGCCTTTGCCTCTATGGCATTATTAATTGTCTGTACTGCCGCCTGCAAAAAAGAAGAAGAAAAAGGCCTGACCGAAAAACTAATGAACAAGTGGAGTCTTGTTCAGATCCTTGACACCACATACACGTCAACGGCCGCAGCGGTTCCTAATAAGTATGAGGGAAAAACCGGTGAGTATATGGACTTCAGAACGGATGGCAAACTATATTCTTTCATTAACGGCACCTACGATACTGCCAGCTATACCTATTCGGAGAAGAATCTCAAAGTAAATGTGCAGGGCTTTAAATATAATATCGTTATGCTGACTGATCATTCCATGGTCCTGCACGAACCCCGCTATGCCAGCGCTACCGTTGACTACAAGAGTTACAAGATCGTTTTAAAACGATAGCTTACTGCTGTCATAATTGGCCCTTGGTGGCTCTTCAAACCTGGTTTCAAGCTTTCTACTGGATCTGGTAGCTGAAACCAAATTGTTTACCTGCCTTTGACGCATCTTCCCAGGCCCGGCGATATAAAAATCGTATGGAACCATTTTGCACCCGCGCCTGGGGGTTCAGCTTAAAAATATCCACGCCGCCCGATCCTATACCTGCATCGGCCTGGGTCTTATATTGATGTGATACACTAAAATGGCTGTTGGGCTGTACTTCCCAGTTATAGCCTGTACCCGGACTGGCGGGGAGCTTTATCACTACATGGTCATCCATTTTGAGCTGTAATTTTTTTCCATTATCAGCTTCACTCAATTGATACTCCTGCATATAATGCATATTTAAGGAACTAACTAAAAGAAAGAGTATAAGTACTACTTTGACCGGCCATATAGCCGGTTTCAGCATACAGTCTCTATAAATATACTGCACCTTCATATAAAGCCTGTCAAAGTAGTATTGGTATTAGCAAGCCATTTTACCAGGCATATATTTCAATGATCTGGTCGTTCTCGATCAACACATTTACCAGGGTTTGCTTTTCCAAAGCACTGCCGGCAATGATGTTAAATGCCACTATGGAAGAATCTGATCCGCTATAGAACTTCTTCCAACCCAGGTCGGTTAAATTCACCCATGCATTGCGGGTTTGGGCAATGGTCCATAAACCCACTACCTTCTTATTGGAATGCCACACGCCGGCGCCAAATCCTTCCTCGGCCTGTCCCTTCTCCAACTCCTTAATAGCGTCAAATGGGGTAGCTAAAAGCGAACCACCCGTTTTACCATTCTCCGTTTTTGAAGGCAAGAGGGGCTGCGCTTCGGGTGCAAAGCTTTCGCTTGCTGTGGATGCTGCTGACATGGCTGATGCAGACGGCATATCAGTTGGTATATTCTTTTTGGACATGTTATAATTTTTTTTGTGAATAATGGTTCCTTTAAAGAACACTGAGCTATAAGATCGCATTAAGCATACACCTCAGTGATGATCCCGTTCTCTACATGGGCTGTTACATTGCGTCCGGCTGATTTAGCAGTAGCCAGGTCATTTAACATCATGTAGAAATTAACATCATTACTGTTGGTGATCCTTTTCCAGCCTTCGTTACCCAGGTATGCATATGCGTTGCGGTCAGATTTATTGTTCCACAAACCTTTTACGCTGATATTACTCAACCAGGCTGTATCAACAATGGCATCAACACCCTGCATGGCGCTATCGATACCACACTCGCCATAACCAATACGGAAATAACCGCTTTCGCCCCAGCCAGCGCCCCAGCTGTTCTTACAGATCCAGAACTGTTGCGCATCGTTGTACCCTACACAACATACGCAGTGGCCGCCGCGGAATTGGGCGTTGGCCGATTTGCGATAAATTCCATTATTATAGGCGAAGAAATCGGAGTACACCGAGAAGCAGGCGATCATTGGACCATTGGTCGATAACCACTCTTTGATGGAAGCAATATCTGTTTTATTAGAATAGGTCTGCACTTTGGTTACGCGGTTCTGCCAATCGGCACAACGGCCTGTGCAGTTCTGATCACCGGCTACATATGGATAGCAGGCTTCATCGGTAACACCGGTGGTTTTGTAATTTTCAAGGGCTCGCTCGGGCCACCAGCCATTACTGCAATTCCGGCTTTCCGCCCTTGCCAGGCAATAGAACAAATGAGCTTCGGAATGGTCGACGGCATAAGCCGGATTATTTTTCAGGATCTTGATCCTGCTTTCCACTGATGCAATCGTACCAAATGCCACACAGGAACCACAACTGCCCTGGTCTTTTACAGAAGTTACAAAGTTCAGTCCGCCCTTATTGCGCCAATCGAATGCAGCCGGTGCACCAAACTCATTGCCATAAGCGCTTCTGCGTACATTGAAATTGAGCAAATTGGCCTGTGCTAAGGCTTCCTGCTCGCTAAGGCTGGGTTCACCCGGACCAGGCGTATAACCCAGCCGTTTGATTTGTTCTTCTGTCGAAAGTTCGAAAATCATGTTTGTGCCGGCATTCCAGCTGCTGTCATTTTGAAGCAGGGTGCTTCGGAGCGCATTCAGTTCTTCTGACTTGTTCATAAGCGCATGTTTTAAAGGTTAAAGAAAATAATACAAAGCATTTCCCTTCGATATTGTAAACATCGATCGTCTATTACCATAATGTATGAGGGATACAGATGAAATACCTTGTGCTGATGCAAGGCATCAGGATCCTTAACCGTGTTCTTTTTAAACGATATGTACTTACTGTCAGAGCTGGGAAACCAATGAGACTTTAAAGCAAAGTAAACCGGGGATATACGGAACTGTTAGGTTTTCGTGCCTAAGCTACATTAAAAAAAATTAATAAGCAATACCGCAAAGCGGTTATATGATATTTCAGGCGAATTATTGTTGTAAATCAAACGGCCGGGATTAATTGGTCATCGGCACACAAGTGTATAAATAACGCCAACCTTCATGGCAACAGAGCGCCGTTCCTGGCAGCATATTATCCACATTATTAATGAATTATAATCTTTTTATATACCAAAAAAGCATAATGAACGTTATTATGATAAGCTTCTCCTGCTGCTATGCAACCTATTGATGCACAAGAGGAAGTTTACCTTAAAAACTGTAACCCCATGAATTACCAGCAAATCGTATCGGCATGTTCCTATAGTGGAATAGTAATTTTACTAGCTGCCTGCCACGCTACCCACACAACGGTTTATAGTACCGCACCACCGCCAGCAAGAGTCATTGTTGTTAAAGAACCTCCCCGGGTCATTGAGAAAGTGGTGGTAGTAAAAGAACAACCCCCTGTTCAACAACAACAGGTAGTGATCGTTAACAACAACACACAAAATAATTATAACACGACAAGGCCTAATAGACCTGTTAGTATTAAAGAGCGTGAAGAAAGAGAACGTTTGGAAAGAGAACGTCTAGAAAGGGAGCGGCTGGAAAAGGAACGTTTGGAAAAAGAACGTTTGGAAAGGGAGCGGCTGGAAAGAGAGCGTTTAGCCAGAGAAGAGAGAGAACGTCTGGTGCGGGAACGCCTCGAGAAAGAAAAAAAGGGTTATGGTCCGGGAGGTATCTTCGGTAAAAAAGACAGTGTCGTCAAAGGAGGTGGCTTTGGTCCCGGCGGCCGCTTCAATCCCAAAGACCGCGAAGTAAAAGAGCGCTTGGAAAAAGAGCAGAAAGAGAAAAATGAAAAAGACCGTATAGCAAAAGAACAAAAGGACAAGGAAGATAAAGAGCGCGTGGAAAAAGAAAAGAAGGACAAAGAGGAAAAAGACCGTATAGCCAAAGAACAAAAAGACAGGGAAGATAAGGAGCGCGCGGAGAAAGAAAAGAAGGACAAAGAGGAAAAAGACCGTATAGCCAAAGAACAAAAGGACAAGGAAGATAAAGAGCGCACAGAGAAAGAAAAGAAGGACAAAGAGGAAAAAGACCGTATAGCCAAAGAACAAAAGGATAAAGAAGATAAAGAGCGTGCTGAGAAAGAAAAGAAGGACAAAGAGGAAAAAGACCGCATCGCCAAAGAACAAAAGGACAAGGAAGATAAAGAGCGCGCCGAGAAAGAAAAGAAGGACAAAGAAGACAAAGACCGCATCGCTAAAGAACAAAAGGATAAAGAAGATAAAGAGCGTGCTGAGAAAGAAAAGAAAGACAAGGAGGAAAAAGACCGTATTGCCAAAGAACAAAAAGACAGGGAAGATAAAGAGCGCGCTGAAAAAGAAAAGAAAGACAAAGAAGAAAAAGACCGTATAGCCAAAGAACAAAAGGATAAAGAAGATAAAGAGCGTGCTGAGAAAGAAAAGAAAGACAAAGAAGAAAAAGACCGCATCGCCAAAGAGCAAAAGGATAAGGAAGATAAAGAGCGGGCTGAGAAAGAGCATAAAGAGAAAGAAGAAAAAGACCGTATAGCCAAAGAACAAAAAGAAAAAGAAGACAGGGAGCGGGCAGAAAAAGACCGCATCGCTAAAGAACAAAAGGATAAAGAAGATAAAGAACGCGCCGAAAAAGAGCATAAAGAGAAAGAAGAAAAAGACCGTATAGCCAAAGAACAAAAAGAAAAAGAAGACAGGGAGCGGGCAGAAAAAGAACGCATCGCTAAAGAACAAAAGGATAAAGAAGATAAAGAGCGCGCCGAGAAAGAGCATAAAGAGAAAGAAGAAAAAGACCGTATCGCCAAAGAGCTAAAAGAGAAAGAAGACAGGGAGCGGGCAGAAAAAGAACGCATCGCTAAAGAGCAAAAGGAAAAAGAAGATAAAGAACGCGCCGAAAAAGAACGCCTGGCTAAGGAACAAAAAGACAAGGAAGAAAAAGAGGGCGCCGGCAAAGAGCAGAAAGAGCAGGAAGAGCAAGACAAGAAAGAAGCAGAATCAAAGAACCAGCCTGTAAAACCGAATGGTCCGGCCAAAGAAAAAGGCGAGCTTGGTCCCGGCCGTTTCAGCCCCAGGCCCCGCGGTTAACAAAAAACAGTCATAAAAGTGAAGGATTAATAACAGGAAAGCCCCGACGCTGTCGGGGCTTTCCTGTTTAATAAGTTCATGCACCGATCCTTATTCTTCCGGTGCAATAATGCTCATGATGCTGCGCTTTAATGCCGGGTCGGGCTGCAGCATCTGGTATAATATTTTGGTAGATTCTTTCTCTGAATTCACAAGGTCATGCAGGGTCACTTTATCAAGTAACTGATCCAGGGTATACTGGATCATCTGCCACAACGAACGGGCCGAACAATCCACTGAGTTGGTACATAACTTCATGGTGCCGGCATGCGATCCACAAAACGTGTTATTGAACATGGGACCGCCCAATGCCTTTAAGGCATCATTGATCACAATTTCTTTCGCGGGTTTGGCCAGAACATAGCCGCCCTTATATCCCGGAGTACTGTTTATAAAACCTTTCATTCGTAATATACGCGTCAACTTGGCAACATATGTGCCCGTAAGCCCTTCCGCTTCACTTAACTGCGGAATGCTCATGCCATTCGTATCCTTGCAGGCTGCAAGTCGTATTAATATACGCAAACCGTATTCTTCCTGTGCAGTTATTTTCATGTAATTTTTATTTAAAACCAGCTACTTACTACCGCCTACATAAATCCCAATTCTAATTGAGCCGCTTCAGACATCATGCTCTTATCCCAGGCTGGTGTCCAGGTTACGGCAACATGCACATCATTCACGCCTTCTATCGCGCGCACTTTTTGATCTACTTCAACCGGTAAGGACTGGGCTGCGGGGCAACCAGGCGCCGTTAAGGTCATTACGATCTGAACATTGTTGATCGGCAGTATATTTATTTCATAGATCAAACCCAGTTCCCAAATACTTACCGGTAATTCGGGATCGAAAATGGTTTGCAATACCTCAATTACTTTTTGTTTCAGCACTTCGTTCTCCATGCGACATCGTGTTTTTGATTTTATAAGCCAGCGCAAAATTTTTCATCTGCTTAACCATGGCCAGCAGCCCGTTTGACCGGGTTTGCGCAAGGTGGGTCGTCATACCGATCTTTTGAATAAATCCCAGGCTCGCCTGAATGATCTCATCAGGTGTATGGCCCGACAGTACCCTGATCAGCATGCTGATCAATCCCTTCACGATCACGGCATCACTATCGGCTTTGAAATGTACTTTGCCATCGATATAATCAGCTACCAGCCATACGGTGCTCTGGCATCCGCGCACCTTATTCTCATCGAGTTTGTGCTTATCTTCCAATACAGGCAGCTTCTTACCCAGGTCGATAATATATTCGTATTTATCATCCCATGAATCGAACAGGGAAAACTCTTCCACTATTTCGTTCTCTATTTCCTGGATGGTCTTTTGATCGCTCATTGTTATAATAACATTTTTAAAGCCTTCTGCAATCCAACGATCAGTTTGTCAACTTCTTCTTTAGTATTATACATAGCAAAGGAAGCCCTGATGGTACCGGGAATGCCAAAGCAAAACATCAATGGTTGCGCACAATGGTGACCGGTTCTTACCGCAATCCCGCGGTTATCCAACAAGATGCCAATATCCTGCGGATGTACTTTGTCGATCACAAAAGAAAGCACGCTTACTTTTTCAGCAGCGCTTCCGATGATGCGAATGCCCGGTATCTGTTGTACCTGCTCGGTTGCATAGGCCAGTAATTCTTTCTCGTGGTTGCGGATCTTTTCCTTGCCTACCTTACTCACATAATCCAGGGCCGCTTTCAAGACCACCGCATCCCCAATATTCGGGGTACCGGCTTCAAATTTATAGGGCAGATCATTGAAGGTGGTTTTTAACATGGACACTTCCTTGATCATTTCACCCCCACCCTGAAACGGCGGCATGGCTTCCAGTATATGCTTCTTGCCATATAATACGCCGATACCGGTAGGGCCATAGACCTTATGGGATGAGAATGCAAAGAAATCACAATCCATCGCCTGCACGTCAATATCAAGGTGAACAGAGCTCTGGGCGCCATCGATCATTACCAATGCGCCGGCCTGGTGTGCCAGTTTGATAATTTCTTCTACCGGGTTCACGGTTCCCAGTGCATTGGATACATGCACCACAGAAACCAGTTTCGTTCTTGAGCTCAGTAGTTTTTTATATTCATCCAGCAGCAATTCGCCGTTCAGCTGCGGTATTACCCTTAAAGTAGCGCCTTTCTCTTCACATAATAACTGCCAGGGAACGATATTGGAGTGGTGCTCCATTTCAGTGATAATGATCTCATCACCGGCCTTGATATTTTTACGTCCCCACGTAAAAGCTACCAGGTTAATGCCTTCTGTAGTACCACGGGTAAAAATGATCTCTTCCCTTGAAGCAGCATTAATGAACTGCCGCGCGGCATCCCGGCTGGCTTCAAAAGCAGCAGTTGCTTCTTCGGCCAATGTATGTATGCCCCGGTGCACATTCGCGTTATAATTCGTATAATAATCAACCAGTGCATCAATCACCACCTGCGGCTTTTGTGTAGTCGCGGCATTATCAAAATATACCAGTGGCTGACCCTTCACCTGCCGGTTTAGCGCCGGGAACTGTTGCCGGATGGCATATACATCCAGTTCCTTTGTTATGGTGTTGCTCTGTATCATGCTAAATCAAATTCCAAGCGTTCTGAAATCAGTTTGTCAACATATTCCCGGATGGGAGCCAGTTTAATCTGTTCCAGAATATCCACTGCAAAACCGTGTAACAATAATGAACGGGCAGTGCTTTCTGAAATACCTCTTGAGCGCAGGTAGAATAAACTTTCATCGTCCAGCCGGCCAATCGTACAACCATGCGAACATTTTACGTCATCAGCGAAGATCTCCAGCTGCGGTTTTGTGTTTACACTCGCACCTTCAGCCAGCAAGATGTTCTTATTGCTCTGATAAGCATTGGTCTTCTGTGCATCCTGCCGTACAAAGATCTTTCCGTTGAATACGCCCGTGCTTTGATCATCCAACATGCCTTTATACAGCTCATTGCTTTCGCAATGGGGTTTGGCATGATCAACCACCGTATGATTATCGATATGGCTTTGGCCCTGTTGTAAATAAATTCCGTATAAATGTGCTTCGCAATACTGCTCGTCGAGCACAATGTTCAGGTTGTTACGAACCAGTCCGGCATTCAATGACACCGTTACTGTATGCGTATAGCTTTTACCGATCTGTTGTATATGGGTAGTAGCTACCTGGCTGGCATGCGAAGCGTCGGTTTGGATCTTGTAATACTCAGTGATAGCATCTTTCTCTACCACGATCTCGATCACGCGGTTGGTAAAGCTTTCCTGGGTGCCCAGGGTGTTGAAGGTCTCTACGAACTTCACCTGTGCGTTCTCCCCTACATAAACCAGCGTACGGGGTTGTGCCAGTACATTGGCCTGACGCGCGTCGGTAATATTATAAATGTAAATAGGATGCTCAATGATCTGCCCCTTCTTCACGTGTACAAACACACCATCCTGCACAAAGGCGGTACTCAGCGCCATAATACCGTCTTTCAGGTAATTACTGCTGTGGCCCAGGTGCTTCGAAACAATATCCTTGTACTCGTTCCTGGCAGCTTCCTGCAAAGGCTGTATGGTCAGTCCTTTCGAACGGATCACCGACAACTCAGGCGAATAGCGGCCATTGATGTAGACCATTTCATTGGCCTGCTCATAACCGGGCAAGCGAACGGCTGAAAGCTCATTGGCGCTTACTGTTGACTGGTTAGCCTGGTATTGATATTCTTTATTGAAGAAACTGCCGATACGGGTATACTTCCACTCCTCGTGCCGGGTGGTGGGAATACCCATTTTATTCAGCGCCTCAAATGCTTTTTGGCGAATAACGCCCAAACCATTCAGGTCGTTTATAGAAGGGAGCTGATTATAGCGTTCTTTTATATATTCCAGATTGTTCATTGTTATATCGTTTGTAACTGATCCTTTTTCACTTAAGCTTCTACCTTAAACTCGTTTTTAATAAAATCATAGCCCTTTTCTTCCAGCTCAAACGCCAGTTCTTTCGGACCAGATTTCACAATTCGTCCATTGTACAATACATGCACAAAATCAGGAACGATATAATCCAGCAGGCGCTGATAGTGCGTAACAACCAGTACCGCGTTATCCTTACTGCGTAATTTGTTCACACCATTGGCCACAATACGAATGGCATCGATATCCAGACCCGAATCGGTTTCATCGAGAATAGCCAGTTTGGGTTGCAGCATGGCCATCTGGAATACTTCATTCCTTTTCTTTTCACCGCCCGAAAAGCCTTCGTTCAGGGAACGGCTTAACAGCGACTGATCGATGTTCACCATCGCCATTTTCTCTTTCATGAGTTTCAGGAACGCTACTGCATCCAAAGGCTCTTCGCCACGGTACTTACGTACTTCGTTCACCGCTGTTTTTATAAAATTGGTGGTGCTTAAACCTGGTATTTCAACAGGGTATTGAAATGCAAGGAATAAACCTTCGCCGGCTCTTTCTTCCGGAGAGAGGTCCAGCAGATCTTTACCGGCAAACTCAACCGTACCTTCTGTTACTTCATAATCTTCCCGGCCGGCCAATACCGACGCCAGGGTGCTTTTACCAGATCCATTCGGTCCCATAATAGCATGCACTTCACCTGGTTTAATTTCGAGGTTAATACCTTTCAAAATTTTCTTATCGTCAATATTTGCATGCAGATTTTTAATTGATAACATAGTCGTTTTTATAATTTGATCTTGATCGTTAAAGTTGATTGTTGGTGTTGCCGGTTGATTAACCTACGCTTCCTTCAAGGCTGATCGCAAGCAATTTCTGGGCTTCAACCGCAAACTCCATAGGTAACTGGTTCATCACTTCCTTGGCAAAGCCATTAATGATGAGGGCAACGGCAGTTTCGGTATCAATACCCCGCTGGTTGCAGTAGAAGATCTGGTCTTCACCAATTTTAGAAGTGGTAGCTTCATGTTCCACTACCGCTGTATTGTTCTTTACTTCTATATAAGGGAAAGTATGAGCGCCGCATTTATCGCCTAACAATAAAGAGTCGCACTGGGAAAAGTTACGGGCATTGGCTGCATTTTTACCAACATGCACCAGTCCGCGGTAACTGTTGTTACTTACGCCGGCAGAGATACCTTTCGATACGATGCGGCTGCGGGTATTTTTGCCCAGGTGCATCATTTTGGTACCGGTATCGGCCTGTTGGTGATTATTGGTCACGGCTACAGAATAAAACTCACCTACTGAATGATCACCTTTCAGGATCACGCTGGGATATTTCCAGGTAATAGATGAACCGGTTTCTACCTGCGTCCAGGATATTTTAGAATGGGCGCCCTGGCAAATACCGCGTTTGGTCACAAAATTGTAAATACCACCTACGCCGTCCTTATCACCGGGATACCAGTTTTGAACAGTTGAATATTTGATCTCGGCATTTTCCATGGCGATCAGCTCAACCACCGCAGCATGCAGCTGGTTTTCATCGCGAATGGGCGCTGTACATCCTTCCAGGTAGCTCACATAACTGCCTTCGTCGGCAATCAGCAGCGTACGCTCGAACTGGCCTGTACCTTCTGCATTGATACGGAAGTAAGTTGATAATTCCATCGGGCAACGAACGCCTTTGGGAATATAGCAGAAAGAACCATCGCTGAAAACGGCTGAATTCAGGGCCGAAAAATAGTTATCGGTAATAGGTACTACAGATCCTATATATTTTTTTACCAGCTCGGGATGTTCCTGGATGGCTTCGCTGATGGAACAGAAGATGATGCCCAGCTCAGCCAGTTGCTCCTTGAAAGTGGTGCCAATAGATACGCTGTCGATAACCGCATCAATGGCTACGCCGGAAAGGCGTTTTTGCTCATCGAGGGAAATGCCCAGCTTTTCAAATGTTTTGCGCAGCTCGGGATCGATCTCGTCGAGGCTGTTTACCTTTTTCTTCTGTTTGGGAGCCGAATAATATTTAATATCCTGGTAATTAATGGCATCATACTTAATATTAGCCCAGGAAGGTTCCTGCATCTTAAGCCAGTGGTTATAAGCTTTTAACCGCCATTCCAACATCCACTCCGGTTCATTCTTTTTGGCCGAAATAAAACGGATAGTGTCTTCATTCAATCCGGGAGGCGCTTCATCCGCTTCTATTTCTGTTACAAAACCATATTTGTAATCACTAAGAACCGTTTTTTCAATTGCACTAAGCTCATTGTTCATATCAAAATACTTTTGAATTGACCTGTTTTCGAATTTGGAGCACAAAGGTACAACAATCTATACTAAAAAGTATAAACAGCATTACATCATTTCTATTTATGGCGGGATAAATTCTATTTATGAAGTCATACGCCCTGCTTTTCAGACAGTTAGAAGTGATTCAGCAGGGTGATGCGCTTTTGTTAAAAGTCTCTTCAGGAAAGAGTGCGAATGAAGACTATCGCATTGCGCCGCAAAGGTAGGTATTTATTGATTCCCGGTCACCGGTTTTCGGCCCGCAGGTACCAAAAGCAACAGGACGGTCAAAGCGACCGTCCTGCCAGTTATATTTTAATGTCAGGCGTATTGCTTTATAAGGGCTCAAGGCCAGCTCTTATTTACCGAAAGATCTAAAGCAATTGCTGCAACACCTTCCAAACGTTTTCAGCCACGATTCTGTGCCCCTCCGGGTTAGGATGAATGCCGTCGGGCTGGTTCAGCGATGCAATGCCGCCTACATGTTCAAGCAGGAAGGGAATAAGTACGAGGTTATTTTTAGTTGCCAACTGTTCAAATGTTCCACGAAAAGCGTTCGCATACTGGCGCCCCATATTCGGCGGCACCTGCATACCGGCCAGCACTATTTTGGCATCGGGATATTTCTCCCGTACACGGTCAATAATCGCTTGCAGGTTACGGGAAGTTTCTGCGATCGGAATACCGCGCAAACCGTCATTCCCTCCCAGCTCCAAAACAAACACATCAACCTGTTGCCGCAATATCCAATCAATGCGGCCCTTACCGCCTGCAGTGGTTTCCCCGCTTACGCCTGCATTAACCACCTTGTAAGGCAATTGCAGGCTGTCTATTTTTTCCTGCACCAGAGCGGGGAATGCTTCCGACGATGGGTCTACACCGTAACCAGCGGTAAGGCTGTTGCCGTAAAATACGATTGTCTTTGTTTTTTCATTTCCAGTTGTCGTCTTCACCTGCTCACGTTTCTGTTTTGTTGCCTCATTTGCTTTCTCCTCATTATTTCCGCAAGCGGCTGCCAGTATCCATATCAGCAGGCTGGCAGCCAGATACCTTCCACCCATATAAAAATTACTGCTAAACTGTTTCATCTGTACCTCCTTTAAGAATTGCCCATTTATTTTACTCAAATCACCTGCCGGATTTTCAGGATTTTGTTCCATTTAAACCGATCTTACAAGGTAGATTAGAAAGAACTATTCCTGTTTTTTCCGCTATTCCTGCCTGTGCGACCCTTCATCGGGTTTACACTCAAAATAACATTAAATTAAGCAACTTTATTACTACATAACTGTAATTAAAAGTTTAAAACTGCGGGTAGTAAATGGCAGGTGGCGAGTGGGTTTTGAATAAAGATCCCCACCAGCTATTACCATTAGCCACCAGCTTTTAAGCATATGGAAACAATTCTGAACGTAAAGAACGTAAGTAAAACGTACCAGGGCGCCGGTCAAACCCTGACGGTATTGAATGATGTGAATTTTGCGGTGGAAGCCGGTTCAACCGTTTCCATTGTGGGCCCCTCAGGCAGTGGTAAAACTACGCTGCTGGGCCTCTGCGCGGGACTTGACCGGGCCAGTAAAGGTTCCGTGGAACTGAACAATATCCGGCTCGATCAATTGAGCGAAGACGAGCGGGCACAGGTGCGCAACCGCTACGTAGGTTTTATTTTTCAGAATTTCCAGTTATTGCCCACCCTTACTGCACTCGAAAATGTGATGGTGCCGCTGGAGTTGCGGGGCGAAAAACATGTGCGTGCCCGGTCGATCGGCCTGCTGGAAAAAGTAGGCCTGCAAAACCGCATACATCATTACCCTGCCCAACTATCAGGCGGTGAACAGCAGCGGGTATCACTGGCCCGGGCATTTGCCAATAAACCGCGCATCTTATTTGCCGACGAACCAACCGGCAACCTCGATGTGGAAACCAGTGACAAAGTGATCAAACTCCTGTTCGACCTGAACCAGGAAGCTGGCACAACATTGATCATTGTTACCCATAACCTGGAACTGGCATCACAAACAAAACGAATTATAAAGATCAAAGGCGGGCATCTCGTAGCGGATGAACTGAACTAATGGACGATTGCTGATTTTGAGACTTCGGGATATTTCGATTGGAAAACATTTCCGGATAATTGCAATCTCAAAATCTCAAAATCAAGAAATCAGAAATACATACCGGATGGATTTAATGAGATTCAAATACAAAAGAAGACTTCGTTTTGGCTGGTTATTGAAAATGGCCTGGCGCGACAGCCGGCGTAACCGCTCCCGCCTGTTCTTATTTATTTCATCCATCGTTCTCGGCATTGCCGCCCTCGTAGCTATTTTTTCCCTGGGCGATAATGTGCGCAGCGACATCGACTCACAGGCAAAGACCCTCGTGGGCGCCGACCTGGTCGTTGAAAGCAACAAAAGAGTAAGTTCCCGCATTAGGCCCCTGCTCGACTCCCTCGGCGATCAGCGTTCCGTTGAACGCACCTTCGCCTCCATGATCTATTTTACCAAAAACGATGGCACCAGGCTGGTGCAGGTGCGGGCGCTTGAAGGCGATTACCCTTATTATGGTTCTATAGAAACCACGCCGGTGCGCGCTGCCCGGTCATTCCGCAAAGCGCGGCAGGCCCTTGTTGATAAAACCTTAATGCTGCAGTACAATGCGCAGGTGGGCGATTCTATTCAAATTGGCGATGTCAGCTTTGCCATTGCCGGCGTTATCACCAAAGCACCGGGCCGAACCGGCCTTTCCACCACCGTAGCGCCCCCTGTTTATATTCCGCTGAAATACCTCGACTCTACCGGACTTATTCAAAAAGGCAGCCGTATTGCAACCACCTACTATTACAAATATGCCAATCCCGATGCCATTGCATCGGTTATTTCGGATATTGAACCCCGTTTAGAGAAAGAGGGGCTCGACTACGACACCGTTGAAGAAAGAAAAAGAAATACCGGCCGCGCGTTTGAAGACTTTAACCAGTTTTTGACGCTTATTAGCTTTATCGCTTTGTTACTGGGCTGTATTGGCGTCGCAAGCGCCATTCACATTTATATGCGCGAAAAGATCGCGTCCATTGCTATCCTTCGATGCCTGGGCGTGAACTCATCACAGGCATTCCTGATCTATTTAATACAGATCGTTACTATCGGGCTCATCGGTTCTCTGCTGGGAGCCTTGTTGGGTATCGCCATTCAGCAACAGCTACCGGCCGTATTGAAAGATTTCCTGCCGGTGCAGGTAACTACCACCATCAGCTGGAAGGCTATAGGCCAGGGTATCATCTCAGGCGTAGTGATCTCTTTATTGTTTGCGCTGTTGCCACTGGTAAATGTGCGGAATATTTCTCCCTTGTATACGTTGCGCCTGTCGGTTGAAAATATTAGGTTCCGGGATCCGCTCAAATGGCTGGTGTACGCGGCTATCCTCTTTTTTGTTGCCGGCTTTACCTGGTGGCAGATCCACAACTGGCGGCAGGCGATCATATTTACCGGCAGCATTCTCGTTGCCTTCCTCTTGTTATCGCTTGTTGCGCTGACCCTGCGCTGGCTCGTGCGCCGCTTCTTCCCCGCTTCCTGGAATTATCTCTGGCGGCAGGGTTTTGCCAATTTATACCGCCCCAACAATCAAACCCTTATTCTCATTGTGACCATCGGTTTGGGCGCTGCATTTATTGGCACCTTGTACTTTATCCAGGATATTTTGATCAGCCGGGTAACCTTATCGGGCAGCGGCAACCAGCCGAACATGGTTTTATTCGATATTCAGAACAACCAGAAAGACAGTGTGGCCACCCTGGCCAAACAATATAAACTGCCCGTTATGCAGCAGGTTCCCATTGTTACCATGCGGGTAGAAGAGATCAATCACCAGACTGCCGCGCAGGTAAAAGAAGATTCCGGCTCAGGCTATCGTACGGAAGCATATGAGTGGGAATTCCGCGTAACCTACCGCGATACCCTTACCAGCTCTGAAAAACTTACCGCCGGTAAATTATACGGCCCGGTGACCGGGGAAGACGATGTGATCTATATTTCCATGGAAGACAGGTATGCCAAACGCATCCATGTGAACGTTGGCGATCATATCATATTCAACGTGCAGGGCACCCTGATCCCTACCGTCGTGGGTAGCCTCCGGCAGGTTGACTGGCAACGGGTGCAAACCAATTTCAGGGTCGTGTTCCCTACGGGTGTGCTTGAAGAAGCACCTCAGTTCCATGTGCTGGTGACGCGGGTGCCGTCACCGGAAGTATCAGCCCGCTTTCAGCAGGCCATTGTAAAAAAATATCCGAACGTTTCGGTCATTGACCTGAACCTGATACTCACCGTTCTGGATGAAGTGCTGGATAAGATCGGTTTTGTGATCCGTTTTATGGCAGGCTTCAGCATTATTACCGGTTTGATCGTGCTCATTGCTTCGGTGCTGATCAGTAAATTTCAACGCATTCAGGAAAGCATTCTCTTACGAACACTGGGCGCCAGCCGCAAACAGATATTGTTTATCACAGCGCTCGAATATTTCTTCTTGGGCGCCCTGGCTGCTGCTACCGGAATATCATTATCAATGGCAGCCAGCTGGGCATTGGCAACATATAGTTTCAAAGCGCCCTTTACGCCGCATGTGCTTCCGATTTTTGTGCTGTTTGCCGCCATTGCCTTGTTAACGGTGATCATTGGCCTGCTGAACAGCCGCAGCATCCTGAACAAACCACCCCTGGAAGTCTTGCGAAAAGAAGTATAAGCGTTCAGCGCAAGCGGTAAATGATCCGCAGCCCCCAGGGTACGGCCAGCAATATCCATTTGCGCGGCGCATTGTTCGCATTCACCTCATTTAAATTGATGCTTTGCGGCATCATACGCATGGCGCGGTCATACCGGCTATTGGCAGGCTGGTGGTATGGCCCCTCCTCTTTAAAATGTAAACCCAGCCCAAAATATAATTCCGTTAAAAAGCGGCGGTTACTGGTTAGATATTTCCTTCCGCCAATCATCAGATGTGCGCCCGTTACCGTTTTTTTATAGCGGAACCTGGTCAGCTCTTCATAGGAAGCCACACCCTGCACTACATCCCGCTCGATCCAGTCTTTGACATGATAGGTCACCTCTTTGTAGTGCAATTGCAGGTCGATAAAAAAGCTTTTGTATTTACCAGGGTATAGTCTTATGCCTGGTCGAAACAGCCAACCGGTGGCCTGCCTGGTTTTTGAAAAATATTGTGAATAGAAAATAAAGCCGGCATCCATGGTAGCCGACCAGTTTTTGTTCAACCGGTATTCTGCGCCCAAATTAACATTGTTGTCTAACAGATCAGCCCACCCCAGCGGATTGTGCCGCAGGTAAATGGTACCCGTATCGGCGCTCAGGCCCCGGTAGCTCATCGGTTGAGCGCTGCCCCTTCCTGCTACCAGCAGCAGCAAGAGGCACTGCAAATAAAAACGGACCATTATTTGATTTTTGTAATGAGGCCAGGCTCCATACGGTTGGAGATATCAAACAAATTCATCCCATCCTGCACCTGGCAGATAAGGGTATTATAGTATGGTATAACATCGAGGTACCAGCCATCACTGATCTTTTTAGTCAACTGCGGACTGAAAGCGCTGCTGATATTAAATACATACAAACCATCCCGGTTGCACACATATAATGCAGTATCGGCATAACCAAGGCCGTAAGGTTCAGATACCGGGTAACTTGCCTTCTGAACAGGCTTGGTAAGATCCTTAATATCATAAGCGGCCAGAATACTTTGCGCACCGCCGCAAACACCATTGGTGCGCAGGGTCGCATAGGCAACGGTATCTTTGGCAACAACAGGATCGCAGCGGCGGATCACCTCCGGAGATATAGCGGTGCTCAATTTCTGTGGGTTTTCAGGATCATCTACTGAGAATATATGCACTACGCTGGTTGAACCAATGAATAGCTTGTCTTTAAAGGGATAAATGGTCTCTATTTCAAAACCTACCGGTACTGTGTTTTTCAACACCGGATCAGCAGCATCCGCTATACTGAACACTTTCAGATTTGATTTATCAACTGTATACAGATGATCGCCACTGATGGCAAACCTGGCTGTGGAGCCTCCGCTGCCAGTGAACTTTCCTGAACTCGTAGCTTTATTGCATTGAACAACTGCCAGCAGCACTACTGATAGCAGTACAAAAGATAACAATTGCTTCATACCGAAATTTTTTAACGTCTGCAGTTAAAGGTTTTACCGGTTTGTACTTCCCAGGCGACCACGATGCCTTTTGCAGGATCAGGACATTCAAAATAACCTGCTTCCAGGGGATACTGCTGATTCACATAAGGGAAAGCATCCTCCAGTCTTTTCACTACAGAAGGATTGTTCATGTCCCGGATATCGATCACTACCAGGTCGTTTACATTGTTGGCATAGATATAATGGCCTTTTACCGCGAATTCAGTATTGTAGGGAATGTTCAGGAAACCGATCTTCCGGGGATGCAGCCGGTCAGCATTATCAATGATATGAATGCCTTTGTTCTGGTCGTTCTGAAAAATATAATTTCCATAAGCATATATCTTACCGGATCTTTCGGTTATTCGTGCGGTAGATAGCGAAATATTATTCTTTTCGGCAGCAGACATATACACTGGCACATAGGCGGTATCCGCAGGTGAGTCAGGCAGATCATTGGGCGTGCAACCGTACAGGCAAAGGCATAGCCCTATGCCCGAAGCAATTAGTAATGGTCGTCTCATGAGTTTAATTTGAAGGCATAAGACATTTGGCTTTTAATGCCCGTTGCAGCTGTTTTTAGGTGCCTTTCTGTTTAAGATTTCATTAACGTTTCGTCATTTCATACTGGTCATTATACTTACCTGGTGCTGGTTCCAACGCTTTACCAACCGAATCAACTTTATGGGTCACTTTAACCAGTCTGTCATCAACTTGCCAACTCATCAACTTTCCCTATCTTAGCGCCCTCTTTAACTACCTCTTCTCCACAAGAATTAAGAAACCGATAGGCAGCCCTCTTTCGCTGAATACGCAAAAAGCGTCAAAGGAAAGCACGGCTTTTCGCAGGCATTTATTTCCCGGTCCAAAGATGGTTCCCATAGCTGATTGCAGCGGGCAATGTCAGGATCGTACAGGTCCGCTATATCCTTTATGAAGCACCGTAAGCCGTTCCCGATCCTGTAACCCCTAACCAGAATGTATGCACCAGGCCTGTAAGCTGTCTGCCTTTTTTGTATTGCTGTTATTATCGCTCTTTCATGCCTCCACGGCATTCACCCAGGTGACAGCCGGCATCAGGGCCAATGGTAAAATTGTAAATCATGGCGACACAGTACGGGTATGTGAAGGCAATTCCGTGCGATACCTGAGTGCTGCGCAAGGCTCCCTGCTGATCACCTGGGCATTTACCGGCGGCAATATGTCAACCGCTGCCGGCATTGGTCCCGTTACGGTGAACTATCCTGCGGCTGGTTACTATACAACCAAACAACTTATCAGAGCCGGCTTTATGGCCGACTCCATGTTCATAGTGATACATGTTTCGAACGAAAAGCCGGCCGCCGGTTTTAGTTTCTCGCCCAATAATGTATGTGGTAATATCGATATCCAATTCAGCGATCATGCTACCGGTAGCGGTTTATCTTACTTCTGGACTTTTGGCGACGGCGCTACCAGCACTTTACCCAATCCTGCCCATCAATTCCTGCAGGCTGTAGGCATGCCCGGTACCAGCACCTATACCGTAAAGCAGGTTGTTACCAACCAGTTTGGTTGCAAAGATTCAACCACCCAGCAGGTTACCATCAAAAATGTACCCGACGCATCCATAGGAAATGCAGATGCCGCTGTTAGTTTTGGCAGTTTTAACGGCGTGGCTACTTTCAGGCGCTGCTCCAATATTGCATCCTACACCTTTAGCTTCATTAACCAGTCAGGCACTACTCCTATCAATACCAGCTATGCCATTTCATGGGGCGATGGTACGCCCGATACCTCTTTCAGCAGTTGGCCGGCGGGCACTATCATACGACATTCTTTCCCTTTAGGCAGCAGCAGCATGACCGTACGGGTATCAGGTGCACATGGCTGTATAGGCATAAAGAAATACATTGTCTTCCTCGGCTCTACACCTGCAGGTGGCCTGTCGAGTCTTGGCAATACAGATATCTGTGCTTCCGACTCCCTGCGTTTTGCGATCAATAATATTTCGGCCAATCCACCCGGAACGCAATACACCTTCCTGATCAATGATGGGTCAGATCCGCAGGTCTTTGTGCATCCACCTCCTGCTATTGCAGCGCATTTCTTTGCCCAGGGCTCCTGTTCCTTTTCCAGCAGCAGCGGTAACAACACTTTCAATAATGCATTTGGTGCTTACCTGACCATCGAGAATCCATGCGGTACCACAAGTCCATCAGTTGTACCGATCTATGTATCGGGAAAACCACGTGCAAGCATCGGCGGATCTCCTTCCGAAACGGTTTGTACCAACACAAATGTTTCCATCATCAGCACTTCCGCCTATGGATCAGTGATCACCCCCACGGGTGGTTCCAGTTCTACCTGCACCAATTCGGGCAAGCAGGTTTGGACCATCTCCCCTGCTACCGGCTATACGATCACTTCCGGCAACCTGGGCGCCTTGAACGGCAGCTCCCTGAATGGTTTTTTATGGACCGCCGGTTCCAATTCGATTGATATTAATTTTAATACCACCGGTACATACACGGTCAAGCTCTATGTTTTCAATGATAAATGCGGGCTCGACAGTACAGTAAAACTGATCTGTGTGCGCAATCCGCCCAATGCTCAATTCGCGATGAGCCGCAAAAGCAGTTGCGGTCCGGGCAGCGCCCTGTTCACGAATACCTCTCCTGTGAACGGCTGCCAGGGCGATGAGTATAAATGGGAAGTAACTTATGATGATCCATTGCATTGCGGATCGAACCAGTCGCCTGCCTGGCAGTTCTTACAGGGGGCAACAGAAGCCACCCCTTCCCCTGAGATCCGGTTCAATGTACCAGGCAGGTATATTATCCGGCTTACAGTAAGCGCTGTGGCGGCAAGATCTGCCTGCCAGGAATCATTTAAACAGGATACCTTTTATGTAAGCGGGTTACCGCAGGCAGCCATTGATCCCATTGGTGCTATCTGCATAACAAACGGCCTTGTTCCTTCTGCAACCGCAAGCACCTGTTATTCACAGGGACCGCTTGGTTATCAGTGGACCTTCACCGACGGTACACCTGCCCATTCAGATCTGCAGCACCCTGGTACGATCCAATATACCCATACCGGCCTTCATGCAATTCAGCTGAAAGTGATTGACAGCGCCTGCAATACCAGCGTATTGTTAAACACAGCCGTTACCGTAACGCCGAAGCCGGTTGCCGATGCAGGGCGTGATACCGCCATTTGCGGCCGGGCAGCTATTACCCTTGGTGCACCTGGCGTAAATGGCGTTATTTACCGGTGGTCGCCTGCAACGGGCCTCAGCGATCCGGCTATTGCCAACCCCGTGTTGCAGCTGGATTATACCGGTACGGGCAACGATACCACCTATGGTTATAAGTTAACTGCTTCCATTGGCGCCAGCTGCGCTACAGAAGACTCAGTTTATATCACCATAAAACGCCGGCCGCTAATTACCCTCACCACTGCCGCTTCAACTATTTGTATTGGCAACAGTACCCGCCTGGCAGCTGGTGGGGCTGACACTTATACCTGGTGGCCAGCCACCTCACTAGGGTATATAGCGCCTGATACGGTAGAGGTCAATCCCGGTGCTTCCACCACTTATTACCTCGCGGGCGCACTCGCCAATGGTTGTGCCGACACCAGCAGTGTGCAGGTGATCGTAAACCCCGATGCCAAAGCACAGTTCACCGCTACCGGTACCACCCAATGTGCACCGGTGAACCTGGATGCTGTAATACAAACAATGGCTTTTCCGCAAGGCAATGGGTTATATAACTGGTATGCCAACGGTACCCTCATCAGCTCAGGCGCCAATAGCGCCTTCCCCGGCTATCCCATAACCGCAGCGGGAGAAACGGTGGTCATTAAACTGGTTGCAACAAGTGTACATGGCTGTAAGCCCGACAGCATGGAATTGACATTTCATACTGTTGCCGGAGTAACAGCCGGTTTTACCAAAGACCAGTCAAAAGCCTGCGGGCCGGTGACAGTCAATTTTATCAATACCTCCAGTCAGTTGAACGGCATTCAGTTCTTCTGGAACTTTGGCAATGGCATTACCGGTAACCAGGTTTCACCTGCAGCCGTTACCTATAATCCCAGTCCTGATTTCAGGGATACCACCTATTACATCACGCTGAAGGCGTTCAACGGCTGTGATACTTCTTACCACCGCGATAGCGTATTGGTGTATGCCAATGCCAAAGCAAGGTTCACTGTTGATACCACCAAAGGCTGCTCGCCTTTCGATGTTACTATTACCAACAGATCGGCGGGAAATAATTTTGCCTACTACTGGGATTTTGGCGATGGATTTAAAGATACCACGAGCACCAACAACTCATTTGTGCATGTATATCATACAGGCACGATTAGCACCTATGAGATCCGGTTGATTGCCGAAAACCAATGCAGGCGCGATACACAGCGCATCAGTATGCTGGTGCTCCCTAACTCCATAGCGGCACACGTCACTATCAATGGCAACCAGTTGGAAGGATGCGCCCCACATGTTGTTACATTCAACAATAGCAGTATTGGCGCATCAACGCTTACCTGGGACTTCGGTGATAATTCCGCAAAAATTACCACCCCCAACGCACAGAACGTTGTAAGTTATACGTACCGGCGCAAGGGAATATTTACCGTAAGCATCAGACTGCAAAATGAGTGTTCTGATACTGTTATCTATCGCAAGGTTACCGTTCATGCGCCACCCATGGCAGGTTTCTACCTCACCAATCCGCTTGTGTGCACGGGTAACAATGTGGTTACCGTGAATACTGGGCAGGAAGCCACAGCTTATGAATGGCTCTGGGGCGATGGTCAGACCTCATCCACTGCCAATGGCTCACATGTCTACGCTTCGGCAAGCAACTATACCATTCAACAGGTAGCTAAAAAGACAAACAACGCCGGTATGGTCTGTACAGATACCGCCTCGCAGCAGGTGGTTATCACAGACAAAATAAAACCACAGATAAGCATACGGGCCGGTAAAGCCTGCATCCCCTACACATTGCAAACGAGCGCCACAGGCGCTGCCCATGCTATTAAAACAGCCTGGACATTTTACGACAGTGCGCAGGCGCCTTATACCTTCCAGGCCTCCGGTACTTCCGCCGCTCATGTATATAGGAAACCAGGAAAGTACTGGGTAAAACTGGTAGTGCATACAACCGAGGAGTGTGCCGACAGCACCATCTATTCTTTTGAAGTGTTCAATACACCGCTGGTGCTGGGTACCCCGGCCAGCAACAGCACCTGTAACCATGATACAACTTTCTCATTCAAGGCCCACCTGAGTTATACAGGAACCGATGCAGTGCAGCTGAAATGGTTTGTCAATAACGATCTGCAGGGCATGAACAATCCTTTCAGTTACCGCTTCCAGGCGCCGGTAGCCGCTACGGTCCCAACGGTGTACCAGATCCGGGTACTGCCCGAAAATGCCGCTGGTTGTGGCGATACTACTGCGGCCGGCTCAGTCAGCATCCAGCCGTTGCCAGGGCCTGCCATTGCATTGTCACCGGCCAATGTATTGCATCAACCCGATTATACATTCAGCTTCTGGGATACAGTGGCCACCAATGCCAATAAAGTGTATACCTGGGATATGGGCGATAAAACGCGGCAGCAATTATCGGGGCAGAAAATATCCTATCAATATGGCGATACCGGCGCATATAAAGTACAGTTATATGTACACGATTTCGGCACCGGCTGCAGCGGGTACGATACGGTGAACGTTCGTATTCTGCATGTACCTGGCTATTTATACATACCCAACGCCATTTGTCCGGGCTGCAGCAACCACGCATTACGGCAGTTCCTGCCCATGGGTAAAGGTTTATCGCAATACCGCTTACGCATTTTCAATACCTGGGGACAAAAAGTGTTTGAAACTACCCGGCTCGATGGCAATGGATCGCCCAACGAACCCTGGGACGGACGTTATAATGGCCAACCTGTGCAGCAGGACACCTATGGCTGGCAGATAGAAGCAAGGTATATAAATGGCACGGAGTGGAAGGGCATGCAGTTTCCCGGAAGCAATAAGGCGGTGAAGGCGGGGTTTATTACTGTTGTTAAGTAGTTGAGGAGTTGATATAGTTACATAGATAATAAGTAATAGTTATTCAGTTGTATGAAATATTTACTAGCCACCATTATGACGCTGTTTATCATTCGCCCGGCGCAGGCCCAGGACCCGGTATTTTCGCAGCCGTTCTTGTCACCAGTCTACCTCAATCCGGCGGCCACGGGTGCAGGTGATTACGATCTGCGGTTCAGCGCCATTTACCGCCGCCAATGGTGGAACATTCCATCCGAGATCTCTTACAGTGCTGTATCTGTTGATAAATTCCTGCCATCCCTGCATGGCGGTTTTGGCCTGTTGGGCACTCACTCTAACGAAGGCTATTTAAAAAAGACCGGTATTTACGGGTCTTATGCCTACACCATTTGTTCAGGCACTTTGTCCCCTGCCGAAAATGGCGATGTTCCGCGCTGGTTTGCGAGCGGCGGCTTGCAATTTGGCTTTGTGCAGCGGCGGCTCGACTACAGCAAGCTGGTGTTTGCCGATCAGTTGGATGCTGATGGAATCATTCCAGGCAGCGTATCTGCGGCCGACAAAGCCGTGAACAGTGGTAAATGGTATCCTGATTTTTCCGCCGGCCTTTTCTTCAATTATAACTGGAATGACAATAATCGCCTATTGCTGGGAGGCAGTGCACACCATATTAACCGCCCCGATGAGTCGCTCACCAATTCAGCCGATTCATTTCGCAGCCAGCTGCCCATTCGCTGGACGGGCAATATCATGTACACGTATACCAATCCTGAACAAAGCTGGTCGTACAGTGTAGCCGGAATTGTATACACGCAGGCAAAACATAACTCATTTCAGGTAGGTACCGAAATAACGCAAAATGAATACGACATCAGCCTGGGCCTATGGTATCGTGGCAGTATTAATTTCAGGAATTATGATGCCTTTACGGTTACCCTTTCAATAAACCTGGCTGGCCGCAGTGGCGATGGTTATAAAGTGCGGGCCGGCGCCGCCCACGATGCGCCTATCGGTCAAAACCGGTATTCTTATACCACCGGTAGTTCAGAACTTGGTTTCGTGTGGGACCAAAGTACTTATGACCAGGAATCGGGTAATGCGTGTAAACCACGCATAAACAGCAAAAGCGCCTGTCCGATCCAATAAACTTCAAATATGTAAACTAAACACTATCGCTCATCTCATATTACATCAACACAGGCCTCACTATTACCCTTATTGCCTTTTGTTTACCCCAGGCCTACCCCTGGATCGCCTTTGGGTCGTGTCAGATTCGCCCATATTTCGTATATGTTCCGTACATATCCCGTACATGTCTCGTATATAACCCGTTCCTATAAAGGAACGGGATATGTACGGCAGATCCACGAAAGATGTATCCGATACGAATTAGATATGGGTGAACTAAACCCGAAGCAGATGCGATCCAGGGGTTACCCGGGATGAATCAACAGGTATGAAAACTCTAAAGCATTAAATACACTGGAGATTACAAAGGATCATGGTCCTTTGCCTTGAACTTATAATCATTAAAAAGCGGAAGCGGCTCTTTTACATACAGTTTATTCGGAGCCTTTGTTTTGGAAACAGTCTTTTCCTCTTCTTGAATAACTTCTTCGTTCTTATAAACCAGCCTCAACGCGGGAGATTCTTCCAAAGCCGGTAATTCAATGAGTTGAGTAGTTCCTTTGATTTTCATGAGCGGTGCATTTAGTAAGTTATGAGGGACTTACATAGTAAAAAAAACAGACCACCGGTTTTAAGGCAGGTGATCCGCTTCGCTGCACCCCATGTGTTGACGAATTTCCTCAGTCGTACCAACAAGATCTAACAATGGGCAACCATCAGTCGGGTAACAATTCCACAAGCCCGCTTTCATGAATGGTAACGGTATCGCCTATGGTTATACTGCCGGATCCCTGGAACAATAGATTTTGTCCGAAAATGATCTTTTTATTTTTCACGCGGTAGGTACCAAGCGTTTTCAACGGTTCTTTGGCCTTTTCGGCGGTTTGTTGATCAATTGTCGTTATTACGCAGCGTGAACAGGGCTTCACCCCAAAGAAAGAGATGCCATTGATGTCAAAATGTTTCATTGAATCTTCCTGGAAAGGGGTTCCCCCTGTGAATACAATGTTTGGCCGGAACCGGTTCATCGGCACGGGCGATTCCAACCGGCTGTTCAGATCGTCGAGGGAAGCCTGGCCGATCAGCAGTAATGGATAGGCATCTGAAAAACTGGTTATTTCTTTATTACGGGCATAGCGGCCGTCAACATAGCGGCGGGTACTGTCGGTCATATATACCAGCTTGCACCGCAAGCCCAGCTGTTCACTGAACCAGGCGTCTGCAGCCTCACTTACTCTTTGTGCCCGGCAGTGGTTGCTCCACACGGTAACCGTTATGGTTTCGGAATTAGCCGGTTCAAAAGGCACCAGGTATTCGGTACTGGCAACAGCTGTATTTTTAACGAGCAGTCCTTCGCCGCTGAGCGCTACCTTCAGCAAAGCCATGCTACTTACTTCCCGTTGCGACAGGAAGCGGTCATTTTCATCGACCAGCATCCATCTTCTGTCATATGCAAAACCGCGATCGGTGAGTATGGCGGAGTTCACTGCAATGCCGCCCAGGGATTTGATGGGATAAATGTATAATTCGCTGACTGTAAGCATACGCTAAGGTAGCAAGATCAATGTTATTGGGACAGCCGTTAAAATAAAAAAAGCCATCCCGCTTGTAGTGGAATGGCTCTCCCGACACATTAGTTCGGGACAGATATTTTGATGGAACATACCCCGGCTAGGCGATACCAACCGAAAGTGTCCATGAATGATCTGTAGATTTCATGAATACCTCCTTTTCTTTGGTGAACTGTAAATATACGCAAAAAACGTCATTAACCGCCACGTAAAAACACATGCATACTCTTATAAAAATGTTATTTACTGAACAATACTATATTGTCTGTATAAGCTGGTAAATAATTTCTGGTATTAACTTTGCATTACCAGAGGCCCTGATAGCAGCACCGGCAGTTGGCGCCAGTTGGTTCAAAGGGCCTGAAATTCTATAGCAGCAAATCTACGTTAATACTTTTCTATGATACTTTCGCCTTCGGCAAAGAATATTTGCAACACCTGTGGTGTGCGCTACGGAACTTCTATTGTCCCTGCTGTTTGCGATATCTGCGCCGATGACCGGCAATACCTGGGCTTTACCGGTCAGGTTTGGACCAGTTACAACGAACTGGCCGCCAAAAGCAGCATTCGTTTTTCGCGCTTACTGTCTACATTATACGACCTCAGAATAACTCCGGCTTTTGCCATTGGCCAGAAAGCACACCTGGTATTGTCTTCCGCAGGAAATGTGCTATGGGACTGCCTCCCTTTTATCGACGATCAGACCATTGCATTTATCCGGGCGCTGGGCGGTATCAGCGCCATTGCCATTTCACACCCGCACTATTATAGTTTGATGCAGGATTGGGCAACCGCCTTTGACTGTCCTATTTATTTACATGCAAGCGATAAAGAGTGGATCAAAGATCCCGGTGGTTATATTGAATTATGGTCGGGCAGTGTAAAAACCTTATGGGACAATATAAGTATCGTACACGTAGGGGGTCATTTTGCCGGCAGCACCATCCTTCATTTGCCCGATCATGGCCGGTCGGGTTGTTTGCTGACTGGCGACAGCATTTACATTGCGCCCAGCCGCCGCCATCTGGCCTTTATGTACAGTTACCCCAATCATATTCCACTGCCTAAAAAAGACATAGAGTTTATTTACGAGCGGGTGCATCCCCTGTCATTCGATGCCATGTATGGCGCTTTTGAATGGATGAACATCACCGAAGGCGCGCGGGCCATTTTCGAAAGATCGGTCAGCCGTTATCTTTCCATTTACTGACCGCCGGAAGTTTTACTATTTAGTGACAAACGAAGACCACCGTTTTTTTGCCTTCTTAAAATGGGGTAACTACTTATTGCCAATTAGAGAAAACACTTAAGCCATTTTATAATATATTTTTGTAAACTTGCATCCCGCTGTTTCTGTGCTACAAGGCGCAGATAAAGCGATTTCAGGTTCCGCAACCGCACTGATTATAGCAACAATCTCCAAGATTTGAAACTGGAAAGTAATTCCTGTACCACAGCAATTTATTGATAGTCACTAACCTTATCTTTATAGAGTTCGGCGGTTTGCCGGGTTTTATAAAGATGTTTTGCCCATAGCTGGTTCCCGATAACAGATGATCATAAATTGAAACCCGATGAAGAAGAAATTTTTGGAAAAGGAAGATTGGCTCACAGCGTTTAATCAAGGGAATAGTAGTGCCTTTCGAATAATTTTCGAGAACTACAACAAGCTGCTTTTTACCTGTGCTGTGCAACTGGTAAAGGATAAGGAGCAAGCTGAAGATATTGTATCTGAAGCGTTTACAAAATTATGGCAACGTCGCGATGTTTTTCAGACCGAAGATCACGTAAAAGCGTTCTTATTTGTAACCACCCGCAACGCCAGCCTCAATTACCTTCGGCATATACAAAGGAAAACCGCCTCCCAGAACGAACTGTCTTATTTGCAAAAAGATAAGGACGACCAGGATGTTATAACCGACATGATAGAAGGCGAACTATTGAACAGGATCTATCCGCTTATAGAGACCCTGCCGCAGAAATGCAAGATCATCTTTAAAATGATCTATTTCGAAGACGCCAGTACCGATGAGGTAGCCGAAAAGCTTCATATTACAGCCAGAAATGTTTTGAACCAGAAAAGCCGGGCAATTCAGTTACTGAAAAAGAAATTACTGGTGGCCGTATTTATTAGTTTTTGCCTGAGTGGTTCTATTGCATGTAATCATAAAAAAGGAGGCCCGAATGAAAACATGGGGGTTTTTACTATATGCGCTGAATAACCATCACCTTTATTTATTTTTCGATTTTTTTTTGTCAAATACATCCAACGGTTGTTTATATAGTAAGAAAGGTTTTAAAGGCTCCGAGAGGTATGCGCCTTCCAAGTGAGTTAGGCCACTTTCAAAGATTTAAATACCATTGTTATGCAGGAAAAGGTAAGTAGAATCACAAGTCTGATAGAGAAGTTCCTGGAGGAAAGCTTAAGTGCGGAAGAACAGCAGGAACTAAATGAGTGGCTGGCAGAAGCTGCGCATAACGATTCGTTTTTCCGGCAGATCACAGATAAAAATGTATTGCGGGAAAAGCTGAAGATCTATGCGAGCACTGACAGTGAAGCTATCTGGAAAAAGACGCTTCAAAAAATAGACGAAGAGGAGTTGGAAGGAGCCAAGCTGGTAGATCTGTATCCGGAAAAAAGATCTTTCAGAATACCTTTTGGCAAGATCGCCGCAGCGGCAGCCATTGTACTGGTGCTCTCCGGCGGCGCCTGGTATTATTTAGGCCGGTCGACGACTAAAGACACTGCACAAACCGAGAATAAACAAACTGACACCAAAGGTCAGATCGTTCCCGGCAGCAATAAAGCCATATTGACGCTGGCAGACGGATCGGAGATCGCCTTGAATAGTGCAGCGGATGGCCAACTGACCAATCAGGGTCAGATGCTTATAACCAAGACTGATGGACGGTTGATATATAACATGAAGCCGGATTCCGACGACTTAATCCCTAAACAGGATTTGTACAACACAGTAACTACCCCAAGGGGGGGTGAATTTAAGATCACTTTACCTGACGGAAGTAAAGTGTGGTTAAATGCGGCTTCATCATTGCGTTTTCCTATAGCCTTCGCCGGGAATGAGCGAATTGTCGAACTCACCGGCGAAGCTTACTTTGAAGTTAATCCCCAGCCAGAGCCAACTTTAATAAATGAAGAGGCTAAACAGAGTGAAAAAATCGCCAAAACGCCTTTCATTGTTAAAATAAATACTCCTGCCGGCAACAGGAACGAAGTGGAAGTGTTGGGAACACATTTTAACGTAATGGCTTATGCTGACGAAGGGGCCATTAAAACCACGCTGGTAGAGGGTAAAGTAAAGGTTACATCCGGAACTAATTTTAAAACCATTCGCCCGGGCGAACAGGCAAAACTGAAAGAAGGCAATATCTCGGTTCAAAAGATAGATGCACAAAACGTAATAGGCTGGACGGGCGGCTTTATTCCGGTAGCCGGTCCGGATATCGAATTTACCATGCGCCAAATTGCCCGCTGGTATGACGTAAATATTAAATACGAAGGAGGCAAAATACCCGAAGGTTCGTTTGATGGTAGCCTTCCTAAATCAGCCTCTATTGAAAACGTTATAAAAGTGCTGGAACAAAATAATATAAAGGCACGGCTGAACAGGAAAGAAAGAACGATTATAATAACATCATAGTTATCAACTGTTTGAATCCCTAACACCTACCGGTAACAGTAAAGATATTGTTCTCCGTTAATCATTAAACCACATCTAACGCTGTTCTTCCATGGAACGATATGAGCAGCGTTGAGCTTAAAGCTACCCTGCGACCATGAGCTTTTCACGCTCATGGCTCGCAGTGAGGTGGCTTAATTTTTTTTATATTTGTTCTTTCTTCAATACGAAAGTGTAATTTTATCTACCACTTTACACATGGATACCCTTATTATTGGAAAAAGCTGAATTTAGTCAACTTTTCTTCGCTTGTGCGGGATTGCGGTTGACTATTTTTATTTTTACACAAAATAAAGGTTGCAGGGGGCGGGTAATAGTGATACTTAGGATTCGTATTTGGAGGAGGTTCTGATTATGAAATACTTTACTGCTTTTCTAATCATTGCTTGTATGTTGCTAAGTGTATCAACACTTGCACAAACAATCACATTCTCCAAAAAGAATGTAACCATCGGCGAACTTCGAAAAGTATTAGAGAAGCAGGCAGGCTACACCATCTTCAATTCAAACTCAATTTCATCGCAATTAAAGCCGGTAAACATCAATATCACCAATGGTACGGTGGAGCAGTTACTTGATGAATATTTCCGGTACCAGACCTGCACTTACACTATCATTGATAAAATGATAACAGTGATCCCCAGAGGAAGACAAACAGTTTCCGGCTCCAAACTAACAAATATCAAAGGCAAGATCATCAATGAACAGGGAGAACCGGTTCCGGGAGCAACCATTACCATAAAGGGCAGTCAACAGCAAACCAGCACCAATGAAAACGGAGAATTCCGGTTAAACGGCATTAATGAAATTGACCTTAATATCGTTGTTACCAGTGTAAATTATGAGCCCGAAGTAGTAAGCTGGCGCCAGGGCGATGAACCGGAATTGAATGTTCGCCTCAAACAACATATCAGCGAACTCAATAAAGTACAGGTGGTATCTACCGGCTATCAGAAGATCTCAAAAGACAAATCGGCCGGTTCTTTTGTCAAGATCGATAATGAATTGTTGAACCGCCGCGTGTCGACGAATGTCATCGACCGCCTGGAAGGCATCACCAGTGGACTGTTATTTAATAAGAACGTAAACACAAATACCAATCAGTCGAACCTCTCCATCCGCGGCAGAACCACCATTTTTGCCAATCCCAACCCATTGATCGTAGTTGACAACTTTCCCTACAATGGCGATTTCAACAACATTAACCCCAATGATGTAGAAAGTATTACGATATTGAAAGATGCTGATGCGGCTTCGATCTGGGGCGCTTATTCAGGCAACGGTGTAATTATCATAACCACCAAAAAGGGTAAGTATAACCAGTCGCTTAAGCTATCGTTTAACAGCAATGTTACAGTTAGCCAAAAGCCGGACCTATACTATCAGCCCATTATGAACTCCTCAGATTATATAGACGTAGAGCAGTTCCTCTTTGACAATAAATACTACTATCTGTCTGAATCGGATCTCGGCCGGCCGGCATTATCGCCTGTGATAGAAACACTGATCGCGGAGAGAGACAAGGTGATCTCCCCCACTACAGCAGCTGCAAGATTAAATGAATTAAGAGGTCAGGATCAAAGAAAAGATATTGAGAAATATTTTTACCGCAGAGGTGTTAACCAGCAATACGCTGTAAACGCCAGCGGTGGCAGTGTAAATAATCACTATTATTTTTCGCTGGGCTATGATAAGAACCTCGAAAACCTGGTTCGCAATGAGTTTGACCGGATAAACCTGACCGCTAACAATTCTTTTTCCTGGCTGAAAAAGAAACTCGAGTTCAATACAGGAATTATTTATACGGAAACGAATCTCAGGAATAACAACACCGGTTTCGGAAATCTCATTTACCCATATTACGATCTGGTAGATGACAATGGGTTTGCCATGACCGTACCTGCCAATATAAGGCAGTCTTTTAAAGACACAGCGGGTAAAGGAATTCTGCTTGACTGGAATTACAAACCTTATGACGAGTTAAGGCTTAGTGATAATAAAACTAAAACCACCGATTACCGGATCAATGCCGATATAAAATATACCCTTTTTAAATGGCTCGATGCTACGGTACTGTATCAATACAACAAAGGATTTGTTGAGCAGGAAGATTATAAAAGCCAGCAAACCTATTTTACCCGCAACCTGATCAACCAGTTTACCGAAGTTGATTCTTCAGGCCTTATAAACAGGCGTGTGCCATTGGGTGGTATATTCGACCAGGGCGCCATCCGTTATGATGCACATAACATCAGGACCCAGTTAAATTTCAATTACAGCTGGTATAACCGGAACCATAGCAAACACCACCAGGTCACCTCCCTGGCAGGTTCGGAAGTAAGAAGTTACCGATCCTTTGTTGAAACGCTTAGATTATACGGTTATAATAAGAACCAGCCGAACAATAACCTGGTAGATTATGAAAAGGAATTTCCTTTATATCATGCTCCCTTTGTTTATCAGCAGATTCCCTTCCTGAACCACAAGAGAACCATGGCAGACCGGTACGTATCGTACTACATGAATGCAAAGTATATTTTTCAAAGGCGGTATATTTTGTCTGCCAGTGTACGAAAAGATGAATCGAATCTCTTTGGGGTAAGTACAAACCAGAAAGGTATTCCACTTTGGTCAGTAGGCGCCAGCTGGGAAATTAACCAGGAGACATTTTACCGTATAGGATGGTTGCCCTTCCTGAAATTACGGGTCACCAATGGTTACAAAGGGAATGTTGATAAAACAGTATCGGCTTTCACAACTGCCCGTTATGATCAGCTGAATGCATACCGTGCATTGCCGGCTACGATCGTTAATCCACCCAATCCCTCTTTACGTTGGGAAAAGAATCACATGGTCAATTTCGGGGTTGACTTTGCCACCAAAAACGGCATTTTGGAAGGCAGCCTGGAATATTATCTTCGCAAAGGAACTGATCTCATTGGCTATAGCCCGCTTGACCCTACCACCGGTGTAACGCAATTCAGGGGCAATACAGCGGATATGAGGGGAAAAGGCGCAGATATCGTCCTGCGCTCAAAAAACATCAATGCCAGGCAGTTTAAATGGATAAGTACCCTTTTGTTCAGTTATACCTCCGACAAGGTTACCAGCTATAAGGTAAAGCAAAGCGCGATCTGGTTGTATTGTGATCCCCGGTTAATTAGCCCCATAGAAGGAAAACCATTATACTCCATATTCAGCTTACAATGGAAGGGACTGGACCCTCAAAACGGTGATCCCCAGGGCTTCTACGATAAACAGATCAGTAAAGATTATAGAGTCATCTTAAATTCAACGAATCTGGATGAGCTTATTTACCGCGGTCCTGCAAATCCCACATATTTCGGCAGCCTGCGAAACAATTTCAATTACAAACAATTCGAATTATCTTTTGCCATTAGCTGGAAAATGGGATATTATTTCAGGCGGAACTCTATAAACTATAATACCCTGTTCACTGGGGGCTCAGCCGGTCATTCGGACTTTGAAAAGCGTTGGCAGCAGCCGGGCGATGAAGCATTCACCGATATTCCTTCCCTGCGTTATGTTACCGCTGTTGAGCGAAGTAATTTTTATACCTATTCAGATGTTTTGGTTGAAAAAGGCGACCATATACGATTACAGGATATTCAGCTAAGCTACCAGCTCGATAAAAACGAGATGAAGTGGTTGCCGGTACACCAGTTCAGGGTATACGTGTATGCCAATAACCTGGGGCTTTTATGGAAAGCCAATGATAAAGGGATTGATCCGGATTATATTTCTAACGCTTTCCCCAATCCCAGAACAATAGCAGCCGGTTTAAAAATTGATTTTTAACCAGCAAATTCCTTTTCCAATGAAAGTAAGAATTCATTATCTGAAACTATGTGTACTTTGTTTGTGGTTGCTGGGCTGCAATAAAAAAGAGTTTCTGGATGAAAAGCCCGATTCTGATCTTTTTGTACCTACTACTCTTGAAGATTGCCAGACGCTGCTGGACAATGAGATCATTCTCGGTGTCACCCCTACTTTAGGTGAATTATCGTCAGACAATCTTTACCTGCTTCCTGCCCTCTGGCAATCGATCACTACGAAAGAACGCAATGCTTATATCTGGGCCCCGGATATTTACATGGACGAAGGCCGGGTGGCTGATTGGAATGCGCCCTATGAACAGGTACTGTATGCCAATGTAGTGCTTGATGCGCTGGACGATATTCCTGAAATGCCAGGAAACGAACAACAAAGGAATACCATCAAAGGAGCCGCTCTTTTTATCAGGGCTTATGCGTTTTATAACCTGGTCCAGGTATTCGCCCTGCCCTACAACCCGGAAACTGCAAAGTCAGATCTGGGCATTCCGTTGAAGTTAACGCCCAATGTTGATGAGTCAATACAACGATCAACAGTTGAGGAAACCTATTCACGAATGCTGAATGACCTGCTGGAAGCACAGACGCTTTTGCCGCCTGACGTTACAAATTATCGTAACCGGCCCAATAAACCGGCGGCCCTGGCCCAACTGGCCCGGGTATATCTGAGCATGCGCCAGTATGATAAAGCGGGCGCCTATGCTGATAGCAGTTTGAGACTGTACAATAAGCTTATTGATTATAATACAAGGGATGCCGCTACACTCAGGTTTTTCGAACGCACCAATGATGAAACCATCTATCAAAGCAGGTTTGTTGAAACGAACGTACTAAAAAGCACTTCCACTACAAGGGATTGTATGGTTGATTCAATCCTTTACAGTTCTTATTCAGCTAACGATCTGAGGCGTTCCATGTTTTATGTCAATAATGCCGGCAGGATCAATTTTAAAGGATATTATAGTGGATCGCTGATCGCCTTTACCGGTTTGGCAACCGATGAGATATACCTCATGCGGGCAGAATGCCGGGCAAGGGCAGGCCATGTAGCAGAAGCGATGGATGACTTAAATATACTGCTGCAGAAAAGGTGGAAAACCGGCACATTCATTCCCTATACAGCTTCCACGGCAAGCGAGGCACTGGATATTATTCTTTTGGAGCGAAGAAAAGAACTGCCCTGCCGTGGGGTACGCTGGACAGATATCCGGCGGCTCAACCTGGAAAATGCAGGGATTACGCCCAAACGAAGAATAAATGGCCAGGAATATGTATTACCGGTGAACAGCCGGTTATATGCCCTGCCTCTTCCGCCCGATGCCTTACAATTAGGTAATTATGAACAAAACGACAGGGAGTAAGATCAAAAAAAAGCCAGCCATTTAGAAAATGGCCGGCCATATAGGAATGTTTTTATAACTGACAGGCGTGTGTAACAAATTTCTCTGCCCTATCAATTAAACCAGAGCTCTCGTCATCCATTACTGCGGCGCATAAACACCCATGTGGCAAGGTGAATACATATTCGGTTTCAACACAGGTTCCGGTCTGTAAAAAGTGCAGATCCCGGAACTAACCCAGCAGTCAAAATCTATTCCATATTCACCAACGGGCGTATAACTGCTACCGTTCCAAATGTACTGCTGAGAGTACTCACAGGACAGACAGGGTCTTGTTGCAAATGCGCCGCCAACAGCAGCTAATATTGCGATAGCAATAAATGCCATCTTGATTTTGTTCATACTTGTTCCTTTTACTAATGGTTAATTTTTCTGCCTACTCTTTTATTCAGGTTTTCGGCATCTCCTTACCCGTTATTTCTGGACGCACTTACTCCGGAATAAGTGGACGCAGCATCAACAGGAAAAAATTATTCGTATTTAACTGTGCCATTTACATGTTAACTGCAACTACCGGATCCCGCTTTTTCAGGATGATACCCAGTAATGAAATTCCCACAAAAAAAAGATTAAAGAAAAGATGTTGAGGCCAGCTGAGTGATCTGATGACTCCCCCACAGGAACAAGGAATATACTTGAAGGCATGTAACAATATTGCCACGGTATATACGGTAAACGCCAACATCAGGAAGAAAGATGCATACAACGAAGGCACCCTGGTTCTTTCAAAGATCAGCCCTATAGCAATGAGTACTTCGATGATGGGAATGCTCCACACCAATAAAGGAGTCATCCAGTTTGGGAAGGGCTGGTTATTCATTTCGCCAATAAACAATTTAAAAGCAAGCCATTTACTTACACTTGCATAGAGAAACAGCAATATCAATAAGGAAGATATTATTTCAATAATAATCTTTCTTTTCATAATATGAAAGGGTTATAAGGGGGCAACAGTTATTGACGAATGGAAGCATCCCAAATTCACAGGTCCTGCGAAACGTTAGATAGTAGATTAGAATAAGGCATTAAGGGGGATAAGGTAAATTTGGTAGAATTGAGGGCGATGGTAGAATTAAAGTTATATACTAAAAGACTATGTTCAAAGATTTATATCAGTTATTTTTAGTTTATTTAATTCACTAAAAATTTATGGTACCAATTATGCAAAAAATATTCCGCTCTCTACCTGTTGCATGAAATTTATTGCACAACTGCAGTCCTGGTTTAGCGAATTATACTTATTACAATTTTTTATTGTCTATTTGACATTGTCACCATCTACCTGTTATCCTCATTGCTTTACTGTACCGGTCGGAGCAAATATTTAGCTAATGCAATGTAACAATAAAACAATTTGAACCCGGCCGCATTACCTACACAAAAAACCGGCCATTTGAATAATAACTTTTAATTAATAAAAAAATCATTGTGAATTATCACATTAAAATACACCTGTTTGTTACCGCACGAACTGCCATAGAACGAAGGGTACTTAACATTCCATTGACCTGGTACATAGCTCGCTTGCAACAATACAGGTTTCTGGGTATTCCCGACTATATGTTTTCCCGGATTCTTTTCCGGTAACTATAACAAGGGATCGCTGCTGCCGCTGGGGTATCATTTACCGGAAGGAATATACCTTCCCTGCCGGTAAGGTAAATATTCCCCCGGGCGGGTAACCGAGTCTGGTTGATAATAGGTGCACACGCCAGGAGAATCAGCGCAATTGTAATCTATACCATAATCGCCTGCAGGTGTAAAGGCTTCAAAGGCGGGAATATATTGAGGCTGGTTGTCGTGCATGTAGTAATGAGTGGCAAAAGCACCACCAATAGCAACAGTGACGGCAATAGCATTTAAAATAAGCTTGATCTTTTTCATTTCTAGGTGTTTAATGGTTAATGAGACCCCCGCTTTGCGAAGGCCGTTTTATGCATCTAAGTCTTATAAGTAACGATTATCTGAATTGGGCATGTATATAAAACATGCGCGCTATTGATAATCTGCCTACATCAATGTTAATTTTTGCAAAAAAGCTGTATCAGTTGGAGGGTCACCATAACCAGAAAACGGCAGCGCATTCAAACCATATGAATACAATCAGGCCGAATACCGGCTTTGAGCTTGAAAAACATTTGGAATATCTCACCAGGGGAATCTGGTTAAAAATAAAAAGAAAATAGTGGTTTCAAAAAAAATCATCCAACAATATTTGTAGCAAATATTAATATCCGTTACACTTTCATATATAACCGCTCATCAGCGGAAGCATGTACCTTGTTTCAGAGCTTATTGCATTATGGGAAGAAAAAAAAGAAGCTGCTATTGCACACACAAATTGCAGGCTCGCTTATCAGATTGATAAGCGATTGTAAAAGGGAAGATGTTGAATATTATTAGATGCGCGGGCGGGACCTAACTGTTATCTTCATTGTCTTCCTTCCTGTGCAACATCCGGATAATTGCATTCATAACAGGAAAGCGAATTAATTTCCCTCTTGCCACCCAAACAATAATACCCAATAACATATAAATTCCTGCTACAATTAAAAAACCCGCATATGGTTTTCCGATCCAGTCACTCAGGGCCCAGGCGCCTGCGATACTGCCAAATAACAGAACAAATAAAAATAACAGTGCTATTATACCAACAGCAATGAAGTTACCGACTACCAGTGAAGTTTTCTCAGCGATGCGTAGTTTGGCTATTTCAATCCGGGTATTGACATACTCCTTTACATGATCAGATAGCCCTTCAATTTTGTCGAATGTGTCATTCATATTGCCCGTATTAAGGTGATTTCTGTTTATGCAATTAAAAATTATTCAGTTCTTCATACCAAGACTTTAAGGTTTTTAAATCAACTGAACCGGATAGTGCCCGTACACAAAGATAACGGCCAGTCACTTATGCTGTGAATGATTATTATCATGCTAGCCGTTCATGTTGATCCACATTTTACCTGCTAACTGTAGAAGTTAAACCGCATGACCGAATTAATTATAAAACAACTGGTTATGCGGCTTTTGTAAAGGCGCGTTCATGTTGGCATAACTTTTTACAATCATGTAATATAAGTACACGAGCAATATGAAATCAAAAGAGATGCCTCAGTTTGAAGGCAAGCATAAAAACGGTAGCGATACCCCGCCCACCTTCCGGCTTACCCCCGAAAACAATGCTGATAACGACGCTAATAACCGTGATGAAGGAATGAGTGGTCTTACAACAACCGGCGCTTCTACCAGTTCCGATGCGCTAAGAGAGATCGAAAGTAAGTATCAACAACTCATACATGGGTTACCGGCAGCCATCTATACCTGCGATGCCAATGGTTATATCCTAACTTACAATAAAGCTGCTGTTGAACTTTGGGGGCGCGAACCGGAAGCTGGTAAAGACCGCTGGTGCGGTTCCTGGAAGATTTATACAGCAGAAGGTGTGCCCATGCCATTGGAGCAAAGCCCTCTGGCCATCGCCTTAAAAGAAGGAAAGGACGTCACTGATGTAGAGATCATTGTTGAACGCCCCGACGGCCAAAAGCGAATCATAATGCCCTGTGCAAAACCCCTATTCAATGATTCGGGTAAAGTGATAGGAGCCGTAAATACGCTGGTTGATATAACAGACCGAAAGCTCATCGAAGAAAGAAATGGACATTTCGCCGCCATCATTCAATCCTCTGATGATGCCATCATCAGTAAAACGCTGGATGGCATTGTTACCAGTTGGAACAATAGCGCAGAAAGGATCTTTGGATACACCGCCGAAGAGATGATCGGCGAACATATCACGAAAATTGTTCCGCCCGACAGATTGGATGAAGAATTTCAGATCAGGGAACGCCTGGAAAAAGGGGAACGGATCGATCATTTTGAAACAAAACGTATCACCAAAGATGGAGTATTGCTCAATATCTCATTAAGCATTTCACCGATCAAGAACAACAAAGGCATCATTACTGGCGCATCAAAGATCGCCCGCGACATAACCGCTCAGAAAAAAGCCGAACGGCAGATCAGGGAAAACGAAGAACTAATCAGGGAAAGCGAAGAGCGCTTGCGCCTGGCAGTAGAAATTGCTGAACTGGGCACCTGGGAACTTGACCTGGCAACAGGCCTAACGGCTACCTCAACAGAACACCGCAAGATCCTTGGCTATTCAAAAGAAGAGCAATGGGGCAAACAAAAATTTATGAACATCCTGCATCCGGCTGACCAGGCCCGGGTACAACAGGCATTTGAAACAGCTTTGCAAACAGGAAAAATATCTTACGAAGCCCGGATCATAAGACCAGATAATAATCAACAACGATGGATCCGCGTGAATGGAACTACCATTTATGATAAAAAGCATACACCGGTAAAAATGCTCGGTACGGTGCTGGACATTACCGATCAAAAGAAAGCAAAAGAGGACCTCGAAAGAATGGTGCTCGCCAGAACCAGTGAATTGCTTACCTCCAATTCAGCGCTCGAAAAATCGAATCATGAACTGGAACAATTCGCCTATATCGCCAGCCACGACCTGCAGGAACCATTACGGAAGATCCAGACCTTTGCCGATATGGCAAAAGATCATCTGCAGGGCAATGAGATGGCTGAAAAATACTTTCAAAAAATTTACTCTTCGGCCAACCGGATGTCGCGGCTCATTAATGATGTATTGAACTATTCGCGGCTTACAAAAACCGGTGAGCAATTCATAAACACAGATCTGAATAAAGTCCTGAAAGATGTATTATCTGATTTCGAACTATTGATCGAACAAAAGCAGGCTGTTATTACTTCCACCGACCTGCCGACGATTAAAGGCATTCCTTTACAATTGCATCAGCTGATGGCCAACCTGATCAGTAATTCATTAAAATTCACAGAGGAAAAACCGGTGATATCGATCACAGCCAAACAACTTACGCCCAGGGAAGTGCGGCAATATCCCGCTTTACATTTGGATAATGAATATGTTCAACTCGTTTTTGCAGATAATGGGATTGGATTTGAACAACAATACGCCGAGCAGATCTTTATAATCTTTCAAAGACTGAATAACCAAAGGACCTATAGTGGTACGGGAATCGGACTGGCTTTGTGTAAAAAGATAGTAGACCACCACGACGGAATTATTATGGCTCAAAGTGCCATCGGCCAGGGCGCCACATTTACTGTTATTTTACCGGTATATCATTAAAAAAACTGCATTAGGTAGACCCGCGCACGATCAATTTTGCCGTAAGCTCTACCTCCCGCTTATCAAATTTAATTTCTGTGTTTTCGCACTGGTCCATCAAAAGCGCAACCGCTTTTTTGGCAATGGCTTCAACAGGTTGCTGAATGCTTGTTATGCCGGGGGGATACAACCTGAAAATATCGTGGTCATCAAAACTTATAACGGCTATATCATCAGGAATCGACATCTTTAAGCGGTTAATACTCTCAAGTCCTAAAATGCCAAGGTAATTGGTAGCAAAAAACAAAGCATCCAACTGGGGATTGTTCTTTAACAGGCTTGCAATAAGTTCAATGGCATCTTCACGTTGATGGGTATAAGGGATCTTCAGGATAATATCTTTATTCAGCCGGATGCCTTCGCGGGAAAGAGCGCCAATATATCCATCGAGCCGCTGTTCTATCTGAATAACATCGAGGTCTACTGTAACAAATCCTATTTCCCGGTACCCCTGGGCAAACAAATGCGACATCCCCTGGTTTACCGCTTCGGCGTTGTTCACCAATACATGGGAAGCTTCTACCGCAGGCAAATAACGGTCGATCAAAACAACAGGCCGCTGCAGCTGAACCAGTTGCTGAATATCTTCTTCCATATGCGGAGCGGGCGTTATCAAATAACCATCTACCTGCCGTTGCGAAAGCATACTGATCAATTCCTTCCCCTTCGATGCATTATTCTCTGTACTGCAATACACAACCCGGTATCCATATTGCTCAGCTTCTTCTTCAATCGTTTTTGCTAATGTGGCAAAAAAAATGTTGCCGATATTCTCTACGATCAGGCCCAGGGTTTTTGATTTACCGGTGCGCAAACTTATGGCCAGTTGATTGGGATAATAGCCGGCAGTACGGGCTACTTCCAATACGCGCTTTTCAACTGTTTCACTGATGCGCATTTTGCGGGCTTTTCCGTTCAATACAAATGATACGGTCGACGAGGCTACGCCCGCCATTTGGGCAATATCTTTTATCGATACTTTTTTCATACGCTTAATGTCTTACCGGTTCGGGGCCGGAGATACTGAAAATGGAAATGCTGCGGGTGTTGTTCCTCTGTTGTATGATGGTTCTTTCCTGATGTCGTACTGCAAAGTGCCGCCTTTTTGCAATTGACCGTGGTCTATCCAGTTCTTCGGATGCGCAATGCCGTTCAATGAAATATTATGGATGTAAAACGAGTTCTTGGCAGTTCCCGGCGCCTGGATCACCAGTTTCTTTCCATTCTCAAAGGTGAGGGTCATTTTGGGGAACAAAGGAGTTCCAAAAACATATTGCGTTGTACCCGGGCAAACAGGATAGAAACCCATTGCGGAAAATACATACCAGGCCGAGGTTTGTCCATTGTCTTCATCGCCGCAGTAGCCGTCTGGCGAAGGATGATATAATTTATCCATTACCTGCCGGATCCAGTATTGTGTTTTCCAGGGTTCGCCGGCATAATTGTATAAATAGATCATATGCTGAATGGGTTGGTTGCCATGGGCATACTGTCCCATATTCATGATCTGCATTTCACGTATTTCATGAATAACACCGCCATAATAACTTTCATCAAATACCGGTGGCAGCGCAAATACCGAGTCGAGCATTTTAGCGAACATTTTCCGGCCGCCCATAAGCTTCGCCAAACCCTGTACGTCATGAAACACGCTCCAGGTATAATGCCAGCTATTGCCTTCCGTAAATGCATCGCCCCATTTAAATGGATTGAATGGCGATTGAAAGCGGCCATCTTTGTTTTTCCCACGCATCAGCAATGTTGAGCTATCGAACAGATTGCGATAGTTCATGCTTCGGCGCGCAAAGCGATCGATCTCTTCCTTCGGCCGGTTCAAAGCTTTCGCCAGCTGGCTGATCGTGAAGTCGTCATAAGCATATTCCAGCGTACGTGCGGCGTTCTCATTGATCTTTACATCATAGGGAACATAACCCAGCTCATTATAAAATTGAACGCCTTTTCTGCCAACGGAGGTAAGCGGGCCTTCGTTTTCTGAATTCTTTAGAAGCGCTTCGTACAATGTATTAACATCATAGCCACGGATCCCTTTTATGTATGAGTCTGCAATCAGCGAAGCAGAATTAGAACCGATCATACAATCCCGATGGCCCGGACTGGCCCATTCGGGCAACCAGCCGCTTTCTTTGTAGGTATTCACCAGTCCCTGCATGATCTGGCTGTTCAGGGTTGGGTACATCAATGTAAAGAAAGGAAACACTGCCCTGAAGGTATCCCAGAAGCCATTGTCGGTAAACATATAACCCGGTAATACCTGTCCGTTATACGGACTATAATGTACTATTTCATTCGCTTTATTGTATTCATAGAATTTGCGGGGGAACAAGAGCACCCGGTACAAACAGGAATAAAAAGTTTTCAATTGCTCTGGGCTGCCACCTTCTGCTACCAGGCGGCCTAATTCGCGATTCCAGCTCTGGCGTGCTTTTTTACAGGTGTTATCAAAAGAATCATTGCCGAGTTCGCGCTGTGCATTCAATTCAGCCTGCTCAAAACTGATAAATGAAGAAGCTGTTTTTACGTGCACCTTTTCGCCTTTAGCCGTTTTAAAGCCTATGATAGCACCGGTATGATCGGCCTGAAGCTCCAGTGTATCTTTGGCCAGTGTTTTATTATGCCAGGTATGAGCAATGGTGAATGCTTTATCAAAATACACTACAAAATAGTTCTTGAAGTTTGCGGGCACGCCTCCGCTATTGGCAGATGTATAGCCGATGATCTTTCTTTCGGCGGGAATAATTTTAATATAGGATCCTTTATCAAATGCATCTACCACAATGAATGAGCTGTCGCATTCAGGAAATGTAAAACGCAATTGTGCAGCACGTTCGGTAGGCGTTATTTCGGTGGTAACATCAGGATCAGCCAGGTACACGCTATAGTAGTAGGGCGTGGATCTTTCTGTTTTATGTGAGAACCAGCTGGCGCGTTTGTCCTGGTCAAAATGCATTTTCCTGGTCACCGGCATAATGCTGAACTGGCCATAATCATTGATCCAGGGAGAAGGCTGATGCGTTTGTTTGAATCCGCGGATCTTGTCAGCAGCATACTGGTAGGTCCAGCCATTACCCATGGTATTGGTTTGCGGCACCCAGAAATTCATGCCCCAGGGAAGGGCTATGGCCGGATATGTATTTCCGTTCGAAAGACCGGGTTTTGAATCTGTACCCATCAATGGATTCACATAATCTACAGGTTCGAAGGCGTTTTGCCCTACCTGGGCGTAGGAATTCATACAACAAACAGCAATCGTCAGGCAAATAATCAGTCTCATGTACACAGTCAATTTAATTGTATCCATAGAGTGTAAGTAGCAGTAAATTTGTAACAATGTTACACTTCTAAAACGATTTTGCAAAATTTAAAAGACGCCAGCTTCATATATTTTTTTCTAAAATCAGCTAAGCAATTGACAAGGAATTGAAAGGAACCGGTTGCAGGAAAAGTCACATCCATTATAGCGGATACTATAACGGCTATATAAACCAATACGCAGGGTAAAAGTTCATTGCGGAAAAAACAGAGGTATTTGCAAGTCGCCCAATCATTATCGTTTACCAACAGGCAGGTGCTTTGGTAAACTAAATGAAGGGCATACAATATGAGAGTAATCGACCCATTAATTTTTTACACAGCGGAAGCCGGTATGTTCAAGGCCAGTATCGGGAGATGTTTTCATGCGGGCCGATACCCGGTAGCTGGCACAGTAGGATGCATGGCATAAAAATGAACCACCGCGCACCACCCGTTTGGGAACACTGGGCTCTTCAGGGTCATAACTGGCTGCTGGTCCGGCAGGATTTGCCGATTTGCTTCCAGCCTGACCATAATAATCCGACCTGTACCAATCTGAACACCATTCCCATACATTTCCAGCCATATCATATAATCCATACGCATTTGCAGCATAATATCGTACCGGAGCTACGCCGGTAAACCCATCCGCCGCGGTATTACGGTCGGGAAAATGCCCCTGCCAGATATTTGCCCTGGGCTTTCCTTTTTCTACCGGTTCACTGCCCCAGGTAAAAGGCTGATTGGCCAGCCCTGCCCTGGCAGCCCACTCCCACTCTGCTTCTGTGGGCAAACGTTTACCAGCCCATTTAGCATAAGCCATGGCATCGTCCCAGGATACATGTACTACCGGAAAGTTTTCTTTTCCTTTGATGCTGCTGCCGGGTCCCTGCGGATGTTTCCAGTTGGCCCCTTTTACCCATTGCCACCATTGGCTAGCATCATGCAGCGGTACTGGTTGCAATGAGGGGGTAAAAACCAGCGAAGCTGCTACCAGTAAACTATCAGCGGGTTTTGGTGTACCAGGCGGCAATTGCTTTTTTAATTCATTCCAGTCGGGCGCTCGTTCGGCCGTAGTAATATAGCCGGTTGCTTTTACAAATTCCAAAAACATGGCATTGGTCACCTCATTAGCATCCATATAAAAGCCATCTACATGAACGGCATGTTGCGGATATTCATCGGGCCTGCCTTCTTTGTCAGCCGAACCCATTAAGAAATCACCAGCCGGAATTTTAACCATGCCTTCGTAAGAAGCGTTTTTACTCGGCATTATAGTTGAATCTGCTGGCGTGCCAGCGGCAAACCGGGCTGGGATCTTAGCTGTACACGACATCACCGTATCTTCTGCTGGCAGGCTATCTTTTTGTACGGCAGTTGTTCCACTGGTTTGCTGGCAACCGGTATTTGCTGTAACCACTGCTACAACACAAAACCAACTGAATACTCTTTTGTAATTTCCTGGTAAGCTCATGTACTATTTTTACTGCTATTCTTGTTTTGCCGCTCTGGTAAATAAAGGGAAATCGGCACTTTCGCGATGCTGTTGCTGCATGATCTTTCTGATGGCCTCTACTACATCGGGATGTTTGCTGGCAATATTATTTTTCTCGCCAACATCTGTTTGCAGGTCATATAATTCTATTGGTCCGTCCGGTGCGCTGGCAGCATTCAATTTAATGCCTTTCCATTTACCCATACGCACGGCCTGCTTTCCGCCCTGTTCATGAAACTCCCAATATAACCAGGGATGTGTTGGTGCATTTTTCCGGCCCAGTAAAACCGGCACTATTGAAATGCCGTCGATGTTGCGGGGTTCCGGTTGCTTTGCCAAATCGGCAAAAGTGGGCAGCAGGTCCCAAAAGGCGCCGGTAAAATCAGAAGTGCTGCCTGCCTTTATTTTTCCCGGCCACCAGGCGATCATCGGTTCCCGGATGCCGCCTTCATACAGGTCTCTTTTTACGCCGCGCAATGGCCCGCTACTGTTGAAGTATTCGGGATCATTTCCCCCTTCTTTATGCGGACCGTTATCACTTGAAAAGAGTACCAGGGTATTTTTATCAATGCCGAGCGCGCGTAATTTTTGCAATACCTCGCCCACATAAACATCCAGCCGGCTAACCATTGCAGCGTATGCAGCGCGTGGATACGCCTGTGGGGCATAACCTTTTCCATTCCAGGCCTTCACCTCGACCGGCTGTTCATTAAAAAGTTTTTTATATTTCTCAAACAGGCTGTCATCGGGTACCTGCAATGCAGCATGCGGTAATGTATAAGACAGATATAAAAAGAATGGCTTGCTCTTTTGCTGATCGATAAATGCGAGTGCCTTTTGCTGGATCAAAGCGGCTGAATAGTCCGTGAATTTCTCCCTTGTGTTCCCGGGAAATTCGATGCGTTGATCGTTTTCCCATAGATGATCGGGATAGTAGTTATGCGCTTTACTCTGGCAGTTATATCCATAAAAATGATCGAAGCCCTGTTTTACGGGGTCACCGGAAGAACCTACGGGCCCCAGCCCCCACTTTCCAAAATCACCGGTGGTATAACCGGCCTTTTTCATTACTTCGGCAATGGTAATGGCAGAATCCGGAAGGGGCCACTGCCCTTCGGGTTCTACTCCTTTATTGCCGCGAATGGGCGTATGGCCCGTATGCTGACCAGTAAGCAGGGACGAACGTGATGGGGCACAAACGGAGGTGCCTGCATAAAACTGCGTAAACCGCATACCCTGTTTGGCCATGGCGTCGAGATGAGGTGTCTGGATCAACTTTTGTCCATAACAACCAAGGTCACCGTAACCAAGATCATCAGCAAGAATAAAAATAATATTTGGCCGGGCAGGGTTCAACTGCTGGGCTGCAGTCTGGCCAGGTTGAAACAATCCGAAAATACTTATCAGGGCAATCGTACTGAATGGTTTGCTGATCTGCATTGGCATTTACTTGGCTTTTGTGAAGTATACCCCACTAAATTAGTGGATTTTACAATTCAATCATATGTAAAGAATACAAATAATCTGCCGAAGAAGGCTGTCATATCTCTGCATTACAGTCAATAAATGTATCCAAATGCTTCAAAATAACCGCCGGAATACTTTATTTTGAAAAAAAATCGCGGGATGAACGACATTCTTGAAAAAATAGCAGAAACGGCTGGATTTTTAGCAGAGCAAGGATTTACGGGCGCCACCACAGCCATTGTTTTAGGAACGGGGCTGGGAACATTTATCGACCGGGTGGAAGTGATCCGGCAAATATCCTATAATGAGATCCCGCATTTTCCGACCTCTACTGTTGAATCGCATAAAGGAAAACTTTCCCTGGCCAACGTAAATGATAAAAAGATTTTGATCATGCAGGGGCGTTTTCATTATTATGAAGGCTACACCATGCAACAGATCACTTTTCCGGTACGGGTGTTCAAAAATTTAGGTGTTAGCAGCTTGTTGTTAAGCAATGCTGCCGGCGGTATGAATGCGGAATATAAAAAGGGAGACCTTGTTTTGCTTACGGATCATATCAACCTGCAACCGGAAAATCCTTTACGCGGCATGCATGCACCAGCATTAGGCCCCCGGTTCCCGGATATGAGCCAGCCTTATGATATCCGCCTGAATAAACTTTTCATTAAAACGGCTCTGGAGTTATCGGTGCCCCTTAAACAAGGCGTTTATGTAGCTGTACCCGGACCTAACCTGGAAACAAGAGCTGAATACCGCTTTCTTAGAGTGATCGGTGCTGATATGGTAGGAATGAGCACAGTGCCGGAAGTAATTGTGGCCAACCAGATTGGCCTGCCATGTGCCGCCGTCAGTGTTATAACTGATGAGTGTGACCCCGATAACCTGCAACCCGTAAAAATTGAAGAGATCATTGCGGTGGCGGCCAAGGCCGATCAAAAATTAAGCACTGTTTTTAAAAGAGTCATTGAACAACTATGATCTTTGCAGCATAACGCCCGGCCCATTGCTTATACCTGCTGCGATTTGATCAACGACTGCAAAAGATTGCAAAGTTCTGCAAAGCGGGAAGGTTTGGTAACAAATGAAACAGCCCCCAGTTCTTTCGTTTTGGCAATATCGCCCGGATGCGAGCTTGTAGAATAAATGATCACCGGAATATTTTTTAATCCATCCTGTTGCTTTATTTCTTTAAGGAACTGTAATCCGTTCATGCGGGGCATGTTGAGGTCAACGAAGATATAATCAGGCAAGGTAGCGGCCGCTAATAATGTATTCAACGCTTCATAACCGTCGGAAGCTGTTAATAATTCAAGATCACCATCCACTTTTGCCAAAGCCAGTTTGAAAATTTCCTGATCGTCTATGTCGTCATCTACCAGAAATAGCAGTTGATTTTGAAGCATTGGCCGTAATTTTCGAATAATAGGTGGTACCACTCCTATTTCAAGATAAGGCTTTTTTCCGAAAGTGGCCGGTTTTGAACAACGCGTTCACCGCTAACTGTATTTCTATTATCTTCGATGTATAACTACCGTTATGACCATTTATCCGAAAATAAACATCTTGTTTTGTAGCCTTTTCCTTATTTGTGCCTGTTCAAACCGTATGACATTAGACAAACTGAAAGACCAGATCAACGACAAACTGGCTGAGCAACCCGGGAAATTCTCCGTTGCTTTTAAAGACCTTTCCACAGGAGAAACGCTGCTCATCAATGAGCAAACCTATTTTCATGCAGCAAGCACCATGAAAACACCTGTAATGATAGAGGTATATAAACAGGCGGCTGCCGGCAGTTTTTCCCTGAACGATTCCTTTGTATTGAGAAATCAGTTTAAAAGTATTGTTGACAGCAGTACGTTCAGTCTGAACCCCGATGATGACAGCGAGCAGGAACTCTATCGTCATTTAGGAGAAAAAAGATCCTTGTATAACCTGGTGTATGATATGATCATTATGAGCAGTAACCTGGCTACCAATATGGTCATTGAACTGGTAAATGCAAGGAATGTTACCCAAACCATGCGGCAGTTGGGCGCCGGTAAAATACAGGTATTGCGGGGTGTGGAAGACGCCAGGGCCTATGCGAAAGGGTTCAATAATGTAACCACCTCTCTTGACCTGCTGGTGATCTTTGAAAAAATGGCGCGGGGCGAAATCATCGACAGTACTGCCTGCGATGCCATGATCAGGATCTTATTAGATCAACACTTCAACGAGATCATACCTGCCCGTTTACCCAGGGAGGTGAAGGTCGCCCATAAAACAGGCAATATCTCACATGTGCAGCACGACTCGGGTATCGTTTTTTTTCCCAACGGAAAAAAATATGTGCTGGTCTTATTATCAAAAGATCTGCAGGATGAAGAGAAGGCCAAAAAGGCCATGGCCGAAGTTTCGGAAATGATCTATAAATATGTGAGCCGTTCCGATAAACCAATAGATTAGTGAGCATGTGGCTCCAGCCGCTCATTCTCATCGGGACAATGAATGGTCTCCGACTCCAGTTCAATAGTACTGTGGTGAATATTATGATGCAACAGCTCATGTTTGAGCTGCCGGATCACTTTTAATTTTTCATTAAAGGGCAAACATTCTTCAATAATAACATGCGCAGTTAATGCATTTTCCGTTGTGCTTAATGGCCAGATATGAATATGATGCACATTCACGATATGTTTCACAGCTAAAATAACCTTTGAGATCTCGTCCAGCTCAATACCTGCCGGCACCGCATCAACCGACATTTTAAAACTGTTTGTCAGCAGCGACCAGGTGCCAACGAGCACGATGAACATGATGGTCAGCCCGATCAGGGGATCCAGCCAGTACCAATTCGTAAAGGAAATGACAATGCCGCCCACCACTACGCCAATCGATACCAGCGCATCGGCGACCAGGTGAAGGTAGGCGCCTTTTATATTGAGATCGGCATCTTTGTTCCGGAAGAAAAGAAAGGCAGAAATACTGTTCACGGCAATGCCAACGGCGGCCACCCAGGCAATACCGGTACCTTGTACAGGCGGCGGCGCCTGTAAACGAAGTACCGATTCATAGCCAAGTATACCAATGGCCAGCAGCAGCAATAGTGCGTTTAGAAAAGCCGCCAGGACCGTGGTCTTTTTATAACCGTAGGTAAAACGCATGGTTGCCTGCCGGCGGGCGAGCTTGAAAGCAAAATAGGAAAGCAGTAAACTGGCCACATCTGCCAGGTTATGACCCGCATCGCTCAGGAGGGAAATAGATTTATATGCCAGCCCCGCGCCTACTTCCACGAGCACAAAGAGCACATTCAGCCCAATGCCTACCTGAAACGCTTTCAGGCTGGCTTCATTGAACGATACATGCGAATGAGCATGTGCATGTGAATGGTCGTGCCCCATAAAACAGGCCTTTAAATGAGCCTGCTGCAAATTACCGAATTTGTTTTTTATGGGTTAAATACCCATTTACCCGCAGGGCATAAAAAAAGCAGGTGGTAGAAACCACCTGCGAGTCACATGAGAAAAATTCTATTACCGCAACTGGTTTTATATGATCCAGGGATGAGTTGCGATAGGCTATAGAATGAAAATCCCCGGAGTGTCTTGGGTCTTCGACCGTAAACGGTCAAAAACAACTATTTAATCACTTCTTTAGAATAATGCAAAGGCCGTTTATGCAAAATTTCCATCAACAGCTCAAAAAGATCATTTTCCCTGTAGTTGTACCTGAACTCAGTTTCTTTAACGTGAAGATAAAGCGTACCGCTGTTTAATCCACGGAATTTAATTAACCGCGATTTCAGCATGCCCCAGAACATATCGATCTCGTCGATATGCGACTTACTGCGGCTAACACCCGTAACCGATTCATTGATGCGGTATAAGCGGATGCTGTTGAAATCGGCAATGCCGTTGAATAAATGCAGGCGATGCTTTTCAATGATGTCGCGTTCACCTTCGGTTTTTCCTTTTAACCAATCGTACATCCACTCCGAATCGATGTTTGCGATCTTATCGGCATAAATGGTGTCATCGTTTTTAAAGATGCCGTAAAACGATTTCTTTGATACTGCTCCGTTACCGGCTACAGTGCCATTTTCCGATGCATGATAAGAAACCGTTCCATTCGTAAAATGAAATGGGTTCCTTTCTTCGCAAAATTTCGCAATGTGTGTACGAATTAGTTTGAAGTACGCATTTACCGTAATCCGACTAATTCCAGTGATGTTGGCGATCTGTGTGGCTGTCAGATCTTCCGAGAATAATTTAATAAGTTCCCGAACTTTCCGCTCAGAAAGATGGGCCCCCTTCAGGTATCTGTTTTTCATGGCTGCTTAGGTAGTTTGAAGTACGTAACTCTACGTAAATAAGACAAATTTTATTATACGCTACGTGTTAAAATATTATAAACGGCAGAAGGATAGGATGTACGATTCAACCTACTTATCTTGTAGAATAAAACGCTATAATAAAATTATCTAGAAGTGTATATAACTGATCTTGATCAGGAAACTAACAAGTGTTTAATCAACGCTGCCACTTTTTCACCATTCGGTAACATCGCTTGTTCCAACTGCATATTCATGGGCACCGCAGGTACATTTAACGCACCTAATACAACAACCGGCGCATCGAGCCATTGAAAACAGGTATAGGAAATTCTTCCCGCTAAGGCTTCTGCAAAGGAATTGTTCTGCTGTTCTTCAGTAAGCACTAAACATTTACCGTGTTTTTTTACGGTTTCAAAGATCAGTGCTTCATCTAATGGGTACAAGGTACGCAAGTCAATAATATCAACCTGACCAGGAAATTGCTTTGCAGCAGTGCGGGCCCAGTAAACGCCCATTCCGTAGGTGATGATACAACAGGAGTCACCAACCGTAACTTTTTCTGTATCTGCCTGCAAAACCAAGTTCGCTTTTCCTAATGGCAAAATATAATCACGGGATGGCTCTATAGTTTTTGCGTCTTCGGTACCAGGTACCTTGCTCCAATACAAACCCTTATGTTCAAGCATTACGACCGGGTTGGGATCAAGAAAAGCTGCTTTCATCAAGCCTTTCATGTCTGCGGCATTGGAAGGGTACACTACCTTAATTCCTTTAACAGATAGTAATGTAGTTTCAACACTGCCGCTATGATAGGGCCCGCCGCCACCATAAGCGCCAATAGGCACGCGTATTACTGTTTGAACAGGGAACTTGCCACAACTGAGATAACATGATTTAGAGATCTCTGTCACCAGCTGATTAAAGCCGGGATAGATATAATCAGCAAACTGTACTTCAACGATCGGCTTTACACCTGCTGCACTCATGCCAACGGTAGAACCAATGATATAAGCTTCCTGGATGGCCGTATTGAAGACCCGCAGATCACCGAATTGCTCGGCCAGGGTAGCCGCTTCGCGGAAAACCCCGCCAAGGCGCCGGCCTACATCCTGCCCGTACAACACAGCTTCGGGATGATCTTCCATAATTTCTCTTATGGCGAAGAGCGCTGCATCTACCATAATGATCTTTTCATTACCGGCAGGTTGCCTTTGTCCTTTTTCTGCTGTAACAGGAGTTGGAACAAATACAAAGTCGGTTACAGTAGCCGGGTCGGGCTCCGGCGATGCCAGGGCCTCCTGAAATTGCCGGGCAACATCTTCCCAGGCTTTCTTTTCTATATTCAGCAGCTCCTGTTCTTCAACACCATACTGCAATAAATGCTTTCTCAATTTGGGCGCCGGATCACTCAGGGCATGCAGTTCGAGGTCTTGTTGCGAGCGGTAAAACTCTTTGCGCACGCCGCTGGTATGATGGCCGAGTAATGGCACTTTTGCCTGCACCAGGTAAGGCGTTCTATATTGCCGTACATATTGTACCACCCGATGCATGGCATCGAAACATTCTTCAAAATTACTGCCATCGATCCGTACGCGATCCAGGCCGGGAAAACCACCGGCATAATCATATGCATCCATAACGCGCACTTCATCGGCACTGGCACTAATGCCCCAGCCATTGTCCTGCACCAGATAGATGATCGGCAGCTTTTTCAATACGGCAAACTGAAAGGCTTCACTCACTTCCCCTTCTGTAACACTCGCATCACCGAGTGAGCAGATCACTACCGGCAATTCGCCATTAGGGCCTTTTAATAGTTTGGCTGAATGTATTTGTTCAAGATACTGAAGCCCCTGTGCCACACCGGTAGTAGGGATCACCTGCATGCCGGTGGCGCTGCTTTGGTGGATGATGGTGGGTTTATCGCCTCCGCGGTAATTGGGATGAGAATAGTATTCACGGCCGCCGGTGAAAATATCATCCCGTTTGGCCAGCAGCTGCAGCATCAGCTGATAGGGTGAAAAACCCAGCCCCAGCAAAATACTTTCATCGCGGTAATATGGACTGATATAATCGCATGGAAGCAATTGGAATGCGGCCGCCAGCTGAATAGCTTCATGCCCCCGGGATGTAGAGTGCACGTATTTGCAGGCGGTACGATTGGCTTCATAGGTTTCGGCCATGGCTTTGGCGGTGCACATGAGCCGGTAGGCCTTTAATAAAGTATCGGTATGCATCATAGTTAACCAGCAAAAGTAACAATAACAAATGTTAGTTTGGCTGAAAAAATGAGGCTAAAAAAAAGCCCTTCCCGAGGAATCGGGAAAGGCTATTTCCTTGTAGTGATGATCTATTTGTTATTTGATCTCTAAACTTAATAAGCTGTCGTCTTCGATAAAGGCTTCCAGCTCGTCACCAACCACGCATTCGCCTACACCAGCTGGTGTGCCGGTAAATACCAGGTCGCCAATATTCACTGAAAAATAGTTAGAGATATAAGCAACTACTTTATCAAAGTTATTGATCATTAAACCCGAATTACCCTGCTGTACCAGCTCCTTATTTTTATACAGGCAGAAGTTGATGTCTTTTTTGTTCTTGATATTTGTGAGTGGTATCCACTTTCCGATCACGGCAGAATTATCCCAGGCTTTTGCTTTTTCCCAGGGCAATCCCTTTTCCTTCAATTCAGTCTGAATATCGCGGGCCGTAAAGTCGATACCAACTGTTACGGCATCATAATACTTACTGGCAAACCTATCCTGAATGTATTTACCATTCTTTGATATGCGTAATACCAATTCACATTCGTAATGCAATTCGTTAGTGAACTCAGGGTAATAAAAAGGGGTATGAGCCTGCAGTAAAGCACTTTTAGGTTTCATAAAAACGATAGGTTCTTCTGGAACCTCGTTACCCAATTCTTTTGCGTGAGCCACATAATTACGGCCTACACAGAAAATTTTCATACTCAACAAAGGGTTTAATTGAGATAATTGTTTTCAAGTTTCATGCGCCTGGAAAAGCCGGGGTACGTGGACATAGAGATATTGAATATCAAATTATTACTCACCTCAAATATTGGCATTGCGAAAATAAAGATTCAAATTAACAAATCATAGTGTAAACTCCAATTTATTCGCTTCATTCATAGTTCGTTCGATGCCAATGGTGATAAAATTTTCTATCACTTCCACACATTTATCAACCTTTCGTTTTACTAAGGGCGCTTCCTGGGGCGTCCAGCGGCTTAGCACAAAATCCGCCTGCCCTCCTTTGGGGAAATCGTTGCCGATACCAAATCGTAATCGGGGATATTTATCGGATAGAAGGGTCTCCTCGATGCTCCGCAATCCATTATGACCAGCAGAGCTACCCGAAGGTCGAAGCCGTATCCGGGAAAGCGGTAATGCAATATCGTCTACTATTACCAATAATTGTTCCAAAGCGACCGATTCTTTTTCCATCCAATACTTTACAGCCTTTCCACTAAGGTTCATATAGGTAGTAGGCTTGATAATTGTCAACTTTTTGCCCTTCCACTTTATATCACAAACCTGTGCCAGCCTTCCCACCCCAAAAAATCCACCATGCTTTTGTGCAAAAGCATCTACTACATCAAAACCGATGTTGTGACGGGTATATGCATATTCATCTCCTATATTACCTAAACCAATCAACAGGAATTTCATAAAAAAAGGCAATAATGATACTGGGTGGTGGGGTAAGCTAGATGCAGAAAAGGCTCAAAATGATCAAAACAGTCTGATGGATCAAAAAGGTCTGATCGGTTGAACCGTCAAATGAACCACAATGGTCAAATGAGCCCTTGTCCAAAGGTCAGATCAGTAAAACGGTCAAATCAGTCAATGATTCCTTTTATTCAGATCCTCATGTGACTCACTTGACCGCTTTATATTGACTTAAAAGCCCAGCTAAAGCCGGGCTTAATCTATCTTAAGTTACTTTTTAGCAGCAGGTGCTTTTGCAGCAGCAGCAGCGGGTGCTTTAGCTCCGGCAGCAGGTGCAGCAGCAGCTTCTTCCTGTTTCAACTGACGCGTCATTACAACGGATGCAATGGGAATACGCGGTGAGTTCAGGATCTCGTAGTTCGATTCTTTCACATCTTCAACGCGAATGTTGCCATTCAGCTGCAGGTTGGTGATATCAACTTCGATATTCTCTTTCAGGTGTTGAGGAAGCGTCTTTACTTTTAAAGCTTTCACTTTGGTAATGAGACGGCCACCATCTTTTACGCCCTGAGAAGCACCAGTGAACTTAATAGGAATAGTTGCGATTACTGCTTTATCCTGAACCAGCTCCAGGAAGTCAACGTGTGACAGCTGATCTGTTACCTTGTCGAACTGGAGATCTTTCAGAATACATTTGTAGCTTTTTCCGTCAACTTTAATGTCAGCTAACTGGAAATCAGGAGTATATACGATGGATTTGAAAGCCAGCACAGGTGCTGCGAAAGCAATTTCCTGTGTACCGCCGTAAATTACACCAGGCACCAGTCCCTGAGAGCGAAGTTGTCGGGTGGCTTTTTTCCCGGTTCCGGTCCTCAGTTGTCCTTCGATTGTAATTGTTTTCATTGTTTATTTTAATTTATAAAGTCCGTAAATCGTAATGTCAATCCTGACGCTTCAATGGCTCGATCCCGGCCATCCTCAATCATTTCTTTCGCCGCGGCATCTTCACCTAACTATTTCTCCTTTGGCTATGGATAAATAACCCGGTGATACTTCTGTTCTCGTAGGCGTTGCGAATGGCTACTGCAAACAGTTCGGCCACGCTTAGGATCTTCACTTTTGATATTTTCTGTTTCAGCGGAATGGTATCACATACTACCAGTTCTTCCAGTACACTTTTCTCAATATTAGAGTATGCATTCCCGCTTAAAACAGGGTGTGTACACAGTGCCCGAACGCTGCGGGCTCCTTTTTCCTTCAACAAACCGGCTGCTTTGGCCAGTGTGCCGCCTGTATCACAAATATCATCTATCAGCACTATGTCCCTGTCGGTAACGTCACCAATCACCACCATACTGGCAATCTCATTGGCCCGTTTACGGTGTTTATCGCATATTACCATTTCTGCATTGAAGTAAGAGGCAATTTCACGGATGCGATTGGCACTTCCCACGTCAGGGGCCGCAAAGGTAAGGTTTTCCAACTGAAGTTGCTGGATGTAAGGAATAAAAATAGCGGAGCTGTCGAGATGGTCTACGGGGATGTCAAAATAGCCCTGGATCTGTGGAGCGTGCAGGTCCATGGTGATCACGCGATCGGCGCCGGCAGCCACTAACATATTGGCAACCAGCTTAGAACCAATGGCTACGCGGGGCTTGTCCTTTCTATCCTGCCGCGCGTAGCCATAATATGGTATTACCGCCACCACTTTGTAGGCCGAAGCCCGCCGGGCGGCATCGATCATCAATAATAATTCTAAAATATTCTCGGCCGGGGCAAAGGTACTTTGCACCAGGAAAACCATATCGCCCCGGATACTTTCCTGGAATACAGGCTGAATTTCTCCATCGCTGAACTTCGAGATGGTTATTTTTCCAAGGGTAGCTCCGAATTTCTGAGCTATTTTTTCGGCCAGGTATTGTGAGCCTGTGCCTGAAAAGATCTTGACTGACATTTGCATACCGCAATAAAATGTGCGGCGAAGATAAAGCGAAGCATGGGATTTGACCGATAACCTATGTACAAAAAATTTATTTCATCGTTGTACAGAAAAAAATAGTGTTTCAATGGTTTTTGATTAATCGGTGATCCCCAGATCACATGTTATTTGGTTACTGTCAGCAACATCCTTGACCCACCGTTTGTGGTAGCGGCTGTTTTATGCCCGGTAGCGTCTTTCGCAATCTTTTTAGGATAGAATGCATAAAAAACAGCAGAACATATAAAAATGGAGAAGAAAAGGGCCACAAAGTACATTCCGATGCAAAAAAGGAAGGGTTGATAACCTCCAATAGCGGCTAAAGTAGTCTTTCTATTCATGGGGATATAGATTATGTATTTCTAAATAAGATTTGGATTTATATATGAAATAACGCACATACTAGTACATAACGTACATTTTGTGGTTATAGTATTTGTCCGAAAAGTACTAGAAATATTTGAACTATGCAAGAAACTAAATTTTCAATAAAAAAGTGGGCTAAAGACGACCGCCCCCGGGAAAAGCTACTTGGGAAAAATCCATCCACTTTAAGCGACTCGGAACTACTGGCCATCCTCATCGGTAACGGTCATCGGGAAAAAAATGCCGTTGATCTGGCAAAAGAGGTCCTTCGACTGGGCAAGAACAACCTAAATGAACTAGGTAAAGTTACCATCCAGGAGATGCTGCGCATTAAAGGGATCGGAAAAGTGAAGGCAATCACCATCACGGCTGCTCTTGAACTGGGGCGCCGCCGCCAGGCTTCCCTGTGTATGGAAAAGCCCTTTGTGAAGAGCAGCCGCGATATCGCCAGCTACCTGCAGGCGCTGCTGCGCGACCTGCCGCATGAGGTATTTGCAGTGGCTTATTTGAACCAGGCCAACCGCATTAATCATTTTGAGATCGTTAGTATGGGCGGTCTTACGGGAACCGTAGCTGATCCCAGGGTAATATTAAAGAAAGCCCTGCTCGAAGAGGCCGTGAGCCTGATCCTGTGCCATAACCATCCATCAGGCAGCTTACAGCCCAGCCGTGCCGACCAGGAGCTCACTAAAAAACTGAAAGATGCGGCCAAACTGTTCGATATCTCGCTGTTCGACCATATTATAGTCAGTGATAACGGCTATTTCAGTTTTGCCGACGAGGGAATAATATAGTTTGTGGTTTGTGGTTTCTGGTTTGTGGTTACCCGCATTTTGCGATTGCCGATGATTTTTCAAGGCTGAAATTTGAGAATTCAAATGCCCCTGAAATCAATGACTGCACATCAAGATCTCAGCCCTCCGAAATAAGACAACCATAAACAACAAACTATAAACAATAAACTTTTAAAGTGGTTTATCGTTTGTGGTTACCGGCATTTTGCGATTGCCGACTATTTCTTCAAGGCTGAAATTTGAGAATTTAAATGCCCCTGGAATCAATGACTGCACATCAAGATCTCAGTCTTCCGGAGCAAAAGAACCATAAACAACAAACTATAAACAATAAACTATTAAAGTGGTTTGTGGTTTCTGGTTTGTGGTTACCCGCTTTTTGCGATTGCCGACTATTTCTTCAAGGCTGAAATTTGAGAATTCAAATGCCCCTGAAATCAATGACTGCACATCAAGATCTCAGTCTTCCGGAGCAAAAGAACCATAAACAACAAACTATAAACAATAAACTATTAAAGTGGTTTGTTGTTACCGGCATTTTGCGATTGCCGACTATTTCTTCAAGGCTGAAATTTGAGAATTCAAATGCCCCTGAAATCAATGACTGCACATCAAGATCTCAGCCCTCCGAAATAAGACAACTATAAACAACAAACTATAAACAATAAACTTATTACGCCTGCGCTGTTGGTCCGCCGAAAGTCATGGGGATCTGAACTTCTTCCAGGTCCTGGATCTTTCCATTGGCTGCTTCAAAACGCTGGATATTCTCCGTTAATGCCTTCATAAAGCGCTTGGCATGTTGCGGCGTTAATATAATGCGGGATTTTACCTTGCTTTTGGGAGTGCCGGGCATTACGTTCACAAAATCTATTACAAATTCTGCATGAGAATGGGTAATGATGGCAAGATTGGCATATTCCCCTTCTGCTACTTCTTCAGAAATCTCGATATTTAGCTGATTTTGCGGCTGGTTTTGCTCTTCCATCATTACAAAGTTTAAGACCCAAAAGTAAGAAACCGGGCGTAATGGTTCATACTGAATTTTATTTTTCTGCAATAAACGCTAAAAACGCAAAAAGGGAGGCCCCCCCTTCTGCAAGAGAAGCTCCCCCCTTTTTATAAAAGCGTTCAATTAAAATTTATCCCAGAACAGTTTGAATTCTACTTTATCATTACCCATTACAGCGGCTGCTGCAGAGTAATTGGTACCATTTAACTGCTGCTCATTGTTCGGGTACGGGAACCTATTGGGAAATCCCGAAACGGCATTTACTGCCAGCGGCAATACCGGATAATCAAGCCTTCTCAGTTCCACCCAGCCGTCGAATGGACGGTTGTATAATGCGATCCATTTCTGAAAACCGATCTTTTGTTTCCAGCCACCTGTAGCGGTTGCATAGGCCACGCCAGGCTGCGCCAGGTAAGCATTGGCATCCGCTTCGGTTCCACCCCAATACAAAATAGACGCTTTAATGGCATTGTTATAGTGTTCTTCGGCAGTGCCGGCAACATTATAACCACGTTCTTTGGCTTCCGCCCTTAAAAACTCGGTCTCTACATAATCGCCCAGCACCAGCGGCGCATCCGGTGCAGAGACCTTGTCACTTGGTTTGCTGAAATCGGCATAGGTATTTACGGTACCTACGGTACCACCTGCATAAACCCCGTTATTGTTGGTACCGAAATACAAAGATTTACGCGGGTCATTCAATGCGATCAATGGATCCATCAGGTCTTTCGCAGCAACATAATCAGAACGTCCGCCTACCACTATATCGGTATACAAGGGATTTGTGTTCGGACTCGTGGGTAAATATTTCAGCAAGGCGTCATCAGCCGATGAAGTAAATGCTTTTGCATCTGCTGATTCAATAGCTGCTTTTGCTGCTGCATTATCAACATCAGCCATGACCATACCCATTTTCATTTGAAGCGAATTGGCAAACTTTATCCATTTCGCAACACTACCCTTATACACCAGGTCATCGGTAGCTGCAAATCCGCCACTGGCGGCATTCAATTTACTGATGTCCTCGGCCAGCCTTTTTAACAGGTCGGTATAGATGGTTTTGGCATCGTCATATACCGGGAACAGGTTGTTCGGGTCCAAGGCTTCCTTGTATGGAACATTACCGAAAGAATTTACCAGGATGTTATAGGCATACACCTGCATGATATCAATAATTGCCAGTTGGTTTTGCTTAACGCCCGGATCCAGGAAGGCATCTGCAGAGATGATCTTTGCCGACTCTTTCAAGTCATTCAATACATCCCGGTACATCCTCGTCCACCAGGCTTGGGGTATGGCGCGCGTATTGAAATCATACTGCGCTTCATCCTGATACACAGCCATGGCCCAGTGTTTTACCGTAAACCTGAATACATTCACGTTCACGCTGGCATTGGCCAGGCCATCGGAAATATTTTTCACTGCATTTGAGAACAACATGGGGCCAGGAACCACTGAGGGCTTTTTTGTTTCCTGGTTAAAACGGGAGATATCTTTTGTACATGCCGCTAAAAACAATATGGGCAATGCTATATAAAGGAACTTTCTCATGATTTTTCATTTTTAGAATTTCAACCTAACATTCATACCAACGGAACGGGTAGTGGGATAAGCACCACTTTGCATACCCACCAGGTTACCTGCCGACAGGTTTTCTTCCGGATCGGAATAAGGAAGATTTTTATGAATGATCCATAAATTCCTGCCAAATACAGATACGTCGATCCCTTTAATGGCTTTCACTTTATTGAAGAGGCTGGATGGTAAGGAGTAAGTAATATTAGCTTCTCTTAACTTAATGTAGCTGGCATCGTACGCATAGTTAGATTGCGGATTGGCTGGTGAATTGGCGTCAATAACCACGCGTTTGGTATTTGCTTTGCCATCTGCGGTTACGCCATCCAGTATTACACCGCCGCCATCGGCGAGGCTGTTACGAACAGGATTACCCAGATCGTTCAACCCAGCAGATTCTTTCAACACGCCTGTATATTGCGCATAGAACATATCGAGCGACCAAACCTCGCCGCCTTTACGCATATCTACCAGGAAACCGACGGAAAGGTTTTTGAATTTGAAAGTATTGTATACACCACCAATCCAGTCGGGGTTTACATTACCGATCACATTGGTGGTAGTTGAGGTAACAGCATAATAACCGTTGCTATCAACCAGGCGTTTGCCATCCTTCATTTGCCAGGTTCTTCCCTGGATGGTTCCATAAGGCTGGCCCAGGGTGGCATTTATACTAACGCCGCTCTGGAATGCGCCGATCTGCAGGTTCTTACTGTCATTGTATAATGAAAGTACTTTATTGCGGTTGCGGGTCCAGTTTACATTGATGGTCCAGGAAAAGTTCTGGGTGCGAACCGGAGTTGCATATACCGACAATTCAATACCCTTATTCTCCACTTCGCCGGCATTCACATATTTGCTGGTGTAACCAGAGGCGGCTGATACAGAAACAGGGATGATCTGATCGATGGTATTCGTTACATAATATGTCGCATCAAAACCAAGGCGGTTCTTAAGAAATGCCATTTCCAGACCAATTTCGCGGCTCTTGGTCTCTTCCGGTCTTAATTCACTGTTGTTCTTTGTATCGGGCAAAGAATACAGGATCACACTACCGAATGGATTGGGTTTGTCATAAGCATCTCTTACACTACCCCAGGGAGCGCTGTTACCTACAGTTGCATAGTTCACACGGATCTTACCGGATGATAACCATGGTACAGTGGGCAAATGGTGCGAGAACAGCCAGCTACCTGATACCGCATAATAGTTATAAGCATTTTCAGAAACGGGCAGGGTTGAAGATCGGTCGCGGCGGAAAGTAGCGTCGAGCGACAAGTAATCCTGGTAGCTTAAAGTGATGCCGCCAAAATAACCATCCACGGCAACGGGTTGATAGGTTTCAATAGGCGCAGGAATGGTTCCTTTAGAGTTGGAAATGCTGTATAAACCAGGAACGATCAAACCACCGGAGGTAGTTGCCAGTGTAGAACGGCTGGTTGTTCTGCGAATGTTCGTACCCAACAGCGCTTTGAAATTAAGGTCTTTGGTCAATTGTTTATCAAAATTCGCCATCAGGTCATAGTTCAGCTCGCTGAAAGTGCGGTCGAACCGGGTATAGGAAGCGGCGCCCTGGCTGCCCACTGCTATACGTTCTTCCTGCAGCTCGGTATAATTATCAACTGAAATTCGGCCGAGGAAACTTAACCAGTCTGTTGCTTTAAAATCCATTGATGCAAAGCCGAACACGCGGCTACGGGTATCTGTTTCATAATTCTCGTAGACGGTCCAGTAGTAGTTGTCGGTATAAATGGGAACGAGGCCTGTAGCAGGATCAGAAGGATCTTTCCAGTTCCAGGTAACGTTCTTGCGATTCCTGAAATACGCTTCTTTCTGCTCTTTGATATCCACATTGGTTTGATACCATTGTCTGAAATTCTGGTTCACGTTAACGCCGCTATAACCGGTTCCATAGCGGCCACGACCATCGATCTTGGAATAGTTAACGGAAGCGGTAGCCGTTAGTTTTGGCGTGATATTGTAGCTGGCGCCAAAGTTGATGATATTCTTTATGAGTTTACTGTTTGGCAACACCCCCCGGTCATCGTTGCGGGTATAGCCTAACTTGAAACTTCCCTTGTCACCGGCGCCATCGAACATGATGCTGTTATTGTTCGACAAGGTGGTTTCGTAAAAGGAGGAAGGATCATTGGCCGCCGCCACCCAGGGCCTGGCTTTTTTGTAATTCGGCGAAGCAGGATCAAATGCATCCCAGTGATATACCATTAAATTCGGATCGAATTTCACGCCATAAGAAGCATCTTCTGAAGTAGGCACCACATAGTCCTTGTTACCATCGCCATCTACATCAAAATACATGAACCCGTCGCGCTGATAGTTAGAGGAGTAACCAGCCCCGTACTCTTTTTGATAGCCAGGGAATGTTTTTTTGTCGATCGAGTTAATGGTGATACCTGAATTCACCGTTAAGCCCAATCCTCTTTTAGCTCTTTTGGTAGTGATCATGATCACCCCATTGGAAGCTCTTGAACCATACAAGGCAGTAGCGGCTGCGCCTTTCAATACGTTGATGGTTTCAATGTCATCCGGATTAATATCAGCAGCAGCATTACCATAATCATAACCGCCTCTACCCGTTTGTTGGGTGCTTCTGTTGTTATTAGAGTTGTCGACAGGTACGCCATCTACCACGAACAAAGCCTGGTTGTTACCGGTAATAGATTTTGTACCACGGATCACAATGTTGGTGGAACTGCCCAGGCCATTGCCCTGTTGAATCTGCAAGCCGGATACTTTTCCGGAAAGGGCGCTGAATGCATTGCCTGAGCGCAAGCGGCTCACATCTTCGCCATTCACTGTTTGAGCGGCATACGGCAGGGTATTTTTGGCTCTTTTAATACCCAGGGCCGTTACCACTACTTCGCTCATGGCTTCGAGGGAGTTTAACGACACCGAGAGGATGCCTGAACTACCGGCTACGGTTTCTGTTTGTTCGAAACCTACGGCAGAAATGACCAGGGTGGCGTTTTGTGGAGCGTTGATGGAGAATTTGCCGTCGGCATCGGCGGCTACGGCATTGTTGGTGCCTTTTACTTTAATGGTGGCAAAAGGAATGGGATCTCCTTTTGTGTCCTTTACCTGCCCGGTCATTGTTTTGGTTTGACACAGGGCCATAGCAGTGCATAGCACTAACACTGCTAGCAGTGATAGCATTTTTCTCATGTGACTTGTAAGTTTAAAATGTGACGTTCTAGTTCTAAATGTATTGAAAATCCCGATTCACTATAAAAAAAAGTTAAATCGGGACCAATAGTTAGAACCAATTTCGGCTAGACAAACCGGATTTGTAAAGCGCTGCAACGCTTTTTGGCAGAGATCATATGATGATTAACTGTAGTATTTAGCCGCAGAAAAACGCAAAAAGCGCCAGGCAATTTACAAGTAACTCAGAAGCAGGCAGATAATACATTAATAAACGAACTACTTGGTCGCATTTACCTTAAAACTGCTAAAAAACAAACAGGATCTATTTTTTATAATATCTAGCTATTGCAGAAAAAAGCCGCCCCGGCGGGGGCGGCTCTATTGCTAATGCTGTTTTGCTGTTATACTATCTCGGTCCAAGATAAGTGAAATGCTCATCAAACGTGGTACGGGTACCACCGCCTTGCTTCATTACATATTTAACATCGATGCTTTTATCTGCATTTTGTACATTGGCGCCAGACGGATCGATCTCTGCACTACGCGCACGGCTTGGTGAAGGCTGCCCATAATCATTGGTAACACTGATCACTTTATTGGTTGCCGGATCAAATGTGAAAACAGGTGCAAATTCACCATACACGCTACCGGTTCCAATCAAATGATAATAACCATTACGCGGTTCCCACATAACTACCGAATTCGCCCCTACTGTTCTTAACTCTACCTCAAAAGGATAGGGATCGCCAGGTGTTGAGCTAAGGCTTCCATCCACCAGATCTACGAGGGTACCGTCTACCTTATATTTTCCATCGTACTTATTTTTAATAAGCATTGCTATCACACCTGAGCCCAGGTTACCACTGATGGTATAATTAGCTTTGTCAACACTTTTGATAGCCAGTCCAAGCGCGTACTCGTGGCCAATAATGGACGAGGGCCTGAACTTCACCTGCAGAAAGCCGGTCCGGGAACCCCTGGGAATGGTAACAACAGGATTTACAATAGAGATCAGGGAACTAACCGGCACCTCATACTCGGTATGATTGGCCTGATTGTAAGCGTCGACCAGATCAGGCTTTAATTCCACGGTAACATTGATATCTTCCCCGGCTACATCAGCTGTTGCCAAATGTATGGGAACCAGGTCTACGACTGTATCATTATTACCGTTATTATAGGCTACACTCAGAAAGTTCTCGGTATTTGTAGCTGCAATCTTCATTTCAATGACACGTGGATTTCCCTTGGGCCGGTTAGATTGTATTTCCTGATCCTCGTAAGGTTGATCTTTCAAACAACCTGCCATCAGAAACGACGCTATGGCCAATGAGAAAGTTATTTTTATATAATGTAGCTTCATATAGTTTATTTATGTAGTTCGGTTTATGGTTGCCAGAATATCTTCGAATCAAACTGATTGATATCGCCCTGCGTGCGCACGTTCGGGCCATTGGTGGTGTATTCACTTTGCGGATATAACAGCCTCACCGGGATCTGGTCGCGCAAACGCGCAGGATTGTGTGACAGATAGCCGTCATCGGGCATCATGTTCAGTCTCCGTATATCGCTCCATGCTTCCACAGGATCAATACCACATAAGGCGATATATTTTTGAAGGGCGATAAATTTAGCCTGCTCCAACACCGAAGCACCGGCATTTGCCCAATTGGCGATGTCAGCATGCTGCAAATAATCAGCAGCTTCAGCCGTTGCATTATCTACACCTAACCAAACAAATGACTCAGTAACGGCGGCTTCATACGCAGTTTGTGCATTACCAGGCAACCATCCTCTTGCTATTGCCTCGGCTTTCATGAACAAGCTTTCAAAAGAAGGCAGTATCCATTGATTCTGGCTGGCGCTACCGGCTATACCAGGTCCCATATTAGAGCTGTGAGCCCCGTCGGGATTACCTTCCGGCAAACCATAATCGGTACCGGCTATAACATTAGGATCGTTCTCAGTCGGTGCATAGAACCGTTCGAGCCTTGGATCGTTGTTGGTAACCAACAAGTTTATAAAATAATTATTAGCCCTGGTACTCGTACTTGCCTCAGCACCCGTAGGCGTTAAACCGTAGTTGGCATAAAAGGGCGATTGTTTATTGTTCTCATTTACATAACCGGGATTTACATCAATACTTTCACCTGCACCTAATACACCACCATTGGCCGCAATTTTACTGATCTCAGCAGCCGGATTGAATCCATTCATTTCCGATTGACGGAGCAGCATCCGCAATTTGAGCGTATTGGCAAATTTTACCCAGAGCGTTTTATTAGCACCATTCACAATATCAATCGTTTTAAAGGAAGCCTTAGCAGTAGCGTTCATATAAGTAACCGCTGTATCGAGTCTCTTTTGCAGATCGGCATAGATATCGCGCCCATTGTCGTATGCAGGCCGGCGATAGGTATTGGTTTGAAAGGCCTGGGAATAAGGAATATTTCCAAAAATATCCACCAGGTCCTGCCAAAGCCGGGCCGATAAGATCATGGAAGCGCCAGCCAGCACCGTATCCCCTGCTGCCAGGGCTTTATGCTTTGTCAAATACAGATCAAAGAGCACGTTGTAATTATTCTCCCACAATACATCGCCGAAAGAAAAACTGATATTATACGTGGTCTCATCCTGCTCAATCGCAAAATCGCCTGATGCCGACATATACCCGATCCAGTTTTGAATGAACTCAAGGTTAGTGCTACCCAGCCGGGCGCCTACTCCATTGGCAGCCTGCGGAAAAAGCAGCTCGGCTGATATGTTCTTGTCAGTAGCCCGGTTAGGATCATCGTTTACATCCAGAAAATCTTTTTTACATCCTGTACAGGCAACGATCACCGCCAGTATCGCACCGCATATTCTCCTGTTTATATTAAAGTATTTCATTTATAAGATCATTTTTATTTTATTAGAATTGTACTGTTACGGAACCGCCAAAAAACCGGGAAGCAGGCGACTGGTATGCACTACTGATGCCAAAAGTGTTATTGGTAGCAGAATAGTTAAATTCAGGATCGCCCCATTGATTTGACTTTGGCACTATCAGGAACAGGTTCCTTCCAATGGCACTTACTGTTAAGCGTTGAATGTGCTTTCCACCGCCAATCCATTTTAATGGCAGGTTGTAAGAGATATTCAATTCCCTCAGGCGCCAGGCCGCAGCGCTTGCAAAATAGTTGGTCGCTATCTGGCTGTTTGTGGCAGCTCCGGTCCAGAAACCATAATTACCATCCTGTACCTGAATGTTGGTATTATCAACATATTTACCAGACGCATCTTTATAAACAGAATTCGGCATTACAAAGCGCTCGCGGCCATAAGCAGCGCTGCGCTCAGAAATACCGGCAAAATCCATATCAGAACCCAGGCCAGCATAAAAATGGTGACCACCTTTGTAATCCCAGGTCATACTGGCTGAAAACCCGCCAATGGAATAAGACGGTGTTATACCCACCACCCATAATGGCAATGAACGTCCTCTAACAACCAGTTCACCGGCTTGCGAAGGATAACCCGTCACGGCATCAACAATCACTTTACCGGTCGCTGAATCCCTTAAATAATCGGTAAGCTGGAATGCAAATGCAGGTTTACCAACTATCGCTACGTTGTTGGCAGTAGGCGAGCTGGTTGAATTTTGAATGAAGTCTGAGTTGCCGCCAATAACAACGGGCACGTTCTCAAGGGTACGGGTTACTTTATTATCGTTATAGGTAGCGTTGATCCTGAGATCTATCCGGCCTTTGCCAACATTTATCAGCGGCGTCAGGTTCAGGTCCATCTCAATACCTTTATTCTTGAAATCAGCTGCATTAGCAACACCAGTGGTATAACCAGTGGTAACAGATTGAGACAAGGCGAGGATCTGATCGGTATTATCCTGGTTAAAATAAGTTGCTTCTACATTGATCCTGTTTTTCAGAAATCCTAACTCCACCCCTACTTCCATAGTTTTTACGAACTCCGGTTTCAGGTCGGGGCTGGGGATGATGCCATTTGCCGTAAAGCCAGGGAGACTTCCGTATGGAAAACCACCTGCCGGAGAATATGTTGCATTCAGTGCATAAGCGCCCAGGTTTACGTTACCCGATTTTGAATAGGCACCTCTTAGTTTGGCATAAGAAATTACAGCACTGGTTTGAATAGCCGTTACAGCGTCAGACAGGATAACCGAGGCATTCGCTCCCGGATAGAAGAAAGAACGGTTGTCTTTGCTTAAGCGGCTGTCCCAGTCATTTCTTCCCGTAAATTCAATATTGGCCCAACCTTTATAGCTTAAACCAACGCTACCATAGGCAGATAACAAGCGGGATTGAATATCAAAGTTGTTTCCGGTATTTACCGTTTGGCTACTTCCTTGATACAAGGGTATATTGGCGTCGCCGCTTCGTACGGCCACATTGTATAAATAAGGTGCTGCCAAATTATTACCTCCTACTGCAACGTCTTTGAAACGGTTCTGCCGTACCATTCCACCGGCAATATATCTTACGTTAAAGTTCTTGTTGATATTATAATCACCGTTCAGGTAATAATCAAGGTTGATACGTGAAGAATAGTTTTGGTCATCCATTACATTTCCCGGGCGGCTCGTATACTGTGTTGCATTGCGATTGGCTTCCGCCCATGGTGTAACAACAATCGGTGCCGTGGTATTCTTGTAATTATTAAAGCCCAGGTTGGTGCTCAATCTTATTGAAGCATTTAACCAGTCGAACACTTTATAATGAGCGTCCAGGTTCCCGATCAGGTCATCTGAGCGGCCTTTCTGCCGAAGATTGCCAATGATCCAGTAAGGGTTAACCGCAAACTCATTATAGTAATTCGAGAACTGGGCAAACTTATTGTTCCTCCAGTCTTTATAATCAAGCAAAGGCACATTGCTGGGTGTTTGCATCACCAGGAACATTACACTACCGTTGTAGGCAGGAAAAAGATCAGCCATGGCCTGCTCATTTACTACATCGTAATTTTGCAATACATAGTTTATTCCGTAGTTCACTGATAAGCGGCCGTAGGTCTTAGCTGCGTTAAAACGAAAACTGGTTCTCCTGTTCTCATCTTCGGGCATCAACCCTTTTATCTTAGCATCCTGCACACTGGCATAAAAATCCTCCCCAGCCAGGGATATGGAGTTCTGCCAGGTTAAGCCGGTGTTCCAGAATTTGATCTTATCCTTATAACGGCCATTATTATAGGGACCTCTTTGAATAGAACCATCTTCCAGTTCCACGCCAATATCCTGTATGGAGCCATCAAAGCGCGGACCGTATTGCTGGTTTTCATAAGGAACGTATCCATAATTGCCATAGATATCAGTTACTTCACCGGCTCCGGCGCCAAACTCTTTCTGTATTTTCGGGAAATAGGCCACCTTGGCCGCCTGTAAGGTTGAGCTTACCGTTAAACTTAATTTTTTACCAGCGCCTTTTTTGGTGGTCACAACGATCACCCCGTTCACCGCATCAGGACCATAAATAGCAGCAGAGGCAGCACTTTTCAACACGGTGAGTTCCTGGATATCATCGGGCGGTATCGAAGAAAGAAATCCCAGGGGCGTGGGCGCCCCATCAACTACCAGCATGGGCTGATTATTACCCGTAAGTGAACGGATACCCCTGATATTGATCTTAGCCTGTTCAAATACACCGCTGTTAACGGTACTCACAGAAACACCCGATACTTTACCATTCAGGGCTTGTTGCACATTCACCGCCTTACCCTGGGTAAGCGTTTTGCTGGTAACAGATGTTGCCGCATAACCCAGTTCTTTGGCCTGGCGCTTGATACCCAGCGAGGTGGTTACTACCACAGCAGATAACTCATTCGTGAGCCTCGACAGGGTAACATTTATTGCATCACCCGCGCCTACCGTGCTTACTTCACGGGTTTCTGCACCCGAAGCACTGATCACTAAAATGGCATTGGGCGGAACCGATAATGTAAAATTACCGGCCTGGTCCGCGGCAGTTCCCACACTTGATTTTTTGATTTTAATAGTGGCGAAGGGAATCGGGTCTCCTTTTTCGTCTGTAATACGACCCGAGATCTGGCGATTTTGGGCAAACGCCGTTACCGATAGCAATGCTGCTATCAGCAGTGATAGAATTTTTCTCATGAGACTTGTTAATAATTAAAAAATTGATCTAACGCCTGCAAACAAATTATGGTTTACAATATTAAATCGAGTGCAAATAAATACAATTTTCCTAACCGGTAGACAAAACGAAATTTATAATTGCTGCAAACAGCTTATCAAATTCAGCAGATCATGAAAACTTTTCAACCTGCGATTACCGCGGAAACGCGCACCACTACTGAATTGTACTGTATTTGCACCATTCGTTCGATAGTTCTTGCCGTTATCATTAAATGTAAAATTGTCAATAATTTATTTCCCGTTCATGACAACTTAGCTGGTGCCGACCTAACAGCCAATGCAGCTCTAAGAAACATTGTCTTACATGCACAACCGAACTTTGTTAATTAATTCAATTTTAATTTGCAAAGCGGTTGTTAACAGACGATAATAGCTGAAACGGTCTATCGCATTGTAAAGATCATTTGCAGCTTTAGATCCGACCTGTTATACGCCTCAACAGCCGTTTCCGTTGCTTCAACTGCTGCTTTTGCCGGATGAACAGCTTGCGCCCATGATAATGAGAACAGGCAACTTATTTTTTTCGAAGGCTGCTTCTGCGGCCGGGCCGTTAACCGGTAATTAACATTTACCAGGCATCGCAAGGCTTTATTATATAATGGAGGTGTAGAATAATTGTATAATACGGTGTTCTCCCAGGCATATACCCGGCTGTTGTAACTGTCTGTTTCAACATACTGCAGGCGCGCATTGCAGGAAAAAGGTTTGAACGCCGGTTTCACATATACATCGGTGTACCATAAAAAACCGGTCTCCTGTTGACGGCCTTTACCGGTATACCACACTGTTTCCACCCGGCTTCTCAATTCAACGCTGCGGTTCAGCCGGTAATTGATATGCGTTCGCCAGTTTAACCGCCTTACGGCCACGATGGGCGGAACGCCAAAAGCGGCATCTGCGATATTCAACCATTTTGTTTCATGCCTGAAACGGGAATATATGTCAACCTGTTTATAAGGCGTATAGCCGAGCTGAACCAGGTATTCATGCCCGCCAGATGGCGCATGCACCTGGTATTTCAACCAGGGGAACCGGAAAATATCCATATAAACATCCAGTTTCCAGCCCGCCAGCGGCCTTAGCGTCAATCCGGCATACAGCCCGTTTTCATTCACCGGCAAACTGTTCTCGGTAAAAGCATTGCTGAACAGCGATTGGTATGAGGCACTGATATTACGGTACACAAGCGCCAGATCCACTTTGGGGTCAAGGCTGGCGAGCAGGCCATGGATCATGGCCCTGTTCTGCTCCTTGTCCATAGCTAGTTCTCCATACACATGCATATTCCGGAACGTATAACTATAATCGACACTGGAATTAACCCAATGCCGTCCCCGGATGGCGTAGCGGTCATACAGGTCAGCGGATGGCCGCAGCGCTTCTGATAAATTGTAATTCACCGCCTGTATGCCTATATGAGACCTGGCATTGGCGATCTGTAAAGATCCGCCGGTGGTGACACAGCGAAGATTGTGACGGTCATTCAATTCGCCGGGCGTTCTGTGATAACCGGATGTGATGATGGAAGATATATATACCTGGTCATGCAATGCACTATCCGTAACCAGGTTAGCGTCTAATTGCCGTAAAGAACCAAAGAACGTAGCCCGGATATTTTTCTTTTGCAGGGTGATGCCAAGACCGCGGTGGAAGTTATACTCGCCGGCCGAATTATAGGGCTGCAGCGCCGGACCCTGGCGTTTTATATTTAAAACAGAAGCATTCTTTTTAAAGGCCATTCCCTGCCATTGGATCAGGCCCTGCCCAAAAGCAACGGTGAAGTCGCCAATGGCCAGCGATTGTATGATCCCTAATTTCCGGGCGAAGCAGTGAAAAGAATAAAAGTCGAACCCTTTTTGTTGCGCTCCTTGCAGGAAAGCTTCCCCGGCATCCTTATCACCGGTTATGCCATACTGCAATAGGTTCTTATGATTATACTTGTAGCGGAATAATACGGCGCTTGAACTTCCCAGATACTTTTCTGTAGTTGCCTTAAGATCGCCGGAATTGCTTATCGTTCGTGCAAATCGTAACAGCGCGGTTTGTTCACCCTGCTTTAGCCGTTCGCTCAGGCGGGCCACCAAATGTTTTTCATCGCTTACCGTAATGTATGGCAGCAATTGTTTGATAGTGGTCAGATCCCAGGCAGGTATGGCCTGCAGTTCATGCACCTGCAATAAAGGCCCAAGCAAGTGGCGATACAAGAGGAAATTACTGGTCTGGAGATCAGTCAACAGGCGCAAACCTTTCAGTTCGTTCTCAGTGGCGGCATTCAAATTCAGGGGATGTTTCGTCAAATACTCCAATTGCTGCCACTGCGTATCATCTTCTGTAAGTCCTTCCTCCCGCTCTGCCTGCATTTCCAACTGCTGTTCATTTACCGGCATTTGCGGTCTTTCCTGTGCCATGGCAGCCATCCAGTTAAATAATAACCATATGACCAGGCGCCATTTCACCGGCCTTCCTTTTGTTTTCCGTAAAATAACAGTAGCAATCCCGGTGTGAGGCCCAATTGAGGATGATAGCGCACACATACATCGGCCCGGCAGTTTTTCCATTGCCAGCCAATGCCTGCATAAGGAGAACTTGTAGCCGTTGTAATGCCCGTACGTACAAATAAGCGGTCGGGTACAACGATATATTGTAAACCAGCCTGCACATTTACCGGCCGGTCTTCTTCCTTGCTGATCTCTGCACTCAGGAACAATTGCTTCGACACTTCATACCCGGCCCCGAACTGATACACGGACGCCAGCTTTTCGGCGGAATGATGCCGGAAATGACCGCCTACCGGGTTCACGATATGAATTCCGGTAACCAGGTTTGTACTCACCTGCCACTGACTGGCTATTTCGAACCCGATAGCAGCATCATTACCGTAACCGGCAACATGCATCATATTATAGTTACCCTGCACGCCCAGGCTAACCCGACCAAGGTCTTTGCCATAAGCCAGCGCCAGCTGGCTTTCATTAAAATCAGGGAAGCCGGCGTATTGCATGCCAATGCCGACCCCTCCGCCGTCTACTGGTATCGCCAGGGTGGCCATGTACATCGAAAGCTCCTTCAACCCATATTTTTGTTCGGCATAAACACCCGCGCTGAGCCGGGTAAGATGACCCAGGGCCGCCTGATTGGCCAGAAAGGAAAATGACTGGGTAAACTGTTGACTATAAGCTCCCAGGCCGGTATATAGCGTACCCGGCGAGTAACGTACCGACTGGCCCAAGGCCAGACAGGGGATAAAGTAAAATGGCAATAGCAGTCTTTTCACGTTAGCTGGCTTTCCAAAAAGCCATTAAACATATTTAAAAAACGTAATATAAAAAATTTTTTATTCTCCTTTAGGGCAACTTACCGCAGCACTTTACCTTTGCGCCATGAAAATTTTAGACGGGCAGCTTGTATCACAGGCAACGAAGGATGAATTGAAAATAAAAGTGGCTCAACTGGTAGCCGAAGGTAAAAAGGTACCACACCTGGCTGCTGTGCTGGTTGGTAATAATGGGGCCAGTGAAACCTATGTGGGTTCCAAAGTAAGGACCTGCGAAGAGATCGGCTTTCATTCTACCCTCATTCGCCTCGATGAATCTATCAGCGAGTTCAAGCTGCTGGAAACCATAGAGGAACTGAACAATGATATGGATGTGGACGGTATCCTGGTACAGTTGCCCCTGCCTAAACATATTTCAGATGAAAAAGTGATCAATGCCATTCATCCTTCCAAAGACGTTGACGGCTTTCACCCGGTGAGCGTAGGAAAAATGGTACAGTCGCTTCCCACCTTTATACCCGCAACGCCGCATGGCATTATGCTTATGCTGGAGCATTATAAGATCAATACCAAGGGCATGCATGCTGTAGTGATCGGCCGCAGCAATATTGTTGGCCGTCCCATGAGCATTCTGCTCAGCGCCAACAGCAATCCCGGCAATTGCACCGTCACCATTTGCCATTCGCATACAAAGAACCTGAGAGAAATCTGCCTGCAGGCAGATATTATTGTAGCTGCTTTAGGCCGGCCAGAATTTGTAAAACCCGATATGGTAAAAGACGGCGCCATTGTGATCGATGTAGGTATCACCCGCGTTCCCGACGCTACCAAAAAAAGAGGCTATGCCTTAAAAGGCGATGTAGAGTTTGATACCGTTGCTCCTAAATGTTCCTGGATCACCCCCGTTCCGGGTGGCGTAGGCCCTATGACCATTGCCGCACTTATGACAAATACGTACAATGCCTGCTTGCTTAAACACTAAAAACTGATGGGCTGATTAGCTGATGTGCTGATTTGCTAATGCCCCGTTGAGATGCGCGAGACCAGGCTGCCAGCCCGGTAATACAGCATCAGCAAATCAGCTAATTAGCAAATTAGCACATGCAGAGCAACATATTAGCACATGCACTGTTATATTCATGAACAAAGATGTAATGACAAAACCTGAAATAGATATTGTCCAATATCCTGTAATGGAAGCCTTCTATACCCTTCAGGGAGAAGGTTACCACCAGGGAAAAGCTGCTTACTTCATTCGCCTTGGCGGATGTGATGTAGGATGCGTGTGGTGCGATGTAAAAGAAAGCTGGGAAGCGGCCAAACATCCGCAACAAAGCATTCACGACATGGTGACCGCAGCCAGTGCCTTTCCCGGCCGCTTGGCAGTGATCACCGGGGGTGAACCGCTGATGCACAATCTCGATGCCCTCACCGACGCCCTGCATGAAGCCGGCTTTCAAACCAATATAGAAACATCCGGCGCCTGGCCGGTGAGCGGTTCCTGGGACTGGATCTGCCTTTCGCCCAAAAAATTCAAAGCGCCCCTGCCCGGAATACTACCGCTGGCCAATGAGCTCAAAGTAGTTATTTTCAACAAGAGCGATTTTGACTGGGCCGAAAAGTACGCAGCACTGGTTTCACCAGCCTGTAAACTCTATCTGCAACCGGAATGGAGCAAATCGGCCGTTGTAACGCCGCTGATCATTGATTATATCAAGGCCAATCCCCGCTGGGAATTTTCCCTGCAGCTGCATAAATACATTCATGTGCCGTAGTTTGCGTTGATTAGCACCGCCTTCCCATCATTTATAACAGTTTCTTACAAACTTTTGGGACGCTATTCGCATCTTAGAGGTGAAAAGCAGGTTTTTCTTTAAAACCTGACACATTTTTTATCTTTAATTTTCAAAACCGCACTGATTTTGAAGCAGAACAACGCGCGATCAAAACAGTGACGGAATATAAATGGTAAAAAGAATGCCGGTTTATAGGGAACTATTCTCCATTGCCATTGACCATCGACCATTCACGATCAAAAGCACCAGATGATTAAGAAACTAATTACAATATCCATTTTTGCCGCCCTCTTCTGTTCCACAGCACAGGCGCAGTACGATCCTGATAAAGTGAGTAAGAAAGCAAAAGCCCTGTTTGAAAAAGCATATGGCATCGCCATGAACGGCCAGTACAATGAAAGCATAAAGACACTGCACGATGCCATAAAAATAGAACCGCGTTACCTGGAAGCTTTTCTTTCCATTGCCGGTTTATATTCTGAACAGAAAAATTATAAAAGCGCTATTGAGTACTATGAAAAAGCAAAGGCTATCGATAGCAACTGGTTTAAGGATTATAACCTGCCCTACTCGATTAACCTCGCCGGCATCGGCGAATTTGAGAAAGCGCTCAATGCATTGAACGATTTCCAGTCCCTGCCTAACCTGAATGAACAAAGCAGGAAGGCAGCTGATTACCGCCGCAAGACCTATGAATTTGCCATCGAATACAGTAAGCAACACCCCAACGGCAATTACCGCTTCGAACCGCAGAACATGGGCGATAGCATTAACAGCAACCACCTTGAATATTTTCCCACCCTTACCATCGACGACAAAGAATTCATTTTTACCCGCCGGGTAAATGGGAATGAGGAATTCTATGAATCGAAGTTTGAAAATGGCCACTGGACAAAAGCACAGCCTTTGCCCGGCGATATCAATTCGAATCTGAACGAAGGCGCCCAGAACATTTCGCAGGATGGGCAGTGGCTCATCTTCACCGGTTGCAATTTTCCCTATGGATTAGGCAGCTGCGACCTCTATATTTCTTACTTAACACCCGATGGCTGGAGCAAACCCGAGAACATGGGCAACCGGATAAATACCGAGGCCTGGGAATCGGCGCCCTGCCTCTCGCCCGATAAGCGCGACCTGTATTTTGCCAGCAGCCGACTGGGAGGTTATGGCGGTCAGGACCTGTATGTAAGTCACCTGTTACCGAATGGCCGCTGGAGCGATCCGGAAAACCTGGGGCCTGAAATAAATTCTATCGGTGATGAGAATGCGCCTTTCATTCATGCCGATAACCAAACCCTGTACTTTACATCGGGCGGCCACCTGGGCTATGGCGGCAGCGACCTGTTCATGGCAAAAAAACAGGCTAAGGGCTGGTCAAAACCCGTTAATCTTGGTTATCCCATTAATACCATCGAAAACGAAGGCAGCCTGGTAATTGCCGCCGATGGAAAAACCGCTTATTATACCAGCGACCGCAGCGACAGCCGCGGCGGGCTCGATCTGTACAGATTTGAATTAAGGGAAGATGTGCGCCCGGCCCGCACACTTTGGGTGAAAGGAAAAGTGTTCGATAAAAAAACCACCAAAGGATTGCCATCCGCTGTTGAACTAACCGACCTGAACAGCCGCGAAGTATTAAGCCGCGTTCAAACAGATGCTACCGGCAATTACCTCATCACCTTACCTGTTGGTAAAGATTATGCGTTCAATGTAAAACGCCGCGGGTACCTGTTCTTCTCAGAGAATTTTCCATTGAGCCAGAAAGCCCCTGATTCCACGTACAATATTGACATTCCTTTACAACCCATTGAAGCAAATGCCAGCGTGGTGCTGAAAAACATTTTCTTCGACCTGGGCAAATTCGATCTGAAACCGGAATCTACCATTGAACTCGATAATATTTTTCAGCTGCTAAAAGAAAACCCAACCCTGAAGATCCAGATCAGCGGACATACCGATAATATCGGTAAAGCGGCCGACAACATGACCCTGTCGAACAACCGGGCGCAGGCCGTAGTGAAATACCTGGCAGGCAAAGGCATTGAAGCGGCCCGCCTTAGCTTCAAAGGGTATGGCGCCACCAAACCCATTGCCGATAATGATAGTGAACAGGGAAGAGCGCAGAATAGAAGAACGGAGTTGCAGGTGGTTAGTCAATAATAGTACTCAGCTTAATGCATAACTATCCCTGGGAATCAGTTCCAGGTTACAGGTTGCAGGTTTCAGGGCTTTGCCTTTGTGTACCTGTATTCCTTGTATCATGTAACCTGGAACTTGTAACCGATAAAGCTCCTTAATACCACGAAAGCCCGTATCTTAGTTAAAGTTTCAATGGCCCATTAACCATGACGACGATAACTAACGATCTGCTATACCAGCTGGCATTAACCCAGGTACCCCAAATCGGTTGCGTACATGCCAAACTCTTAATACAACAATTTCAAACGGCGGAAGCCATCTTCAAAGCACGTATTGCCGACCTTGAAAAAACAGAAGGCATCGGATCAGTACGCGCCCGGTGCATTAAATCTTTTAAGCAGTTTGCCGAGGCCGAAAAAGAGATCACCTTTATTGAGAAATATAAGATCCGGCCGCTGTTCATCAACCAACCCGAATATCCTCAACGGTTGCTGCATTGTTACGATTCCCCTACCCTGCTTTTTTACCGGGGAGAAACCGATCTCAACGCCCCCAGAGTAATAGCGGTTATCGGAACCCGGCATCACAGCAGCTACGGCAAACAACTTACCGAAAAGCTCGTATCGGAACTGGCCGCCTATGATGTGCTGGTGGTGAGCGGGCTCGCATTCGGCATTGATGCCATTGCCCATAAAGCGGCGCTCAAAAATGACCTGCCTACTGTTGGCGTACTGGCCCATGGGCTCGATTCCCTGTATCCGTCTGAACATACTACGCTGGCAAAAGACATGGTAAAACAGGGCGGCGGATTGCTTACGGAATATTTCAGCGACGTTACGGCGGAAAAGCACCATTTTCCCATCCGCAACCGCATAGTGGCCGGCATGTGTGATGCCGTAGTGGTCATTGAAACCGGCGTAAAAGGGGGCAGCATGATCACGGCAGACCTGGCGAACGGCTATAACCGTGATGTTTTTGCTTTTCCCGGGCGGGTAACCGATGCCAAAAGTGCAGGCTGCAATGCCCTTATCAAAAACAATAAAGCGGTTTTAGTCACAGAAACCCGGGAATTGGCAGAAATACTCGGCTGGGATCTGCCTGCGGCGAAAAAGATCCAGTCCCAAAAAGAACTTTTCGTTAACTTAAATGAAGCCGAGAAAACGATTGTAGACATCCTTCAGGAAAAACAACCTGTGCATATCGACGAATTGAATCTTCGCTGCGGATTCAGCACCAGCTCCATGGCGGCCGCCATCCTCAACCTCGAACTACAAAACCTGGTGCTGGCCCTCCCCGGTAAAATGTATCAGTTGGTGTAGGAAACGGCCACTGCCACTGCCAATTACACTGATCATCATTGCATTAGAATCCATTTCGTTTTACCACCGAACAAATTTCCGACGCAAATGGTATTACCAGCTTACTGGCCGGGAGTAACCCAGTGCCGGGCTATTGCCGTACCAGATGCAGGGAAGTCTCGTACTTGTTTCGTACATATCCCGTAGATGTCCCGTATATAAGCCGTTCCTTTAAAGGTACGAGACATCTAGGGGACACTTACAGTACAGGTAGCTGCCAACCAGGGCAAATTGCCGCAGATGGCCCCCTTCAAACCCGGAGTAAGCATTGAACAGGGCTGGCACCGGGTGCAGGCGCTGCCTGTAGCGGCCGTAAACCGGGAGCTGAAATTTCCGGCATTTAAAAGCCCAGGCAGAAACTGCAAACCGCCCAGACAATTATATTCCCCCTTTTCACATGCGTAAAGCCCGGCCGGTGGCCAAAAGGTGCAATTATTGCCTGCAAACCATTGACTTCTATCAGGCCAACTGCCCGCTTTTTCTTACCTTTGACGTCCCTGTCAAATTGGCTAGCTGCCAAACTGTAGCATCCTTTTTGACCAGCTGTAGGTTTGTAATCTTTAAAAAAATAATTAACCGCTATATCATGTTAGGTTTTCTTTCAAAAATGTTCGGGGGAAGCAAGTCGGAAAAGGATATTAAAACCATCCTTCCGATTGTAGACCAGATCAATAAGAACTTTACTGCTTACCAGTCGCTGTCTAACGATGAGTTACGCAATAAAACCCAGGAATTCAGGAACCGGATAAAAGCCCACCTGCAAAAGATCGACGAAGAGATCGCCGATCTCAATAAACAGGCGGAAGCCTTGCCGTTCAGCGATATCGTTGGTAAAGACGCTATTTACCAGCAGGTAGACGCCCTCCTTAAAGAGCGGGATAAACAAATTGAGGAGATCCTGAAGGAGATTCACCCGGAAGCATTCGCTGTAGTGAAAGAAACCGCACGCCGCTTCAAGGAAAATGCAGAAATAGTAGCCACGGCTACCGAGCTCGACCGCGAGCTCAGTGTTAAAAAAGATTACGTTACTATACAGGGCAATCAATCTATCTTCAAAAACAGCTGGAATGCCGGCGGCAACCTGATCACCTGGAACATGGTTCATTATGATGTACAGCTGATCGGTGGAACCGTATTACATCAGGGCAAGATCTCTGAAATGGCAACGGGTGAAGGTAAAACCCTGGTGAGTACCCTGCCGGCTTACCTGAATGCGCTGGCTGGTGAAGGCGTACACATCGTAACCGTGAACGATTACCTGGCCAAACGTGACTCTGAATGGAACGGAACCATTTTCGAATGGCTGGGTCTTACCGTTGACTGCATCGACAAACATCAGCCCAACAGTGCCGAAAGAAGAAAAGCTTACCAGGCCGATATCACGTATGGCACCAATAACGAATTCGGTTTCGATTACCTCCGCGATAACATGGTGCATACTCCTGAAGAAATGGTTCAACGCAAGCACCATTTCGCCATGGTGGATGAGGTGGATAGCGTATTGATCGACGATGCGCGTACGCCATTGATCATTTCGGGTCCTGTTCCCCGCGGCGATGACCAGCAATACCACATATTACGCGACCGCGTGCGTAACCTGGTTGAAATGCAAAAACAGGTGGTGAACAAGAACCTGATCGAAGCAAAGAAAATGTTCGAAGCGGGCGATGATGATCCGAAAACAGGCGGCCTTTCATTGATGCGCGCTTACCGCGGTTTGCCCAAACACAGCGCCCTCATTAAATTCCTGAGCGAGCCCGGCATCAAAGTAAAACTGCAGAAAGCCGAGAACTATTACCTGGCCGATCAGCAAAAACAAATGCCGGTAGTAGATGAAGAGCTATTCTTTCACATAGATGAAAAAAATAACTCGGTTGACTTAACCGATAAAGGTATTCAGGCCATCACCAGGGCAGGTGAAGATGCAGAGTTCTTCGTGCTGCCCGATATTGGTATTCACCTGGCGGAAATAGATAAATCTGAGGTGAGCGCCGAAGAGAAATTGCAACGCAAAGAAGCCGTTCTCAATGAATACACGATCAAGGCCGATCGTATTCACACCGTACAACAATTGCTGAAAGCCTATACCTTGTTCGACAAAGATGTAGAATACGTAGTTATGGACGGACAGGTGAAGATCGTAGACGAACAAACAGGCCGTATTCTCGATGGCCGCCGCTACAGCGACGGTTTACACCAGGCCATTGAAGCCAAGGAAAATGTAAAGATCGAAGCAGCTACACAAACCTACGCTACCATCACTTTACAGAACTATTTCCGCATGTACCACAAACTGGCCGGTATGACGGGTACTGCGGTAACCGAAGCATCGGAGTTCTGGGATATCTACAAGCTGGATGTGGTTACTATTCCAACGAATGTGCCCGCTATCCGTAAAGACCAGGAAGACCTGGTATACAAAACCAAACGCGAGAAGTATAAAGCAGTTATCGACGAAATAGAAAACCTGCGCAATGCCGGCCGGCCGGTACTGGTAGGTACTACCTCGGTGGAAGTGAGTGAATTGCTGAGCAAGATGCTGCAGGGTAAAAAGATCCCGCACAACGTATTAAACGCCAAACAGCACGCCAAGGAAGCACAGGTAGTGGCAGAAGCCGGTTTACCGGGAGCGGTTACCATCGCTACCAACATGGCCGGCCGTGGTACCGATATTAAACTGGGGCCCGGCGTAAAAGAAGCAGGCGGTTTAGCCATCATTGGCACCGAACGCCATGAAAGCCGCCGCGTTGACCGACAGTTGCGTGGTCGTGCCGGCCGTCAGGGTGACCCAGGAACTTCCCAGTTCTATGTATCACTAGAAGATGACCTCATGCGCCTGTTCGGCAGCGAACGCATCGCCAGCATCATGGACCGTTTTGGTTATAAAGAAGGCGAAGTGATCCAGCACAGCATGATCACGAAGAGCATTGAGCGCGCTCAAAAGAAAGTGGAAGAAAACAACTTTGGCATCCGTAAACGTTTGCTTGAATACGACGACGTAATGAACAAACAACGTAATGTGGTGTACAAAAAACGTAACCACGCGTTGTTCGGTGACCGTTTGGCGCTTGACCTCGATAACGCCTTCTACATTGTTGCAGAAGGCCTGGTGAATTCCTTCCAGGAACAAAATGACTACGAAGGCTTTAAGCTGGCAGCTATTGTAAACTTCGGTATCGACAGCGCTATAGCCGCCGAAGAATTTGAGAAAGGCAAAGCCAACGACCTGGCCGAGAAATTATACCAGGAAGCGATCGCCCGCTATCAGCATAAAACAGCAGAACTGCAACGGCAGGCCGTACCGGTGTTCCAGAACATCCGGGCAACACAGGGCAGCCATATTGAAAATGTGGTAGTACCCTTCACCGATAACAAAAAGGGATTACAGGTGCTGGCCAACCTCAACAAGACCCTCGAGACCGAGGGCCGCGAACTGATCAGCGCCCTGGAAAGACAAATAACCCTGGCTGTAATCGACGAAGCGTGGAAAGAGCATTTACGTGCGATGGACGACCTGAAGCAAAGTGTACAAACAGCTTACCTCGAGCAAAAAGATCCGCTGGTGATTTATAAGATCACTGCCTATGACCAGTTCAAACAAATGGACAGTGATGTAAACAAAGACATCATCAGCTTCTTATGCCACGCAGGTATACCGGTTGAACAACAGGCGCCCGGCAACCAGCAACAGGCACAGATCCGGGAAGGACATGAGCAAAAGACCGATATGAGCCGCATGCGCGCCAATAAGGAAGAAATAGATGCCCGCGGCGATGATTATGCAGCCAATGAACGCGACCAGTACGAAGATCCTGTAAGACAGGAGCCGGTTCGTGTAGGTCCCAAAGTTGGCCGCAACGATCCTTGTCCCTGTGGCAGCGGCAAGAAGTTCAAGAATTGTCATGGACGCGATGTAGCATAAGATTGATACATTATATTTTTGTAAAGCATCCCGCATATGCCGGGATGCTTTTTTATTGCAACATTACAGTACCACTTACCGGTAATTTTCCTTCGTTCAACCGCCAATTTCTGACAAAACACCGTATTTTAGTTCTTTAAATGTAATGGCTGGGATCAACCAGCTGCTATCTCGTACCACTGAAGACTCCGGAGCATCTGATTACCGCGATTTGTACTTGCCTGATCGCCCTGAAAAAGGGTATGAATTTTACCGTGTAGCATTTGTTTTAAAAGCATAAATTATTGCACATATGGAGTCGCCGTCAATTGCAAAACACTTTCGTGATATTCTTATATTGCCCTTTACCGTTACATTTATTGTACCTTATTTGTTATACGACAGCAAAGACCTGATCATACCTCATACCCTGCCCGTTAAACTCACCGGCTGGCTCATTGCTGTTGCCGGCTCTGCCCTGTTTGTGTATACTGTATTTCTCTTCAAAACATTGGGCCAGGGAACGCTGGCGCCCTGGGAGCCCACCAGGAAACTGATCGTGGAAGGGCCTTACCGCTATTGCCGGAATCCGATGATCTCGGGTGTATTCTTTATGATAACCGGGGAAGGACTCATGTTGTATTCAACCAATATCCTGGCATGGGCCGTAGCCTTCTTTATCATTAATACGCTTTATTTTATTTTTGTGGAAGAACGCAGCATGATGCAGCGCTTTGGCAGCGATTACCTTAAATACAAGAAACATGTGCCCAGGTGGATTCCGCGTTTACGGCCCTTCAGGTTATTAAATTCGTAGTTAATAAAAATGAGTGTGCTCTCTCCTTGGATAGTTTACAGGTTGCATGTTTCAGGCTACAAGGGTCTTATAAGTAAATGCTTCTGCAGCTTGCAACGCTGTAACATATACAGATTGCAGATCCGGTAACCGGTGACCGGCGACCTGCAACTTGTAACATGAAACCTGCAACTACTTCCTACCTCCCAACTCCGCTGCCAAGTCCTTAATTTCAACCTTCCTGAAATCAATTGGCTGCCCCTCGCTTTGCAGGGCAATGAATCCGGATGATAAGATCTTTCCATCCTGTTTCATCTTCGGATCAAAGTTCTGAACCACTTCCCCGCCTATTTGCGGTTTGGAATATTGCATTACCGTATCACCGTTTACAATATGCGTGATCAGGGAGTCGCCCAGCACAAGCAATTCTGCACGTACCCATTCGTTCTTATCGTATGTTTTGGACGTAGAATTTATACAATGCCTGGTATCGAGTTTGCCATTGTAAACGATATGCGTGCCGGGAGAACACATGTTGCCGGTAGTGCGCGGTTTACCATCGCCCAAGCCGGCCAGTAACTGAAATTCTATAGAGATCGGCCAGTTCTGCTCTTTGGGCATGGAGCGGGGGTCTTGTGAATGGAACATGATGCCGCTGTTCAACAATGTGTATGGAGGAGCATCCTTTTTCCATTCATCGGCAAATCGGTATTCCACCACCAGGTGATAATAGGAAAACGGTGTTTTATAATACAGATGACCGAACTGATCATTATAAGCGCCGTACTGATCGTACCGCACTTTGATCATGCTGTCTTCAACGCGGAAGGTGTTTCCGAAATTCACCCCCACCTCGTGGTGGTTGATCTTTACGATCCAGTCGTTTATGTCGCGGCCGTTGAATAAAGACACCCAGCCTTTTTTACCTGTCTGAACTTTATTTACGCTCTTGCAGCCTGCAATAAAAACAACCAACGAACAAAGCAGGCAAATGCGGAAGAATGATCCTGTGTGCATAAAGGATAGTGTTTCTTTATGCGGAAGATACAGGATTATCATGAAACGTAAAACGCAAAAACTGCAGGGCCAGGCTTGCGTTGATCGATGTGGTTACAGGCACCAACAAATGAAGCCAACTTGTTCAACTCTAGGCTTGCTTATTACCTATTCCTATTACTTGTTGGCCCTTGCGTTTTGCTTTTATCGCCTCTTTGCCTTTTGCTCTCTGCCTTTTGTGCCTTTTTGCCTTTTTATTGTTGCTGTTGCATATTATTGATCCTGGCGGCAGGCACTACATTCCTGACCGGCTTGATCGATTTCAGGTACGCAAAGATCGCTTTCAGATCTTCATCACTTGCATGGCTGAATTCCTGCCAGGGCATCGGCGGCAACAGTGGGCGGCTATTATCGAGCCCTTTGTATTTTCCTTCCCGGATGGCTTTGAAGAACTGCTGTTCGGTCCAGCTGCCAATACCGGTGGAATCGGGCGTGAGGTTCGCAGAATAAGAAATGCCCCAGGGCCCTACATAATTGGTGAGCATCTGGTTGAATAATATCCAGTTTTTAGCAGTGCCGGCATCATATTTCGCTACCGGCATCTCAGCCGGATGGCCCGACAACATTCTGTCGGTATCAAATTCGGGTCCCTTCGGCCCCATTTTCTTAGGAGTATGACAATCGTTGCAGCCCATAATGGTCACCAGGTATCTGCCCCGCTTTACCATACTATCGGGCGTCACGGCGCCTTTAACGGCAAGCTGCTGATTTTCCGGGCCTGTTTTGGCTTGATCGCAGTAAAAGAATACTACAGTCGTGCATATAATAGCGCCAACTATTACCAGAATTTTTTTCATATGCTAGTCAATTTGGTTACAAGTACAGAAATGGTGAAGCACTTAATTTACTGCAATACGGCGCTCTAAGAAAGAATTCCTAATATATATCATGTTGTTACTGATACTTTTTGATCTTTATCAAAATACCGTTAAACAACAAAGGTGTACCAGTGTTTCCCTCGCCCTGCCTGGAAACCTGGCACACCTTTGTGCTGTAAGTACTTATTGTTTACTTCAGCTCATATTTGTATTTATAGCGATCGTACAATTGCTTTTGCTTGTTCTCAAGACTTACTTCACGGCCCTGGATAAAAGCATATGTAATAATGCTGGTGCGCATATCGAGAATATCGCCTTCGCTTATTATAATATTGGCATCCTTACCGGCTTCCAGCGATCCTGTTTTATCATCAACGCCAAGGATCTTCGCTGCGTTCAACGTAATCGCCTGTAAGGCCTGTTCCTTCGTTAATCCATATGACGCTGCAGTACCGGCATTAAATGGCAGGTTACGGTAACGGCTTTCGGCATGTTCGTCATTCAGGGCAAACAATACGCCGGCTTTTTGCAACTGGGCAGGTGTTTTAAAAGGCTGGTCAACATCATCATCTTCTGCGGTCGGCAGCGCATGCTCGTCTTCCAGGATCACGGCGATATTGTATTGCTTCAGCAGGTCGGCGATCTGGTAGCTTTCACTGCCGCCTACGATCACTACATCAAAACCAAACTCCTTTACAAAATCTATTGCAATGAGCATTTGTTTCACCTGGCTGGCATGTACAAACAACTTTTGGGTCTTATTGAAAAGGCCCTTCAGTGCTTCCAGCTTCAGGTTGGTTTCCTTGTGGGTGCTTTCCTGCAGGTAGGCTTTTGCCTGGCGGAACATGGCTTTGATCTCATCCATTTTCTTCAGCGCCTCTTTGGTTGGATCGGTTTGCGGCTGCGGTATACCCGCAAAAAGCGCAAAGCGGCTGGGGCGACTGATAAAGGTGGGCATGTTCAGGTGGATGGCATTGTCCATTTTGTAGGCAGCATCTTCCCAGTTCCAGGCATCGAGTTGCACCACAGAAGAAGAGCCGCTGATGATGCCGCCCTGCGGCGTGATACCAGCTAATAAAATACCATTTGCTTTCAGGGTATTGATGATCTTGGAATCGGTATTGTATGCAACGATCGAGCGGATACTGTTGTTGTAGTCGCCCAGTTCAGAAAAGTCGTTCGAGCCTCTCACGCCATTGGCGATCTCTTTCAAGCCCAGGTCGGTTACCGGTAAGATCAGTCCGGGATATACCTGCCTGCCTTTCACATCAACTACTTTGGCATCGGCAGCTACGGTGATATTGGCGCCTACCTGCACGATCTTGCCATTATTCACCTCAATGGTGCCATTTTCAATGACCTGGCCATTACCAACATGAATGGTACCGTTAGTAATGAACAATTTACCGGCATGCGCTTTGGCCGGGTATACATCTTCCTGTGCCTGCAATGCAAGAGCAGTTACCAGAAAATGTATGCATATGATTATTTTCTTCATTGTATTTTCATTTAGAACTATTGCCAATTGTCGATTGCTTATTGATTCGCGTCGTTTTCGTTTACATCAACGGTGATCAAACCATCGTGGTGCTCGTGGTCGCCACAGCTCAGCACAACCTGCCAGCTGGGCGTTGCCGGCGCTACCGAGCTGCCGCTTTTCTTCTCCCCTAACATTTTTTGCACCAGGCGGTTCCTTTCTGCCGCGATCTTTTTCCGCAGCTCCAGGTCACGTGCGCGGTCAAAATACACGATACCATCCACGATCGTTTTTTCTGCTTTGGCATAAATGCTGAGCGGGTGGTCGCTCCATATCACTACATCAGCATCTTTGCCTGGCTTCAAACTGCCTACTTTATCATCCACGTGCAGGGCTTTGGCCGGGTTCAGGGTTACCATCTTGAATGCTTCTTCTTCCGACATACCGCCGTACTTCACACTCTTGGCAGCTTCCTGGTTCAGGCGGCGCGCCATCTCGGCATCGTCTGAGTTAATGCACACATTCAATCCTACCCGTTGCATGAGGGTTGCATTGTAGGGAATAGCGTCCTGTACTTCCGTTTTATAGGCCCACCAGTCGCTGAAAGTAGACGCATGGGCCCCATGGGCTTTCATCTTATCAGCCACCTTATAACCTTCGAGGATGTGCGTGAAGGTATTTACCTTGAAATTGAATTTTTCGGCCACACGCATCGTAGCGGTGATCTCGCTTTGTACATAGGAGTGGCAGGTAATGAAACGCTTTTTATTCATGATCTCTACCAGGGCTTCCAGCTCCAGGTCGCGGCGCACGGGGGCAGCAGCACTGGTAACAGCCGTTTTCTTTTTAGTAACCGGCGCTGAGCCTGCTTCCGCTTCCTTACATCCCTTTTCATATTCGCAGGCCCGTGTAAAAGCATCCATCAACACTTCCTCCACACCCATACGGGTATCGGGAAAACGGTTATTGTTCTGCGAGGTGGTGCGTTTTACGTTCTCGCCCAATGCGAATTTGATGAATGGATCAGCGCCTTTGAACTTCAGCTCTTCATCATTCGCTCCCCAGCGCAATTTGATCAGCTGGGTTTGTCCGCCAATCGTATTGGCCGAACCATGCAGGATATGCGAAGAAGTGACGCCGCCGCTCAGCTGGCGGTAAATGTTGATGTCTTCGGGATTGAGGTTATCAGCGATGCGTACTTCGGAGGTTACAGATTGTGCGCCTTCGTTGATAGAAGCAGCGGCAATATGCGAGTGCTCATCGATGATCCCGGGCGTAACGAATTTGCCGCTTGCATCAATGACCTTCGCACTGGCGTCAGACAGGTTTTTACCGATCTGGGCGATCCTGCCATTCTTTATCAATACATCTGTATTCTCAAGCTTACCTTCTTTTTCGTTGGTCCATACCGTACCATTCTTTATCAATATGGTTTCCGGTTTGGGCAATGAATCCCAGCCATACCCATTAAAAGGGAAGAGGACGGTACCCAATGGGCCCTGCATTTTTTTCCTGCTGGTATCCGGTACCGGCGTACCGGCTTTTGAGAAACTGGCAGTCCACAAAACATTATTCCCATCCGCATCCACGCCATTGCCATTCCATATATCGCCGCTTACGCTGCCGCCTAAGCGGATGGATGCAGCACGGGGTTTCTTTTCTGTTGCAAAACTGATGGTAACCAGCTTGCCGTCATAGCTGAACTTTGCCTTGATGGTATCTTTGGCAATGATGCTGGCATCGGTGTTGCTTTTTACATCAAGTGTATAGCTGTTGGTGCCAAGGGGCGATTTTACCTGGATGGCATATTGCCCGGCGATGGGCGTCCAGCTTTCATCCCTGATACTGTATTTGTCACCCTGGATCCAGTTTTGCAGGATCACCGTTTTTTCTTTGAACACTTCTCCTGTGGTGATAATAAAATTCGCCACTTTACCGGCATCGAGACTGCCCACTTTATCGTACACCCCTAATGCAGTGGCCGGCGTTTTGGTAAGCGCTTCCAGCGCTTTGGTGTCACTGAGGCCGTACTCAATGGCTTTGCGCAGATTGGCGAGGAACTGTTTCGGTTCCTTCAGCTCCGCCGCTGTTAAACAGAAGGGGATATTCGCCTTTTCGAAAGCAGCCGGATTGGCAGGCGCCAGTTCCCAGTGCTTCATATCGCCCAGGGAAACAAAGCGCGCATCATTGGGATCTTCCACATCCAGCGCCTGCGGAAAGTTGAGTGAAAGAATATAGGTGGCTTTTGTAGCGGCAATATCTTTTATCCGTTGATACTCGTTACCCCCGCCTTTAATGATATATTGAACGCCGAATTCATCGCCGATACGATCGGCGCGCAGATCGTTCCATTTATCGCCCGCATCGAAGATCTGTGGCAGCGACTGGTTATCGTTCCACGCTTTTAACGACAGGTTCACGCCTTCAGCGGCCGGGTTGCTCTTATACCACTGTGCATCGAGGTAGGTTTGGCGTAACAAAGCAATGGCCCCCATCATGGAAGAAGGGTAACTTTGGGTTGAAGTGCCTTTGGAAAGCGAATAATGCGCCGAGGCTTTGTCTTTCAGCATGACCAGGTTCTCTTTTTCGGCGGCCAGGGTAACCAGTGCACCAGTACCCCGCGCAATACCATCTTTCTGATGCGTGAGCACAGCGCCAAAACCTATCTCCCGCAAAGGTCTTGCTTTGGCGTCATCGGTATTGAACAGTTTGGCGGCGTCTATTTCGCTTTTGATTGCCTGGTTCCAGCCAAACACGCCTTTGGTATTGGACGTAAGCTGTGCAGGTGCGCGAAAATCGAAAGGCGCTCCCTGCCTTTGCGGAACAGGAATACCATAATCACCGAAAATATCAATGAAGGACGGGTAAATGAATTTACCGCTGCAATCAACCACTACGGCGTCTTTCGGAATGCTTACCGAAGTACCCACCGATATAATTTTACCTTCGCGGATCAGCAGCGTGGCATTGGAGACTGTGGTTTGAGCATCCTTTACAATGGTGGCATTGGTGAACGCAAAACATTTTGCCTGGGGATCAGCGATGCCGTTGACAGGAAAAGTGATCTGTGCTTTGGCAGCTAAGTATGTTATAAACATCAGGCCCAACAGGAAACAGCGCTTTCCTGGTGGAAAGAAACAGTACTTTCTCATGTGCTTTTGGTTTAATAAATTCTCGTACAAAGGCCGAATTTAATTAAATGAACTAATTTAGTTGGGTTAAAAACTTCTTAACCGGTTAATACGCTCCATGAACATTGCGCAATACATCGATCATACCCTGCTAAAACCCGCAACAACGATAAATGATCTAAAAAAATTATGTGAAGAAGCGCTACAGTACAATTTTTTTGCTGTTTGTATTCCACCCCCATTGGTAAAGAACGCCCGGTCGATCTTAGCCAACAGTACGGTTAAAACGGCAACGGTCATAGGTTTTCCGTTTGGTTATTCGGTTGCCCGCGCCAAGATGGCCGAGGCACAACAGGCCATTCAGGACGGCGCCGACGAACTGGATGTGGTGATCAACCTGGTGGCGTTGAAAAATAAGGCCTGGCAGTACCTGGAGCTGGAAATGGAATCGATCGTTGAAATAGCACATGCCCAGAACCGGCTGGTAAAAGTGATCATTGAAAGCGGGATCCTCACCGATGAGGAGATCATTACCTGTTGTGAAATATATGCAAAAGCCGGGGTTGATTTTTTAAAGACCTCTACTGGCTATGCCGAAAAGGGCGCCACCCTGGAAGCCGTGCAACTAATGCGGGCGAACCTGCCGTCTACTATACAGATCAAGGCCTCAGGCGGCATCCGTAGTTATGAGCAGGCCGTGGAATATATAAAAACCGGTGCAAACCGGTTGGGAACCAGCGCCGGAGTTGCTATAATATCAGGCGCCGGAACAAATGGGAGTCCGGGGTATTAGCAGGCTGTTACAGGTTACATGTTACAGGTTACAAGGAAAACAGCAACAGGTGAACATCCCTGAACCTGAAACTTGCAGGCCGTGTACTTGCAACCTGGAAGCTCCTGGATTATCTTTGGCGAAGATTTTGTATAATAATTGATAGAGGCTGCATAAAACCATCAACATCAATCAGTACCAGCTCAATTATGCAGCTTTATAAACATAATATTCATGAAATACATTATCAGTTGTGTATTATTAATCCTGTCCCACAGCTTGTTTGCCCAAACCCAAACAGACAGCAACGGTATTGTTGTGCATAAAGATCCGCGGATCGATATGCTGATAAAAAAACAGATCGAGATCAATGAATTTACTACCCGTGATGCCCGCAGCCGGGTGCAGGGTTTCAGAATACTGGTGCTGAATACGAATGACCGTAATAAAGCCAACAGCGCGAAAGCCAAAATTTACCAGGAGTTTCCAGAGTTAAAAGCATACCTTGAATGGAAATCGCCTTATATGAAAGTGAAAGTGGGTGATTTTAAAACCCGCAATGAGGCAGAACCCTATCTTTCCGCCATTCAACGCTTCTTCCCCAACGGTGTGTACATTATCCGCGATATCATTGAGGTGAACCCCGATAAGTCGGGGACCCTCTAAGGTGGTTTTTGCCGCTTTCGGATTATCTTTGTCGCTATGAGCAGTTTACAGAAGAAGATCCAAAGCCTGGCAAAAACATACTCCACTGAGTTTATAGATATTCGCCATCATTTACATGCACACCCTGAACTAAGTTATCAGGAATTTGAAACATCCCGCTTCATTCAAAATAAACTGACTGAATTTGGCATTCCCTATACAGTCATGGCCCAAACCGGTGTTGTAGGTTTAATAAAGGGTAAGAACCCCGGGAAGAAGGTGATCGCCCTGCGGGCCGATATGGATGCCCTGCCGATTACCGAACAAAATGATGTTCCTTATAAATCTAAAAATGAAGGTGTGATGCATGCCTGTGGTCACGATGTGCATACCACCTGCCTGCTGGGCGCCGCAAAAATTTTACAGGAATTAAAAGACGAGTGGGAAGGAACTGTAAAGCTGATCTTTCAACCCGGCGAAGAAAGGAACCCGGGCGGCGCCAGCATACTCATTAAAGAAGGCGTGTTGGAAAATCCTGCACCACAAGGCATCTACGGCTTGCATGTACATCCTCAACTGGAGACCGGTAAACTGAGTTTTCGCGGCGGACAGGTAATGGCCAGCGCCGATGAAATTTATATAACCATCAAAGGCAAAGGCGGACATGCGGCAGCACCGCATTTAACAGCTGATACCATTCTCATTGCCTCGCAGCTCATTGTTAGTTTACAACAGATCATCAGCCGCAACAGGAACCCGCTTTCTCCCTCTGTATTATCTATCTGTTCCATCCAGGGCGGACATACCACCAATGTGATACCCAGCGAAGTGAAGCTGATGGGTACTTTTCGCGCCCTGGATGAAGAATGGCGTTTTAAAGCCCATGAGCTCATTCGTAAACAGGCAACCGAACTGGTGCACAGCATGGGCGCTGAGATCGATCTGCATATAGACGTAGGTTATCCCGCCGTTTACAACAATGAAAAATTGAACAATATTGCCCGTTCGCTGGCCGAGCAATACATGGGTAAAGAAAAAGTGGAAACTACGGAAGTACGCATGGGCGCTGAAGACTTCGGTTATTATACCCGCCATATTCCCGGCTGCTTTTACCGGCTGGGCGTAATGAATGTAGCCAAAGGCATTACATCCGGTGTACATACCCCTACCTTTAATATTGATGAAAATGCCATTGAGACCGGCATGGGTATGATGGCCTGGCTGGGCAGTGGAACGGAGTTTTAAGGAACTGTGAGATTCTTTTATTGTATTAATTAACGATCATATCGAACCGGGAAGAATAAACAGAAAGCCGGTCGCCGGGAAAAGCAAGATTTACTTTCTTTTCTCTGGGCTTGTACAACTTCATTACCATTTTATTGTTACCGGCCTCCGGTACAACACGCCTGTTACCGGCGAAGATCGTCAGCAATACAATGGATAAAACGAGCAGCAGCAGTTGCATATAGATCATTTTTAAAGCTTCAATATTATTACCTGACATAATAGCCTTACCCTTTTTCTTTACGGGTAGCCATATCCCAAAGCGCAATCAGCAAGACCAATGCAAACCAGATCATATTAAATACCTGCGCTTTATCGACTAATGCCGGATTCTTCTGAAAAGAAGGCCAAAAAAATACGACGGGATACATGTAAGGATAAAAGTATAGCTGGTCCCACTGAAGGATCATAAACCCGGTAACCAGCAATGCCAAGCCGATGCCGAGCGGAATAATAAAATTCCGGAAGCGCAGACTTAACCAGTATTGAATGGCGGTAATGGCCAGCACCGAAAAATAAAGTTTTGCCGTTAATGCAAATAATGTCTTCCAGGGAACCGGATGATCGAAAAAATTATATCCCTTTTGCACCAGGTTTGCAGCACAGGCCGTGATAATGATAAATGCGTTAAACAGGACAAAGGCGAGCAGGATCAGCGTATGAATAACAATAAACCGAGACATAAAGATGTCGAGTATGCTGCGGGGAGAAGCATACACCTGCTTCCAGGTGTTATTTTTATATTCCGTTTGCACCACCAAACTGGTTACCAGGATTGCAAACACGGGTAACAGAAAAAATGCGCCGGCCTGCCAGTTGTCATTAATGAACATTTGCCAGGGATCTTTTTTAAGCGCCCGGATAAAATGATCGGGGCGAGCCACCAGCCTTATAAAACTTACGATTGGTATGAAGGCGGCGCCAACAACGGTCAACCAAAATGCAGCCGTACCTTTGCTTTTCAAAAATTCGGCCTTTGTATTTAGAATAAATGAAGCAACCATATTATTGAGCGGTAATTTGAATAAATAAATTTTCCAGATCGTTTTGGGTAATAGCCAGCTGGTATACGTCTAATCCCTGCTGCACCAGTAATTTATTCAGTTGCGCCGAGCGTTCCCTGCTTTCATAGTTGAGCAAAAGCCGGGTGCCGTTTACCTGCTTTACCGGAAACTCTTCCTGTAATACCAGCCTGGCCTTCTCTACATCATTTACTTCAATTTCTATGGCCGATTGTTTTGATTTTAGGTTTTGTAATTGCTGCAGACTTCCCTGGAATAATAATTTTCCTTTGTTAATAATCGCTACATGCGTAGCCATTTTTTCCACCTCGGCCAGCAGGTGACTCGATACAAGAATGGTTTTCCCATATTCCCGGTTCAGTTGTTTGATCAGTTCCCTTGTTTCAATAATGCCGCTCGGATCGAGGCCATTGGTGGGTTCGTCAAGGATCAGCACTTCTGGATCGTGCAACAAAGCAATGGCAATGGCCAGCCTTTGCTTCATACCCAGCGAATAGCTTTTGACTTTTTTATTAGCGGCATGTTGCAACTGCACCAGTTGCAGCACTTCATCAAGACGGTTCTTATTTACCTGGTACGTTAACCGGACCACTTCCAGGTTCTCTTTGCCGGTCAAATGCAGGTAAAGCGAAGGTTGTTCAATGAGTGAGCCAATGCGGGCTAATATATCCAGGCGATCGGCCTGGAAATGCTTACCAAACACGGTTATGTCCCCCTCCTGCTTTTTTAATAACCCCAATATCAAGCGCAAGGTGGTGGTTTTACCGGCACCGTTGGGACCTAAGAATCCATATATGCTACCGGCGGGCACCTGCAGGTTCAGATCATCGAGTATCTTATGACCGGTTTGGAAAGCGAAATGCAGACACCGCGTTTCAATAATTGATGATTGCATAATGGGATCACTTTAATGCTTTAAGATTCTTTCCTGATATGTTAAGGCTCGAATGGTCGTCAGCCATTATGGTCAGATCATTGATCGTAGCCGCCTTATCATCGAACCTGGTTCCCGCCAATTGCATATGCAGTTTGTTAACGGTGATATGATCATGCAGGTCAATGTTTGACTGTTCACCATTCAGTGTTAATTCGTTAAAGAAGATCTTTCCGTCACTGACATGAACGTATGTATCCTTGCCCAGCTGAATATTATAAGACGGCGCACCGGCAGAATCGGCACTGCCTCCTAACCGGATACTACTGTAGGTAGCTCTGATCGGCACTACAGCAGGCAGGTATAAATTCACTGGGTTATAGTTCCGTTGGCCCGGTTCCGGCTGATCAGCCGCAAAACCGGCATCCCCCATAATGATCAATGTATCGTTCAGCACCTGGTAGGTCACACGGGACCCTTTCTGCTTCTGTACTTCCAGTTTGTATTTGTCACCGGGTTTTACCGAGAAACTGCCCAGTCCTTTTACAGAAACAAAGCGGATCGCAGGTATGTCGACTGTGGTCATTTGATTGAACGACTCGCGGTTAAATTTTACATATTCACCACGTTTGTACTTAGCATATACCATCACCTGGATCACTGTTGTTAATATTATGATGGTAAGAAAAATGCCTAATAATAATTTATTGCTTGTTTTCATGATCAGTTATAAGTTTTAGCGTTCCGCCTCAGGCAAAATGTTGTTTCTTGTATTTTTCGAACCGGGGTTTCAACTCGTCGGGATCCATGCCCAGCAAATACATAGTGCGAAATACCTGGGGCAGGTCTTTTTCAACGAAATCATTTTTGCGATAGGTGAGGGAATTCTTTAAAGCCGTTGGTGATACGAAATAACCAATGCCCCGCTGGTTATGGATGATCTCCTGTTGTTGAAGGAATTCATACGTGCGCATAACGGTATTGGGGTTCACTTCCAATTGCACTGCCAGTTCCCGTACGGATGGTATACGCTCTTCGACCTTCCATTCTTTTAACAGGATCTTCTCGCACACATAATCGGCAATTTGCAGGTATATAGCTTGCGATTCACGGAATTGCATATCTTTTTTGATTTTAGCGTTAAACTTCTTTCTCTTTCAACCTGAAATAGGCCACTACCCACAAAGAGGGCGCAAGCGCATACTTCATCAGAAAAAGCATTATCGAACTGATCCACTCAGGCAACTGTATCATAAGCTCTCCATGTGCAGGATCAAACACACGGTAAATGGTAAATGGTTCAAAGAAAGTTCCGTTTGGCATAAACGAGCCCAGCACTTTATGTACAAAGAATACCAGAACCAGGAAAACGACCAGGCCGGCAACCAGCGTTTTAATAAAATGGAACTTCGCAAAATACGCCGACCCAAGCAGGAAGATGGATTGCACAGCAAAGTACAATAGCAAAACGTAGAAAATAACGGGGTTACCATTGCGTGCGGCAAATACATTTGCTACTTCCGTGGGCCTGAAAGGAAGATGCGCCCGCTCCATGCTGGCGCCAACAAAACCGTTAGCCACTTTCACCATAATAACATCAACAGCATAGAATACGATGGTATAACATACAAAGAACAATAGAACGCCATATAGAAGGGCGCTCAATAACTTTTCCAGTGTGGAAGCCGGTGTGAGCAAAAAATGGATTGCTTTTGGCCCCTCAGCCAGTTCGCTGAAGATAAGGCTGGCATATAAGGTACCAGTAAGGTACAGCCCAACATAATAGGTAATAGCCTGGATTTCTTCATTCAGGGGATGCGTTTTGTTAACAAGCATCAGGAATGAAAACCACAATACCAGCAAACCACCAATGGCAGCCAGGGACAGCCCGTATTTTCTTTTATTTTCGTTCCAGTGTTTTCCTATATACAGTAACCAGCGGTTTACATTAAAAACAGCATTCATAGCATTAGTTTAAGCGTTAAAGACAGATTCAATGGCATTGCCATTCAATACAATGGCTTTGTATAATAATTCAAGATCGAGTTTGCTTTCATCACCATGGGTATTGCGGGTAACAACGGCATTGCCGCGTAAAGAAGGCTCACGGAACAAGGCCTGCTTTATTTCGTCGCTGTCAAATGAGATATGGAACGACAATTTGCGGGTAATGGCATCAACCGTTTGATCGAATAAAATGCGGCCTTCATCGATTATGGTAACCCGGTCGATCAGGCTTTCGAGGTCTTTTACCTGGTGGGTACTGATGACAATACATTTGTTCTCATCGAAGCTGCCCGCAATCACTTTGCGGAACTGGCTTTTGCTCATGATATCCAACCCGTTGGTAGGTTCATCCATCAGCAATACCGATGTATTACAGGCCAGGCCCAGGCTGATCAACACTTTCTTCTTCTGGCCGTAACTCATTTTTTGAAGCGTGTTGGAACGCGGAATATCAAATTCAGTGATGTAGCGGTTAAACTGGTCGTCGTTGAATTTGGGATAAAATGGAGCATGGTATCTCACCAGGTGTTCGATGGGCATATCGGGTAAAAAGAATTCTTCCGGAACCATAAATATGTCTTGCAGAAAAGCCGGCTGCCGTTTACCGGGCGTATAACCCAATACACTCACGGTGCCCTCCTGCGGGAACAAGAGGCCAGCTATATTTTTAAGCAGGGTCGATTTACCGGTACCATTTTTACCAAGCAATCCATAAATATGACCAGCCTCAAGCTTCAGGTTAAGGCCTGTAAAGATCTTTTTGCGTCGATACCCAAAATGCAGGTTTTGGATCTGTATCATGTTTGGCGTTTTAGTGTACTAGTTTAATAGTACACACAAACATAAGAGCTTTTCCGGGTTTTACAGCTGTTTCGGTGAAAAAAAGTGATGAGCGGGGCTATTGCATTAGTTTTATACAATATCTATTTTGCAGCAGTTTTAATAAAGACAAACCATTCCCGTGAAACAAAAACTCCTTGTTGGCTTTCTTATCTTCTTAATTAACAGCGCCATTGCACAAACTTCTTCCTTAACCAGTGATATCGTTTCGCCCCGAGAACTGACTGCCCTGCTTACTGACAGTATAAAAAAAGAAATGAATATCAATTTTCCCGTCTACCGTGCCCATCGTTACGCCGACAGATCGGGAAAACATTACTGTATTCTAACGGAAAGCCGGGATGCAATAAAAGATAAAGACACCCTGCACCATACCATAAAGGCGGTAAACATCCTGGAAGCAGAGGGAAAACTAAGTAAGGCCTGGGAGATGAACGACCACATCATCAAATCGGAGCAGGAAGAAAATTCCATCTGGTTCTGGACAAAATACATGGAGTTCAAAGACCATGATAAAGACGGGCTCACCGACCCTTTCATTATTTATGGAACATCGGGTATGGACGGCACCGGTAATGGCCGGATCAAGATCCTGATCTATTACAAAGGACGGAAAGTGGCCATCAGGCATCAGAATGGGACCCTTGACTTTGAAAGAGAAACGCAGGTAGACCAGGCTTTTTATGATTTACCGCTGCCGCTGCAAAAGGCCATTCAAAAGAAGATGGAACTAATGACCCAAAATAATGTGGCTATTTTTCCCGCCGGCTGGCAGACAGCCATGAAGCAAAAGAAGCTGGTGTTCAATGAGCGGAGATGATGGCTGGCCAACCTCTAAGCAATCGTTGTACATACGCGGAATCGATCAACAACCTCAACGGCCCTCCGCACGGGGAAACGTACAAGCCGGCTCAGTGCCAACCTATTACATAACAATTATATAACATATACACGCCTGCCCATTATCATGTAATCGCTTTTCCCGTAAATTGCGCGCCAATTGTTCTAATTAGATCTATGAATTAACCACCCATGCATCTATTTTCCGTCATAATTGTTTGATTGAAAATGATCCATGGTAAACAAACCGGTCCCCGGCCTGCCGGGCGCCTGGTGAATTATTAAAAAATAACCGATGAAACGCCCTGGTAGTATTTTCATTAATCTGTAGTACAATGAAAATGCTGTCATAGTAAGTTGCATCTGGCTAAAAGATTTCAGATGAAAAAAGAATTGCGAAAGGAATCCGCACTAGAGTACCATGCCAAGGGCCGTCCTGGCAAAATCGAAGTGATCCCAACCAAAGAAGCAAAAACCCAACGCGACCTTTCCCTTGCCTACTCCCCTGGTGTCGCAGAACCCTGTAAAGAAATTCACGCCAATCCGGAAGCTGTTTATAAATACACTGCCAAAGGGAACCTCGTAGCTGTGATCAGCAATGGGACCGCCGTATTAGGTTTGGGCGATATTGGCCCTGAAGCCGGCAAACCCGTTATGGAAGGAAAAGGTGTATTGTTCAAAATATTTGCCGACATCGATGTATTCGATATCGAGATCAATGAAAAAGACCCGGAGAAATTCGTTCAGATCGTTAAAGCCCTGGAACCAACTTTCGGGGGCATTAACCTCGAAGATATCAAAGCGCCTGAGTGCTTTTACATAGAGCAGGAGCTGAAAAAGCAAATGAAAATCCCGGTGATGCACGACGACCAGCACGGTACTGCCATCATTAGCGCAGCCGCCCTGCTGAACGCCCTGGAATTGCAAAAGAAAAAGATCGAGAAATGTAAGTTCGTAGTGAACGGCGCAGGCGCCGCAGCGATTGCCTGTATAAAACTATACGAAGCACTGGGGGCAGTACGTGAAAACATTCTCGTATTCGATAGCAAAGGCCTTATTCACGAAAGCCGCAACGACCTCGACGAGTTGAAAAAGGAATTTATCAGCAAAGGCAAGAATGTTACCCTGGAGCAATCGCTCGATGGCGCGGATGTATTCATCGGCCTCAGCAAGGGCAATGTATTATCGCAGGAAATGGTTAAGAGCATGGCGAAGAACCCGATTGTACTGGCCATGGCGAATCCCGATCCCGAGATCACTTATGAAGATTGTACTGCAGCCCGCAAAGATGTTATCATGGGTACCGGCCGCAGTGACTATCCGAACCAGGTGAATAACGTGCTTGGCTTTCCGTTTATCTTCCGCGGCGCCCTGGACGTTCGCGCCACACAGATAAACGAAGCGATGAAACTGGCGGCGGTGAAAGCGTTGGCCGAACTGGCCAAGAGCCCTGTGCCCGACATCGTGAACATTGCCTATAACGAAAAGAATTTATCATTCGGTCCCAACTATATTATTCCAAAACCACTCGATCCGCGGCTGTTGAGCACCGTTGCACCTGCCGTTGCAAAAGCCGCCATTGACAGCGGGGTTGCACAAACGAAGATCACCAATTGGGAAACTTATTCTATAGAACTAAATAAACGGCTGGGCCTCGATAATCAGCTGATGCGGGTACTTGGCGCCAAAGCCCGCCGCAATCCGAAACGGCTGATCTTTGCTGAAGCCGATAACGTTAAAATATTAAAGGCGGCCCAGATCGCTTCTGATGAACGTATTTGTCATCCCATTTTGTTAGGTGATGAGAAAAAGATCAGACAGATGGCCCTGGAAAATAATATCGACCTCGACGATATGTCCATCATTGACCCGCGCAATGATGAGTATGAAGAGAAACGTAAACAATTCGGGGAGCTGTTCTTCAAAAAACGCCAGCGCAAAGGGGTGAACCTGTATGAGTCGTGCAAGATGATGAAAGACCGCACCTATTTCGGTTGTATGATGGTAGAGAACGGCGATGCCGATGCGGTGATCAGCGGTTTGACCCGTAATTATGCAGAGGCCATCCGCCCCGCATTACAGGTGATCGGGATGGAAGAAGGCGTGAAAAAGATCGCGGGCATGTACATGCTGCTGACCAAAAGAGGTCCTTTGTTCCTGGCCGATACAACCGTGAACTTTAACCCCACGGCAGAAGAACTGGCCGATATCACGTTGCTGGCGGCCAAAGAAGTGCGCAGCTTTAACCTGGTGCCCCGGATCGCCATGCTGAGCTACTCCAATTTCGGCAGCAGCGATTCGCCGGAAGCCAAACTGGTTGCCCGGGCAAAGGACATTGTAAAACAAAAAGATCCCACGATCATCATAGATGGCGAAATGCAGGCTAGTATCGCCTTCAGGCAGGATATACTGCGCGAAAATTATCCCTTCAGCGAGCTGGTTGACCAGGAAGTGAACACCCTGATCTTCCCGAACCTGGCAGCGGGTAATATCGCCTACAACCTCATGAAAGAGATCGGTGGCGCAGATGCCATTGGCCCTATTTTGCTGGGACTGAAAAAGCCGGTGCATGTACTGCAGCTGGGCAGTTCGGTGCGCAGCATTTACAATATGGCGCTTATTGCAGTCATCGATGCCCAGTTGAAATGTAATAATAACAACCAGGAAGCGGCCAAAAAGCCCTGGTGGAAGAAGAAATAATACTATAGTTACAGGTTACAGGATACAGGTTACAGGGCATATTGATGCGGGATTCCCCTGCAACCTGTAACCTGTAACGCTCTGTATGGTACCCGGGAAAACCGGCAACTGGTAACCGGCAACCGGTAACCGGCAACTGCTAACCTGCGACTGGTTACCGGCAACTGGTTACCGGCAACCGGTAACTTGTAACGCCTTTACTTGCCATTTCCCTATTAAACTGTATTTTTACATCATTGATTATCAATCATGACTTTATTTACAGAGTTTGGCCGTTACCTGTTGATGATAAAAGGAATGTTTTCGAAACCTGAAAACTGGAAGATGTATTGGAAAGAGCTGATGCACCAATGCAATGAGATCGGTATCGGTTCATTAGGCATAGTGGTCATCATTTCATTCTTTATGGGGGCGGTTTCGGCGCTGCAAACCGCTTATCAGCTGGTTAGCCCCGTGATTCCCATGAGCACCGTTGCCCAGATCGTGCGGGATACGGTCATTCTGGAGTTCGCTCCCACCCTGGTTTGTATCGTACTGGCCGGTGTGGTTGGGAGTAAGATCGCCAGTGAGCTGGGCAACATGCGGGTAAGCGAGCAGATCGATGCCCTGGAGATCATGGGTATCAATACCAAGGCCTACCTGGTATTACCCAAGATCCTGGCTTCTCTCATTATGATCCCCCTGCTCGTGGTCATTTCGGCCGCGCTGGGCATATTGGGCGGACAACTGGCCGCTACTTCGGCGGGCATTTTATCGGCCAATCAATATGAAACGGGCTTGCTGTCGAATTTTCAACAGTACAACGTATTTTTCGCCCTGGTAAAAGCCTATACTTTTTCGTTCCTAATTTCCAGTATACCAGCATATTATGGGTATCATGTGCAGGGCGGCGCCCTGGAGATCGGCCGGTCGAGCACCAAGTCTGTGGTCGTGAGCTGCGTGAGCATCCTGTTTGCCGACTATGTGCTGGCCGCATTATTGTTACAATAATGGCTGCGTGCAGCAATGACCGGCAGCGAAAACGCCGGTAAAACGGTCAATAAGTAGAACTAATAGAACTTTAATAAGTTAGAGCTGTTAATGTCCCCGGGCCCGGGCAGACGCGTTTGGAAGGGATCCGTAGCATGAATTAAAAGCCAATGATCGAAGTAAAAAACATAAGAAAAGGATTTGGTGAGAAAACCGTACTGAACGGTGTAACGGTTACCATGCAGCCAGGTAAATGCAATCTCATTATCGGCGCCAGCGGTAGCGGTAAAACGGTTTTCATGAAATGTATGGTAGGTTTGCTGGTACCCGACCAGGGCGAGATCTGCTACGATGATAAAGATTTTAATAAACTGGGCGCAGAAGAAAAGAAAGAGATCCGCCAGCAGATCGGCATGCTGTTCCAGGGTTCTGCCTTATTCGACAGTTTGACCGTTGAGCAAAACATTATGTTCCCGCTGAACATGTTCACCCAGGATACCTATGCGCAAAAACTAAAGCGGGTGAACGGGGTGCTGGAACGGGTTAACCTGAAAGATGTCAATAAAAAGTATCCTGCTGAACTCAGCGGTGGGATGAAAAAAAGGGTGGGTATTGCACGCGCCATTGTGTTAAATCCTAAATATCTTTTTGTAGATGAGCCTAACTCAGGCCTCGACCCCCAAACATCGCTTGTTATTGATAAACTTGTAAAAGAGATCACTACCGAATATAACATTACAACGGTGGTGAACACCCACGATATGAACTCTGTAATGGAGATCGGCGATCATATCATATTCATGTACCAGGGTAAAAAAGAATGGGAAGGCAGTAATAAGGAGATCATTTTTAACAAGAATGAACGCCTGAACGAATTCATCTTCGCCTCAGAATTCTTAAAAGACGCCAAAGACATGCGTATGCTGGAACAAACGGGTAAAATCTCCAATGACAGGGATATGGATAAATTACTTCCGCCGGGTTAATAAACACGCGATCCGCCCCGCCAGCCGCATTAACAAGCAGCAAAATTAATTTTTTCTAATAGTGCCCTCCTTTGCCGAATAGCGGATCAGGCGTACAAGTGTGCGACGCAACAAATGCTTAATATTGATTCCGGCGCCTGGCCCCAAAATATTTTCTCCCAATGCCGGCCGGCCATGCTGGTTGCCTTTGTGGCCCGTTGCCCGTAAGCCCTTCTTCTTCCGCAAACGTTCCCGGAAATTACCTGCTTTCATGTGCACATTCGCTGATTATCACATTAGCTAATTAACCCATTATCCCCTATTTTTGCACACCCGATAAATGTCGGGGAACTAAATTTCCGCTGATGAGTATTTTAGTAAACAAACAATCAAAGATCCTGGTGCAGGGCTTTACCGGTACAGAAGGTACCTTTCATGCTACACAAATGATAGAATATGGTACCAATGTGGTAGGTGGCGTTACACCAAACAAAGGTGGCACATTGCATTTAGACAGGCCGGTATTTAATACCGTAGCGGAAGCTGTAAAGGAAACCGGGGCCAATGTGTCGATCATATTTGTACCACCGGCTTTTGCATCCGACGCTATTATGGAGGCTGCCAATGCCGGCATTGAACTGGTAGTATGTATAACGGAAGGTATTCCTGTGCAGGATATGGTGAAAGCCAAATTGTACCTGCAGGGCACTAAAACCCGCCTTATCGGGCCTAACTGTCCGGGCGTTATCACTGCCGGTGAATGCAAAGTAGGCATCATGCCGGGCTTCGTATTCAAAAAAGGTAAGATCGGTATCGTATCTAAATCAGGTACGCTTACTTATGAAGCGTCTGACCAGGTAGCTAAAGCCGGTTTGGGTGTTTCTACAGCTGTAGGGATCGGTGGCGACCCCATCATTGGCACTACTACCCGCGAAGCACTGGAAATGTTCATGAACGATCCGGAAACAGAAGGCGTGGTAATGATCGGTGAAATTGGTGGTGGTATGGAAGCTGAAGCCGCCCGCTGGTATAAGGAAAATGGTAAAAAACCTGTAGTGGGCTTTATTGCCGGTCAAACAGCTCCTCCCGGACGCCGTATGGGTCATGCCGGCGCTATCGTTGGCGGTGCAGAAGATACAGCTGCAGCCAAAATGAAGATCATGCAGGAATGCGGTATCACCGTAGTGTCGAGCCCTGCTGATATTGGCGTTACCATGGCCAAGATCATTAAGAAATAAGCGTAATCCGCTTTTAAATAGCAAAACCTTGCAGTTCTGCTCCGGCATGATCTGCAAGGTTTTTTAATGGCCATCGGGTTGTGCCCCATTACCTGTGCGACTGCAAAAGCAAATGTGGCATACCCCTTTATTTGTAGTTCCTTATGTATTCGCCCAGCTCTTCCTTGCTTTTACTGAATGTAAAAGCATTATATACTATGAAGTAATTTTTAGGGTCGGTTATTTTTCCATACATATATTTAGCGATCTCGAGCTTGCTGCTCTCAAAGGAGAAAAGAGAGATCAGCTGTTTGGCCTGCGCGGCTGTAAAATAATTCTGATCTATACCTGATCTGGCAATGGCCATCCGCGAGTCGTCGAAGCTCTCATGTTTAATGGTCTCCATAAACGAAGCGAACGTAACATCATCTATGGCTCGCGGCGCCGTATTGTTGTTGTTCCTGGGAAAGTTATTGTAACGGGGATCTTTGATATTCGGAACAGTAGCATTGTTCTGATTGTTGCGGTCATCTGTATCATAGCGGTTATCAACGATCTGCTGCTCATCGATCAGAGCGCGGTTAAACCGGTTAATGACAATATCCACATAATATTTCGGTTTTACATACACGTTCTTGCTGTAGATCATGGTTTGCGGACCAGGAAGGGTCTTGGGTTTCTTCACATACACCTTTACCTGGTGGTAACCGGCCGTAATATTACGCAGGGTGAGCGAATTGTTATTGAAGGGGTATTGCCGGCCATCAACTTCGAAAAGCATATCAGCGGGGCTTAAACTGGTAATGCTGATGATGCCGTCATTGGCTCCGTCGCGCGCCACTGCCGTGAAGGCGAGCAGCACCAACAGGATCTGTAAACAGGTCTTTTTCATACTGGATGTTTAAAGGGCTTTGATATTTCTAGAACGTTTTTTGCAGGACTTACGTTGCACAAACATATGGATCAATAACTTATATTTAATATTGCTATATATAAGGCAGGAAATGGAATAACCCCCACGCATAACGAAACCCATTCATCAGCCAGCCGTTAAGGGACTTTAACAATTAGCCGTATGTATTTTATTTGCAACTTGCATCGTTCTATATGTGAAGTAGGAAGTAGGAAATATGAAGTAGGAAAACAACGGTCCTTGAAATTCGTACTTCTTCATACTTTCTATTTCACACCTCTTACTTTAGTTTTTTAATAACTTGTATCAAAAATTAGGTCTTAATGATATTTAAGAGAACTTTATCACTGATCTGTGCAACCCTGCTTGTACTGATCGCCAATGCGCAGCAAAAGATGAAAACCTACGAAAAAGAATGGAAAAAGATCGACAGCCTGATCCATAAAAGCCTTCTTACCGCATCGGCCCTGGCGGAGGTGAACAAGATCTACTCGCAGGCCAAACAGGAAGGTAATGATGCGCAGGTGATCAAGGCCGTGTTATACCGTTCTTCATTACAAGAACTGAAAGAAGAAGATGCGGTCAAAAAGAATATAAAACAGCTCGAAGCCGAGATCACCGGCTCCAAAGACGCAGTACGGGCTTTACTGCAAAGTGTAGCGGCACAAAATTACTGGAACTGGTTTCAAAGGCACCGTTACCAGTTATACAACCGTACACAAACCGTCAATTTTCAAAAAGACGATCTGGCCACCTGGAGCACCGATGATTTTCATAAAAAGATCGCCGAACTCTACCTGGCTTCCATCAGCAATGAAAAAGAGTTGCAGCAAACAAAGCTGGAGCCATTCGATCCCATTATTATAAAAGGGAACGTACGCCATTTACGCCCTACCCTCTTCGACCTGCTGGCACACCGGGCGCTGGATTATTTCAGGAACAGTGAACACACGATCACCAAACCGGAAAACGCTTTTGAAATTACAGATACTGCTGCATTTGCAACAGCGAAACAGTTCATGCAATATAAGTTCAGCACCAGTGACAGCCTTTCCTTACAGTTCAAAGCCCTTCAGTTGTACCAACGCCTGCTACAGTTCCATGCAGGTGATGCCAAACCCGATGCTTTACTTGACGCGGATATCGATAGAATACAATACGTGTACAACCATGCCACCATGGAAAATAAAGAAGCCTTGTACACAAAAGCCCTGGAACAGATCGGTAATACCTATGGATTGATACCAGCCGCTACCCAGGCCTGGTATTTATTAGCCCAATGGCATACCATACAGGCCCGGCAATATGATCCGTTGAAAGGAGAAGCCTACCGCGATGAATACCTTAAAGCCGTAAACATATGTGACAAAGTACTGGCCCAAAAAGACAGCAGTGAAGGAAAAATGAACTGCGCCAACCTCATGAAGGAGATCACCCGCTCAGAAATGAATCTGCAAACCGAAAAGGTGAATGTACCCGGACAAGCTTTCCGTACGCTGATCTCTTACCGCAATTTTACGCGGCTGCATTTCCGTATTATAAAACTGGATGCAAATACCCGGGAATCGCTTGGCACCAACAACTGGGAAGATGATTACTGGGAAAAACTGGTAGCCTTACCTGTTACCCGGTCATTTAACCAACAATTGCCAGATACCAAAGATCATCAAAAGCATTCGACAGAAATAAAAGTAGATGCCTTACCTATTGGCGAATACGCCCTGGTGGCCAGTGTTAACAATTCATTTTCATTAAGCGATAACCAGCTGGCCGTACAGTTCTTTTACGTGTCGAACATTGCCTACATTAATAAAGGAAGTGAATACTTTGTAGTACATCGCGAAACCGGTAAACCGCTCCCAAATGCCCGGGTACAGGTATGGTACCGCTCCTACGATCACAACGCCCGCAAGTACATCGACAGCAAAGGCCAAAAAACCGTTGCTAATGAAAACGGGTATGTAAAGATCAATCCATCACGGAATAACCATGAAAACAATTTTAAACTGGAAATCACCAGCGGCGATGACCGTTTGATGCTGGATGATTACCAATACAATTATACGTATCCACAATTACCATACCCGAAGGAGATACCAGATTCAAGGATAACATACCTGTTTACCGACCGGTCGATATACCGCCCGGGACAAACTGTGTACTTTAAGGGCATAATGGTGAACAGAAAGTATAAAACCGGGGAAACCAGTATTCTCACCGATTATAAAACTACCCTAAGAATATCGGGCGCCAATGGGGAAGAGGTTGATACTATACGAGTAACTACGAATGAATATGGCGCCTATTCTGGTAAATTCACGCTGCCCACCAATGTACTGAATGGCGATTTTAACATCATGGATGTACACGGCAATGGCAGCATCAGTTTTTCTGTTGAAGAATACAAACGGCCTAGGTTCCTGGTAGAGATCAATAAACCCACCGGTACTTACCGCTTAAATGAAAACATAACAGTAACCGGCGCAGCAAAGGCATATGCCGGCAATACCATCGACGGCGCCAAAGTAAAATACCGCGTAGTACGTAAAACCATTATGCCCTTATGGTTTTATGGCGGCGGTTACCGCAAAATGATCTGGCCGCCTTATGGCAGAGAGGAAGTGGAGATCGCCCATGGTGAATCAACCACCGATACAAAAGGGGAGTTCAGGATCAGCTTCAAAGCAGTTCCTGATAATCAGATCCCGAAAAAGGACCAGCCCACATTTTATTATGAAGTGTCCGCCGATGTTACCGATGCAGCCGGTGAAACAAGAAGCGGCAATACGGAACTGGCAGTGGCTTACCAGGCCCTGAAGCTTACCCTGCATCTGCCGGAAAAACTACATACCGACAGCCTGAAGCAGATAATGCTATCAAGCACCAACCTCAACGACCTGTTTGAACAAACAAGGGTTACAGTTGCTATTCATAAGCTGCAGACCCCTGAACGCCTGTTCAGAACACGCTACTGGCCGCAACCAGACACTTTTGTGCTGTCACAACAGGAGTTTTATGCTTCATTCCCTTACGATGCATATAAAAACGAGGACGATCCGGCTACATGGGCCCGGGCGCAAAAGGTGGCTGAAAGAACCGACACTACCTCGGGCAATAAACCATTCAGCATCGATCATCCTGCATTAACCCCCGGCTGGTATGTTATAGAAGCTACAACAAAAGATAAATACGGCGAAGATGTGAAAGACATTCGGTATGTACAACTGTATAACCAGGGTATTGTGAGCCCAATCGCCATGGGTGGTATCGAAAGCGCTAAAACCACCGTTGAACCCGGCGAGAAAGCCGTTTACCAGGTAAGCACTACACTGGAAGATGCATTTGTGATCCACGAAGTGAATAATAAAGACACTACCAGCAGCAGAACCTTTTTCACCCTGAACAAGAACAGCCGTTCTTTCGAAATACCGGTTACAGAAAAAGAGCGTGGCGGTTTTGGCATTCAGATCGCCTTTGTAAAACATAACCGCGTATATAGTGTTGTGCAAACATTCATGGTGCCTTATACCAATAAAGAACTGACCATAAGCTATGAAACATTCCGCGATAAGACCCTGCCCGGCAGCGAAGAAAAATGGAAAGTGAAGATCAGCGGCTACAAAGGCGATAAAGTGGCGGCTGAAATGCTTACTGCGATGTACGATGCCTCGTTAGACCAGTTCAAACCGCAAAAATGGAGTAAACCATCACTGTGGGATCTTTATTTCGCCCAGCAGAAATGGGCCGGCGGCAATGGCTTCAGCGCCGTACAGTCGCTGGAGAAATACAATGCCGTTGAGTTATACAAACCGGTTAACAAGGAATACGATCAGCTGAACCTGGTGCCCGGCAGTGAATACTTCGCCCACCGGAATAGCAGGATGTTAGAAGGCCGCGTAGCGGGCATAGCTGCAGGGGTACCGGCCGCACCGGAAGCGGCGAACCAGGCGCTTTCAGAAGTGGTGGTGGTTGGTTATGGAACAGCCAAAAAAAGAGATGTGGCTGCAGATTCAATGGAGAAAGAAGAGGATGAGGCTGACGCCGCAGAAAAACCTGCCGCCCCCGGAACAGCGGCGGTTCAGGTACGTAAGAACTTTAATGAAACGGCCTTCTTCTTCCCCGACCTGCATACCGATGCCGATGGGAATATCGAATTCTCCTTCACTATGCCGGAAGCAGTCACACAATGGAAGTGGATGAGCCTGGCACATACCAAAGACCTGTCATTTGGCTACGATGAAAAAACCATCGTTACCCAAAAAGACCTGATGGTGCAACCCAATGCCCCCCGCTTTTTGCGGGAAGGCGACCGCATGAATTTCAGCGGCAAGATCGCCAACCTTACCGATAAGGAAATAACCGGACAGGTACAATTACAACTGATCGATGCCACTACCAACCAGGCTGTGGATGGCTGGTTCCGCAATGTGATCCCCAGTCAGTATTTTACCGTTCCGGCCAAACAAAGCGTTCCCGTCAGCTTCAGCCTCGAGATCCCTTACCAGTACAATAAACCGGTCACTTACCGGCTGGTTGCCCGGGCCGGCAATACCAGTGACGGCGAAGAAGCCATGCTACCGGTGGTAAGCAACCGCATGCTGGTTACAGAAAGCGTACCGCTGCCCGTTCGTGGTAATGGAACCAAAAGCTTTACTTTTGAAAAGCTGGTTAAAAGCGGTAACAGCGAAAGCCTGAACCATCATGCACTAACCGTTGAATTCACTACCAATCCCGCCTGGTATGCGGTACAGGCCCTGCCTTACTTAATGGAATATCCCTACGATTGCGCTGAACAGGTCTTCAACCGTTATTATGCCAATGCCCTGGCCAGCACCATTGCCAATGCTTCCCCGAAGATCAAACAGATCTTCGAACGTTGGAAAACTGCCGATTCTTCGGCGCTGCTCAGCAATTTGCAAAAGAACGAAGAGTTGAAATCAGTGCTGTTGCAGGAAACTCCCTGGGTATTACAGGCAAAAAATGAAGCGCAACAAAAAAAGAACATCGCCTTACTGTTCGACCTGGTGCGCATGAGCGGCGAGCTTACAAAGAACATTAGCAAACTGCAGGAACTGCAAAGCCCCAATGGTGGTTTTGTATGGTTCAAGGGCGGTCCGGACGATCGTTATATTACCCAATACATTCTCACCGGTATCGGCCACCTGAAAAAGCTGAAAGCCTTACCATCGAACGATCTACTGGATGCCATTATCAAAAAAGCGCTCCCTTATCTGGATGCCCGCCTGCAGGAAGACTACAACAACATGTTGAAGCAGCGCAAAAAGCTGCCGGAAACGGAATATATCAGTCCGCTGCATATTCAGTATTTATACATGCGGAGCTTCTTCCCTGAAAATGGCGTGCCCGGTAATGTGTTCAAAGCCTATAACTATTACCGTTCGCAATCCCAAAAAGCCTGGGTGAAACAAAGCAAATACATGCAGGGCATGATCGCCTTGTCGCTCTTCCGCACCGGCGATGTACAAACCGCCCGCAATATTGTAAAGTCATTAAAAGAGAACGCTCTCATTAATGAAGAAATGGGCATGTACTGGAAAGATTTCTCAGCGGGTTATTACTGGTATCAATCACCTGTTGAAAGCCAGTCCCTGATGATCGAGACCTTTACCGAAGTAACACAGGATACAGCCGCCGTGAACGATATGAAATTATGGTTACTGAAACAAAAACAAACGCAGCACTGGAGAACCACCAAAGCCACCGCAGATGCCTGTTATGCGCTGCTTTTACAGGGAACTGATCTGCTGACGAACGCACCGGATATTACCATCGATCTTGGCAATACCGCTATTAGCAGTAAAGACCAGCAGCAGGAAGCCGGCACCGGTTATTTCAAAAAAGTGCTCGATGAAAAACAGGTAAAACCGGAAATGGGGAATATCAAAGTTACTGTGTCGAAGATCTCTTCTGCCACTGGCGCAGGCCGGGAAGCTGCCGCCTGGGGCGCCGTTTACTGGCAGTATTTCGAAGACCTGAACAAGATCACCCCTGCGGCCACACCTTTACAATTGACCAAGCAATTATTTGTGGAAAAGAATACTGCCCGTGGCCCGGTATTAGAACCGGTCAAAGAAGGCGATGTAATGAAAGTAGGCGACAAGGTGAAAGTACGTATGGAGCTGCGCGTTGACCGCAATATGGAATATGTGCACATGAAAGATATGCGTGCAGCCTGCCTGGAACCTGTGAATGTGATCAGCCAGTATAAATGGCAGGGCGGACTCGGTTATTACGAATCAACCAAGGACGCCAGCACCAATTTCTTCTTCGGCCAGCTGCCGAAAGGCACTTACGTATTCGAGTATCCTTTGTTTGTTACGCACACCGGTACATTCAGCAATGGCATTACCACCATTCAATGTATGTATGCCCCTGAGTTTACCAGCCACAGTGAAGGTGTGACGGTGAAAGTAGAGTAAGGAAATCATTCTAATGATAAAGGTGGGTTATCCAAATGGGTAGCTCACTTTTTTTTATTAATGCGTTACAGGTTACAAGGTACAGGTTACAAGTGCGTTTGTTTCAGGCGCCTGTTATTACTTTGAGCCTGTAGCTGAGAGACTGGACCTTTTACCCTGCAACCTGCAACCAGGAACTTGCAATCCCCTGCTTTACACTATGAACGTTCAACCTTGCGTAAGCCGTCATTATAGATCTTCTCCCTTACATTTGCGTCATGCATTTTGATTTTTTAGTGATCGGCCAGGGGATCTGCGGTACATTCCTCAGCTGGGAATTACAAAAAGCAGGTTTTTCTTTCCTGGTGATCGATGATAACCGGCCGGGAACAGCTTCCAGGGTAGCCGCCGGCATTATTAACCCGGTCACCGGCAGACGTATTGTAAAAACGTGGATGATAGATGAGGTGATGCCCTTTGCCTGGCAGCAATACACCGAACTCGGCAGCCGGTTGCAGCTAACGGCAATCCAGCAAAAAGACATCATCGATTTTTTTCCAACCCCGCAAATGAAGCTGGCCTATGAGAAACGCTATGCAGAAGATACCCAATACATCTCGCTGCCAAATGACCCGGATGCGTGGAGCACCTATTTCAATTATGATTTTGGCTACGGCATTATTTCCCCCTGTTACCTGGTAAACCTGCCGGAATTGCTGCCTGCATACCGCCGCTTGTTGATGGCTGGTAATAACCTGCTCGAAGAAAAATTCGATCATACGCAATTACAGGTGCTTGCCGATACCATCCACTACAAAGGCATTACAGCCCAGCGGATCATCTTCTGCGATGGCATTGGTTCCTTTAACAATCCCTGGTTTGCCAACCTGCCCTTTGCTCCTAATAAAGGCGAGGTGTTACTGGTAGAAACGGGCGACATGCCTGGGCAGCACATCTTTAAAAAAGGCATTAACTGGGTGCCCTGGCGGGATAATATTTTTTGGGTGGGCTCTTCCTACGAATGGGATTTTACCAGCGATGCTCCAACAGCATTATTCCGGGAGAAAACCCTGGCTGCCTTAAAACACTGGATAAAAGCACCGGTGCGCCTGCTGGAGCATACCGCTGCAGTACGGCCCGCCACCATTGAACGGCGTCCATTCATCGGCTTCCATCCCACGCAACCGGCCATTGGCATTTTCAACGGTATGGGCACCAAAGGCTGTTCCCTGGCGCCATTTTTTGCACCACAACTGGTGCAACATCTTCAGCATCAGTCGCCACTGCTACCCGAAGCCGATATTCAGCGATTCAAACGCGTATTATCGAAATAATTTTATTTTTGCACCTTCTATTATCAAAACTCAAATCATAAACAGTGGGGCAGGAATCAAAAGAACTGTACGTTATACCAGCCAAATTCCGCAAACTGGAAAATTTGCATATCCTGTTCTGGCTCGTAAAAGACATCTGCTGGTGTTTGATCCTTAAGCCGCTGGGGATTGCCATGATCTTTCCCACCCTCATCATTGCTATTTATATTGCCTGGCGCACCCGGCATATAATGGCAGAGCTAACGCATAATATAGCCATCACCTTATGGATAAGCGCTAACTCCATGTGGATGATCGCCGAGTTCCTGGAGGTAGACGAACAGGTAAAACCCTATTGCCTTATTCCCTTTTGCCTCGGTTTGGTAGTATTGTTCTATTACTACCTCATTTATTCGCCTCTAAAAAGAAAAAAAGAAACGGCTGCAGCACCACAGGCAGTAGCGGTAGAAGAAGTTTCCTGATACAGGGCGCCTGGCCAAACTGCGCAAAAAAATGTCGAATAGGTCCCCGGCGGGGAAATATCCGACATAGAAAACACAATCCTCAATGGCAGGCTAAAAGTAAAATAGTGCGCTAGGCAGCCAGTTTATTGATGTTTAACATTCCAATCGGGTCCTGCCGCAATAAAGCGATCATGGCATTGTAGAGGTCAGGCATATCATGCCGCATGCGAACCGGGTTCTCAAAGAATACTTCCACACTTACAGCCCAGAACTCCTGGTAATTGGTGCCGGCATATTCATCGAGTAAATTCTTGGCGCCCTGCCGCATGCTTTCAAAAATGGGACGGGCCACTTTGGAGAAATTCATCCATTCTTTTTTGAAATGTTTGTCTTCCTCCGTTTGAGAAATGAAGTTTACATAAGCCAGTGCATGCCCCATTTCGTGCAAACCCATATTGCAGTTCGGCGTAAGGCCTTTCAATCCTTTGATGAATTTGTCCCAGGATAAATAAATGCCGCTGTGGTCAACATGCCCTTCAAAAGGCCGGGAATAGAAGCCGTAATGATAATCGTGCTTCAGCACATAGATATCCCTGAAAAAATTAAACTGGTACTTATCCAATCCGAAAGTCAACTGCACAGCCGTTGCACTGATAAGGATGGGCATTTCGGCGCATTCTTCCACCTCTATGTAATGGAACTTTTTGGCTTTTTTGAACAGGTAAGTTCTGAACAGGAATTTGTGTTGGTTAACGGTGTTCAACCGGTTATAATACTTCAGGTTCTGTGAAACAATGGCGTGATAAAAAGTTTCCTGGGTAAGAAATTGTTTATACTGCCTCTTTTCGTACAGGTAGTTATAGCACCTTATTACAGGACCCTGTAGAAGAATGATACCGAAGACCACCAGAAAAATGATCAAAATCTCCATAATGCTCTATTTTTCGTAAATGACTCGGGGATCAGATCAACGACGTGGTTTTCAAATAGAGAAGATGGATCTACTAACGGTTTTCAGGGATCCTTGGGGAGATATGGCAAATTAAAGGGTGGTGATCATTAGAGGGTTCTATCTGGGTACAAAGTATAAAGAAATATTTAAAAAAGAAAGTACCCTCTGCAAATTTAGGATATCTGTTAGTATCGTGTGATTAGAAGTTTATTAACTACGCATATTCTTCAAAAACAGGATGCAATAATATACCCGGCTTTAACATATCCTGGTTGAGTAATTTACATATAGCGTCATATAAGTCAGGCAGTTGTATTTTGAACACTTCAGGCCTTTCAAAAAAGTTCTCCACACAAACCGCCCAGAATTCCTGGTAATTGGTGGCTGCATAATGCCCCAGGAAGTTCGTTTCTCCCGCCTGCATGCGGCTGAAAACGGCTCTGCCGGTATTGGTAAAAGTTTTTAACCACCGGTACTGAAAGCCTTCATCTTCCCCTTCGTGCTCATGCTCGGGAAAATTTATATACGCGAGGGCATGCGCCATTTCATGCAACCCCACATTATCGCCGTCGGTGTAATTAGCATAAGACTTTAAAAAATTATTCCACGAAAGATAGATCCCATCATCGCTCACATGGCCCTGGAAGGGTATATTGAACAAACCATAATGGTAATCGCGCTTCATGATATAGATCTTGTGGAAATGATCCATTAAATAATGCTCCAGTCCAAACGTGAGCTGTATGGCAGCTGCACTGATCAGCAGCGACATATGTTCCTCTTCTTCCATTTCTACGAACTCAAAATGTTTGGTAGCCCGGAAAATAAGGGTCCTTTTCAGGAACCGGTCGCGCAGGGAAGCATCCAGTTTGCGGTAATAGGGAATATATTCCTGAAGAATGGCGTCGTAGCTTTTGTGTTTCTTTTCATACTGTTCTTTTACCCTTTGTGCGAGATACTGGGTACGTAAATACCGGGCAAAAGCGAAACCGCCTATAACCACTACTAACAGTATAAAGATAATTCCCGACTCCATTGTATGATATTGGTAATTGAGCTGTTGTTTTTGTTACCGGTCTGTTCAATAATTCCCTTTATCCTGTTCTGGCATTGCAAAACAATAGCATCCAGGGGCGAAAAATAATAAAAATTACCCAACACAGGAACCTGGCTGTTAGACAATTCAAAACCGCTTTCCCCCTTAAATAGCAAAAAAACAGCATATTTTGACGGAACTGAAAATCCAGTCCCGCGAAAATGATCACTGCCATTGCCCGAACGAATGAAAAGCATACCGTTTTGAATTACCTTTGGCCGCAAATTCCAAATCCCAATCAACAGCTTGCAAAGCTGCTATTTGCGTTTGGGATGGTGAATTTGGTTCCGGAGACGGGGTTTCCGGATCGTTAACCGTTTATCAGATTATTTAAAATATTTAGAATGTACAGAACTCATACCTGTGGAGAATTAAGGATGGCACAAGCCGGGCAACAGGTAACGCTTGCCGGCTGGGTACAAACCATCAGAAAGTTTGGCAGCATCACCTTTATTGACCTTAGAGACCGCTATGGCATTACCCAGTTGTTACTGGGGGAAGAACTGAATGATCAACTCGACCAGCAGCCCCTGGGCCGGGAATTTGTGCTGCAGGCTACAGGTGTGGTGAGCGAACGGAGTAATAAAAACCCCAATATACCAACCGGCGATATTGAAATCAAGATCTCTTCCTTTGTAATTCTTAATAAATCGGCAACACCGCCTTTCACCATCCAGGATGATACCGATGGCGGCGATGACCTGCGCATGAAATACCGCTATCTCGATCTGCGCCGGAACCTGGTGAAGAAGAACCTCGAGCTGCGCTATGCGGTTAACCGCGCCGCCCGCAATTACCTGCACGATAACCATTTCATGGATATAGAAACCCCTTTCCTGATTAAGTCTACACCGGAAGGGGCGCGCGATTTTGTGGTGCCGTCGCGGATGAATCCGGGGCAGTTCTACGCTTTACCCCAATCGCCTCAAACCTTCAAACAACTATTGATGGTAAGCGGTTACGACCGCTATTACCAGGTAGTGAAATGTTTTCGCGATGAGGACCTGCGTGCCGACCGCCAGCCTGAGTTCACTCAGATCGACTGTGAAATGTGCTTTGTTGAGCAGGAAGATATCCTGAACATGTTTGAAGGCATGATCAAACATATTTTCAAAGCGGTAAAGGGCCTTGAGATCACTGAGAAAGTGCAACGCATGACCTGGGAAGACGCTATGTGGCAATACGGGAACGACAAACCCGACATTCGTTTTGGCATGCAGCTGCTGAACATAAAATCAGCTTTTACCAAAGACGGCAAACTCCCGGCTACCGGGGAACTGATCGCCGGCACGGAGTTTAAAGTGTTCAACGACGCAGAAACCGTACTGGCCATTGCCGTACCAGGTTGTGCCGAATATACCCGCAAACAAACCGATGAGCTCACGGATTGGGTAAAACGCCCGCAAATAGGCATGCAGGGCCTGGTGTTCATCAAGTGTAATGCCGATGGTACCTATAAAAGCAGCGTAGATAAATTCTTTACGGAAGAAAAACTGAAAGCCATTGCCGAAGCGGCAGGCGCCAAAGCCGGCGACCTGGTGCTGATACTGGCAGGCGCCGAAGAGCGCACCCGCAAAGCGATGAGCGAACTGCGCCTGGAAATGGGCGAAAGGCTGGGCCTGCGCAAAAAAGACGAATTTAAATTATTGTGGGTGCTCGACTTTCCGTTGTTTGAATACAGCGAAGAAGACAACCGTTGGGTTGCCCGTCACCATCCGTTCACTTCGCCCAAGCCCGATCATATTGAGATCATGATCAAAAACAGTCCCGTTATTGAAAATGCGGCCGAATACCTGAAACATCCCTATGCTAACATCAAGGCCAATGCGTATGATATGGTGTTGAATGGGAATGAAATCGGCGGTGGTTCTATCCGTATCTTCCAGCGCGACCTGCAGGAAAAGATGTTTGCGGCCCTTGGCATGAGCCAGGAAGAGGCCATGCACAAGTTCGGCTTCCTGTTGGGCGCTTTCGAATATGGTGCGCCGCCCCATGGTGGTATAGCCTATGGCTTCGACCGCTTGTGTGCTATTCTGGGCGGCAGCGAAAGCATTCGCGATTTTATTGCCTTCCCTAAAAACAACAGCGGCCGCGACGTTATGCTCGATGCGCCCAGCGCCATCGATCAAAAGCAGTTCGAAGAACTTCAGATAAAATTGAATTTGCAATAAAGCGAGTGATAGTAGTACAACTACCCGCTATTTGATATAACGCCCCATGCCGCTAAAACGACATGGGGTTTTTAATGCAGCAAGGTTAAATAAAGAAATGATGAAAGGCCTTACCACCTCCTGGAAAATATTCAGATCCGTTTGTATCGTACAACTGATCCTGGTAGCGTTCAAAGCCATGATGTCATTCGGCCAGGTCTTGTTCCAGGGAAATGCCCTGGTGGGTTTGGTGAATATCATCGCTTATGGACTGCAGTTTGTTTTTGTTTATCACGGTTTATCCATGTTGAATTACAATTATCCCGATGTTCCGCTGGCGCCCAGGCAAAAGCGTTGGTTCAACATTTTATACATCCTGAATTTCATCCTGATCGCTTTTCTGTTTGCCCAGGTAGTGAACAGCTGGTGGATGTTGAGGTTTATATTCAATATAGAAACCTACCAGGGATTTAAACGATACTGGTTTACCATCACTGCGCACCTCATCATTTCATGGGTCATTTTTATAATACATCTTATCTTTCTCGCCGGCATGTTCCGCTTGCGCAGGTCTATCCATGAAAACACGATCAATACCTGGTATGAACAGTTTGATCAGCAACCGTAAACCCGACAGCCCAGCCATGAGGCAAAATTTCACTAACTTGAGGAGCTATTTTTCTTCCCATAAATATGGAAGCAACACCACTTGCAGAAAGGTTACGTCCGACTACATTAGATGAGCTGGCAGGTCAGGAGCACCTTACCGGAAAAGGTAGCATTTTGCGTACCGCTATTGAACAGGGAAAAGTGCCTTCCATGATCCTTTGGGGCCCGCCCGGTACCGGTAAAACCACTATTGCCAATATCATAGCGCATACGTTACAGGTTCCCTTTTATACGCTCAGCGCCATCAGCGCAGGCGTTAAGGAAGTGCGGGAAGTGATTGCAGAAGCTAAAGAAAAAGCGCGGGCTGTTTTATTTATCGATGAAATACACCGTTTCAATAAAGGCCAACAGGATGCCCTGCTGGGCGCGGTAGAAAAAGGGATCGTTACCCTTATAGGCGCAACCACCGAAAATCCTTCTTTTGAAGTGAACAGCGCCCTGCTGAGCCGTTGCCAGGTGTATGTATTAAGACCGCTGCAGGAAGAAAGTCTTATCAAATTGTTGCAGCAGGCTATTACCAAAGACGGACACCTGCAGAAAAAACATATTGAGCTGCAGGAAACAGCTGCCCTCATCACGATCTCGGGCGGCGATGCCCGCAAATTATTGAACCTGCTGGAATTGGTAGTAAACACCCTGGGCGAAACAGCCATTATCACAGACCAGGCGGTAATGGACATTGCACAGCAACGGATCGCTTTGTATGATAAAAGCGGCGAACAACATTATGACATCATATCTGCCTTTATAAAAAGTATGCGTGGCAGCGATCCCAACGGTGCCGTGTACTGGCTGGCCCGAATGATCGAAGGAGGAGAAGATGTAAAGTTCATAGCCCGCCGGATGCTTATACTGGCCAGTGAAGACATTGGGAATGCAAACCCTACGGCATTGGTGCTCGCCAATGCTACATTCGAAGCTGTGAACAAGATCGGCAATCCCGAGGCCCGCATTATTTTATCGCAATGCGCCATCTACCTGGCCACTTCCGCCAAAAGCAATGCGTCGTATGTGGCCATCAATGATGCAATGGCAGCGGTTCGGGAACATGGCGATCTGCCGGTGCCCCTGCATATTCGCAATGCACCCACCAACCTCATGAAAAAACTCGATTACAGCAAAGGCTATAAATATGCGCATGATTTTGAAGGCAATTTTTCCAGCCAGGAATATTTGCCGCCACCGCTCACGGGCCGCAAATTTTACAACCCCGGTCAAAACGCCCGGGAAGAAGAACTGAGAAGGTATCTCAAAAATCTCTGGAAAGACAAATATGGTTACTAACCTAACATTTATACATAAGTCATTTAACGAACTTACGCCACACGAACTGTATGCTATTCTGCAGTTACGCAATGAAGTATTTGTGGTTGAACAGAACTGTGTTTTCCAGGATGCAGATAATAAAGACCAGGTCTCTGTACATGTAATGGGCTGGCATAACAACCTTTTAGCAGGATATACACGGTTAGTCCCCGCCGGTATATCCTATGATGAACCTTCTATTGGCCGTGTTGTAACTTCGCCGAAACTAAGGCATGCCGGAATAGGAAAACTACTAATGGAATATTCTATTCGTACATCATACGCGCTCTGGGGGAAAACTACGATCACTATCGGTGCGCAATTTTACCTCCGTAATTTCTACAATTCACTAGGGTTTCAACAGTGTAGTGACATCTATCTTGAAGATGGCATTCAACACATTAGGATGTTTCTACCGGTTACCGGTTGAAAACGCTAGAACAAAACACTTATTTGGATATTTTTTTAAAAGCTGCACACAAAAAACAGACAATTCTGCGTTTATAGTCTGTGTAGCTGGTGTTGTTATTTTTTAGCACCAGATTTTCTCTGACCGTCTGAAAACTAAATCTGATATTCTCATGAAACAGTTTTTACACTCTGTATGGAAGTGTGGCATGTTATTACTGGTTGGTGCAAGCACTTGCATCACTTCGTTTGGCCAGTACACAGAAAGTTCATCCTCTTTTGAACTAGGCATTAGCCTGGGACCCACCAACCTTCTGAGTGACCTCGGAGGTAACGCCGGAAAGGGTACCAAATTTATCAAAGACAACAACTTTCCAACAACCAAACTTATTTTTGGTGCTTATCTCGCCTATTATCCCAATGATTGGCTGGGTTTCAGACTGGCATTAAACAGAGGTACGCTGGCAGGCGACGATGCGTTGATCAGAGGTAAAGGTGGCCTGGAAGAAGCACGCAAAAACCGTAACTCAGACGTTCGCACCCGCATAACCGAAGGTTTATTGCTGGCTGAAGTATATCCAACTGTTTTTCTTGAAGGAGATCCATCTGATGTAGTGGGCAGGATCAGACCTTATGTACTGGGTGGAATCGGTTTCTTTAAATTCAACCCACAGGGTACTGACCCCCTCACTGGTGAATATGTTGATCTGAAACCTTTACGTACCGAAGGACAGGGCATGTCGTTGTATCCCGGCCGCAAAGAATATAAATTAACCGCATTCAATTATTCCCTGGGTGCAGGCGCTAAGTACTTTATCAGCGAAAAAGTAAATGTTAGTCTTGAGTTATTACACCGGACTACCAATACCGATTATATAGATGATGTAAGCACTTCTTATATCGATCCAGGCGCTTTTTACGCAACGATGCCTGCTCCGCAAGCTGCGCTGGCTGCAAGAATGGCTAATAAGAGTGGTACCATTGCAGCACCGTATACCGCAGGTATGAAAAGAGGAACGTCAACGAATAACGACGCTTATTTCTCTTTAAACCTGAAATTAGGTTTCAGATTAGGCCAGGGAAACAACAGCATGAGCTCAACCCGTTGCCCGGTAAGATTCTAATGGTTACAATTTCCGTATCAAGATATTGTTGATCCGTACCCTTTTTGAAAACTTTTGGCCTCTAACGAGGCGGCTAACCCGAACCCATGAACACAAGCGAAACCGTAGGAAGGCGTTTTATTATCCGTACTATTCCCGCGCTGTTTACAATAATATTATTGTGCATAGCCACGCAAGCCTCTTTCGCTTATCCATTATCAGTACCTACTTATTCAAATGACACCATCCTGGTACAAAAACAGGTTACCAGTAAAAAGCATAGAATAAAGTTGTATCCGAACGCTGAGCAGGATGTTCTATTCTTTAGTGTGCGCGGTTCAGAGGACAAAATATACCAGTTCTTTTTATTTGATGTTGCCGGGAACCTTGTTAAACAGGCAATCATCAAAGGCAGGCAAACCACTGTTATTGACAACATTGAAAAAGGCAATTACCTGTTCGAAGTGTTCAATGATGATGAGCGTATAGAAAATGGACAGGTGATCATACGATAAATCAGTTTGCGGTTGCCGTACAGGCAACACAAAAAGCTCTTTGCTACCACAACTTATAATCCAATAAGCTGCAGGGAAATTAGTAAAATCCATATATCCGGTTGAGTCAAAACCTGATCCGTTCCCTATTTTTAAGTACCCTGAAACACAAAGATTTTATTAATCACTCCCTGCACCTGCTTATTGGACCACAAACTTCTTCTGGTTAATGCCAGTATCCTCAGTAGCCGGCGATGAATAATTGCCGGCTACTTGTTTTTTAGGCCAAGGGTGCAGCCTGTAAGGGCCCGGGCCATAAAAAAAGGGCATCCGCCGCGGCGGACACCCCATCTATTGACTATTTCAGTGCATTTATTTTAAGAATATACCGGCCGCTTCTTGCCAGTTATTGATGCGGTCGTAACCGGTTACATCTTTGTTGTGGGCAGCCGTAAAAAGGTGCTTTTTTCCATTGAAATGCTGCAGGTGCCGTACATGATCATCGATCATATGATCGCCATATACCATGCGCTTCTCACCGCAAAGCACTAACTGCTTCCAGGTGAAATACGGGAAATGCTCTAATAACCAGTCGAGCTTTTCTTTTAATGAATTGGGGAACTCGGTAGCTGCAGATACAATAAAGATCTCATAACGCTTATTCATTTCCTTCAATACCTCCACACTGTCTTTCATTACCGGCAGGTTGCGGAAGAAACCGGGTTCATATAAACGCTCACGCACCAGCACCTGGTGTTGCTCGGGAAAGCCGAACAACCAGGACCCTTTCATTTTACTATGATCAACCGGCAATCCATATTCCTTTTCATACCAGGCTATCATTGCCCCCATAGGATCGGCAATGACCTCATCCATATCTATTATTACTCTTTCCATTGACAGGTTTATTTTAATTCTTCTTTTAAAAATTTAGCGGTGTGACTGGTTTTAACTTTCAGCAGCTCTTCCGGAGTTCCTTCAAAAAGGATCTGTCCGCCCCCGTCACCGCCTTCAGGCCCCAGGTCAATAATATGATCGGCCACTTTTATAACATCCATGTTATGTTCTATCACCAGCACTGTATTGCCGCGGTCAACCAGCTTATTTAATACATCCAGCAAATGCTGGATATCTTCGAAATGCAATCCGGTAGTTGGTTCATCGAGGATGTAAAATGTTTTACCGGTATCTTTTTTCGACAGTTCAGTAGCGAGTTTCACGCGTTGCGCTTCTCCCCCGCTTAAAGTGACGGCGCTTTGTCCCAGGGTAATGTATCCCAGTCCAACTTCCTGTAACACTTTTATCTTCCGGTATAAATAAGGCACATTCTGAAAGAATTCAACGGCATCATCCACCGTCATATCCAGTACATCGCTGATGCTTTTACCCTTATACCTGATCTCAAGGGTTTCGCGGTTATACCGTTTACCCTGGCATTTTTCGCAGTGTACGTATACATCAGGTAAAAAGTTCATTTCGATCACCCGCATACCACCGCCTTCACACACATCGCAACGGCCGCTTTTTACATTGAAGGAGAAGCGCCCGGCATTGTAACCGCGGATCTTGGCTTCGGGCACAGAAGCAAACAAGGTTCGGATATCCGTAAAAAAGCCGCAATAGGTTGCCGGATTGCTTCTTGGTGTACGGCCGATCGGCGACTGATCGATCTCAATTACCTTATCTATATGTTCGAGTCCTTTGACATTTTTATATTCAAGCGGCGTCATCCGCGAGTTATAGGCATGTTTGCTTAATATGGGATACAAGGTCTCAATGATGAGGGTTGATTTTCCACTGCCGCTCACGCCAGTGGCCACGATCAACTTTCCCAGGGGGAATTTAGCATTAACCTTTTGCAGGTTATTGCCATTGGCGCCAATTAATTCCAGCACCTTTCCATTGCCCTTTCTCCTTTCCTTAGGCACTGCTATTTCGCGAATGCCATTCAGATAAGCAGATGTGAGGGTATCCAATTTCAATAAAGCAGCGGGTTCTCCCTGCGCCACTACCCTGCCTCCATGAAAACCGGCTTTGGGACCGATATCAACGAGGTGATCGGCCGCCATCATAATATCTTTATCGTGTTCTACCACGAGCACGCTGTTACCAATGTTACGCAGGTTCTTCAACGCTTCAATTAAGCGGTGGTTATCGCGTTGATGTAACCCGATGCTTGGTTCATCCAGAATATAGGTGATGCCCTGTAATTGCGAGCCGATCTGTGTAGCGAGCCGGATGCGTTGCGACTCACCACCGCTGAGCGTTCGCGATGAGCGGTTAAGGGTGAGATAGTTCAAACCAACATCGAGCAGGAACTGTAAGCGTTCCCTGATCTCTTTCAACACATCTTTGGCAATGGTATTTTGCTTGGTAGATAATCTTTTCTCGATACCTTTGAACCATTGCATCAGTTTATCAAGATTCAGTTCGCTGAGCTCGGCAATATTTCTTTCGTCCACCTTGAACCACAAACTTTCTTTTTTTAATCGTGCGCCGCCACAGCTTGTACAGGTCTTTAATTCCATGAACTGTTCCGTCCATTGACGAACAGAATCACTTGAGCTGGCAGCGAACCACCTTTTTAATTGTGGTACTACTCCTTCGAACTCTTCGGTATATATATTTGCTTCAGGATTAATAGCATCAAAATCGAGCAGCTCTTCATGATCACCGGCTTCATTGCCATACAAGACCAGGTTGAGGGCTTTCTTGGGCATCTCTTTCAAAGGCACATCGAGACTGAACTTGTGTTTCTTTGCAAGCCGTTGCACCTGGCTGAACACATAGTTATCTCTTTCTTCGCCCAGTGGTGTTATGCCGCCTTCATTAATGGATAATGAAAGATCAGGGATCACTGCTTCCATACTTATCTGGTAAACATTACCAAGGCCCTTACAGACCGGGCAAGCGCCGTATGGACTGTTAAATGAAAAACTGTTGGGAGATGGTTCTTCATAGCTGATGCCGGTGTCTTCGCACATTAGCTGACGGGAATATTGCACCAGCAGCTCCGCAGGTGTTTTACCATTTTTTCCATTGGCAGCACCGGCATCATGCACCAGCAGGAACATGAGTTCCTTACCCATTTGCAAGGTCTTCTGAACGCTCTGGCTTAACCGCACTTTCATATCATCTGCAACTGCCATTCGATCGATCACCACTTCAATGTCATGGATCTTATAACGGTCGACCTGCATTTTGGGAACAAGATCTTGCACTTCCCCATCAACGCGCACTTTGAGATAACCTTTTTTGCGAATATCTTCAAACAGTTCGCGATAATGTCCTTTACGTCCGCGCACCAATGGAGCGAGTAATGTTATCTTCTTTCCCTTGAACTTTTTATAGATGTTATCAACGATCTCTTCTTCACTGAACTTGACCATTTTTTTCCCCGTATTGTAACTATAAGCCTCCCCAACGCGGGCAAACAATAATCGCAGAAAATCATACACTTCTGTGATCGTTCCAACAGTTGAACGTGGGTTCTTGTTAGTGGTCTTCTGTTCAATGGAAATGACCGGCGAGAGGCCTGTGATCTTATCTACATCAGGCCGCTCCATATCACCAATGAACTGACGCGCATAGGCGCCAAAACTTTCCATATAACGGCGTTGCCCCTCCGCATATATCGTATCGAAGGCCAGTGATGATTTTCCACTGCCGCTGATACCTGTTATTACAACCAGTTTATTTTTGGGAATACTGATATCGATATTCTTAAGATTGTGAACCCGCGCTCCAAAAACATGAATAGCCTCATCGGTTTCGGCACCGGCTTTTTGTTCGCTCTTTAATGGAGCCGGTTTTTTAGCTTTCACATCTGCCATAAAAACGTACGCCTTTTATTTTGTGGGAAATTACACCAACCCGGTTGATTTTACTAAATAATTTGTCAAAGATAAGAACAAAAAAACAGTAGGAATGTTGATAATCCTTTAAGATATTTGCGCCTCATAATCAACCCTGTAGCTTTAAATCCATATTGTGGTATATAATTTGAAAGCTCTTGGACGGTCATAACGTAGTCTTTACTAAAACAATATAATATGAGATCAATCCAAAAAACCCTGACAAGTATCGCCGCCGTAGCTATTATTCTCGGTGGCTGTAAAAGCATGAACAAAACAACCAAAGGAGCTATTATTGGAACAGCAGGCGGCGGCGCCGTTGGTGCAGTAATAGGAAAAGCAGCTGGTAATACGGCATTAGGCGCCATCATTGGGGCAACTGTAGGTGGTGTTACAGGTGCTGTTATCGGTAAAAAAATGGACAAACAAGCAAAAGAGATCGAGAACAAAGTACCTGGTGCCAAAGTTGAGCGTGTTGGTGAAGGTATCGTTGTTGAATTCAGCGACAAGATCTTATTCGCCTTCAATAGCTCTGATCTTTCTTCAGGCGCTTCTACCAACCTGAACAAACTGGTTGAAGTATTAAAAGCTTATCCTGATACCGATATCGAGATCCAGGGGCATACCGACAGCAAAGGTTCGGATGAATACAACCAGACCCTTTCTGAAAAAAGAGCTTCATCTGTAGCCGCTTTCTTACGGAACAAAGGCGTTGCCAGCGGCCGTATCAGAATTAAAGGCTTTGGAGAAACTGCACCGGTAGCTACCAACGATACAGAAGATGGACGTTCACAAAACCGCCGTGTAGACTTTTTGATCACTGCCAATGAAAAGATGAAGGCAGATGCGAAGAAAGAAGCTGGTCAATAATTGCTATATTAATTAGAAATACCATCATTTGAATTTTTTTCAAAAACCTTCAACACTATTAGTTATGAAAACAAAAGCCATTTTGTTTGCACTGGCAACTACAGCACTTGCAGTTGGCACCAAAGCGCAGGACAAAACTACGTTTGGACTACGTGCTGGCGTTAACTTTCAGAACATTAACGGGGAGAATGCAGGCGGCGCCGACCTTGATAACAAGATCAAAACCGGGTTTCATGTTGGTGTAAATGCAGAAATACCGGTAGCCACCGATTTTTACGTACAGCCCGGTGTTTTGTTCTCAACCAAAGGAGCAAAAAGTGATGTAGACGATGATGTCAAGGTGAAATTATCGTATGTAGAAGTACCCATCAATTTTCTGTACAAACCCGCGTTGGGCGCAGGCAAATTATTGCTCGGCATAGGACCCTACGTTGCATTTGCTGTGGGAGGTAAAATCTCTGACACAAATGGAGATGATACTGATATTGAGTTCGAAAAAGAGGTAACTAGTGCACAGTGGAATAGTGCTACCCCCTATCTTAAGCGGTTTGATGCTGGTGGCAACTTCCTGGTTGGTTATGAATTCACCAGTAAGTTCTCTGCCCAGTTGAATGCGCAATTAGGCATGGTAAAGATCAATCCTAAAGTTACTGGCGTCTCCGACGATACCAAATGGAAGAACACTGGTTTTGGCATCTCTTTGGGATATCGCTTTTAAGGATTGGGCTCGGTGATGGAAAATTTCCTGAGCCAGGTAAACGAATAATCGTATAAGAAACACAATAAAGCCGTTCCGGTATATCGGGACGGCTTTTGTTTTAAAATAAACAAAGGTTTTTCAGGTTAGGGGTAAACACCTACGCAATTTAAACGTTTATCATGCGTTTATTAGCAAGCCTTAAGCTTAAATGTATCCCGTTAAAAATCCATTTCCTAATTAACAATTAAAAAACCCTATCAATTAGTTATGAAATCAAAAGTTTTGTTGCTTGCTTTGGCAACCACTGCATTTGCTTTAACCTCTAAAGCCCAGGATGCTAAAACGACCTTTGGTATCCGCGCCGGCGTTAACTTCCAGAACCTGAATGGTGAACTGGGTGGTGAAGATCTCGAATTCAAAATGAAAACAGGTTTTCATATCGGTGCAAATGCTGAGATCCCAGTTGCCACCGACTTTTATCTCCAACCTGGTTTATTATTCAGCACAAAAGGTGCTAAAGCTGAAGAAGGCGACGGTAAGTTCAACCTTTCTTACATTGAAGTGCCAGTTAGCTTTATTTACAAACCTACATTAGGAGCAGGTAAACTGATCCTGGGTGTTGGTCCCTACGTTGGTTTCGGTATCGGCGGAAAAATTAAAGGCGACGGTGAAGATGTAGATATCAAATTCAGCAATGATCTGGATCAAAAAGAAGCCACAGAGTTTGCCAACGGTGATGCCTGGTACATGAAAGGCTTAGACTTTGGTGGTAACTTGACAGCTGGTTATGAATTGAGCAGCAAACTGTCTTTCCAGTTGAACGCTCAACTTGGTATGTCTAACCTGTTCCCTAAAATTGATGGCGAAAAGGTTGATAACACCAAAATCAAAAATACCGGTTTTGGCATTTCAGTTGGCTACCGCTTCTAATGAACTCTACCCAACTGGCTCGCATATAGCCCTTGCAAATTCTTAAATGGATACATTAAAGGATCCTCCCGAACGACCTGTCGGGAGGATTTTTTTTGTTACCTGTTTTAACCGGTTAGACAGTCATATTAAAAAGAAATTTGACAATTTAGAAACGGTGATTATCTTTGCACCAGTTCTTTACACATCGCTTATCAAGAAAGGCTGAGGGAAATGGCCCGATGAAGCCTTGACAACCTGCACGCTGGTTCTCCATAGAACCGCTGTAAGGTGCCAACTCCATCCCGCGGAAGGCGGGACAGATAAGTCAGATAAAAGCTTCTACAATACTGAATTACAACATATTGAAAGGCTCTTCTGACTTACGGAAGAGCTTTTTTTATTGTATCCGCCAAAGCCGCCAGGGGGCGAAGGTAACGGACGAATCGCAAGATCCAGATCAACCCAAAAAGATCTGCTCACAATAAAATACACTCCTCCTGTAAGAACACTCTTGATAAGTGCTGTCGCGAACATGTACAATGCATAGTCGATATAACATGACTGGCCAACGTACAACTGTTTAATCAATTTATCATTTCCACTTCCTAACGCAAAGGGATGGAAGCAAAAAAATGTTTATCATGCAAGCGACAACACAACTCATTCACAGCATCCCTGTAGATGCACTGACCGGCGCCGTATCGGTACCTATTTATCAAACCTCCACCTTCGTACAGGAAGCGCCTGGCGTTAATAAAGGGTTTGATTATGCAAGAACCAATAACCCTACCAGAGCTACGCTCGAAACGCTGATCGCTCAACTGGAAGGTGGCCAGGTGGGACTTGCCTTCTCCAGCGGACTGGCGGCTATTGACGCCATTGCCAAACTGTTAAAGCCCGGCGATGAAATTGTAGCTGTAGACGATATCTACGGAGGGGCATACCGGTTATTCACCCAGGTGTACCAGCAATATGGGGTTACCATACACTTTGTTGATACTACCGATCCTGAAAAAGTGTTCAACGCCATTACACCGAACACCAAACTCATCTGGCTCGAAACACCTACCAATCCAACGTTAAAGATCTCTGATATAGAAGCCATCGCACAGATCGCCAAAGCCAACCGCTGTTTACTTTGCGTGGATAACACTTTTGCTTCACCGGCATTACAACAACCTATTTCGCTGGGAGCTGATATTGTAGTGCATTCTGCCACCAAATACCTGGGCGGTCACAGCGACCTCATTGCCGGCCTGGTAGTGACGAAAGACAAGGAACTGGGCGATACAATCAAATTCTATCAAAATGCCTGTGGCGCCATCCTGGCTCCCTTCGACAGCTGGCTGGTGATCCGCGGCATTGAAACCCTGCACCTGCGCATTCAACAACATTGCCGAAGCGCACAGGAAGTAGCCGAATTCCTGCAGCAACACCCGGCCGTTGATAAAGTATATTATCCCGGCTTGAAGGATCATCATAATCATGCCATTGCCAAAAAGCAAAGCAGGGGTTTTGGCGGCATCGTTTCTTTTTCGCTGAAGGAAGATACGGCGGAAGCAGCCACCGCTTTTGTCACCAGCACCAGCTTATTCAAACTGGCCGAAAGCCTGGGGGGCATTAAAAGCCTGGTAAGCCATCCAGCCAGCATGACGCACAAAACCATTCCGGCAGAAAAACGCCGCGCAGCCGGTGTTACCGACAGCCTCATTCGCTTAAGTATCGGCCTGGAAGATGCCGGCGATCTGTTACAGGATCTGCAACAGGCATTGGAAAAGACCAACGCAGTGATCACAGCAGCTGCAGACAAGGCAGTGCCTTGTTAACAAAAGGGAAAGTATAGCCATTACCGTATTTTTTAAACAGCAAAAAACATGTCTGAACAAATTACCCGGGAACCTGTTAAAACCTACAAGGATATAGACCGTAGTATCTTAAAACCGATCCCTAACCCCACTGGCCAGGCGTATGAGATCAAGATCAAAATACCTGAGTTCACTTTTCTGGGTGTTAAGGAGCAACCTGATTTTGCAGTGATCTACTGCACTTTCTATCCCGGTAAGAAGATCATTGAATTGAAATCGCTGAAACATTATGTTTTCCAGCTGCGCAACATCGTGGTGTCTTACGAGAGACTGATCAACATCATTTATGATGATCTGATCGCTGTATATGAACCTGCCCGCTTACGGCTGGTGATGGTTTGCAATCCACGCGGTGGCATCAGCTCAAAATTAACCATCGATTCTGACTGGAAGATCCGCGGCGGTAAAGAACAGTTCAACGACTGGCAGATCGTGGAAGATGAATGGTCGGTAGAAATGTAAGAAGGCATAACGCTGAAGGAAAAAACTAAAGGCCAAAACATCGCGGATTATATCTCATTCAAATTAGCACATTAGCAAATTATCAAATTAGCAAATCAGTTTATCATATGGACGCACACAAGTCATTAACAATCGGTTTATTTGGTTTTGGTGTAGTAGGAGAAGGTTTGTATAAAGTATTACAACAAACACCTTCGCTGAAAGCCACTATTAAAAAGGTCTGTATAAAGAACCCCGGAAAAAAACGCAATGCCCCGGATACATTGTTCACCACCGATAAAGATGAATTGCTCAATGATCCTGAGATCAATGTGATCGTGGAAGTGATCAACGAATCGGAACCCGCTTTCGAGATCGTTTCTACGGCATTGAAGCATGGAAAAGATGTCGTAAGCGCCAGTAAGAAGATGATCGCAGAGCATTTACCAGAATTACTGGGCCTGCAAAAATTAACCGGCCGCTCCTTCCTCTATGAATCTGCCGCCTGCGCTTCCATCCCGGTCATCCGCAATCTTGAAGAATACTACGATAATGATCTCTTACACTCCATCAAGGCGATCGTCAACGGCTCTACCAATTTCATTCTTACCAAGATGTTTGAAGACAAGCTCGACTTTCAACAAGCATTGTTACTGGCCCAACAGCTGGGTTTTGCTGAAAGCGACCCTACCCTCGATGTGGAAGGATTTGATGCAGCCAACAAATGGAATTTCCTGCTCACCCATGCTTATGGCATTGTAGTATCACCCGACGCAGTGGTATTTAACGGCATTCAGAATATTCATCAAAACGATGCGCTGGTTGCCACCGAAAAACATTACGATATTAAACTGGTAGCCCAGGCGAAGAAACTCGAAAATGGAAAAGTAGCAGCATTTGTATTACCTCAATTTGTAAAGCAGGATGATCACCTCGCCTTTGTAAAAAATGAATACAATGGCGTTGTGATAGAAAGTGGTTTCGCCGATAAACAATTTTTCTATGGCAAAGGCGCCGGCAGTTTCCCTACCGCTTCTGCCGTATTAAGCGACCTCTCTGCCCTGCGCTATCAATATAAATATGAGTACAAGAAATTGTATCACCATACGCCCAATGAGCTCACCAATGATTTCTATGTACGCGTGTATGTGAGCTTTGATGACTGGAAATTTATTCCGAAAGAGAAATTTGAATGGATTGAAGAATGGCATGCAGAAACCGACCGTAAATACCTGGTAGGTGTGCTTCACTTTAATGAACTGGCGCAAAACAGCTGGTGGCGCGAAAACAAAACTTCGCTGATCCTGTCGCCGGAAGCCGTCATTGAAGATGTGGAAGTGCGGAAACTGAAAAAGAAAAGCCTCGAGCTGGCGGGGATCGTTTAATAAACCTTCATTATTCTTTTATATTAAAAAGGTAGGGCCGATGCAAAAAGCCCTACCTTTCTTTATCTATAGAGGTATTTTAATATTTCGCTAACAAGGCCTCTTTTAAAGCAGCATACTCAGGCGGCATAACATGGCTCTTTTTACTCAGCTTCAATTGATCCTCGATGCTTGCAGGCACCGGCACCTGTTCGCCTATAACGGGCTCTACCACATCATAAAACTTCACCGGGTGCGCTGTTTCGAGGAAGATTCCCTTATCGCCGGCATGTTCCTGTAAATAACGTTCCAGTGCCAGGTAGCCAACGGCGCCATGCGGATCGGGCAGGTACCTGAATTGCTGATATACGTCCTTCATCACCACTCTTGTTTCATCATCTGAAATGCTGTAGCCGGTCAATACATTACGCAGATCACCCAGTTTGTGGTGGAATAGTTCAAGTATTCGCACAAAATTGCTTGGGTTACCCACATCCATCGCGTTGGAAATGGTAGCAACGGCTTTTTTCGGTTGATAATCACCGCTGGCCAGGAAGGAAGGGACTACGGCATTCGCGTTGCAGGCAGCAATAAAATGTTTCACCGGTAAACCGGAAACATGTGCCAGTAAGCCGGCACAGATATTTCCAAAATTGCCGCTGGGTACCGATATGACCGGGGGATTCTCCTTATCTGCCCATTGCTTCCAGGCAAATGCGTAATAGAACTGCTGGGGCAACCAGCGGGCTACATTAATGGAATTGGCTGAAGTGACAAATATCTTTTTGTTGAGCGCTTCATCGGCAAATGCCTGCTTTACCATTTGCTGGCAATCGTCAAATGTACCGGTTACTTCCAGCGCATGAATATTTTTACCTAATGTGGTCAGCTGTTTTTCCTGTACCGAGCTTACTTTTCCGGAGGGATACAGGATCACCACTTCCACGCCGGGCACATCATAAAAACCATGTGCAACGGCGCCGCCGGTGTCGCCCGAAGTAGCTACCAGCACCACCACTTTCTCGCTGCGCTCATGGGCAAAATAACCCAGGCAACGGCTCATGAAACGGGCGCCAACATCTTTAAACGCCAGCGTGGGCCCGTGAAACAATTCCAACGAAAATATGCGGTCACTGACCGGCACCAGGGGAATGGGAAAGTTGATGGTTTCTTTTACAATGCCATGGAGTGCCTCATCCGGAATGGTTCCGCCAATATATGGCCGGATCAGGCGGAAAGCAATTTCTTCATTGCTATACTCCCAGCTGTTCTCAAAAAAAGCCGGGTCGTGTACCGGAATAGTTTGCGGAAAATACAAGCCTTTGTCAGGCGCCTGCCCTTTGATGGTTGCTTCCTTGAAATCTACATCCGGCGATTGTTTATTTAAACTGTAATACTTCATTGGTCAATGTGATAATGTGATAATTCGATAATCCCCAGAGCGGGACAAGTTGTGATCAGTTGCTAATATGCTAATGAAAATACAAACTGATATTTCTGTGTTGATAGCCAATTTCGGCTTTGCCTTTCCATTATCACATCAGCACATTAGCTAATTAGCTAATTACTTTCGCTCCGTTATAATTGATATTCGTTACATAGGTCTTGAACTCTATGCCGAGCCGCGTATAAACATCTGTCATGATGTTTTCAACGCCTTTGGCCACCGCCTCCTCTTTGCTAAGCATAAATACAGAAGGGCCTGAACCGGAAATGCCGCCGCCCAATGCACCTGCCTCCTTGCTTTTCTTTTTAACGTCATCGAAGCCGGGAATGAGGATGCTGCGTACAGGTTCAATGATCACATCTTCCAATGAGCGGCCGATCAGCGCATAATCATTCTTCATGAAACCCGCTACCAGGCCGGCGATATTGCCCCATTGTTTGATCGCGGCTTTCAACTGTACTTCTTTCCGCAGGATCTGCCGGGCATCGGACGTGCGCACTTCTATCTGCGGGTGCACCACGGTTACATACATGGGCGGTGCAGTCAGTTGTACGATATCCAACGGAAAAATTGAACGGATAAGCGTTATACCGCCATAGATACAGGGGGCGATATTATCGGCATGTTTTACACCTGATGCTACTTTCTCGCCATTCATGGCAAACCTTACCAGGTCTTCCTTGCTGAACGGATTTCCCAGCAAATGATTGGCAGCAACCACTGCCCCGGCCGAGCTGGCGGCACTGGACCCCAGGCCGCTGCCGGGTTTAATGCGTTTATCAATGATCACTTCAAAACCTACTTTCTCTTTCCATTCGTCCATCAAAGCCAGCAGGGAAGCGCCAGCTACATTCTTTTCCGGTTCTACCGGCAGATCATAACCGTCGGCATGTTGTATGGCGATACCGGGTTGTTCACGCAGCCGTACGGTCATTACATCCTGCGGTTCCTGCAGTGCCATTCCCAATACATCAAATCCACAAACCAGGTTGGCTACAGTTGCCGGTGCAAAAACCTGCACGCCTTTTATTTCATTTGCCATTTTATTCGTTTAACTTGTTTGACTCGTTTGTCCTTTCTGTATTTGATTGTGGTCCTTTGCACACTAGCATATCAGCACATTAGCACATCAGCACATCAGCACATTTGTATTTAGTGCGCTGCCCGGATAATATCTGCAAACACACCGGATGCGGTTACTTCCGCGCCAGCCCCTGCCCCTTTTACCACCAAAGGCTGATCGGGGTAACGGTTGGTATAGAACAGTACCACATTATCCTTCCCATACAAATGGTAAAAATCAGACTGCGAATCAACATGCTGCAAACCCACCGAAGCCTTTCCGCCTTCGTATTTCGCAACAAACTTCAGTTTCTTACCCGCTGAAGCTGCCTGCTGGTAGATCTCTTTAAAATGCTTTTCCTGCTTTTCCATTTCCTTATAAAAATCATCCACACTGCCTACCATACACGAAGCGGGCATAAAGCTGTTGTTGCTGATGTCTTCCATTTCCAGGTGCTCACCGGCTTCCCGGGCCAGGATCATGATCTTACGCATAACATCGGTTCCACTCAGGTCTAAGCGGGGATCAGGCTCGGTATAACCTTCATCCTGGGCCTGTTTTACCACCTGCGCAAAACTGCGGGTGCCATCATAATTGTTAAATACAAAGTTCAGGGTTCCGCTCAGCACCGCCTCTATACGGGTAACCACATCGCCGCTGCGCAAGAGGTCATTCAGGGTGCCTATCACCGGTAAACCTGCCCCCACGTTCGTCTCAAAGAGGAAGAAGGCATTGTATTCACGGGCCAGGTCTTTCAGCTTTTTATAATAAACATATGCAGAAGAACAGGCTACTTTATTACAGGCTACAACCGAAATACTTTTTGCCAGCAGCTGGTCATAGACCTGGGCCACCATTTCATTGGCAGTAACATCAACGAATACCGAGTTGCGCAGATTTTTCGAGCGCACGGTTTCTACAAATTTGGCCAGGTCGCTGGCCTCCCCCTTCTGCAAATGATCGCGCCAGTTATCCAGCTCAATGCCTTCATCACTGAACACCATTTTTTTACTGTTGGCCATACCTACTATGCGTACCTGTAAACGCATATTTTGTTGCAGGTACTGTTGCTGTTGTTTGAGTTGCGCCAGCAGTTTACTGCCCACATTACCGGTACCGGCCACAAACAGGTTAATTTGTTTATAGGTAGTTTCAAAAAAATCTTCGTGTAATACGTTAATGGCTTTTTTAACATCAGCAGCTGCGATCACGGCGGAGATATTTCTTTCCGAAGAACCCTGGGCGATAGCACGTACATTCACCCCATTGCGGCCAATAGCGCCAAACATTTTTCCGCTGATGCCCGGGTGGCTTTTCATATTATCGCCAACAAGGGCTACAATGGCCAGTCCTTTTTCAACCCGTAAAGGTTCAACACGGCCGGTTTCTATTTCATAGGCAAATGTTCTGTCAACCGCCAGCTTAGCTTTATCGGCCAGGGCTTCGTCGATACCTACACAGATAGAATGCTCTGAAGATCCCTGAGTAATGAGGATCACATTGATAAGGTCATTGGCCAGGGATTCAAATAAACGGCGGGAGAAACCGGGAATGCCTACCATGCCGCTTCCTTCAAGGCTCAGCAAGGCAATTTTATTGATGCTGGAAATGCCGCGGATGTTATTGCCGTTTTTATGCACATCGTTCTCGATCACAGTTCCATGATCTTCGGGAGCAAAGGTATTCTTGATCCATACCGGAATGTTCTTACTCATTACCGGTTGAATGGTAGGCGGATAAATTACTTTGGCGCCAAAATGCGACAGTTCCATGGCTTCCTGGTAGGAAATATGCGGTAATATCCGGGCATTTGGCACCAAGCGCGGATCGGCCGTCATCATACCGCTTACATCAGTCCATATTTCGAGGGTTAATGCATTCATGGCGCCGGCAATGATTGCGGCTGTATAATCGCTGCCGCCGCGGCCCAGGGTAGTGGTATTGCCTTTGGCATCAGCAGCTACAAAGCCCGGTACAATGAACAAACGGGCAGCTGCGGCCGAAAAGAAATCATGACAGAGGGAATTGGTAATCGCAAAGTCTACGGCAGCGCTTCCATAATGCGTATCGGTACGAATGATCTCACGGGAGTCGACCCAGGTATTTTCAACGCCCTGTGCATTTAAATGGGCGGCAATTATTTTAGAGGAAAGCAATTCGCCAAAACTTACAATGCGGTCTTTGGTGCGGGCGCTTAATTCGCCGAGTAAGAACACACCATTGCAAATATCTTCTATTTCATTACAGCGTTGCTTTACCCAGCTTAGTACACTGCTTTGCTGGGTTACTGGTATCAGCGCTTTTACCGCTTCCAGGTGGCGTTGTTCCACTTTCTGCAACAGCTCTTTATAACTTTCATCACCGGCAGCAGCCATACCACCACTTTGTAATAATACATCAGTTACACCACCTAAAGCTGATACTACAACAATCGTTTTACCCTGGGGCAAACGTACTAAAGCCTGTTGAACAATACCGCTTACCTTATTCATGTTCTCGGCATTTGCTACTGAAGTACCGCCGAACTTTAAAACCTGCATAACCTGAAATTAAATTGATTTGAAATTAGTTGAATACCTTGCTTTCGTGATCTTATTTCCCGCTTTGCGGGATGAAGGTAGGTGAAACCCCAGTTGGTAATATGGAAATGTACAACCCTTAACGGGTTGTTGTAATAGTGGTAGTTGTAGCTGTGGAAGCTACTGTGCTGGATGAAAGAATGATATGTTGAAATTGTACCACTTTGTGTTTGGATATAACCAAAGATAACACCAAAAGTCTATAACATTTGTTAGTTTTTAATTTTTTTTGACCACTCCGCTATTTCCGGGTTGCCTGAAACCCAGTAAATACAAGGGTTTTATGGCATTATTAAAAACAAATCAATGTAACCTGCTCCTATTTAATTTTTTCAACGTACTTTCATTCCCCGATTTTCTTTGCTGCTTGCTATATTTTTGCATTAATGCCATAAACTCGAAATTACATGGACCACCAGTCATCAAGAGGACTGCAGCAATTTAAAAACCACGTAGGCATAAAATTTCAGCTCTACAACAGCCTGTTTACCTCGCTCCCGTTCCACCGGATTGAAAAGACCGGTATTCTTCTTTCCCTGCTTTTAAACAATTGTGAAGAAGGGTATAAAAAGAAGCAGAGCCCTACGCAGATCATTGAGGAATTCTTTGAAAAACATACATCCTATACGAAGGAACAGGATAAACTCGACCTGTTGTTCCGCTTCATTCAATACGTTGAGCGGCAGGTAGTTTTATTCGACGCCCTGGAAGATGCTTCTTTCAGGGAGATCAATGACCTCAATGGCATTGGTACGCTTAAATACCTGGCATCTGATGTTATACAGGAAGGCAAACAGGAAGCACTGGCTAAAAAGCTGGAAGACTTTTCCATCCGGTTGGTGCTAACCGCCCACCCTACCCAGTTCTACCCCGGTCCGGTCCTGGGTATCATAAACGACCTGTCGAAAGCGCTGGCTGAAAACAATACCAACCAGATCAACATGTACTTGCAACAGCTGGGTAAAACGCCTTTCTTCAAAAAACAAAAACCAACACCATACGATGAGGCCATCAGCCTTATCTGGTACCTCGAAAACGTATTCTACAATGCGGCCGGCCGTATCCTCACCTTCCTGAATAACCAGTTCCCGCAAATGATCCCCGACACCAACCCGGTGATCACCATGGGTTTCTGGCCGGGTGGCGACCGCGACGGCAATCCCAACGTAACCGTTGATACCACCCTTAAAGTAGCCGATGCCCTGCGTGGCAGCATTATAAAATGTTATTACCTCGAAGTACGCCGCCTGAAAAGAAGGCTCACGTTTAAGGGTATCGACACCATTCTGGCCGACCTGGAAAAACAGTTATACGAAAATATTTTCATTCCCGGTCAGCGCACCTTCTTAAGCAAAGAGGGCATACTCGATGCATTACAAAAAATAAGAGAGATCCTGATCTACCAGCATAATGGATTATTCCAGCACCTGGTAGACAGCCTGATCAATAAAGTGCATGTATTTGGCCTGCACTTCGCCTCCCTCGATATCCGGCAGGACAGCAGCGTTCACAATAAAGTACTGGAAGCTATCGCTGAAAAAACAGATATCCTTCCCCGTAACTATGCAACGCTTTCCGCCGACGAAAAGAAAAAGCTGCTTTCAAAAGCCAGCGGTGATATTGGCGGACATGTATTCGAAGACGGCCTTGAAAAAGACACCCTGCTTTCCATTAAGACCATCAAAGAAATTCAACAATACAATGGCATTGAAGGCTGCAGCCGCTATATCATCAGCCAGTGCAACAGCGCATTGAATATGCTGGAGGTATACGGACTGTTCAAACTCTGCGGCTGGAAAAGTGATGAGCTTACCATTGATATTGTGCCCCTGTTTGAAACCATCGACGACCTGCAGGAAGCAGCCGATATTATGCAGGAATTGTATGAGAACGAAACCTATCGCAAGCACCTGCAAAAACGGAAAGACCGCCAGACCATCATGCTTGGTTTTTCTGATGGCACCAAAGACGGCGGTTACCTGATGGCCAACTGGAGCATTTACAAAGCCAAAGAAAAGCTCACCAGCATTTCGGCAAAATATGGCATCGATGTCGTATTCTTCGATGGCCGCGGCGGTCCTCCGGCCCGTGGTGGCGGTAAAACGCATAAGTTCTATGCCTCCATGGGCAAGAACATTTCCAACAAAGAAATTCAATTGACCATCCAGGGCCAAACCGTAAGTTCCAATTTCGGCACCATTGATTCTGCCCAGTACAATATCGAGCAGTTATTGAATGCCGGTATTTCGAATGATGTGTTTGCCGATAATGATAAAACGCTTACCAAAGAAGAAGAAGTGATACTAGGCGAGCTGGCGGCCGAAGGATTGAAAGCCTATAATGAACTGAAGAACAATCCAGACTTTTTAGAATATCTGGCACATATCAGTCCGCTCAAATTTTACAGCCAAACCAATATCGGCAGCCGGCCGGCTAAACGCGGTTCTTCCTCGAAGCTGTCGTTAAAGGATCTGCGGGCCATTCCATTTGTTGGCGCCTGGAGCCAGTTAAAACAAAACGTTACCGGATATTACGGCGTGGGCACTGCTTTGCAGGCCATGGAGAAAAAAGGCAAATTGAACGAAATCAAGAAAGTATACCGCCACTCGCTGTTCTTTAAAACGCTGATCGATAATTGCGAAATGGCGATGAAGAAATGCTTTTTCCCCTTAACGGAATACCTGGCGCAAGACCCGCGCTACGGCGAGATCTGGAACCTGATCTATAAAGAATATGAACTAACGCAACGATATATCTTCCTGATCTCCGGCAAAAGCGAATTGATGGCCGATTATCCGGTTGAGCAGTTGTCGATCCAAATGCGCGAACGCATCGTATTACCGCTGACCACGATTCAGCAATACGCTATGGCGCGTATCCGCCAGATGGAAGAACAAAATGCACCTCCACAACATAAAGAAACTTTTGAGAAGCTGGTCATCCGCAGTTCGTTTGGCATTATCAATGCCGGCAGGAATTCGGCTTAGGTCCTGCATGGTCAATGGTGAATGGTCAATAATTTACCGAGGCCCCTCAGCTCACAAAAAACGGGTAACCACAGCACGGGGTTGCCCGTTCTTGTTATGCGAAAAGCTACGCGAGCATATTGACCATTGGCCATTCGCCATTGACCCAAAAAATAAACGCACCCGGCGAAACGGATGCGTTTTCTGATAACTAAAACAACGGTAATGAAAAAAAGCATTAAATACTATTTCACATATTACCGCACAGCGCTTAGTTAGTTTTGGTCATACTTGAATATAAACACCATCGTCTGTCAACGGCGTTCGGCAAACAATCGTGATCAATATATAAAAGTGTCAACCGTCTTCTCTTTTTAGTCTTCTGCCTTTTTCATATGCCATCGCCTGCTTCTTCCGGATTCCAACTCATACATTATGAAAAATGCAATGTATTGTTATTTTAAACTACCACATCAAATATTGCCATTAGATAATTAAAATACCAATCGATTATTGTCAAAAGTACCATTTTTTGGCGTCATCATGGCAATTATGAAATATATAATATTATATATAATACAATCATTCTGCTGAAATTGTTCTGCTCTCCGGCTAACAAAAGAGGATATTTCCACAGCAGGAAATATCCTCTTTCCATTTAATCAATAAGCTGGCTGGTTTGGGTCACGGCCCTTGTATGGACTGTAAAAAATTGTATTCTTCTTATCAGCAGTTAAAAATGCCAGGTTGCTGCGAGCAGGAAAGTACCTGTGCTTTTTACGCCTTCATTTGGATTCTTCATGAAGATGGCCTCTTTCGAATTATCTAACCTGAACTCAGGGATGATCGTGAGGTTATCGATGCGGATATTACCCGATAAAGTAGCGGCAAATACACTCGTAGCCATACCTGCATAATCCTCCGTCGCTAATCCGGACACCCCATTCTTATCATCGAAATATTCACCACGCAAAGTCAACCCGAACACTTTGGAAGGATCTACGTTCAGGTAAACAGCAGATCCCCACCAGGAGTCACCACTGCTTTTACCAACCGCTTTTACCGACTGCATGGTGCCATTATAACCAATGCTGAATTTATCGCTGATGGTTCCGGTAACGGTGAGGTCAACCTGGTTAATGTTATTCTCACCCATGTCTTTGCCACCTACATAATTCAGGTAGGCTTTTATTTTACCGTCGCTGCCGGTGGCGCTAACCTGGCCCAGCACCATTTTCTTGGCGAAACTGGCGGTTACATTGTCTGTGGGGTTGGCCACACCCAGCATAAAACCAAAATTTCCTGCCGTATACTCCGCCTTCAAACCGGTATGAAAGAAGGGACCGAATGAGAACATATACGACATACTGTAGTTTCGGTTCAGATAGGCATCTACCAGCTCGTAACCCACATGCGTAGCCCACTTACCCATGGTGAACTTCAATTTATCAGAAGCTGCTACCGAGATATAGGCCTGTTTGATGGCGGTACCCAGGCCATTTCCTTTTTCATTATAGGAAAACTCCTCTGCCCTTCTGCCAAAACCCAGGTCAACAACCCCGGTAACTTTACCAGTAGTATACTCGGCTTTTACCGATGCCATCCCCAGCTCGAACGAGTTGTGCGAGTTGGTAAAACTGGTAAGATTATTCAGATAGCCGGAATCTTTGGCATTATGAAAATTATAGCGATAATATGCGTCAACAGAACCAGTAATATTCAGAGCTGCTTTTTTCGTAGAATCTTGTGCGTGTACATAGGAACCCAGGGCCACGCTAAAGATGGCCAATGAAGAAATTTTTCTTAACATTGCAGTTAGATTTTAAGTGTTAATGAAAAGGGTACGGTGATAAGGATCGGGCTTGTGTCAGAAGCTTCGATCTTTTATTAAAGCTGTACCTTTTTCTTTTGTAGAACTCCTACCGGTTTTTTCAACCAGTTCCTTCTCACCGTTTAGGGAAATTACCTTGTGGATACTTTCTTATGCAAAGACCGGACTTGTGTCAGAAGCGTCGATCTTTCTTTAAAGCTGTACCTTTTTTACTTTTTAGAACTCTACAGGTTTCTCAACCAGTTTACCATTCTCACCATTTACCAGCAAAGTGCCTTGTAAATACTTCTCATTGTGTTGAGTTTCATCCAGACCGAGCTCTTCTTCTTCTTCAGTAACACGTAAAGGCAGAATGAAGTTGATGAATTTGAATATGAGGAAAGAAACAGTGAAGCTGTATAAAACCACGATAGCCATTGCTTTGAACTGGGTAAAGAAGAAAGAAGGATTACCGTAGAACAAACCTTGCGGGCCGCCTTTAATGCCATGCGCCAGTTCGTTGGCAAATACACCGGTCAGCAACATACCTACGATACCGCCTAAACCATGGCAGGGGAATACATCGAGCGTATCGTCGAGGGTAGACCTTTGTTTAATACTTACCGCGATATTCGAAATAATGGCACCTACAACACCTATAATGATACTTTGGGGAATTCCAACAAAACCGGCAGCTGGCGTGATGGCCACCAGACCGACCACAGCACCGATACAGAAACCTAATACGGAAGGTTTTTTGCCTTTTACCACATCAAAGAACATCCAGGCCAAACCAGCGGCAGCAGCTGCAGTATTGGTCGTTCCGAAAGCGTTTACGGCCAGGCCGGAAGCACCAACAGCAGAACCTGCGTTAAAACCAAACCAGCCGAACCACAGTAAACCGGTACCGATCAATACATAAGGCACGTTGGCCGCAGGGGTTTCTTTTTGTGCAATGTGTACTTTTCTGCGTTTCAGCACCAGGGCGCCTGCAAGCGCAGCACAACCGGCTGTAATATGCACTACGGTACCACCTGCGAAGTCCCATACACCCATTTTGGCGAGGAAGCCGTTCGGATGCCATGACCAGTGCGCTACAGGAGCGTATACCAGCAAGCTGAACAATACGATGAATAAGATATAAGAAGTGAACCGGATACGTTCAGCTACAGCACCTACCACGAGGCCGGGGGTGATGATAGCGAACATCATCTGGAAGATGGCAAACAGACCCAGGGGAATAGTGGTGGCAGCAGGCCAGGCAGCGCCGGCTTTCACCCCCTTGAAAAACAGGAAGGTGCCGGGATTACCGATAAAACCGCCGATAGACTCACCAAAGCTCATGCTAAACCCTACAACAACCCATAATACGCCTACCACACCGGCAGCAACCACACTCTTGATCATTGTGGAGATAACGTTTTTACGATGCACCATACCGCCGTAAAAGAAGGCCAGACCAGGTGTCATTAAAAAGACCAGTGCCGTTGAAACCAGTACCCATGCAATATCTGCTGCACTATACTGGGTTTCGTTTGCGCCCGGAACATAATCCGCTTCAGGTGTAACAAACATGGCAGCCAGGGCCAGTACTACCAATACCAGGAACGGCATAACCGATTTGAATGACAGTTTCATTTTTTTCCGTTGTTTTAGTTTAGATGAAATGATATTAGTAATTATTACTATCTAATATTATCTATTCGAAAATATTAATTTTTTAAGATAACACATCATAAATAATTTAGATTTTATAAATCACTATATGTATCTCATTTATCTTGCTTATCCGTTATAACTGCTTGCTGGCCCATTCTTTAAATAAACGATTGTTTTGAAATTAAAAAAGCCATCCTTTTTGGATGGCTTCAAAAATTAACCGTCGTTTTACCTCGAATTGCTAAAACTGCATTTTTTTATGTCTTGCGCACATTTTTTTATGCCAGGCGTCCTTCGGGAACTTTTTTGACCATTTTGGGGTGATTTTTAAAGCCGCTTCCGGTACTAGGTGTATTATTGAACACCAAATCTCCATAAATCCTGATCATCCTGCCCGCCGAACACATATATAATTTATACTAATGTATTGATTCTTCTTCCCTTATTCCCTTGATCATAATGAAAAAAGCCACCCGCAAACGCGAAGTGGCTTCTTCAAAAACGGCCGTTTAAGCTTATATCGCTAATACAATATTCTGATCCTTGCTTTCTAAATATGATACCCCTTCATTCAAAAATTCATCCACTTTGCGGGCACATTCGCGGCCTTCGCTGATGGCCCAAACCACCAGGCTTTGACCCCGGCGCATATCACCGGCCACAAACACTTTGTTGATGCTTGTCTTGTATTCTTTTTCAGTAGCCCGAACATTGCCTCTGCTATCGAGATCAACGCCCAGTTCGTTCAACAGACCTTCATGCTGCGGATGCACAAAACCCATGGCCAGCAGTGCCAGTTCACAGGGGATCTCGCGTTCTGAGCCGGCTTTCTCTACAAACTGCGAAGGTCTGCCATCTTCCGTCACCTGCCACTCCAGGTCAACCACCTTCAGCGCTTTCAGGTTGCCCTTTTTATCGCCAATAAATTCTTTGGTGGCAATGGCCCAGTGGCGGTTAGCGCCTTCCTCATGGGAAGTAGAGGTCTTTAAGATCATAGGGTAAGTTGGCCAGGGCATAAAATCATTACGGCCTTCCGGCGGTTTGGGCAACAGCTCAAACTGCGTTACCGATTTGGCTTTATGCCGGTTGCTGGTGCCCACGCAGTCGCTGCCGGTATCACCACCACCAATTACCACTACATTCTTATTCGTAGCTAATAAATTTTCACTGAAAATATTGCTTTCAATATTCGCGTGGGCCAGCGGATCGATGCCGGCATTGCGTTTGTTCTGCTGTTTCAGGAACTGCATGGCATAATACACGCCTTTCAGGTCGCGGCCGGGGATCTTGAGATCACGGGGAACCGTAGAACCGCCTGCCAGTACAATGGCGTGGTATTCACGCAACAGGTCGTTGATGCGCACATTTTCACCCACATTGGCATGACAGCGGAAAGTAACCCCTTCCTCTTCCATGAGTTTGATCCTTCTGTCGATCACCCATTTCTCCAGTTTGAAATCGGGTATGCCATAGCGCAATAAACCGCCTGGCTGATCGTCCCGCTCAAACACGGTAACCGAGTGACCTGCATAGTTCAACTGCGCTGCAGCAGCCAAACCAGCCGGACCAGAGCCTACCACTGCTACTTTCTTGCCGGTACGCACATGTGGCTTCCGGGGCTTCACAAATCCTTTTTCAAAAGCTATTTCTATAATATGTTTTTCAATTTCCTCGATCGTGATCGCCGGTTGGTTAATGCCCAGTACGCAGGCGCTTTCGCAGGGCGCCGGGCAAATACGGCCGGTGAACTCCGGAAAATTATTGGTAGAAGCCAGTATCTCATACGCTTCCTGCCAGCTCTTGCGGTACACCGCATCGTTAAATTCAGGTATGATATTACCCAGCGGGCAACCGCTATGGCAGAAAGGAACGCCACAATTCATACAACGTGCCGATTGCTGGTTGAGCTTTTCATCGCTGTACCGCTCAATGAATTCGTTGTAATTTTTCAACCTTTCCTCTACTGGTTTTTTACCGGGCAATTCCCTGGTAAATTCTAAAAAACCCGTTGGCTTACCCATTTTCTATTAACAGTTTATCGTTTTGTGTTTGTTAATGTTGTTTGTTACCAGCTGCTGTGCTACTCTCAGCTTTACTTGTGTCACTCACTTCAGGGCCTTCATCACTGCGCAGCTATTGCCAATTATTTCTTTTTGGCTCCCTGTTTAACTTTTGCTTTATCCTGCAATGCCTTCTTGTAATCTTTCGGGAACACTTTGATGAAGTTCTTCAACTGGTTCTCGAAATCATCCAACACAAAACGGGCAACGGTACTACCGGTATATGCGTAATGGCGGGTGATCATATCATTCAGCGCTTGCGCATCTTCCGCATCCAACGGATCGAGGTCAACCATTTCCTGGTTGCACAAAGAAGCAAATTGCCCCTTCACATCATAGATATAAGCAATACCGCCACTCATACCGGCTGCAAAGTTGCGGCCTGTAGCTCCCAGGATCACCACACGGCCCCCGGTCATGTATTCACAACCGTGATCGCCTACTCCTTCTACAACTACCTGGGCGCCTGAATTACGAACGCCAAAACGTTCACCGGCCTTACCCCTGATATAAGCTTCACCGGAGGTAGCGCCATAGAAAGCTACGTTACCGATGATGATGTTCTCTTCAGGTACATAGCTCGACTGCTTGGGCGGATATACGATCAGCTTCGCGCCGCTCAATCCTTTACCAAAATAGTCATTGGCATCACCTTCCAGTTCAAGGGTCACGCCTTTGGTATTGAAAGCCCCAAAGCTTTGTCCGGCCGTACCATTAAAGTTGAAGTGAATGGTATCATCCGGTAATCCTTCGGCTTTATATTTCTTTGAGATCTCGTTCGATAAGATGGTACCGATGGTTCTGTCGGTATTCTTCACTGGGAAGGAAGCGGAAATGCGTTCCTGCTTTTCCAGCGCTGGTTTTGCAGCAGCCAGCAGTTTCCAGTCAAGCACATCAGCAATACCGTGATCCTGCTCTTCCATTTTATACAGACCAGTGTAAGCAGCAGCCGGCTCTTTATATAAGATGGGCGACAGATCGAGCTTGCTGGTTTTCCAGTGAGTAATGCCTTCGCGTACTTCCAGGCAATCGGCTTGTCCAACCATTTCATTAATGGTGCGGAAGCCCAGTTCAGCCATGATCTCACGCAGGTCCTGTACAAGGAATTTGAAGAAATTCACCACGTGATCGGCGTTTCCTGCGAAACGTTTGCGCAGTTCAGGATCCTGGGTAGCTACCCCAACCGGGCAGGTGTTCAGGTGACATTTACGCATCATGATACAACCTTCCACTACGAGCGCTGCGGTTGCAACACCCCACTCTTCAGCACCCAACAGGGTAGCGATAGCGATATCGCGGCCTGTTTTCATTTGACCGTCGGCCTGTACGACCACGCGGCTGCGTAATTTATTTTTCACGAGGGTTTGATGAGATTCGGCCAAACCTAACTCCCATGGCAAACCGGCGTGTTTAATAGAACTGATCGGTGAAGCACCTGTACCACCATCATGACCTGAGATCAGGATCACATCGGCTTTGGCTTTCGCCACACCGGCTGCAATAGTACCCACACCGGCTTTAGATACCAGCTTTACGTTGATGCGGGCTGCGCGGTTCGAGTTCTTCAGGTCGAAGATCAGCTGGGCCAGGTCTTCAATAGAATAAATATCGTGGTGCGGTGGCGGCGAGATCAAACCTACACCTGGTGTAGAGTGACGGGTCTTACCGATCCACTCATCTACTTTATGGCCAGGCAACTGACCACCTTCACCAGGTTTAGCACCCTGTGCCATTTTGATCTGCAGCTCTTCCGCTTCTGTTAAATAATAGCTTGTTACACCAAAGCGGGCGCTGGCGACCTGTTTAATGGCGCTGCGCATACTGTCGCCGTTAGGCAATGGCGTATAACGAATTTCATCTTCACCCCCTTCACCGGTATTGCTCTTGGCGCCTATGCGGTTCATAGCAATGGCCAGTGTAGTATGGGCTTCCCATGAAATAGAACCAAAGCTCATGGCGCCGGTAGCAAAACGTTTCAAAATGCTTTCAGCCGGTTCTACCTCATCGATAGAAATGGCAGGCCGGTTCACTTTGAACTGGAACATGCCGCGCAGGGTAGCCGCTTTCTCTGCCTGCTCGTTTACCGCTTTAGCATATTTCTTATACGTATTGTAATCATTCATCCGGGTTGCATACTGCAACAGGTGAATGGTGGTTGGATTGAACAGGTGATACTCCCCTTTGCGTTTCCATTGGTAAACACCACCAACGGGTAAACGCTCTACAGGTATATCCTTGCGGCTGAAGGCAAACCAATGTTTGGCCAGCGCTTCTTTTGCCAGTTCATCGAGGCCGATGCCTTCGATACGGCTAACGGCGCCGGTGAAACATTTATCAACGAGGTCTTTATTTAAACCAAGTATTTCGAAGATCTGGGCGCCCTGGTACGATTGCAGGGTAGAGATCCCCATTTTTGAGAACACTTTCAGCAAACCGTCACAAACTGCTTTGATATAATTCTTACGCAGCTGATCCCAGGTAAGTTCTGTTTGCAGCGTGTTGTTCACTTTCATGTTGCGGATGGTAGCCAGCGCCAGGTATGGATTGATGGCTGTGGCGCCAAAGCCCAGCAAACAGGCAAAGTGATGTACTTCCCATACATCGCCGGCTTCTACCACGATACCCACTTTACCACGCAGGCCTTTGCGGATAAGATAGTGATGTACAGCGGCCGTGGCCAGTAAGGAAGGGATGGCGGCGTGATCAGAATCCACTGCGCGGTCGCAAAGGATCAACACTTCGAATCCGTCGTGTACGGCGTCTTCTGCGTAGCGGCAAAGCCTGTCGAGCCCTTTCTTCAGCGAGCCTGGTTTACCATCGGCCCTGAAGTAGGTCTGCAATGTTTTTGCCTGGAAGATCCCGGTATCGATACTGCGCAGCTTCTCCAGTTCCGTGCTGGTAAGTATCGGATGTTTCAATGCCACGGTATGGCAATGTTTGGGATCTTCGAGTAATAAGTTGTCGTTATTTCCAACAAAGGTAGCCAGGCTCATTACCATGCGTTCGCGAATGGGATCGATGGGCGGGTTGGTTACCTGTGCGAATAATTGTTTGAAGTAAGAAGAGATATGCTGCGGCTGATCGCTCAATACAGCCAGCGGCGTATCGGTACCCATTGAACCGATCGGCTCTTTGCCGTCAACAGCCATGGGCGATATGATATCATCGATGTCTTCCGTTGAATAACCGAACGCTTTCTGGTATTTCAGGATCGAAGAATCTGAAAGGTGGGTGAATGCAACACGGGGTTCATCCAGTTCTTCCAAACGGATCTTGTATTGATTCAACCAGTCGCCATAAGGTTTGCGTGAGCAGATATCATTTTTCAGTTCCTCATCGCTGATGATGCGGCCCTGTTCCATATCTACCACGAACATTTTACCGGGTTGCAAGCGGCCTTTCTCAATGATGATGGCAGGATCAACCGGTAAGGCGCCGGTCTCAGAAGCCATGATCACGCGATCGTCATTGGTAACACAATATCTTGAAGGGCGCAGACCGTTCCTGTCGAGCGTAGCGCCAATGATCTTTCCATCGGTGAAAGAAATAGAAGCGGGACCATCCCAGGGTTCCATGATAGAAGCGTGGTATTCGTAGAACGCTTTCTTCAGTGGATCCATTTGATCATTACCATCCCATGCTTCGGGGATCAGCATCATCATTACATGTGGTAATGAACGGCCGGTCAGTGCCAGCAGCTCGATCATATTATCCAAACAGGCAGAGTCGCTTTGATTGGCGGTTACGATCGGCAGCAGCATTTCCATTTCCTGGTTGGTGAAGTATGGCGATGTGAAACCGTGTTCGCTGGTCTTTAACCAGTTGAGGTTACCCTGCAGCGTATTGATCTCACCATTGTGTGCAATGAAGCGGAATGGCTGCGCCAGTTTCCAGCTGGGGAAAGTATTGGTAGCGAAGCGGGAGTGCACCAAACCAAAAGCAGAAACCATTCTTTTGTTGGTGAGGTCGTTGAAGTAAGGACGCACCTGGTTACTGGTGAGCTGCCCTTTGTAAACGACTGTTTTGTAAGAAAGCGATGCAATGTAAAAACCGATCGCATCTTTCTTTACGGTGTTATTGATGGTGTGGCTGGCGTAGTTACGCAGCACAAATAATTTGCGTTCAAAGTCATCGGGGTTATTGATGTGGTCGGGGCAGGCAATGAAAACCTGTTCCATCTCAGGCTCAACACTCAATGCTGAGGGGCCAATGCCATCCGGATTCACGGGCACCTTCCGGTAAACGAGGATCTCCAGTCCTAATTTTTCAGCAGCGCGATTGAAGATATCGCGGCACTCCTCCCGCAAACGGATCTCGCGGGGGAAGAAGATCACCCCAACACCGTAGCGGCCGAAAGCAGGCAGATGCACGCCCAGCTTAATGCACTCGTCAAAGAAAAATTCGTGGGGAGTTTGGATCATAATACCGGCGCCATCGCCCGTATTATTCTCACAACCGCAGGCTCCGCGATGTTCCATATTTTCCAATATGGTTAATGCATCGCTGATGTTTTGGTGGCTTTTATGCCCCTTAATGTTGGCTACGAATCCAATGCCGCAGGCGTCACGCTCAAACGAAGGATGGTATAAACCCTGGTTACTTGCCATGGAAATGCATAGTTTTTTGAAAAATATTCAATAAATAGTAAAAATCAGTAAAAATCGTTTAATTACATAGCAAGCAAGCGATTGAAATTACGAAAAAAAACGGGTATTTACAGGTGTTTTGTGCAATTTTTTTGACAAAATAGCGATATGTATTTAGTGTTTTTTATGATCTGCGCAATATTTCCCGCCTTGTTTCCTGCAGTAAACTTTTAAAATGTATGACAAACAAGTATTAGTATTGTTTAACGACGTAAACCGGAGGCTGGAAGGCCGGAATTCAGAAGCCGGAAACCGAGGTCGAAGGCCGAAAGTCCGAGGTGGCAAGCCGAGGTTGGAGCCGGACAGCTCTGATTGCTTCCAGGTTTGGCAGACCTTCAAAGAGCCTTCCGGGAGTGACATATGCCAGGTGTGCACAGTTTTAACGTGCGCCACCGCTGCACTTCCTGATACTGCAAAGGCAGCGTAGCAGCAACCAGGATGGAAGTGCCTTCCCCGGCTTACTGTATATGTCAAAACGGCCTCCCATCATGAGCGCCCTTTCCTGCATGCCAGCAATTTCAAACCTTGGGAACCATCCCATTCATTTTAACATTTCCTAAACGCTTCCGGTGAATTTCATTTCAGCCGTTCAAAGGCCCGGTGACTAAACCACTATGATAAACGCAGTTTGTTCAATAGCCTGTTGCGGGCGATCGCAATACACTTGTTAAATCGTTATCATACAGCCACTAACGCTCACCAGTGTTCTAAATAACGTTCGTTATTCGTTTGTGAATAAGGGTTATAAATGTTGATAAGTTTTACCAAACACATTTGTTGGCTGCGCTATAACGGCGTAACTTTGCAGCGCAAAATCCAATATTTCTAGCTAGCAATACAAGCAAATACTCTTCGAAATATTCTAACCATTGTTGTTTAACAGCCATAGCCAAGTTTCATTTCTTTAGGTTTTAGTTTCATGTCAATAGATCAGCAACGCGCGCTCCTAACAATGCTCAGCCATTAAATTTTATCAGCTAAAAATATTGTTATCAGAATCCCGGGAAACCGGGGTCGGCCTTCCATTATCCATGGAAAACCGGTTCACGTATAATCCAATATCAGTCCATGTGCACTGTGTATGCCTATTATTTTAAAATCCAAGAAAGACCAATCCCTGTATTTCAATATCCGGGAAAAGCCATTACATGCAACTATCCAATATCAACGTCCCGTGTACATTTTTACACGATCCGTTCAATATCCGGGAAAAGCCAAAGCATGTATAAGATCCAATATCAGCGGCCTGTGCACTATTTTAACCTGTTAGTTCCAATATCCGGGAAAACCAATCCGATATCTATGAGGACAATCAACTTTTTATTTGTCCAGATAGATCCATAAATGTTTGATCCGTTCCCTGGCAAACATTGACGGTGTCCAATATCGATGAAAAGACCATATCATGCAACAGTAGCAACTCTTCCGTAATCCAGTATCCTTGGTTCGAAAACCGTCCGTCGGATTTATTTACAAAGCCTCCCATTCATTGGGGGGCTTTTTTAATGTGATAATTTGATAAATAGCTTAAATGACAATGAAGGCCATGGGCAATGGGCAATAAGCAATAGGCAATGAGCAATAGGCACTGGCAATGGTCAATGCTCGCATTATTACATAAAGCCCAGACGCTCTGCATTCCGATGACTTTCGATCCAGCGTTTTGCATTGAATTAAGCGTTGCACGTTCAGCCTTCAGCATTCGGTGTTGCATGTTAGCGTTCAGCCTTCAGCATTCAGCAAGCATAAAAAGCCCCGACGTTACCGTTGGGGCTACCACTTAAAAACAGAAACATATGTTTATACCAAATACCCAAACAGCGTATCATTCTTATTCAACGCTGTATAGTCTATATTATAACGTTGCATGTTTTGCAACAGTATATCGTAGTCTTCTTTTTTCTTTAACTCGATACCGACCAAAGCCGGACCGGTTTCTTTGTTGTGCTTTTGCATGTATTCAAACCTGGTAATATCATCATTGGGTCCCAATACATGGTTCACAAACTCTTTCAGGGCGCCTGGCCTTTGTGCAAACCGTACCAGGAAATAATGTTTCAACCCTTCATACTGCAGGCTTCTTTCCTTGATCTCCTGCATGCGATCGATATCATTGTTGCTGCCACTGATAATGCAAACAACCGTCTTCCCTTTTATCTCAGCGGCATAATCATCCAACGCTGCAATTGATAAAGCACCGGCAGGCTCCACTACGATCGCATCTTCATTGTACAATCTCAAAATGGTAGAACAGGCCTTTCCTTCCGGAACCAGGTGCATCTCATCCAACACCTCTTTACAAATAGAAAAAGTTATATCCCCTACTCTTTTCACCGCCGCGCCATCCACAAAACGATCGATGTCGCTCAGTGTTACCGGCGCCCCGGCTTTCAATGCTTCAGACATGCTGGGAGCACCTTCCGGCTCCAGCCCAATGATCTTTGTCCTGGGCGAATAGGTCTTCAAGTAAGATCCTACGCCGGCGCTTAAACCGCCGCCGCCCACAGGCACAAATAAGTAATCGATATCCGTTTGCTCTTCCAGAATTTCTACACCAACCGTTCCCTGTCCTTCAATGATCCGGTAATCATCAAAGGGCGGAATGAATGTCATCCCGTTTTCTTCGGTGAACTGTTTTGCCGCTATGGCGCAGTCATCGAAGGTATCACCCACCAGCCTGATCTCGATCGTATCTTCGCCAAACATGCTGGTTTGATTCACCTTTTGCCTGGGTGTAATGATCGGCATGAATACCACGCCTTTTACATGCAGCTTTTTACAGGAGTAGGCAAAACCCTGTGCATGATTGCCTGCACTCGCACATACCACGCCGCGCTGTAACTGCTCGAGCGGTAAACTGCTCATCATGTTATACGCACCGCGCAGTTTGTACGACCGTACCACCTGCAGATCTTCCCGCTTCAAATACACACTGCACTGGTATTTCTTCGACAGGTTGTGGTTGTACATCAGCGGTGTTTTCGTCACCACTTTCTTCAACCGCAGCGCTGCTTTATGAAACTCCAGTTCAGGTCTGGTATGTGTGAATGTGCTCATATTATTTCCTGTTAAAAAAAAATTAGCCACCGTTGTTTTAGTTATCAAAAAACGCTGCTTAACGCCGAACGCTTAACGCGAACAATGTAAACGCAAATGCTTTTTGTGAACGGTGGCTAATATCTTTTCGCTTAAGCGCTTAATGCCAGATCCAATGAGACCGGCCTTAAGCGTTCAGCGTTTTGCTTTATTAAGCTGTTATTTCAGCCGGTTTTTGATTCTCTGGACGAAGGCTGCGTACTACTTTACCAGCTTGCCACATTTCGCTTTCACGCAGTTCTTTCAATTCAGCTTCCAGTTTCTCGCGGTAGTCGGCCTGGCTGTTGCTGTCGATAGAACGTTGAGATTCTTTACCGGTAGCAACGCTTTCATATAATTCGTTGAATACAGGTAATGTTGCATCGCGGAATTTTTTCCACCAATCCAAGGCACCGCGTTGTGCAGTAGTGCTACAGTTGGCATACATCCAATCCATACCATTTTCTGCAACCAGTGGCATCAATGACTGGGTCAGTTCTTCAACCGTTTCGTTGAATGCTTCTGAAGGTGTATGGCCTTTACTGCGCAATACCTGGTATTGAGCAGCGAAGATGCCCTGGATAGCGCCCATCAGGGTGCCTCTTTCGCCGGTTAAGTCGCTGTATACTTCTTTTTTGAAATCAGTTTCGAAGAGGTAACCGCTACCTACAGCTATACCTAATGCAACAACTCTTTCTTTTGCTTTACCGGTAGCATCCTGGTAAATAGCATAGCTGCTGTTCAGGCCACGACCCTGCAGGAACATGCGGCGTAAAGAAGTACCGGAACCTTTGGGGGCAACCAGGAATACGTCTACATCCTTGGGAGGAACGATGCCTGTTTGCTCATTGAAGGTGATACCGAAACCATGAGAGAAATATAATGCTTTACCAGGAGTGAGGTGCTTTTTAACAGTAGGCCATAATTGAATTTGTGCGGCATCGCTCAACAGGTAGCAAATGATGGTACCACGTTGTAATGCTTCTTCGATTTCGAACAATGTTTCGCCGGGTACAAATCCATCTTTCACCGCTTTATCCCAGGTTTTTGAATTTTTCCGTTGACCAACTATAACATTGATACCGTTGTCTTTCTGGTTCAGCGCCTGGCCGGGTCCCTGAACACCATAGCCGATAACAGCTACCGTTTCATTTTTCAATACCTGTTGCGCTTTGGCAAGTGGGAACTCTTCACGAGTTACTACATTTTCTTCCACCCCGCCGAAATTTAATTTTGCCATTGTTGAGAATGTTTATTGTTATTGGTTTTTTGTTTTGGTCCGGTGAATGCCATTCACCTGTATAATTGGTTTTTAACGAGCTTTTTTGCGTTCTGCGTTAAGCGTTTCACGTTTACATCGTAAACACCTGGTCGCCCTGGCCCAGGTATTCGTTCTCTATCACTTCTTCACTGGGCTCTTTCTTTTCAAACTCTTTCAGTTTGTCATGGAAGCCTTTGCTGGCTTTTATGATGGCCACCCGGGCGCTGCGTACGAATTCAATCAAGCCGTATGGTTCCAGCACCGTTATCAGTTTGTTGATCTCTTCGCGCTGACCGGTTGTTTCAAACACGGTGTAATCTTTTCTGATCACTACGGCACGGGCGCCGTACTCGCGCAGTAATCTTTCCACTTTTACCTTTTCTGCAATTACATCTGTAGGTACTTTGTACAGTGCCAGCTCCTGCCAAACGATCTCGTCGTTGGTATTGTAGTAGGCTTTCAATACTTCTACCTGTTTTTCTATCTGGCGCACCAGCTTTTTCACCACTTCTTCCAGTTCATTGATCACAATGGTAAACCGGTGGATGCCTTCGATTTCAGAAGGCGAGGTATTCAAACTTTCGATATTGATCTTACGGCGCGAGAACATGATGGCGATCCGGTTCAGCAACCCGATCTGATTTTCTGTATATACCGTAACGGTGAATTCCTGTTTCATAATTTAACTTGTTATCAACCTGGCCGCGGTGTTGAACCGTGACTTGGTTTCCAATGATGAATAACAATTTTAGTTTTCTTTAATGGCCACTACGCGTAACCTTTTATAATCGGCATACCATTTCTGGTTTCTGAACTGGGTCTGCCGCAATGTTTCCTCTACTTCTTCCAAAATATTATCTTTCGCTGCGGCTTCAACACCTTCCAGGAAAGCACCGCCAAACATCTGTACCCAGTCCTTAATTCCATGCTGGGTATCTTTCAGTTCGGTCTCCCGGTTATAATGGGCGGCATAGGTGACCCGGAATCCCTGTTTTTCGAGCAAGCCGGTGTACTCACTCAAGGAAGGGAAATACCATATTTCACGGGCGGCATTCGACCGGTAGCCATGGTTTACCAGGGCTTTCTTCAAGGCATTGATGATCATCTGCACATTTCCTTTTCCACCCATTTCCAACACCAGTCGGCCCCCGGGTTTCAGGTTGTTGTACATGCTTTGAATGGCCTGCTCTTTCTCGGTTACCCAGTGCAGTACGGCATTGGAGAACAAAGCATCGAATGGCTCCTCGAATTTGAAATCCGTTACCGAGGCCAGCCTGAAAGGCAGGTGCGGATATTCGCTTCTGGCTTTCGCGATCATGTCTATCGAATTATCCATGCCGGTGACCATAGCCCCGGAAGCGGCTATCAGGTTGGTCAAATAACCGGTGCCACAGCCTACATCCAGAATGCGCTCGCCTTCCTTGGGGGTAAGCAGCTGCACCAGGTATTCGCCGTACTTAAAAACAAAATCATGTTTTTTATCGTACAGGGCGGTATTCCAGGTATTATTTTCTGTGATAGCCATTCGCTGTTACCTTTTTATTTTAAACGGATTTCTGCTACGCTGCAACCCTGCGGTACCATTGGGAACACGTTGTTCTCCTTTCCAACCATCACTTCGAGCAGGTAAGCGCCTTTTGTGTTCAACATCTCAGTCAGCGCTTTCTTCAGTTCTTCTCTTTTTGAAATGCTCTTACCGGGAATATTGTATCCTTTGGCCACCTGCACAAAATCGGGGCTGGCAATATCCACGAACGAATAGCGCTTGTCATGGAACAGTTGTTGCCACTGGCGCACCATCCCCAGGAACTGGTTGTTCAGGATCAGGATCTTTACATCGATCTCTGATTGCATAATAGTTCCCAGCTCCTGAATGGTCATTTGGAAACCACCATCGCCAATGATGGCTACTACCTGCCTGTTTGGCGCACCCACTTTGGCGCCTATGGCGGCGGGTAAGGCATAACCCATGGTGCCCAAACCCCCTGAGGTAATATTGCTTTTCGACTGGGTGAACTTCGCATAACGGCAGGCTACCATCTGGTGCTGCCCTACGTCTGTAACGATCACTGCATCACCGCCGGTCAATTCATTCAGCACTTTTATCACTTCACCCATGGTCATTTGTTCGGTAGTAGGGTTCAGCTCGGGGATGATACAGGCTTCTTCTTCCTGCTTCATCATATCCTTGAACTTCTGCAACCAGCTGGGATACACTTTCTGTTCTACCAGCGCTGTGAGCAGGGGCAGGGTTTCTTTACAGTCGCCCCAAACGGGAACGGCGGTTTTTACGTTCTTATCAACTTCGGCGGGATCTATATCGAGGTGGATCACTTTTGCCTGTTTGGCGTATTTATCCAAACGGCCGGTAACGCGGTCATCGAAACGCATCCCGATAGCAATCAATACATCACATTCATTGGTCAATACATTGGGCCCATAATTGCCATGCATACCCAGCATACCTACATTCAGCGGATGATCTGAAGGCAATGCACTCAGGCCCATGATGGTCCATGCAGCAGGGATGCCTGCTTTTTCTATGAAGGCTTTAAATTCTTTTTCTGCTTTACCCAGAATTACGCCCTGGCCAAATATTACAAATGGCCTTTCTGCTTCGTTAATAAGCTTGGCGGCTTCTGTAATGTACTCTTTGCGCACAATGGGAGCCGGCCGGTAACTGCGTACATGGTCGCATTTTGTATACCCCTCATAATCGAATTTCTGCAGCTGGGCATTCTTGGTGATATCGATCAACACCGGACCTGGACGGCCGCTGCGGGCAATGTAAAAGGCTTTTGCCATTACCGCAGGTATTTCAGTAGCATCCGTTACCTGGTAGTTCCATTTGGTAACCGGAGTGGTTATATTGATCACATCCGTTTCCTGGAAAGCATCTGTACCCAGCAGGTGTGCAAACACCTGGCCGGTTACGCATACCAGGGGCGTACTATCTATCATGGCATCTGCCAAACCGGTTACCAGGTTGGTGGCGCCCGGACCACTGGTGGCAAATACGACACCCACTTCGCCTGATGAGCGCGCATATCCCTGGGCGGCATGTATACCACCCTGTTCGTGGCGCACAAGTATATGACGCAGTTTTTCCTGGTAATCATACAGCGCATCATAGATAGGCATGATCGCGCCACCCGGATACCCAAAGATGGTACTGACACCTTCTGCCAGGAATGCCTCCAACACTGCGACCGAGCCACTGATACTTTGTACTGCTGGCTTTTTTTCCGTCTTTCCTTTGGCAGGTGCCTTTTCGATTGTACTCATAAACTTTTTTTTGTGATTCAATTGTCGTTTAGTTCCTGTTCTAATGTTGTCCGGTTAAGCGGCATCGTTTATTCCGCCTCATCGGTTACACAACCCTCTGAAGCATCTTTTACCTGCTTCGCATATTTATATAGAAGTCCTTTTTTCGCTTTTAACGGCGGCTGTTTCCAGGCCGCTTTGCGTTTTGCCAGTTCTTCGGGACTTATTTTCAAATTGATGATATTCTTCACGGCATCCAGCTCAATGATATCATTATCTTTAACCAGGGCGATCACCCCGCCATCAAATGCTTCGGGTGTAACGTGCCCTACCACAAAACCATGGGTACCGCCACTGAAGCGGCCATCGGTGATAAGGGCTACGCTTTTACCGAGGCCTGCGCCGATCAATGCAGAAGTAGGTTTCAGCATTTCAGGCATCCCGGGCGCACCTTTGGGGCCCACGTAGCGGATCACCACCACATCGCCGGGTTGTACTCTTTTGTTCTGGATACCAGCTATCAGTTCAAACTCACCGTCGAAAACACGGGCGGGGCCTTCAAAGCGCTCGCCTTCTTTACCCGTGATCTTGGCCACACTGCCTTTTTCAGCCAGGTTACCATAGAGGATCTGCAGGTGACCGGTAGCTTTTATGGGATTTTCGAGCGGGAGAATAATTTTTTGTTTGTTGAAGTCGAGGTCGGGCACGCCGGCCAGGTTTTCGGCCAGTGTTTTTCCCGTAACGGTGAGGCAATCCCCGTGCAGCAGTCCTTTTTGTAACAGGTATTTCATTACGGAGGGTAATCCACCATGTTCGTGCAGGTCCTGCATCAGGTATTTACCGCTGGGTTTGAAGTCGGCCAGCATGGGCACTTTGTTGCTGATCGCCTGGAAATCGTCCTGGGTCAGGGGAACGTCTACACTTTTGGCGATGGCGATCATGTGTAAAACAGCATTGGTGCTTCCACCCAGTACCATGATCGTTGTAATGGCGTTCTCGAAGGCTTTGCGGGTCATGATATCGCGGGGCTTGATATCTTTTTCCATCAGGTTACGCACTGCCCTGCCCGCTTCCAGGCATTCCTTTTTCTTTTCTTCACTCAGGGCCGGGTTTGAAGAGGAATAAGGCAGGCTCATTCCCAGCGCTTCAATGGCCGAGGCCATGGTGTTGGCGGTGTACATGCCGCCGCAGGCGCCGGCACCCGGACAGCTGTTCATTACAATGCCTTTGAAATCGGCATCGCTCAACTGGCCGGCAATTTTTTGTCCCAATGCTTCAAAGGAAGAAACGATATTCAGGTCCTGTCCTTTATAATGACCTGGTGCAATAGTTCCACCATATACCATGATGGCAGGGCGGTTCAAACGGCCCATGGCCATTACAGAACCCGGCATATTTTTATCGCAACCAGGGATAGCAATCAATGCATCATAATATTGTGCGCCGCAAACCGCTTCTATGGAGTCGGCGATGATATCGCGGCTAACCAGTGAATAGCGCATACCATCAGTTCCGTTCGACATACCGTCGCTTACACCAATGGTATTAAAGATCAAACCTACCAGGTCGTTGCTCCAAACGCCGTCCTTTACGATCTTAGCCAGGTCGTTCAGGTGCATGTTACAGGTGTTGCCATCGTACCCCATGCTGGCAATGCCTACCTGTGCTTTTTTCAGATCTTCATCTGTTAATCCAATGCCATACAACATGGCCTGTGCGGCAGGCTGGGTTTCATCCTGCGTAAGTGTCTTTGAATATTTGTTTAATTCAACCATCGCTTTACTTTAATCGATCAGTGTTTTATTTTTCTTACAACCTATTATTCGGTTTGTGGTTTATGGTTTGTGGTTTGTCGTTATCTGAGCCTTCAAACTCCTGCTATACTTTGTACTTCGCGCGTGTTAGAGGGCCAACCATTTAGTCAACCAATTCTCCTTTAATAGCTTCCGTAACCCGGTCCTTATACGCCAGTTGTATCCGGCGGCCGATGGTGTTTTCCCACTTTGCGGGGAATGTCACTTCATCGTACGACTGCCAGCCGATCACTTCTGCTGCGGTGCCACAAAAGAAAGCGGCATCGGCCTGTTTTAATTCATCGGTCGTGAACAGGCGCTCTTCCACAGGGATATTCAGTACCTGACAAATCTCTATTACCGTTGCCCTGGTGATGCCCGGCAGGATATTACCGGCAGGTGGCGTTACCAGTTTGCCGTTCTTTTCAAAGAATACATTGGCGCCGGGACCTTCCGCTACATACCCGTTCATATCGGTAAGCAGGGCTTCATCGTATCCCTTAGCTTTGGCTTCCTGGCTGGCCAGGATCGAATTCACATAATGGCCGCTGGCTTTGGCTTCAATGCGAAAGCCTTTGGGATTCGGGCGCTGAAAGGAAGAGGTCATTACGCGCAGTAATTTTTCTCCCAGGAATAAACCCATTTCCCAGGCGGCGATCAGTATATATGATTCATTGTTGGGATTGAAGCTCATGTTGGCAGGAGCATACACTACCGGCCTGATATAAGCGTTCTGCAGCTTATTACGTTCCAATACCTCGTAGGTAGCCTCAATGAGTTCATTGCTATCCCAGCTATAAGGCATATTCAGGGCAAGTGCTGAATTTTTCAGTCGATCGTAGTGCTCGGTGGCCTTGAAGATCTTTGTTTCGCCGGTAACAGTGCGGTATGACCTGATGCCTTCAAACACCGCATAGCCGTAGTGCAGTGACTGGCTGTAGAAGTCAGTCGTAGCTTCGGCCGCTTTTACAAAAACGCCGTTGAGATAAATGATCGTATTGTTATGATAGTAAGCCATTATACATTTTTTAGAATAAGGTTATTGTAATCGTGAATGGTCAATGGTGAATGGGCAATGGGCAATGGTCAATAAAATTTTAAACTCATCTACAGATCTCAGACAACTGGTGTTGCCATTGCCATTTACTGTTCCGCTGAACCATGTCACGGGTAAAAAAAAGACCCGCCTCGTTGGAGGCGGGTCTTTATGCTGATATTATTATACGTTAAGCACCACCTCCATGCGTTGCAGGAATAATCACCACCACCACAATAATAATTATTGCAGAAACCACAGAGATGATGTTATTAAAGCTGCTTTTTTGCATAAGAGGACTTCGTGTTGTCACAAATATACACCCGCCGGTTCAATTATAAAGAGCTTCTTTAAAAAATTTTGTTCCCCCGACCAACCGGATCCTCTGATTTCTGATTGCGGGATTTCTGATTTCTTTCGGGCGACCATCTGATAAATCTCAAAATCCCCAAATCTCAAAATCTCAAAATCAGAAATCTCAAAATCTCGAAATCAGAAATCTCAAAATCATAAATCTAAATGATCGTGCTTTTTCTCAATTCTATATTCGCCTTATTCACGCCACCCGGTATGCGGTTCGCCACAAAGTCGCTTACCAGCTCACCAATGGTTGATGTGAAATAAAAATTGATCGGATCAATATCTTTCGTTACAAAACCATTCACCAGGGTCCACTCAACACCCAGCCGTACAGCTTCCGCTTCTTTGGCCAGTCCAAAATGGTCGAGTAACATGGCGGCTGATAGAATACATCCCAGCGGGTTGGCAATGTCTTTACCGGCTGCCTGCGGATATGAACCATGGATAGGTTCAAACAGCGCCACTCCGGCCCCGATAGATGCCGATGGCAGCAGGCCCAGCGATCCGCTGATCACACTGGCTTCATCACTGATGATATCGCCGAACATATTTTCTGTGAGTATCACATCAAATTGTTTGGGGTTCAGGATGATCTGCATAGCGGCATTATCTACGAACAGGAAATCGACCTTGACCTCTGGATATTGTGAAGCTATTTCCTGCACAACCTTACGCCACAGGCGCGATGTTTCCAGTACATTGGCCTTATCAACCAAAGTCAGTTTCTTGCGGCGCTTCCCGGCATACTGAAATGCCAGGTGCGTGATGCGTTCAATTTCCGGGCGCGTATATACGCAGTCGTCAGCAGCACGGGTTCCGTCTTCACTCAACTCTTTCTTCCCGAAATAAATACCACCGGTCAATTCCCTGAAAATTATGAAATCAACTCCTTCGAGCTGCTGCGCTTTTAAAGGAGACAGATGTTGCAAAGAGGGGTACGTGATTACAGGACGAATGTTGGCAAACAATTGTAAGCTTTTCCGCAATTTGAGCAGGCCCTGCTCGGGGCGTACTTTGGCGGAAGGATCGTTATCGTATTTAGGATGGCCAATAGCGCCAAATAAGATTCCATCACTGTTAAGGCAGGCTTCAATCGTTTCGTCGGGCAGGGGGCTGCCGGTTTTATCAATGGCATCGGCGCCCATTAAGCAATACCGGTAGTTGAATTCATGCCCGAATTGCTCGGCAATGGCATTCAATACTTTCACTGCCTGCCGGGTTACCTCAGGCCCTATGCCATCACCTTCTATAACAACAATATTTTTTTCCATAAATGTAGTTTCAAAACACCGACTCACCAGTCCCGCTTGTCATGCATACACTATTGCTGCAAGCGCGCTAACCGTTTGCTTTGAAAAATAATATCCGGCACATGTGGTTCCGGGCTGTCTTTTTCAATCAATGGTTGCACCTGCAGGCGCGATAAAATAACGTTTATAGGTAATTGTTGATAATACGTAGAAGTGTTGCCCCCCGGTCCGCCGGCTGGCGGAGCGTACAAAAACTTACCGTTCATTCCGGTATCGTTTGAATCTTTTTTTCTTTTCTCCTTCATTCTTTTCTCTTTTTCTTTTTCCCCTCCTGGGGTCAGGGAAAAAAGCGTGGTGCAGACGCACCACGCGTAACAAAAACTACATGATTATGAGAAAATACTGCTCACTACACTGTGGCGGCCTGATACTGATTTGCCAGAACCTTCAGATCCTCATCCTCAACTTCTTTCTTTCTATCAGCTACTTTCAGGAACTGTTCGTACAATACATCGATGTCGTTCCGGTTGAACTGGAAACCCAGTTTCTGAAAGCGATGGGCTAAAGCGCTACGGCCGCTGCGCGCTGTTAGTACAATTTTACTGCCATCTGCCCCCACCTGTTCGGGGTTGATGATCTCGTAGGTTTGTGCATCTTTCAGGAACCCATCCTGGTGAATACCGGATGAATGAGAGAATGCATTGGCGCCTACAATGGCTTTATTTGGTTGCACCGGCATCCGCATGGTGTCGGAAACCAGTCTGCTCAACGGGTTCAGTTGTTGTGTTTTGATATCGGTATAAAAACCGAGGGTATGGTGTTGCTGAATGACCATTACCACTTCTTCGAGCGAGGTATTACCTGCTCTTTCACCCAATCCGTTTATCGTACACTCGATCTGGCGGGCGCCGTTCATGGCACCGGCAATTGAATTGGCTGTCGCCAGTCCCAGGTCGTTATGACAATGACAGCTGATCACTGCTTTGTCGATATTGGGTACATTGTTGATCAGGTAAGCGATCTTTTCGCCATATTGATGCGGCAGGCAATAACCTGTCGTATCGGGTATATTTACCGTGGTAGCACCGGCAGCGATCACTGCTTCTACTACGCGGGCCAGGTAATCATTATCGGTACGGCCGGCATCCTCGGCATAAAATTCAACATCGTCGGTAAAGTTGCGCGCCCATTTAACCGCCTGGATTGCCCGTTGAATAATCTCTTCGCGGGTTGAATTGAACTTCGACTTAATGTGAAAATCAGAAGTTCCGATTCCAGTATGGATCCGGCGCCTTTTGGCCGTTTTCAGTGCTTCTGCAGCCACTTCGATATCTTTCTGCACGGCCCGGCTTAAACCGCAGATCACTGCATTTTTGATCACTGAACCTATTTCACTCACGCTTTTGAAATCACCGGGTGAGGAAATGGGGAAACCAGCTTCAATAATGTCTACACCCAGTTCTTCCAGGGCCAAAGCAATTTCTATCTTCTCTTTAGTGTTTAATTTACAGCCTGGCACTTGCTCGCCGTCACGCAATGTTGTGTCGAAAATATAGACTTTGTTCTTTGGCATAGGTATCTCTATAAAGTAGGATTTTATTTAAAAAAAGCAGGCTGTTCGATTTTGTGTTGCTTGCTATAAATGTGAAAAACAACCTGCTGATCCGAAATTATTCCTGTTTATTTAAGCGCAAAAACCAAATTTGTACCTAATTTACATTACTTAACCAGTACCAACCTGGCTAAAACCCTTGTTGGTCAAGGATTTTAATGATTTTCGATTACGATGCCCAACCGTTCTACAGATGCCTTGTTCCAGCTGATTAAGTCCCTGGAAAAGTCAGAAAAACGCAATTTCAAGCTGTATGTTCAACGTAATTCTTCAAGTGAAAACCTGAAGATCGTGCAGCTATTTGACGCCCTCGATAAAATGGATTCTTACGACGAGAATTTACTATTGAGCCGGTATAAAGACCTGAAAAAGCAACAGCTTTCAAATATAAAAGCCCATCTTTATAAACAGATCCTCAGCAGTTTACGACTTATAAAGAACGAAAACAACATCGATATCCAACTGCATGAGATGATGGACCATGCGCGGATCTTATACAACAAGGGGCTCTACCTACAAAGCCTCAAGATGCTCGACCGCATGAAGGACATGGCCCGCGCCAATAACCAGATCACCTATCTGTTACAGGTGCTTTTTTTCGAGAAAAAGATTGAGGCTCTGCACATTACACGCAGTATGACCGACCGGGCTGAGCAGCTGACCTGCGATGTGGATGAAACCAACCGCCGCCTGGTAATGGTAAGTAAACTTAGCAACCTCTCGCTCCTGCTCTACAGCTGGTATATCAAACATGGCCATGCCCGCGACGAGAACGACGAAAAGGAAGTGCAACAGTTCTTTAACCAGCATTACCCCGCCGGGGCCGACGAGGCCAAGGGTTTTTACGAACGCCTCTACCGCTACCAGTGCCATTGCTGGCATGCGTTCATCCGTCAAGACTTCCTCATGTACTACCGCTATACCCAAAAATGGGTGGAATTATTTGAAAAAGAACCATTTATGATTGAAGTGGAGACGGCCCATTATATCAAAGGCATGCACAATCTCATGGGCGCCCATTTCGATCTGCAGAATTATAACAAACTCAAAGAGTCGCTCGACACCTTCGAAGCTTTTTCAAACAGCGAACTGGTGGTGAATAACCACAACAATCGCATCCAGACCTTTGTATACCTGCAGTTGAGCAAGATCAACAAGCATTTTATGGAGGGAACCTTTACGGAAGGCTTGCAGCTCGTACCTTATATTGAAGAGAAGCTCAAGGAATACGAGATCTACCTCGACCGGCACCGCATCCTGGTGTTTTACTATAAGATCGCTTCCCTGTACTTTGGCAGCGGCCATTATGAGCAGGCGATCGACTACCTCAATAAGATCATCAACTGGAAGGTTGACCTGCGTACCGACCTGCAGTGTTACAGCCGCCTGCTGCACTTAATAGCGCACTATGAGCTGGGAAATTATCAATTGCTGGAATACCTGTTTAAATCGGTGTACCGCTTTATGGCGAAAATGGGCAACCTGAGTGTGGTGGAAGAAGAGATCTTTCGCTTTTTGCGCCGGACTTTCCATTTGTCGCCCCGCCAGCTAAGGCCCGAATTCGCCAGGCTGCTGGAACAGTTAAAACAATTTCAGGCAAACCGCTTTGAGACCCGCGCCTTCGCCTACCTCGATATCATCAGCTGGCTGGAAAGTAAAATGGAAAATATTCCCGCCACCGAAATTGTCATCAGGAAAAAGTTCCTGAGCAGGATGAAACGGGTTCAGAGTTCGTAGTAACCGGTTGCCGGGTACCAGTTACCGGTTACCAGTTTCCGGTTACCGGTTACCCGGTTGCCGGGTACCAGTTACCGGTTACCGGTTTCCCAGTTGCCGGTTACCGGTTACCCGGTTACCAGTTACCGGTTACCGGTTGCCGGTTGCCGGTTGCCGGTTTCGGGTGTGGGTTACCAGTCGCCGGTTATCAGTCGCTGGTTGCTTGTTTCCAGGCCTTGCACGCGGGAATACCGTTGTAACTGCTTGCATTTCTGCCATTGCAGGCGGTTTTCCTACAATAACAAGCTGTAATGCAGCCATGCTGGCTGATTTGCTATCATTTCAGGCTGACTTTCTACCATTTCAAGCTGCCATGGACACAAAACAGCTGGATTTTTGCCATTTCAACCTGACTTCAGATCGTTTCTGCGTGTATGCTGACCGTTGCAGCTTGTTTTTACCCCGCTGAAAGCTGTTTTCTTCCGGTGATCACCTACCTGGAGAGCAAAGCAGCCTGCCATGGCGGGATAACAAGCTGTTAAGAGGTTATAGTTATCCGTTTTAACGGAAAAACAGCCTGCAACGATATCATACAGCTTGTCAGGTTGGAATACAGCCCAAAACGATCCATTGCAAGCCGACTTATGCGCATTTCAGATATGAAATGAGGAAACTTCGTTTAGCAAACGATCTCGCAGTATTGCCCATTCACCCGGCCCGAACGACGTTCAGTTGGGCGGGCATTCACCATTGACCATTCACCATTGCCCATTCAATACTTTGTCAACTCCGGCTGCACTTCTTCAATGTAGGCCAGAATGCCGCCTTTTAAATTGAAGAGATTGTTGAAGCCGAATTTCTCTTCAAGCTCGCGGATCGCTTTGGCGCTGCGGCCGCCCATTTTACAATGCAGGATCACGGGGATATTTTTATTGATCTTATCCACCTGTTCGGCCACGCTGGCCAGCGGTATCAGTTCGGCGCCGATGTTCACGATGTCGTACTCATAGGGTTCACGAACATCGATCAGCTGGTAACTAACGCCTTTCTCCTGTAATTCGGTCAGCTCACGGGGTGTGATCTCTTTCACAGGTTTTTCTACTGCTTTAACACCGCAGAACTGTTCATAATCGATCAGTTGGGTGATGGTTGGATTTTTTCCATTCAGCGGATTATCATCGCGGCGGGAAATATTAAAAGTGCGGCTTTCGAAACGCAAGGCGTCAAAAATATAAAAACGACCGGCCAGGGGCTCTCCTACCCCGGTGATCACTTTAATGACCTCCAGCGCCTGCAGACTGCCGATGATGCCCGGCAATACGCCCAATACGCCCCCCTCGGCGCAACTGGGCACCAGTCCGGGTGGTGGCGGCGTTGGGTACAGATCGCGGTAATTCGGCCCTATATCGCCGTTGGCGTAACGGTAGTTAAATACTGCCACCTGCCCTTCGAACTGGAAAATGGAAGCATAAATATTCGGCTTGCCCAACAGCACACAGGCATCATTCACTAGGTAACGGGTGGGGAAATTATCGGTGCCATCGGCCACCACATCATAGTCTTTTATAATGTCCAGGGCGTTTTGAGAAGTGAGTTGGGTGTTATACAGTATAAACTCTATGTGCGGGTTCAGTGCCTGCAGCCGTGCTTTGGCCGCTTCCACTTTTGGTTTTCCGATCTCATGTACGCCAAACAATACCTGGCGTTGCAGGTTGCTATCGTCTACCACATCGAAGTCAACAATGCCAATGGTGCCAATACCGGCGGCAGCCAGGTACAATAAGACCGGACTGCCCAGGCCGCCTGAACCAACTACCAGCACTTTGGCTGCTTTTAATTTTTCCTGTGCGGCCAGTCCGAATTCGGGTATTATAATGTGCCGGTTATACCGGGCGAGTTCTTCTTTGGAAAAACTTATTTGCGTACTCATGCTTGATCTGTTAAAGTTGCAGGGCTGCGGTTGACCGGTTGCCAGTTGCCGGTTACCAGTTACCGGGTGCCGGTTGCCGGGTGCCAGATTCCCGTTGCCAGTTGCCGGTTACCGGGTGCCGGTTGCCGGGTGCCAGATTCCCGTTGCCAGTTGCCGGTTACCGGGTGCCGGTTGCCGTTTACCAGTCACCAGTTACCAGTCATCGGTTGCCAGTTACCGGGTGCCGGTTACCGGGTGCCGGGTGCCGGTTCACTCTGTTTATTGTAGTGCTCAATGGCCTCAATTGCCCTCTGCGAATGTCGTCAATTCCAATCAAAATCAACCCGCCACTTTATCAACCTAGCAACTCTACCAGCCTGTCAACTTTTTCAACCTGTGAACAGCAGCAAGCTGTCAACTCTATCAAGCTGTCAACTTATCAGTAAGCGATCAAATGATTGTTCTCCTCTTCAAACTGCCAGTCGTCATTTAAACGCCAGGAGCGGATAGGCCCGGGCTCCTTTTCATTCACGGAAATGATGAGGTATGAAAAGAAAGGTTGTGCGGCGGCGCGGTCAAATTCCGAAGGTATAGCGGGGTAATTGGGATGAGAATGATACACACCCAGTAGTTCAAGGTCTTTTTCTTCTGCATATTTTTCCGCTTCGAGATAGTCGTGCGGTGAGATCTCGAAACGCCGCCGTTGATCACCTTCTATCACGTTCTTTGCTTCGCGCGCCAGGGTAATGATCCGGCGGCCATTGCTGTCTTCATGCCCATATAAAAATCCGCAACATTCGTTTGGATAGGCATTGACGGCCTCCTGTACAATAACTTTTTGCGCATCGTTATCAAGTACGATCATGTTACAATATTTTATCTGTTGATATGCCTGCTGCTCTGCCTGATAAGGTACATTAAAAAAGCTCCCCGTTTCATGGGGAGCTTTAACTATGTATGGTATGTATATTAAATGTACGGAGAAAAAACGGTTAAACGAACAGGGCATTCTTAGCACCTAAACTGCACGTGTAAGCAAATGAGTGGTAACCCGTTAGCGGTCAGCTCATCAATGTGCAGCCGCAATAGGCGCCTTCAACAAAACCTATATATTGCCTGCGCTTCATCCTGTGGCCTTTTATCCGCGTCACCGGGTATAATAATCCTTGTCCGAACTGTTCGGGGCGCTGCCAGTCAACAGAAATATATGCAGGCAATTGCCTTTTAATTTCTTCCAAACTTGTATCCATGGGCACCTGGGTCGACCAGCAATGAAATTCCCACAGGTAATTTTTGAATAATGATGTAAGGCGTTCGATCATGGCCAATTAACGAAGCAGCTCTTATCTTCATTGTCCTGCTCATGCTCAAACAATAAGAACTACATAGATACCCTGAACCAACGCTACAATTAATGGATTAAACCAAGCCAGCCACCCGGGAACCTGTATTATCACAACTTACCCCGATTATCACATTGCGTTTCATTTCAAAACTTGTCCCAATTATCACATTGATAAATTAACCCATTGCATTTCATTATCACATTACATTTCATTATCACATTATCAAATTATCACATTATCAAATTATCACATTATCTCATTGACCATTCCAGCACCTGCACAGGCTGCGGTGGAATAGCCCTGGTGGTTTCTCCATCACCCTGTTCCACCCGCTCAATGAATAAATGCAAGACCTGCCGCTTTTGCCAGATCTCTTTGTCATAACTGGGCTCCCATAAGCCAACAGGGAAAGTGGTGAGATCTTTTACCTGCCATTGCCCTTTCGTTATATCAGCACAATAGGCCACACTTGCTTTTTCTTTCCGCTCAATATCCCGGTATACGAGCAGGCCCTGTACAAGGCCCTTTTTACTGGCAACCAGGATCTGCGGGCGTGATATCGGAATGCGTTTCGTGCCGCCGCCCGATAAGGAAAAGGGCGTCCTGCGCTGCGATATTTGTTGCGTGCGCCATTGCTGTCCGTCGTGATATACCAGCCGGTACTGCGGAATGGTACTGGTTGAATCGCGCCAGTAGCTGGCGATATAGGGATGACCGGCATCATCCGTGCTCATAGAGGTTGAGTTGATCAATTCACTGTGCTGCGGGATGCGGCAGGCATATTCTGCGGTAGCCGCCGTAATGGGTAAAGCATATTTCTCCCCCGTACTTTTTTCCCAGCTGCGGCCGCCATCTTTCGACCGGGCATACATCATATCATGATTGGATGCTACATCGGGGCTCTCGCGCCATACCCAGGAGATATGTATGGTGCCTGCTTTATCTATTGCCATTTGCCAGTACGGACTACGCTGGCCTTCGCCATTGATCCAGCCATCCTGCAGTTGGGTCCATTTTTTGGTTTTGGTGTCATAATGGTTCAGCATGAGGTTGCCATTGCCACTGCCGCCATCGCGATACAGGAACAGAAGATTGCCATTGGGTAAACGGTAAAACTCGGGGTAGGTGACCTTGGTCTCTTTACTGCCGGTCATAGGCAGTTTATTTGTCAGCTCCAAAGAGCCGGCACGCACACTGCGGGCATATCGTAATTCATTGTTATGGTGATCCCACGATACATGCAGGTAACCTTCGCCGTCGGCAATAATGCTGATGGTATTATGCGCATCGGTGGCCTTGCCGGTATAGGGGGAGGTTTGCAAGGTCCACCGTGATGAACCGATTGCCCGTTGGCCGATCACCAGGCGTTGGGCGGAATCATAATATGCGATGTACTGGGTATTGTTAAAGCTGGTGAGGGAATTGTGGCGGAAAATAACGGCATTGACGGAATTGGCGGCCCAGCCTTTTCCGGCGGTTGTAATGCGCACCTTTGTTTGGGCAATCGTTGCTGCACTCCCTATTAATAAGAGCGCGGTGAATAATTTGTACATAACGCCAAGATAATCGAAAACTTCATAAGGTTGAAACAGAACCGGTCGCATTTGAACTGACGACCGGCAACTGGTAACCGGTAACTGGCGACGGCAACTGGTAACTGGCGACCGGTACCCGTAACCGGCAACTGGCAACCGGTAACTGGCGACCTGCAACCGGTAACCGACTGCTCCCCCGAAACCTGTAACTTGCAAGCAGAAACAGCAAGTCATGTTTACGATCATCAAACAATCTCTACAACGCATCATGCCCTCGATCACCGAGGAGGAAATGGTATTTTTTATCAGCAAGCTGGAACACCGCACCATAGCCAAACATGATTTTTTTGTAAAGGAAGGCCAGGTAGCCCATGAGATGGCCGTTGTGCATAAAGGAGCATTCAGATTGTATTTTACTTACCAGGAGCGGGAACAGACCGGCCATTTTATGTTCGAAGGGCAGTGGATCGGCGATTATGAAAGCTTTCTGACCCGGAAACCGGCCGCCAACAATGTAGAAGCACTGGAAGATAGTGAGGTATTTTGTTTGTCCTATAACAACATGCAGCAATTGTATAGTATGGGCGCACAGTATGAACGCTTCGGCCGCCTTATTGCAGAATATGTGTACCTGGTGGCCATGAATTCTTATAAGTCTTTATTACTGAAAACTGCTGAAGAAAGATATCTTGAATTGTTAGAAACGCAGCCGCAGATCCTGGAAAGGCTGCCACAACATTATATCGCATCTTACCTCGGCATTCAGGCCCCCAGCCTCAGCCGTATAAGAAATAAACTCGCCGCGCGATCGGCCCGCGGTTAACCTATGTTAATGAAGGGCCCGGGCTTTTTAACGCAGGTTAATGGTATTGCAAACAGCTATTGCCAATTTTGTATGATAAAATTTGGTTGTATGGCATTCATGATCGGACTAATAGCATTTTTTGGCATCGGCTTTTTGATCAGCCTGGCCTCGGGCGGTAGTTGGTTATCTACTTTAGCCGATAAAGGCGCATTTGCGTTATCAGCCATGTTTGTGCTGGTAGGCATCAGTCATTTTCTAAAGCCGGAAAAACTGCTCGCCATGATCCCACCCCACTGGCCATACCGGGAAGCCATGAATTATCTCAGCGGCGCTGCTGAGATCATCCTGGGCATTCTCTTGTTGTTCGGCCCTACGCGCACACTGGCCGCCTATGGCCTCCTGCTCTTATTAGTAGCCGTGTTTCCGGCAAATATATATGTGTCCACAGCGAAACCTACTCTCTACAATATATCACGCCTGTTCTTTCAACCCCTATATATGGCATGGGTCTGGTATTTCTGCCTGCGTTAGATCCCGCCCTTTACATCTATAAAATTCACGAGGGTACCAATACCATCGATGCTAATCGTAACGCGATCACGGGCTTGTAAAGTAAAGTCTGTCGGCGGCACCAGGCAGGTACCGGTCATCAGGAAACAGCCGGTGGGAAAATCGCATTCCCGATAGAGATAAGATACGAGCTCGGTTAATGTTCGCTTCATGCGGCTGATGGTAGTGCTGCCTTCATACATTTTCGCTTCATTGCGATGTATGGTCATATAAATACCCGTTTCCCCATTGATAGGCTGTTCAGGAACATAGAGGCAGGGCCCGAGCCCGGCGCTTTTTTCGTATACTTTGGCTTGTGGAAGATACAATGGATTTTCGCCCTCGATACTTCTGGAGCTCATATCGTTGCCAATGGTGTAGCCCTGAATGACACCGGCGGCGTTGATGTACAGAGCCAGTTCCGGCTCGGGCACATTCCAGCTTGAATCTTTTCGAATGTAAACGGTTTGCTGGTGGCCCGATACGCGGTGGGGCAATGCTTTAAAAAATAATTCGGGACGCTCTGCTTCGTACACGCGTGAATAACAGTCGGCCCCGCCTGTGTCTTTTGACTCTTCCATCCGCGCGTCCCGACTTCGCAAATAAGTAACACCTGCAGCCCACACTTCCTGCGAACCAATAGGCGGCAGTAAATACGCACGGTGCCATTCTTCAGCCTGCTCAGTGCTAACTTTTTTTCCATTCAGATACTCTTCCAGCAAAAAAGCGTATAAATTATCCCGGTTGATCAGTGTATCCCAATCGTGCTGCAACACATAAAATTCCTCTTTAAACTGTAATAAGATCCCTTTGCCTGTTTTGTATAGCTTCATGGTATGTTGAGGTTTTTGTTCCCCAACACTAATATAAAGAATATCACCGATGAAGCATCGCTTAGTTCCTTTTCTTATCGTGCAGCACCTGTTCAAAAATACCGGTCAGTCCGTCATAGAATTTCGACAGGGTATATTTCTGCATAAACCGCTCGCGGGCACTATAACCCATTTGCAGGCGGGCATTTTTATTTGACAATAATTGTTTCAACCGGTTGGTCAGGTCCTTTACACTGCCGGGCGGAACCAGCAGGCCATTTACACCATCCTGTAAAATATCCGGAATACCGCCTACACAGGTAGCAACCACGGGTACGCCAAACTGCATGGCTTCAAGGATGGATAATGGAACGCATTCAGAAAATGAGGGCAGCACAAAAATATCCGCCCTTTCCAGTTCTTCGAATTTGTCGGCGCCAAATCGCGGGCCCACCACATCAACCAGGTGTGTTATACCACCGGCTGCACAATATGCTTTTGCCTGCTCAATACTGTAATCAACCGGTGCACCTACTACCCTTGCATGAAAAGGGCAGCCCTGCTTATGCAGTTCTACCAGGCTTTGCAGGAAAACTTCTATGCCCTTGCCAATTACAAGATTCGAGAGGTACAGGATCCTTGGCCGCGCATTATCATGTTCCATAATGCGTTTTTGCATGATCTCAATACCATTGGGAAGAATAAAAGGTTTCGGATCATATATCGAACGGATATCTGCCGTTAGTTTCTCTGACAAACAGATCACCTTTATGCCCTTAAAGGTCTTGCGCAAGAGCCATCTTTTATAGCGGGAACCGGCAGCCATCTCCTCAATACCTTTTTTATGCAGGTGGAAAATGATGCGGCGGCAAAATAACTTAATGATCGCCGTGAACAGCGCATCGCGGTAAAAGATCTTTCCGGTGGGAACGATCGTAAAATATACCAGGGATGGCCTGTAGGTGATCAGGATCCGGCAGAGCCGGAAAATAAAACCCACCAGGTGAAGCAGTTTCCGTGGTGTTATTTTTCCAATGTCATCCAGTGTTTGGCCAAAATGCAGCGGTAAGGTTTTTACGTCATACTTGCCCTTCCATCCCGGGTTATCAACCGTATACTGGTTCATAACAGTTACTCCATGAATGGGTGGCGGAAGCTGAACTATGAACAGGATCCGTGGTCTCATCATTCAGATAATTGTTTTTTGCATTAATGTACTCGTCCAAACCAGGTTACACATAACCTGAAATTATCGGGCAAATAATGAACTCGAACTTAAACAGGTGGCCGGTTAAGATAGGAATAGCAGTTTTGGTTCGGCAGCAATCGTAGAAGTGAAAAACGGATAAGGAAACAAAAACAAATTATCTGTAAACAAGTGAACACATCAATGTAGCCAGGGATATGCCCAGGAAATTACTGGTCATATCCAAGAGGGAAACTGATCTTCCGGGTACAAATGATTGTAGCATTTCAAAAAGGTAGGATGATAACAACACCGCTATCCAGAAAACACCTTTATTGCGGCCCTTGCAAAACAGGATGTACAGGAATATGGTGATCACAAAATAATACCCGCCATGGCAGAGCATATCCAGCCACCAATGGTAACCGGCGCCGAAATAATTCTCGGGATGAAAATTGGGCCATTCACAAAAGATACCGGTAACAATGAGCAGGCCGACAAACAACAATGTTTTACCAACCCCTTCCAATCTGTACTTACTAACCTTTGTCGCGTTTGTCTTAGAATGCATTTTCTTCCCCTTTTATAGTGTTAAATACCGTCAGGAACATGATCTTAATATCCAGCCACATGTTCCAGTTCTCCATATACCAGAGGTCATACTCCACGCGCTTCTTCATTTGATCGAGTGTCCTGGTCTCACCCCGGAAACCATTCACCTGTGCCCAGCCGGTAATGCCGGGTTTCAGGAACTGACGGATCATATATTCGTCGATGATCTTGGAATAATCATCTGTGTGTTTCAACATATGCGGACGAGGTCCCACAATACTCATGTCGCCCATCAATACATTCAGGAATTGCGGAAACTCATCAAGGCTGGTGCGGCGCAGGAACTGGCCCAGTTTGGTAATACGGGCATCGTTGCGCGTTGCCTGCATGGTATTTGCATTGTCGTTCACCTTCATGCTTCTGAACTTCAAACACCAGAAGCTTTTATTGTCCTGCCCGCTCCTCTGCTGCCGGAAGAAAACCGGTCCTTTTGATTCCAGTTTGATCAGCAGTCCGATCAGCGGAATCAACCAGGAAAGAATGAACACGGTCACCAGCGAGCTTACCACAATGTCGAACAGGCGTTTCTTGATCTTGTTGCCCAGATCATCCAGCGGCTCTTTACGCAGCGACATCACCGGGATCTCATTCAGGTAATCGATATATACCTGGCGTTTTACCAAAGCGCCGATATCGGGCACTATTCGGAAACGGATGCAATTCTGATCGGCTTTCTGGATCAGCCGGTAGATACCCGGATTCTGTTCGGGAACGATGGTAGAATAAATTTCCGTAGCACCATAGCGCTTGCAAACATCCAGCGCCCCATTGATATTGCCGAGAATGGGATACCGCGATAATTCATGGATGTTCTCCACTTCCTCACAATAACCGATCACTTCTTTGTTTACGCCATCTTCTTCGAGGTAATCGACCAGCCGGCGCGACAGATCATTATAGCCCAGCACCACTACTTTTTGGGAAAAGAAATCTTTCTTCTTGAAATAATGGTATATAGCCAGGTACAAGAACCGGTTACAGGCCAGCAGTAAGGGAATACCACATATGATGGTGGCAATAAATAAACGCGAAATGATAAAGAAATGCGAGAAGAACAGGAATCCGCAGATCATGAGCAGGAAATAGAGAAAGGCCCGCGTTGAGCGTCCTGCAAACAATTCAAAGGAAAATATATTCCGTTCATGGTATACATTGCCTGAAAAAGCAACCACCAGCCAGGCAACTGTTAAATAAACACCGAAGTAAGTATATTCAATGTATGCCTCTATCAGCATTTCCCGTTGGAAAAAGAACCGGGCTGTAAAGAACACCAGGTTAATTGCCATCAGGTCCATCGCCAGCAAGGTCAACTGCAAATGGCGCAAAAATCTGCTATTCATACATTCTCATTTTATCGTGAATTGCCAATAAACAATGGAGAGGAAACACAAGTACTTCATACTTCGTACTTCCATTGCTATCAACTATATCTACTCTGTTATTCTGTTAATGTTATTAACCTTATCAGCTCGTCAACTTACCCATTCTCCGCACCATGAATATTTTCTTGAAGAACAGATAAATAAACAGGGAGTTGGTAATCACATAGCGGCGGAAAAGGCGGCGGGGTTCCTGCATCAGGCGGAACAACCATTCCAGCCCCATATGCTGCAGCCAGGCCGGGGCGCGCTTCTGCATGCCCACCATAACAGGTAAGGCGCCTCCTACCCCGATCATTACGGCTTTGATCCTTCCTTTCATGGAAGCCATCCATCTTTCCTGTTTTGGACAACCCAGTATCACCAGCACTACAGCCGCACCCGAGCTGTTGATCTTTTCAACGAGTTTATCTTCTTCTTCTTTGGTAGCCGGGCGGAAAGGCGGACTGTACATACCGGCGATAGGCAGATCGGGAAATGCATATTTCAGGTAATTCTCCGTTTTCTCGAGTAAGGCCGGCGTACCGCCGTAAAAGAAAGCCGGCAGCTTTTTCAACATCATCTGCTGTAACAGATCCGGTAACAGGTCCATACCCGCTACGCGGTCCTGCCTGATGCCATATACATACCGCAATACCCAGGTCAGCGGTTTACCATCGGGCGTTACCATGGTAGCATCGTTGATCACTTTATTGAAGGATTGATCTTTATACGCTTCAATGAACATATGTACGTTGGCAACGCATACATTAGCCGACTGCTTTTGATGCGCCATCGTAACAATGTTATTGACGAAAGAAGAATAATTGCCTGTTGTAATTCCGAAGTTGATGATACTTTTCCGTTCCATACCTGAAGTATTTTAAGGAATGAATTTTACAGTTTGCCGTAATATTTTGATTTAACCAGTTTCAAATGCGTTTGCAGGTCTACGGCATTGTCGAAGCGGCCCCTGATCTTTTTGGCCGGAACACCTGCATAGATGGAATAGGGTTCTACATCTTTGGTCACCAGCGATCCGGCGCCAATGATACTTCCTTCACCGATGGTAACACCGCCCATCACCGTTGAGCCATAACCGATCCATACATCATCTTCAATGGTGGTTACCAAACCGATGCCCTTCCAGTTGTATTTCGGATCCCGCACCTGCGGTGCAAGCCGGATGGGCACGCCGGGCAGCTGGTAATGATGATCATACCGCCCGACAATAGCCACCCGGTTACCGAACATGACATTATCCCCTATCACTACATCTGCTTCGATGAAGGAATCCCTGCCTATATAAAAATTACGCCCGATCACTACTTTGTCCCTGCCCCAGATCCGGACCCGTAAACCGGCATGAAACCCTTCCGCTATGCTGTAACGCCTGTAGAGGACCTTACGCAGCAAAAGATCTCTGAATTGCCTGATTACATTTAGCATCGACATATTGATTATTTTCAGGGGTTATAATGTATAAGTAGTTGAACGGTGCGCTTAGGTATATTTAAATGGCCATCATGACCTGATGCATGCCGGCACACACCTCGCGGCGGGTAAATTTCACTGCGATCTGCCGGTTGTTGTTCGACATGGTTTTACGCAATGCATGATCATTGTATAAGGTGTCAATGGCTGTGGCTACACTTTCCGGCGATTCGCCATCTACCCATAATGCATTGTCGGGTGATGACAAATGATCCTTGGCAGCCCTGATGCGGGTAGTGATCACCGGTAAACCGGCAGCCACGGACTTGAACAGCGCCATCGGAAAGCCCTCATTGAAAAAAGTGGGGAAAGCCAGGATATCGGCATTGGCATAAAAATGATCGCATTCGTGATCGGGAATAAAACCCGCGAAACGAACATACTTTGTGATCTTTAATGCCTCTGCCTCTTTTTTCAAGGCGTTCATATCAGGACCATCGCCTACAAAGATCACCTGGCATTCTTCCTTACACCCAAGCCTGGGTATGCTTTGTAACAAACTGAAGACGCCTTTCTCTCTTACGATACGCCCCACAAACAATACCTTGAACTTGTTTTCATCGAGCGCATATTTTTCCCGGAATTCCACGGAGGCTACCGAGCGGCCCGGATCGACAATATTGGCCGTGATGAATATTTTCCTTGCCAGGCCGGCATCATACTGCCGTACCAGTTCTTTCTCTTCACTCGACAAAAAGAACCAGGCATCTACATGTTGCCGCAAATAAGGGATCACCAGCCTGCGGTAGAAAAATGACTGGCTTTGCAGGATCGAGATATCCGATCCATGCGTTTTGATCACGATCTTTACCTTGCGGAAATAGAATAATTTAATGATCAGTACTGTAATGAAATCCCGGGTGGTACCCACCGGTTCGAAGCGGGAATTCAGGTATAAGATATCCGGGGAAAAGGCATACAGCTCTTTTACGATATTGAATGCCTTTACAACAACGCCCCATAATTTATTCAGTTTGCCGGCGGATGAATCATTGCGGCCATACGAAACCGGTTTACAGGTATACCCCAGATCGGTAAACCCGTCGATCTCGTCACGCGATAAAAGAACATGGTGTTTAGGTGGCACGCCCACCAAAATCCGATGAGCCATTAATTGTAGAATTGAGAGGTTATTAAATTCACTTTACGTTCCCAGGTATTTCCCTTCGCATAGTTGTATGCATTCCGGGAAAATTGTTTTCTTAGTTCAGGATTCTTGTACATGGTGGTGACTGCCTCGGCAATATCAAGCGCTGTTTTCTCTTTTGTGGTGGGCTTGATCTTAATGCCACACTCATTGCTAACCGCCAACGCAGAACCATGGATATCGAGCGTGATCACCGGCAGGCCAAAGGCCATCGCTTCATTTAACTGGGCCGGACAGGAATCACGCAGTGAACAGAAAATAAACACATCAGCCTGTTCATAGTGATGCACCACTTCATGAAAGGGTATTTGCCCGAGGATGCGCAGGCGTTTCGGATCAAGACCGTATTGATCTATCCAGCTTTGCAAAAAAGGATAGAGTTCGCCACCACCAACAATGGTGAAGGTGTAATCAACTTCTTCAGGCACCAGGGATAACGCATGCAGAATGAGGTTCAGGCCCTTTCTTGGTAACATGCGGCCAACCCATAATAAATTCAGGGTTTTGCCGGGTGCACGTTCAATGTATTGGATATTCTGCATCGATAAAGGGATGGCGTTATCGAGCACGAGGTGCACATTGTTGCGGGGCGTTTTTCTGAGCTTCTGAACAATGTCGGCCGTATCCTGGTTGGTTACCAGAATATGGTCAGAACGCGACACCGTATTTTTCAGGTTTGCACTGAACCTGATGCTCAGGTTCGAGATCAGGCTGCGGATCCTTTCGATCTTCCAGGCCGGTCCGAAATATTCTTTAAAGGCAGGCAGTGCTTCCTGTCCGCCGCCTACCGGCCCAAAAATGATGCGGGTATCTTTTAACTTCCATAAAAATGTGCCCTGCTGAAAGCTGCCGAAGGTTACGTGATGCGCTACATCGAAATGTTTTTCCTTATGCATTTGCATGGCAATGCGGGCTGCTTTCTTACGCCACAAATAATAATGCAGGTAAATGGTCTTGGAAGAAGTGTTCAACAACATTTTGTCGAGATTGTAGGCCAGCTCCACACAAACAATGTGCAGGTTGGGTAAAGCGAGGCGGCGAAGTTCTTTCTCCGTTGCCTCCTTGTCTTCTACATTTGTCAGGCACCATACTTCATATCCCTGCAGGGCGAGGTTAAGCGCCCAGCTCCATCCGTTACCAGGCTCACTTCCTTTAATAGGTGAGCAGGCATACGCACTTAATAAAACTTTCTTCATGAGATTTAGCTGTTTGTTGGCCAGAAAGAATCGGTTGGCAATTGGCAAGGAGTTCGAGCTTTGATGATTCCGATTGTTAGCTGCTGATCTTTTTACCTGTTGTTTCCTGTCTGTTGCTTCTTGCTTATTGTCTACTATTTATTGCCTATTGTCCATTGCCTATTGCCTATTGGTTATTGTTGCCTATTGCCAATTGCTTATTGCCTATTGCCAATTGCTTATTGTTTATTGCCTATTGTCTATTGCTTATTCCCAATTGGTTCAAGCCACTTCCACCGCCTGGAGGCGGGTTTTAATGGGTGCAGCGGGATTGCCCACCACTACTGCATTGGCAGGCATGCTTTTGGTCACTACCGAACCGCAACCAATGGTCACATGATCGCCAATGGTGATATCGCCAATGATACAGGTATTACTTCCTACTTCCACATAATCACCGATCACCGGTGAGCCGGTCAGCACCCCGTTTGGCCTTTGTTTATTACCGATAGTGGTACAGTGGCGAAGCGTGCAGTTATTACCGATCACTACCTGGCTGTTCAGCACCAGGCCCTGGCCATGATAAATGCGCAGGCCGCGGCCAATGCGGGCATTCCAGGGAATTTCAATACAAAAGATCCATTCAACCAGGATCTTGTAAAAAACCCGGTAGGGAAAACCGAGATAATAATAAATTTTACGGGTAGTGCAGAAGTTGGCGATCCTGAACAAGAGCATGATCACGCGCCCTTTTGCACTGTCGTTATTGGCAGCCCAGTCCTGGGTAATAAATGAAAAGAAATTCATAACAGTGTATGGTTATTGTGAGTGGGAAGATCAGGAAGCATACGCACGAAGCAATATTTCGGTATTCCTGTTCCACAGATCTTCCACCTTATTGCTATTGATATTTTCCGCCAGGGTTTTATAATGATCATTTCGCAATGCAAAACGTATACCTTCCGCAAGCTTCACCGGATCATTGGGCGGAACCAGCAATCCGTTCACATTGTGATCTATAAACTCGGGGAAAGAGCCCACATTGGTGGCGATCACCGGCGTATTCAACCCAAAGGCCGTCATCAATACCCCGCTTTGTGTGGCGTCTTTGTACGGGCATACGATGAACTTGGCCTCCTGGATCAAATGCGCCAGCTCATCATTGGGAATATGTTTCTCCATCAGCGTAATATTATGCGTATACGCATTGATGGTGCTTTCGTCGAGGTCAAAACCGGGGTGCCGTTTGCCGGCTATGATGAGTTTTTCATTGGGAAATTCCCTGAACACATCCGGCATGGCAGCTAACAGATCATCGATGCCTTTGTAAGAGGACAAACGGCCAAAGAATAAAATATGCTTTTTTGCTGCCTCCTCCTTTTTCACCACCTTCTTCAGATAGCCGTAGGGGCTCATCTGCAACACTTCCGTTTGTTTATTATGTTTTTTATAATGCTCTTCAAACTGCTTTCTTGCAAAGCGCGAATAGAACAGGTATTTCTTTTTTACCGGCATATTGAAGAAAAAAGTTCGGGGCAGGCTCACCTTCCAGCTGTCTTCGCCGGTATGTGGTACGGGGTCATGAATGGTGATGCAAACATTTTTAAAAGCTTTCAGGAAGAACAACATCCCGATCGCCCGTAAACTGAAGGTCTCAAAATGAATGATATCCGGTTTGAACTGCCGCACGAATTTCCATACATTGAAAGATACCTGTAAGGTGCTATAGGAAAATCCGGTGCGGTGCGGGTGGATCACGAAATGCACACTCGCCGTTCCATCAAAATAAGTTTTCAGGTTCTCATAACTTTGTTTGGTCAGGATCTCTTCCGGTTTCACCATGGTTTTCCCTTCGGGAAAGCGATCGATCTCCAGGATCGTCATATTCTTGCCATGCGGCGTCAGCTCGATCAACACATGTAACTGCACATGCTTTTTCAATACATTGACCAATTCAATAGACACGTCCAAAAAGGCAACCTGCATGTAATACACAACTGTCATGGTAAACTATTTTCTGGTTTGGGATTGACTGAGCGCCGGGAACTGGAAACTGGCGATCGGCAGCTTTATAAAGGCCAGCGCCAGCAATAGCCAGTAGCTGGTGAATAAGGCTACGGGCGGAACTTTGTACGATAACAAAATATATGTACCCACCAGTAATGCGGTCAGCAAATAAAACTTCAATACATGCCCGATAGTTACCATTCCCTTCCGGATCAACAGGGCATCCTGGCAAATATGAAATATCAGGAAAGAGAAAAATATAGCAAGGTTAACCGTAGTAAGGTTTTTAACGAACATAAAACCAACCAGGCAAAAGACCACGTTCAGGATCAGGCTCACCACATTGAACCACATATCGGCTCTTTCCATATTCATTGCCACCAGCACATTGGCCTGCAGCAGGGCGGTAGGAAAGATCAAAATGGTCAGGAACATTTCCTTGGTGTATGTGCCGGTTTCCATATAGGTGCTTCCAAAAGCCCAGGGAATTAACGTATCGGCGAAAGAGTAAATAAATGTATAAGTGAACAGCCCGAACAGTAAATAATAGTTGAACACTTTGCCGAAGTAATTCCTGAAATCAGCAACAGACCCTGTTTTAAATTGTTGCACCAGCGCCGGGAATACCGACATGGATACGATCAACGGCAGGATCTGCGCAATGGCAAATACCCGGAAGGAGATCTCAAAATGGGCTACATCTGTCAAAGGCAGTGTTTTGGAAATAATAATGTTGGAAATGCGCCAGTAGGCGATGGATACACTGCCAATGATGATAAATGGCCAGTTGGCAAAGACGATCTTTTTCACTTCGCTCCAGGCCAGCGGATAGTTCCACAAGGTTCGCATGTTCATGGTGCGCGAGGAACCAAAGGCCAGGAAGAAATTTAAGGTAATGAACCGTACGCCGATCAGCAGTATGGCCATGGTCATGATCGAAAACGGAAAAATAAACAGCAAGCAACCGATCGCGAATTTGAGTATGGAATCGATGATCAAAATGATGAATGTCTTATTCTGGTTGAACTCTGCCACGTTCAGGGCCTTGATGGCGTAAATGATATTATCGAAAATGATGTTCACCCCCAGCAATACGATCAGGTATTGCAAAGTGGCTTCCTGGTACAGGAGAAATGCAACCCCGATACTGCAGAGATAAAAGAAAACACCGCTGTATAATTGGATCTTGATGAAGCGGCTTACCAGCTGTTGTTTATCGGTGATATCAACCAGTTCACGCGTAAACCACTGCCCCAGCCCCAGGGTTGAAAAAGCAGCCAGGAACTGGTAAATGGTATTCGCAATTAAGAAGAAGGCAAATTCACCTGTGGTGTATTTACGCGCTATGATCACAAAAAATAAACTGAGCAAAACGCTTTGCAGGCCATTGGCTGCAATGCCCCAGAAACTGTTCTTTATTAACCGCGACTTAAACAGGCTCACCGTATGCTGCATCAGGTTGTTCTTCATCAACAATTTTTGAGCGATTTGATAAATAGATCAGGAGTGTACAAAGGCTTACCAGCACGATTAGGTTCCTTCTATCGGTAATGGAATACAGCGATACAAAGGATACCAGCCAGCTGATGATCGGTGCTATAAATAACAATACAATCCCATTGGCCTGTTTTTTCACCCAGGCCCGCACAGCACCTACTGCTGCACCCAGGATCAGGGCAAACACCACCAGGAAACCCGGGGCGCCAAATTCAGTGAGGATCTTTAAATAACCATTTTCAGGCTGATCCAAAAAAACGATCTCATCTTCCAGGATCAGGTATTGGTCCTGAGAGAATTTAGACACATAATCTTTGTAATTGCCAATACCGATGCCCAGGAAAGGATGGGCTTTGTAAATGTCGTAGGCTTCCTGCCAGATGCTGGCCCTGAAGTCAAAGGAATTATTGAAATCATCTTTCCGGTTGAACATGATCAGGGACTGTGAAAAGAAGGCGATCACCAGACCACCGGCCAGGCAACCCGCAATAATATATTTTTTGTATTGTACACCGGCAAATAACAGGAGGAACAAAACGCCGGCGCTCAATCCCAGGAAGGCCGACCGCCCCCCGGTCAAGAACATGGCTACCGCCACTGACAGGAACAGCAACAGGTTCTTGATATTCGGCCGCTGGATGTTCCGGTAATTTATCAGGAACAAAAAGCTCAGCATGGCCAGGAACTGTGCATACTTCTGTGAATCGTGGAAATAACTCGGATAACGAATCCCGTTGCTGTCGAGCGTATTCTGATTCAACTCGGCATAAAAGCGGAATTCAAGCCCCACCACCAGCTGTACGGCCAGGAAAGCCATCGATACCAAACACGCTATCTGTAAACCCTTCACCATTTTGGCGAGGAACCGGTTGTTCTGCATACATTCCACCATCAGGAGGCGGGCATAGATGAACACCGGAAACACCGATAAGATGGTGAGTAGTGAATTGGTAATGAACGATGAGGTAAGGCTGCCCAGCAATAACAGGAAGATCAGGGTACAGAAACCACCGAAATAATATTGGTTCGGTTTATAAACGCTCAGGAAATCCTTGTAGCGCCAGAAAAGCATCACATAAGAGCAGGCATCGAACAAGGATAAACTACCAAATTGCCAGGGCGTAACCTTCAGATCAATAACAGGCATGGCGTACAACATGAATAACAGGTATGTACGCCGGGGATGCCTGCTTGACAGTAATAATACAATGAATATTACAAGAGCTGCGGCGGTTAAAACCACCATCAGTGATTTCATATGTTATATTTTGACTGGTCAACCATGCCACGGTCGTGAACCGTGGCACGGTTTGCCCTTATCAGCTGATCAAATGTTCAAATTGTACTTTACCGGCCTTTTCAAATTCTTTTACATCGCTTTCTACCATTTCCTTCACCAGCATCGGCAGATCGTATTTCGGTTCCCATGCCAGTTTTGTTTTTGCTTTCGTAGCATCGCCAATCAGTAATTCAACTTCCGTAGGCCGGAAATATTCCGGGTCAACAGATACCACCTGCTTCCCGATCTCTACCTGGTAATTTTCGTTGTTGCAGGCGGCCACATACCCTTTCTCATTCACGCCTTCGCCGCGGAATTCGATCACCATGCCCACTTCGGCAAATGCCATTCTCACAAACTCGCGCACTTCGGTAGTAATGCCGGTGGCAATTACAAAATCCTCCGGTGTATCCTGTTGCAGGATCTTCCACATGGCTTCCACATAATCCTTGGCATGGCCCCAGTCGCGCCGTGCATTGAGGTTACCCAGGTATAAACAATCCTGTAAGCCGAGGGCAATAGCCGCTACTGCACGGGTGATCTTGCGGGTCACGAAGGTTTCACCACGCAACGGGCTTTCATGGTTGAATAAAATGCCATTGCAGGCGTACATGCCATAGGCTTCGCGGTAGTTGACCGTGATCCAGTAGGCGTATAATTTGGCTACTGCATAGGGACTGCGTGGATAGAATGGCGTGGTTTCTTTCTGCGGTACTTCCTGCACCAGGCCATAGAGTTCAGAAGTAGAGGCCTGGTAGATGCGGGTCTTTTTCTCCAGACCCAGGATGCGGATCGCTTCCAGCAGGCGCAGGGTTCCAATGCCATCGGCATTGGCTGTATATTCAGGCGTGTCAAAGCTCACTTTAACATGGCTCATGGCCGCCAGGTTATAAATTTCATCGGGTTGTGTTTCCTGGATGATGCGAATAAGATTGGTGCTGTCGGTCATATCGCCATAGTGAAGACGAAAACGTACGTCTTTTTCATGTGGATCCTGGTACAGGTGGTCGATCCGATCGGTATTGATAAGCGATGAACGCCTTTTGATACCATGTACCATGTATCCTTTCTCTAATAATAATTCTGCCAGGTAAGCGCCGTCCTGGCCGTTAACGCCTGTTATAAGTGCTGTTTTCATGTTTTGTTTTTTTGAGAGTGGTGAATCGTGATCGATCAGTTGTGGATGCTTTCTTCGAACTGCTGTTTTTGTGTAGATACATAATCTTCATACACCTGCTGCAAGCCTTCCTGTAATGATATCTTATGCCGCCAGCCTAACGCATGCAGTTTGCTTACGTCGAGGATCTTGCGGGGGGTACCATCGGGCCGGGTTGCATCCAGTACGATGCGGCCTTCGAAGCCCACCATTTTTTTGATCATTTCAGCCAGCTGTATAATGCTGATATCTTCACCCACTCCCACGTTTATCGTGCTTCTGTCGTTATAATTTTTCATGAGGAATACACAGGCATCGGCCAGGTCATCGGCATGCATAAACTCCCGTAATGGCGCGCCGGTGCCCCAGATCACTACCTGTGCTTCGTTCCGTTCTTTGGCTTCATGGAATTTCCTGATCAGGGCGGGCAGCACATGACTGCTCTGCAGATCGTAATTGTCGTTGAACCCATACAGGTTGGTCGGCATGGCGGAAATGAAATTGCAGCCATGCTGGTCGCGGTAAGCTTCACATAATTTGATCCCGGCGATCTTTGCGATCGCATAGGGCTCATTGGTCTTTTCGAGATGCCCCGACAATAAGTATTCTTCCTTCAATGGCTGGGGGGCCATTTTTGGATAAATGCAGGAAGAACCGAGGAACAGCAATTTCTTCACATTGGCTGCATACGCCTGGTGAATGATATTGCACTCGATCATCAGGTTATCGTAAAGAAAATCGGCCCGCCAGGTATTATTGGCAACAATGCCGCCTACTTTGGCAGCCGCCAGGAATACATAATCCGGCTGTTCTGTTTCGAAGAACTCAGCCACAGCTTCCTGGCTGCGCAGATCGAGCTCTGCCGAACTGCGGGTAATGATGTTGGTGTAACCGGCTGCAGTCAACTTTCTGACAATGGCGCTGCCCACCATTCCACGGTGGCCCGCTACATAGATCTTATCTGAAAAGTGCATTATAGATATAGTTATTGGTGTAAGAACTGGTGATAGGTATTATCTCGACATTTGTTTTTTCTACTTCGGCTACCATCGCGTAACCGAGGGAAGGGAGCTGCACTTTCACGGTTTTACTTCTCACTTCTATCACATCACCTTCCTGCGCCATTAATGGACCGCTTGAAATTTTAACCCGGTCGTTCATATTAACATGGATCTTTTCTAGTTGAATATTATGGTATTCGTCGAGGAATTGTCTTACCGCTTCGATCTCTTCATCGCGGATAACAGCAGGTTGCCCCAGCCAATACACAAAATTCAAAATACCATCGGTTTGCTTTATGGCCAGATGCTCCTGAGGCGTCGCATGCACAAAAACATAGGATGTAAATAAAGGCTCTAAAACAAGTTTCTTCCTGTCGGCCCACTGACGAACCACTTTGTTCAAGGGACAATAATTCTCAATGTGCTTTCTCGTCAGCAGATCGGCTACCTTCTTTTCCCAGCGCGGCCGCGTGTACACGGCATACCATTTCTTATTCGTATCCATATGCTTCATTTAAGTTTGTATTAAAAACAGGCTCCGCCCAACTCAGTTACAGACCCTGTAACTGGCAATTGATCTTCAATATGTACTTGGTTTTGGGAGGTGGTCGTCCGCTTTCCAGTCACTACCGGGAGCGGCCGGCCACCTAACTTCAGGAGCGGTTTCAGCGTAAGCCCTCCGCAAGGCGGGGGACTTGTTTATCCGATCTATACCGGTTTAAAAGATGTCTTTTTCTTTCTCTTCTCTTTATAGGCATACCCATCGCCATACCCGTATCCGTAGCCGTAATGGTGTTTACCAAATCCGCGCGGACGGATACCATTAAATACAATGCCCATATTCTTCAGGATATTCACTTTGCTGTTCTTATCGATCTGCTCTACCAGCACTTTCGGTGTATGCCGGTGCCTGATCACATATAATGTGGCATCGCAGAAAGGCGATATAATGTAGCCATCGGTTACCGGACCAACCGGCGCCGTATCGATGATGATATAATCAAAGATGCCATCCAGGTAATTCAGCAGCTCTGGCAGGCGGCTGCTCATTAAGAGTTCTGTGGGACTGCCAGACAATGGGCCTGCAGGCACAAAGAACAAGTTCTCGTTTATTTCAGTGCGTTTGATGATCTCTTCGGGTTCGCGCGTTCCCAGCAAATAACTGGAGATGCCGACCTCTGATTTTATATTCAGGTATTCGCTGATCGCCGGGCTGTGCAGGTCCATTTCCAGCAACACGACTTTCTTACCGGTCATGGCCATGCTCAACGCAAGGTTGGTAGCAATGAAACTTTTGCCTTCTCCCGAGATCCCGGAGGTAACCATCACCTTTTTATGCGTGGTATTGATACCCAGGTAATTCAGCGCCACGCGCAGTTTGCGGAACTGCTCTGCTACGAAGGTGCGGCTGTTGGCGCCACCGATCACGATCGGATTCTTGGTCTTATCCTGTGAAATTTCTGCGATCACCGGATGTGCGGTCAGCCGCTCGATATCCTGGCGATACATTATTTTCTTATTGAACAATTCCCGCAGCGTTATCCAAACAATACCCAAAGCCAGGGCTACGATCACCGCTATGGCATACACGATCGGCTTTTTCGGACTAACCGGCGCTACGGTCGTAGAGGCTTTGTCAACCACGCGGCTGTCAGATACATTGGCCGCATAGGAAAGCGCCGTCTCTTCTTTCTTTTGCAACAGGAAAGCATAAATGCTTTGCATGGTGCTTTGCTGACGGCTTATCTCTATAAGGTCGCGTTCCTTTTTGGGAATGGTTTGTAATACGGATGTATAAGAGCTATTGGTGTTGGCCAGGTTTGCTTTGCTGGCTTCCAGGCTCTGCCGCTGGTTCTGGATGTTTTCCAGGATACCCGGTTTTATCCGGTTGATCTGGTCGCCCACAGAGGCCAGCAAAGGGTTGTTCTCGGCCGTAGTGGCTTTCTTCTTTTCATATTCCAGTTCCAGCTCATATAATTTATCGAGCAGGTTCGATAATACGGGGTCAGTTACGCCCAGTGTTGAAGGCGCGATGCTGCTCTTATTATCTTTTTGCTTTACATAATTCTCTACCTGGTTCAGCACAGCGATCTTCATCTCGATCTCGCTCAGCTTCTGGTCATTGGCGCTTACATTCTCCAGGAACAATTTGCCTTGCTCGCTCACGTTCACTGCTTCCTGCTGCGATTTGTATCTTTCGATCCTGTTCTCTATACTGCTCAGGTCGCGGGCTACGTGGTTCAGCCTGTCTTCCACGAAACGCAGGGTATTGGCTGCCAGGGTATTTTTATCCTTCAGCATGGCAATATTGTAAGCCGACAGCAAAGTATTCAGGATATCTTCTCCACGTTCGGGCACTTCGTCACGAATGGAGAGATTCAGGATAGAAGACAATTTACTGGCCGATGCGATCACCAGTCGGTTTTGGATATCAGCAATTGCCTTTTTCGGTTTTTCTAGGGAAAAATAAAACTGTCCGCCAGGCACATACGCTGTATCCTGTAAGCGCGTATTCGGCTCGAACTGCAGTGTACCATAGGGCGTAGCTACCCATTCGTTAATGGGGAAGCTATCCACGCCAATGATCACTTTCTTTTCATTTTTGACATAGGTAAAAGGTACTTTCTTTACTTCCCGCAAGCTGTCAGGACTTTGTGCTTTCACCGTGATGGGCGAAGTAGTATAAGCCGGCAGCCCGCCGGGGGAAATACCTTTTTTGGTGAACCAGTTCGAGATGGCGTTAGCGGATAACCATTTGTTGCTTTCCATCCAGGTATTGATCTTCCGTTCTTCATACACCGGAGCATACAACTGAAGGTTGTTTACCACTTCCTTGATCAGGGTACGGGATTGCAACACCTCCATTTCATTCTCCAATATCTTTTTTGTAGATATCAGGTTCAGGGATTCAAGGCCTTTGGAATCTTCTACGCCTTTTTTCTCGTCTTTGATCAATAACCGTGCTGTGGATTCGTATTTGGGAATGGCATACCGCATATACACGGTGGCCGCCCCTACTGCGAGCAACAACAGCAATACAAACCACGGCCAATTCGAAGCATAACGGTTCCATAATTGGCTAAAACTGGTTTCCTTACTCTCCACTTCCAGTCCGTTTTTGTGTGTTACCTGCATAAAATATATTTTATCTAGTTAAACGATCGACTACTATTACACCCAGTGATAAAGCGCTAAACACAATTGGTAACCATAGCTGGGCCCGCCCTGTGCTGGCTACTTTTGATTTATTTGGTTCCACATACACTACGTCATTTGACTTTAAATAGAAGTATGGGGAATTAAAGAGCTCAGTTGAATTAAGATTTAAGCGGTGAGTAACCTTCTGGCCATCTTCATCACGGATCACCAGCACATTATCGCGTTTGGCGTAAATAGTGAGGTCGCCCGCCAGTCCAATGGCTTCCAGTAACGAGATCCTTTCGCTGGGAACTGTTACTACGGTGGGATGAGCCACTTCACCTAATACGGTCACTTTAAAGTTTAGAAAACGAACTGTTACGATGGGATCTACCAACAGTTTTTTATCCAGCAATGTTTTGGTGAGATGATCTTTCAATTCATCTTTTGTTAGTCCGGCCGCTTTTACCTGTCCTAAAAAAGGGAATTGAATATTGCCGTTGCCATCGACCAGGAAACCGGTGGCAGTAGTAGTTGTTGACGTTGATGTAGCCGCACCACCCGGCGCATTATTGTTATTGGCCTGATTGAATACAGCCGATGCTTCGGGATTCAAACTGCTCACTGAAATACTTAACAGGTCATTATTTTGTATAACCAGTTTTGGAACAGTTGGCGCTGCAAAAGAGCCGTTTTTCTGATCGGAAAAATAAACTGCCTTTTTAGTATTCACACAGGATACGCTTGCCAGCAGTATTAACACAACACAAAAGTATCGCAGGGCCTGCCATAAACGTGGCAGTGCCGTAATCATCCTATAACCCATATTTGAATTTTAAATGTGCTTGATAAGCTATTATTTGTTTACGCTTCGCTACGGGATCACAGATCCTGTCAAATCAGGTACAACCAGGGTAAGGTGGTGTTTTTAATAAGCAAGCAATAGGACATTCAGGATTTTGGGGGTCTTATATCAAAAAGCTTGCACATTTATCTTATTCGTATTATTTATTTTATGTGCCGGCTCTTTTATATTTTTCTTTAGGAATGATTTTCAGCTTACAAGCAAAGTCTATTTAATAAACACGTTCAACACCTGTAGGGGTCGGTTTTAATTTGTTATTAACAGAATACAGATACCGTTCACCCTTTGTCTTTTTTACTTCACTTACATAATTTTTGATGTCCTGTTCTTTTTCTTTCTGACAGATCAACAGTACATCTGAAGTGTCTACCACAATGTAATTCTGCAGCCCCTGTAATACCACCAGCTTCTCATCGGAAGCATGTACCACGCATTGTGTTGTATCAATTACCATTACACTGCTTCCGGCCACTGCGTTATCGCGTACATCTTTTCCCATATTCTCCCAGGCGCTGTTCCATGTTCCAAGATCGCTCCACCTGAAACTGGCGGGAATTATATAAACGTTCGTGGCTTTTTCCATGATCCCCACATCAACTGACACATTTTCGCATACAGCGTATATATCGGTGATCATTAATCTCTCAAAACTTGTTCCAAGCCAGCTTTCTTTTTCTTTAAACAATTGATACAGATCGGTAAGATATTTTTCAATTGAACTAACGATTGATCTGGCCTTCCACACAAAAATTCCCGAGTTCCACAGGTATTCCCCACTGCTAAGAAACTGGGCAGCGCGCTCTGCATCTGGTTTCTCGGTGAATGTGATCACTTTATGAACGCCGTCGCTATTTGCGCTTTTGTCGAACTGGATATAGCCATACCCCGTATTGGGATAAGAAGGTGTGATGCCCAAAGTAAGCAATGCATCGTGTTTGTCCACGAACCGGAGGGCCCGGGTACAAACCTGCTCAAACTCCTGCTGATCGAGGATAAGATGATCAGCCGGTGCAACGATTATGGATGCATTGGAATCTTTTTGCAGGATCTTGAAAGAAGCATATGCTATGCAGGGCCCTGTATTCTTTCGCTCAGGCTCCGTTAAAATGTTCTCTTTCGGCAGCAATGGCAATTGCTTTTCTACAATGCCTGCATAATCTGTAGAAGTAACTACATAAATATTTTCAACGGGCGCCAGTTTATCGAAACGCTTGAAGGTTTGCTGGATCAGCGTTTCCCCGGTTCCCAAGATATCCAGGAATTGCTTCGGATAATCCGTTCTGCTTACCGGCCAAAATCGTGAACCAATACCGCCAGCCATAATTACCACATAAGTTGATCGTTGCATACGTTTTATTTTGTTTCAGCAAAAAGATGCACTAACAAACAGATACTGCTTGTGCTGTTAGTAGCAATCGTTGATTAATTAAATTGGAAATAGACTAAATACTCTCTGAAGCAACTCATGTCTCGCACCCACGTGTATTAGATTTAGTACTCAATCCCCAGTATGGCTATTATAATTGTAAAAGGGACATTATCATTTAAAAGGAACCCGATTGCCTTATGCAAAAGCAGGGCCTTAAATAAAAAAGACGAGATGGAATTCCACAATTCCACATGCCTCAAAAAATGTTATCGGTTCATACATACAGGGATGAATGCAGAACCAGATTGAATTTGACGCGAATTACCGGTGGATAAAAAGAAGTTATCAACATTTTTGCTAATACGCATTTAGCAAAAATTCATGCAGTTTACTGACTAAAATCAGGAATATTGGGTAATAAAATACTCAAATCAGCAGTTTATTTTCGATCAGCCGATCAAAAACAAGGTGGGGTTTTGGAAATAACCGATATTATTAACTAATGTTATGTTACGGTTAATCCTTACTCAAACATGCCGATGGCGATGGCATTCTGCATCATTTTTCCATTCACGAACTTCATCAGCATGAACATAATGATCGTCTTGCCGGTTTGCAGGCGGCCGATATCAAAGGTGATGGTGGTTGCGGTTAAATTCCGGGCATCATCATTCAGCACATCGCCATAATCTTCAAAAGTGTAGTGATAACCTTTCCAGGGCGTTTTAAATGGATTGTTACTATCCTCAGCACCGGATTTATTGCTGAAATCAAGTTCCTTTCCATTATATAGGGGTTCATTCAATACCAGGTTGTAGGTAAGCGAATCCAATGCACTCAGGCGGCCGGTGCCCTTGAAAGTGAGGGAGTTCCTTTTACGTTTGATCACCAGGGTCTCATCACCGGTTTTTACCAGCTCAGGCGTTGGCTTGGCTTCCCCGCCCAGCATATATTCATCAAACTCTTGTTTGGTCAATCCAAATTTCTCATAAAGGATCGTGGAGTCGGTAACGAAGGCCAGTGAATCGCGTACCCAGGCTGCGTTTTTTTGCATGGCCTGTCTTACTTTATTCGAGAGTTCGGTCTGCCGCGGCGTTATGGTGTTTTTAATGCTCATAACGTCTACTTTGTGTTCACCCGTTTTGAGCCAGGATTTGATATCTTCTCCGAATTCGGCTGCTTCGGCAGACTGGCAAAAGCTTTTACCGGCGAATGCCGCCAGGGCCAAAAGAAGGAATGCAATGGTTTTCATAGATAACAGATTAATGTATCAGCCTCCAAGATAATCCAGATTTTTTGAATATAAAAGCCCGCCGCCCTGCTGACATACTGTTGTCACTACCCCTGCTTTTCTTTGTAATACAATTAAAAACAAACTTATGGCTACCAACAACATCGCTACAGCATCAACAACCCCTGTCGCTTATTTAATGAAGAACTATGCGAATTATAACCTCTGGGCAAACAGCGCACTGATCAGCTGGTTAAAAACAAAACCGGCGGCAAGCCTGGAGCAGGAAGTGCCTTCCAGTTTTCCCAGCATCCGGCTTACGCTGCAACACATCTGGCAAACGGAACATTACTGGCTTTCCATTATTAGAAAAGAACCGCAGGAGAGCTTTGATGCGTTTACAGGTACGGTGCAGGATGTATTTAATGCCCTGCTGAAAACATCGGGCGAACTGGCTGCTTATATCAACACCATGACCGATACAATGATCCAGGACCGCACCCTGATCGTGAGCCCCTGGTTTCAGAGCGACTTCCCGAATTTTGAATACATCATGCATGCTGCCAATCACAGCACCTATCACCGCGGACAGGTAATTACCATTGGCCGTAACCTCGGCTTTACCGATGCACCGATGACTGACTATAATTTGTATAATGTGGATGGGAAGGATTTTTAAGGGTTGCCGGTTGCCAGTTGCCGGTTGCCGGTCTACCAGTTACCAATTTCCGGTCTCCGGTTTCCAGTCACCAGTTGCCGCGTAACTGTTCCAGATTTCAGGTTCCAGATTTCAGGGGTTGCATTTTTGTATTTCATGCACTGGCAGCCTGCAGCTCCGTAGCAGCCTTGGTGAGTCTATTTGCCTATTGTTTAAAACAATTGCCTATTGATTACATTTGTTGCTGAAACACGAAAAGCAACCAAATGGAATACAAATTACAAAAGCCGGTGCACGGTACTATTGGCACAGAAAAGTACACTTGTGTTATTGAATGGCGAAATGGACAATTCATAGCTGATGAGCCGGTAAAACAGGGCGGAAAAGACGCTGGTCCCGATCCGTTTACATTATTATTATCTTCCCTGGCCAGCTGTACCCTCATCACGCTGCGCATGTATATCGACAGAAAAGGCTGGAATATTCCCAAGATCAAAGTGAACGCCAACCTGTTCCAGACAAAAGATGGAGACAACCTCACTACCTATATCGACCGCGATATTTCATTTCCTGCGGGGGTAACGCCGGAACAGAAAGACAGGCTGCTGGAAATCGCGCAGCAATGCCCCGTATCAAAACTGCTCGAAGGCAATATCAAAGTGAGAAGTTATGTCTATCATGAAGAAGATGTTGACAAGAAATTGAAATATACCAATGACGAGATAACCGTCGTGTGGAAACCGGAGCTCTGCAAACATTCCGGCCGCTGCGTTACGCAATTACCAAAAGTGTTCAACTTAAAAACAAAACCCTGGGTAACCATGACAGGCGCCGATACCGAAACCATTAAAGCGCAGGTTGATAAATGTCCAACGGGGGCGCTAAGCTGGTACGCACAACCGCCGGTCTCTTAGTTATTCAGTTATTCAGTTATTCAGTTATTCAGTTATTCAGTTATTCAGTTATTCAGTTATTCAGTTATTCAGTTATTCAGTTATTCAGTTATTCAGTTATTCGGCCTCGCGACTGTATTTAACTTAATAACTTAGGAACTAAAGAACTCAGCAACTCAATAACTGAATAACTGATCTCCGCTACGACAAAAAACCTCCCCACCACCAGCCCCCGCAGATTAAATAATGTTTAATTGATTGTTTCCGGAACTTTATTTATCTTAAATAACTAAAGCATTTAGGTTTATTAAACTTAAATTACACGTACTTTGATACAGTAACCCGTGCATGATCCTATTTGCATATAGCCGGCAAACACCAGGTTCGAACCGCCTTTTTAATTCCACCCATCTTATAATTATTGTCAACCAATAATGGTTTATCCTTTTCACTAAACTGAACAATCAAACCAAAAAACGACCAACTAAAACACTGTCAACATGAAAAAAGGAGTTTCAATCTGCCAGCCGGCGGCTTATATCCGCCTGCCCCGGAGAAATGGCGTATCAATTACAGCAAAAACCTGGTTACTATTGTTTGCTTTATGTTTTGCCGCCTGTAAAAAGCATTTCAAAGAAGAGCAGAAAGCCGCACCCGGGGACCAGGCAGGCGCAAGAACCGCCAGTACCGAGACCTATATTTCAGACATGAACCCCATCAAAGTAATGTCGTTCAACGTCAGGAACGACGCTGCAGGCGATCCTTTCTCGCAGGATGTTCGCAAAGATTACTGCCTGCAGATCATCCTCGAGAATAATGTAGATATCGTAGGCCTGCAGGAAATTGCCGTCACCGAAATAGAAGAATGGTTCAATACCCAACTGGCGGCAGCGGGCTATGGATATTATAAAAGCGGCTATTCTAACGGTTCGCCTAAAACGATCTACTACAAAAATGCCCGTTTTACCCGTACCAACGCAGGCTGGTTCACCATGATGACCCCCGATATCCGCACCGGCAAATGGGTGATCCTGCAAGACAAGCTGAATACCGCCAACAGCTATTTTGTGGTGAACAGTCACTGGACCACCCTAAGCTCTGCGGAGCGCCAGCTCGATGCTGATACGGTATTACTGAATATTCAAAATCACAACACGGCCAACCTGCCGGTCATTTGCCTGGGCGACTTTAATGCCAGGCCGGGCACGGCAGAAATGTCGATCATTAAAGATGCCAGTGGTTATAATATGGTAGACGCACTTTTTGAAGCCGATGGCGATCCCACTTTCCATGGCTGGGATGCAGTGGGCGATTCCAAGATCGATTATATCCTGAGCCCCCGCAGCCTCGCCTTCACCACGTCGAGTGTGATCACCAAAAGTTTTACCGTAAACGGACAAACGCTGTGGCCTTCCGATCACTATCCCATCATGGCATCTTTTATTCCTTATATTTTCGGGAGCGGGCATAATGATGTCAATGGCATCAGCGCCAGTGCTGCTACCAAATATAATTTTGCCGATGTTGACGGGGATGGAGATGCTGATAAAATATACTGGAACTATACATTCGACAGCGGCAAACCGCGGGTCTTCCTTTCGAATGGTAATGGAAGCTTTGCGGCCACCGCTGTTACCCATGCAGCCGGCGCATCCACCTCGTCGGCCACCCGCTACTATTATGCCGATATCAATGGTGATGGCAAAGCCGACCAGGTGCGCTGGAACCCTTCCCTGAACGCCGGACATACCCTGGTTTACCTGGCCACATCGGGCGGTAATTTCAGCGCTACAGCTATTGATAATCCTGAAGGTACCAGCGCCGGCGCCACGACCGTTTACCATTTTGCCGACGTGAACGGAGATGGCAAGGCGGATAAGATCTATTGGAATGCCACTTTTGACAATGGCCGCACCCGGGTATACCTGGCCAGTTCCGGCGGCAGCTTCAGCGGTACCGTTGTAAATGGATCCGAAGGCGCCAGCACTACGGTGGGAACGCAGTTCTGGTATGCCGATGTGAACGGCGATGGCAAAGCCGATAAGATCTTATGGCATCCTGATCTTAACTCGGGCAAAACCATGGTGTATCTGTCCGATGGTGATGGCAGCTTTACCGCCAACAGTTCCTTCAGCAATTCTGCCACCAGTGGTTTGAGCAATACCCGTTTCTATTTTGCCGACCTCAACGGGGATGGCCGGGCCGACAAAATATACTGGAACCCCGATAACTATGTTGGTTATTTGAAAGTATACTATTCAGAAGGGGGCGCCTTTAACGGACCAGTGCATACGTTGCGGGGAACATCCCAAAGCGAGAACACATTCTTCTATTTTTCCGATATCAGTGGCGATGGAAAAGCAGATCAGATCCGCTGGAATTATGGAGAGAACTCGGGGCAGTTAAGAAATTATTTCCATAGATAGTGTATTGAAGGAGGAGGCACGAAGTACCAGCAGAGGTGTCAAGCAGGAAATAGGAAGTAAGAGGTTCGAAGTAAGAGGTACGAAGTAAGAGCAAGTTATGTTTTCGTGTAACGATGAACCTTTCTTACTTCTTACCTCTCACTTCATTGATATCGAATAAACAATGTTAATAACCCATAAACTCAGTAGCGAAGGAACCATAAACCACAAACCATAAACCACAAACACCAACTAGCTTCCGATAGCCTTCTTCCAACCCGCATACCACATCTTATGATTGTCAACATCTACAGGTATGAGCGTGTCTTTGACCAGCTTCAGTTCCTGCAATTGATCGAGGCCGGGATATACACCCGCTTTCAATCCGGCCATAAAGGCCGCACCGAGGGCTGATATTTCGGGAAAACCACTGATGGCTACTTTCCGGTTCAACTGATTGGCCAGGAACTGTACCACAAAACGATTACCGGTAATGCCGCCATCTACCATCAATTGATCCAGTAACAGACCGGCATCGGCTTCCATGGCGCCAATCACGTCTTTTATCTGGTAAGGAATAGATTCCAGGGCCGCCCGCACCAGGTGGTTTTTGCTGGTGGCAAAGGTTAAGCCATGAATACTGGCCTTGCGGTTCATTTGCCAGTAAGGAGCGCCCAGGCCGCTAAAGGCAGGGATCAGGTATACGCCCTGGTTATCTGCTACTGCTGTAGCCATGGCTTCGGTTTCCCGGCTGTCATGAAATAATTGCCATTCCTGTTTCAACCATTCAACGGTAGCGCCACAGGTAACGATCACGCCTTCCAGGGCATAACAAACCTGTTGTTCGGTGCTCCAGCAAATGGTGGTCACCATACCCGTAGATGATAATATGGGTTTATCGCCAATATTCATCATCACGGAACAACCGGTTCCCAGGGTTGCTTTGGCAGAACCGGGCGCAAAACAGGTTTGGCCGAAAGCCGCTGCATGTGAATCACCGATCATGCCGGTAATGGCAATCGGCGCTTCCAGCAAACCAAAGAGATCAGTCTCCCCGAAATGATAGGAAGAAGGCACGCAACGTGGCAGCCTAAGCGGGCGCAGTTGAAAGGCCTCCAGGAGTTCCGCATCCCAGTTCAGGGTAGTAATATTGAAAAACAAGGTGCGGGAAGCGTTGGTATAGTCGGTATAATAACTTTGACCATTCGTGAATCTATACAGTAACCAGCTATCGATGGTGCCAAAATAAGCCTCGCCTGTATCAATGGCCCGGCGCACCGCCGGTACCTGCTCATATAACCAGAGCAGTTTGGTGCCGGAGAAATATGGATCGACCAGCAGACCGGTTTTTGTTTTGATAGCCGCCGCAACCGGATCAGCAGCCAGGCGTTCACAAATATCCACCGAACGTTTACATTGCCATACCACCGCATTGTATAATGGCTTACCGCTTTTATCCCACACCACAAATGTTTCGCGCTGGTTCGAAATCCCAATGGCTTTGATAGCCCGTAGATCTCTTTCCTGTCTTTTGAATTCATCGAGGCAATGTCCTACGGAAGCAAGCACATTCTGTACTATGCCTTCGGGATCCTGCTCTACAAATCCATTGGCCCCGTAATTCGTTTGCAAAGGCTCATGACCACGCGCTACCACTTTACCATGTTCATTGAAAATAATTGTTTTGGTACTGCTGGTGCCCTGGTCTATTGCTAATATATATTGTTGCTTATTATTCATGCTGACTCCGTATAAAAAAATTTCGCGATTTCGGGATTTAGAGATTTAGAGATTTTGAGATTTTTAGATTTGTAATAAGGCTTGCACCTAAGTAAATCTAAAAATCTCTAAATCTAAAATCAGCAATTAAATGGCTATTTCTTTTTACCCCCTTTATCAATGATCACGGCTACCAATATCACCGCGCCCTTTACTACCTGTTGCCAGAAGGGAGAAACGTTCAGCAATACCAGGCCGTTGTTCAATACGCCGATGATCACGGCGCCCATCACGGTTCCACCGATACTGCCTTTGCCTCCCGATAAAGAAGTACCGCCGATCACCACGGCGGCAATGGCATCCAGTTCGTAGCCTGTACCGGCATTCGGTTGCGCCGAATCGAGGCGGGAAGTGACCATGATACCCCCTACCGCCGCCAATGCACCGGCTATGCTGTATACAATCAGTTTTACTTTATTGATGCTGATGCCTGATAGTATGGCCGCATTCTCATTGCCGCCGATGGCGTAAATATAGCGGCCGAGGCGGGTTTGTCGCGTAATAAAGATGGCCAGCAATACAACCACTCCGGCGATCCAGACAGGTACCGGAATGCCGAGGAACCAACCCGTACCGATCACCGAAAAGGCCGGACCGAGATTACTGATGGGGTGGCCCTGCGTCCATAACATGGTCAAGCCGCGGGCAATAGTAAGCATGGCCAGGGTGGCTACAAAGGGCGGTACTTTGAATTTCGTGATCACAAATCCATTAAACCAGCCAAGCAGTGCACCGGCAATGATCCCTGCCAGTAAAGCACCCAAAATTGTAAAGCCTATGAACAGATCGGCAGCCGGCACTTTAACGCCGTTCTTTAACAAGCCGGCCGTAATAGCGCCACAGAGCGCCAGCACCGATCCTACCGACAGATCGATACCTGCCGTGAGCACGATCAATGTCATACCCACAGAAATGCATACGTTCACAGCGATCTGCCGCAATACATTCCAGCCATTATCCATGGTAAGGAATTTGTCGCTCAGGATCGCAATGATGGCACAAAGGAAGAGCAGCGCGATCAGCGATTGCAGCCGGGCCAGGTTGATAGTATTATTTTTTTGAATCGCAATCATCAGGCAGTAATATTATGTTGTATGGCATATTTAAGCACATTGCTTTCGGTCGCTTCCCTCACCGGCATATCGGCCGTTAAGCGGCCTTCCGCCATCACCAGCACCCGGTCAGAGGCGGTAAGGATCTCCGGCAATTCGGAGGATACCAGCAGAATGGCCATCCCGGCTTCCGCCAGCTTTTTCATCAGGTTGTAGATCTCGAAGCGTGCGTTGATGTCGATGCCCCTGGTTGGTTCATCGAGCAGCAGGATGCTAGGATTGGTGGCAAGCCACTTGGCCAGCACGATCTTTTGCTGATTGCCACCGCTGAGGTTACCCGCTATATTGTTCTCCGAATGGGTTTTGATGCCCAGCCGTTGAATATAATCTTTCGACAACCGGGTCTCTTTTTTATTATGTAGCACGATGCCCCATTTTTCCAGTTGGTTCAATACGGTGATGCTGATATTGGTCTTAATTTTCTGATCGAGCATGAGGCCATGGGCTTTGCGGTCTTCGGGCACCAGGGCTATGCCCTGTCGAATGGCCTGGATGGGTGATTGTAGCTGCACCGCCTTTTCATTAATGAAGATTTTACCCGTCGCTCTTTTCGGATGAAGGCCGAACAGGGTTTCCATCAATTCCGTTCTGCCGGCGCCCATCAGTCCGTAAAGACCTACGATCTCGCCTTTATGTAAGGTGAAAGAAATATCAGTCAGCACATGGGCGCCGTGGCGCGAAGCACTTTTCAGATGGATGTTTTCTACCCGCAGCACCGGTTCAGTAAATGTTTGCACGGTAGTGCTTGTTGGTCCATTCACCGCACGACCGGTCATTTTACGGATCAACGCATCCTGCGTCATTTCCGCCATTAAGCCGCTTTCCACCGAACAACCATCACGCATGACCACAAAGCGGTCGGCAATGGTGAACAGCTCTTTTAACTTATGGGAAATATAAACGATGGTCTTGCCTTCATTCCTGAGCTCGTTAATGATCATAAAGAGGTTATCTACTTCTTTATCACTGATCGCCGAAGTAGGTTCATCCATAATGATCACACTGGCATTCGTGTACAATGCTTTCGCAATTTCCACCAGTTGCTGCTGCCCTACTTTCAGGTCAGCTACCAGGGTACCGGGGTCTGCGTTGAGTTTTACTTTTTCGAGCAGCTTTTTGCTTTGCCGCGCCATTTCCTTTTTATCGAGCATGCCGAAGGATGTGCACAGTTCGCGGCCCAGGAAAATATTCTCGGCGATGCTTAACCCGGGCACCAGGTTCAACTCCTGGTGAATGATCACAATGCCTTTGGCCTCTGCATCTTTTGTACCCGTAAGCCGCAAGGTTTCATTGTTATAAATGATCTCCCCTTCGTAATCAATATACACACCTGACAACACTTTCATAAGCGTTGATTTACCGGCGCCGTTCTCCCCGATAATGGCATTCACCTTACCGGGATGCAGTTCCAGGTTCACATTGTTCAGGGCCACCACCCCGGCAAATTTTTTCGTTATGTTACGGGCAAGCAACATCTATTGTTGAATGATTTTACATTGAACAGGTATAATTTCCAGTTCGTTCAGCGAATAATGCGCCTGGTTCAGCTCTATGGCGCCGGTGCAGCTGATGCTATCGGCTTTTTTCACCTGCGCTTTAAAGGCGGGCAACACCCTTTTTCTAACCAGCTTGTTCACTTCTTCAGATACATTGTTCAGATCTGTGGTGTTCACAAAATCGTTGATATCTACCAGGCGGGCTGCATCCCTGATGGCATTGCCGTATACATATTCAGTTGTGATCGTAAGCGTCAGGGGATCGGTTGCATTGCCGGCCAGTATGGTAACATCGTCTTCATTTACCGACAGCACTTTACCGTTTACTTTCACCAGGCCATAGCGGATATTGCCAATGCTGATGGAATTGAACCAGTTCTGAAAGGCAAAGGCGGGGTTTGTTTTTATCGTTGATTGCAACACGTCAAGGGCGACAGCACTGTCGAGGCGGGCCGGTAATTGGGTAACCCAGCGTTTTTCCGCAAAAGAAGCGGCATCGAAAGCGGCAGCTTCTTTTGTTTGTACTTCGCTCAGTTTTTTTATGTAGACTGAATTATAGGCAAGCAATCCCACAATCAGCACCAGCAATAGATATTTTACTATTTTCCTGGCCATAGTTTATTTTTTTCCGTAGGCGATGTAATCGTTAATATTTTTTTGGGTCACCAGTTCTACTGCCACCGGGATCTTCTGCGGGAAATTCCTTCTGCCTTTAATATATTCATCGGCAAACTTTGCAGCGGTCTCCGCCATTACTTTGGGAAACTGCATACCGGTTCCGGCCACCTTATTCTCCTTAATGGCGGTGATCACATCTTCGGCGCCATCGAAACCAAAAACTTTTACTTTCGATGCTTTTCCTGCTGCTACCAGCGCCTGGTAAGCGCCCATGGCCATACCGTCATTGCCGCAAAAAACGGCATCGATATCCGGATGCGCCTGCAGGATACTTTCCATCACTTCCATGGCCTTATTGCGATCAAAATCGGCGCTTTGCTGGGCCACCATTTTCAAACCGGGATAATTATCAGTAACGCTATGAAATCCTTTAGAACGGGCCCAGGTATTGTTATCGCCGACCAGTCCGAGCAATTCAACATAATTGCCCTGCTTTTTCAAGGTCCGGGTAAAGTGCATGCCAATGGCTACTGCTCCGGAATAACTGTCGGACAAAATTTGTGAAGTAGCGGCATTGGTGGCATTGATCTCGCGGTCCATACAAAAGACCGGGATGCCCGCCTGTTTGGCTTTAAGTACATTGGCAACAGAGCCATTGGCGTCGGTAGAGTTAAAGAGGATGGCGTCAAAACCGGCGACTATGATATTTTCAAAGTGATCGCCTTCGGTTGCCGTATTATTTTGCGAGTCGAAGATCTTGGCGTCGTAGCCCAAGGCCGTAGCACGGGCGGCAGCTGTTTCGGCCAGGAAAACGAACCAGGGGTTGTTAAGGGTTGATACCACCACAGCCATCTTCTTTTTTCCGGATGCTGCCTTTTTTTGCCTGCATCCGGTTATGACCACCAGCAGGCTTAACAATACTATTTTTACATATACTGGCAAGAGTCGTTTCATCGGCGTAAAAATTATTTTTTTCTGGCTTGGCCAACCGGTAAGGTTTGACCGGCAATCGGGCGGGCCGGCAGGCAAAGCAGCCCTGGCAGGTCCGCGCCCTTCGCATGACCTGCCAGGTTCGGTCGGACGTTCCGATTATGCACGATCCGATGTCGAACCTTACAGGTCATTGTGCTATATCAACAAACTCTTCACTACCTCCGCAATTCCATCTTTGGTAATATGATAATGATTGAAAATATCCTGTTGCGAACCGGTAACCGTATACTCATCGGGAATGCCCATAATGCGGAAGGGTTTATGCAAGCCATGCTGCATCAGGTAAGAAGCACAGGCTTCGCCCAGGCCGCCATATACGCTATGTTCTTCAACGGTTACAATGGCTTTGCAGGCAACCGCCAGTTTCGCCAGCAGTTCTGTATCCAGCGGTTTGATGGTATGCATGCTCACTACAGTAACATGTATGCCCTGCTCAGCCAGCAATTTTGCCGCCTGCAGCGCAGGATACACGGTTTCGCCACAGGCGATCAGCGCCGCATCATTGCCTTCGGTGATCACACGGCCTTTACCGAATACAAACGCATCATTGTTCTCTTCCTTCAGGTTATTCATTACCTTTTTGCCAAAACGCAGGTATACCGGACTGTTGGTCTTTGCCGCCAGCGCGGTTGCCTGGGCAGTTTCAAAATTATCGGCGGGTACTACTACTGTAATATTATTAATGGCCCTGAGTGCTGCAAAGTCGTGCAGGCTATGATGGGTAGAACCCAGGGCGCCATAACTTACGCCGGCGCTGATGCCGACTACGGTGACGGGATTGTCGCTATAGGCCACATCATTCTTGATCTGCTCCAGCGCCCTTGCCGTTAAAAAACAGGCGGGCGATACGGCAAATACTTTTTTACCGGCAGCAGCGAGCCCGGCCGCTACTCCTACCAGGTTTTGTTCGGCAATGCCCACTTCAACGATCTGCTCAGGAAATTTCTTACCAAAGGGAACCAGTTTGCCCGAGCCGCGGGAGTCACTGGTCACGGCAATGATATCCCGGTCGGTGGCTGCCAGTTGCTGCAACACTTCTGAAAAGATTTCCTGGTTGGGTTTATATCCGTTCGGATCTGTATTTTCTATATGCGCCATTCTTTCTGGTTACAGGTTACATGTTACAGGTTACACGGCCCGTTACAACGAGCTTTTGTTTTATTGAGAAGCTGTTACCGGTCACCGGGTTCCGGTTGCCGGGAACATACAGCTTTCAGGTTGCACGGTAAAAGTGACCGGCCTGCTTCTTTTACACAGCTGCTTTTTGCATACTATTATCCAGTTCACTTATCGCCAAAGCATATTCTTCCGTACTTGGCACGCCATGATGCCACTTGAGATTGTTCTCCATAAAGCTCACGCCTTTGCCTTTCACGGTATGGGCAATGATCAGGCTGGGTTTGCCTGGTTCAAAAGGCAGGCTGTCGAATGCTTCTTTCAGCGCCTGTATGTCGTGGCCGTCCACTTCTTTGACCGCCCAGCCAAAAGCTTTCCATTTTTCGTCGAGCGGATCGGTATTGCACACTTCCGCGGTAGGCGCCGTGATCTGCAGGCTGTTTTTATCAACGATCGCGCAAAGGTTATCGAGCTTGTAATGGGCGGCGGTCAATGCGGCTTCCCAGTTAGAGCCTTCGGGCAATTCACCATCACCCATGAGGGTATATACCTTGTAATCTTTTTTATCGAGCTTCGCCGCAATGGCATTGCCAACGGCAATGGGTAAGCCATGTCCCAATGCACCGGTGTTCTGCTCAACGCCTTTTACTTTCCGGGTGGGGTGGCCAATATAGTGCGACTTGTATTTACACAGTGTCTCCAGGTGTTCTTCAGGGAAAAACCCTTTATCGGCCAGCACTACGAACAGGGCCTCTACACAATGGCCCTTGCTTTGAATATACCTGTCGCGGTCGGGCGACGTGAAGTTTTGTGGTGATACGTTCAGCACCTGGTTGTACAAGACGTTCAGGATATCGATACAGGAGAGGCTGCCGCCGGTATGTCCGGCATTGGCACCCACGATATACTTCAGGATCTTTTTCCGATACCCGACCGATTTTTTCTCAAGCTCTTTAATATTCACAGCTTATAGTTTATTGTTTGTCGTTCTGCTTGCCCTGATCCGGGCAGTCTCATGAATGATAGCCATCGCGAATGCGGGGCCTGTTCACAATTGATCATTCACTTAAACGTGTTGATATACCTTCCAGCCTAGGTAATTATCAAAAGCTTCCATAAGAATACCGGCCGTTTTACTGGCGTTCATCACCACATGGTGCTCGAAGCCATTGCGGCATACATACTGCATCAGGCCCTGCAGGTTGTTGATCTGCGCAACGGCCCGGTTACCAAAGGTGTTCAGGGCATCGTTGGTCAGCTCACCTTCGCCTACATACGCTTTTATAATGCCGAGGCTGTCATCGGTGCTTATGCGGCCATAGGTAAGCGGAGAAGCGGGGGTACGGCCTTCCAACGCACCATAGGTATTTTCAACCCCTACGGTTGTTCCCAGTATCGGCGCGGTGCTGATCTGAATATCGGGTAAAAATGATTTGGCCCAGTTACCACAATGGAACAATACGCATTTGGTATCATCATTGGCATAGTTGTTATTCCAGTCAACCAGGGCGCTGGGTGTGCCCGATGCCAGTTGCATGGCATACATGCTCAGGGTTCCGGTTACGTCTACCTCGCAGGCGCTGGGCAGCATGTTCTCACTCATCATGCTCATATTGGTGCACACATTGCAACCGTAGTTCTGTTGCAGGGAGGTCCAGCATTGAATGGCCGTAGCGTCGAGCGCATTTTCCGCCATGAAATCGGCCAACACCACATCGAGTTTCGCGATCTGGATCAGCTTTTCATTAGGCGTTTTACCGGTAGCCGTATACGCTTTAATACCTTCCAGCTTTTCTTTTACACGGGCATGGTCGGCCGTAAGTTTGTTGGCATTGCCCAGGATCTCAGACAGATCGACCGTAGTCACGGAGATGCCATTGCGTTGCAGGATCTTTTCACTGTAACGAACGGTATTGAATGCGCCGGGACGCGCACCTACCGCACCGATGCGCACATTGCGCATGCCTTTAACCACGCGGCAAACGGCGATGAAATTTTTCAGATCGGTGATGAATGATTCATCGTTCGGACTTACCACATGTTTTGTCGTAAGCGAATATTTAATACCATATTGATACAGGTTGTTGCAAACAGAGATCTTACCGCACCAGGCATCCCTTCTGTTCACTACATCCATTTTATTCAGGTCATCGGGGTATCCCTGCACCAATACAGGCACATTCAGATTGGCCAGTTTGATGGTTTCGGCAACGCCTTTTTCGTCACCAAAATTGGGCAACACCACCAGGATCCCCTGTATCACATCAGCATGTTTTTTAAACAGGTCGGCACAACGCTGCGCTTCTTTAAAGGTTTCAACGCCCCCAAGTTTGGTATCGGCATCGGTGAGTAAGATGGGCGTGATATTCAGTTTCTCAAAGAGCGCAACAATTTCGGTGCGAGCTTCGGCCACTAATTTATCGGGGAAGAAATCCCTGTTCCCGATGATAACACCGAGCGTTGTTTTAGCATTTTTCATCTTAATAAAAACTTGTTTCCGTTATGTGGTTTGTTCAAAAGTGTGGCATAGCTTCGAGGTGTGCCATACTTACTTGTTTTATGTAGCAATGATGAGTTCAATTTCCTGCTCTTCGAATAATTTCCTGTCTTTATCGGTTATGCCGTCGTCGGTGATAATATAATTGATCAATGACAGGGCGCCCAGGCTGGCAAAAGCGTTCTTTCCTATTTTGGAAGAATCGGCTACCAGGTAAGTCGTTTCTGCCGCTTCTATCATGGCTTTCTTCACAACGATATCGCTCAGGCTGGGATAGGTCAATCCCGATTTTAAGGAAATACCGGCTGTAGCCAGAAAGAGCTTCGATACATTGATGCCTTTAAAGAAGTCGGCCGCTTTCTGACCGGTCAATGATAAGGTTGGCGGTTTAAATTCACCGCCGGTCATTACCACTTCAATGCCCGGTTCGGTGCCCAGCATCATGGCAATGTTCAACGCGTTAGTGATCACCGTGAGGTTCCTGAAACCTTTTAATTTTTTGGCGATCTCCGTTACGGTAGAACCCGAATCGAGAATGATGGTATCACCGCTTTCAATGAACTCGAGGCATTTGCTGGCGATCTTTTCTTTCTTCGCCGTATTATCTTCCTGGTGGGCCACATAAAAACCTTTCACCTGGTCCTCGATGTTTTTGAGGTAGGCGCCGCCATGTTCACGGATCACCATTTCTTCTTTTTCCAGTTTTTCCAGGTCCTGCCGGATGGTCACTTCCGTCACTTTAAAGATCCTCGCCAGGTCACCCACTTTTGCCGAACCATCCTCGCGGAGCAATTCCAGTATTTTTTCCCGCCTTTGATTAGGTAACATACAGTTTGTTTGTGGCGCGAATTTATAATTTTATGGTCCGCGCCTTGGCGAATCTAATAGCGAAGCGTGGATCCGAAAAGAAATATTTTCGAACAGCCCCTGCAAAACCGGGTATGACCAAAAATAAGCAAACAATCGAAAACAATAAAAAATAAACAAAAGTAAAAGAGAAAGAATTTTTGCGGTTCACAAACGATGCCTCTTGAAAATAATAAACATATCACATTGATTAACAGCCATATGCTATAAAGGGGTACTGTTTACCATTTACGTTTCTGCCCAAAAAAGAAAATGATCGTAAAAGCAAGAGAGGCAGTCCTCCATGAGACCTTGAGGAAACTCGTTTCCTCCTCTTTGCTTCCTCGGGCCCCGAGCAGCCAAAGGAGGCATTGTGGAGAACCCGAGGTAGCAATGAGGAGAAATGCATGTTTGGGTGCCAAAGATCCCCGGGCCGTCACATCTGAAATCTGATTTCCGAAGAAAACCAAAGGTCCCACCATTTTAAGGAGCCTGTAACATCCCTTTCCGAACAGCGTCACATTTTGAGCATGCAGGGCGATGGCAGTCGTAGATTTGTTAAGCATTGCTACAGATCTTTGACAGCCAGTCTCATAAAAAAAGCCACTCCGGCTGGCGGAATGGCCCTTTTAAATCAGACACTAACAATTGAAGGATGAGCACTATCTTATAAAAAAAGAGCCGCTTTGCCGGATATCTTCCGACGAAGCGCCGATCATCACGAGAAATTCGCCCGGCTCCAACACAAACTTCATATCACGATTATACAATTTCAACTCATCACGGGGAATGTTAAAAGAAAGGGTTTTGGTTTCACCGGCATTGAGATGCACGCGTTCAAAACCTTTCAGCAGCTTCTCATAGGTGGTCACAGAACTCAACACATCGCGGATATACAATTGCACCACTTCATCACCGGCCAGTTTGCCCGTATTCGTAAGATTTACAGTTACAGCAACAGGATCTTTCGCGGTTTTGCCGGCGTCTATTTTCAGGTTGCTGTAATGAAAGCTCGTATAACTTAAACCATAGCCAAAGGGATACAGCAGGCCCTTGATCTTTGCATCCTCGCCGTCATCACTTTGCGCATTGGGTTTGGAGGGAAAATTCAATGGTAATTGTCCTACCGACCGGGGAAAGGTCAGCGTCAGTTTACCACCCGGATTGTAATCGCCGAACAATACATCGGCAACGGCAATTCCGCCTTTTACGCCGGGGTAACCGGCATAGATGATGCCGTCGATATTTTTATCGATCCAGTTAATGGTCATGGGTTGGGCGCCGATCAATACCACTACCACCGGTTTGCCGGTTGCTTTAATAGCTTTGATCAGTTCTAATTGATGACCGGGCAGGTCGAGGCTGGTACGGCTTTTATTTTCCCCGGCCGTTTTGGTATTGCCGCCTAAAATAACGATCGCCACTTGCGCCTGTTTGGCTATTTGCACCGCTGAGTCGAGCTTTGCCTGCTCGCCGGCATCCATCGGTTCGGGCAGCACCTCGCTTTCGGGCCAGCGTTTATCCACCAGCTCAGCCCCTTTGGCATATAGCACTTTATCTGCGCCCAGCTTTGCCTGTATACCTTCCAGCAGGTTTACGCTTTTCGATTGCAGCGGCCCGTAATGCGTATGGGCATAATCGTCGTCAGTAGCATTGGGACCGATCACGGCCACTTTTTCGAATCCCTTCGACAAAGGCAGGATATTGTTCTTATTTTTCAGCAGCACGATGCTTTCACGGGATGCCTGTAATGCGATCTGCTGGCCGGCTTCACTATTCACGATCTTCCGGCTTGCTGCCGCACTTTCAATATAAGGGTGATCGAACAAGCCGAGGCGGAACTTCACACGTAATACATCAGCCACCCGGCGATTGATGGTATCCATGGGAATGCGCTTTTCTTTTACCAGCTCACGCAGGTAAATGATAATGCTATCGGGTGGCCGGAAAGTAGTGCGCACATTCATACCGGCCATGAATGCCTGGTAGACGGCTTCCTTTAAATTGGCGGCCACATGGTGTTTGCTGCTCAGGTATTCGAGGGCATCGCTGTCGCTGACCACATAACCCGTAAAACCCATTTCAATGCGCAGGCGCCGGATCAGCCAGTAATTGCTGCCGGAAACCGGAATGCCATCATAATCATTGTAAGAGCTCATTACGCCCATGATGCCCGCTTCTTTGATCACTTTTTTGAAAGGATACAGCAGGATGTTCTCCACTTCGCGCGGGGATACCTGCGGGTCAGTGCGGGCCTGTCCTTCCCGCGCCCCTTTATTGGCACTGTACACCGCAAAATGTTTCGCGGTAGCTGCTGCCTGGCCCTTATGCTGAATACCCTTTGCCAGCGCTACGCCCATGCAGGCTACCAGGTAGGGGTCTTCGCCAAAGGTCTCTTCGAGCCGGCCCCAGCGCTGGTCGCGCGCCACATCGAGAATGGGCGCATACACGTTCGTGTAACCCAGTGCCCGCGCTTCGCGGCCGGTAATGATACCTTCCTGGTATACCAGTTCCTTGTTCCAGGTCATGCCCATGTTCAGCGCCGTGGGAAAACCGGTAGCTTCGTAGGCTTCAACACCGCGGATACCTTCGTCGGTAAAATCAACCGGGATGCCGAGGCGGGTTTGTTCAATAAAGAAACGCTGCGTCTCGTTCATGCCCCACACATGCTTTTCCATATCCGCTACAAGATCCGTCGTCAATACGGGTTTGTTAAAGCCGGTAAAACCATTGAGGTGCTCGTCGATATTGGCGATACCATCTTTCCAGATAGCGTTTTTCCAGGCAGCGGTTGGCAATGAATCTTTCAATACCCGGCGCCAGCCATACAAGGTGGCCATCTGGCAGGTCTTTTCTTCCAGCGTCATTTGCGACAGGAGGTCGGCGGTGCGGGCATCTACCGGTTTGGTCGGATCTTCATAAATATCTTTCTTTCCATTCTTGTTCAGGTCGATCCATCCATCCTTGTAAATAGAAGTAAGCGGTTTGAAGGATACAATACTGATCAGGGCCATCCAGGCAAAAAGCCGGTAAACTTTTCTTTTCATAATAGCTGTGTAGCCAACAAATATAAACACAGCCGGCTTGCGGCTACAAAAGCGATTACGCTAACGTTTGCGTAATAGCCGAATCAGGCAGCAGCGACACGCTATTGCTCAATCTTCTTTTCCGACTTTTAACTTTTTCAATGCGCGGTTTAAACTTCTGATGGTGATGCCCAAATAAGCGGCCATATCTTCTTTGGAAATCTGCAGGCCCTGGGCTTTTTGCAGTTCTAACAATTTTTCCAAAGTATGTTCTACCGTATTCAATAACTGGAAGGAAGCCCGGCTGGAAGTGTTTACGATCCGCTCTGCAAAAGTTTCCAGTAATAATTTATTGAACGAAACTTCTTTTTCGAGCAGCGATTTGAAAAAGGGAATGGCAATGGCATAAACCTGCACGGTGGTCAACGCTTCTATATTGCATAAACAGGGAATACTTTTAATGACCTCGATCTCACCCAGGATCTCGCCTTTACCCAGGAACTCCACGATAAACCCTTTATCATTCGCTTCGTTGAAAAAACATTTGGTGATCCCTTCTTTTATTAAATACACTTTGGGCGCTGTTCCACCTTGCTGCAATAATAACTGCCCTTTAGCAAACTCCCTGATAAGGATCTCCTCCTTACGCTGCTGCGAATGATACAACTGTTCTATATAATGTAAAAAAGCATGATTGGTGCGCAGCATACGGGTGGCGGGACAAATGTCCTTTTTACAAAGGTTTAAACGACTGAATTTTACAACCTGAAAATTACAAAAACTCCCTGTGTAACCATGAGGAACAAAATTAAAACAATTGCTTTTGATGCAGATGATACGCTTTGGGTGAACGAAACTTATTTCCAGGAGGCGGAACGGCAATTTTGCGCCCTGTTGTCAGCGTACTTACCTGCCGAAGCTGCCGCCCGGGAGCTGTTCCATACGGAAATGAAAAACCTGGCGATCTACGGTTACGGCATAAAAGGCGTTATGCTGAGCATGATAGAAACGGCCAGCCGCGTTACGGAAGGCAAAGCCAGTATGCAGCTGATCAATAAAACAATTGAACTGGGCCATGAATTGTTGCAGCGGCCCGTTGAGCTATTGCATGGCGTAGCGGAAACCCTGGAACAATTACAGGGTAATTACCGCCTGGTAATGGCTACCAAAGGTGACCTGTTAGACCAGGAACGGAAAATCAAACAATCCGGTTTACAGGGCTTTTTTCATCATATCGAAATTATGAGCAATAAGAAGGTTGAAAACTATGCGCGGCTCTTAAAATACCTGAATTGCGCCCCCGAAAATTTTCTGATGCTGGGCAATTCCATTAAATCGGATGTTTTGCCGGTACTGGAGCTGGAAGCTTTTGCCGGTCATGTACCTTTTACCACAACCTGGCTGCATGAACAGCATGACGCCAAACCCGAACATCCCAATTTTATTGAATTAGCATCTATCGCTGACATCCTGCAACACCTCGATTAATTATGAGAACACCGGTTGATATAGCCACCTGGATCAGAAAGGATCACTATGAATTCTTCACTCAATTTGAAGAACCATTTTTTGGGATCACCGTTTCCATCGATTGCAGCCATGCTTACCTCTTTGCCAAAAATCACGGGCTGTCGTTCTTCCTGTATTATTTATACCAGGCTTTGAAAGCAGCCAATTCGATAGAGAATTTTCGCTACCGCATCATTGATAAAAAAGTGTACCTCTTCGATCAGGTCAATGCCTCCCCTACCGTTAACCGGCCGGATGGTACCTTTGGTTTCTCTTATATAGATTATAACGAAGATGAAGCGCTGTTCTATGCCGGGGCAAAAGAAGTTATTGAAAAAGTGAAACAGTCAAAAGGCCTGGTGCCGGCGGTATCAGGGGAGAATGTCATTCATTTCTCCGCGCTTCCCTGGATCAATTTCACCTCGGTTTCCCATGCCCGCAGCTTTACATTCCCCGATAGCTGTCCCAAGATCAGCTTCGGCAAAATGACCGAAGAGAACGGTAAAAAGCTAATGCCGGTGAGTGTGCATGTACACCATGCCCTGGCGGATGGGTATCACGCAGGGCTTTTTATTAATGCCTTCCAGGAACTGATGAACAGAAAAGACTGAACCCGCTTACCCCAATACCCTGAAGAGCATATCCTGGATGAACTGGCTGGTAAACTCAGCGTTGTTTTTACTTTTATTGTCTGTTAAGCGCGGCAAATTAATGCTGAAGAACTGCTGCTGATGCGATGCTTCGATCAGCGTAGTGCTTAAGGATTTGGGATATTTGTATTGGGGATTGTATTCTTTAATAACGTCTGAGATCTTGGCGCATAGGTCCTTGTACGGTTTAAACACTTCGTCTTTGTTGATCTCCGCCACTTCCTTGATCAGGTACACCTTACTGCTCTCGGTGATCACCACCTGGTTCAAAGACCGCTTATCATAATCATAGAGGCCTGAACTGGCCGGCAACTCATTGGTAAGTAATTCAACAATGATCTTTAATTTTTCCCTGGGCTGTTTTACGTTTTGCAGCTTGAATACCAACAGGAATTCCATATAACTCCAGTACCAGTTAAGGATATATAACAGGATGCGGTGTTTGCTTTCAAAATACCGGTAAATGGTGGCTTCCGTAGTATTTATTTCTGTCGCCAGCTTCTTGATGGTAAACTGCTCAAATCCTAGTTTATAGATGAGGTCTATAGACTTTTTTACGATCTCTTTGCCAATCGAACTGCTTTCCGGGTCTTTCAAATAGATTTTCCCGTTCACCTTAAAATTTACCAGGAAGTCCATTCATTAAAATTTGAGTAAAGATATTTATTATTTCAACTGCTAAAATTGTTCCTATATTTAACAATAGTATTACTATTATTCGGTAAAGTAATTATATTTTGCGCCCTGAAACGACCAAACGGAAACCGACAACTCCCATTTGTTATTTAAAAACCTAAAGAAGCATGCGAACACAAACCAAAGAAACTCAAATGAGTTTAACACCCGAAAAAGCTTTGACCATATTAAAGGAGGGCAATGAAAGATTTATTCATAATTTAAAAGCGAACAGGAATCTGTTGCAGCAGGTAAACGAAACCTCTGCCGGCCAATTTCCTTTTGCTACGATTTTAAGCTGTATCGATAGCCGCACTTCGGCCGAGCTTATTTTCGACCAGGGCCTGGGTGATATTTTCAGCATCCGTGTTGCAGGCAACATATTAAATGAAGATATACTGGGTAGTATGGAATTCGCTACCAAGCTGGCGGGCACCAAGATCATCGTAGTGCTTGGCCATACCAAATGCGGCGCCATCGTGGGAGCCTGCAACCATGTTGAACTGGGTAACCTCACGACCTTGTTAAGTAAAATTCAACCCGCTATTGACCAGGAAACCACCACCAAGGAAAACCGGTCAGGCTCCAATCCGGCATTTGTGAAAAATGTAACCACGTTGAACGTAAAACTCACCATAGAAAGGATCAGAAAAGAAAGCGCCGTAGTGGCTGAACTGGAAAAAGAAGGCAAGATAAAGATCGTTGGTGCTATGTATGATGTGGAAACAGGCAAAGTGACTTTTGAAGAATAAACAGTCGTTATAACGACACTGATCTGCAACAGAGGCTCCGCCTGGTTCAACCGGATGGAGCCTTTTGCATGCTGCACGGCCAGGCAATTGATGATATTTTGCCATAGAAGTGTGGAACGAAACTGACTAAATGAGCCATCCCTTACAAAGTTTCGATGGCAGGCGAATTGAGGACCTGTAAGCGTATTAAATATATAGATCATGAAAACAACGGCAATTGCGCAGCTTGACATTTCGAGCCCGGTATTTGGGGACGAGGGTGATATTCCGGCCAAATATACCTGCAACGGCGAGGGGATCAATCCACCATTGGAGATCCACAATATTCCGGAGGGCACGCAAACGCTTGCCATCATTGTTGAAGATCCCGATGCACCCAATGGTATCTACGATCACTGGGTTGTATGGAATATACCTCCGGTAACTGCCATTCATGAAAATTCCAACCCGGGTATTTCCGGCGACAACTCAGCCGGCAAAACCGGTTATCACCCGCCTTGTCCGCCAACCGGCACACATCGTTACTTTTTTCATGTATATGCCCTCGACAACCATCTCGATCTCACGCCCGGTGCGCCCAAGGAAGCTTTGCAACAGGCCATGGAAGCGCATATCATTGCCCAGGGCACCATTATGGGTACCTATAAACGGCAGTCAAGGCTGTAGAACTATATTCGATGACCACTTTCGCTAACAGCTGGTTTCTTAAATAAGATCATAGTAAACAACAAAGCCCCTGGCATGAGCCAAAGGCTTTGTTCGTTTCGTCAAGATAACAGGATCGCCTCCGGAAATCCTGCTATCTTTCGTGTACCCGGAGTTCGCTTAATTTGTATTTTCATCAGCAACGGCATCTTCCCAATTGTCCCATTTAGGGGTATTGGGATCATAGCCATCATAGCCAAAATTCTGGCTTAGCTGTCCTTTATTATTGGCGGTAATGGCGGCATAAGGGATCGGCCAGTACATATTCTTTTTATCCATCGTATAGTTAGGGTTACTGTTACCGGTAGCATTGATCTGGATCGGCCCTTTATTATACAGGCTATAATGCACTATGCGCTGATACCAATAGCTTCCCCCTGCAGGGCCGGTGCCGCTTTGTTTGTCGAAATTTTCCAGGGTATAGGTATTTCCCCATTCATCGGGCCTGCCGCTACGGGCAAGGCAAAGCGATACGCGCTTCAATTCTACATTACGCCATTCTTCCCAATAAAGCTCCCGCGCGCGTTCATTCATGATGTCACCGATGGTAACAGCGCCCTGGTAGAGCTGACTGCATCTGGCTCTTTGCCTTACGGCGTTCAGGTCGTCTTTAATCGACCCATCTGCCGGGTTCAGATAATACTTGGCTTCGGCCCGCAGCAGGTAGGCTTCTGCCAAACGGTAGAGATACCAATCTGCAATGCCTCCATTGGTAGCGCCCCGCAGGCCATCAGACCCTGTGATATTGGCTTCATTTACCGGATCATCCAAAAAGAATTTATAATGCGGCACATCGAACCAGCGGCGAATGGTATCACTGCATAATAACGCCCCGTTCGTATTGTATAATGTGAGCGGGTTGCCAAATTCAGAAGAAGCCTTGTTATTGACCCTATAGTCTTCCATGCGGATCCAGTTACCTGTTTGCGAACTGTGACGCAGATCGCCCGCATCCATAACGCCATTGACCGCCCACAGCGAATGCGTGGAAAAATGAGTAGGCCTGAAGGTAGCAATACCACGGCCGAATGCCCGCATATAGTCATACTTCGGGTTATAGTTTGCATTATCGCGTCTTATATTCAGCAAAGCCTGTTTACCATCTTTTGTCTGGATCCTGTTGTCGAAAACAAAAGGATACAAAATGCGCATGGTAAGCATTTGAATAAAGGACTCGGTATTGGCGCCTCTGTTTGGCATACCCATAATAACCTCGCGGTTGGCGGCAATGAGTTTATTCTCCGGACGGTGCAGGTCCCAGATCACATTACGCGTAATTGGCCAGGTTTGCGGTTCGCCACCATCGTTGAATGTTCCGAAACTGTTCTGCATAAGCGAGTAACCTGACTGATTGATGAGGATATCCGTTTGCTCCTTGGCTTTCGCATACTCGCCGATTGCCAGGTAACATTTGGCAAGCAACATGCGGCAGGCGCCCTTGTTTACCATGCCCGTAAGGCTCAGATCTTTTTGATCGGGTACCCATTGCACTGCGAGCTCCATATCCCGGGTGAGCATTTGCAGGATCGCATCGCGTTTGGTACTGCGGTAGTTCTGTTTGGGCACTTCCAGCATCCTGGTTACCAGCGGAACATCGCCAAATTCGAAAATCAGGGCCATATAACGAAAGGCGCGATGAAAATAGGCCCTGCCTTTATACATATTCTTAGTGGCTTCATTCAGGTTTTGCACGCCATCAACGAATTGTATAATGGTGTTGGCATACATGATCGCCTTATAGGTTTCCTCCCACAAATACCAGATGCTGTTCGTTCTTTCAATATTCTGATAACTGGTTTCGCTGGTAGGTGTAAGCATATTGGCTATATCGCAAAGCATGGTACGTTTATCGGTAGCACTGGCAACCATCAGTTCCGAAAAAATGTATTCGGTTCCAAGGGTAAGCATTTCGTTATGATCGGTAGCCCAGTAGGCCTTCAAATGACGGTCGCAGATAGCCAGGGTCGACATCAGCCCTGCTTCGGTGCTGAAGGTAGTGGTAGGCTCATAAAAGGAGAGCGGATCTGGTTTCAGAAAACTTTTGGAGCAGCTGTTTAATGCAATCGAAGCTCCAATAAACAAAGTGAAGCATTTAAATAGATGATGTACTCTTTTATTTCTCTGTTGCATATGTTTCTCGCTGATAGATTAGAAAATTAAATTCAGTCCCAGGTTATATACCCGCGATGCCCAGCTGCCCGTTTCGGGATCACCGTATTTCCAGTCTCTGTTATTCCATACAGAAATATTACGCACGGTGCCATACACTTTCACGCGGTTCAATGTCAGCTTCGAGGTCCATTGCCTGGGCAGGGTATACCCTACTGAAAAGTTGTCGAAGCGGATAAAAGAACGGTCGTATAACTTTTCTGCGCCACCGGCGCCGGTTGGCCCTTTGGCTTCAATACGTCCGTATTTATTGGTTGGATTATCGGGCGTCCAGTATTCTTTTGCAGGAACATTCTGTAAAGCGTAAGCCATGCGCCCGCCCAGATCATCGTTGTTTAAATATTCGTCAGTCAGACTTTTATGCCCCATGTACGAGTAAATGTTGAATGACACATTCAGGTCTTTCCATAATACAAACTCGTTGCGCATCGACCAATGCCAGGGGGCCAGGGTTTGCCCTAAAAATTCTTTGTCTTTGTCGTTGTAGACAGGTGTAACAGTACCATTGGCATTTTTCACATCATCGGCGGTGTAGTTGTTCGCTACTTTCGGATCGCCGGGCACCTGGCCATACAGTTTCGCTTCCTGCACCTCGTGCGCCTGCCAGATGCCGGTGACGCGGTAATTCCAGATAGCGCCGATGGGTTTTCCGATAAACCAGTTATTGGAGATATCGTCCCTTTCCTTTGAACCGATTATATTTCCGTTGGGATCCACAATATCTTCGCGTTCGTAGTAAAGATGTGTTATCGTGTTCTTATTGTAAGACAACCCGAATGTGGTATTCCATTGAAAGTTCGCCTTGCGGATATTGACTGTATTTAAGGTGAGTTCAATCCCTTTATTATCTACCTGCCCCAGGTTGGTGGTAATGGTTGCAAATCCGGTAAAACTGGGCAAACGCTGCTCCATGATCATATCGTGGGTCTGCATCGTGTAATATTCAATTGAGCCCGATATACGATCGTTGAGAAAACCAAAATCAAGTCCAAAATTATAGGAAGTGGTTTTTTCCCATTGCAGGTTGGGATTGGCTAAACGGTCGGCATATAAATACCGGAATAACTGCAACTGACCGGCCGCGTTCAAATAGCCCTGCATTCTGCCGGCCCCTTCTGATAGATTTGAAAGCCCCACATAGGGATCCCTGAGCGAGCGGTTCCCGTTTTTACCATAGGAAACCCGCAGTTTACCGGTGCTCATGATATCGGTCCATGGGAAGAACTTTTCATTGGTGAAGGTCCAGGCCAATGCCAGCGAGGGAAAAGTCGCGTAGGGATTGGATGTACCAAAAGCTGAGTAACCATCCCTGCGGATGGAAGTGGTGATCATATACCGGTTGTCGTAAGAATAGAACAGGCGCGCCAGCAGGGCGTCTGCCGATTGGTGGGCATCGCTGCTTGAATAGGTGCTGTTCTCTTTACTGCCGTTCTTGGTATTATGCAGCCCTAAAGCATCGGAAGGCAAAATATTGCGGGCTTCGATGCGATCGGTCCATGATCTGCGGTCCTCTGCTTCCTGCACAAGGGTAAGCACTACGTGATGATCTTTATGGAAGCGCTGATCCCAGGTAATGGTATTATTCAGCGACCAGTCGAATCGTTTCTCCTGCTCGCGGTTAACACCCCGGGTTTTAGGATCGGAACCGGGCAGTTCTGCCGACATAAAATACCGGTCGTGGAAGAACTGGTAGCGGGGCGAAATATTGAAGGAATAGGTAATATTGAAAGGCAGTTTTACTTTGGCGTTTAAAATGGTATTTAATACAGTAAATCCTTTCTCGAGCTGGAGGTATTTCTTCTGAAAATCGTAATTGTAACCGCGCTGGCTGTATTCAGAGCTCAGCGGGAACTGTACAGGATTACCAGCAGCATCATCATGATCTGCATAGGGACTATTCCGCAATGTCTGGTCCATATCCAGATCAAGGTTGCCGTCGGAGCGGTCCTGAAAATTTATGTTGGCGCCCAGTTCAAACCATTTGGTGACCTTTGCATCCATTTTTAAATTAGAGCGTATGGCGCGGTAGTTATCGCTTTTTACTGCACCCTCATTCTTCAAATAGCCCATGGAGAAATAATAGTTGACCTTATCACCTGCCCCGCTTACACTAACATTAAAATCGGAATTGATACCGGTCCTGAAGGTGTGATCGGCCCAGTCGACGGTTCTTCCATCCAGAAAATTTTGCAATGCATTACCGGTAAAACCCAATCGTTTGGCCCAAATGCTTTCATCGGATTCGTTTGCATTATTCGTGGTATAAGCGCGCCATGCATCCAAAGAAATATGCTCCGGCAGCTGATCGGGGCGCATAAAATAACCGGGCGTATTGGCAAATGTGCCTGTCTGATAGGCTTCATAATTTCCGGTTTGCGGATTAACACCGTATGTATTTTTTGTAAACCAGTCCTGCCGGTGCTGCAAATACGCTTCGGGGCTGAACCTTTCCCGGTATTTACTTACTTCGGTAGCACCCACATTCATCGTTGCCGTAATAACAGGTTTGCCCTGTTTGCCTTTTTTGGTGGCAATAAGGATCACGCCGCTAGCAGCTTTTGATCCATACACAGCCGCAGCCGAAGCATCCTTCAGCACGTCGATCTGTTCGATATCATCCGGATTGATCTCTGACAGTTCGCCATAAAAAAGCATCCCGTCCAATACGATCAAGGGATTGTTGTGCCCGCCTTCGTTGTAAACAGAACGGCGGCCACGGATCTCCATATTTCCGCCGCCCTTGGCAGAAGCGTCAAAACCTACGCGCAAACCGGGTGTACCGCGCAGGATGTCCTGCACCGTTTTGGGATTTTCATTAGCGATCCTGTCGGGACGTACCTGAACAATAGACCCGGTAAGATCTTTCTTCCGCATTGTGCCATACCCTACCACCACCACATCGTCATAACTGGTAGCGGTTGGTTGTAAGATAATGGATACAGGTGCGTCGCCCGTTACCAGATGCTCCAGGCTCATATAGCTCACATGCGATATTCTTAACGTGGCGCCTTTGGCGGCCAATACGCTAAAAGCGCCTGCTGCATCGGTTTTCACACTGATGGCTGTTCCTTTAACGGCAACGGTAACATCGGGTACGCCGTTGCCCAGCGAGTCAGTGATCTTCCCTGATATGGTCTTCTGCTGCGCCTGGGCGGACAGTGAGAAGATCAATAAGAAGATTGGGGTAAAAAGATTAAGTGAGAGCAGTTTCAGGCAGCATAAAAAGGCATTGCTTGGCCTGATCATTTTGAAGTTCTTCTTCATAATGGACAATCGTTTTGGAATTAAAAAAGGCTTGTTGCAACCTGCTGTAAATAAAAAGAACATCCATTGGATGTTCCGTTCATTCTCTTGTCGAATCGTACCAAAATGCAGCATCACTCGCTCAACAGCCGGAAAGTTTGCGGCAGTGCAACCAATTCATCTGCTTTACCTTTGTTTTTTCTGAACTGAAGTTCTACCATGGCAGTTCTTCGGGGGGAAACGGTGCTATCGTCCGCATGCACATGGAAGACATAAAGGATCTTTCCATTGCGATCCGTCAGCACATCGCCATGCCCTGTGCCATTGATGCCAATATTCTTCCGGGAGATAATGGGATAGGTGTTGCTTTTCGTCCAGGGACCGGCCGCACTGCGGGCCGTTGCATAGCCTATGGCATAATCGGGGTTGCGGAAATCATTGGCGGAATAGATCATATAGTACCAGCCTTTTCGGCGAATAATGGTAGGGCCTTCGGCGACTTTCCAGGTCGCATGTTGCGTATCCTCCCAGGGTAATGAGGCATTGATACATTCCTGCACCGTGGCTGTATCGATAGTGGAAAGCGTTTTATCAAGCGCTGCTACAAAAATGCGATTCCCCTGATGCAGCCTTACATGATATAGATAAATTTTCCCTGACGGATCGATGTATAGATACGGATCGATCATTTTTACCGGTGCATCCAATGGCTTTTTTTCCTGCTGGGTAAATGGCCCCAGCGGACCATCGGCGCTGGCTATGGCAATATGCTCATTGGCTGTATAGGCCATGTAAAATTTTCCCTGGTGTTTAAAGACCTGCGGCGCCCAGAATCCTTTGGTGCCATAACTTTCGCCTTTGCGCAATACATACCCTTCCTCTTTCCAGGCGATCTTGTCAACAGAACTATAGGCCTTGAAACCGCTATCGGTATTCCTGGCAACGGTTCCATATAAATAATATTTACCATTATTGAAAAATATAGTAGGATCTGCCAATAACGGATTGGCTGTATTTGCCAGTTGTTGCTTGCCGGTGGTAGGCCCTTCAACAGTTAATACGCCGTTCTTTACTGTCATTTTATCAATGAACACTACCCGCTCATCACCAGTTTTACTGGTACGGCCATGATATACACATAACATGGTTTTTCCATCCGGTGCACAGGTAACGCTGTTATGCCCTGTACCTGTAACAATGCCGCCGCTTGCTGTATTCTTTTGTAAGACGGGGTTATTCGCCGCTTTTGTGAAAGGGCCGAGCGGGCTTTTGGATGTAGCATAGCCTACGGCATAGTTTTGTCCGCCAAAATAGTTGGCTGAATACATCATATAGTAGGTATCGTCTTTTTTGAAGATGTAAGAACCTTCCGTCCAGCGGCGGTTCACTTCTTTTGATGTAACAGAGCGGCTTTCCCAGTCAGCCTGCGGATCGGTCATTTTTACAGGTGGTCGGAGTAATAAGACCGGTTCGCCGATGACACCGCTGAAATCAGGTTTCATTTCCACGCCATAGACCCAGCTTTCTTCAATTTCTTTGAACCAGCCCTTATTGCGGGCCCATGTTGCCACTTCGCTTTCTACCGGATGTTTGTAGCAACATCTTGAATAATATAAATAGGTTCTGCCATCCTCAGCAAAGAGTACATTGGCATCGATGATGGGGTAATCAGGATTGAAGATTGGTTTATTCTGCAGATCAATAAATGGCCCGGTGGGCTGGTCGGCCACCGCTACACCGATCTTAAAATGCTCCAGTTCCCTGTTGGGATTCTCTTTCCATTGGGCGCTGTAGAAGAGGTAATACCTGCCGTTTCTTTCATATGCTTCGGGCGCCCAGTATGAATGTTCCCCCCAGCCGTTCTTGTTATTGCCGTAATACACCTGGCCTTCGCGTTTCCAGTTTACCAGATCGTCCGATGAATACGCAACAAAGCCGTTGTGGGCGCCGGCACCGGTACCGTACATATAATATTTACCGGCGCTTGTGCGCAAAATATAGGGATCGCCAAACTGAACATCCAGTGGATTACTCCAGGCAATCTGCCGGGCATGCAGAGCGCCCAGCAGGAAACTAAAGAAAAAGAATAATAGGATCTTGTGCATGGACCGGCATTTCTTATAAGTATTCAAAATAATCAATTTTTAAACCGGAAGGCCGATACTTCTGCGAGACCTGGCTGTTTTTGGGCATCATGCCCTGAAACGGGAACCAGTTTGAAATATCTGAATTGCCGTTGTACCGGCAGCGTGACATACTGTTTCAAGAGGTCGATATTATTGAGCGGAAACAGGCCCAGGTTCTCCCAACTGGTATTATCATTACTGATCTGTATTTCCAGTTCCTTTATTTTACGGTCGCCTGCTTTTTGTGAGACTATAAATCCATTCACTGTAGCTGCTGCGCCCATGTCTACTGTGATCCAATGATTGGGATAGTCGGTGGGATTGGATGAATACCGGGTGATCCAGTAAGTTGTAAGGGTATCATCGATCAGGCGAATGGCCAGGCGGCTGTTGTTGGTTTCCTCTGAACTGAAGCCGGCTATGGACCATTGGGTTTTTGGATAGATCAGGCGATGTGGTTCCCCGGACGGACGTTTCAACGCCTGGTTGATCGCTACCGGTTCGCCGAAATTGGGTGAACCATCTGCATTCCAGGTAAAGCGCTGGATGCGTGGATTGCGCGCATTCCCATCTCCCCCATTGGGTAAACTGCGTGCATGATAAATGATCCAGTCTTCGTGGCCATCGGGCGATTTAAAGAACCCGTTATGGCCGGGCCCGTAAGCACTGCTTGCTGCCTTCATGGAAAAAACAGGCACCGGTTTTTTCATCCAGTCGGCAGGCTTCATGAGATCGCCGTTTTCTTTTAGCGTAAGCAAACCCAAACAATAACCATCTACCCAATAGCCGCTGCCCGAATAAACAATGAAGACACGGCCCTGCGGATTGACGAGTACCTGGGGGCCTTCATTGATGGCATTTCCTTTCTTCTCCCAATCATAGGTGGGTGTGGCGATCATGACCTTTTCGCTGGAGATGGTCCAGGGATTGCTCATTTTGGCAATGTAAATATTTTGCGGCGGCGCTCCGGCATTGCCTCCTGACCATAACATGTATAACTGACCGTTATGATTGAATACGGTACCGTCGATGGCCCACTGGTTGGTGGCGTCGGCCACTTTTCCTTTGAACTCCCAGTTGCCCTGTACCGGTGTAGGCGAGGAATTTTCTACAACATACATCCGGTGGTTGGCATTTTGCCCATCATCGGCCGCGAAATAAAAGTACCATTTACCATTGATCTGATGCAGTTCGGGCGCCCACACATTTTTTGAATAAGCAGTACCGGCCGGTGGCGTATATACCTCGTACCGGCGCGAAGAAGCGAGCTCAGACAGGTTCTTTGTTTCCAAAATAACCAGTTTGCTGCCCTGCGTATAGGTGTAATAGTAGGTGCCGTTCTTATGCAATACCCAGGGATCGGGACCATTTGTTAAAACGGGGTTGGTAAATGTGCTGTCGGCGATCAGTGCAGACAGGTCTTCTGCGGGTTCATTGGAGGCAGGCAGGCCTGATCTATGGCAGGCGTTTAGCAGCAAGGTGCAAGCCAGCGCATAAGCGATCGTTAGTCGTTTCATATATAAGGTTCCATTTTTTCGCAAGGTGGTCATTGGTTCACCAGTACAAAATTCCTGAAGTACGCGGCCGTACCTTCAGGCCCTTTGGAAACCAGTCCTACCCGCACAGCCCTGTCCCACGGTGGCAAATAAGAGATATCAACAGCCTCGTCATTCAGCACATTAAAGTGTACGCCATCTTCACTGTACGAAAAAGTCAACTGCGTATTGTTCTTTACCTGTGCTTTTAGTGCAATATTTGAAGAACGTTTAATTTCTTGTTGAGCAATAAGCGCTGTCTCCTCTTTTTTAACCTGGATCAACCGGATGCTGTTGCTGTCAACGACCGCATAGACGATATTCTTATCATCTCCTATCAAAGCAAGCCCGGCCTGGGAGCTTGACTGCCTTTGTACATTGATGGCGGCTGAATAATTAGCGGCTAAAACAGACTGGCCAATGTAAGCGCCGGCTGCGGCAGGAAGTGCATTTAATTTCAATGTTCTGTTCGCGACCTTGTATTGTACATTCTTAAAGATGCTCCAATGCCATTTGCCGGAAAGTTGTTGACCGGAAAATTTATCGACGATCTTTCCCGTTTGTACACGTTTACCATAATTGGTACCATTTAGAAACCGCAGCCAACCATCCGGGGTAAATTCGAACTCATTCAACAAGCCCTGTCTTCCGCCGTAGGCACCGGTATTGGTGCTGTAAGCATGGTAAAGAAAATAAAACCTGCCATCCTTTTTTACGGGTGTTCCATGCCCCGGGCATTTCCATTCGGTATTGCCTGCCAGCACCGGGTTGCCGGGGTATTTCTCCCAGGGCCCCAGCAGGTTTTTCGCTCTTGCAATACCGGTTCCATAATTACAGGTTTTTCCGCAGCAGGCAGCCGCCGCATAAAACGCATAGAAGTAATCCTTCTCCTTTATGATTGAAACGCCTTCAACCAGTCCTTTTTCCCAGGGCAGATCTGCCCGGAAAAGTTCCTTCTTCTCTCCTGTCAGAGCTGTTCTGTCTTCCTTCATGGGCGCCGCCCAGATCGGTGTAGGTTTGCCAACACTGTTACCATCTTCCTTCCAGATCATATAGAGTTTTCCATGCTCATCCCGCATGGGGAAAGCATCTATGGAACCCGCTTCCTCGCACATCAGCGGGCCGAGGTCGCTATAAGGCCCTTCGGGTTTGTCTGCTACAGCTGCGGCAATACAAAGGTTCCCTCCCCTTTTATGCGCTGCATAATAAAGGTATACCTTACCATTATCGTAGGTGATCTCGGGCGCCCAGAGGTAATAGTCGGCCCAGGCAGGCATTTTCGTAAACACATGGCCGGCAGCTTTCCAGTTCACAAGGTCAGTGGAGCGGTATAGGGGGAAAGCGGGAAACCAGTTAGACGTAGTGCCTGCCGCCCAGTATTCCCGGCCGATTTTAACGATCGAAGGATCCGGATGGTCACCAGGCAATACCAACTGCTGGGAATGACTGCTGAAAACCAGCAGGGCAAATAGCAATGACAAAAACAATCGCATGATCAAAATAAATAAAACCTGTTTAAATGAATTGTTCAAAATTTTGACGAATCGTACCAAACCGGTGAAAGATACCCACAATTCGTTTTCCGAAGCAGAAATATTACAATACGATTTGTATATATTTGAATGAGGATCTATGCGCGTGTTGTACCACATCATTGTTTCGGTATTATCATTGCTTGCCGTGTCCTCATCCCGGGGTCAGTATTACTTTAAACAATACCAGGTGGATGATGGACTGGTTCACAATGCGGTAACCTCCATAATACAAGACAGCAAGGGGCTGATCTGGATAGGCACCCGCAACGGCCTGAACCGCTTCGACGGCTATACTTTCAAGACCTGCACCTATAAAAAGAACAAATTCGGAAGTATAGGCAATAATATAATAAATACGATTGCGGAAGATAAAAATGGGATGATCTGGGTGGGAACCGGTAAAGGCCTCTTTAAATATGATCCCTATAAAGAACTGTTTTTTGAAATAGAAAGCGCGCCTAAAGAATATACCAACAATCTTATTATAGATAAAAATAACAACCTCTGGTTCCTTGTTAATTTTTCCCTCTGTAGATACCGGCCCGCTGAAAACAAATTCGACCACCTTAAAATACCTGCATCCTGTATTGCTTTGGACGCTGCCATGAACCTTTGGGTGGGCGACAATGATGGAAACATCCGCATGTATGATCTGCAAAATGCCCATGGCGCAAAGGTCAGGATCGTTCCTGAAAGCTTTCCTGCAAACGCCCGCTCTATCAGTAAAATCTATCCAATCAATAGTAAGGAGCTTCTGATAGGCTGTTTTAAACAGGGATTAAAGAGCTACAATACCTCAACCGGTAAGCTCAGCACACTGGCCCTGCGCAGCGACAAAAGCGATATCTACGTGCGCGACATAACGGTAGACAGTGAAGGGCAATACTGGATTGCGACAGAATCGGGCATCTATATTTACGATGCCGTTCGCAAGCGAAGCAGGAACCTGAAAAAACAGGCCGGAGACCCTTATGCGATCGCAGACAATGCCGTGTACACCATTTGCCGCGATAACCGCGGAGGCATGTGGGCCGGTACTTTTTTTGGCGGAATAAACTACTGCTCGAAAGAGAACTCCAGGTTTGAAAAGTATTACCCGAAACCAGGGACCAATTCCATATCCGGGGAGGCGGTGCGCGAAATATGCGCCGATAGCGACAATAATCTATGGATTGGCACCGAAGATGCCGGTATCAATAAACTGGACCTGAGAACCGGTGAGTTTACCAACTATGGGGCCACGGGGAAAAAAGGTTCAATCTCTTACCCTAATATCCATGGCTTGCTGGCATGGAATGACCAGTTATTTATTGGCCCCTTCCTGCAAGGTTTGGAAATAATGGATCTGCGCAGCGGCACCATTACCGACCGGTTCAAACTCATTGGAAATAAGAATGACCTGGAAAGCGATTTTGTAATTACCATCTATCGCACTAAAGACAATCGTTTGTTGGTGGGTACCGCTTATCATGGTTCCGGACTATTTATCTACGACGAAAAAGAGAAAACATTTAAACGCATTCCGGAAATACCTTATAACTCTTATGTGTTTGACATTTTTGAAGATTCAAAAGGGAATATCTGGACAGGCAGTGTGAGCCGCGGCGCTTTTTATTATAATCCCAGAACAGGCCGCCATGGTAATTTCCGGTTTGGTGATACGGTAAACGGACAACACATAAATGATTTTGCCGTATATAATATTTTCGAGGACAGCAATCACTCCTTATGGTTTGCCACTACCGGCGGCGGATTGATACAATTAAGCGCTGACTGGAAAAGCACCCGGCGGTACACGACAGAAAACGGGCTGCCCACCAATGTACTGTATGGGATCCTGGAAGATGATTCCGGGCATTTATGGATCAGCTCACTCAAAGGCCTTATCCGTTTTCATATCGCAAGCTCAGCAATAAAAGTATATACGCAGGCAAACGGACTGATCACCGATCAGTTCAATTACAGTTCTGCCTACAAACACCCTGATGGAAAAATGTTTTTCGGTTCGGTAAAAGGCATGATCGCGTTCGACCCTGCCTCCTTTGATCAGCAGGAACCGAGTGCGCCCACCTATATTACCGGGTTCCAGCTCAATAACAAAGAAGTATTGCCCGACACAGCCAACAGTCCGCTTACAAGATCTATTCTGTATACCGATACGGTCCTGCTCGATCACAACCAGAATAATTTCAGTATTGAGTTTGCTGCGCTAAACTTTTCTTCGCCCGCAGTGACCCGGTATCAATATGTAATGAAGGGGCTCGACAAGTCCTGGACCTATCTCAGCACGAACCGCAAAGCCTATTTTACTGATCTTAGCCATGGCCGTTATGAATTCATTGTTCAGGCCGAAAGCAATATTGGAAGCTGGGTGGGAAAACAACGCAAGCTGGTCATCATCATTAAGCCTCCCTTCTGGAAAAGTACCACGGCCTATATTGTTTACGTTCTGCTATTGCTTACTGCCATCTATGTTACAACGCGTTTTTACCGCTTATACCTCGAAAGAAAAAATCTTCGCAAACTGCAATTATTCGAGCACGAAAAGGAAAAGGAGATCTACCAGGCAAAGATCGAGTTCTTCACCAATATCACCCACGAGATACAAACACCGCTGACGCTTATCGCCGGGCCCATAGAATGGCTGAAGAAAAAATTTTATAAAGAGCCTGAGATCGTTAAAACCCTGACCATAGCCGAAAAGAATACGAAGCGCCTGGTGGCATTGACCAGCCAGCTGCTGGATTTCAGAAAGACCGAAGCAAGCCAGTTCAGCCTGAACTTTGTAAAAACAGATATCGTTGCCCTTATAACGGATATTGTCAACAGCTTTAAAGAACAGGCGGTTTCCCATAATATTAAACTGAATATGGAATTGCCGGTGAACCAATTCATGGCTTTTGTAGACCGGGAAGCATTTATTAAAATAAATACGAACCTGGTATCGAATGCTGTTAAATATGCAGCCAGCAGTGCCATCGTACGTATGGTGACAGCTGACCCTGCAGCGAATGAGTTTACCATCCAATTTATTAACGATGGAAAAGCCATTCCAGAAGAATATAGAAAAACGCTATTTGAACCCTTTGTAAGAGTACGTGGAAACAGTAAACCGGGAACCGGTATTGGCCTCTCGATCGCAAAATCGCTTGCCGAACTGCATAATGGGTCGTTGCAATTTATCTCCGGTGAACATGATTTAATTATTTTTGAGTTGCGGGTGCCTGTACACCAAAAATTTGAATTTCAATTAAGCAGTTGGAAAAAGATCGAGTAATATGGCAGACAGTATCCTGATCATTGATGATAATGAAGACATGCTGGAATTCTTATCCGTTGTTTTAGGCGACACCTATAAACTGCATCTGGCATTGAACGGAGAAATTGCGCAGACCATTTTGGATAATGAAGTGATCAACCTGATCATTTCTGACATCATGATGCCGGGAATTGACGGGTTCGAGTTATGCCGGCTGATTAAATCGAATGTAGAATACTGCCATATTCCCATCATCCTGTTAACTTCAAAAAATACCTATGCCGCACATATAGAAGGGTTGGAAGTGGGTGCAGATGCATACATTCAAAAACCTTTCTCTTCTGAATTATTGCAGGTGCAGATCACCAACCTGCTCAAGAACCGCCGTAAGATAAAAGAACATTTTGCCAGTTCGCCCTTTGATGATGTGGGTGTAATGGCGCATTCAAAAACGGATGAGGCCTTTCTGAAAAAGCTTGATGAGTATATAAGGGCGAACATGAAGGACCCCAATATAGATATCGACATGCTGGCCGAACATATGTATATGAGCCGCACCACATTTTACCGGAAAATCAAATCGCTTTCTTCCTTATCACCGAAAGAATTGATCGATGTAACGAGGCTGAAAAAAGCGGCCAGTTTAATTGCGGAAAATGAATTTTCCCTGTACGAGATCTCTAAAATGGTGGGCTACAGTTCGCAAAGTTTGTTCAGCCGCAATTTTCAGAAGTATTTTAAAATGTCACCGGTTGAATATTTTCAGTCGTTGCCCAGGAAGTAGCATATACACAACCTACTATTGCAGGCCCAGCTCAATTTGTTGTTCCAGGTACTGACCGATATCTTCTCTGGCGCCTGATGATCTATTGATGATCCGGCCGCTTTTATCAATTACGATATGTACTGGTAAAACATCAATATTATAATGTTCGTAGGCACCTGCCGCATTGTTGACGATCGTATAATCGAATTGCCTGTTCCTGAAAAAGGAACGCAGCTTTTCTGTTTTATCTGCAGTAATGGCCAGAAAAACTACCTTGTCATTTGTTCTGAACTTTTCTACCAGCTTATTGAGTCGAGGCATTTCTTTAATGCAGGGGCCGCAGCTTGTTCTCCAAAAGTTCAGTACCACCACTTTGCCCTTCAGGGCTGAAAGCTGCACCTTATTGCCCGCCAGATCGGAGCCGCTGAAACCAGGCGCCAGCGCTTGGTCAACCGTGTCGGGCTTGCTCCTGAGCTTATTTGCAAACTCATTCCAGTTTTTACTTCTTGTGCTGCAATAGGGATAGATAGCCTGCATGCTATCCAGCCATTCCGCTTTTCCGGTTCTATACAATGCGGTATAGTCATCCAGTGCAGCATTCCAGTTGCCCAGCGCCCGGTAGGCTTTGGCCCTTAACTGCAACAGCTGACTGGTGAAATCACTTTCCTGGTTAGTTCCCTTGACCTGGTATAGGCCAGCCGAAGCACATATGATCGATTGCTGGTACTTTTGCTGCAGCAGGTATAACTTTGACAACATTGGTATCAATTGCTGCATATGTGAGTTAGTAGCAGTTAGGCGGAACTCATGATTGATGCTGCCGTCCTGCCATTGATGAAGGGCCCGCAACAGCATCGCTTCAGCTGAGTCCAGGCGCTCGTGGCGATCCATGTAAATAGCGGGCAGAAGACTGAGGCCCAGGTAAGACATCTTTCCCTGCCGGTAAAGCGGTAGTAAGGCGCGCTCAAAATCAGCTACGGTCAGCGTGCGGTCATCGTACAGATACCAGTTTACAACGAGATTTGAAGCTAACGGTGAACCGGGCCATTTTTTATAGATAGCAATCAATTGCCGCTTAACCGTATCTGATATGGGCTTGCTCGAAGCTTTATAGTACGCATAGTCGTAAAGGGAGAATGCAAAGTCCGTTTCTCCGGCTGCCGGATAGCGAAGAAACAGTTCAGAGAGATAAGTTCCTGCCTCGTTCAATTTATTTGTTTTTGCATAACCGATACAGATGGCTGCCAGCAAACCCGCCTCAGATGATCGCTGGCGTTTATGGACTGCTACCAAAGCGGGTAGTAAACTATCGATTATGCGTTGGCATTGCTCCTGTGACAACGCATTAAAATATTTTCCATAAGCCAGGTAATTACCTGGATGATAGCCGATCTCCTTTTCAAATGCTGCTTTTGTTTTCCCAGTATAAAAGCTTTCAAAAAAAGCGCCTGCCACCGGCGTTTTCCGGTCGGGTTCATACACATACCCCCGCTGCATAGCCTTCTCGTCATCTTTGTTAAGCGAATAGAACCGGATAGTAAACGAAGCTGCATCGGCAGGTACCTGGAATGAAGCATGCAATACAGAATCGCCCGACAATCTGCGGGTATACCATTGATTGCCGCCATGCCGGTTGAAAACGGTGATCTTTACATAAAGTGGTACAGACCCACTTAATGCAGCTTTGGGATCATTGAGCCGGTAAGTGATCATCAGGCTGTCTCCGGCACAGGGATATTGGGGTTGTATGGATGCAGGCTGGGCAGGTGCGTTCCAGCTGAAGAGCAGTAAAAGCAGTGTGCTTATAGCAAAAGGCAATTGTATTTTCACAAGTACTAATTTCGATCAAAATAAAAACGGTTACGGGAAGAAGAAAAAAAAGCATGACGAATTAACAATTGCTTGTGTTGAACTGGCTGATCCGGAAACCCGGAATAGTAAAGTCATCCTGTATTTGCTGGTAGTTACCCGGAATCGCAGATTCGTCATCGTTTTGATGGAGTTGGTCATGGGAAAAAGCAGTTTATTGGAAAAAATTAGAACTTTAGGTACTTTTTATGAATACAATAGCCGCAAAAAGACAAGGTACCGGTCGCCATTTTTCCCAATGGCTCGGCCGCAGCTGGGAACTTTCGTTTACTGATAAATGGTACCGCATTGCGCTGCATACAGGTTTCTGGCTATTTCTATTGTTCTTTTGGCTAAGGGAAAGTGTAATTGTGCAAATTACGCTCAATGATCCCTTTACAGTCACCTTCTCAGGCATTGTTCTTTCGCTTTACCTCTTTTATCCGTTGGTGTACGTGCTTGTGCCATTGCTTCAAAAAAGAAAATGGATAACCGTGGTATGCCTGTTCATAGTATACTATATAGCAGCTGTTACTCTCCGTTCCTATCACATTGTTCGTAATGTAAGCGGACCAAATTTATGGGTGGAAGGGCAGGATTTCTGGACATTTATGTACAAGCACCATCTGCGCCCGATTAAGCTGTTACAAGGCTTTTTCAGCAGTATTACAGGGCTTATAACAATCATTTATATCCCGTTAACCGTGAAATTTCTCCGCTATGCTTATCAAAAGAACGCCCGGCAAAACCAGCTTGAAAGAGAAAAAACCCAACTTGAGCTGAATTTCTTAAAAGCACAGATCAATCCCCATCTCCTGTTCAATACGCTCAACAACCTGCAATCGTTCATAATACATGAGGAGAAAGAAAGATCGGTTGGTCTATTGACCGGCCTGGCGAACCTGCTTCGTTTGTCGCTCTATGAATATAGAGATGAGTATGTTACCCTTTTGCAGGAGATCAAACTATTGCGCAGTTATATTGCCGTGGAAGCTGTGCGGCATGACGAATATTCACAGATTGAATTGGATATAGCGGAAACCGGCTTATCTTACCCGCTGCCAGCCTTATTATTCATGCCACTGGTTGAGAATGCGTTTAAATACAGCTATACGCTGGAAAGATCTTCTGTACGCATCCGCCTGTGGACTGTTAACGACCAATTGCAACTCGAAATATTCAATACCTGTTCAACCCAGAGAAATACATCCGGAGGAATTGGCCTGGCGAATGTCAAAAAACGCCTGGATTATTATTTCCCAGGCCGCTATAATTTTATCTGTACCGACAGGGGCGATAATTATACTGTGAACCTAATCATTTATCCCGCTAAAAAATGAAATGTATCATTGTTGATGATGAACCGCAGGCCAGAAAATTGTTGAATACGTACCTGGACGCGATCCCCGGCTGCACGGTGGTGAAAGTATGCAGAAATGCGGTGGAGGCTTATGAAGTTTTACAAACAGCATCCATCGACGTCCTTTTCCTGGATATCAAAATGCCCATTGTAATAGGCACCGATTTTTTACGTTCGCTAAAGGATCCACCGCTCGTCGTATTTACAACAGCGTATGATAAATATGCGCTGGAGGGATATGAATTAAATGTGATTGATTACCTGCTTAAACCAATTGCCCTTCCAAGGCTGTTGCAGGCCGTTGAAAAGATCAAAAGCAGGTTGAGCGAACAAAAAGCCGCTGCCCCTCTCGACGATCATATTTTTATCAGACAGGATCAAAAACTGCTGAAATTATCATTTAAAGAGATGCTGTATGTAGAAGGGCTGCAAAACTATGTTCGGCTACACCTGTTACAACAAAGCATCATTGCCGGATATACGATGAAGGTGTTTGAGGAAATGTTGCCAGAACAACTATTCATGCGAATTCACCGGTCTTATATCGTGTACCTGCCTGCCATCAAAGCCATCAAGGGCAATAGGGTAGAATTAGCGGTGATCGATCTTCCCATTGGTCTTAGTTATAAAGAGCGGTTGCTGAATGCGATCAGGAAGATTTAGTATTGGGCGCGTGGAGACAACAGTGGTGTCTCACTCAAACTGAGTGAGACACAAGAAAGAGAAATGAGGTCAAAGCAAAATGAAATCAAAGACTTTGTTTCTAAATACATAGGGGATGATACAACAATCTTTAGCTATCCTTTTATGGAGCGCATCCCTGGCTATCCGGTTTTCTGAGAGTGTTCTAAATAATAATACTGGTACTTGTGTCTTCTTCTACGGTTCATCGTCTGATTAACCCAATGCCTCTCGCAGTCGTTCGTCCAGATGGCAGACAAAACTTATCAAAATTTATAAAATTGTTGTCACGTTTTTATTCGCTCGTTGGTTTTTCTCTCATAACAACCGGCTAAGAGCTAAATTGATAAGAAAGCAAAAGCCAATTACACATTCATCTAATCAACAAAAACGAACATTATGACAAGCAAAGTGGAAAAAGCCATCACAGACTTTGTAAAAGGTGGCGATAACAGTGATGTAGCATTATTAGAGAAAGTGCTGCATAAGGACTTCAGGGTAACAAACAATGGCTTTATGGGAAGGCCTGGTGTCACCATCATTGATAAGGAAAAATACATACAAAATATACGGGACGGAATTTTCGGCGGTCTGCCAAGAAAAATGGTGATTGAACATATAGATGAAAGTGGTACTGTTGCTTTGGTCAAACTGCGCCTCGAAAGTTCAGAGAACTACTTTGTTTCCTACAATTCGCTCGTACTCGATACGGATAACGAATGGCGGCTCATTAATAACCTGGCAGTGGTAGAAAGCAAAAAATAATGGAGGGTCAGATGGTATAAGTACCAGTCATTTTAGCGCTTTATTAAAGAACGGTAATCAATTAGTACTTTGAGGAACTGAATGTTTTTCGTTATCCTTAATGTTTTTTGCCTAAAAGAAAGACTTGAAGTAACTTGTCACCTATGGTAGCATTTTTCCAAAAAATAGCTGATATACTAACGAATCGAATATCGTAGATGCTTTCAGGCAGCGTAGCAATGAGTATATACATCCTGCCAAGAGCGACACGGGATTTTGATTTTATAATTCATCTTGAACCATCTTACTGCTATTGAACAGTGGGAACGGGCTTATATCACAAAATGGATCAATAACCCAAATTTGAAAACATTTGATTTAATAAAATCATGAACGATACACCACAACATATAAAGGAGTTACAATTGAAAATATGGCTTTCAAAGTCCCCGGCGGAAAGGCTCAAACAATTTATGGAAGATAATTCCTCCTTATTCCAGTTTTGGAAGGTCGCTCAAAAGCCCTATCAAAAAACAACCGATTCAAATGCCGACAAAAAGTCAACTGATTCATCACTACCGGCAGCTTAACGAAAAAATCGCTTCGTTGAATTAACATTATCAATAATTATGAAACTCGAACACGTTGCTATTTGGACAGATAATTTAGAAACACTGAAAACATTCTATCAGCACTATTTTGGAGGAATACCTAACGGGAAATATACGAATGAGAAAAAAGGGTTTGAGAGCTATTTTCTTACATTTCAATCAGGAGCAAGGCTGGAATTAATGTCGATGAAAGGAGTTCCTGCGAATCAGAATGACACGGTACAGGCACAGCATAAAGGAATTATCCATCTGGCATTTGGTGTTGAGTCGATGCAAGAAGTGAATCAAAAGGCTGAAGAATTACGGGCTGATGGATATACAATCCTAAGTGGTCCAAGAAAAACCGGTGATGGATATTATGAGTTTGAAACGCTTGATCCTGATAAGAACCGGTTAGAAGTTACAGCCGTCTATTCTGATTAAGCGGCGTATAACGGGCTGTTTTCAGCATCCGTTAGTGCACTCTACCGAGGGAACGATTGTGATCCATTCGGATTGTTCGTTGCTCAATAATACAGGACATTGGTTTGTTACCGACGGTACAGGTACTTATTGGAATTTGGAAGGAGAAGGAAGCCTTATCATGGAGTTTCCGAAAAATTCCCCGGGAATTGAGGCCATGTCGGGATATACTTGGCGCAGGTAATTTAAAATACAATACATTTTGCACTGACACAAAAATGTATGTTACCTAATTGTCTGTCTTGTATCCAGGATGCTTATAAACCATAATCTTCCGGTTTCGTCGGTTGGCTAAGCACATTTGGCCGTACAGCATAAAAGAAATAAAACAATGCCACTAAATAGAAGGATACTTGCCAAGCGTATGAATTGTAATAAGGTAACAACGGGTCAAGTCAAATTTTTGGGGGATGAGGTAGTTAAGCATAGATTTTCTGGAGTCTGAATAGGAAGAAATTAATGTCCCGAACTCCCCGTGCAGAAGATCTAAAGGCTTTAATTTTTGCATTGAAGG
>NZ_JAFFJX010000008.1 GCF_016924755.1 Longitalea arenae | reverse complement strand
ATTAACGGCCGACAGGATAGCCATGTACAATACAGAACATGCACAAAAAATCACGATGCAGATCGATGACTTGGAAGACGAGCAGCAAGAGGCGCTCGGTACCCGGGTGACTATCAGATTTCCGGTCGTTTAATGTTAAACGGTTATTTTTACTCGGTAATATGAAAACCAGCTTAGTTTCTGTCCTTTTCCTGCTTGTATGGTGCTCCCCGTTATTCAGCCAGGAGCATAGTTATTCACGTTACGACAGTAAAGAAGGGCTGGCCGGTTCTACCGTTTATTGTATGACCCAGGATGCAGCTGGTTTTATGTGGTTCGGCACCGAAACCGGGCTCAGCCGTTTTGATGGCACCCATTTCAGCAATTTTTCCATGGAAGATGGCCTGCCGGATAATGAGGTGATCCAGCTGTTTGGCGACTCCAAAGGCCGCGTTTGGATTGCTCCGTTCAGGAAGACCATCTGCTATTATTATAAAGGAAAGATCTACAACCGCGAAAATGATCCCCTCCTGAAAAAATTGCCGATCCGCGATAATATAGTACATATGGCGGAAGACAATGAAGGGAATATTCTGCTGCAGGAATTAGCCCGGCTTCATTTAATAAAGCCGGGCGGAGAAGCTATTACAATCACTACTATTGGAAATAAGCCGCTCGATAATTTAAGCGTTGTTGGACACCGTAAGGCCGGCGGATTTTACGTGGTGCAAAATGACAGCGTAATGGTCTTGCAAAATAACCGGTTCACCTTATGGAAAACGGTCGACTTCGGCATCCAACATTTTAATCATGCATCGCTTGTGGATGAAACACTGGTATGCAGAACCAATGAACAGCTGATCACCGTAGCGTCTATGCAGGAAAACGGGCAGCATTATTACCCGTATAAATTCAAAGCCAAACACGTGAATTATGCAGTGATCGATCACCAGTACATAGGTGGTTGTACGCGGGAAGGGGCCTGGGTGTACGACCGAACGAGGCCCGACAGTGTACAGCATTACCTGCCTGGGATTACGGTCAGTAATATTTTCAAGGATTCGGAAGGCAACTGGTGGTTCAGTACGTTTGGAAACGGCGTTTACCGGCTGAATTCCCCGGTTGTACTGAATTTGAAGTTTACCAACAGCGAATTGCAGGATAACCAGGTGGAGTCTTTATTACCATTTAATGGTTGGGTACTTGCGGCCACTACCATGTTACAGGTGAATAGGCTGTCGGCACAAACCGGCAGGCGCGAAGGCAGGTTCTCTTTTTCCTGGCCAGCTCCCAAACCTGTTTTATTAAGAAGCACCGTAGAAAAAAACAGGATATTGTTGGGTACGAAACATTTCCTGGTAAAACTGGCCTCATGGGATCCGGCCACCTACTCGGACCTGTTAAATTGTATATCTGTGAAGGCCCTGCAGGCCCACGGGGAATTTGTACTGGTGGCTACTGAAAAAAATGTGCTGACCGTAGACCAGAAAACCCTGAAGGTCAAGGATACGTTGTGGCATGACCGCGCTACCTGTTTATTCTCGAACAATGAAACCATCTATATCGGCACCTTGAATGGTTTATACCAGATCGGTCCGGATAAAAAAGCGCATTACCTGGGCGATCAGCTGCGGGCCTTTCAGGGCCGGATAGCCGCTGTGCGGGAAGACAGCAATCATATCGTGTGGGTGGCTACAGCCGGCGAAGGATTGATTGCCTGGCAAAACGGCCGGCTGCTGAAACATATCACCCGTACCAAAGGGCTTACGAGTAATATTTGCCGTGCGCTTCACTATAGCGATGGCCTGCTGTGGGTGGGCACTGATAAAGGCCTGAACAAAGTGAATGTGCAATTTCCCGGCTTTCCCATTCAGAAGTATACGATCAGCGATGGTTTACTGTCTGATATTATTAATGATGTGTGCGTAGTCGATAAAAAAGTATTTGTGGCAACGCCGGAGGGAGTAACCTTTTTTGATGAGGAAAAGATAGCAGGCGAGTCGCGCTGCGACCTGCGCTTTGTTGATATTACCATCGGTGGAAAAACATATCATCCGGCGGATGCGCCTTCCCTTATTCCCCATGATAAAAACAATATCCGCTTTAATTATGTGGGTATTTCCTATAAGTCGAACGGCAATATCCGTTACCGCTACCGCCTGTTGGGGCTCGACAGCAGCTGGAACGAAACTCAGGTAAGTTTTTTGAATTATCCCACCCTGCCTTCGGGCGATTACGAGCTGCAGCTGCAGGCCATTAACAAATTCGATGTGCCCAGTAAGATGGTGCTGGCCCGGTTTACCATTGAAAAACTATTGTATGAGAAAACCTGGTTCAGGGTATTGGCAGGCTTGCTGTTCCTGGCAGCCACAGGCCTTACCGTCACCTATTTTATTCGCCGCATTCACAAACGGGAACAGGAAAAAACAGCTATCAGTAAACGCATCGGCGAGCTGGAACAGTTGTCGCGCAAGGCACAGATGAACCCGCATTTTATTTTTAACAGCCTCAACTCCATTCAGCAATATGTGATGGACTCTGACGTGGCCGGCGCCAATAAATTCATTTCCGGGTTTTCGCGGCTGATCAGGCAAACGCTTGACTTTTCCTCCAAACCGGAGATCAGCCTCGAAGAAGAGCTGGATTATCTGACCAACTACCTTGAACTGGAAAGAACAAGGCTGGAAGATGCTTTCACCTGGTCGGTCATCATCGATGAGGCCGTTATCCCCGGTGAATATTATATTCCGCCCATGATCCTGCAGCCTTTTGTGGAGAACAGTGTGCGGCATGGATTGCGTTACCGGCGTGATAAAAATGGGATTGTAACGATCTCCGTTAAGCGGGAAGGGGGTCATCTGATCTGTATCCTCGAAGACAATGGCATTGGACGAAAAGCGGCCAGGGAATATAAAAGTATTTCTCCCATCAATTATCAATCGAAGGGCCTGTCGCTGACCGCCGACAGGATCACGATGTTCAACAAGGAGCATGAAGAAAAGATATCGATGAAAATAGATGACCTGGAAGATAACGATCACCAGGCCCTGGGCACAAGGGTCACTATATGTTTCCCTGTATTATAATGTTACTGCTTTAAGCTTATCTTTAGTAAATGCAGTGTTACAACATGTATGTAAATGTGAAATGCACAATAAATATTGAGTAAGCGCCTGTTTCAAACAGGGAATGACCGAAAAAATACTGTGACGGAGATGGAGCTATGAAAATTTCACAATGCATTAGCAACGACGTGACAATAAATTTCCGTGTTTTTTGATATATTCATTTTCTTTGTTGTATGATTAACGCTATTATAGTTGACGACGAGCCTAAGAACATCAGAATTTTACAAGGATTATTAAACGAAAGCTGCCCCGATGTACGGATAATCGGTGAAGCCGTTAGTGCTGAAACGGCCATTCCGCTGATTGCTGCCCAACAACCCCAACTGGTATTCCTGGATATTGAAATGCCACATGGGAACGCCTTTGACCTGCTCGATAAAATAATGCCCATAGATTTTGAGATCATTTTCATTACCGCCTTTGATGCATATACCTTAAAAGCGTTTAAATACAGTGCACTGGATTATTTATTGAAACCGGTAAGTATCGACGAGTTGAGGACTGCCGTGCTTAAAGCCAAGGAGCGCATCCGGTTCAAGAACATCAATGTGCAGCTGCAGAATCTGATGTTCAATATCAACAGGCCGAATTCCTCGCTGCAAAAGATCGCCCTGCCGAATAATGATGGATTGGTTTTTGTGCAGCTGTCGGAGATCATTCGCTTTGAGGCCAAAGGAGGCTATACCTACGTTCATACCACAGATAACCAGAAATACGTTTCATCGAGGATCATTAAAGAATATGAAGAGATATTACCTGCCGAGATCTTCTTCCGGATACATAACTCACATATCATTAATTTGAACTTCGTTAAGAAATACCACAAGGGCAGGGGCGGATTAATTGAAATGAGCGACAATGCGCTGATTGAAGTGGCTACCCGGCGGAAAGAAGAATTTTTAGGGAAGTTTGGTTATAAGTAACGGAAGACGGAAAGGAAAAGCCGGAACAGATTGGCGGCGCAAGATCGGTTATTATCTTAAAAACTCGCGAGCCATTGACCATTGACTATTCACCTTTGGCCATTCACCATTCACCATCAATACCACAACCTGGCTTCTACTTTTCTCAGATAGCTAAGGCCTTTCTTATTTACCGGCCTTCTTGTTTCGCTGGCCGGAATGCGGAATATTTCCCGCCAGCCTTTCAGCCATCCCGGCCAATGATACCCGCTCTTACGCAGGTATTCAAAACTCCACATCAATGCCGTGCTTATGAAATAGATCAGTGGCAAAAACTTCCAGGCAACCTTGCTTTTATTCACCCACATGCCGCGCAGTTTTTCTTTATTGGGCAGGCGGCCCAATGGCGATTCTTTATGCAGAATAACTACGCGGTCGTCGTAGACGATATCAAAACCGGCATCAATGGCGCGGTAGCTGAGATCGTATTCTTCCATTCCATAAAAGAAGTTAGTGGGGTAGTAGCCTGTTTTGTCAAAAACATCTCGGTGAATGGCATGTGCGCAGCCGACAAAATAAGCGGTTTGAAAATGATGCCAGTCCTTACGCCGGTCAAACTGTTTATGGGCAAAAGCGGTTTTCTGTAATTCGCCGGTGGAATGATAATACACTTTGAACGAGATGATGCCGGTGCGCTGGTTGGTAGCCGCCGGGGACTCATTGAAGATCTGCGGAATATACTGCAGCGCATCGAGGTTCCTGAACAGCGCGTCGTCATCAAGGAATACGAGATAAGGAGCGGTGCTTTGCTGAATGGCGTAATTGCGGCCGCGGCTAACGCCCAGGTTCTCGTTCGTTTTAAAATAGCGGAAGGGGATATGCGGGTTTTGCGCTATAAAGGCTTCCAGGGCTGCATAAGACACCGTAGATTGGTTGTTAACAATGATCACCTCGCTGCACAGCGTTGTTACCTGCTGTAAGCGGCTGATGTTCTGCGCGAGTTCAAGCGCATCTTCGGGCCGGTTATAGGTAATGATAACAATAGCAATGCCTGTACTTGTAGTCGGAGTGGTCATATTAATGGTAACCAGTTTCTCGTGTTGAAAAATGAATGTCGAAGTGGGCCTCACTTCGACATTCATTATTACTGCATTATGCAGGATTATTTTTTATTGTTTGCGATCATGGGCCTTAACAACCAGCCGAGATAAGCCAGGATCAACAGACCCAGGATCCAGGCGGAGATGGTTGTGATGGTACTGCCCATACGATACACTTTCGGTTCATACTTAAAGTCGATCTTATGTTTGCCGGCTGGTATCAGCAGCGCGCGCAATATATAATTGGCTTTGGCTACCGGTACTTCTTTGCCATCGATATAGGCATGCCAGTCTTTATAAAAGATCTCGCTGAACACCGCTACATGGGGTGCATTGCTATTGCTCTCATAGCTGATGGCCTCATTATCGAAAGCAGTTTGCCGGATAGTGGCGCTGCTATCGGCAGGCACGGCTCCGCTCAATTGCGATTTGAAGGCGTTGTCAACGATCGCTACTTCCGCCGGATTGAGATTGTTCAGGGCTTCCATTTCCTTCACCGGACCAGCTACATATTGTACGCTTTTCACAAACCACGCATTGCCTAATGCATTGGGATTGGGAACAGCGGCCACATTATTTTGATCGACCTGTTGGATGAAATATTTTGTATTGAGCATGTTGAGGACCGCGAAATTCGGCGAGCCCGACAACTGGTATTCCATGAGATCATCGTAAATACCCAGACGTGCGGGGTGATAACCGCCAATAGATTTATGGTAGTAAGAAGTTCGCGAATCACCGGCAAAAGGATCACCTGCGGTGGTATTCAATACCCGGAAATTGGGGTCCGGGTCTTTGAGAATGGCCTGGTCGGCGGCGGTTAAGGGAAACTCAGCCGCCTCATAATTTTCCTTGCTGCCGAAACTGTAGCTGTTCAGGTAATTGCTGGCCATGCTCACGAGATCGATGGTCACCAGCAGACCCATACCGGCCAGCATCATAAGGGCGTTGATCTTTTTGTGAATGAAAACGAACAGGATACCCATGGCCAGCAGCGCATAGATCAGTGAACGTACCAGGGTGGCGCCATAAGCCGCCTGACGGTCTTCGCGCAATGCGGTCAGCAGGCCGCGTGCTACAGCAGGGTCATTCTTCGCCTGGTAGAGGAAGCGCTCAAAGAATTTATTATCTATTTGGGCCGGATAATTTTTGTTGATGGAATCGAGGATAGACCTGAAATTGGTATTATTGGTATTGGGGGACTGCAACAATGAAACGATGGCGGTTGTACGCTTTTTGTTTTCATTGCTGTAATCGGAAGTGAAATAGAGCCCGATGGCTACCAGGAATACAGCGCCGGTTATGATAGCGGCCAGCTGAATTTTCTTTAGGTCGATAGTAGTAGCAGCAACCAGTTTCTCGAGGCCCAGCACCGCACCAACCGGTACTACCATCCCCGTGATTTCCAATGCCATGGTAGGCACCCGGAATTTATTATAAAAAGGCAGGTAATCGAACAGGAAATAATTGAAGGAAGGGAAATGTTTTCCCAGCGCCAGCAAAACACCGAGGATGGCGGCTGTGAGTATCCACCATTTATGGGTGCCATCCAGGTAAACCAGGGAAAATATGAACAGCATACAGATGATGGCGCCCAGGTAAATGGGACCCGAAGTGAATGGCTGATCGCCCCAATACAAGCCACCGCTTGCCTGCATGGCTTCCTGGGCAGCCTGCTCCTCAGGATAGCCCATTTTCTCTGTCAGATATTCGGCGTAATTCGATTTTTCATCGAGTTTAGGAAATATGAACTGGTCGCCATCGCGTTCACCATAGGTTTGACCATAACCTTTAACGCCCGGGAACATCAGGGAGAGGGATTCGCTCCAGCCATAACTCCAGTCAAACGCATATGCCTTACTCAGGCCTTTTGTTTTATCGTTTTGAACTACATCCTGGGTATTCTTTCTATTGGGCATTACCAGCTGGCCGCCCCGTTTTGATTCCTTGGAATAATCGTAGACGGTCAGGAGGGTTACGGCGCTGATGGCAACACCGATGACGGTAGCCAGGGCCGTGAGTCCGGTCGCTTTCAGTTGCCGGGCCAATATACCCGAACGGAAGCTTTGGATCAGGAAGAAGAGGACCATAATACCGATCACGAGGAACATATAATAGCTTACCTGCTGATGCCCCTGCGCGATCTGCAAACCGCAGAACAGCGTAGTTAACACAAAGCCGGCGATGTATTTTCCATCGAAGAGTAAGATAACACCCCCTAATACAGCAGGTGCATAAGCGAGGGCCAGCATTTGGGTATCGTGACCGGCTGCTATGAATATGGGGAAAGTGGTACTATAGGCAAACGCCAATCCGCCAATAACAGCCACCCAGGGCCGAATACGCAGGCACATGCACAGGATGTAAAAGCAAACGCAGGCCAGGAAGAACATATTGATGGGCTTGGGCAATCCCAGTTGCATTATTTTATCGACCAGATGAACAGGGGTCCAGGGACCATCCATAGCGATCTGATAAGCTGGCATACCCGCATACATATTGGTTGCCCACAACGGGAACCGGCCATGTTTCTCTTTATACTGGAATGACTGGTGCGCCATACCTTCCCAGTGCGTAATATCGCTCTGCTTCATCACGGTGTCGCTTTCCAGGGCAGGTTTCGCAAAGAATATGGCTACTATCAAAAAAATAGCAATGGATACCAGATGTGGCATTACCTGTTGCCAGCTTATTTTCTTCATTATTGCAAATAATTAATAGTTGGGCAAAATAATGCAATTTTACAGGAAGTTGACTATATGCAAAGTTTAATATTTTTCAGTCGGGTAGCTTTTATTTGTAATGTTTGCTTTGTGTTAGTGTGGGGTATGCGGCTTTATCCGGTGCTTAAAGAAGGCCAGCCTGGTGAACTTGTATCCCTGGTGCTTATTTTAGGCATTTTGATCGCTTTTCTGTTGAACCTGACGGTAAACCTGTTCATGCTCATTTTTATCCTCAAACGCAAGACCGCGTGGAAACATTTCCCGAGATGGCTTATAATTACTAATTTTCTCTTTTTATTGCCCCAGATAATACTTTTTATAAGATGATCCAATCTATAATTAAGGATAAACCTACCCGGCTGTTCGTATTTTTCACTGCATTTTTTGTTGCCAATGCCCTGATCGCGGAATGCATCGGGACCAAACTCTTCTCCCTGGAAAAGCTGCTGAATACCCAGCCTGCCAATATCACCCTGTTCGGTCAAAGCGGACTGGCCTTTACGCTTACCTGCGGGGTTTTGTTATGGCCGCTGGAGTTTGTAATGACCGATATAATCAATGAATTTTATGGACCTAAAGCCGTGCGCCGCATCAGTTATATTGCCGTTGGGTTGATCTCCTATGCCTTCCTGATGTTTTACCTGGCCATTCATGTGCCTGCTGCCGATTTCTGGGTCAGCAGCCGGACAAAAGAGGGCGTTCCAGATATGCAACTTGCTTTTGACAGTGTGTTCGGACAGGGCATGCGCATCATTATTGGCAGCCTGGTAGCCTTCCTGGTGAGCCAGATCGTAGATGTGACCGTTTTTCATAAAATAAAAAAGCGCACTGGTGAAAAACATGTGTGGCTGCGGGCAACCGGTTCAACCGTGGTATCTCAGCTGGTAGATAGCTATATTGTATTGTTCATTGCTTTCAGCGGCATTTTCACCTGGCAGCAAATATTGGCCATTGGCGTAATGAACTATACGTATAAATTTCTCATGGCGCTGATCTTAACACCCGTTATTTATGTGGCGGAAAGGCGGATAGAGCAGTACCTCGGGCCTGAAACCGCCAGGCAGATGAAACTGGCTGCGATGGGAAAGGAAGTATGATGTGAGATTTGCTGATGTGCTAATGTGCTGATTTGCTGATTTGCTGATGTGCTAATGTGCTGATGTGCTGATGTGCTGATGTGCTGTGCAAATGTGTAGATTTGCAGCATGATTAATATCCGTTATGCAACTGTTGAAGACCTTATAACTATTGAACGGCTGGCACGGGAGATATGGCCTGTAACCTATGGAGAGATCCTGTCGCCCGACCAACTGGCCTATATGCTCGAACTGATCTACAGCAATTCTTCTTTGCGTAAGCAGCTATTGGATCAGCAACACATCTTTCTGATCGTTGAATCGGGCGGCAAGCCGGTCGCCTTCGCGTCTTATTCTACCATAGAACCAGGCATAAGCAAATTGCATAAGATCTATGTGCATCCCCACACCCAGGGCCTGGGCATTGGGAAGAAACTCATCGATCACGTTATTGAACAACTGCAAACCGGGGGCATCCACACCTTACGCCTCAACGTAAACCGCTCTAACAAGGCGCGCTTTTTTTATGAAAAACTGGGCTTTACTGTTGTTAAGGAAGAAGACATTGATATTGGGAATGGGTATTTTATGATAGACTATATTATGGAAAAGAAACTGAACGGCTAATGTGATGATGTGATGATGTGATAATGTGATGATGTGATAATGTAAAACAAGGCAAAACGTTTTTCTATTAAATTATCGAATTATCACATTGATTATGTTTGCGGGAGAGCTCTTCATGTAACCGGATAGATCTTACCGCCATACGAATGGCAATAGACCAGGCTACCAGCGCACCGGTGATCAGTAATCCATTCGATACATATTGTTTTACCTGCGAACTGTTCTGCAATAACAAAAAGAAATCAAATGCGCCATGGAAGAAAATGGCGAGCAACAGACCTTTTACAATATGTTTTATAGCATGGGGTTGATCGAATTTGGCCAGGCCTACATGGTAACCGGCCAATACGGCAAAAGCGCCATGTGAGGGTACCGAGATGAATAAACGGATGAGGCCGGTCCTGAAACCATAATTCAATACATAATCGATGTTCTCGAGCGTGGCAAATCCCATGCTGATCATCACCGAATAAATAATGCCATCGAAGGGTTCATTAAATGCTTTGTTGCGATAGGCATAACAGCGCAGCATGAGGTACTTGCTGCCCTCTTCACTGGCAGCCACCACAATAAATGACAGTAAAAAGTAATACCAAATGGTAAAACCGGGAAACTGGAGATACAGTAAAGGTTTCAGTAAGACCTGGATGTAAATGGCCGGCGCAGTGGCCACCATACCCAGTAAAAAAGAGATCAGCAGGGGCTTCAACGGTTCCCGGTCATATTTGTCCCTTGAATAAATGTATAATGTAATAGCCGCACCGGGTGCAATAGCCAAAGCCAGTAACGAAAGCATGTTTACAAAAATGTTTTAAACCCCAGGTAGAACAGAACGTGGTACAGCAGGCAATCGGGCCCAAGATACAAGTTCCAAAACAGAAATCCCAAAATTCAGTTTACAATCGAAAATACCAGTTTTCAGTTTGCAATTTTCAGTAGTCATTTCCGAACCCTGGCGAATCGCCAGCTACCTTTCGCAACTGCCGACCCTCGTTTAATACTTGCCGATCCATGAATAACGACTGCCGAATTTGTTAGCTGTATTTTGAAAAAAGGAACTATTTTCAGGGTTATATAGTCCTTTAAAAGCAAGTAATGAAAAAGCTTTTTGTTTTCATCTGTTGTTTATCCGTATATAATTTATTGCAGGCGCAGCAGTTTGGTGGCCATCCCCCCTCCACCAAATGGAACCAGATCAATACCGATACCGTGCGGGTTATTTTCCCTTCGGGTTTGGGCCTGGAAAAACAGGCTGCTGATATTGCTGCCACTTCGGAAAGGCTTGCGGTTCAGACAGCGCCTACCATCGGCAGCCGGCTGCGCAAGGTGAGTATCGTGCTGCAACCGCGCACCACTATCTCCAATGCTTATGTGGGATTGGGCCCCTGGCGCAGCGAGTTTTACCTGATGCCGCCGCAGAATCCATTTGAACTGGGCACCTTACCCTGGTACCATACATTGGCATTGCATGAATACCGGCATGTGCAGCAGTATAATAATTTCAGGAAAGGACTATCAAGAGTTGCTTATTATTTGTTTGGCCAGGAAGGATTGGCCATGGCCAATAGTGCGGCCATTCCCAACTGGTTCTGGGAAGGTGATGCCGTGTACCAGGAAACATTGAAAAGCAGGCAGGGCAGGGGACGGCTGCCTTTCTTTTTTAACGATTACCGGTCGTTATGGCTGGCCAATAAGAATTATTCCTGGATGAAACTGCGCAATGGTTCACTGCGTGATCTCGTGCCCGACCATTACCGGCTTGGCTATATGCAGGTGGCTTATGGCCGTGAAAAGTACGGCCCTGAATTCTGGAAGAAGGTGACCGGCGATGCGGCCCGTTTTAACGGTGTGCTGTACCCTTTCCAACGGGCGATTAAAAAATACAGCGGGGCTGGCTATCATAGCTTCCGGCAGGATGCAATTACCTATTTTCAAAATTATGCAGATTCTTCAGAAGGGGACGCCGTCAGCAGCTGGGCGCAGCAGCAACGGCATTTTGCCGGCGATGAAGAGTTTCCGCAATGGATAAACGATAACACCGTGGTGCTGGTTAAAAGCAGCTATAAAAAAATACCGGCGTTTTATATCCGCGACCTCAGCAGCAAGACAGATAGCCGGTTGAGAACAAAAGACATTTCGCTTGACAATTACTTTTCATACCGCAATGGTAAGATCGTATATGCTGCCTATGAAGCCGATGTACAATGGGCCTGGAAAAATTATAGTGTGTTGAAAGTGCTGGATCTAAAAACCGGTTGGCAACAGACACTTACCCACCGCTCAAATTATTTTGCCCCCGATATTTCAACGGATGGGAAACAGATCGTGGCTGTTGACGTACAGCCGGGTGGTGCCGCCACATTGCATTTGCTGGATGCGGCGTCGGGCGCTATTCTCAAAAAAGTACCCAATCCAGCCGGCTTGTTCTATAGCCAGCCTAAATTTTTTGATCAGCAAACGGTGATATCGGGCATTCGTACAGCGGCTGGTGTAAACACGCTGGCGCTGGTGAATATTCATGACGGTTCCCTGAAAGAACTGTTTCCCCGCACCACGCGGGTAGTTGGTTTTCCGGCTGTACAGGGCGATACCATTACCTTTACGGCTGCGGGCAGGTTGAGAGACGAGCTTTATGCCTGGGTGAACGGGAAGATCTACCAATTACATACGCCTGCCAACAGGGGCACCGGCAATTACCAGTGGAGCACAAGTGGCAATAAAGCCATTTATACCGCTTTTACGGCTGCCGGTTATCATATGGTGCAGGAAGAACTAAAGCCTGAGAACTGGCAGCCAGTGAGCGCTGAAGCATTCACTGCTCCTTTGTTTGCCTATGAGCTGGATCCCTTACAGGAGGATCAGCCTTTGCCGATTGATACCGCGCGGAGTTATCCCATCAGCCGTTACCGCAAGTCTTTTAACCTGGTCAATTTTCACAGCTGGCGGCCCTATATTGCCGAACCGGATTATACGTTCTCGCTCATCGGGCAGAATGTGCTGAATACCTTGCAAACGGAGATCTATTTTAACTACAATACCGATGAGAAGTTCAAGGAGGTGGGTGCTACGGCCATTTATGGCGGCTGGTGGCCTTACCTTACGCTGGGCGTTGCCGGCACTTTCGACCGCAAGGAGAATGACAGTCCGGCCACAAAGACCTGGAATGAGGTCAATGGCCGGCTGGGGCTACAGTTCCCCTTTACTTTCAATGGCGGCCGCTTCAATCGCCGCCTGGTTGTTTCGGGGGGCATAAACCATCACCAGGTGAATTATACGAATTTTGCCAAGGGCCGTTATCCGGACAAGCAGTTCGAGTTTGCCGATGGGTCGGTTCAGTTCACCATGCAGTCGCAGGTGGCGCGGCAACATATTTATCCGCGGTACGGGCTCAGTTTGCTCAGCCGTTACAGAACGATCATTAATACCTATAGCGGGTTTCAATGGTTAACGAGCGGCGCCTTATACCTGCCCGGCGTGGCGCCTACCCATAACCTGGTGATCACAGGCGCTTATCAGAAACGGGACACCGTAGGCGATTACAGCTTTTCAAACAGCTTTCCTTTTTCGCGCGGTTACCTGGCGGTGAATGCCCGTACTTTACCCGATATGTACAAAGTGGGCTTTAATTATCATTTTCCCCTGGTATATCCTGATCTGGGGGTTGGGAATATTGTGTATTTCCTGCGGGTGCGCGCCAATGCCTTTTATGATTATACCGAACTGCAATATTTCAGGGGGAATACGACCTGGCAGCTACGGTCTGCCGGTGGAGAATTGTTCTTCGATACCAAATGGTGGAATGAATACCCGGTGAGTTTCGGTTTTCGTTACAGCCGCCTGTTCGATGGGGAAGTGGAAGGGCTTGGGCCGAACCAGTGGGAGTTTATTTTGCCGATCAATTTGTTGGGGAGATAAGTTCAAAGTTCACCGTTCAAAGTTCAAAGTTGTTCAGTTAGTTAGCTATTGATCGACAAACCACAAACGACAAACCACAAACGACAAACTACAAACGACAAACGTAAAACCTATATCGATCACTCACAAAACTCAAGGAACGCCTTCGCCGTGTCCATACTTTCTTTAAAAGTTACTGGTTTGGTGATATATGAGTGTGCGCCGAGCAGCATGCATTTTTCTTTTTCCAGCGGATTTAACGAGGTGCTGTAAATGATGACGGGAATATTGTTGAAACGCTCGTCGCTTTTAATGCGCCGCAGGGTTTCGGTGCCATTCAATTTAGGCATGTTAAGGTCGAGGATGATCAATGCAGGCCGGTATTCGGCGTTGAAATCGCTGCCAAGGATGCGCAGGGCTTCTTCACCATTGTGCGCAAAACAAAGCTTTTGATCCGCTTTCAGCTCCATCATAGCGTCCTGCAGAATAGCGCGGTCATCTGCATCATCGTCGGCCAGTAATATTTTAGCTTGGTTGTTTGCCATATTATGATGTTCTGATTGGTAGTGTAATAAAAAAGCTGGCGCCCTGGCCTTCACTGGAGGTGGCATAGATGACGCCCCGGTGAATTTCAACGATCTTTAAACAAATGGCCAGTCCCAAACCGGTTCCTTCATATTGATCACGGGCATGCAAACGTTGGAACAGCTTGAAGATCTGGGGGGCATATTTTTCATCGAAACCTATGCCGTTGTCTTTAAAAGTGATCTCGTGGTTATCGCCCACCTGCCGGTAACTGATGTTTATTTCGGGAGGCACATCACAGCTGCAATATTTCAGTGAGTTGGTGATAAGGTTCTCGAACAGCTGCCGCAATAAACTTTCATCTCCTTCCACCGTTGGCAAAGGATCGATATGTATGACGGCCTTTTTTTCTTCTATCGCCAACTGCAGATCCTGCAGCGCATAACCGGCTACTTTATTCAGGTTTACCTGGCTAAAGTGGATCTGGGATTTATTGATCTGTGAAAAGGCGAGCAGGTCCTGGATAAGTGTACGCATACGGCCCGATACGGAATGAATGATCTTTAGATATTCAATTCCCTTGGGGTCCATGTGTTCCGTATAGCGGTTCAGCATATAATCGCTGTACAGCATCAGTTTTCTTACGGGTTCCTGCAGGTCATGGGATGCAACGAAAGCAAATTGCTGTAATTCGAAATTGCTCTGGTTGAGTTCGCCAATATATTTTTCCAGTTTACTCTGGTTTTCTTTCAGTTCATCACGTACCTGTTTTAATTCAAAATTATCTTTCAGGGTCTCTTCAAATACTTTTTGTGTGTGTATATCTACCAGGTAACCTATCCAGTACTGCAATTCGCCGCGTTCGTTTAAAAATGGTGAAACGGATATCTGGTGCCAAAGGTATTCGCCACTGATGTGGTGTTTTATGCGGGCCTGCGTTTTTATGTTGGCGGCATCCTGGGCGATCTTATTATTGAAGAACAGGATGAATGCATCGTAGTCATCTTTGTGCACGACCTGCTTCCATCGGGTCGCATTCAACTTTTCAATGCTTTCTCCTGTATAGCGGAGCAGCCAGTCATTGGCATAGATCAGCTGGCCATCGGGCTGCAGGGAAAAGATCATCAGCGGCAGCGAATTCGTGAGCGTTTTGTATTGCGCTTCGCTTTTCTGTAACCGCACCGATAATTCCTGCAGCCGTTCGTTCTGTTTTTTTATTTCCTCATATGGGGAGAAGGAAGGTTCGTTGCGAAAGAAGGTTCGCCATTCATCGCGGCGTGCCGCATCCATTTTAACCACATGGGGAACGGCAAAGAACAACTCAATGAAGGTTTCGGAGTCGGTGGTGAGAACGGAATATTTGTTCACCAGCTTTTTGGCATATTCCAATCCGTTCATGTTATTGCCGGCATTCTTATCGTTCTTAATGGCTGCAACAATGAACTGTATTTGTTTGCTTTGCTTTTGCCCATCCACACCCAGCACAAGCGAGCCGCTTTTGCCATTCTCGATGGTATTTCTGGCTACTTCTGATACTGCTGTCGCAAATGAGGTTTGGGCTGAAAGAGACAAACCCAGTAGCTCGGCCAGTTTCATCGAGCGTTTATGCGCGATGATGAGGTCCATTTCGTTATCCAACCCAACCTTAGCAATATCTTCCATAGTCAGTTATTAATTTTACAAATAGCTACAGATGCATCGTCGGTATTGCGTGAAAAGTCTTTCAGCAGGGATAATGCCAGCATCGAAAGATCATAGCGCAGGATGCCCGGATATTTCAGCGGGTCCCACCGGCTTCGGAGGCCATCGCTGCTCATGATAATATACTGGCCTTTTTCATGCATAAATGTTTGGGTATGTAATGAACGAGGTACATTCAATCCGATAATGCCGTTGTACGACATATAATTCTTGTTGGTGGCCGGTCCGTTGATCTTGGTGGTAATGTTACCCACGCCGCATATTTCCCAGGTTTTCTTTGCTATATCATATACTGCAACCATACCAACCAACCCCCTTGTTTTTCTCACCGCTGAATTTATAAAGCGCAATATATCAGGCGGATGAAGCTCCTGGCAAATTGCAAAAGCTATGCCTGCTTCCTGTACGGCGCGGGCTGCTTCTGCACCATGTCCAAGGCCATCGGCCAGGAATAATTTGATATGATTTTTGTTTGCAATGTGAAAGAAACTATCGCCGCATTTGATTTCCCCCGGCTTCGGTATTACAACCGATCTTATTTCAGCCAGCGGTGGTTTACCATGACGGGGTGGTTCTTTCAGGTATTTACGGCATAAAATGATAGTCCCCCAATTTTTTTGCGAATAGACCTGGAAAGTATCCGACAATCGTTGCATGGCGCCCAGCCCCAGTCCCAGGCTGTTTTTGGTAGTTTCACCATCCCGCACCATTTTGTTAATGTCGTTGATGCCTGGACCGTTATCCATACTGATGATCTCGATGCCATCCAGTTCATTCTCCCGAATCAGTTTTGCGAGTATTTGTCCACCACCGGCATGCTTCACCAGGTTGGTGGCCATTTCAGCGACTATGATATCAATTTCACTAATCCGGCGTTCGCTGAATTCAAGGGTAAGGGCCATGGCGCGGATCTCTTTTTTCAGGATCGCGAAATAGCTTCGGTCATTTGCTTTGAATACAACATGTGCGTTAGCCATTCTTCCACTTGATTATTGAAACGGTTGTTCCTTCGCCTACGCTACTCTTGATCTCAAATTCATTTACCAACCTTTTCGCGCCAGGCAATCCAAGACCCAGGCTTTTCCCGGTTGAAAACCCGTCTTTCATTGCGAGGTCAATGTCTTTTATTCCCGGACCTTTATCCTGGAAGATCAGGCGAATGCCGCTGTTCCTGCCCTCGCTGATCACTTCAATGATCGTATTGCCGCCATTGGCATATTTCAGCATATTTCGAACGAGTTCGCTGGCTGCGGTAATTAATTTGGTTTGATTGACAACACTCATCCCGATCCTTACCGCGTACTCCTTTACGCGATTCCGGAAAGGAACAACATCCTGCTCCTTTTCTATTTTCATAGTATCCTTAGTCAGTACTATCCTCATTGGCTGCTATTTCATCTTCTTCGTCATCGAGGCCATTAATTTTTTTCTGTAGTAATTCCATGCCTTTTTCAACATTTAATGCGGTATGAACCCCTTTCAGTTCCAACCCCAGCTCAACGAGGGTAATAGCCACCGCCGGCTGCATGCCCACCACTACGGTTTCGGCATCCATGATGCGGGCCATACTTCCAATATTACCGAGGATGCGTCCCATGAAAGAGTCTACAATGCTTAACGCAGAAATGTCAATCAAAACACCCCTCGCTCCGGTTTTATTAACCATATATACCAGGTCGGTCTCCAGGTTGGTAGCCAGCCGGTCATACAGATCTATTTGAATGGTAACGAGTAAAAATTTCCCCATTCTGAGAATAGGTATCCTGTCCATAGTGTGATCTTCTTATTTTTCTTTTTCTTTTTGAATTCGTTTAACGTCGAGCCTCAGCATAGCAAATGCATGTTTCAGGGCACTTGCGAGAGACGCTTTGGTGACAATGTTTGAAAGGTCGATACCCAGATGAACAACCGTTTGCGCAATTTCGGGTCTGATGCCGCTGATGATGCATTCAGCCCCCATGAGCCGGGTAGCGGCTACCGTTTTTATAATATGCTGTGCCACCAGGGAGTCAACGGCGGGTACACCTGAGATATCCAAGATGGCGATAGTGCTTCCTGTTTCAACAATATGCTGTAAGAGATTTTCCATTACCACCTGGGTACGGGCGCTGTCGAGCGTTCCAATGATGGGCAATGCCAGGATGCCATCCCATACCTGGATAACCGGGGTTGATATTTCGGCGATTTCGTCGGTTTGGCGAAGGATCACTTCTTCACGGCCTTTAATAAAGGTCTCAAACGTAACGATACCGAGGTTGTCGAGTAATTTGTTTACGCTCACGATGGTTTCCAGTAAGGCTCCCTGGTCGTTGGATAATTCTGTAACGATGGTTTTTAACAGGGCATCTTTAAGGCTGAAAACGAAGATGCCTGTTTCACGCGGTGAAAATCCCTGGCGGGCCCGCGAAATAGAAATGCCTGACAATATTTCGTATACGGGGGCAAATTCATCGGAATTAAAATCGTTTATCGTTTTGTCGTTGATACCTTTTAACAGGGAATCCAGCAGCTCCGCACTTTGCTCACGCAATTCATCGTTACTCATCAGGTCCTCTCTCAGTCCGGCATCTGCAAGCTGCAAATGCATCCAGTCTTCCAGAATACTCTTTTTCTTCTTCTGTAGTAGCTTCGAAATGTCTTGTTTCATTAGTTTAAAAAAGTTGAAGTTTTATAAGTATGCTTTATACAATGATCAGCCAAACCAAGGTTGATCATTGGCTGGCAATCGTTCGGTATTACTGATATCGTTTATATCTGTTCGGTTGACAGGTATAAAAATAGTTATGCGAATACCATAATATTATAGTATTCGCTCAATCATTAAAAAACAATTAAAGAGTGTTAATTGGTTCCTTTCTTTTTAAAAGGATATCATAGGTAATTAAATCGGTGGTCTTATCGCGTGCTGTGAAGGTATAGAAAAAATCGGGCCAGGCTAATGTGATGATGTGATAATGAGATAATGGAAATACACTTTTGCGCGGAGAGGCAATGTTCTATGTGCTGATTTGCTGATGTGCTGATGTGCTGATGGAAATACACTTCTCCGCGGAGGCAATGTTCGATGTGCTGATGTGCTGATGTGCTGATGGAAATACACTTTTGCGCGGAGAGGCAATGTTCGATGTGCTGATTTGCTGATGTGCTGATGTGCTGATGGAAATACACTTTTGCGCGGAGAGGCAATGTTCGATGTGCTGATTTGCTGATTTGCTGATGTGCTGATGGAAATACACTTTTGCGCGGAGAGGCAATGTTCGATGTGCTGATTTGCTGATGTGCTGATGTGCTGATGGAAATACACTTCTGCGCGGAGGCAAGACTCAATGTGCTCATTTGCTGATGTGCTGATGGAGATACACTTTTACGCGGAGGCAATGTTCAATGTGCTGATTTGCTGATGTGCTGATGTGCTGGTTGACGAAAGATCATTGCAAAAACCTGCAACTTGCCGGTTTTTTTGAAACATTGCATATAAGTGTATTCCCGTATGTTGCAGCATGCGCTTTAAGAGTAGCGGGATACATTAGCACATCAGCAAATTAGCTAATTAGTGATTCGGTTTCTTCTTAAACAACCATTTATTGGCTTTGTACATGAGCCAGGCGCTGCCGGCGCCAATGACGGCACCTGCCAGTACATCGCTGGGATAATGTACGCCTAGGTACATGCGCGAATAACCTACCGAAGCTGCCCAGGTATAAGCAGGTACAGCTACATACCATTTTGGATATGCGAGGGTGAGCGAAGTAGCCGATGCGAAAGCTACAGAAGTATGACCGGAAGGGAAGGAGGGACTGCTGCCAGATCCGGCCGCTGTTAAACCGGGTGTAACCATAAATGGCCTCGACCGTTTAAAGGAATATTTCATTCCATAAGAGATGAAGGTGGCTGCTGCGGCGGATTCAGCCAGGTATAATCCTTTTTTAAGCGTCGTTTTATTGTTATCGATCAAACCGGCTGCCACTACGGTCGCCGGAATAAGCACCGACACCAGTTGCGTATTATCCGATATGCCCTGCATCAAGCGGGTAGTGCCGGGCGTTCTGTTCTCCATCATATTGATCAACATGCGCTGATCGAAGTTCAGTTTTTGCGCAATGGCCGGCGGCTGCAAATAACAAAAGCATACTGCAGTGAACAGTATGCTTTTGAAGATATATGAGACCGTCTTTGTTTTTTTAGAGGTTTTGAAGGCTACTTTCAAGGACCTTAATCTTTTCTTCGGCATCCAGTTTTTTCTTTTGCTCTAATTGAACGACATCCGGCCTTGCAGATTGTATGAACCGCTCATTGCTTAACTTTTTATTAACTGATTCGAGGAACTTTTTCAGGCGGTCCAACTCTTTTAACAACTCTTCTTTTTGAGCGCCGGTATCTACAGAACGTTCAGTTTCAATATAGAACTTATCCTTGCCGATCACCGCTGTAATGGTTTGTGGTACAGGCTCCGTAACAAATGTCAATTCTTCAATATTTACCTGTTTCTTCAGCACAGCTTCAATGGCTTTGAACAGCTCGGTATTCTCGCCCTGGATATACAGTTTAATAGGCTCTTTGGGCTTTATCTGCTGTTTTGCCCGCACATCACGAAGGCCGGTGATCACATCTATCAGCAATTGGCCTTCCCGCAATACAATGGCATCGAATGGTTGCGGCGCCGTGAATTGTTTCACACACAGGTCCTGTGCCCGGGGCGCCAGCAAATGATATATTTCTTCTGTAACGAAGGGCATATAGGGATGCAGCAGATGCAAGAGTTCTGAGAAGAAATAAACGGTTTTATCGTATACCGCTTTGTCCATGGGCTGGTCCATAGGCGGTTTTACCCATTCCAGGTAATAACTGCAGAAATCGTCCCAAATGAGCGAATACAGGGTCTTCAGGCCTTCGCTCAACTTGAAATCCTTATAATGCTGTTCCATTTCTGCTTTGGCCGCCTGCAGTTTGTGCTCGAACCAGGTAACGGCAAAAGGCGTGGATGCGTTGGCTGTAGCGCCAACCTTTGCTTCAAACATCTTCACCAGCTTCAGGGCATTCCACATCTTGTTGTTGAATTTGCTGCCCTGTTCCGGCGAGGTTTCGTCGAAGAGCAGGTCGTTGCCGGCAGGAGAGGAGATCATGATGCCAAAACGAACGGCATCGGCGCCATATTTATCGATAAGCATCAACAGGTCGGGCGAGTTGCCGAGCTGTTTACTCATTTTCCGGCCTTGTTTATCGCGCACCATACCGGTAAAGTATACGTCGCTGAAGGGTTTTACGTCCATGTATTCGATGCCGGCCATGATCATCCGCGCTACCCAGAAGAATATGATGTCCTGTCCGGTTACCAGCACCGAAGTAGGGTAATAGTAATTAATATCGGGATTACCGGGATAGGTAATGCCTTTAAATACTTCAATGGGCCATAACCAGCTCGAGAACCAGGTGTCGAGTACGTCATCGTCCTGGCGGAGCGGGTGATTGGTATACGGTGAATGCGTTGTTGAGCCGGTAGCGCCGGGTTGAATATTTTCTGCCCAAAGCCTTACCGCTTCTTCTTCGGTTTCGGCTACATAACAATTGCCATTGTCGTCGTACCAGGCGGGAATGCGCTGCCCCCACCATAATTGCCGGCTGATACACCAGTCCTTCACATTTTCGAGCCAGTAGCGGTAGGTAGCCATGAATTTATCACCCGGGTGGATCCTTACTTCGCCGCTGGCTACAGCTGCCAGGGCTTTGTCGGCCAGGGAGCGCATGGTGACAAACCACTGGGTTGAAATCCGGGGTTCCACAACGGCCAGACTGCGTTGCGAGTAGCCGAGGCGGGTGGTGTATTCTTCTTCTTTTACCAGCAGCCCCTGCTCCTGCAGCATTTCCACTACTTTTTTACGGGCTTCGAAGCGATCCATGCCCACGCAAACCTGGGCGGCTTCGTTAAGGGTGCCGTCTTCGTTGAGGGTGTCAATTACCGGGAGATTATGTTTTAAACCCAGGTTATAGTCATTGATATCATGGGCCGGGGTCACTTTCAGGGCCCCGGTACCAAATGCGGGGTCAACGTATTCGTCAAAAATTACCGGTACGGCCCGGTTTACCAGCGGTACGATCACCTTTTTGCCTTTCAGGTGGGCAAAACGCTCGTCATTGGGGTTCACGCACACGCCGGTATCGCCCATGATGGTTTCAGGGCGTTGGGTAGCGATGGTAATACCCCCGGCCCCTAAAGGGGTGCCATTTTCGTCAGCAATCTGGTAAGTTACATAATACAATTTCCCCTGTACTTCTTTGTACTCCACTTCCTCATCGCTGAGGGCGGTTTTGGCGGCGGGATCCCAATTGATCATGCGGGCGCCGCGATAGATCATTTTTTTATTATAGAGGTCAACAAAAACCCGGATAACGGCTTTGTAATAGTCGTGATCCATGGTAAAGGAAACGCGGTCCCAGTCAACACTGCAGCCGAGTTTTTCGATCTGGTGGTAAATGATGCCGCCGTATTTTTCTTTCCACTCAAAAGCATGTTTCAGGAACTGCTCGCGGGTGAGTTCGCTCTTTTTAATGCCTTTTTCTTTTTCAAGCATTTGAACCACCTTGCTCTCGGTAGCAATAGAGGCATGGTCGCTGCCGGGCACCCAGCAGGCGTTGAAGCCGCTCATGCGGGCTTTACGCACCAGAATATCCTGCACCGTTTCGTTGAGGGTGTGACCCATATGCAATACCCCGGTGACGTTGGGCGGGGGTATCACCACGGTGAACGGTTTGCGATCATCGGGGGTGCTATTGAAATATCTCTTTGATTTCCAGTGCTTACTCCATTTGTCCTCCACCGCTTCGGGCTGATAGTTCTTGCTTAGTTCCATAAGTATGTAGTGTCCTTTTAAGGGAGGGCAAAGGTAATAAATCCCCCCGACCCCTGAAGGGGTGGTAAGGGGGCAGGCTGCAAAAGTTTATGAGTGACGGGCTTGCAGGTGTTGCAGGTGTTGCAGGTTTCAGGTTACAGGTTTCAGGTGTTGCAGGTTTCAGGTTTCAGGTTGCAGGTTACAGGTTACAGGTTTCAGGTTGCGGGTTTCAGGTGTTGCTGGTTGCAGGTTTCAGGTTACAGGTTGCAGGTTACAGGTTGCAGGTGTTGTAGGTTGCAGGTTACAGGTTGCAGGTTGCAGGTTGCAGGTTGCAGGTGTTGCTGGTGTTGCAGGTTACATGTTTCACGTTTCAGGTTGCTGGTTGCAGGGGCAGCTTATAGCTAACCGGCCAGAGAAATGCGTTTGGGTCGTCGTTTAAGTCCGCCAGACAGGGGATAGGGGTGGGGCATAAAAAAAGCACCCCGCTTCCCGGAATGCTTACAAAATGATTTCCTATCCAATATCATTATCAAGATACCGGAAGCTTTTTGTGTTTCAGTAAGGTTGTGCTAAGCTAAATGACTATGCATACCAATACAGGTACGACAGCAACATAATGAAGCTTAAAAAACCAATTGCCATTAATGCTACCTTACCGTTTTCGCCGAGATGGAAGTGATTGTGCGTTGACTTTTTCATACGCTACGTTTTTTTTAATTGTGATTAAATCCGTAGTACGATCATGCAATCGGTCTTCACAGGCTTACGAAGTATAGGGTATTAAAACTAAAGCCTTGGTAGTTCAGGAAGGATATAAACGTCGGTTAGAGTAAATCCAGGCAGTTAGAATGAAAGCCAGGACAAAAATAATACACAGTTATTACAACTGCAAATGTTACCTATTTAAAAAAAGCAAAATGTCTGCACCAGGCAACTTATTGATCAAAATTAAGTGAGGACTACTATTTACTGCTCAACACTTTAAAAAATTAACAGGGAGGCCTAGGCCAGGGACCCTGCAGTAAGCCTGAAATGGCGGGTAAAGCTACGCGGTGCTGGAAAAAGTATGAAGCACAAAAGCAGTTTGTGACGGTTATCGCTTCGCGCTCCATACTTATACGTTTTTAAACTTTAAATGACGGCAAAGCCATTAACCCTGGGTAAACCAGTAAGAAAACAGAACCAGTGCAGTGAAGAATACTACGACCACTGCTACAATAGTCCTCTTTTCTCCGGTTCCCTGCATGTTGAATTTTTGCATGGACAACGGATTTTTTGAGGTTTAACAATGCGGGACGGATTAAAGTCGCATGGGGTAGGATTAAATGAAGTCTGAGACCCGAGGTCAAAAAGCTGAAATCTGAGGTCCGAAATGCGCCATCTGAACTGACCTTCGAATAAATTAAGATTCTTAGGCATTTATATGCTTCTGGATCTCCGCATCTAATTGCTGACTTTCGGTCTCCGGCTGCGGGTCCGGTCTCCGGACCCTGGCGGCTCAGTTATGACGCCGGTTTCCAGATTCTTAGTTCCGGCGTCGGGCTTTGAATGTCTCGTGTCCGGCTTCCGGCTTTGGACTTCTGGCTTCCGGTCGTTCTTTGTAACTTTACGATCGATCTATGTACGCTATCGTTGATATAGAAACTACCGGCGGGTACGCTGCCAATAACGATATAACGGAGATTGCTATTGTGTTGCATGATGGACAATCTGTTATAAGCCGTTTCGAAAGCCTGGTAAGGCCGGTTCGAAACATTCCCTATTATATCCAGGTGTTAACCGGTATTTCGAACGACATGGTAGCCGGTGCACCTACTTTTGAAGAACTGGCGCCGAAATTATATGAGCTCTTGCAGGGAAAGATCTTTGTAGCCCATAATGTAAACTTCGACTATTCTTTTTTAAAACATCATTTCGACGCGGCAGGTTATGATCTTGTGTGCAATAAGCTGTGTACCGTTCGCCTGGCGAAAAAGGTGTTCCCGGGTTTGCCTTCTTACAGCCTGGGAAATCTTTGCCGTCATTTCGGGATCAATATTTATAACCGGCACCGGGCCGGTGGCGATACTGATGCTACCGTACGGTTGCTGGAGCATTTGCTGTTGAATAACGCTGAGCCACACATACAGCAGTTCATAAAACGCGGCGCTAAAGAGCAGTCACTGCCACCCAATTTGCCGAAAGACCAGGTTGATCAACTGCCCTATACACCGGGTGTTTATTATTTCCATAATCAAACCGGAAAGGTGATCTATGTGGGCAAGGCCAAGAACCTTAAGTACCGCGTGAGCAGTCACTTTACGCATAACGGCGCAGGAAAGCAACGACAGGATTTTTTACGGAACATACACCGTATAACCTACCAGTCATGCAGCACCGAGCTGATGGCTTTTATCCTGGAAAGCGTGGAGATAAAAAGACTGTGGCCGGAATTCAACAGCAGCCAGAAAAGGTTCACCCATTCATACGGGTTATATATGTTCCAGGATAACAGCGGCTACCTGCGCCTGGCCATCGATAAAAAGAAAAAACACCTGCAGCCCCTGTATACCTTCAATTTGCTGCTGGAAGGACACCGCCTGATGAACCAGTTGATCCAGCGGTTTAATTTATGTCCGAAATTATGTTTTATGCAAACAGCACAAGGCCCCTGTACGGGAACCGGCGAAGTTGCCTGTTTAGGCGCCTGTGAGCATAAAGAAACAGTAGATGTATATAACGAGCGTGTGCAGCAGGCCCTGCAATGGCTGGAAGAATGGCTGCCCACTTTTGCGGTAGTAGATGCGGGGCATGCGCGCGATGAGCAAAGTTGCATTTTGATGGAAAAAGGCAAATTTTATGGCATGGGCTATATACCTGCCGGCGTTGGTATTACCAGCCGCGAAGAATTGAAAAATTACCTCACGCCTTACCCTGAAAATGATTATATCAGGGGTTTGGTATACCAATATGTTGAAAGATATCCTAATAAGAAAGTGAGTTTTTAAAAATCCCCCACATATATTGCCGCTGATCAGTAAGTATGCGGATTTGGTATTAAACTTGTGAAAGCTTGTGCGACATCGCTTTCTATTTGTTGTTTTTCTTAAATTTTGTTTAAATAACCCACACTATGAAAAGACGCAACCTGTTATTATGCTGTTTGCTTGCAGCCGGGTGTCATGAGACAACACCCAAAGAAGCAGTACCCAAGGCGGAAGATGCAAAAGCCGCTGCGCCTATTAAAGCGCCACCTGCGGAAAAAGTACCGCTTTACCGCAACACGGTGAATCCCGAGCCGGTGGCGGAGCACAAGGAAAAAACGGAAAATCCGCTGAACGATTGGTATTTTTCGGTAAAACTGTATGAAACGCCTAAGACCTTTCAGTACATCATGAAAGTAAAGTACGAAGAACTGGAAGGGGATGATACGTTGAAGCTGCCTGATATGGGCATAGCGCCAAAACCTGTTATTCAAAAAGGCGAAGATAAATATTCATGTGTCGTGGGTTTTATGGATAACCATGATCAATTCAGGGAGTACAAGAAAGTGTATGTGAAGAATGATCAACTGAAAGTAACTACCCTGAAACATTATTCGGTAGCCACCTATAGTAAGTAGTTAACCAGTTGATACGTTAACTAAAAAGGAGCGCTTATTCAAAGGGCTCCTTTTTTATTTTTCGGGGATGTAGATCTTTAATAAATGAATGAATTCATCGCGCGGGATCATGTGTGCGCCCAGGCTTTCGAGGTGTTCGGTATATACCTGGCAGTCGATCAACTGCACACCTTCTTCCTGCAGTTGATGAATATAGCTGATAAAAGCATATTTACTGGCATTGCTTACTTTGCTGAACATGCTTTCGCCAAAAAACACTTTGCCCAATCTTATTCCATATAAGCCTCCAACCAGTTCATCATTCAACCATACTTCTGCGCTGTGCGCAAAGCCCTGGCGGTGCAGACGGGTATAAGCATCCTTCATGGAATTGGTGATCCAGGTGCCGCTTTGTCCGGGCCGGTTTATATTCTTGCAGTTATTGATCACCTCTGCAAATGCTTTGTTGATCGTGAAGGTAAATGCTTCTTTTTTGAACAACTGTTTCATGCTCTTACTTACCTTCAACGTAGCAGGGGTTAAGACGAACCGGGGGTTCGGGCACCACCATAAAATATGCTGTCCTTCATACCATGGAAAAATGCCCTGGCGATAAGCCACTAATAAACGTTCGGTAGAAAGGTCTCCGCCAACAGCTAATAATCCATCCGGTTCAGCCAGGTGAACGGGTGGAAATATTATTTCTTTATTCAACGCAAATAAAGGCATGCCGGACTATGGTTGGTTGCCGTAAATATAGACAAAAAGAAGAATGTAAGATGTAGATCAGCGCCCCATAATCCATTAGGATAGGGAAGGGCCGGCGGCAGGCGAAAGTTGATGAGTACGATGAGCGGGCTCAGGTCAATACTTCAAGGGTAGCGCCAATACCGCGGTCGGTGATGGCATCGCATTGTGGTTTTAATTCGTCGTATGAGCCTTGTTTTACGGCATATTTACCCTGGAAATGGATGATATAAGCGCATTGTTCGGCCTGTTCTGCTGAATGGCCGCATACTTCTACCAGGGTCTCTATCACCCATTCAAATGTATTTACCTCATCATTCCATACAATCAAACTATATGGTTCATCCAATGTGGTAAGAACATCTGTATCCTCCTCGTAATGTGGTTTAACCGGTGCGTCGATAGCCATATATAATGGTTTATTCCGGTACAAATTTATAAAAATACCCTACGCTTAGCAAGCCCTTTTATGGGTTTTTAATAAAGGGTGTTTTTCACATAAACGCTTCATTCAGAACAATTAACTGTGACGAATACGAAAAAGGACGGGGCTACACTGTTGCGGCTCTATTACGAAAGCGGAAGTTTTTGCCCTTCATTACCTGCTTGCGGCACCTGAGCGCTGGGTTTAGTTCCAGCTGGTTTATCTAACTGCGATGATCACTCGGTCAGAATATGGGACTGGTTCTCTTCTATAAACTTTTTTATCATCACGATCGTTGTTTGCCAGTAAAAAGCCAGGTGCCGGTAAATGGTCTCCGTTGGGAAATTAGTGATGGTAAGTGTTAGCGTTGTAAGATCGTTGGCGGCGATGAGATCAAAGGTAAGGATTGAATAATTCTCTGGTTGATCAGGCAGCCGCGACAGGGAGCTTAAATGCGTATACTGAAGCCGTTTTCCCGGTTCAAATTGCAGCACCATCCCTTTGTTTTCAAAATGCAGGTGGTGAAATCCGGTAATAATGACCGGACTGTTCACCACCCAGCTCGTTTGAATTTCAAGTTGCATGGATGCATCACCCATCCATAACTTCATCAGCTGCGGCTCGGTGATGGTTGTCCAGACGATGGCCGCCGGAGCGTTGATGGTTACTGTTTTTTCAATTTGGTAAGACATAGTCAGCTACAGGTAATAGAAACACCTGTAAGGGTTGAATGGTTCATTGCATTCTTATTTATGGTAGCCGCTGATTGCTAAAAATGTGAGGTGAATGCCTGCTCACTGTTTTCCCGGCACGAAATCACCGGGTGTTGATGAGGGATGCAATAGGGGGGATTTTTTCTATTGTCGATCACCGTTTTCTTGCATTCATTCTTAATTTCTCAATTTCGTCCTGTCAGTAGCAACTGATTACAAAGATCCTGGTTGAGCATAAAGAGTTTAGTAGTCTTTTTCTACAATATCCGAAAAAGTAAAATGTCCGTCAATACCAATTTTTGTCGTTTTCACTCTTGCGTATTTGCGCATGGTCTCCGGTTTGGGACCATTGTCGTCGCATTCACAACTCTTAATAGAATCGGCTGAATATATAGAAAGATCTTTGTTGATGATAATGGTTTCATTACATTCAAAACAACAGTCCGAACCGCATCCACCTACACCCAGGGAAGCTTCGCTCAGTTTTTGTCCCTGTTTTGAAAACGTAGTTAAAATGGGCGCATAAATTTCTGCAGGCAACAGCCATATTATTTTGTAGTTGTTTGTAGTGTCGGGTAATAAGCCATATGCACACTGGCGGGTACCGGGGTATTCATTTCTTATATAATTGGTGTCATGACCTTCAAGGCCTGGCAGGGTAGAATCGTTAATTTCAAGCGTTTTAATGGTTAAAGGAAGTTGCAAGATTTTGAATTTGGCAATGAAGGCCCGAAAATCTTCATTTACTGGCTGGTCGCTAATATTTTTATGGGAGCTCTTAGCTGCTTTGTTATTATCCGCGCCAGGATTGCTTTTGCAACTGAAAAGTAAAACAGCGGCCATTAAAAGTACGATTGTTTTCATAACAATTCAGGGTATTTGAAATGGATTAAAACAAAAGGCATTCTGATAAAGTTACCTTTGGGTTGGCATTGTGTATCTATCAATAAAAAAAGGCTCACATTGCTGTGAACCTTTCAGTGCTGTGGGAGTTGACGGGATCGAACCGCCGACCCTCTGCTTGTAAGGCAGATGCTCTAAACCAGCTGAGCTAAACTCCCTTGTAAGATCTTCTAATTCCCTGACACTCTTTAGGTTCTCTCTTGCTACCCTTATTGCGTTTTGGGAGTGCAAAGATAAGGCTTGTTATATTTCCACCAAATTTTTTTGCCTTGATAATGAGTATTTTTTCCCTTTTTTAAACAAGCCGGCACCCGGAAAATCAATAAATTGCATAAGTCCCTGAACAGGGGCCATTTTAAATCTTACCTGTACATGGACTACCGTATTATTTTACCGCCCGACAATCTTCGGCCTTTTGTAAAGTACTTCTGGGTACTGGAAAGTAATACTACTACCGCTTCTACCATCACATTCAGTCCACTCGCTGACGGTTGTCCCGGCATCATGTTCCAACAGCCTGATAAAGGAAGTTTCTACCTGGAAGAAAATAAGCAATTGCCCGGTATTTTCGTATATGGCCAAACGGTTCAGCCTACCAAAATGTATTTGAATGGAAAGCTGCATACCGTAGGGATCTGTTTACAACCGAATGCCCTGCAGCGGGTTTTCGGCATCGATGCCCATGAGCTAACCGGCTCCTGTGTTGACCTGGGACTCGTGCAACATAAAAAAGAAAAGCACCTGCAGGAGCAACTCATGTATGCCGCTTCTATTGAAGAACAGATCAACCTGATCGCAGCCAGTTTACTCAATGCCGCTGAACGGAATCATGAGCGGCACGACACGGTCTCCGGCTTTGCCCTCACTGAAATCCTCCAGGGAAAAGGCGAGGTTTCCTTTGCTGTGCTGCAAAAACAACTGCAGCTTTCTGAACGCACCCTTGAGCGCCGGTTCAAACAATCCATTGGCATTTCTGCCAAACTGTTCTCCCGCATCTGCCGCTTCCAGGAAGCGCTGACCCAGCTTCGCAAAAATAATTATCAGAAACTGTCCGATATCGCTTACGAGAACGGCTATGCCGATCAATCGCACTTCATTCGCTCCTTCAAAGAATTCACCGGCGTTTCTCCATTCGATTACCGCAAACAACTGAGTGAAATAGCCGAGAATTTTCCTGTGATAAAATAACGCTCCCAAACGCTGCCGATTCGTACATCTTATTTGCAGATTTTCATCTGCCATTGCCGCTGCCGGCATTTCATTATCACATTATCACATTATCAAATTATCACATTGCTTCGTGTCGTTTTTGTTCTATTTTTCTCTTCATCGCCCGGGTAATTTTGGGTTCATAAAACAATTGTATGAACCGGATCATAACTCTGGCAATACTGGTGGTTTCAGGAGCATTGGCAGCCAAATACCTGCCTGGTGCCCGCGCTGCTGCAAACGATGGCGGCATCTTATTGCCCCGCCTTTCGGATTATCATATTTTCACAGGTGATCCGGCAGCCCTTGTTCCCGGCAATGGTTTTCAATTGTATGAACTCGCTACCGGTCTGTTCACCGATTTTGCCGAAAAACAAAGGCTCATCAAACTGCCCGTGGGCGAAACGGTTACTGCAACAGGGGATGGACTGCCTGAATTCCCTGACGGAACTATGCTCGTAAAGACCTTCTATTATTTCAACGATAAAAGAAATGTTTCAAAAGGGAAAAGGCTGATCGAGACCAGGCTGCTGCTAAAGAACAAAGGCCAATGGTTGGGAGCTACCTATGTTTGGAACGCCGGACAAACGGATGCTGTTTTAGCAACCGGCGGTTCGAATACGTCCGTTACCTGGATCGACGAGCAGGCAAATACCAGAACGATCGCTTATCATATTCCTGCTGCCAGGGATTGCGCCAGTTGCCATAATAGCGGTAATTCGCTGATGCCGGTGGGGCCGAAGATCAGGAACCTTAACCGGAACGTAGTACGGAATAACAAAACAATGAACCAGTTACAGTATCTTCAGGAAGCCGGTGTCTTACATGCGGTTAACCCAGACCGGTTCTCCAAACTGCCGGACTGGAAAAATGCAGCCTCTTCTTTGCCCGAAAGAGTGCGGGCATACCTCGATGTGAATTGTGCGCATTGCCATAGCGATAAAGGTTCCTGTGCCCGCTCGGGTGTGCGTTTTGGTTGGGAAGTTCCCTTTGAGAACACCCGCATCTCCGCCAAACAGAACCGTATCATTCATCTGATGGAGAAAGGCACTATGCCCCGAACTGGTACCACCACGGTTGATACGGAAGGGCTTTCCCTGATCAAACAATATTTACAACTATAACATAAAACCATATACAATGACTTTCGCCAACATCACTCTTCTGGTCACCGCTTTTACCACCGCACTGATCGCTGGTTTGTTTTACGCCTATTCCTGTTCGGTAAACGCCGGACTGGGCAAATTACCCGATGCCGGTTACCTGGCTGCCATGCAGTCGATCAACCGCGAAATACTGAATCCTTTATTCTTTATGAGCTTTATGGGCACGCTGGTATTATTGCCGGTGAGCACCTGGCTGCAGTACAGCCATCCCGCTTCGATGCGTTTTTATTTCTTGCTTGCTGCCACCCTCGTGTATGCGATCGGCACTTTTGGGGTTACCATTATGGGCAATGTTCCGCTGAACAATGCGCTGGATGCGTTCAATATTCAGGCGGCTTCTCCTGAAGGGATCAGTGAGCACCGGGCGCAGTTTGAAAAGCCCTGGAATCAATTGCACCGCATTCGCACCATCGCCAACGCCATCGCTTTGATACTGGTATTGATGGCTTGTATTATTGGGCAGTCAAAGCAGTCAAATGAGTCAAAAGAGGCAAAGCGTCAAAATAGTCAAAAAGTAGTGCAATCGCTTTAACCTGTCTGACTGATTTTATCTATGTGACTTATATGACTCATTTGACTTAATATGACCCATTTGACTTATGTGACTCATTTGACCGCTTTCATCGCTACCAACCGGGTGTCTGCTGTAAGGCCGGATCTTTTATCAATTCATCCTGCATGATCGGGAAGAAATAATGCGTAGGCGCTACGAACACCCAGGTGGAAACATAAAACCGCTGCATGCTGTATTTTTTTCCACCGATCACTATTTTCCCATTTGGGTCTTCAACCGGTTTCATCCCATTTACCATGCGCTGGCATTTGGGATATGGCCAGAATTTCTGGGAGCGGGTATCATTATCACCACCGGCGGCCTGCCAGGCCTGCTCCCTGGCCAATTCCCTCGCGCTGCTGGGTTCTAAATATAAACGGGCCGTGAACCAGCGTTTGTTCTCATAGAAGAATTCCACCCGCCGTTCCCGTTGAATGTATTCATTGGTTTTTTCTTTATCACCTTTTACAGCCGGTGGCACCGGCGCCATAAACGACCGCTGCCGTATCGTATTCAGCATCGTCATGATCTCATCTGGTGAACCGCCGGTTTCATTCAGGGCTTCTGCATAGATCAGCATGATCTCCGGTAGTCTTATCAGCGGATAATGGATCTGGAAGCCTACGCCATTGCCAGGCCGGTAATCTTCGCGGTAAAACTTGCGCAGAAAATAACCGGTGGTCGTGGAATTGGTAGCGCCAATGCGGTCGGAGCCCGTTGCCATATTCTTTACAGAATTCCGGAACATAGCGCCATTGTAGATAACGTCGCGGTACAGCCGCGGATCGCGTTTAATGCCTTCGTAAGGGTTGGCGTCGTCGTAACCGTCGGCCACCGCCCGGGCATCGTACACCGGGTAACCATAGCCATCGGGCGCAATATATTCATACTCATCTACCTGTTCCTGCACGGGCTGTTGCCGGGAACCGCCGCCTTCCGATGGTGGATAATTGTCGCCCTGCCAGGCTTCCCATTTATCGTTCATCAGCATAAAAATACCTTCTGTTCTGAAGGCATTGAAGTCATAGAATAATTGGTACAAACGCGAATACACTTTATTGTTACTGCCCGAAACAAAATCATTCGGTCCATAATTCGTATACAAACCATAACGGAGCTGGCCGTTTTCCATTTTCAGGTCCAGTACGGCTTTGGCGGCGTCGCGGGCGGCTTCCCAGCGTTTATTATCCCGGGCGCTGTAGCTCGCTTTGCCGATGCGGTTATCGTTGGGCAGCACACCGCCGTTATAGAGTGGGGTAGCGGCCATCCATCGAACAATAGCCTGTAAGGCCAGGGCTGTTCCTTTTTCAACCCGCGCAAATTGCGGATCCGTTTGACTTACCGGCAAAAGGGCGATGGCCGAGTCACAATCTTTACTGATCTTGTCTACGACGGTATGAAAGGGTTCCTGCTTAATGGCCAGATCACCATTGGGATCGATCAGGTAATCGATATAGGGCACTTCGCCATACAACCTGGCGGCCAGGTAATGATAATAGGCCCGCATGAAATACGATTCACCCATCCGGATGTCAAGGTCGCCTTTGTTGAGTGGATTATCCGGCGTACCATAAGCTCTCACCCCGTGGAGGATCAAATTCGCAATGCGAAGGGTGGCGTAAATGTCGCCCCATTTAAAGCCGCTGCCTGGTTGATCACTGGGATTCCAGCCTCCCGTATTATAGGTACGTGACTGGCCATTTTCAACCGTTGATCCCCGGCATTCATCGGTGATGGCGCTGAGTGAAAAATGTTGCAGGAAGGCCAATCCACGCGAACGGGATTTAAGATCGCTGTAGAGATCGGTGACCAGCTTGTTCACTTTTTCATAATCGGCAAATACCTGCTGTTCGGTCATCTGGTCGTCGGGTTTACGATCGAGGAAGTCTTTTTTGCAGGCAGCTATGGAAATTATAAGGACGATATATATAAATAAAGTTGCTTTTTTCATAATAGATGAGTTATTGGTTACCGGTTACCAGTCGCCAGTTACCGGTAACCGGCGACCGGTAACCGGTGACTGTTTTACAATGTAATATCAAGCCCGAAATTCACCACTTTCATGATCGGGTACCAGTTGCCATTGGCATCGTTGGTTTCGGGGTCAACATCAACTGTTTTCAGGTTGTCGAAGGTTACCATGTTCATGCCCTGAATGTATACCCGGGTCCTTTGCAGTCCTGCCCGCTTCATCCACCGGGTAGGCAGGTAGTAGCCTACTTCAAAATTCTTTAAGCGCAGGTATTGGGCATTGTACAGGAACAGGCTGCTGTTGTATTGTTTGTTGTTGTCGTATTTGCCATAATGCAGGGCCGGGTATTTGGCGCTTGCAGCGGTTTCGGGCGTCCAGCGTTGCAGGTGCATGGGTTTTACCTTGCCCACTTCATCGTTCTGGTAAATCGGAAAATCATAGGTGGCTGGTCCGCCCAGTAACAGTGAAGTATGGGTAGCGCCCTGGAACAGGATGCTCAGATCGAATGACTTAAAGCGGAAGCTCATGGGAATCCCAAACTGAATTTCAGGTACCCGCGGATAACCTCTGGCTACCCGGTCATTGAGATCAGTGATCTGACCGTCGCCATCAATATCAACATACTTTACATCACCCGGTAACACTGTACCCCATTTTTGAAAGCCGGTACCATTATTCATTTGATTCAGGTCATCGGCTTCTTTCTGGCTGTTGATAAATCCATCGAACAGGTAAACAAATGGTTGTCCAACGGGCCGGCCTGTACGATATTGCCAGGAGTAATCTCTATTCACTTCGCGCTGGTATTTGATCTTGTTGCGGGCAAAGGAGAAGTTTGGCCGTATAGAATACGTGAAGTGGCTGCCGATCTTGTCGCTCCAGCTGATCTCAAAATCAATGCCCTTGTTGTCTACAATGCCTACGTTCAGGAGCGGAGCGCTGGTGCCTACGAGGGAAGGAAATCCCTGTTTATCGGCCCCGCTGAGATCGGTTATGATATCGTAGCGGTGTTCCTGGAACAGATCAACCGTAATGGTAAGTCTTCTGCTTAAAAATTCCAGGTCGATACCCAGGTTGATCTTTCTGGCCTTTTCCCAGGTAAGTATCGGGTTCGCGAGGCGGCCCGGACGAATACCGCCGGGGTTATTATTGTTTTGCGTGCCGAAATTATAGGAGTCGCCGGAGTTATTGTAAAACTGCAGGTAACCGAAGCGGTTATCACTGGGGTTTGACCCGGCCTGGTCATTGCCTACCAGTCCGACAGAACCTCTTATCTTTAAGAGGTCTAACCAGTTTTGCGTAGCCTGCATGAAACTTTCATTGCTCACTACCCAGCCTACAGAGCCTGCCGGAAATTTGCCATAGCGGCGGCCGGGGCCAAAGTTTTCCGAACCATTGTAGCCCATATTGAACTCGAGCAGATAACGCTGGTCGTAATTATAGGTGAGGCGGCCGGAAATTCCCTGGTAACAAAAAGGCACTTCGTTATTTTTTATTCTGATCGAACGGTTCGCCAGGATCAATCCCGATACATTGTGTTTGCCGAATGTTCTCAGGTAATCGAGTTTAAGCTGGTAATAGGTTCGGCCAATTTCATCGTCGCGCGAATAGGTATTGCCTAAAGTATTATCAGTGGAACGGCGCGGGGTGCTGTATGCTCCGGTATAATGACCACCTTTCATATACACATCTACACCATCTGTTGGATAAAAAGTTGCATAACCGGGATATACGCGGTAGCCTTGCGACTCGGTGGGTACAGAGCGTGTTACCCAGTAGCCACCCTGCCGGTCATAAGAGAACATGCCTTCGAACTTCAATCCTTTGGTGAGCGCGTCCAGTTTATACCCCATAATAAAAGTTCCATCAAGGTAATTGACGCGTTGATTGAGGTAACCGGTTTTTGACAATTCGCCCAGCATATTGAACCGGTAGGTTTGGGTGCCGAACAACATGCCATTGGGAAAATTCACATTGTAAGCTGCATTCGCAGGATGGTTGTTGCTCTCCAGCACGATGGGGTAGTGAGGAGGCTGGGTATTGGCGATTTCAATGACCCGGTTAGCGGTAGTACCTGGTGCATTGCGGTCGGTTAAGCGGGCGCCGAGGATGAGGGTGGCGTATAAAGAGGGCGTAATATCAACGTCGATATTCGACCGGAAATTATACCGCTTGAAAATGGCCTGGGTCTTATACGGGTCATTTATGGTTTGCCGGTAATTCCCGTTCTGTTGAAAATAATTACCCATGATAAAATACCGGGCTTTATTGCTTCCGCCCTGGATGGTTAAGCTATAATCCTGTTGAAAGCCGGGTTTGAATGCATAGTCGAAATAATCGATGTTATAGCCCAGGCCATCGGAATTGTCGCCTTTAGCCTTCCTGTAATTTTCGATCTGTTCTTCTGTGAACAGGTTCAGGTTGCCCGGAGAAACCCCGGGGTTATCATTGATCTTGGCTTCATTATAGAGCATGGCGTAATCGGCCGAGCCCAGGTATTCAGGAAAATGGATCGGGGTATTTATACCGTCGGATACTTTAAAGTTCAGGGATGCTTTTTCCGAGGCCTTTCCTCTTTTGGTTGAAATGACAATGACGCCATTTGCGCCGCGTACGCCAAATACAGCCGTAGCGGATGCGTCTTTAAGGATCGTGAAGCTTTCAATTTCGTCGGCGCTCAGGTAATTCAATGATCGCTCAACACCGTCTACAATTACGATGGGCCGGGCATTGCCATAAGTGCCGATACCCCGGATATAGATGTCGCTGATGTCTACCCCAGGTTCGCCGCCGGCAAACTGGTTAACGTTCAGGCCGGGCAATCTGCCGGCCAGGGCATTGGTTAAATTGGCGGTTGGACTTTGCTGCAGTTCACGGGAGGAGATGGCAGCTACAGCACCGGTGACCGTCATCTTTTTTTGTGTACCATAACCTACTATCACTACATCTTTTAAATTCTGGGCATCTTCTTTTAGGGAAACGGCCAGTGTCGTACGTCCCTGCAGGGCAATTTCTTGGGACTGAAAGCCGATAAAGGAAAATACGATGGTGGCCTCCGCGTAAGGAACTTGTAAAGAGAACCGCCCTTCGGGGTCGGTTGTGGTACCGGTAGAGGCGCCACGTACCATCACCGATACGCCAGGCAAGGGCGTGCCTTTGTCGCTGAGTACCTGTCCGCTCACGGTAATGGGTGGGGGCGCTTCGTGATAAAAGACCTGTTCAACTGTTTTTTTCGGACTGGCCGGCGAGTTGTAAAGCAAGATCTGTTTATCGTCTATGACGCTGAACAGAATGCCTACCGGTGAGAGTACATTGGTAAAAAGCTCAGCGAGTTTCCTGTTAACCAGCCGGCAGGAAATTTTTTTGTTCAGGTTAATGATGTCGCTGCTGTAAATAAATGATACGCCCGTTTGCCGTTGTATTTCTTTAAGTACTTTTTTTACTTCAACCTGTTCTATGCTGAGGTTGATCTTTTTGTCGAGCACATTTTGTGCATGGGCCTGTACTGTATTGCTGCAGGTAATGATGAAGATCAGTTGCCACAAAAGGAGGCGTGCAACGATCCCGAATTGCAATCGTTCTTTTCTCATAGTGAAGATTTTTTTCAATCAGTAAATAGGTTCGCAGTTTTGGTTTTACATAACAATAGGAGGGCCTGTCCGCATTATGCAGCGCAACACATACCACGGGTGGCCCGGTGTTTTCGGTTCAACAGATTTTAAGTGATGAAATAACAGGTGCTATTGATCGCCTGCTCTGGTTTCTTTTATAATTATTTGTGTGCCGTTTATCTCGTAGTAGGTTTGTGTTGACCTACAGATATATTCCAACTGGGTGAAGAGGCTATACGATGAAAGGTTTCCGGTAAAATGACGCCTGCCCAAAGATTCGTTTTCTATGGTTATCAAAATGCCATATGCATCGCTCAGGGTTTCTACCAACTGCTGTAAAGGCGTTTCTTCGAATACAAACGGTTCTTTCACTGGCTGGCTGCCGGTAACCGGTTGTGGTTTTCTATTTGACAGGGGTTGGGGATCGGCAACCAGACCGGTGATCATTTGATCGGAAACAGCATTGAAAGTTAGTTTTTTGTTTGGGGTGAGCACTATACCTGCACTGCTGTCCTGGCCGGTTCGGTTTTCACTTGGCTGCTGTTTATACACCATCACTTTTCCTGTAACGACTGCCACTTCTATTTTCCGGTCGCTAATATGTTGTGTGATATGAAAGCTGGTGCCCAGCACTTCTGTGGTTAATGCATCGTTCAGGTGCACCTTGAAATGTTTCCTTTCATCATGGTGCACATTGAAAAAAGCGCTGCCCTGCAAATAGATCTCGCGGGTTGTTCCCGTAAACACCGTTGGAAAATACACGATGGCGCCGGGTTGCAGCGTGATGAGGGTACTGTCTGCCAGTTGCACCAGCCGTTGCTGCCTGGTTGTATTGAGCGCGCTGTCGTACCCCGCCTGCCGGGCGATCAGGGCCAGCGGAAGGTTTTTAACGGGTTGTTGCCGGTAGAACAGGATGGCTGTAGCGATCAGGAGCAGGATGGCGGCTGCAGCGGCGATGCGATACCACATGCGCGTGGTGATTGGTTGGCGGCTCACCGGCGCCGGCTGCTCCTGCACATTGGCGCGGATCTTGTTCCAGAGCCGCGCTTCGATCAGTGATCTGTCGGCCTCTGATAGATGCAGGTTGCTGTTCCGGATCAAGGTTTCATACCATTCCAGTACAAGCTTTTCTTCTGCTGAACTGCACTTGCCTGCAAGGTATTTTTGTAATAGGTCATCAAAGTTCGACTGGCTCAATAACGGTGTTTATTATATGACGTAGTTTTGAAGGTGATCCCTAAAATATTGTGAAAGATTTTTTTGAAGAGAGCGGTGAATGGTGAATGGTCAATGGTGAATTGCCAACTGCCCACTGCCCACTGCATGGTCAATGGTGAATGGTCAATGGTGAATTGCCAATGGTGAATTGCCAACTGCTACCTGCCAACTGCCAGTGACCTACAACAATGTAAAGTAAGTGTTCAGGTAATTCCGTAAATGCTGGCGAAGCAGTTTGAGTGATTTAGTGATGTGGTATTCAACGGCTTTTTCGGTGAGTTGCATATGACCGGCAATTTCCTTTACCGATTTATGTTCATAGCGGCTCAGTTTAAAAATGGTTTGCGTTTTCTCGGGCAGTTCGTGCAGGTGGTTTTCGATCAGTACCAGGAGTTGCTCCTGTTCAAGTTCCTCCGCCATACTGGCTGTGGCGGCACCGGGTTGATAATTTTCCAGGAACTTATTTTTCACCGCCTGCTGGCGGTGAAAATCTATGACCATATTTCTCAGCGATACCGTGAGAAAGGCGCCCCAGTTCTTTACCTGTAAAGTGGCGCGGTTACGCCATATTTTTTCAAAGAGGTTTTGAACCAGTTCTTCGGCATCGGGGCCAGAACCGGTGTATTTAAAAGCCACACAATATAATTGGTACCAGTATTCTTTATACAAAAGTTCAAATGCAGCCATGCCATCCCGTTGGAGGCACAATTCATTTCCGCTATGTGAGGAAGCGCTGGCAAACATACTGTAGGAGGAAAGGGTTTACTTCTAATTTACTTTGAAAGTATGTGTTTTTTGCCAGATAAAAAACGATTTTGCAGAAATAAATTAGGGCTTTTTCATGGGCATGCTGCTGTTCCCGATATCGCGGTAGATCTTCCAGGTGCCGTTTTCGGGCTTCCATACCACTACGTATTTGCCTTTGTCGATTGTTTTATTGTTAGCACCGATCATTTCATAGGTTCCGGTTTCGGCCAGCACTTCGGCACTGCCCACCACATCCTGGGTAGTGATCTTCAGGTCTTTCATGCCCATTCTGATGGCGCTACCCCAGGCCGAAACAATGTCTTTCCCTTTAAAAGGTTCAGCGTTGTTGAACATCAACCATCCATCAGATGCATAATGCGCCGCCAGGGCGTTTGAGTCGCCTCTTCGTGCTTCTTCCATAAATTTCGCATTATCATTTTCGATGGCTGCTCTGGCTTTTGATAGATCAAATGCGGCGGCGGAGTCGTTCCTGGTATTGTTAGCCGTATTATCCGTGTTGCCCGTATTATCGGTGGCAGCATTTTCGCAGGCAGCGAGTAACAGCAGGCCCAGTATGGCGAGCGAGCAATATTTTTTCATGTTGGTATTTTGTACTAAGGTAAACGCTTTGGCGCCAAAAGTTGATCGCAGAAAAACAATTTTGATATATGTCAATTCACGCTGCTCTTCTATTAATACAACACTAACACATAAGTGAAAACATGATCATTATCAATTTTATTGATGTACTTCGAATATATAATTATCCTAATTTTAAAAAACCATTTTTTCACCATTAAACTACGTCTCATGGAGGGTTATATTGGTCAAGTCGTTTTATTTGCCGGTAACTTTGCTCCCCGCGGTTGGGCGTTCTGCCAGGGCCAGCTTTTATCAATCGCACAAAACACGGCGTTATTCTCTATTCTTGGAACAACTTATGGTGGTAACGGTCAAACTACATTTGGATTGCCGGACCTTCGTGGTAGGGTGCCAGTTGGAACCGGAGCTGGGCCAGGATTGAGTACCTGGGATCTTGGGCAGGTGGAAGGTGTAGAGAATGTCAGTCTGACCGTTACACAAATGCCTGCACATAATCATCTTGTTGAGGTAAGCACGGGAGCTGCAGATACAGGTACTGCCAGTAATAATTTTCTCGCCAATGCAAATGCGCAGTTTGGCGCTGACGAAATACCTGTAAATACATATAATGGAGCGCCAGGCGGTACATTGGCTGCTAATAGCATAGCTATTACCGGTGGCAGCCAACCACACGTAAACATTCAGCCTTCGCTCGGTATGAATTACATTATTTGCACACAAGGTATCTTCCCTTCAAGGAATTAAGGAACTGCTGATTAGGCCTGTAATAATTTATGAGAACAGGCATTGTTTCAAACTCAACACTTTGTTTGCCGCTTTTGAACTACCTGAGATCTGCAGGAGAAGATCTTATTGTCTATTCTGCAGAACCGGCGGTTTATGATAAAGGCGCTGTTGCTGCTTTTTGTGCAGGAGCAGGTATTACCTGTATGCACGAGAAAAGCAGCGGACAGTCTGTATACGATTGGGCAGCAGCAGAGGAACCCGACATTGTATTTGTTATTGGCTATGACCGCATCATCCGCACAAACCGGTTAGCCACAGTCATGCCCCATATTTATAATGTGCATTTTGGCCATTTGCCGGAGTACAGGGGACCTAACCCTGTATTCTGGCAATTAAAAAACAGCGCTCCGACACTGGCGATTACCATCCATCGCATTAATGAGCGGCTCGATGCTGGCCCCATAGCATGGACAAAAGAATATGCAAACGAAGCTTTTTTCAGTTACGGCTATGTGCATCAGCTGATGAGTTATTATCTGGTGGAAGGGGTTAATCACCTGCTTCAATTGAAAAAGCAGGCCCAGCCAATACCTGTTAAGGAGCAGGATGAACGAAGATCGGCCTATTTTAAACGGCCAAAAATCCAGGAAGTTTGCATTAGCTGGCCAACCATGAGCGCAACAGCGATCTGCAACCTGGTAAGAGCCTGCAATCCCTGGAACAATGGCGCCATCAGTTTTTACAATGGTTTTGAAGTGCGGATCTCTGACGCAGAGCCGGTTGATCATCCAGCCATTGCACATCGTGTTCCCGATCCTATCGCTAATGGAAGATCCGGCAATGACGTTCACCTTGCCGGGACGATCCTCGATACTTCCCCGTCGCTAATGGTCGCATGTAATAATAATGAAGCGATCAACATTCACACCCTGATAGTTAATGGCATTCTCATGCCTGGCCGTTTTGCAGCGAATTATGGCTTTATAAAAGGCCAACTATTTAGTAATATCTAAAACATCCCGTTTTATGATAAAAAAGTTACACTTCGCTTACATTGTAGGCGTATGGGGGTTGTTCTTATTATCCCATAATGCTACGCTGGCCCAGGGCACCACATTAACGGCCGGGGATATCGTTGTCCTGGGTTTTAATGCAGATGAAACAGGGCCCAACCAACGTTGGGCATTCATGACGATGGTAGATCTGGCGGCTAACACAAAGATCAATTTTACCGATGCCGGGTATGATGGCACTACCGGTGCCTTCAGGGTTGCAACTGCCAATGAGGGTCACATGCAATGGACTACTCCTTCAATGATTCTGCGGGGAACTATTATTTATGCCACAAATACTATGATAAATGGATCAACGGCCAATGTGAGCGGACAGGTGGGCGGTACGTCGGCTTATCTAAGCCCTGGCGGCGATCAGATCATTGTATACCAGGGTACGCTGGGTACTGCTGCCGGTGCTACCTTTATATATGCGATGAATACCGGGCAATCCGGTTCCTATCCGACAGATGGCAGCTGGATGACGTCAGGAAGTACGATTGCCGATTATCTCTCCTGGTTACCGCCAGGTTTGAACAGCAGTACTACGGCCACTTTAACCTCGAATATGCTGAATACTGCGGATGGTACCGGCACTTTGGGCTCTCCCAACTATGGTTTCGATAATATGTATTATGGAGGTACTACCACGGGTTCAAAAGCAACATTGCTCACAGCCCTGTCGAACCCTGCCAATTGGGTGGGTAGTGATGCGACAGTTTTTAATCTTTCCAGCGGCGGTGTTTTCCCTTCTACCTTCACCATACTGCCGGTTACTTTGTCGCATTTTGATGCACAATTGCAGGCTGGTGAAACCGTTCAGCTTCGTTGGGAAACTTTACTGGAAGACAATAACGATCATTTTACCATTGAACGAAGCCCTGATGGCATTCATTATACGGTGATTGCCACTCTGCCCGGCAAGAGTGATCATAACAGTCCAACAAATTATACCTATACAGATCATAGCCCGGAACAGGGAAATAATTTTTACCGGTTAAGTCAAACCGACCTGGATGGTAAACGCAGCATCCTGGGCGTGCGCGAAGTGAGTATACAAAACATCTCCCTGCGTTTAGGACCTAATCCCGCTGTTCAATTTATTGATGTGGCTTTTAACCGGGGCGACTGGACTGAAATAAAATTGTATAACAGTGCCGATCAGCTGCTGCAAAAATTGTCATTACGCGAAAGCGCTAGCCGTATCCGGATCAGTTTACAAAACTATCGGCCTGGTACTTATTTTCTGGCCTTCATTGGCAGCAATGGCAAAGCGCATACCGTGCGAAGGTTTTTGAAAAGGGAGTGAGGTTAATTTGCTAATGTGCTAATTGACTAATGTGCTAATTCCAACCCGGGCGTTGACAAGCAGCTGTAATTCGATAGAGTGATAATGAAAGAGCTGGCCATGGTATCTGTACTAAGATTTAGATAAACGTTGACCATAAGCAAGTTCCCTGAAACCGATTGCCAACTGCCTACTGCGAACTGCCAACTGCGAACTGCGAACCAGCCCCAATCGACCACCCGCATTTTCCCGGATAAATTTTTTATTTAATAAAAAAAATTTAACTTAACAGTATAAATAGCTCTTAAAACAATTACCATGGATACGGTAAAAGATATACTGCAGATCAAAGGACACGTAGTATATACGGTTAATCCGGAGAGCTCCGTGTACGAAGCGCTGGAAACCTTAGAGTCGAAAAATCTCGGTTCACTGGTTGTACTGGAAGAAAATGGTAAACTGGATGGCATTTTTACAGAACGTGACTACGCCCGCAAAGTAATATTAAAAGGAAGATCCTCAAAAGAGACCAGGGTACGGGACATCATGACCGAAAGCCCGGTGTTTGTTACTCCTGATTCAAAGATCGAATACTGCATGCAATTAATGACTGATAAACATATCCGTCATTTGCCTGTACTGGAAGACAATGAATTAATTGGACTCGTTTCTATCGGTGACCTGGTCAAATACATCATCGATCAGAAGGATTTCATTATTCAGAACCTCGAACATTATATTACCAGTTAAGCAACCAACCTGATCGTACTTACATTGTGGTGTTTGGCCTCAGCCTTTCGATTTGATCATCTGAAGGATGTTCATGCAGCTGCATGAATGCCCCTCACGACAGCACTATGTTATGCCAGGAAATGAAATCCATAGTAATCCATTATGGCCAATGCTATTGTACGCAGGATTGGTGGTCTTTCTGCTCGCTGCCATTCTGTTACTGTCTTACCTGTTAGGTCAACATCACCACGACCGTGCTACCAATAAGCCATACGAAGGAGGTATAGAACAAACTGGTTCTGCACGACTTCGCTTTTCTGCCCAGTTTTACCTCGTTGCCATGTTGTTCGTGATCTTCGATGTGGAAGCCGTGTTCATCATCTTATGGGCATTGGGCTTTTACGAACTCGGCTGGCCGGGCTACATCGGCGTTGCCATCTTCATCGCCCAGCTGGTAGTGGTATTGATTTACGAGTGGGGCATCGGCGCCCTGGATATCGGGCTAAATGTTAAAAAAATCATGAAAAAATATAAGCAGTTGACGAGTTCATAAGTAAATGAGTCGATATAGTTGATAAAGTGAATAGAGGAATGTGATATGATTAGCATGTAACAAGTTAAGTGCATTCTGAGTGGCAGCATCCTTCCTGGCCGGGCGCTGAAACTGCCAACTGCAAACTGAAAATGGTAAATTATGAAGTGGTGGTTAAGCAAAGCAAATAATCCAACCGGCAGCTATGCCGGGAACGGCAGTATGGAAGAGGCCGTGCGGCAAAGTATTATGCTCACCTCCGTGCAAAGCCTGCTGGCCTGGGGACGGAAAAATTCTATGTGGCCTTTCCACTTTGGCTTAAGCTGTTGCTTCGTAGAAATGGCTACCAGTATCACCAGCAAGTATGATGTGGCGCGCTTTGGCGCCGAAGTCATCCGCGGTACGCCCCGCGAAGCCGATGTTATGGTGATAGCCGGAACCGTATTCATTAAAATGGTGCCCATCATTAAACGTTTACACGAACAAATGATGGAACCCCGCTGGGTGATCTCCATGGGCAGTTGTGCCAATAGCGGTGGTATGTACGATATATACAGCGTCGTACAGGGCGTAGATAAATTCCTGCCCGTTGATGTATATGTGCCCGGTTGCCCGCCCCGGCCTGATGCCTTTATGCAGGGCCTGGTATTGCTGGCCGATTCCGTTGGAAAAGAGAAAAGGCCTTTAAGCTGGGTCATCGGTGAACAGGGCATTATTAAACCAACGATGACGGCTATGAAAGAAGTGAAACGGGAAGAGAGAATGAGCAGGGTGAATTTTAAGGGAGTGGACGAAATTTAAAGAGTTTGTTGTTTGTGGTTTGTTGTTTATGGTTCTTTCTGTGCAGCTGGCCGCTTTTTGTCGGACGGCCACCTATGTGAAAACATAAACTAAAAACAATAAACCAGAAACTGGAATTTTAAAGAGTTTGTTGTTTGTGGTTTGTAAAAAACTATAAACCATAAACCAAAAACAATAAACCAGAAACTGTATTTATGGACGATGCCGATTCCATATTGCAACGATTGCAGCAACAGCTGGGCGTGGAAGCTTTATACCAGCAGCAAACGGTTGATGATATACTCACCCTGTGGGTATCGAAGGAGCGGATTATACCTGCCATTCAGTTCCTGAAGACAGAACTGCCCCGTCCATTCAAAATGCTGTATGATCTGTTCGGGATCGACGAAAGGAACAGGAACCGGTACAACGGCCTGCCGATGGCTGATTTTACGGTGGTGTACGTCTTATTCTCCTTTGATCGCAATTGTTTCATTAAACTCAAAGTGGCCCTGCGGGGTGAATACCCTTCCATAAATTCCATTACTTCCATTTTCAAAAATGCCAACTGGTACGAACGCGAGGTGTACGATATGTTCGGCATCCGCTTCGAGGGGCACCCGCACCTGACCCGCATCCTGATGCCGCTTACCTGGGAAGGACATCCTTTGCGCAAGGAACATCCGGCAAGGGCAACCGAATTAGGCCCTTTTAAGTTAGAAGATGAATACCAGGACCGCCAGCAGGAAGCACTCCGCTTTAAACCCGAAGACTGGGGATTGCTGGAACATGGAGATGACGCCGATTTTATGTTCCTGAACATTGGGCCCCAACACCCCGGCACCCATGGTGTACTGCGCATCATTTTACAGTTGAATGGCGAAGACATTGTTGACGCCGTGCCGGAGATCGGCTTTCACCACCGCGGCGCCGAAAAAATGGCCGAGCGCCAAAGCTGGCATACCTACATCCCGTATACCGACCGCGTCGATTACCTCGGTGGCGTTATGAATAATCTCGCTTACCTGCTGGCGGTTGAAAAACTGGCGGGTATTGAATTGCCCGACAGGGCCCTGGTCATCCGCGTAATGCTCTGCGAATTGTTCCGCATTGCGAGTCACCTCGTTTGGTTTGGCACTTTTGCGCAGGACCTCGGACAATTGTCACCCGTGTTTTACATGTTCACCGATCGCGAAAAGATCTTCGATATCGTGGAAGCCATTTGCGGCGGCCGCATGCATCCCAACTGGTTCCGCATCGGTGGCGTGGCGCAGGACCTGCCCAATGGCTGGCAGCGGCTCGTACAGCATTTTGTTGACTACTTTCCGCCCAAGATCAAAGAGTATGAGAACATGGTCATCCGCAATAGTTTGTTCAAGGCCCGCACCAAAGGCATTGGCATTTATACCCTCGAAGAAGCGATCGAATGGGGTGTTACCGGTCCGGGCCTGAGAGCCTGCGGACTGGAATGGGATTGGCGTAAAAAGCAACCATACGGTGGCTATGAACGGTTCGAATTTGATATTCCGACTGCCCGGAATGGCGATTGCTTCGACCGCGCCCTGGTACGGGTAGAAGAAATGCGGCAAAGCCTGCGCATCGTTAAGCAGTGCCTCGAAAATATGCCGGCCGGAGATTATAAATCGAGCCATCCTTTGACCACACCGCCTTTGAAGAAATTCACCATGCAGGATATTGAAACGCTGATCACGCATTTTCTGAATGTGAGCTGGGGACCGGTGATCCCGGCAGGGGAAGCCATGAGCTGTATCGAAGCGACCAAAGGCGCCAACAGCTATTACTGTATCAGTGATGGCAGCACCGCGGCCTATCGTGTTCGCATCCGCACCCCGTCATTCCCCCATATGCAAATGGTGCCCTTTATCAGTAAAGGATATACGGTGGGTGACCTGTTAAGCATACTGGGCAGTATCGACTTTGTGCTGGCGGATATAGATCGTTAATAGCCCGGCCATATTCCCAGTCCCATTCGCCATTGACCACTGACGAAAAAAGCCTGAACTATTATAAATGATAACACAAAAAATAAATAAAGACAATGTAGCTACTTCCGGCAGCACCGCCCATTACACCACGGGTTTGCAGGAAGAACAGTACCTGACCGATCTGGAACGGCAGGCAATTGATCACGAAATTGCCCTGGTTCCCTATAAAAGCGCAGCCGTTATTGAAGCATTGAAAATTGTGCAGCATCACCGCCGCTGGATCAGCGATGAGAGCGTAAATGCCATTGCCGCTTACCTGCAAATGAGCCCGGCTGAAGTGGACAGTGTGGCCACTTTCTATAATCTCATTTTCCGCAAGCCGGTCGGCCGCCATGTGATCCTGGTATGCGATAGTATTTCCTGTTACGTGATGAAGTATGGCGACATCTACAAAGCCCTGCAGGAAAAGCTGCACATTAAATTTGGTGAAACCACCAGCGATCAATGTTATACTTTATTGCCGAACTGCTGCCTCGGTTGTTGCGACCATGCACCGGCATTGATGATCGATAATGATCTGTACAAAGACGTAACAATAGCTATGCTCGACCGCATTTTACAAAAATATACCTGATACCATGGAACGTCCGCTCACACAATATATTCATCCCGGCTGCCCGCCATTCGATCTCAGGGAATATGAGATGACGGGTGGTTATTCCGCGCTGCGAAAAGCACTGGGCAGCATGTCGCCGGAAGAGGTGCAGCGGCTGGTGCAGGAGAGCGGACTGAAAGGCCGCGGCGGCGCCGGTTTCAATACCGGTATGAAATGGAGCTTTGTGCCCATGGGTGAGAATGCCCCGCATCCAAAATATCTCGTTGCCAATGCCGATGAAATGGAGCCAGGCACTTTCAAAGATCGCTTATTGCTCGAAGGCAATCCACACCAGTTGATCGAAGGCATGATCCTGGCGGCCTATGCCATTCAGGCGGATATCTCCTACATCTTTTTACGCTGGGCTTATAAAAAAGCTGCGCAGTTATTGCGTAAAAGCATTCACGAAGCATATGCTGCCGGTTTGCTGGGTAAAAATATTCTGGGCAGCGGCTTCAGCCTGGAAATGCATTTACACACGGGTGTTGGCCGCTACATGTGTGGAGAAGAAACAGCACTGTTGAACGCCCTTGAAGGAAAACGCGCCACGCCCAGGGCAAAACCGCCATTTCCGCAAATAAGTGGTTTGTATGGCAAACCCACCATCGTGAACAATGTAGAAACGCTTTGTAACCTGCCGCATATTGTAAATAATGGGGCGGCCTGGTTTAAAAGCCTGGGCAATGGCAGCGCCGATAGCGGCACCAAACTATACGGTGTTAGCGGAAAAGTAAATAACCCCGGTTGCTGGGAACTGCCCATGGGCGTAACCGTTCGTGAGCTCATCGAAGAGCATGCCGGTGGCATGAAGAACGGTTACCAGTTAAAAGGTTTCTTGCCGGGTGGCGCTTCTACTGATTTTATGACCATCGAACACCTGGATGTGAAAATGGACTTTGCTTCTGTGGCGGCGGCCGGCAGCCGATTGGGAACAGGCACCATGGTGGTGATGGATGATGCAACCTGTCCGGTCGGCTTTGTACATAACCTGCAACATTTCTTTGCCCAGGAAAGTTGCGGCTGGTGCACGCCCTGCCGGGAAGGGCTGCCCTGGGTAGAAAAAATGTTGTTGAGCCTCGAGCATGGAACAGGGACGATGGAAGATGTGGAGCTGCTGCAAATGCATACCCAATGGCTGGGCCCCGGTAATACCTTTTGTGCTTTGGCGCCCGGCGCTATGGAGCCATTGCAAAGTGCGCTCAAATATTTTAAAGAGGATTTTGAACGGCATGTGACGATGCATCGGTGTCCTTACCATAATGGTGGTTAGTTGCAAATTATAAGTGAACGTGATATAGGTATAAAGTTACCGGTTGCCGGTCACCAGTCGCCGGTAAAGCGCTAAGGCATTATTGTATGGAACCCGGTAACCGGTAACCGGTAACTGGTAACAGCATATATCATTTGACGAAGCAATCAAGTTTATTTCATGTCAACCATATTCATCGATAACAAACAATACGAAGTAAAAGCCGGGAAGAACCTGCTGGAAGCCTGTTTGGGTGTGGGCATCGATCTGCCTTATTTCTGCTGGCATCCGGCATTGGGTAGTGTAGGCGCCTGCCGCCAATGTGCCGTTAAGGTGTTCAGGGATGAAAACGATACCCAGGGCCGGCTGGTGATGAGCTGTATGGAGGGCATCAGGGATGGATTGCATTTATCGGTGAATGATAAAACGGCCAAAGCGTTTCGCAGCCAGGTAATAGAATGGCTGATGACCAATCATCCGCATGATTGCCCGGTCTGTGATGAAGGCGGCAGTTGCCACCTGCAGGATATGACGGTGATGACGGGGCATGATTACCGGCGCTATCATTTTAAAAAGAGGACCTATACCAATCAATACCTGGGGCCATTCATTCATCATGAAATGAACCGCTGCATTCAGTGTTACCGGTGTGTGCGGTATTACCATGAGTATGCCGGTGGTAAAGACCTGAACGTATTTGCGGCACACAATCATGTTTACTTCGGGCGCGAACGCGATGGCGTGCTGGAAAGTCCGTTCAGCGGCAACCTGGTAGAGGTTTGTCCGACCGGCGTATTTACCGACAAAACATTACGCGAACATTATACCCGGAAATGGGACCTTACCACAGCGCCTTCAGTTTGTCATCATTGTGCTGTGGGATGTAATACCATCGCTGGAGAACGGTATGGGCAATTGCGCTGTATCACCAATCGTTACAACAGCCAGGTGAATGGTTATTTCCTTTGCGATCGCGGGCGCTTCGGTTATGAGTTTGTGAATAGCGAAAATCGCATCACCCAGCCGATTATCCGCAATCAGGCAGTGGAAGCAGTTGATGAAACAAGCCTGCTTGAGCATCTGCGTACTTTATTGACCAATCATACTGTCATTGGGATTGGTTCTCCGCGGGCTTCTATGGAAAGTAATATAGCGCTGATGCAGCTGGTAGGCAGGGAGAATTTTTACCAGGGCATAAGCGATAACGAGGTCTTTGTGGAAAGGCGGATCGAGGAAGTGATGCAATCGGGTGTCATAAAAGCGGCTTCCCTCCAGGATATCCAGCACTCAGACGCCATCGTGATCCTGGGCGAAGATATCTGGAATACAGCACCGGTGATGGCATTGGCCGTTCGGCAGGGCGTAATGAAAACAGCAGCGCAGCATGCGCTTGAAAACAGGGCAATAGCCGAATGGCACGATGCGGCCGTTAAAGAGATCGTGCAGCAGGAGAAAGGGTTTTTGGCCAATTGTACGATCGGCGCTTCGCCGCTCGATGAGATCAGCAGCAGCATAATTCACAAAGCGCCCGAAGATCTGGCCCGCCTGGGTTTTGCCATTGCCCAGCGATTGAATACAGTTTTGCCGGCGGTACAGCTGAATGATGAAATGAGCACCCAGGCAGCCATCATTGCCGCCGCCCTGCAAAAAGCAAAACGCCCCGTAATCATCAGCGGCGCCGGTTTGTATAATGAAGCCCTGATCAGGGCGGCATTCGATATTGCAGCGGCCTGCAAAGCTACAGCTACTGAAGTGCACCTGGCCTATGTAATGCCCGAATGCAACAGCATGGGCCTGGCTATGATGCAGGCCTCGGGATTTGAAAATGCGGTGCTGCGCGCCAGCCGCGCCAAAAACGTCGCTGCCATTGTGCTGGAAAACGACCTGTACCGCAATATGCCTGCACAGATTACCGACGTATTCTTCAACAACTGCCAGCATTGTATTGTGCTCGATTCATTAAATAATGCTACTACCCAACATGCCGATGTACTGATACCAGCGGCCAGTTTTGCTGAAGGGGATGGCACCCTGGTAAATTATGAAGGCCGCGCCCAACGGTTCTACCAGGTATTTGTGCCTGCCAATAAGAACATGCAGGAAAGCTGGAAATGGCTGATGAAAATGCGGTTGATACAATCAGGTGCAGCTATCGATAAACCCTGTCATCCCGAAGAAGTGCTGATGATGGGTGAACAATTGTTGCCCCAGTTGAAAGGGATCTCTACTGCCGCGCCCCGCCGTGACTTCCGGGTGAACGGACAAGCATTACCCCGGGAGCCGCATCGTTACAGTGGCCGCACGGCCATGTTAGCGAACCTGGCAGTGAGCGAACCCAAACCCAAACAGGATGGGGACTCGCCTTTTACATTTACGATGGAAGGTTATTCCGGGATGCCGCCATCGCCGCTGATCCCCTTTTTCTGGTCACCGGGATGGAATTCCATCCAGGCCGTAAACAAATACCAGGAGGAGCCAGGTGGTTCATTGAAGAATGAACATGCAGGTAAACTACTGTTTGAATATAAGCGGGATGCTACACCGGTTTATTTTAAGGATATACCGGAAGCATTTGTGGTGCGAACTGACAAGTGGCTCTTGCTGCCGCAATACGAGATCTTTGGGTCGGAAGAATTGAGCGTGTACTCGAAAGGCATCAGCGAACGCTCACCTGCGGCCTATATAGCCATGTCGGCATTGGATGCAGACCAGATGAGTTTGGTAAACGGATCATTGATCACTGTAAAAATATTTGAACAGCTCTATGAATTACCGGTGCGCATACATGCAAACATTCCCAAAGGCGTAGTGCTGATGCCGTCGGGATTGCCAGGGGTACCGGCGATGGCCTGGAATTCATGGGTTCAGATAATTAGTATTAAGTTATAAGTTCACAGTTCACAGTTAAGAGTTCAAAGTTCATATTTCATAATTATATGTTATTCACCGGCTAAGGATTGAGAATGATGTGAGCGTAGCGTCAAATGGTTGCCGCGAAACGGGTAACCGGTAACTGGTAACTGGTAACTGGTAACTGGTAACCGGTAACTGGTAACTGGTAACTGGTAACCGGTATCCGGTATCCGTGTAACCTGGAACCTGGAACAGTAATACAAACTACATGATCACTTTTTACTCATGAGTGCAACAGAACACATACTGATCGTAATTGGCGTTTTATTCGTGCTGCTGAATATTGCGGCCGGATTGATCTGGGTTGAACGCCGTTTGCTGGCGCTGTGGCAGGACCGGCTGGGACCTAACCGTGCTGGTCCGCTCGGAATTTTTATTGTGCTGGCCGATACGTTGAAACTCTTCTTCAAAGAAGACTGGATTCCGCCTTTCGCCGATAAATGGGTGTTTATTCTGGCGCCGGCTATCGTGGTGGGCAGCGTGCTGTTGAGTTTTATAGTAATTCCATTTGCGCCGGGCATCGTGGTCGCCGACCTGAATATTGGTATCATTTTCTTTTTGGCCATGTCATCGTTCGGCGTATATAGTATTGTGTTAGGCGGTTGGGCCTCCAATAATAAATATGCTTTGCTGGGCGCTTTACGCGGCGCTTCCCAAATGATCGCTTATGAAGTGTTTATGGGGCTGTCGTTAATGGGCGTGGTAATGCTGTCTGGCTCTTTTAACCTGGCTGATATCGTAGCTGCGCAAAAGAATTTATGGTTTGTAGTAACCCAGCCTGTGGGCTTTGTGATCTTTTTTATTGCGGGGATTGCCGAAACACATCGTTTGCCATTTGATATTCCGGAAGCAGAAAGCGAGCTCATTGCCGGTTATCATGCCGAGTATTCGGGGATGAAATTCGGAATGTTCTTTATCGGCGAGTACCTCGGCATTACATTGATCTCTGCGATGATCGTTACCTTGTTCTTTGGCGGCTGGCTGGGACCGGCGTTCCTGCCGCCACTGGCCTGGTTTGTGATCAAGTTGTTTTTCTTTATTGGCTTATTTATTCTTTTACGCGCCTCCCTGCCGCGCCCGCGCTATGATCAGTTGATCGGGTATGGCTGGAAGATCATCCTGCCCATCGTACTGGCTAACCTGCTGATCACGGGGGCTGTTGCTTTGTTGATAAGAGGATAATAAAGGCGAGTGCGGAGTGGTAAGTGGCGAGTGGGGAAGTAAGGCGAGTGGGGAAGGCCACGCATCAATGAAAAACGAAAATTTGAAAGCAATCGTGTAGCAATATCATAAATTAAAGTAAACGCTATGATCAGCCATCTTCGAACCATGTGGTTGGTGTTTATTCACCTTTTCAGGAAGAAAGCAACCATCGAGTATCCGGAAGAAAAAGTGGAATTGCATCCACGCTATCGCGGCCGCATTGTATTGACCAAAGATCCAGATGGCGGCGAACGCTGTGTAGGATGCTATTTGTGTGCAGTGGCTTGTCCGGTCGATTGCATCGCCCTGCAAGCGACAGAAGATGAGAATGGCCGCCGCTACCCTGATTTTTTCCGCATCAATTTCTCGCGCTGTATTTTTTGTGGCTATTGTGAAGAGGCTTGTCCGACCTATGCCATACAACTGATCCCTGATTTTGAAATGGCTGAGTATAACCGGCAGAACCTGGTGTTTGAGAAGGAAGACCTGCTGATCGATAGCCAGGGAAAATATCCGGGTTATAATTTCTACCGGGTGGCCGGCCTGGAAGCAGGCGTAAAGAAAAAAGGCGAAGGTGAGCATGAGGAAAAGCCGGTGGATGTGCATAGTTTGTTACCGTAAGTAAAAGGGATGATGTGGTAATAGAAATGCTTCCGTGTCTGTTTGCTCATGGAATATTGTTGCAGGATTCAGGGTACAAGTTCCACGGCTCCCTGCAACCGGCACCCGGCACCCGGCAACACCTGGTTCCGATCCGCTAACACCAAATAACCAATAAACAAACATATTAACCTGTCAACCTATCATCTTGTCAACACTCTTCTACATATCATCAATAGTAGCAGTGCTGTCTACCATCATGGTGATCACGCGCTACCATCCCGTACATGCCCTGCTCTACCTGGCCGTGTCTTTTCTGTCGGTAGGAATGATCTTTTTATCGCTGGGTGCTCCTTTTGTAGCAGCGCTTGAGATCATTGTATATGCCGGGGCCATCATCGTGTTGTTCATATTTGTAGTGATGATGCTGAACCTGGGCAACGAAACTGCGCAGCAGGAAAAGGAATGGCTGAAACCAAAGGTATGGTTAGTGCCATCAGCGCTCGTATTGGTTTTACTTGCAGAAATGTTGTTGCTGCTCTTTAGCGGCAATCAGCAGGTAATGCAGGTATCACAGGTAGATCCACGCAAAGTAGCGCTTTCATTATATGGTGAATATATCATTGCTGTTGAGCTGATCGGTTTTCTGTTGATGGCCGGCATTGTGGGCGCTGCCCATATCGGCAAACATAGAAAACCTTCTTTACACCGCTTCCTGCAAAATGGCGATGCGGAGAAAGAGCGCGCTTCCGCCCTGCAGCAGGAAACAATTCCAAACGAACAAACCGTATTACATGACTGATAGCGTCAATATGGTATTAATGGTAGCCACGGTCTTATTTGCCCTGGGGCTCGTGGGTGTGCTCACCCGCAAGAATGTAGTATTCATGCTCATCTCGGTAGAGATCATGCTGAATGCGGCCGGAATGGCATTTGTAGCGGCAGGGTCCAAATGGCAGCAACCTGATGGACAGGTGATGTTCCTGTTCATCCTGGCCATGGCCGCCGCCGAGGTCTCGGTCGGATTGGCGCTCGTGTTACAGATCTATCATCAGCATAAGACCATGGATGTGGAAGATTTGAAAGAACTCAAAGACTGATGTGCTGATGTGCTGATTTGCTGATGTGCTAATTAGCTAATGTGATAATTTGATAATGTGATAATGTGATAATGTGATAATGAAATACAATCTATCAGTGTATGTAAAGTGTAAAGTATGAAGCGTAAATTTTTAACTGAGAACTGAGAACCGTGGACTGAGAACTTAGAATTGAGAACTGTGAACCGAGAACTATAAACAATAAACCAAAAACTGTGAATAGTTTACTGCCATACATCCCTGCTTTACCATTATTTGGCTTTGTGATCCTGTCATTGTTCGGCCGGCGCTTGTCGAAACCCGTCACCGCGTGGCTGGGCGCCGGAACAGTTTGTATCGCTGCGCTCATCACTATTACGGTGGCACTGGCATTTTTGCAAACAACGCCCCCTGGCGGCGCTTATAGTCAACTGTTGTGGTCATGGTTCACGGTGGGCAACCTGTCGGTAGATATCAGTCTGCGCGTAGACGCACTTACCCTCGTGTTCATCTTTATCATCACTTTTGTTGGGGCCCTCATTCATATCTATTCCGCTTTTTTTATGTGGCATGACCGGGATATGGCGCGCTTTTTTGCTTCCATGAACCTGTTCGTGTGCTCCATGTTGTTACTGGTTATGGCCGATAACCTGGTCTTGATGTACCTGGGCTGGGAGGGCGTTGGTTTATGTAGTTACCTGCTCATTGGCTTTTGGTATGAAGTGCCCTCCAATAGCCGCGCGGCCAATAAGGCCTTTCTTATTACCCGCATTGGGGATACGGCTTTACTGATCGGTTTGTTCCTGTTGTTTAAAGAGCTCGGTACACTCAACATGAATGCCATTCTGCAGGAGGCGCCGCGGCATTTTACCACCGGTGGTTCAAACATCGTGCTCATCACCGTATTATTACTGGTAGGCGGTATGGGTAAATCGGCCCAAATCCCTTTACAAACCTGGCTGCCCGATGCCATGGCGGGTCCTTCGCCGGTAAGCGCGCTGATCCATGCTGCTACCATGGTAACAGCCGGTGTCTACCTGATTGCCCGCATGCATGGGCTGTTCCAGTTGTCGCCGGTCACCATGGCCATTGTCGCTATTGTCGGCGCCATTACGCTGCTGGTGGCAGGCTGCAGTGCGCTGGCGCAAACAGATATTAAAAGGATCCTGGCCTATTCCACCATCAGCCAGATCGGTTATATGTTCCTTGCATTGGGCGTAGGCGCCTGGAGTGCAGCCGTTTTCCATTTCTTCACCCATGCTTTTTTCAAAGCGCTCTTGTTCCTCGCTGCCGGGGTTGTAATTGAAGCCCTGCATCATGAGCATAATATCTTTATGATGGGCGGACTGCGAAAGCGAATGCCTGAAGTGTTTATCACGTTCCTGGCCGGGGCGGCGGCATTGAGCGCCCTGCCCCTGGTGAGCGCCGGCTTTTTCAGCAAGGATGCTATCCTTTGGTATAGCTGGAGCAGTGCCGGCGGAAGCGCCCTCTTATGGTTCATGGCATTGGTAGGTGCATTCATTACCGCATTGTACAGCACCCGCTTAATGCTGGTGGTCTTTTGGGGCGATATGAAAACACCTGTTCATCAGCAACCTGACCGTGGCATGGTCATTCCCCTGGTCATCCTGGCCTTTTTCTCCATAACAGCGGGCTTTATTGAATGGCCGCATAATATGATCCACCTTTCGCTGTTCTCAGACCATGTTCAACAGGTATTACCGGGAACAGTTATGAAGGAAAACCTGCCGCCTGAGTGGTTGTTCCAGGCGATCGCAGCGGTGGTTACCCTGCTCGGTGTGTATCTGGGTATTACCCTGTATTACGGTAAATCGGGGGTGCGCTGGCAGCAATCGCCACCGCTGGCTGCTACCCGCGAATTCTTTTTCAGCGGATGGAAATTCGATCAGCTGTATAATTTCATTTTTGTAAAACCATTCCTGTTCCTGACCCGGATAAATAAAAGCGACGTTATCGACCGGATGTATAACGGCATTGCGCAGGCCAGTCTGCGCCTGAACGGCTGGTTCTCTGTTTCCCAGAATGGCTCCCTGCGATTGTATATAGTAGGGGTGCTCGCAGGCATCCTGTTCATTATAACGCTTCAACTTTTGTTATGATACTGGTACTAATGATAGGTGTTTTACTCGTGGGCGGACTAAGCTGCTGGCTGGTGGCCCAACGGTATCCCTTAATGGGCCGGTGGATCGCTTTGATAGCGGTTATCATTGCTTTCCTGTTGCCCGTCGGCTGGTATATACAACACGCACCGGGTATTACGGCAGTGGGTAAGAATTGGCTGATCGATTACCAGGTGAACTGGATACCTGCATTCGGCATCAGCTTTCACCTGGCTATGGACGGACTCAGTTTTATTTTGATCCTGCTTACATTTTTGCTGGGCGCCTTATCGGTCTTGTGCTCCTGGAATGAGATCCGTGAAAAGACAGGCTTTTATTTCTTCAATCTCTTATGGACACTGGCTGGCATTGCCGGCGTTTTTGTCGCCATGGATCTTTTTCTCTTTTATTTCTTCTGGGAAGTGATGCTGGTGCCCATGTATTTCCTGATCGCCATCTGGGGCGATTTCAATCGCCGGTATGCGGCGTATAAGTTTTTCATTTTTACCCAAACCGGCGGACTGCTGATGTTGCTCGCCATCCTGGCGCTGTATTTTATCCATGGCCAGCAAAGCGGCGGTCAGTATACATTCGATTATTTTGCTTTATTGAATACAACGTTCAGCAATGATGTCACCGCCCGCTGGATCATGCTGGGTTTTTTAATTGCTTTTGTGATCAAACTGCCCATGGTGCCCCTGCATAACTGGCTGCCCGATGCCCATAGCGAAGCACCTACGGCCGGCAGTTTGATCCTGGCCGGTCTGTTATTGAAGACAGGCGCTTATGGCATTATCCGCTTTGTGTTGCCCCTCTTTCCAGAAGCCTCGGCCAGTATAGCGTGGTGGGCCATGTTATTGGGTGTGGTAGGTATTGTGTATGGCGCATTGCTGGCCTTTGCGCAAACCGATCTCAAACGGCTCATTGCCTATACATCGGTAAGCCACATGGGTTTCGTGTTGCTGGGCGTTTTTGCTTTCCGCGAAATTGCTTTGCAAGGGGTGGTCATGCAATTACTGACCCATGGCGTTAGCACGGGCGCCTTGTTTGTGCTGGCCGGCATGTTGAAAGAAAGATTGCATACCAGGGATATCAATCACATGGGCGGTTTATGGACGGCCATGCCGCATATGGGTGCGCTGGCAATGGTATTCGTGATGGCTTCCCTTGGCCTGCCCTTCCTGGGCAATTTCATTGCGGAGTTCCTCATCCTGCTGGGCGCTTTTGACGTAAGTCCGGTCTTGGCCATCATTGCCAGTGCCGGTCTGGTATTGTCGGCCCTGTATTCGTTGCGCATTATGCAGAAAGTGTTTCAGGGACAGTTGCAACCGATTTCAGAACAGCCCAGGGACCTGAGTGTGCGGGAATGGATCATTATGGCATGCCTGACAGCCGCTATTATATTTTTGGGGCTTTATCCTCAACCTGTATTTGATGTGGTTAAAGGCGCTTTAATTACCAGTTACCAGTTGCCCGTAGCCGGGGGCTTCAATTAAAGGCAGGCTAAGCATTGGCGGCATGCTGTCGCTCAGGGCGGCCTGGAAACCGGTAACTGGTAACTGGTAACTGGTACCCGAACCTGTGTGCTGTCGCTCAGGGCCTGGTAACCGGTAACTGGTACCCGAACCTGTGTGCTGTCGCTCAGGGCGTGGTAACCGGTAACTGGTACCCGGTAACTTGCAATAGTAACCTGTAACTCTTTTACAATGGACAATCTACAATTACTCGCTCTTCTCCCTTTCATGGTGCTGGCCACTGCAGCTGTTGTGGTGATCCTGCTCATTGCATTCAAACTAAGTCATACCGTCATACAGGTTACCGGTTTTTTCATGATGTGCGGCGTGGTGCTTGCCATGTGGTATGTGCGGGATACCCTGCCACGTGAAATACCACCCTTATTAGTAGTGGATGGCCTGGCCGCTTTGTTTACCGGACTGATCATTTTTTCGGTATTGGTGGTCGGACTGCTTTCCTATATTTATTTTGAAGAGCGGGAAGAGAATCCCAAAGAATATTATATCCTGCTTTTCCTGGCCACACTGGGCGCGGCTGTGCTCACCATCAGCCGGCATTTTATTTCTTTCTTTATCGGGCTGGAATTACTGAGTGTAAGCCTGTATGCCCTGATCGCTTATTTACGCAACCGGAATAACGCCATAGAAGCGGGTGTAAAATACCTGGTGCTGGCGGCTTTAACATCGGCGTTCCTGTTGTTCGGCATGGCATTGATCTATATGGAAACGGGCAGTATGGAATTTACAGCCATTGGCAATGCCATTGCAAAGCAGGGAACTTCTGTATTGTTCTTAATGGGTATTGGATTAATCGTAGTGGCCATTGGCTTTAAGCTGGCCCTGGTGCCTTTTCATTTATGGGCTGCCGATGTATACCAGGGCGCGCCGGCGCCGGTAACGGCTTTTATAGCAACGGTTTCGAAGATCGGCGTATTTGCCGTTTTTGTGCGATTTGCCCAGGCTATCCATTTACATGAGAATGCTTTGGCTATTTCCATTCTTACGGTGATTGCCATTGCCTGTATGATCGCCGGCAATGTGCTGGCCCTCATGCAGCAGAACATCAAGCGGCTGCTGGCCTATTCATCCGTTGCGCATTTTGGCTATTTGCTGGTGGCGTTTTTGTCGGGCGATGCCGGCGTTGGCGCCGGGGTATTTTACCTGCTGGCATATAGTATTACGTTATTGTCGGCTTTCGGTATCATTACCTTGTTATCGACCCGGCGAAAAGATGCCGATGAGTTGAACGGATATCGCGGACTGTTCTGGCGCAATCCATTAATGGCTGCGGTATTTACGGTGGCGCTTTTATCGTTGGCGGGCATTCCGCTGACGGCAGGGTTCCCGGCCAAATTCTTTATCCTCACGGTTGGGGTGCAACAGCATATGTGGTTGCTGGCAGTTGTACTGGTGCTCAGCAGCGTTATTGGTTTGTATTATTACCTGCGGATCATCAGCACGCTGTTTGCCGCGCCGCCATTATCACCGGTCAAGGAGAAAAGCCTGCATCCCTTCTTTTATGCAGCAACTTATGCCTCCCTGGTGGTGTTGATGTTCCTGCTGGCCTGGATCGGCATTTTCCCTGGTTTTATCGTAGACAATGTGCAGGAATTTTTGGTGATACGATAGGGTTGAGAAGGGGATACTCATTATGCAATATACCGGCTCAGTATTTCAGAATACACTACCTGGTTCCGCGAGCCAACCGCTGCCATCCGGAAAAAGAAGTTGATGCCCAGGGGCAGGTCAGAGATAACAATTTTCCGTTTAGTACTATTGACCGTTTCCCATGCGTTGTCCGCTCTCAACGGCCCGGGAGTATATTGATACAGATATGCTTTCGCTCCCTTTACTCTTTTTGCCTGTAAGATTATTTGTCCATTGTTTTTGCCCGGCAACACCTCAAATTCCCTGGGTTTTTCCAATACTGTTTTTTTAGGCGGCTTCGCTATCTCAAATCCACTTCTTATAAGAAGCCATTCATCGCCTTTAGATTTTAATTGTATGATTTCGCCCAGTTCCCTTAATAATGAAATGAGTTTTTCTTTCAGATCGTTTTTAATTAAGATCTTCTGAGTATCGCCAAAAGAAGCATCGCGCCTGGCGTGTTGAAATTGTTCTGCTGTTATCCGTACGGGAGCTAATAACGGTTCTATGTCGGGATGATCTTCATTGTTGGTTAGCTTTCGGCAGATGTAAATGGCTATTTCATCCAGTTCCGAATCGTTGTACTTGCGAAAATTCAATGCCAGTTCTTTTTTCATGCAGTTAGTTTTTAAAAATAATAATAACTGTGCATTGAATCCCCCGGAGACGCCTGCCCCCAAACCTGGTTAAGATGCATTCCGGATTTAGGTGGGCGTATGTACTTAAAAATAAGCAATTGTTCAGAAATTATTTCAAAGAATATTCAATAATTACATTATTTGACAAAAAGCAAGTGAACTTGTCAGTAAGAAGCAAATCTTGTTACATTTAACCACAATTTGTAATTTGTAAAGCATTTTCGTCAACTATTGGTTAAAGTTGTTAAAAAACGAAGAATGTTGCTAATATTTGATAATACTTGATAAAAATCAATAACGGTTGCTATTAATTGGTTAATATTGACAACAGCTGGTGCTTATTAACCAATTTTGATACTTATTAATACGTTCACGCAAAAGTTGATAAAATTTGAAATTCTTCCCTTAATTTTCACATCTTTGTTTTGAATGACCTTCAATGTCAAATGAACCAGCCAAATCAAAGAAAGCATGAGCAATAAAAAAACATCCTCGAAACAGAAGGAACCGCTGCGGACCAGGATATTTAATTTCATTCATTCATTTATTGCAGCCTTCTTTAAGGCAGAGAGTGAATCTTAGAGAAATAGGTTATAGGAAATGCAGAGGGGCGATAGGTTATGCGTAGACGCAGCCGGCAAGATACAACAGTAGGCCATAAGCGAAGAATGGCACATAAAGCATCAAGTTATTTAGTTTGTAAGTTCATAAGTTTTTCAGTTCTTGAATGCAATACTTACCATCCGGAACAAGCTCAACTTTAAGCTATGAACTTAGGAATTAGAACTATGAATCCAGAACTTTAAGCTATGAACTTATAACCTTGAACTGAGAACTGTGAACTTAGAACTTTGAACTATGAACTAATACTTTCCCGGTAAGTTCTGGGCGTCATACCGGTAAAGCGTTTGAAGAATTTTACAAAATTTGATGGATCATAGGTAAGTTGCCGCGCTATCTCGGCAATAGACAGGGGAGAAGTAGCCAATAATTCTTTCGATAGTTTAACCAGGCGCTCTTCAAATAGGTCGCAGCTCGAGCGGCCCGTCACTTCCTTTACCGTATTGCTTAAATGGATGGGATGAATATGCAGTATGTTGGCAAAATCGGCGATCTCATGCATGATCTCTACCTGTCCGGCCCTTAGTTCCTCGATATGTTTATCGAGCTCGGCAACATACAGGTTTACGATCTCCCGCTGGCGGGCCGATGTTATGGTGCTGGTGGTGGGTCCCATGGTTGTTAATTTTTTAAAACGATGCCTGGTTGCTTCTGCAAATTTACTTCTTAAAACTTATATATACAGAATCCCCTGCAGTAACTGTATTTTCGACAGTTCGCACTATAACCATACGTTCCGGCAACGCTACTTCAATCTCATAACCGCTGCCCAGGAAAGTTACCTCGGTAACTTTACCGGCAATGGCCGTTTTGCTTTTTTTAGCGGACAGGGTAAAAGCTTCCGGCCGGATGAATAATTTCCTGCCATTCCCATATTCATTCGGTATTTCACCAAAGGCAGCAGCTTCCGCTTTGGAAAATGCATTGAACTTGCCAAACAAGCCGGCTACATAATCATTGACCGGCTGCCGGTAGATTGTTTCCGGTGTATCCTGTTGAACGATCTGGCCGTTTTTCATAACAATGATCTCATCGGCCCAGCTGAGGGCATCTGCCGGATCATGGGAGACCATTAAACAGGTTATACCCAGTTTTTCACCCATGGCCCTGATCACTGCCCGCAGGGTGTTGCGGTGCAGAATATCGAGGTTCGAAAAAGGTTCATCCAGCAGAAATAATTTTGGAGCGCCGATGAGCAGGCGCGCCATGGCGATCCGTTGTTTTTCACCGCCGGAGACCTGGTCGGTCTTCCGCTTTAGCAGATGACTGATATGGCAGATCTCGTAGAGGTTTTGCACATCCTGTTCGGGCAGGGTATTGGCATATTCAAGGATCTCTTCTACCCGGTAATTATTGCGCAATTCAAAATGCTGCGACAGATACGCCATTTTTGGATGGCCGGGGATCAGTTTTTCATTCGGTCCTTCTACATGTTTGTTCTCAAACAATACATCACCGCTATCAGGTTGTACCAGTCCGCCAATGATCTTGAGCAGGGTACTTTTTCCCGAGCCGGATTCGCCCACGATCGCCAGTTTTTGAAATTTCTGCTGGCTGAACGAAATCTCGTGCAGCACGGGATTGCCGTTGATTTCCTTACTGACCGCCGAGACTTTTAGTAATGCCATGTTGCCTGGTATTGTTTCCAAATTCAGGCGCCGGGCATGAATTATGGAAAATTGTCATTTGTTGTAGGGCAAAAGTAATTAAAATGAATTAACTGCCTCAATCGGCCTGTTTGGCTGGATTGTTTGCACGAATATCGTTCAAAATGACATGGTTATTGGCCAATATTCACGTTTATTAGTTTATACTTTACGTTAATGTTCGGTTCTTATCTTTAGTAGCAATTACATGTATCAATGTGCGTAACGAATGCTATTGATCATGTTACCTAAAAATTTGTAGCAAACCTTACCATTAATGAGCCTGCAACCTAGACCGTTGCTATTATTGGCTATTGTTATGTGTGTGTCATTTGCGATAAAAGCGCAGGAAAGTAACGCACAACCGGGGGCGCATCATTGAGGAAAATCATTACTATGCTTATGGTTTAAAAATTACGGGCTTTAGTACCCGGAAGCTGGCTGATCCAGGGGAAGGCGATAATAATAACAAATACCTGTATAATGATAAAGAATTGATCGATGATGGGGAACTGGATTGGTACGACTATGGCGGTCAGGGTATTGCCAGGCGGAGCTTTCGAGACATTTCATAATACAATAATTTTTAGATAACATGAAACTAGTAGGGTTTATTAAGGAATACAATAATTTGAAGGAAAGTATTGCGCTTGACGATTTACTCAATTCCAGATCACCTGTGACAAATGATGTCGAAAGAATTTTTCAGTATTTAGATCAGGGTGTTCTGGTGTTAGGCTGGATGGGATACTTTATGGATGTCAAAACCAAACAACCCATTGCCCCGGATTCGTATTTTACAGATGGCGTTTGGGTTTGGCCGGCATACTTTCCCTATTATCTGAACATGTTCCCATTCATGCAAATTGACCCGGACTTTGTACAATACTTAATTGCGAAAGATTATAAATTCGAAAAAAATTTTGAAGACCGTATCGACGCTTTAGAAGATGAACTCGCAAGAAAATTTAAAGAAGTAAAATTATAAGTTGATTAAGAATGCTGGTAAGTGTTACCTGCTAATTAAATAAACATATCAAGGTCCTGTCTATGATGAATAATTTATAAGCCGACAGGACTTTTTACAGGTAAAAAACTATAGTCACCCACTTAAAACTTCTCTACACTATACACCTGGTGCCTTATCGCATAAATGACCAAACCTGCGGTGTTTTTAGCGCCGGTCTTCAATAATAAACTGTTGCGGTGGCCCTCTGCGGTGCGTTTGCTGATGAACAGGCGTTCCGCTATTTCGCCCGTGGTGAGCTCATGGCAGATCAGTTCCAATACCTCTTTTTCGCGCTCGGTGATCTCGTCGCCCATGATAATACCGCGGTGTTTACCGGCGATATTCTTATGCATGGCCCTGATCGTATCATCATTAAAATAGAAACCGGTTTTGGCAACGGTTATAATGGCCTTTCTCACTTCGTCGGGATCGGTATTTTTAGACAAATATCCATTGGCGCCCTTTTCAATCAGCGTAATAATATAACTATCCGTGTAGTGAATCGACAGGACCAGGATCTTGATCTGCGGATATTTTTCCCGGATGATATCAAAGGTTTGCAGTCCATTCATTACCGGCATGGAGATATCCAACAGCAGCACATCCGGTAAGCGGCCTGCCTGTTCCAGTTGCGTCAGGAGCTCGAGGCCGTTGCCGGCTTCCAGGCAAAAACGTATGCTGTTCCCATCGTCCAGTAATTCTATCAACCCCCGCCGGAAAAGCCGCTCATCATCTGCAATAGCAAGATAGATCATATATCATGTTTTATATGTTCAATTCACAGAAAAACTGATAACACATTCAAACCCTTTTCCCTCGCTGCGATAATCTACTTTTCCCCTGATCAGTTTTACCCGGTTCTCAATATTCTTAAAACCCAGGCCTTTAAAACCGTGCATTTGCGACAGGTTAAGGCCCCGGCCACCGTCTTTATATATCAGTTGTATGTCCCGGCCGCCTGCCAGCAAGGCCAGGTAAATATGACTGGCCTGTGCATGCCTGATAGTATTGCTTAACAATTCCTGTATAATGCGGTAGAGGGCAAGTTGTTTTTTCTGATCCAGTATTACCTGCTCCAAGCGGTAATCGGTAGTTACCGTAATGGCTGAGGAACTGTTGATCCAGCTGCTTAGTTCTTCAATGGCCGATGCAAGCCCGAACAGTTCCAGGCTGGGTGGCACTAAATTATGGGATACCCGGCGAACCGTGCCGATCATGGCATCGATGATCTCTTTGCTGCGGGCGGTGAGTTGTTCAAGTTGTGGGTTATCGTTCCCCTGTTTTTGCAATTGCGAGAGGGTCAGGCGCAGGGTAGCCAGTTTGCCGCCGATCTCGTCGTGCAGGTCGGCTGCAAAGCGTTGGCGTTCGGTCTCCAATGCTTCCATATTACTTTGCAGGAGGTCGAGTTTCAATTTCGTGTGCATGTCGCGCATGGCTGTCTGCTGTTGCCGCAGCCGTTTGCGGTACAGGTAAATGAATGCCACCACCGAAGCGGCCAGCATAAAGAAGATGAGTGTGCCACAAAAAAGCAGCAGGTAAATATCTAAGGTTTTCGTTCCCTCCATAAACCGATCGAAATAAATACATACAACAGTATGCTTAAAAAAGAATGCACCGCCCAGATCCGGGTGTTCAAGGTTTTGCCCAACGGTAGAATGTAATTGCTTAAGATGAATAAAGTAAACGCCCCTGAAAAGTAGAGCAGGATGCCCGAGTTGATCCAAACTACCGAATGATGAGTGGCGCCGGTAGTTTGTACCGGCAGGTAGAGCTTGTAAAAGCAGAGCAGGGCCAGGATGATGAGCAATAGCGCCTCCAGGGCCCTTGCATAGTTATTGAATGTGTAAATGCTTTGAACAAAAATAGAATTGATCAAAGTAAACAACACAAAACAGCCTGCTAATCCCCGCAACAACCATTTGGGGAATGTATTGTGAAAGAACAGATCGTAGTAGATATACAACAGCACAAATTCAGATAATGTATAAAAGTGAAGCAGGGGCAGGTTGTTGCGTCCCAGCTTCATAAGGAGGTAAGAGGATAACTCTACGGCACAGGCAATAAATACATGAATGCCCAGCACTTTTAGTCCGGCATTATAATTCCTGTAAAACAGTATACAAATGAGTACAGGAACAATAACTATCCATGCAGAACAGAATAGCAGGATTTTCTGCAATACAGTTACCATAAAAACGGGTTGGCTATTGTTCACCGCCTGCGAGCGGACTTTCTGCGTCTTCGCATAAAGGCGGGCAGGGATGTGAGAAATCATACACGCCGCTGACGATATTGGCGTCGCCGGCTTTTAAGATATCTTTCTGATCGCGGTCGGCCCCCACGCAAAGCAGTTTTTCTTCAAGAATATTCTGCTCATGACCGGGTGTATGTTGAATGCCTACTTTCAAGCCCAGGTATACACGAACATACTCAACCGAAGGTTCTTGTAGTATTTTCCGGAAATCTTCCGCCTTGAAAATAAAAGAGTTTGCTGTCAGGAAATGATCTGAATTGCGCCAGTTGGTTGTCCAGGTTATAGCCGTGCCGAGTGGCACAGACAGGAGGGAGGCTTCTACGCTCATGGTAATATAGGTCTAACGGTTTAAAATGATTTTGACATCTTAAATATACCTCTTTTTAGCTATTCGCTCCCATTAAATGCCTGCAAACAGGTATAAATACCTGTTTTTAAAATCACGTATTCCAGCGCTTATTTCCGCCTGCTGCCAAAAGCATCTTTGCTGAACATTCAGTACAAACAAAAAGCAGGTGTAAATCCCTGCTTAGATCTGTGAACCAATTAAATAAAACACATATGCCATCAAGCATTCCCTACGACCCATCCCTGGTGTTGGGCAACGTGGTTAGTCAGGCCAAACTAGACAACCTGGTCGCTATCAGTGCGCTGCAGGCGCCGGTAGACGCTGCTGAGGACACGCTCAATTCCTTCATTGCCCTGAAGCGAAGTATCGATATGACCGTACAGGAAATGATCAACATGCAAATTGATCCGGCCGATCTCATCAAAGAAAGCGAGGAGGTGGGTAACCAGATCAAAGCGGCGGCGACCGATTACGCCAAAGCAAAACTGGATGCCGAAAAAAGCATTCAACCATTGAAAGCAAAGATCCGCAGCCTTAACGATGAAGTGGAAAGTCCGATCGATTACAACAAGAGCCAGTTGAAGCAGATGGCCTTGGCCGCCGATTCGCTGAAAATGAACAGCCAGTATTTTGCTTTTGATGAGAACCAGCAAAGTTCGGCCACGCATGCAGCTACCGTTGCTGCATTCGTCAGCGAGCAGCTCAGCGTATTTGGCGATTCCTATGCTACGGAAGCCCGCACTTCTGCCCAGTCGCAAATGAATAGCCAGCATGCCCGGCATAGCATCGCCGGAACATTGGTGCTAAGCATTACCTGTACGCATAAAGACGCCCAGTTACTGGCGCCGTTGATCATTGATGTTGATAAAGCCATCCGGGTATGGAACCGCTTGTTTCCAGATGCGCTCATAAAAACGAATAGTATGGCCAGCATGGCGCAGATCGCCGCCGGGGCGGAAACGGCCCAGGAGAAATCATTTACGATCTTATCGGGCGCCACCTACGGTTCCTGTTTTATAGGGATGGTGCATGTGCTGAACACTACCGATACTTCCAGCACGGAGACCATGTACTCCATTGCTGAAAGCATCCAGGGCCAATTCAGTGTGGGCGGCTGGTTCGCTGCTGAGTCCGGCGGTTTTGGCGTTGACTCCAGCTTTTCCAGCGATGCCAAGAACCTGCTCAGCTCGCAGAAGATCTCCTCGCACTGTACACTCATTGCCATGGGCTCTATTCCTTCTATAAAATCGAACCAGGTGACCATGGCCGTTAAAGGCTTCACCGATGATGATGGCGCCAAATCGATGAGCGCTTTGCAGAAACTGCAAAATGCGACTGCCGACGACATTACCACCATCGATTCGGCTGCTGCCAATGCCCGCTCCGGCCAGCAGATGATCTCCATGCAAACGGCGAAGGTGAATGCCGTGCTCAGCGGGTTGAGCGATATCGATAATAATAACAATAAAATGCTCGACACCAATTCCATGATCGACGCCATGGAGGATTATATCAATAAATGTTTAAATGGGAATATCGGGGTGCCGATTAACTACTATACCAAACCGATCACCCGGTCACAGCTTGCGCAAATGTGGTTGCAAAAATACTATCCCAGCAAATGGAACCAGGCGGGAAAAGGGGATGACAGTGATAACAGTACAAGCGGCAGCAGTAACGGTACTAATGCCGGGGCCACTACATAGTTCAGTTATTCAGTTCATAAGTTATTCAGTTAAATCAATTATTAATCAATCAACCATAAAAAAATAGTTATGAATTACAGTAAAGTACAGTTCATTTCATGGGAAATAAATACAGGGCCGGTTCAGGAACCATGGCCTGGATATCCAACCTTGTTAAAAGGCTATTATCCCGGGATACGATTGAATGGCGCCAAAGACGATCGCCTGGATGTAAATTCTCAATGTGTGGATATCGAAGCGCGGATCGCATTTACAGCAAACGCTATCACCCAGGCGCATAAGCTGGCAGATGCCAGTGCGGATGTGCTGAAGATCTTTATGGCGCCTGAATTTTTATACCGCGGTGCGGGCGGCGCTTATTTGCATGACCTGATCAATGGTTGGCAGGGCGCTGCGCCGGCCGAGTTCAATCTGCTGGCTCCTTTTAATAATAAATGGGGCGGCTTGTTTGGAGGACTGCAAGCGCTGGCTGCCAATGACGATTATAAAAACTGGCTATTTGTGTTTGGGACTGCCATCAGTGCTTCCTTGCCAACCTTCAAAGACACTGATGGAAAATATTACCTGGATAGCAAAAAGCTGGGCGAGATCTATAACTCATCGCTTATTCAACTCGGCGGCAGCGGTAATACAGCTGCTCATTATGCCAGCCGTAAACATTATATTTCGGGGATCGACTTTCTGCAATGGTATACCCGTACCAATACCGTCCAGTACAAAGGCCATACGGTATTGCCTGCTGATCCAAAAACGCTGATCCCGGCCGATGTCTTAGGCGTGGCCGAAGGGGCTGCGGTATTCAACATCCCCAATGTGAACGACAGCAAAGGCAAAGCGATTGATTTTGGGATTGAGATCTGTCTCGATCATGCGAGCAGTGGAGGCAATGGCGCCAATGATTATGGCCGCCTGAGAACTGCCAACCAATATGTAAAGATCCAGCTGGTGCCTTCTGCCGGGATGGACCTTGTAGAAGATTCGATCCGCCTGCAACCAGCCGGTGGCCCAACCACCAATTCCTATGCATTCAATTGTGATGGCTTGAATAACCTGGTGCCTGACACCGAAGGTTGCCATACCCAGATATGGAATGGTGCAAATGGAGCGAAGGTACCGGTTACCAGCAGGTTATTTGAAACAAGCAATGGCGCACAGGTGGCAAATACCCAGGTAGCCCGGGTAGTATCAAATATAATGACGCCAGGGAATGGACAGATTGCCGATACCCAGCTCTGGAAATCCGGTGCAGGCAGCGTGCGCGTGATCAGGACCTTACCATTGTAATCATTCAATGTAAAACAATGACAATCCCATTCGATCATCCATCAATGGTCTTAGGTAATGTAGTAAACCCCCGGGTGCTGGAACTGATAAAGAAAGCCGGCAGCCTGCAAGCCAAACTGGATGCAGCACGCGAGAAAATGAATTCCCTCGTAATGATGAAAAGGAGCCTGGCCATGACTATTAATGAGCTCACCGATATGAATGTAGATGTAACTGAACTCAAAAACACCATTACCAATGTGGACGCTTCTGTTACGCAGGCAGCGACCGACTACATGACTGTATGTATCGAAACGCAGCAAGGCATTCAGGTATACAGGGAACAGATCAGTGCATTGGAGCCGGATGAGATGTTGGAAAGCCCGCTGGATTTTTCCCGCAGTTTGATCAAACAATTGCCTTTGTCGGCCGAGTCGCTGCAAATGGATGCCCAGTATTTCTCCTTTGGCAGCAACCTGCAGGATGATACGATGGCCAGCATTGAGAAATATATCAAAGAGTCAACGAGTAACCTGGGCAGTCAATCAGGTGAGCTCGCCAAATCGGCCGCTGCCCAGATCAACCGGCAGCGGCAAAATCATAACCTCGCTGGCACCCTGATCATTACCGCCAGCTGCAGACACCGGAATGTAGCCATCATAGAACCGCTTGTGCTGGATATCGACAAAGCCATAACCGTTTGGAACAACAGTAAAAATGGCGCAGCAGATACGATCGATACCAGTGACCCCGCCCTGTTGAAGCAACAGGCGGGGACTTCCACGGGAGCAGCGGCAAATAGCATGACGGTTTTGTCGGGTGTTGTCTATGGCTCAGGTTTTATTGGGATGGTGCACATGCTGCAATCCGATGCAACCGATAGCGGGCCAACAGAAACAGACACCACCCGGTTGCAGGAGAAATTGACACTGGGAGGCTGGCTGGAAAATGCATCGGGCGGCTTTGGGATCGATGCCTCAGTGATGAATGAGGTAAAGAAAATGCTGAGCACGCAGAAAGTGAATGCCCATATAAGTGTGATCGTTATGGGTGCTGTTCCTGCTATCAGCAGCAGCCAGGTAAAGCTGGGCCTGCGGCAGGTTTTAGCACCCGATGCAGAAAAAATGAACGAGTATTTATCGGCGTTATCGCAAGATACGGCGGCCACTGATTCTGTTGAGTCTGGGGCCGAGAAAGCCAAAATGGGAAACCGGCTCTTGCAAATGCAGAACGGCACCATGAAAACGGTGATCCGTTCACTGGGTGAAATAGACCAGGGTTCCAATAAGGTGCTCGATATCAATTCCCTCATGAATGCGTTTGAGAACTATCTGCTCATGATCAAAGAAAAAGAAAGCAGCGGTGTGCCCGTTCATTTCTATATAAAGAGTATTTCCAGACAGCAACTGATACAAGCGTGGATGGAAAAGTACTATCCGCAAAAGGAAACACCTGCTTCAGGTGGTGTTGATAAAACAACTGTATAATAGGATGCACATGTTCGTTCTGCTAAAGCGTATAATGAACTGGTTATTTGATATACAATTACTACAGGCCGTTCCCGTAGTGGCGGTAGTTGCAGGGTTGATATATCTCGTTTACCGGTGGCTTCAGCAAAAACAACAGCGCCGTAATTATACGGTTCTTAAACAACAGTTGGGCCGTGACCTGCATCGGTTAAGTGAATTGTATGCAAACGCATTACGTAAAGCCAGCCACTTGTTGCAGGAATATGTAAGAACAAAAGGAAGCCAACTGCAGGATGCTTTGCTGATCAATGATCAGGATGCGGTTGTCGTAGACCGGGGCGCTTACTTAAAAACGTATCATTCCTTGCTGGCCGATAAAGAAGCGCCGCGCTTTCTTACGATTTTATTGGATGTTTTATATGAAGTACAAACGCGCTGGCAGCAGCTGCAGCACATACAGGCTGGCTTTCACGGTGTTTATGGGAAAGCATATACGACCTATTATAACAATATCGCAGACCTGATGACGCTGAACGAAGAATTGAAAGAATATCTGCGGGGCAAAACCCTGAACCGGCAGTCAGCCGATTGGGTAAAGGGTTATTTTTCCATCTTTGATCAATGGCTGCGCAATGGCGCCAATAAAGACATGAGCGTATTACAGCAGGAGATCGTGCAGCAGCTATCTGATCTCAACAAGCGTCAGTCCGGGGTTGCGTTTGCCGCTAAAACCAATGACAAAGCGCATCAGTGTATACAGTCCTTTGAGACCATAACAGCTTTAGATAGCGAATATCTCAATACCCTGCAGCAATTCCAGCAAAGCAACAAAAGAGCGGCGCGGGTCATGGCTTTATTATCGGGCGAAAAAATGACGGAAATGACGCCATTGTACAAGGATAGTCCGGCGCCGGCAAAAGCAGTCTGGGTATTCGGGAAAAAAGAAAGAATGGCCGCATGGGCAGCGCTGTTGTTATTGGTCGTTGGTTGCTTCCTGGGTGGCCGGTTCACCGGCCAGCGGCAGCAGGCCGCGATGGCCGGTAATAACACCCCTGCAACGGTACCTAAAGACACGGTTCTGCAGCAACAAAGATCAGACCCCGTTCAACCCAAACCAACAGGCGCGGTATTGCCACCTGATTCAGTGGCTATGGTAAGCGGACTGGATATTTCAAAATACCAGGGTAACCTGTTGAAGGACCTGCCCCAACTCGACAACCTGCATTTTGTGATCTGCAAGGCAACGCAGGGTACTACGCTGATAGATGCCGAATTCAAATACAACTGGCAGCGCCTGCAAGAGCTAAAACTGGTAAGGGGCGCATATCATTTTTTTGTAGCCAACGATGATCCGGTACAACAGGCGCAGCATTTTTTACAAACAGTAGGTGCGTTGGCGAAAAACGATATTCCGCTGATCATTGATATTGAAGAGGGCAGTTTGACCGGGGCCGTCAATACCAATAAATTGCAAAATGATTTGCTACGGTGTTTGAAATATCTGCATCAGCATTCAGGCAGAGAGCCGGTGATCTATACCGACCTGTCGTTTGCGAATACTTATCTTCGGCAGCCTGCATTGGCAGACTATCCCTTATGGTTGGCTGAATACTCCCGGCGACCTGTTCCGGTATTACCGGAAACCTGGAAGGCGAAAGGAATTGTTTTTTGGCAGAAGAACGATACGCTGACGATCGATTCAAGAAAGAGTGATTTCGATGTTTTTGTTGGAAATGGAAGTGAATTTGCGAAATTTTTAACTCCCTAGCCTGATTGGCAGAGAACAATAAGCTGCCCTTGGAGTTGGGGGTTAGCCGGCCTTTTCAGCAAATCCGAGTATGTAACCATTAAGGTCTTTCAAATAAAATTCGTGCATACCGTACCATGCAGTTTTCAGATCGGTTATTTGCAGGCTTTTCTCTTTCATTTTTTGATGAAATTCTTTGATCCCCTTGACGTCCATATAAAATGAGACCGAGGCGCCGATAGGTAAACCCTGCGCAAAAACAACATCTTCCCTGAATGAGTCGGACCGCTGGAAAAAGATCTCTACATTATCCTTTTGCATCATTGCATAAACATATGATTTGTCTTCTGCAAAGGATTGTTCTATTCCGTCTTGTGATTCCGGAACGCACATCACCAGTTTGAAACCGAGAAGCGATTCGTAGTAAGCTACAGTTTCAATTACATCTTTTACTTCGAAATTTGGGGTGAGTTTCGTAATCTGCATTATAATCTTTTTTAATGATCGATAATGTAAAATTACTTACCGGATCTCGTTGTCAATTGTAAAAATCGGACGTTCTGGTTTTTGAACAGTTCGCGCGGTGTAGTGCCTGTGTGTTTCCTGATCTCTTTGATAAAATGTGACTGGTCAAAGAAATTATTATCAGGAAACAGGTTTCCTTTAGCAATCTCATGATAGGAAGCGTTGCATCGAACCACGTTTAGAAAGGTTTTTAGCGAAAAGCCAAACCGACTGGTAAAATACCGGTTGATCTGGCGACTGCTCCAAAAAACATTAGTGGCAAGTTCGTCGACAGTATGAATTGGCTTGTTGTAGACCAATTCAAACAGTTTAAGCTTTCTGTTGTCGATCTCTTGCAGGTGTTTGATGGAACTTTCCAAACGATTGGTTATTGCCAGGGCAAATTTGTCAAAATCATTGGTTTGGTACTTGTCAATATTCCAAAAGTGTAATGGCAGGGTTTTGCTTGTGTTGAGTATGCTCCTTATCTCGTGTTGAAACAAATATTCGGTTGCTAAAAGTTTGAAGCGAATGGCAAATAGTTTTGTTTGTTTTGAGATCTTTACATTTACCGGTTTTGTCCAAACGCCCGTTAACTTTACCCGGCTTAAAATTCCTTTTTCAAATGTTGCGATCAGATCGAAATAGCCATCAGGAATGATCGTGTGTTCAAGTTCAATGTCTGCTGTTTCATATTCCCAAAAACATTCAATAAAATTGGTCAAGAATCCTTTTGGTTTTATTTCCCTGTATTTCATGCTCAATTTCAGATGCCCATTCTTTGTTTTAACCCTTCAAACCTCGGATCTGCTTTCACCACTTTGTATGGCGGATATTCGATGAAGCAGGCTACGGGGCCCATTCTTTTATCGATGCATTCGTTGAGATAATGGAAGGTTTTGTCCAGGTCTCCAATGCCCAGCCACACCGCGGCAAGGTCACCATCCACCACGGAATCGGGTTCTTCCTGTTGTCTTTGTTCCAGCTTATGCACGCAATCCATGGCTTTATCCATCATCCCGCAACGTGCATAACAAACGCCCAAGCCCATCAGGCCTTTCAGCGGATGATTCGTGAGCCGGTGCACTTCTTCAAAGAGCACGAGGGCCGATTGCCAATCGCCCTTCATGCCAATCGCCCATGCTTTCAGTTCGATCGCACTGCGCATTTCGGGATTCATCTCCAGCAGCTTTTCAGCCTGTCGAATGGCGTCATCGAAACGCTCTTCAAAGATATACATCGTGCCCAGCGACCGGATGATCGTAGGAGAGAGGGGGTCGATCTGTTCAGCCTGCTCGAGCACTTTCACCGCCTTCGATTTTTCAGCTTTGGCAATATAATAAAAGCCCAGGAGGTCGTATGCTTCCACACGGCTGGGGTTCAGTTCAATAGCTTTTTGTAAGGCATCATATGCTTCCTGCCATTTCCATTCGTAATATAAATTGGCCATGGCTTTGGCAATATGCCCTTCGGCGATCGTATCATCGAGCTCAAGAGCTTTATCGGCATACTGGTGGCCGATCTCGAATGCGGTATGCGGGATCATTTGCCCCATCGATCCCAGCGCGCAATAGGTCTGCGCCACCATCGCATAGGCCTGGGCATAATCGGGTTCCAGGGCGATCGCCTGTTTAAAACATTCGATGGCTTTGCGGTTATCTGCCGGGGTGATCTTGTTCTTGAAGTGTAAACCTTTCAGGTAATGGGTATATGCCGTAATATTTTTGATGCTCGATTTAATGGTTGGTTTTTCGCGGGCAGTGAGATCTTCTTTCAGCTTATTGGCAATAATGCTGCTGATCTCATCCTGTACCTCAAAGATATCATCGAGCTTGCGGTCATAGGTTTCGCTCCAGATATGAAAACCATCGGCGGCATTGATGAGCTGGGCGGTGATCCGGACCCGGTTGCCCGCTTTGCGCACACTGCCTTCGAGGATCTTGTCAACGTTCAGTTGAATGGCAATGTCGCGAATGTCGTCATGTTTTCCCTTAAAGGCGAAGGCCGACGTGCGGGAGGTTACCTGCAGGCCGTTTACCCGGGTAAGGGCATTCAGCAGTTCTTCGGTAATGCCGTCGCTGAAATATTCATTGTCGGGATCAGCGCTCATATTTACAAAGGGCAGTACGGCCAGCCGGTTCACCGGGGCGGCTGTTTTACCCCGGACTTCATTGCGCCCGGGCACCACAATGCCATTGTTGGCTATGGCGAAAACCCTGACGGGCTGTTTGATATTCTTTAGTTCAAAATACCCCAATTCACGGGTTTGAATATGTTCCTGGTTGCGGATCTCGTCATACACTTTTTCTGACACAAAAACCCCACCGGGCACGGCCAGCGATTCGATGCGGGACGCCAGGTTAACGCCATCGCCGTAAATGGATTCTTCTTCGATGGTCACATCGCCGGTATGGATGCCGATGCGCAATTCCACCCGCGGCTCTTGTTGTAATTGCCGCTGAATGTCAATGGCGGCATGAACGCTATCGATGGCGCTGTTAAAAATGCTCAGGGAGCCGTCGCCATAATATTGTAAAATTTTACCATGGAACCGGGCGATGGTAGATTCCAGGACTTCTTTAAGCCGCTGGCGTTTACTGCGGGCCAGTTGTTCATTTTCCTGCATGAGGGCGGTATACCCTGTCATATCGGCAAATAATATAGCTGCAAGTTGACGCATAACAGCTGCAATTTAAGTAATCTCCGGCTAGTGGCGCGTAGGAAGTAGCCAGGGGGCGCTCCAAGGGCTTAATGGCGGGTGGGAATGGTGAATGGTCAATGGTGAATGGTGAATGGTGAATGGTCAATGGTGAATGCGCAATGGTGAAAGGTCAATGGTCAATGGTCAATAGGCAATGGTGAATAGAGGTCGCTGTCATTGCTGGTTAATGGTTAAACGGTAAGCAAACCTGCACTCTGTTATTTCTGAGCAAGCTGACAATTGGATGATCGCAAAAAAACCGGATGAATTTTTTGTAATCATAAAATATTGCCTTATTGAATTATCGAATTATCGAATTATCGAATTATCGAATTATCGAATTATCGAATTATCGAATTATCGAATTATCGAATTATCGAATTATCGAATTATCGAATTATCGAATTATCGAATTATCGAATTATCGAATTGTTGAATTAGCACATCAGCACATTAGCAAATCAGCACATTGATCTTTGGTTTTTATTCACATACGCATAGCTGGTATAGTTATTGAAAGGATGGGGCAGTTCTTGAAAATGCTTATATGCTAACGACAAATATGTACAAGCTGTATGCGATTTTTACGAACAGGCACATTGAGCAAACAATCCTTATAATATGAAGAAGATCCAGACCCGCTATCTATGGATAGCCGCATTTTTAGTTTTTGGAGCAGCCTGTAAGAAGAATACAGATGATGCTGATGTAAAAGAAAAAGACCCTTCGAAGATCAATGCAGTGGTTGATCATGTAGAGGAAATGAGAACTTTCATTGAAGACATCAGTGCGTATGCCCGGCAACAGAGGCCCGGTTTTCTCATCGTACCGCAGGATGGACTGCCCCTCTTGACCAACACGGGCGATTCCACCGGAACGCCGGATACTGCCTACCTGAATGCGATCAATGGGGTAGGACAGGAAGAAGTATATTATGGCTACGATAATCAAGACGATGTAGCTACGCCCAGCACTGCCCGCAATGCCTATCTGCGCATGTTGCGGCTGGCCGAAAGAAATGGCAAGCAGGCCCTGGTCACCGATTATTGTTATTCGCCAACAAAGATCACCAACTCGTACACCAACAATTTCAACAATGGTTTTATCTCCTATGTTGCTACGAGTCGCGAGTTGGACAATATTGCCACAACTACGCCGCATAATGTACATGCCGGTAACGTAAATTCCCTGGCTGATGCGAAGAATTTTCTCTACCTGATCAATCCGCATACCTATACCAGCAAGTCGCAATTCATAAAAAAGGTAGATTCTACGAATTTCGATGTGCTTATCCTGGACGGATTTTTTAACGATGATTCAGAACCGTTGACCTATAACGACGTTCAACTCTTAAAAACAAAAGCCAATGGCGGCCGGCGCCTGGTATTGGCCTATGTCGCTATCGGACATGCGGAAGATTATCGGGCTTACTGGAATCCTGACTGGTTAACGAATCCGCCCGCCTGGTTAGATATCGCAGAAGATGAAGATTGGGAGGGAAATTATATGGTACGTTACTGGATGCAGGATTGGAAGAATATTGTTTACGGTAACGATACATCTTATATAAAGCGGTTTACCAATGCAGGTTTCGATGGTGCTTACCTCGACCTGTATGATTACGAATATTGGGAAACGCATGATTAGGGTATAAACCCGAGGGGTGGAGCACGAAGATGTCTGACGTTTCACCATTAACACCAATATTCTTTTTGCATACATAGCCATGAACGTATCGCGATTCCGCCCCGGCGGAATGACTAACGGAGAACCCGCTGAACAGCGGGTTCTTTTAATTATCAGCGTATCATAGATGTATATGCTAAATAACCTAACGGATCGCATTTGCACGCTTTTGGCCTAAAACGACGCGCTTTTCGTCCAAAACGGCACAGTTATTTTTTATTAGGTTGTTTTTAACAGGATGATTAATTTTATTTTCAACCGGCTGTTTTTTTGTTATGTGGTTATGTGCCTAATTTGGTAACTAAAAACTAACGGAGAATTTGCCGGTCGATGATCAGGTAATGTATATTTGCATCACAGCACTCTCAAAAAAGACCTGCAACCATTTTAATAACCCAACCAAAACCTGTTTATGATTTGTAGTATGAAATCGCAACCTTATCGCTTTGCCACCCATTTTTCCAGTCAATCATTTTTCCAATTTATTTATTGAAGCGATCAGCTTTGCTGGCTAAACTGACAATGCTTTAGTTGTTCGGTTATTTATTGTATTTACCTCTCGTATTTCGAGAGCAGGGATCATATTTTCTAATTGTAAAACTCTAGTGTTTTATGAATCGCTTCCTTATGTTGCTTGTACTCACCTGTACGGGCCAGGCAATCTATGCCCAATATGTATACACGATCAAGGCTGATAGCGTGAAGATCACTAATACCTGTGATACAGCGGAGTTGATCATTGAGAATCACACCCAAAATGTGCCTGGCTTCTTATATAATAAAGGCAGAGGTCGCACAGAGTTCAGGCGCGGGGCGTTTGCCATCAATGATAGCCTTTATCTTATAGGTGACGATACGATCAACTTGTATAAAGGCCGGGTGAATGTAACGGCTTCGAATGGTTTACATGCTACTGACGGCCACGTGAAAATGGGCGGTGAATTGGTTGACATGGAAACGGATCTGAAGTTCCGGTTCACGGAAGAAGAGCTTTTTACCTCCAAGTGGTTCAGGATTAAATCGCATGATGACAATTCTTTCTTCCAGATTCAGGAAATGTATGAGGGGGAAGATCATAATGGGCAGCAATATAACCCCACTTCATTGGTTTTTCATTCCTGGACGCCTTATTCACATGCAGGTTTTGGGTGCGATCATACTGGTTTCGCGGCTACTGCGGGTGTACCGGGAAATGTGAATAAAGCAGTAAGGTTTGATACTGTTGCTTTGCAGGTGATCAATGGGCGTATCACGGTTGGTTTCCCGGGCGGAGGTCCTCATTACAGTCTTGGCAGAGCATGGTTGCAGATTGCCGCCGGAACTTCTGCTCCCGGTACCGCCGCCATGAAATTTGCACCTGGCGCATTACTCACTAACATAGAAAATGATGCAGTGGAATACGATGGCTCTGATCTGTACTTAACAGCAGGTTCCGTTCGGTACAAACTCGCAAAAATGCTCGACGGCCAGTTGACTACCAGTTTTGGCGGCCCTTCTTTAAGCGCCTTCAATTCAGTTACTACCACGCTCTCTGTTAATGGGGCAAGACCAGGGGATGTGGTGAACGTAAGCGCTAACAACGGCGCGGTTAATCCCCCTTCCATAATAGTCACTGCATATGTAACATCCAATAATACGGTAACGCTGCAGGCATACAATGCCAGCAACAGCGCAGTAACAATTGCGTCTGATACGTATAAAGTGAGGGTAATCAAATAATAATTTAACCATTGATTGCAATGAGAAGAATAGTCCTGATCATATTTCTGGTAGGCGTAGCACAATCATTATGCGCGCAGTATGTTTACACGATCAAAGCTGATAGTGTGAAGATCACTAACACCTGCGATACAGCGGAGTTAATCATTGAGAATCATTCCCAGGATGTGCCAGGCTTTTTATTCAACAAAGGCAGGGGAAGAACAGAGTTCAGAAGAGGATTGCAGAAAAGCAACGATAGTATATACGTAATTGGGGGCGACACATTACGGATGAATGCCTGGTTGCAGGGTGGAAACAGGTTTGGAACAATCGGGAGTATAGGAACCATGGACAATAATCCAATAGATTTTTACTCAAATAGTGCCTTTAGAGGTCGAATTAGCAATAGCGGCAATTTTTTATGGGGTACCACCACCGAAGATGGAAGGTGGAAGATGGAAGTTGAAACTGGAAGTGTGGGCGCGATTAAAGCCATTAACAGGTTTGATGTATGGGCTTTAAGCCCTACGCAATCATCGAGCGTAGTAATCTCAAACGGAAACTTTGGTCCTTATTTAACACTTGGTGTAGCAGGAGGTTATTACGCCTGGTCTCCTATGGCAATTCCTTCAGATGCTGTTATTTCTACAAGACCACAGCACAGACTTATTTTAAGTAGCAAGGTGGTTATCATGCAAAACAATACATTGGTGGGAACGAATGTAGACAATGGTAACAGACTACAAGTTAGTGGTACTACTTATCTCAGTGATACTCTTAAAATGCCCAATATTCTTTCCAAGTCTGATACGGTAAATTATAAGCCTGTTGCAATTGATGCTAATGGAAATGTAGTTAAAATGGCAGGTTGGAATCTTACTCAGTTAAATCGTACCGCTGTAAACGATGCCGGTTACTCGGTGCTATCCTCGGATTACCTGATTGCTTATACCGCATTGACCGCTGCCCGTACAGTAACCTTGCCCAGTGCTTCAGGTATGACGAATAAAGTTCTAATCATAAAAGATGAAAGTGGCGCTGCTGCCACTTACAACATTACAGTAAATGTATCGGCTGGCGGAACAATAGATGGCGCCGCTTCCAAAGTGATCAGTACGAATTACGGGCTTATAGAATTATATAGCAACGGATTGCACTGGTTTACGAAGTAATTTAAAACTTAATAACCTTTTCGTTTGCAAAAGTGGATAGGGACCATATTGCTTATACTGTTAAGCTGGCTAACAACTTTTAGCCAGGTTGATAAGTCTGCCATTACCAAACCGGCTACAACACTTTATTCAGCAGCTAAAAACAAAGCAAACACGTTGAAGGATTCCGTAATTACATCAACCAAACAGGTGTTGCAGCAATCGCCTCTACAACGAGCTGCAGGTACGATGCCGCATCCTGTTGATACGGCCATCCCGAAAAGAGTAATGCCGGCAGAACCAATCGCAGACTCAGAAGACGATGGACCCACCGCCTGGCTTCTGGAGCACCGGGGGTGTAAAACCGTCATCAGAGTGCCCATCTATGCGTATGTATACGTGCCCGTGATGAAAGAACCAGTGCGAATGATGGAACCTGCAAAACCAGCCCGTACGCCTTTCCTGCAGGTGCATGGCAACATTATGTACAATGTGAATTATTACAGTAATATCGATACGCCTTTTAACGAACAGGATATTTACCAGCATACGGTTCAAACTTATCTGGACGTAACTGTCAAAGGACAATATCCGATGCGGGTGTACCTCACCAACCGGTTCACCAACTCTAAACAGTTCCGGAATTTTTCAGATCTCAATTTGAATTATAACAATACCCAGTTCACCCAGAAAATAAAGACGCAGGTGCGGGACAAGTTCCTGGCCTCTTTACCATCCCCAACGGCGCCGGATAGTTTAAAGAATGAATTGGAAGCAACGATCAAAAAATTAAAAATGCTGGATGGATGGATCAAAAATCCCGGCCTGATCCAGAAAATGGTAGAAGCAAGGGAAAAAGCCATGCGCGATTCCCTGGCCCGGCTGGTGAAAAAACCGGATACCACGCTCTCGTTACCAGTTACCGGTTACCAGGTGCCGGTTCCCGGTTTTGAAAAGTTGACCGATACAATACTAAGCAGTTTGGGAGCAGATACCACTGATATTAATATACTATACACAAGGCGAAAGCAACAGGCAGATTCCTTACGTACCCGTGTAATAGCCTTGCAACATATGATCAAAGCGGCCAAAGGAAAGTCGCAGGCAGCAGTAAATAAAGTGTTAAGAGATATTGAACAAGCGAAAAATCCAGCAAGGCTAAAAGAGATCATGCAGGACAATCATATTAGTGATACGGTGCTGCCCAGGGGCTATAAGACTTTAATGGCTATCCGCTCATTTGGTATCGGCAGGAGTGTAGTCAATTATTCAGAGTTGTCTGCCAAAAATATCTCGGTGAATGGGTTCCAGGCAGAGTACAATCCCGATGCGTATTATGCAGTGGCCACGGGTAGTGTTGATTACCGGTTCCGCGATTTTATAGTAAAAGGACCGAAGCAGTCGGGACAATACCTCACGGTGTTGCGCTATGGCCGTGGCTTAAAAGACGGCAATAATATCATCTTCACCTGGTTTGGCGGCCGCCGGCAATTATACAATTCAGGTACTGTAGATTCCCAACAGGTACAAACGCCTTCTTCTGGCCTGATGGGTTTTACGCTGGAAGGTACTTACCGGCTTACTAAAAATATTCTGGTGACGGCGGAAGTGGCCAAATCTTCTTATCCCGTATATGCAAAAGATTCTTCTCACAATAACAGCCTGCCTGCCCAGATGCTGGAGATGAGCAATCGTCATAATGAAGCGTATTCCCTGAAAGCAGATGCTTTTTTTCCTAAAACGGAGACTACGGTGCGTGGCACTTTCAAACGGCTGGGGGCGAATTTTCAGTCATTCAGCACCTTTACCGATGGTTCTGCGCAAACGGCCTGGAGCGCCCATGTGCAGCAGTTGTTCTTCAGGCGGCAACTGACCATGGTCGTGGGCGCCAATACCAATGATTTCAGTAATCCATTCATCGGCAGCCAGTATAAAAGTACTACAGTGTTTAAAAGCATACAGGCCACCTGGCGCAGGAACAGATGGCCGGTGTTGTCGGCCGGTTATTTTCCCAGCAGTCAGATCACGAAACTGGGCGATGGCCAGTACCAGGAAAACCTCTTTTATACACTTACCGGTAATGTTACCCATACTTATAAAATGCGCCAGTTGATGATGAATTCGGCCCTGGTGTACACCCAGTTCTATAACCGTTCTTCCGATTCAGGATTTGTGTACTTCAATACGAAGAACCTGTTGCTGAGTCAGTCTGCTTTCTTTCAACAGCTGACTTTGCAGGCCAATGCGGCTGCAGCCCTTAACCAGGATTACCGGTTATACACGCTGGAAGGAAGAGCCTTGTATAACATTAATAAATACCTGTCTTTGGGTGCAGGTCTGAAATACAATCATCAAACGCAGTTCAATATAGAACAGCTGGGGTACTCTGCAGAAACGACGGTGCAGCTGCCGAAGCTGGGACAAATACAATTTTCAGCCGAGAAAGGATTTATTCCCGGTATGAATAAACAACTCGTGCCAAACAATACAGGCAGGGCAACTTATTTTAAAACATTTTGAACAGGTAATTATGTCTAGAAAATGGATGCTGTTTTGTTTACTGCTGTCCGGTGTAATGGTTACATCACAAGCACAGCTAAGCATGACGCTACAGGTGCCACCGGCAGGCGTACTCATGAAGAACCAGCTATGGAATGTGGTGCTGGTAAATGCCAGTAATTCCAATATGCTGGTAAAGGTGAATCTGGTATTGCTGGATGCGCAGACGAACCAGCCGGTGATCACTGCGGTATCGGCGCCCGTGTCATTGGGCAAAGGCGCCCGGCAATTGCAGGCCAAAGATGTTTCGCCTGTTCAATATACCTATAGTATTCCCGGCGGGAAAATTGATATGGACCCGAATGGTTTGTTGCCTGCAGGCCGTTACCAGGCCTGTTACTCGGTGGTGAGCGCAGATAAAGGCAATATTACCTGGGTGGAAAATTGTATTCCGGTCAACGTAGATCCGCTGAGCCCGCCCTTGCTGAATACGCCTGCCAATGAAGACAAACTCATTACGCCTTATCCGCAATTTACCTGGTTGCCGCCTACGCCATTGGGATTGTTCAATGACCTGGGTTATGCTATTGTAGTGGTAGAGGTTTTGCCCGGGCAGGGAAAAGCCGACGCCATACAGCAGAATGTGCCATTGAACGCCGCGGTATATACGAAAGACCTTTTCTGGAATTACCCGGCATCTACCAGGTCATTGGATACCGGTAAAGTGTATGCCTGGCGGATCGTGGCTATGAATAGCGGGAAAGCGGTGGCGTTAAGTGAGATCTGGACCTTCCGGGTAACGGCCGTTCAACCATCTGCTGCCTCTGTAAAACAAGCCCCTTATGTTGAAGTACAACGCGCCCAGGATGCATCGATCGCCACTGCAGGCAATGTGTTGCGGGTAACGTATAATAATGCAGCCGCCGATACCTCGATAAAATATACCATCACCAGTATTGAAGAACCCGGCAACCCGGTTGTGCAGGAAGGCGAAGTGCCGGTGCAATATGGCCCCAATCAATTACAGGTGCCCATTAAAAAGAATAAAAGGATCGTTAAGAACAGGGTATATCTGTTCCGGTTTACCAGTAGCCGTAATGAAAGCTGGACTGTGAAATTCACTGTGACAAAATAACCAGCGATCATAAAGAACATAGAACCTTAATACGACTTGAATAATTACTGTACCACCATACATACCCCAGTACTATGATATTGAGTTTAGCTTATAGGTATCAGAAACATATAGCCTTGTTCCTGTTGAGCATTTCATTCGTTCAGGTGACGATAGCGGAACGGATGGGATCTTGGAATGCGCCCCGCAGCTCTGGCATTCCTTATACTTATGAAATGCCGGCCGCTGAAGCGGTAAATGTGTTCATGTCTTCGAACAGGCCTGTACGTGAACATGCGCCTGACATTAAAATCGTAAAAGCAAATGGTTCGCCGGGGACCAGGGAAAATAACCAGGGCGTATTCATTGGCGGGCCTTCGCAACCCGAGAGCCAGTCCTTCTCCTCGGTCAACAGCAACAATATGGTAGACCTGTTCACGGGCGACTTCAGCTACAACATTCCGTTGCTGGATGTGGGCGGTTACCCGGTTAATATTGCTTATCACTGTGGAATTACCATGGATGAAGAGGCCAGCTGGGTAGGATTAGGCTGGAACATTAACCCTGGTTCCATTACCCGGAATATGCGCGGTGTGCCGGATGATTTCAATGGCGGGGCCGATACCATGACGAAAGTGTCGTCAATAAAGCCAAATAAGAACTGGGGAGTTACAGTGGGGGCAGATTTTGAATTGTTTGGTCTTTCTGCCTATGCAAAAAACAACCAGATCGTTATAGATACCGTTAGTAAAGGCATAACCGTTGGTGGAAGTTTTGGTATTTTTCATAATACCTATAAAGGCTGGGGCTTTGAACGTTCTTTGAATGCCTCCATAAATGTGGGTAATAAATCAACCGGTACCCTGAGCGGTGGCCTTTCCCTGACGGATAATTCACAGGAAGGTATTACCATACGACCCAGTTTGTCTTACCAGTATACGTTGAATACAAAGAATGAGAATTTTACTGCCGGAGCCGGCATATCGCTGGCTGCTCCCTACAATTCCAGAACCGGTTTAAAGGCGATTCAGCTAGGAATGAATGTAAAGCCAAGGATATACGGGATCAGCAGACGGCTGGAGGCCGGTCTCGACTTTGCCTGGCCAACCTATTCGCCCAGTATCACCATGCCAATGACCAATTCAAACACCAGCGTGACCATTAAAGTAGGATATGAGGCAAAAGGAACCCATCCTACAGGATATATAAGCGGCTATTGGGGGCAGGAGTACATAGCGCCAGCGGATACGGCTGTGTCGATCCCTGTATTCGGTTACCTCAATTACCAGAACCTGGTTGGTAACCGCGATGCCGTAACAGATTTTAACCGCGAAAAAGAAATGATCTACCGCGAAAAACCGGCTATTCCACATATCGCAGTGCCATCTTATACCTATGATGTGTTCTCCATGTCTGGCGAAGGTACCGGTGGCAGTTTCCGGCCTTACCGCGGCGACATAGGATTTATTGCAGATCACCGCAGCCGCACAAAAACAACTACTGGTGCTGCGAGTGTTGATATCGGGTTGGGCGACGCGGTGCATGGCGGGGTGGATCTGAACCGCAACTATTCATATACACAAACCGGGCCCTGGGAATCGGAAAACATTATAGGAAATACGATCAATTTCAAAAACAGCAAAAATCTTTTTGAAGCGGTGTATTTTCGCAATCCCGCGGAAAAAACGATCAATACAACTGCTTTTTATGACGCCATAGGAGGCGATGATGTAGTAGTGCCAGCCCTCGCACAGGACAGCAGGAACAGCCCGTCAATCACTGCCTCAAACACACTTAACAGGTACAGGGGAAAAACCAAAGTAGGCAGCATCGATATCAATGCAGCCAGTGCTGCGCGCAACACCCGCGACAAACGGTCGCAGGTGATCACTTACCTTACGGCGCAGGAAGCAGCCGTTTCCGGGTTGGATAAATACATATATCATCATACGATAAACAAGTTCGGTTCCCGCCATTGTGACGATGTTTCCGTAAGCGATAAATTGGGAAATGGCGTTGGCGTGATCGGATATTATTACCCCAATAGGGAGTTTAAACCTCCCTACTTTAATCCCACACAATTAAACTCTACTATTTACTTCGACTGGGAAAGGTGGACTCCTTACTGGCTGGATAAGAAAGGGTACCCGAAAATTTTGATTGACAAAAATTTTGTGAATGATAATTTCACTGTCCGCTGGCTTGGCAGCCTGAAAGCCCCGGTGACCGGCACCTATGATTTTGGTGTGCGCATGGACGACAGGTGCAGGCTGTGGATGAACGATACACTGTTGTTTGATAACTGGAAGCCAGGTTCCGGCCCCGATTGGATGACGAGAAGGATAAACCTGGTCAAGGACCATTTCTATAAACTTCGCGTAGAATACATAGAACTGGGGGGTAATGGGTATGCACATATGGCATTTGCCTGGAGAAGACCCGATCAGCAAAACCGCCCGTGGGACAAAGACCATAAAGATTCTATTCCGGGAATATACATGTATCCTCCCACCTATGTGGATACTGCTATTGTAGACGAGGTCATTACCCGCGAAGACCGCGTAAATAATTTCCGTAAAAGCAATCACATTTCTGAAATAAATGTGTTGAATGCCGACGGACGGCGATATGTATACGGTATACCGGTCTATAATATTCAACAGAAGGAGGTAAGTTTTTCTGTAACGAAAGACAATCGTCAGAATAACCAGACGGGCATGACCAGTTTTTCTTCTGATGAGAACAGTACGCGTAATACCAGTGGCAAGTCAGGTTATTACAGCCGGCAGGAAACGCCTGCTTATGCACACTCGTTCCTGTTGACGGGCATTTTGTCGCCCGACTATGTAGATGTTACCAGTAATGGTATCAGCGATGATGATATCGGCGATGCGGTAAAATTCAATTATGCCAAAAGCGCCGGTATTGCAAGTCCCTTTGAGTGGCGCGCGCCTTATAACGACAGCGCCAATTACAGCGAAGGGCTGAAGACCTATAACCGCGACGACAAAGCGCATTATATCAGCGGTAAAAAGGAAATGTGGTACCTGCATTCTATTGAATCAAAGACCATGATCGCCACTTTTACCCTGCAACACCGGGAAGACCTGCAGGCCATCAGCGAAAGCGGCGTCAAATTGAACAGTGGAAAAGCCTATAGCCTGAAACAGATAGACCTGTATTCAAAAGCTGACTTTTTAGCCCGCGGTACAAATGCAACTCCGGTAAAAACAGTTCATTTTGAATATAGCTATGAGTTGTGCCGTGGTATAAACAAATTTGGAAATAACCAGGGTAACGATTCAGGTAAACTGACCTTGAAAAAAATATGGTTCACTTATAATGGCAACGAGAAAGGCAAGCTGAATCCGTATGTGTTCTATTACCACAACAACAATCCCCGGTACACAAGCAATGCCAGCGATAAATGGGGAACCTATAAGGATCCGGCGCAAAACCCTGATGCAACAGCAGGCAATCCGCTGACCAATGCCGATTATCCTTATGCAATACAGGACAGCGCCCTGGCTGCCTATAACGCAGCTGCGTGGATGCTGGATTCAATAAAATTACCTTCAGGCGGGCGCATCAAAGTGAAATATGAAAGTGACGATTATGCGTATGTTCAAAACAGGCGGTCGACACAAATGCTGCAACTGGCCGGCTTTGGACAAACCAGTTCCGGCTCGTATAACGATAGATTGTATACAGTGGACGGCGATCTGAGCACACACGATCATTTATTTGCTTATGTAAGGATTCCGGTACCGGTTTCTACAAAAGCAGAATTGTTTGCCCGTTACCTGGAAGGTATGAGCAAATTATACTTCAGGCTATATGTGCAGATGCCGGATAATGATGGGTATGGTTCCGGCTCCGAGTATGTGCCCTGTTATGCGGAGCCCGATGTAGCGGCCGCCAACTGGTATGGATTTACCAACGATCCCAATGTGATCTGGATCAAAATGGCCGGAGTGAATAATGACGGTGATGGCGGCGGATCATTGAGCCCGCTGGCACAGGCCGCTATCAATTATTTACGGTTGAACCTGCCATCAAAAGCATACTACCGGTCAGAGCCTGGTGATGATCTGAACCCCATGGATGCAGTCCGGGTACTGGTGCCATCATTGCCCGACCTGTCGAACATGCTGCTCGGTTATACCAAATCAGCACGGTTCAGGAACCAGGCTGCGCATACTGTTCCTGCCCGTTCATATGTACGGTTGAATTGTGCAACCGGCAAAAAATTAGGCGGCGGCTTACGGGTAAAGACCATCCTGATCTACGATCACTGGAACGCCATGACGCAGAAAAAGGAAACCGTACTTGGACAGAATTATGATTATACAACCACGCAGACCATACATGGAAAAGAAACGCGCGTAAGCAGTGGCGTGGCTGCATGGGAACCGGTGATCGGTGCAGAGGAAAATCCTTTCCATCTGCCCATTGAATACCAGGACCGCGTGTCGATCATGGCGCCTACTGCAGCGCAGTATAGTGAAGAGCCATTGGGTGAAGCATTTTTTCCGGGTGCATCTGTTGGTTACAGTAAAGTACGGGTGAGAAGTATACATACCGATAAAACGCGTTCTGCCAATGGCTATGCTGAAACAAGGTTCTATACAACCTACGATTTCCCCACTACCTGGGACTGGTCGGTGCTGGATAATGACACCAAGAAACGCTATAAACCTTTGCTCAGGAATTTCCTTCGCATAGATGCAAAAAGCTTCCTCAGCATTGCCCAGGGCTTTAAAGTGGAGCTGAATGATATGAATGGAAAACTGCGTTCTGAAGCAAGTTATGCTGAGAATGATGCTAAAAACCCTGTTTCGCATGCAGAATATTTCTATCATGTTGAAAACGGCGATGTAACGTTTAAACAATTGAAGAACCTGGTTACCACCATCGATCCGTACGGGAATGTTGATACTGCAGCGACGATTGGAAAGGATGTGGAATTGATGGCCGATATGCGTGACCAGACATCTGTGTCCATCGGCGCCAACGTAAATGTGAACAGCGACTTTTTTACCGTGGGATCATTCCCGGCCCTTATACCATCACTCATACCGCTGTTCCAGAAAGAGACCAACCAGTTCAGGTCAGCGGCTATGACAAAAGTGATCCGCCGCTATGGGATCATTGATAGTGTAGTGGTGATAGATAAAGGAAGCAGGATCTCAACGAAAAATATCCTGTATGACGCAGAAACCGGTGATCCGTTGCTGACAAGAACACAAAATGAGTTCAATGATCCGGTGTACAATTTCAATTACCCGGCACATTGGGTGTATAAAGGCGTGGGACCCGCTTACCAGAATATCGGTGCTATTCTTGAACACCTGGAAGTAAAAAATGGTAAGATCACTGACGGATTGAATGGTTTGGATACCTTGTATCTGACAGCCGGCGATGAACTGCTGGTGTACAGCAAGGAAACTATAAATGCAACAGGCTGTTCTACCAGTTCCTATGCGTTTTTCCCGGATAGTTATAAATTATGGGTGATAGATTCCAATGCAGTTAACGGAGGTCCACAGCAACTGTTCCTCGTAGATAAAAATGGAACCCCCTTCTCCGGAAATGATATAACATTGAAGGTAACCCGCTCGGGTCACCGCAATATGAACGGTTCAGTAGGTACGGTAACATCGTTACGCAGCCCGTTGGTACGGGGTGGCGATGGAAAATATCACCTGGTGTTTGATACGGCTACAAAAGTGGTAAATGCTGCAGCCAGTGAGCTGGCGCAATACTGGAAAGTAGCTGATAAAAGAAAAATGGATGTGCTGAAAGATTGTGTTCCCACGTCCAATGATAGTGCGCGGTTTGCCAATGAAGCCTGCTCATGCATGAAACCCTTCTTTGATCATCTGATACAGAGCAATCAGTTGTTTGTAAGAGGCTTTTTGCAGCGTAAAACCATAAGCCAGTTGGTGAGTGAGATCAATACGCCGGGGTTTAATGTAAACAACTGTCCCATATTGAAGGAGAACCTGAACAGCTACTTCCGGCCCGTGTCTGCTGATCCTAATGGTGAAGTTTATACCTGCCGTATTGGAAATATCGAGATCAACCTGCTTCGCCGCAATCCTTCCAGCATGTCATTTTATGATTTAACGACGAGCACATGTACATCGGAAGGGGTTATTTATAAAAGTCCGAATGTGGTGATCCCCGAACCCGATACCGTTACGGTTCGGATAGCGCCTGATTTTTCGGCAAGCATGTTGTCGACGCAGAACTGTCCCACATTCAGGGATTCGCTTACCCTGATCGATTCAACGTCAGACAGGTTGTTAGTGGAGACCAACCTCAACCTGGGCGGCGCTGAACGCAATGCCATTTCAATATTGCGTTTTAACAATGTAAGCCAGATCCCTGCCAGGGCCGACATTCTATCAGCCCGGCTCATTTTGCAGGCCGATCAGCGCGGTCACCACTCCACTTATTGGCCCGATGCCAACTCCATGAATTTGGTTGATAGCCTGAGTGTGTCCTTGTCTGCATCAGGATGGTTCCCCCGCGTGCCGCTGGAATCGTTGCACGAACAGTTGACCACCAGTCCCTGGCACAGAGAGGTGAGGAGAACAGTACCATTCCAGAATGACACCATCGATGTGAAAGAATATGTGGATGGCTATCGAAATAGAGATTATACCTCCGCGTCGTTTATCCTGGCGCAGGGCACTAAAGATTTTCATACAAATGTTTCCGGTTACGGTGCAGGATATGAGGGAGCGCCCGGTTATATGCAAAGTGGTTATGGAAATTATTATTCAACCATTTATTCGCAGCGATATGCCGATGCGGCAAAGTGGCCGGTAATGGAAGTGACCTACGTAGTGTATCCGCCATTCCCTGATACCATGGGCGCGGTGCTGCGCTATAATTCTACCTTGCAATGTACTGATATCAGCAGCGGCTTATGTTACAGTGCCATTACAGATACCACGATAAACCCCTATCAGTACGGCATCCTGGGTAACTATCGTCCTTTGCGCAGTTATGTGTATTATGGCCGCCGGATGGAATCGGATCCCATGCAGCCCATCAATACCCGTAAAAATGGTGTTATAAAAGATTTCGCACCATTCTGGATCCTACAGGGTAAAAACTGGGTGCCTTCTTACGATACCACCCGCTGGGTATGGAATGCACAAACCACCTTATTCAACCGAAAAGGTTTTGAGTTGGAAAATAAAGACCCGCTCGGCCGTTATAACGCCGGTATCTATGGCTATGGTTTAACGCTGCCGGTAGCCGTGCTGCAGAACAGTCATTTCCAGGAAGGTGCTTATGAAGGATTTGAAGATTATGGCTTTGAAACAAACAACTGTGACAATGCCTGTCCGGTTGCCAGGTCCTTTGATTGGTCATCTCATCAGGACGATTTCACCAAAGTACAATCGCATTCGGGTTTATATAGTCTGAAGGTAGACAAAGATAGCCTCACAAGTATAAGCGCCGAGATACTGCCTGCTGCTGATGCCGTGATCCCAACGCTGGCGTCATCAGTGAAATCAGGCCCCTGCGGCAACCAGCTGAAGGGCATGCTGGCCTCAAAAAGTACAGTGCTGCCAAACTTTGCACCAATAGCCGGTAAAAAGGTGATCGTTGGGGGATGGGTGAAAGAAGATAACAGCTGCCAGTGTAAAACTTACACCCGCAATCACATTTTGGTTGGCTTTACGGTAGGCGGAACCGTGAATACCATTCAGTTAAGCCCATCCGGTAACCTGGTAGAAGGATGGCAACGGTATGAGGCCGTGGTGGAGATCCCGGCCAATGCTACAAAAATGACGCTGACCTTACAGGCATCGGATTCAGCTACTACTTATTTCGACGACATCCGCATTCATCCTTTCAATGCACAAATGAAATCGTTTGTATACAATGCGGTGAACCTGCGGTTAATGGCAGAGCTGGATGAGAACAACTATGCTACTTTCTATGAATACGACGATGATGGTACGCTGGTTCGGGTGAAAAAGGAAACAGAGCGAGGGGTGCAAACAGTTAAGGAAAGCAGAAGTGCGCTGATTAAAGAAGAACAATAGACAACAGGCAATTGACAATCGACAATGGGCAATAGTATTAACTGAGTAATATAACTTATTATATGAAGAAATTTTGTGTGTTATTAATGACAGGGGTTTTCCTATTGGCAGTTAGATGGGCAGGAGCTGCACCAGTGGCAGAAGACCTGTCAGGTGCACAAAAACCTGTTGAAAGTGCTGGAAAGCTCAGTGCACCTGAAAGGTCTTCCTTTTCGGGAGATACCACCAGTGCAATAAAACAGTTTATGCAGCGGGTGCAGCAGGCATACAGGTCGGCGTCGTACCTGAGCTTTCATGTGCATTACCGGTATGCCAATCAGAACCAACCTGATAATTATATCGATACCATGTCAGGCGAGGTGGCTATGGATAGGAACCGTATGCGGTATTTGATCGGGGATATAGAAACGGTCACCAACGATAAGTATACTATACAGGTGATAAAAGATCAAAAACTGATCTATCTCTCTGTGCCACACTCTGTCCAATTGCCCGATCCGGTGGCTATGCTCGATACGGTGCTGACCCGTTTGGATGGAATACGTACGCAGATTACCCGTAATAAAGGCATTGCCACCTTGCAAATGAATTTTCCACCCGGGCATACCTATAAGAACATCACTATGTCAGTGAATGAAGCAACAGGCTATTTTCAAAAAATAGTATATGAATTATATACCGAAGGATTGGTGGAGAAAGATCAGTTGATGCAACCCGGTAATCATGGAACTTATCAGACCGAAGGACGTATAGAGATCGTGTTTAGTGATTATCGGCAGGGACAGTTCACCGATAAGTTGTTTAACGAAGAGCGGTATTTTACCCGGCTGGGCCAGGGAAAATATGAACCATCGGAAAAGTACAGGGATTACCAGTTATTCCTGGCATCTCCAAAATTATAAGCTTAATCAGAGACCTTAACCATATAGAAGCTTTTTCAGGCATTGTAACACTGAGAAGGTATAAAATAAGATTAACATGCAGACCCATTTCCTTAAACGTTATTTACTACTGATCGGCTTTATTTGTAGTATAGCTGTAGCCCGTGCCGGCGATGGCGGAGGCGTGGTGGCCCGAACTGTTCTGGATGGTAGTAAAAACCAGGTACATGCAGATTCTTCACGTACCGTAGAAGATTCCGCTTTTTTCAATGCTGCTGCCATTGGCGTTGATACCGGTTATTCGGTCCAGAATGTGATCACGTTTAAAATAAATGAAGCTTCCAGAGTATACCTGCGAACGGCGTTCACCGTTACCGCACACCTGCGGATCATTTATAGCAATGGGTCTGCTATAGATTCGATCGACAGGCCATTTACCATCAACTACGACTCGGCTAACAGTTACAATGCCCGCAACAGTTTTGTGTTTTATGGCGGCCGGAGAGTGACGGTAAAGGTGTTGTCGATAGATTCCAACGGCGCTACCTGGAATGTATCATCGGCACTGATGATTGAAAACCAGTTGACCGCCAAACCCAAATACGTTTTCACCTGCACCAATACGGTAACAAATATTACAGTATCACCTTCGCCGGATCCCAAAGCCGATGAACTGCCGGTAAGCTGGACAGCCGTGCGGGGCGCCGATCAATACGACCTGGAATGGACCTACATCGATGCTTCAGCGCTGGCGTTGGGCCGGTACAAGACCAACGGGGTGGCTGACCCGGCATTGATCTTTTATCATAATGCCACGCGCGTAAGCACCACGGGCAATACCTATAACATTCCATTGATGTATGATAACGATGGAACATTATTCATAAGGGTACGACCCGTGCAGCTTGGTAAAGCTAACTCGGTGTTGGCTGCCATCTGGAGCTCGGAAGCATCGCCTTCAGTAATGGGGCAGTATATATTTACTGGTCATGAACGGCCGTTGAACTGGCAATCAAGCATCAGTTTTGCGGAAGAAGGCAAAAGAAAAGTGGTGGTTCAGTATTATGACGGGGGGCTTCGAGGCCGCCAGACCGTGACCAAGGACAATACCAATAACAATGTAATTGTTGCAGAGACTTTTTATGATTACCAGGGCCGGCCGGCCATCCAGGTGATGCCGACGCCTTCGTTGAGTAATGTGATCCGGTATGCTGCCGGTTTTAATGTAAGTATCAATAATGCAGAGTACAGCCAAAGTAATTATGATACGCTGATCAGCCCTGATCTGTATTGTAACACGCATGCCGATGCGATGGGCTCAGGCTCAGGGGCCAGCCAGTACTTTTCCCCCAACAACCTGAAGAAAACGGCCGGGATGAACCAGTTCATTCCCGATGCGCAAGGTTATCCCTTTACCGAAACGGAATATACACCTGATAATACGGGCCGCATCAGCCGGCAAAGTGGCGTAGGGCCTGACCACCAGTTGGGCAGTGGTCATGAAACAAAATATTATTATGGCACGCCCGATCAGAAGGAACTGGATGGCCTGTTTGGTACGGATGTAGGAGATGCCTCGCACTACTTTAAGAATATGGTGCGGGATGCCAACGGACAGTTCAGCATCAGTTATGTAGATATGCATGGCCGCACCATTGCCTCCGGCCTGGCCGGAGAGGCGCCGACGGGTATAGCGCCATTGGCGTCGAACGGCAGCCGCCAGGTGACGGAGAACCTGGTCGATTCTGCTGGTAGGTTCATTCAGAACTGGGACCTGCTGAGCCAGAAATCGCTGGTAGTATCCAAACCGGGGGAGCACACCTTTAGATATAAGCTCGATCCAGCCTCTTTAATAGAGCAGAACTGTGATAAACAAAATATTTGTTATACCTGTTTATACGATCTTCAGGTAACGATCACCGACAATTGCAATAACCAGCTCTTGCCCGGTAAAAAGGCATTTGATACGGTGCTGCGTAATTTTTCCCTGGGTGCTATTACGCCTGCATGCAGCAGCCCCTCACCGGTGGATCTGAAGTTTACCCTGTATTTGCCTGCAGGCAGTTACCAGGTAACCAAACGGCTTACAGTGAACCGGGATGCCTTTAATTACTACCGCGATAGCGTGTACATGCCCAATAATACCTGCCGGTCACTGCAGGATTTTATCACGGAGCAACGTACATTGATTGCAGCGCAGAACGCTAACTGTGAGCCCACCTGTGATGGCTGCCGGGCCAGTGTAGGCACGCTGGAGCAGTACCGCACAAAATTTATTACGCAAACCGGTATAGCGCCGGAAGACGTGGCAGGTTATGAAACGCAAATAGCACTGGCTTATAAAAGCGCCATCGAAGCCTGTAATGAACTTTGTGGTGATAGTTCTTCCACCGATAATGATGTTCGGGCTGCGATGTTGCAGGACCTGACGCCGCCCTACGGCCAGTATGCCGATACGACCAAAGAGAACGGCGAAGATATTTATTCGATCTTTTATATAGATCCGAAGAAAGAATTTACCTATGATCCGGTATTCAAACTCGAAGCTGTGGTGTACCGTGATGCCAATGGGCAACCTGACAAGGTCTACAACCTGCAGACGAATTTGATGGTAGAACCGAACGCACTGACGAAGCTGGAGTTTACGCAGAACTTCCGCACGAGCTGGGCCGAAGCGTTGTTGCCTTATCACCCGGAGTATTGCAAGCTGAAGGTGCTGGAGTCGTTAAAGGCCAGCAATGTGTGGGACCGCCGGATGGAGAAGGTCGACAACTACCATGATGCCATTGATTCAGGTTACCTGAACCCTACAGGCATACAAAGCTTGAGCGGTAAGTATCCGATCAATACCAGTAACCTGGATCCGTTTATAACTTTACGTCCCGATAAAAAAGCGGAGCTGGAGACAAGACTGAATCAGTACCTGCAGTTGAAGAACGGCCCGATGGTAAATATGTGGAGTATGGCCAATGCGATCGTGAAGTGTGATTCAGGTAATACGGCCTGCGTGAGTTATTACCACAATAACGGCAATCAGTCACGCAATTTTGATCCTTCCTGGTGCGACGGTGATCTTGACCAGGCCTGGCAAACCTTCCGTCAGTTGTATCTGGCGGCGAAACAGGACATCATCAACAAACTGGTGAACAATCCCACGGGCTGTACGCCGCTCAATCAAGCCTTTAAAAATAAGATCCCGACGCGTAAGGAGCTCATTGATAAAGGCCATCAGCCGCAGTTTACAGAAGATACCAAACAGGCTGCCAGCGATGAAGGGCTTGATTATATGAATGATCCTGATAAGGTGAACGAGGCCAAGGCCGGCGGCCAGCAGGAGCTGAATAAAATGTTTGATGAGCACTGTACGGCGCTCGTAGAACAATGGCGCGCGCAATTGTCAGGCTGTTATAATGAAGGTGCTTTAAATACGATCCTGCCCTTGTTAAAGGGGCTGTGCCGCACGGCTTGCGATCTGGAGCATTTATTTGGCGCCAGTACCCTGCCTGCCGGAAGAGATTATCAGGGCTATCACAGCTTTAAAGAGATTTTAGACAACTATAACAATACGCATGGCATAACCAATAATGTAGATTGTAATGCAGAGTTGATCACGATGCCTGGTCCCTATGACAAACAACCGGTATATTATAACAAACCGGTCTTTACCAAACCGGCGGAATGTGAGTGTAAACTGATCAATGATCATTATATCCGTTATACAGTAGGCAAAAGACGGGGCAGTGGCGATGGCAGTTTTGCGGCTTATATTAAAAGAACGCAAGGGGTAACCATGACCGACAGTGATCTTGAGATTTTGCGCAATGTGTGTAACACCCTTACTGTTCCCACGGAAGCGGGTATAGCCTGTACGTTCCTGAAAACGCCCATTTACCTGCCACCGGCCCTGCAATGTAATGCCGGGGAAGTATGTACCTCTTGCACCGTAGTGCAGGAGTTGTATCAAGGCTTTAAACAGGCGTATCCCAACGATACACCGCGTATAGCAGAAGCAGATGATACCTTGCAGATCAAGCGCAATACGCTTTTCCAGAACTATATGAATAACCGGTTGGGTTATTCCCTGCAAAGTTGGGAGTACCTGCAGTTTATGAAACAGTGTGCCGACTCAGCCGGGTTGATCCGCAATGTTACCGAATGTGTTGACCAGCGGATTGGAGGATTTTTCCTGGCGGCCGCTTCTGGTAAACTGGAAGATGTGCAGGCTACGCCTGATTTTGGTTATATCATGGCCGGTAAAACGGGTTCGAATGCGGTGCTGATAAAAACGGACAGCGTTGGCGCCATTCAATGGTCGAAACAATATGAAGGCAGCAGTGATGATTACTTTAAGCGGGTACGGCGTACTTCAGATAATGGTTACATCGCCATTGGTACAACAAAATCGGGACATTATTCCAGCGGCGCCATACTGGTTGTTAAGACTGATGCAAGCGGTGCGGTCCTGTGGGAAAAAACGATCGGGTTTGGAACGCCGTTGGGTGAGCGAGGTTATGATATCATCCAGACTACCGATGGAGGCTACGCTGCACTGGGCTTATATAACCAACACACTGGTTTTGGCGAGTTTGTACTCACCAGTTTGCAAAGCAATGGTACGATCAACTGGACACACCGTTTTGGCACCAGCCGCTTGCAGAATAATAGTTATGCCTGTTATAACCCGGGCGCAGATACCGTGGATTATGATGGTTCTCCGTCTTACGGCCTGTTGCAGGATGCCGATACGCTGCTGGTGACCGGCGCCGCTTATGACCGCAATGTAAGTGATCGCTATTTTGGCGTTGTGCACCGCATCGATAAACACGATGGCAGTCTGCTATGCTCCTGGCATTATGCCGATAGCACCAGTGATACCAAGAGTGTTTGGTTCCGCGATATTTATGCCACAGCCAATGGCTATTTAATTATGGCCAATAATGCCGAAAAACTGGGCACCACCAATCAGCAGGTGTCGGTGGTTAAGCTAACGAAGAGTGGCGAAGTAACGTCATACAAACGCTTCAATGTACCAGCGGGTAGCAATAAGATGGTAACCTCGGCCGTGTTCCCTACTACCGATGGAGGTTATATGATTGCACAAACGGGCAATAACAGCCAGCATATTATCTGGCAACGGATGGATGCCGCTGGAACTTTGATGTGGTCGGCAGAAACGGCATTACCGGGCAAACAAACCGTTGGCCGCCTAATACAAAAGAGCGATAGCAGTTTTGCGCTGGTGGGCGATAACAATAACCAGATGGTGATGCTGGTGATAAAACCCAATTTCGGTTGTTATGATAATACAGTTGAGTTGGGTAGTACTGATCCTATCTTGGGCCGCATCAATTGGGCGCCTGTGGCCAGTGAGTTTGTAACGCCTGCAAACACCGAAATTAGTTTAACGCCAATGGCGGTGTTAGCCAAAGACTCGAGCCTGACCTGCCCGGGCAGCGGCAATTGTTACGAATTGTATGATGGGCCGAGGTTGTGTGGTAAATCACAGCCTGTACTGCCGCCCTTCAGAGATGAATACATAGGCGCCTGTTCAGATAGTACTTTCTTTGCAATCAGTAAAGGAACGGAATTACACAAAGTATATACCGATTCACTGACGGGGGCGTTTGAGCGGAACTATATTGAAGAATGTTTGCAGGCTTACCGCTATGAGTCGTTTACGGTTACCTATACCAAGAATGAATATCATTATACATTATATTATTATGATCAGGCGGGTAATCTGATCCGTACTGTACCACCAGCAGGTGTGCATCCTATAACTGATTCGCTGGAATTGGTGCAGGTGAAGGCTGCCAGGGCTGCTGGAACGGAAAAACTGCCGGGACATACGTTGTATACCGATTACCGGTACAATACCCTGAACCAGGTAGTGGCGCAGCATTCACCCGATGGAGGAACAAGCGCCTTCTGGTACGACCGGTTGGGAAGATTAAGTGTGTCGCAGAATGCTAAACAGCAGGACAGCGCACAATACAGCTATACAAAATATGATCTCATAGGCCGGATCACAGAAGTTGGACAGTTAACCAGCAGCACAGCCATGGCCGATGTTACCAGCAGAAGCCAGGGCGCCCTGGAAGCCTGGTTGACAAGCGCAGCGCCCACCGCAGAGCAGATCACTAAAACTACCTATGATATTGAATATCCGGGTGTGGACCCCGTGTTGAAGACAAGGAACCTGCGCAACCGCGTGTCATGGACTGCTTTGTACAATAAGGCTAATGAACTAGGCAGTTTTAACTTCGCTGCCGCCAGCTTTTACACATATGATATCCTTGGTAATGTAGATACCTTGTTGCAGTATTATAAGCAAGGCGTTCTATATGATAACAAGATTGGTGTAAAGAAAATTGCTTATGACTATGACCTGGTAAGCGGTAAAGTGAACCAGGTAAGTTATCAGCCCGGCCAGCCAGATGCGTTTTATCATAAATACATATACGATGCTGAGAACCGGATAACGAATGTGCTTACGAGTACAGATAGTATCAACTGGGATAATGACGCCTTCTATGAGTATTATGATCATGGCCCGCTGGCACGTACCGTATTGGGCGAGCAACAGGTGCAGGGCGTAAACTATGCGTACAACCTTCAGGGCTGGTTAAAGTCGATCAATCCGGATGTGCATGTTGGCGCAGGTTACACATTAAAACCCGATGGCAGTACAGGCAGTGTGGTTGGAAAAACCGCCTACAATGTGATGCTCAATTATTATAATGGAGATTATAAAGCCATCAGCGGCGCTACGCCAATGGATGCAGGTGTAGGTGCGGTGCTGGGAGGCGCTTATAGACCGCTGTACAATGGAAACATCAGCAGTATGGCGGTGAACATCGAGAAACTGGGTAATCCGCTTTTGTACAATTATCAGTACGATCAGCTTAATAGGATCGTAGCTATGGATGCCTGGAAAAAGACAGGTAATACATGGGGAGATCTGACGCATCAAAGTGACTTCCAGGAGCGGGTGAGTTATGATGCCAATGGGAATATCCTGGCTTATAAACGTAATGGCAATACGACAGGCGGCAAGCCAATGGATATGGACAAACTGGCTTACGGTTATAAACCAGGTACCAATCAACTGGACTACGTTTACGATACAGTGCCTGCTGGTAACTACGATGTTGATATAGATGCGCAGGCTGCCGGAAACTATGTATATGACTCTATCGGGAACCTGGTTAAAGATAATGCGGAAGGGATCACCAGCATTAGTTGGACAGTGTATGGAAAAATAAGCCGCATTGTCAAAGGAGATAGTGTTGATATAAGATATGTTTATGATGCCGGTGGAAACCGGATCGGCAAAACGGTTATAAGATCAGGATCAACAGATACGGCGCGGACATGGTATGTAAGAGATGCCCAGGGTAATGTAATGAGTGTGTATGAGTCGGGTAAACCTGCAGTGAATAATGGCCATTTAACACAGTCTGAATTGCATTTGTATGGAAGTAGCCGGATAGGCTTGTTCAGACGTAAATTGGATATGGGTTATCAGCCGGAGCCTGGCGCTGATTCATCGAAAATAACGATGCCATTACTCGGTACGGGCGATAGTCTTACCTTTGTGCGGGGTAACAAGCTCTTTGAACTTGGCAATCATTTAGGGAACATACTCGTGACTGTGAATGATAAGAAACTTGGGGTTTCTTCTAATAACAGCATCGTAGATTATTTCAATCCACAGGTCATAAGTGCGCAGGACTATTATCCCTTTGGAATGCTGCAGCCAGGAAGGAGTTATAATGCCGGCGGGTATAGGTATGGGTTTAATGGCAAGGAGAATGATAATGAGGTGAAGGGAGTGGGAGAGCAGCAGGATTATGGGATGCGGTTTTATGATCCGCGGTTAGGGAAGTTTTTGAGTGTGGATCCGTTGACTAAAGATTATCCATGGTATACTCCATTTCAATTTGCTGGAAATAAACCTATTTATGCATTGGATTTGGATGGAAACGAGGAGTTGCCTTATATAGAAAAAAACGAGTCGAAATCTACCGTTGACCGTCTCGGTAATGCACCATATAACGCATTGGTTGGTACTTATAATGGCATTGCTTCAACATGGAATACAGGTGTAAAATATGTAAAGACTTTTGGTCGTCAAGGCGCTTCCGGAGTAATAAATCAACTTAATGAGGAAGTAGGTGATACTTTTGACGATGCAATTAAGGGATTCAAAAGTATCTCGTGGTCAGATTGGAAAAACCCTGACAATTATTGGAGTGCTTTTGAAAATTTTGGCGGATTTTTACTTACCCGAAAAGTATTTCAGGGACCTAAAAGCACAGTTTTAAAAACGGAACAAAAAGCGGCTGCTGCTGCGAAAACAGCCGAAAGGTCAACTACAGCGAATTCCGGAGCGACAACCTCAGGTGTAACAAAAAAAGGTGCAACCGCAAATACTGCAAATACTAAGATATATTGGCGCGTTCAAGGTGGAACTGGAACTGCAGCTAGTCAAGGCCGGGTTATGATAGATGATGCAGGTAACGTAACTTTCAATACGGGAACATTAAATGTTAGTACAAATGGATGGGACCATGCTTTGTATTTCCAAAAATACCGTCGTCCCGGTTCTTCCGTAATTAGTTTTGAAGTTCCAACCTGGTTTGACGATATGATACAGGAATATGCAATAAAACAAAAAGGATATAAAAGCAACCCAAATAATCAAAAAATGTTGGCGCCAAAGGTTGTGGATCCAAGACAACCAGGTTATTCTTTGGAATTACCCCCTGTATGGTCACAGTGGTTAAATGAGGTTGTTGTTCCTGGCTCTGGAAAGACATTTGATTTTAATAAATAAAACAGTTAGAATTATGAGTTTAAACCCGGAATATAGCGTTGATATTATTGTATTAGTCAAGTTTAAGGAAAAATATTCCTGGTATTTAAGTGACAAGGAGTACTGGGTGCTTGATTACAATAAATGGGAATCTATATTTGAAAGCTTAGGAGATGATAATACAGAATATGAAGATCATTTGAGGGATAATTTCCAGGTTCTTGATACAGAAAATTGGCCGTCATTTGAAAAGGTAATTAAAGGTTATTTAGTTACCAAGGAACAGTTGAGTGACATGATTATTAAAAATATGCCTATCGAAAGTTGGGAAACAAAAGGACATCTTTTTCCTTCACTATTTATAGACTTTGATAAAAAGGTGCTTTTTTCGTTTTTCCCAGAATATTTAACTTTTGAGGAATTTGTTCCAGATATGTGGGTTGGGAAGTATGAGAACTTTTATGAGTTAATTCCAGATACAGAGAAATACTGGGTAGTAAACGGAGTTGATTACCTCCCTTCGGTTTAGATAAAGGTTTTACCGGTTTTATAAGAAGAATAGCGTAATGGTTGTTGTTGTGAAGATATAATGCAACAACCAGCTGCGCTCCTTTATACGCGAACTGGAGTATACAGCAGCAGGTTCATTAATAAATAAGAATTCCAACGCCAAAGAGAAACCGTGCAAAAACAACAGCCGGAAATTCTTGAATTAAAAAATAAAAAGCCGGGATTAACAGCTGGCCGCAATGGTGAAATTGAAACCGCTCCAAAGGAAATAGCATTAATAAAATTATATAATCGTTTATGAAGCGAATTGTCTTCGTTCTGGCACTTGTGTGCCTCGAAAAGACCCTCCATGCCCAACAACCGTACATCTACACCATCAAAGCCGATAGTGTAAAGATCACCAACAACTGTGATACGGCGGAGCTTGTTATTGAAAACCATACTCAAAATGTGCCGGGCTTTTTGTTCAACAAGGGGCGCGGAAGAACAGAATTTAGAAGAGGACTGCTCAAGTTAACCGATAGTGTTTACATTGTAGGTGGTGATACATTAAGAATGAATCCCTGGCTGCAGGGTGGCAACCGGTTCGGCTCAACCGGTGTGTTGGGAACTCTGGACAACAATCATATCGATTTCTATACAAACAACAGTTTCCGCGGGCGTTTTACGAATACAGGCAATTTCCACATAGGTAATATTGCAGACAACGGCGATAAATTGCAAGTGGCGGGCAACGGCGTAGTAACGATTTCGGCAAATTTGTCGAGACCAAGCGATCGTATAGAAATAGGGCGGGCGATAAATACATGGGATGGACAAAACATTTTATTTCGTACTTCTAACGATAATGGTGCAAAGTATAAGAATATAATGATAGAACGTGATGGTCACATTGGACTAGGAAATAGTAATGTGACATTTTCTTCATGGTGGGTAGGTAATCCTGCGCTACGGATCGCTTCTGATGGACGGGTGTCCATAGCTTCTAATCCTTTCTATTTTGGAAATACAGGAGGACCCTTTAATTCGTCTGCCCTCGTTATGTTGGTATCTGATACCAGTGAATGGCGTGAAGGGGCCGGCAATTACATTAGCAGAAAAAATCATTATTGGTTTGGAACCGTACTAAACGGAGCAGAGGGTGGTAATGTGAGAGCTGATTTAAAAATAAGTGGGCGTGAATTACATTTTATATCCGGAGTTTCAGAAGGTGAAGCAATGCGTGTTACAGAGTCGCAAAATGTAGTAATTGGAACAACTACCGATAATGGTAATCGTTTTCAGGTAATGGGTAACTCCACTCTTGCTGGTGATGTTGCGGTGGGAGGTAATATTGCTCAAGCGGTTAATATGACTGCATTTTTCGGTAATGGACTTTTATTCAATCAGGAAAGTAGTAGAGCCAGGATTTTTTCTGAAAGGGGAATTACGTATCAATCCAATAGTAACAGCGATCAGCATCGTTTTCAAAATAGTATTGGCACCGCATTTACAGGCACACTGGTGACCATCGATCCGGGATATTATCAGCTTTTACCCGATAATCAGTTGGCGTTAAATGTATACGGCAAACAATACACACCCGGTTTAGCGGTAAATATGGTGGGTCGGGTGGGTATTGGCACGCAGACGCCTACAGCTCAATTACATACTACAGGCACTGTTCGCCTCGGTGGTTTGAGTAGCAATAATAGTCTCACCCGTTTTGTAGTGGCCGATGCCAATGGAAACCTCTATTACAGAGAAGAGTCAGGTTCATCTTTTAATGGTTCTTTAAATTCTGACGTGGCAGTCAATGGCCGCATTTCCGCCCAAAAAATGCTTATCACGCAAACCGGCCGCTGGCCCGACTATGTATTCAATAAAGATTATAAACTTCCTGGATTAAATGAAGTGGAAGCTTTTATTAAACAAAATAATCATTTGCCCGGTATTCCTTCAGCTGCAGAGGTGCAGAAAAAAGGCATCGACATTGGTAACAATCAGGCTGCCTTATTGAAGAAAATTGAAGAGTTGACTTTATATTCTATTCAACAGGATAAAGAACTGCAATTGTTAAAACAAGAGATGGCTGAATTGAAAGCATTAATAAAAGAAAAAAGATAATACGACATGTTTATTCAGTAAATACCATTATATGAAAAAAATGCTGTTTTTCCTTATCCTCGGATGCTTCAACAAGGCGCTGCAAGCTCAATACATCTATACTATCAAAGCAGATAGTGTAAAGATTACTAATACCTGCGATACGGCGGAACTGATCATTGAGAACCATACGCAAAATGTGCCGGGCTTCCTGTTCAATAAGGGCAAAGGAAGAACCGAATTCAAAAGAGGCGTAAAGCTAAATGATTCAACATTGGTTTTGGGTAATGATACATTTATGCTTAGAGGGAACACAACCGCCAGCAATGGTTTGAGTATGGGCGGAAAAGATGTGCAACTGGGAGGTCGGTTAATCAAAGATTCTACAGTAATCGACCTGAACTCAAAGAATTTGATTTTCAATTTAGGTTCAGGCTCGAGAAATTTTTTAATAAACACGGCAGATTATGGTTTTGGCATTCAGGGCCCTCGCGGTGGCAACCAAACTTCTTATCCACAGATAAATTTTTATATGAAAGATACTGTTACGCGTCAGGGTGTAGTGTCGTTTAGAAATGATGCCAATATAGACACAAGATGTCTTTTTTTCTCAGCGGGCGATAAATATACGTATGCTATGTATCCGGAAAATGCACCTGGTATGTTTGTGGAAATCAGTGTAGGACAGTATCATCATCATTTTACCCGCTTTTACCGGAATGGGAATGTTGGAATTGGTACTGACAGCTATCGCTTAACCGATAGATTGGCGGTACGGGGAAACGGTTTATTTACCGATACATTGAAACTGCCCAACATCCTTTCCAAATCAGATACTTTCATGTATAAACCGGTTGTAGCCGATGCAAAGGGGAATTTATACAAATTAGAATCATGGCCAGGCTCCTCAACAAGTTCAATGGCTGTAATAAGCGGAGCCAGTACCTCTGATGTTACTGCTGCAATAGGCACTGTTACCAAACTGCCTGATCTTACCGGTACCGGCAGTCACAGCGTTATTCTTCCTGCTGCTTCAGCTTATGCTGGTCAGAAAATATACATCTGGAACAGGAACAGTAGCGCTAACTGGTGGACCTTCTCTTCTTCAATAACCTTACCTGACAATACAACCACCAACTCCATTCCGAATCAAAGCACCATTGAATTGATCAGTGACGGTACTGTATGGCTCAAGTGGAACTAACAGTAAAACGAATACAGATATATTATTATGAAGAAGATCCTTATTGTCATTACCCTGCTTTGCATTGAAAAAGCCCTCTATGCCCAATACATCTACACCATCAAGGCTGATAGTGTAAAGATCACCAACACCTGCGATACAGCAGAACTGATCATCGAGAACCATACGCAAAATGTACCCGGTTTCTTATTTAACAAAGGCCGCGGTAGAACCGAGTTTAGAAGAGTGTCTCAATTCGACGATACCTCTGTAGTGATAGGTGGTGATACCATTCATTTGGGGAGAGGCAATAAAAACTTTGCGAATGCTGATCTGACCTTTACGGGGAACCGGATTCATAATGGTTTATCACATTCCATGAAGCTTACCAATTTTGGTGAGTTGTATTTTAAGTCAAAAACATCGGATGATTTTTATAGCAGTGAAATGAAAATGGATAGCCTGGAAGGCTACAGCCTGATAGTGAAGAATGCAAGTAATCCTGATGTAGTTTATTCTACCAGCCAAACGATGAATATGGAGTATATTGATTTGGATACCAGAAAAACCAGCGGCAATTTTGGAAGTGCCTCTGGTTTATCGTTTAATACTCAACAATTATCTCTTACTACAGGCGATTTTGATATGAGTACAGGCGAAGGATCAACCGTAGGCATCAGCATGGGACTTCTGACTGATTACGATCCCAAGCAAATCGATATTTTCGCTGAAAAAGGACCTATACATATTTATACCAATAATTCTGAAACTAACAAGTCTATTTTTTTGAATTTAAATAAGTCTGATAGCCTGGTAATTGGTTGTGGGGCACCCGGTACCATCAGCCGGTATAGCCAAAACAGTGAGGGATTTTTCTTTAGAAATAATGATAATAAGAATACTAATTTCTTTATAATGCGTCTTCCCGCCTCCACCAGCAGCAGCGACAGCATTCTTGTCGTAGATAACAATGGCCAAATTAAAAAACGCTCCCAATCACCCACCCGCAAAAGCATCACCGTTACCGGCGCTTCCTATACTATACCTGCCGATATTGATGTGGTATTTGTAAACTACGGGGCCGGACAAGCAACTATTTCTTTACCCACCGGTACCCTGGACCGGGAAATAACCATCAAGAACCTTCACACTGCCAATACAGTAATTTTATCTGGTTTAGATACCAATGAGTCGAACAGTATATCTACCCGCGGGGCCATCACCGTTAAATACACCGGTACCTCTTGGGTGGGTATCAGTAAATATTAAACCTGCCGGCATCGTTGTAATCATATAGTAAGTTCAATCAGCGTTTTTGGGGAGCAGCTTTAAACAGCTGTTTCCCCGAAAACATATCATCACTCTAACCGTCACCACTACATATTTTCGCCGATAGTAGCAATACTTCCATTTGGATAAAATGGAAATAATTTCCATAGTTTTGGCAGCTGTTATGGAAAAAAAGATAATCGCCCTGATTGCGCTCGGTTTTTTATTGTTTTTCTTATCCTTTACCTTCAGGAGCAGGAAATCATTAAGTAACATGTTCATGGCCGGTGCATCGGTATTGTTATCGCTTTTGTTGATCGAATTCGGCTACCGCACCATCATTAAAAAAAAGGATTCAACAGATAAAGTCTATCCTTTTAGTCTTTATGTCAATGATTCTTTACTGGGCTACAAATTCAATGGGCCGGCAGTATTTAATGTATTGAACAGCTTCCCCAATGGCGATATCGTTTATAATACCTCCTATACAATCCTCGCGGATACTTCCCGTACTGGTATTCATTTCAACTTTCGCAAAGGCTATAAAAGCAATAACACCAATAAAGAAGTAGTGTTTTTGGGCTGCAGTCTTACTTTTGGACAGGGATTGCCCGATAGCCTGTCGCTGCCTTACCGTTATGGCGCCACGGCTGATATTTCTACGGTAAATAGGGCCTGTATCGGTTATGGTATTCACCAGGTATACCAGTTGTTCAATTCAAAATACAGCCAAATCGATAATCATAGCCGCACCTTCATCTATCCTTTCTTTTACGATCATATTCTGCGCGCCAATGGCGTTTATAGCTGGAATAATGCCGGTCCTTTTTTTGAGGTTCAAGAGGATACCCTCGTCAACCTGGGCCCTGCATACAGGTATAAAGCGCTTAAAGGCGATAAATTGGCTTTCTATGCCAGTTGCTTTGGCGCATTTACCGTCATAAAAGACAATCTCCATCAGATCGCTTACCGGGCAGCGGCTAAAAACCTTTCCCAGGCGGATTATAACCGTTGCTTTCTGATGTTTCAGGAAATGGCCAAAAAGATCAATCGTTCCGGCGGCAGATTGGTAATTTTAAATTGGGCGGACTATAACTGGTTTTATAAACCGCTCAGTGATATCTCAACGGCAAAGATCAACCAGCAATTCGAGATCCTATCGAAGTTGGGCGTGCGGGTGATCCCGGTCGCTTCCATCATTGATCTGAAGGATCAAAAGAATTTTATCCGGGACGATGGCCATCCCTCCGCCGCTGCCAACCAGGCTATTGCCAGCTGGCTGGCTGCCCAAATACCGTGATTTACGCCATGGCTCATAAAAATGAGTAAATCGGTTTATATTTGACCCGCATGACCATATTAGGTATCTCCGCATTTTATCACGATTCAGCCGCTGCTATCATCCAGGATGGGGAAGTGCTCGCTGCCGCCCAGGAGGAACGGTTCACCCGTAAAAAGCAGGATGCTGCTTTTCCGGAAAACGCCATCAAATACTGTCTGCAATATGCCGGCCGGTCAATCAATGATCTGGATGCCGTGGTCTTTTACGAAAAGCCATTTCTGAAATTCGAGCGTTTATTGGAAACCTACTATAACTATGCGCCTAAAGGCTGGCGTTCCTTCCTCACGGCCATGCCCATTTGGGTCAAAGAAAAACTCTTTTTGAAAAAGCTGATCCGCCAAGGCCTTAATGCCATTGAGCCGGTCGATAAAAAGAAACTGAAGCTCCTGTTCCCCGAACATCATCTTTCGCATGCGGCCAGTGCTTTTTTTGTATCGCCATTTGAAAAAGCGGCGATCTTAACCATCGATGGTGTGGGAGAGTGGTGCACCGCTTCCATTTGCCTGGGCGAAGGGAATAAGATCACCATTTTAAAAGAGCTGGATTTTCCGCATTCCTTGGGCTTACTGTATTCTGCTTTTACCTATTTCTGCGGCTTCAAAGTGAATTCGGGGGAATACAAGCTGATGGGGCTGGCGCCTTATGGTGATGCGCGGAGTGAGCAGGTGAAGCAATTTGTGCAATTAATAAAAAGCACATTGATCGATCTGAAAGTAGATGGGTCGGTCTTCCTGAACCAGCACTACTTCAATTATGCGACCGGTTTGCGCATGGTGCCTGATGCCAAATGGGAAAAATTGTTTGGCATCCCAAAGCGTAAGCCTGAATCGGAATTAACCCAGGCTTATTGCAACCTGGCCATGGCCATTCAAATCGTTACCGAAGAAGCTGTATTGAAAATGGCGCAGGAAGCAAAACGACTCACCGGGGCCGATCACCTGTGCATGGCCGGTGGCGTGGCGCTGAACTGCGTGGCCAATGGCAAGATCGATGATGCAAAACTGTTCCAGGAAATATTCATACAACCGGCTGCCGGTGATGCCGGTGGCGCATTGGGCGCGGCCTGTGCCGCATATTATATTTATTTTGACCGCACCCGCAAATTAGATCCCGGCCAACTGGATGCGTTGAAGGGTTCCTTCCTGGGCCCTGAGTATTCAGCTAAGGACCTTGAGGCCATGAGCCGGAAATTTCAGGCGCCGTACAAGCTGGTCGAGGAGGAAGATGCCCTATTGAAGGAAGTGGCGCAACTTATTGCCAATGGCGCTGTCATTGGCTGGCATCAGGGGCGGATGGAGTTTGGTCCCCGGGCGCTTGGGGCCCGCAGCATCCTGGCCGATGCCCGTAACCCGCTAATGCAAAAAAAGGTAAATGAGAAGATCAAATTCAGGGAAAGCTTTCGCCCTTTTGCACCGGTGGTACCGGTGGAAGATGTGTCGAGCTGGTTTGAATTTACAGGTAGTTCACCCTATATGCTGTTGGTAAAACCGGTCAGGAAAAACCGGCAGATCCCTTACCCGGATGATTTCAAAAGCGGCAGCCTCTCAGCTACCCTGTATTATACGCGCAGCGACATTCCCGCCGTTACGCATGTCGATCATTCGGCACGTTTGCAAACCGTGCATAAAACAACCAATGCCCGCTTATGGAAACTGTTGAATATCTTTAAGGCCCAAACCGCTTGTCCGGTGTTGATCAACACCAGTTTCAACGTCCGGGGTGAACCGATAGTTGAAAGTCCGGAAGACGCTTATCGCTGCTTTATGCGCACAGATATGGATTACCTGGTGATCGGGAATTTTATTTTTGACAAACAACTACAACCTGTTTGGCCGGAAAAGGATAACTGGAAACAGGAATTTGTATTGGATTAATTGCTGTATACATGGAATTATTAAGAGACCTTTGGAAATTTATCACCGCCAGGAAAAAGTGGTGGTTATTGCCATTGATAATTATTTTATTGTTGATCGGGGTGCTCATCATCCTTGGTGGAACATCACTTGCTCCTTTCATTTATACATTATTCTGATCAAATATGCGGGTAAAAGCGCTGGAAACAATGTTGGTGCTCGTACTGGCGCAACTGGTATGGTATTATCTGGGGCAGAACCGGTATGTGCTGATAGCTGCTATTGCAACGGCAGGCATCGGCGTATTTTTACCTGCACTGGCCGAAAAAATACATCTCTTGTGGATGAAGCTCGGCGAAACATTGGGCTTTATATCCGGTAAAATTATGCTCACCCTGATCTTCTTCTTTTTTTTAGTGCCTGTTGCGTGGATTGCGGGCCGGTTCCGAAAGCCGGTTTTGAAACTGAAACGCAACGAGGGCAGTCTTTTTAAAAGCCGGAATGAAACGTATACCGCCCAACACCTCGAAGACATGTGGTAAGCTTCCAACGCACCGGTAAAATATCGGTAAGTTCTCGGCCAAAAAGAAAAATTACCCATCTTTTTGTTTCAATTTTGCAATCTGTAAACGGCTTATTCGTCTGCCTTATCAGTTGGGGTAGCTGGGTATTATGCATGTTCTATTGAATTTATCATGTAATAATAACCTGGCTTATGCTACGAACTGTTCTCTTTTGCTGCCATGTATTCGATTATTGCTTTATGTGTTCGGCCGGGCTCTGTTCCGCTTATTTTTTATGCCTTGCAACGAATGATCGTTCGGGCTGACCATAGGACGATAAAAATTTTTAGAAGAAATAGGGGGGAATAGAATCCCCGTTGTCACATATTCTCAAACCACAATTTTTATGATTCGACAGTTGATGCGTTTTTCTCTTGTCCCATTTTTGTTAATGCTATTTGCCATGGGGCCTTTACAGGCACAAACCGGCAAATACACCATTAGCGGCTATGTTAAAGATGAGTCCAGTGGTGAAGTACTGATCAATGCAACCATCACCATGCAGCCTTCCGGCATAGCCGTTATGACAAACTCCTATGGTTATTATTCTGTAACCCTGCCTGCTGGTAAATATACCATGCTGATCTCTTACTCAGGGTTCAAAACGTATCAAAAAGAAATTGAGTTGAAAGCGAATACCACCCAGGAGTTCTCATTAGCCACCGCCGGTAAAGACATGCAGGAGGTGGTGATCACCGGTGAAAAAAGACTGCGCCGGACCAATACCGTTGGTATGGGTATTCAACAACTAAGCGCTGCTCAAATAAAAAAGATCCCCGCCTTTATGGGTGAGCCAGATGTGGTGAAAGCCCTGCTTACCTTACCTGGTGTTACTACTGTGGGCGAGGGTGCTGCTGGTTTTAACGTTCGCGGGGGTAATGTGGATGAAAACCTCATCATCATGGATGAAGCGCCTGTATATAATTCTTCGCACCTGCTTGGCTTTTTCTCGGTCTTCAATCCCGATGCCGTAAAGAATGTGACGATGTACAAAAGCGCTTTTCCCGCCGAATACGGTGGCCGTACATCTTCGGTGCTCGATATCCGCATGAAAGAAGGGAATAACCAGAAATTTGCCGTGAATGGTGGTGTCGGCAATGTGTTCAGCCGTTTGTCGATAGAAGGTCCCCTGCAAAAAGACCGTTCTTCCTTTATCGTAGCTGGCCGCCGTTCTTATATTGATGTTCTGGCCAAGCCCTTCCTGAAAGAAGAAGACCGGAACAGCACCATGTATTTTTATGACCTCACCGCTAAAGTGAACTATGAGCTGAATGAAAAAAATACCATTTACCTCAGCGGTTACTTAGGTCGCGATGTATTTGGTTTTGGCGACCAGGTGAGTTTCAAATGGGGTAACACCACCGGTACTTTCCGCTGGAACCATTTGTTCAACCGCAAATTATTCCTGAACACCAGTGTATATTATTCAAAATACGATTACAGCCTGAATTTTAGTTCTGATGATGAGATCCCACAGGGTTATGACTGGATCTCCAATATTCAAACCTATGGCGTAAAGCCTTCGCTTACCTGGTTTGCAAGCAATAAACATACGATCAAGACCGGTGTGAACGTGATCTATTATGATTTCTACCCTGGCAAAGGAACGGCCACCAGTGAAGGCAATAAAGCGGAAATTGAATTGAAACGCCGCTACGGTTCTGAAATGGCTGCCTTCCTGGAAGATACCTGGAAAATGAATTCGCAATGGCAGTTACAGGCAGGTGTTCGCCTTAACCGCTATGCTTACCTGGGTAAAACCTCTGTATATCATTTCAGGGATACGACCGCCAATATACGCAAGCCGCTTGACCGCGAAGAAATAGTGACCAGCAGAAAACCAGTGAATGACTGGTCCTTTATTGAGCCGCGCGTTTCATTGCGCTATGAAATGAAAAAGAACACCTTCTTCAAAGCTGGTTACAGCCGCAGCACGCAATATATTCACCTGCTTTCGAATACAGCTTCGCCCACGCCGGTTGACCTGTATTTCCCCAGCACCAATAATATCAAACCTTCTTTGACCGATCAGTTCTCTGTTGGCTTCGTTACATTGCCCAGCGGCTGGCCTGTAGAAATTTCGGTAGAAACTTTTTATAAGAAGATGGATGATGTGCTGGATTATATTGATAATGCCAACCTCGATCTGAACCAGCTGGTAGAAGCCGATCTGCTTACCGGCGAAGGAAAAGCCTATGGCGTTGAACTGGAAGTGAAAAAAGAAACCGGTAAATGGCAGGGTTGGGTGAACTACACCTTGTCAAGATCCTTGCGCAGAACAGCCGGCATCAGCAATGACGACTGGTACCTCAGCCGCTATGACCGTCCGCACGTGATCAACAGCTGTGTGATGTATACCTTGAATGATAAATGGCAGTTCTCCGGCAATTTCACCTATGGTTCCGGTACACCTTCTACCTTTCCTGATGTGAAACTGGATATCCAGGGTATGCCGATCCCTTATAACAGTACCGGCAAACGGAACGATTTCAGGTTGCCTGCGTATCACCGGTTAGACGTATCCGCTACCATGAAAGGACGCCAGGGTAAAAAGATGAAGCAGGAGTGGGTATTCGGGATCTATAATTTATATGCACGTCAGAATGCCTACAGTATTTATTTCCAGCAGAACAAAGATGAGCCGCAAAAGAAGGAAGCCATCCGTTTATCCATCATCGGATCACTGATCCCTTCTGTAACCTGGAACTTTAAATTTTAACCGGCCTGCTGTTAATAAACATGAACTTATAAATTGTAAAAGATGCGAAATAAAGCAATTAAATATATCTCCGTTTTATTGTTAGCTGTTTCTGTAACCGCCTGTGAACGGGTGATCGACCTTGACCTGCCCGATGGCGATGATCTTCCTTACGTGGATGCCTGGCTCACTGATCAGCCGGGTGTGCAAACCATCAAATTTTTAAAGGCTACCAGTTATATGAGCCAGACCGCACCCGAAGTAATTTCCGATGCGCAAATAACGGTTACCGATCTAACCGCCGGTAAATCTTATCCGTTTACTTATCAGAATGGCGCTTATAACTACAATGCCGGCAGCAATCCGATCGGCGTAATCGGACATACCTATAAGTTAAGTATACAATGGAAAGGCGAACAGTTTGAAGCAACAGATGAACTGAAGCGCAATTCCATCATCGATTCGCTGACCTCGGAATATGAGGAAGAAGATGGTGAAGATAAAGCCGGTTATTATGTAAAATTATATGCGCATGACCCGGTTGGTGCAGTGGATTATACCTGGATCCGCACTTACCGCAATGGTGAATTGAATCATTACGTGGGTGAAATGTTGAGTGCTGATGGTTCCATGGGCAGTGATGAAGGGATCACCGATGGTTTTGCTTTCATCCCTCCGTTCCGCGATGGGGTTACATCGGGTGAAAAGCCTTATGAAAAAGGTGATAACGTAAAAGTGTTATTCCGCTCATTGTCGAGGCCCAGCCACGAGTTTATGCAGCAGGTACTGGAGCAACTGACCAATGGAGGTTTATTTGCCAAGGTGCTTACCAATGTGCCTTCCAATGTGCAAAATATGCAGGCAGGCGGTACAACGAAAATTTACGGCTGGTTTGGAACGGTGGCCGAAATATCGGCCAGCAGGAAGGTGGAGTAGTTGGTGGTTGATTAAGTTAATAAAAGTAGATAACGTTGATAAAGGTCGGTAGTCTGTTTGGCTACCGGCTTTTTTTTTAGTGACCTGTAACCGCAGACCTGCGACCGGTTGACTGATAACCGGTAACCTGCGGCTGGTAACCGGTAACCGGCAACTGGTAACTGGCAACTGGTAACTGGTAACTGGTAACCGGCAACTGGTAACCCTTCAAAGATTGTAAGCATTCCTATTATAAAAACGCTTTAGTATACCTAACGCATAAGTGAAAATCTATAGATGACAAAATTAATTGTATTTTAATTCCAGTTTATAATTTATCTTTATACAGTCCACACAAACCCATAAGCATGTAACCCTAAGAAAACATACGGGCATTAAGACCTGCCGGTTTCCTGATTTTACCCTTGATCTGTTGTGAACTTGCCATTGGAACCTGCATCCAATACTTCCGCTTCGTACATCCGTTTTAATGAAAGGTTGCTGTTTTGGCCGATGTAGCCATTGATGCTATTGTTGTACAGTCGATTAGCATGTTCGTGGCACTTCGGGCATAGTTAAGTGTGTTTAAACCCTGACTTATAATTCTTATAAAACGATTTGCTGCACCCCTGGAATTCGCATTTTAACCTATCTTGAAACCTGCTTTGTTATGAAGGCGAAATTAAATTGTATCTTATTGATAGATGATGATGAGCCAACAAACTTTTTGAATAAACTGGCTGTTGAGGAGTTGGAGTGTACCCATCACATTAAGATCATCCCGGGCGCCCGGGAAGCATTGGATTATCTTGCCTGCGCCGGTCAGCCCGCCCCTTTAAACAAAGATTGTCCCAGTCCGGAGATCATTTTCCTCGACATCAATATGCCGGCTATGGATGGCTGGGAATTTTTACAGAAATACGAAGCCCTGCCAGAAGAACGGAAGAGAAGCATTATTGTGATCATGCTGACTACCTCTTTCAATCCCGAAGATGAGTTAAAAGCCCGCAAAATAGCTTCTGTAAAAGAATTTAGAAATAAACCATTAACGCCAAACCTGTTACAGGATATCCTGAAGAAATACTTTCCTGATAAATGCGCATAACCTTTGTTTGTCGTTTGTGGTTTGTAGTTAATTGGTTATTGGCCGCCGCAAACTTTAGACGTTTAACTTTGAACTGTAAACTAACCCGGTATTTCAATCTTTAATGTACATCCTTTTCCCGGCGCACTGATGATCTCCATTTTTCCATTCTGCATTTCCACCCGGCTGATGATATTGTTCAGCCCGATGCCCCGGGTCTTTTTGCGGGTATCGAAACCAACCCCATTGTCTTTAATGTTCAGCTGAAGCCAGTTGCGCATGGTCTTTAATTCTATCAGCGCTTCGGTGGCGCCTGAATGTTTCAATATGTTGTTCAACTGCTCCTGTACGATGCGGTACATGATGAGCTTTTTGTTGTTCGACATATTTTCAATATGATTGTCGTTCGCTTTAATTTTTATTTTTAGTTCAGGGGACACTGTTAGGTTTTCAATAAGTTCCAGCAGGGCTTCCTTTAAGCCGATATCACCCAGGGATGGGGGCACCAGTGTTTTTGACAGGATGCGTATTTCATTGATGGCCCTGGTAATGTTTTCATAGCTCTTGCTCAGCAGTTCCTTGCGGTGTTCCTCTTCATTCAGCGCCATATCTACACAAAGTTTGGCCGTAGCCAGTATCTGGTTGATATTATCGTGCAGCTCGCGGCCAATCTCCCGCCTTTCCTGTTCCTGGGTTTGAATAGTGACCTGGGTGATCAGTTTCTGCGTTTCGATCTGGTTGCGCACCAGTTCTTCCTGCATTTTTTTCCGTTCGGTGATATCCATCATGGCGCCCAGTATCCGATAGGGCTTATTGTGTTCTGTTTTCAAAATATAGCCCCGGTCATACACAAACTTATAAACGCCATTGGCCGATCTGTACCGGTATTCCTCCTGCCAGTGATCCCTGCCTTCTTTCATGCATTCATCGATGGTTTGCAAAATACGTTCTCGGTCATCGGGATGAATGTTCTCCTGGTGCCATTCAATCGTATTTTGTACTTCGGCAGGGTCATATCCAAAGATGGAAAGGATCCCCTCATTCCATAAGACGTCATTGGTACGCAGATCCCAATCCCAGATCGTATCGCTGGTGGCTTTGATAAGGGTATTGTACCGCTCAAAGTTTTCCACTACTTTTTGCAGGATCTTTTTGCGTTCAATGCTGTATTGGATGGATTTCGCGAGCAGCTTATCGTCAAATTCGCCTTTTACCAGGTAATCCTGTGCGCCCAGGGCAATCGTATTCAATGCAATTTGCCGGTCCGACAGGCCCGATAATACAATAATGGAAATATGCCGGGCTTCATTATTCAATCGCTCAAAAGAATGGATGCCATCACTATCAGGCAGGCTCAGGTCGAGGAAGATGAGATCTGGTTGGTGTTCGGATAATAACTGGATGGCTTCGCCGAGCCGTTCGGCGCGAAATACATTTTTAGTGGGAAGTTTGCTGAGCTTCAAATATTCACAAAAGAGCACGAAATCACTTTGGTTATCTTCTACCACCAATATGTTTAAAGGATGGTTCGCTGCAAGCATAGCAAGATTTTGAGCAGTGTATAATTAATATACTACTCCAGAGCTTTTAACCGTGTTTTCCTGTGTGAATGTAATTAACAACGTATACCTAGTAATATTAATGCCATTCACCGTGCTACTATAACCGGATGTAATCTACTCCATTTGGGTAAAATATTTCGCATAATCATAATTTAAATTCATACAGAAAATCACTTATTTCATGCAAAAAATAACTTATTTGTTGTGTATTTAGTATGAGATGGGCCTGATGCTTAACGCTTACGCAAAACGCTTAACGCAGAACGCGGAAGGCGCCGGAGGTCGCACAGGTGCTTTAAGCCCTCTTATTTCAACCGGCGCTTTTCTAAAGCTTTAACCGGCGCTTTTCTGAAGCGGGAACTCATTATTTTTGTTCGTATGGAAAAACCTTCTAGCTATTGCCAGGCAGTATCCCTGATGGAAGCAGGTAATGTGCATATACACTATCATGACAAGGAATATGGATTTCCTATAAATGACGACAATGAATTATTCGCCCGGCTGGTGCTCGAGATCAACCAGGCTGGTTTAAGCTGGACGACCATTCTGAAGAAAAAGGATAATTTCTTTAAAGCGTTTGATGGTTTCGATATTCAAAAGGTGGCGCGATACAGCGATAAAAAGGTTGAAAAGCTGATGCAGGATGCCGGCATTATCCGTAACCGGTTAAAGATCGATGCTGCTATTGAAAACGCTAAACGCATATTGCAGATCCAGCAGGAACATGGTTCCTTTAAGAACTGGCTCGATGCCCACCATCCCTTATCGAAAGAAGAATGGGTAAAGTTGTTTAAAAAGACCTTCCGCTTTACCGGAGGAGAGATCGTGGGTGAATTCCTCTTGAGCACCGGCTATCTGCCCGGAGCGCATATTAATACCTGTCCGGTGTATAAGACGGTGTTGAAGTCAAAGCCCGCCTGGATGATGAAGAAGCGTTGACAGGTTGAAAGGCGACAGCGGTGATAAATATAAGTTCATTAGTTGACAGGTTAACAAGTAGGCGCCGATAAAGGTGTGCCCGGTTTAAATTGGTATCTCGAACCTGGCGGCCGCAAACTGGTGGCCGGTAACTGGTAACTGGCGGCCGGTAACTGGCAACCGGGCTCTGTAACCTGGACTTGTAAGACCTTCTACATTTCTCCCGACATTACAGTTTATATAATCTATAAACCGAAGCCTACAGCTTCCAATCCACGATCTGGTTTACCCATTCCTGCTTGTAAGGAGCAACTACCTTGATATAATTATCGGTATACCCTTCCATCATGCCGCTTTTTTCGTTTTCTTCAAACAATACTTTGCGCGTTTGGCCGGTAAACTGCTGGCTGAAGTACTGCGATTTCATATACGACAGGTTACGCAGGATCTTGTTGCGTTCATGGCGGACCGGTATGGGCACTACGGGACCCAGCGTGAGCGCATGGGTATTATCTCTCTCAGAGTAAGTAAATACGTGCAGGTATGTAATGTCGAGCGAATGCAGGAACTCGAATGTTTCCTGGAAATCATCATCTGTTTCCCCAGGGAAACCGACAATTACGTCAACGCCGATCGCGGCATGCGGCATCAGGGTTTTGATCAGTTTCACCCGTTCTGCATACAATTCACGGCGGTACCGTCTTCTCATTAAACCCAGAATGCGGTTACTGCCGCTTTGCAGGGGAATATGAAAATGCGGCATGAAGCTATTGCTGTTGGCTACCAGTTCAATGATGTCATTGGTAAGCAAATTCGGCTCTATAGAAGAGATGCGGAACCGGTCAATACCTTCCAACTGGTCGAGTGCCTGGGCCAGTTCGTAAAAATTTTCTTCCCTGTTCCGGGGGCTGCCAGTGCTGTTCGTTGCCAGACCATCCTGCGGGCCTTTGCCGAAATCACCCAGGTTTACGCCGGTCAGCACTACTTCCTTAACACCATTAGCGGCCAGCTTTTTTACATTCTCCACCACCCGTTCAATCAGATCGCTGCGGCTTTTGCCCCGCGCCATGGGAATGGTGCAAAAAGAACAGTTATAATCACAGCCGTCCTGCACCTTCAGAAAGGTACGGGTGCGGTCGTGCAGGGAGAAAGAGGAATGGAAACCGCTTACTTCCTCAATATCGCAGCTGCATATCTTAGTGGCATCGCCCTTGGTGAGCTCTTTCAAATGCTGGGCGAGGTTAAATTTTTCGGCAGCGCCTAAAACCATATCAACCCCCGGGATAGAGGCAATTTCTTTTGGTTTCAGCTGCGCATAACAGCCGGTGATCACTACCAGGCTTTCCGGCGATTTGCGCTGGATACGCCGTACCAGTTGCCGGCATTCCTTATCGGCATTATCGGTCACCGAGCAGGTGTTGATAACATACACATCTGCCACATTTTCAAAGGCTGTCTTTTCAAACCCTTCATTTTCAAGCAAACGTGAAAGGGTAGAGGTTTCTGAAAAGTTCAGCTTACAACCAAGGGTGTGAAATGCCACTGTTTTTTTTGAGCCCATAGAGGCCGCAAAGATAATCAAATAATTCAGCCGCCCGGCTTACAGAAGGGGAGCTTCCCGTCTGGGTTTTTGATCACCGCATGTTCAGATCTCTTTGCTGCTTTCCCGGAAGCATTTAATCAAACCTTGTATTTCAATTATCAAATTATCACATTATCACATTATCTCATTTGCCTTAAATTGCCACTTTTTCATTCATTATGAAGCAAATACTATCGTATCTCGCCGTTTTCTGCACTGTTTTATTAATGGCCTGCCAGGGCGCCAATACCAGCAGCGAGGAGCCCCGCAAACAACACAAAGAAAGGCGTCACAAGCAATACCATCAGCCTGACCGGGACAATCGGGAGAACGCCGGCAACGATGCTGAGAATGGGGCGATGCGCGGCCCGGAAAGCGGTCCTGCCGGTTCAGATCTGATCGATCGCCACCCTGATCGTCTCATTTATACTAAACATGCGCGCTGCCGCATGCAATGCCGCCATATTGATGAGGCTGAAGTGAAAGAGATCTTAGCGGAAGGCCGCATCAACTACCGGAAAAGCGAACCCGCCGGCCGGCCTGATCCCAAATATGCATTGGAAGGGACTACCCGTGACGGACAGGATGTACGCATCATTTTTGCCCCCTCTAAAAGAGGTATGGTGGTCATTACGGTCATCGACCTGGAAACTGAATGGAGCTGTGATTGTAAGTGAGTTCGCCTGTTAAATTGATCTGGCTCAATACTTTTTTAATAATTAAGCCACTGGCCGAATAATCATTTTATATGTAGTACTTTACTTCCTTAATTATCCGTCATCCTATTTAATTCACGCATGAAGTTGCTGCGATTCTTCTACTGTATATACGCATTGGTAATATTTGTCCTTTTTATGCTGTTGGTGATCCCGCCGGTAGTGGTAGCGTCTTTCTTTGGTAAAGTGAAAGGGGGCAATTTTATTTACCGCTTATGCAGTTATTGGGCCGATGTCTGGTTCTTTTTGGTGGGCATCCGGCATCGCAATTTTTATGAGTCGCCCCACGATAAGAGCAAACAATACATTTTTGTCGCCAATCATATTTCCTACCTCGATGCGCCCATCATTGTAAAAACCCTCCGGCAAAAACTGCGGGTCTTGGGCAAAGTGGAAGTATCGAAAGTTCCGCTGTTCGGCTTTATCTATCGCAATACCGTGGTGACGGTCGACAGAAGCAGTGCCGCCCACCGCGCCAACAGTGTACGTATTCTGAAATCGGTAATACGGAAAGGCATTTCCATTTTTATTTTTCCGGAAGGCACTTTTAATGAGACCGGCAAACCCCTGAAAGAATTTTACGACGGTGCTTTTCGCATTGCCATAGAAACGCAAACGCCCATAAAGCCATTGTTGTTTTTAGATAGCTGGCACCGCATGCATTATAGCTCTGTTTTCAGTTTAAACCCCGGTTGTTCGCGCACCGTTTTTTTAAAAGAGATACCCGTAGCCGGACTAACAGTAAAAGACCTGGAAGCGCTTAAGCAGCAGGTAGCGGCGCTCATGGAGCAGAAGCTGCGCGAATACAAGGCTGGCTGGATTACTGAAGGCTAATGGGAGGTGGTAAGTGGCTCGCAGTGCTAATGGCAAGTGGTAAATGGCTAATAGGGTTAGTGGCAAGTGGTAGGTGGCTTGTAGGCTAGTGGGGCTGGTGGCGAATGATAAATGGCTAGTAGGGTTAGTGCGAAGTGGTAATGGCTAATAGGGGTAGTGGCGAGTGGTAAGTGGCTTGTAGGCTAGTGGGGCTGGTGGCGAATGATAAATGGCTATTAGGGTTAGTGCGAAGTAGTAATGGATAATAGGGTTAGTTGTAAGTGGTAAATGGTTAGTAGGCTAGTGGGGAGGTGAGAAATGGCTAATAGGGTTAGTGGCGAGTGGTAAATGGCGAATAAGGTAAGTCTGAGGAGGTAAATGGCTAGGTGGCTAATGTGAAGTGGCTGGTAGAGCCGTAGCGATGGCCGGTGACCGGCAACTGGTAACTGGCAACCGGCAACTGGTAACTGGTAACCGGTAACAACCCCTGAAACCTGTAACCTGTAACTGCATTCCCGGCAACCGGTAACTGGTAACCGGCAACTGGTAACCGGTAACTGGCAACTGGTAACTGGTAACCGGTAACAACCCCTGTAACATGTAACCTGTAACTGCATTCCCGGCAACCGGTAACCGGTAACCGGCAACCGGTAACCGGTAACTGGCAACTGGCATCCGCTAACCGGCCGTAATTCCGTATCTTGTGCATTGAAAATAAGCATATTGAGTAATCCCGTTTTGTTTGCAGAAGTAATTATTCCCCTGGCCTTGCCCAAGAATTATACCTGGTCGGTGCCCGAATCGCTGCGTGATCAAATAAAACCGGGCGTTCGCGTAGAGGTGGTCCTGGGTAAGAACAAGAAATATGCAGGGGTGGTCAAACGCCTTCATAGCGAAAAGCCGGAGGCTTTTGAAGCAAAGGATATCCTCAACATCCTTGATACAGAGCCTGTCATTTTTCCGCAACAATTGAAATTATGGGAGTGGATCGCGCGCTACTATATGTGCAGCGAAGGTGAAGTAATGGCTGCAGCCTTACCTGCCCATTTTAAACTAAGCAGCGAAACGGTGCTGGTGTTCAATGAAGAGTTCGGCGATAATTTTTCTACCCTCGATCATGATGAATACCTGGTAGGGGAAGCCCTTTTACTTAAAAAAGAATTAAAGCTCGGTGAGGTGCAACAGCTGCTCGATTCGCACCGGGTATATCCTGTGATCAAAAGGCTGATCGAAAAAAAGGTATGTTTTGTATGGGAGGCCCTGAAAGAGACCTGGTCGCCCAAAAAAGAGACCTTTGTGCTCTTAAACGCCAAATACGACAATGAAGAAGCCCTGGCTTCTTTATTAAACGATGATAAAAAACTGCAGCGCGCCGAAAAGCAGCTTGAGCTCTTGCTCAGTTATCTGCACCTGGTAAAAACCCAGGGCGAGGTCACCAAACCCGAGCTGCTGAAAAAGAGCGGCGCTTCTGATGCACAGTTAAAAGGATTGGTCGACAAAAACATTCTCTGGCTTGAAAAACGGCAGGTTGACCGGTTGCAATATTTGCCGCGTAATATCCAGATCGATTTTGAATTAACGCCTGCCCAGCAACGGGCTTTCGACGCCATATCAGAACAACTGGTGAGTAAACAGGTATGCCTGCTGCATGGGATCACCGCCAGCGGCAAAACCCAGGTCTATATCAAAGTCATTGAGCGCTACATCAGGCAGGGTAAACAGGTTTTGTACCTCTTGCCGGAGATCGCCCTTACCTCGCAGGTCATTCGGCGCCTGCAAAAACACTTTGGTGGTTATATCGGCATTTATCATAGTAAATTCAATCAGAATGAACGGGTAGAGATCTGGAACAAGGTGAAGACCGGTGAGCTGAAAGTGGTGCTGGGTGCGCGCTCAGCGATCTTTCTGCCTTTTACCGACCTCGGGCTTATCGTGGTGGATGAAGAACACGACACCTCTTATAAACAGCAGGATCCTGCGCCGCGCTACCATGCCCGCGATGGTGCTATTTATTATGCTTCTTTATTTAATGCAAACGTTTTGCTGGGCAGTGCCACGCCTTCCGTAGAAAGTTACTTCAATGCCCAGTCGCAAAAATATGGTCTGGCCATACTGGGTGAGCGCTTCGGCGGCGTACAGTTGCCGGTGATCGACATCATCGATACCAAAAAAATGTACGGGGCCGATAAGAACAAGATCATCATTACGCCTCCGTTAAAAGCAGCCATTGACCAGTCGCTGGCGCAGGGCAAACAGGTGATCCTCTTCCAGAACCGCCGCGGTTATTCGCCCTACCAGGTTTGCCAGGTTTGCGGCTGGATCCCGCATTGCAAATATTGCGATGTTACATTGACCTTTCATAAGAATACGCATAAGCTGCATTGTCATTATTGCGGCACTGTATACCCGCCGGTGCATAGTTGTATGGCTTGCGGCAGCGATAAATTCGCCCAGCGGAATTTCGGTACAGAACGGATCGAAGAGCAGCTGGAAGAAATGTTTCCGCAGGGCCGTATTGCCCGTATGGATATCGATAGTGTGCGGGGCAAAACAGCGCATGATAACCTGATACAACAATTTGAACAGAACCGCCTGGATATACTGGTAGGCACGCAAATGGTGGTGAAGGGACTCGATTTTGAAAACGTTGACCTCGTTGGCATTCTCGATGCCGACAGTTTATTAAGCTTTGCCGATTTCAGGGTCAATGAACGCGCTTTTCAGCTGATGGAGCAGGTGAGCGGGCGCGCAGGGCGCAAGGATAAGCAGGGCAGGGTATTTATCCAGGTGTCAAATACCCAGCACCCGGTGCTTTATTTTGTACAACAGCATGATTATGGATTGTTCTATCAACAGGAAATAGAAGGGCGCAGGATGTTTTTTTACCCGCCTTTTTCACGCCTCATCCAACTTACGTTCAAGCATAAGGTAAAAGAGGTGGCTGAAGCCGCCGCGCAATTAATGAGTTTCTCTTTACAGGGCGATTTTGGCAAATACCTGGTTGGTCCGGCAGAACCCGTGGTAAACCGCGTACGAAACCAGTTCCTGATGGAATTGCTGATCAAACTGCCGAAAGATGGAGAGTTGATCCAGCGTTGCAAACGCTTTATCCAGGAGCAGGTGGCTATCATGCACAACGATAAAAGGTTCAGAAGCGTGGTAGTGATCGCTGACGTGGACGCAGTGTAGCAATTTGCTGATCCCGCAAAGCGGGACAGTGCTAATTTGCTGATGTGCTAATGAAATGACAAACACATGTTCATGAACCTGATGAGATAATAAAAAAACTCATGCTACTTGCGCAGCATGAGTTTGCTATTATGGTATCAATGCATTAGCACATTGGCTAATCAGCTAATTAGCACATTGATCTATTATCCTGGTTGTATGCCGCCGGGATCTCCGCCGCCGTTATTATCAGGGCATAAGAGGAAACCGTTATTGGATTTTCCATCCACATAATTCTGGTTAATGGAAGATGCTGTTTCATTAACCTGTTGTGGTGTATAGCCAGTTTCACAGCCACCTAAAACGCGCTCGGCAATATTCAGAAAGCCATATACTGACATGCCTTCGAAGGGGCCGCTGCCGATGATCATTTCACCCAGCAATACTTCTGAAGCCTCCCCAAAGTTGGGATCATATTCATCGAAACTGACTGACAATTTCAGGGCGACTACCTGTCCAACCAATACATTGTTGAGCGATACAGGATCGGCATAGTTAGCTGTTAATGCAGAAGCCTTGCCGCCGGTAGGCAAGAGGTCAGTTACGGCTTGTGCCGAGCTTAAGGTAATTAAATTGTTTGGATAGCAGCCTACGGTCAATTGGTCACCAAATACTTCCTTGAAATGCGTATGTAAGTAAGCACCGGGATTATTGCCAGAGGGGGTAGATCCCCAGCCGCCCTGGGTTTGTGTTCTGAACTGGCCACAGGTTGAGGCCATGGAGAATGAACGGGATGAAGATTCTAAACTGCTTAATGCTGATCTGTTCTGGTTCGACATATCTTTCTGACAGGCAAAAAGAAGTGTTGCCGACATAGCGACCATGGATGATCGCAGGTACGAATGTTTCATAATTGTAAATGTTAATTCAAAGGGTAAATGATTTAATATATAACCGATAAGGTATAATGGTTAAAGACATTATGGATTCGATATATTAAATATCGTGCCAATATAGTGGCAATTTCAGTTCAAAGCAACGTTGTGTTTAAATAATTGACGGTCGCTGCAGAAAGCTGTAGGGGTGATGTTGAAATCACCAGCTTGTTAATGTAAATGTCCTATTAAATCGCAGCAGGTAATGGTATAATCACGATGCCTGCAATTTCATCATTTCATCGTATTCATACAGGTGCACACCTGCCACTTCTTTGTTGGCGGCAGCTACCATGGCGCTGGCTACTTCGGCCGCGTGAATGGGTTTGTATTTGCGCCAGCCGCCGATCAGCAGGAATGAAATGGCTTTTATCACCACTTTGCTGATCTTTTCGCCCAGGCGGAACTCATCCCTTTTTCCCAGTAAGACAGATGGCCGGAAAATATGAATGCTTTCAAAAGGCAGGGCGGTAATATCTTCTTCAATACATCCTTTTAATTGCAGGTAAAAATTAGCAGCTAATGGATTGGCCCCAATGGCTGAGACCATCAGGAACTGGTTAAATCCATGCTGAACGCCCAGGCGGGCAGTAATGATGGGAATATCATAATCAACTTTGCGGTAGGCTGTTTTATTACCTTTTACTTTTTTGCGGGTGGTGCCGATGCAGCAAAAGATCACATCGCCAATGTCGATCCTGGCTGCAATGTCTTTTTCATCGTTAAAATCAACCACCTGAACGTCGGCTTTGGGATGTTTAAGGGTCAAGGGTCTGCGAACCAAAATCCTCACTTTAACGAAAAATTCGTTTTCTAACAGATCCTGTACCAGGTGCTGACCGATTAAACCGGTAGCGCCCAATACAACGGCGGTTTTTCGATGCATAATTTGTTATTTTGCCCTGCTGATGACGCAAATTCAACAAAATATTCCGCTTAGGCAATACAACACACTGGGTATTGACGCAATAGCCAGGCATTTTGCCAGTTTTACTTCCCTCGACGAACTGAGTGAATTAATAGAAGAAAATCCCATACCGGGAAAAGCGCCCCTGATTGTAGGGGGTGGCAGTAATATTCTTTTTAAAGAGGATGTAAATGGTCTCGTGCTGAAAAACGATATTCCCGGGGTGGAGATCGTTCAGGAAGACGCCGATCATGTATATGTTAAGGCCGGGGCAGGAGAGAACTGGCATAAATTCGTACAGTTTTGCCTGCAGCATAATTGGGCAGGGGTGGAGAATCTATCCCTGATACCGGGCTGTGTTGGGGCCAGCCCCATGCAGAATATTGGCGCTTATGGGGTCGAGATCAAAGAGGTTTTTGCTGAATTGGAAGCCTGGCATGTACATGATAAACGAAAGCAGGTATTCAGCGCGGCTGACTGTGCGTTTGGCTACCGCGAAAGTGTCTTCAAAAGAAAGTACCGCAATCAATTTGTGATCCTGAATGTAACCTTCCGGTTAAACAAGAAACCACGCTTCAACACCAGTTATGGCGCTATTGAGCAGGAACTGGAACGGATGGGCGTGCAACAATTGAGCATCCAGGCTATTTCGCAGGCGGTGATCAATATCCGCAGCTCCAAATTACCCGATCCGGCAAAGATCGGCAATGCCGGCAGTTTTTTTAAAAATCCATCTGTTGAAGCCGATGTATATGCGCAGTTAAAAAAAGTGTATCCGGCCATCGTAGCTTATCCCAATGCCGATGGCACTGTGAAACTGGCTGCGGGCTGGTTAATTGAACAGGCGGGTTGGAAAGGTTATCGCCGCGGCGATGCGGGGGTGCATGAAAAGCAGGCCCTCGTGCTCGTGAACTATGGCAACGCTTCCGGCAAAGAGATCTATGACCTGAGCGAAGACGTAATGCGCAGCGTTCAGGCGAAGTTTGGGGTAGGGTTGGAAAGGGAAGTGAATGTGGTGTAGGCCTCATTCCACCAACGCATATACAGCAAAGCTGGCCAGCCAGTGTTCACCACCGTAATGGCCGCTGGCTACATGGGGCAGCGCGCTGCTTAATAAGCGGTTGGCGGCTTTCAGTAATTGCGGCCGGCGTTTATCCGTTTTCGGCAGGGCTGTTACTAATCCCTTCAAACACCAGCTGCGGCTAAAACATAATCCATCCAGGTGCACGATCTGCAGATCGGTGCGGTCGCTTACTATAGGGATCTGCATGATATTTTGCAAGCCATTGGCGGGAATATATTTATTGAACCAGCTCATAAATTCAGCGGCTGGTAATACCCGCCGCATCAGGTCTACTTCTTCCAGCGAGGGCGACAGGAAATCTGAGCCGTCGGGTTCCCAGCGAATGGGCGCCTGTTCATCTTTACCGTACACGCCGCTGGCTGTTTTTACAATGGCCCGCTCAAATGCCGTATCACCAACCGCGCGGGCATAATCCAGCGCAAATACCAATCCGAACGCCGTGTTGGGATGAACGCCGGTACGATTGGGGTAGGTGAGTTTGGGTAAATAAGCTTTCCAAAGTGCAACGATCGTTTGTGTTAGCGGTTGCAGGGTGGTGCGCCATTGCTGTGCATTGGCATGATCCCATTGCAGCAGTTCCTGATCGAGCCTGAGTAACCAGGCCCAGCCATAAGTACGCTCCCACGATCTTGCCAATGGCGCTTTAAAATAAGCGACTTCTGTAGCGATCTTTTCGGCCGTAATATTTTCGTTGAATACTTTTTCTATATCTGCTTTTTGCGGCAGGGCCGGAAACTGTTTCAGTAAACGCGCCAGCATCCAATAGCCATGTACACAGCTGTGCCAGTCGAAACATCCATAGAAAGTGGGATGCAGTTGTTTGGGCGTAAGTACCTGGTCGCTGTCGCCACTGGCGGTATGGCCTGTCTTATTGGGATATTCCTGGTAAATGCATTTGAGGGGCAGGGAGGCGAGGTGAGCAGCGCCTTCCGGCGTTAATTGTATGCGGGTGCTGTCGGCATTAATGATATAGAGGGATGGCTGGGCTTTGGCGGTGGTCAGGCAAAGGGAAATAAGGACAGTCAGTAGTGATCTCATGGCGTGAAAATAATGAAAAAACAAAGACCTGTCAGGTTCGCCTCCTGGATCCACATTAACAAGGTGTGGAAGCGATGCTGACAGGTCTTGATACAGTTGGGATCGACCTGTCGGGTGCCATTATCAACTACTAATGCAGGCTGAAATGATGCACCATACAGCTCTTTCTAATTAATTAAAATCATCGTTATCGAACTCCTCTTCTCCGTACGAAGAAGTGGCATTGCCCAGCATGGACCCCATGAGGTCTTTGAATTCGATGCGGCTTTCCATTATTTTTTTGCTGATCATGGAAAAAGCAGCCAGTCCGTGCAACACAAATTCCATTAGTAATGCGGCTTCTTTTTCATTGGCCTGTTTAAAATACTTTTTTACGAGCGCATGCAATCCATCCACCTTGTACAATTGCTGGATCTTTTCCTCGTCTTTCGTATGGAATAAGAGGTTCAGCGAATTGCCTTTGTCGAACCAGGATGAAATGGAACGATAGGGATTTTCTTCCGCCTGCTGCTGATTGCGTTTCTTCTTGAGTGTTTCCGGATTGGGAAAGTATTGAATGAATTGTGAGCGGATGGCTTTATCGAGCAGGTTCATGGCTACCTGGTAAGGCCCTTCCTGTTCGCCTTCATACACCAGTTCAATTTTACCGGTGATGGAAGGTATAAGCCCGATCATATCGCTGATCCATACCTGTGTGGCATTTTCTTTATTAATAAGCGCCCGCCGTTCGGCTGAGCTTACGGCATTTTCAAAGGCGGAGATGCTCAAACGGGCCGATACACCACTTTTCTTATCAACCAGCTCACTGGCGCGGGCCTCAAAGGAAATTTGTTCTATCAGTCTTTTGATCAGGCTGCTCATTTGTACTTTGGCATCCTGTTCTTTCAGGATATCGGCTTCCTGTTCCGTAATGGTAAGAGCCGTTTCGATGGTCTTTGGATAGTGTGTCAAGATCTGGCTTTCGATACGGTCCTTTAACGGTGTTACGATCGAACCGCGATTGGTATAGTCTTCGGGGTTGGCCGTAAATACGAAGAGGATATCGAGCGGCATGCGCAGCTTGAAGCCGCGGATCTGTACATCGCCTTCCTCCAGGATATTGAAAAGCGCCACCTGGATACGGGCCTGCAGGTCGGGAATTTCATTGATCACAAAAATGCCGCGATTGCTGCGCGGGATGATGCCGTAGTGGATCACCCGTTCATCGGCGAAGTTCAGGCGAAGGTTGGCCGCTTTGATAGGATCGATATCGCCGATAAGGTCGGCCACGCTTACGTCGGGCGTAGCCAATTTTTCACCATAGCGCTCACTGCGATGTATCCATTGAATAGGAGTGGCATCGCCATGTTCGGCAATCAGATCTTTGGCATGGCGTGAAATGGGATTCAACGGGTCATCGTTTATTTCACTGCCTTCAATAACCGGAACATATTCGTCGAGTAATTCGATCATTTGCCGGGCCATCCGGGTTTTTGCCTGTCCGCGTAAACCCAGGAACAGGATGTTATGGCGGGAAAGCAGGGCCCTTTCTACATCGGGAATAACAGTTTCTTCATACCCAACGATCCCATTAAATGTGCTTTCCTGTTTTTGCAATTTGCAGATAAGGTTCTTTCTGATCTCATCTTTTACTGATCTTGGTTGATAGCCGTTCTTCTTTAGTTCACCCAGCGTTTTTATTTTAGGTATACTCATATTTTATTTTAAATTTCGGGATTTTGAGATTTCACGATTTATTGATTTGGAGGAATGCTGAATTTATAAAAATCTCAAAATCAGCCATACAATTAATAGACGGTTTTTCTTTTTCCATTTTCGAAATCGCGGAATATGAATGCGCCCAACCGGTCGAGCGAGGCAAAGAATGCCTTGCCACTGTTGGTTTCAGTGAATTCCTGTACAAAGCGCTGCAAGTAAGGATCTGTAGCGATCATAAAAGTAGTGATGGGTACTTTTAATTTTTTGCATTGCGCGGCCAGGTTCAAGCAACGGTTGGTGATGCGGCGGTCGAGCCCAAAGCTGTTCTTATAATAGCGTTTACCTATTTTTAAACAGGTGGGTTTTCCGTCGGTGATCATAAAGATCTGTTTGTTGGGATTCTTGCGGCGGCGCAGGATATCCATCGCCATTTCAAGCCCTGCAACGGTATTGGTATGATAAGGCCCCACCTGTAAATAAGGCAGGTCCTTTATTTCAACCGGCCAGGCATCATTCCCAAATACTACGATGTCGAGCGTGTCTTTAGGGTATTTGGTGGTGATCAGTTCACTGAGCGCCATCGCCACTTTTTTAGCCGGCGTTATGCGGTCTTCTCCATACAGGATCATCGAGTGCGAGATATCGATCATCAGTACGGTAGAAGTTTGTGATTTGAAATCGGTTTCGCGGATGGCCAGGTCATCTTCCTGCATGTTAAAGCTTTCAATGCCATGATTGATCTGTGCATTGCGGATAGATGTGGTGAAGTCGATCTGCTCCAGCGTATCGCCAAACTGGAAAGGCCGGGTCTCCGGGTTGATCTCATCGCCGGAACCGGGCTTAAACGTATGGTGATCGCCCTGTTTGGTCTTCTTTAGTTTGCCGAAGATCTCCTCGAGCGATCTTTTGCGGATGCCCTGTTCGGTCTTGGAGGTGATCTTTATCTCTCCGCTTACCTGGTTTTCCTGGATATATCCTTTCTCTTTCAACTCTTCTATGAAATCACCCATGCCATATTCCTCATTGGTAAGCTCATATTCTTTATCGAGCTGGTTCATCCAGTTCAACGCTTCGCTTACATCGCCATTGGTATAGGTAAGCAATTGCATGAATACATCCAGCAACTGCTCGAATTTCGATTTGCCCTCCTGACGGGGATCAAATTTGGTAAAATGGTGTCCTATCACTGGTAAAGATTATTTTTTGTGGTTCTCTCTCAATTTAAGCATTAATATCCATTCCCTGATGTATGTAATTTTTCTTAACACTACAACAAAGTATGGCGGCAATTGTTGGCAGGCCCCCTAAAAGCAGCGTGCCATTCCGATAAACCGGAATGGCACGCCTTGATATTCTGCTTATTATTTGTTTACGGTTTTGCCGTATCAACCGCTTTTTGGGTGTCTGCAGCCTGGGGCAGGGTAGCAGGTGCATTTTCAACAGGGCTTTGGCCGGCGCCGCCGCCAAATTGTTTTTCCCAGTCGGCCATTTGCATCAGCATCTGGTACGAGGAAACAATATCCTGGGCAAATACTTCCTGTTTTTGTGACAGTATTCCGCCTTTATTGTTCAAATAACCGGCGGCATTCATTGCCAGGGTTTCGTTATTGGCGCTTTCATCACCGAGTGAGCGATAATATTTCATTTGTTGCTCGAGGTCAGTCTTAACCGATCTGCTCACTTTTTTGGCCAGTTCCAGGTCGCCGCTGCGGTAGGCAGCATATAAATATGTCATCGTAACCCGGTTATGGAAGTTGCCGCGGTTCGATGTCATGCCGTAAGGTACATTGCTTTCCAGTACCTGGCTGTCATACTTGCGCAATTCCTTGCGGGCAGAATCTTTTTTACCGGCATCTACCAGCGCCATGCCCAGGAAGGCATGTGCCTGGCGAAGGCTGTTGATATGGCGGCGGTTCTCTTCATCGAAGTAAACATTGGGTTTGCTGGCGTTGCCATATGCAAATTTTTCCATGATGTTCTTGTATGACACATCCATGTTCACATTGGTGCCTTCAACAGGTACCAGGCGATAGGAAAGTCCTTCCATGCGCACATATTTTTCCAGTCCCAAATCTTCCAGTTCCTGTGTAGAAGTGAAGTAGATCGGACGTTTCCATTTATTGCCTGCTATGATGGCCAGCACGGCGAGGTCGTTCTTTTGCAGGTAGCTTCGCTTGATATCGAGTTTCAGTTCGCTCACCACGCTGTCGCCGGGATTGAGCGGAATGTTCTTTTTAGCCCACTCCACATCAACCGGAACGCTCACTTTGTTAACCGGCAGAATATTGCCCATATCTTCCTCGTTCAGCGGAACGGTGTATTTGGGATCATCGCTGGCGGTTACGTTCTTCAGCAGATCGTAAAGGTCGTAATATTTATTCTGATCATATCCGGCAAGTGGTGCACTGTAGTTGGCACGGCTCAAATAAGAACCGGTAAATACCACATTTCTCTTATCACCTTCTATTTGCTGGGGTGTAAAGATCACGTCGGTAGGAGCGCTTTCATTCACTTTATACCGCAGCTCATTGATATACCAGTCGGTGCCCAGCAAGCTGTAGTTGATCACGCGCAGGTCAGGGCGGATCTTTTCTACTTCCTGCGAATACCAGAGCGGATAGGTATCATTATCACCAAAGGAGATCAGGATACCGTCTTTGGCGCAGCTTTCGAGGTAATCTTTTCCAATGTCGCGGGCCAGGGTTTTCTTGCTACGGTCATGATCATCCCATTCCTGCGAGGCCATGAGCACGGGCACTGCCAGCAGGCAGACGGCGAAGGCCGCATAGTCGGGAATGGCGCCTTTTACGTACCGGCTCAATTTTTCTCTTACCCAGATAACACCCAAACCTATCCAAACGGCAAATGCATAGAAGGAACCGACATAGGCGTAGTCACGTTCACGCGGTTGCTGTCCGCTTTGGTTCAGGTAGATCACGATCGCCAGACCGGTAAAGAAGAACAACAGGAAGTTTACCAGCCAATCGTATTTATTACGTACCAGGTGGAAGAAGAACCCAATGGTACCCAATATAAATGGCAGGAAGAATAATTTATTGTTGGCTTTGTTCTCTGAACCGGCGGTTGCTGGCAGTTCGGCGGGCGTACTGTGGCCAAACATTTTGTCGATAAAGTTGATACCGCTGTTCCAGTTACCATCGCGGCGGTTGCCAAAGCCCTGCAGGTCGTTTTGCTTACCGGCGAAATTCCACATGAAATAGCGCCAGTACATCCAACGGAACTGGTAGTTCAGGAAGTACTTTATGTTGTGAAAGAAGGTAGGCTGTTCATCTGCACTCATGTCACCGAAAGTGCGGTACACATACTCCTGGTTACGCTCATTACCATTGTCCCACATGCGCGGGAAAATGTGAGGACCTATCTTGTCTACATCCCAGTCGGGGTGTTGTTGTGCCAGCGCTGCTTTGTCTTCTTCAGAAGGTTGAGCGCTGAAATCCTGTTTACGGGTTTTACCGGCAGGAACGTATTTGTCTTCTCCTTTTACATACAGATCACCTGTGGTTACAAAAGGAGAACGGTAAACGAAGTCCGGACCATACGCAACGGGCCAGTCGCCATATTGTTCACGGCTCAGGTAACCCACCAGGCTCACCGGGTTATCAACATTGTACATGTCTACGGAAGGGTTGGCGGTTGACCGCACCAGCGTAGTGAAATAGGTTGAATAACCGAGAATGAGGAAGATGGCAGACCAAAGTCCGATCTTCAGGAAGGAATAGATATTGTTCTTTGAATAATAGCAAATGGCTACCAGCGCGCCTAAACCCAATATCAATAAGATAAAAGTGCCGCCCGAATGAATAAAGGGGAAGCAGAACAACAATACGATGGCTGATAACCAGATGGGGAAGAGCGTGAACTTTTTTATCTGCGCATCGGTAAACAGCAGGCCCAGGATCAGCAGCGCACTCAGCAGCAGGAAATAAGTACCAAAACCTACAAAGAAAGGAGTGCCAAGATTATTAACAAAGAAGATGTCGAACTGACCGGCGCCTTTGATCGACCACTGGATGATGGCCACCTGTACCAGGCCGGTGATCACACAGCCGATAAAGAAAGCGGCTACCATTCCCCAGCGGGTAACTTTATAACGTTTGAAATAATACACCATTACAATGGCGGGGATGGTCAACAGGTTCAACAGGTGCACACCGATTGACAAACCCATCATGTAAAAAATGAAGATCAGCCAGCGGTCGGCACGGGAAAATCTATGGCCATCGGTCTTCACTTCGAGGTCCACTTCATGTTCCCATTTAAGAATGGCCCAGAATACGATGGCCGTAAACAGGGAAGACAATGCGTAAACCTCACCTTCAACTGCACTGTACCAGAAAGAATCAGAGAACGTATAGGCCAGGGCGCCTACGGCACCGGCTCCCATGATGGTGAACAGTTGTTGCTGGCTATAATCGGTACCATCTCTTTTTACCAGTTTACGGGCAAAATGGGTGATGGTCCAGAAAAGGAATAATATGGTGAAACCACTGGCGATGGCATTCATGAAGTTTACGCCGAGTGCAGCATTGCCGGGGTTATCGCCGAACAGGATAATGAAAAAGCGGCCCAGCAAAATGAAGAGGGGGGCGCCAGGGGGGTGTGGGATCTGGAGCTTATAGGCACTGGAGACAAATTCACCGCAGTCCCAAAAACTGCCGGTTGGTTCCATAGTGAGTACGTATACGCTACAGGCTATCAGGCACACGACCCAACCCACTATGTTGTTCACTCGGTTAAAATTCATAAAGTGTTGGTTTAAAAGAATGGGCAAATATAAGTTCTAAGTTTTAAGAATTTCATGCAAAGTTTTATGTTAAGTAATAGTTTGTTTAGGCGCTGAATTGATTGATTTTTTGGCGGTTGGGTATGTCATCACCAAAAAACGCTGCCTGTTTTGATGGCCGCTTTGCCGGCCGGGTAATTTGGCGCCGGCGCCATGGCCGGCAGCCTGGCGGCAAATGCCTTCCGGCTGGTCGTCAGGCTGACCGAAATGCCGCTTCAAACCTTGGGCTATGGTAAGAAGGTAGCGGGTTTCGCTGTTGTTGCGGCTTACACCAGGTATTGAAAAAACAACACTGATCGTTGAAAGATCTGATCGATGAATTCAACAATCAGCGTCTGGTATTTAAATATATGGTTAGATCTTTCAATAAGCAGGGGTTGATTGTTGAAAAACCGGGACCAATTCGTTCAAAAAATTGTTCAGTAGATTCAACAAAGTATACTAGTATGTTCAACAAACAAGGTCTGTTTATTCAATAAACAAGACCTGTTTGTTCAATAAACTCTCCGTATTTTTTAATGATTGATACCTGTTTGTTTAATGATCTGTTCCCTACCTTTTAATAAACCATACCTGGTTGTTCAACAAACTGGTATTGATAGTTCAATAAAGTGGTAGTGATTGTTCAATAAACTGTTCTTGTTTGTTCAATGAATTTATGTGCAAGTCGTTCATATTCACTCATCCTCTCTATACGATTCGCGGTAACGTTTTGTTACATACGATGGTAGAGAGCTTTAAAAAATGTTACCAACTTTTAATAGCTTCAACCATTTTTTTAATGTCGCCAAGCCTGGAACTGGGATTGAAACCAATAAAAAGAGGCTACCAAATCTGATAGCCTCTTGTGCTTTTTGTGATCCCGCTGGGACTCGAACCCAGGACCCCAACATTAAAAGTGTTGTGCTCTACCAACTGAGCTACGAGATCGACCGTGAAAAGTTCTTTAAAATTCGTTGAAAGTATAGTTCTTTTGAATAGCCTTCCGGCAAAATTGAGATAAAAAAAGAGGCTACCAACTTTGATAGCCTCTTGTGCTTTTTGTGATCCCGCTGGGACTCGAACCCAGGACCCCAACATTAAAAGTGTTGTGCTCTACCAACTGAGCTACGAGATCGACCTTAAAAAATTTTATAGAGCTTAGTGGTTTCTCGAACCCAGGACCCTCCCGATAAAATCGGGATGCTCTGCCAACTGAGCTACGAGATCAACCTATAAAAACTTTAAACGCTTTCAAGATCTTCTCCCAAAATACTTTCCAACTCCTTCATTTTCTTTTCTTTTGACCGTTTTGTACGGTGCGTTTATTTTGGGAGTGCAAAAATAGGGGAAATTCAAATGCGGCCAAATTTTTTAAAAAAAAATCCTAAACTATTTTCACAATTGATATTTTTTCAGCGGTACAACTCCGCTATTTTTGTGATTACAAATGTAACGCTATGTCATTTTTAAAAGATAAGGTTGTAGCTATTACGGGTGGAAGCGATGGTATAGGAAAGGCTTTGGTTGATGCTTGTATTGCCGCGGGGGCCAAAGTGGCTACCTGTGCGCGCAATTACGATAAATTATATACCCTTCAACTGCAGCATGCCAACGTAATGCTGCATACGATCACCTGCGACGTCAGTAAAGAAGCCGATTGCCGCCGTTTTATTGAATCCACCATAAAAACCTTCGGCGGTATCGACATCCTTATCAATAATGCCGGCATCAGCATGCGTGCTTTGTTCAACGATGCCGATGTTGAGGTGATCAAAAAAGTAATGGACGTAAACTTTTTTGGCTCAGTGTACTGCACCAAATATGCGTTGCCTTCCATTTTGGAACGAAAAGGAACCATTGTAGGCGTTTCTTCCATTGCCGGTTACCGTGGACTGCCAGGCCGCGCTGCCTACTCCGCTTCCAAATTTGCCCTGCAGGGCTGGTTAGAAGCCATCCGTACCGAGTTATTACACTCCGGCGTACATGTTATGTGGGTTTGTCCCGGCTTTACAGCCTCCAATATCCGAAATGCAGCGTTGAATGAACAGGGGAAACCACAAGGCGAATCTCCCCTCGATGAGGCCAGTCTCATGAGCGCGCAGGAATGTTCCCGCGAGATCCTGAAAGCCATCGAAGGCCGGAAGCGTACCCTGGTGCTTACCTTTAATGGTAAAAGAACCATCTTTATGAATAAACTCTTCCCTTCACTGACAGATAAACTGGTATATAAATTCTTCTTTAAAAATAATGAGCTTACCAAGTAAAGCATTATAAATGGTTCGCTTCATTATTCATTAACCAAAGTGTTCAAACCTTTTTATATCTCAATTGTAATTTTAACTCTTAAATTCTCTGATGCCTTTACTAACCCTCACTTCTGATTTTGGTATGCAAGACTACCTGGTGGGTGCAGTAAAAGGCCGGTTGTTGCAGCTCAACCCCAGTTTTACCCTGGTTGATGTGTCACATACTATTTCTCCGTTCAATTACCCGCAGGCAGCGTATATCTGCCGCAATGCCATCCGGCAGTTTCCTTCCCACACATTCCATTTATTGCTGATCAACCTGTTTGAAAAAAAGCCCGAACAATTATTATTGGCCTGGCACCATGAACAATATATTTTATGCGCCGATAATGGCTTGCTCACCATGATCCTGGAAGATAAACCGGAAATGATCATCGGCCTGCCACTGGATCCAAAGGCCATTAAGAACACGCTTTACTGTACCCAGGTGATGGGGGAGGCCATACAGCAATTACATGCCGGCGCCCGTTTACAGGACATTGGCATACCCGATGTACCATTCATTGAGAAGAATCATCTGCGTCCCCTGTTTGGGGAGAACTGGATGGAGGGACAGATCATTTTCATTGATCATTTCGAGAATATCGTAGTCAATATCACCCGGGAACAATTTGAGGAGCATCGCAAAGGACGCAAGTTCAAGATCGTTTTCAAACGCAATGAAGTCATCGATAAAATTGCGGAAACCTATGCCGATGTACCGGAAGGCGAAAAACTGGCCCTCTTCAATGCTGCCGGTTACCTCGAAATAGCTATTAACAAAGGCAATGCCGCCGGCCTCTTCGGCCTGCAGGGATTTAGCGAACAGGCCCAACACCTACAGAGCCGTTTATTCTACCAAACGGTCAAGATCATGTTCGGCTAGTCTTAAGCATATACTCATTCGCATTAAGCGATCATAACGTTATCCCGGCCATAACCACAAATAAAAAAGCCATCCGCCAGGGGCGGACGGCCTAATCGTTTAAACCGACGGAATTAACTTTTAATGTGCTGTTGTGTGACGTTGATTCGGATGATAATGATGTTTCTTTTCAACACCCGGAACCAGTTTCGTCATTAAAGCAGCACCCATTTCCAGGATACCAAAGATCAGGTGCGGCTGCCATACATAGTCTGCGAAGCCAAACAGCCACGGAGAAACCGCCAGCAGGGCACCACCAATCAGGTCAAGCATAAGGTGTGTTCTCATGGAGATCACCGGGCTTGCTCCTAATTCATAATCTGTAATCAAACTGTACAGGATCACACCGGCACCTATTACAACCGGTACCCATGTTTCGGCGCCTTCTCTGGCAAAACCAAATATCCACGGTGCTGCAATCAGCAGTATACCCATCAGATAGTCCAGGTATCCATGGGTCTTTGTTGCTATCCATCTCATATATCAAACAATTTGGTTCATTACCATTTTTGCATAATTTATGCCTTACTCATGGTTAATGGGTATCAAACAATTATAGCGGTGGTGTAGAGTGGAATACCCATTACCAAACCGGGCACCCTCCACGCCCCGGCAGGCCCCCGGCTGTTGGTCTGACACTTTTGAAGCGCAGGGCCGGTTACAGCCAGACTTTTGACGGGTACGATTAGACTCCTGTTTTGTGTTTGGGAAAATTTAAGGACCTTTGCCTTCTATTGTAAACCACTAAAATGAAAGTCTCCATTCCGATGGTCTCCCGTCACTAACTTGTAGCAGGATCTTTCCGCTGCATTCCGTATGCAGCCCGCGCTGATCCGGTACTCCGGCATTGACCTGGAGCAAACCCTATTGTTTATTTTTCATTTGTAGCGAAATGTCCAATCCATATATCTCATTATTGAAAACGGCGTGGCACTATGCCCGCCAGGAACGAAAGAAGTATGTACTTATCTATACGTTATTCCTTGTTGCCAATGTGATCTACTCGCTGAACCCCATCCTTTTTGGCTGGTTCGTCGGAAAGATCCAACAGGATACCCGGCAGGTCTTTTATTATGCCCTGCTGTACGCCATTGCTTATTTTGGAATGAAGTTCGTAGAATGGAGCTTCCACGGTCCGGCACGCATCATGGAGCGCCAGCTGGCGTTTAACCTGAGCCGCAACTTCCTGATGGAACGCTATCACCAGGCGCTGCACCTGCCGGTAAAATGGCACCAGGACCACCACAGCGGTTCTACCATTAACCGTATCAGAAAAGCGTATGAAGCGCTGCGCGAATTTTTTGACAAGGGATTCATGTACGTTCATGCGCTGGCGAAAATGATCTTTTCAGTGGCGGCCATGTTGTATTTCTCCCCGCTGTTTGGCAGCATCGGTATCCTGCTGGGCATCATCACCATTGCCCTGATCATGAAATTCGATAAGCCATTCATTAAAACACTCGACGAAGTGAATGAGAAGGAGCACGTGGTTTCTTCCACGCTGTTCGACAGCCTGTCGAACATCATGACGGTGATAACCCTTCGCCTGGAACAAAGCATGGAAAGCGGGTTGCTGAAAAAAGTGCAGTCGATTGTACGGCCCTTCCGGAAGAATGCAGTGATCAATGAATGGAAATGGTTTGTAGCCGATATGATGGTCTCCCTGATCTACGTAGTGATCGCCGCAGGTTTTGTTTACCAGAACTGGAGTCCGGGCCAGGTGTTTCCTATTGCCGGACTGGTCACCTTGCTGGGATTTGTGAACCAGTTCACCACCGTATTCCACGACGTGGCCTGGCAATACACGGAGATCGTACGGTACAATACGCATGTTGAAACAGCCGGCAAAATTGAAAAGGCCTACCAGGATCAGCATCGTCCCGACCAGCCCAGCGACCTGCCCGAAGACTGGCAGACCATCGAGATCAAAAACCTGAATTTTACCCACCGCCAGCAATACGACAGCGATCATGCCCCGCAAAGCCTGCATAACCTCGATCTTACCATTGGCCGGGGAAAAAGGATCGCCCTGATCGGGGAAAGCGGAAGCGGTAAGAGTACTTTGTTGTCTTTATTAAGAGGACTGTACAATCCGCAAGCCGGTATGCAGTTAACGGTAGATGGCAAACCCTATGCGCTGGCCACCATCAATGAAACGGTAACCCTGTTCCCGCAGGAGCCAGAGATCTTTGAAAATACCATTGCATATAATATTACGCTGGGGCTCCCCTTTGCTGATGCAGAGATCATGAAGGTGAGTGACAGTGCGCATTTCACCGATGTGATCCACCAGTTGCCGAAAGGGCTGGAATCGGATATCCGCGAAAAAGGTGTTAACCTCTCGGGCGGACAAAAACAGCGCCTGGCCCTGGCCCGTGGTATTTTGGCGGCGAGGGAAAGTGAAGTGGTATTGCTGGATGAACCCACCAGCAGTGTTGACCCGAAAACGGAAGCATTGATCTACCAGAAGATGTTTGCTGCGTTCCAGAATAAAGCCATCATTTCTTCCATGCACCGCCTGCACCTGTTGAATCAGTTCGATTACATTTATGTGCTTAAGCAGGGCAGGATAGTAGCGGAAGGCAGTTTCACCTACCTGCGTGAGAACAGCCCTATTTTCCAGGAGCTATGGAAACACCAGCAGCAAACGGTGCACTAAAAATTTGAATAACCATAAACTGAAATAGCCCGCTAAGGGCTATTTTAGTTTAGCATAAGGTCATTTTATTAAATGTCTTCTCGTTTATTAAACTACATTTGAAAAAATCATGTTATATCCTAACCTGATTCGCCTGATCCTATAGTAAATTTGAAAAATATTTAATAAGAGACGAAAATCATTCAACCATGCAGCAACAGAACACCAGCAGCCGTTCCTTACCGCCCATTTTTAAAGACGAAAGCAGTATCCCAGCTGAATTCCAGGTTACGGAGATCCATCAACGCGAGTACTTATTAAATGGAGAACTGGTTCCCTGGAATGGTCCTGTTACCAATATTTATTCCCCGGTGTGTGTGCCTACGCCAACCGGGTTGAAGAAAAAACTATTGGGCAGCATACCGAATACCACGCCGAAAGAATCACTGGAAGCGCTTGACGCAGCTGTAGCAGCTTATAATAATGGACTTGGTGAATGGCCTACCATGTCGGTAGAAGGACGCATCCAATGCATGCAGAAGTTTGTATACCTCATGATCCAGCAAAGAAACCTGGTGATAAAACTATTGATGTGGGAAATTGGAAAAACACTGGCAGACGCTACCAAAGAATTTGACCGTACGGTAGAATACATAAATGACACCATCGACGCGCTGAAAGAACATGACCGCGAATCATCCCGTTTTCAGCAGGCAGAAGGTACTATTGCCCAGGTAAGAAGAGCACCATTAGGTGTAGTATTGAGTATGGGCCCTTTCAATTATCCGTTGAATGAAATTTTCACGACCCTCATTCCGGCCCTTATCATGGGTAATACCATCCTTTTCAAATTGCCCAAACACGGCGTTCTGGCGCACTATCCATTGCTGAACGCATTTAAAGAAGCATTTCCGAAAGGAACAGTAAATACTTTATATGGCAGGGGCTCAGAGATCATTTCACCGATCATGGAAAGCGGTAAGGTGAATGTGCTGGCTTTCATCGGTTCCAGCAAAGTAGCAAACGGACTCAAAAAACTGCACCCGAAAGTGAACCGCTTGCGCGCCATCCTGAGCCTGGATGCGAAAAATGCGGCCATCGTTACAAAAAACGCCAACCTCGATGTAGCGGTGAACGAATGTATATTGGGGGCCCTGTCTTTTAACGGACAACGTTGCACTGCCCTGAAGCTGATCTTTGTGCAAAAAGAAGTGGCTGCAGAATTCACTGAAAAGCTGTCTGCCGCTGTGGCTGCCCTAAAACCCGGTTTGCCCTGGGAAAGCGGCGTAAGAATAACGCCGCTGCCTGAAGATAATAAACCTGCGTATCTTAAAGAATGCATTGAGGATGCCGTTGCCAAAGGCGCCAAAGTAATGAATGAAAATGGCGGCCTGCAGGAAGCTTCTTTTGTATTTCCGGCGGTCGTATACCCGGTCAATGATAAAATGAAACTGTATCATGAAGAACAGTTTGGTCCCATCGTGCCGGTAGTACCCTTTGAGTCTATCGAAGAACCGATCAACTACCAGGTAAATGCATCCCATGGCATGCAGGTAAGTATCTTCAGTGAAGAACCAACCGAAGTAGCAAAGCTCATAGATTCATTTGTAAACCTGGTAAGCCGTGTAAATATTAACTGCCAGGCACAACGCGGACCTGATATTTTTCCATTCACCGGAAGAAAAGACAGTGCAGAAGGCACACTTTCCGTATTCGATGCGCTTCGTTCGTTCTCGATCCGTTCGCTGGTGGCAGCTAAAATAACTGAATCGAATAAGAACCTGCTCAATACGATCGTGCGCGATCATGAGAGTAATTTTTTAAGTACGAACTACATTTTTTAATAACAGGCTTCATTGTGTTGTATAGCCGTGTCATGGTTTGTCACTCCTATGTGAACGAACTGTGGCACGGCTCTGTTTGCTAAAAAATATTCCTTTATATTTGGTTGTAACCAAACAGCGATTACCCTAAGGAATATTGTGCACATGAGAGATTGTAAACACTACATTGCCTGCCTATTTGCCCTTTTTTTTACCAATTCGCTATTCGCGGCCGGCAGTCCGGGTTTTGCCAGGATCGATCTGCTGAGTGCAAACAGTTACCTGGTCTATTTATGTTTGGCCGCCCTGTTACTGTATTTATACCTGCGGTATAAAAGCCGGCAAACCCGTTTAGAGTACCAGCTTCAGATCCTGCGCCTGAACGAGGAAAATGAAAAGGCCGAAAGAGAAAAACGCGAGGCGGAACTGGCCAGGGCCAATGCAGAAAAAGACAAAAAAGAAGCGGAACTGGAAGCACAGCGGCTGGCTTTTACCATGATCTCCCATGAATTCAGAACGCCACTCACCCTGATTATAAATCCCCTTAAAGATCTGCTGAAGAACCGGCAAAACGCAGGAAACGACGAAAACGACTTACAATTGATCTATCACAATGCGCGGCGAATGCTGGGGCTGGTAGACCAACTCCTCCTGTTTCAAAAAGCAGATAGCGGTTTAGACCAACTGAAGATCGTACCGCTCGAACTGGGCAAACTGGTAAAAGACGTGTATTCCGCTTTTGCCCAGCTGGCGCTGGCCAAGAACATCGATTACCAGCTCTTGTCAACAGCCGAACAGGCATACATCAATGCCGACCGGGAAAAGCTGGAGATCATCCTGTATAATTTATTATCGAATGCCTTTAAATATACCCCTGACCAGGGAAGTATTCATTTTCACGTTGAGTTGCATGAAGATGACCTGGTCCTGGAAATTAAGGACAGTGGTCCAGGCATTCCAGATAGTGCAAAGGATAAGCTCTTTGAAAAGTTCTATCAGGCCAATACCGCCAAAGCCGGCTTTGGTTTCGGTTTATACCTGGTAAAACGTTTGGTGGAAGCACATAAAGGGGAACTGTCATATACCAGCGAAGCAGGCAAGGGCACTTCTTTTGTCATATGCCTGCCTGCCAAACAGGAGGAAAGGGCAGGGGATGCATTGCCTGTCATTGAACCCGAGGAACCCGGTTCATGGAAGGAGATCATACCGGAAGCCCCGGTAAAGGATCAGGAGCGTAAAGCCGGGCAAACCGTATTTAATGACCTTGCTACCGAAACCCAGCGGATCCTGGTGGTAGACGACAATGCTGAGATCAGGCGGTACGTGGCCGGTCTTTTCAAAGAACAATTTACCGTGTATGAAGCGCAAAGCGGCGAAGAAGGGCTGCGGCTGGCGCAGCAGTACCACCCGGATATTATTATAAGCGATGTGGTTTTACAGGGAATGTCGGGCATTGAGCTTTGCAAAAATATCAAGGAAGACAGTGCTTTGTGTCATATTCCGGTGATCCTGCTTACCAGTAATTCTTCTAATGATACGCGGCTGCAAGGGGTGGAAGTAGGGGCGGATGATTACATTACCAAACCTTTTGACAAAGAGCTGCTGCTTGCCCGGGTAATGGCGCTGATAAAAAGTAAAAACAACCTGCAGAAATATTTTTACAACGAGATCACCTTGCAGCAAAACACCTTAAAAGTATCCGGTGAGTATAAGACCTTTCTCGATAATTGCATTGCCATTGTGGAAGCGCATCTCGACGATGACCGCTTTTCCATTCAAACCCTGGCGCAGGAACTGGGCATGAGCTATTCCAAAATGAATAAAAAGATCAAAGCGGTTTCCGGTCAGCCCGCCAACGCATTTGTACGCTTTATACGTTTGCGCAAGGCGGCCGAATTGTTCATCAATTCGAATTATAATGTCAATGAGACCGCCTTTCATGTGGGAATAGCCGATGTAAAACATTTCAGGGAACATTTCACCCGCCTCTTCGGGATGCGGCCATCGGAATATATCGAGCGATACCGTAAAAATCTAGGAAAACAGTACCATATCAACGAAAAAATTATAAGGCGTTCCTCGACGTAGTGCACTACGTCAATTTTTTTATCATATGTCTATTGATGAGTCTTTTACAAATTTAAAATAACCATATGTAGGGGGTTGACGTACCTGTAGGGGTTAAAAAAGCCCCCTTTTTATCAAAAAATGCCCCCCTCACTACCAGCCATCTACCGGCTATATTGCCATTGTTATCTCTTTCAGGCGGATCAGGATCCGGAACCTGGCACCAAAACTTTTGCGGTATGAAAAAAGACATGTTACCTGTCAGGGTAGTGCACCAACCCCTGTTTCTAAACGCTTACTGGCAATTCCATCCTCCCCGTTTTTTCGTTCCATTATTCAAAGCTGAGCAGACCTGTAAGGTCAGCCTTGGGTCTTAAATAAACAGTTCGTATAAGCAGACCTGACAGGTCTTGCCAAATCTTTAATCAATTGTCATGATGAAAATTCGACGCTTTATGTTCAATCTGTTTCCAACAAGACAATGGGGTTTTGTCTTGTTTTTTGCAGCCATTCTTTTTGCCCCTTTTTCGTTACTGGCGCAGGAGCGAACGATCACCGGTACGGTAGTGGATGCCAGTAATATGCCGCTCAAAGGCGTTTCTGTAACCATTCAGCATACATCGCAGGGGGTTACTACAGATGACAATGGCCGCTTTTCCTTAAAAGCACCGGTAGATGCCAGCATCACTTTTTCCTTTTCAGGTTTTGCTTCCCAAACCATTAAAGTGCCGGCAAGTGGCGAAGTAGCTGTGCGGCTCGAAATAAGCCAGAAATCAATGGATGAGGTGGTCGTCATCGGCTATGGCCAGGTGCGGAAAAAAGATCTTACCGGTTCCATTACCCAGATCCGGCCCGATAAAATAGCTGATCAAAACCCGAACACCACACAAGACATTATTCGCGGTACACCCGGCGTTACGGTTGGTTTTGACCCAACGGCCAAGGGTGGCGGCTCCATCCAGATCCGCGGGCAACGTTCGGTATACACGGCCGGCGGTCATAATGATCCTTTACTTGTGCTGGATGGTATGATCTTCTACGGCGAATTGTCAGAGATCAACCCCGACGATATTGAACAAATAGATATCCTGAAAGATGCTTCGGCAGCAGCCGTATATGGCGCCAAATCGGCCAATGGCGTATTGATCATCACCACTAAAAAAGGTAAAAAAGGCAAACCCAGGTTCAATTTCACTTCCAACCTGGGCATAGTTACCATGGGCGCACACCGCAGGGTGATGAATGGGGCCGAATACATGCAATACCGCCAGGATTGGTATACTGCGCCTACCTATGGCATCAATCCCGCAACCGGAAACTACGAAGCTTATCAATCCTCGTTCAGAACACAGCCGGGTTATTATGCTGAACCAACGGATGCAAACCTCACCAAATATGGCATTACGATCGACCAGTGGCGTGCTTATACCGCTGCCACCAATACGCCGGGTATTTCCGATGCAGAGATCTGGGCCAAGCGGCTGTTATTGCAAAGCACCGTGCTGAACAATTTCCTCGCTGGCAAGACCTTCGACTGGTACGACCAATCCTTCCGCACGGGCATTAACCAGGATTACAACCTCAGTGCTTCAGGCGCTTCAGACAATATCAACTATTATATGTCACTTGGCTATCTTTCCAACCAGGGGGTTGTGGCCGGCAACGATTATAAAGCGATCCGCTCGAATATGAAGCTGGAGGCCAAAATGACAAAGTGGTTGGATGTAAGTGGTAATGTTAATTTCCAGCACCGTACCGATAACGACATTGCGGCGGATTGGAACCGGCAGATCATTTACAATGCCCCTTTCGCCAGCTATAAAGATGATAACGGCAATCTGCAGGTGCATCCCCAGGGCGACAATATGATCAATAACTACGGTTACAATTTCGATTTCAACCGCCAGTATATCGACCGCGACCAGGGTTATACGATCTTCAACACCATCCTGAGCGCCAAAGTAAAATTGCCTTTCAACATCACATATTCGTTCAACGCTTCGCCCCGGTATCAGTATTATCATCAGCGCTATTGGGAATCATCTGCGCATCCCGACTGGGGCGGCACCAATGGCCGGGTAGACCGTGAACAAACGGCGCGCTTCGACTGGTCGCTGAACAATACCATCAACATGGAACAAAATTTCGGAAAACACCGCGTGAATTTGACCCTGGTGCAGGAAGCGGAAAAACGGCAATCCTGGAAAGATAGGGTAGAAGCCCGCAATATTCTGCCCAGCGACGCCCTTGGTTTTCACGAAACGACTTTTGGTGACAAGAACAGGAGCAATTACGACGCAGAAGACGTTAAAGAAACGGCCGATGGGTTACTGGCCCGCATGATCTATTCTTATAACGACCGCTATATGTTCACCGCTTCATTTCGCCGCGACGGTTATTCCGCATTTGGCATCTCCAATCCGCGCGCAAACTTTTTCTCAGCCGCGGTAGCCTGGACCTTCACCAATGAGAACTTCTTTAAATGGGAACCCATGAGCCTGGGTAAATTAAGGATCTCCTGGGGACAGAACGGAAACCGCTCGCTGAATGATCCTTATCTGGCATTGGCCAACCTGGCCGCCGGCTCCGGATCGGCATCGATGGGGTATGTAGATAATAGCGGGAATCTTATTCAGTACCGCTACCTGCGGATAGACCGTCTGGCAAATCCAAACCTGCATTGGGAAAAGACCGAGTCGTTCAATACCGGCATCGATTTCGGCTTCCTGAATAACCGCTTTACAGGTACCCTGGATTATTACATAACCCCAACGGTAGATATGATCATGGAAAGAGGCCTGCCCAACTTTACCGGCTTCACTAACATCACTACCAACCTGGGCAAAGTAGTGAACACCGGTTTTGAGATCACCCTGAGCTCGCAGAATGTCCGCACCAAAAATTTCAGCTGGAGCACCACCTTGAATTTCTCAAAATACAAGAATACCATCAAACATCTTTATTACGTGTACGACGATGTGCTCGACGATCAGGGTAATGTGATCGGTAGCAGGGAACGAGATGATATCACGAACTCCTGGTTCATTGGCCAGCCGGTAAGTACGATCTGGAACTATAATGTAACCGGCATTTGGCAGGCCGATGAAGCGGCAGAAGCAGCCATCTATGGCCAGCGTCCGGGCGATCCCAAAGTGGCCAATAACTATACAGGTGATGATGTGAAGAATGCCAACGGCACTGTTACCCCCAGGTATAACGACAGGGATAAAGAATTCCTGGGCCAGACAAGCGCGCCCATCATGTGGTCGCTGCGCAACGACTTTAGCTGGAAAAATTTTAATTTCTCCTTCAATATGTATTCTTACTGGGGACACAAAAGTGTTATCGGATTGTATTTAAACCAGGATAACAACACATCCCTGATCACCAACCTGGCGAATACCTGGAAGAAAGAATACTGGACACTCGAAAATCCCAATAGCGATTTTGGCCGCCTCGATGCCAAAGGCCCGGCAGGTGTTAATGCACCCGGCAAATTATTCGATAAAACCTTTATTCGCCTCGATAATATAACAGTGGGGTACAATATTCCTCAAAAGTTAAGCTCCAAAGCAGGTATCGAAAGAGTGAAGGTGTTCGCCAGCATTCGTAATGCAGCCTTGTGGACCAAAGACAAGAACTGGGCTTACGGCGATGTTGAAACCTACACAACGGTTAACGACCAGCAATACCGCGCAGGTATCGCTCCCAGGATCTATTCATTCGGATTAAATGTAAATTTCTAAAGGAAGAACGCAATGAAAAAGAATCATAATAAACAGATCACTATAAAGTCACTGGTTCTGCTGGCAGCGTTGATAAGCGCTCTGTCAGCCTGTAAGAAGTCCTACCTCGATACCGATCCGCTGTCTTTGTATGAACCGGGAAAAACATTCACCACCAAAGGCGGCCTGGATGCGGCCCTGGCCATGTGCGATAAACATCTTCGTTCCTACTGGACCTATTTCGAATATGTGGATCTGGGCCTTCCCATAAGCACCGATTACATGTTCACCGATGTTGCCGTTGCCAGTAAAACAGATGATGGAAATATTTTTGTAGACATAGCTACCCGGCTTACCCCCACAGACATGCCTGAACGTACCGGCTATTTTTGGGCGGAAACCTATAATGGTATAAAATATGCCAATTCAATTCTCACCTACATAGATAATGTACCGGGATTATCGGATGCTGTAAAAAATGAATACAAGGGCCGGGCTTTTTTCCACCGCTCCTTCCATTACATGGGCCTTGTTTTCAAATTTAAGGATGTACCATTTGTAACGCGGATCCTGGAGTCGCCCAAGGTGAATTTTCAAAGCACTAAACGCGAAGCTATTTTACAAAAGCTTACAGAAGATATGGAACTGGCTGTGCAGTTCGTGCCCAACCAGGCGCAAATGCCGCTGACCGGGCAAATAAACAAAGGCGCCTGCCGCCAGCTCCTGATAAAATGTTACCTGGCTACCGGCCAGTGGGATAAAGCCATTGCACAGGCCGATACGCTTATTAACCAATCGGGCTACGCTTTGATGACAAACAATTTCGGCACATTTGTTAGTCCGTATGCCAATGTATGGCCGGTAACCCGGAATGTCATATGGGACCTGCACCGGCCGGAGAACAAAGCCATTCCCGCCAATCGCGAGAACATCCTGGTGATGATCAACCGGAATAATACAGATATGGCGGTAAAGATGAACAGCATGCGCAACTGGTTGCCTTTCCACGACAATATAGCGGCCACGGCCCCGGACGGAAAACAGGCCTTGCGTTTTTATGCGCCTACCAATAGCGCCTACCGGGCGCAGTTCGATTATAAAAGCGCCATTGGCCGCGGCATTGCCCATATCAGGCCTACTTTTTTTGCCCAACATGCCATGTGGTACGTAAATGGCGTTAATGACGCCGGCGACCTGCGCCATAACAGCGCTGTTGGTAACTGGGCGCGGATGGATTCCCTTAAATACAATGACCCTACCAGCACGGCATGGTTCGGCAAAAACCTCCGCCTGCGCAGTGCCACCGGCGCATTGTTGTGTTCCGACACGGTTCGTAACTGGTTCGACTGGCCGCATTACAAGTATTATATTGAGGATCCCATAGAAACTCAGAACCGGAGCGAAGCCAACCACCGCGGCGGCGCCGGCGACCTGTATTGTTACCGCCTGGCCGAAACTTACCTGCTGCGGGCGGAGGCCAAATTTTACAAAGGAGATATCGCAGGCGCCACCGCCGATGTAAATACCATCAGGCAGCGCGCGAAATGTACACAATTGTATGCAACTGTAACCATTGGCGATATCATGGATGAACGCGCCCGGGAATTGAATATGGAAGAGTTCCGCTTTGTAGAAATGAGCCGGGTTTCTTATTGTTTAGCGCTTGCCAATAAACCCGATGAATGGGGCAACCAGTACCAGGTAGAAAATCTGCACCAGAACAGTTACTGGTACCAGCGCATTCAGCATTACAACGAATTTTATAACAAAGGAAGGGTGACGGTCAAGAACCGTTCTTACACCATGGCGCCGCATAATATCAACTGGCCGATACCGCAGGGAGCGATCAACGCGAATGGCGGCGCCCGCCTTCGCCAGAACGAAGGGTATAGCGGTTTCGATGGCGGCATACCCATGTGGGAAAAATGGCAGGATGCAGTGGCAGACGAGGAAATGCCATAGATAAATAAAGAATATAGAACAGATAACGACAAAGGCGCCGGTTTCGGGCGCCTTTGTCGTTTCGCACCCGGCCGCCGAAAAAATAATAACAGCTTTTGGTTTTAACAGGTAAACAGATTGTATAATTATGTAAAACAACCTTATCTTTATTTTACTTACGTCCGGCATACAATTAAAAGCTTCACCTGCCCGGATACTCATACCACTGTACGAAGTGCCAACTTTTATGCTGCCAGCCCGGACCTGGAGTTAATTACTATTTATACCTAACGATTAAATTTTACGTATGTACTGTTATGAAAAAAGGGCAGCGAAGCTGCGGCAGGCAGCCGTTTTGCTTCTATGTGTATTGGCCGGAAGCTTTGCCAGGGCACAAAACCCGCAATTCAGGATCGACTGTAACATGAGTGGCCGGCCCCTGGCCGAAGTGCTGGAACCTGGCTACACGCCCTGGACCCTTGCGGCGGGCGTTAAAGACACAGCCTCGCTTTCGCTGAGCGATGGTATTACCATTACCCTCATCCGCAAAGGGCTATACGGCGTACAGGTACGGTCGACCTGGAACAAGGCAAATGTGCAGGCGCCTTACCTGTCGAGGCTAATCAACGATGGCTTTACCGTAGACGCCGCTCAGGCCGGCGCCCAGATCGAAATGCGCATCAGCGGATTGCCCACCGGCCGCCACAGCATTCTCACTTATCACAACCATGTTGATAACCCAGCCACCAACACCTTTGCGCCGATGGATATTTACCTCAACGGCCAAATAAAATATGATAACCTGCCGCAGACCGTTCGCGAAACGGTTCCTTCCAAAGCTACTATCGCTTATGTGTATGCCGATGTTACGGCAGGGCAGGACGTGGTGATGCTGTTTGCCGGTGATACCACGCTTAGCGGTTACAACAATAAAAGTTTTCTCATCAATGCTATTGAGATCAATACAGCCAATCCGCAATACCAGTCGCGCCAGCCTGTGCCTGAAAATACCGATGAACATGTGGATGCAGATGAGGGTACGCTCGCACTGGGCTGGACGAATGCGCCCAATGCTGTGGCCAGTCATATTTATTATGGTACCGATTCTGCATCCGTAGCAGCAGCTGCTATCAGTTCAGAAGCGTATAAAGGCAGGCGCACTACCGCCACCTATACCGTACGTAACCAGGACAGTAAATTAACCTATTGGTGGCGCATCGACCAGGAAGATAGCAGTGGTAATATTACCCGCGGCAATATCTGGTATTACCGTACCCGCCATCTGGCTTTTAGTGATGCGGAAGGGTATGGCCGTTTTGCACGCGGTGGCCGTTTTGGTAAAGTGGTGCATGTGACCAATTTGAACGACGCCGGCCCGGGCAGTTTACGTGAAGCGGTGACCAATGATATAGGACCGCGTACGATCGTATTCGATGTGTCGGGCCTCATTACGTTGAAAAGCCGGCTGACGGTAAGTCAAAATTATATTACGATTGCCGGACAAACCGCGCCAGGCAAAGGGATTTGCATCAAGGGCGCTCCTTTTGGCACTACCGGGAATGATCTTATTGTACGACATATGCGGGTGCGGGTAGGCGGCCCGGTTACCAGCGATGGTACCGGTGTGTTGGGTAACCATAGTATTATGGACAATTGTTCTGTAAGCTGGACCATCGACGAGGCTTTCAGTTCCCGCAACGCCAAAAATATTACCCTGCAGCGCACCATGCTGGCTGAAGCTTTAAATGTGGCCGGACATAAAAACTACCCGCCGGGAACAGCGCATGGGTATGCCGCCACCATCAGCGGCAATCATGGAAGTTTTCACCACAACCTGCTTGCGCATTGTGCCGGCCGTAACTGGAGCCTTGGCGGCGCATTGGACGGCAATGCCTATTATGCCGGTAAACTCGATATCCGTAATAATGTAGTGTATAACTGGGATAACCGCACCACCGATGGCGGGGCGCACCAGGTGAATTTTGTAAATAACTATTATAAACCCGGTGCGGCCAGCCGCATTTTTATTGCTCTTTCGATGGACCATGAAGGTGTTGGCCTGGGCACGCAGCAGGCTTATTTCGCCGGTAATGTAATGCCGGGCAGCTTCGACGAGCAATCGCAAAGCCCCGGCCGCCGCATGACCATCCGGAATGGTGCAATTATAAATTACGAAACCTTTGTTGATACGCCCTTCTTCCCATCCTATGTAAACACGCAAACGGCGTATAATGCGTACAAGAATGTATTGTCGAACGTGGGGGCCAACCAACCGGTGATCGATAGTCATGATATCCGCATTATACAGGAGACGCTAACAGGCACCTACACCTATTCGGGAAGTGTGAGCAAGAAACCGGGGTTACCCGATAAGGAAAGCGATGTAGGCGGTTGGGAAACCTATCCTGAGATTTATCGTGCGCCCGATTGGGATACCGATGGTGATGGTTTGCCCGACTGGTGGGAGGAATTACAACATCTGGACCCTCATTCCGGCGCTGGCGATTTTTCTGACGCCAACAAGGATCGTGATAAGGATGGATTCACGCAGCTGGAAGATTACCTCGAATTCATGGGCGGGGCGCATTATTTCGCACAACCCTTCCAGCCATTGACGATCGATCTAACCGCGCTTACCCGGGGCTACACCCATTCGCCGGTATATACCATCAATAAAGTGGTAAGAGGTTTCGCTATTCAATGGCGTTGTGTAAATGGAAAACTGTTCTATATACCTTTTGGAAAAGGTCTTTCTTCGATCACTTTTACCGTAACGGATGCGGAAGGTCATTCCATGACCCAAACCATTCGCATTGCTAGCCGCCAGGAAAAGATAACAGCCCGCATTGCAGGCAGGACAGTGGAAGAAACGGAAATGTCGTCGCGCGTTATGGTATGGCCTGTGCCATCAAAAGGATCATTCAATATTTCATTGAAAGGCATTCAGCAGCCTGTTCTTATTCGTATTTACAGAATAGACGGTACCATCACAGGCAGGGAAGAGAAGATGCAGCCTGGTTCTGTACGGTCGTTCAATATAAGAACCCGGGGCAATTATATAGTAACTGCAACTGATGCATTAACCGGAGAACCTGTATTTGTAAAGAAGCTCTTGATTGAATAATGTTTAATAAAAGAAGCTGCCACTCAACAGGTGGCAGCCTTCTTTCGTTTCTACATGTCTGACCTACTTAGAAGCCTTGCGTTTTGGTTTGTTCACCGACTTGATATTTTTTCTGCTACCGTTCGTTTTACCATCGTTTCTGCTAATGCCATTACTCTTTGGCGCTGCTATGGCCATCCTCGCTTCCTTCACCTCATCCACCACTTTTTCCAGCGCACCGCGTGCGGCGAGGCCATCGGCCAGCGTGTCGAGCACTTCCGCTGCTTCCTGTTTTTCTCCTTGTTCCTGTAAAGCCTTGCTGAAGCGGGTCAGGTAATAGTTAAGGTCGATATTGCCCAATACTTCCGCTGCCGCTTCGGGGTTTTCCAAAATACTGCCCAAGAGCTTTTGGGCAGCATCGAGGTTGGCGTTGGCAGTACGGATGGCCGTATTTGATTCCGCCAGTGATTGCATTTCTTCTTCACTGCCTGCCGGTATAACAAGGCCTTTGTAATCTTTCATCAGGGCATTGGCCTGGGCTATGCGGCAATGTACAGCCGCATTGGAATCGGGCAGCTGCTCGATCACTTCCTGCACTACATTATTGCCACCATCCAATACCCGGCTTCCGTCGAAGGTGAGTATCCGCCCGACCGCTTCACTGAAAAAGTCCTGCGCCAGTAATTCTTCATTATAATCTTTTGGCGGTTTTACACGGATGGTCAATGGGTTTGAAACAATGTCTTCTTTATGATAGTGCAGCGCCACCTGAACAGTATAGTAACCCGGTTCTGCAATATCCCAGCCACCTTTACCAACTGATGTAAACAGGGAATCATAGATGGCTTCCCCGTGGCTCAGGGCTTTATGTTCCGGCTGCCAGCAATAAGTGGCATAGGGGATCACTTCCTTCGCCGGTTGTCCCCTGCGTTTTACGATCACTGTCAGGTGATGGCTGGGTGATAATAGTTTTACCGGAACCACCAATGGCTGGCCAGAGATATTTGTCAGCTTCAATTCAAGCACCACCGGTTCCAGGAATTCAAAAACAGGCGCCTGTTCTACCCCTTTGATCCCTTTGCGCTGTACCCGCAGGTCGAGCCGGAAACTGGGTTCTGCCAGCAGGTTGGCCTGTTCAAAACCATGGTGATCGAACCAGGCTGCATTGCCCATTTGCACGTACTGCTCAGGCGCATGGCGCATAAACAGCAGCTCATTATTGCTGAATGTGTAACGGAAATTGTTAAAGAAGGCGGTTTGTCCACCGGCAACATTATAGGGATAGTTCATGAAACTGCGTGCTTCAGGTTCATTGCTTAACGGGATCCAGGGCGTGCCCAGTGCCTTTTGCCAGGAGTGCGCCAGGTTAAAAGCATGTCCCATTTCATGACAGGTGCACCAGAATTTCATGCGCTCTACCCAGGCAGCAGGTGCTGGGTCGTTGGCCGGCGCCTGGGTAATGAACGACTGCGTGAAAATGGCTGTTCCCTGCCGGTGATTGCCGCCAATATCGTCGAACATAATACCGCCCAGGCTTTGTCCTTCTTCATGCAAAGCAGCAAAGAACACCCACATCGACCATTGTGGTTTATTCCTGAATCTTGACCAGAATTTTTGCATGGCGTCATGCATTTCCATATCGCTCCATTTCGCATCGTGGCCTGCACCGGTTATTGGTAATGCGCCGCCGCCCATGGTTTCAGTAACGTCGAAGCCGGCCCGCTGAAATACTTTGGCAATGGTGAGTTTTTCTTTAGGCAAATTGGCCGGCCGGTTGGGATGCGCGTGGGTATCCATGGTAAGCGCGGGCGTAACGCCTTTTACAAAATCAAATTCAAATTCCACTTTCCGGAAAAAGGGCGATACATATTCATAAGCTCTTTCGGCATTCGGCGCTCCACCGCCGGAGAAGATGACCTTTGTGCTCTGCGGTAAGAGCGAGCCTGCGCGCCGGATCATGATCTTCACATTGGTATAAGGGAAAGCGCCCAGGTTCCCTTCTTTAAATACCACGGTTCCCAGCCAGGTATTAGGGCCTTCCTGGATCAGTTTGGCGATCCAGTGCACCCTCGAGTTGAGCGCCCTGATGATGGTGCCGCTGGCGATGTTTTGCGGCAGTGTACCATCCACATCTAAGCGCAGTTCTTCCCGCATGCCTATATCGGCTGCGGCCATATCCATTAATTGTACGAGGTCTTCGCCATTACCATTGCTGTGCACACCGGAAACCAGGGACGGGCTGCTTCGCCTGTACATACCGCTTATTGGCTGCAGCGCTGCCGCCACATTGGGTGAGGCAATGCTTTGCAGCTGGGTATCTTCGTCAACGCCGGGTGTCATGGCAAGCTGTTCAATGGAGGTTTGGTTATTGTTTGGAGACATACAGCAGTATTTGATTTAAGTGAATAAATAGTAGGATCTCACAGTGGCAGTGGATGTTCACTATCAGGCGTAGCGGAAGGGTTCATTGGAAAGGGTATGAGTAATATGTCCATCCTGCGTGAGGGAAATACCAACATACAGATCAGTACCGGATACAGTAACGGGAATATTCAAGTGGGTATTACGATTAATTACAGTGATGCGCAAAATATGCGGGCCGGTTTTGCCGGGCAGGTCAAAGGAAGCTGCTTTGCCGGTCTGCATCCTTGTTTTCAGGTGCTCTTTGCGAAATACTTCATCGTCGTCAAACCAAACGATGACAGTATCATTTTCAAAGCCTTCCTGAAAAGCAACATGCATGTTGGGCATGGCGTGGTTGTTAGTGATCATACTAATTTACGTGCTTCAGTAGTCGGAAAAAAGGGTGTTTTTCACGTATCTTAAAATGATTATCTTTCCTCCTCTATGATAGCAACCGATGTGTGCATTATTGGCGCTGGTCCGGCAGGTGCTGCCGCCGCTTTGCAGCTGCAACAACTCCATATTCCCTGTGTGGTGGTAGATAAGGCGGTGTTCCCCCGTGATAAGATCTGTGGCGATGGTTTAAGTGGCAAAGTGTTAACGGCCCTGAACCGCATCGATCCTGAAATGGGTAAGCGCCTCTGTGCCCTGCAGGAAAAGGAGGGAAGCTGGGGCGTAACTTTTACCGCGCCCAGCCGCGACGCACTCGACATCGCTTATCAACCCGGTTATAACAGCCAGGCGAAGGAAGGTATACCGGCCGGTTTTGTTTGCAAACGTATTCACTTCGATAATTTCCTGGTCAGTGAAATGAAACGCTGCCCCGGCATACAATTGTTTGAAGGGCGGTCGATAGATGCATACACTTTGCAGGAAGACGGCTATTTGCTCGCCGATGCAACCGGTGAATTCCTGGTAAAGGCCAAATTGATCATTGTCGCCAATGGCGCGCATTCGCCATTTACCAAAGAACCCGGCGGTATTTATATGGAACCGCAGCATTACTGCGCCGGTATCCGCGCATATTATAAAGGCGTTACCGGTCTCAGCGCAGATGGATTTATTGAACTGCATTTTTTGCGGTCATTATTGCCCGGGTATTTCTGGATCTTTCCCTTGCCGAATGGCGAAGCGAATATTGGCATCAGTATCCTCAGTTCGGTGGTGCGTAAAAGAAAGCTGAACCTGAAAAAGCTCTTGCAGGAAATTATAACCAGCGATCCGGTGCTGAAGCAGCGGTTCACCCATGCGGAAGGGGTAAGTGCAGTGGAGGGTTATGGCCTGCCACTGGGCAGTAAGAAACGAAAGATTTCCGGGGAGAGATATATGCTTGCGGGCGATGCAGGGTATTTAATAGATCCTTTTACAGGGGAAGGCATTGGTAACGCATTATATTCAGGCCGTATTGCCGCCCGCCAGGCTGCTGCCTGTTTGCAGGCAAACGACTTTTCAGCTGCCTGTATGAAAGCGTATGATGATGAGGTGTATAGAGTACTGGGTCCCGAGTTGCGCTTAAGCACCAAACTGCAAAAACTGGCGCGGCGCACCTGGCTTTTTAATTTCCTGATGAAAACAGCCATGCGCAATAAACAGTTAAGAGAATTAATGTCTTGCATGTTCTACGAAATAGATGTTCGTAAAAAGCTGGCGCAACCTTCCTTTTATGTGAAAATGCTGCTGAACAGGTAATGCGTATACAGCACAAGTGTTACAATACACTGCCCAGGTTATACTGGCTAAAAACTTCTTTGGTAATAATACGGCAGTTCTCCGTCAGTTGATCCAGGGTGCAACTCAGTACATTAATATTCACGGGCAGTTCATTTACCGTTTCCATCAGCTCGATACATAACATATTCTGATCATTCACTTCTTTATCGCCTTTTAATTTATCGAAGAGCCGGGCGGCTGCTTCGCGGTCATTACCTATATCAAAGCGGCCAAAAGTTTCCGGTCCGGCCGGTGTCTTAAGATGACAGATAATATAAAAATTAGTTTGCATGGTCCTGGTTTATTGGTCACCGTTCATTGCTGTTTACAATACAAATAGCAGCTGGCTAGCAGGGTGAAATTTTGGCAAATATAAAGTTCGCTGTCTGTCTGATAAACTGAAAAAAATTCCTGCATTTTTTTCAGTTTTCCGCCTCTTATACCGAATGGCACAGGAGTTGGTAAGCAATTTTCACCGGCTTTCTATAAGCGTTATAAAGTTTGACTTTGTTTTTAACCAATTCAAAATCATGAATTATGGCAGGAAATGTAAAAGCCACTCCATTGCACGACAGGGTGATCATTCAACCCGCTCCCTCCACCGAGAAAACTGCCGGTGGAATTATCATTCCCGATACTGCAAAAGAAAAACCACAGATGGGCATTGTACTGGCCGCTGGTCCGGGTAAAAAAGACGAACCATTGACCGTAAAAGAAGGAGACCAGGTATTGTACGGTAAATATGCCGGAACGGAGTTCCAGTACGAAGGACAGCAACTGTTGATCATGCGGGAGTCTGATATCCTTGCCATTTTGTAATGGGATGGAAGTCCTTACCATGTAGTTTGATCCTTTATTTACAACCGCTAAAAAATCAAATGAGCTATGTCAAAGCAATTGTTTTTTGATGTAACAGCCAGGAACCAGATGAAGAAAGGCGTTGATATTTTAGCCAACGCTGTAAAAGTTACCCTTGGTCCAAAAGGACGTAATGTAGTACTTGAAAAGAAATTCGGCGCTCCTGCCATCACCAAGGACGGTGTGAGCGTTGCCAAGGAAATCGAGCTCGAAGATCCGCTTGAGAATATGGGTGCCCAGATGGTAAAGGAAGTGGCTTCCAAAACGGCCGATATAGCAGGTGATGGAACCACTACCGCTACCGTGCTGGCACAGGCTATCATTCATGAAGGGTTAAAAAATGTGGCCGCCGGCGCCAATCCCATGGACCTGAAAAGAGGTATCGACAAAGGCGTGGAGGCCATCGTAAAAAGCCTGCGGGAGCAATCCCAAACCATTGGCACCGATGTGAGCAAGATCCGCCAGGTAGCCACCATCTCTGCCAATAATGATGAGACCATTGGCGACCTGATCGCGCAGGCCTTCACCAAGGTAGGCAATGAAGGGGTGATCACCGTGGAAGAGGCCAAAGGCACAGACACCACCGTGGAAGTGGTGGAAGGTATGCAGTTCGACCGCGGATACATCTCGCCCTATTTCGTTACCAATACCGAGAAAATGCAGGTAGAACTGGAACGCCCGTATATCCTTATCTATGATAAAAAAATATCTGCCATGAAGGATATCCTGGGCATTCTGGAAAAGACCGCCAAAACCGGCCGGCCGATATTGATCATTGCAGAAGACCTGGAAGGGGAAGCCCTGGCTACCCTGGTAGTGAACAAACTGCGTGGTACCCTGAAAGTGGCTGCGGTAAAAGCCCCCGGCTTTGGCGACCGCCGCAAGGAAATGCTGCAGGATATAGCCATTCTTACCAAGGGTACTGTTATCAGTGAAGAACAAGGTCATACACTGGAGAATGCAGACCTCAGCCACCTCGGCACTGCTGAAACCGTGACCATTGATAAAGACAATACCACCATCGTGGGTGGCCAGGGCGAAAAAGACGCTATTACCGCCCGCATCAACCAGATCAAAGCTCAAATGGCCGTTACTACCTCTGAGTATGACAAGGAGAAACTGCAGGAGCGACTGGCCAAATTGACCGGTGGTGTTGCCGTGTTGTATGTAGGCGCCGCTACTGAAGTTGAAATGAAAGAAAAGAAAGACCGTGTAGACGATGCCCTGCATGCTACCCGTGCCGCCGTGGAAGAAGGTATTGTGCCAGGCGGTGGCGTTGCTTACATTCGCGCCAGCCAATCGCTGGAGACCCTGGAAGGCAGGAACGAAGACGAAACAACCGGTATTGCTATCGTTAAACGGGCAGTAGAAGAACCATTGCGCCAGATCGTGCGCAACTGCGGTATGGAAGGAAGCGTTGTAGTGCAAAATATTAAGCAGGGTGCAGGCGATTATGGGTTCAATGCCCGTACCGAGCAATATGAGAACCTGCTGGCAGCCGGCGTAATAGATCCAACTAAAGTATCACGCGTAGCTATAGAACACGCCGCTTCTGTGGCTGGCATGTTACTCACTACCGAATGCGTCATTTCCGACAAGCCGAAAAAAGAAGCCGCTGCAGCACCCGCACCTGCTATGGGCGGTATGGATTATTAAGAGAAACAAATGGGTTACCGTTGAATTGCTGTTAAAAGACAACCCCGGTCCTGTACAGGCGCCGGGGTTTAGTTTATTAGCTGATGTGCTGATCCCGCAAAGCGGGACAGGTTGTGCTAATGAGAACAACTATGATCTGATCTCTCTACGCATAAAAAAGAAATAAGAAAGAGCGAAACAAACCGTAGTAGCAGCAAATAAACCGGATAATTGCGGCCACACGATCAGGATGCTTTCGCGGAATGACAGGGGTGTGGGAATGGCGCCTGCCATCTGCTCTACTGTAAGCGGTCCCAGGCTGCGAACGGCCGGCATCAGCAAAACGGTAGTGGCATCGGTATAAAGCTGGCTGGGGGAAAAGCGCAGCAGGTTCAGGATAACATTGTTATAATACATGATGTCATCGGGCGACAGAAACGCAGGGTCAGGCAGCAATGCCTTCACGATCATATTCACGATGATCTTGTAAAAAATGGTAAAGAATAACCAGATGCCAATGGCCGTCAGGGCAGAAGTGGTTGCCTGTTTGAATTTTACGGAAAGGAGGATGGATAAGCTTAGCCAGAAACCCACATACAATACGGTAAGCAGGATGAAGCTTAGTATCCGCAATATTTCCACTACTTCAATGCGTACCCCGGTTATGATCAGTCCGGCCCCGATCATCAACAGGCCAAGCGAAAGGAATAAGGTAGTGATAACGATGAGCGGACTGATAAATTTCGCCAGGAGCACATTGTCGCGGTACACCGGTTGCGCCAGCAAACGGATCAGGGTGCCATTCTGCTGTTCGGCGTTTATCGCATCGAAACCTAAGCCGATGCCAAGAATGGCGCCCAGAAAGCTCATAAAAATATGAAAGGAGGGGAGTGAACCGTCGGTTGTCGTCAGGATCTTTAAAAACAAGAGAAAGCGTTCCGGCTCTTCACTCACCGCAGCGGGTTTAATATTCGTTAGTGATACATACATGGAACCCAGGAATGTCAATACGATGAGCACTAACAATACAATGAACCGCCAGCTTCTCACATGATCGCCGATCTCCTTTCGGATAATGGCGGCCAGGGGCGAAGCAGCCGGGTTCTTTTGCACTGCGGGCTTTACGACCGCCCGGTTACTGACTTTTAATTTTTTTGAAAAATGATCTTTGAAGTAAACTACCGGACTTTCCATTAGCTTCATTTTCGGTTAGATTATTTTCAAAATAGCGTTGATAGATCTCTTCCAGGCCGTATTCTTTTTGATGAACGCCCAGGATGTCAAAACCCTTGTTTACAAAATAGCGAACAAGGGCTGGTGTGCAATTGCCGGTGCACGTAATGGTAATAGTGTGACCGGCCATAGTCACCGCCTTTACGCCCCCTATTTGTAGCAGTTCCTGCTCATGGCCGGCTGTAACAGGCAGCAGATCTGCCACGGTGATCGTTACAACATTCGACTCTTTTGACGACAGCTGGTCAGACAGGCGAGAGATCTGATCGCTGGCCAGCAATTTGCCGTCTACAAAAATACCCACCCGGTCACAGACCTGCTGCACCTGGTTAAGGTGGTGTGATGATAATAAGACCGTGATATTTTGTTGCCTGCTCAGTTGCCTGATCAGGGTGAGAAATTCTTTTACACCACTGGGGTCTATTCCATTCGTGGGTTCATCCAGGATGATAACATCCGGCTGTTTGATCAGGACTTCGGCAAGCCCCAACCGTTGTTTCATCCCGCGCGAATAGGCGCCGGCCTTTTTATGCATCGATTTTTCCAGCCCTACTGCTTCCATCATTTCCATGGCCCTGGGACGCACGCCCGATTCAGGAATGCCATTCAACCTGGCGATGTACACCAGGTTATCGAGAGCAGTCATGCCATCATAGAAGCCCAGATTATCGGGCATATAGCCTACTTTTCGTTTAATGGCAACCGGATTGCTGGTGGCGTTAACGCCACATACGTTGACTGTTCCGGCACTGGGTTCTGTAAGTCCCAGCATCATAAGAATAGTGGTTGTTTTGCCGGCTCCGTTTGGTCCAAGAAGGCCGTATATTTCTCCCTGGTCGATGGTGAGGTTTAAATTGTCTACCGCCTTTAGTGAACCATACAGTTTAGTCAACCCTTTTAATTCAATGACAGGATTTTCCATACTGTTAGTTGCTTATCTTCTACCATATTTTCTGATCAGGGAATATACCAGCCCCATGGCCAGAAGTATTACGAGTATGCCCACGGAGCCGGCGAGCCAGGAGGTGGTTACCGTTAGCCGGTAAGATGAATTAGCGGTTGCATTATTGTTTCTGACCGTGAAATTGGTCATGTAGTCGCCGGCGATGGTCTTATCAGGCACATTTACAGTAGCCACTACATTGATGGTGCTTCCCGGTTCAAGCCGGTCAATTTTGGCAGGCTCGAAACTGACATTCCATTTGGTAGGCGTTTGCGCAGAGAGTTCCAGGTTGTCGAGCGGTAAACTGCCCTGGTTCTTGAGCGACAGATAAATAGGTTTTTTGCTGCCTTCGGTAACTTCATCGCTCAACAGTCCGGTAGGTGTGGTTAATTCCACGGCATAGGTGCCTTTCACCACGGCTTCGAGGTTCAGTTCGAGCGTGCCCTGGTCGGAGACGGCTTTTACCGGTATTGCATATTTACCGGGTTTTACGGAGGGGGATGGCGTTAGTTCGATGGAAATGTCCTGTGTTTTGTTTGAATCCAGCCTGAAAGAAGTAACGGGCATGCCATCTACCCTGAAACTGCTGCTCCAGCCCGCTGGTACACTGGCCTGCAGATCATAAATGATTGAGCGGTTTAAGCCGTTCGTAAGGGAAGCATTGAAACGGAATGTTTCTTTGGCGGTAGCTTCGAGGTTAATAAGCCTTGCAGTAAAGCTGGAGTTTTTAACCGGCCCTGCATGCGCAGTCGCCGGCAGCGGCGGTAAAAAAACAGTTGGGAAAAAGAAGAGAATAAGCAGATAGGGGATTCGTCCACGGCCTTCAGATCGCCGGGGCTGACGATGTAGCGCTAGCATAAGATTAACAAACAGTTTATTATTTATTAATAGAATAAAAGCGCCTTTTAAAAAGGCATGGCTAATTTAATAAAGACAAATTATTTTCCCCAAATTAAAGATGAAAAAAATTAGCCTACAGTGCCTTTATCGTCCCAATGGTCTTTAATGACCTTGCCATGGGCGTCTTTCAGCAGTCTTCGCGCATAGCGGCGGCCGCGGATATGTCCTGTTGCGTCTTTTGTACCCATAAATAACAAAACAGGATTGCCTTCAGCGTCTGTTTTAAAGGCGAGATCATAGCGCTGAAATCTTTTCTCTACAAAAGCGGAAGCTTCGTATTGTTTGCTGAGTATTTTTAATATTGCCGGGCCGAGCGCCATCGTTTTTTTTATTCAATTGCAGGAAGAAAGAGATGAAATTTCGAACCTTTGCCGGGCACTGATTCAGCCGTGACATAACCATGGTGATTAAGGGCTGCTTTTCTTACAATGGACAATCCGATGCCCGTGCCTGTAAGACCCTCTTTTTGTTTCAGTCTTTTGAATACATCGAAAATTTTTTCTGACTGGTCCTGTTCAAAACCAATTCCATTATCGCTGAATGTAATGCGATGATAGATGCGATCAGTTACAGGAAGTTCTTCCGGCAGATCGATAGCCTGCAGCTGCGTGCTTGATATAGAGATGACCGGCGATAAACCCGGTTTTGCAAATTTGATCGCGTTTGATAAGAGGTTCAGAAAAAGCTGGTGTAATTGAAACCGGATGCCTTTAATGGCAGGAAGATGGCTGGCGCTAATGTTGGCATTGGATTCCTGGATCATCAGCTCCAGGTCGGTTTTAACAGAACTGAGGATCTCGTTCAGGTCAATGGTTTCCTTCACCATATTCTCATTCGAAATGCGCGAATACAGGAGCACCGATTCCATCAATGCCTGCATACGTTCTGCTGATGAAATGATCTTCCGGGCAAAGGCCTGCATATCTTCCGGCGTACTATCCGGTTCCAGCTGCCGGTCGGCGAAGATCCTGATCTTTCTTACCGGCTCTTTCAGGTCATGGCTCACCACATATGCAAAAGATGATAGTTCATCATTCAGGTGTACCAGCTCGTGATTTTTTATTTCCAGTTCAATAGCATTATTGAGCAGCCGGTCTTCATATTTTTTTCGTTCGGTAAGATCCCTGGTGACTTTTGAGAATCCGATAATGCCACCGCGTTCGTTATGCAGGGCAGTGATAACAACACTGGCCCAGAAAGTGCTTCCATCTTTTCTTTTCCGCCAGCCTTCATTGGAGGCTTTTCCAAATTCTGCCGCCGCTTTTAATAATTTGTCGGGCAGGCCATTTTCTATGTCTTCTGATGTATAGAAGGTCTTAAAACTTTTGCCAACGATATCATTCGCCTTATACCCTTTGATGAGCTCGGCGCCCATATTCCAGTTCTGGATATGGCCTGTTTCATCTAACAATAAAATGGCATAATCCTGTACTTCGGCGATCATTTTCTGATATCGTTCTTCGCTTTGCCGCAGTTCTTCCAGTATTTTGTCATAGCGGTCTTCTGCCGCTTTTTTTGCTGTAAGGTCTTTTGTCAGCTTCAGGAAGCCGCTGACAGCTCCCAGTTCGTCATGAATAGCGGTAATAGTAACATTACCCCAGAAGGGTTCGCCGTTCTTTCTGATACGCCAGCCTTCGTGCACTGCCTTACCATTTTTACGGGCTTCTTCCAGCAATTGTTGCGGAAGTTTACGTTCGAGGTCTGCCTGCGGGTAAAAAAGCTGGTGGCTTTTGCCGATTATTTCATCGGCCCGGTATCTTTTGATCTTCTCGGCGCCTTTGTTCCAGGAAAGGATATTCCCTTTCACATCCAGTAAAAAGATGGCATAATCTTCCACCTCTGAGATCATTCTCTCAAATTTAGCTTCCGCCAAGTGGGTATGGTCAGATTCAATCGTACGGTTGCTGGATGAATCTGTCCGAAATTGTTCATTGTTTAGATCCATGATTACTCGTTTGGTCCTACTTATAGATAGCGGAAAAGATGATGATGTTGTGATTAATACTGATTATTAAAAATAAGTGTAACCATCATTACTAAAAAATTCATGCCAGGCAATATTATGCAACCACTATATTATGGCTTTTTGATGCTTCTATTGATTTCAGGGTATCAACCAGCCTGTCTTTAGATGTGTGGGTGATCTTTTCCAGGAAGTCTTTTAATTTAATGAAACTGGGAGGCTTTTCGAAATAGCAGACGGCCCCCGCTTTGATGGCCTTTTTGCCGTCAAGAACTGCTGCAGATGTTGAATACATTACCACGGGGATCGATCGCAAACCCGCATGCTGTTTTAAGGTTCGTAAACTTTCCCATCCGTCCAGCTCTGGCATGTTCACATCTAAAAAAATGATTTCAGGGTTTATCTTACCGGTATGGAGTTTTTCTATAAGCTCTTTGCCATTGGTGGCAGTGTCTAAAACTATATGTTTATCAATCTTTTTCAGCGCCTCTTCAAAGAGGTCGGTATCATCAGGATCATCGTCGGCCAAAAAAAAGTTTCTGATCAAATTAGATTGTTATAGTTTATGTTGCAAGTTAACTAAAATCTGTAAAAGAAGCGGACCTGCCTGTAACCAGGCTTTGGTTAAATACTCATTAAAAACAAATTAGAAATAGCTTAGACCGGCCCCTCAACCATTTTATGTGCCAGAAGGCGGTTTTTATGGCATAAGAATTTATTACAGGTGAAAATAACGGATTAACAATGCAGAATGAAGCCGTATTGATTATCGACCACGATGAGGATGACTGGATAATGATTGATGAAGTTTGGAAGGAATTGAAACTGAACAATGAGCTGGTATTTGTAAGTACCGCGGAGGAAGCTATTGCCCGCATCCAAAAAATGCAATCGGCCCCTTTTATCATCATCTGTGAACTGAACCTGCCCCGGATAAACGGCTTTGAACTGCGGGAAACCATGCTACATACACATTCGAAAAAGCTGCGGAGTGTTCCCTTTATATTCTGGTCAACCACTGCTTCAGAAGAACAAATATTGCATGCCTATAATTTGTCGGTACACGGCTTCTTTATCAAAGACAATAGCATACATGATCTGAAAGAAACATTCAAAGCCATTATCACCTATTGGACAAAAAGCAAGATGCCCGCCAAGAGCAATGTAATTTAAAGCAGGAAGCCGGAAGCCCCAAGTCTGCACCATTTTCACCACTCACTTACCTAATATGGGCCTGGCCGGTAATACACAGGAAAGAATGCGGAAATCTCTATTATTGCGGGTTATAATGAAAGCAGGAAAGTAAAGAATATTCTATCTGAGGATCTGCGGATCAACGGTCAGCTGATCTCTGATGATATGAAAGAAAAGCCGGGCTATTATCGAACGGCCGATCTTGCCAGGATAGCAGTGGGGGAACATGTGGAAGGAATCGTGTTCCGGAGAAGTGGATCGAATTAAAACGGTATGCTTTCCAGGTGATCACCCGTTCACTCCCTGGCTGGGTTGAAATGTGTAACAGGCCAGGAAGACCGAATTCATCCATTCAGCATGCCTGGCCTGTGGGATAAAAATATATACAGCTTTATACTCTTAAAGACCCCCTGAAACCCCTCGCTGCATAATATGATTCCGCACCATTGTGATACAGAAAAACAGTATCATAGCGCCGGTCACAGAACAGGGCGCCACCCAGTTTTCTGATGGCAGGTGGCGTAAGTACCCAGCTGGAGGTTTTCAGGTCGAATTTACCCAGGGTTTGTAATTCGCGGTATTCTTCTTCTGTTAATAATGTAATTCCCATGTCTAAAGCCATATTCATAGCGCTGTCTGCCGGTTTATGTTCTTTCCGGGAAGCCAGCGCCTCTCCATCGTAACAAAGGCTTCTACGGCCTTTCGGGCTTTCTGCCGAACAATCGAAGAAAATGAATTCATCTGTCTTTTTATCATAGCCCACTATATCCGGCTCGCCTTCGGTTTCCTCCATGGCATTCAGTGACCACAATTTGCCGGGATCAGCTTCCAGCTTTGCTGCAACTTTGTCCCAGCTAAGGCCTTTATGGCGATGCATGTTTTTCTCGAAACGGGTCTTCAGCGTGCGCAGTAATGCAGACTGTTGTTCTGCCGATAATTTGCTTTTAGTATTTTTCATGATAGGATGCTGTGCTAGTATATAAATGTAAGAAAATGACGCATTCATTAAGCCACTGCCATGATCTTTCTGTTGGCAGGTCTGAAATACCAGGATACCACGGTGAGCACCAGCAGCAACACAGAAGGAAAGATAACACTGGCAGCATGCCCCAGGGCGAGATGCGTATAAATGGCGCCGGAAGTAAGAAAGAAAAAACCTGCATAAGCCCATTCTTTTAATAAAGTAAATTTGGGTACAAGCAGGGCTATAACACCCAGGATCTTCCAGACACCTATAATGGTTAGGAAATAAACAGGGAAGCCTAACTGCGTAATACCTTCTACGCCGGGCGGTGACACGGCGCCTTCCATTTTCATTTTCAGGAGTTGTTGTGCACCACTGGCAAACATGCCTGATGCCAGCCAAATGGTGGCGATCCAATAAATGATCTTGTGGGTCCTTAGGGAACCGGTTTTTGTTTTTTCCATGTCGAATTGTTTTGGGGGTTAATCATCCAATCCTTTTCCATCAAGGATCTGCGGGAGATATTTTTCTACCCTGGCCGCCCGGGTTTTCGATTGTTTGGCCTGGTTAAAATAGTAGAGGTAAGCTCTTTGCCGTCCGGGTGTCAAAGCTTCAAACGCTTTTTTCAATGCGGGCTTTTTATCCAGCTTTACCTGGAATTCTTCAGGAACAGGGAAGTCTTCTGTTTTTTTCAATTTCACTTTCAGGCCAGCCCTTTCCACTTCAATCGCCTCGTAAATATAGGTCTTCAACACCCGCTCGAGTTTCGTTATTTCTTTTTTATTGGTGAAACGGACCTGGCGTGCCGCCTGTACATTCTCTGTTTGTTGGATCAGAATGCCATTGGGATCATTTAACAGGGCACCCTTGAAGAAGAGCATGGCGCAGTATTCTTTAAAACCATGGATCAGCACTATGTTATTGTTCTCAAACATGTAGCAGGGGTTACCCCATTTCAACTCTTCCGTAAGTCCACAGTCAAGAATGAGCGATCTCAGTTTTTCGAATTCATCATGCCACTGTTCGGCTTTTTCGAAAAAGAAATCTACCTTGGGATTCGTTTCACTTCTTGTCATGGTATGTTATTTTAGTTTGCCAACAATTTCCTGTAAACGGTTATGTCCCATATTCATGCCCTGTGCAAAGGGATTTTTCAGTAATTGGTCGCGGCATTCAACTGACCTGAATACGATCTGCATGTTGAGCCTGCTGGTATCATCGCTGAGTTTTTCAAATTCCAGGAACTCCAGCTGAACTGGTGAGTTCATCATTTCGAAGGTACGGGTGATGCGCTGGTCGGGAACAAAGTCATGGATAACGCCATTGGCGGTGAAAACCACATTACCCTGTTTGTCGATCGTTTCAAACTGCCAGCCGCCATGATTTTTACATTCCATTTTCCGCACTTTCGTGGTACCGTATTCGTGCGACATCCATTGCTCAAAGAGCTCGGCATCTACATGCGCCCGGAATAGTAATTCTACCGGCAGATCAAAATCGCGGGTGATCATTATATTTTGTTTGCCAGCTTCAGCAATCACTTTTGTCTTCATTTCCATAGTCCGTTATTTTTTATATTTCTTCATTATGTTTTCCAGTTTATTAAAACGGTCGTCCCACAACTTGCGGAAAGGTTCAATAAAGTCTGCGATCTCTTTCATTTTTTGAGGATTTAGATGGTAATATATTTCACGGCCGTTTTGTTCCTGTTCCAGCAATTCGCATTCGGTTAGGATGGCCAGGTGTTTGGAAACGGTGGGCCGCGCAGTGTCGAAATTGGCGGCAATGGCGCCGGCGGTCATTGATTGCGTAGCCACCAACAATAAAATAGCCCTCCTCGTGGGGTCTGCAATGGCTTGAAAAACATCACGTCTTAGGTTCATTTGCGTAGCTATTTGACTACAAATATACATGTAGCTATTTAGCTACGCAAGTCATTTCCCGATTTTTTTGTGAACCACCCCACATTCCGGTTGCTGCGGGGTCTACTATTAAAAATATTACAGTGCACCCGAAACGCTTACAGACAGAGACTGGTACGGACAATGATTTAGCGCATTTTTGTGTAAATGTGAAAGGCGGGATGCCGGTTTACTTGCAACTGGCAAAACAATTGAAAGAGGGGATCAGCCAGGGACAGTATGACCCCGGGAAACCATTGCCGTCGCTGTATACATTCAACCGTGTTTTAGGAATATCGAGAAGTACAGTATTCAGGGCGTATAAATATCTTAACAGGAACGGCGATGTGTTATGGATAAAGGGGCAGGGCTTTTTCGTGCGGGAGAGGCATAAGTAATTGTCCGTACACAGCCCGGATGTTCTGTTACAACCCGAAGGCCAGGTAAGCATGAAATTACAGGTCATCCCTGTTTACCCATTTTCCATGGTCAGGCACTGCCACTTCATTCCAATGTGTTATCAGATGGTCTAAGCCTTCCCGGAGATCCTCTCCCTGCATAGCAGTACCATGGCCGGCGATGATCGTATTGGGACCAAGGGCTGCCAATCGTTTAACCGATTCATAAGCGGCATCCCAATCGGTTGTTAAATAAACGGGCGGGCCGCACACTTCTTCTTTTTGCATCAACACCCTGTATAACGAATCCTGCCGCACGGTAATGATGGCGTCGGCCGAAATAAGTATACGGTCTCTTTCCCTGAACAGTGCTATCTGTCCCGGGGTATGGCCAGGAACATGGATCCATTTCCAGTCCGGCAGTGTGGGAAGGGTGCCATCTGCAGGTAAAATGGTTAAGGCTTGTGTGATATCGACCGGTTCATTGGGATACAGGGAAGAGATCTTTGCCAGGATGCCGCCTTGCACGCTGGTATCAGGTTCAGGGTAAGCCCGTTCACCGGTTAAGTATGGGAACTCCATTGGGTGGGCATATACAGGCACATTCCATTTTTCGAGCAAAGCAACGATGCTGCCAACATGGTCAAAATGTCCATGGGTAAGAATGATGGCTGCAGGTGGATTATTGGCGCCAAATCTTTCGGCCAGCATTTTCAGGATCTCATTGCCCGATTTAGGCATGCCGGCATCTATCAACACCCAGCTGTTACCCGGCATTCCGATCATAACGATGTTTACGATCTGATTGGTGTAATAGGCCACATCCGGGGCCACTTCTCTCAGTTTTCCGCTGTCGAAGGAGGTCATCGGGATGAGCCGGTTGTCGCTGCTTTGTTCCATACTCTTTTATAAAAAGTGTTCAAATGCTATGCCACCAGAGGATCAGGAACTGTGCAAACACTGACGTGAACCGGCCTTATCTGCTGCTCTGTACTGCACCCTGGCTAAGCGTTAGCTGCGGTGGCACAGTTTTTACTCCATATATTATACTACTCTTGCCTGTGGCGTGCAGGACCGGCCAATACACTATTTTCATCGAATTTATTAACCGCGCATTTTTTCTGGCAGCAGCCGGCGGATGACTTTTTGAGTCACGACAACCGGATGCTGAATGGTATGTGTTTGTCCCTATGAGATGCCGGTATTCACCTTCATCATTATGTGCAAGCTGGTCATCTTCCTAATATATTTTTAAACGAAATGAGGCGATATGAAGATCCTGGATCTGAAAGTGTTAATGGGACCGAATTTCTGGTCCATAAGAAAAACGAAGCTTATCCAAATGGTGCTCGACCTTCAGGAGCTGGAGCATTGGCCTACCGACAAAATCCCCGGCTTTTATGAAAGGATAAAGCAATTAATACCATCGTTGTATAATCATCATTGCAGTGAAGGCAAACCGGGCGGCTTTTTTGACCGGGTCAGAGATGGTACCTGGATGGGGCATGTGATTGAACATATTGTATTGGAGCTACAAAGCCTGGCCGGAATGAATACCGGTTTTGGAAGAACCAGGGGCACTGGTGTTCCGGGCGTTTACAATGTGGTTTTTGCTTACGGTGAAGCGAAGTCGGGGCTGTACGCGGCACAGGCAGCTGTTAATATTGCCGAAGCGCTCGTACAGGGCCAACCATACGATGTAAACGAGGATATACGTCAGATCCGTGAATTATGGTTCGGTCAAAAGCTGGGACCAACGACGGAGTCGCTCGTTTGTGAAGCCCTGAAACGGGATATACCCATGATCCGGCTCGATGATTCATCCTATGTTCAATTGGGCTATGGCGCAAAACAAAAACGCGTTGAAACGGCTGTCACCAATCACACCGGAATGATCGCTACGGAAATAGCAGGGGACAAGGATGTTACTAAAAAGATCTTGCAGGAAGCATATGCACCGGTACCCGCCGGCGTAATTGTAAACAGGTCGGAAGACCTGCAGGATGCAATTGATGAAGTGGGTTTTCCGCTGGTTGTAAAACCACTGAACAGTAACCACGGAAAGGGAGCGACCACAGATATCAATAGCTGGCAGGAGGTTACTGCGGCTTTCCTGAAAGCAAAAGAATATTCCAATGAAGTGGTAATCGAAAAGTATATCCGTGGCTGTGATTACCGCGCACTTGTGATCAATTATAAGTTTGTGGCTGCGGCACTTCGTACGCCCGCAGCGGTGATGGGCGATGGTATTCATACTATAGAGGAGCTTGTGAATATTGTAAATAAGGATCCCAGAAGGGGTAACGGCCATGAAAAAGTGTTGACCAAGATACAGATCGACGAAGCGACGATAAAGCTATTGGCAAAAATGAACTATACGCCAAAAACGATCCTGGCCAAGGGGGTGGTCGTTCACCTGAAGGATACTGCCAACCTAAGTACGGGCGGAACTTCCACGGATGTGACCGATCTTGTCCATCCATCCAATATCAGGCTTTTTGAAAGGGTGGCGCGGATCATCGGGCTCGATATCTGTGGAATTGATATTGTTGCTACCAGCCTTAGCACACCCGTCAAAAAAAATGGGGGAGCGATCATCGAAATAAATGCAGCACCCGGATTGCGAATGCACCTGTGCCCCTCTTATGGCAACCCGAGGAATGTGGCTGCACCCATCATTGACATGTTATTCCCTACTAATGACGCAAGGATCCCCATTGTAGCGGTAACAGGCACCAATGGCAAAACCACCACTACGAGGCTGATCGCACATATCGCCAGGGAGGCAGGTTTTGTTACCGGTTTCACGACCACCGATGGTATCTACATCGACGAAGAACAGATCAATGAAGGGGATGCTGCCGGACCATTTTCTGCACGGGTGTTATTGAAAGATAACAGTGTGGAATTTGCGGTACTCGAGTGTGCACGGGGCGGCATACTCAGATCGGGGCTGGCATTTGACAAATGTGATGTGGCGGTGGTCACGAATATAGCGTCGGACCATTTAGGGCTTGGCGGCATTCAAACCCTCGATCAGCTTGCCAAAGTGAAATCGGTAGTGCCCGAAACCGTAAAAGAAAGCGGTTATGCCGTGCTGAACGCCGACGATGATAAAGTATATGCCATGAAAGACCGCCTGAGCTGTAAGATCGCGCTGTTTTCGCTGCAGCCCGATAATCCGCTAATTGAGGAACATTGTGCCCGCGGTGGCCTGGCAGCCATTATAGACAACAGCTATGTATGTATCAGGCGCGGCCGGGAAACCATCCGCATCGGGGACATCACAGGTATACCAGTTACGTTTAACGGAAGCGCCATCTTTAATATTGCCAATGTGCTCGCCGCTTCCCTCGCCGCATATTGCAGCAAGATCAATGTGAACGTGATCAGCCAGTCGCTAAGAAGTTTTATCCCGTCGTATGATACCATGCCGGGAAGGATGAACCTGGTGCAATTCGAAGATTTTGCGGTGCTGCTCGATTATGCACATAATCCCCATGCTTTAAGATCGCTGGGGCAGATGATCGGGGCGTATCCTGCAACACAAAAAACAGGGATCATTGCCGGCATCGGCGACAGGCGCAGTGAGGATATTGTTGAGTTTGGCCAGCTGGCTGGAACGATCTTCGATCAGATCATCATTCGGGAAGATAAGGATCTCAGGGGCAGGCGGGCCAATGAAATTCCTGCCCTGCTTAAACAAGGCATCGGTAAAAGCAATGGTCATATGCCGGTGATGATCATTCCCGATGAATGCGAAGCGTTGGATCACGCCATCAGCAATGCCATTTCCGGCTCACTGATCGTGATCCTTTCAGACAATATCGAAGATGTAAATAAGCGGTTGAACTATTATCTGCTGTTAGACAAGGAAAAAAACAAAGTAACCTGACAGCGCATTAATTGAATATATCATTTTTAACGCTTTAAGAAACATTTTCGGCCCACTGGTTCAACCAGCGGGCCTTAACAGCTTCACCGATCCCTGAGTTTGCCGATCAGCTTTTCTGTTTCTTCGTTGATGGAATCGGGTAACAGCTCTTTCTGATGCTGCAGACTTTTATGTAATTCCCTGGCTATAGCTTCCTTGTTTTCCGTCACTTTGTCCAGCGCTTTTTCATAGTTTGCAGCATGTTCTGCTGGTAAAGGCGTTTCCATAGCCGGCTCATGCGGATCCACAACACATTCTATCAACACCGGCCCTGGCAACGATAAGGCCGCTTGCAGCTGCGACCGGCATTCGGCGGGATCTTCTATCCGGATGCCTTTCATCCCACAGGCTTCGGCGACCTTTAAAAAATCAGCAGGCGCCAGGTCGTTACCAAATTCAGGATAACCCATGAATGACATTTGTTCCCATTTTTCCAACGCCAGGGTATTGTTTTTAAACACCAGCAACTTCACGGGAAGTTTATATTGCGTCAATGTGAGCAGGTCACCCATGGCCATTGAAACGGCGCCATCCCCGGCCAGCACCACTACCTGCCGGTTCGGGTAGGCCACCTGGGCGCCGATCCCATAACTTAAACCGGAAGCCATTGTACAACTGGTACCACTGATCGAGAACAGTTGTCCTTTTCTGAATTTCATATTCTTGCTGATCCAGTAGGCGACGGTTCCCGCATCGCCCAGGATAATGGCATCATCGTTGAGTAAGGAAGAAAGATGGTGCGCAGGCACCTGCGGTTTCATGGGTTTATCTGGTTTTGTTCCCTGCTCTTCCATCAGTTTCCACCATTGACGCATGCCTTCCTGCGCCGATCGCAAAAATGAGCGGTCTTCTTTCTTTTTCAACAGCGGCAATAACTCCTGCAAGGTGGCCCGCGCATCACCAGCCAACCCTACCGTTACGGGAAAACGCAAGCCTATACGTTCGGGCATATCATCAATTTGCACGCATACGGCCTGCTGCGGCGCCGGATACCACTTTAAAAAAGGCATGGTGCTGCCGACGATCAATAAAGCATCACATTCACTCATGGCTTTTTGTGAGGGTACCGTGCTTGTATGACCGGTGCCTCCTGTGGTAAAGGGACTGTCATCGGGAATGACGTCTTTACCGAGGAGCGATTTTATGACCGGCGCGCCAAGTATGTCCGCTACCTGCTCAATTTCTGCACCAGCACCGCGGGCGCCTACGCCTATCAGCAGGGCTATTTTATTTTTGCCGTTCAACACTTGTGCTGCCTGTTCTATGGTCTCGCGTGCGGGGATACGAATGGGCGGCTGAAAGACAGGTGCATGGTGATGCAATACATTTTCTTTGGAAGGGGGGATGCTATCCGCCGGCATCGACTGGAAATTGGCCGGGATGGAAATATGAACCGGCTTTCGTTTACTCAGCGCCGTTCGGCAGGCCCTGTCAACGGTTCCTTCCACGTGGGAAGGGCCCATGATCCGTTCATTGAAAGCACTGAATGGCTCCATCATTTTGTTGGAATCAGCTCCCTGCAAAGTTTCTGAACCAATAAGATCGTGGTGGGTCAACCCTGTTATCGCAAGCAGGGGCACATTGTCTGATTGCGCATCCAGCATCCCATTCAGCAAATGCACAGCGCCGGGACCGGTGGTGCCAAAACAAACGCCGATCTTTCCCGTAAGTTTTGCATAGGCAACCGCTGCCAGCGCACCGATCTCTTCATGCCGAACATGGATGAACCGGATCTGTTTTTGTTTTTTTCTGAGTGCTTCCACGAAGCCATTCACGCCATCACCGGTCATTCCAAAAATAGTGTCAACGCCCCAGGCCAGTAAACGATCTAACAGGATGTCGGAAATGGTCGTTACTCCGCCGGTATGTTCTGCATTTACAAATTGCTGTTCCATTATTATATTATGAAATTATTAATGAGAAAATGCAATTGCAACGTGAAGCCGCTGCCAACTGATCATTAATGTACATAATTATTGTACCAGCACTGGGTGGGGGAGAGACTCATATTGTTTAACGCTCCATAACTGCCGTGTGGCCGCTTGGTGCAGATCGCTGGTTTTAGTAAGTGGAAATAATTGTAATTTACATGCCAGCCCGTGGCATGTTTTTTTCCACCCATCTGTCGTGCTGCCAATGCGTTTGCCACCTGAGAATTAATGGAGCTCAATTATGATACGGAACTTTGTCAATAAAAGCCCACATACTTATCATTGGATCGATATTTACAATCCTGACAAAAACGAGTTGCAGGAAATTGCCAACAAATATGGGCTCCTGGAACAATCTGTACAGGATTCATTACAGCCCGATCACCTGCCTAAATATGAACGGCTTAAATACTATACTTTTTCAATCTTGCGCATCTATTCATCGGATAATGACATTGAAGCCGATACTGTACAGGAGCTGACCGATAAAATTGCGATTTTTATCGGTGATCAATTTATCATCACCATCCATCGGAACAAAGCTGAATTGCTCGATAGGATCTACCAGGAAAATCTAAACAACGGTGATTGTAAGACGCCATTGCATGTGTATATCGAGATCGTTCGTGCGGCCTTATTGACCTATGATGAACCCATAAAAAAGCTGACCCATTCCATCGAATATTATGAAGAGCTCATTTTTTTAAAGGACCAGAGGAAACCTATTTTAAAAGGTTTATACTTCCTGAAAAGGAAGGTGGATGTGATCAGGCGGGTGCTGATGGTTTCCTATGATATCGTAGACCAGATAGACCCGGAAGAAAACTCAAATGCGTATACCCGCGACGTTCGCGATCTTTATGTAAAACAGCAAAGCATGTTCGATTCGCTTTCTGAAAATACCAATCACCTGCTGAATATTTATTTTAACATTGCTGCGCAAAAGACAAATGAGACCATCCGGGTGCTTACGATCTTTTCTGTTTTCTTTCTGCCATTGACCTTTATTGTAGGGATATATGGAATGAATTTCGAATTCATGCCTGAACTTAAATGGAAGCTCGGCTACCCCGCCGTTTATATCGTTATGGCGGTGGTCACGGTTTCCATTTATATCTGGTTCAAGAGAAAGAAATGGTTATGAGGAAGGGAGGTGATGGGAGCGCATAAAGTAACGTAACTGAATGATCCACAGCCAGTGGAGCAAGGAATAATAATTGCATTATACGCAAAGTTCACTTTATTAAATCCGGTGTTTTTCACGTTTTTTATGATTAATACCTTTTGTAACATTGCTGCGTCTTCAGGATCTTTCCCTGGCTTTAGCAGCTACCTGATCGGGTTCTCCTTTAAAATACAGTAACGTTCAATACTATTGACGGTCTTTTTATGGATCCGTATTAGTGTTGCATATACATAATGGTTCCGTGGCCGAGAGGCAGGCAGAGGTCTGCAAAACCTTTTACAGTAGTTCGAATCTACTCGGAACCTCTGAATCAAGGATCGCGACTACGCGATCCTTTTTTAGTTGTATACATATTTACAGTTACCGCGTTCTTTTTCAGGCTTTTACAACAAGGGTCATCAGTAGTGACTTAGTCCTGGTTTTCATGAATAACGAGGAAACTAACTATTGCTATAAATTTGTTGTATAGATTGCCGGCAGCAACATACCCATAAAACACCTTTAGACGATCACAATGATTGCTTCGAAGAATCCTGTTCTTAATCTGGATACTTTAACTGCAGCAACCCTTACTGTTTTGCTCCGGATACTTCAGAAGAAAGTAAGTTGGACAGAATAAGCGCAATCGCCTGATGAAACAATTCAGCATGTATTTACTCTTTTGATGCTGGAGATTATTTCCACATATAAGAGAAGTATGGCAGATAATTCTTGTCGACCCTGACCGCAGATGAAAATGAAAAAACTAAAATCATAGCTTGAAGTGGAATAAATGTAGATGCAACTCAAGGGATGTACAAGCCGGCGGGCCCGGTAAGATTGGCCGCTGCTGATCGTTAAAGGATAAAAAAAGCCGGATTTGTATAAAAAAAAGTCGGTTTAGTACAACCGGAGAAAAAGGCTAAATGATAGATTTGACGAAACGACTTATGCTCCGCGATGCCGTCTCGGTTAGAGGGATCGTAAGTTAACCAAAATGATTGTTTTGTTCTGTATTCTCGATAATCAGGAACTATTTCCTGGTTCAGAAAATGATTGCAAACGGTTGCCAACTGCTTTATATGAAAAGGGCTTTTCGTAAGCATATCTGCTTTGTGGCGTTGTTTCACTTTGTTGCCTGCTACAGCTCCTTTGCCGGTTACCCGGTGAATGCCTGTCTTGGCATTGATCAGGGCTTATCGAACAACTTTGTAAGATGCATTTACCAGGATAAAAATGGTTTTATGTGGTTTGGTACCTATGATGGATTAAACCGCTATGATGGATATGAATTCAAGATCTTCAGAAATAATTTCAAAAACAACCGGTCGCTGATCAACAACTGGATCAATGCCATCAGCGAAGATGCAAAAGGGAATTTATGGATAGGTACAAGGCAGGGGGCATGTGTTTACGAAAGTCTGACCAATAATTTTTCTTTTCTTTATTATTATACTTCTGAAAAAAAACCGGAACAGCTGAATTCGGTCGTCGGCGATATTGAAGCCGACCGGCAGGGCAATATGTTTGTTGCTACAGCTGACAAAGGCTTGCTTTTCTTCCAAAAAGGCGAACGCGTTGCTTACAGAATACCTTTAGAGAACGATGCCAATGCAGTTTATAATGTTACTTCAGTGAAAGCAGGCAATGATAAAAATCTCTGGCTCTTTGTAGCCAATAAAGGCTTGTATGTTTATGAGTATAAAACCAATAAAGCAAAATTGGTAAACGCAAGCCTCAGGTCAGCCAATTGTATTGAAGCGGCAAATGGCTTTTTGTGGATAGGAGCAAATGATGGTTTGTTCCGGTACAACATTGCTTCCAATTCCTTCGACAGAGTTTATAATGAAGCGAATAAAAAATTAACCTACAATACGGTTGCAGGAATCACTGCAACGAAAAACAATGAATTGTGGATTGCAACAAATGGTGGTGGCGTTGTTATTTTAAATACAGTAACCGACGAAGCACAATTTTTATCGAATACAAGAGAGCCTAATTCTTTATCAAGCAATGCTGTTTATGCTATCTGGATTGACAGGCAATCAAGAAAATGGATTGGTACTTTAAGAGGCGGCATCAATGTCATTGATCCCAATAAAGAGCGTTTTCAAAATATTGTTGCCAACCCTGCCACCACCAACACGCTTGTCAGCAATTATATTTTATCGTTTTACGAAGCGCCCAACCGTGATCTGTGGATTGGCACCGATGGTGGCGGCCTGAGTATCTGGAACAGAAAATTGAACTCGTTTACCAATTATCGCCATGATAGTGGGGATCCATATTCATTAAGCGACAATTTTGTTACCGACATTCAATCAGATTTTCAAAACGAGATCTGGATCACCACTTATCGGGGAGGAGTTAATCGTTTTAACAACGGGAAGTTTGAACACTATGATTGTATTGACCCTAATAATACTTTCCTCACATTACGCCCTATTGGGCCGAATCTTCTTGAGGATGCGGAAAAAAATTGCTGGTTAAGCACCTTGCAATACGGCCTGTTCAAATTGAACAGGCATAAGAAAGTTTTTGAATTGTTCGATGACAGGCTTAAGGATTTATATGTTTTGAGAGAAGACAGAAACAATGTTTTTTGGGGAGGTGGCATGACCCACCTAGTTAAAATTGATAAAGCCGGCAAAGAACATATTTCTTATTTTATTGGTAAACCGGTTAATGTTTTAATGGAAGACCGCTCCCGTAATTTTTGGGTTGGCACGGAAGGAGGTGGATTGATCCTGTTTGACAGAAAGCGGGGACAGATTATTGCCCGTTATACCACAGATGAAGGTCTTTGCAGCAATTCTATATTCAAGATTCTTGAAGACGCTGAAGGTAATTTGTGGATGAGCACTTTTAATGGCATTGCCAAGTTTGATCCTGAGAATAAAACATTCAAGAACTATTATCAGGGTGATGGATTGCAAAGCAACCAGTTTAATTATCATGCAGCATTGAATTTACGATCCGGTGAATTTGCTTTTGGCGGCATTAAGGGGTTTACTTTGTTCCGGCCCGAAAACATCACCGCAGCCAACGGCAATCCGAGAATTTTTTTAACAGATGTGAAAATTGCCAACACTGCAGTTGAAAGAGATCCTTCGCTTGAGATCCGGGCGAATTCCAATCGTATTGAACTCATCAGGATACCTTATAATAAAGCCATTCTTTCATTTGAATTTGCCGCGCTGGAATATTCTGCGCCTGATAAAATCCAATATGCTTATTACATGCAGGGTTCCGATAAAGACTGGATCTATTGCGGCAAAACAAGAAAAGTAGTTTATAGTCATCTTTCCGAAGGCAGTTATACCTTCAGGGTAAAGAACACCAATGCCGAGGGGCAATGGAGTAAAGAAGAGGTGCAGATCAACATTGTTGTGCTGCCTCCCTGGTACAGAACCTGGTGGGCATATTCGATTTATACATTGCTTATTGGCGCAGCCGTTTATTTTTATCTGCAATACCGTGCAAAACAAACCAGGCTGCAATACGAAGTAAAGATAGCAAAGCTTAATGCTGAAAATGAACGCTCAGAAAAAGAAAGAAGCCTCGCCGAATTAGCGGTAGAGAAAGCGGAGTTGGAAAAAGAGAGAGCCGAAAGAGAAAGAGAACATGCCGAACGGGAAAAGGAAAGGATCCTGAATGAAAAAGAAAGAGAGATCAATGAAAAGAAAATTTCTTTCTTCACCAACATCTCTCATGAGTTCAGAACACCACTAACATTAATTATTAATCCTGTAAAGGAGCTGCTGGAGAAAAATTCCGGTGTACAAAAAGAAACGGGCGAGTTGAACATTGTTTACCGCAATGCAAGGCGAATGCTCAGTCTTGTTGATCAATTGCTTTTATTCAGGAAGGCGGAGAGTGGTTTGGACAAAATTAAACCTTCCAAACTCAATCTTCACGATCTTGCGTACGAAGTGTATTTATGTTTTATTCAGCAGGCAAAAACCCGGCGCATTAATTATGTTTTTGATTGTGCAAAAAAGGATTTAGAGATCTATGCAGGCCGGGAAAAGCTGGAGATCATTTTATATAACCTTCTTTCCAATGCATTAAAATATACATCTGCTGAAGGCAGCATCAGGCTTTCAATTGAAGAAGGAACAGAAGATGTGTCGATCAGCGTGGAAGACAATGGGGCAGGTATACCTTCCGAAACAGGAGAAAAACTGTTTGATAAATTTTATAAAGCTGAAAGAACGAAAACCAGTTCTAGGGCAGGTTTTGGCATCGGGCTCTTCCTGGTGAAACATTTTACGGAGCAACACCAGGGAACCATTTCCTACAAAAGCGAAGAAGGACGCGGCACTACTTTTACATTAAAGCTTCTAAAAGGTGCCACTCATTTTGGTGCGGATGTTATTATTTCAGAAACAGAGGCTGCGCCTCAATTGCTCGAAGTGCTGAAAGAAGACGCTGCAATGGGGGCAGATAATGGAACAGGCGAACCCCTCACGGAACTGGTTTCGGAAAAGCAGTCCATTCTGATCGTAGATGATGATGAATCAATCAGGCAATACCTTGTCCGCCTGTTTAAAGACACATATATAATCTATCATGCAGAAAACGGCGAAGCCGGGTTGGCTATCGCCCAGAAATATTTGCCAGAACTCATTATCTCCGACATACACATGAAGGAGATGGATGGGATCGGGTTTTGCAGGGCGGTTAAGGAAAATGGGCAGTTAAGCCATATCCCGGTAATCCTACTTACCGGTGCTACGTCCGATGAGCTCAGGCTCCAGGGAGTAGAAGGAGGTGCAGATGATTATATTGTAAAGCCTTTTGACAGTAAACTACTGGTTGCACGGGTTACCACGCTGCTAAAGAATCGAAATACCGTACAAAAATATTTTTACAACGAGATAACCCTCAATAAAAACGATTTCAAAGTTTCTCCCGAACACAAGGAATTTTTGGACAAATGCATTTTGATTGTTGAAAGCCACTTGAAGGATAAAAACTTTACCGTTCAAACATTAGTGAACGAAATGAACATGAGCCATTCCAACCTGTTGCGCAAAGTAAAATCAGTTTCCGGCCAGCCGGTAAATATTTTTATCCGGTCCATCCGTCTCAGGAAAGCCGCCGGGCTTTTTATCAATACCGACTACAGTATTAAGGAAACAGCGTATACCGTAGGCATAAGGGATATTAAATACTTCCGCGAACAATTCAACAAGCTTTTCGGCATGAACCCTTCTGATTATGTAAAGAAGTACCGCCAGGTGCATAGAAAGCAATTCACGGTTGACAAGGAGTCACTCGATCCCCGAGATTGATTTGAGAATTTGATAATTCGATAATTTGATAATGGAATACAGGCATTATGGAATGCTTTCGCGTGAGCTTTCCATCTTTAAGGACTGCCAGGCCTTGAAGCATTATCACATTATCACATTTTCACATTAGTATTTGGCGTTTCCACCCCCCTTTTTGGGAGTTTACCCCCCTCCCGAATCTCCAGAAAAATTGGTTTTACACGCCTAGCTTTATGTTATCGAATTATTAAGACCAGTTTTTTTACCGGGTTTGAAACGATTGTATATGAATAAGAGCTTTATTGTCAGGTTAGGGCCACCGTTTAAGTCATCAAAACCAAAGCTTCAATAATAACTAATAGGGCGGAAAGCCGTTTTGCCCTAACAGGGATCTTATTGCTTTTAAAAATTGCCATTATGAAAAATAGACTAACTGCGGGAACTTTGACACCCCCTGGTGTTGAGAGGCAGGTGTATGCCAGGGCCAACCTGATCTTCCTCACTGCTATGCTGCTGGTATTTTCTTCTGCCAGGGCTCAGGTTGCCGACACTGCAAAGGCCGACCAAATTTCGGATCCGGTTATTGAGATCTCAAAAACGGCTGCTACTGTTCCAATTCTTTATGGGGAGCAGGCAAAAAGCAGGTTAGTTCAGTCGGTTGCAGCAGTTTATACCAACCAGTTGACCACTACGTCAAGCCCTCAATTTTTGCAGGCTTTGCCGGGCCGTATCCCTGGTTTGAATATTACGTTCAACAGTGGGGGACCTGGCCTTGACGGGAACGGGATGAGCTACAATATCCGTGGGGCAAGAGCACAGATCATATTGATCGATGGGGTGGAAAGGGGTTATCAGTCCATCGATCCGGAACAGATAGAATCTATAAGCGTATTAAAAGATGCGCTTTCGACGGTGATGTTCGGCCACCGTTCCTCGTATGGAATCATTTCCATCAGAACAAAAAAAGGAAATGTGGGTAAGCCCCGCATTTCATTTACTGCCCAATCAGGTTTTGAAACACCTACAGCGCTTCCTAAGCCTTTATCTGCCTGGCAATATGCAACACTGTATAATGAGGCCAAACAGAACGATGCCGGAACAACCCCCGTTATTCCTCAATATACACAGGAACAAATTGAGGCATACCAGCATCAGACAGATCCATATACTTACCCTGATGTCGATTGGTATAATACCGTTTTAAATAACAGGGCCGGAGTACGGCGTTATAATTTTAATATACAGGGTAGCGGCAAAGGGTTCAGGTATTTCGTTGACCTGGACAATATGAGAGAAAAAGGGATCATAAATACCAGTGATGACAATAAATACAACACAAACACTCAATTAGACCGGTATGCTTTGCGGTCTAATGTCGGCGTTGATGTAACACCGGTAACTTTTGTACAGCTTAATATCTTCGGCCGTTTTCAACGTTACAATCAACCCGGTGGAGGGGTTTCCGGAATCTTTTCATCCTTATTAAATACGCCGCAATTGGCTTATCCTGTCTTCAATCCTGATGGCACATTTGGCGGTACCGACAAATACCAGGGCAATGCCAATATCTGGGGGCAGGCCGTTGCCCGGGGATACCAGTTTCAGGATGTAAGAGATATTGCGGTTGACCTGGAGGTTACTCAGAAACTGGATGTGCTTACAAAAGGTCTTTGGCTAAAAGCTAAAGCATCGAACAACAATACTGCTTTTTACACCACCCGGCGGGTCAAAGATTTTGAAGTGTATCAGTATCTGAATAACGGGTACACGAAGTATGGGGCCACGACCGAGCAAAAATTGGACGGCGGCGCAAATGAGCGTTATCGAATTGTGTATCTGGAAGGATCGCTTGGTTATGACAGAACCTTTAAAAAGCATGCCATTTCTGTGCTTACGGTTGCAAACCAACAAAACAGGCTGGCATTCAATCTGGCGAATCTCCCGGAAAAGTATACAGCCTGGTCGGGTAAACTGAACTATTGCTTTAATGAAAAATACCTGGCTGAAGGTGCTGTTAGCTATGGTGGATACAACTGGTTTGCACCATCAAAACGTTGGGCAACTTACTGGGCTGCAGGACTTGGCTGGAACCTGCATAATGAAGTGTTCATCAGCCGTAACCTTCCTTTCGTCAGCGATCTGAAGCTGAGAGCAAACTATGGATTGACCGGACAGGCAAATGCCGGGTACTTTTCGTATATACAAAGCTACTTTTCGGGCAATGGCTATTGGTTTGGCTCCGGCTCTTCACTTGACAGAGCGTCGGGAGAAAATGCCATTGCCAATGCTGGCCTCTACCCTGAAAAGGCAAAAAAGCTCAATGCAGGAATTGACCTTGGCCTTTGGCACAATAAGCTGAAAATAACTGCTGACTATTTCTTCAATAAGTTCTATGATCTTGTTGCCGCACCTGCCATAACAACTACCGTCTTTGGCGCAGGCTATCCGCTTTTAAACTATCAGCGATTAAACTATTCGGGAACAGATATTTCAGTGACCTGGCAACAAAGTATAAAGAAGTTTACCTGGTTTGTTACAGGTAATTTCTCGCTGGTTCGCACAGAAACTATGGACAATGAACAACTGGCCGGCATTTACGACTTCCGAACCATAACTGCAAAGCTTGCCGGGCTGCAATATGGTTATACGGCAATTGGCCTGTTTAAATCGTACGATGAAATTAACGATGCTTCTGCCGCAGTACTTCCTTCATCTCCCAGGTCTTCTCTAAGGCCCGGCGACATCCGTTATCTTGACCGTGATGGTGATGGCCAGATTACCGTTGACGACCAGGATTTCCTTGGCAATAAAAATGATATCTATTATGGTCTCCATACCGGTTTCAGTTTTAAAGGGGTTGATCTGTCAGTACTCATTCAGGGCACGTTTGGCCGGCAGAGTTATATAGACGGTGATTTCATGTACGGCTTTGGCAACAGTGGGCAAAACAATGCCTATGCGTACAATCTGGGCCGGTTTACAGCCGAAACGGCTGAATCAGCACAACAACCGAGATTGTGGTTGGGTAACAATACAAATAATACACAGACCTCCTCCTTTTGGTTGAAAGAAAATGATTTTGTGCGCCTCAGGAACGTAGAGCTGGGCTATACCTTCCCTGAAAAATTATCCCGCAAGATTGGCTTTCCCTCAGTACGCTTCTTTGCCAACGGATTGAACCTGCTCACCTGGGCGGAAATTCATGACCTGAGAAAAGATCTGGATCCAGAGGCCTGGGGCGCTGCTTATCCTATTATGAAGATTGTCAATTTCGGTATCAATATTAAATTTTAACAGCTAAGGATTGTTGTATGAAACGGCCATGACAAAATTTTCATTACAGCACACACGGCAATGAAAAATTTGTTATGGTAAGTTCCATCTGGCTAGTAAACAATAAACATTTTCAGATGAAAAAGCATTATGGCTGGCTCAGTCTTATTTTAACTGCAATCATCTTTACAATACCCTCCTGTAAAAAAACCTTTGAAGACAAACCGCTGCAGCTGCTTACTGAAGACTTTATCTTCGATGAGAATGACCCTACAGGAACCCAGGCATATTGGTGGGTGGGAAACATATATCTTAAAATTCCTTCCGGTTATAACCGGATGCTGGGCGGAAGTAGTTGGGGGCTCAATGGTACACCGAGAGGTACTAAAATTTCCCTGGTACCTTTGGAATGTTTTTCAGATGATGCCGTTCCAAGCGCCGAAGGAAATGAGGGATGGAGTATCATTCGCGGCGGATACAATCCTCTTTTTACATTTGATGATAACTGGGGTAATTGTTATAGTGCTATTCGGGCAGCGAATATTTTTTTAAATAATTATCAGCGCATACCCTGGGCCGATTCAACCCGCAAAGTATGGCTTGCCAACGAGGCGCGTGCGCTCAGGGCTTATTTCTATTACGAATTGATCAGGAGGTATGGTGGTGTTCCGATGGTGGGTGATACGGTTTTCGATTACCATGATCCTGAATTATTGAATGTAAAACGCAACAGCTTTGAAGAATGCGTCAATTACATTGTATCCGAATTGGATATAGTTAAAGACAGCCTGCGTGCCGACGTGCCGCTCGGCGGCAGAACAACCGATCCGAATTTCGGAAGAATGAACAAAAGTATTGTGCTGGCTATTAAAGCCAAGGTATTGCTGCTGGCCGCAAGTCCTTTGTTCAATCCTTCATCGAACCCGGATAAACCCTATACAGGTTACCCGGTTTATAGTGCAGAAAGATGGAAAGCGGCCGCCGACGCTGCAAAAGCAGTAATGGACCTGGGCAATTATGACCTGGAGCCTAATCGTTACACCCTGGTATTACAGCGGGCTAACAGGGAGCACATTTTTTTCAGGATGAGCGATCCGCGTACCGATAATTCCTACGCTTATTATATGTCTCCGCCCGGATTCAAGCCGGCAAATCGCAATAGTGAAGGCCGGGTAAGCCCAACACAGGAATTTGTTGACGCCTTTCCCATGAAGAACGGGAAAGCAATTACTGATCCTTCTTCCGGTTATAATCCATCGAACCCTTATGCCGGCCGCGATCCCCGTTTGGAACAAACGGTGTTTTATAACGGCGCTAAATGGCTGCAAAGACCGGTAGAGACTTTTGAAGGCGGGAAAGACAAACCGAATAATGCTACCCTTGCTCCCGTGCAAACACAAACAGGCTATTACGCCAAAAAGTTTTGCGCGAACGATAGCAGCAGTGCAAATTATACAAACACCTTTTACCGCGACGGCGGCTTTATTCCACCCTGGTGCATCATCAGGTATGCAGATATTCTTTTAATGTATGCCGAGGCAAAGAATGAATATTCAGGACCCGACGCCTCTGTATATGCGGCTGTTGAGAGAATTCGCCAGCGGGCAGGCCTTTCACCTTATGCGCTGCCTGCAGGATTGTCGCAAGATCAGATGCGTGATGTCGTCAGGAACGAACGCCGCATTGAATTAGCATTCGAAGAACAAAGATTTTGGGACATCCGCCGCTGGAAAATTGCGAAATCGGTTTATGGAACTACACTTCACGGAGTAACCATAACCAAAAATGCAAATGGCATGTTCAACTATTCCCCGAAGGATGTCACCACGCCCTATTTCACAGACGCCATGTATTTGTTTCCGGTGGCAATAAAAGAAACGCAGGTAAATCCGGGGATCGAACAGAATCCAGGGTACTGAGGGCAATAGGCAATGGGCAATAGGCAATGAGCAATGGGCAATAGGCAATGGGCAATGGGCAATGGGCAATGGGCAATGGGCAATGGGCAATGGGCAATGGGCAATGGGCAATGGGCAATGGGCAATGGGCAATGGGCAATGGGCAATGGGCAATGGGCAATGGGCAATGGCAATGGCAATGGGCAATGGGCAATGAGCAATGAGCAATGAGCAATTGATACGGCAATTCAAAATTGCCACACTCCACTTTCGATAATATACGCATATGACCAAAAAGATACAGTCTGCATTAATTTCCGTTTTTTATAAAGATGGACTTGAGCCCCTTGTAAAGGTGTTGCACGAACAAGGCATAACTATTTACTCTACCGGTGGTACTCAATCATTTATAGAGAAACTGGGCATTCCGGTTGTGCCGGTTGAACAGCTGACCACCTATCCATCCATTCTGGGTGGCCGCGTTAAGACCCTGCATCCTTCCGTTTTTGGCGGAATCCTGGGTCGCCGCGAACTGGAAACAGATGTTCAGGAAATGAAACAATACAATATTCCTGAAATTGACCTGGTAATTGTAGACCTGTATCCCTTTGAAGAAACGGTAGCCAGCACATCGGAAGAAAAACTGATCATTGAAAAGATTGATATTGGCGGCCCTTCCATGATCCGGGGCGCAGCCAAAAACTTCAGCAATGTGGTGGTACTGGCCGCAAAATCTGATTACCAGGTGCTGGCCGATATGCTTTCAGCCCAGAATGGCGCCACTACCCTGGAACAACGCCGTGCCTTTGCCGCCAAAGCATTCCAAATTGTAGCCCATTACGATGTGGCTATTGCAAAATATTTCGATCCAGCAGGCGATCTGTATTTCCTGGAATCCGTTCCCAGTCCCAAAACCATGCGGTATGGCGAAAATCCTCACCAGACCGGTGTGTTTTATGGCGACCTCAACCAATTGTTCAATCAGCTGAACGGAAAAGAGCTCTCCTATAATAATCTCGTAGATGTAGATGCGGCTGTTCAACTGATCACCGATTTTGCCGGTAATGAAACAGGCGCTGTATTTGGCATTATTAAACATACCAACGTTTGCGGTATTGCTTCCAGAAATACAGTGAAAGCTGCCTGGGATGCAGCCCTGGCCGGTGACCCGGAAAGCGCTTTTGGCGGCGTACTGGTTTGCAACGGGACTGTTGATAAAGCAACTGCGGATGCTATCAATGAAATATTCTTCGAGGTTTTGATCGCGCCGTCCTTTGACGAAGATGCGCTGGCGGTATTAAAGTCAAAAAAGAACCGTATTCTCTTACAGCAGAAAGCAGCTGCCAGCCGTACGAACCAATATAAATCTGTATTGAATGGCGTACTGGCGCAGGGCGAAGACAAAGGTAATTACCAGGTATGGAAAGAGGTTGGCGGCCGCGAAAGCAATGCAACGGAAAAAAGCGACCTGGTATTCGCCAACATTGTATGCAAACACCTGAAATCAAACGCCATTGCACTGGTTAAGAATAAACAGCTGATCGGCAAAGGTTGCGGCCAAACCAGCCGGGTAGATGCGTTGCGTCATGCACTGGAGAAAGCCCGCCAGTTTGAATTTGATCTTAATGGAGCCGTATTGGCAAGCGATGCCTTCTTCCCCTTTAATGACTGTGTGCAGCTGGGGCATGCTGCCGGTATTACTGCCTTTATTCAACCGGGCGGTTCGGTTCGCGACAAGGATTCAATCGATTACTGCCAGCAGCATCAGCTCGCCATGGTAATGACCGGTATGCGTCACTTTAAACACTAGAGTTTTTTTAGCATAATGCAAGGCCCTCTATTTCCGGATGCCCCGGCGATAGAGGGCCTTTGCCGTACGATAACTGGTTATCACAATTGCGTGATCAAACTATCCACCGCTTTTTTGCTCATGGCAGTTATATTTTCGTTGTATTGATCAATATATTCCCAGGTCTTTCTCTTTACTGAGTTGAATATTTTAACATGTATAGCTTTATCCAGATCAGGAATGGTGATCACTCCCTGTTTTAGCTCTGTATTATCCTGGAAGATCTTGTATGAAACAACCATCTCGCTTTTCGCCGGCACTACAGAGATGATGTCCCAGCCAAACGCATAGAGACCAACAAATACGAGGTGGCTTTCATCATCGATTGAAAACACATTGGGAATTTGTGTTAATACCAACTCAACCCGGCGCCCATTCAATTTACTTTTCAGCCCTTTTGAGCTTGCATAGGTCAGGGCAGTATTGGTAAAGTTATTGAAAGGTAATTTGGGGTTCAGGGTGCATGTATTGGCAGTTTGCCATTCCCAGTAAACCAACAAAGGCAAAAACCTGCCGCTTGTTTTTTTAGTGCTGGAGTTGATCTGTTCGGCAACAGGCAAAGTTGTTGAGACCGTAATATATTCGGTATTTTTTCTCGTGGGCGCCGTCAACGCATCGCCATACTTTTTATCTACCCACCTGTCGACCTTTCGGGCAGTTATACAGGAAGGGACCAGAAATGTTAGGAAAATAACGGGAGTGGCAAAACTAAAAACTGTTCTGACAAACGCGAGCCAATTAGCCTTCATAAGGAATGGTGGTTTATAATACTACAAAGCATGAAAGATAATAAACACGATTAAACTGCAGGTAATAAATTGATATTCGTGCTGTTTTGGCAATAAGCGTGTCAATTTGCGGAATAATCGTGAAACCTGATGATCACACTACAACGCATCATTATACGCATCCCAGTACACAGTCTCTTTCATAAACAGCTCAAACATTTTCCGCCAGCCTTCATATGCCGGATCAGTGCCTAAAATGAAGTTGTGCCAGATGGGAATAAATACGCCTTTAACGCCTTTCACCCGTTCATAATACTGGATGAGCTCATTATACGTTTGTTGTGGACTTTGCTTTTGCTCGAACAGCGAATTGGCATCCATAAAACAGAATGGATAGAGCAAGAGCGAGGTAGCTTCTTCTTTCTTCAGGTCGTACCAGTAAAAAGGGGAGCACACCGAGGCCCTGAAACCGTTAATAGTGGCATAGCCCATGGAAAAATCTTTTTCTATCCCTGCTTCCAGTAAGCGCCGGAAGGTCAAAGGCATGGAAAACCGTATATAATGTTGCCGGCTGCACAGGATCTTTTTATCACCCACTACTTCCAGCCACTCCAGCTCTTCCCGCAACAAGGCGGCATCATCACCGCTTTGCCACGACGGATGTGCGCCTAAATGATAGGTATCGGCATAATAGCTTATCAGGTCGCGAAATGGTTTTTTGTCGCAGGAGATGTTCTTATCGTACCGCGACCTTTTTTTGGCGGCCAGAAAAAAGAAATAAGGCTTCAGCCGGCAGTATAAATGCCAGGCATCGAGCCATTCAAAACAATCAAACGGGTCTTTTCTTTTGCCGCGTAATACCAGCCATCTGTCTTTAACCCTTGCCCATTCGCCCTTACGTATGGAGTTATAAAAACCGCCCAGGTTCCTCCACCAGCCTTTGTGCAGGTATGACCAGGCCATATCAATATCATACGTTAACAAACATTTGAACTGGCTTTGCCTGAACACCAATCCAGGGAATTTGAATTGTAATGCTTTTTTAAACGATTGCAACCAGTAATTGATCAGGGGTTGTTGTAAGAAATGTTCCCGGTATGCGAGGGAGTTGATGTGGGCATAACGGCCATATTCATCCTTTGCATGGGGCAGGTACTCTTCATAGCGGCTTAACAGGTAAAAAGAAGCGGCGAATATATCGAAGGGAAAATCACCGGATGTTTGGAAAAACGCTTTGTAAAAATTGACTTCAAAACATTCTACCTGCTGCGGATGAATGCCGGTCTCAAACAGCAAAGGGGTTTGCCGCAGATAAAATTCCCGGTGAGAAAATTCCTGTGACGAATAGTTCAGCCCCGGTTGCTCTGACGCCTTAAAATAAGCTTCATCGTTAGTGATGGTTATCTCCCCATCAAATAATTCCTTACCAATAAAATCAACAATGTATTGCAGGCGGGCTGTTGTGGTATGTGTATAAAGAAGTAGCATCAGTACCTGCAAAATAAAAAAGTCAACCGTAAAAGTTGACTTTTTTACACTATCTTTTAAGTAACTATTTCCCTTTCTTTTCCCGCCACATTTGGTTAAAGGTTTTACCGGCGAAGTTCAGATCGGCGCGGTTGGTGGTCCAGCCTTTAAATACTTTATTCACCATCCAGTTCTTGAGTTTCTGATTGCCCATATTATACATGTTCCGGTGCAGGGTGGCCTGCTTCCACAGTTTCCAGGCAACTTTTTCGCCCCAGCTGAAATCACCTTTTTCTACAGCGTTGTGCCGGTTTTCAAGCAATATTTCGTGCAGGTTGATCTTTACAGCGCAAACCTCGGTACAATTACCGCATAAAGATGAGGCATAGCTCAAATGTTTCCATTCGCCCATGTCTTTCAACTGCGGAGTAATAACGGCGCCGATGGGTCCGCTATACGTGGTTTCATACGCATGACCGCCAATGTTCTTATAAACAGGGCAGGCATTTAAACAAGCGCCGCAACGAATGCAGTAGAGGCTTTCGCGGGTTCTTTCGTTCGCCAGGATGTTCGTACGTCCGTTATCGAGCAATATCACATACATCTCATCGGGACCATCGGGTTCACCGGGCTGCCGGGGACCAGAAATAATGGTATTGTATGAAGTGATCTGCTGGCCGGTGCCATAGGTTGCCAGCAATGGCCAGAACAGCGCCAGGTCATTCATGGATGGAATAACCTTTTCGAGCCCGGTTATAACTATGTGGGTTTTAGGAAATGCGTTGCTTAAACGGGCGTTTCCTTCATTCTCACTCACAGCCACGCCGCCAATATCGGCCAGAATAAAATTGGCGCCTGTGATACCTACTTCAGCTTGTACATACTTATGCCGCAATTTATCCCGCGCCACAAGGGTAAGTTGTTCTGCTGATAAATTAGGAGCTGCATGCAATTTCTCGGTGAAGAGCCGGGCAATATCTTCGCGGCTTTTATGCATCGCGGGGGTCACAATGTGATAAGGCGGCTCACCATCGAGCTGTTGAATATATTCACCCAGGTCGGTCTCTACGCTTTCAATGCCATGCTCTTCCAAATGATCGTTCAGGTGAATTTCTTCGGTCACCATGCTCTTGCTCTTCACGATCGTTTTGCAATTCTTTGCCTTACAGATCCTGAGCACTTCTTCTACCGCCTGTTTTCCATCTTCTGCCCAAATCACTTTACCGCCCCGTTTGATAAGCATTGCTTCAAACTGCTCCAGGTGTTTATCGAGCTGTTCAATGGCCCGCCATTTAATATTTTTAGCTCTTTCGCGCGCCAGGTGAACATCTGTAAACTGCGCCTTACCCAGGGGAACTGCCGCATTGTACTTTCCTATGTTGAAATTCACTTTACGCCTGTGTTCCAGATCCGCAGCCTTAATGGTGCTTTTCGCCATGAAAGAGGAAGAGTGCTCGCTCATTCTTAATGCTTGTTTTTAGTTCTTATTAGCCGGCTTACGGTTTTGTTACAAGTCACCGGCATTCCGTCTTTATTCCTGCCCGTTGCCAATCGCTTTTATGGGCATTCTAAGTTCTTTGTTCCTTCGTACTTCACAATCCTGAGCCATCCCGCTGATTACAGTAACCAGCGGCAAGCCCGCCATCTCTTTGCCTACCTGCTTTTTGCGCCCATATAGTCTGTGGCCACTTTTTCAAGCGCATTGTAGAAGTCTTCGCCGTATTTGCGAACGATAGGTTCTTTCAAAAATTTGTACACCGGTACCTTTAATTTTTTGCCCAGAGAGCAGGCCGGACTGCACAATGTTGGCCGGGGCTCGTAGTTCATGCGATCGTAATCGCCTTTCCGGCCGTTTTTTTGAATAATCGGGAAGAAGTGGCAGCTGATGGGCTTTTTCCAGCCGATAACGCCATCGTTATATGCCTGTTCAAAGGCGCATTTGATAATGCCTTTCTCATCCCTGGAACCATATACACAGATCTCATTATCACCACCCAAGGTAGGGGTTACCCAGCCGAACTCCCGATGGTATACATATTTCCCTTTCCGCTCAATTTCAGCCAAAGCAGCCGGGGTGAGATAGGGCTTTACTTTTTCAAATACGTCGATCATGATATCCAGCTCGGCATCTTCAAGTGGAGCGCCGGCATCTCCTTCTTCACAGCAGCCTCCCTTGCATTTATTCAGGTCGCACACAAACTGTGCTTCGGCTATTTCATCACTGATCAACACATTGTCTACTACTATCACGTAATTATGTTTTAAAGCGCAAAATTAATCATTAAGAAGCAAGCAAGGGCTGGCAAAATGCTACCGTATATTGGCAAATACCGCCTTACACCTACTATCTCCACCTGAATGTATTGATCAGGTGTTTCATATCTTCCTGCAAAAAGTTGTTTACCACGCTCAGCGAATCTTCGTTCGGGCTGGCGTCAAAGTATAAGGCGCCCCGTAAAAAATGCCTGGTTGAATCGGTCACGAAGAATTGTTTATTGGTAGCCGCATTTCCCCCAACCGTAAAAAATACGCCGCTTACCCCGGTGGCGGTGCGCATCGTTGAATCAACGATCTCGGTGGCCCGGGTGGAATGTTTGTAAGTCATATTGTAGGCATCGTTCACCAGTTTATTGAGCTCGTTCTTGCCGATTTCCTTGTAACTGATATAAATTTTTCCGTTGAACCGGGGAAAGTCGATATTGATCCAGTAAGGGTTTTCCGGTTTATCTTCAAAGAAGGTAGTATCCTTTATAACATTTGCATACACCGGATATTCAAAGGTATAAGGGTATCCGGGCTGATCGAACAGCCTGTACTCATGTTTGGGAAAATCAATTTTAAAATATCCTTTCCGTTTCGGGGTGTATGTACTGTTGCAGGCAATTAATAAAACGATAAGGCCAATGTAAAATATGAAGAGAGTTTTCATTTAATTATACTATGGATTTTAATTCATGGGTGGCAGGTTCCATGTTACAGGTTTCAGGTGCAGGAAGGTGAGACCTTGTAACCTGTAACTTCAAGTCCTCAGTTAACTCACCTGCCTGTCCTGTTTTATATTGATGGTGACCTTTATTTTCCGGATGCGGTTGCGGTCAACTTCGAGGGCTTCAAAATCAAAGTCACCTACCGTGGCCGTGTCATTCACCTTGGGTATTTCTCCCACCAGTTCCAGCATGAGGCCGGCCATGGAATCGCTGTCGCCTTTTACCTGGTCGAAGGTATCTTCCTGCAGGTTCATGATCTTGCAGGCGTCGTGTATCATGGTACGGCCTTCAAAAATGTATGTATACTCGTCTATTTTTTTGATGCCGGTCTCTTCTTCGTCAAATTCATCCCTGATATCGCCAATGATCTCTTCGAGAATATCTTCCAGGGTAACAATTCCGCTGGTTCCGCCAAATTCATCAACCACCACGGCAAAGTGTATATGCCGGGTTTGAAATTCTTTCAGCAGGTCTTCAATATGTTTTTGTTCATGCACAAAGAACGGGGGCCGAACCACCACATGCCAGTCAAAATTGTCAGGTTCATTCAGGTATAACAACAGGTCTTTGGTATGAACGATCCCAACAATATCGTCGAGGCTTTTGCGGTATACCGGCAGGCGGGAATAATGCAGCTCTTCCACTTTTCTTTTTAATGCCTGAAAATTGGCTTCGTATTCGATGCCGTTCACATCGAGACGGGTGCGCATGATCTGCTTTACGGTAATGTTGGGGAATTTGTAGATGCCGGCCAGGATGCGCTGCTCTTCTTCTTCGTGTATGGTGCTTTTGATGGCCTGCTCCAGCTGCTGGTGGGTATAAGCCCGGGAGGCTTTACCACCGAACAACGATTCAACCCCATCCGATACCCTGAGCAACCAAACCGAGATCCGTTTGAACATATAAAAGATCACTTCCACCAGGAAGGAAGCTTCGTATGCCGAACGAAGGTTATTTTGGGAGGCACGTACCTTGGGTAATATTTCGCCAAATAAAATGATCAGGGAGGAAATGATGACCAGTTTGATGAGGTACACGACCCAGATCTGCACATTCCCGGGTTGTATGATCAGTACCTGGTCTATAAAAAAATTGGTGAGGATGATCACGGCAATGTTCACCAGGGTATTGGCGATCATCAACGATGCCTGTAAAGCCCTGGGTTCTTCCAGCAGGGTGGCGATCCGCTTCCAGCCCGTATCCTGCTTGGTCTTAAGCATATTGATGTCCCGGTAGGTGAGCGAGAAGAAAGCCATTTCAGCACCGGAGATAAAAAAAGAAAGCAGTAATAAAACAAGCACTGCAGCACCTACCAGAGTGGCACCCTGATAGTTGGTCGCCATCCACAGCAACTTAAGCACATACTCAGATCCAAAAATCAACAAAGGCTTGTCCAAAGCATGGGGTTTTCATGAATAAATTTGATCATCGATTCGAATTATAGCCTGTCATTAGTTCTATAATCAACAAAGTTAATCAGAAAGGGGCCGGTTAAAAGCAATTTCAAACCTTTTAATCGGCCCCCTGCTGAAATTATTTCGACATGCAAAAATAATAGTATGGGCTAGAATGGCAAATCCTGGGAAGGGGAATCACTTATGGGTGGGATATCGGCACTATTAAAGCCTTCTATATTTTCACCATGCGGAGTTGTAGTGCCATGGGAGCCATGGGATGCATCGGCCCTTTTATCCAGCATTATCAGGTTATCGCCAACGACCTCAGTCGCAAATTTTTTATTGCCTTCCTTGTCTTCCCAGCTGCGTGTACGAAGCCTGCCTTCAATATATACCAGGCTACCTTTGTGTAGGTACTTCTGCGCCAGCTCTGCCAATCCTCTCCAGAGTACCACGGTATGCCATTCTGTTTGAGAAATGAGCTTGCCCGATCTGTCTTTAAATGTTTCGGTGGTTGCCAAAGGGAATTTTGCTACGGCAATATGTCCCTCCAGGTGCTGTGTATCCGGGTCCTTTCCTAAATTACCAATTAGCATTACCCTGTTTACTCCTCTCATAGATGGTAAATTTGATGTTAATAATCGTCTGCGCCTTTTTATTCCTTTTTAAAGTTAAATTTTTTAATAGAAAAAAATAGAAATTTTTAGGCCGATTATGACACGAATACCCATCTGTAGCCACTTTCACAAATCGTATAGTTTACCATGTGTGGCCATGCCGGCAAAACCCGGGGCCCGCATCATATGAACGATAATAAAGATTCCTAACGGCTTTAGAACAGTTCGGCCGGGGTGGCCGGCTCACCCAAAAAGGCAGTTATAAACCGGGGGAAGGCATATTTTGAAAGTTGCTTTTTATCTATCAACAGGAAATTACTCAGCGTGGGTAAAGCTTCCTGTACCTGCAGTTTAATGAAACGGCCATGAATCGTTTGATGGGTAAGCTGCTGCCGGTATGTACGGCTGATGCTTTCAATATGGCATTGCTGCCCGTTCACCAGCTTCCTGAGAAATGGCAATTTTAACGTTATGTTCTCCACAACAGCCGGCGATTCAAACAAAACAAACTCAAATAAATTTTCCCATATGTCCTTACCCGTTCTTTGCTTAATATACCATTTGCCTTTGTGTTCAACGATGAAGTAATAGAACCAACGCTCTTTACGAATGATGGCCTTTTGTTTTACCGGTAGCTGTGTAACCAGGTTCTGCCGGTATGCTTCACATTCTTTTTGCTGAACACAGTCCTGGCACAATGGGTTCTGTGGTTTGCAGATGACGGCGCCGAAATCCATGATGGCCTGATTATAAATGCCAGGCGTATCCTGATGCAATAATGACTGGGCAAGCGTTTGATACAATTTCCTGCCCTCTGTAGTATCAACAGGTGTGGTAATGCCGAAGTAGCGGGCAAGAATGCGTTGCACATTACCATCGAGTACGGCATGCGGTGCATTGAACGCAAAGGATGAGATCGCTGAGGCTGTATATGGACCTACACCAGGCAGGGCGATGATCTCGTCATAGGTAGCCGGAAATTTTCCTTTGTAATCGCTGGCGATCTTGCGTGCTGCAGCAATGAGGTTTTTACAACGGCTGTAATAACCGAGCCCTTCCCACATCTTAAAAACTTTTTCTTCATTGGCCCTGGCCAAATGAATTATAGTTGGAAATGCTGCAATGAATTTTTCATAATAGCTCCATCCCTGTTCAACTCTTGTTTGTTGCAGTATGATCTCACTCAGCCATATTTTATATGGATCTTTCTCTCCCTTCCATGGCATAACACGTTTGTTACTGCTCTTATTCCACTGTAATAACTTACGCGTAAAATCAGGTTTCATTAAAAAATAACTGGTTTTTTACGGTTTCCGGCCGGTTAAGAGGCCATTTTTAAGCCCTCAACGGCTGAAAAGCTCCGTGTTTTTCCTGAACTGAAAAAAAATGCTAATACTTGTTGTGCAGACATTTCGTCCTATAACAGAATGAAAATGAATTGTTTGCTTCTTATTTCAGGCATGAAAATTGTTTAAAATTCATTTTCAATTGTTTATACTTTTCTTGCAAATGTGAAAATTTACCGTTAATTTCATTAAAGAATTGATTTAGTGTAGATTGCCTTTGACATTCCTATGAAAATTTTTTAAAATTAAAATTTGTAAACCCGTAAAAATTCATGCGACATGAGAAAGGCAGACCTCGTTAACCAAATATCGGAAAAAACAGGTATACCGAAGGTTGATGTGCTGGTTACGCTGGAGACCATGTTCAAGGAAGTGAAAGACACCTTGTCCCAGGGCGAGAACATCTACATTCGTGGATTCGGCAGCTTCATAACAAAGAAGAGAGCTGCTAAAATTGGCCGTAATATCAAAAAGAATATTGCGGTGCATATACCCGAACATTTCATTCCTGCATTCAAGCCAGCCAAAGAATTCGTTGCAGAAGTTAAAAAACTGCAATCTGTGAAAGAAGATCAGCCAAACCCGGATGATGAGATGTAAATTTGCTGCTTAAATGTTTGATTTTTGAAAAAGCAACAATTGATCCTGGTAGGCAGTGGAGTTGTGCTCCTGTGTCTGATTTACTTTTTTGGCCGAACCATTCCCCCTAAAAAGAACCCTGGTGCTGTTGCAGCAGCAGCCGGTACTAAAGAAATAACTTTTAAGACCATTCTGGAAGCATCCAAGCAGCAACTGAGTCCTGCCCTGCAGGCCCAGGTTGCCCAGCTGGAAACGGCTGTTGTACGCGGCGACGTGAAGGAGCAGCAGATAAAGGTGTACAAGCAGCTGGCCGCCTTCTGGAAAGATTCGGCGCATTTACTGCTCCCCTACGGTTATTATTCTGCACAGGCTGCTAAATTGGAAAATTCTCAAAAAAGTCTCACCTTTGCTGCCCAATTCTTTTTAGAGGGCATCCGGCGGCAGGAAAATCCTGATTTACAGCGTTGGATGGCAATAGAGGCTAAAGAGTTATTTGAGAAGGCATTGCAGATCGCGCCGAACAATGATTCGCTGAAAGTTGGATTGGGAAGCTGCTATCTCCTGGGTAATATCAGTGATAATCCCATGCAGGGAATTATGATGATCAGGGAGGTTGCAGAAAGAGATCCGGAGAATATGTATGCACAGTTCCAGTTGGGCCTGGGCAGTTTGATCTCGGGACAGCTGGATAAAGCAATTGACCGCATGTTGAAAGTAGTGCAACACCAGCCGGAAAATATTGAAGCAATATTGATCCTGGCAGAAGCTTACGAACAGCATAACGACAAGGCGAATGCAGTGAAATGGTACAACGAGAGCAAGAAGCATATTCACAATGCCGATGTGGTCAGGGAGATCGACGAACGTATTAAATTACTTGGTAATAAATAATTAAACCTATCCGGTAAAAGACATTTAAACATTATTATTTAATCTTAAACTCATTGGTGTTATATGCCTTGTGGTAGAAAAAGAAAGCGTCATAAAATAGCCACGCACAAGCGTAAAAAAAGACTTAGAAAAAACCGGCATAAGAAGAAGAACCGCTAGTTTTATCTTCTTGAAAAGGTCGCGCCTTTCCGGCGAGACCTTTTCCTTCTTTCGCTGAATCTAGTTACGTTGTCATTTATTACAGGTTACTTACAATGCTGATACTGATACCTGACAACTAATTCCTCTTCAGCACATTTCCTTGTAGTGATGAGATGATTTAGACGGTATAAAGACAGTTACGCTTGAATAAGGAACTAATTATAAATGCAGCACCCCAGGGGGTTGAAATCGCCCTTTTGGAGGATAAAAAGCTCGTGGAATTGCATCATGAAAAAGCGGATGCAAGTTTCGCGGTGGGCGACCTATATCTTGGAAAAGTTAAAAAACTCATCCCGGGCCTCAATGCTGCCTTTGTTGATGTAGGATTTGAGAAAGATGCTTTCCTCCACTATACAGACCTCAGCCCATACGCGCGCTCTTTATTGAAATTCACCCAACAGGCTATTAGCGATAACAGTCCGCAGGGTTTTAATTTCGCCACCTTCCAGGTTGAACCGGAAATTATAAAAACCGGAAAGATCAATGAAGTACTGAGCGGCAAGCCGAATATTCTTGTACAGATCTTAAAGGAACCCATCGCCGCCAAAGGCCCCCGCCTGAGTTGCGAGATCTCATTGCCCGGCCGTTTTGTTGTTATCACTCCATTTAATGATATCGTGGCCGTTTCCCGCAAGATCCACTCTGCTGAAGAAAGAAAAAGATTACAGAAAATAGTGGAAGCTATTAAACCAAAGAATTTTGGCGTAATAGTTCGTACTGCTGCTGAAGGTAAGAATACCGCCGAATTACACGAAGACCTGGCCGCCCTGGTTGAAACCTGGGAAACCATCCAGGGAAATCTCAAAGGTGCGGTAGCCCCCGCCAAGATCCTGAGTGAGCAAACTAAAACCACCAGTATCTTACGCGATCTGCTGAATGAAGATTTTAACCGCGTTGTGGTAAATGACCGCAATATTTATAACGACACCCGCAATTATATTCAGCGCATTGCGCCCGAAAAAGCCGACATCGTTTCTTACTATCATAATGGATTGCCCATCTTCGACCAGTACGGTATTACCAAGCAGGTAAAAGCTGCCTTCGGTAAAACTGTTAACCTGCCCAGCGGCGCCTATCTTATTATTGAACACACAGAAGCTTTGCACGTAATTGATGTGAACAGCGGCTACAAAAGCGTTGGCAATAACCAGGAGCAAAATGCCCTGGAAACCAACCTTGAAGCTGCCGCCGAAATTTCCCGCCAGTTACGGTTACGCGACCTTGGTGGTATTATCGTGGTGGACTTTATCGATATGAAGCTGCCCGATAACAAACGCAAGCTGCTGGAAGCCATGGAAGAATGTATGCGCCCCGACCGGGCGAAACATGCCGTGCTGCCCATTTCGAAGTTCGGGCTCATGCAAATCACCCGGCAAAGGATGAAACCCGAGGTAAATATCAATACCCAGGAGGTTTGTCCAAGCTGCGCCGGAACCGGTAAAATATCTTCTACCCTGCTGCTGGAGGATGAAATTGAAAAGAACCTCAGCTACCTCATTACGCACCAGCATAAAGACCTTACCCTGGTCGTACATCCCATTATGCACGCCTACCTTACAAAAGGTTCCTGGCTGAAATCAAAACAATGGAAATGGCGGTGGAAATATGGCCAGAAGGTTAAGATCAGGGAAAATACCAATTATCATCTTACAGAATTCCACTTCTTCGACAAACACGACGACGAGATCAAACTGTGAAGGCGGTCAATGGCCAATGGTGAATGGTCAGTGGTCGATCAGACCGGCTATTCTGCCATGTAATCATTCATTTAACTAAGTGCAAGGCTCTGCATGGGCCTGCCATTGGTGAATGGTCAATGGTCAATTGTCAATGGTCAATGGTCAGTGGTCAGTGGTGAATCAGACCGGCTAATTCAGCTATTTAGTATCATTTTGCTAAGTGCAAGGCCGGCCTTTGGGGGCCTGCAGTTCTTCATTTTCGCATACAGCAATGCCGCCTGATCCGCCACTGCCGCAGAACCTTATCGCCTATGCCTTTTCCTCCTGTTTTGCCCAAGGGAACATATCGCATTAATTATCAAGGGTTTAAGCACATCTTATTTCCTCCTCATAATTAATTGATTAATATAGCATTACAACAACTTCTTCGGGACTTCTTCGGGTCTTCTCTAGGAGAACTATGTGTTTTCATTGGGAAATCCCGAAGAAATCAGGCTGAATATAGCCTCATGTCCCATGCTCATCAGATCGGATTATGCTTGGCGACAGGTAATACATTTCAGTAAACCGAAGGGGATTATAAAAAAGAGGATCGGGCAAGAAATTGCCCGATCGTAATATAAAACCAGAAAGGCGTAGGGAAAAAAGTGAATCAGACGAGTCAAAATTATTTTTAAAACACATACGGCCAAGTGAAAATTGGTAAGTGCGCAGTTTTGCCAATAACCGTGTAAATATCGCCGATAAGTGTGCAGCGAAAAACGCCAAGTTACCTTGAGGGACCCTCATTCCACCCCGGTTTAATGGTTGTAAACCGTTGGACTTTGCTGCATAACCGATTAATGTTCTTACAGTAATGTAACCCCAGAAAAAAACCCCGTTCACCAGCTGGCAAACGGGGGTCCATCATACCTACATAATCAAAAATTATAATACTGCGAAAGAAGGAAACAGGTAAATACCAGATCTGTCCCTGTTAGGTCTAGAACCTTTTTAACTTTTGCCTATTGAACGGCTTTGGTCTGTCGCGTTCACTGCAAGCTGTTGGTCTTAAATATATCTTGCGCCCCTCATAAATTAATGACTATTACTTACTCCCGATTCCTTCCACCCAGGAATATAAATATATACTGTACCAGGGTGGCGATGGAAGCCAGGGCAGCCACTACATACGTTAAGGCAGCCCATTTCAGTGCGTCTTTTGCCTGCGGGTACTCCCTGCCATTCGTAATATTCGTGCGGTTTAACCAGGCTAATGCCCTCCTGCTGGCATCCAGCTCAACCGGCAGCGTAATTACTGAGAATAAAGTAGTTAAGCCGAACAAAATAATACCAATTAACAGCAAGGCCGGGAAGGCGTTCACCATAATCACCCCGAACAGCAGTATCCATTGTACAATGCCCGAGCTGAACATAACCACCGGCACCAGCTTGCTGCGCAGCGTTAACCACTGATAAGCATTGGCATGTTGTATGGCGTGGCCGCATTCATGGGCGGCTACAGCTGCAGAAGCCACTGATATTCCGTTATATACGTCTTCGCTCAAATTAACTGTTCTCGAAGTAGGATCGTAGTGGTCGCTCAGGAAACCGTTGGTTGATGCTACCTTAACATCATATATACCATTCTCCTGTAACATTTTCAGGGCCACTTCTCTACCTGTTAAACCGGCTGACAACGGCACCCGGCTGTACTTTGCAAACTTGCCTTTAAGCACACCGGACACCAGCAAACTGATCACTAAAAACAGGATCGAAATAATTAAAATAGATGGTGTCATTTTTCGTACTCTTTTTTTATTAATAACAATATTCTATCAAATCAGTTACCAATTAATTTGAGTAATTTTTACGCCATTTTTCGGCAGAAATCAGGGGCCTTTTTGTCATTCGATTAGCGTTTAATCGCGGTGGGCTGACATTTTATCACAGGTCTTTTAGCGAATCTCTTAAAATTATATTAAAATTTGATTATCAACGATTTACGGCAATAATTTGCTAAACCGGCTAATCCCTTAATAAGGCTTTAAATTTATTCACAACCCTAAAAAATAATTTTGTTATGTGGCGCTTATTTGTAATTTAGTGCAAGAATTTAATGGGTTAGTAAGTAAAGGGTCAACAGCAATGTTGGCCTTTTTACTTTGTAAAAAAAGCGCCCCTTTTTATCTCATTTTACCGGCTTTTTTTGGCAAATACTAACTCTTCAAAAACTATTTGCTGCACTGCTGCCATCATCAACTATCAGCCACCGTAAACGCAGTTCTTACATCACCTGTTTTGGACATCAGATTGCGAGAGGTCATGGTCATAACAATTCAAACAGGACCTACAAGTGTTTTGATTGCACTGTTTTAATAACCGCTTCACTTTTTATTAACTTTATCGCATGGCTAAAGTTAAAACAGCATTCTTTTGTTCGAATTGCGGATATGAAAGCGCGAAATGGCTTGGAAAATGTCCTTCATGTAATACCTGGAATACGTTTGTTGAAGAAGTAATTTCAAAACCTTCCTTAAAAAAAGAAAACGGGTGGGACGATTATCACGAAGAATCGAGATCCATCCGCACCATTGCATTACATACCATCAGCAGCAGTGAGCAGGTGCGCATCACTACATCAGATGCAGAACTAAACAGAGTGTTAGGCGGCGGTATTGTGCCGGGCAGCATAGTATTGATCGCCGGCGAACCTGGTATTGGAAAGTCGACCCTTTTTTTACAGAACGGATTACAACTACAGGATAAAACTGTATTATATATCAGCGGAGAAGAAAGCGAGCAGCAAATAAAAATGCGCGCCGACCGTTTGAATATCCGCAACGACAATTTTTACCTGCTTACAGAAACATTGACGCAGACTATTTTCCAGGAGATCAAAAAATTAAAGCCGCATCTGGTCATCGTTGATTCTATTCAAACCATTCAATCGCCATATATTGATTCGTCACCGGGAAGCATATCCCAGATCAGGGAATCGGCTGCCGAATTCCAGCGTTTTGCGAAAGAAACCAATACACCGGTATTCCTGATCGGTCATATTACAAAAGACGGCAGCATTGCCGGTCCGAAAATACTGGAGCATATGGTTGATACCGTATTACAGTTTGAAGGCGACCGTCATTATGCCTATCGCATTTTACGAACCATCAAGAACCGGTTCGGCAGCACTTCTGAGCTTGGCATTTATGAAATGACCGGCGCTGGCATGCGCGGTGTGAACAACCCCAGCGAGATCCTGATGACACAAAAGGAAGACCGGTTAAGCGGCATTGCAATTGCAGCTACCATTGAAGGCATGCGTCCGCTCCTCATAGAAGTACAGGCGCTGGTCACTCAATCGGTATATGGCACGCCGCAACGCACGGTATCAGGGTTCGATCTGCGGCGATTGCAATTACTGCTGGCCGTATTGGAAAAGAAAGGAGGCTTTCATTTCGGCGTAAAAGATGTTTTTTTGAACATTGCCGGCGGATTGAAGGTGGAGGACCCCTCGATCGATCTGGCCGTTTTATGCGCTCTCCTGAGTTCCTACGAGGATCTTCCTTTGCCGCCTCATATTTGTTTTGCCGGCGAAGTTGGTCTCAGCGGCGAAGTAAGGGCCGTTCACCGGGTTGAACAACGGATAGCAGAAGCCGAAAAGCTGGGTTTTGAAAAGATCATTATATCGCGGTATGGACAAAAGTCAATTGCCAAATCGAAGACTAACATTGAGGTAATACCGATGGGCCGGGTGGAAGAAGTTTACCAGTATCTTTTCTAATACCCGATTGGTATTGAAAGCGCTCTGGGCAGTAGCAGAAAAACAACTGCTATGCTTAAAAATGTTTTACATCCTTTATTACATCTTTTCTTACCACATCATTGCGTTGGTTGCGGAAGCGATATTATGAGCCGGCAGCAGGTTTTATGCATGCATTGCATCAATAAGCTGCCGGTCACCGGGTTTCACCTGCATGCAAACAACCCGGTGGAAAAGATCTTCTGGGGCCGCATGGCCGTTGCCGCTGCCGCCAGTTATCTGTATTACTCAAAAGATTCGTTGTTGCAGCATATTGTTCATGCATTGAAATACAAGGGCAATAAAGAGCTCGGACTTTTTATTGGCCGCAAAATGGGCGAGCTCCTGTTATACACCTCGCGCTTCAACGACATTGAAGCCCTGGTGCCTTTGCCATTGTTTGCAGCCCGCGAACGTAAAAGAGGTTATAACCAGGCAACCGTTTTATGCGAAGGTATGGCCGAAGTGCTGGCCCTTCCTGTACTTCAATCGGTCATACACCGACAATCGCCCAGTACCACGCAAACCAATAAGAACCGGATCCACCGCTGGCTGAACATGCAGGGCAAATTTGAGCTGAAGCAACCCGATGCCATAGCCGGCAAACATATTTTACTGGTGGATGATGTGATCACCACCGGCGCCACCCTCGAGGCCTGCGGCCAGGAACTGTTAACTGCTGCGAATACGCGGCTAAGCATTATGACGATGGCTTATACCGTAAAGTGAACACAGAGAATGTCGAGTGGGAAGTGGCGAATGGCGAGTGCGCAGAGGAGTGCGAAGTGCAAGTGGCGTGTGCGCACAGGCCAGTGGGAAGTGCAAGTGCCAGGGGCGAGTGCGCAAGGGCCAGTGGGAAGTAGCGAGTGGCAAATGGGACTTGCCCGCGCGAAATTCATTGCCAACTACCAACTGCAAACTGAAACTGCCTTTTTTGCCGCCGGTTTTATGTGTATCCGAAAACGTGTATTTTTACAGGAACATGAAATATCTATTTGTTGCCATCCTGCTTACCGGTGTGCTGATCTCCTGTAAAAAGGAAACTTTTATAACCAGCAGCACGGCATCGCTGTTCACCAGCACCGATAGCCTGCATTTCGATACAGTGTTCACCACTACAGGTTCAATAACCAGATTTTTCCGTATCTATAATGACAATAATCAAAAGCTGCGACTGAGTAAAGTATCGCTGCAGGGCGGCGACGCATCGTTTTTCAACATTAATGTGGATGGAACCAAGGGCCCCGAAGTGACCGATATTGAAATGGATGCCAATGACAGCATTTATGTTTTTGTTACGGTAAAGATCGATCCCACCGTGGCAGAACTTCCCTTTGTCATACAGGACAGCATCCTCATAGAATATAACGGAAATGAACATTGGGTACAGCTGGATGCCTGGGGACAAAACGCCAATTTCATGCGCAACCGGGTCATTACGGGCAATGTTACCTGGACGAACATCATCCCTTATGTGCTTACCGGCGATTATCTGCTGATCGATAAGAACGCTACCCTTACTATCGAAAAAGGCTGCCGGATTTACCTGCATGCCAATACCCCGATCATCGTCGATGGCACATTAAAGGTGATGGGCGAACAATACGACAGCACCCGTGTCGTATTCAAAGGAGACAGGCTCGATGACCCTTACCGTAACTTCCCTGGCAGCTGGCCCGGCATCTATTTTAACGAAAGCAGTAAAGACAATAGCCTGCAATACGCAAGCATTCAAAACGCCTACCAGGGAATAGTAGCCGCCGGCCTGTCTGTAAACAGCAATCCTAAAGTATCGCTCAGCGAATGCATTATAGATAATTGTTACGATGCGGGCATCCTGGGTTTACGATCAGCCATCAAAGCGAGAAATTGTTTAATTAGCAATTGCGGCAAAAATATTCTGCTCGGTTATGGCGGCACTTACGATTTTTCACAATGCACCGCTGCGTCCTACTCCAACTCCTACATTCTGCACAAAGACCCCGTGTTGATAATGACCAATTACTTAAAGGAAGGAAATAGCATAAACACCTGGAGTTTAAATGCTAGTTTCCGGAATTGCATTTTCTGGGGAGAGAACGGAACTGCTGAAGATGAGGTAGTGACCGACAAACAAGGCAACACACCATTCAATGTCAATTTCCAAAATTGCTTATGGAAGGTGAAGAACAATCCGGCTTTTGTAAATGCCAGTAATATCATTGCCAACCAGTCGCCCCTCTTCGATAGCATTAACACACAATCGAGAATATACAATTTCCGGTTGCGCGATGAGTCGCCGGCTATCAACAGCGGTACCAATGCCGGGGTTACCATTGACCTCGATGGGCGCTCAAGACCGGTTGGTTTGCCTGATCTGGGATGTTATGAAAAACAATAACCCCGGCCAATGGCCACGTTGTGCGGCGTTAACCATTATTTTGCATCAAGGCAACCAATTTAGTATCATCTTTGTATAGTACAAATAGCAGTCACCATACACTAAATTAATTCAATATGATACGCTTATTGCTCGCCTCGCTTTTATTCCTTGCAGCGCCTTCCATTTACGATTTTAAGGTTCCGGCACTCGATGGCGCGGGTACTATCGACTTCAAGAAGTACAAAGGAAAAAAGATCATGATCGTGAATACGGCTTCCAAATGCGGCAATACCCCTCAATACGCCGACCTGGAGCAACTATATAAGCAGTATAAAGACAAACTAGTGATCGTTGGTTTTCCGGCCAATAATTTCGGCGGACAGGAACCGGGTTCCCGCGAAGAGATCCAGGAATTCTGCAAAAAGAATTATGGCGTGACCTTTCCAATGGCTGAAAAGGTTTCTGTGAAGGGCGACGATATTCACCCCCTGTTCAAATACCTGGTGGCGGAAGCAGAAAAGAAAGGCATTAAAGATCCCATTAAATGGAATTTCACTAAATTCTTATTAGATGAAAAAGGCAAGCTGGTTACAGTGATCCATAACAAAACCAAGGTTACCAGCGAAGAAGTGACCAAATATCTCAATTAGCGATACTCATTGTAAACAGCGTATAGTAAAAAATACTTCCACGTGGCCCGGCCCAGCTTCCATTCCATGGCAGGTGATCCGGGCCATGTTTATTGTATTGGTGACTTCCATTTCAGATTACATTGGTTTGCGGTTTTTTGCGCATTTTAGTGAATAGTCATATGAAAATGCGCGCTTAGAAGCTCCCATAATAGTTTCCACTCATATCTTCATCCGTATAAACCGGCGCAATATCGATTTTAACTGTCATTTGAACGAATAAAGTTAAAGTTGCGGTAATATATCGGCATTTTTGAGTCTTCAATCCAATATCAGTTTTAAACATCCGGCATCCGAAGAAAAACTATCCAAGTCCTCGAAAAACTTTATCCAAGGTTCCTGTGAAAAAAAGATATCCTGGTGAAAGACCATAGGATCAATCCAGTCCTATCCATTGAAAAGCCAGATCCATCCACTTTTCCTGGTGAACCTCTTTACAGTAGATCCTATTCCTACGTAATCCCAAAAGAGTTTAGCCTGTTAAAAGTATTTGGGCCCTGACCATAGCGTCAGGGCTTCTTTTTTTAGGCAGAAGGCAAAGGCGCAAGGGAACAGGCAGAAGGCACGCAAGGGTGGCGCAAGGCGAAAAGCTGAAGGCGCAAAGCGGCAGTAGCATTGACGTTTTGCGTGTAACGTTTCGCGTCCGCCTTCAGCGTTTAACAGATCCGTTTTGCCCTTCAGCCTTCGGCATTGAGCGTCTTGCACCCCGAATTCACCGCTTCGTGTTTCCCCTTTGGCTTTCAGCGTTCAGTATTGAGCCTCTTGCATCCGACTTTCAGCGTTTCACAGATCCCGTTTTGCCCTTCAGCCTTCGGCATTGAGCGTCTTGCACCCCGCATACACCGCTTCGTGCTTCCCCTTTGGCTTTAAGCCTTCCGTATTGAGCGTCTTGCATCCGACTTTCAGCGTTCCGCGTTCCGCGTTTGGCGTTTCCCGATTCGCGTTTTCCGCTTAACTTCGCCCCGCATGTTATTTAAAGATGTCATAGGCCAGGCCGATGTAAAACTGCATCTTGCCAATATGGTGCAGCAAGACCGCATTAGCCATGCCCTTTTGTTTTTAGGAAAAGAAGGCAGCGGCGCCCTGCCCCTGGCCATCGCATTTGCCCAATACATTGTTTGTGAAAAAGTGAACCAGAAAGCTGCCCCCATAACAGCTTCCGGACCTTCGCTTTTTGGTGAGGAAGCCCCAGCGTCAGGTTCTTCCGCTCCACTTGCTACTAACCATTTGCTGGATTCCTGCGGCGAATGCCCCTCCTGCCAGAAGATGCTGCAGCTCATGCACCCGGATATTCATTTTTCCTATCCGGTGATCCCCCGCAAATCGGGCGATAAACCCCTGAGCTCCGACTATATCAGCGAATGGCGCGAATTCATAGCTAAATTCCCCTACGGAAACTCCTACGACTGGCTGCAATTTATTGGCGCCGAGAACAAACAGGGTAATATTACCGCCTATGAGTGTAACGACATCATCCGCAAACTCTCACTTAAAAGCTTTGAAAGCGGTTTTAAGATCCTGGTGATGTGGATGCCCGAATACCTGGGCAATGAAGGAAATAAGTTATTGAAGCTTATTGAAGAACCACCCCCAAATACCTTATTTATCTTAGTCGCCGAAAATGAGTCGCTGATCCTGCAGACGATTTTATCGAGAACCCAACTGGTGAAAATTCCGGCCCTGACCCACCAGGATGTTGCCAACGCCCTGGTAAACAAAGGCAAAATGGCTGCAGAACCCGCGAGCCAGATCGCGCTGATCGCCGAAGGCAATTATCGCGAGGCGCTGCAATTAATGCAACATGCCGATGAGGACTGGCAATCGCTGCTGCGCGAATGGCTGAACGCTATTGTCAAAAACGGCCCCATTTCCCAGGTAAAATGGATCGACGAAGTGAGCAAGCTGGGCCGGGAAAAGCAAAAACAGTTCCTCCGCTATTTTACCCACTTGTTAGAGCAGGCCATCAGGCTGCAGGCCATGGGCGCCGAAAACCTGCACTTGCCCGATAAGGAAAAGGATTTTGCCGGCCGCCTGAACAAGATCGCCGCCTTCGATCAGCAGCAGGCCATTATTGAAGAACTTGATAAAGCCTCCTATTATATCGAAAGGAACGCCAATGCCAAGATGCTGTTCCACGCCCTCACCATTAAATTATATCACATCATTGCCGGCAAGCAGGTTGCTAACATTATTTAGCAAACCGGTGCTCCGTCTTCAGCGTTCTATGCAGGCTTATCATATAAAAGCCCTTTTGCCGTTAATAACTTATATTTGTAAATCGGCCTGTAAAGCAGGAGCAGAAAAATTGTGTGTCAGGGGTTGCAATGCGAGCAGGATTGCTATATATAAAAGGTTATCTATTTCGCTATATTATCCATAAATGCGTCTTATTCAATATGTTACAAATTATGTAACAGTTAAGTTTGCGAATACTGGCGCAACCCGGTTCTTCCGGATGAATAATACCCTGCCTTTATTTTCTGCATGCGTTTTCCGGCCGACCCAAAATAAATTATTGTAAAACGTTAATCCTAAATAGAGAATGGGATGTAGTTCATGCGGAACAGTTGGTAAGGTTGCCGGTTGTAAAAGCAATGGCGGATGCAGCACGGGCAGTTGCAACAGAATGAATGTGCACGATTGGCTGAGTAACCTGCCTTTCAGCGATCCTTCAGGCAGCTGCAAGATCGTTGAGATAACTTTCAATAACGGAAGTCGCAAAGACTTTTACCGGAATACCACTGTTCATTTATTCGAAAAAGGAGACCTCGTTGCGGTAGAAGGCGTAAGTGGTTTCGATGTTGGCACTATAAACCTCACCGGTGAAATAGTTCGCCTGCAAATGAAGAAAAGAAATGCCGACGAAACAGACCCTGATATTAAAAAGGTCTTACGCCGCGCAACTGATAAAGACATTGAGATCTGGCAACAGAACAAGGAACGCGAGAAAGAAGCCCTGATCAGGGCAAGGGCCATTGCCCGCCAGCTGAACCTGGAGATGAAGCTCACCGAGGTAGAGATCCAGGCCGATGGGCGCAAGGCCACTTTCTTTTATATCGCCGACGACCGGGTAGATTTTCGCGAACTCATAAAGGTGTATGCTAAGGAATTCAGGGTAAAGGTGGAAATGCGCCAGATAGGCGCCCGCCAGGAAGCCGCCAAAGTGGGTGGTATCGGCAGTTGCGGCCGCGAGCTGTGCTGCAGCACCTGGTTAACGGATTTCAAATCGGTAAACACCACCGCTGCTCGTTATCAGAACCTGTCGATCAACCAAAGCAAACTGAGTGGCCAGTGCGGCCGGTTAAAATGCTGCCTCAACTACGAGCTGGATATTTATCTGGATGCCTTACAGCATTTTCCGGATAATGCAGACACCTTACAGGTGCAAAAAGGCACGGCCATCCTGATAAAAAAAGATATTTTCAAAAATCTCATGTGGTATTCCCTGCCCGACAGCAGCAAACAGTATCCGCTGACCATTGAACGGGTAAGGAAAATAAAACAAATGAACGAGCAGGGCAAAGTGCCTGATGAACTGGAAGCAGTTGATGTAACCACCCAGAAGCCCAAAGAGGTTGAACCCGAATTTGTGGATGTGGTTGGCCAGATCAGCTTACGCAGTTTGGAAAGGGCCGAAAAGAAAAAAAGGCACTCCCATCATCAGCAAAAAGACCAGTCTCGTCAGCAGCAACACCAAAAGGAGCAACATCGCCCGCAGCAGCAACAACAGCAACACCGCCGCGATAACCGGCAAAACGATAAGAAAGGTGGCGGCGGCGATCGCAAACCGAATCCCCCGAGGAACCAGCAACAAAACCGGGAGCATCGGGAAAACCGGGAAGACAGGGGGAAGAAGGAACAATAATGGGCTGATTTGATGATATGCTAATGTGCTGACGGATAAGCTTGACCTTTACCAAGGTTCAGGCACCGGTAACAGGTAACCAGTGACCGCCAACTTGTAACCGGTAATTAAATTGTGACCAGGAATTACTATCTATAACCAGGAATTATAATTATAAAACCCTTATAACTATGGCTCTATTTAAATCCGGTAATCCTGCTTTAAACGAAAAGACCTTTTCGAAAAGCATTTCAGTGTCCTACGACGGGGCAATGACAGTTAAAGGAACATTGAACAAATTCGGTGTCCTCTTCCTGCTTACTATGGCAACCGCCGGACTCGCGTGGAAAATGGTTTATTCAGGTGTTGATGTAACCACCTATATGTGGGTATCTGTATTCGGTGCAATTGGTATCGCCCTCGTAATGGCTTTTAAAATGCAGTGGGCGGCATACCTGGGACCTTTATACGCATTGGTGAAAGGTTTTGCTGTAGGCGCTATTTCAGCTTACTACAACTATGCTTTTGAAAAGATCGCGCCCAATATCATAACACAGGCTGTTGCCCTCACCTTCGGAGTGGTGATCGCCATGTTCCTGTTATACAAATTCAATGTTATCAAGGCTACGCCGGTCTTCAAGAAAATAGTGATCACAGCTACCCTGGGTATTGCTGTTTTCTACCTGATCTCGATCGGTTTGCATTTTGCCAATATTGATATCCCCTTCCTGCACGAAGGCAGCACATTCGGTATCATTTTCTCTCTGGTAGTCGTTGGTTTGGCTGCCATGAACCTGATACTGGATTTCGATATGATCGAGAATGGCGCGAATATGGGAGCTCCCAAATACATGGAATGGTATTGTGCCTTTGGCCTGCTGGTAACCATCGTATGGCTGTACCTGGAGATCCTGCGTTTACTGGCCAAACTCGCCGGTGACAGAAAGTAAGCACAACTTACAATAGTAAAAGGGCGTTCCATTGAACCGGAACGCCCTTTTTTTATGCTGTATTCAATAGCACATTATCAATTAGCACATTGCTCCTACCATCCATCGCCATCGAGCACATTGCCTAATCCACCCAAAATGCTGCCTTCCTCTTTACGACCACCAGGACCACCATATTGCAAAATACGGCCAGCCAGGCGGCTGATAGGCAGGGTTTGGATCCATACTTTACCCGGACCGCGCAAAGTAGCGAAGAACAGGCCTTCACCACCAAACAGTGTATTCTTAATGCCGCCTACAAATTGAATATCGTAATCAATAGTTTGGGTATATGCAACAATGCAACCGGTATCAACGCGCAGTAATTCGCCGGGCTGCAGTATTCTTTCAAATACATGTCCACCCGCATGCACAAAGGCCATACCATCACCCTCCAGTTTTTGCATAATAAAACCTTCACCGCCAAACAAACCGGTGCCCAGTTTCCGTTGAAACTCAATACCCACACTTACTCCTTTGGCAGCACAAAGGAAAGCATCTTTCTGGCAGATCAATTTGCCGCCCATATCCATCAGGTCCAGCGGAATGATCTTACCGGGATAGGGAGAAGCAAAGCTAACCCGCTTTTTGCCCTGACCTACATTGGAGAAAGCAGTCATAAATAAACTTTCCCCCGTTAATATGCGCTTACCGGCCGACATCAGTTTACCGAAAAACCCCGTTTGCGGCCGGGCGCCGTCGCCGAAAATGGTTTCCATTTGAATGCCATCATCCATCATCATGAAGGAGCCGCTTTCTGCTATAGCCGTTTCACCCGGATCAAGTTCCACTTCGACATATTGCATCTCTTCTCCGTAGATCTTATAGTCTATTTCGTGATTTGTACGCATGTAAATCTGTTTAAAGTTTTATTAATCAGTTTTCAGTTGTTATCCCGTGCCGTTTAGGTTAGTCGCAAATTAATGCTATTCGTTTCATGCGGGTGATTATTTTTTTGAGGTCTATACCTCCCGCCCCATCCTTTTGATAAATGGTTTGGAACCCGCATGATAATTCCTTTACCTTGTAATTTACTTAACAAAAATTACATATATGAAAAGGGCCATATTGCTACTGGTTATTATTCTATCGTTTTATCAGCAGGCCGCTGCACAGGCAAAGCTGGTTGAAAAGATCAACCGCCAGGGACATGAGCTCGTTATTCCCTACGAAAAATATGTTTTACCAAACGGCCTTACGCTGATCGTACATGAGGATCACAGCGATCCTATTGTACAGGTAGACGTTACTTACCATGTTGGTTCGGCGCGGGAACAGATCGGGAAATCGGGTTTTGCCCACTTCTTTGAACATATGATGTTCCAGGGCAGCGATCATGTAAAGGATGAAGAACATTTTAAAATGGTCACCGATGCCGGCGGTACGCTGAATGGTTCTACCAATCGCGACCGTACCAATTATTACGAAACGGTTCCTTCTAACCAGCTGGAAAAAATGCTTTGGCTCGAAGCTGACCGTATGGGCTTTCTGTTGGATGCGGTTACGCAGCAAAAATTCGAAATCCAAAGGGCGACCGTAAAAAATGAGCGGGGACAGAACTACGATAACCGCCCCTATGGTTTAATGGCCGAGGTGGCCGCCAGGAACCTGTACCCCTACGGACACCCATACTCGTGGTTGACCATCGGCTATATCGAAGACCTGAACCGCGTAGATGTGAATGATCTGAAAAATTTCTTTTTACGCTGGTATGGTCCCAACAACGCTACGGTAACCGTTGGTGGTGATGTAAAAACTGCAGAAGTAGTAAAGCTGGTGGAAAAATATTTCGGTTCTATACCAAAAGGACCTGCCGTTGAAAAAGCAATTGTTTCCCCGGTTGTGCTGGAGAAAGACCGCTATGTTTCTTATACAGATAACTATATCAGGTTACCGCTATTGAATATTGTATTTCCCACGGTGCCCAACTATCATAAAGACATGGCTGCCCTTAGCTGCCTGGCACAATTGCTGGGCGGCGGCAATTCGTCTATCCTGTACCAGCAACTTGTAAAAACACAACAGGCATTACAGGCAAATGTGTACAGCCAGCTGTTTGAACTGGCCGGTGAATTTACCATGCGCGTGATACCGATGCCCGGTAAAACGCTCGCTGACATGGAAAAACTGGTACGCGCTTCCCTGGACAGTTTTGAAAAACGGGGGGTTACCGATGAAGACATCGAAAAGTTCAAAGGTTATACAGAAGCACAATACATTAACGGACTGCAAAGCGTATCGGGCAAAGTGTTCCAGCTGGCCGCCTTTCAAACCCTGGCGGGCAATCCGAATATGATCGGTACCCTGCTGAAAATGAACAGCGCCGTTACCAAAGAAGATGTCATGCGCGTGTACAATCAATACATCAAAGGAAAACACGCTGTTATTGTAAGTGTGTTACCCAAGGGGCAGGAAACAGTGATCGCAGCGCCAGATAATTATGAGATTGACAAAACCAATTACACCGCACCTGATTACGGCTACACCGGTTTGAAATACGCGAAGGCCACCGATAATTTCGATCGCAGCAAACACCCTGGCAACGGCGCCAACCCGGTGGTTAAAGTACCGGCCTTCTGGCGTAAAGACCTGCCCAGTAAGATCAAATGTATTGGGGCAGAAAATAATGAGCTGCCTACAGTAACACTTATCATTGCCATTCCCGGCGGACATCTGCTTCAGGCGAAAGACACGGCGAAGATCGGACTGGCCAGTCTCTTTGCCGATATGATGAATGAAGACACGAAAAATTATACGGCTGAACAAATGGCTGTTGAGCTCGACAAACTCGGCAGCTCCATAGAAGTAAGCAGCAGCCGCGACGCCATTGTTTTTACGGTAGAAGCGCTTAAGAAAAATATCGATAAAACGCTGGCCCTGCTACAGGAAAGGATCTTCAATCCCAGGTTCACCGAAACGGCTTTCAACCGCATTCAAAAGCAAACGCTGGAAAGTTTGAAACAATCAAAAACCCGTCCGGCCATTGTAGCAGATGACGTTATTGCCGTGGTGAACTATGGTTCAGGCCATATCTTCGGCATGAACGAATATGGTAATGAAAGTTCGATAAGGAAAATCACCCTGAAAGATATTGAAGACTACTACAATAACTACCTCACAGCAAATAACACCAAAGTGGTAGTGGTAGGCGATATCAAACAAAATGAGATCCTGCCCAAACTCGCTTTTCTGAACAACCTGCCTGATAAAAAAATAGACATGCCTGTTGTACCGGCAAAACCCTTGGAAGTTGATAAATCAAGGATCTACCTTGTTGACATTCCAAAAGCTGCGCAAACAGAATTCAGGATAAGCCGTGTTACCGGGTTGAAATATGATGCTACCGGTGAATACTATAAAACCGGATTAATGAATTTCGCCCTGGGCGGTGGTTTCAATGGCCGGGTGAACATTAATTTGCGCGAAGACAAAGGCTGGACCTACGGTGCCCGCACCAATTTCAATGGCGATGAATATACCGGCGATTTTACTTTTAGCGCTGGTATTAAAGCCGATGCTACCGACAGTGCGCTGGCAGAAGTGATCAAAGAACTGAAAGCATATGCCACAGAAGGCATTAAGGAAGAAGAACTGGTATTTATGAAAAATGCCATCGGGCAGCGCGATGCTTTGCGGTATGAGACCGGCACCCAGAAAGCCTTATTCATTCAACGGATGTTACAATTTAATTTACCGGCCAATTATGTGGATCAGCAGAACAAGATCCTTAAAAATATCACGAAACCGGAAATAGATGCGTTGGCGAAAAAATATATTCAACCCGACAAATTGAATATGGTGCTGGTAGGCGATAAAGCACGGATCCTTCCCGGTTTGCAAAAATCGGGGTATGAGATCGTGGAACTGAATACCGATGGAAGAAGGGTGGATGGGGAAATGAAGAAAGGATTTTAGTCAATTTGCTGATGTGCTGATGTACTGATGTGCTGATTAAAATACGCTTTAGAAAGCATATAACAAAAGCGTCCTGCACAGACAGGACGCTTTTGTTTTGTATTTTAATCAGCTAATTAGCACATTAGCAAATTAGCACATCAGTGTTAGAACCAGCTTCCGATAAAGGCTTCATTCACTTTTTCCTTTTTACCGGCCAGCTTTCTTCTTCTGCGGCTTACTTTATATCTATGCCTGAACATGGTGATCAGCATCAAAGGAATAAACAGGATGGTCAATGGTGGAATGCCCACGAATGAGATCCATTTACCGCCATACATGTTCCGCATAGGTCTTCTCAGGCGCTCGGCGATCAGGTACATCGCAGGCAGAATCAGCAGCGTCATAAAGAAGGCAAAGGCCAAACCGAAGATGATGGTCCATGATAATGGTTTCCAGAACACCACGTTATCACCGCCAAAGAAGATATGCGGATTCAATTCTGAGAACAGGGTAACGAAGTTGATGTTCAAACCAACGGCCAGCGGTATCAGACCCAGGATGGCAGCCAACGCAGTCAACAATACCGGAATGATACGGGTTTTACCAGCCTGCACCAATGCTTCTCTTGTTTTCATGCCACGCGCCCTCAACTCGTCGGCGAACTCAATCACCAGGATACCGTTCTTAACCACGATACCGGCCAGACCTACGATACCGATACCGGTCATTACCACCGACACTTCCATACCTGTAAAGGCAAAACCAAGCAATACACCGATCACACTGAAGATGATCTCAGTCAAAATGATCACCGGTTTACTGATGGAGTTGAATTGTACTACCAGGATCAACAGGATGAAGAACAAAGCAATTACCAGGGCTTTACCCAGGAAGGCGCCTGTTTCGGCCTGTTGTTCGCCCTCACCGGTTTGTTTGATGGTAACATCGTCAGGCTTCTGTTTAAAATTATTGATGTGCCCGGCGATCACTTCATTCACTGCCGTGGGCGTGTAACCGCTCAATACGTTCGACCGTACGGTGATCACCCGCTTCTGGTTTTTCCGTTTAACACTTCCGAGAGTGCTGGTATAATCTACTTTCACCAGGGAGCTGATGGGCACATGTTTAACCTGGCCTGTAGCCATATCACGGAAAGATATATTCATGTTCAGGAGGTCAGAGAGGTTCTTACGCTGCCCTTCCAGGTTACGCAGCTGGATCTTGTATTCATCTTCGCCATCCTTTATCTTCGATACTTCCCTTCCGAATACAGCGGTCCTGATCTCCATACCAATTTGCTGGGTAGAAACACCTTCTATCAATGCACGTTCCCGATCTATGGTAAAGCTCACCTCAGGATTGGTAAGATCGATATCCATTTTCAATTCTTCCACCCCCGGCACCTGGATTGAATCGAGGTAATTCTTGAGTGCTACAGCTGTTTTGATAAGGTTATCGAAATCCTCACTGGCTACTTCAATATTAACAGGTGGTTCGGTAGGCGGACCGTTTTGTTCCTGGTCAACCGAGATCTCGGCGCCGGGAATACCTTTGATCGCCTGGCGTATGGAATCGAGAATGGGTTTGGTAGCAACGCCATGCCGCTTTTCAAATTCCACAAAGGATACCTGTATACGGCCCAGCTCAGGTCTGGTACTTCTGTCGCCACTATTAGGATCACTGGCGCCAACGGCCACGTTGCTGATCACACTCTCTACGATGGGGTTTTCTTTATAACCACCTTTGCCGTCTTTTTCCATGTGCAGCACCCGGTATACTTTTTCTTCCAGCGTATGCGTAACCGAATCTGTATAGTCCACATCGGTACCTACAGGTAGTTTCAGGTATACATAGATCTGGTTAGGGTCGCCGCCGGGGAAGAACACCACCGGAACGTTGCGGGCGCCAAAGAATATGAAGGTAAGAATGAGCAGGGCGAAGGTAGCCAGCAGTAAGTGCACAGGCCTCCAGCCTTTCAGTGCCCAGCGTAAGGAAGTTTCATAATGACCCATGATCCAGGGCAGGGCGCGGTTCTGAAATCCATGGATCATATCATCCAGTACATACTTGTTCAGGATGATCATCAGCACAATGAAGATCAAAAAGTTGCCCAGGAAGGTAAATCCGGCCAGATCGAACAGGATACCTACCCCTAAGGCTACCCACAATGAAGGTTTGCGGAAGATGGCCGATTTGGGTTGTTTTGCATCTCCTTCCGGATGGTTCATGAAGTCAACCGCAAATACGGGATTCATAATGAACGCCACGATCAGGGATGCGGTTAACGTAAAGATGAGCATCGTAGGCAGATAGATCATGAACTTACCGATAATACCCGGCCAGAACAACAAGGGCACAAAAGGCGCCAGCGTGGTTAAGGTACCGGCCAGTACCGGGATGAATACCTCGCCTGCCGCCATCATGGCCGATCGTTCACTGGTGAGTTGCCCATTGCTTTGTACAAATATGCGGTGGGTGTTTTCTATAACCACAATGGCATCGTCTACAATGATACCCAAACCGAATAAGAGGGCGAAGAGTACGATGAAGTTCAATGTAACGTGTGTACCAACAATAAGGTCTGCAGCCGGTAAGAAGATAAAGGCTACGAACATACTCAATGGTACCGACAGCGCCACAAAGAAGGCGTTGGTTACGCCCATGAAGAACATCAGGATGATCAACACCAGTACGAAACCGATAACGATGGTATTCACCAGGTCGTTAAAGGAAGTACGCGATGCTTTACTCTGATCACCGGTTACCGATACCTGCAGGTCTTTCGGAAACTGGGCGGCCCGCATTTCCTCCACCACTTTCTTCACGGCATCTGAAGTCTCAATCAGGTTCTCACCAGCGCGTTTGATGATATTCAGCGTAATTACATTCTTGCCATTGAGGCGGGCGTAACTCTCTCTTTCCTTGATGGTGTCTTTTATTTCAGCAATATCTTTCAGGTAGATCGGTGCGCCGCCTGAATTACGTACCACTACCTGCTGTATGTCGAAAGCGGTTTTGAACTGGCCTTTTAACTGCAGGGTACGTTTTGTATTCCCTACGTCGAGCAGGCCACCGGAGATATCGAGGTTCTCCCGGGCAACAGCCCCGTTGATGTCATCAAAAGTGACACCTGCGCTACGCATTTTGTAATTATCCACGTTTATCTGGAACTCACGCTCAGGGGCGCCCACCAGGTCAACGCGGTTCAGTTGAGATAATTCTTCGAGCCTGTCTTGCAGATCATCAGCATATTCCTTCAGGCGGGGCAGGTCATAGTCGCCATACAGGTTCACATACATGATCGGCTGTTCAGAAAAGCTTACTTCCATTACAGAAGGTTCTTCTGTAAGATCGGTAGGCAGGTCGGGTTTCGCCTTATCTACCGCATCTTTCACTTTTTGTAAAGCCACATCCGTTTTTACATCGGTGCTGAACTCAACCATAATGGCCGAGTAGTCCTGTACCGAAGTACTGGTGGTCTTATTGATCTTGGCGCCCGTAATACCCTTGATCTGTTTCTCAATAGGGCGGGTAACCAGGTTTTCCATATCGCGGGGTGAGTTACCTACATAAATGGTTTGTACATATATGGTAGGGATCACGATATCGGGGAACTGTTCTTTAGGTAAGGTCACAAACTGGAACACCCCCATCAAGCTCACAATGAGCATGACGAGATATATGGAGGTTTTGTTTTTTATACTCCACGTGGTGGGACCAAAATGTTTGAACTTACCTGTAATGTTTTCTAAAACACTCATACGATGGATTTGGTGTGTACGTCTAAAGTCTGCTTATACTGGTTCTTATGCGGTTGTGATGAGCTGGCCATCATACAGGCCCTGGAAACCTTCTGTGATCAGTTGATCACCGGCCTTGAGGCCGTCTTTGATCTCCAGTTTATCACCATACAGCAACCCAACACTTACCGGTCTTTTCTTGGCCACTTTTTTGCCATTTTCCGTTGCTGCTACCATTACGAATTTTCCCTTTTCATCATTTTGAAGGGTATTGATAGGTACAGTGATGGCATTACCTACTGAATAGTCCTGAATACGAACCATGGCAACCTGGCCAGGACGGAAGCCACCTTTGCCAGAGATGCGGGATTCTATATAAAAGGAGCGATTAGAGGGATTAATGGTCTTACCAACGACTGTTACTTTTGTGTTGAGTGTTTTGTTATTGTCCTCAGGCAGGGTAACGATCAGGTTGGTTCCTTCCTTTACTTTGGTTTGATACGCTTCAGGTACTTCTGCATAAATCTTCAGGTCGTTGGTATTTACGATGGCAATACCGATCTGGGCTGCAGTTGCAGCGGTGAACATATCACCTACCCTTACCGTTACACGTTCTGCCACACCTGATTGTTCAGCATATACATTGGTCATTGCCTGCTGCTCTTTCAACAGGTCTATTTGCTTTTCGAGTGATTCCAGGTCATTCTTTGCTTTAATTACATCTATTTCGGCGCCGATCTTCTGGTCCCACAGATTCTTGCGGCGTTCATACATTGTTTTGGCAAGGTTTAACTGAACGTTGGCCTGGGCGATCTGCTGGCGGATTACAGCATCATCGAGCTTCATCAGTAACTGGCCTTTACGTACGTTATCGCCTTGTTTTACGTATAAGGCGCGTACCTGGCCGCCCTGGCCGCGTGGGCTAACCCATACAGCGCTATAGGTATCAACATTACCCTGCAGGTCGATATAGTGGGTGAACGGGGTTGTATTTACCGGCGTTATCACCACCAGTTTGGGTTTCTCTGCCTTGGCGGCACTGGTATCCAGTTGGGCGATCTCACTTTCCAGTTTTGCCTGCTCCTTCTTTAATTCCTCCAGTTTTGCCTTTTTCTTTTCCAGGCTTTTGTTATCTCCGCCGCTTGATGCGCCACATGCCGTTAAAAAAAGAACCAGGCTTACTGCGCCAATTATGTTATACGTACTTTTCATATCTGATAATTTATCCGGTGAATGCATTTGTTGGTTTGGGTTTTAATAGAGTATGGTTATAATTTACCGATGGCTTTCAGGTAATCGATACGGGCTATAATGGCCTCCTGCAGGGAATTGATATAATTTGTTTGAGCGCTTTTCAGATCAGTTTGGGCAGTGGTGATCTCGGTATTGGATCCCAGACCGGCCTCATACTTCTTCTTGGTTTGCTCATACACTTCTTCTGCGAGTTTCATATTCTGTTTCTGATAATCCATCGACTCGATAGCGGTCTTGAAATTTGCCAGCGCGCTATCCACTTCCATATCGATCGTTAATTTCAGATTTTCTATGTCGTTACTGGTCTTCTGCAAATTCAGCTTGGCCGTTTCAATTTTCGACCGGGTGTAGAATCCGTGGAAAAGTGGCACTGAAATATTAACGCCGATATTTGAGAAGGTGAACCAATCGCCTTTGCCAAAGATGTCGAATTCATTGCGCATCGCATTTTTCGAATAGGAGCCTGTAAGCCTTACTGTTGGCACCTGGCTGAGCTTGTAGCGCTTCACATCGAATTCCCGCAGCTTTTTACCAAGCTCGGCATATTGAAATTCTTTTCTGTCGGAATAATTGTAGGTGCTGTTTTCCAGGATACCATCCTTGATCTGGCTGTCGCTGAGTGTATCTTTTAATACAACCTCGTCTTTTACAGGCATACCCATTAACACTTTCAATCCCAGGTAGCCTTTATAAATAAGCGTTTGTACTTTCTTTTTTTCCGTTTCCAGGTTAGCTATCTGAACAGATAGTTTATCTACATCGAGCTTTTCTGCAAAGCCGTTCTTATACATTTCGCGGGTGTCATGTTGTAATTTTTGCAGCCTTGCTATGTTGGCATCCAGCAATTCGATCTGGGTTTTACCGGTTACCAACTGATAATAGACCTTGTACACATTCGCCTTGATCAGTTCTTCGGTTACTTCGGTATTCGCCCTGGCCCATTGCAGCGAGGTTTCCCGGGCCTGCAAGCCAACGAAAACCTGTCCATCGAACAAGATCTGGCTCAGGTCTACACCAATGTTAGCGTTATATTTTGTTCCGAACTGGGCCTGGATGAGGCCGAAATCACTGGGCGGAACGATCGGCTGGCCGGCTGCATTCTTCACGCCTTCGAGCTGCAATACACCGTAGGTTCCCTGTGCAATAAAGTTAGGAAACGCCTGTACGGCTATGTTAGGGTTATACACAGCGCCTGCCCTGGCATCGATCTGCGGATATGCCTGGGAGGTGATCTCGCGATTGGTTTGCTCCTGCAGTTTATAGTCGAGTAAGGTGTTCTTTACTCTTACGCTGTTCTTTTTGGCGTATTCAACGGCTTCTTTTGCGGTTAACTCATGCCGTTGCTGAGCCAGAGCCGGTTGTACTATACTTGCCAATACAACCACCAGAGCGATCCTATTTATGCTTGCCGGTTTCAGTTTCATAGTTCTTTGCATTTTTATTTCTATGCTGTTGATATTTCAAGATCAGTTTATGGCCTTTGAGGGAAGCGACCCCATATACATAATGCTCAATAATGATTTTGGTGACCTCTGATAACTTATACCGGGAGGGCGGGAACAGGTCAATATTGAAGGGCATCATCATTGATTCCAGCCTGAACTTTGACAGCACATCTACATCTACGTCGGGGCGGTACAACCCTTCCTTTACGCCCCACTCGAGGTTCTTGCGAATGACCTGTAAGAGAAATTTATTTTTATGTTCCATGAACCGCTGGTATGCCCGAATATGAAATTTCTCCATATCGTATAATACCATCGGATTCATACTGCTCAATTGTTCCACTACCTGGTCTACGGTTAAAAAGATCTCTTCAATGGCATCCTTTGCATGCTCGCCGCATTTCAGGCAATCCTGCTGCATATCCATCACTTCATCTTCAACCACTGCGTCAACCAGTTCATTTTTATCTGTATAATATTGATATATAGTCTTCTTCGACATACCCAACTGGTTGGCTATATCATCCATGGAAACAGAGCGGATCCCATACCGCAGGAATAATTCTTTCGCCTTTTCCCGTATGCGCACTTTTGTGTTTGCTTCTGTTATCATAATAATCGGGCACAAAACTATAGAAACTTTTTTCGTTACCAAAGTTTCCATCCTTTATTTTAAACCGCCGGTAACAAAAAAGCCGAGTGAACTACTGTTCGTTCTTTATTGTTCCGCCGCAGAAACTGCATTGTATCTTCGCCTTCCTTATCTTTGCTAACCGATTGCTTTCCAATCCCAAACACGCAACTTTACGGAAGCTTATTTTACCGGGGCCGTGAAGTGGATTAATTTTGGGAAGCAAAAAGCAGCAGCACATGAAATCTCCACATATATTTAAAAAGATCATACAGTACTTTCTGCAGGGTCTTATTATTCTGGCGCCCATTGCGATCACGATCTATGCGGTGACCGCCTTATTTAATTTTATCGACAACATCCTGCCCAGCCTGATCGGCTATTTTATGCCCGACCTTTTGGGCACCGATGCGGCGGGCAATCCTAAAAAGATACCCGGCCTCGGCTTTATACTGGTGACCCTCATCGTTATATTGGTTGGTTATATTTCGTCCTCGTTCATCGTAAGCAAACTGGTTGACCTCCTGGATAAAGTACTCGAACGCACACCCGGCATTAAATTGCTGTATTCTACCGTTAAGGATTTCTTTGAAGCTTTTGCGGGCAATAAAAGGAAATTTGATAAAGCCGTGCTTGTTTCTATTGAAACAACGGATGTATGGCAGATCGGTTTCATTACCCAGCAGGAAGTACATGAGTTCGGCTTACAGGATTATGTAGCCGTATATGTTCCACAATCCTACGCTTTTACCGGCCGCCTGTATTTTGTAAAAAGCGATCGGGTGCGGCTGCTCACCGATATCAACTCTGCAGAGGCTATGAAGTTCGCAATATCGGGTGGGGTTACCAGTATTGATGATGATGCGCCGGCTTCTAAAAAGGCGAGTAGCTCGTAGCGAGTGGGGATAGACAAGCGTATGGAAAGTACCGGGAGGCGCGTGAGCAAGACAAGCTGTTGCTGAAAGTGGCGAGCACAGAAAAGAAATCCACACCAGCCATTCACCAGTAGCCATTAGCCATTTACCACTAGCTACTGGCCTGGCTGCGTTGACCACAATCAATATCTACCACGCATCCCCATACGAACCGGCGAATGCTTGTACCTTCACTCCGTTATGAAAAAATTACTGCTCATAACGGTTGTTTTGCTTTGCAGTCACTGCCTTTATCCCTGGGGCTTTTACGCCCATCGCCAGATAAATTATTATGCCGTTTTCATGTTGCCGCCGGAGATGCTGGTATTGTACAAACCCAATATCCGGTTTATCAGCGACCATGCCGTTGATCCTGACAAACGACGGTATGCAGTAGCCGCAGAAGGCGCCCGCCATTTTATCGACATCGACCGGTACGGCGTTTATCCCTTCGATTCATTGCCCCGTACCTGGGCTGGCGCCCTTCAGAAATACGGGAATGACACCCTGCAGAAATATGGCATCGTCCCCTGGCATATTCAAACGATGTTACGCCGCCTCACCAGTGCCTTTGCAGCGAAAGACCAGGTAAGTATCCTCAAACTGTCGGCCGATATTGGCCATTACATTTCCGACGCACATGTGCCCCTGCATGTATGCAGCAATCACAACGGGCAGCTCACCAACCAGCAGGGCATACATGCATTCTGGGAATCGCGTATTCCCGAACTGCTGGCAGCAACTTCCTGGGATTTTATGCTCGGCAAGGCGACATACCTGGCCAATCCGCTGGCCTTTACCTGGAAGAGGGTGCTGGAAAGCGCTGCCGCGGCAGACAGTGTACTGCGCATTGAAAGGGAATTGACCAGCCGTTTTTCTCCTGACCAGAAATATTCATTTGAGCCGCGCAACGGCCAGGTGATCCGGCAGTATGCGACCAGTTATTGCCTGGCTTATAACCAGCACCTGAACAATATGATCGAACGCCGCATGCAGCAATCCATAACAGCCGTTGCATCTTTCTGGTATACTGCCTGGGTCAACGCCGGTCAGCCCGATCTGAAGCAGCTTGTCAATACCACTTTCACGAGCGAAGACCTGCGGGCATTCGACCAGTTAAATAGAGAATGGCTGAAAGGAAAAGCACTTGGAAAAGATTGTGATTAACTCATTCTGAGAAGGTTACGAGTCATTGGCAAAATTCGCCCTGCCTATAGTCCCGCGAATTGAATACTTTTGCACTCCTTCTAACAAAGTGAAACAATGATGCACAATTTTAACGCGGGGCCCAGTATTCTCCCCCAGGAAGTATTCAAACAAGCCAGTGAAGCCATTTTGAACTACAACAATTCCGGTTTGTCGCTCCTGGAGATCGGTCACCGCACCGACCTGTTTCAGGCCGTAATGGATGAAGCCATTGCCCTGGTGAAAGAATTAATGCAGCTCGATGATCAGCACGAAGTACTGTTCCTGCATGGTGGCGCTTCCACCCAGTTCTTTCAAATTCCCATGAATCTGCTGAATGAAAATGAGATCGCCGCCTATACCGATACCGGCACCTGGTCGGCCAAAGCCATAAAAGAAGCCAAAATATTCGGCCACGTAGAAGTGGTTTGCAGCGCCAAAGAATCGAACTACAATCACCTGCCCAAACAATTTACCGTTCCCAAAACAGCCAAATACCTGCACCTGACCACCAATGAAACCATTCACGGTGTTCAGTGGCATGACTTCAGCCCGTTTTTTGAAGCCGGTGTTCCGCTGGTAGCTGATATGAGCAGTGATATCCTGAGCCGCCAGATGGACTTCAATAAATTTGACCTCATTTATGCCGGCGCCCAGAAAAACGTAGGTGCTGCCGGGGTGAACCTGGTTATAGTTAATAAGAACATCCTGGGAAAAGTGAACCGCAAGCTGGCCTCTATGATGGATTACCGCAATCATATTGAAAACGGTTCCATGTTAAATACACCGCCGGTCTTTGCCGTATATGTGTGTATGCTTACCCTTCGCTGGTTAAAAAAACTGGGCGGTGTTCCGGCCATTGAAAAGATCAATGATCAGAAAGCGCAGTTATTGTATAACACCATCGATAGTTTGCCCGTATTCAAAGGTACCGTGGTCAATATAGAAGACCGCAGCATCATGAATGCCTGCTTTGTGCTGGACAATGCCGAGCTGGAAAAGGAATTTCTCACCCTGTGCAAACAAAACAATGTGGTAGGTGTAAAAGGCCACCGCAGCGTGGGTGGGTTCAGGATCTCCCTGTACAACGCCCTGCCGCTGGCCAGTGTGCAACTGCTCACCGACCTGATGAAAGATTTCGCTAACAGGAAGGGTTAGCTTCCAAAGGCAAGACGGAAGCTTTGGCTACCGCAAACCCTTAACTGAAATGATTTTTTAAACTCATGGCAAAGCCTTTTTATTTTGCCCACTTAACTAAATAGTACAATGGCTAATATTTCTCCTTTCAAAGCCCTGCGGCCGCGTCCCGAACTGGCCAGGCAGGTTGCCTCCCGCCCTTACGATGTGCTGAATTCAAAAGAAGCGCGTGAAGAAGCAGTAGGTAATCCATATTCGTTCCTGCATATCACCAAGTCGGAGATCGATCTGCCCGACGATATGGATATACATAGTCAGCCTGTGTATGATAAGGCGAAAGAGAACATTTCGGCTTTTATGCAACGCAGTATTTTGTTCCGGGAAGACAAGGCTTGTTATTACATTTACCAGCTTATTATGAACGGCCGCAGCCAAACCGGGCTTGTGGCGGCAAGCTCGGTAGATGATTATGAGCATGATATCATCAAAAAACACGAGTTCACCCGTCCTGAAAAAGAGCAGGACCGTATAAACCATATTGCTACTACCGGCGCTCAAACCGGGAATGTATTCCTGGCTTACCGTAACAATGAAGAAATAGACGCCCTTATTGAACAATGGAAAGACACCCATAGCCCCGTGTACGATTTTGTGGCTGATGATAATATCAGTCATACTATTTGGGTGATCACCGACGATACCGTCATAGCAACTATCACCCACCTGTTTAAAACGAAGATCCCGCAAACCTATATTGCCGACGGTCACCACCGTGCCGCTTCTGCCGCCAAAGTAAGAAAGGCGCTGGGCAGCCAGGCAAAAGAAGAAGCAGACCATTTTTTAACTACGCTGTTCCCTTCGAACCAGTTATACATCATGGATTATAACCGTGTGGTGAAAGACCTGAACGGACTTTCTGAAGCCGATTTCCTTGATAAATTAGCTGCGTCCTTTACTATTGAAAGAGCCTCCGCTCCTGTTGCTCCCGCCAGCCTGCATCAGTTTGGCATGTACCTGAAAGGACAATGGTTCACCTTAACCGCCCGCGAAGGAAGCTGGACCAATGATCCCATCGGTGTACTGGATGTAACCATTTTGTCGAACCTGGTATTGGATCCGGTTTTAGGCATTAAGGACCAGCGTACCGACAAACGCATCGATTTCGTAGGTGGTATCCGTGGGTTGGGTGAACTCGAAAAAAGAGTGAACAGTGGTGAAATGGCTGTGGCCTTTAGCCTGCACCCCGTTACCATTCAACAGCTGTTCGATATAGCCGACAGCGGTAATGTAATGCCGCCCAAGAGCACCTGGTTCGAACCCAAGCTGCGCGATGGATTGTTGACGCACCTGATCTATAGTTAATGGTGAGCTCCTTATACGGGTATCCCTGGAAATCAGTTGACCAATTGACTGGTTAAGAGGGCCAAGGCCGCAGGCCTTAGATAGAAAGCCGGAAGGGCAGTTGCTAAAAAATAGTAATGCCTGCCGGCTTTCCGTTTTTATAGCCCCTGCTCCCCGTTTTAAATCCCAGCCCCCTATTATTTTACTTTTTCAAACCGGTGAACTTTACCCCCATTTTTAACTTTATCAAGCCCTTACAACCCTTATCTTTGAACTGTATGAAATATCTTTTACCAGTTGCAGGCCTTTTGTTTGCCGTACATACGATGCAGGCCCAGCAGGAGCCTGCTGATCTGAAAACCGTGCAGGAAACGGCCAAATCTTATATCAAACAGGGAGATTACTCCAATGCCGTCCTGGTATTGAACCGGGCATTGCAAAACAATGCCGATAACCTGGAATTGCAGAAAGACCTGGCTTTTGCCTATTACCTGAACCGCGACTATGCGCATGGGCTGGAAGTAGCAAAGAAATTCCCCGAACGTACCGATGCCGATGTACAAAGTTACCAGGTACTGGGCATGCTGTACAAAGCCATCGAAGAAGTAAAGGATTGTGAAAAAATGTACAAGGCCGCCCTGAAAAAATTCCCGAATAGCGGCACCCTGTACAACGAATATGGCGAAATGATGTGGAGTAAAAAAGATTACTCCGGTGCCATCAAATTATGGGAAAAAGGCATAGAAACGGATCCCAGCTATTCAGGCAACTATTATAACGCCGCCAAATACTATTACTTTACCCCCGATAAAGTGTGGGCACTGATCTATGGGGAGATCTTTGTAAACCTGGAAAGCTATTCCAAACGCACGGCAGAGATCAAGAATATTCTACTGGATGGTTATAAGAAGTTATTCACCGAAGCCAACCTGTACAAAGACCAGGATACAAAAAATGAGTTTGTGAAAGCCTTCCTCGATGGCATGAAAACACAATCCTCCTTTATAGGTTCAAGCGGCGTTACACCCGAAACTTTATCGGCCGTTCGCACCAAATTCGTTCTCGACTGGTTCTCGAAGTACGCCAGCAAATTTCCCTTCCGCCTATACGAATATCATCAGCAACTTTTAAAGGCAGGCATGTTCGACGCCTATAACCAATGGATCTTCGGCACCGCCAGTAATCTGCCGGCGTATGAAAACTGGACCAAGACCCACCAGGAAGAATACAATAAGTTTGACTACTTTCAGCACAACCGCGTATTTAAACTACCGGCGGGACAGTATTATCAAACAGTAAAATAACCACTTAGCCCTGACCGCATCGTCAGGGCTTTTTTTATTTGCGCAGATTCGTTAAATTCAATTAAGTTTTAAGGGACCAGGTTTGCACCAGTTACAAGGCCCTTTTTAAAACAACGTCTATGACCGAACCCAAACGATTATTCGATTGCCTGCAATACCATTTAAAAGGGAAGCCGCTGCCCGATATGCTGGCTGCCAAGGAAAATGGTAAATGGAAAATGTACAGTACAGAAGAAGTTGCCAGCACCGTAGATAAACTGAGCGCCGGTTTACTGAACATTGGTATTAGCTGCGGGGATATGAGCGCCGAAAAACGCGACAAGATCGCCATTTTAAGCAAAAACCGCCCTGAATGGGTAATACTCGACCTGGCGGTACAACGCATTGGCGCCATTCTCACGCCCGTTTATCCCACCATTAACGTACAGGACCTGGAATTTGTGCTTAAAGACGCCCAGGTAAAAATTGTGTTTGTAAACGACGAAGAATTATTTCACAAAGTACTAAGCATAAAAGACCGCGTACCTTCCCTGCAGGAAATATACACCTTCGAACACGTGGCCAATGCCCGTCACTGGAAGGAAGTAGTGGCCCTCTCGACCGATGAAGCCATTAAAAATGTTCAAACGATCGCAGCAAGGATCAAATATGAAGATCTGGCAACGATCATTTATACTTCCGGCACAACCGGTACACCCAAAGGCGTTATGCTGTCGCACCGGAACATTCTGAGCAACGTAATGGCCTGCTACGCCTGTTTGCCCGATTTTCCGAATATGCGTGCATTGAGTTTCCTGCCCCTGAATCATATTTTCGAGCGCATGATCACCTACTTTTACCTGTATCGCGGAATAGCCATTTACTATGCCGAAGGCATGGAGACCATCGGGGATAACCTGAAAGAAGTAAAACCTGATATTTTCACCACCGTTCCGCGCCTGCTCGAAAAAGTGTATGACAAGATCATGGCGAAAGGCGCAGAACTGACGGGTCTGAAAAGAAAGTTATTCTATTGGGCGCATGACCTGGCTACCCGCTATGAGATCAACAAGTCCATGAGCTTTAGCTATAATATGCAATTAGCGCTGGCGAACAAGCTCATTTTTAGCAAATGGCGCGAAGCGCTGGGCAATAACCTGAAATGTATTGTAAGTGGTGGTGCCGCCGCGCAGGTACGTTTAATACGGATTTTTACGGCAGCACAAATACCGGTGCTCGAAGGCTATGGATTAACAGAAACCTCGCCCGTGATCAGTGTGAACCGATTTGAAGTGTTTAACCGGCATTTTGGAACGGTAGGTCCCCTGATAGATAATGTAGAAGTGAAAATTGCAGAAGACGGTGAAATCCTGTGTAAGGGCCCCAATGTTATGATGGGTTATTACAAAAGGCCCGATCTTACCGAGGAAACCATGAGCGGCGAATGGTACCATACAGGCGATATCGGTATGATGGTTGAAAACAAATTCCTCAAGATCACTGATCGCAAAAAAGAATTGTTCAAAACCAGTGGCGGTAAATATGTAGCACCACTGCCTATAGAAAATAAGCTGAAGGAATCTATCTATATAGAACAGATCATGGTAGTTGGTGCCGAACGGAAATTTGTGGGCGCACTGATCATTCCCGCTTTTCCGGCATTAAAAGACTGGGCCCGCAAACAAGGGATCGCAGAAATGGCTAATGAGCAATTGATCAAACATCCGAAAGTAATTGAACTGTTCACTGAACTGGTAGACAGCTACAACAAATACTTCAACCACGTCGAGCAAATAAAAAAATTTGAACTGTTACCGCAGGAATGGAGCATTGAAACCGGTGAAATGACTCCCAAATTAAGCCTGAAGCGAAAGGTGGTGCTGGAAAAATACCGGGATTCCATTGAAAAGATCTATGCTTAGTGCTTAAGAAATAACAAGACTATAAATTAACACCGGCCACCTTATCTGAATGCCTGTAACAGTTAGCAGTTACAGGCATTTCAGTTTAATACCCCACCCACTTGCTATCAGCGCGCATCTGATACAGCCAATTTACCCAAATCTGCATCTGTTTTATAAGCGCTTTTGTCTGCAAATTTGTAAGAAAGCAGGAAACGGGTTGTTCAGCGCCGTACACCCGCTCAACTTTATACCGCTAAAAGTAGTTATGAAAAAAGACGCATTATTAACGGAAGAAAAAACACTCGACCCGCAGGACTGGTCGGCCTTAAATGAGCTGGGTCATCGCATGCTCGACGACCTGTTCCATTACCTGGAAACAGTGAGGCAACGTGCGGTATATACAAAGCCCCCAACAGCGGCCATTGCCAGTACAGAAGAAGCGCTGCCCGAAATGCCACAGGACGCTGCAGCCGTGTATAAGGATTTCTTTTCAAACGTACTTCCCTATAACACCAATAATATTCACCCACGGTTCTGGGCCTGGGTACAAGGCGGCGGTACGCCTTTCGGCATGCTGGCGGATATGCTGGCATCGGGTATGAATGCAAATGTTAGTATTGGCGACAATATGCCGATGCACGTTGAAAAGCAGGTCATCAACTGGTCGAAAGAGATCATGGGATTTCCCGCCACCGCCAGCGGCCTGTTGTTAAGTGGCGCCAGCCTTGCCAATATCACTGCCCTGGTAGTCGCCCGGCATTTTGCCAACCGCGAAATAAAAACCAAAGGATTACAGGCAGTGCGGGGTCCGCTTACCATCTATGGTTCATCAGAAACGCATAATTGCGTGCTGAAGGGTGTAGAAGTGATCGGCATAGGCAGTGATCATTTTCGCAAGGTACCGGTCGACGAGAATTATCGCATCCGGATCGATATACTGAAGCGTATGCTCATAGAAGATAGGGCGGCAGGTTATATTCCTTTCTGTATAGTGGGAAATGCAGGCACCGTAAATACCGGCGCTATTGACCCGCTCGACGAGTTGGCCGCCATTGCGAGGAAAGAGAAACTCTGGCTGCATGTGGATGGCGCTTTTGGCGCAATTCCCAGGCTGCTGCCTGAATTTGCCGATCGCCTGAAAGGATTGGAACTGGCCGATAGTCTCTCATTCGACTTTCACAAATGGATGTATGTAAACTATGAAGCGGCCTGTGTGCTCATCCGCGATCCGCAGCTGCACCGGGAAGCCTTTGCTTCGGCCGTAAATTATTTGACCCTGCATGAACGCGGGTTATCGGCAGGGCCCGACAGTTTGAATAATTACGGCATGGAACTGTCGCGGGGATTCAAAGCCCTGAAAATCTGGATGTCATTAAAACACCATGGGTTGGAAAGCTACCGGGCGCTCATCAGGCAGAACCTGCAGCAGGCGCAGTACCTGGCTGAACTGATACAATTAAGGCCCGGGCTGGAATTAATGGCGCCGGTTCCGCTGAATATCGTATGCTTCCGCTATGACCCGGGCCATTGTACGGATAAAGAATTAAATGCCCTGAACCGCGAAATACTGATGCGATTACACGAGCAGGGCATTGCAGCGCCTTCCTATACAGTGCTCAACGGCCGGTACGCCATCAGGGCTGCCATTACCAACCACCGCAGCCGGTTCGTTGACTTTGAATTGCTTGTAAATGAAATAGTCAGGATAGGCAATGAATTAACTCAAAGTTCTTAGTCACCGTCGCCGGTTACCAGTTCCCGGTTAACAGTTTCAGGGCTTTCTTTTGGCCGAATGCCGAACCGCCCGGAGCCATTGTCCATTGCCAATTGCCTATTGTTTTTTATGGGTTATCTTTACACCTGAATGACTTGTAGCACCAAAAAATTATCAGTATATGGAACTTACCGATGAAATATCAGTTCAGCACACTACCAAATCGAGGTTACCTGAAGTGGATTTTAACAAGCTTGGTTTTGGCACATATGTATCAGATCACATGCTTATTTGCAATTATGCCCAGGGCCAATGGCAGGCGCCCCGGATCATCCCTTTTGGCGATATTACAATAAGCCCAACCACCCTGGCATTACATTACGGACAATCGGTGTTTGAAGGCCTGAAAGCCTTTAAGCTGGATGATGGCCGTATTAACCTGTTCCGTATACATAAACATTATGAAAGAATGCTGCGCTCGCTGGGCCGCATGTGTATGCCAGGGGTGCCTGAAGAAGTTTTTGTTGATGGCTTACGCCGCCTGGTTGAAGTAGATAAAGATTGGATCCCGACACAAGCGGGTTCTTCATTATATATTCGTCCGCTCATGTTTGCCAGCGAAGCCAAATTTGGCGTAAAGATCTCTGATGAATATTGCTTTATCATTTTTACAGGTCCGGTAGGTCCCGCATTCTCTCAACCACTGAAAGTAAAGGTAGAGACCAATTATACAAGAGCAGCCAAAGGTGGTACCGGTTCAGCCAAATGTGCCGGTAACTATGGCGGCGCTTTCTATCCCACACAAAAAGCCAAAGAAGCCGGTTACGACCAGGTCTTGTGGACGGATGCCCGCGAAAATAAATACATTGAAGAATCCGGAATGATGAATGCGATGTTCGTTATTGATGGCGTACTGGTTACACCACCTACCAGCGATTCTATTCTGGCAGGCGTAACCCGCGATTCTTTACTTACCCTCGCTGCAGACCTGGGCATTCCCCACGAAGCAAAACCGGTAAGCGTGGCAGAACTGGAAAATGCATTCAGGCATAATACCATAACGGAAGCATTTGGCGCCGGTACGGCAGCCATTGTAGCGCCTATTGCTACCATTCACATCAATGGAATTGATCATCACCTGCCAACTATTAACGACAATGCCATCATGTTCCAACTGAAGAACAAAATGGAAGCTATTCGCAAAGGCCAGGATGAAGATAAACATGGCTGGAATTTTCTGTTCTAGGTCATAGTTTGTTGTAATAAGATCTTTATGGTGCCATCCGCCGAAGGCGGATGGCACTTTTCTTTTTATACAATACCTATCTTTGAAAAACAACCTATAAATTTTATCTATGCCTAAAACCATTATTATAACTGGCGCTAACGGCAACCTGGGCACTGCTGTAGTTAAAAAATTTCTGGAGCAGGATTATAAAGTCATTGCGGTTGATCATTCAGGTAGCCATCTGGGTTTTGCCGACAGGCATCCGCAATTTGAGCTGCACGGTATCGACTTAAGCAATGAATCGGAAAGCGCAATATTTGTGAAGGAAGCAGCCAGTTTGTATGGCAATATTGATTGTGGCGTATTATTGGCCGGGGGTTTTGAAATGGGCGGCATTGAAACCACTGACACCACTCAATTGAGAAAAATGTTCTCCCTGAATTTTGAAACAGCCTACCATATTGCCCGGCCTTTATTTCAGCATATGATGCACAACGGATATGGCCGGCTGGTATTTACCGGCGCCCGCCCTGGTCTGCAGCCAGAAGAAGGCACTAACAAAATTGCCTATGCCCTGAGTAAATCCCTGCTCTTTTCCCTGGCTGATATTTTAAATAAAGAAGCCAAAGGGAAAAATGTAACGGTATCGGTGATAGCGCCCAGCACCATCGATACGCCCCCCAACCGGGAAAGTATGCCCAAAGCCAATTTCGACAATTGGGTAAAACCAGCGCAGATCGCCGAGGTGCTTGCATTCATTTGTTCAGACAATGGAAATATCTTGCGGGAACCGGTGTATAAGGTTTACAATAATGCATAAAAAATAAGATGAGTTATTCAACCGATTCGAATAACTCATCTTATCCTTATAAACGCTGCATGCCTCACAAAGCTTTCCTCCCGGTTACACCAGGACGTACGGAATGAAGCACATTGTTTTTATTACACCATTCAACACTATTCACTTTCGATCACACTTCCAGCACACTGTTCCAACCCGTAACACCATCGGGTTCTCGAAACTGGTTCTCTATATCCTCAGCCCACATCCGCTCGTCGATGAAGAATTTGTAGTGGTACTTACCCCTGGGTAACATGGGTATTTCTATTTTCCAAAAACCATTCTTGGTTGGACGTAATGTTAACTGGTCATGTGCCCAGTTATTAAAATCTCCTGCAAGTGAGATCCTGTTTGCACAGGCATTCTGGATGTGAAACTCGATGCATTTCTTCCTCTTGTTAACGTAAGGGGATTGATGGTGTTTCATGGTGCCCTCCTTCCTTTTTTGGGTGCCTAAAAATATTGTTATCAAATACAGACTACGGCGGTTTTCAAAGGGTTTGCGACGAAGCACAGAGAATAAAAATGACGCCTATCCAGGCAAAATAGAATAGTAAGGCAGAGATATTAGTTTAAGGATTTTTTACTGGACTGTCACAAAAGGTACGATATTTTAAAAAAATAATAAAATGATTTGCAATTAAAATTTTGGCCGGTGGCCCAACATCATTTTACAACCGTCAAAATCATTTCAATATGCTTCAGGCGCTCTCCTGAACAGGCCAAATATAAAACAGGAGCAACAGCCTGCTCATGACACTGATCATATACAGATATGATCATAATGCTAAACCGTTTGAAAGCGGGCAACAGATTATTACATTTAGTGTTAGATCAATAATGTAATGTTCTCCGGAACTATTTGTTGGCGGTCAGTTGCTGATCATCGGGCTGATGACTGCGTAAGAGGCTGTCGAGGTCGTGTTTCAGAAAGTTGATATCTTTCTGCAATTGCAGGTTTACTGAGAGCACTGAATCGTTTAACAGCAGTAATTCATTATTAAATTCGGTGAGCTGTTTATTCTTTTTATGTTGTAGAAGGGCTACGGCCACCAGGGTAATGGCGCCAATCGCAAGGCCACGGAAAATATAAACAGATCGATTCAATTGTATTGAAGATTAGTATATCAAATATGCCTTATTACCGTTAAACACCCATTAAACAGGAATTAAAAAGCAATTAAACAAAGCGCCTGTAATAGTTTCCGCTATGTTCATCGTGAAAATTCCTGGTAATATCCTCAAAGTTTGGCCGCAAATTTCTTAAGAGAAGGAAGGATGATGGTAAACAAGGTACCGGTTTCTTTTGATGACTGTACTTTAATGATCCCTTTATGCAAATTGATGATCCTTTGGGCCAGTGCCAGTCCCAACCCAAAACCCTTTATCGGGGAGGCATTGGCGCTCCGGTAGAAAGGCTGGAAAATATGTTCCGTCTCATCTTCAGTGATGGTGTCGCCGAAATTCTTGAACTGTACTATTACATTATCATTCTCGAACATCAGGTTAACCATCACCTGATGATCAAACGAAAATTTGCAACCGTTATCTGCAATATTCCGTAGTGAACTATACAACAGATCTATATTGCCGAAGACCAGGAAGGCTTTTTCGTCATCGGGAAAATCGCCGAATTGCAGGATCACCCGGTACTCTTCACTGTTCTTCTGCACATCGGCGGTGACCTTTAACAGCACTTCATCGATACGAACTTCGCTTAACTCAATACTTCCCTGCGTACCTGTTTTAGCGATCTCGAGCAAACTTTTGGTGAGTTGTTGCATTTGCTGTACATCTTCATGTACCGATTGTATCACCTGTTTATATTCTTCTGTACTTCTCTCTTTTTGCAGGGTTACGTCGAGCTGGCTCGAAATAGCCGTAAGCGGTGTCGACAGTTCGTGTGAGGCATTGGAGATGAAGCGCCGCTGAATTATAAATGATTCCTGCAGGCGGTCGAGCAATTCGTTAAATGTATTGGCCAGCTGGTTCAGTTCATCCTGGGTGCTGCCGGCCTGTATATGATGCGAAAGGTTTTGCGAGGTAATATGTTTTACATCGTTAATGATCTGTTTGATCGGTTTTACCAGCTGCACGGAGAAAGCATAACCTACAACCAGCGCAATGGCAATGCCAATGAATAGGCAGGTGAGCAGGATATCGCGCAGGTCTTTCAACCGTTGCCAGCCATCCACATCATAACCGGCCACTACCACTACGATCCGGCTCCGGTTATCGGTATAATGAAAGGCCAGAATATCGCGCTTGTTAACGGCATAATATACTTCCTTTCGCAGCCTTGCCTGTTTCAAAATGTCTTTGTCAGGCAATATGCTATCGATATTATTCGCATTGTAGTTGTATACCGGCTTATCGAGGTAGTTGAAGATGACCACACTTTTCCGGTTCAGGGTAAAGGCCGATGCGGAATCGATATGATACAGAATAGACCGGGTGCTGTCGCTATCGCCGAAATAGGAGAAAAGCTGGCCATCGTTATTGGCCCGTCCTTTCAATCGCTTCTTGAATGCTTCAATGCGTTGCAGGGAAGTAAAATAATGAACGGAAATGCTTAATACCAGCAGAATAATGGTAACCAGTAAAGCAAAAAGTGCGGTTATTTTAAATTTTATCTTCAACCTAAGGGTTTTCTTTCAAGATATAGCCCATACCCACCTGGGTATGAATAAGCCGGGTTTCAAAATCCTTATCCAGCTTTTTACGCAGGAAATTCACGTAAACATCTATCACATTGGTCTTTGTATCAAAATCAATATCCCAAACATTCAGGGCTATGTCGGCACGGGATACTACCCGGTTCTTATTCCGTATCAGGTATTCGAGCAACTGAAATTCCTTGGCGGTAAGGGAGATGGGCTTATCAGCCCGGGTCACTTCCTTACTATCGAGGTTCATGGTAAGATCGGCCACCTTCAGAATATTGCCGGTTGGAATATTGTGATAGATCCTTTTTAACAATGCCCTTATACGTACCAGCAGCTCCTTGAAATCGAAGGGCTTTACTATATAATCATCAGCCCCGGCATCAAAACCTTCTATTTTATCGGCCGTAGTATTGAGGGCTGTGAGCATAACCACCGGTATGCGTTCGCTATGGCGGCGGATCTCCTTACACAGTTCATAACCATTCAATCCGGGCAGATTGATGTCCAGAATAATGAGGTCGAATGGGTAAGTTTCAAACAGTTTCTTACCGATCAGGCCGTCATACGCTACTTCAACGTGATAGTTCTGTTCGGTAAGCCCCTTCTTTAATGATTCTGCAATCTTTTTTTCATCCTCAACCAGTAAAATTTTTATTTCTTCCATAACCAAAAATTCATGGTCGCAAAATTCACGAATAATAAAGTTACCGGGTATGCCTGCTCAATTTAATGAATTAAAAACAAATTAAAATCCCCACCCGGTTCTGATTGCTGATTTCTGATTTCGGGATTTCGGGATTTCTGATTTTGAGATTTTGAGATTTTGGGATTTATCGGAAGTTTACATTCTGAGCAGATCAGTAGATCCCGAAATCATAAATCAGCAATGGATTTGATTATAGCTTTCCCAGCCAGTCGATCATTCTTGTAGTGAAACCGTATTCATTATCGAACCAGGCGATCAGCTTCACATGATTGCCCACTACCGTTGTTAGTGTACCATCAATGACACAGCTATGGGTATTTCCTTTTATATCCAGCGATACCAACGGATCTTCTGTATAGGCCAGAATGCCTTTATAATCGTTTTGAGCGGCTGTTGAAAAAAGACGATTGATCTCTTCCCGCGAAGTTTCCTCCTTCAGTTGAACCGTAAAATCGGCCATAGCGCCATTGGCTACGGGCACCCGCGTTGAAACCGATGCAATTTTGCCTGCCAATGCGGGTAATAGCCGTTCAAGGGATTGTTGCAGGTCAATTTCTACCGGGATAATAGCTTCTGCCGCGGCCCGGCCCCTGCGGAATTGTTTATTGGGCGCATCCACCAGTTCCTGCCGCGAGGTATAGGAATGTAAAATGTTACATTGAACCGATTGTATACCTATAGCATTCAAAATATATAATATATGAGTGGAGCAGTTGGTCATACAGCCCCCGGGAGAAACGATGGTATCTTCCTTTTTGAGCGCATGCTGATTGAACCCATAAACCAGCAGGGGAATGTCATTGGAACCGGTAGTAGAGAGTAAGACCTTCCTGGCGCCGGCCTTAATATGCTGTTCTGCGGCTGCGCGGTTCGAGAACCTGCCCGAACACTCGAGCACCACATCTACCTGCAGGTCTTTCCAGGGCAGGCTGGCCGGTTGTTCCTGCTGGAAGGCTTTTACCGTCTTACCGTTGGCTACAATCGTCCCGAACTCCTGTGTAAGGCTTCCGGCAAAAGTTCCGTATACCGAATCGTATTTTAACAAATAAGCCAGGTTATCCGTATCCATGATATCATTCACTGCAACCAGTTCAAATTGACTGCTATCTATTAACCTTCTGAATAATAGCCGGCCTATACGGCCCATACCGTTAATTGCAATTCTCATCATATAGTTTGTAAAATGAAGGTGCAAATATAGGTAACCAGGGCAAAGCGCAAGGCCATGAAGGGAAGGGCGCGGCTCAGGGCCAAAGGCACGCGGAAGGTGCAAGCACAACGGCAAGGCAGAAGCCTGCAGCTAAAGGCCAATCGCCCCCGAAGTGTATGGCTCCTGCTTTGTCTTTGGCATAAATGGCTAACTGAAGTATTTATCAAGATCACGGAGGGAAATTGGTTTTTCCCAGATCTTGGTTACCGGAATGCCATCTTTTATGCGCGGCGGGTTAAAAGCGCTCAATAAGTGCAGTTTGATATTGGGATGGTCTTTAATGATCAATTCAGCTTTCTCCCACCCCAAACCGTCGGGCAGGTTGTTATCGAGAAATAGTATGTCTGGCAAAAACTGGTCAACCTGGCTAAGTCCTTCAGAAAGTGTATAGGCAGTGTGTACGTCACAGTTTTTACGGCTAAGGTAGGCCTTGATCAAAAGGCACAGATCCTTCTCATCATCAATAATTAAAACCTTAAGTCGCTCCTTTGTCATGTTATAGAGCCGAATTTTACCCTGGGGAAATTGTTTCCCATTGATGAAAAATATAAAAAAAACAGGAATCTTTTATCAGTGGTATAATTTTTTCCTCAAATTCCTGAAAACATAAATGTATGACATCTAACACAAAAATCATTCTAGGCATGCTGGCGGCCGCTGCTGCAGGTGCTGCTATCGGTGTTTTAATAGCTCCTGACAAGGGTAGTGAACTGAGAAGAAAAATTAAGACGGGTTTTGATGAAGTAATGGACGATGTGGCTGAATTACTGGCAATTGGTAAGGAAGAAATGAAGAACATGTATGCAAGTGCGCAGGAAATGCAGCAGGAAATGACACAGGAAATGGAAAGGTAAAACAACGCTTACCAGGTAAGTTCACTAAGGCCGGATCAAAAATTAAACATGGACAATTTTAACACGAAAGCAGCCAACCTTGTTAATCATGTACAGGATATTGCACAAACTTATTACGACCTGGCCCGGATAAACGTAGCACAGGCCGGTTCAAAAGCCATTTCCCGTGCTATTATCTTCTTCCTGTTAACCGGGTTGGTGCTATGTGTATTTCTGTTAGCAGGCATAGGTCTCTCCCTGTATTTGGGTATTTTGCTGAAAAATCCGGCCGCCGGTTACTTTACTGCGGCTTTTATTTACTTCTTATTGGTGATGGTATTGTACCTGTTGCGCAGAAAAATTGTTTTTCCTTTTATCAGAGACATTATCGTTCGGAAAATTTATGACACCACAGATCAATAGCTACAAAGACTTACTCAGGGAAAAAGCCCGCCTGCAGGCCGTGCTCATCGAGCATGAGCTTCAGATCAAGGAGGACTGGCGGTTAATCAAGGAAGACCTAAAGCCGGCCGCCCTGGTTGCTACCACGGCCCGCAGATTATTCACCCGGCGGGGTGGTATGACGGCAGCACATCTCGCCATTAATATATTTGCAGATGGTCTCGTGAAAAAAGTACTGCTGGGAAAATCCGGTTGGATCGCCCGGTGGCTGATACCGTTCTTTATTAAAAATTATGCATCGCACCTGGTTGGTAAACCGGGCATCCTGCAGAAATTTAAGACCATGTTTGGGAAAAACGAGAAAGTGGCTCCTCAGGAAGCGGGAATGGATGCCGTTTGAAACCAGAAACTGCGAATATTCTCAACTACTTTTAAAAGGCCGTCGAAACTGATGGGCTTAACTACATAACTATTTGCGCCCAGCTCATAACAACGTTTGATCTCTACCTCATTTTTGGTGGTGGTAAAAACAATTACTGGTATCTTCTTGAATACCGGATGTTGCTTTAATTCTTTTAATACTTCCCGACCGTCTTTCTTGGGCATATTCAGATCAAGCAAAATAAAACCCGGCAGGGCTTTCTCCTCCATATTGTTGGTTGTATAAATATCATCCAGATAATTCAACACTTCAATACCATTCTCAACAAAATCAATCTGTTCGGGATAGCCTACTTCTGTAAAGGCGGTTTGAAGCAGGTATCTGTCGTCGGCGTCATCTTCAGCAATAAGTATCGGCTGGGTATTCATGGTTCGTTCCACTCCGTGTTTATCTATTCAAAAATAGGATTTTGTTAATAGACCTTTCCCTTAAAATTTCCTTAAGACAGTAGCAAAGTAAAAAGTCCGGGAGAAGATCAGTTTAATAATCTCCCGGACTTCACAAACTTTTCCCGACGTAACTTTCTGGTACGATGCTCATTGTTAGTCTACACGACGGAAGCCCCCTGCTATCAATGAGATCAGGAACAGTATGATAAAAATGAAAAACAGAATCTTCGCGATGGAAGCAGCACCTGCAGCTATACCTGTGAAACCAAACACTGCTGCTATTATAGCTACTACCAGAAATATCACTGTCCAACGTAGCATAGTAATAAATTTTAGGTGAATAAATCAGTTACTATCATTTAGCCGGCACGCGGTGCACTTGTTTCATTACCCGCAGTACCGGTATAACCTATAATTTGTAAAAATCATACCGCCGGCCCTTTCTAAACGCCCGTTATTACTGATCAATTAGTAATACTCCCCTGTTCAGGTAAAAAAAAATACACCGTGTAGACTAAGTTCTACATTATCTTTTTGCGTCTGAAAGACCCTTTGCCGGTACAATCTTTACAATACTTCAGGTAGCTGCTTCTTTCAAAGTCGTTATAAAAAATGAACAAGTGAAAGAGTGATTAGGGTTATTGTACCAATAAAAAGAGTTATTGTACCAATAAAAAATGAGGTTATGAAGAACAGCTATTTAATGCATATAGACGAGCAAACTACATTGGGGATTCCGTTGGAGGATATAGGTTTCTTATCATCATTCAAAGCAAACCTGCTTGAAGATATTCTTGCAGAGATCTATGTAATTGAAGTGACCCTGTCTAATCCCGACGCCTGCACCGTGGCAGCTTTAATTAAGATCGGCGCACAGACCGGCGAGTTCACCGGTTACAGCGTTGCCGTTCGATGGGAAACTGCTATTGCCAAAGCTTTTGAAAGCATCCGGTACCATGTTAAGGTCATCGCTAACCCTCCTGTACAGGAAAATATAAATTAAACAAGGCGCCTTTGTCGACCTGTGACGATGCAAGCACATATCCATTGTGATTGGTCATTACGCGTTCAACAATAGCGAGCCCGATGCCCTTGCCTTCATATTCGGCATCTGTATGCAGGCGCTGAAAGATCAAAAATATTTTCTGGTTGAATTCATTGCTGAACCCTATGCCATTATCCTGGATACTTATACGGATGAAGACCTTCTTCGATAAATTCTTGTCGATATGTACCAGTTCGTCACCGGTGGTTTGCACGCTCTGAATGGTAACTACCGGAGGAATACCTGGTTTGGCAAATTTCAGCGCGTTGTCGATAAGCGCCCTGAACATCATGAACAATTGTTTTTCGAAGCCGGTGATAGTAGGCATTTGACCGATATGGATAGTAGCCTTTTTAATATCTATATCCTGCCTGAGATACTCTACGACCGATTGCAATAATTTATCTGCGTTCACCACGCTTAACACTTCACCACCACGTACGAGATTGGCAAAATTCATAAGGTCTTCCAATAGCCCCTGCATACGGCGGGCAGAATAATCGATGCGCGAAAGGATCATCTGACCTTCCTCATTTAACTGATCGCGGTATTTCCAGTTCAACCGGTCGCTGAAAGTCCTGATGCGCCGCAAAGGCTCCTGCAGGTCGTGCGAGGTAGCAAATGCGATCTGCTCCAGCTCTACCGTATACGCGTTCACTTCGATCATTTTCTGCTCAAGCTCTTTTTGATAACGGGAACGCTGCCGGTATTCTTTAAGGATCACGGCAAAGGAAATAATAATGATAAGGGCAGCAAATAAAAATATGGCGGCAAAATAGCGCGGCATGGCCGATTCATATTTATTCACGGCATAACGTTTCACGAGGTTCATTTCTTCTTTTTGTATTGCCTTGAACACATTACGCAAACTATCCATGGCTTCCCTGGTTTCCAAAAGGCGGGCGCTGGATCGCAGATACACGCTGTGCTGAAAATGATCGATGAGATTGTTCATTAGCAAGCCGGCCTGATTCACCAGTTGGTGTTGATGGTTATTATCTGCCGTAAGCCGCTGCAATGAATCATAACCAGGTTTAATATCATTTCGGATACTCAAATACGGTTGTAGAAAAGTACTATCCCTTGTCAGCAGGAACCCTCGCTGGGCCGTTTCGGCTTCCTTGATATAGTTTTCCAGCTCACTGGTTTGCAACACCACTTTGTAGGCATGTTCTATACGCCGGTTCTGTGCGCCAGACTGCACATAGCTATTGTACAAGAGGTACGAGAGAGACAATGTAATTACCAGCGACAGTACAAAGGCCAGTGTAATAAAGGATAGTCGTCGTTTCATAGCGATTTTAGTTCTACAGTTCGGGGATTAATTTCTACAATCCCTTCATAGCAGTTTTAACATATGCAACATAGTAAAAAAACGAGTCAAGGACAAAATCCTATAAATCAATGCAATAAAATTTTATTTTGTAATAATCCAAAGTGGAAAGCATCTTGAAGTTAATAAAGAAAAATGAACCCGTATGTTACAGCAGAACCTTGTGCAGAAACAGGAAACCAAAATTTTGCCTCAGCAGATACAACTACTTAATTTATTCCATTTAAATACACTTGAATTAGAGCATAGAATTGAACAGGAACTGGAAGATAATCCTTTCCTGGATAAGAAAGAAGACGAGGACGAATCAGCGGGTGATAAATTCACCAAGGAGCAGGTGCAGGATTACCAGGACTGGGATGAGTACGGGTATGACGACATTCCCGACTATAAAATGGAATACAGTAATTATCTGCCGGACGAAGAAAAAACCTTCAGTCCGCTCAAGGCAGCGAGCGACTTCCGGGAAGATCTCAAGAAACAGTATCGCCTTTGCTGCAATGAAGCCGAAGAGACCCTGCTGGCAGATTACCTCATAGATTCGCTCAGCGACAATGGTCTGCTGGAACTGTCTCTCGAGAAGGTAGCTGAAGAATATTCATTCGCTTTCAAGACCTGGAAAGAAGCAGAGGATTTCGAGGTAGTGCTGAAGAACATTCAGAAGCTGGATCCCATTGGTATCGGCGCCCGCAGCATCTGCGAATGCCTGCTGTTACAGCTTCGGGCAATGAATGCCAAAAGACCCGATGTACAAAAGGCGATCAGCCTGCTGGAGAATCACTACCAGGACCTTCGCAACCGCAACATGGATAAAATAATGGAGTGCCTGCACCTGGAAGAGGATGAATTGAAGATCATCCTCGAGCTGGTAAGCTCATTGAAAATGAAACCGGTGGCAGAAGTACAGGAAGGCAGCACGCCCAACGCCCACATAATTCCCGATTTCCTGATCGTGCAGGAAGGCGATTACCTGGAAGTTTCCCTCTACAACCAGCGCTCATCCTCTCTTTTTATCAGCCGCGAATGGAAGGAAGTAGTGGCAGAAAGCCAAAAAAACAAGAAAGACACCGCAGCGGCACAATATTTAAAGAATAAATATCAGTCGGCCCAATGGTTCGTGAGCGCCATCAGGCAGCGTGAAAGCACCATGCTGCGCATTATGAAGGCCATCGTGAATATGCAGTATGATTATTTCCGCGAAGGCGATATCAAACTGCTGAAGCCCATGATCCTGAAAAATATTGCCGACAAAACCGGCGTAGATATTTCTACCGTATCGCGTATTACCTGTAATAAATACGTTGATACGCCATTTGGAATGATCTTGCTGAAAGACCTGTTTACAGAAGGCATTATCAATGAAAAAGGAGAAGCCATCAGTAACCGGGTCATTCAGGTGGCCATCGAAGACGCGATTGAGAAAGAAGACAAGAAAAATCCATATACCGACCAGCAACTGGTAGCTATTTTAGCGAAAAAAGGATTCTCTATTGCCAGAAGAACAGTTGCCAAGTACCGCGAAATTTTACAGATACCGGTAGCGCAAATGCGTTCGATATGGGCATAGCAACGGCATTGTTAAAAAATACTGAATTTTACGCTTTGATCAATCCGGGTATTCCTGAAACAATCCATCATAAACTCACAGTAAAAAAGTAAATTTGAAGATGCCGAAAATACTAGTAATTGACGACGACAGGGATATTTGCCTGTTATTGAAACGCTTTTTGACCAAGCATAACTATGAAGTGGCTGAGGTATATGCCGGTAAAAAGGCTCTTGAACTCATGAATTCATTCACCCCCGACCTGGTCATGTGCGATTTCAGGCTGGATGATATGGATGGCACTACTTTACTGGTGAAAATAAAAGAACAATTGCCCGATGTACCTGTCATTATTATGACCGGTTATAGTGATATAAAAGTAGCAGTGGAAGTAATGAAACTGGGGGCCTACGACTATATTGGCAAACCCTTATTCCCCGATGAAATTCTCGTCACCATAAAAAAAGCATTGCAAAACCAGGGCGCTACCGGCGCTCAGGCAACTACAACTGCTGCTTCGCCAGCGGCAACTCCGGCTGCGCCCGCTTATAACGCACCAGCAGCTGCCGAAGAGCAGAGTACGGTTGACGGCCGGGAAAAGAAACAGCAGGTCATTATTTCTGGCGACTACATATTTGGCGATAGCGACTCCTTCAAAAAGATCCTGAAACAGATCGACCTGGTAGCGCCTACCAGCTATAGCATTATCATTTATGGTGAAAGCGGAAGCGGTAAGGAGGCCATTGCCCAGGAAATACATAAACGCAGCCGCCGTAAATCCATGCCGTTCATAGCCATTGACTGCGGCGCCATGTCGAAAGAACTGGCCGGCAGTGAACTGTTCGGGCATGAAAAAGGCTCTTTTACCGGCGCCCTGAACCAGAAGATCGGCAGCCTTGAACTGGCGAACGGGGGCACTGTTTTCCTCGACGAAATCGGAAATCTGTCATACGATATACAGGTATCGCTGTTACGCGTGGTGCAGGAGCGAAAAATGCGCCGGGTCGGCGGAACAAAAGACATTGACCTCGACATCCGCATCATCGTGGCGAGCAATGAAAAGCTTTGGGACATTGCCCGGAAAGGAAAATTCCGCGAAGACCTTTACCATCGCTTTAACGAGTTCAGCATTGTAGTACCGCCTTTGCGTGAGCGTAAGGAAGATATTATGGTATTTGCCCGTCACTTCCTGCTGCAAACGAATAAAGAGCTGGAAAAAAATGTGAAAGGCTTTACCAAGGAAGTAGAAGATATTTTCAAAAATTATATTTGGTATGGCAACCTGCGCGAATTGAAGAACGTGATCAAACGGGCCACCCTGCTGGCGGAAGGTTCTTTCATTGAAGCACATACATTGCCATTTGAAATTTCGAATTTTACCCGGTTGCAGTTCGACGAAGCACCCGATACGCCCTATTTACAGGCGGAACCCAAACAAACCGTTCCAACGCCGCCTATTCCTTCACCCATTACTGAAGCGGAAATACCAAGGCCGCATCCGCATCATTCACACAGTGAACTTTCCCTGAAGAATGCAAGCATTGACGCCGAGTATGAAACGATCATTGAAGCGTTAAAGAAATCAAACTTTAACAAAAGCAAAGCAGCAAAACTGCTGAACATTGACCGTAAGACATTGTATAATAAAATGAAGCAATACCAGGAATTTAATAACCAGTAATCAGCGGTAACATTACCCTGTGAAGGAAATATACGCATATAAGTCCAGGCTTTGATGGAACAACTAATAAACCAGGAGATTAACCCTCTGAAGCTTTTGTTTCAATCCAATAGCGACAATGACGGGCTTCCGGATAAGATCACCGATTTTATTCCGGCGATCGTCTATGTGTATGATGCCGACACAAAAAAGCTGAAGTATATCAACCGTAAGGTCACCGACCTGCTCGGTTATAGTTTTAATGATGTACATACCTGGGATGATAACCTGCTTTCTATCGTACATAAGGACGACGTGGAAAATGTAAAAAAAGAGCTCGCAAAGTTCGACGCTTTACAGGACGAAGAAAGTTATAGCTATAATTCACGCCTCACGCATAAATCGGGCAACTGGATGTATTTCCGCACAATGGGTACGGTGCTTAACCGCGATACCAAAGGCCGGGCTGCCAGTTTTTTATTTATCGCCCAGGATATTACCGGTGAAGTGGAAACAGGGAACCAGTTCAAACGCATAGAAGAGCTGTTTAACGACACCCAGGAGCTGTTGAAATTCGGCGTCTGGGAATGGTCGGTGCCCGACAATAAGATCACCTGGAGCAATGGCCTGTACCGCATACTCGGCTATGACCCCAAAACAGAAAAAGACAAATTGCATATAACGCCGGAATTTTACCTGCAGCATGTAGTGGATACCGACCGCAACAAAGTCTTATATAATCAGAAAGAGCACCTGGCGCATCATGAATACGACCTGTATTACAAAATATTTGACCGCAACGGGCGGTTAAAAGATGTACGGGAAAAAGCCAAAGTGTTCAGGAACGACAAAGACGAACTGTTGCGCGTTATTGGCAGCACCATAGATATAACCGAGCAATCACAATTATACCGCGATCTGGCCGCTTACAAAGCCATGAAACAGGAAAATGAAGAGTTTCTTGACTATGGCACCTGGGAAGTGGACGCCCGAAGCGGGCATTATTTCTGGTCAGATGGCATGTACCGCCTGTTTGGATATAATCCCGAAACAGATAAGAGCAAGGTGGTAGTAAATGAAGCGCTTTATCAAAAGCACATGAATGAAGAACATTTTGCCAGAAGCAAGTCATTTATCGATTCGGTGATAGCCGAGCAGGAACGCCCGGAAAAATTTGTAAGCGAATACGAGATCAAGACCAACGATGGCAGCATTAAGCGAATCGAAACTTCCGGCAGATTATTTTACGACAATGCAGGCCAGTGGATAAAGACGATTGGAACTTCGCGCGACATCACCCGTTTGCGCCAGTACCAGTCGAACCTGGAAGAAAAGATCAGGGACCTTGACCGTTCCAATAAAGAGCTGGAAGAATTTGCCTACGTAGCTTCCCACGATATGAATGAACCGCTGCGTAAGATCACTACATTCATTGAGCGGCTGGAAAGCAAATACAAATCGGAGCTGGGAGCAGATGGTAAACTATACCTGTCGCGGATCTCTGCTTCGGTAGAGAACATGCGCCACCTGATCGATACCCTGCTCGAGTTCAGCCGTACAACGCGCACCAACCAGCCCTTTGTACCCGTTGACCTCAATGCGATCATGAAGGAGGTTCAAACCGACCTGGAACTTAAGATTGAAGAGACCTCCACCAGTTTTCAGATCGATGCGCTTCCGGTCATAGAAGCGATCCCTTCCCAGATGAAGCAGTTGTTTGATAATTTAGTGAATAACTCCATCAAATTCAGGAAACTCAATACACATCCCATTATAAATATCCGGTGTTCGCGATTATCACGCCGGCAGAAAGAACAACACCAGCTGGATACCGCAAATAACTGGTTCAAAATTGAATTTACCGATAACGGCATCGGGTTTGAACCGGAATATAAAGAACGGATATTCCAGATCTTCCAGCGCCTGCATGGGAAAACCGAATACCCGGGCTCTGGCATCGGGCTGGCGATCTGCAAAAAAATAATCGATCAGCACAAGGGACTGATCTACGCAACCGGCGAGCCGGATAATGGCGCTACCTTTACTATAATATTGCCGGAACATCAATAAAATTACCTGATGATAGTATCCAATTTACAGGCCCGTATCCTCATTGTAGATGATGATGAGGACGATTTTTTAATTACCAGTGATCTCATACGCAATATTCCGTCATCGGGTTTTTCAACCAACTGGTGCTACTCTTATAAGGACGCGCTTGAACAAATGAAAAGCCGCGCCTACGATATCTACTTTATCGACTACCGCCTCGGTGCCAAAACCGGGCTCGACCTGTTGAAGGAAGGTATTGCAGCCGGCTGCGAAGAACCGGTGATCCTTTTAACCGGTAAAGGCAACCACACGGTTGATATGGAAGCCATGCGGGTGGGCGCCATGGATTACCTGGTAAAAGGCGAATTAAACGAAGAAAAACTGGAACGTTCCATTCGCTATGCACTCGACAGATCGGCTTCTGTGAAGGCCCTCCGGGCCAATGAGCGCAAATACCGCAACATGTTCGAGCGTTCGAAGGACATGGTGTTCACCGCTGACCGGGAAGGCCGCTTTAAAGATGTGAACATTGCTACTACCGACCTGGTGGGTTATACGCGGGAAGAACTGATGCAGATCAATATCTATGACCTCTTCATTCAAAAGAAAGAAGAAGAACGGTTCAGATACCTGTTCACCGAACGCCAGGAAGTGAATGACCTCGAAGCAGAGATCCGCACCAAACAGGGCGAACACCGCATCTGCATTATTTCTGCATCGCTGGAAACAGATAACAACAACCAGCTCTACATGCAGGGCATTGTACACGATATCACCAACCTGAAAAAGGCAGAAAAAGCAACCCTGCAGATAGAAAAGCTGGCAGCCACCGGCCGTCTCGTACGCACGCTGGCCCATGAAGTGCGCAATCCTCTGAACAATATCAATCTGTCGGTAGAACACCTGCGGGAAGAAGCAGGCGGTGATGAGAACGGTTCTACTTACCTGGAGATCATTCAACGGAACAGCAACCGTATTGGCGCTCTGATCACGGAATTGCTGAACTCATCGCGGCCGGCGGAAATGAAAATGGAGCCACATGTGCTGCAGAGCGTAATGGATGAAAGCATACTCGACGCCATTGACCGGCTTACCCTGCAACGGATAAAGCTGGAGATCAAGTACCCTGACGTACCGGTGACTGTAACGGTAGATAAGGAAAAATTAAAGCTTGCCTTTTCGAATATACTTATCAATGCTACCGAAGCCATCCATCATAAACAGGGAAGAATTTCCGTAGTAATAAACCGTGATCCTGATCCAAGCATTATTATCAGCGATAATGGTTGCGGCATCAGTGAAGAAAATATCTCCCGGCTGTTTGAACCTTATTTTACATCCAAACGCAATGGGATGGGATTGGGATTGGCAAGCACCCTGAACATCATCCAATCAAATAAAGGAACGATCGATGTCAAATCCACTTTGAATGTGGGTACATCCTTCATCATTACGTTCCCCAAAAACCAGGAAGTGGCCAATTAATAAAAGGAGCATGAGTTAACTCAGTACCAATATAAAAACCCCGGCGGTATCGCCGGGGTTTTTCCTTGAATCCTCAAACCCGTATCGCTCAAAAACCTATTCCGATATATAATGAGATAGCGCTGTTCTTTGAATCTTTTGTCAATTCTCCAGACAGGCTACCGGACTTCCCAATCTCTCTTAATCCGTAACTGTAACGCGCACCTATAGTAAAGTTAGAAATATCTATGCCAAGCCCACCGGCAAGACCGTAATCGAACCGTTGAAAATTCTCGGCATCCAGATCAGTAATATCCTCGATGGTTCCATCGTCTTCCAGGTCTTTGATATTCGCACTAACAAGATAAGATACGTAGGGGCCAACATGTAAGTTGAAATTTTTGGCAACATTGAATACTGCCAGTACCGGCAATTCAATATAATTCAAATTGAACCTGTACTCGCCCTCTCCCTGGATAAAATTATCATAGGTTTCTTTAGCCCCTTTGCTTGTATATAATAATTCAGGCTGAATGGAAAAACCTTTTGTCACTGGTAATTTGGCAAAGAAGCCTGCATTGAATCCGACTTTCATATTCTCGTCGGACACGTCCTGAACATACATGTTGGTGAGGTTCACACCCCCCTTGATACCAAATTTAGGGGATAGATCATCTTCTGCTGGCGTCTGCTGCTGTTGCGCAAAGGCACTTGTTCCTGTTAAAAAAGCGGCCGAAAATAGGGCTGCACACATAAACCTTTTCATAAGAAATAATTTAGTCTCAATCTTTACATATACTGTTAAAATTCCTATGCCCCCGCCGTAAACTCAATCCAGGAGCGAGTTTCATGGTTTTTGCTGAGGAAATATATCCTCATACACTGCCACAAATTGGTTAGTGATTTTCTCTACACTGCCGGCAGGCACAATAATTTTTTACATATCCCGAAACCTAATCAGTTGACATATGAGTAAGTTTCTTAATTGGATAAAAGCCATTGTAATAGCCATGATAAACGTTTGTTTATTGTGCGGAGCAGGCCATGCACTCGACTGGATCAGATTTATATTCAGTAAAACATCTCGCGCCGGGCGCAGGATAATGCAATTTGTTCTTAACAACCGGTAACTAACGTCTCATAATAACCGATATTTTATAATTTATATGGCATAATCAAGATTGGAGCCCACACCCCTAAATACATACAAATGAAAAAGCTATTCTTCCTGCTCATCCTTGTCCTGCTTGTTGCCGGGGGCATTATATACTACAGACAATGGCGTAAGGATTTCCTGCTTAAAAAAGTTCCGCAACTGGTATTCCTGAAATCAGACAGTTTATACCGAATAACCTACGATCACATTGATATCGATGAAGTGGAAGGAGAAATTATGATCAGGAACCTTCAACTGATCCCTGATTCCACTTATAAAAAGCCAACCGACAGCACCCTGCCCCGTAACTTATTGCGCGTTACCGTTCCTGAAGTATATGTATCGGGTGTGCAAACAGATGCTGCCGTATTGAACAAGGAAGTAATTGCCACCAGGATCAGGCTCACCAAACCCGTAGTAACCATGTACAACAACCGACGTGGCGCAAAGGTCAATGACACTACGCCGACCACCGACAAAATTTACAAGGTGCTGCTACGTGGACTGGAAAAGATCAAAGTAGATACGATCTTAATTACCGATGCCGATTACCATATTTGCAAATGGCCCGGCGGCGACACTGTTTTGAGTAGCAAAAAGATCAATGCGCAGCTGCATCATATTAATATCAGCGACAGCACCAGCAACGATCCCAACCGGATCCTGTTCGCAGAAAAAGCTGTGCTTGATGTACACCGGCTATCGTTAAATCGCACGAATCGCTTTTATCAATATCAGCTGAATAACCTGGCCTTACGATCGGGCGAAAGATCATTTGCCGTTAGTCATATACACATCACCCCTTTAATGGGCGAGGCGGCATTTATGCGGGCCGCCAAATGGCAAACCGACCGGCTCGATTTTGACGTTTACAACCTCCTGTTCAAGCAGGTAAATGTGCAGGAATTGCTTAATGGCAATCTGATCGCCAATGAACTGGGCATTAAAAAAGCCAGCATTAAAATATTCAGGGATAAAGCATATCCTCCTAAAAAAGAGAGCAAGGTAGGGCATTACCCGCACCAGGAGCTGCGCAAATTACCCATCGATGTCAGCTTAAAAAAAATCACCGTACAACAGGCATACATCGAGTATAAGGAAAAAGTTCCGCAAACAGGGAGCAACGGTGTCATAATATTTGACAACATATATGCAACCCTGCATAACGTAACCAACCGGAAAGAAGACATTCGCAACAATGGCATCTTTACCGTGAACTTCAGCAGCCGCTTATTGAGCAGGATACCCATGACCGCCACCCTGAAGCTTCATCTCAACAGCAATAACGGAAAATTTGCCGTGAACGGCAGCCTGAAAGCAACGGACGCTACGATCTTCAACCGCCTGAGCAAACCAATGGCGATGGTAGAGATCAACTCAGGCAATATCAACAGCCTCGACTTTAATCTTATTGGTAACGACTACCGGGCGAAAGGCATCGTCAGGCTTTTATACGACGACCTGAAGATCAAGATCCTGAAAAAGGACGAGGAGAAGAAGGAAATAAAAGCTAAAAAAATGGTCTCTTTAATGGCCAATATGATGATCATGGATGCCAACCCTGGTAAGAACAATGGTTTGGAGCGGATCGTTACCGTTTCCCGTGCAAGGAACACCAGTCAGTCGATTTTCAATCTTATCTGGAAATCCATCTTTGAAGGCGTACAAAAAACAGTCGGTCTCGACGGGGGACTGCCCTTATAACCAGTTACTCAGTTGCCGCAACCCCTTAGAACGGATAACCGATCGCCAGGTTAAATACCAGGTTCTGCTTGCGCCACTCGCTGCTGCCCCAATTGAACTCTTTCAATACCCACCGTTCTTTTTCCGGCAACCAGGGTTTGCGCACCGGGAAGGCCAGGTCGAGCCGTAATACCAGGAAATTCAGGTCGAACCGTATACCGGCGCCTGTACCAACCGCCAGTTCATTCAGGAACTTATTGGTGAATAAAGAACCGGGCTTATTGGGATCTTCGTTATACAACCACACATTACCCGCATCTATAAACACAGCTCCATGTACAATACCCACTATGGGGAACCGCAATTCGGTATTCAACTCGAGCTTGATGTCGCCAGGTTGTTCTGCCAGCAATCCGGCATTCTGTGGGGCCTGAAAGGTACCAGGTCCTACAGACCGGCTTCTAAATGCTCTTATACTGTTATTACCACCCGAAAAGAATTGTTTTATATATGGCAGGGCGCTGGAATTACCATAAGGGATACCAATACCGGTAAAGATGCGGTTAGCCCATACGCTATTCCCTCCTCCTACTTTCCGGTAAAACCTGAAATCGCCCTGTAAGCGCGTATATTGAGAGAATTGTTTGCCGAATATTTTCGCCGTATCTCCCTTGTTGATATTGGCGCCCATGGCCAGCCCGGCAATATTACCCGAGAGGTCGATGCCGGCGTTCAGATAAAAACCATTCACCGGGCGGTTATTCAGCACATTGGTGTAGGTGTAAGAATAGGATGAGCCGAGGATAAACTGCGTGTCGATCGCCTGGTACAATGAAGGGTTCTCCTTGGCGCTGTCAATATATTCCGGCGTAATGTTAACAGGTTGAACATAGTTAACCTCTATGGGATTCAACTCATGTTCTTTTTCCAATGATTCCTTCCAGGTGAAACCATAACTGGTCCGGAAGGAATTCATCGTATATAATTTTTGCCTTTGCAGCACATCATACCCTAAGGTGATGGTCGTGCGCGGCAGGAATCCGCCTTTGGTATTGAAGTTAAAGAAAGGCACCAGGAAGCGGGGGAAGGAAAGTGAAGGTTCCAGTCCATACCGCAACGTATTATATCCTTTAAACTGGCCGCTGTATTGTAATTCGAAACCGGCAGAAGCTCTTATCACAAATTGTTCTCCACCGCGCATGGCATTGCGGTTCCGCCATGCAAGGGTGACATTTGAACCGGTCAGGTTATTCGACTTGGTAAGCCCATTTATTTCCAGCCTCAGGGATTTTTTCGGCAGCCTGGTCAGGTAATAGAATGAGTTCAGCAAGGCTGAATCTGAATTGGGCACCACCTCGAACCGGTTCTTTACAAACTTGAAGATATTCATGCTGATCAGGCGGCTGATGCTGGCATTGTGGTCTGTACGGTTATATACATCCCCGGGGTCAAATGCCATGGACTGCTGAAAGAGCTTAGGCTTAAAGATCTTCCGCCTGTCAACCACATAATAGCCTTTGTAGAACGTAGCGCCGGCCTTACTGGTATCCATTTCGCCGGGCTGCAAATTAAAACCGGTATATATGAATACATCATTTATGCGGAAGACTTTGCGGGCATCTGCAGGGGTTTCGGGCTTAACGGTCATGAACAGATCAACCTTGTTATTACCTACCGTGGTATCTGCTTTTACCAGCAGGTAATCGGGACTAAAGAAATAAAATCCATGTTCCTTCAGATAATTATCAATGCGTGTTCTTTCAGTGGTAATGACCTGCAGATCGAAAGGATCATTCGGTTTCAGCAATGTTTTCGGCATCGTTTCCCGGATGGTTTGGGGCAGTACCGTACTGTCGCCGGTGAACCGCACTTTATCAATATGGTATTGATCGCTTGTGTGCACAGCATACTCGGCAGATGCCTTTTTATTTTTAACCGTTGTATCGCCTGTTACCTGTGCATGGAAATATCCTTTATTGATCAGGTAGTTCTGCAACACCTGTACGTTCGTATTGAGGTTGAGATCGCTCAGCAGCACAGGGCGCTGTCCCCATTTCTCCCGGATCCATTTACCCGGGCCTTTTTTCGCGCGTGCGAACTTATTATAAATGTACAATTTGAATGGTATGCCCAAAAATCGTTGATTAGGCACCGGCCGGGTCAGTGAGCTCAATTGACTGCGCAGCGCCTTTTTCTTTTTCTTCGATACCTTATTGTCCTTAATATCTATGCGCGCACCTGTATAGAGCGCGTCGCCCGGGGGCAGGTTTTTGGTACTTGAACATGAATAAAGGGTTAAGAAGCTCAGTACCAGTAAAGCATAATATGAATATCTAGCTGTCTTCACGCCGTATCAGTTCCCTGTTTTCAGGTGATGGAATATGTGTTTGTGGTGGAGTAGGTGTTTGCTGTTGTTGCCGTTCTTCACGCGCTTCCCTGATACGCTGGCGCCTTTCTTCCCGGGCTTTTTTACTCAGGAACAGGTTCCTGAATTTGTTGTAATCAAGTGTTATTATAAACCCTACACCGGTCTCTATCACATACCCTTCGATAACCCCTTCATACTCATTTTTGCGATAAGCCCTTAACATGTAGCGGCGGTCTTTGCTAAGGCTATAATCAACGGCTACATTACCGGCAATATTACTCGAATTGCGGTTCGTGTTGCGCGCCCCTTCCAGTTCAAAATTGCTTCCGACAGTTACTGTCAACCGGTCGTTCATGAGCCTTTTCGACAACGCTACATTCATGTCTGTTCGGGTCTGTGCCGTACCGGTTGAATAATCATCGAACGATGTAACGTCGAAGTTAATGTCAACGCCCTGTATGAGGTCACCGGCGAGCCGGTTCAATTGTTCGGTTAACAGTTTGCTGGCGCTCTGGCGGGCAAAAGATTCAGCCGTTAACCCGCCTGCACTGCTTTCAAACGGATTCTCACCAACAAAGCGGTTCAACAGCAAGAGCGAGAATACCTGCTTATTCAATTCTGAAGGTTCCTGCCGCAATTGAGTAAGCCGGTAGTTAATGGTGGTGGCAGTTCCTTTCGAAACCTCATTGCTTTCCTCGGGCAATTGAATATCGAAAGTGATCATTGGTTGTAATAACTCACCCTGCAGTTTCAGTAATACTTCAAAGGGCAGGCGTTGCAGATAGGCATTACGGGTATTGGCTTCTTCGTCAGCGATCTGGTTCTTTACCAGGTCCATGGGCGCTGCCTTGGTCTTATAAATAGCGGTAACATCGAGGTCGGCCTTGGTAGGTTCGCCATTCCACACGATCTTGCTGCCCTGCTGTATTTCGAAACGGCGCTTTAAGAAATTATAACTTAACTCATAGGCGCCATTCTGGATCTCATAGGAACCCGTAAGGGTGGTTTTACCGCTGGGATCTATCCCGCCGGAAAGTAAACCCTCACCCTGCATGCGAATGAAGTCACCATTCCCTTCATCTACTACCATACTGAATATGGCCTCTTTCTTGATCTCGAGGTTGGCGGTAATGTCCAGTCCGCGTAAACCGGACTGGTTCAGGGAATCAAAGCCGGCCATGGCATTCATAAACAAGGTATCGTTCTCGGGCGCATCCATATCTACAAATTGTACGATACCTTCCCGTTTCACCACCGATGGGTCCTGCTGCGGCAATACCACCGTTACGTTTGTTTTATCGCCAATGGTAATGCTTCCGTCGATCACCGGTGCTTCCGCGGTTCCCTTGATCTTCATATTACTGCTGAACAGCAGCTGCCCATAGTATAACCTGTTCTGCTGTTTCGTGCTGTTCATCGCCTGGAAATTATTGGCCCGCAAAGAAAGATCGAACCGGTATTTGGCAAAATCAGTTGTATAGATCATACCGTCGATGGTCGCTTTGTTCCTGGCCGAATCTTCTATCATAAAACTGTCGAACCTGATCCCCTGGTTATTCACGGTGATCGTTTCGTCCTCAATGTGGAATAGACTGTTGAGCATGCTCAGGTTCAGGTCTGTTTGTTTAAAGCTCAGTGCTCCGTTCACATTTGGTTTTGCAAAAGATCCCGAAACATCGAACTGGCCGGTCACCTGTCCCTTCGCATCTTTGATGGCCCCCTGGGTGGCGCCTTCTATTGACGCCATATTCAAGGTATCTAGCGAAACCTTAAACCGGAAATCATTTCCATTCACCGGTTTCATATAAAAATCGCCTTTAACGGTGGCATGGTTTCCCTGTCCGGTCAAAAGAATATCGGCATTGATGATATCGGCGCTGGTGTTCTTTGCCTTAACAATTACATTACCTACAGTATCGCGTTGGAAATTGAGGTTGCTGATGGTCATATCGCCTGAGAACAAAGGTTGTTTGGTAAGGTTGTATAACAATATTTCACCATCGAGGGTTCCATCGAGCGCCAGCGTATCGGCCATCGCAAAATCGGCCAGCGTAGAGATCTGAAAACTGGTAAAGCTGGCCTCTACAGGTGCATTTATGATATTGCCCTGGCTCTTCAGACTGAACTGCTGAAAATTATGGTTCAGCATGAAATTGGTCACTCTTATATCGTTCTTCCCGATATGTATCTTATTGTCGGGCGCCACCGTCCACAGGTCGTAGTTCAATAGCAGGCTATCCGGTTTCAGACTGATATCGTACACGCCGAATTGCGGTTGCTGCATCACACCGGGAATGGCATATTGTATCCGGCCGGTTTGATCGTGAAAGCGGGTAAGAAAATCTACTTTATTGCCCGCCACGTTGGCGCGTACAGATGTATTATGCACCGAATTACCGCCAAGCTGGATCTGCTTTACAGTTGTATTCAGGAACAATGCGCTGTCGCGGGCGCCCGCGTCGAGCTGCAGATTATCAATGGTCATCCCACTCATGGCCAGTATGGGCATTTCTGCATCGGCCTGCCAGCCGCTGTCACTGGCGAAATGCGCATTCAACTGCAACCATTCAAATCGTTGTAATGTGGGCAATGCCACTTTCAGCGCCGGATTATCGCGGGCATACAGCGTCATGCGGAAATTATATGGTTTTGCGGGTGTTGCAGCTGCCGGTTTTTTAACAGGCATTACAGCAAAATAAGGTTGTATGGCCTGCATGAAAACGTCAGCAAGGGCTGTGAGCTGATATTTACCGGTGAGCGATGCTTTGGCAATATCACTTTCCAAAGTGATCTGGCTGCTGTCGCCAGACCGCCGGGCGGCTACCGTAACGGTATCCAGCTGTAAGCGGTCTTTACCTACTACCAGTAAGGAGTGAATGATGTTTACATCACCCTGCAAACTGTCGGGATTGATACTGGGCATATCGGCGGTAATTTTTCCGCGATAGATAATATCCTGGGGCGTTAAATTGAGTGGTTTTGTTTTAATGCTGTCGATGGTAAGATCTGCCATCAGGGCTGGGTCAGCCAAAGCGAGGTTCACCGCTATACTTCCCGCCAGCCTGATGTTTTCATCAGCGATGCTCAGGTTGCCTTTCGCCTGTTGATCTTTGATGGATCCATCGAGGTTGATGTTGCGGTAATTGTATTTCTGGAATACCACGCTGGCTACTGTTCCCTTCAATTGCGCGTCGGCCGTCTCCAGCGTCAATCCTTTACCTTGTGCCTCTACGTTAGCAGACACTGTTTGCAAACTGGGGTTTTTCAATATAGCTCCCGCCTGTACCTGCTGGGCCTGAACTTCCATATCATAAGTGGCGGCCTTTACATCCTGGTAATTGGCCATGGTACCATTCAGGCTGACATTGCCGGAAGAAGTTTTCAACTGTACATTGGTGTGCATTTGCTGCCCGTTGCCTTTGACAGTACCGCTCAGTTGCACCCGGACGGGAATTTCTACCTGCGCCAGCACTTCTTTGGGCAGGAACCGTTCGGCGTCTTTGCGGGTGGTGCTGATCTCTTTGATGCGCAGATCACCATACAGTTTATTTATGTCGGGCAGGCCTACGATCGTACCGGCCACATCCAGTTCTGTATCGTTCCAGCCCCGTACCTGTAATACCCGGGCGGTAAGCCGGTTCACCCGGCCCTGTACATCGGCATTGATAGAGAAAACGGTACCCGGATCACTGAATGCCGGCTGGCTTCTGAGCGCAGGCACAAAATAGAGAATGTCTTTATTGGAAATATAACAGCCTGGCAGCACGGCTTTTACCTGCAGGCTGCCAATATCTTTTTGCAAAGCTTCGAGGGAAGGATAATCAAGATGGATGGTATGTTTAATACGGGTGCCGGGGGTTTGCACCAATAAGCGGTCGATACGCACTTTTTGATCGGTATACACAAAATCACCCCGAAGCTGCTGCAATGTGAATCCGCTTTGTTCTTTAAAAGCCACCTGCTGAACCGAGGCGGTGATGGCGCCTTTATCCATCAATACTTCGCGCGCCTGCACCGTAAAATCACTGGCCTTCAAATGGCCATAATCAAGCACCTGCTTTTGCCGCGGCTGGTTCTCATCATCGAACTGAAAAAATGTTTTCTGGATATTTATATTCTTTGCATTTACCAGCCAGCTTTGGGCAGCCACATCCTTAGCTTCTGTTTTTGCTTTTTCGGCCACAAGTTTGGCCGATTGCGTTTTTCCCATGGTTACCCGGGTTTCTGAGCCCAGCAACCGAAAGTGATCGAGGATGACCCGGCGGCCATTCAGGTCGGCGGTGTTTACACGGGTATCCAGCGACTTTAATTTTGCATGGGTGTACAGGGCCGACACATCATTTTTGTATTCGACATCGATGTTCTTGAGATGCACCTGCCTCAGGTTAAGATTAGGCATGGGTGCTACGCCCGAGTCATTGGCCACCACATCCTCAACCGTTACCAGGGGTTTGTATTGATATAAACGGGCGGTTAAGCCGTCGAGGTTTATAGCGGGGATGCTAAATATCTGTTTCTGGGGATCGAATTGGCTGATGCGGCTGTCAAAATGTTTTAATTGAATGGCCCAGTCATTACCTGAGATGGTATCTTTATAAAGGAAGCGGATATCGTCGAGGTACAAATGATCGAGGCTCATTTTTAACGCTGCAGTATCGGCTGGTTTGGCCGGCTTTTTATTTTCAACAACAAAGGCATCTATCAGGAATTGAAAATTATATACAGTATCAGGCAATTGCCGTTTTATTTTGGCCGTCATGCCCTGCAAGCGCAGGTCGCCTATGCGCACTTCATTCTGCAGCAATTTTAACATGGCGATATTTACCTTGATACGGCCGCCATACAAAAGGGTATCTTTTGTTTTGTCTTCGAGATATATTCTGTCGAGTACAACGGATGAGGGAAAACCAATGCGCAGCCTGCCGATCTCAACGCGGGTGCCCAGTTTGGTTTGCAGCCATGCCTGCACCTTTTGGCGGGCAAAATTCTGAACGGGTGGCGTTTGTACCAGTACTGCTATCAATAGCAGCCCCACAAAGATCCACAGGAATATTTTGAGCGTTATTTTAGCCGCTTTCTTCACATCATTAGCTTTAGAGTACTGTATCCCTTCCCAACAGTCTATTCTTATCGCAGCCAGGATACTACATCGAGCATACCTGTATAAACCATAAATACCTATGCCATTACAGTAATAAGAAATAAATATCAAATCCGGATCGTGGCAGCTTATGCGTGTAGAAAAAAATCTACGTCAGGACAGGTCATCATATCTTTGATTCACCGATCTCCTTTGCTTCGTGTTTGATAATGAAGACCGCTGTGTCGATAGGTTTTATGCCTGCCCCGTGATGTATGGAGTATATTTTGGTAAACTCAGCGCCGAAATACAGGATCAGGGAAGAATAATACACCCACACCAGAATAACGATAATAGAACCCGCAGCGCCATACGTAAGGCCTACATTCGATTTCCCGATATACAAACTGATCAGGAATTTACCCAGCATAAAGAGCAGGGCCGTAAATCCGGCGCCAACGAAGGCATCCTTCCACCGGATGGTGGCATCGGGCAGCACTTTGAAAATAATGGCAAAAAGGGCGGTGATGATCGCAAAGATCAAGATCAGGTTCAGGATATAGAAGACCACGATCGTGACGCTCTCAAAATACATCTGCAGCTTTTCACTCAGCAGTTCCATCAGGGCATTGATCACCAGCGATACAAGCAGAATAAATCCACAGCTAATGACCAGTGAAAATGAAATGAGGCGGTTGGTCAGGAACCTCAACCAGCCTTTTTTTGGTTTGGCCCGGATAGACCAGATATAATTGATAGACCCCTGGATCTCGGTGAACACACCGGTAGCCCCCATGATCAGTAGCACAAACCCGATGATAGCGGCCACAACGGTCTGCTGGTTCATTTGCACATTGGCTATGATATTTTGTACCTGCAAGGCGGCAGCGCTTCCGATGAGGTTTTTGATCTGATCATACAACTTACCCTCTACGGCTTCGCGGCCCAGAAAGATGCCTGCAAACGAAATGATAATGATGAGTGTTGGCCCCAGGGCGAAAATGGTATAATACGACAGGGAGGCACTGAGCTTAATACAATCGTCGTTCATGAACTCAGTAACCGACTGCTTAAAGATTTTCCAGGTATTTGCCATCATTCTAACAATGATCATATCATATACCAGTATAAAGAATGTTCCCGTTTGCTGCAAGTAAGCCCCAGGGCGGTTCTATGAGTATTAAGTTCTACATCCCCGGCCCAGCTGAAGTAATGTTTTCAACAGATACAATGGGCCTTTGCTGGCAGTAAATTTTTATTACATATACATATTACGCAACCTAAAATTGTACACCATGAGAAGTATATTGTATCTTATCGCAGTGATCTTAGTAATAGGCTGGTTGTTAGGTTTCTTTGTATACAGTGCAGGCGGCTTGATACACGTGTTGATCGTTCTGGCTGTTATTTCACTGATCCTTGGCTTAATGCGTAGCACCTAGTTTTATCCTTTATATAGTAAGGTTTCAATCAAAGCCAGCCCTGACGGTTCCGTCAGGGTTTTTTGTTTGCTTGCCGCTGAGCACGGCTGAAAAATAAAAAGGCTGTCCCGACAAAAACCGGGACAGCCCTGTATCATGGTGTATATATAATGGAAAGTCTTTGTTTAATTGATCAGGACCTTCTCGTTCCGCGCTTCCACATCCAGGATAAACTTATAAACGAAGGGATCGGCTAAACTTCCACAACCATCGATCAACGTTCCTTTTACCCCATCGGCTGTTTCTATCACATATAATACGGCGCTATCGTGTGGATCGGAAAAACCTTCAAAGCGAAAAGAAGTGATCACTTTAACTTCATTGGGTCCGTAGAGCTTTCGGGTACTGGATGACTCTAATCCCTCACGAGTGGCTACAAAGTCTTCCTTGTAACCATCATCCACCACTTTACTCAAACACGACACCATACTTTGGATGTAAGGGGTTGAGCTATTTATGTCTGCTTTCATACCGTTGAATTTGCTTGAACATTATTAGAAAATTGTTTGCCAGCGCATTTCAGGGCCATTTTAGCCAAAGAGTGCATTTATTTCCACACACACATACCGGTTTTCCGTTATATTTTCAACAATTTGGTGTTACTTCAACATCTATTACACAAACAGGCCAGGTAAGAGATCTTACCCGGCCTGCGTTTTTGCTCTACAGTACTAAAGCCACTATTTTAGTTATTTTAGCATTATTTAGCTATTTCATGCATATCTCTGTACTTTTTGATCATGTCGTGGGCATTTTTGAGGGATGCCTTCTGACTGGTGATCAACTGCCTGATATCGGTAGGCAATGGAGCGTCGGAAGCCAGTGCGTCTTCGTATGCGCGCTGTGCGGCATCTTCACCATACTCGCAGGATGCCAGCAGTGAATGCCGGTCCTTACCTGTAAACATATCTTTAACATTCATCCAGGCTCTGTATAATTTACCAGATGTAGTGGTACCAGTTGCAGGTTCACCACCCAGGCGGCCTACCTGCGAAGTTAATTCAATTGCGTTCTGACGGCTGTCGTCGGCCAACCGTTCAAATATGGTTCTAAGGTCAACGTCAACAATTTTAGTATCTTCTGCGGCTCTTGTGTAACCTGCAGTACGATCATTATTGATTTGAATAAGATCGTTCAATACTTCGATTACTTCCTTATTTTGTGCCATATTAAAACATTTTAAGTTTCAAATAATTTGTTTGAATATGTAAGGATTATACAACGTGATGCATCAAACGTAAATCCTGCCAGCTTTCATCTGCCGCTGGTATTCATGAGGTAAACACCACGTAAGCATAATGACCCAATAGTTAATTAAAAAATTATTCCGCCCTGTTTTACAATCCGGTATGATACAGGGGTATTTTGAATGGGAAACCGCTTCTACACTTTGCACCTTCATTGCAACAAACTTCCTTTAGGAACATTGATGCCGCAGGAACAGTTGATGGCATGGTAATTTTCGCCGCTATAAGTAGTATTTGTATTAGAAAAGTAAATAGTAGATTATGGCTAAATACTCAAAAAAATCACAGGAGACGGTTGGAAGCGCTATGCGTCGTAAAAAGAAAGGCACGTTGCGTAGTGGCAGCAGTGGCAAGAAGGTGACCAGCCGCAAACAGGCAATTGCCATTGGATTAGCTGAGGCAAGAGAGAAAGGCGCCAAGGTGCCCGCACCAAAGAAAAAGAAAGCCGCTAAAAAACGAGGTACAACCGCCAGAAAGAAAACGGCGAAGAAAAGAAGTACTTCCAGGAAAAGAAGCACTGCAAAGAAGTCGAGTTAACCAGTTGACTAATTAATGTGGTTTATAAAGCTGAAAGCGGAAGCAAGGCATTAAATGGTCATTGACCATTCACCAATGACCATCCATTGTCCCAACCAGCTCGAGATTCCCCATTGACCATTAAACAGAAAGTCCGGAAACATGCATACACGTTGTTTCCGGACTTTTCCTTTTTAAAGCGTTCGGGCTACATTATCCTTACTGACAAATTTGAGATCAGGCGTATTGAGCAGACGCAAATTTCAACGTTGCAGCATTGGCGTTGCCGCTTTCGAATGGGCAATGCAGCCCCGTATATTTCGTCAGTGACAAGTAACTGGTATAAAAGAAAAAACCCGATGTAGAAACATCGGGAGTCCTTGGTTAAGGCCTGATTTGTAGCGTAAGTTTATAATAAGTTTAAATCGTCAAAGTTTTTACCGGCATTCTCCTATTACTTTCTTCTCTTTTTCAGTGGCCGGCTACATATATATTTTTATAAAAACTATGCCTAAAATTTTAAACGGGAATATTTTGTGTCTGTAGAAAATAGTTCCCAATATTGGTCAGCTTTTGTGGAACGACTGTAGAATTTTCATCAAAACTTCTTCATCTGGATGCAAACCGAGCGCAGGTGCCGCTGTTCCTTCCTCACCATTGAGTTCAGTCAGGTACTTGTTCAATTTATTCTCTTCGTACAGGGCTATCAGTCCCGGGTGTACGTAATATTTCTTGCACACAGTGCGTGTATTCCCCAGCTTTAGGCTTACCGCGTCGAGCGCCGCCACAATATTCCTCTTCGCATCCGCCGCTGTAACTGCTTCACCCATAGACTTCAGCGATCGCAGCAGGTTTAACGAACCGGCCCAGGTCCTGAAATCCTTCGAGGTGAAGTCCATTCCCGTGGTCTCTTTGATATAACTGTTAATCATGCCCGAATCGATCGGCTGCCGGTTGCCTTGCTCATCATAATACTGAAAGAGTTCCTTTCCCGGCAATTCCCGGCAATTCTTCACAATGCGGGCAAGCCGTTTATTTCTCAGCGTTATGTCATGACATACCCCTTTTTTCCCTGTAAAGGAGAAGCGAATGGTGTCGCCGGCAATTTCTACGTGCTTGTCTTTCAAGGTAGTAATGCCATGAGAGCCATTTTGTTTTTCATACTCACAGCTGCCTACCCGAATATAGGTACGCTCCATTAAACTGATCACTGTAGCGATCACCTTTGAAGCGTTCAGTGTTTTTTGGTTCAGATCGCTTTCGACCTTGCTGCGCAAAGCCGGCAATGCTTTTCCAAATTCATACAGGCGGTGAAATTTAGTTTCATTCCTGAAGACCGACCAGAGCGGATGATAGCGGTATTGTTTGCGTTTCCGCAGATCTAAGCCGGTTGCCTGAATATGTCCGTTCGGCAAGGCGCAAATCCATACCGAAGACCAGGAAGGCGGAATGGCCAGGCTGCGGATGCGCTGCATATCTTCTTTTTTACGCAATGGCTTGCCCTCGTACATATACACGTAGCCACGGCCTTTTTTATATCGTAAAATCCCTGGCTGAGTATCCGATACATAAATGAGATCGGCCACCGTGGCTGCTTTAGCATAATCCCGGTACAACTTCAAAAATTGCCTGTGCGTCACTTTAGCCACTTGTCCCATCACTTACTCATTTTACTGTGACTTTGTCTTTTTATCCTATGCAATGTTTCCGCCTCACTTAGTGAGTGGGAAACCCCAACACCGTCTTCTTTTTCTGCCAGATCAGCCAGTTTTATATAGAATCTTTTGATCAAAGCCAGTTCTTCTTCGGTGAGGTCTTCCACATCGATCAGGCGGTTGCTTGCCCTCTCATGGCAGGCTATCAATTCGTTTAATTTCAATTGAATAGCCATTGTATCTTTATTCTGCGACTGTTGAATGATAAATACCATCAAAAAAGTTACGATGGTAGTGCCGGTATTTATCACCAACTGCCAGGAGTCTGAATAACCAAATATCGGCCCTGTTACCGCCCATACAATTACGATGGCAGCAGCTGTTATAAATGCGTAAGGCGAACCAGTAGCCCGGGTCGCTTTATTGGCCAGTTTCTGAAAAAGTATGGACAGCTTATTCCTCTTCTTTTTTCGCATAACTTATTTTTTTTAAAATATTGCGGGAATAGAAATGCGCCGAAATAAAAAGGAGGAGTATAGGCAAAAAAAAGTCAGGCCAGGAATGGCCCGACACCAGTAGACCTTAAAAAACCCCTAAATCTATAACCAGAACTAAAAAAGTTGTACCAGCCCCCTCGTTCAGGGTTATCACTGGCTGTTTTTAATCATTCTTTAATGACATACCGCTTATTCTTCCTCTCCTTCATTTCCTTCTTCCTGGGCGCCTGCTTCATTGACATAACTTTCGGCAATATCAGTAAGTAGTACGTCTGCTTCTTTTTCTTCCTCCAGCGTTTGCTGCAAAAGTTCGGCTACATCGGTTTGCCCGAGGGTTTTTGCCAGTTGCACCAGACTTCCGTAAGTAGCAATTTCATAGTGTTCTACCTTTTGGGCAGCCATAATGATCGCTACATCGCGGGTGGCAGATCCATCCTCTGTATCTTCAATCACCGTATGTGCTTCTTTGGTCAACCCTTCCATGGCTTCGCATTTCTTGGCCTTGGCGGTTTCTTCCATCATTTCAAATACTTCCTCTAAGCGGGCAACTTGTTCCTCAGTAATGGATGTATGCTCTTCCAGCGCAGAGATCACATCTTCAGATGTAGCTGCCTTTTGTAATTTGGGCAACTCTTTTACCAGGTGCTTTTCGGCCCAGTAAATATCCTGCAGCTGTTCAACGAAAAACTCTTTTAATAATGACTGGTTATCCTTTTTACCTGTTGTTCCTTTACTACCGGCTCTACCTGCGGTACTCCCAGCTTTACTACCCGTGCTCCTCGTATTACCTGTACTGCTTTTTGTAGTTTTTGCTGAACCCTGATTTTTTGAACTCCTTCCTCTTTCCATAACGCATTGTTTTGTGGTGATAAATCGGATTGTAATTGAATTATAAAAAAACAAATGCCACGGATATCTTCGGCCATTCCATGCTTGTGTAGAAAAAACTCTACGTGCAATCAGCAGCCACCACCCCATGGGTATATTCCTTTCTTGGTATCCAATTTGAATTTTAACTCTAAAACACACATATGAAAGCCGCCAATAGCATACCTTTTTTACAGGACAAAATACAGGGAATTGGCAGTGCGTTGTTTTATAATCTGAGCGGAGGCGTGTTAAAATTCCCCACAACCATCGTTTCTATTATAACCGTAGATGAACTGGCGAATATCTGGTTCTTCACCAACCGGCCTGAGCAACAACTGAACGAATTTGACCGTCAATTTCCGGCCCATATGCAATTTTACCGCAAAGGGAAAGGCTACTACCTGCAAATAGTCGGAAAGGCGTATATTATAAATGATCCCGAAGAATTGAACAGCCTGATCGGCCTCTCGGAAGAAGTAAAAGCAAAAGCCTTTAAAGAAATGGTGCTGATCAAATTCAAGATCGGAAGCGCCAAATATTATACATTTCAACCAAAATTTACCTACAAACACAATGTGTTTGGCTGGCTGAACCGTTTCTATAACTGGTTCTTTAAAGAACCCGCCCGTACAGAGCCCTATGTGTTCAGGCCAATGCCGCAACTGGGATTCTAAAATCGATGTGCTGATGTGCTGATTTGCTGATGAAATACACTGGCAATATGCTGACTTGCTGATCCCGACTAAAGTCGGAACGCTTTCCATGGTTGGCGCCATCACTCCCATATAAGCAAGCGCATTACTCCAATACTCCAATACTCCAATACTCCAATAAAAAAGAACCCCACAAAGCACTTGGCTTCGCAGGGTTTTTATTGCACGCCGACTTAGGGGACGAGTGTGAATAATGTGCTGATTTGCTGATTTGCTAATGTGCTAATGGGAACCGTGAATGGCCTGATAGCTCAGGCTGCTTTTTCTTGATAGCGCCCGGCGAACAGCCATGATGCTTTTTAAATATTTCAATGAAATGGCTCACTTTCTCATAACCCATTAATTCAGCCATTTCGTTTACTGAATAGGAATGCTCTATCAATAATGCTCTTGCCATTTCCATCTTCCTGGTGAGGTAATATTCATACACACTTTTACCGTATACCAGCTTGAAATACCGTTTTAACGTAGATTCACTGAGCGCCACCATTTTGGCAATCATTCCCATGCGGGGCGGCGATTGCTGCAGATGGTTCATTAAAATGCGTTCAGCATCCTTTATTTTTTCATAATACAGTTCGAGATGGTTGCTGTTTTTTTCCGGCTCCACCCTGGAGACCGCGTGTAGAAAATCTTTTATCAAAGCACTGGCCACCGGCACGATCTGCCCGGCCTCTATTTTCTTTTCGCCTGTACAATCCATGATACTGGCCACCAGTGAATCCGCCTTCGTTGAAAAAGACCCTATCAGCACCGGCATGGCATTCTCGTCGGCAATGCCATCCTCGAAATACCGGGCAACCGAAAGATAACCCGGTTGTTGCTTCAACCAGTAAGAAGAAATAGAAAACTCTATCAATTGTACCGGCCAATGCGGATGGAATTGAAGAACCACATTTTCTGAATCCGGCACCAGCGCCGATCGCTTTTCACGTACTTTATTGAATTGCTGATGCTGGTTAATGCTTTTCAGATCTATAGACTGCGGCGTAGCGATACATAACAGGCTAAACCCATTATTGGTGACATATACAGGCAAAGCCTCTTTTATCAACTCCACTGGTTTGGTGAGGCAAAGATCCCAAATCCGCATATACAAACCCGCTTCAAGGTGCCACTCTTTCACCTGCCCGCGGCCGATATCAGCGGCAAAACGGATCAAGGTATTGCTGTCTTCTAATACGCTACCGGTTTCAAGCGCCAGCTGATTGAATACCGCTTCGCGGTCAATACTGTTTACACGAATTGAATAGCATTTCATACTCCTACTACTTTTGTTTTTCGTTTAAGATCCTCAACAAACCGCCACCTGGTGAGGCAATTAAAAGCTGCCTCCTTGTAATATATATACACCCGTGTGATACGTATGCACCTTGCAAACAATGCTGTATTTGACCATTTGAGCAGAAACATTCATTAGAGATAAGCATTTTCTCTTATCAGGTATCGCCATGTAACCATTACTGATATATATCATTATTTACGAGCCCCTATTTCATAGAGAACTAAGGGTTTGTTGACCCGATCCCGGTATTCTTTGAATTAAAAGCGGTAAAAGGAAGATGCATTGCATACTAATTTTACCGTCAGACAATCGCATCGAACCTGCTTCGACCCCCCTTCCAATATTGCAGAAAAGCCTGACCCGGGCTCTCATTTAATTCCAATATTTCTTTTCCATTGATCAATTTACCAGGAATGCCTGCCATGTGAATGCCGGCTGGCGATGCCAGTGCATCGGGCATGATGGCTTTTTGTTTACCTCTAAAATTATTACCATTGAAACTACACCTTTACATAGTGGTGATGGTTATTGCATTGCCATATGCAACCACCGTACATGCACAATTTAATGAGAAGGAGGCCGCCCGTCAACCAGCAGCCAATATCTCCACCGATTGGTATCACCGGGCTTTAAAGGGCATACAAGCGTTCGAAGATCAAATCCAAGCGGCAGATACCGAGGGTTGCTTTAACGCCACCAATATGCGCAGCCATACCGGTTTTACTCTTTCTCCCAGCGGCTATACCGTACAAGCTCCGCAAGCAGGTTGGGCCGTCAATTTCCAACTCAGGGGTATTGGCCGTTCAAGCATTCAATGGGTGCCCGACCAATCCTGCACCATCACGCATGCTGTCGATCAGCTTTCATACAATTTCAATAACATTCAAATAGAATACATTAATAACAAGGAAGGTTTGCGCCAGAATTTTCTGGTGAAAAGGAAAATGCCAGGCGATGGCGATCTTAAGGTTACCATAGAACCCATTACTGATCTGCAACCACGTTTGCTTGGCCCTACCAGCCTGGCATTTTTTAATGCCAGTCATCAACAGATGCTGGTTTATGAAGACCTGAACGTGTGGGATGCGAATAATAAAAAATTACCTGCAGCAATGCATTACAACAATGGTTTGCTCACCATTGAAGTAGATGACAGCGGGGCCAGCTATCCCCTGACCATCGATCCATTGAACAGAACACCCGAGTGGAGCACATCGGCCGACGGGTTGCTGAGCAGCCTCCCTTCCCTGCAAATAAATTCCGCTTTATATGGGTATGCCGTAAGCGGTTTGGGCGATGTAAATGGCGATGGGTATGGCGATGCCGCCATCAGCGCGCCCGGCCTCACCAACATCTTCAGCGGCAACGGATCATTGCTGAGCGTAGGCGCCGTATTTGTATTTTACGGTTCACCAACAGGTTTGTCAACTACTCCGGCCAAAACATTGCAACCGAATACATGCGTTGCAGGGGCCCTCTTCGGCACCAGCGTTGATGCCGGTGATGTTACCGGTGATGGCATCAATGATATCATTATAGGCGCTCCGCTCGATGCTTATAGCACCACCGTTGCAGGTAGCCTGGGGACCGTGAATGTGAAAGCAGGGAAAATATACGTTTATCCCGGTGGCAATACCCCGGCCACCAATCCGGCCGGTTTCATTGAGATCAAATTACAGGGCGCTACCTTTTTCAGTAATGGCATTGCCGGCTTATTAGCAAGCAACATATCGGCGAATGCACTTTTTGGTTTCTCCGTAGCCGCTACAGATGACCTGGATGGTGACAACAGATCAGATATTGTAGTGGGTGCTCCGGGATACCTGGGCGTTGGATTAAATGCTGTACAGAACGGCGCCGCCTTTGTGTATTTCTCCGGAAATTTAAGCACCACCTCGCCAGTGCACCTGCAGGCGCCGGCTGCCTCTTTGTTTGGGCTGACTTCTTTCCCCAACCTGCTGAACAGTGGTTTATTATTTGGCTTTAGTGTAGATGGTGCAGGTGATTATAATAGCGATGGAAAAGCCGACATTGTTGTGGGTGCTCCGGCCGGTATGGATCTCTCCTCCCTGGGTGGTCTTTTCAATGGTCAGGTCCTGGGAGGAACCGCGCATATCTATTATGGGACCGGCGCCGGTGTTAACAATACTGCAGGCACTACCCTTAAAGCCGGCAGCGGCAGCCTGATGGGTAATGCTGCCAACTTATTCGGTTATAAAGTCAAAGGCATAAAAGGAGCAGGGGGCGCCCGCAACGGAAATGTCGCCATTGGCGCCCCTTTAGGTGGATTACTTTCGAATACACTGCATCTAACCATACAAAGTGGCAATGTGCATATCTTTAGGAAGCAGGCAGGCGCACCTGCTGGTGCTGTTACGAGCGACCAGGTGCTGGAATCGCCCCGCTCGACCCATTTGTTATCGATCCTGAATTCGCTCGACCTGAATGTATTGTTTGGCGCCGCCATCGACAACGCGTATGATGTAAATTGCGATGGTTATCCCGATCTGGTAATAGGTGAACCCTTATCATCGGGTGCTACCCTCTTACAGCTGCAGGCAAATGCAGTAGGCGGTGCCGTGTATGTTTTCCTGGGCAATGCCAGCGGTACTTACGGTTCTGCACCTCAATACACCGTATTGGCCCACCATGGCACTGAATTCCTCTCGGTAAATGCCGTGTCGCTGTTTGGCTTTAGTGTGGCCGGTGTTGCGCATACACGGGGCGTTCTCTCTGCGCCCCGCATCCTGGCCGGTTCACCGGCAGCGGCGCTCGATTACGATAACAGCCTGCTGAACCTCGGCAGCACGCTTGGACTGACTTTCAATTTCCTGGCGGGTGATAACGGTACCGGTAAAAGCTTTTTGTTCAATCCTCAATTGTGTATAGGAGAATCGCCTTTGCCGGTTATACTATCGGCATTTAAAGGCGAGGAAAAGAACGGGGTCATTAACCTGTGGTGGAAAACCAGCCGCGAAGAGAACCTGAACCGGTTTGAAGTAGAACGCAGCCGCGATGGCATGAATTATGAACCCATCGGCATCGTGTTCCCCTCGGAAAACGCCACGCATGTTGATTATGCCTTTTCCGACAAAAACGCCCATTATGGCTCGCTTTATTACCGGTTAAAAATGGTAGACAATGATGGTAGTTACAAATACTCGAACATCCTTACATTCAGTGTAACGGAAACAAGCATGGCAAAAGTAGCCGTTGCGCCCAATCCTGTTGTTGACAGGGTCTGTATCCATTTCACAGGGTTAAGCGAAAACACTTACCGTATTGAGCTGCGGAACATAGCTGGTCAGAAAGTTGCAGAGCGGCCGGTTACCATTACCCGGTACAGGCAAACGGAATACCTCATGCGGACTGCCTCGATGGCACCGGGAATTTATTTTCTAACACTCTTCGACAAAAGTTATAAACAAGTAGCTACAAGCAAGGTTATTGTTCCTTAGGTTAACATGGTGAAGTTTAGGCCACCTTCGGGTGGCTTTTTTATTTGTTATCAATAATACGTAAACGTTACCTGCAAATAAGTAACGACAAATATTATCAGCTATCAATACACCAAAGCATTATGACGGTTTGACAAGGCAACAAGGCCCGATTTTTCAATTTACAGAAACCTTGATAATGCACTATTTTGGTACATTTCATGCATATCAGTAAGGCGGTTCCTTATAGCGGAACTTTTTTCACACTTTTAAAATTCCTGGATTGTATGACACTGAATAAAGGCCTGAAGCGCCGTGCATTCCTCAAGCATGTAGGGATGGCTACAGTTGCACAGCTGGCGGCATACACAAAAGTATTACCCGAAATTGCCTCACTCAACCAGAAAAATAATCCCACAAAAAACAAACTTCCCAAATGGAAAGGGTTTAACATCCCTGATTACTTTCAGCCCGATCCCTGGTATGTAGGCGCTCCCACTGCCGAAGATTATTTTAAGTGGGTCGCTGACTGGGGATTCGATTTTATCAGGATACCGATGGCTTATCCTACTTACCTGAAGATGACGCCTCATCAGAAGTTTATCAAGGAAGAAGATGTGTACAAAATAGATGAAAAGAAGGTGAACGCTATAGAGAGAACCATTTACCTGGCCCAGAAGTATAAGCTGCATGTGAGCCTTAACTTACACCGGGCGCCGGGCTATTGTGTAAGCACAGGTTATAATGAACCTTACAACCTGTGGAATGAGAAAAAAGCACAGGATGCATTTTGTCATCATTGGAACTTCTGGGCAAAGCGCTTTAAAAATATGTCAACCAGTAAGATCAGTTTCGACCTGGTGAATGAGCCCAGCTACCGCGATAATGTAAATGATAGTATGTCGAAGACCACCGCGGTTCCCGGTGCTTTGTACCGTAAGGTGGCCCAGGCGGCAACAGCAGCGATCCGTAAAGAAAATCCCAATTTTTATGTGATTGCCGATGGCAACAACGGCGGTGCTGACGCCGTTCCCGAACTGGCTGATCTGAATATCGGCCAAAGCTGCCGCGGTTATTTTCCTTATGAGATCTCGCATTATAAAGCACCCTGGGTATATCCCGATCCGGCCTACCAGCCAAAACCACTCTGGCCTGGCAACATTGGAGGCCGTTTCTACAACCGGGCTGTGCTGGAAGAATATTACAAACCCTGGCTAGACCTGGTGAAAAAAGGAGTGGGTGTTCATTGCGGCGAATGCGGCTGCTGGAAAGAAACACCACACGATGTATTCCTGGCCTGGTTTGGCGATGTGCTCGACATTCTTACGTCTAACGGCATTGGCTTCGCGTTGTGGGAATTGAAGGGAGATTTTGGTATCCTGAATTCGAACCGTGCCGATGTGCAATACGAAAACTGGTATGGCCACAAGCTTGACAGGAAGTTATTAAAGATGCTGCAGAGTAAATGATCTTGGTTGTTGAGTTATTCAGTTATCGATTATTTGCCTATCAGAGGTATTAGTTATTGACCATTCACCATTGACCGGCCGCCAGTTACCGGTCGCCCGTTTCACGGCGATGTGTATTGACCATTGACCATTGACCTTTTCCTGTCCGTTACCAAAATTCAGTGCGAAGGCCGGAGCAATTTTTCTTCCGGGCTATTTATTGTCACCACTTCCTGCACAATTATTTTTGTTTCGCGCTCATCCTTTCCGTTGCCCTTTTGGGAAGATCCATATTCCCGCTTTGCTTTAAAAAATTAAACCTGAATTCACGGATCAGCCACTCATTGCCGGTAAGCACAAGTTTTACGTCATAATTTCCCTCCACCGTCCAGACTTCACTATCGATATAATGATTGGCCGTCCCATCTAAATGAGCCGTAGCCGTGTTCCCCTCTACTTTAACAACAAAACCACCTATACGATGCTGCGTACTGTCAAACCCAGGCAAAAAAGAGCTCCAGCTATCGATAATATCCTGGGCATTTAGCGTAGCGGCAGGATGACCAGACATGGAGGAATAATCCAGCAGCACCTGCTTATCCATTGTTGCTTTCACCCGGTTCCAGTCTCTCGCATCAACGCCCGCAAAGAGGTTATTACATTTTTGTATTATTAACTCCTGTTCCATTTTCTTGTTTTGCTTTGCCTGAGTAATTGTTTGTGCGCATGCTGCCGTAAACGCCGGAGCTATAGCAATCGCAATGTATAATAATATTTTCACCGGGAACTATTTACTGTCAAAGAAATGATCAATTTGACCAACCGCTTCATCGACCTGCTTTCCATCATAAAAAACGAACTGGCTACCGGTTGTCCAGTAAATTTCTTTAGGCGTAGAGGCGATCGAAGCAAAAAACTTTTTCACATTTTCAGGTAAGGCAGCACCCTCGGAATGAACCATCAGCACCGGACAACTGATCCTGGCGGCATATGGGTTGGGATCATAGGTAAGCCAAGGTTCCCACGACATCACAGCGAACTTGCCGATCTCCCACTCAGGGATCAAGCCTCTTTTCTCATCGAGGTAGTAACTGAAATCGCCATACATTGCAGCAGAAGGATCGGTGAGACTTGCTTTGGGAGCATATTCAACCTCACCACTTTGTTCAAACCTTTGTTGTGCTGCTTTTGATTTTCGCAGTCTCTCTGCCACTCCTTCTGCGCCACCATAAAACAATTTCACAGCTTCGGCATCATGCAACCAGGAAGCTACCAGGGCCAATTTCCTGATCTTCGGATTATCAGCAGCAGCCATCACCACATGGCCGGCGCCGGCACAAATACCCAACATATAGATCTTATCAGCATCCACTTCCGGCACTGTTTCTGCAAATAGCACGGCGTTTTTAAGATCGGTCACTTTATTGAGCGGCAGTTCAAGATTTCTTGGAGTTCCGCCGCTTTCACCATAATTCCGGAAATCGAAAGTGAGCGTAGCATATCCCAGCTTTGTGAGCTTTTCAGCGTAGATCGCTGCGAATTGCTCCTTTACATTGATCCAGGAGGGCGCAATAATAACAAGTGGAAATTTTGTTCCGGTATTTTGAGCGGGTGTTCGCAAAACACCAACAATTTGAACACCTTCACTGCTGAATTCAATTCTTTGTTTCATCACAATACATTTCAATACTAGAGAATAATTATAACAAGCGGCAAACTTAAAAGCTTCTCATTGAAATATCAAGTAGTTACCTAAAGGTAACTACCGCATTTTCTTTATCACAACCCTGCAGTTGCCCGGATTACCTTGAGTTAACTAGCTGCTTGGCGCTGCATCTTCCTTTTAATTTGCCGCTTATTTGCACACCGAGGGTGACCATGCGTTATTTTTGAATCAAAATAAGAAAAGACATGGACAGGATAGCATATTTGAAGAGCCTGCAGCAGAGAAAACAATCCGCATCATTCGATCATTTCCTGAGTATGGTGAACAAGGTGGGCAATTGCCCTGTACGTATCACCAACCATGTTATTGGCGGCAAATGGAAGCCTGTCATCTTTAACCTCATCGTTCACGACGTCAACCGCTTCGGAGAGATCTTCCGGATCGTAGAGGGCCTCAGCAAAAAGGTGCTGACCACTCAGTTGAAGGAACTGGAAGCCGACGGATTGATTGTTCGTAAAGTCTACGATGTACTGCCGCAAAAGGTGGAATATGAGCTTACTGAAAAGGGCAGATCCTTTATACCCGTAATTCAGGAAATGTGCAACTGGGCCATACAAAACTTTCAGATCGCAGAACAGTCAAGCCCCAAGTAGTCTGCCACTTAACCACCGATTTCAGCACTTAGCCCTCTATTTTTCCACTTATCACACATACTTTACCGGCTGGCAAAGAAAACTTACCGCTCGTGCCGGATGCGTCAAATGAAATGTTAACACCCTTATACCTTTGTTCCATCAATCAAACAGGAGACCCTTCTCCACCCAACATGAACCACTACTTAGAGTTTCTCTTCGCACGCTACCGCCAAAGAGTGAAACCACCAGCAAATCGCCGATCTTAATCTTCCCAACTTACTAAGCCGGGAAACCATGCCCAGCCATTTACCATGCAGCCCACCAGGTTGCGTGCTGCACCTGCCATGCCCGATGTCGAAACGACGATCGGCATGGGAAAGAAATACAGTTATCTAAAAATACGTCCTGTTATTATCATGCTGAAAAGCAATAAAAAAGATCAGTGATGAAATTAAAAATCTGGATCGGTCCGTTACTGGTTGTAATAATTCTGCTAACGCTGCGACAGATGCTATACGATGCAAAGGAAAATGAACAACAACGGTCAGTTATACCCGCAATAACAACATTGAAAAGATCGGAGCCCGATCCTCCTATGGCCGGTACCCGTTTGCACAGGGATTCACTGCCCTTCTGATTCATTCAGCACAATAACAAGGCAGCACTGCAATAGACATAACAGTATTGACTGTTATAGTGACCGTACTATGCGCAAAGCAGTAAACATGCGGTTTACTTCCCGGCTTGCCGGGGAGAACAGGAATCCCTTGCCCTGACGATATATTGACACATTGAAAATCTTCTCCGCGCAGATCCCTTGCAAAAACGGACAGGGAAGTCTTTTGCCCGGGGAAATCATAAAACAAACAACTATGGCCAGCTTAGGAAAAAAGATCCTGTCGGCTTTCGTGGAAGTGAATGACGACAAAAAACCGGAAGCAGCAAAACCGCTTCCTAAAGAAGAACTGCCGAAAGCAGCGCCGGAACCTGTATTCAGTTTTACCAGCAATGCTGGTGGTAACCCCTATGCCTCAGCGGTAAACAGCAAATTTGCCGCTTATTTCGACAAGCTGTTCCACGAAGCCAATATTCCTGGACCTGACTATTATGAGTTCAGCAAAATGATCGAAGCCATGCAGGCGATCCCTGATGAACAGGTGCGTTACCTCACCGCTTATGCAGGGCTGAGTGTACAGGGGCTCGACAAACAAAAATTGTTAACAACCGCCAGCCAGTACCTGCAATTGCTGGAAACCGATGCCAACAACTTCCTTAACTCCGTTGATGCAGCGCTCAGGGAAAAAGTGCACGAAAAGAAACGGCAGCTGGAAGAAAAAGATAAACGCATTCAACAGCTGGCGCAGGAGATAAGCGCCTTGCAGAACGAACTGCTGACGCTGCAGGGAGAAATAAAAGAGAATGAAGCAAAGATCGAGGCCAATACCGGCGGTTATAAAAACGAAAGTGAAGTGATGAAGAACCGGATCAACCATGATATGGAAAAAATAAAACGCTATATACAATAAACCAACAAAACATGATCAACCCAATTCAAAAAGCAAAAACACCCGGCTGGTTCTCTGAACCCAGGAACATAGCCACAACGGTCATAGGTATATCCTTATTTGCCGGACTGGGCTACCTTTTTTTTTAACCTACGTACTGCCCTGGCTGGTGACTGTGACCTGGAACCTGGTGAACCTCATTATCGGTGGCGTGATCCTCGGCTTCATACTGATGATCGTTACCAATAAAAAATTCTGGCGGGCATTGAAATACCTCTCAGAATTCATCGCCAACTATACCATTGGCATTGCCATCGAGCTGAACCCTTTCAACATCCTGCAAGCCAAAATTGAGCAGGGTTATAAAGACAGGAACACTTTATATCAGCAGGCAGCCAAATTAAAAGGCAAACAAAGTGAACTGGTAGACAAACTGACCGACAAGGAAAAGGAGCTGCAGCTGAACATTCAAAAAGTAAAGATCCTGCAGGCCGAACAGGGCAGAAACAGCCGGCAGATCGACCTGTATGCAAACAATGTATTGCGCTGCCGCGAATACATTGACAATGTAACACCCATCGTAGGCGACCTTAACAAGCTGATAAAATTTGCCGATGCAGCTTATGAAGAGAGCGGTATTATGCTCGAAGACGCCAAACTTGACCTGGAAGCCAAAAAAGACCTCTACTATTCGGTAACCACCGGTCTCTCTGCTGTAACCAGTGCGATGAAAGCGTTCAAGGGCGATGATGAGTTGAACCAGGATGCTGAAAAAGCGCTGGCCATTTTGAAAGTGCAGATCGGCGAAAAGATCGGCCACATCAAATCGGCCATTGACGTCACCTCGCGTTTCATGGACGACAAGGTGCTGGAAGATAAAGCCAAGTCGGCCCAGGCTATTGAGCTTATTAACCAGTTCAATATGGACAACGACTTTAACTATACGCAAAATGCGCTCGATAAAAATAGCGATAGTGGCAAATTGAAAGGCATTCCGGCACCAGATAGATACCGGGGGCTCCTTGACTAGCTAAGCGGGGCGGTTGCCGGTTACCAGTTAGCGGTTACCAGTTACCAGTTGCCGGTTACCCGTTCCGCGGCCCGCGATGTGTATTCACCATTGACCATTGACCATTCACCATTGAACAAGAACTAACAACTAAAAACACAACCATATACAATGGCACTAAAATTAAGACCCGCCGGAAAAGTATTGATCATTGCAGCAGTTGTAACTGCCGGCATATTCGCTGTACGATGGTATCAAAACCGTCCGAAAGATGTAAACGGATCCATTGAAGTAGGTAAAGTAGCGCTGCCCGATGCACCGGAAGCTTCTTTACAAGGCAACGCTGTTAAACTACCATTACCAGGAAATGAAGAGGCCGTGAACGGCGGTACCCAGATCATTTGGGAACGTATGGCCTGGAACAGCCAGTTCGGAGGCATGTATGCGAACGGTGGCGTTCGCACTACCAAAGGTTCCTTATTCGACAAAGCGCATCTGGATGTTACGTATATCCGCCAGGACGATTGTAACAAACAGATGGCCGACCTGGTAAAATTTGCCAACGAGTATAAAAGCAATCCCAACACCCCGGGTGTATTGATCACCTTTATGGGCGATGGCATGCCGGCCTTTATGACCTCGCTCGCCAAAGAGCTGGAATCATTAGGTCCCGAATACCAACCCATAATCATCCCCGTCAGCCACGGTAAATCCTATGGGGAAGACCAGGTGATGGGTCCCGTGTCATGGAAGCAGGATGCGAAGAACGCGCTTGGCAAATGTGTGGCCGGCGTATTGCGCGACGGTGACATCAATATCCTGCTGAAATGGGCCGGCGACAACGGCCTGAAAGTGAATCCCGATGAAACCACCTATGACGGTAATGCCATCAACCTCATTGCCGCCAACGACTTCCTTGACGCGCCTAACAAGTATATCACCGGTTACACCGAAAAAAGGAAGCTGATCGTAAACGGCAAAACCACCGGCAGAGATACTACCGTAGGGGTGGATGCAGTAGCCACCTGGACACCCGGTGACGTAAATGTCGCTACTAAAAAGGGCGGACTGGTAACGATTGCCAGTACCCGGCAGTATGCTTCGCAAATGAGTAATCAAACCATTGCCATTAAAAAATGGGCCTATGATCACCGCACCGATATAGAGAACATGATCATTGCCCTGGCGCAGGCCGGCGACCAGGTACGTTCGTTCAATGAAGCCAAGGAATTTGCGGCCGAAGTGAGCACCAAACTATACCAGGAGCAAAATGCCGCTTATTGGTTAAAATACTTTAACGGGGTGGAAGAAAAAGATATCCAGGGCCTGAAAGTGAATCTCGGCGGCTCTGCGGTCTTCAATCTGAACGATATGGCCAACACCTATGGTTTGGGCGATGATAAGGTAGACCGCTATAAAGCCGTGTACAACACTTTCGGTAACCTGATGGTGAAAATGTACCCGAACATCATGCCCAGCTTTTTGCCTTACGAGAAAGCCGTTGACAAATCCTTTTTGTTCAGCGTGATCTCGAACCACCCTGAATTATTACAAGGCAAGGCCATTGAAACAAAATATGCCGAACAGATCACCGAAGCTGTTTCAACCAAATCCTATGCAATTCAGTTTGAGACCGGCTCGGCCGCGATCAAACCTGCATCCTATAAACTGCTCGATGAAATATTTGAATCGGCTGTTGTTGCAGAAGGTTTAAAACTGGGTGTATATGGCCACACCGATAATAAAGGCAGCAATGACGTAAACGGTCCGCTATCACAAAAGCGCGCAGAAGCGGTAAGAACTTACCTGCTTAGAAAAGGTTTGAAAGAAAACCAGATCGAAGCCAAAGGCTATGGCGCTGAAAAACCGGTGGCCGATAATGATACAGAAGCCGGCAGAAGCAGGAACCGCCGTGTAGAAATTGTGTTGGGAGAATAAACCAATCAAAAACATGAAAAAATTAATCCAGCCGTTTGCAACGATCAAGCGGCAGACTTTTATGCTCCTGGTGGCCGGGCAGGTGCTCACTACCTTAGTGGTATGGCATGGGCTCTCGGCTGGTTTAATACCCGGGCCCGCCAAAGTAGCTGCCGCTTTTTTTCAGTTGCTGGGCAGCAGGCTACTGCTCGACAATATCCTGGTAAGCCTGCTGCTTACTTTAAAAGCCATGTTGTTCTCCATTTTAATAACCCTTGGATTCACTTACCTGTCGGTGCTCCCGTTTTTTAAAAGCGTAGCTCTGTTCATTGTCAAATGCCGCTATTTAACCCTTACGGGACTCATATTCATTTTCACCCTGCTCACCCGCGATGGCAGCGAGCTGAAATTATCATTGCTGGTATTTGGCATTGTGCCCTTCTTTGTAACCTCTTTCCTGTCGGTGATCGTACAGATCGATCCGCAGGAATATGACTTATGTAAGACCCTGGGCTATAACAACTGGCAAACCTTGTATGAGGTGATCATCGTTGGCAAAGCCGACCAGGTGTTTGAGATCCTTCGCCAGAACTTTGCCATCTCCTGGTTAATGATCACGATGGTCGAAGGCCTCAGCATGAGTGAAGGCGGCATCGGCACCTTGCTGATAAAATACAACAAGTACAACGACCTTACCAATGTACTGGCATTACAGCTGGTGATCTTTTTGATCGGTTTGTGTTTCGACTATTTGCTTGGAACCATCCGGCATTGGTTATTTCCCTATAGCAAATTAAAAACGGTGAAAGCAACATGACAGCACATACCAAGGCAGAAATAATATTGGAAGTAAAAGATGTGCAGCTTACATATGAGCGCCCGGTACTGCGCGATATCAATTTTTGTATCCGCAACATCGTGCGGCCCGGATTTTCACAGGGACAGGTGGTCACACTCATTGGCCGGAGCGGCATTGGCAAAACACAGTTGTTTAGAATAATGTCGGGTTTACAAACGCCTACTGCCGGTCAGGTGCTCATTCATGGCAACCAACCCGTAAAAGCCGGTGATATGGGCGTCATCTTCCAGAACTATTACCTGTTCGAATGGCGAACCGTATATCAATCCCTGTTACTGGCCGCCAAAAAGAATAAGCATTTGTTTGGGGTGGAAAAACAAACCATAGAACAGTATGCAGAACAATTCCAGCTTTCCGGTCACCTGCATTTGTATCCGCAACAATTGTCGGGCGGGCAACGTCAACGGGTCAGTATCATGCAGCAGCTGTTAAAGGGCTCCAACTTTATACTGCTCGATGAACCCTTCAGCGGCCTCGATGTGTGCATGCTCGACAAAGCCGTTGAGCTGATATTACAGGTATCGTTATCAGATGAATTAAAGACGCTCATCATTGTTTCGCACGACATCGAAACGAGCGTGGCCATTTCAGATACGGTATTTATCCTGGGCACAGAACCCGGCAAAGCCGGCGCCACCATTAAAAAAGAAATTGACTTAATTGAACGCGATCTGGCATGGCAGAAAGGGATCAAACAGGAGAAACGTTTCCTGGAAACGATTGAAGAAATAAAAGGTTGTTTGTAATTATTACAATGTAGGCGTTGATAAGTTGACTAGCCAACCAGCTTGATTAATCAATTCAACAACAAATGAACTGAGAACTTTGAACTGTGAACTTATAATCCAAACCGCCAACCCGCCTTAAAGGCAAGCCATGAGGCATATCCATCAGCACCAACACGTTTGAATCCATCATAGGCGATACCTACTTCCAGGGGACCCAATTTAGCACCGGCGCCCACATCGGCTGTAAAGCGGGAATAAGAACTGTTGGTGGTTTTATCCTTAATATGACCAATACCCGCATCTGCATGCAGGAACAATAGATTACCTGGTAAAAAATACCTGCGGAAACCTACCTTTACAGGTACATAGGTAATATTACCCAGTTCTTTTGACTTCGCATCGAAAACCGTATAACCGACTGTACCTACCAGTTTGGTCTTACCCGGACCAATACCTACCCCGGCTTCCGCGCCCAATCCGAAATTATAATCATTTTTAAAACTGCTTTGCACCGGCGAGGCGTATTGCCCGTGTGCAAACACAAATAATAATTTTTGCGCGTTCGCACCATGAGCGGCCAAAAGCAGCAGGGCGATTACCACTAAAGAACGAGTACCATTGTTCATATTGGCAGGTTATTGATGTAACAGGAAAAGAAAAATTTATGCCATTGTACAGCTACTGTATGATCCTTAATTCACATATCTGCCTTGTTATGATCTGAATTAGCTGCTTAGGTTGCCCGCTTTGCCAACAATTAACGTTTCTATAGGATATTGATCACATCCCTTGAAATGGAATTGGCAAAATATATTCGAAATTTAAGAATCTGTTAGAATATCATCTTTGATGGAAGTTTAATTAAGAAAGGCGCTTTCTAATTACCAGGAACACAGTAGGGATTAAAGTTCCACCCCGTGAAAACAGGTGGGCCGGATGTGTATTGTATAACCTATATAGGAACACACTCAACTTTAAATCCAACAAAATGAACTTCAACAAAGTGAACAACTGGGCAGGATGGGCAGTATGCGCCATCGCCTGTACGGTGTACCTGCTCACCATGGAACCAACCGTTAGCTTATGGGACTGTGGCGAATTCATTTCAACCGCTTATACCTTAGGCATACCCCACCCACCCGGCGCCCCGCTCTTTCTCCTGATCGCCCGGCTCTTCATCATTCTCTTTGGCAATGATCCGCATACGGCCGCCATTGCGGTAAATAGTATGAGCGCCATTGTGAGCGGGTTCACCATCCTGTTCCTTTTCTGGACCATTACCCATTTTGCCCGTAAACTGGTGCAAAAGAACGGCGAGGCGCTTAGCCGCCAGGCAATATTCACCATTATCAGTTCAGGTGCTGTAGGAGCGCTTGCATATACCTTTTCAGATTCTTTCTGGTTCAGTGCTGTTGAAGGCGAAGTATATGCACTTTCCTCCTTCTTCACGGCGCTGGTATTCTGGGCCATATTAAAATGGGAACAACAGTGCAGGCAGCCGGGGGCCGACAAATGGCTGGTCTTTATCTTTTATATGATGGGTCTTTCCATTGGTGTTCATCTGCTGAACCTGCTTACCATACCGGCCATCATCATGGTATATTATTTCAACCGCTTTACAGTTACCCGTCGAAATACCATCCTTGCTTTCCTGACCGGGTGCATGATCACCGGCTTTATCATGAAGTTCATAATTGTTTATACCGTGAAAGGCGCGGGTGCCCTGGATATCTATTTCGTAAATGAACTCGGCACACCATTCTTTTGGGGCTTTGCATTCTTTTTCCTGCTTATAGCCGCCGGTATAAGCTGGGGCATCAGGCTGGCCAATAAAAGAAGATGGCAATATATGAAACTCGGCCTGTGGAGCACCGCCTTTATGCTGCTGGGTTATTCTACTTATCTCACCACCATGATACGCTCCAATGCCAACCCCGGTGTTGACATGTATAATATCGACAATCCCATTAACCTCGAAGGTTACCTGAGCCGGGAAAAATATGGCGACTGGCCCATCTTGTATGGTCCCGATTTTACCGATAAGGCGCCTTTCGTTAAGACGGGAGAGCAATATGTTAGAGGAAAAGAAAAATATGAAGCAGCGGGTTCCCGGTACAAACAGGATTGGGGCAATACGCCTTCCTCGCATTTCTTCCCGCGGATGTACGATGACAGTAACGAGCGTGGACAAATAGATTGTTACCGGCAGTTTGCCGGCCTGGGCCCTGACGATTCTCCTACCATGGGCGACAATATAGAATACTTTATGAAATACCAGGCCGGTTGGATGTATATGCGTTATTTCATGTGGAATTTTGCCGGCCGCCAAAACGATCTCCAGGGCTTTGGCAACCCACGTGACAGTAATTTCATCAGTGGCATTTCCTTTATCGATAACGCCATGTATGGGAGCCAGCAGAAAATGCCAGACAGTACTCATATCGGCAACAAAGCCCATAACAAACTATACATGCTGCCGCTGCTCCTGGGTGTTGCAGGCATTTTGTTCCAGTTCAAACGCCAACACCGCGATCTGCTGGTAAACAGCTTACTCTTCCTGCTTACCGGTGTGGGCATCGTGATATTCCTGAACCAGGCAGGTTACCAGCCGCGTGAACGGGATTATGCCTTCGTGGGTTCCTTCTATGCTTTTTCTATCTGGATAGGACTCGGTGTATTATGGGTAAAACAGGTTCTGGAAAAAATGGTAAAAGCACCCATGGCAGCTTATCTGGCCAGTGCTATTTGTTTCCTGGCGGTTCCGGCGCTTATGGCGCAGCAGGAATGGGATGACCATGACCGCAGTAAAAAAACCCTTGCCCTCGATCTGGCTAAAAATTACCTGGAGAGTTGTCCGCCCAATGCCATCCTCTTTACGGCAGAAGATAACGACTCCTATGCCTTATGGTATGCACAGGAAGTAGAAGGCATCAGAAAAGATGTACGGGTAGTAGTTACTACCCTTATTGGTACCGATTGGGGCATCGATCAGCTGCGTTACAAAGTGAATAACAGCGCTCCCTTCAATGTTGTGTTCACACCGGAGCAGGTGGCAGGCGATAAATTGAATGTAGTGTACTACCAGCAAATGCCCGGTTACGAAACCGGCAAATACTACGACCTGCACCATATTCTTAAAAATATAATAGGCAGTGATGATCCCAGGTACACCACTATGTCTGAAGACGGCGATGTATACCATTTATATCCCGCGCAAAAATTCAGTGTGCCGGTGGATCTGAAAACGGTGACAACCAATGGCACCGTAAACGCCGGCGACAAAGTAGTGGATGCTTTACAAATAGACCTCAGCAAAAAGAACTACCTGTTCAAGAATGACCTGGCCATTCTGGCCGTTATTGCCGGCAACCAGTGGAAGCGGCCAATATGCTTTACGAACAGCGGCACTGCGCAGGACCTGGGCCTGGAAAAATACACCCGTCTGAACGGGCTGACCTACCAACTGGTGCCGGTAGACAATACGAATACCAGCGGCGTAAATACCGATGTGGCCTATAAGAACATTATGCAAAAATTTGGCTACGGGCATGCGCATCTCAAAGGCGTTTATTTCGATGAAGAGAACCGACGCCGTTTGAATACCATTAAAGGAGCGCATGCGCAGGTAGCCCGCAGCCTGGCCCTGGCGGGCAGAAAAGAAGAAGCCCGCCGCATTTTATATCGCTTCGATGACCATGTTAATGAAACCAATGTTCCATACGGTTTTACATCGAACCGGGGCAATATGCACAATATATTTTCGCTTCAGTTTTTAGAAGCATGTTATCTTTCGGGCGATTGGCAACTGGCCGCTAAAGTAGCCGCATCCCTGAAAAAAGACCTGCAGCAACAAATGCAGTACTATCATTCCCTGGGCGACCGCAGCTTCAACCAACAACAACTTGTGAACAATGCCTGGCTGCTTCTGCAGGGTAAAGGTGCTGAGCTTTCGTACCGTCAATCTGCTTTTGCACAGGACATTGTATCGAGTTACCAGTTGCTGCAGCAAATGGCGGAATGGGAACAGGAGTTTCAGCCTAAAAAAACAGTCATGTAAGCTGCACCGGCAACAGATCGGGTATGCCACACTTAAACATATAAAAAAGAACCAGCCATCCACTGCTAGCGGATGGCTGGTGTCATTTATAACCCTTCAAAAAAGTACGAATTCAAACCCAATTAATATCTGCTGAAGCGGTAACGGCCGATATAGTTATTCGCGTAATTAGTGGCTACGAAGGAGTTGCCATAGATCTTCACATTATCGAAGTACATATCGATGGCATCATCGCCATAATAGCTCGACACATGGATCGACAGGTCCTGGTGTGAATTGGTAAAATAAACGCCGAACTCATCATAATACCCATCGGTTATGGTGCGGATGGTCCAGGTACCTTCCAGCGTTACCCCATTCTCCGTATAGCGGGCCCGGCCATTATTGTAAAAGTGGAAAACGCCATTTTCAATACCGGTATTAACGGCATACCATCCGTAGGCATCTTTGTGAGCAGCATCGGTAAGTACCCAGGAACCGGTAATAGCAGGTTGTACATCTACCACAACTTTTGTACAGGCAGAGAAAGAAGCTATGGCAATAAACAAAAAGGTTAAGCGTAAAATCGGTTTCATGACCAGGTGTTTTAAAAGTGAATAAAGAGTGGTCATATATAAGAAGTGTTATTGTTCTCGCGGTTTATTCAGGGTTTGAAATCACAGGCCATTTGTGAAAGCCTTAACAGCGGCTTGATGATTCTTTAACATGGCGAATAGAAACTGCCTTATTAGTATACAACATATTCTGCAAACCATTTAATTTGCATTGTTAAAACCAACGCATGCGCAAGCTATACCTTCTTATTTTAACCATCTCTTTAATGATGGCGGCCTGTGGACCCAGGTATAAAAACCCGCATATTGAAATACAAACCAAGCTGGGTGATATTGAAGTGGAATTATATCCTGATCAGGCGCCGAAGACGGTAGCGGCATTTCTTTCTTATGTAAAAGCCGGTTATTATAAGAACAGTTCGTTTTACCGTGTATTGAATAGCGATAATCAGCCTTCCAATGCAGAAAAGGCGGAACTGATCCAGGGAGGTTTGTACCGCTCCAATCCCAAAGTGCACGATACGCTTAGCGGCATTCCCCATGAGACCACACAACAAACCGGTTTACAGCATAAGAATGGCGTTATTTCATTAGCCCGCCTGGCGCCGGGAACGGCCACCAGCGAATTCTTTATTTGCCTGGGCGATCAACCCGGTTTCGATTTTGGCGGCGAGAACAATCCCGATAAACAGGGCTATGCAGCTTTCGGTAAAGTGGTAAAGGGGATGGACATTGTAAACAGGATCTATAACCAGCCGGAAGATAACCAGTCATTCGACCCGCCGGTGCCTATTTTTGATATTGTTCAATTGTAATCTGCAACTATTTAACAACTGTAATCGGAAAGCAACAAAGCAGTTCACCATTATTAAAATAAATATCTGATAAACATCGGTAAAAGCTTGCACTATTAAGATTTGGATGCCAAATTTGTAAAGCACACAGGCTTATTGCCCCTGGCCTGTATTTAACTGCCCGTTCTGTTTCCAATTTCCTTACGCACATGTAACCGTTCCATTTCCCGGAACCAACCAGCAAATTGTATTGGTATGTTATCAGCCTGTGCTGATAAACAAATGCGTATTTATTCATTCATCATAAACCAACCGTACCATATGAAAATTGTTTACCTGCTGTTAGAACTGGCCTGCATTGTCGTTAGTTGTATTGTAAGTGCTATCCTGTACCTGAAAGGCGAAGTCAACCTGTCGAGTTTAATGATCCTTACTTCTCTTATTTCACTTACCCTATGGGTGAAATCGAATGGCTTCCTGGAAGACAAAAAGATAAGGAACGATGCGAGCCCGCAAGAAGCTCACTAAAAGGTGCGCAGATTCAGCTTTACCATCTAATCAATATTCATTACCGGTTATGCTTTAGCCCTGTACGTGTTGCAGCTACAGGCGCTAAAGCCGGTAATTGCCTGCGCGTTCCGGCAAGCGCCTGTATTGGGCACATTAAAATTCTCCTCCTGTTTTTTAATGCCTGTAATAATCAGCTCCCTGGTGCGACTCACCTCTTTTGGACATAATTTCCTAACTTATGGGAATTATTGCCATTGGCATACAGCGGCAAAACCGCCTGAAAATTCTTGTCATCATGAACAGCACCATCCAATTGCAGGTAAACGGGAAAAAGCATACCCTTGCTGTTGACCCGGCTACTCCCCTGTTATATGTTTTAAGAGATCAACTGGCCCTGAACGGTCCAAAATACGGTTGTGGATTACAGCAATGCGGCGCCTGCATGGTACTGCTTAACGGCAAAGCGGAACCGAGCTGCCTCGTACCCGTAGCCGCCGTAAAAGACAAGGACATTATTACGCTTGAAGGACTGGTGCGGCCAGATAATACTTTGCACCCGGTGCAGGAAGCCTTTGTTGAGGAACAGGCCGCGCAATGCGGGTATTGTATGAACGGAATGGTGATCTCAGCCGTTGCCCTGCTCAACGAAAAGTCCCAACCCAGCGATGCAGAGATCAGGGCCGGCTTGCAACGCGCCCTTTGCCGCTGCGGCACCCAGAGCCGCATTATTAAAGCTGTAAAAAAGGCTGCCGCCAAACAACAGGGAAAATAGTTCCATATAAACTTTCGTTGCACTAAAACCTACGATGGGGTTATGAACAGAAGAAACTTTTTAAAGAATACCGGGTGCCTGGCCATCGGTTTCACTATCAGCGGATCGTTCATCGATGTGCCGGCGCCGATGTTCCAGGATTTGCCGCAAAGTTTGAAAAGACATCCAAATATCAATGCCTGGCTGGAGGTATTAGCGAACGGCCAGATCCGCATTTTCACCGGCAAGCTGGAATTAGGCCAGGGTATTGGTACCGCCATTGCACAGGTAGCCGCCGAAGAGCTTGACTTTCCAATAAAAAATGTAGAGGTGGTGCTGGCTGATACCGCCCGCACACCCGATGAAGGATATACCGTTGGCAGCGGTTCTATTGAACAGAGCGCCATGGCGGTGCGTTATGCTGCAGCCGCCGCCCGCCAGAAATTACTTGTACTGGCTTCCCAACAGTTCAACATTCCTGTTGATCAATTGACAATTACTGACGGCAAGATCTGCACGCTTTCGGGCGACCGGGTTTTTACCTTTCATCAGCTGTTGAACGGTAAACAGCTCACTGATAATGTGCAGGCGCCTGTTGCCCTGAAACCAAAAGACAAATACAAACTGGTTGGCAAAGCCATTCCGCGTAATGAGCTCAACCATATGGTACGCGGCGAAGCGTATTATGTGCAGGACCTGCGTTTCCCCGGAATGGTGTACGCGAGCATTGTACGGCCGCCAGCATATGAAGCAAAACTGCTTAAGTTCGATGAAAAAGCATTGCAGAAAACGAATCCCGGGGTGTTGAAAACAGTGGTGAATGGAAGTTTTGTTGGCATCATTGCCAAAGAAGAATACCAGGCCATAAAAGCACAGCGATGGTTGCAACAAAACAGTAAATGGTCGGCCGGCGCCAAATTACCTGCAGCCAGGGACCTGATCACTTATTTGAAATCTTTGCCTGAGCAACCAGATGAACCAAGTATAAAAGGAACGCTGCCAGGGAAGGATGCCGCCTGGATCAAAGCCCAATATTTTAAGCCCTACCACATGCATGCCTCTATCGGCCCTTCCTGCGCCGTGGCCATCTACGACAATGGGCAACTGCATGTATGGTCACATTCCCAGGGCATTTATCCTTTGCGCAACTCCTTATCGAAACTCTTGCAATTGCCCACAGAAAAGATCCATGTTACCGGTGTGCCCGGCAGCGGCTGTTATGGGCACAATGGAGCCGACGATGTAGCAGCCGATGTGGCATTGCTGGCCATGGCTTACCCGGGGAAACACATTAAACTGCAATGGACCCGGGCCGATGAACATGCGTGGGAGCCTTACGGCAGCGCCATGATCATGGAGGCTGCTGCCGTGCTGGATAGCGCAGGGAATATAACCAGCTGGAAATACGACCTGTGGTCAGATACCCACAGCATCAGGCCCGGTGGTGAAGCCAACAACCTCATCGCTGCACAAAGTATAGCCACGCCACTCAAAGCAAAACCAGGACATGGCGGTGGCGCTGCGCGCAATTCAGAACCATACTATACAATTCCCAATCAGCTGATCACTGCACATATCGTTCAGGGTCCATTGCGGGCATCTGCCTTACGCAGCCTGGGCGCTTATGCGAATATCTTTGCCATTGAATCATTCATGGATGAACTGGCGGAAAAAGCCGGAAAAGATCCTTTTGCTTTCCGCCTGGCGCATTTGGCTGATGAACGGGCCAAAGCCGTGATTCGAAAAGTGCAGGAACTAACGGCTAACATCAGCTTACCGGCCAATACAGGTTTGGGAATCGCTTTTTCCCGGTATAAAAATACCGCATCCTATTGCGCCGTAGCGGCGAAAGTCTTTGCAGAACCAGCAAAAGGAATAATACAGGTGCAAAAAATGTGGGCGGCTATCGATTCAGGTGAGGTGATCAATACCGATGGCGTGATCAATCAAACAGAAGGTGGTTTGATACAATCGGCCAGCTGGACCCTGCTGGAACAGGTTAAATATGATGCACAACATATCACCAGCCGCGATTGGGTATCTTACCCCATCATGCGTTTTAACGAGGTTCCCGAAGTGGAGGTGGTCGTATTGGATCAGCCCAACGAAAAGGCCATGGGCGCCGGAGAAGCAGCCCAGGGGCCGGCTTCAGCCGCTATTGCCAATGCGGTGTATAAAGCCTGTGGCAAACGGATCAGGCATTTACCGATGTTGGAAAACCTGATGAAAAGCTGATTGCATTACAGCTTATGCAATAAGACATTAAACATATACAAGTTTATAATGCATTCCTGCATCCTGTTCCTGCTTAATACTTTATATACATTTTCCATTACGCCTAGGTACTTGTTGACATATATCAAATAATAAAGGTTTCCCTTTATATTCCGGGCCTTCCGGGCAATTTTTTTATAATTCCATCGGTTATAAACCCTGACTTCGCTTTTCCTGCTACATGAGATTCCGTAACAAAGCAGAAGTTTATTAATTGGTTAAGGCCCATGAAACAGTTCAAAGTAAAGAGTAGCACTTTGAAGAAGGGATTCTTCTGTCTGCTCGTCCCAACCATGCTTTTCACCCAAAAGCTAACTGCACAATTATCAGGTTACACGTATGGAAAAACCATCACCATACAAGGTTCGCGCATAGCCGGTCCAGTAACCAATTTTCCTGTATTGATCAGTTTTACTGATCCTTCTTTAAGAACAACCGGCAATGACGGCCGTGTTCAAAATGCCAATGGCTATGATATCGTTTTCACGCTGCCCGACTGCAGCACTATTCTACCCATGCAAATAGAACGGTATGTAGCCAGCAGCGGAGAATATGTTGCCTGGGTTCAACTACCCTCACTGACAAATGGCAGCAATACGATGATCTATATGTTCTATGGCAAAACGGGCGTTGTTGCCAATCCTTCCACTGCTTCGGTATGGGACGCCAACTATATGGGCGTTTACCATTTTAACAGCAGCGTAACCGATGGTACGGCAAATGGCAGGAACCTGACTGATAACAGTACCGCCAATGTAACGGCCAAGATCGGAGAAGGCCGCCGGTTGAATAATAATTCTTCTCCTTATCCTACAGGAGCTGCCACCCGCCATCTGCAATTACCGAGCAATATATTCAACACCGTAACGAATTTCACGTTCGAAGGATGGGTGTACCTGGAAACAGTGAACACCAGTTGGGAACGTATTTTTGATTTTGGCAGAAATACCACCTTCAATATGTTCCTTACTCCCAGTATGGCTGGTAATGGCGTGAAACGGTTTGCCATCACTATCAATGGCAATGGAACCGAGCAACAGGTATCTTCAGCTACTACAACCGGCACCGGCGCCTGGCACCATTTTGCAGTAACCATTGATGCCAGTACCAATACAGGAACACTTTATTATGACGGCGCTGTAAATGCCACCAATACGGGATTAACCCTGCGCCCAAGCAACTTGGGAACAAATACCGCCAATTATTTCGGAAGATCACAATATGCAGCAGATGAAGGTTTCTATGGAAATTTTGATGAGTTCAGGATCTCCAGCACAGCAAGAAATGCGAGCTGGATCACGACTTCCTATAACAATCAAAACAGTCCGGCTACTTTTTATACAGTCTCTGCCGAAGTAGTGGCAGGAGCACTATGCGCGGCCCTTCCGGTAACCATAAGCGCTTTTGACGCCAAACCCGAAGCTGATGCCGTTACGATCAGCTGGACGGCAGAACAGGAATCGGCAGGTGATACATATATCCTGGAACGATCAGGCAATGGCAGCAGTTGGGAAGCGATCAATACGATCACTGCAACAGGTAGTTCAGCTGCTCAAAAACACATTGCCAAAGATCCGGCGCCTCTCTACCCGGTTACCTATTACCGTTTACAACAGCGGCACGCCGGCGGTTCAATCAGCTATTCACAAGTTGTCACAGCTAAACTGGATGATGTTTACAATAATAACAAACTGGTCGTTCATCCAAACCCGGCCCGTGATCATGTACAGATCAGTTTGCAGGAAAATGTATCGGCGCAACACCTGCAGGTTGAATTGCTGAGCAATACCGGCATCAGTATACCCCTTCAACCCGTGCTTATCGGGAATATGATCAACCTGAAATTGCCGAAACTGGGCAATGGGGTTTATTTCCTGAATGTTTATATCAAAGGCCGGAAATATAGCAGTAAGATATTGATCGCCCAATAACAATTTTATGCGGCACATTAATCCGTTAGAGACCCCTGCACCTTCAATACTCTTTGAAAGCTAACCAATGACAAGCGCTGCTTTTGGATCCCGCCCGGCGGGATCTTTTATTGCGCCAGCTTCACAATATCCTTTACTTCCAACACCTGCTTTTCGTATCCCCGGGTGGCCGCATGAATCATCGCCAATCCCAACTCGCGTAAAGTGGAAACATATTTGGGAAACAGGGGCCTTACTACCGGATATAACCAGCTGATGAATTTGTATGCTTTTAATGTATTCTTCAATCCTTTGGTAGGCTTCATAAAACCCGGCCTGAACATATAAGCGGCTTTGAAGGGCAATCGCAGCAGGTCATTTTCTGTTTGTCCTTTTACGCGGGCCCACATCATTTTCCCATGTTCGGTACTGTCAGTACCTGCGCCGGACACATAACAAAAGGTCATACCGGGATTCTGGTCGGCCAGTATGGTCGCCATATGCATGGTAAGATCATACGTAAGATGATGATACTCTTTTTCCTTCATGCCTACGGAGGAGACGCCTAAACAAAAGAAGCAGGCATTATAGCCCCTCAGCTGATCTTTAACAGGCGAGAGATCGAAAAAATTATTATGCAGTATTTCTTTTAGTTTGGGATGGTGCACCCCTGCCGTTCTTCTGCCAACAACCAGCACTTCCTCTACATCGGGATGCAGGAGACATTCATGCAAAACCCCTTCACCTACCATACCGGATGCACCCGTTACAATAGCTTTAATTTTCATATATTCCTATACGACTAGTTTAATAAAAAAGATTTGCGACTCAGCGTTGTTTTCTCAGTCTACTGGTTGGTTTGGGTTTCACGGGGATAAGGTAATAAGACGTCAGTCAGGTGGTACACTGGCGATCTTCTGTTTGTTTCACAAGGAAATAAAATTTACCAGTAAAAAGAAGAGGCTGTCTGGAATGACAGCCTGAAATGCATTATAATGCAGTACCGGTAAGGAAACTATTTTTCCACATTAGCGGTTAAGCTAAAAATTTCCGCCAGCAATTCATAACTGCGAAACCGGTCTTCTTTGGTTTCTGCAAAAGTAGCCAGGATCACTTCGGGAACATCCAGCTCAGCGGCCAATGCTGTTATCTTCTCCTGAACAATATCTGGTGTGCCTACAATGGTACGTTGCCTGTTGAACAGAACACGCTGCCATTCATTTTCGGTATATTTATATGCACTTGCCGCTTCATATGTAGGGATCTCATCGTACCGGCCTTTTTCAAAGCTCAACAAGCGGTAATCCATAACGGCCTGCACCTGTTCTGCCTTGTGTGCATCTTCTGAGCAAAATGCAAAAACGCCAACACTTGCTTTAGGGGATGTTAATTGGGCCGAAGGTTTAAAGCGTTGCCGGTAGATAGCGATGGCGTCTTTTCCGCCAACCGGGTTTATGAACTGCGCATAACTTAAAGCCATTCCGCTATGTGCGGCCAGGTAAGCGCTTTCGCCGCTGCTGGTGAGCATCCACATTTCCGGAACGGTATCGATCTGTGGAATAGCCCGCACTTTACCCTGGATATTATTGTAGTTAGGATGATCGGTTAAAAAATCCTGCAGATCGCTGATCTGCTGAATGTATTCCTGCGGATCGAATGTATTGGAAGGATTCAGTAACTGGGCGGTGATGCGGTCGCCACCCGGCGCGCGGCCCACACCCAGGTCGATCCGTTGCGGATACAATGCTTCCAGCAATTTAAAATTTTCCGCCACTTTCAACGTGCTGTGATTGGGAAGCATGATGCCCCCTGAGCCCAGCCGGATCCTTTTGCTCTCAGCCGCCAGGCGGGCAATTAATACTTCCGGCGCAGCGCCTGCTAATGTTATGGTATTATGGTGTTCACTGAGCCAGTACCGGGTATATCCCAGTTTATCGGCCAGGCGTACCAATTCAATAGATTCCTGTAAGGCCTCCGCAGCATTGCTGCCCCGGCGAATGGGGGTTTGGTCCAGGACACTTAATTGTAGCGACATGCATATAGTAACAGGGAAGCGAAAAAAAGGTTTACTGGTTTAGTAAGCGGCATTTAACATTTCTTACTCGAACAATATAAATGCGGGCGGCACAAAATCAGTCAGCCATACGCCGTTGGCCGACAAATAAAATTTATGTCCCTGCTCATGCAGGGCCAATGCCTTTATTACCAGAATTACCGGCCTGCCACGGCGTTGTCCCACCTGGCGGGCGGTTTCGATATCAGCCGTCAAATGCACATGGTGCCTTTTCATCTTTTGCAGGCCATGCTGGCGGATGGCGTTTATGTATTTATCGGCGGCGCCATGATATAAAAATTCCGGAGGTGTTTGTTCTGGCAGATTCAGATCAACCTCAACAGTGTGACCCTGGCTGGCCCTGATGCGGGTTTTATCTTCATTAAAAGAAAACCTCTTTTTGTCGTTCGTATCTACTACCAGTTGCAGCATGGCAAAATCGAGTCGTACGCCTCTTTGATTGAATTTTTCGATCAGTTCCGGCACGCTGGCCCAGCCTTCCTCATTAAGCGTGAGTCCCATATGTTGCGGCTCATGACGCAGCACCAGGCTCAAAAATTTACCAATATTTTTTATTTGTTTTTCCATAAAAAATAATCCTCATGTTAAACCCATGGCCTTAGAGAGCCGGTCGCAAAGGTCATGGATCTCATTACTTCTTTTAATTTCTTTTCTCCATTTTTCGGGAATGGATTCAAATCCATAGTACAAACCGGCCAAACCTCCGGTTACGGCAGCGGTGGTATCAGTGTCATCACCCATATTCACGGCCATTAAAACGGCGTCGCTGTAATTGTCTGTTTGCATAAAACAATACATAGCTGCCTGGATGGTAAGAACCGCCTGATGGGTCGTTAGAATGGACGCGCTGCTTCGCTTTGTTATATCCTCGAAAAGCAGTGGTGTTAATACATTCCTGGCCTGCTCACCAAGGCTGCTGCCTGCCAAAAAATCAGCAACTGTTTTTGCGGTATTGTCGTATGCCATTTGCTTCTGGCTGCCCTGTAAGAGTTCGAGCGCAAACTCGAGGTAATAAAAACAAGGCAATATCGTTTGCATGCTTCCATGTGTTATGCAGGCCACTTCCCTGGTTATTTCATAGCGCTTTTCTATTTCAAAGTCCATCACATAAAATAACAAAGGAAGAATACGCATCAATGAACCATTGCCACTGCAACCTTCATCGTAGTTGCCTGAGTCAGCGGGTGAAACGCCATCCCTTAACTTTGTTATTGCGATCTCTGTTGTTTTACCAACACCAAACACAACACCACCGGCCGTCCAGTATGCTTCAAAGAAATATTTTACAAACCGTTCTCCGACATCATGCAGGTCGTATCCGTTGCACAATGACTCGGCCAGACAAAAAGTGAGGGAGCTGTCATCAGAAAAAGTGCCGGCTGGTTGATTATGTTGTTTATAGCCTACAAGATCCCTAACGGGGTCTTGCGCCAACACATCCCGCTTTATCATTTCTACCGGTACGCCCAATGCATCACCGATGGCTACGCCAAACAATGCGCCGTGAACGGGGGTTACTTTCATACTGTTGATTTAAAAATTCGTTGATACTGCAATTAGTTATTTAAACCCTTTGGTTACTTTAATTCCTGAACCTCTTCGCAAACGGTTCAATGATCTCTTCCTTATTCGTCTTAACCGCAAACAAAACCCGGTCAAACTGGTTAGCAAATGGCCCGGTCAACGCTTCGTGGAATAATCCGGCTATCATATCGGGATCATTACGGAATACGCCGCATCCCCAGGCGCCCAGTATCAGGGTAGTATGGCGGTAGTGCATACAGAGTGCTAACAATTTTTCGATTCGCGCCTTCATTGCAGGGATTATTTTATCGGTGCTGCCACCATCATCTCTTTTGATAACACCTGCATTTACGGCCGGAGCAGTAACGATACTGATACATACCGGTTCATCCAGTTCAAGTCCGCCTTCATCTTTAATGATAGGCACGCCGGGTGAATAGATCATATGGTCAGAGTACAAACCGCTCCTATGCATGCGGTGGTATTCGTAATATGCTGCCGCCTGCAGAAGGGTGGGATACAAACCGCTTGCCCGTGCAATACATTCCTCCTGCGCCAGGGCGCCACCCAAAAAACCACCGCCGGGATTCTTCGCCGAAGCAAAATTCAAGCACATGATATGCTGTACGCCTTCTGCTGCCAAACGGCGCGCCGCATCGAGCGTGGTTTCATTGGTCACTTCATATTTCGTTTCAAAGCTGTTATCTTTCTTCAGCCTGTCCAGTAATTCATCCAATTCCTGCGGCCTGAACAAGCGGGTATTCTCTTCTGCTTTCTTTTGAATAAGAGCCAGATCTACTTTTTCGCCTCGTCTATTAGTATAAAATCCTTTTTCTAAGATCTGTAATGTATCTTCTGCTATTGCTTTTCTTTTAGCTTGATTCATAATTCATATTTTTTATCTACATTAACTGCACCTCTTTCGCAACCACCGCTCTTTCCCTGATCTCTTCGAAACTGTTGGTATTGATAATTTCTCCATTCTCGAATACGGTGATCATCTGGTCTTCATAACCGGGTGATGTTTCTTTTCTCACCGTTTGATAGCCGGCATCGGTGCGGATCAATTTTAACTGTCCGGCTTTTGATCTTTTGAATGATTGCACCAGTTTACCATGTGCATCTACTTCAACCGGGTGCTTTTGCACATCTACCGGCTTGCCACTTACTTCGGCATAAGAACATTTAAAAGCAAACTTCTGCGTATCCCTGTCCACCTTTTGCAATAAAGCGCCCCCCATACCCAACAGCAGGTTCTCTGCACTGATGCCATTTACTTTCAATGCCCCGTAAATACTGCGGATGGCCTGCACATTAACGCCATCGCCCTGTAATACACGCACCTGGGGTGGCAATACTTTGTATCCTTTTTCATTGATCGTATAACCGAACTTGTTCAACAAGATGTCGAATACCCGCAATAAGGTAAATACAGGATCACCACTGTCTGGCCGGATCACCAGCACGCCATCCCTGCCTAATACCAGGTCTTTTAATTCAGTGCCCCAGTATTCACTGCAGGCCCTGAAAATGTCGAATGAGTCAGACACACAGGCTACGATACCCGTTGGAAAGGTTCTCAGGATATGTTTGAAGATCTCCAGTTCGCCTTCTTCGCCCAACAGGGTACAAACCGAGTGCTCGGTTGCGGGCACCGATAAGCCGTAGACTTTCTGCGCCTCGTAATAGCGTTGTGCTACAACACTGCCCATCAGGGTGTCGCTGCCCATGAAATTGATCAGGTGGGCCGCACCGCCCAGGCCGGCACTTTCTACAGAACTGGCGCCCCGGAATCCAAAATCGTTCAATACGAAATCAATAGCCGCTTTTGACGCTTCTGACGCAGTTTCTTCGAAATACTCTTCCACGATCTTTCTCACTTCCCGGGAAACAGTAGCTACGGTACAGGGATACCAGACCTGCATCAACAGGGTTTCGAGGAAGTTTGATAACCAGAAACATTCCGGATCGGTATTTTCAATCGTCATTAAGACATTATTTACCGGTACTACGGTTCCCTCGGGCACCGCTTTGATGCGAACGGGTAAACGCCCATTGTATTTTTTCAGAATGTAATCGAACTTGCTGCGGTCAAACACATCGGTTCTGCCAAATACCTGCGTTAAAAATGTTTCGGCCGCATCGATCTTTTCTTTGGTGATCACATTGCCTTCGAGATAATATTTTAAAAAGTATTGCAGCCCGAAAAAAATGGTTTCATTGAATTGTCCACCGCGGCTTTCGAGATAAGAATAGATCTTTGTCGTTCCGGGATAGTATAATTTATGGTGAGAATATTTATAGGCGTCGGCCAGTAAGACAATGTTCTCCTGCGTTTTCATATGATGTAAGTTTAAATGTTATTAAGGGTTATTAAGGGACGCTTTATAATATGTTCAGGTTTTTCAATAACAGGTTTACCAGTACATGGTGTTCTTTGGCAATGGTTCCCTGTTGCATCATTGATGAAAGTTCCCGTACCGGGAACCAGGCCAGTTCTTTCAGATCGTCGTTGGCCTGCGCCTGGCCAAATACCCATTGGGTCTTAAAGAACATAGTAATGATCTTATCTTCCTCAGAACGATATCGCCAGTCATCTATTTTGGCAGAACCCACATATTGCATAGCACTCACTTCGATATCGCCACATTCTTCCTGCAGCTCACGGCGGGCAGCCGCTTCATAATCCGCATCTGTCGGATCTGCAAAACCTCCCGGAAAACGCCATTGGGGCGAATTACTCTTTTTGCCTAACAAGAGCTGCGTATCGTTGTCCTTCAAAACGGCGATATCAACAGTAGGATAGACCTTTGAATACGTGTTCTGGTAAGCATAGTTAACGCCCATTCTGAAATCTGTCGTATCCAATACCTTGTCGCTATTTTCGTTCCGGATAGCGGTAGCGGAATATTCGCCAAATTCCGGCAAGGCCACTACCTGTAAATGCCCGCTGTAATAAGGAATAAAACAGTCGCGGCTGCCGTAGAGTATAAACGATTCCTGCGGAAAGGTATTTTGCAGAAGCGTATCTAACTGTTTGCTCCAGGTTTCATCGGAAGGATGATCGCTCAGGGGCAATACCATCAATTCAGGGGCATATTGTTTTAATAAACGCTCACGGGTATAAAAATCGAATGGATTGCGGCGGCTGCCTTTTACCGGCGATACGCCCAGCACCACCACTACTTTATTGTGTTTGGAACGAATTTCATCCAACAAATATTTATGTCCGTCGTGCAGGTAAGGGGTTTGAAACCTTGCTATAATAACACCAGTTGCTTTCATTTTGCGTTATTTATACGCAAATTTATAACGCGCCATTGGATTATCCAAATTTTGCGTAAAACAAACGCAAAATAAATGTTACCGGTCGTCCTTAATTAGTTGATCCTAAGGAATGCGGAAAGCGTATTCGCAGGAAAGGCGCAATTGAGCCGGGAATTCGCCCTGGGAGAAGATGTGCCAAAAAAATAAACGCACAATTAATAATTTTAAACAATGCGCTAAAAACTATTAACGACCCGCTTCGAGCTATAAACCATACGTCACAAACTCTTAGAGGCCGGTTTCGAGCTCGAAACTGTACGCCACAAACTCTTCAGGCACCTTTTCGAGCTATAAACGGTATGCTAAAAACTATTTACGACGAACTGGCCGATTACGTAGCAGTAACCAGCAAGAGCGACAGAGCGCTGATCCTTAGAAGGTTTTGACGCTAACAACAGCAGCAGCAATGGCTACCATCTGCCACCATCGATCGAAGTTCCCGATGTTCAGTTGAACAGACCAGGAAAGGCTACAACGTGTATTAAGAATGTAACTGGTGTCAAAGGTTACATACATCAAGTAACTAAACCTATCCAATGGCGTTCATCGCTTATTGTACTTCCGGTGTAAGATGCCGCGTTGCGCCAGCAAATATTTTATATCTCAAAATTAATCCCCTCTTTCACCAATTCCTGGTAGCGCTTTTTATTGAACTGGTACATTTTGCCTGGCCGGCCTTTGCCTTCACTTTTTGCCAGCTCATCGGTTTCATCAAGAATGCCCAGGGCCATTACCTTTTTATAAAAATTACGCCGGTCTATTTCGCGGTCAAGCAAACTAACATAGAGCTTTTCCAGGTCGGCAAACGGGAATTTACGGTCGAGTAGTTCAAAACCGATCGGCTGATAGCGGATCTTGGTGCGCACCCGCTCGATGGCCAGGTTCAGGATCTTCTTATGATCAAATGCCAGCGGCGGCAGGGATTTGAAATTGAACCATTGTGCATTCTCGGCATCAGTACTGGCCTTCAATTGCTGAAACTGGCTGCTTTTTACCAATGCAAAATAGGCAACGGAGATCACCCTTTTGCGCGGATCGCGATCAGGATCGCCAAACGTATATAACTGTTCCAGGTAATTTACTTCAATCCCGGTCTCTTCCCGCAATTCGCGGCGAACTGCGTCTTCCAGCGACTCTTCCGGCAGTACAAAACCGCCCGGTATCGCCCATGAATTTTTGAAGGGCGGATACTTCCGTTGAATAAGCAAGATAGATACACCTTCGTTCTTAGAATACCCGAACACGATGGCGTCTACAGCAACTTTGATCTCTGAACCGGATACTGACATGGACTGCAAGATAAAACATTCGGCTATAGTACCAACCTGTGCATAATGCGATAATATGCTATTTGAAAATACAAAGTTTTCCACCCCTCCGGAATTTAGTTAATAACCTCACGAATCAGTTCTGGCATTCGCTTAAGCGTTAAATAGGTGGTATAAATCGCACAGAAAGCATTAGCACATCAGCATATCAGCTAATCAGCACATTAACCCGTATCTTTAACGCAAATCTGATTCATGTACCTGTTGATTCCCGGACGCCACCAATTGCTCACCCGATTTCAGTTTCACTATATTCAACGGCTTATACAAAATGGCCTGGAAAAAGAAAAAGATGTATTTGGCAAGACCATTGGCATTACTGAAAACATTGAGGCCGTCGTTTTTGCCGTTACTTCCGCCAACCACTCCAATACCCGCCGCAACCCATTGCCCTTCTACCTGCGCGCCATAGCCATCGAAGATTTTGGCAATGCCCTGAACTGTCCGACCTATATGTATGGCATCGACGATGTTGGACAGGTTCCCAATTTTGCGGGCTACACACTCAAACGTATTCAGCACGACAGCGAAGGCCTGTTCCATTGCACACCGGCCAATACCATTATCATTTGTTCTACCCCGGTATTAAATATGTACCACCAGCTTGGCTTTACTATCCTGCCGGCTGAGTTGCAGGACCTCACTACCTGGCAGCACCATACGCCCATGCCCTGGGATGTGGTAGAACATATAGCCAACAGCCATCACTGGCAAAAAGATCCCTTCGTCCAGGAACATATGCATGCTTCGGCCTATAATGTCTGGCGCAAATACCGCTGCGGCGAAAAAGTGCAAATGCTGTTCAGGGATGCCATGATCAGCAGTGACGGCGATCTTACCGAAACCCGCGACTACAATGTATACGTTCGCCAGATGGATGAGATCGCTGAAATGAAATACCACGATACAGCCGGTTTCATTCAACCCGGCCGTATCGGCGACATCGGATGTGCAGTAGGGTCATGGATCAAACTCGCCTGTAAAGATGAACGCCTGCGCGAATCTGATTTTTATGGCATCGAGGTGTCGCGTTATTTATATGTGCTGTGCCAGCAACGGAAAGAAAATGGCGAGTTCATTAACCCCTTCGTTTTCTTCTCGCAGAAAAACGCCGTGACCGGACTGGTATTTGAACGCAATTCCATGAACACCATCCACAGTTCCTCCCTCACCCATGAAATTGAATCGTACGGAAGCCGGAATGACCTGCTGCAATTCATTCAAAACCGGTATGAAGAGCTGGCGCCCGGCGGTGTATGGGTCAATCGCGATGTCGTGGGTCCGGCCAACAAAGACCAGATCATATACTGCTGGCTCAACGATGCAGATGGCAGCAACGAAGACCCGTACAAAACATTCAGCGATAAACAGGTCTTTTCGCAATACCTCAGCGGCTTGTCAACCTATGCCAGGTTCCTGCGTTTCGCCCGTGATTTCAGGCAGATAGAAGGGTATGTATTAGAGTACTCAACAGCTACCATCCATCATAAAAACTATATTATAACGAGTTTACGCAACGTGATGGAATTCCTTAGCCGGAAAGATTATACCGACAACTGGCAAAGCGAAATGCATGAAACCTTTTGCTTCTGGGATTTTGATGAATGGAAAACGAACCTGCTGAAAGCGGGCTTCACCATTCATGCTGCGTCGCGGGCCTTTACAAATGATTGGATAGTGCAGCATCGCTGGGAAGGGAAATGCGCTTTGTTCACCATGAATAATGAGCAGCTGGAACCATTAGATTACCCAGTCACCACGATGATTTTAATTGGTGTAAAAGCGTAACAGCCTTTATCTTGCAGGGGCCATTTCCTTAACCCCTGTCGGCAATGAAAAAGTATTGGTGCTCATTGGTGTTCTTCCTGGTATTGATTGCCGGCTGCCGGCATCAGCCCAAACCACTTTCCTTTTATTATTGGAAAACACAGTTCTCCCTCAACGAATACGAAAAAAACGTCTTAAAGGAACATGCCGTTACCTCACTGTATGTACGGTATTTTGACGTCGACTATAAAGAGGGGGAAACGCAGCCCATGCCGGTATCACCTGTCATCCTCGATTCAACCGTACGCTCTTACAGGATCATTCCGGTAATTTTCATTATAAACAGGACCTTCGAAAGGCTCGCCGCATCAGAGATCTCCACATTGGCCCGGAATGTAGCCGGCCTGGTGACCCAGATCAATCGATCCCAACAATTAATGACCCGGGAAATACAATTCGACTGCGACTGGACGGAACGCACCCGCGATAAATTCTTCGAATTCATCCGCCAGTACCGGGCTATAACGAAGGCCCAACTAACCGTCTCTGCTACCATCCGGCTTCACCAGGTAAAATACAAGGAAAGAACCGGCATTCCGCCGGTCGATTATGGAGTACTGATGTATTACAATATGGGCGCTATTACCGGTGATAACAATAATTCCATTTACGAAAAAGCGGTGGCGAACCGGTACAACAGTTATATCAAATCCTACCCTTTGCCCATGGATATTGCCCTGCCCCTTTTCTCCTGGGCGCTAAAAATACGCGATGGCAAGGTGGTGGAACTGCTGAATAAAATTAAGACCGGCCAGTTTGAAAATGATTCTAATTTTATCAGCGCAAACAACGGATCGTATATCGCAAAAAACGCCTGTTTCAAGGCCGGTTATTATTTTAAGGAAAAGGATCTCATTAAACCGGAGCATGTTCCAGCCAATGACCTGCTCGATATTACAACCCAGATCAACCAACATACAAATAATCGTATAGGCAAGTTGATCTTTTATGATCTTGACAGCACTAACCTCGTTCAATATGAAAAAGATATTTTCAAAAAAGTACTTAGTAACATTCGCTAGTTCATTCGCTGTTGGCACCGGCATTATAGTGGCCTGCGCAGGCGACTGGGGCCCTGAATATGGCGATTCAAGTTTCACCCCCGAAGCATTTGTAGCCGATGCTTACCGCCCCTTCTTTTATTCTGATGTGTTTTATTATGGCATCGGTCACGATACTGAACACAATACCCGCTTCAATGGATCCAATATAAACGATTGGACCAGCTACCTGGGTAATGCAACGCCCCGCAGCGAGCTCGAATTCCTGCTGCTCCATGCTCCTGCAGCAACCATCGACAGCCTGGCTGCCTACCAGGCAGGTAAACTGAAAACGTTGCCTTTAACCACGCAATCATTTTCCTTGTTCCGGAAAAACGACAAAAAGACCGCAGACTTTATCAGGTATTTGACACTCGCGAAAAAAAGCGAGGCATTCGCTGTTGTCAACCTCGAATATGCCTGGGATTATGAATCGAAGAAAAAGCCCGTGCAAATAAACACCGCAGCATTGAACAAAGAACTGCTGCAGGAATTTACGCAGGCAAAAGACGCATTTTTAAAACAACGGTACTGGTTCCAACTGGAACGTTCTTATTTCTTTAACGGCCCTGCACAACATGCGCTGGACCTTTTTGAGAAAAACGAGCAATCCTTTGAAAAGAATGAGATCTACTATCGCACGATGGCCTATGCAGCCGGCGCCTGTTATAAATTAAAGAATTTTCCCAAAGGCGCTTATTATTACAGCAAGGTGTACGACGGCTGCGATGCCCTGAAAACAGTCGCGCATTGGAGCTTTGGCCCTAAAGAAGAAAGTGAATGGAAAGCCACCCTGGCCTTATGCGCCAATAACGACGAAAAGGCAACCCTGTGGCAAATGCTGGGCATATTCTATACCGATGAAAAAAGGGCCATACAGGAAATTTATAACCTGAACCCGCGCAGCGAAAAGCTGAACCTGTTATTGACCCGCGCAGTAAATAAAGAGGAACAAAAATTCAGCAGCTGGGACCATGAATACACCAATAAAAGCCTGCAATTCAAAAAAGACACCAGCACCAGCGACCTGCTGGCCCTCGTAAACCGCATTGCACAAGCCGGTAATACCCATCAGCCTTATATGTGGCATATGGCAGCCGGTTACCTGCACATGCTGAATGGTGATTTTAAACAGGCTTCCAGCTCCTATGCCGCTGCAGAAAAGAAATTGCCTAAACAGGAACTGGTGCAATGGCAGCTGCGGTTATTGAAACTGGTAAATACCGTTGCCGGCACGCCGAAGGCAGACAGTAAACTGGAAAATAAAGTACTGGCAGACCTGAACTGGTTGCAAAATATGAAAGCACCGGATGAAACTTTCCGCTATACTACCGCTTATCAATGGATAAAGAACACCCTCGCCGGCCGGTACATTAAACAAAAAGAATTTGTAAAAGCAGTTTGCTTCAATAATTACCCGGCATTTTACACCAGCGATGCCAATATAGAAGGCATGAAAAGCTTTCTGAACAAAGCGAATAAAACGCCCTTTGAAACGCTGTGTGTGGCATTGTATCCGCTTACCGGCAATGATCTGGTGGAATACCAGGCCATCCGTTTAACCTATGACGACAAACTGGAGGAAGCGATCGCTAAAATGGAAACAGTACCGGCCAGCGCCCCGCTGCCGGGCAACCCCTTCAATGGCCGCCTGCAGGATTGCCACGACTGCGACCACGAAGCGCCCCAAAAGATAAAATACACGAAGCTGGACCTGCTAAAAAAAATGAAAGAAATGGAGGACAAGATCAAAGCCAACAGCGAGGTGTACAGCAATGCCATGCTGGTAGCGAATGCGTTTTACAATATCACCCATTATGGCAATGCCCGCGCTTACTATGAAGGCAAAATAACAGGTTCATCCCATTATTCACCTTTTGCCATTGATAGTAGTTATCGCGACTTCCTCATCGATATGAAAATGGCTGAGAAGTATTACAGCCTGGCATTGAATGCGGCCAAAACCAATGAACAAAAAGCAAAATGCCATTTCATGCTGGCCAAATGCGACCGCAATCAATGGTATAACCAAACCTTGTATAAGAACCGGAATTACCAGTATGGCGACCAGGCAAAGCTGCCTGATTTCCTGCCCTGGAACGGATTCAAAGCATTGAAACAACAATACAGCAATACCCAATTTTATAAAGAAGCGATCCGGGAGTGTGGTTACTTAAGTATATACTCGCAACAATAGCGTAATAAACCGTGCCACCGTTTTCCCTGGCGACCCCAACGAACGGTGGCACGGTTTCAAATAAGCTTACATCTATTTCTTCAACACCAGATCTTCTTTCGCCGCCCACAGGCCTATATCCTGTTTGCCCAGGGCTGCCGCCATCAGGTCGGGAAATTTATCGGGTGTACAGGCAAAAACAGGAATGCCCAGGTTGGAAAAGTATTGTGCATTATTATGGTCGTAGAAGGGAGCGCCTTCATCATTTAAGGCGAGCAGTACGACCACCTGTACACCGGCCGCTACCAGTTCAGCCGCCCGCTTACGCATTTTATCTTCATGGCCGCCTTCATACAAGTCAGTGATCAATACCAAAACGGTATCATTGGGTTTGGTAATAATCTGCTGGCAATAGGTAAGCGCCATGTTGATATCGGTTCCTCCGCCTAACTGCACGCCGAATAATAATTCAACCGGGTCATTAAGCTCCTCCGTGAGATCTGTTACGGCAGTATCAAATACCACCATTTTTGTTTTGATAGCCGGAATAGAGGCCATCACCGAGCCAAAGATGCCGGAATACACAACGGATGTGCCCATCGATCCGCTTTGATCGATACATAGAACCACATCTTTTAATGAACTACGTTTCCGTCCATACCCGATCCTTGTTTCAGGAATGATGGTCTTGTAATCGGGCTGGTAGTGTTTCAGGTTTTTCCGGATGGTAGCATGCCAGTTGATCTCGTTATGCCGGGGCCGGCGATTGCGTGCACTTCTGTTCAAACTGCCGATGATCGCCTGCTGTGTTGGCTGCGACAGTTTACGCAATAATTCATCTACCACTTTGCGCACCACCATGCGGGCAGTGTCTTTTGTTTTATCAGGGATCACTTTGCTCAATGTCATTAAGGTGGCTACCAGGTGAACATCGGGTTCAACATGCTGCAACATTTCCTTTTCAAATAACATCTGCGTAAGATTCAATCTATGTAAGGCATCCTGCTGCATCACCTGCACAATCGAAGAAGGGAAAAAAGTACGGATGTCGCCCAGCCAGCGGGCTACATTGGGCGAAGAAGGTCCCAGGCCGCCCTGGCGGGTGCTGTCATATAACGCTTCCAGCGTTTTATCCATTTGCAGATCGCGTTCGTTCAGCGAAATGCCGGTGCCATCGTTTTCCTGTCCGCCCAGGATCAGGCGCCATTTGCGGATATGGTGTTCATTGATCATTGCTTAGCTTTTTATACCCAATAATTGCAAAATAACCGGGATGCCCTGCCTGGCCCTTTCTTCATCCAGGCTGGCATCTGCCAGCGGCCTGCCGGCAGCGCCGGCGCCGCCGGTTTTTACCTTCTCGCCCAGCTTTTTTCTTTCGGGGGAAGAAAAACCCGAAAAGGTCCTGCGCAACAATGGCAAGACGCTGGTAAAGGTTTCTTCATCCAGGATATTCACCCAATTGTTCACCAGGCTCCAGAGCTCTTCGTCAACCAACAAAATAGTACCGCTGCCTTTTAAAAACCCTTCCAGCCAGGCAGCTGCTTTATCGGGCGGCGTTGCGGCCGACATGGCGTAATGAAAGACCCGCACCAGCGCATCGCCTTCCAGTAATCTAAAATCGGCCAGTAACCTGGTGGCATAACCGGCGATCATTGGCGAGGTATTATCTGCCGCTGCAATGGCCTGCAGGGTTTGCTGCCATTGACCGGTAAGGTCGGGCTGCTGTAGAACATTCACCGCATCATTCAATTTGAAGAAAAGCTCCAACAGCTTTTGGGCTGCCTCATCGGTCAGCGCCGTACAGGCGGCAGGCAGGCTAACGTAAATACGGGTGAGCATACTGTTTACAATGCCCAGAACCAGGTCGGCGTCGGTCTTTCGCACACTGCCATAGCGGCTTACCTGCACCAGGCCTGGCACCACTTCCATCAGCTGTATCACATCGCCGCTGGCGGCTGCCAGGTTATTAATGCTTTGTATGCATACTTCTACCGCCCGGTGTAATTCTGCGGGGATGGTATGCTCCAGCAAACCGGTAACGGTACTGAGGGTGCCAGCCTCACCGGCTTTTGCGATCACAAATCTCTCCGCCGCTTCTGCCACGGTATTACCCCAATTGCCCTTTTCAATGATATTGATCGACAATTCAGGATTCCATTGCAAACGCCATAATTCTTTAAAGGTGCCTTTGCCCGACACCTCATGCTGTTCGCCCCAGTTTATATCGAGTAACTGCAGGCGGTGTAAGAAGATGCTTCGCTCCAGATCGTTTTCCTTACGCAGGTCAAGCGTATAATCTTTAAAATCGGCGGTTGCCGGCAAGCGCAGTCTCTTCTGTAATTTTTCTATATCCAGCTGCAAGGGTGGTTTGGGTATTTGCTGAGGCACTTCACCGATCCGGTTGCTTACGATCAGTTCATCGTTGATCAGCTGCATCAAAATACTTTCTCCATTACAGAGTACGGTTTGGGTAGCTTCGTTCAGTTCTTCCAGTCCCGCCTTGTACAAATTGCGCAGACTGGCCAGCGATTCAGCCAGGCGCACCGCTTCAATAACATGCGCTACGGAAGTGTCCATTTGTTTTGTCCGGAACAATTTGGCCACTTTCGCCATCCAGCGGGTGCCATCATCAGCGGGATGATGCCAGATATGATCGTACCAGCCCGGCGATCCGATACCGGCGCCATAACCACTGTAGTAGCTAAGCCGGCTATAGGTCCAGGGGATCCAGGTGCATTCTACTTTTACTTTAGGCAATCCTTTCAACAGCTCATTGTCTTCTTTGGGCTTCGGCATCGATACCAGCGCCGGGGCGTGCCAGGCGCCGCAGATCACCGCTATATTTTGAAACAACTCCTTTTCCGCCTGCCTGATGGTCTTACGCATCCAGGCTTCCCGCAATTGTTCCATGTGGTCTTCGGGCTGCGGAAAAGCTTCGCGCAAGACCTGCATGGCTTCTGTGACCGCATCAAAGACCTGTTCCCGGTTTTGCCGGTGCTCAAACATGTGTTCCCACCATTTTTCGCCATCGTCATAACCGGCGGCTGCTGCGAGGTAGGCGATCGGGTCTTTTCGCAATGCTGTTGCTGCGGCCACTTCATTATTGCGCCAGGCATAACTATTCACCGATGGACCGGCAGCGCCCGGCGCTTCATTTACCTTTTTAGTTTCGTTTTCGAGGGCAAGATGATGGCCCATGGGCAGGTCCATAAAGCGCACATGGACCTTATTCCTGCGGGCATATGTTATGGCCTGCCACTCAGGTGAGAATTCGGCAAAGGGATAAAAGGAAGAACGTTGCAGATCATCGGGTTGATACACCAGGATAGCAACCGGCGGTTTCAATTCCGCATGGGTTACCCATTCCAATAATGGATCTGCTTCGGGCGGCCCTTCTACCAATACGATATCCGGCTTTACTGCTTCCAGAAAATCCTTTACATTTTTGGCCGAGCCGGGTCCGTGGTGCCGTATGCCTAAGATGTGAATCATGGTGAATGGTGAATGGTCAATGGGTAATATTCGTTGCTGGCCGCGAAACGGGTAACCGGCAACTGGTAACCGGTAACTGGTGAATCGGGCTTATATCAGATCCCGGCAGGCGCGATAGATATCTTTCCAGTCTTCCCTTGGCTTTACCACTGTTTCCAGGTATTCCTGCCATACCAGTTTGTCCTGCACCGGATCTTTTACCACAGAACCGATGATACCGGCAGCCAGGTCTGCCGCCTTCAACTGGCCATCACCGAAATAAGCAGCCATTGCCAGTCCGTTATTTACCACGGAAATGGCTTCTGCCGTGCTGAGGGTACCACTGGGTATTTTGATCCTGGTCTTTCCATCGGTGGTAACGCCGCTGCGCAGTTCGCGGAAGATGGTCACGATCCGGCGGATCTCCTGCAGCGCTGGCGGTTCAGCCGGTAATTCCATGATCTTCTCAAAACTTTCCACCCGGCGTTTTACAATATCAATTTCCTCCTCTATGGAATCAGGAACCGGTAAGATAACGGTGTTGAACCGGCGCTTTAAAGCGCTTGACAATTCATTCACTCCTTTGTCGCGGTTATTGGCCGTGGCAATTACATTAAACCCCTTTACGGCCTGCACTTCGGTATTGAGCTCGGGAACCGGCAATGTTTTTTCTGACAGGATCGTGATCAGCGTATCCTGCACATCGGCGCCTATACGGGTAAGCTCTTCGATACGCGCAATTTTCCCTTCCTTCATCGACCGCATGATGGGCGTTTCCACCAGTGCTTTTTCAGAGGGCCCTTCGGCCAGCAGGCGCGCATAGTTCCAGCCATAGCGAATGGCTTCTTCACTGGTGCCCGCAGTGCCCTGTACGATCATCGTTGAATCGCCGGAAACAGCTGCCGACAAATGTTCACTCACCCAGCTTTTGGCAGTACCCGGCAACCCATATAACAACAAGGCGCGGTCGGTGGTGAGTGTAGCCACGGCGATCTCCATCAGCCTTTTGTTACCAATATATTTGGGCGAAACCTCAAAACCATTTTTCAGTTTACCACCGGTAAGGTAGGTGACCACGGCCTGCGGCGTCAATTTCCAGTTGTGCGGGCGTTTGCCCGTATCCTGCTTCTGCAGCTCTTCCAGCTCCTGGGCATATAATTGTTCGGCGTGCTGACGTAATAAGGTTGACATAATGATATAATTGTTTAGTCGTTGAAGGATTGAATGGTTTGTTTCTTCAGCTCAAGGAGCCGGGTGATATATTCACCGGTATTGCGCCAGGTGGTAGCCAGGTATTCTTCCGGCGGCGCACATTTCTCCAGTTCGGTAACAATACCTACCGGTATGCAATGGATATAACGGCTGTAAAAGGACCGATTATACTGATAAACACTTCTTGCGGTATGGATAAAAATGGCCCGGGTAAGATCGATGCTCCAGGTATCCTCCCGTTTAATGGCATGCTCAATAATATTCTCCGCAAACTGATCGATAAATTTGATACTGTAAAATTCCTGCTCCTTCACCGGCAACAGCGGGATGATGTCGATATAAAATACCTGGCTGTTCTGCATGAAAGCGGTTGCCCATCGCTGATCCTTGAAGGCCACTACCGCCTGCACCAGGGCAGGCAGGAACTTTTTATTCGTTGCATCTTTTTGCATCGTGCGGATGATGAGATCCGGCGTACTGTTCAACCGGTTTTCCCAGAAGAGGGGTGGAACCGATTGCATCAACTGCATTACAATGAATTCTTCATCGGTGAACTCTTTGCTGTTGCTTAACTTATCGATGCCCGTTTTAAAAATACTTTCATCGAGCCCTGCCGGTAATTTGATCTGAAGTCCTTTTTTACCAATGGTCACCGTCTTTTGCAACACCTGCTGGTATTGTTGAACAATCGGCGATCCCGGGATCTGCTTCAACAGCCAAAGCGCCAGGTCCCTTACCTTTTTGCTTTTCTCTTTTGATAAACTTTCGAGGAAGGCAATATCACCTTCGTTGACGTTATTAGCCAGGATCAGCAGGAACTCTACTTTTGTGGCGGCATCTTCCTGCGCCCAGGTCTGCAGCACCCATTCCCTGGCGGTGGTGGCATCTGTTTTACGCAGCTCCTCCAACACGCCCTTACGCTGTTCTATCGAACCGGTTTGCCATAATTCAGTATCGGTAGTGGCCGTAGAGAAATTCCATTCGGGATTGAACCTGGCCAACCATTCGCCACGTTTGCCACAACAGGCTGCCACCAGGTTCTGCAGCTTTTTTTGCGGAATACCAAGGTTCAATAATTCCGGCACAAACTCCGGGGTTACGATCCTGCCTTTTGCTTCGCACAATTGCAACCAGAACTGCAGTAGTGAAATGCTTTCCGAATCGAAGATATCTTTCAGGGTTTGCAAGGCTAAAGGCGAACAGTATTGTTTTTCTTCCAACTGGGCTTTTGTGATAGACAGACCTTCCTTTTGCAAGGGTTTTGCGCCGCACTGGCGATAGTTAAACGCCAGCGCTGCTGTTTGCAGGAACAGGTCTTCCCTATCGGTGACCGATGCTTGTAACTGTGCAGCCACTGCAGCCAGTTCAGGCGGCCATTCACTGATAGCAAGGGTTCTTTTATCAGTGCCCAGTAAAGCCGTGTTTATGATTTGTTCCCAGGTTTGCATATCCCTGTTTTAATTTAGCATCTTGATCCTTTACAAAATCTTATACTCCTGCTGATACCAAACGCCAAAGGGTTCGTACAATTTTTCTTTCCCTACCACCGCTATATTCAACGGTTCGCCGCCGCTTAACGATAATAATTTCCAGATGCTGTTGAATCCGCTTTTGATTGGCATCATGGCATGGTTGCAGTCCTGCAACCACCATTGCTGTTCAAAGTAAACCGGGCGAAGTTGTTCTACAATAAAAGGTCTTTCGCTGCGCACAGGCCATGCCGCACTAAGGGCTGTCTCCGCTTCCACCACCTCCTGCCAGTTGGCAAAGCCTTTATACTGTTGTGTTTTTTCCGTAGCGATCTGGTTTTTTACGATCGCGCGTAAAGGAACCGTTGACGGATAGAAGACCAGTTCCGCCTGCACAAAGAGGCCGGGTGTCAGGCTCAGTTGCCCGCCCTGCCCCCTTATCAAAAACTGCAGCACCAGCGCATACCGGTTGCTGGTTACGCCGTATAACCAATTCCGTTCAATGGTTAAATTATCTTCTTCGGTAAGCTGTTTGCCCAGCACCAGCCATGTATCGGTGATGCCCGTCTGCTCTTTCAGCTCATCCTGGTTTTGTGTAAAACCGATCCAGCTGCGGAGATCCTGTTGTAATAGGGGAGAAAGGGAGGCGCTGTTCCTGTAACCGGTAGCCACGATATAGAGGCGCAGCAACTGGTCAATGAATTCCGACTGCCAGCCCTCGCGATAGAAATTTATGGCGGCGATGTTTTTGAGCATGCCTGCCAAACCGGGGGCCTGTGCATCTACCAGTCGCCGGGCCATATTCTCAAACCAGGCTGATCCTTTTTCCGGAATATTGATAATGCCGTTTCGAATGATATCTTTTATCCATTGTAACAGTTCTTCAATACCATCACTCACTTTCTGCTCACGGGCCTGGCGCCTTTTTGCCTGCGCCGCTTCATCAACCGCTCTTTCTTTTTGCACCGCCTGTTTTTCCTGGCGCTCCGATCGTTTACTGATCCATTCGGAGACCCAGGCCGGCATCGCAGTGCTGGTAAATGCTGTTTTATAACGCGCGTATAACAAGAGTAAGCCTATTCCATGTTTACAGGGAAATTTCCGGCTGGGACAACTGCATTTAAAAGCGATATTCACCAGGTCGACCTGCGCCTGATAAGGTTTGCTGCCGCTGCCCTGGCATTCGCCCCAGAGCGCCAGCTCATTTACACCCCTGCTTACCCACTTCGCCGGGTTACACAGCTCTTTACCTGATTTTTTGGAAGATTCATCAGGCGCCAGGGCAAGCACTTGTTCTTCGGATAATTGCAAGCGAAAAAAGTTTTAATGTCGTTGTATAAGATAATACTTATTGGCAACAGCATGCAAAGTTACCTGCGGGAACTGTATAAATTAATTTAATTTGTCACTCCCTGCCATTACAGGCTCCCAAACACCTTATAATAATTTTACATCTATTTTCCAGGCACTTGCAGCTTTCTGCCGATGCATTGCGAATAATCCGGGCGTTTTTTGAAAAAGATTTCACATACACTTAATATGCGGAGAAGACGCCATGTGCGCAAGGGTTTTGTGGAAAAAACATAGCGGGATGACCGGTAGTTCTTTTGTTACTCTTATGGAATTTTTATAACTATGATCAGGAAAACCTGAAATGTCTGCGCGCACCATTTTTTCCATTCACTCATCAACAATATTCATTTAACCAAAAAGCAGTCCTATGAGCTTGCGCAATTATTGTGTTGCTGCAATAGCAGCCACGACCCTGCATGCCTGCGTAAAACAAACGCAGCCGTCATCTGCCGACGGATCAGCTACCACTAACGATACGCGCTTTCCTGTAGAAAACGCCCCGGCAACAAATGTAACAGTGACCTATACTGATGAAAGCAGCTTTGTTAACAGTCTTTCCTCTTATGGTTTTAATACGCCCGACCAGGTGAACCTTAACCGGGCTGGCACCAGCACCGGATACACGGCCGTATACGGTTTCAATATTCCCAGCGACCGCCAGGTAAAAGGGTTTAAATGGAATAGCGGCGACCAGCAAACGAACGAATGGCGCCCCCAGGGCATCACCGGTTTCACCTGGGGCGGCAGGAACTTCCTGCTGATCACCTGGTACGGGGTGGGGCCTTCGAACATCCCGGGGGTGAACAACCAGCATAAAGGCGTTCGCATCTCACTGGTTGATATCACCAGCATGAGCAATATTACTTACCGCCATATTCTGCTGGTGCAGAACAAGGCCAATATGTCGAATGGTGAATTGTATGATCCTTCCAACAGCTATGTACAGCTGGCCAGTTATGCGCCGGTAACCATGCATGCCGGTGGCGTTGCCTTTTTTGCCGGTAAAATATATGTAGTTGACACCGGACTCGGCATCCGGGTATTCGACCTCACCAAATTCATAGCTGCGGAAGGGGATGCTACAGAAACGCGCATCGGCAAAGAAACAGATGGCAGCCTGAAAGCATTTAACTATGCTTATATTTTACCGCAGACCGGTTATTATAAGATCACCAATGCAAAACCTTTCTCCTGCATCGAGACGGGCACAGGCCTTACGGCTTCCGATAAAATGCTTTGGACAGGCCAGTACATTGAATCATCCAGCACCACCGTACCGAAAGTGTATGGCTTTCATTTAAATGCTTCCGGCCAGATAGTAAGCTCGCCGTTACCTGAAGTAATTACTCCCATTGACAATGATAACACGAACGTAAACGGCATCCAGGGCGTTTACCGCACCGGCACCAAGACCTTTATGGCCACCACGGGCAACAGCAGTTATGAAGGCTCCACCGCCCGGCTGGTGCGGTATAATGACGGCACCGCTGCCGGCGTGCGTTATCGCTGGCCACATGGCGCCGAGGACCTGTATCTGGAAGAAAGCACCGGTTATTTGTGGAACCTGACCGAGTATGAAACGGAAAAATATGGCACCGATAATCGCTGTGTGTTTGCCGTGAGGTTATCCGACTATGATTAACACGGGCAGCAATCAATAAAAAAAAGTGGCACCCCTCAACCGAAGGGTGCCACCTTTTTTATGATGAGAATCAATTAGCGCAAATGTGCCCGCAGCATCCAGGCCATTTTTTCGTGCAGTTCCATGAGGCCGGTAATAAAATCACTGGTACCGGCATCCTTGAACTCATTGGCAAAACGGTCGATATTCTCCCGCATGGTAATGATGATCGTTTCATGATCGGCCAGCAGTTCACGAATGAATCCGGCACTATCATTCTTTTCACGCATCTGCTCGGTCAAATGGGTCAGCTTCAAAAAATCTTTCAGGGTGCCGGGTGCATAATGGCCTAAAATACGGATGCGTTCAGCTACTTCATCCATGATCTCATCGAGCTGCTCATACTGGCTTTCAAAGAATTTATGTTTATCATGGAAATCGGGGCCTTCTACATTCCAGTGTGCGTTGCGTGTTTTGGTGTACAGCAAAAACTCATCTGCTAAGATGCCATTCAAAATGTGCGATACTGCACTCAGGTTCTCTGGTTTAATGCCAATGTTGGGTTGCATATGTAAAACTGTTTTAATAGCTTAATTGTCCGAATTCTCCGTTTTTATAATCCTCCATCGCCTGATCGATCTCCTCCATGGTATTCATTACATAATTATCCTTTGCTGCAATAGGTTCATCAATGGGTTCAGCACTTAGAAATAAAACCTGAGCCTCTTCTGCAGCGGAAAGCAGGATATCGGTTCCGGCCTTATCAAATACCACCAGGTGATGCATGGCTACCGGCTGCTCATTCACCACCACTTTTCCTTTTATTACGTACAGCAAAGTCCAGTAATCAGGCGTGGCATGTAATTCAATTTCCCTGCCAGCACTTATTTCGCCAACCATCGAAATAACCGGTGTAAAGTTTTGAATGGGTCCGGTTTGGCCATCATAATCGCCGCTGGCCAGCCTGAACTGAACGCCTTCCTGCGCTATCACCCTAGGCAATTGTTCGGCAGCCGCTGACTGATAAAAAGGCTTATCCCATTTGTTGGCCCTTGGCGCATTGATCCAAAGCTGAACCAACTCCTGCACACCACCCTGCTGCAGCATTTCTTTGGTAGGCCCTTCGCTGTGTAAAAGGCCACGGCCGGCAAACATCCACTGTACGCCGCCGGCTTTTATCACTTCGTCATTTCCGGCATTATCGCGGTGGAAGCCTTCGCCCTGCAACATAAATGTGTATGGACTGAACCCGCGGTGCGGATGCGGGTGGATCCGCGCCTGCTGACCGGCTTTATAAGTAACGGGCCCAACGTGGTGTATTACAATAAAGGGGTTGGCAAAGCGAAAATCCTTGTGTGGCAGTGGCTGACGCACGGTATCCTCCTCGGTGATCTTTTTCTCGCGGGCATCCAGTATATAATCGATCTTCTTTTTCATCTGCAGCTGCTTTAATGGGTGTATAACCAGGTTAACAATCAGGCTTCACCCTTTCAAAATATGTAAAAGTAAATGGCTGAAGGTAGTTTCAGCCATTCAAGTTAGGAAAATATACAGGAGTTACTGCCAACCGGCAGCAAATCGACTGCAGAAAAAATGATTTATACAACTTTACCAGCTTATTTCTTAGGCCTGCAGTAAAGCAGCTGACCGTAATGTAAGCTTTGATGATTGGTTCTGTTGATAAGCACATTTAACTTGTTACGATGCGGTTCTTTGGCAAAATCCTCAGCCGATACGGCTGTATGTTTAGCAAACCATTCACCGGGCGGTATTGCCGCTATGGCCGCTGAAAATTTTGCATTTACTTCTTTCCAGTATTTTCTCAGCTCCTGCAGCGGTGGTGTTTCCAGGCCCGACTTATCAGGGTTTGCTAAAAATGCATTGTCGAGCTCAGGGTGCAAACGTTCGCCCAAACCCAGTAAGGGCAACATTCTGTCGGTAACGGCCACCAGGTGCCCCAACAGATATTTACCGGTATTTCTGCCCGGCGAAGCTTCAGCAGCCAGTTGGTCATCGGTCAATTCATCAAATAGTTTGGAACATTGGTTCGTAGAAGCATCCCAGGCGGCCACTGCCATTTTAATAAACAGTTCCTGGGCCGGTTGGGTGCCGGCAGTTAAGGCAACATCACTCATTGTAGATCTTTTGGTTTTAAAAGAACAATAACCAACCGGGCAGCCATTTTGTTTAAAACCTGCTTTACCCGCAGCAGTTCACTACCGGGCGGCTTCCCGCTAAGATGATATGGCCGCGGCTCAAAAATTTTTGTAAATTTAAGTTACAAACTACACTTAACGACCCACTTGATAAGACGGGGAATAGCATTCATTTTCGTCTTCTGTAGCACTCAAAACCTGCTGTAATACTATCGTCAGATCATTCATCTGACAAGGCAATTATTCACTAAACCAAAGGCCATGCCCTCATTATTGATTCGCCGGTATTGCACCTCGTATTTGTTTTTTATATGTATCCTGATGGTTTGCTGTAAATCGCCCAAAAAACAGCCGCTGCCACCAGGTGACCCCGATAATGGCGGACTGTTCTTACCCGATCGTTTTGAGGCGGTGGTAGTGGCCGATAGCCTGGGCCGGGCAAGGCATCTTACCGTAAATACCAACGGCGACATCTACGTTAAGTTAACCTACAACGACATTATGCATGGCAGCGGCGGAACGGTGGCCCTTCGGGATGCTGATCAGGATGGCAAGGCCGACATCATAAGCTATTTTGGCGATTATAAAGATGAAGGCGGCTTGCCCGCAGGCATTGCCGTTCACAATGGCTATTTGTACACGGCCACTGTTAAATCTATTTTCAGGAACAGACTGAAAACCGGTCAACTCGTGCCCGATAGTAAAACGGAGGTGATACTTATTGACGACGACCCGAACCTGAAAAAACACTGGCATACGGCCAAGCCATTTGCTTTTGACCGGCATGGCAATATGTATGTACCCTTTGGCGCCCCCACTGATGCGGCACAGGATATCAACCTGGTGGGACCAGCCGGTATTCCCGGCGGTAAAGGGCTCGATCCTGCCCCCGAGCTGGAGAAATATGCCGGCATCTGGCGGTTCAGGGCCGCTAAAAGAAACCAAACCCAGAAAGATGGTTATAAATATGCCACGGGCATCCGGAGTGTACTGGCTATCGACTGGAACCCTATGGACGATTGCCTGTATGTAGCGATGAATGGTATGGATAATTTTCATACCCGCTATCCCCAGGTATTTACTGCCTGGCAGGCGGCTGTGCTGCCATCGGAGCCTTTGTTAAAAGTGACCGAACATTCCAATTTCGGGTGGCCCTATGCGTACTATGATCATATGCTGAAAAAAAATGTTTTACAACCGGGCTATGGCGGCGATGGCAAGATCGTTGGCAGAGCGAGCCGCTTCGATGTGCCGGTAATGGGTTTCCCGGGTCACTGGGCGCCGATGGACCTTTTGTTTTATACCGGTGATCAATTCCCGGCGCGATACCGTAAAGGCGCTTTTATTGCTTTTCATGGCTCTACCGATAGGTCACCTTACCCGCAGGCTGGATATATTGTATGTTTTGTTCCGTTCGAAAATGGGAAGCCAACCGGCGCATGGGAAGTGTTTGCCGATGGTTTTACCGGCGTAGACACCGTATTCAATACCAGCGATGCGAAATACCGGCCTATGGGACTTGCCATGGGCCCGGATGGCTCCTTATATATCTCCGAATCCAATAAAGGAAAGATCTGGCGGGTAATGTATAAAGGCGATAAAAATGCATTTGGTGCGCAACAACTCGCGGCCATGGAAAAACGCAAATCACGCACCTATATCAAAACGCCTGATGAAGTGAAAGACTACCTGGGCATGGGTGGTGAAATGAACGGACTGATCCTGTATAATAGTTATTGCGCCGGCTGCCACCAGCGGGATGGGAAAGGAGATAATAACCGTTACCCGCCACTGGCGGGGTCTGACTGGTTTGCGGGCAATAAAAAAAAACTGATCAATGTGATCCTGTATGGCCAGCAGGGAGAAATTAAAGTGAACGGCAAAACCTATAACGGCGTCATGCCGGCGCATGGCGGTTTTTTAGATGATCATGCCATCGCTTCCATTGCTACGTATATTAATAAGCGGTTCAATAATGAAAAAGGCCTGGTAGCTGCTGAGGAAGTAGCAAAGTTGAGAAAAAAGCCTCCAACCCCTTAAAGGGCAGCATAAGCAAAATGCCACAAGCTGCAAATGCAATAACTTGCTGTTAACCTGATGCTGACAGGTTCTAATATACATATCATGAAACTGTCTTTTTTTATTTCCCTGCTTACTGCTTTATTCCTGCATATGGCAAATGCGGATGCGCAAACGTATACCGTTAAAAGAATACCTGCCCATGTAATGGAGATCAACGGCCGAGGCGATCATCCCGGCTGGAAAAAAGCGGAGCTGCTTACCGGCTTCTCTTATCCCTGGGAAACAGCGCAAGCGCCTGCCACTTCGTTTTCGGCGCTTTGGGATGGAAACTGGCTCTATTGTCTTTTCCGGGTGAACGACGATTCGGTTATTACCCTCGTAAACAAAAATGATAAGTTAGAGGTAGGCGCATCGGACCGGGTGGAAATATTTATGGCCCGCGACACCGGTTTATCGCCCTACTATTGTCTTGAAATGGATGCTAGCGGCAGGGTGCTTGATTACCGGGCATCTTACTACCGAAAAATGGATTACGCCTGGAAATGGCCCAATGAGCAGCTGATCATTAAAACGTCAAGATCCAACAACGGGTATGTAGTTGAGATCGCCGTCAGTATACGATCGCTGAATGACCTGGGCCTTTTGCAGAACAAGCGCCTGCTGGCTGGTTTGTTCAGGGCAGAACGTAAAGGCGGAGAAGCAAGGGCTAATTTACATTGGATAAGCTGGATACAACCCAATGCTGCAAAACCCGATTTTCATATTCCTTCCGCATTTGGCACCCTGATGTTTGAGTAAAGACCGTTGCCGTTCAGGACGGGCATACCATAACTGGTATGGCCATCTTATAGTCAAAATAGCCATCTGCCGCTTACGCTGCAACCAGCTTCTCACAGATCTTTTTTACCTGGTTGGTATGGCGCAGGGTATGGAAGATCACAAAAGTGATCAGTTCCAACCGGGTGGGCTTACCAAATATGGGCATATGGCAGGTAGCGGTGAGGTCGAGCGTTTTAATGGCTTCGCCCAGCTGTTCACGGCCGGCTTTGAAGGTACTAATGAGGCTGTCTTTGTCAAAATTTCCTTCGGCCGGTATGATAAATTCCGGCGCCGGCAGTTTGGTGCTGAAATCAAGAAAGATCTCCTGCAGCTTAGCTACCCCTGCATCCGGCGGCCTGTTGGTTGGCTGAACAGGGCCATTCAGCGCCGCAATCATGGCGTTATCTGATTTACTGAGATGTTCCGTTACCTGGGCAGCCGTCCAGCTGCCTTCGAATGGAACGGTATTAATTTTAGCCTGGCTTAAAGCAGCCACCTTGTCGAGATACGCATCGGTGGCCGCTTTGAATTCCAGGTATAATTCGTTAGCAGTTTTCATAATCTGTCTGTCAATTACTGTTGTCTGTTTTCTACATTGATCATCCAGTTGATACCATACTTGTCTACGAACATGCCAAAATAGGCGCCCCAGAAAGCATCTGCCATTGGCATGATCACGTTACCACCGGCTGATAGACCAGCAAACAGTTTGTCGGCTTCTTCTTTCGTAGTGGGGTGCAGGCTTAGATTTACATTGTTGCCCGGTGTGGCCTTTTCCATGGCTTCCGGCACATCGCTGCCCATTAAGATATTGCCGCCTTCGAGGGGCAGTGAAATATGCATGATCTTGTTGTCTTCATGAGCACCTCCCCTGTATTCCTTTGGCATATCACTGAAGCGGGCAACCATGATGAATTCACCACCGAATACTGATTTGTAAAAATCGAATGCCTCCTGGCAATTGCCATTAAAGTTCAAGTAAGGATTCAATGCAGGCATGGTCTTTTTATTTAATAGTTAAGAAATAGCGTAATCATTTGCAGGGCAGGCGGGGTCTTGAAGGCAGCAGCAAGATGGTTGCTGCTCTGGGCAAACGGGTATTCAGTCCAGCACCTTGCAAAGGAAACCTTTTCCGGTCACAATTGTCATAACCTTTTCTATTCTCAGGTCATTGCCTTCTACCCGCAAGACCTTGTCACAGTCATCGAGGTCGAAATTTATTTTCGTGCCCGGAAAATGCCGGCTCAATAAAGCTACCAACTTTTGAGCTTCTGAAAACTCCTGTACATTCGTTTTGAAAACCTCAATCATAGTGCTTGTTTTACCCGATTGTACGTTTATAGTTTAATACCCCTGACTATCAGATCGCATTTTTTTAGTACAAAATGTACTTTTTCACTGCCATCACTAACAGCCTGCCTCAATCGTTTTCAAAATTACATGGGGTCTTCGAAACCCAAAGGGTGCAATCACGACCAATTGAGGGGCTGATTGCGACAATTGTTTTTTATCTTTATGAGCAGGGAAAGCTAGCATAAAAGATCATCATTGCATCCATGCGTTTTCACCCTTTGTCAGGGTAATCTCCCTGTTTGTCGGAACCGGTTCATATAAGTTCAAAATGATTCCCAAATTGGGCGCTCAGCTCATAAAAAATAACAGATGAAACACGTTTCGATCCTTATTCCGAAAGGACATACCAGCCTGGTGAATATAGAAGGAACGCACCAGATCCTCTCTGAAGTAAATCACCTGCGAACCAGCCGGGGCAAAGCTCCTATGTTTGATATTCAGCTGGTTGGCCTTGCTGCAGCAACAACCCAGCGCGACGGGCTCTTTACCATTAAACCCGATTGTTTGCTGGCTGACATCAGCAAAACCGACCTCATCATCATACCAGCCATACATGGCGATTTTAAAAAAGCGGTACAAGACAACCAGCCTTTTCTTCCCTGGATAAGAGAACAGTTTGAACAGGGCGCCGAGGTGGCCAGTTTATGCATAGGCTCTTTTTTCCTGGCAGCTACCGGCTTGCTAAAAGGGAAACAATGCGCCACCCATTGGCGTTACGCCAATGAATTCAGGGCGATGTACCCGGATGTGCAGTTGGTAGATGACAAGATCATTACCGACGATGATGGCATTTATACCAGTGGCGGGGCTTATGCCTATTTAAACCTGCTGGTGTATATGATCGAGAAATATGCCGGCCGTGATCTTGCCATTCTCATTTCGAAGGCGTTTATGATCGATATAGACCGCACGCTGCAATCGCCCTTTATCATTTTCCAGGGGCAGAAATCACATGAAGATGAGACGGTGAAGAAAGCGCAGGAATATATTGAAAAGAATTTTGAGGAGAAGATAACGGTGGATCACCTGGCCGACACCTTTGCGGTAGGCCGCCGCAGCCTGGAACGCCGCTTTAAAAAAGCCACCTGTAATACAGTGACGGAATATATTCAAAGGGTGAAGATAGAAGCTGCCAAAAAGGACCTGGAGACGGGCAGAAAGAATGTGCACGAAGTGATGTATGATGTGGGCTATAGCGATGTAAAGGCCTTCAGGAGCATCTTTAAAAAGATCACGGGGCTTTCTCCCGTCGAATACCGGAACAAGTACAATAAGGAAATGCTGGTGCTTGACTAATAGGGGAAGGGTGGTTGCCGGTTACCGGTTACTGCCGGTCGCCGGTTGCCGGGCGCCGCGCGCATTGCCCATTCACCATTCACCCTTGACCATTCACCGGTTACCAGTTACCAGTCGCCGGTTACCCGTTTCGCGGCCAGCGTTGACCATTCACCATTGACCATTCACCATTCACCGGTTACCAGTTGCCAGTCGCCGGTTACCCGTTTCGCGGCCAGCGTTGCGCATTCACCATTGACCATTCACCATTAACCAAATGCGTTTACAGCACACACGAACCGCGTAAGACGCTCATTTCTTCCTGACGCTCCGCTTCTTCTTTGTCTCCAGTTCGTCGAGGTAATTTTCCAGGTTGTCGAAGCGTTCGGTCCAGATCTTCCGATACTGTTCTACCCAGTCAGCCACCTCTGTGAGCCCTTCCAGGCGGGCCTCACAGTAGCGTTCACGGCCAAACTGTGTAATTACTACCAGTCCGCATTCGGTAAGCATTTTAATGTGTTTATAAATGGCGGTGCGGCTTACTTCAAAGTTCTCGGCCACCGCATTTACATTCAGGGGGTGGTGGGCGATCATATTGATGATCTCCCGCCGGGTGGGATCGGCTATCGCCTGAAATACATCTCTTCTCATAAAATAAATAGGAAACCTTTAGGTTGCAAATTTAATGTAACCTAAAGGTTGCACAATAAAATTGTGATAAAATACCTCGTACAAATGGGGGTATTCATAAAAAAGGTGTCTTATGTTTGCATCAGCTTACTTAATTTCACTTAGAGAAACGGCCCTGTACAGGCGAGGAACGGAAAGATTTTAACAGCTGAATATTTCGTTAATTCGCTTTGTTATCTATAAATTTGATATATTCACTGTGATTTGCTTTCAAACAAATATTCAAAACGCTTCATTATTCACTTTTAAATTTTAAAACACTATGGCAAAAACAGCTAAGAAAGCTGCTAAGAAAGCAGTAAAAAAAGCAGCCAAGAAGGCTCCTAAAAAAGCAGTAAAGAAAGTAGCTAAGAAAAAAGCAGCTGCTCCTAAAAAGAAATCTGCCCGCAAACCAAACGCCGCTTTCATGGCTCCTTTGAATGCAAGCCCTGTATTAGCTGAAGTAGTAGGCAGCAAACCATTACCAAGAACAGAGATCGTTAAGAAGATCTGGGATTATATCAGAAAGAACAATCTGCAAGACAAAAAGAACAGAAGAATGATCAATGCCGACACTAAACTGAAACCATTGTTCGGTAAAGATCAGATCTCTATGTTCGATCTGGCAAAGATCGTTTCCAAACACGTGAAGTAGTTCGTATATGCGAATTGAAGGAATTTCAACTTTTACAGGCACTCGGTGGGTTACAAAGCCTGTAAAAGCCCGGGTTAGTAAGTACCTTATTATCACAGATCTCTGCTCCTTCATTTCTTAAGCTTGTAATGGCCCTATTCAGGATCAACAGGGCCTTATACTACCTCAGCGAATTCATTCAGATCCAGATGACATTATGCATACGATTGCTAATCTGCCAATAGTTACTGCTTTTTAACTGTCTGGTTATTGCTTCGTATGAAATTACCTATCATATACGTTCAGGGCGTACAGTAAGGGGTTTACGGGTATAACTGGCAGTTTAACTTAAACTACAACGAGAGAATACACCAGTTCTATTCATGAACCCCATTTTTATTTGTAGCGTTTTACTTCCTTTTTAGATGAGCAACCAAATTATTCAAAGGACCATTTGTTTCCTAGCCCTCCTGTGTATTTGGGGATGTAAGGAATCTGATAACCGGACAACGGACAATCGCAAAAAAGATTCCATCGATAACCTGGTAAAAGAAGCGGCAAAGGATATTGCCGGTAATTTCAGCGAGCAGAATTCCCTGCGTTTTTCTTCCTCCCGTTTACCCGCCTTCTTTGCCCGGTACGATTCCCTCCGCAGCTTTCAAACCGATCTGGATAGCTTTTACAAAACCCGGAATTATGCATTTGCCTGGCATAATGAAAGTGGCGCCCTGACCGAGCAGGCCACCCATCTGCACATGCGGCTGGAGAACTTACCCGAGGAAGGACTTAACGCCGTGCTGCCCTATAAGCGCACCCTCGACAGCCTGATCAATAGCAGCGGCACCCAAAACATCAGCCAGAAAACGGAAACAGAATTATTGCTAACCTCCCTCTACTTTTTCTTTGCGCAAAAGGTTTGGGGCGGACTGGAAGAGAGCGCCAGCCAGCAGGTCAACTGGCTAATGCCCCGTAAAAAACTTTCTTATAGCGCCCTGCTGGATTCCATTTTAAAACCGGGCAATTCCGCAACGGTTAAAGAACCGCTTTACCGGCAATACAACCTGCTAAAAGAATATCTCAAGAAATATAAAGCACTGCCGTCCGATAATATCACCATCCGCCTGCCTGATAATAAGCCCATCCGCCCGGGCGACAGCTCGCCTTTGATCGTTCAACTGCGCAAAAAGCTGTTCCTGCTGGGTGATCTAACCAATGCAGCAGATACGGCCTCGCCTGTTTATGATTCGATCACATTATTGCCTGCTGTCAAAAGGTTTCAACGGAGGCATGGCATGAAAGAAGACGGTGTAGCCGGCGGCGGAATGATCAGAGAGCTGAATGTACCCATACAGCAGCGAATTGAAAAAATAATGGTGAACATGGAACGGAACCGCTGGCTGCCCACTGATGTGCGTGGCCGCTACCTCGCCGTAAACATTCCTGAGTTTGTATTGCACGCCTATAACGACGATTCGCTGTTATGGAACATGAACGTGGTCGTGGGTAAGGATGTAAATAAAACCGTGATCTTCGCCGGTACCATCAGCCAGGTCGTATTCAGTCCCTACTGGCATGTACCTGCCAGCATCCTGAAAAAAGAGATCCTGCCGGGTATTGCGAAAGATCCCGATTACCTGAACAAACACCATATGGAAAGGGTTGGCGACGGTGTGCGGCAAAAACCCGGTCCCTGGAACTCGCTTGGCGCGGTAAAATTCCTGTTCCCTAACAGCCATAGCATTTATTTACACGATACTCCTTCCAAAACCCTGTTCCAGGAAAGTAAAAGGGCATTCAGCCATGGCTGCATCAGGGTGGCCGAACCGAAGAACCTGGCCATGTACTTGTTGCGTGAAGATGCTGCCTGGACCGAAGAGAGGATCACCAAAGCAATGGAAAGCGGCAGGGAACAATATGTGGCGGTTAAAAACCCAATGCCGGTTTACATCACCTATTTTACGGCCTGGGTCGACCGGCAGGGCGACCTGAACTTCAGGGAAGATATTTACAAAAGGGATGCGCAGTTGGCGAACCTGCTCATGAAGCATTAAACGCGCAGGAAGCGGCTGAAAACAGGCGGACAGCACCAAAGACTGTCCGCCTGTTTTATTTAAATATACGTTCTATAGCGGCTTTACGGTAGGCAAAGAGATCTTCGAGCTTTTTGCGTACCAGCAGGGCATGGGTCAGCCGGCCCAGGGGCCCGAAAGGTAGCTGGTACTTCACCAGGTCCTGCATCAGCACGCCATCTTCAGTTTCCTGGAAGGTATGGGTATGTTCCCAAAGCCGGTAGGGCCCCTTCAGTTGAACGTCTTTAAAAGAGAATGGCTTTTTTACATCTATGATCTCGGTTCGCCAGTGCAGGGGTATACCGAATAAGGGCTTAACCGTATAATCGATCAGCATACCGGTATAGATCTCCTGTTCCCGGATATCGGTAAGGGTCTTAAAATCCATGGCTGGCGGTGTGATCCGGGCCAGGTTACCGGGCGATGAAAAGAAGGCCCAGGCCTGCTGGATATCTACCGGCAGCAACTGCTCCGTTTTAAGATAGTATATGCTCATATCACCCGATTTCATGCACCCGCATGTATTATGAACGCAGGTAGCGCATGACCGTTTCAATATCGCTTTCTTCGTATTTGCCGCTGTATTTTTCTATGTCATAGCCATAGAACCCAAGCGCCGCCGGAATGCTGGCGGCAACCGTGCTTCCCTTGCTGTTGAAATTACCCGCCTTTGATATAGTCACATTCAGCACCCACAAAAACGCGCTGTATTGAGACCATTTCTGCTGATATTGGGTACCGCAATGTTCACAGCTGAAGAGGTCGTTCCCGAGTACCTGCAGTTTTTTCCGGAATGCCGAAAAAAGCAATTCCTGGTCAATAAAGCCAACCGGCTTATTCCATTGAATAAAATCCCTGAACCGCCCGTATTCGCAGGGGCAACCGGTTGAATACATTTCCTGCACCAGTTGCTCGCAGGCTGCTATAAACTGCTTTTTCTTTTGATTGAGCTCATTCAGGTAGTCAAGATTATTGTTCCAAACAACTGCTCCGCCAATGGTGAGCTCGCCTTCCCTGTACAATTCCCCTTCCTGCACCTGCACGGTTACTGTATTCCTGTATACCCGGCCAATGGAGATGTACTGCTGGGGAACGACGATATTGCCGGCTTTATCGATCAGCCCCCAGGTCTTCATATCGCCGAACCTGGCATAGCCGTTCTCGAAATTCGTGAGCACGAAAAACCGGTAATCGATGACCAGCTCACCATGTTCGTCAATAGCGCCATGCTGCTCTTTTTCATTTCGTACAATGGCCCTGCCATTCGAGAATTCCTCTGTATAATGAAATTGCGGCGGTATCACTTCCCGGCCGGCTTTGTCAATAAAGCCCCATTTGCCCCTGAATAATACCCTGGCCTTTCCTTCCGTGAAATGGCCATAGGACTCGTATTTATTGCTGAACGGCAGCACCTCATTCCCGGCTTCATCAAAATAAGCGGTATAATTCCCTTCGGTAACGGCGAATAATCCGTCGGAGAGCGAGGAGACAAAATCATAAATGGCAGGAATAATAATTTCTCCCCCGGGTGTTTTGATGCCCATCTTATTGCCTTCGTAATATTGGATATATTCATCGGGAACCATAAATGCCATGTGTATATTTAATGCTTGATGCGTACTGCTTTTCTTAACGTTACCGGTACAAGTTACAGGAAAGTAAGGAATACGGATTTTTATACCTCTATGAACATATTTCAAACCCGCGTACATGGCCAAACCTTTACATTTGTAGCACTACACTTAGTTTAAAACAGTTATTCAATGGCCGGAAATTGCTTTGCCGCTTATTGGTATTCCCTTGCCACAGGAATACTTTCCTTGTTTTTTTCAATAGTGTATGGCCAGGCGCAGCCGGTAAATGGAATAACAGGCCGCCGGGATACCTCGTATACAACCTGGAGTGCCTTTGTTAATACGCGCAAAACACATCCTGAGGTCAGGATCGTACCAGCACTCAAATCAAAAAAAATAGCTTCCCAAAAAGATCTCCTGTACGCGGAACGCGGCAAAATGGCCCTGTACATCGACGCCTTCTACCCGGCTGGCCGGTCAACCGGAAAAAAGCCGGCCATTATGATCATTCATGGCGGTGGTTGGCGTTCGGGTAATCCTGAACAGCACCATCCGCTCGCCCAGCACCTGGCAGCGCGGGGCTATGTTTGTTTCACGCCTGATTACAGTTTGTCGACACATGAGCTGTATCCTGCAGCCATATACGATCTTAAACGGGCTTTGCGCTGGGTAGTGCAACATGCCCATCAATACCAGGTTGATACCAGTAAGATCGCTGTATTGGGATTTTCGGCCGGTGGCCAGTTGGCCGCTTTTCTGGGTACTACCGCTGGTCACCCGAAATTTGAAGGCCCGGGATCTGCCGGTGAACAGGTGCCGCCAGCACCGGCCCCCGTACATGCTATTATAGATATTGACGGAACGCTTTCCTTTGTACATCCGGAGACTGGCGAAGGCGACGATAGTAAAAAGATCTCGGCCGCCACCTATTGGTTCGGCTATAAAAGAGCCGATAGTCTGGCATTATGGGAAGAAGCTTCCCCGCTCACCCATGTCGGCCCGCATACACCACCGACGCTGTTCATCAACAGTAGTGTGGGGAGGATGCATGCCGGCCGTGATGATTTTATAAAAGTGCTTGATAAATACAAGATCTATTCTGAAGTCAAAAGCTTTGAGAACGCGCCCCATTCCTTTTGCCTCTTCCATCCCTGGTTTGGGCCTACTGTAGATCATATTGACGATTTCCTTAAAAAAGTATTTAAATAACACATGAAACAGTTTGTTCTTTTCCTGAGCCTGCTGGCCGCAGGGATCAATGGCAGCCTGGCGCAAACCGCCAATCCCCAACAATATAAATATGTTTTTACCGTAGCAAAGGACGGTTCAGGCGATTACAAATACATCCAGGACGCTATTGACGCCATGCGGGTGTATCCGCTGGCGCCCATCACGCTGTATATAAAAAATGGGGTGTACAATGAGAAAATTGAACTGCCCGCCACAAATACCGATGTAACTTTTATTGGTGAAAGCGTCGATAAGACCATCATCGTGTTCAATGATCATTCCGGCCGGGGTAAACTTACCACCTTCACCTCTTACACCGCCCGCATCAGCGGCAACCGCTTCCGCACTGAAAATATCACATTCTCCAACTCCGCCGGACCGGTTGGACAAGCTGTAGCGCTGTATGTGGATGCCGACCAGGCGATCTTTGTGAACTGTCGCTTCCTCGGTAACCAGGACACTATATTCACCGGCGGCGAAACGGCCCGGCAGCTGTTTGTGAACTGTTATATCGAAGGCACTACCGATTTTATTTTCGGTCCCGCCACCGCCGTTTTCCAGCAATGCGAGATCCGCAGCAAATCCAATTCATACATAACAGCGGCCAGCACTACGCAGGGCAAGCGATATGGCTATGTGTTTATAGATTGTAAGTTGACGGCCGATAGTGGCGTGAACAAAGTATACCTGGGGCGGCCCTGGCGCGCGCATGCGAAAACGGTATTCCTGCGCTGCACGATGGATAAACATATTGTACCCCAAGGATGGAATAACTGGGGCAACCCGGGCAATGAACAAACGACTTTCTATGGCGAATATAAGAACAGCGGGCCGGGTGCTGATATAAGCAAGCGGGTGAAGTGGAGCCACCAGCTTACTGATAAGGCGGCAGCTGATTATTCACTAAGCACCATATTCAGCAATGAAGGTTCGGCACTGCCGGTAAATGCCAAATGGTACCAGGAACAGGGCACCAGGTCCTTTGAATGGCCGGTAAAGAAGTAAACAGCTTGTATTAAAACTGCTGTAGTTAACATGGCCGCCTACCTGCTTTTGGCGAAAGGTTAAACGCGGCCACATACAGCCGAACATATGCAGCTGGGAGAAAGATCAGTTCGGTTTATCATTGCAGAACGGCGCTATGGTTAATGGGATGTAGAGCATGTTCCCCAGTTGACTTACAGTTCTACAATTAAAGGTTTTCAAGCCCTAAGTATAACCATGTACGATAAATATGAACAAAACACTTACTATCAAATTCATACGTAAAAAATTCAAAAGCGGTCCTCAGCCGCTTTTTTCGTTAACAGGGATGATTTCCTGTTCGTTGCAAGGGTACAGGAATTGTAATATGTTACAAAACTTGTGTACCACGCGAATTTGTGCACATGAAAGATTTTACATCGGACTACCTTATGCACCTGCATAAGCAATACATGGCAGAGGTTGGGAAATTTATCAAAGCATTACAGGAAAACGCACCGCGTAATGAGTTAATTCTCATACGAACAAACGTGAAAAGGTTGCTCGCAGAGATCCGCAAATACCCCGTCACCGTAAATAAAACTGAGCAAACCACCCCCTAAATAGCGCTCCGGATATTGCTCCTGGCGGCCCCTCACCGCAGTTAAAGATTCTTCCCAACCATAAGTACAATTATTTACCAGCCTGCCTGGTTTATATTCATTTTGCCCTGAAAAGGTGATTTGTTCTTAAGCATAAGAATGGCATTTGCTGTTTTACCTATAACCACCGGTTCTTAAATAGCTGGCATAATAATTTTCTTTATTAAGCTGGTTTATTTTTCGCTGAATGATAAACCCCCAAATATTAATGAAGAATCTATGAAAAATCCAACAATTGCTGTAGTAGACGATCATGCTTTATTGCGTAAGGCCGTAAATTACCGGCTCACCGGTTTAGGGTATGACGTTGTTATGGAAGCTGAGAACGGCCAACAATTTCTCGAGAAACTGGAAAAAGATACTGATTCTCCTGATCTGTGCCTGCTCGATATCAATATGCCTGTTATGAACGGATTTGAAACCGCTGTTCAGTTAAAGAAGAAATGGCCGGGCATCAAGATCCTTTTCTTCTCCATGCAAAACGGCGGTTCATATATGCAGAAAGCCCGCGAATTGGGCGCTGACGGATATCTCTGTAAAGATGCTTCCTCAGAAGAATTTAACAGGGTATTATACGCTGTGTTACCTCCTGCTGTTTAATGTTCATTTCTTTATCAGCCATTCATAATAAATGTGGGGGACGGTTTTATAAACGACATGTCCCCTGTCAGTGAACCCGCATTTCTCGTAAAACCCGCCGGCGCCGGCCGCACCTGCATAAGCATCCAGCCTTATAGCATCCCCTGCCAATGCAGTGGATAATACTTTTGCCTGTTCAATCAAAGACCTGCCCACACCCAGGCCCTGATAAGCCGGGCGAACGGCCATATCAACCAGGTACACAGGGCGCTGAACGGGTGTAAAGTATGCGGGATCGATGACCCAGGGCCTCGATGATGTCAGCCGCAGTGTACCGATCACCTCAGCGCCATTCCGTGCAACCAGCACTTTCGCTTTATTCATACCATTTAACACACCTTTTTCTGTAGCCACTGCACTCCAGTGCCCCTGGCCATGTTTCACCGTAAGATCATGTGCAGCCTGGCTGATCACTTCTGCAATAGCCGCCGCCTCCTGGGGAGTTGCCAGTGATATAGACACATTTATACTATTCACCAGATAAAAATACGCAATCCACTCAATTACTGCTTCGGCTCCATTGCAAGTTATTCTGAAAAAACCAATGCAGCTATCTCTGTACATTCAACAGATAACATCAACGTTTAGGCGGCAACGTTTCCTTGTGGCTATACATTGATGCCGGCAGAAGGCTTTTGTTTTTATGGCATTTCACAATTGCTTAAATTACAGCAAAATGCCGCTAATGCCCGCTACCGAAACGTTTAAGATACTGGTCAATGGGTTCGTTTTCCATTTCTCCCGCTCCGAGCTGGAAAGCCTTGACCTGGTTGCTATATCTCCCACTGAATTCAATATGCTCAACGGTCATCAGTCGGTCAATGCACGGCTGCTGAAAGCCGATCTGCTCAATAAAACATTCTCCATTGAAACCGGCGGTGAAACATTTGAAGTGGTCATAAAGGATGCACTTGATCAGCAGCTTGAACAAATGGGTTTTGGCACTGCCATGGGCAAACAGGTAAAAGAGATCAAAGCGCCCATGCCCGGCCTGGTACTGGAAATAGCAGTTACCGATGGGCAGGTGGTAAGGGAAGGCGACAGGATTCTGATACTGGAAGCGATGAAAATGGAAAACAGTATTCTGATACACGCCGATGCAACCATAAAAAAAGTAGCAGTAGTGGCAGGACAGGCAGTTGAAAAAGGACAGGTACTGGTAGAATTGGAATAATGTAAATCAATAGAACCTCCAGCGATGCAAAAAATATTAGTTGCCAACCGTGGCGAAATTGCCCTGCGGATCATGCGAACCATTCACCGGATGGGTATTCAATCTGTGGCAGTTTATTCAGAAGCCGACCGGCATGCCCCTCATGTTTTATATGCCCATGAAGCCGTTTGCCTGGGACCAGCGCCTTCCAGCCAGTCGTACCTGAATGGCGATGCCATCATCGCATTTGCCAAAAAGCTTGGCGTAGATGGTATTCATCCGGGTTATGGGTTCCTGAGTGAAAATGCAGCTTTTGCCAAAAAAGTGGAAGAAGCTGGTATCACGTTTATTGGTCCGGGCCCCGAAGCCATGCGCATCATGGGTTCAAAACTCGCGGCCAAGGAATGTGTGAAACAATACAATATACCCATGGTGCCGGGTATTGATAAGGCCGTTGATAATATCGACCTGGCTAAAAAGGTTGCCGCTGAGATCGGTTATCCCGTCCTTATAAAGGCATCCGCGGGCGGGGGCGGAAAAGGCATGCGCATAGCAGCCAAAGAAAGCGAAATGGAAGAGCAAATGGAAAGGGCTACCAGTGAAGCGCTGTCATCCTTCGGCGATGGATCGGTGTTCATTGAAAAATACGTGGCTTCGCCCCGGCATATCGAGATACAGGTACTGGCCGACAATTACGGCAATACTGTTCATTTATTCGAACGCGAATGCAGCATACAACGCCGGCATCAGAAGATCATAGAGGAATCGCCTTCTTCTGTTCTAAGCCCGGAAATACGGCAGAAAATGGGTGAAGCGGCTGTTCTCGTCGCCAGGTCCTGTAATTACAGAAGTACCGGCACCGTGGAGTTCCTGCTCGATGAACAGCAGAACTTTTATTTTCTGGAAATGAATACCCGGCTGCAGGTTGAACATCCGGTCACGGAAATGATCACCGGTATCGACCTCGTGGAAGAACAGATAAATATTGCCCGCGGCGAAAAACTCAGGTACAAACAGGAAGAGATCCCCATGAACGGCCATGCGCTGGAATTGCGGGTATATGCGGAAGATCCACTCAATGACTTCCTGCCTTCTACCGGAACGCTAACCAAATATAAAAAGCCTGCGCTTGATGGCGTACGGGTCGATGATGGCTATACAGAGGGAATGGCCATCCCGGTATACTACGATCCCATGATCGCCAAATTGATAACACATGGACGTAACCGAAAAGAGGCCATTCAGAAAATGAAGGACGCCATTATCGAGTACCAGATAGAAGGTGTACAAACCACGTTGCCCTTCGGGAACTTTGTATTTGAACACGACGCATTTTTAACAGGCCGGTTCGATACACAATTCGTTCAAAAATATTACACACCGGAAAAGCTGTTGGCCCGCCAAAAAAGCAAAGCTGAAGCGGCCGCACTGGTTGCCTTGCGGTACTGGCTCGAAAAACAAAAAGAAGTAAAACCGGTTGCCTCAGTGCCTACTAACTGGACCAACCGCCATGGTAACGCTAACCGATAATTTGAAAAAGATCGCTGCATGAAAAAAAACAAATCGGAGATATTACAGCAAAAGATAGAAGAAGGAAAGCTTGGCGGTGGTGTGCACAGGAATGAAGCGCAGCATAAAAAAGGAAAACTCACTGCCCGCGAACGTATCACTCTTTTAATGGACCCCGGCTCTTTTGAAGAGATCGGCGCCCTGGTCTTACACCGCACCAAAGATTTCGGCATGGATAGCCAGCAGTATTATGGCGATGGCGTCATTACCGGTTATGGCACTATCAATGGCCGGCTTGCTTATGTGTTTGCCCAGGACTTCACGGTATTTGGCGGCGCCTTGTCAGAAACGCATGCAGAAAAGATCTGTAAGGTAATGGACCTGGCGATGAAAACAGGCGCCCCTATGATCGGGTTGAATGATTCCGGCGGCGCCCGCATCCAGGAGGGTGTACGTTCATTAGGCGGTTATGCCGATATCTTTTACCGCAATGTGCTTGCATCGGGCGTAATACCCCAGATCTCCGCCATTATGGGCCCCTGTGCCGGAGGTGCGGTATATTCACCGGCCATGACCGATTTTACATTGATGGTAGAGAATACCAGTTATATGTTTGTAACTGGTCCAAACGTAGTGAAGACGGTTACCAATGAAGAGGTAAGTCCGGAAGAATTGGGTGGCGCTTCCGCCCACTCTACCAAATCAGGCGTTACCCACCTTACGGCCGCCAATGATGTGGAATGTATTGCTGAAGTAAAAAAGCTGCTAAGTTATATCCCGCAAAACTGCGAAGACCTTACGCCCAGGGTTCCGTATACATTGGGCGATGAAACCAGGCCGGTGCTGGAAACCATTGTACCGGAAAGTGCTAACCAGCCCTATGACATGCGGGCGGTGATCGAAGGCATTTGTGATGAAGCTTCCTTTTTTGAGATCCACAGCGAGTATGCCACTAATATTGTGATCGGTTTTGCGCGGCTGGCAGGCAGAAGCATTGGTATTGTGGCCAATCAACCAATGAGCCTGGCGGGCGTGCTCGATATTGACAGTTCAAAAAAAGCAGCGCGGTTCACCCGCTTCTGCGATTGCTTTAATATTCCGTTGCTGGTGCTGGTTGATGTACCGGGCTTTTTGCCCGGCACCGACCAGGAGTGGCATGGCATTATTACCAATGGGGCCAAGTTGTTGTATGCATTCAGCGAAGCCACGGTGCCGCGGGTTACGGTGATCACGCGAAAAGCCTATGGCGGCGCTTATGATGTAATGAACTCAAAACATATCGGCGCCGATATGAATTATGCCTGGCCTACGGCAGAAATTGCAGTCATGGGCGCCAAGGGCGCGAGTGAAATCATTTTCAAAAAAGAGATTTCAGAAGCGGCTGATCCGGCAAAGAAGCTGGCCGAGAAAGAAGCCGAGTATGCCGAGAAATTCGCAACCCCTTACCTGGCTGCTGAACGTGGTTTTGTGGATGAAGTGATTGAACCCAGGTTTACCCGCACCAAACTCATCAAGGCATTTGCCATGCTGGAAAACAAAGTGGCTGCGCTGCCAAAGAAAAAACATGGGAATATACCGTTGTGAGTAAACAGGCAAAAGCCACCGCCTGAACGGATGGCCTTCGCATAGATTAACTCACTGCTTTGCCTTACTCTTGCACCTGCGCATATACGCCACGGTCGGCAGTAATGCCCAGCCTTTTAAACATGGCAGGGGCATCGAAACCTTCTTTTTTATACGCGGCCTGTACCGCCTCCTTTGCTTTGTTCAAGGCTTCCTGACTTTGCCATAAAGCAACTGTTACGCAAATTAAATTTCCATCAGCATCCTTGTATTCATAGGCAGCATCTTCCATGAAACCCGGCAACTGTTTGATCATCTCCCGGTTTATTTTCACTCTTTGCCGGAATTCCGGAATGGCAGCTGCCGGCACAAAGAACTTGTCTATAAAGTTCACCTGCCCATTATGCGCTTTTTTGTTGAACAGCAGATTAATGTCCTGTGGTAGCACATCCAATGCCTGCAGGAAACCCAGGCGGTCGGTAAGTACCTGTGCGCTGATCACTTTGCCATGCTGTAAGGTAAGCACGCCTGTTCCCTCGTTTGTTATTGTTTTGCCGGTTGCCGGTAACGCCAGCCAGGATGCTTTTTGCGTTCCGTCCCATTTCCAGCGAATGACAACTTTGTCGTCAGCGGCAATCAACTCAACAATTTGCCATTGAATGTCTGGAAAAGCGGTGATCAGCGGCAGCAAGGGTGCTACGAAGCCGTCCGCTCCCTGTTTCCCCTGCAACCCTGTAAATTCATCGGCCACCAGCTCCTTCAGCAAATCGAATTTCCGCTTATTCAATGCCTGTTCAAATATCTTTTGTACTACTGCTTTGTTCTGTTGAATGGTGTTCATATGTATCTCCTTGCTTTTATTGTTCTTTACATGAGCATTAGCTGTCTGCGCGTTAACAATGCCGGGTATCAGCATGCTTAACAGGTAGAGTTTGACGGGTAATAGTTTCATGGTGATCTGTTTCACACAAAACTATTAAGCCGGGCAAGCCCGGAATTGTAAAAAATCATTGATTTTTACAGCAGGGAGAATGAAGAACCGCGCTTATCAGCCGGGAAGGAAATTACAGTAAGAAAAAAGTAAACTGGATAACATTAGAAATTCCGGCCATCTGACAATATCCTGTTCAACCGGAGCTGGATCAGCTTGTTCTCTTTTGCTATACCGTAGGAAACCGAAATGTAGTATTTTTTAAAAGGGGAGATCATGATACCGGGGCCATAAGCCATATGCCAGGTATTCGACTGCTCGCCGGGCATCCACACGCGGCCCTGATCGAAGAAGGCAAAAACGCCTATTTTACCGGTCATCAGGTAACTGCGGAAATCCGTAATGAATCGCAGTTCGTTACTATTATATACGGCAGTTTTACCCCAGAACCGCTCGCGGCGAAAGCCCCGAATGGTACGTGGCCCACCAATGATCGCATGTTCATAGGCCTGGCCGGTGCCCAATACATTGTCGTTTACAATGGTCTCACCACCAAAGCGGATGGCCATTGAGAATTTATCGAGCAAGGGCACATATACCTGTGCGTGGGCATTGTAGCGGTGGAAGAATTCGTTTTGCCGGAAGTTCTTTGAATAGATGGCATTCACCAAAAAGGTAAACCCTGAAACCGGCACTACAGAGTCTTTCAGCTGTACATATGAATATGTTACATGTAAGCCGGCGTACGGGTGGGTTTCAAACACTTCATTGTTATGTGAAAACAGTTTCGAAAAAAACCGCTCACTATCATTGATACTTCTTACCTGCTGGTAATAGGCGGTAGCGCCGATCGTGTTCTTCCCAAATGAGCGGCTTATGCCGGCGCCGGCATACCACTCTTCACTTCGCATGCGGTAATAATTGATATCAGTTGTCACCTGCTTGGTTTCGTTACCGGTACCATAAAAGTTTGTCCAGCGGATCATATCGTATTCTGCCCGCCAGGAAACATCCCAACGGCCAATGAGGTGGGGATACATTCCTTCACCAAATGCACTGAATGCGTTCTGTGAAATAGAATAATGAACACCGAATTCATGGGCTGAAGCAAAGGGCTCGCGCCGCCATTTATAGTTGGTAAGCCGGTACCGCAAGCCTGCATACAATCTGTCGGGATTATTATAGAATACAAGCGGCAGCATTCCCCTCTTATCATACTTGAACCACTTGTAATTCCAATTGTGTATTGCCGTATCCTCCGACAGATGCATTCGTGCCGAACTGGTTTGAAACACATTGTTGGCGTTATCGTATATATGCACTTTTTCTTTTGCCTGAATGATGGAATCTTTAGCAGGGCCGCCGATGATGCGAACAGTGATATCGTCTACCTCGTTATTCACGACATATACGTCTTCACCCTTAATGCCAAACAAACGAATTTCCTTTGTTTCGGCCGGCTTGAAACGACGTTGATAATATGGCCTGGCGGCTCTTTCGCCGTTCTTCGCCATGTGATACACAGATACCACCGTTTCATTATGCTCACTGCTCACTTCAAAATATTCGCGCTGCCTGGTGCCGGTAACTTCCACCTCTTTCGCTATAAAAAGATAATGCTGCTTTGCAAAAGCGGGAAGTTGATTACGCCGCGCTTTTATTGTAGCGATCAACTCTTTGCCTTTGACCGCATAAATTTCTGCCGGCATTTGCGCCACGGATTGTGCGATCACGGTATCTGAAAGCGCTTCCTGTAATGCTGATGCTTCGCGTAACCAGTCTTCCAGGGTGAGCTGGTTGGTTAAGTACCGGTCCATAAAGCGGGCAGCATGGCCTATTTTGGAGATATCCTTCACTACTGAATCGTAGCGCTGCATATAAAAAAGCCCGGCTGCTTTTATAAGTTTACTGGCAATAAAACCGTCATGATAATAGAATGCCTGATCCCGGTCCTTGGGCACCGGCTTAAATTGGGTGGCGCCGTCAACCGTTGCTTCACCCCAGCTCCAATTGCCTTCATGCCGGTCCCAGTCGCCAATGAGCATATCGAATAATCTTGCCTTTGCAAAAGCGCGCTGATCTACACTGTAGGTACTGTTTACCTGCAGCTTTGTCAACATTTCTTCTGTATCATTAAAACTGCGGAAATTGCCGAGGTTATCTGCTTCCCGCCAGTCGCCTTCCGGTTTTTCTTCCAGCAGATAAAGATCGTTCGCAAATTTTTTATTGAACGAATCCAATGCTTTTTGTTGAGGCAGGTACACCGGTTTCGGCCAGGTATGATAAATACCGGCGCGTTCCAACATATAGGGTATTGCAAAGGCTCCGTAAGGGTGCGACATCGAAATTGCGTCATTGACGATATCCACAGCAAATGTGCCTTTTAAATTATCCGGTATTACTTCATCTCTTGATTTATTAATGGAGCGAAGCGCATATTCTTTTCCATTCTTTGATCGCAGTTTGAGTGATCTTGATTCATGACCACCAGCTGCTTCATAAGGGATCAAACCGCCAAAAGCGGTATCCAAGTTCAATACAGGAACACGAACAGGAGTAGTCCATTCAACGCGATGATTGCGTCCCCAAAGCTTTTGATACATGGCAGGCCGCTTGTATGCTGGTCCGGCCACCACCTGTTTAAATGCAGCGGTATCTGCTCTTTTTGATTGAGCTTTGGCGTTCAGGGTCATTAATAATATCAGCCCCAGGTATATGTATGATCTGACGTAGCAGCGCATATATATACCCCTAATATAAAATTGTGCCACGGGGTTTAGCGTTGGCCTAAGGTCTTTGCAATACCTTATTTGCCAGCAAGTACCATCGATTCTACAACTTTATAACAAGGCTATTTCAGCCGACACAAAAAAGTGATCACTGGGGAAAATACCTTTGGGTTTGTCTTTAATAATGCCCGCTGCCAGTGGCTTGCAATTTCCTTTGCAAAAAATAAAATCGATCTTTCCTTTATTACTGAGCTTAGGGCTATCAATCGGTTCGAACCCATGCGCCGTAACACCCGGATCAACTTCACCATGCAGTGCCGCATAGCTATCGAAAAAGCCGGCTGCTTTTACACTCTCAAATACGTTGCTGGATGCTCTTGCATTGAAATCACCGGTAAGTATCTGCGGAAATGCAGGCTGGTACTGACTGCTTTCTGTTGCCATCAGTTTTGCCTGCTGCACTTTTGCTTCGGCTGATTTATGATCGAGGTGCAGGTTCACTACCCTGAATTCTTTGCCGGTCTTTATTTCCCGCAACCTTACCCAGTTCACATGCCGTGCCCGGGCTGTATTCCAGGAACCGCTGCCGGCCACCAGGGGCGTTTCAGACAACCAGTAGGTGCCGCCGGTCAACAGTTCATACCGCTGCTTCAGCCACATGATGGGATTCTTGGCAATGCCATGATACCCTGTTGGATGTGCATCCATTTCGGGGCCATCAAAACCAAACAACGCGTATTTAGGCATTTGTTGCTGCAGGTAAAGAGCCTGTTCTTTCAAAACTTCCTGCAACCCGATAATATCAGGCTGCTGATCTTTGATCACCTGTACACATACTTCCCGGCGGGTATTCCAACCAAGGCCCTTGGCCTCATCTTCGGGTAGGGCTACGCGTATATTACAGGTAAGCACTTTATGGCGGCCATTGCTTTTTCTTACTTCATTATCTATCGCGGCTATTCCGCTCGCAGGCAGGAAAGGAGCCAGCGCAATGGCGCCCAGCCCCTTTAAGATATTCCTGCGCGAAGCCGCGTTCTGCGTGCTTTTGTTTTTCATCGGGATAAATATTTTAAACAGCTGCTTCCTTACCCATACGCAGGTAAGCGCCATTACTGATCAATTCCTGTTGCAGTTGCTGTACATCAATATCAGCAGGCTGTACATTTCTTCTTACAGCCTGTTTGGCCGCACGGCCGGCGGCTTCGCCCATAGCCATACAGGGCGCCATTACCCGGATGGCAGACATGGCTTCATGTGTGGTGGAAATACAACGTCCGGCCACTAACAGGTTCTTCACTTTCTGCGGAACCAGGGAACGGTAAGGAATATCATAACAATCGCCACACCATTCGAGCGTACAGCCTCCCCCTTGCGGGTGATGTATATCAAGTGGATAACTGGCCACGGCAATGGCATCATTGAAATGGCGGCAGCTCATAATGTCTTCGCGGGTCATGGTGTAGGCGCCAATAATGCGTCTTGTTTCCCGGATACCGAGGAAAGGGGCTGTTTTCAGGAAGTAGGCATTTTCAAATCCCGGTACATATTCTATCAGGTAGCGTTGAATATCGTAGATCTGTTTTCGGCCTTCTATTTCACCGTGGGTCAAACTTTCAGGATCGGTTCCATTCACCCCGTTAACGCGGGTCATGTTCACCCATACTTCACCTTTGCGCAAACCGGTGATGAGGATCGTTCGCTCGGTGGTCAATGTTAGTCCGTCTTCCTGTGCTTTTTTCACGAGGTTACGCATGCCTACCAGTACAAACTGGTTGTTCTGCCCGAAATATTCTGCCGGAATAAAATCAGTTAAATAGGTTCTCGGTTCCTGCGCCACACTGAGCCGCAGCTTTTCGGTATCTACGCCACCCAGGCAAAACATCAGCGTAGGTGGTTGTACGCCCCCATGTTCGTTACCATATTCACAAGGCACGCCACTGCGATAGGCAACATCGGCATCGCCGCTGCAGTCGATGATCACTTTGGCCATTATGGCTTCGCGCCCGGCCTTACTCTCTACAATAACGCCTTTCAGTTCATCGCCTTCCATGACCACACCGGCGCAAAACGTATAGAACAATACTTCTACGTTGCTTTCCCTTAGCATTTCAAGCGCAACGGTTTTTACGCTTTCCGGTTCTACCAGCGTAAGGCTCATGTGCAGGGGACAGGGCCGGTGTTCGCTGGCCGCCTGACGGGCAGCAAGTCGGTCAATCAATTTTTGGGGCAAACCTTTAATGATCTGATTGCCTTTTTGCCCAAGGAAACCCAGTATCGGTAATCCAATGGTCATGTTACCACCCACGAAGCTGCGGCTTTCGATCAGTAATACCCGAAGACCGTCTTCTGCGGCTGCCATGGCTGCCGTAATTCCTGAAGGGCCACCACCGACTACCAGCACATCTACCTGGGTACGGATGGGAATTTCTCTTGCGGGCTCTTTAACAGTTCCATAATTAAGGTTCATGTGATATTATTTTTATCGCGTTTATTTTTCAAGTATTTTCTATTGCTTTTTTTCTACCAGCTACCCACCATTTACCGCCAGCGCTTTCCTACTTGTTACCCGCTCTCTGCGCACCAGGGTCCATAACAGTAAGGCGGCCAGCGGATGCAGGATCGACATCAGCATAAAGATCTTGCCCGCTCCCAGTTCGCCTATTACCTGGCCCACATAATAGTTGAACAACACAGCGCCTAATGCGCCAAATCCGCCCGCGATGCCCAGCACACTGGCTACGTTATGCGTGGGAAAGGCTTCTGCCACTACCACACTCAGCGAGACCAGCCAGCTTAAGGCCATAACGGCAACCAGGCTGAATACGATGAGGGTGCTTACTGCGCCCGGCAGGTAATTGATCAATGCGCATAAAGGCGCCATGGCAACAGTGGCCGTTAACATGAGCTTACGCGCGTACAGAGGCTGTTTACCATTACGTACCATCTTATCGCTCCAGGCGCTGGTAGCAATACTGCCTATATCGGCAATTAAAAAAGGGATCCAGCCAAACAAACCAATTTGCGCCAGGCTAAGCCCCGATCCTTCCTGCAGATAGCCGGGCAACCAGAACAAGCAGAAATACCAAACCGGATCACTCACAAACCGGATCAATAAAATACCCCATAAACTCCTGGTTGTCCACAGCTGCCGCCAGCTAAAGCGTTCGCCGGCATCGCGGGCTTCTGACTGCATCACTTCTTTGGTAACTTCCACCGGTGGTTTGCGGTAAATAATTTTCCATAACAGGGCGATCAGCAAGCCAACACTGCCACAAATGATGAAAGCGGTCTTCCAGTTGAATTGCAGGGTTAACCAGGCAATGAGGGGCGGCGCTATAATAGCGCCAATAGAACTGCCTGCCACACATAAACTGTTGGCGGTAGCTCGCAGCCTGCCCGAAAACCATAGGGTGACTGTTTTCAACTGCGCCGGAAAGTTTGCCGGTTCCGCCATGCCCAGCAAACCGCGGAAAAAACCAAACTGCGCTACCGTTCTGCTGAGTCCACCGCCGATACAGGCTACAGACCATAAAATGATGCTGTACAACATGATCTTGCCGGCGCCAAATTTATCGACCAGCCAGCCGGATACGGGATACATGATGGCATAACAGATAGTGAATATGTTTACGATGAATGCATAACCACTGTCGCCGAGGGTGAATTCTTCTTTAAGTAATGGTTTCAGGATCGACACCATCTGGCGGTCGACATAATTAAATACGATCGTTACAAAGATGACCGCCACTATCAACCAGCGGCGATTGTTTTCAATCCAGTTTTTTTTAGGTTCTGTGGCAAGCATTCCATTCGCTTTTAGGCAATCAATTCAGTTCAAAAGAAAATTCGTCAAACGATTCTTTGCGCCGGGCCAGTTGTTTTGTGCTGGGTGACATCGCAAAAAATGGGGAAAAGGTCTTCACATGTACGGTTTTGCCATCGGGCATAAATTCCAGTAAACGCAGCCAGCCATCGCCGCCATTGCCATAATGCCCACCGCCCATGGCCTGCGCGTTGAATGTCATTTGCTGTACCTTTTTACCGGCTGCATTTTTATCGGTGCGAAAACCCACATGTTTACGGGCATTGTCTTTTTCACCGATATGGCCTGAGATCACGAGTTGGATATTGCCGGCAGGCTTCACCAGTTTCTCCCATATAGCCGCTCCATAGTTTGCATCCCTGAGGTCGTATTTGGCGCTTTTTGTTTGTTCGTTCCTGTAGTTCAGGTAAACATGCGTCAACAGCACTACTGTATGATCGCGATATTTTGGTTGGGTCACTACCTGCTTGGCCCATTGCAAAATGGCATCGCGCGGTGCAAATTCAAGGGTCATAAAGAGGAAAGCCTTGCCCTGGGGTGAACTCCATTCCAGGCAGGAATTTTCGAGGCTGGGCACATTGTCGGGATTGGTGGTATATTCCCGCAGCAGTTCTTTGTTCAGCGGGTTCTTTTCTGGGGTAAAGAATTTTGGGTAATTGGTGTGTTTGGGTTCATGCGTGTAGCTGAAGATATTGTAGTCGTGGTTGCCGGCGGCCGCTACATACGGGATGCGGCCATCGAGTTTGCCAAAGGCTGCAGCAATGGCTTCCCATTGCTGCAAACCGGTTTGGTCCATTTTTATTCCATCGGGTTTCTCAATATCGTTGTGCTCTACCAGATCGCCCGTGCATAATACCATCTTTATACGAAGCCGTTCACGGTTCTCATTGATCCAGTTCATCATGATGTCGAGCAGGGGTTGATTGCGTTTGTACTTCACATAGTTCTGCGGATCGGGCAATACAACTACCGACCATGCATTGGGATCGCTAAGCACCGGCTGTATGCTGTCCTGCTGCTGTGCCGGGGCTGTTAGAACGGTTAGCAGCGACAATAACCAAAGGGCGAAGATCTTCATCGTATTCACTTATTATTTGTGTTCAGTATCACATTATCGAATTATCCCATTATCAAATTATCACATTATTAAATTATCACATTAGCATATCAGCTCATTTGCCCTACCAGTTATCATTTTGCCTTATAGCTCCTTTCGTGGTTTGTACTTCAATGTTTGGAATTGGCCACAGGTAATCGCGATTGGGATTGAACACCATGTTCTCAATAACCCGCATTACACCGGCGTTTGATACATTGCTGTAATCAGGCGTACTGTTCTCATCGATGGCGGGAGCCGACGTGAGCCAGGTGGTGCGGCTGCGGCCATAGCGCGGCCCTTTCATTGTTTTCTCAGCGATTTTCCAGCGGCGGATATCGAACAAGCGGTGTCCTTCATTGGCCAGTTCTACTTTACGTTCGCGGCGTACGAGGGAACGCAGGTAAGCCTGGGTTTGTGCCCGCGGCACTGCCGGCATGCCTGCCCTCAGGCGAACCGAGTCGAGCGCCTTGTAAACAGATTCATCGATCTGGTTGGCCTCGATCTTAGCTTCGGCATAGGTCAGCAAAAGCTCGGCATACCGGAAGAGAACGATATCGCCTTCGCAGTTCTCGTCATCGGTTCTGTCTTTCGGGTCGGTCCATTTACGCCACATATAACCGGTGAAGGTAGCGTACACATTGGTGGCGTCGGTATTAGGTACACGCGTGGCGGGGGATACATTGTAATTCCAAACGCGCAGGCTATCGGGATGCGTTTCGAACTGAAAGCCATAATACACACTGCCTGGTAATGCAATGCTCATGGCCAGGCGCGGATCGCGGTTGGCAAATGGCTTTGATGGATTATATAAGGGTGATTTATCGATCGTAAGGCCGTCGGTGCATTCATACGAATCAACCATTTGCTGGGTGGGCACTTCGTTTGCCACACCGCCTGCGAGGCGCGATGACAGGAAATTGCTATTAGAATGGGTGATGATCCCTTTCATGTATTGCAGGGAGAAAATATGCTCTTTGCTGGTTTCGCCGGTATAGTTGAAAAGGTTGCCGTAATTCTCATACAAGCCATATTTTCCGATGGCCCTTGCCGCATTCGCTGCATCAGCCGCTACCTGCCATTGTCTGTTAAAGAGGGCCACCCGTGCTTTCAAAGCATATGCAGCCACCCTGGTTGCCCTTCCTGTTTTACCAACGTTTGCCGCCGGCAGGTCGGGCGCCGCTTCGTCCATTTCTTTCAGGATGAAATTCGCCACCTCTGTTTTTGATGTTCTTTCCAGCTGCGCCTCTTCCAGCTTGATGCTGTTTGTTACCAGCGGCACGGCGCCAAACAATTCTGTGAGCAAAAAATAATTGAAGGACCTTACCCAGCGCGCTTCGGCGATTACCTGTTTTTTATAATCGTCGCTGAGGTCGGTGGCGCGGTCGATATTGTCTAACAAAAAATTGGCACGGCCAATGGATTTATAACATTGGGTCCAGGCGATCTCTGCAGAAGAATTGGTACTGATAGCGGTACCATTGCCCAGTTCCTGCACGGCGTGGGCGCTTCTGTTCCAACTAATGTCTGTGGTGTTATCAAGCATTACGGGCCAGGGACGGGTAGCTTTTAATTCCCAGTTCAGGGATTTATAACAACCCTGTATGCCCATTTCCACTTCCGTGGCATTTTTATAGAATGTTTCGGAAGACGGACTGTCGAGCGGCAGTTTGTCGAGCGATTTGCTACAGGCCGCCATTCCAACTGTTATACCGGCAATCAATATGATGGTTGATGTACGTTTCATAATTTGTAAATGACGATGTTTAGAATTTAATGTCCAGGCCCACGGTGTACACTTTTACCTGCGGATAAGCGTTGCCCGTACCCACTGCTGTTTCTACATCATAACCTTTCCAGAATTTATCACGGGTCAGCAGGTTTTGTCCGCCTACATACACTTTCAATGCATTCATGCCCCATTTGCTGATGAGCGATATTGGTAATGAATAAGCCAGTGTAATGTTCTTCAGGCGCAGGTACGCGGCATTCTTCATCCAAAAGCTGGAAGGCTGGTAATTGTTGCCGCCGTCGTTGTAGGTAAGGCGGGGAAAAACGGCATTGGGGTTTTCCGGTGTCCAGTAATCCTTATGTTGTTCATGGGCGGTGCCACCGCTATAGAAGGGCTGGATCGCATAGGAATACAAATAACCATTGGCCTTGCCCACGCCCTGCAGGAAGGCATTAAAGCTAAACCCTTTATACGCTGCATTCAGGTTGAGGCCATAAGTAAAGCGGGGAATGGTACTGCCGATCACTTTGTAATCCTCATCATTGATGATATTGTCTTTGTTCTGGTTTACATATCTGATATCGCCGGGCGCCAGCACACCTACCTGTGTTGCATGGTTGTCGATCTCATCCTGTGACTGGAAATAACCATCGGCTTCCAGTCCGTAAATAGAGTTGATGGAATAGCCTTCCCGGCTTTGCAGCAAACTGGAGGCACTGATGCCTTTCAGATCGAGCACTTTATTCTTTACATCAGAGATATTGAAGTTGATGCCATAGGTGAAATCTTTACCGGCACGTCCATTATAGTTTACGCCTAATTCCCATCCTACGTTGCTTACTTTACCGGCGTTCTGCACCGGTGCGTTCAAGCCAATGTATAAAGGAATATCAAGCGTAAGCAGGATGTCGTCGGTGATCTTGCGGTACCAGTCGGCGGTGATAGAAAGGTTTTTGAACAATACCAGATCCACACCCACATTGGTCATGGTCGTAGTTTCCCAGGTGATCTTTTCATTGTTCATATCGTTCAGCGCACCTAATGAAACAACCTGCCCGTTCTGTGCATAAGAACCCAAGGCAATGCTGGAAACAAATCCATAATTGGTACCGATATTCTGGTTACCCAATGTTCCCCAGGAAGCGCGGAATTTGAGGTCGGTCAACACACTGCGGAGGTCCTGCATAAAATGCTCTTCACTGATACGCCAGCCGGCAGAGAAAGAAGGGAAGAAACCATATTTGTGGCCCTCGGCAAAACGCGATGAGCCATCATAGCGGGCATTGGCTTCTAACAGGTATTTACCCATGAAGTTATAGTTGAAGCGGCTGAAAAAGCTTTGCAGGCTCCATTCGGTAGCACTGCCCGTTGTCTGCTGGTTGCTTTTGTCGCCTGCATTGATCACGGTGTAATCGGGGAAGAGGTAGTTATCGCGAAAGGCGGTGAAGTCAGAGTAATAATAGGTCTCTTGCGAAGCGCCCACCATCCACTTGATGCTATGTTCACCAAAATCTTTGTCTGCGGTCACATTGGCGCGGTAATTACCATAATAAGAACGCGCATTGGAATTTGTTTTTTCACTCTTGGCCGGCTGCGTAAAGGCAACCGAGCCTGCGCCGGTATAGGTAGTGACCGCTTTTACAAAATTGTCGTCGTATGCATTCACAAAGCGGGGTGCTGCTACGAGGTCGGCCGTTAACCAATGAACGGGTTTATAGCTCAATTGTAAATTTCCCTGCAGGCTGAGCGTATTATTCTTCTGGAAACCGCCATCCTCTACCATGGCGATGGGATTGTTGCCATTCCAGCCTTCGCCCCATTTACCATTGGTGAGGCGGCCCAGCTGGGTGGCGGGAATACGGTTCATTTGTGAGAAGACATTGGTCATGCCCCGGCCCGGCTCGGTCGTATTCCGGTTGATCAGCTGCAGGTCGAGCTTCATGCTTACTTTATCGCTGAACTTCACATCGGCATTATTACGCAGGGTGTAGCGTTCGTACGAAGATGTTTTAATAATACCATCCTGTTTCAGGTAACCCAGCGAGGTGAGAAACCGCAGTTTACCCGATGACCCGCTGATACCTACGGAATGGTTTTGCATCAAACCCGATCCTTTCAATACTTCTTCCTGCCAATCGGTATTGGGATATTCATCGGGGTTGTTAAACATTTCCTGGCTATACTTTTCAATTTGTGCATCGGTGAAAACAGGTGTTAAGCCGGTGTTTCTATAGGCGAGGTTCAAAAGGCGCATATGATCGAGCGCATCTACCTTATCGGGCAGGTTGGTAGGCGTTTGTTTGCCCATGTAGCCATTGTACGTAATCGTGAGCTTTTCGCCCCTGGCTCTTTTTGTGGTTACCAGTATTACACCGTTGGCGGCCCGGGAACCATAGATAGCGGAAGAAGCGGCATCTTTCAAGACGGAGATGCTTTCGATCATATTTGGATCGAGCTCGTTCATGTTGCCTTCTATACCATCGATCAGAACGAGTGCATTGGCATTGTTCAAAGTGCCGATGCCACGGATGCGAATGGTGCCGGCATCACTACCCGGTGCGCCGGTGGTGGTAGTTACGGTAACGCCGGGAGCTACGCCCTGCAGGGCAGCTGAGAGCTGGGTCACAGGCCGGTCGGCCAGGCGGGCTGAACTGATATTTTCAACGGAACCGGTAAGGTTTACTTTTTTCTGCGTACCATACCCAATAACTACCACATCATTCAAGGTGTTAGTGGATGATTGCAAACGAATGGACAGGTTTTTGGTGGCGCCTTTTACAGCCACTTCGCGGGTCACATAACCTACGGACGAAAATACCAGGGTAGCATTTCCGGCTGGCGCCTGGAGGGTGAAGCTGCCGTCGGCGCCGGTGGCTACACCGCCCTGGGCGCCTTTGATCACTACGTTTATCCCCTGCAGTGGCGCGCCTTTATCGTCCAATACCTGTCCTTCTATTGTTACAGGGGAATTGGTTTGGGCAAATGCGGGGATCCCTGACAGGAAGAGAGCATAGACCGTTAAAGTCGTTGATAGCAATAGTTGCCTGAATAAAGAACTTGATCTCATATAGCAAGTTTAGACAGTGAGAAAATCAGTGAACAATCGTTTAGGCGTACCTGGTATTTGCTGTCTTAGTTTTTTCTTCATAACAATACATTTAGTTGCCGGCAAAGAAATTAAATGTATTTTAAGAAAATTAAAGCACAATGTTAAGTAAATAATATCAAATTAAAACGCAAATGTTAACATTTTTATCTTACTGATAAATAATGACTTACATTGTTATCTTCGTATACAGGCCCCTTTTCCCCGGTTTTTCAAGGTTTAAAACTAGGGAAACTCTGGCGGTTGAAAACATTAAAAACGCATTAAAGCGGCATAAAAAGAAAGGAAATTAAAGATAATTAAACATCAAAGGTGGAGTAGGAGAACGCCAGATGGGCATAAAATAACAAAGGCTGGCTTACACCAACCTTTATTAATATCTGATTTGCCTCTTAATTATTTACGATACTTATAGACTATAGTTGTTTTGCCGCACCGGCCAGTGCTCTGAAATTCGCTCTCACATTCAGGAAGCCGAACAGGTTCCCATTTTTAGGATCGTACTTTATTTCGAAAGGCACCCAGATATCATTCATGATCCTGACCCTGATGGTGCCATTGAGGAAAAAGCGGTCCCGCTCTTCGCCAACATATAAAGTGCTGACATTGCGATAATACGCAGTACTGAATTTCAGTTCCAGGTAACTTTTTTGCGTGGTCCTGGTTTTGAATACCAGGTTGAACGCCGGTTCTATGCTGAACAAGGCTCTTTTCAGGTCGCGGCCGGCGTTAAGCGTGTCATCCACCAGCTGCAGGGCTGCCCTTGCATTAAATTCCAGGTCATTCCTGCTTTTTGCATACTTGTTCACTCCTTTCAGGAACTCGGCCTGGAATACCACATTGGAAAAAACAAACTGATCTCTATAGGTAGTGTCGGTAACCCCGATCGTAAGCAATGCATTTTTATTGAAGTTGGCTTTCAGGTCCTGATAAACACTATCAGCCGTTTTGGCCATGTTAAACTGTTTATTGTTTACCAGGATGCCGGCGAGTTTACTGATATTCCCATTAGCTCTCATAACTGCCAGGATGGTATCCTGCAGCTGCTGGCTAAGACCGCCGAAATTCTTTGCGCCGGTCACAAATGCATCATATTCCGCAGCGATCTTGTCCTGTACATCTGCCGGACTGATCGCTGAGATCTTACCACCTATGATCGTATTGAGGGTAAGCAGCTGCTGCGCCAATGTATCGGCCAGCACCATATCCAAGAAGGCCTGCGAAACGGTCTCATCCCGTTTATTGATCAGGGCATACTTAATACCCGATGAAAAACCATTGAATTTAAAAGCCGTATCGAGCCGTAATGCGAATTGATAATTTATTCTGCGGAGCGTTTTCGACTCAAGGTATTTTTTATCGAGTAAAAAGGTGCTGTCGAGTTTGGCCATAACGGCGAAGGGAGTACCCGTGAACCGGACCTCCTTATCGGGACTGGCCAGTTGGTCGAAGGCGAGCTGAAAAAAACTATTCAGCACATCTTTATAATTTCCCGTTGCCAAAGAATCTGCCGTTAAGATAGGGTTCGGTTTCTTTTGGGCCGTCGCTGGAAAAGATAAGCACAAGAGTATTAGCAGGACAAGCCCTGAAAATTTTGCAGTCATATTACCAGGTTGTTATTTGATTAAAAAGTTCGCCATCATGAGCCCTGGATTGAATGTTTTGGGCGATGCAGGCGTGGTAGTGGTGCTAACGGTAACCTGGGCTTTGCCGGTACATACCCCATTCACCGAAATTACATCGCTGCTTTGTACTTCTGAAAATGTTACGCTACCGGTATTACTGATGCTTTGCATATTGATCAACACGCCTTTCCTGAACAGCACTGCGGTGGCCTGCCCTATGCCGCCAATGAAGGTAAAGGTTACGTCTACTGGTTTTGAATGGGGGGCTCCTTCCGCCACCAGGGCATTTGCCGAAAGTTCTGGAATAGTCATGGTTTTAGTTTTGGCATTTGATGTAGGAATTGATCTGGCCCTGGATGCAGGTTTCTTGTTTTTTGCACTTTTAGCCATGGAATGGTGTTTATTGGTCTAAAACTACAAAACAGAAGCGGTGTGTGATCCCGTTAAAACACCTATTTATTCATTATTTTTTCACAACGGTAACGCGCACATTAAGCGACCAATTGAAAAGACCCTTCTGGCATTGGTTCCCCGGGGCATATTGCTTAACAAATTAATAATAAAACAAAGGGCTGAACGGCGATTAAGTGCATAATCTTCCCGTTCAGCCCTTTTACAGCGTGGGTGTAACTTATAAATCTTATTGGTTTGCCAGCAATTCGTCGAGATTGGTATGGGCGGCGGCAAAACCTTCTTTGAAGCCCATTTCCACAATTTTCTCCAGGTCGGCCTCTGAAGCAAAAGTGATCTCCATTTCTATCCTTGTTGTGTTGCCAACAGGAATGAATACACAGGTCCAGTCCATGCTCGGCATGTCAGTATTCAGGTTTCCGTTCTCATCGGTAAAACCATCAACCCCTCTGAAAGACTTATTGGTGTCAATGGTCTTATAATTCAGGATGCAATGATGGCGGCTGCCGTCGGGGCCTTCCATATAATACAACCATCTGCCTCCTTCCCGGAAATCCATCGATTTGGTATTTGCCTTCCAGGGTTTGGGCGCCCACCACTGGTCTAACAGATCACTTTGTGTCCAGGCTTTCCAAACCTGCTCTACCGGTGCATCAAAAACTCTTTCTACTTTGAGCTTCTTGCCGGAAGCATCTTTCGAATAGATCGTTTCTTTTGTCAGCATCATGATTTCTTGTTTTTAATGGTTTTTAATAATGTGTCTAATTGCGTAAACCGGGTATCCCATTGCGCCCGGAATTGTTGTAGCCATTTGTCCACTTCTTTTAATTTTTTTGAGTTAAAATGATAGTAGATCTCTCTGCCTGTTTGTTCCTGGGTAACCAATTGGCATTCGGTCAGAATTTTGATATGTTTTGAAATGGCCTGCCGGCTGCTGTCGAAATGATCGGCCAGTGCATTGGGGGTCATGGCCTGAACGGCCAGCAGACTGAGAATGGCCCGCCGGGTAGGGTCTGCAATAGCCTGAAATACGTCGCGTCGCATGAAACTAAACGGCTCTTTTAGCAACCGTTCGGTTGCAAATATAAGCGCAACTGATCGGTTGCGCAAATTAATTTTTTGGGATTAGCGCGGAAGGCGGAATGCAGAACGCTTAGGCGAAGGGCCTAAGGTAAAAATGCGGAACGCAGAAGGCTGAAGGCAAATGGCGGAACGCGAACCGATCTATTCCGCCCGCAGGCTCGTCACCGGGTTGGCCAATGCTGCTTTTACTGCCTGCACACTCAGTGTGGCAAAGGCGATCAGGATCGAAACAATTCCTGCCAAAGCAAAGATCCACCAATGCAGCTCGATCCTGTAAGCAAAATCTTCCAGCCATTTATTCATCACCAGCCAGGACAATGGCACAGCCACCAACATCGCAATGGTCACCACTTTCAACAGGTTTTTAGTCAGGAGAAAAACGGTGATGCCTACACCGGCGCCCAGCACTTTCCGGATGCCAATTTCTTTTACACGTTTTCCAACGGTAAATGTGATCAAACCAAACAAGCCTAAACAGGCAATTACAATGGTAAGCATGGTAAATGCCAGTAAGATCTGCCCCTGCTTTTCTTCTGCTTTATATTGGGCTGAAAAGTTTTGATCGAGAAACCGGTAATTAAAAGGCGAACTTGCATCGAATTTCCTGAAAGTTTTCTCCAATGATCGAACAGCCTCAGCAAGGTTGCTCACTTCCAGTCTTACATAGATATTATCGCGGTCCAATGCCCGTTTGGGCAGTTCCATCATCAGCGGCTCTATCCTGTGTTGCAGGGAATAGATATGATAATCCTTTACAACGCCAATGATATTAGCGTAATGAATTTTACCGGTTGAATCTCCGCCCCTTGCAATTCTTTTACCGACACCGGATGCCCAACCCTGCTTTTTAATAAAAGCTTCGTTCACGATTACATCCCCACTGTCTGATGCAATATGCTTTGTGAAGTTCCGCCCTTCCTTCAACCTGATCTGCATGGCCGGAATAAAATCAGCGTCTATATTTAAGTAATAAGCCAGCTTGGTATGTTTGTCGAAAACCCCATCCTTTTCCACTGAATACTCTGTTTTCCCGATATCGTTATTTCCAATCGGGTTGCCGGCAGAAGCAACCGCTTTCACCATCGGGTCTTGTAATAATGCCGTACGAAGCGCTTCCACCTGTTGCCTCACATTTCTGGAATCGAGATGAAATGTGAGCAATTGCTTTTTATTAAATCCCAGGTCTGTGTTCCGCATGAAATTCAGTTGAAGATAAATAACCAGGGAAGTGGTGATCATAACAACTGTTACGGCAAACTGAAAGGTGACCAAGGATTTCCGGAAAACCGTCTGCATTTTAACATCGCCCAATTGGTTTTTCAGGGCCGGGATTGTTTTAAACCTTGACAGGAAAAAGGCGGGGTACCAACCGCCAATGAATCCGGTAATCAGGGCGAAACCAAGCAAACACAACAGCGTGCGAAAAATGCCAAACTCCCAAACAGATAATTGCCTGCCGGTAACATAATTGAACAGCGGCATGAACAAAACGACCAACAGGAGGCTGATGCTGGCTGCAAAAAGTATCGTGATGACGGATTCAGTAAGAAAAAGACCAAAGAGATTGTTTCCGCCTGAGCCCACGATCTTTCTTACAGCAACCTCGCGTAACCGGTTCGAAGCGCGGGCAGTGGTAATATTGATATAATTGATCAGGGCGATCATGAGAATAAGCAACCCCACAATAGAGATCACATAGATGTATTTTATATCGCGGTTCTCGCCTAATTCATATTGCAGATGGGAATGTAAGTGAATGGAAGTTAAAGGCTGCAGCTCCAGCTTAAAATGTATATTTTCAGCATTGATGGTAAGGTATTTTGTTACAAAAGCCGGCAACTTGGCCCGCAGTCTGTCTATATCTGCATTCTTTTTTAACAGCACATAGGTGTATGTATTCAGCACTCCCCAATCGCCTTTAATATCGCCGGGTAGCGCTCTGATAGCACTGCAGGAAAAGTGGGTATTTTCCGGTATATCCTCAATTACACCGGTAATGATAGCCGGTTGTTTATCGATGTTTATGGTTTTGTTCAGCGCCGAAAGCGGGTCTGTGAAAAGTTTGGCTGCAAGCGTTTTCGTAAGTACAATGCTGTTAGGCCTTTGCAATGCTGTCGCATTTCCTGCCAGAAAATGATAGGTAAAGACGGTAAAGAAAGAAGGGTCTGAAAAAAAGATGGCGCCTTCTTTGATTGTTTTATCCTCCCATTCAATAACGCCACCCCCTTCGATATTGATGCGTACCGCATCTTCCACTTCGGGAAAATCTTTTTTGAGCGTTGGGGCTGCCAGGTTCGAAGTGCCGGTGATATCAAATTTTTCGGTATCCCATTGACCATGTGATACCAGCCGGTAGATCCTGCCGGCGTTCTTATGATACTTATCGTAGCTTAGCTCATGCGCAATGTACAGCGCAAGTAACCATACGACTGTAAGGCTCAATGCCAGTCCGGCAATATTGATTAAAGAAAAGACTTTATGCCTCGAGATGTTCCGCCACGCTGTTTTTAAGTAGTTTTTAAGCATGATATATCGCTTTTTGCAATACTTCGATCAGCAGTTTGCACTTTTATCCCGGGCACACCCTGAAGTACAGGAGAAGCCGGCCAAGCTACATGCCAAATGTAAAACGATTTGCCGGTCAGCATGTTAAGTGACCGGCCGCTTTTGATAGTTGTTCGTATTCGTACAGTTGGTGTACGACTGTAAGGGTTTATTCCGCATCCGATTTATCCGGTGCTTTTGCATAATTCGCTGCGCACTTAATTAACCTTTTGTGGATCCTTGACTTCAATAAACGGGGCGCCAGCACTTTTACACATTCGCCAAAACCAAGGATCTCTCTTTCCAGTTCGAAATTGATCACCACTTCCAACCGGACAATGATACCATTGGCATCTTCCTTCAACAGTTGTTGCGAATGGTGTATGGGCTTTGTAAGCACATAGGGCGCATTGTACTTATCGACAAAGAGCACCACCCCGGCAGCTTTTTCCTGTTCATTTTTGGTAACGCCGATCAGGTCACTGAAGTAATGGTCGAAATCGATGGCGGGTTCTTCGAAGAAAGATTCTTTTGGCAGCTCCTGGAAATGAATAATGCGGTCGAGCGCCATCGTAAGCAGCTGCTTCTTTGTTTTGGCCCGGGCGATCAGGAACCAGCGGTTGCGGTGCTCTTTCAATAGATAGGGGTAACAAATGACCTGTTGCGAGGCGGCGGCTTTAAAAGATTTGTATTCTACCAGCAACGACCTCTTTTGTAGGATGGCCTGGTACAATGGATTTATGTGTTCCAGGCCCTTCAAAAGTCCGTTATTCTCAAACTGAATATAGTTCCGGCCCGGGTGGGTGCTGCGGTACAGGTTGTTCTCTAGCCGGGCGATCATTTCGCTCATTTGATCAAAATAGGTAAACCCGTTAAAATGCTTCAGCAGGCCCACGATCTCTTTCATTTTATCGATATCAGCCTGGTTTACCGGGGCATGGGTAATGCTGTAATCAGGTTCACTGTAGGTGTAAAACTTCCTGTCAATAACGACGATCGGTGCATTATAGCCCAGTTTATCGCTGCGCATGACCTGGATATCGGCCTGAATGGTGCGTTTGCTCACCCCGGTAGTTATACCTTCCAGTTCGTACAGCACCCCGGCTACTTTCTCGATCAGGTCTTCCAGTGTCCATTTACGATACCGGTTGCGCAAACAGTCATCGATGGTCTTGTAACGAATAAGGGCTAATTTATTTACAGACATATAAGGTTTTTCGGCCCTTAAAATAATAAGCCCATTTTTACTACGCAACTGTTCTGCGCAGTTAGGCGCGGTTTTTCCTTTTTAAAAACATTTCCACTGCTAATAAACTGTTTTACAAACATTTAAAACAAACTGCTGAAATATTTTTTTACTACGCAAATACGCTGCGCAGTCTGCTATGCATATTTGCTGTATCAAGAACAGGTCAAGAACAAGTTACTTCATCATTGGAATAAACTTATTCAATTACCGTTATTGATTATCGAAGCAGTAGCTCAGTTGGTAGAGCAACAGACATGAAGTCTTAAGATTATCAGGGTCAACTCAAACATACTTCTCAATTAAGATTCCCCCTGGGGGTTTCCAGATGTATGGAGATTATCGTGGTCAATTAATACTTACTCCCTAAGTTACTCTGAAGGTCGTTGGTTCGAATCCAACCTGCTTCGCTAAACTTTGGTCAATTGTTGCTTACTTCAACACACTTTATCAAGTCCAGCAACAGCATTATCAGGTTTTAAAATGAATGTTATGAATCCGTTATTAAAAGTAAGCCTCCGGCAACAGGCAGTATTTATTCCCGAAGCAGCCCTTACCAGCAAACATACCCTAAACGAAAGCACCGGCCTGTTGATAGCTAATTTATCCAATCTGGGTTTTGGTGTTTCCGAATCATTATTGAAAGCATTGAACAATACCGCACCTGGTTTCCAGTTCACCCTGCTGGAAATGCTGCGTGATGTTACAGGTGTGAGTAAGAACTGGGCACCCCTGGTAAAAGGCTGGAATGTTCCTACCGGCGAATCAGTAATAGATCACATAGTCACCTTCTTTTCCAATATATTTAAAAGCAAAGGTACTAGGCTGCCATGCGGGCATATCATTCCAGACAATACATTTCCATTGCAGCGTTACAATGGTTGCCCGTTTTGCGGAACACCGTTCACATTCGGTGCTATTGAAAATTACAAACAGGGCAGCGAGCAAAAGATCCTGGAATTATGGACTATCGAGGATGCAAATGAATTCCTGAAAGACCTGCTGAGCTCCAAAACAGCCCTTGATGCTACGCAGATGGACAGCCTGAGAATGCTGCTGACCAAACTGCCTTTGCCTGAAGTATCCATAGCGATGAAGGAAACGCTGATGGCGGTAATTGATATCTATGTAAGCCAGGAGCAGGCAGCCAAAGCACAAGCACTGTTCACTTCGCCAACCGATGTTTTGCGTTATCTATGGTATAAACATACAGGGTATCTTCAGATCATTGAGCCGCGTACTGTTATTAAGCGGAAAGCAATCAATAACAGACACCTCTTACCCATGCTTGATAATAGCGGCAGCGCGAACTTACAGGCAAAGGCCGCTTTAAAACTGAAATACAACCGTAAAGACTGTTTAATGGTTGCTACGTGGTTAAACAAGCTGAACCTGGATACCGCGAAAATGTGTGAAATGATGCACTCCAAGCGTGGCATATGGGTAAGGTTCATCAGGGCTCTACGCCTGGCCGAGTACAGTAAACGGAAGGGATTTGAAAAACTTCGCAAGCTGCTGGATACATTCTATAATGAAGATTATGAAGTATGGCAGGGAATGGTACAACAGTACAAGTTGCGGTATGATGCAGAAACAACGCTTACATTGTTGCAACAAAGACCCGGATTATTTGCACGCTCGCTGTTCGCGAATATGTTATGGTTCGGCAACGAGGTTACTATTGCCGCTTTTATGAATGTGATCGATCAAGTGCCGGCCCGCTTGTTATTCACACTGGCCATGTATGCGGAAAATTATTTTGACAGAAACAGTACCCGCTCGGTAAAACCACTGGGTGGTGTAAACAAGATCATTGCGGCTAACCGGTTGTTGCAGCTGTACACCGACCAGCAGCTGCAGGAAATGCAGGCTGCGGTCATCAGCCTGTGCCTGCAGATCACGAAAAAACGTTTTGCGAAGACAGCCAACACCTGTAAGACAATGTATATCGATCCCCTGCTGTTCAATATACCGCTTTCAATTGGTGATAGAAGCGATACGGTGCAGGATATGTCTTCCGCCCTGATGGGAACGCGGTTCAAAGTGGCTGGGGATACTGTGAGGTTATTTATGCAATGGGGAAGTGGTTTACCCGCCCAGCATATGGATATGGACCTGAGCTGTTTGATCGCGCTTCCAACTGGCACAGAACGTTGTTCCTACAGCAACCTGTATACAACCGGTTGTAAACACAGCGGTGATATCAGGAGTATTCCAAACAAGATTGGCACCGCAGAATATATCGAAATGGATCTGCGAACATTGCAAAAAGCAGGCGCCAAATACGTGAGCTTTACCTGCAATGCCTACAGCAATGGCAGCATTACACCAAACCTCCTACTGGGTTGGATGAACAGCCGGCATCCAATGACCATTTCTGAAAGCAGCGGTGTAGCCTACGATCCTTCCTGTGTACAACATCAGGTGCGTATTATAAACGACCTTAGCAAAGGATTGGTCTTCGGTGTGCTGGATGTAAAAAAGAGTGAGATCATTTGGCTCGAATTACCATTTAGTGGTCAGGTCGTGCAGCATCTTGATACCCGGAATGTGGAAGCCCTGTTGAAAAAACTAAGTAGTAAATTAAGCATTGGCCAGTTATTACAAATAAAAGCGGAAGCCCAGCAACTGCAGTTGGTAGAAACGCCGGATGCCGACGAAGTGTACAAGCTTTCATGGGCAAAGAACACGGCAGCGGTGACCCGGTTATTGATAGACTGATCAGGGCTGAAAGACTTTCAATTTTTAAAAAGGCTAAGTTAAAAGTATGCGAAGTAAGAGGGAGGCGACAAAAAGATGCAAACACCTCGTACTTCCTGCTTCTTAACTCCTGCTTCAAACTTTATTTATGCGAGCTAGTATAATCGAAAGACTGGCGTTTGTAGCCCAGGAACATCAACTAAAAATCCTGTTCGCCTGTGAGTCGGGCAGCAGGGGCTGGCAATTTCCTTCGCCCGATAGTGATTACGATGTACGCTTCATTTACGTACGTCCCTATCGCTACTACCTGTCTGTGATGGACCGGGCCTATGACCTGAATTTCGCCATCAATGGCGACCTCGACATGTATGGCTGGGACATTCGCAAGGTGCTTCAACTCATGAGGAAGTCAAATACCACCCCTTTCGAATGGTTGCAGTCACCCATTATCTACAGCGAGGAGCCAGGCTTTAAAAATGAACTTTGGGCGCTGTGTCCGTATTATTTCGACCAACGTTCCAATATTCATCATTACCTTGGTATTGCCAAAGGGGCCATGGAAACCATCGCCAACGACACGGAGATAAAGATCAAAAAACTTTTCTATGTGCTTCGGCCATTATTGGCTGCCAAATGGTGCCTCGAAAAGCAAAGCATTGCACCTATGACCATTGGACCGTTAATGACCTTATTGCCTGCGCCTTTAAAAAAGCAGGTAAATGAGTTGATCGCTTTAAAAGCCCGGGCGGCAGAAAGTTTCGTCATTAACATCAGCCCTGACCTGAAAACATTTATTGACTCCGAATATGGCCGGATCAACACAGCATCTGTTGCTTTGAAAAAAGAACATTTTGATGCGGATAAACTCGATGAATTTTTTATAACCACTATTACACGGTATGACCATTAAGGACATAAAAGAGAAGGGCTTTTTGTTGCTGGAGTGCATCAGTGGCAGTAAAGCCTATGGGTTGAACACCTCCACGTCTGACATCGACCTGAGGGGTGTTTATTACCTGCCTAAAGCGCAATTTTATGGACTGGATTACATTCCGCAGATCAGCAATGAATCAAGTGATGAAGTGTATTATGAGCTTGGGCGCTTTGTAGAATTGTTAATAAAGAACAATCCCAATATCCTTGAACTGCTGGCCTCGCCGGAAGATTGCATATTATACAGGCATCCGATTATGAACAGCTTGCACATGGATCTGTTCCTGTCGAAACTTTGTAAAGAGACCTTTGCGGGGTATGCACTCACACAAATAAAAAAAGCAAGGGGTTATAAAAAGAAAATAGTGAACCCCATTGATCCGGTACGTAAATCGGTGCTTGACTTTTGTTACGTCCTGCATGGCTATCATTCGGTACCTTTAACAGAGTGGCTTGCGAAAAATAATTTTGTACAGGAACAATGCGGACTCATCGATATGCCACACACGAAAGGATTGTATGCCCTGTTCTATGACACAAACAATACACTCCGTTACCGCGGCATCATGAGCAGTGATCTTGCGAATGAAGTATCCCTGTCTTCAATTCCCAAAGGAGAAAAAGAAATAGCCTACCTGTTTTTTAACAAAGAACATTATTCTTCCTATTGTAAAGATTATAAAGAATACTGGGAATGGGTGGAAAAACGAAACGAGCTTCGCTACCAGGGCAATAGCGAGCATGGCAAAGGCTATGATGCCAAGAATATGATGCATACGATAAGATTGCTGCAGGTGGCAGAGGAAATACTAAGCCAGGGATTGCTGCAAGTGAAACGGAGCAACCGGGAGGAATTATTATCTATTAAAGCAGGTGATTTTGAATACGAGGATCTGTTGCTGATGGCCGATGCGCTGATGAGCCGCATTGAAAAGGCGTATTATGCCAGCCCCTTACCCACTCACCCCGACAAAGAAAAAACTGAAGCCATCCTGGTTAAAATGCGGGAAGAACTTTACGGGTAAACTCGTACCTGCTCCAGGGGTGTTTACCCATCTGGATAACTATCTCCCATTGATGACCGCTTTTGCATACCACTAACTGGCCATTTTGCGAAAGAACAGGTTACTTTCATGTAAGTTTAGGAATTAAAATAAGATCAATAACCTTACTACATGAGAAAATTCCTGAAATACACAGGTTATACCTTATTAACCTTTGTGCTGCTTTTATGTGGGTACCTCGGCGCTGCCTGGATCTTATCACGGTTAACAGTAGCACCCGAAACCAATGCTCCCCGACAGGTTACGATCTATATCAAAAGCAGTTCGGTGCACACGGATCTTGTGCTGCCGGTAAAAACGGCCACTAAAGACTGGAGCCAAACGATCCTGTTCGAAAATACGCTCACCGGTGATACTGCACTTGATTACATTGCATTTGGCTGGGGCGACAAAGGCTTTTACCTGCAAACACCCACCTGGGCCGATCTGAAGGCAAGCACTGCTTTGAAAGCTGCATTCTGGCTAAGCTCATCCGCTGTTCACGCCACTTATTATAAAAAGATCAAAGAAGGGAAGAACTGTATAAAGCTGGTTATCTCTAATGAACAATATCAGCGGCTGGTGACCTTTATCGAAAACAGTTTGCAAAGGTCGGCTACCGGCGCTCCTATTGCCATAAGAACAGCGAAGCCTTATGGCAAACACGATGCTTTTTATGAAGCCAGAGGCCGGTATAGCTTATTTCACACCTGTAATACCTGGGCGAACAACGCGTTGAAGGCCTGCGGGCAGAAAGCCTGCTGGTGGACGCCTTTTTCCACCGGCATCCGGCATCAGTATATGCCATAAAAACCGGCAATAAGCTCAAGAGGGATCGTAATATGACTATTTTCTCTTCAGTGCTTTTTTTATAACGGGCAATAGTGCATCAGCGATGCGGGTAAAACCAAGATCGGTTAAATGGATGCCATCGACCGTTGCTTCGTGGTCATTTCCGATGAGCTTGTCTGTTTCAAGATAATATATATTCTTATATCCTTCCTTTAAGAGGCGCTCGTAAGTCTTCCTGATCTCATTGTTTTGATCTTTTACCGTTTGGCCAACCTGTTGATCCCAGTAACCATTTTGCCGGAAGACTGTTTCAACTATGATAATAGGGATATCCGGCTGATGCTCCCGCAGGTATTTAATAAAAGGATATGATCTTTCTTTGATCTGCTGCGGACTGGGATTGGGAATACAATCCAATATATAGCAGTCGGCTTGTACAGTGGCCAGGTATGCTGCCAATGCAGGTTCCATTTTGGCGCTGCCGCTGAAACCGAGGTTAATGACATCATAACCGGTCCTTCGCTGTAATATGGCCGGGTATGCCATACCGGGGCGGCTGGCTGATGCTCCCTGTACCACACTGGAGCCATAGACCACAATACGCTTTGCTTTATTCACAGCCGGGTGAGCAGGCGGCTGTATAATGGCATTTCTCTGTACGCCAATCTGCAATGAACCAACGCCGTTATACAGGGGCAGGTAGAGCATGAATTGTTTCATAGTGCTATCCATGTTCCGCACGATCAGTTGGTCCTGGTGAATGCCTTTGCCGGTTCTGGCAACACCCACAAACTGCCATTTGCCGTCTTTTAAACAATAGAGATCCAGACCGCTGTGCGCAATGGGTGTCATGTTATGCATGTACACTTCTTTGGGCAGGCTCCATTTTGCCCTGATGGCCGTTGAATTGGTTTCAAACAGCACCGCAATGCCGGCACTTTGTTTGGCCAGGCCAATGACAGCCGGCGGCATGCCTTTCCTGTCTATCGTATCTATGCGCTGATAAATGGAATCTGTCGTTTTTGCTTTGCCCGTCATAAGAAGGGTCGCAGCATCTACATACAGGATGCTATCCTGTGACCAGGCCAGTTGCATCATCAGCAGGACAACAGCTGCAAGGAAGAATTTGCGTTTCGGGATCTTCATAAGCAATAAATTTTGATCAGTATTGATTAAGGGGATTAAGGGTCGAGCGGCTCCAGGGAATTTATCTGGCAGGAATTTTCTGAAGGTATATATTCCGTTTCGTTGGCACGTACCTTTTTAATTGCACTGTAGGGCGTATAACCAAGTTCTTTTATCACCTTATTATGCATGGCGCCATTAATATAGGTATTCTGGCCAGGATCGGTCACGATCAGCACCGGCTTATCGGCTGGCATTTTAAAATGAAATACGATGCGGCTGGTATTGCGCAGGTTCGTGGTCGTGTGCCGGGCATGCGGCTCGATGATCACGGCGGCTGCAGGAATATGCAACACCTCTACCAGGTATTTTTTCATTTCAACTGCTTCGCAATAGGGTGTCTTGTATGGATGAACATGGCCGCCAGAAACAACAATGAAAGGCGCTTTACCGGCGCGATAGCGAAGAGCGGCGCTATCGCATCTTCTTGCGCCATTGGGATCGAGCTTTACATCCGGTTGTTCAGGCCCCAGCCCGGGCACCAGTATTACGCTATAGGGATAGGATCTCCATTTTATTTTCTTCGATCGCCGGTATGCTTCGGCATTTTCTTTTTTGAATAAGGGTTCGTACCGGGCGGCTTCATTGCGGCCATTTAAACGCAGCGCTTCCAGCGTAAGCAGGAGGGGAATACTGAAGAATGCGGAAGATGTATCTTTCATCAGCCTGGCCAGGCCGGCAGCGACACTGTCGCGAAAGGCCGGATCATTTTTCGAAAAACTGATGGAATCGATCTTTGGATACAGGGGTGCACGCCCTTCGAGATAGATGCCCAGAATATAATTAATGCCCTTTGCATCTGCCTGCCAGGCTTTGCGCACAAAAACAGCGTCCGTCTCTTTTGCAAAGAGTGGATAAGGGCCACCGGTTTTTATTGCGTGCACCAGTTTCCTGATCTTTTCATTGCCTAACACCAAACCTGCCAATGCATCGCCGATGGAATCAATCTCACCAGGGGTGAATTGCAGGCTGCCGCTGAAGCAGGCCGCCGTTTGGCATTGTTTTGCATCCTGTGCAGCAGACGCCAGCCTCTTCCTGATGCTTATAAAAGTTGCTGGTTCTTTGTGTAGTTTCTGCAAGGCCGGCTCTAACATATACAGAAAAGGAAAATTCTTCATGAGCAGGATCTGGTCTTCTTCAGACAAGGCCAGGGCTTCTGAAACATGGAGGAATAACAGGAAACAACAGCCAATAATTTTTACAAACACTTTTTTCATCGTCTTTATTTCAGGTCAAGTAATACAGGGTAATGGTCTGAATAATTATCGGTGAAAGTATCCACCAATACCCGCGCTGCCGCGATCTTTTTCACCAGGTCTTTACTAACAAATATAAAATCGATCCGCGATGGCACATCGGTACCGGTCTTTGGCTCAAACCGTTTTGGATGCACTGTTTTCACAAAGGAGGGGGTTGTTGTTTTCAGCGCATCGATGAAGCCGCTGGCGGTTATTTTTTCAATGACCGTATAATCGAGCCTGCCATTGACCAGCTTTTGAACGGGTGCATACTTTTTTTCATAGGCCTGGTAATTGGCCACCATGCGCCCATCGCTGTAACTCGCAGCATCATCCGGCGATACCGTATTGAAATCGCCCATGATCACCCACTTTTCTTTTTTGGCTTGCGCATTGATTTGCGCCAGCAAGAGGTCTACTTCCTGGCGGCGTTTGCGGTAATCGAAGGGTGTAAAATGCAAGGAAACTATGTTCACGTCTTTTACCCGGGCTGTGATAAAACCCCGGTCCATATTATCACTTATCTTCTGTACGTTCACGATTGGGTATTTGGATGTAATCGCCACCGGGTATTTCTCACCTTCGATCAACAATACTGCATAGGGATGTCCATACTGCTGTGCCAGCTGCTCCAGGGAAGCCTGTGTAAAACCTGTCACCTCCTGCAGCGCCAGCACATCGGGATCCATCTCCTTCAGCCATTGAACAAATACAGGTTTGCCGGCAGCGGTATCCAACCGCATACCCTGCAGGATGTTATAGGTAATGAACCGCAATCGATTGCTTTGGGAATAAACCGGATCTTGCACCAGTAAGCCGAAAATAAAAAGGACCGCTTGAAAAAATCGCCGCATAACAAATATTTAATTACAATTTTAACCGACTGCTTAACTGATAAAGACACAAAAAGGCGAAAAAGGGAGAGCAGGAAAACGAAATAAATTTTAAAAGAAGTGGAAATCATCAGCGCGCCGGCAAATGGCCAGGCCTTTGGCAGTGAATGGCCATTGCCATGAAGGTATAACCCAGCGATCTTTATTTCACGTCAAAGAAAGAAGTGGCATAGAATAAATTATTCCCGGCTACGCCATTGATCACAATGCGATAGCGGCCGCTGATGTCGCTGGTGTAAAAACTGGCGCTGGCTTTTCCATCTTTATCAAATGTGAACATGGGCGACCAATAAATCGTGGAAATGTATTTTGGAACACCCGAAGCTTCACTAAAATCGTCTACATAAAATTCCTTTCCCAGCTTTATTCCTTCATACTCCTTGTTATTCTCACCCATGCCGCACCCTGCATAAACAATTACGCCACCTCCATTCATGCGATAGGTCTGCCCTTTCACTGGAGGACGATTGCCCGGGTCACCCACATGGCCATAACAATTCAATTTATTATAGGAACAAACAAAATCGCCGCAGGCATTGGTAGCGGAGAAAGTGCTGTTAGCGCCCCGATAGCCTTTTACAGTAACCACCGCCAGCTGTTTTACTTTTTTCAAATCCGCTAACATCATATCCTGCGCATATTGCAGATACTTGTCCGGATCTGTTTTGTTGAATGGTATGACCGATGCCAGTTTTTTATTTAACGCTACATATGGGTCCTCGATGACCACTGTATTTTTTTCAATTTTATCTCCTGTCAGTAAAAACAATTTCTTCTCCTGCGGTACCTGTAACTGATCGAAGGAAAATTGAAAACGGCCCTTCGCATCGGTTTTCACAAATGTAACACTGTTTTGGCCGCCTAACAGGGTTATGGAAACCGGCTTCCTGATCTTACCTTCTCCCGGCACAACGTATCCTGTTATCGCAGGTGAATTAAAGACAGGCGGGTTATGGTTCCCGGCCAGTAATTCCTGCCAGCTGTATCTTCTCCAGCCCCGCACCAGCAACAGATCTTCCAGGTAACCAGCATCGCGGAATCCATCACCCGTACGATAGGGCGGCGCGTCCTGCAATTCGGTATACAGGTAAGCAAAGGATTCAAGATCCTGGTGTTTGCTATGCTCAAACCGGTTCGCCTGCGCACAGCCAACCGCAGCGAAACCTGTAACCGGCTGTTGGTTATTGCTGAGTTGAAAAGAGACTGTTACTTTCTGCCGCTTCTCATATACTTTTTGATCTGGGGTAATGGTGCAGACTGCTTTATGGTTGTAATGCGCAAAGAAAAGGCGTTCTGCCAGTGGCCGGCCATTACTATCGAGCAGGGTAATGGCGGTAAGTCCTTTCGGAATTTCGTTTAACAACACCAATACCCGCACACCACCTGGTTTTACGCTAAGTGCCTGTTGATTGAACACCCTTCTGAAATTATGCACCACCATATTTACCTGTGAATAGCCATTTGCGAAAACACTCAGTCGAAGAGAATCGCCGGTGATGGCTTTTGGTACGCTGCAGGTCATTCCTTGCACTAATACGGTTGGCAATGTATAGGGCGCTTGTTTCAATAACATGCCGGCCGGCCATTTTATGGGTTTAACCTGGTAGGTAGCGCCTGCACGAGGCACCAGTACAAAGCGGCCCAGGCCTTGCTCATTTGTCTTTATAGTGTCGATGGGTCTTTGACCTTCAAACAACACTGCCTGTGTGATCACCGCTTCGCCAAAGCTGCTTTTCGATTCCCAACCTATAGTACAGGGAATCTCTGATACCAGGCTCCCGCCTTCCGGATAAAATCTCAAATCGAGTTCCCGTACCAGGGCCGCTCCCGGCCATTTATGCTGCAGGTACTCCACATCGCCCTTGTGTTTGATCTTTGCGATTACAACGGCTGGTGAAGCAGACGCTGCAGTGAATACCAGCAAATTCTGTCGATACATCCCATTTTTATCCGTTCGCGCATTGATCACTTTGCTGTTTCCGCACCATAACGACAATTCCGCATCGCGAACCGGCTGCCCGCTGGTTTTGTTCCTAACAGTGATCAGCAGGTCTTTTCTGCCGGCAGTGTCTTCCAAAAGGGTGGCGGCAGCCACAAATTCAGATTGCCGGAGCGACCGCACCCTGATATCCTGCGTAAACAAAGCCAGCGGCAAACTATCAGCTCCCATTATATTGGTGCTTGCCACCAGTTTATATTCACCCGGTGCTATGGAATCGGGCAATTGCAAACTGCCATAACTATACCCATTGTTCATGGCAAACTTTTGTTGCTTTACTGGTACCTGTAAGTCGGCAGGCACCAGCATTAGGGATAGAAAATGGTGAAGCGGTACAGAATCAGACCCGCATTGCAGCATCCAGGCGCTGAACCAAATCTGTTCATTATTGGTGTAAATATGTTTATCGGTATGTAGGTAAAGCTGATCTGAATTCTTTGCCAATGCATACGCGGCCATTCTAGACGATATGTCATCGGTTTGACCGTATGCATGTTGGAGACACAAGAAAAGAATAAAGGTCAGCAGGTATTTCATAGCTACAATATTAAATGTCATTGTTTATCTCTGCAAGGGAAGGGCAGTTAAATCAAATTAATTGTCGTTTCTGTACAAGGTAGAAAAGCTATTTTTTCCGAAATTACATGCCCTTTTCTTGTTTCGGCCTGCGCGTATTGTATTTACATCAATTACAGATATCTAAAATAAATTATGCAAAAGGAGTATATCGAAATCAAGGGCGCCCGGGAAAATAATCTCAGGAATGTTTCCCTGAAAATCCCCAAACGAACTATCACCATATTTACCGGTGTATCAGGTTCGGGTAAATCATCAATTGTTTTTGACACCATTGCAACGGAGGCGCAGAGGCAGTTATATGAGAACTTCAGCATGTTTGTGCGCAATTTTCTGCCCCGCTATGCGCCGCCGCAGGCAGAGGCCATTGAAAATTTAAGCATGGCCATTGTCGTTGATCAAAAAAGACTGGGCGGTGGTTCAACTTCCACCGTGGGCACCATCACCGATATTGCGCCGGTGCTGCGTTTACTGTATTCCAGGGTAGGACAACCGCATGTTGGTTATTCCAATGCATTTTCATTTAACGATCCGCAGGGTATGTGCCCTGAGTGCAGTGGCCTGGGGAAAAAGATGGGTGTTAAAGCCGAATCTTTTCTCGATATGGATAAATCGCTGAAAGAAGGCGCTGTGCAGGTGCCGGTTTTTGCGTCGTGGGAAATTGCCATGTATTCGAGCTCCGGCTTTTTTGACGTTGATAAAAAACTGCGCGATTACACAACAGAAGAAATGGACCTCTTGCTGTACAGCAAACCGCAGAAAGTAAAAATGCAATTTGGGGGTGGTATTATAAATGTTACCTATATGGGTATCATTGAAAAATTTACCAAAGCCTATATTAAACGCGACCTGAAAACCCTTTCTGAAAGAACGCAAAAGAAAGTGGCGCCATATATCGGGTTGCAGCCCTGCCCTTTATGCAAAGGCGCCCGCCTGAGCCAGGCAGCCCTTAGCTGCAAGATCAATGGAAAGAATATTGCCCAATTAAGCGCTATGGAAATTACCGACTTGATAGGTGCGCTGGAAGCGATCAAAGAACCGGTAGCAGCGCCGATCTTAAAAACGCTTCTTGAAAGATTACAACACCTGGTTGATATCGGCCTGGACTATCTCAGCCTTGATCGCGAAACCAGCACCTTGTCGGGCGGTGAATCGCAGCGCATCAAGATGGTAAAACATTTAAGCAGCAGTTTGGTCGACGTGATGTATATTTTTGATGAGCCAAGCGTAGGCCTGCATCCCCGTGATGTGCATCGCCTGAACGACCTGCTCAAAAAACTCAGGGATAAGGGGAATACCGTGATTGTTGTAGAGCACGACCCCGATGTTATAAAGATAGCCGATCATATAGTGGATGTTGGGCCACACGCCGGAAACCGTGGCGGCAATATTGTTTTTGAAGGCAGCTTTGATAACCTGTTGAAAGCGCAAACGCTTACCGGCCGCTTCATGAAACAAACGATCCCTGTCAAAGAAGCTTTCAGAAAACATACCGGTAAACTACCAATTCGAAAAGCGCGGGTGAATAACCTGCAAAATGTAAATGTAGATATTCCAACTGGGGTATTAACTGTAATAACCGGCGTGGCAGGTTCAGGAAAAAGTTCCCTTATACATCATGCATTCCTGCAGCAACATCCAGATGCGATTGTAATAGATCAGTCAGCCGTTGGCACTACTTCGCGGTCTAACCCCGCTACTTATACGGGCATAATGGACGATATCAGAAAAGCGTTTGCCTCGGCCAATAAGGTCAGCGCTTCCCTGTTCAGCTTTAATTCAAAAGGCGCCTGCGAAAACTGCCAGGGCGCCGGGGTGGTATACACCGATCTCGCATTTTTGGATGGTATTAAGATCCCTTGTGAAATCTGTGAAGGCAAGCGATTTAAAGAAGAAGTGCTGGCTTATCAACTCGACGGCAAATCCATTGCTGATGTATTGAACTTAACCGTTCAGGGCGCACTCGATTTCTTTAAGCAAAAAGAAATTCAAAAAAAGCTGCAGGCGATGAGTGATGTAGGCCTCGATTACCTGACGCTGGGACAACCATTAAGCACTTTATCGGGCGGGGAATGTCAACGCATTAAACTGGCCAGCGAGCTGCATAAAAAAGGAAGTGTATATGTAATGGATGAGCCTACAACCGGTTTACACATGTCTGATATAGGCCACTTGCTGGCGATCATCAACCGCCTGGTAGATGCAGGCAATACCGTGATCATCATTGAACATAATATCAGCATTATTAAAAATGCCGACTGGATCATTGACATGGGCCCTGAGGGCGGTCATAAAGGCGGACAGGTACTGTTTGAAGGAACGCCGAAAGACCTGTTAGAAGCGAAGCAGTCGATCACGAGTGCGTATCTGAGGGACTGAAGAAGTAAAAGAAATAAACCCGGCCGATGATAACCGGCCGGGTTTGTTGAATATATTTAATTGGAAGCAAAGATCTGCGTAAAATAAAGAGTTCCTTTTCTGTCGGCAGCCACGCCGATACCGGTCAGGTTATAATCGCCTTCAATATTCTGCCGGTGCATCGGGCTCTTTAACCAGTTATCAACCACTTCCTTTGCAGTGGTGCTGCCCAGGGCAACATTTTCGGCTACGCCGGAAGCACCATTGATAGCAGGGGAACTCGTGATCCGTTTCATACGGCCCTGAAAGCCGTTGTGACCAAAGGAAGTACGCCGGGCCGCCATATTTTCACTGTGCTTTTGTGCCTCTGCACTAATGGTGGCATTCATCGTGAGCGGGCGCAATCCTTTCTTTTTGCGGTAAGCATTAACATACTTTAGAATATCATCCTCCATACTTGCCCGTACAGCGGCAGCGGTAACATATGCAGGCGCCTTTTTAACAGGCGTTTTTAAGGGATGTGAACTGGCCTGAAGAACGATACAGGACAAGAGGGCAGGGAAAAAAATTGGTTTCATACTTTAATAGGGTTGACTGGCGACATTATAGCCAATTTCAGGCCATAAAAATATAAAGGATTATTAATACTGATTGCTGAATTCCGGATAAGTTTGTGATTACCCGCCCGTAAACTTTCCATAGTGAAAACCTGACCACCGTCATGTCAAATGTTAATTTAAGAAAGTACCCGCTTTGTGTTATTGGCGCCTTTCTTAAATAGGATACTTTTGCAGAACCAGTAAAGAACGGGGATGCAAGCCAATGACCATATAACCCTTACGATCTTTCCATTTGAAGATCTTTCTTTGCAAAAAGAACTGGGTATTTTCTGCAGGTCTTTCAGCACTGATCTCACAACCGAGCTGTCGCGATTCCGGCAGTTCCGCATCATCAAATTACCTGCTGCCCAAATAAATGCTGATCCCTTTTCAAACAACTTACTCGACTCTTTAACAACAGATTATTTTATCCAGGGTACTTTCCGTTGTGAAAAGGAACTGGTGCGTATCAATGTTCAATTATACAATAGCAATACCCGGCACATGGTTTGGGGCAATCGCTTCGAAGGTACGCTTAGCGGCCTGCATGCCATGCAGGATGATCTGCTGGCTGCGGTAGCAGGGGTGTTGCAGCATCAGATCAATAACGACCTGCTTACCAGGATGCGCAAAAGACCCAGCGTAGCGTTCGGCGCATATGAACATTGGTTATATGGTATGGAGGAGGTTAAAAAAGGTTCGGTAGAAAGTGATCTGAAAGCCCGTGAACATTTTCAAAAAGCGTTGGAGATACAACCCGATTATGCCCTGGCCTATACCGGCATGTCGATGACCTATTTCAATGAATGGAGCTGCCAGTTATGGGAACGTTGGGATGTATCGCGCACCGGCGCTTACGAATGGGCGCAGAAAGCCATTGAGCTCGATGATCAAAACCATGTTACCGCCATGGTCATGGGTAAAATATTCCTGTATGAAGAATCCTATGATACGGCCGAGTTCTATTTCAGGAAATCATTGGTACTGAATCCCAATGACCCTGACACCCACATGCAGATCGCATTGTGCTTTTTATTACTGGGCAAAGAGCAGGAAGCGCTGGAGATCTATGAGAAGACCCTTCAATTGCTGCCTTTTAATACAGACAACTACTTTATCATTGGCGTATTGATCTATTTCAGACTGGGCGATTATGCGAAAGCCGCCTCGCTCATTAAGCCAGAGCAGAAAGCGAAAATTGCGAATGCCGATGCTTATTACGCCGCCATTTATTATTACCTGCAGCAGCCGGAACGTATGCAGTATTACTGGAATTTATACCTGGAAACTTACCGCAAACTGATCAGCAGGGGAAAAGACTTCACCGCCGAGGAAGCTATTGATTGGATAACGAAGATCAATCCTTACCGATATAAAACCAACCTCGATGAATTTCTGCAGTTTATCAGCAACGGCCATTTCAGGATCAGGCAGGAACCTGAAATCGTCCGGCCCGTTCAACCAGCCATGGAAAATTATTTCCTGAAAGAAGCGGCCGCATGGAAGCTTTCTTACGATGGCACCCTGGTGCAAATGCCCGAACTGAAAGGCTTTTATGACATTCAAAAAATGTTGCGCGAACCGCGCCAGTTATTTCATTGTGCCGAACTCATGGGCAGCAGCGTGAATGACCAGGGAGAAAAGCTGATCGATGAAAAAGCCAGAAAGGAATATCAGCGAAAGATCCTCGATCTGCAAATTGACCTGCAGGAAGCAGAACAGCGCAGTGATTTTGCCCGTATTGAAAAATTACAGGCGGAATATGACAAACTGGTGGATCACTTATCCAGGTCCTTGGGCCTGAAAGGAAAAGCGAGGGAAAGCGGCAGCACGGTAGAAAAAGCAAGGTCGGCACTCACCTGGCGCATCCGCAATGCCATTGCACGTATTGAACAACACCACCCCCTGTTGGGCGCGCATTTATCGAACGCCATTAAAACCGGGATCCTTTGCGCTTATCAACCCGACCGTGACATTAGCTGGACTACGGAAGCCGCCGCCCTCACATTGTAAGGCGCCAACTTACGCTTCATTGGTTATAAAACACATAAAAAATGAAGCACGTAAGAAATTTCGGATTGATGGCGGGAATGTTGATTTCCCAGTTTACACTGTCCTGTTCAAGGAACAATTATCCTGCTGATCCTGTCAAAACGCTACGCAATGATGTAGTATTACAATGGAATGAAGTGGCCTATGAAAGTTTTGGCGGTGCCAAATACCAGCATTCGCTGATGGCCTCCCGCATTAATGCTATGGTGCATATCGCCATGCATGATGCATTGAATGGTGTGTACCCGCGGTACACTACGTATGCATTCAGCGGTAAAGATGCGGGTGCAGATCCGGTAGCGGCAGCTGCAACAGCAGCACATACCGTGTTACTGCATGAACTGCCGGCCAAAAAAGGGTTTCTTGATTCTGCATGGCAGCAATCACTGGCGCCTGTTTACGATGGTGATGCAAAAGAAAGGGGCATAAAGCTCGGCAAAGAAGCAGCCGGGGCCATTATTGCTCAACGTACCGACGATGGTTCGGCAGGCAATCCAATGGTGCCCATACCCGTTACAGATGTTCCCGGGAAATACCAGGTAGTGCCGCCCTTCAACTTTTGCTTTGCGCCTTATTGGGAAAATCTACGGTTGTTTGGCCTGCAAAAGAAAGATCAGTTCCGCGTAGCAGCGCCGCCTGCCTTAAACAGCGCAGCCTATGCTACTGCCTTTAATGAAGTAAAGGAAAGCGGCCGATTGAACAGCGCCACCCGTACCACCGACCAAACAGCTTATGCAAAATTCTGGTATGAATTTTCCGAAGCCGGTTGGAACCGTGTAGCACGCACTGTGGCCGTGAATAAAAAATTAAACCTGCTGGAAACCGCCAGGCTCTTTGCCCTGGTCGATATCGCACTGGCCGATGCGTATACAGCAGGCTGGGACTCGAAGGCGTATTATGATCTCTGGCGGCCCTATACAGCCATTCATCACGCCGCCACCGATGGCAATGATCAAACAACAGCTGATGATCAATGGCTGCCCCTGGAAAACACCCCGCCTGTACAGGATTACCCAAGTACCCACAGCGCTTTAGGCAGTGCCGCAGCAACGGTGATGGCGAAGATATTAAGCGATAATACAAGCTTTACCATGACATCACCTACCGCATTCCCTGCCGGCAGCACCAGGAGCTTCAGCAGCTTCAGCCAGGCGGCCAAAGAAAATGCCGACTCCAGAGTAAGAGCGGGTATCCATTTCCGCTTTGCCTGCGAAGCCGGATTGGAATTGGGAAACAAGATCGGCGACTGGATCGTAAACAACTATTGTAAACCTTTAAACTGATTCAATAATGGAAAGCACCGATCGCCCCTCATCTGTTTTTAAGCAGCCATTGTATGGTACAGATGGCGGACTGGAAACAACCCTGATCTTTAACCAGGGCATTGCATTGAATTCTTTTGCCGCCTTTGAATTGTTAAGCACTGAAGAAGGCCGCCAGGCCCTGACTGCTTATTACCAGCCATACCTGTCGATCGCAGCAAAGTACCGGTTGGGCTTTGTAATGGAGTCGCCTACCTGGCGGGCCAGTTCCGATTGGGGCTTTAAACTGGGATACACCCACGATGAACTGTTTGCATTGAACAAACAATCCATCAAATTCATTCGCGGGCTGGCAAGTCCTTATGCATCCACATTGTCGCATATCATTATCAGCGGAAACCTTGGCCCGCGGGGTGATGGTTATAAAGCAGACAATCGAATGACGGCTGAGCAGGCAAAAATGTATCACCTGGAACAGGTAAAAGCATTTGCCATGGCCGATGCAGATCTCATAACAGCCGTTACCATTACATACAGTGATGAAGCGATCGGTATCATTCAGGCAGCCCGGTCATTCGGGTTACCTGCTGTTATTTCTTTTACGGTGGAAACCGATGGCCGCTTACCCAGTGGAGAATTATTACGGCAGGCCATTGAAAGAACAGATCAGGCAACGGCATCTTATACCGAGCATTATATGATCAATTGCGCCCATCCGCAGCACTTTTTACACCAACTGGAAAGTACCGGTGACTGGAAAAACAGGATCTGCGGCATAAGGGCCAATGCCTCCCTTAAAAGCCATGCCGAACTGGATGAATCGGAAACCCTCGACGCCGGTGACAAATGCCTGCTGGCGGAAGGATACATGCAATTGTTTCAATTGTTACCAGCACTAAAGGTGATCGGCGGTTGCTGCGGAACCGATCATACTCATATGGAAGAGATATGGAAAACACTGGAAGCGCAGGAAGCATTAAAAGTATAGGGACGGTATAGCCATAAATTGTGACCTGTTACAGAAGCGAAAAATGCCCCTGGCCGAGCCGGGGGCATTTGCATCTTCGCATAATATGATCTTATGCCGCCGCAACGGCTGTCTCCCTTTCTTTTACCGCTTTATTCTTGTGTACCGTTTCCTGTACCACCCATTTGGTTTTTACAATGATCAGCAGCGTTCCGACGGCCAGCACGCCATAACCGATGCCCAATACGGTTTGGTTGGTTATTGTTAAGGTATTTACCAGTAAAGAACTTAAGATAGAAGTCACTACTGAAAATCCGCCACCTACCAAACCGGCCGCTTTACCCGCATACTCGGGAAAACGTGTTAGCGTGTACGACATCAGGTTATTGAATATAAATCCACCGGTACTGTGCAAAAGGAATACATACAGTAACAGCGTAGGTAAACTTTGATGATAAAAACTAAGTATTACCAGGGCTAGTACCGCTATCATTTGCAGGCTGGAGGCAAAGATCAATTTCTTTACAAATGGTTTTTTGATCAATAACCTGGAAAGCGTACCACCTGTTAATACCGAAAGCCCTGAAAAAAGCGCACAGTACCCGGTGACTTCGGGAGAAAAATGTAAACGCTGTTCGATCAGGAAGGGACTGGCCATTCCGTATAATAAGATCATCGCATAGGCAAGGCCCAATACGATCATCCCGGCACTGAAATCGGTGGTTTTTACCATCTTGCCATAGCTACCCAGGATATTTTTTATACTGAAAGGCTGTGCCTGTTTCTGCGATTCGCCCCCGATGAAAATTTCTATTAAAAAGAAAACAAAGCTGAAAATGCCCAGGAAAATAAAATTGGAGGTCCAGCCCCAGGTGGTTTGAAAGAAGCCGCCCAGGAATGGCGCTACAATAGGACCGATCGCCCAGATCACGGAGAACAGGCTGGTATATTTCTTTAATTGCTCGCCTTTGTATACATCAACGAAGAAGGATCGCTTGCTCACCACTATTACTGCTACTGTAAAGCCCTGGATGATACGCATTGCATAGATCACCGATAAACTGCCCGACCAGGCAATGGCAAAACTGGCAGCGCTGAATACCAGCATCGAGATGATCGTTGGCCAGTAACGCCCGTAACTATCCAGCAGGCCGCCCACAATTAACTGGGAAACACCATAGCTGATGATGAACAGGGAAAGCGTTAATTGAATAGAAGCAGGGGTCGTATGCAATTGCACGGCCATATCAGGCAGTGATGGAATAAAAACATCCATAGCAAATCCAGACAAAGGAATCAGGCTCAATGCAACATAGGTGTTAGCCCGTATCCGGGATTCTGTTAAATTCCTCATTGGTAATCTGTTTAATTGGCCATGTAAAGGTAGGTGAGCCGGCGCCTGCCATCATTATACCAATCAAACAGATTATTATACAATTCAAAGGTGGGTGGCAAGAACGGCATTTTGCTGCCTGAACTCCAGTGGTGTAATGGAAGCAAACTGTTTAAAGTACTTGTTGAAGTGGGAAGGATATTCAAAACCAAGGGCATAACCGATCTCGGCAATATTCCAGCTGGTATTGCGCAATAATGCCTTTGCCTCGGTAACAATGCGTTCCTGGATAATCGTGCGGGTGGATTTGCCGGAATGTTTTTTCACCATGCTGTTCAGGTGGTTCACATGCACATGCAAGAGATCGGCAAAATGAGCGGGCGTTAACAATTTCAAGGAGTTCTCAGGAGAATCAACCGGAAATTGCTGATTCAGCAGGGAGTAAAATGCATTTACCAGTCTGTCGTGCACCACAGTAGGTTGAATAAGCTGTTTTTGTTGCAGTCTTACGCCTTCATGAATGATCAGCTGCAGAATATTCCGCACCATATCCCATTTAAAAGGGTAATCCGACTCCTGCAGGCGCTGCATTTCTATAAAGTAATTATTCAAGCGGTCTTTTTCTTCCTCAGTCAGTGCAACTACCGGAAACAAAGCCGGATTGAACAAAGGGCTGGCATACTGCACATCCGGTTGTAGTTGCCCTTCAATGAACTGCTTGTTGAATATGCAGCCATAGCGGCTCACATTGGTAAAGGAAATTTCAATGGAAGCGGGCACTGATGGATGGGTAAAAATAAGACAGGGCGGATGCAGGTTGATCTCCTGGTCGTTATAGATGAGCGTTCCCTTACCCCGGCCGGTACCACTGCTTAAACAGATCTTGTAATAATCGCGCCGGTTAAACGGTGTTTTACGGGTTGGGCCGGTCGTTGGCTTTACACAAAAATGACTGGCGCCGGTGGCTACCGATAACAGGCCTTTAGGGACCGGTTGGCCCGTTCTTTCATAATACTGTACAAGACTTTCGGTTGGAATCTGTTTATCCATGGTATCACGATGAAATGATAAAAGATTGGGCTTATATAATTCAAAGGTAATAAGATCCGGGAATATTAAATGTTAAGGGTGCCTGAACGGTATTTTAGACACCCCGTTTGCAATTGCAAACCATACTGTACAAATTTGAAACACCCCGTTTGCAATTGCAAACCATACTGTACAAATTTGAAACACCCCATTTGCAATTGCAAACCATACTGTACAAATTTGAAACACCCCGTTTGCAATTGCAAACCATACTGTACAAATTTGAAACACCCC
>NZ_JAFFJX010000007.1 GCF_016924755.1 Longitalea arenae | reverse complement strand
GGAAAAGCTCTGCACTCTTTGTTGCCAATTTCTTTGCACCCTTGTTACCAAAAGTTATGTACTATTGTTGCCAATTGTTGTGTATTCCTGTTTACCAAAAACTCTGTAGTTGTAATTACCGATTACAATTTCCAACCACAGGTCTGCAAAATGATTAAAATCGAGTATGAAATCATTAGAATTTTCAATGTTAAATATTTCTATAACCGCTTTGATTAATCTTTTTTTATCTAGGTTATTTTCTCTATCAAAAAAATAGTAGAGGGTATTTTTCGCAACGTATAAAGCTCTTTTTTTCTTGAAGGGTAATAGTTCAATCTCCTTTCGCCTCAATCTTTTTACAGCTGCAATTAGGTATTCATTCGTTTCAGTAGTCCACTTTTCCTGCTTCAGCGTAGTATTCAGCAAGTGCCTGCGGAGCAGATCGCTGATTTCCGAAAAATCGGTAGAAGCCTTCCCTGAATCATCAATAAAATACCATTTGGGGCTTCTTGTGCTGTCTCCACGGATAGCAAAAAAACTCCACTCGCAATCTGCCTCCACAAAACTGACCCTGGTCTTTATGGTCGCTTCCACATCCTTTACTTGATCATAAATATCAGCAGGAATAATCGCCGACTTGCCCTCAACCAAATCATATAAGGATTGAAAGCTATCCTTAATGCCTTCCCATGCAAATTCGTCGGAAGAATATTCCTCATATGCTTTAATAAGATTTCTGGTTGTAGCTGATTTCTGCAGGTGTTTATCGTATAAAGCTTTAGGGATTTCCACATTATTGCCAATAAGGCTGTCTGTCATGGCAAGAATGTCAATTATCTTTTTATCGCCGTTTAGCGAAAACTCTTTACTGTCATCTGACCAGTACACATGTATCTTTTCATGTTCACTATCCATTCTTTCTAATCTCCCAATTCGCTGTTCAATTAAACGTAATACACTAGGCGTATCTAGTAGGATCAGTGCTCTGGCATCCTGTAAATTCACCCTTCGGACATCGCATCTGAACAGAGCGCAATTGCTTTATGCTGGTACTTACTTCCCCGGCCAAAGATCTCTTTAACCCGATCTTTGCTCTTATCACTCTGTCCCGTTGCTACTATTACTTCAACATTTGGATATTTTTCTGCTAATTTCTTTTTGAAATAATCTAGTGTAAGGATGGTGGAATCAAAGGCTAATAATTTATTATACTGCAGAGCTTTGGTATTGAGCAGTTCAATCTTGGCCATATCCCTTGCATCACTCAATTTTTTTGTCCAGGAAAGTATCTCCTCATAAATATTAATTTCAGCATTACAGGCCAAAATATATTCGTCAACATCTGTAAGCCATGAAGGAAGAAGCGTTTTACTGAAATCAGTGACCGGCAGCTTCTTTTTACAATCTTTTATTTTCTGTATTACATTTCCTGTTTTTGATTTGACGGATTCAAATTTATAATAGTCCATCGCATACTGTGAGCCCGCCAGTGTCTCCATCAAAGCACATCGGGATGATCGCAATGCAGACTTAACGATATGCCCAGCCAACGCCGGTGCGGAATTTAGTCGTTGCGTGATATACTTCTGCTTATCTTCATCTGATTCCAGCGGATATTCCGGATACTTCAACTTTTGCAGATAATTTACTCCCTTTAACCGGCTGCACAAATCTTTTATTTTCGTTGCTATCGCTTTGTCATCGTCAGTTTCTCCTGTTTCATAGGTCGTAGAGATAGCTTTAGGATACCTACACAATTTGCCGTCATTATTATGGTATTTATCGGGCTCTTTATTTATAAACTCATTCAATGTTCTTTTTGTACGACGCACAATAAACTGATTGATATAATTCCTCAATTTATTAATATAGCCTTCGTCATATACTTTTACAGCCGAGCTTCGCAGCTTTATATACTCGTCAAGATCTTCGTCACACAGGTTGTCTATGTCAAGCAATTCAATAAGCCTTAACAAATCCTCCGCTTTTTTATTAATGGGGGTTGCCGTAGAAAGAATGATATGCGAAGAACCTGCAGGAGCAATCGACCTGCTCCGTATTGAACTCCTATTTAAATAATTATGCGCTTCATCAATAATTAAGATGCTAGCCTTGTCAATATCAAGCTGAACCTGTTTTTTGGTCTTCTCTTTTCCAGTACTGAGAATACCCATTGATTTTATATTGTTAAAAATCTTGAATGATTTTTCTTCCCGTTGCCAGTTATCCAGAATTTGTTTGGGAGAAATGATCAGAGCATTGGAGATATGCTTTTTCCCGTTGGCTAGTAGCCAATGGAACAAAGTATAGGCCAGAGCAGTGCATAATTTTGTTTTACCCGAACCTGTAGGATCGGCTATCAATACATTTCCCTGATTTTGTATAACGTACATTGCTTTTGAAAGACCCATTCGTTGGGTGGGCCATAGTTCAGTACTAATAACAGCACGATATAACTCTGGATACTCTTTTAGCCATTCGCCTTCGGTAACCTCTGCCACAGCCCTTGCTAATGCTTCCTGCCAGGTTACATCTTTCAACAACTTATGCAATAAGTCAATTAGTTTCTCATTGTAATCTTCTGCCAGGTCGTAAAAATTTTCCGCCAGGAGCTTGGTTTGCTTGTACTGATAAGCTTCTTTTTCATCACCGGTCACAGCGACACGAATATTAGCTTCCTGCTGTTTAGTGATTCCGTTTTTACTAAAGTTAGCAGAGCCCAGGATGGCATGCTGGTCACCCACATATATTTTTGCGTGCAGTTTGTCCAGAAGACGAAAATCAAATTGTCCACCCTGTATTTTTTCTATAAGATTTAGAACAGCCCCGCCCAATACAATTGATATGCCTTGCCGTAGCCAGTAGTTCTTTACTTCTGTTACGAGATTATACGTGGGCCATTTTTTCCGGCTGATTATCTCCGGTTCAAAACCCAGCACAACCCGCAACTTTGAAAGTTGCAGATAATTCGCTGTTCCGAAAATTTCGATAAGATTCGCCAAGGATGTAAAGCCAGTCACGATCAAATAATCCGAAGACGCAGCAATATCCCGTAGCAAGACCGATTTTACCGTACGCTCATGTGTGTCATTATTAATGGGAAAATGGTCCTGTAGAGGCCAATTGTGCTTATAGCTATATGAAAAAAGGTCTATTGTTGGCATTAGAAGGGTGAGGTTTAATCTACGGGTCTAACCTTACATGAAAGATACTCTATACACTAGCGGCTCTAAAAAAAAATACTTTGGATCGTTAAGATTAGGGCGTTTCAGGCGGAATATTTGGGGTTCTTCATCCTCAGATTCATATACGCAATAGATATAGTAGTTTGCTAACATGGCGCTTTTTTCAAGCTCATTAGCGGTAATGTAAAATGACTTGGGGTTATTGCTAGGAATGGCTTTGACCTCTATTTGCATGGGAGTTTCATCCGTTTCAAAGGATTTTATGTCGAAGCCATGATCAGGGTTGTCGGAAACTATTTCAACCTGTTCAGCCAGGTCGTGTCTGCCGGAAGTGGAAAGCCTTTCTTTCTCCTTCTTTAATATTAACTGCTCGCACCGGGTACCTTTTGTCAGTTGGTTCTTATATTTCTCCAAGTAGTGATTGGAGGAGAATGCCAGGTCACGGTTCTGGTCATTGGTGCTGGCGGAGGCAAGGTTGAGTGGTGGTGGGATGTACGGCTCAAAGGTAATAACGACTGGTACTGGAAGATGCTCCGGTTTTGCTTGTACTGAAATTGGAATAGGGAACAGGGTGTCGCTTTCTTTTTTTGTGGCTTTGGATTTGGGTGCCCACAGCCCCAAATAAACCTTGTGGACGAAAAGGTGAAAGTCCTGTACGACCCAATTCCAATCCAGATCGTGATACCTTTTTTTCGGTTCCCCTAAATTGGCTTGTGCCCTGTAATCGTTTATGCGTTCGAGGAAATATTGAGGTATATTGCGCTTAATGAGGAGATCCTTTGTTTGTTTGAAGTATTTCTGTCCTTGGATGAAATACTTATATCCTGACTTCGGAAAATCATCACCCAAGCCAAAAAGATATGGGATGGTGTTGGAGAAATAAGTAACAACAACTGGCATAAACTTTTTAGGAATCAGTGTGCCCAGCCAGCCGGTAAGACCGGTATAGCTCATACCCCTGGATTCGAAGAATTCTTTGTCAGGAATGTCGTTTTTCCACAGGTACTTCATGATCTGAATATCTTCGAGCGTTATAGCCACGGATATTTGATCGTAGCCGGCTTTTTGTAGGAACTGGACTCCAATGACGGAAAGCTCCCTGCCAAGCGAATAGTCTTCTTTGAGCGATTGTTTACATAGCTTAAGGACTGTAGTGTCGTCCTGTAATCCCAGATTAACGGATTTGAATAGCTTGTTCGCAAAGAAAAACTTATAACTTTCATTCTTCACCCAGTCGGTTGTTTCACAGTGATGCTGGTATGCATCAAGACATTCAATAAAGGTGGTGGTAGTCATACGATAAAGTTATAAACAAAGATGGCCAACAAGTTCGGCGATATTTTAAATTAGACCTGCTCTATCTTCCTGTATCTTACTTAAGATCAGCATAAACAATCAAAGTCATCGGTAAATCAGTTTTGTCCGTCAGCCTATTTAGAAAGTAGTATCGATTTCTATATCTCTAACTAATCCATCCAATAATTTTCCAAAAGCTTCGTTTGGCGTATAACCCCCAGACAGATTATAGATAACTTTTTTTACATTAAACTTTGTGAATGTTCCTTTTCTAGGGTTATATAGACCTGCATATTGCCAAGTATTTCCTTCACTCACTTGTCTTAAGGCTAAATAAATAAAAAGCTGTTTTAAATCAGTCGATTTGAAATTTCTTGTAACCGTTTTTACTTCATAGAGTGTGTCATCTATTGATAAATCAGCTTCTAAATCAGGTATGAATCCGTAACCTTTAAGTTTCGGCCTAAATTGGATATCTTCTTTTTTGGTAAAATGAATAAACTCAAGTAAGTTATTTGAAAGTTGAATAAGATCTTTTAATTCAGAATTGGTCAACTTTATATCAGCTCCAAATTGGCCGCCCTTTCTCCAAATAGATTGGGCTGTATTTTCTAGTAAGATACTGAGGCTTTTTTGATGTGATAAGTAATCGCTTGGAGTGCAATTTTTTTGTATAACTAATTCTGCTAGTTTAAATGAGGCTTCAGACACTAAATCATATCGTTCTCCATCATTTATTGATACTGCATTTAAATTAATTAAATTTACCTGAGTTTCATTAAAAATTTTAATGAAGTTAGGGGTTAACATAGGAAAGTTTTGTTTCCAAATAGCACTAAATTTTTCTGCTATATTTCTTTCATTTATCATACAAGTATCAAGCTGTTAGATTGTTTCCTAAACGAACACCAATCACGAATCAATTCTTCTTCATTTCTGAATAAGTTTTTGTTATGGTCTCGCCAATGTCTTCCTTCATCTCCCAAAAAGTAAGAAGAATAAATAACAGCTCTTCTTTCCCATGGTGTTAATATTGCAAATTGATTTTTTATATCAACAAGCCAATAGTGGCAGTTCCAGTTTGTCATTGCCATAATGATTTGCCTTCTTAGTAAGTGGTTTGTTTCGGTTTCGAATAGTTTTATAAATAAAGTTTCTTTCTCAGGAGCGTGTTTCAATGAAAGAATCTGAACAATGTAATTCAAATTCATTTCAATTTTTGTCAAATAACTTTCATTAATAAACAAATCCATTAGGGATTTATCAATTAAGCTTTTGCCTTCTTCATTCAGGTCTTCGTAGATGCTCCTTAGCGCTCGTATTATGGTTGTGAACACAGGAGAAAGTGTTAATAGATTGGTTCCATCTAAAAGGATTTTTACAGCTTGAATCTGACGGTCATTTGTTAAAGCTTTTATTGCATTTATGGCCTGTTTGGTGACGCTTTGATCAATACGCGTTTTATTTACTTCTCTTGAAAGAATTCCTATTATGTCAATTTCTTGTACTGCTTCTTTTAGAGCTTCATAATCTTCAACTGCTGTAGCAGAATAAGGATCAAATCGAATTGAAATATTTAATAGCTTTTGTTCTTCTTCTGACTCCTTATCATTTAGTGGTTTGGGATCTAAAAAGTTATGGATTTCCCTAAACTCTGCGGATGACATTATTTTAGTCTTATCTTTTTGCAGTCCTAATTGATCATTAGACAATTTTTCGGATAAAAAGATCAAAATTTTGTAAGCTTCAGACTCTGTATTGCAAAAAATTGTATAGTCATCAGCATATCTACAAAAAACAATTCCCCGGGAATATAGATGGTAGTCTGTATGATTTAAAGCAAGCTCTGCTAAAATTCGAGACGCTGGTCCTCCAACAGGTAGGCCATAAGAAATAGTCCCCGAAAAAACACTTAATAATCTGATTATACGTTTCGGAATGTCTGATTTCGTGTCAACTCTTTTTAGCTCGTTTTCTAGCTTATGGTGATTTACTCTTGGATAAAAATTAGAAATGTCCGTTTGCAAAACAATATTGAAGGATTTGGAATTTTCTATGCATTGTTTTTTATAATCAATCCAACTTGTTTCTTTGAAAAGCGAACCGGTATCCTCGTTCCACTTGAAGCGATAAGAGAACACATGCTTGTCGGATTCTTTTATTCTTTTCTGTTCAATGCTGTCTGCTAATGAAATTACTAAACCAAGATAGTATGCATTCCAAAAGGGCTCGATCATTGTAGCTTGTCTAAATCCATAATAGCCTACCTGACTAAGTTTCACAAGTGTTAATGGTGGTGACTGACTGAGAGCTTCTTCTAAATTGCTATGATAGGAATTTAAGATATCAATAGCTTCATGCAACTTTTCAGCGAACAAATATCTTTCAAAAGGAAAGGGAAATATATCAGTATCTCCGTGTCTTACAATGTTTATTAACGCCTTTCTGAAGTTTTCTTTCATGGTGTTAATTCTGTTATGGGGTTATTTTACCAAGGACTTACTTGCTGTGCTGTTTGTATTTGTACTAATTACGCATATGGGCAAAAATCAAAACATTTTTTCTCAATTTATTAATTTTCGTTTTTCTATTGAAAAAATGTTTTTTCTTAAAAAGTGTATTTTTGAGATAGCATGTTCGGTCACGTAATGCTTTCTTTAAACTTCATCCTCCTCTCAAACGCCTCCATATCCATTCCCACCTTCGCATTCACCACATGCGCATAGATCATAGTGGTAGTGATTTTCGTATGCCCCAGCAGCTTTTTGATGGTTTCAATAGGAACGCCGTTCATCAATAGGAGAGTGGCAAACGTATGCCGGGCCAGGTGAAAGGTGAGGTGCTTTTTGATGCCGGCGGCTTCGGCGATCAGTTTCAATTGGCGATTGACTTCCTGGTTGGAGGTGTAGGGGAACACTTTCTGGCGCTGGTTGGCGGCGGGGTGATCTTTGTATTTATCAAGAATGGCTAATGCTGGTGCAAGGAGAGGAACATCTACCCGGATCTCGGTTTTCATGCGGTTAGTATAGATCCAGTACCGGCCCTGGGTGTCCGGTGCTATCTGATCTGGTGATAATTCAATCAGGTCGCAATAGGCCAGGCCGGTATAACAACTGAAAATAAACAGGTCTTTTACTTCCTGCATGGAAGCGGTAACAAATAGCTGGTTTTCGATAGCCTTTAGTTCTACTTCAGTAAGGAATTCCCGTTCTTTCCGTTTGAATTTTAATTGATACTGATCAAATGGATTCTTTGGTAACCAATCCATTTTGCAGGCCCAATTAATCACCCGCTTTAATCGTTCCATGTGTTTCATGGTACCGTTTTGCGTGCAGGGCTCACCATTGGTAATGGGATTGCTGCGAACGTATAACTCGAACGAAGAAATGAATTCGTAGTTGAGCTGCTTCAGGTATATATCGCCGCCGGGATACCGGTTGCTTAAAAACTCTTTCAGGTATTTGGCGGTGGTGAAGTAGTTTTTCATCGTACCCCATTTCAGGGAAGCGGCCATTTCTTTGTTGTGTTGGGTAAACACTTCCATCAGCGTTTTCTGCTTCAGCTGATCGCCCTGGCCCAGGTAAGCGTTTTTGAGTGCTTCGGCGGTGATGACAATTTCCAGCCGTTCGAATTGCCGATAGTAGTTGGTGATCTTCGCCCTTACTTCTTCCAAGTAAGTATTCAACTGTTTCAGTTCTTCATTCTTTGGTTTGGCCAAGCCTTTTACTTCGTTCCAGTCTTCTTTTTTCATGTAACACTTCATAGCCAGTTCGCAACGGCTTTTGTTTACACTGATCCTGGCATAAACCGGATACTTTCCGTTCTGCGTCTTGTTCTTCCGCAATATAAAATGCACCCCGAACGTGTTTGTTGTTTTCATACCATTTCATTTTTGTTTTTGGTTGACTCGAATTGTGATCTTTCGGCCACTCCGAACTTGAAAAATGACACCAAAACACATCAAATCGTATCAAATCTCACTGATGCAATACATTGGAGATTAAATAGTTAACCTAGTTAACCTCGTTTTGTGAACTGAAAGTAGAATTTCTATCGGTTCACACGCCAGTTCACCTCCTGGTTCACATGAGGTTTGATACTTTTTGCAATAAACTGATATGAAAACTTAAAAAAAGCGCATCCCGCTTGCAGCGGGATGCGCCTTTGGTGAAGATTTTGACCTTATTCGTCGGGCAGACAAGATTCGAACTTGCGACCCCTACGTCCCGAACGTAGTGCGCTACCGGGCTGCGCTACTGCCCGAAATTTGAGTTTTCGGGGTGCAAATATAACTAAATTCAATAAAACCCAACAAATTACGGTTCTTGATTGAAATCAGGTTATGACGGCCACCAGCAAACCCATCCTACGTCTCCATATCCTTCTCACAATATCGACCTTATCAAACCACCCTCCACCCGGATAGCAGCGCCATTCGTGGCGGACGCCAGCGGACTCACCAGATACGCCACCATATTGGCCACTTCTTCTGTCGTGGCAAAGCGTTGCAATAGGGAAGTGGGCCTGAAATCCTCAAAGAATTTGGATTCCATTTCGTCGAAACTTACCTGTTCCTGAGTGGCCAGGCTGTTCACAAAATCTCCCACACCTCTCGATTTGGTAGGCCCGGGTAAAATCGTATTTACCGTCACCTGGGTGCCTTTCGTTAATTCTGCCATCCCGCGGGCAATGGCCACCTGGGCCGTTTTTGTCATCCCATAATGGATCATTTCATCCGGTATAAATACCGCTGATTCACTCGACACAAAAATAATACGGCCCCATTTTTTTGCTAACATCTTTGGAAAAAGAGCGCGTGATAGCCGAACCCCGCTCATTACATTCACCTCAAAAAAACGGAACCAGTCTTCATCCGGAATGTCAGCAAATGGTTTGGGTTCAAAGATCCCTATATTGTTTACGAGTATGTCAATCGGTGGCAATTGGGCTATCAGTGCTTCTACTTCTTCTTTTTTCCCAAAGTCTGCGGAAATACCTGATATTTTGCCTTTCGGAAAAGCCTTTTGAAGTGCCGCTACCACTTCTTCCACCTGTTTATCTTTACGTCCATTAATGATAACGGCAGCGTTTTCTTTTAACAATGCCTCAGCTATCGACAAGCCAATCCCGGCTGTAGAGCCGCTTATAAATGCGGTTTTATCCTGTAGTTGCAGATCCATTGAATATCTTTTTGAATGAATACAACAGCCTGCCGCAGAAATTGTTTATGCAGGTGGTTGACCGCCCATTTAGGATTTCTTTTCTAATTCGATTATCGCCGTCCACAATACACCTGCTTCTCCCTTAAAGCCGGCAGAACCTTTGGGCTCATTGGCGGGTGTATACCATTCATAAAATCCTTTATATTTCAGTACACGGCTTAGCATCGGCGTCAGGGCCTCGCGTGCTTCGTTCAATAAATTGTACCGGATCAGCTGCGTTACCATGCGGGCACCAAACCAGGTCCAGTCGCCACCGTTTTGGTATGAATATGGGCCCATACCCTTATTCTTAAATGAACCGGCCGGATACACCGGATACAAAGTGAGTCCAATGGTCGCGGCATTGGCGCGTTTTACGTTTTCCTGCATTTTCTTGTAGGCTTGCAGCACTTCGCTTTTGCTCAGAAGTCCTGCTTCAATGGCTACCGTAGTACCCCCATGATAATATACTTCCGATTCATTAAACGATGCTGGAAATGGGGAGCTGGTGATGTAAAGATGCGGCCGGAATTTTTGTTTTTCCGGATCCCAAAGGTGTTTGCGGATATTCTTTTTGATCTCGTCTCTCGTTTTTGTCCAGTAGCGGCGCTGATTGCTGCCGGCGTTCGTGATATCGAGATAGTCATTAATAGCACTCACAAATAGCGCGTTATCGTAAATATCTATCGCCAGGTGGCTATCGGCATTCAATTCTACGCCCCAATCATGCTCAGGTTGCACATCGCCCCAGTCGGCCGTTGTAGCGCCCCAGAGCAGCCCATACCTGTCGTTATACCGTTTATTCATCAGAAACTGCAGAGCCCGCTCCAGCCTTTGCTGAACGGTCAGCGCCGCAACGGTATCCGTTAGGATCGACCGGTCGCCCGTATGACGAATGTATTTGGCTACTGCCTGTACGAGAGAACTTTCCTGGTCGGTTTCCACCGTATTCTTATGGCCGGCATATTCCGGCGCAAGGGCCGTATAATAGTAATTATAACCTGCGCCCGCACCTTTTGGTTTTGGCACGTATCCATCGAGGATAGCGCCATCATCCTGCTGAAATTGAAAAAAGGTAATAAGGCTTTTCCTCACCAGGGCTTTATCATGTACTTTACAGGCCAGATCTATAAAGGTGTTGAAATCCCTGATCCAAACCTCCCCATAGCCATCGCCGGCATTAAAGCCTTGTTTGATCAATGCTTCGGCCATTATCTTTACCGAATCGGCCATGGCCATAATATTTGGTTGCGGCTGTTGGCCAACAACTGCCATGTTACTTATAAGCAGGCCTCCCATTAAAACAGCAATCGTTCCGATGTTCATCGTTAGCAATTATGTATTCACATAGTTACAATTTAGTAGCAAGCGAACCAATTTTTGTTTAGCGGGCGCAATTCAGGTGAAAATAATAAAGTAATGCAACGGTAATTACAATTTAATGATCCTAATTGCTTCTTGTTCAAAAATGCCGTATACTCGCGGAATTTTTATTTGATAATACTGCTGAAACACAAAAAACTAAAATGAAAAGATCCATGTTTTCTGCCGTTATCGTTCTAATGGCAATCCTTTTTTCCTGTAAATCACCATCTGCTGGCAGCGCAAATGCTGCTGATGACTTTAAATTTTCAAAACTCATTTATCATTTGAGCCGCTGTAATGGAACCTGTCCCAGTATGGACCTTGAGATCGATAATAACAAGGCGGTATACGTAAACAGGGAATTTTATAAAACAAAGAGTACTATCGATTCAGCCGGCAGCGGCCGTTTTAAAGGCACATTGTCCCAGGAACAGTATAATAAATTGATAGATGTACTGAAGAAAAGCAATCTCGACAGCCTGAACTTTACTCCCGTTGGCATCACCGATGTATCTGAAACCACCATTATCGTTTATTATAATGGCAAAAGAAAATACCTGCATTCTGCCAGACCGGCCCCTGAAGCCAACGAGTTGATCACCTTTATAAAGTCAATCGGCAACGATAAGAATCTGGAAAGAACAACGGAAGTGAAGGAATTGGAAACCGGAAACTAATTGAACCATCCGTTCAAAACGAAAAAACCGCTGCAAGAGCGGTTTTTTCGTTTATGCTTTTAAAAGGGTGGGTGTTATTGTTTCGGTTTTAAGAGGATATACTTGAAAGTGCTGTTATAAGCAGCATCGATGAATGCCAGCATATCATTCCACTTGGTAACGGGGGCGTTCTTTACTTTATAACATTTTACCACTTTGATCTTTACCGAGCCGTTCTCTTCTTTCGCTGTGCAGGTAAAAGTTCCTGTTTCATTATCTACGTTTTTATTCAATTCGGTCAATCCTTCTGCGGTGTAGCCGGCCGGGATCTTGAACTGAATATCCCAGCTATAGGTTTTGGGAGAACGTACATCGATATCAAACTTGCGGTTCCTTTCTTGTTTTTTGATCTGCAATTGTGATCCGGTTAAACCGGCCAGGTTCACCAGGTATTTTTTACCTGCTTTTCGTACCATATCCGGCAATTCAAATTCTTCGCGGAAGGAAAGGGTGCTCTTCTTTTGGGTGCGCCCATCGTTCAGCAGCGTAAAGCGCACATTGCTCACCGGCTGTTTGAATTCTCCCTGCAGTGATTCTTTTACATATTCAGGCTTCTGTACTTTATACTCATCTTTTATCGTACGCACCGAGTTGTTATATTCTTCGGCCTGTTTCGCTTTCATCTTCTCTGTTGGGTCTGAGGCGCCATAATTTTTATAGTCATCAAACATGTAAGGCGTGTACTTCAATGCACTCACAATATTCCGGGTCTTTTGAATGCCTTTATATGAAGATGTTCGCGCTACCTGCAGGTTTTTCATATCTGACGATAGCTCGGCAGTGATGCTGAAATCAGAGGTGTTGTCAGCTGCTGTACATCCTGGTAAAGTTAACGGTTTTGTTTCCGGGATGCCATTTTTTTTCGCCGGCTTGGTAATGATATAGGCTTCGTTGTTCAGCAAATTTTCTTCCAGTTCATGGGGATTCGAGTAGTCGGTGATATTAAAATACAGCTTGTCGCCCAATTTAATAATATACCTGATCTCCTGTTCGAACAATACCTGGTTCAACTGGCCCACATTGTTGCTGATGCTGATGACCAGTTCAGATTTAATATCACGCTTATGCAGCAGGGAGCCGAAGATATACGCAAAAGTTTTATCAGAAAGATATTCGCGCATGAATACGATCTTATTGCGCAACATATAATAGGCCATCTCGACATACTGCTGTTCAGTAAGCTTTTTGGCGTCTAAGCGCACCAACTCGCTCCATAACAGATCAACATATGATTGCACGGTAAAATAGCTGGCAGACCAGGGAATATCGCCCGCCATTTCATAATCTTCCCAGGCTTTGCGGGCCAGCTCTTCCTTCGTGAACCCGCTTTTCAGTTCGCCTTTTACGCCCACCAGCGCGCCTTTTACGTCGTCGCGGTTCGAATAAATGACCTGGAATTTAACCAGCGGATATTTTAAAAGCGGACTGATAAAATTCACATCCTTCTCCGTATCCCTGTCCTTATCGGAAAATACATACCGGAAGAAACCTTCGGTGCTGCTTTCTTTTTTAAAGGCGGGAGCGCCGTTCAATGAAAGGGATTTGAAAAAGGCCTTATCATCCGTTTCAATGGCAATTTCATTGTACAGGATCGGATAATCCTTATTGCATACTTCATAATTGGGATTGAATTCAATATAGCCCGAAGTGGTTACATCCAGTTTGCTCTTGGTAGTAGTAACATATTCCAGGATGTCGCCCGGTTCCAGGTTACTAACCGGTACTTTGTAATACTTGTAATTCGAACGGGCTACCTGGTCAAAATAACTCTTGAAATATTCGGGGATATCGTTGTCGTTTTCGACGCCTACCGCATTCTTAAGGTCAATGCTGGTGGCCGTGTCGCCCGGTTTGGTGATGCGCGCAATAAAGCCGTCTTCTTTGGAACCATAGCGGAAATAAACTTCGGAAAAAGCATTTACCGCATTTTCATCGTTGAGCCTTATTTTGAAATGTGTTTTCTCAAAAAAGTACAGGCTGCGTTCGCGGCGGCTGAAAAAACCGCCGCTGCTTTTACGATCGAACAGAATGTTGCGGGTATACCCTATGATAACTGCCGACTCATTGTTCCATTTGGCCGGAATCGTTTTATGGTTAAAGACCTGCGCTTGTTCCTGTAGCATAAAGCGGGCATTGCTTTCAATATTATCGAGGAAATCCTCGTCAATATAACCCTGGGCGAGGGCTCCCGACATGCTGCAGATGCAGAACAAGGCGATGAAAAGACTGCGTGTTGCACGCGATTTATTGTTATTCATGGAGCGGGTTATTTAGTGGTAACGCTGAAAAAATAGCTGCTGAACGTTTTAATGGATCCAAGAAAATTTTTCCAGTTTGTGAAGTCAGCGCTGTTAATGGTACTGTTTTTCAGCACGAGTTGTTTTTTAAGGGTGATCTTGTTACCCGTTACTACATACTCGCCTTTAAATTCGTACCCGTTCTGTTTCAACTCCAGCTTTTCCGGCACATCAGCGAATTGCTGACCGTTTGGTATGGTCAATGAGAATTCATCGTCGAAGCTCAGTACATAGTCAAAATCGTAACCCGTTTTTCTTTTTTCATCCGGCATATATTTTTCCAGGGTCTTGGGAAAGAAATCGAGGTTGATATATTTGTTACCCGAGATGTTTTGTACGGCATTGCTTAAAGCGATATTACCTGAAATGGAAACCGGTATATCCCGGTTATTGAGATCGCTGGTTTTAACATCTGAGGCTTCCACATTGTCATTATTGAATTCCAGGTAACCGTTTAAGAACTCTTCCCGCCCGGAGATCGGCAGGTCATGGTAGAGCTGGTGAAAATCCTTGCGTTCATTACCTGTAAGGGTGACCTGGATATTGCCCTTCAGTTGCTCGTCTTTCAGCGTAAACTCGGCTTTGGTTGTTATTTTATGATCATTGCCGGTGGTAAGGGGCACGGTCCTGATCTCAAATTTATCGCCATTCGCAACCATCGCTTCTTTGCCCTGGATGCGGTATGCATTCTCACCAAGCGGAACATATTTTTCGGTAGCATCTAAAAAATATTCCTTCCCTTTATAATACAAAGTGGTAATGGCATGGTTGTTTACGCATAATGCGGGAAGTGATTGCGGGTAAGGCAATTGCCTGGTACCGATCCACGTAAAATGAGCATCGTAGCCCGACAGCTTCAACAATTCAGTGAGCAGGTTGGCCATGCCTTTACAGTCGCCGTATTTGTTGGCAAGCACTTCCTGGGCTGATGCCGGAATATAACCTGAATAACCGTCTTCATAAGCAATGTACCGGATCTTATCCTGCACCCAGTAGTAAATGGCTTTTATCTTGTCGATATCGCTGTTTTGGCCGGCGGTTATTTTGGCCAGGATGGGTTTCAACTTTTCAGGATCGTTATTACCCATTTTGTACAAGCGGTTATTCCAGTTGTATACATCCGCTGTTTTATCAAAACCGGGTATCAGTTCCCCTTTGCTTTCAAATGATTTTACCTGTATAACAATATGCGGATCGGTGTATGCCCGGCCGATCTGTTTGTATTCAGTTTTGTGCGCCGGCAGTTCTTTCATGGTGAACACAAAATTGGTATAACCGCCTTTTTTCGTTTCTTTCTTTTCTATTGTATATCCGTCAAAACAATAGGTTTTGAAATCTACGGACAGCCATTCAGGAACTTTAAACTCAAATACCTGTTCAGCAACGGGGTAGGGCAGATGAAAAAATAAACGTGGCAGGTATTTAGCGTCGGTGTATTCTTTTTGTACGGTAATGCGGGCGACACTTCCTTTATCTGAAAAACGAATGGGATAGTATTGTACACGGCTGTCGTCGAAAAAGATATTTTCATCCGTCAGTGAGCGGTCGATGCCCGACCTGGCGGATGTCTGAAATCTGGAGCCTGATTTAACCGCCTTTTGAAAAGTTTTTAAGCGAATGAACTTGTTATAAAATTCAGGATAAGTAAGGCTTGCATATTTTTTCAGCGACATAAATTCCAGGGTGGCGTCTTCCTGTACCGTCACCACTTTATCTTTCAGGGCATTGGTGCCTTTGTCGAAGGTGAAATAGTGGCGGGCCGAACGGCAGATCACATGGTCGTCCTTATACATACGCGCCAGGCGGTCGGCATCAGCCGCATCGTCGGCACTCACCTGTGCATGGATAGAATGAAAACAAAACTGGAAGATAATGGAGAGGAAAAAGAGGGGCGCCAGGCGGTAAGAGCAAACAATAATGGCAGGCCTGAAAGGCCTGCGGGCGCCAGCTATAGGTCGTTTCATTTAGATCAAGGGTTTTATGCAGTGCAATGATATACAATACAATATTGATACAACGGTATTGCTGCTATATTATTATTAAATGTTGGCAATTTGTTGAATATTACGATGTAACATGTAATGGGCTTGCTTATTCTAACGGACTTTATCGGGGGAAGCAGTAATATCGTCTTTTAAAACTTAAGAAGCTTGCAGCTCGATCCATACCGGCGCATGGTCGCTTGTTTTTTCCCAGCCCCGCACATAATGATCAACACCGGCGGCCAGCAATCGTTTGTCTGTTTCCGGGTTTAATAAGAAATGATCTATCCGAAGGCCCGCATTCCGTTCATAGGCATTGCGGAAATAATCCCAGAAAGTATAGATGGTATCGTTGGGGTAAAGCTTTCTGATGGCGTCCGTCCAACCCTGGTCGACCAGCTTTTTAAAGGCTGCACGGGTTTCAGGGCGAAATAAAGCATCGTTCACCCAGCGCTCGGGTTTATATACATCTTTTTCCGTTGGCATCACATTGTAATCACCGGTGAGAATAACCGGTCTTTGCAATTTTAGAAGTCCCGCAGCATGCAGGGTCAGTCTTTCAAACCAGGCCAGTTTATAATCAAACTTGGGCCCAGGTGCCGGGTTGCCATTGGGTAAATACAGGCAGCCGATGGTTATATTATTTACGGTAGCCTCAATATAACGGCTATGTACGTCCTCCGGATCACCAGGCAGGCCACGCTGCGTTTCTTCCGGTTGGCCAAACTTCGACAATATGGCTACGCCATTCCAGCTTTTTTGTCCATGCCAGATGGCGTGATAACCTGCATCCAGGATCGCCTGTTCAGGAAATTTCTCCTGTGGCGCTTTCAACTCCTGCAAACAAACTACATCCGGGGCGCTTTCCTGTAACCAACGCAGTAAAACCGGCAGCCGGCCATTAATGCCGTTCACATTATAAGTAGCGATTTTCATGGTATCATTCGTGTATATCGAATATAGCGATTGTAATTATTTATATAAAATAATTCCTCGTGCTTATCACAGTGGTTTATTCATCCAGGAAAGGAAGCAAGATGGCTGTTTTTCCCTGGGTTATTTTTAAAGTAGCTGTTGTCTCTTTCAATATGTCTGCATCCAGCTCTGTTGTAAATACATGTCTTCCTTTGGTGCCTTCCAGCTTATATGACCTTAACAATTTGCCTTTTGATGATAAGATCTCCAAGGTGGTTTTACCATCTTTCACAAGTGCATATACTATGTTAAGCTGATGGGCATCGAGATCGGCTTTTGACACTGCAGAAATGCCCTGCTTCATCGTACCGGTACGGGCGGGCGTTAATGCCGCAATCCCGGCTGCCGTAAGCGGTTTTTCATCGCTAAGGCTGATGCGCAGTTTCGGGTGCCGCGTTGAATCGGCATGATCGCTGCTGGCGAACAGCATTGACCGGTAGTAATTATTATTCTGCAAGCGAATGCAAAAGCCATAACGTTTGGCCGGTGGCAAATTAATGATGTCCTGCACCAGTCTGGTGATGTTAAGATCGATCACATGATAATTCCATACGACCTCTCCCGAAGCAGGTATGGTTACCTGGTTGGCGGGTGTAATACCGGGTTGGTTGTTCCAGCTTACTGTATGTTCCTGCCAGGGACTGGTTATCCGTTGCAGGTAGCAGGCATTGGCGCCCTGGTTGCCACGATCATTGGCGCTTGAAGTGGGTACGCCATATAAAGAGAGATAGGCATAATTCACTTTTGTGCCCTGCGGTATCTGGTGCAGGCCGGTAAAATCAAGCAGCCCGCGGATCTGGCCGGTGGTTCCACCGAGGCCGTAAAAGGTCCAGGATTCTGCAATTAACTGGTCAACATCCCCGAAGTTCCTGGCGGCATGCACCGGCAATCCTTCCACATATTGCACCCAGGCGTCTTTACCGTCTTTAGCGCCTGGTTGAAAGACCAACTCTTTGCTATTACTATTATTTTGACTGAATCCGTCCATTACCATGATACATATAAGCGCGAGTGGGAGGGTAACATTTTTTTTCATGAGATAAAAGTTAGGGTTATCAGTACCCGGACAAAATACCATTTCTTACTGATTTTTGCGAATAGGGCCGAAAATTGGCAGGCACAAAAAAAGCGCCCTGATCTGCCAGGACGCCCTTTTACAAATATTCAAACGCGCTTAATGCATCGGTGTTTCGCTCATCGTACCTGCACTGGCAATTGCTTTCGACAGTTCTGGTTGCTCTTTCTTTTCCCGGCTCAATAATTTCCAGATGATAATAATACTGAGCAGCATACATACCGCCCCGATCAAAAAGTGGATGCCGGGGAAATGGAAGGGTGCTTTGCTCGACGTGAAATAAGCAAATGTATTGTTCATGATCAATGGACCGAATATGGTTGTCAGGCTCATCAGGCTGGTAAGTGCTCCCTGTAATTCTCCCTGTTGATTGGGCGCCACATGTACCGAAATAACTGACTGCAACGAAGGACCGCAAATCCCACCCAGGCAATAAGGCACCAGGAAAGCAAACATCATCCACCCCTCAGTCGCAAAGGCAAACAAAACCAATCCCAGGGTGTAAAGGCCCAGCCCGATATAGATACTTTTTTCATTTCCCAGTTTGGGCACTACCACTCTTGTCAAGCCGCCCTGAACTGCACCCACCAATACGCCTACAACGGCCAGTGAGATCCCAACCATTTTTTCAGTCCAGTGAAACTGGTAGATGGTAAAGAAATTCCAGTTGCCCTGTACGGCTTGTGCGCCGAGATAGATGAGAAAAAAGCTGATCGCCAGACCGCCGATCTCCTTATGGGTGGTCAGAAATTTCAGCGAGCCAAAGGGATTCGCCCTTTTCCATTCAAAAGGCCGGCGGTTCTCTTTGCTCAATGATTCCGGTAATAAGAACAATCCGTATAAAAAGTTCAGGAGGCAAAGCGCAGCGGCTGCATAAAAAGGCGCTCTTATTCCCCAGGTAGCCAGCAGGGCGCCAAGGGCAGGGCCCAACACAAAACCTAACCCAAAGGCAGCACCGATCAGGCCAAAATTCTTGGCTCTTGTTGTTTCATCGGGACTTATATCTGCGATATAGGCAGTGGCTGTTGTAAAACTGGCGCCGGTTATACCGGCAATAACACGGCCTATGAACAACCATCCATAGGTGGGCGCCAATGCCAGGATGATGTAATCGATACCGAATCCCAGGAGCGAAAACAGTAATACCGGCCGGCGGCCATATCTATCACTCAGGTTACCGACTACAGGTGCAAATAAAAATTGTGCTACAGCAAAAACAGATAATAAAAAAGCTCCATAAGTGCTGGCTTCATTAACTGGTATCCCTTTTAACTGTGCGATCAGGTCGGCCATCACAGGAATGATCAATCCCCATCCCATTACATCAATTAGTAATGTAATGAATATAAAGCCCATTGCTGACTTCATCGGTTTCTGCATAAACTTGTATTGATTTGAAGGGGTAAACTTAGTGCGATCTACTTAATAAACAAGGCGGTAAATGCGACATTTTTAAAGGTCATTTGCGACAAATTAAGCCTGAACTTATCCATTGCCGCCTTGCATTTAGTATACTGTGCTTTGTATTTAAAAAAATAAGAATATCTTTGCGTCGTTATTTTTATAGCTTCTTCTTCTTTTCATTCCCAACCAATAAACGCATCAAGCATTCCCCTGTATTTATTTCTGGCATGTACCAGCGTTGATCCAAGTGGTATTGACCTGCCTGTACAATGCTGATTTATCCCCAAACTGCAATGGAACTTATGCGTTTATGCCCTAAGACCGCAAACCGGCTATGGAAAAAATTTGTTATCCGGACTATCATTACAATTGCGCTGCACACAAGCACTGGTTATACTGCATTATTTGCCCAGGTGCCTGCTGTTTCATCATTTACGCCAACTACTGTTTGCCAGGGTGACAATATTACCATCACTGGCGCCAATTTCACTGATGTTAGTGCTGTAAAATGTGGCAACATAGATGCCGTCCGTTTTACCGTTATTGATGCCAATACGATTAGGGCAGTCGTTCATGAACAGGCTCTAAGCGGACCAATCACTGTTACGACGCCCAATAGTACAGCCGCCAGCGCAGCTTCCTTAACCATTTTGCCTTCGCCAAAACCGGCCTTAACGGATGTGGGTTCGCCAAATGCGCCCTTTACGAATTGCGATGGCAATGCCACTTATGTGCTTAAAGTAAGGAATAGTTCCGTAACAACCGGTTCTGGCAACGTTTATGAAATAAACTGGGGCGATCATACGCCTGTTTTTAATCAAGCCGATTGGGCGCCCAATGCACAAACTACCCACACATACACTGCCCAGGGCTACTTCACCATAACGATCACCATCACTTCTCAAAACGGTTGTACCAAGACCAATACCTACCGGTTTTACAATGGTAAGAATCCATTGGCCAGTTTTACCACATCGCATCCAACAACTGGATTATGTGTTCCCGCTCCTGTTGAATTTGTTATTGGTAACTGGACCAATAATTCAGCCGGTACTACGTATACAATCTTTTTTGGTGATGGTAATACAAGTGCAATCCTGCAACATCCGTTGAATGCTTCCGGCACCAATCAATTACTAACGCATGTGTACAATACCTCTTCCTGTCCGGCCATTGATTATACTGCAAGATTGGAAGCGAACAACGGTTGCTTTACCACTACCTATACGTTAAACCAGATCATTATCAGAAAGAAGCCGGACGCCAATTTTAATTTCTCCCCACAACCAGCCTGTGTGAACGTTCCGGTTTGTTTTACAAACCAATCTACGAATGGGTATAGTGGCAACAATGGCTGTTTTACAAATACTGATTACCGCTGGGATTTTGGCGATGGTACAAGTTCTGATCTGCCAGCTCCGCCCTGTCATACGTATGCATCACCGGGAACCTACACGGTTACTTTAACAGCTTCGAATGCGGCTTGTGGCAGCGACATGATCGCAAAAACGGTTACCGTTGCTGAGCCTTCACCGCCACCTGTGGTAACAAGTCCCTTGACGTATTGCCGGAACCAGGCAGCTGCACAACTTACTGCAACCGGCACGGGACTAAAATGGTATACAAGCGCTACGGGCGGTTTTGGTACATCGGTTGCGCCAACGCCATCAACGAATTCGCCCGGCAGCTATACCTATTATGTAAGTCAGCAATTACCCAACAAATGTGAAAGCCCGCGGGTGCCCATTATTATTACAGTGAATGCCTTACCTGCGGCGCCGGCCGTTCATTCACCGCTATCGCTTTGTTTACATCAAACCGCTCCTTCGCTAACTGCCACAGGCGCCGGTTTGTTATGGTATGGAACTGCAAGCGGTGGTACCGGTTCGGCTTCGCCGCCTGTACCGAATACAACAAATGCCGGAACTTCTAATTATTATGTCAGTCAAACAGTGAATGGATGCGAAAGTCAACGCGCTGTCATCACTGTAACCGTCAATGCATTGCCTATTTTGCCTGTTGTTGTCAGCCCCATTAATTATTGCCAGAACCAGGCGTCCAATCCTCTAACTGCCACCGGCACTGGTTTATTATGGTATACCGATGCAACCGGTGGTACCGGCACGGCCATGGCCCCCATTCCTCCGACGGCAACACCCGGCACTACTATTTATTATGTTAGTCAATCCTCTGGCTGTGGTGAAAGTCAAAGGGCTGCCATAACGGTACATGTTAACGCCAGTCCTTCAGCTACTATCAGCTATACGCCTACCGTGCTCTGCAACGTAGTGAACAGTGCGTTTACGCCCAACCCGCCCATTGCTGTTTCGCATACGGGGGCAACAGGCGGTGTGTACAGCGTAACGCCGGCAGGATTATCAATAGATGCAACAAGCGGTGCAATCAATCCTTCAGGTGCTGCTGCGGGCGTATATACCATAAAGTATACCGTTCCGGGAACCGGTGGTTGTGCCAATTTTGTAGCTACCGCTTCAGTGACCGTGAGCGGAGCGCCAACGGCTACTATCACTTATCCTGCAGTTTGTACTTCTGATGGATTGGTGGGGGTAGGGGGAACAGGTACTTCTGGTGGTACTTATAGTGCACCAGCGGGCTTAACAATAGACCCAAATACCGGAAACATAACAGCTGCGACCAGCACTCCGGGTACTTATACCGTTACATATACCATTCCGTCATCACCGCCCTGTCCGGGATTTACTACCAGTACCTCCGTTACAGTGAGCCAGGCGCCATCCGCTATTATTGGTTATAGCCCGTCGGTTCTATGTAATGTGGTGAACACAGAAAATACGCCTAACCCGCCGGTGCCTGTCACACATACGGGCACGCCGGGCGGTAGTTATTCGGTGTCTCCGGCTGGGTTATCAATAAATACAACAACCGGTGAGCTCAATCCTTCGGGTGCTATACCCGGAAGCTACACTATAAAATATTTTATTGGCGGTACAGGCGGCTGCGCCACCTATAGTACATCCACTGCAGTAATCGTAAACGGTTCGCCAACGGCCACTATTAATTACCCGGGATCGCCGTTTTGCCGGGGAAATAATACGCTTCAACAGGTATCATTATCCGGCACATCTGGCGGAACGTTCAGCGCCGGTACCGGATTGTCGCTAAATACGTCTACCGGTGAGATCGATCCTTTTTTAAGTACGCCCGGTGTTTATACAGTAACGTATTCCATTGCAGCTGCGCCCCCTTGTCCGGGTTTTACTACAACTACTACGGTGCAGATCGATGATAGCCCGGTTATCAGTTTTCCCACGGCTGCTCAAAGCATATGTTCGGGTGGAACGGCGGTTTTTGCGCCTTCTTCTACGGTAGACGATACAAGGTTTGACTGGAAAGTGCTTACTCCAATACCGGCCGGTATATCGGGTATAATGGCTGGCACGGTGTCGGGTTTAAACCCCCTGATAACCTTATCTTTTACCAATAGCGGAACATCCGGTCAAACGCTTACGATTCAGGTGAAACCGGTTAATTCGGGGCAGAACCCATGTGCGGGTACGCCATATGATCTCATGCTCACCGTGAACCCGGTACCACCAGCACCGCTTACTGACACGACGCATTTCTGCATGGGAACGCCGCCCACTGTTTTACAAATACAGCCATTACCGGGCGCCACCATTAAATGGTATGATCAGGATCAGGCGCTGTTAAATGCCGCCCCCGTCATAAGCACGGTAAACCCCGCCCATTTCACGTATTACGTGAGCCAGGTATATACGAGTGGATGCGAAGGACCGGGATCAAAAGCCATTGCCATTGTTCATCCTACACCGGTGATCGCCAGTTCCTCTTATATGCATCCAACTGCCTGTGGCATTCCTTCCGGTTCAATTACCTTAAGCCTGCTCGATCTTAATAACAACCCTATTCCAAATGCGCCATTGATGGTGCATTATGATAAATTTCAAACATCGCTTTCATACAACGGCAACACAGATGCGAGTGGAAAGGTAATAATGCCTTTAACCGCCGGCTCTTATTCAAACATATCTGTGGAAACCTATGGTTGCGCTTCGCAAAAGATCCCGGATGTATTTGTTTTAAAAGATCCTACGCCTCCTGCACAACCGGTAGCTGGCTATAATCCGCCGCTGTGCAGTGAAACGCCGCTGATCTTTACCGCCCTGTCTGCGACCAGTGCAATAGCCGGGCCTATTGACTATGTGTGGGCTGGTCATGCCTTTGGGTCTTTGCCTGATACTGTCAAAAGCACCGCGATCACATTTCCTTCAGCAGCGGTGGCTGATGCCGGAACCTACGTAGTGTATGCCATTCAAAATAATTGTATTTCGTTACCCACGAGTGTGCAGGTAGAAATTAAACAGTCACCCTCGAAACCTGTAATAGTAACCAGAACGCCTTTATGCATGGGCGATAAACTGCATTTGCAGGCTTACAGTTCCATTCCAGGTGCGTCGCCGGCTTTGAATTATTTATGGAAAGGTCCTGGCACTGGGTTCCCTGTCAGTGCTCCTGCAGCAGGAATCAATAATGTAAGGATAGCAGATGGGGGAATATATTCTGTTACGGTCAGTTCCCTACAAACAGGTTGCAGTTCCACCTCAGATACCTTAATACAGGTCGGCGCCTACCCGGTGGTTAAGTTTGCGCAGGATTCACTTACACTTCCAACCGGTTTTTTACTGCGTTTATCGCCTGCGATCGCCAATGCTGCAGAGCCGGGCGTCTATCCGATTAGAAATTTTAATTGGACACCCGCCGAGGATATTGCCTGCGATAACCCGGTATGTGCTTCCCCTGTTGTAACCATAAAAAATAACGCCTGCTATACCGCAAATGCTACCAATATTTATGGCTGCAGCGGCAGCGATACGCTCTGTGTAAAAGTGTTTTGCCGCGAATCGCAGGTCTTGATGGCAAACGCTTTCACCCCCAATGGAAATATACCTGAAAATATGAAGTTCATAGTTCGGGCAACCGGTATTATGTCGGTTAAATCGTTCAGGGTATTTAACCGCTGGGGGCGGATCGTTTTCGAGAGAAATAATTTTCCGCCTAATGATGTTTCGTTTGGCTGGGATGGACAGGTGAACGGAAAACGGGGCGATACCGGTGTATATGTATATACAGTGGAAGTTGTATGCGAAAACGGGGTTCCCTATACCTATAAGGGGAATGTTACATTACTTTAAACAGTTGTGGTATGAAAAGGAAATTTATATCAGCCAGTATAATGCTGATGCTATTGCAATGCTACTACCTGGGAAAAACGCAGGATGTGGGTTTCTCTCAATTTTATGATCAACCACTTTTACGGAATCCGGCCCTGGCCGGTGTGTTTACGGGTGATGTGCGCGTTACAGCGGCTTTCAGGAACCAGTGGCAAAGCGTTACCATCCCATACAGAACATACGCGCTGAATGCGGAACTCAAGATGCCTGTTTTAACCAATTACAATCTTACCCTTGGCTTACAGGTGATCAGGGATGTGGCCGGAACCGCTCAGTTCAGCACTACCCAGATCTTGCCGGCGGCTAATTTCAACTTTCCCCTGAGTGACGACAGACCTGCTTACTTATCTTTTGCTGTTATGGGTGGTTTGATGCAACAACGGTTCGATCCTGCAAAACTAATAATGAATGATCAATTCATTGCCGGAAGCAATGGCAGTCTGAGCGTACTCCCTGCTTCCCGCCAGGTTTTCAACAAAACAGATGTGAACTATTTAGATCTTTCGGCCGGCATTAGTTACAGTAGTACGTTTGACAATGATGTTCAATATTTTGTTGGCGGTGGCCTCTTCCATCTCACGAAGCCCAATGTGGGTTTTTATGATGGAAATATAATAATCCGTAACAGAAAGCTGGGTTTGAATGCCGGGTTGTCTGCACCTACGAGTGAAACTGACCGGTTTATTGCCTATGCAGATTATTTTAAACAATTTGCTTCGGCTTTTAAACCTGCAGGTAAAGGTGTGCTGCAATATGGATTTATGTTCAGCCGCGATCTCTTTGTGGAGGACGATATGCAAAAAACAATCACATTGGGCTTGTTGCATCGATTGAATGATGCGGTTATCCCCGTAGTGAAACTGCAATTATCTAAATTTATCATTGGCATAAGCTATGATGTAAATGTAAGCAAACTGGTTTCCGCTTCTACATACCGCGGTGGATTTGAGCTTACATTATCCTATAGAGACATTTTAAACATCCATAACAGTGAATTACGCCAGGTTGACTGCTGGGGCCCTCAATTTAAAAATTGAATTAGTTTTTATAGCTTAGCGGCGCAATAATACCAGTATTCATGAAAAACCTCCATGGCCTCCTGATCATCCTGATAATAGGTTTCGCATTCGCATGTCCTGCCCGGGCGCAGGATACCACCCGCAAACAAACGCCGCGCGGAAACGGTAGCGATTCAACGCGCAGGCATTGGGATACCTCCCGCATGAGAAGATCGAGCCAGTTGTCAGCCTTATTTTCCGATTCCGCCAAATTAACTGCCAGTGATTACCAGCTGCAGATCGAAAAGACCTACCTGATCCTGAATAATGTAGGGAATAAAAGCGAACTGGGATTACCGGTAAAACTATTAAAAGACAAGCTGGGGCATACAGATTCGCTGCTGGCCGTTTTAAAAGACAATGTACTCAATAACAGTGCGGCGCTCAATCTGCGCAATCTGCAGGTTTTTGAGACCCTCTTGCAGAATATTCAGGTCGCTTGCCGGGAAGACCGCAAGGTGCTGGACAGTACCGAAAATAAATTGGTCGCCCTGCG
>NZ_JAFFJX010000006.1 GCF_016924755.1 Longitalea arenae | reverse complement strand
TATGAAAAGCCTGGTAGGAGATACCGTCATGCGCCAGATCTGGCGCGACTCGGTATTGCGTAAACAGTTTGCACCCCAGTTAAAAGGCATGCGCGAATTGTTCAAAAGTTCTACCACGGGTTTGCGCGAAAGCCTGGCTGAAGTGAACCACTTACAGGCACGTGTTTCCTCTAATTCTATCTCATCTTCCCAATTGCTTGATAAGGTCAATGAGCTGTTAAATACTTCTGCTGCCCGCATCTTCGGCAAGGAACATAATTACCTCTGGGAAAAAGATACAACCCGGCTTTCTGCCAGCGCCCGCCATTCGCTCGGTAAAGCGTATGATGGTGAAAGAAAGGCCCTCCATTATTACTTCAGGGACAGTGGCCAGAAGCGGCTCGTCCTGCTGCTCATTGGGATCTTGTTCTTCGTTTGGCTTTTCCGCAATATTAGAACCCTGAAGCGTTTGAACGCGTTGGAACGCATTAATGACCTTGAGTTTGAATACCTGCCTCAAAACTACATTGTGGCTGCCTTTATTATGATGCTGGCAGTGGCGCCATTGTTCGATCTGCATGCACCTTCTGCATACATCGAATCAGTACAGTTCCTCATGCTTGTGATCCTCACGATCATCTGCTGGAAAAAATGGCCCCGCCGTCTCTTCGTATACTGGATCGCTATCGTGATCCTCTATATTTGTTTTTCTTTTACCCATCATATGGCTGATCCCGGCTTCTGGCAGCGCAACTGGCTGGTATTACTGAACGTGCTGTCGGTGGTCTTTGGCATCCTCTTCCTTTCTCAAATGCAACAGCATCTGCCGGCGCGGCGTTTTTTGCGTTTCGTGATCAACCTGCACAATATCATGAATGTGGTAAGTGTGTTGTGTAATGTATTCGGGCGCGTTTCTTTGGCGCAGATCCTGGGCAGCTCGGCCATCTTTGCGTTTACCCAGGCCATCGGTTTGGCCGTATTCAGCAAGATCTGTATGGAGGCCATCCTGCTGCAGATCGTTAGCAGCCGCCTTCGCCGCAATGTAAAAGGACGATTGAATTACCAGCCGGTGCTCACTGGTTTTCGGCGGCCCATCCTGTTCCTGGTCATCATTCTCTGGTTGATCGTATTTGCCACCAACCTGAATATCTATACATCGGCATTGAGTGTGCTTGGTGAATTCCTGGCACACTCGCGCAGCATCGGGAACGCCACCTTTACCCTCGGCGGCGTGCTGTTGTTTTTCTTTATTATCTGGATCGCCCACCTGCTGCAAAAATATGTGGGTTACTTTTTTGGCGATACCGGCAACGATGATGATGAAATACATAATAAAGGGCAGCGTTCGCGCCTGCTGATCGCCCGGCTCGTTCTTTTATGCGTGGGTTACCTGCTGGCCGTGGCCGCTTCCGGTGTTCCGGTCGACAAGATCACCATCGTACTCGGCGCCCTTGGCGTTGGTATTGGTTTAGGTTTGCAAAATATCGTAAACAATTTTGTATCTGGTATCATTCTCATTTTCGACCGCCCGCTGCAAATAGGGGATGTGGTGCAAATAGGGGATAAGAACGGTAAAGTGCGCGAGATCGGTCTGCGGTCGAGCACCCTGCTCACCGGCGATGGGGCAGAGGTGATCATACCCAATGGCGATGTGCTTTCTCAACAGATCGTAAACTGGACCCTGAGCAATAATCAGCAACGCGTGCAGATGGACCTCTGCATTACCGGTAATGGAGATATGGAGGTGGTTTCCAGCATTGTGAAGAAAGCGATCCTGGCCTCGGGGTATGTATATGAAGAGCGGGAGCCTTCCATCTTATTTACGAAAGTGTACGACGATGGCTTTGATCTGAAAGCTTTTTTCTGGTGTAACGATGTGGGTAAGTCTGATGCTGCTAAAAGCGCTGTTCTATTATTGTTATTTCAAAAGTTGAAGGCAGAAGGTATGCAGTTGGTATAAAGAGCGGAGCCTCATCTGTCAGATGCATCATGTAAGCATGCACAAGGCTAAGTAGAAATGCACCTGGCAGGTCAGGCAATGTGAGTTACTGGTTATGCAGGTTCTATGGCGGACCTTACAGTCATTGTCGTTACCAGTCCCTGGTTGCAATCAGTTCCTCGGGGTCAGCATTCTTATAGCCGTATGCAGTAGCAATAAAACTGAAGTCTGCGCCAATAACGTCCCTGGCCACGGTCTCGATCTCACTGTCGTTCTCATAAAACTCGTCCTGCAGGTCATTGAATCTATCGGTGGCCGCATGTGTTAATGCATAGAGTTCTTCCAGGTCTTTGGGATGTGTTCTTTCAATTTCAAAGCAGAGGTCAATTAAAATTTCCTTGCCTTTATCAACCAGGTCAGTGGGAAAATAGTCGTCTTCGTACATGTCGTTTAAAAAAGTATACTCTTGGATCTTTTCGTTCTTCAGATCTGACTGTTTTTTCATTGCTGTCGGTAATTGTATTGCTACGAACTTTTAAAACGTACAATAACGGACAGACGGTGAATTTATTTTATGGTGCGCCGGCTATCGATTTACCGTCAGCCGCCGTTACTGCTCGCAGCTGCCTGGCATAAAAATCAGCCAGCTCTTTATTGCCGCATAAACTGGCCGATTGGGCCGCTCCCTGCAAGCCGTTATACCGGTTGGGATGTTTCTCCAGGTTTGCCTGGTAAGCCGCTAATGCTTTTTCGGGCGCTTTCATTTCGAGGTAGAGATCGCCGAGCAATTCCCGGGCAGGTAAAACCTCACCGGGCGTTACGGGATGTTTTTCGGTTTTGTCTTCCATATCTGCCGCCAGTTGCATTTTTTCCAGGGCAGCTGCCGGTTTGCCTTCTTTCCATAAGATCCAGCCTTCGGCCGCGTTGATCTGGATAGCTACCTGGTTGGCATAATAGGTTTTCTGTTTGTCCAGTAATTCTTGTTGTAATTGTTTCAGGATGCCGAGCTCTTGTTTGGCGCTGTCGACCTGGTCGAGGTGTACAAAACCGAGTAACCGGGCAAAATGGATGATGCCGCGTTGCCAGGGAAATTGCTGCATCGGAAATCCGGCCGGTGTGGTAGTTAGTTTTGTCGCTTCTTTCCATAACCTGTTTTCAAGTACATACCGTACAGGGATAGCGGCAAATGTATAGGCGCCTTTTAAATTAGGCGGGGAGGCTTCTTTGAAAGTATTCAGGTGATCCCATTGTTGTTTGGCGCTTTTCAGGTCTTTCTTCTGTAAATAAGCATATACTACATAGTCCATAGCATGCAGCTCTTCGTCCCATACACCTTTGATGCCGGCGCTCTGTGCATAACACCTGGCGGCTTCTATAGAAGCCAGGTTCGATGCGATGCTTTCATCCCACATGCCGAGCCGCGTAAAGATATGCGAGGGCATATGTTGGGCATGGGCCGATGAAGGGGCTACCGATGCGTATTTTTCGGCTGCAGGCAGGGCCAGGTGCGCCAGCTCCGGATAATCATAGGTGTGAATAATATAATGAACAACGCCCGGATGATAGGGTGCATTGGGGTAAAGGCTGTTGAGAATTTGTCCGGCCTTCCTTTGTTTGGTATAGGTTTTATCGGCAGGATCCGCGGCTGCATCCAGCGCCAGCGCATAAAAGATCGCCGCTTCCTTATCGTTGGGATATTTCTCCGATAACTTTCTCATGGCTTCTTCGTACTGCAGGCAGCGGGTGCGATGATCGAGTTTTTCCCAGTTCTTATAATAAGCAGATAATGCTTGAATATAATCCGATTCGCGGTTGGTCTTGGCATTTATTGACCGGGCAATTTCCAATGCCTTATTGCCTTTTATCAGTTCCGGCTGTTCGGGTGGTGTCCACAAGGGATGGAAGTTACACATGGCCACGCCCCAATAAGCCATGGCAATTTGCGGATCGCGGTGAATGATCTGCGCAAACACTTTTTCGGCTTCATCGTATTCAAAGGAATGTAAGAGGGCAATGCCGAAATTAAATTGTTTTGATGTGCTGTCGTCACCGGAGATAATAAATGATACTTTACCTACACCTTTATCTTCGGGGCCGCATAACACCACCTTACCCGTTTTCAAATTGATGGCGCTGATCTCTTTGGCCAGCATGGGCTTCTGGGTTTCCCTGCACGATAACACCAGGGACGCAACCAGCAGCGAAGCAGTTGCCATTTGTTTGTAGTTGTTCATGATCGTTACCGTTTGAATGACTTACAAATAGAGCAGAGTGCGGATAAACGTTATCAACGGGGACTATGTATAAAGGCCACTGTTAAAGGTAACTATATTAAATGGTATAATTGCCATTCACTTTCAGTGGCCAATGTGTTCCGGTATTTTGGTCCGGCCGTCGCTTTTTAGCAGGAATTTATGGGTTTTGAATATATCTTTATTTTACTATTTTTACCCGTTCGGTCTTGTAGTTAACCTTAAAAAACAACCAATGAACCAAAAACCCTCAAACGCCTTTATCGCGGCTTCGTGGATTGCCCTTGGCGCCGGTATGGCAGGATTTTTAATCGGCTTATGGCGCGCCGAAATGCAACTGAACGAAAAGGGCTATTACTTTACGGTTTTAATGTTCGGGCTTTTTTCCGTTATCTCTGTTCAAAAAAGTGTTCGTGACAAACTGGAAGGTATTCCGGTTACCGACATCTATTACGGTGTAAGCTGGTTTTGCAGCATTCTGTCCATTGTATTACTGGTAGTGGGTTTATGGAATGCGGCCATCTTACCCAGCGAAAAAGGATATTATGCCTTCTCTTTCATTCTCGCATTATTTGGCGCCATTGCTGTACAAAAAAATACGCGCGATGCGAAAACCGTTGGCAATAAGCAACAGGCAATAGGTAAAAATGACTAAGGGGATTTTGAGATTTTGGGATTTTGAGATTTGGGGATTTTGGGATTTTGAGATTTATCAAAAGCTTCGAACCGGAAGAAATCAATAAATCTCGAAATCCCGAAATCAGAAATCATAAAGGATTTTGGGATTTTGAGATTTATCAAAGGCTTCGAACCGGAAGAAATCAATAAATCCCGAAATCTCGAAATCAGAAATCATAAAGGATTTTGGGATTTTGAGATTTTGGGATTTTGAGATTTATCAAAAGCTTCGAACCGGAAGAAATCAATAAATCTCGAAATCCCGAAATCAGAGATCATAAAGGATTTTGGGATTTATCAAAAGCTTTGAACCGGAAGAAATCAATAAATCCCGAAATCCCGAAATCAGAAATCATACATCAGACGGGTTGCCGTTAAGAGCTTCTGAGATCTTGGGATTTGTGTAACTTTAAAGAAAAAAATGGACAACCGCGGTCTGCTTTTTATTCCTGATATCAGCGGTTTTACCCGTTTTGTTTCTGAATCGGAAATTGAACACAGCCGTTTCATTATTCAGGAATTGCTGGAAGTGTTGATCAATGCCAACCACCTCGGTTTGCAGATCTCCGAGATTGAAGGCGACGCCATCCTGTTTTACAAATTTGGTGATCCGCCGGCTTTACCAGCGCTGTATCAGCAGGTAGAGGATATGTTCTGCGCCTTTCACCGGCGCTTGATCGCTTATGACCGCCGGCGCTATTGCCAGTGTGCGGCCTGTGCTGCCGCTATTCAGCTTACTTTGAAGGTGATCACCCATTATGGTGAATTTACAGGGTACCAGGTACAGCAGTTCAATAAACTTATTGGCAAAGATGTGATCGTGGCGCATCAGTTATTAAAGAACGACATAGCGCAACATGAGTACTGGCTGGTTACCGATAACCTGCTGCCCGGTCAGCCGGAAGATATCCGGCAATGGATGCATTGGAATATCAGTAATAAAGAAACTGAGACCGGAGTGATCCCCTATCACTACACATTGTTAAGTAAGCTGAAAGAAGAATTACCACCAGAACCGCTGGAGCCGGTGAATGAATCGGAGATCGTAAAGATCCTGTCGATGTCGCAGGAGTATAATAAAGATATCATCACCATGTTCCATGCTACCGGTGATTTTAACTACAGAAGCAGCTGGCAGGAAGGCGTACTAAAGGTGGTGGATATTGAACATCCCTTACCCCGGATTGGTATGCGTTGCCGTTGTATCACTGATGCTGGTGAAAGCGTTCTTTACAGCAGCAGTTATTATTATCATCCCGATAAGATCAGGTTCAGTGAAACGGAGGAGAACACCTATAATATCACCTATTTTACACTCGACAGAATAAGCGATAACACGACCCGCGTTACGCTCGATATTTACCGGAAAAATAATTTTATCAATCGCTATTTGCCAGCGTTAGCCGGTAAAAGTAAAATAAAGCGCAGCTTGCAGCAATCGCTTAAAAAGCTCGGGAAGCTGGCGCAGGAAATAGTCTTACCTTGTTAAAAGCACAAAAGCTCCTGATCATGTATCAGAAGCTTTTGTAAAATTGTGCTCAATTACTGCGCATAGAAGGTAAGGGTGTTTTACCCGATGCTCCCGGGCAGCTTTTTGCGCGTGCCGGCCATCAACCGGTCCGGCGTTCAGCGTTTTGCAATTGAGCGTGTATGGGTTTTCATAAAGGAATCGTGATATGCAGCCGGCAGCCTTTACCCGGCGATGTAGTGATCTCGCAGTGGCCGTGCAGGTGTCTGGCTCTTTCCCTGATATTGATCAGGCCAATGCCATCTACCATGTGACCGGGGTCGAAACCGATGCCATCGTCGTCAATGATCAGTTCCACCTGCCTTTCATCGGTTTCGAGGGTCATGACCACGGTTTTTGCGTTGCTGTGCTCTATGATATTCCTGAATTGTTCCTGCAGGATCCGGTAGATATTGATTTTCTTATGGTCGGAAATAAGCTCCTCATTGAACTGATGGATGCCAAAAACAATATTGATCTTGTGAACCGATCTGATGTCTTCAATGAAAGTTCTTACACTTTCAAGCAGGGTATCCTTTTGTAGTTTTTGCAGTACCATTCCACGCGATAACTTCTTGATCTCATCTATTGCTTCCTTGAGCAGCTGAATAGTAATGTCTTTTGCTTTTTGATTATCAGCCTTATACACCTGCAGCAGGTCGAGGTGCAGTTTAGCGGTACAAAGCAGCTGGTTCACATTATCATGTAGTTCCTGTCCGATCATCAGCCGTTCATGGTCCAGCATGCGGATCAACATGCCGGAAAGGGCGGATTGCTGGTCTTTTTGCGTTGCGTCTTGTTTCAGGGGGGCGGTATTTTCGGCGCTAAAGGCGTTCTCATCGCTGGATCCCGCGCAGAGGATATAGCCCTTGTCTTCTTTTCCGGATATAAGCTGAAAAAAAGACCATTTAAATGTCAATTGATCAGGGCCGGTATTGGTGTACAGATTAACAGGGAAAGATTGCAGGGCAGGGTCGTTATTTGTCAATAGGGTAGTGAATAATTCCCGGTCAGTTTCTGATAACAGGGATTGAAAATGATCCAACTGCCGGCTGGATCCGGGGCCAAAAGCTTCGTTCATGGCCGTGTTCATAGATAAGATCCGGCCTTCCTGGTCAATGATTGCATAGTACACCGATTCCTGTCCGCCCGCGGGCGGACAATGAGGTGACCATCCGTCACTCATGTTCATAGCTGGTTTTACTTTTGTTTTAGAAGGCTTTCCAGGGCCTTATCTGTTATGCCTGTAATGGAGTCGAACCCCATAGACTTCTCTACATAGTAATCTGCTCCAAGGCGCATGCATGTTTCCAAATATTCACCAGGGTCGTTATTGGTAAGCATGACGATCGTCACATGCCTGTTCATTTCCCTGAATTTTACCAGCAGGTCAATACCGCTCCTGTCTGGCAGGTTGATATCCAGGAAGATCAAATGCGGTGTTTCTCGGGCGAACATCGTTAGGGCATCTTCATAGCAGCCGGCGATCGCTATGGAGACATTATTATAACGTTCAGAAAGCAGTTGTTTGATGCGATGAATGAATAAGGCCGAATCATCTATTAAGAGGATACAGAGTGATTGCTTCATTCATGCATTTTTGTTTGAAGGGCAAAGTTGCAACAACAACCAATGGTGGCCAATAGGGTTACTTGTCGTTTTTTTGTCAGGATGACAATTACTGGTTGTCATTGTTTATACTACAAAACAAAGTTCACGATAAGGAGGAAGAGCACGTTCTAAAGAAAGTATTACAGGTTACAGGTTGCAGGTCACGGGGGAAGACACTCAGGTTACAGGTTGCAGGTCACGGGGGAAGACACTCAGGTTACAAGTCACAGATTGCATGGCTAGGGTTCTGCGAGTCAGGAGACCGGTAACCGGCAACCGGTAACCGGGAACTGGTAACCGGCAACTGGTAACTGGTAACCGGCAGTAACCGGTCAGATTTTCAGATCAACTTATTCTCTATGGCATACACCGTCAACTCCGAATTATTCTGCATATTCATTTTCTCCAGTATGCGCGACCGGTAGGTGCTGATGGTGTTCACACTCAGGGACAACGAGCTGGCAATTTCAGATACTGTTTTGCCGGAAGCGATCCGCTTTAATACGTCGAATTCCCGCTCTGATAATTTCTCATGCGGTAACTGATTGGGATCATCACCAAAAGCGGCGGCCAGTTTCTCAGCGCCTTCTGCACTCACATATTTCTTGCCCTGCAGCAATTGCCGCACGGCTTTTATCAGCTCATCGGGATGGCTTTCTTTATTCAGGTAACCAGAGGCGCCGGCTTTCAGCGCCCGTACCACATACTGATCTTCGGGATGTACACTGAGGATCAGTACCGGTGTGGCTGGTAATAATTTTTTCAGTTGACGGAGGGTTTCAAGTATGTTTCGGCCGGGCATGGAAATATCTGAAATGATCAGATCCCATTTTTGCACCACGGCTTCTCTGAGCAGGGCAGCCGAATCGGTCACTTCGCTAACTTCTGCCCCGGGAAATTCTTCCCGCAGTAAAGTGCTCAGGCCTTTCCGGATAAGGCTGTGATCATCGGCGATTAAAAATTTCGTCACAGTTGGTTTATTTCCTGGTTAGTGATTAGTATAGGGATGGATATTTGAATATATGTTCCCTGGCCGGGACTGCTTTGAATTTGAAACTCTCCATCAATCATCAGCGCTCTTTCCTGCATGCCTTTCAGGCCCAGTGTTTTTTTACTGTCCACCACATCATCCATGGTGAAGCCTTTACCATTATCCCTGATCTCCAGCACATACCTGTCATTGTCCTGCGACAGCACCGCATCTACCTGCGTGGCGCCCGCATGGCGCGCAATATTGGTGAGGGCTTCCTGGTATATGCGGAATAAGGCGTTTGATTGAGATATGCTGAAATAAGGTTCGTTCAAAAGGCTTTCAAAAACGCAGTGGATACCAAAGTTCTTTTCAAACTCACGGCTTTGCCATTCCAGCGCACTTACCAGGCCCAGGTTATCGAGAATGCTGGGCCGCAGCTGGGTAGCTATCTTACGCACCGATCGCATGGTATCAGCCAGTAACTGATCGGCCTGTTTCATTTTTTCGATCAGCTCCGTTTCTTCCCGGTTAATTTTTTTTGTCATTTGTAACAGGTCGAGCTTTAACAGGGTCAATTGTTGTCCCAGTTCATCATGGATCTCCCGGGAAATATGTTTCCTTTCTTCTTCTCTGATGTTTTCGAGGTAAGAGGATAGTTCTCTGAGTTGCCGGTGCGATTGTTTCAGCTCCTGTTCGGCTATTACTTTTCCGGTAACATCATTGGCGACGATATAGATATTCTTCTGCCCGGCCGACACAAAAAATTCCACTTTCTTTTTCGACCCATCCTTACACGTGACCTCATAATGCTTAACCAATGTGCCGCTTTTCTGATGCGTTTGTTTTACCGACTCGCGGGTGGCCTTTATCTCTTGCCGGTAATTAATGTCCGGATACGCTTTTAACAGCCAGTCCTTCCGGGTAGGAATATCTTCTTTACCATAACCAAACGTATCGATAAACGCCTGGTTCAGGAACCGGGTTTCGCCTTTGTCACTAAATACACAAATGGGAATGGGTAATTGTTCGGAGATGTTCCTGAAATGCCGCTCGTTCTCCCGCAGGGTCCTTAAGATGGCATTGCGTTCAGTAACATCATTAAATGTTATATAACAAAGATTTTCATCTGTTGTCAGCGACAGTTCCAGGTCTTTTATGGTGCCGTCTTTGCAATATACAGTTACATCTATCGGCCCGCTTTCGGGCTTTTCACCGCTATGCACTTTATATAATTCAGTTTGCCATTGCTTTTGCATTTGCAGAAAATAGGTTTCATCGCGGAACGCAAGTTCCCGCCAGCGATCCATATCGGGAAGGTCCTCGATGGTATAGCCAAACCATTCGGTGAATTTGGGATTCATGAACGCAAAGCGCTTGGGCAGATGTATTTCGTACGCAGCAATGGGCATGGTTATCTTTTCAATAATGCGTTTGAACTTATCTTCTGCTTCCCGTACCAATTTTTCTGCTTCTTCTCTCGCGATAAATTCAGTCACCGCAGCTGCAGCCTCCTGGTTTACTGGTTGATGTATTACCAGTACGAACGCTTGTTTGCGCATATGCCATACAGAACAGTTATAAGTGGCTGGTGCTGATTTTTTGGAATGGAATTCCAGCGGGAGCGGAGTATCGGCCTCTTTGTTTTTTTTCGATACGGCTTTTTTAAGAGCCATTGTAGCCGCATGACTGAGAAAGGACTGGATCTTCCTGCCTAAACACCGTTTGCCGGCCACGCCATGCAGCGTGGCGCCGAGCGGCCAGATGCCTTTTATGATGCCTGATCTTCTTTCGACCGATAGCAGAATGACATCGCCCGAACGGTTGTTTGCAAGCATACTCTTTTCCATTAAACGGAAATTGATTTAAGTATGTATTAAGGGTTCCATTTATAAGTTACATTAATTCCTTATAAATATACTCGTAAAACAGTTATTTTTTAATGATTACCGTTTTACCTGCAGTTCTATAAACACAAAAAGGGTGAGTCCTATTAAGAAGACTCACCCTTTTAACAAGAAAATTATTGTTAATGCTTATTTGCTTACGTTCAGGTTGTAACCCTGTACAAATTTGTCTTTTATAACTACATACAGTTTGTTCTCCGCTTCATCAACAATATAAGCGGGGTCTTTATCGCCGAATGGAATTTTAACCAGGTCCTTACCCGAATCTTTATCAACTTTTACCAGTCCATTGATGCCGCTGTCTTCAAATTTGGTCAGAATATAAATGGCATCTTTGGTTGCCCTGGTAGCGTTGTGGCGTTCCCGCGCCATAGCGAACAAGGCATCGGCGCCGGCGCCTGAAGCGGCTGCTGATTTATAGGTTGAAGTGCTTTCATCTACATATCCTTCGATATGGTTGGCAATCGGTTTGCCATTGGCGTCTACCTGGTTGCGGAAGCGTACAGACTGCACCGTTTTCATACCCGAATAGGCAGTGGCGGCAATGGCTGCACCTTTCATCAGGGCGCGTACGCCTTTGCTCAATCCCGCTTCTCGGTAGTTGTGGTTGAAGACTACTTTGCCTTCGAAATCAACCATGGCAGTATTTTGTAAGGAGCTGATGAAATAACCGTTCCTTCTGGTCTCGATGGTGGCCAGTTCGCGGTCTTCATCGTAATCCTTTAAGGGAAGAGCTTCTGTTAATACGGTCATAGTGCCATCTGCCAGGCTGAATGAATTCAGTTTGTCGTCTGAATACACCAGCAGCCGGTTCTTTTCATTGTCAAAACCAAAAGCCGGGCGTTTGCGGATCTTGATATCTCTTTTCCACAGCTCTTTTCCTTTTTCATATTCTACCAGGTTAGCCCTTGATTCAGTAAAATACAGGATGCCTTTTTCGGTAGGTTCAATGATAACGGCGGGGCTGCTCAATTCAAACTTCCATACTTTTTTACCTTCATGATTGATCAGGTAAAATTTGGTTTCTTTTTCTGTATTGTTAATGGCCAGGATACCGTGGGCGGTTAAGCGGATATCATTGATGTTGTCGAGGCCGCTTTCTTTTTTCCAGCGCAGCTGACCGGTCTCCGCATCGATGATGTTCACGCCTTCTGAATGTTTCAGGATATAGCTTTTTTCATCGTAAGGGGCCAGACCGTTACATTTTCCATTCAGCTTTAACAGTTTTTCGCCATAAGCGCTGGTGCCATTGTCGGTCTTCAGCAGGTCGATGCGGTTCTCATATGAAACAAATACACTCGATTGGTCATAGGTGAGCAGGGCGTCTTCGATCTTCTCTTTGAATTCTTTTTTCCATACTTCGCTGCCGTCATTGCCGTTCAAACAAACGACGGTTTCTTTATCTACGATCACCAGGTTACCGTTCTTATCAACCATTGGAGGTACGGTAAAAATGCTTCTTGTATTTAAAAGCGCTTTCAGCCCTGTTTTAGCAGCGCCTACGTCTTTTGACCATCTTTCTTTTCCGGTGGAGAAATCGAGCAGGGCGATAAAGCTGCGCTTGTTCCGGGTGCCTTCAATAAGCAATGCGCCCATCCGGTATAAAGGTCTTTTACCGGAGATCTTCATTTCTGCTTCTGTGCTGTTAAAGACGATCTTTCCGGTTTCCGCTTCAATGATACTGGTTTGTGGTTTTCCCAGGCCGAGCGATTTGGCCGTTTCAATCATAAAATAGGGGGTGCCGGCAATGTTCTCGAATTTGTTCTCTTCGGCGCTTCCAAGCTCTTTGATCTCCCAGGTGATCTTTTTCGTTTTAGGATCGATCCCTGCCAGACTAAGATCGGTTGCAGCTACCAGCGAGCCGGTATTGGTTTGCTGCATCCATTTAATTTTTGTGATGGTGTTCCCTAACTGAAACTCAAACTCAGGTTGCACCTGGGCAAAGGATAGGGTAGAAAGGCATACAAATAGGGCCGTACAAATGGACTTCATATTGATGTTGGTTTGTGTGCGATGGGATTCCTGTGAATAATTGCCAAAATATTATTAATTGTACCAGGCATGGTAATGTGCAGGATGCTATTTTAACCAGCGCGGATTGTTGTTTTAATCAGGGCCTTCGTAAAAATACGTTTGGCCGCGCGATGGGGTGGTTTTGACTGTCTTTCGAATTATTTATTATTGCAGCATGAAAAAACAAATGCGCGACCTGTTAAAGAAGGGCGATTTCCGGGTAAATGGCAGTATCTGGGTAGAAGGTAAGGGAACCCGGTTTTTTGGTCCGGGCCCGGTAGAGTTGCTGCAGCTGATCCAGGAAACAGGCTCCATTAACCAGGCCGCCCGCAAAATGGGTATGTCGTATAAAAAGGCCTGGGAGATCGTGAGCCGGCTGAATGAGATCATGGACAGTCCCATGGTCATTACAGCCACTGGTGGCGAAAAAGGCGGCGGTTCCACCATTTCCGAAGAAGCCAAACAAATGATCGCCTGGTATCAGTCCTTACGCGATAAGTTCCGCAGGTTCATGGAGCAGGAGACGGAGAAGCTGCAGTAGCGCAATTTGCTAATGTGCTAATGTGCTAATGGGAAGGCAGGTGAATGGGCAATGGCAATTTGCTAATGTGCTAATGTGCTGATGTGCTGATGTGCTAATGGGCAGTTTGCAATTGGCAGTTCGCAGTTCGCTGCGCTCAAACTTTATCCTTCATCAAATTATTACCTAATAATCACTCAATAACTGAATAACTCATCAACTAAGAACTTTGAACTGTACTTTGAACTTTAAACTGTGAAGTGTAATTGCCAAAAAGAAATAACCCTTCTCGTAACAAATCCCAGGTATTCATATAATCGAATGGCGCGTTCATTGGTTTGCAAGACGTGCAGGAAAGGGGTGTTGCCCTGTTCAAGATTGGTCTTACATAAATGAACGATCAATTGTTGCGCATACCCCCGGCCTGTAAAGGCAGGATCCGTACAAATAGCGCTTATTTCCGTTAACTGTTCCAGTCGCATGCGTTCACCAGCTATTGCTACCAGCTGATCATTTTGCCAGATGCCAGCATAATTCCCCAGCTGGTAAGTCTCCGGTTCATAATACCCCGGTTGTACTTTGTTAATGAGGCGGAACATTTCTTCTTTATGAATGGCGCTCAGCTTCGATATGTTCACAATCATTTCAATATCCGGTAAAGGTTTTTGCAGGATCATTTGGGCGCAGGGTAATTCTTTCAGCAACTGAATGCCGCGCGGCAGCGGTGGCAGCTCGCCGATCAGGTAAAATATTTCGCCGGGTTCAAGCCACTCAGCCAGTGTAATAAGGTTTTCTGTTCTTGCCTTCTCAAGGGCGGTAAAAGGTAAAATGCGCCGTTGGTATCTTTTAACGCCTTTATCGCCGATCGAAAAGGATTGCTGCCTGCTGTTCAGGGCCCACCAGGCCGGGTTATCCAGTTTGTGAAAAAGATCACTGTTATGCATACCGCAAGATAAGGCCGGAACGCTTAACGCAAACCTGTATTTCATTATCACATTATCACATTATCACATTGACTGAAACGCCTGTCCCAGGAAATCGATGAGGTCAGAAGCGATGAGAGAAGGCTGGGAGCTATAGGCGGCGGCCAGGTCGCCCGCATGGCCATGCAGATAAACGCCTATAATAGCCGCATGCAGGGGTGCATAACGCTGCGCCAGCAGTCCGGTCAGTATGCCGGTAAGCACATCGCCGGTTCCGCCGGTGGCCATACCCGGATTGCCTGAGCTGTTAAAATAGCCCTTGCCATCAGGCGAAGCAATAAACGTATACCGGCCTTTCAGCACCAGGTATACATTATAGGTAGCAGCTTTTTGCAGGGCCAGCTGAATGCGGTCATAATCGTTGTCGGTTTTGCCGAATAACCGTTCAAACTCTTTGGGGTGGGGTGTAAGTATGGAACCGGCCGGGATCTTGTTCAGCAGGTCTTTTTCGCGGCCAATGGTATTCAAAGCATCGGCATCGATGACCATGGGCCGGCGGTTCTGCGCAAAAAGCGAATATAAAAGTGCGACGTTCCTGGCATCCGTGCCTAGGCCGGGCCCGATCCCGATGGTGTCGTACTTGTCCATTTCCTGAACGGGCGCTTCGTTTTCAGCGGTTTTGCACATGGCTTCCGGCACCGATACCTGCATAATAATGTAACCAGTGGCCGGTATATGGCAGGTGAGTTTGCCTACGCCGCTGCGCAAACAGGCCCGGGCGCATAATACGGCGGCGCCCATCATGCCATAGCTGCCGCTCACCAGGGCGGCATGGCCAAAGTCGCCTTTGTGCGCAAAAGCCTGGCGAGGTTGCAGCAGGCGGCTGACCATTGGCTGATCGACCAGCTCAAAGGGAGCATGCTGGGTGCTTAAAAAAGCGGGGTGGAGGCCAATATCCAGGATATGCAGCTGCCCGACGGCGGCAGCATTTTCCGGCATCAGGAATGCCGGTTTAAAGCATTGAAAGCTAAGGGTGTGCCGCGCCTTAACGACAATATTATTCCGGCTGCTGTGGTCTACGAACAGTCCACTAGGTATATCAATGGCAATGATTTCATTACCACTGTTATTTATATGTTCGATCAGGTGGGCGGTGAGTCCATCAGTTGGCCGGTTGATGCCGGAGCCCAGCAAGGCATCGATCACCAGGTCTTCTGCGGGAACGGGATACAAAGTTTCTTCTGATGAAATGAAACGGATAACGGCGGTGGTATCGTGCAATCGGGCCAGGTTGATCTGGAAATCAACGGTGCCTTTGTGGCCAAATTCGAGGATATAAACGCTTACGGCATGATTGCTCTGGGCGAGCAGCCGGGCGATCACGAGGCCGTCGCCGCCATTATTGCCTTTTCCGCAGAAAATGGAGAATGACCGGCCTTTATAATGGTGCTGCATCAGCCATTCGTAACAGGCCGTGGCAGCACGCTCCATGAGGTCAACAGATGCTATTGGTTCATGGCGGATGGTGTATTCGTCCCAGGCTCTAATTTGTTCGGTAGCAAAAATTTGCATCCGGAAATTTAATTACTTTCTGGCAGTTGAGCGGCGGGTGCTGCTTTTCTTTTTTGCGGGTGATTTTGATGAACGTTTAGGTCTTTCGGCCCGGGCCACCTGGGTAGGCTCATCGTCGGCGTAGCGGTGATGTTGCTGCATATAATCGCCAAAGATATCGGCCAGTTCCTTCACCTTGTACACGTAGCGGCAATCATTGTTACAAAGGGCAATGATCACGGCATCTTCATCCACCATCCGGTAAAAGGAAGTGCGGTTGCCATGCCACCAGCCATTATGGTAAATAAGCCTTTTGCCATTCTTCAACAGGTACATCCGCCAGCCCAGTCCGTAATTATGGGTGCCGGGCTTTTCAAAGCTATAGCCTGCATAAGCCTGGTCGAGGGTGGCTTTTTTGAAGTAGTTCTCCTTTTGCAGGGCCTGGTGCCATTTCAAGAGGTCGCGCACCGTACTGTAAACGTTTTTGTCGCCATACACGGCATCGAGAAATTCAAAGCGGTATTCGCGGTTGCTGTAGTAGAAGGAAGGCATATAGCGGGCAGAATCGGCCAGGGTGAATACGTAAGTGTCTTTCATGCCCAGCGGATCGAAAAAGGTCTTTTTCAAATAATCTTTGAAAGGCAAACCACTTACTTTTTCAACAATAAGCGCCAGCAGCGCATAATTGGTATTGCTATAACTGAAGCCGCGGTTCGGCTGTGCGATAGGTATTTTCTTGTAGTTGGCGATAAGGAAATCCAATACATCCTGGTTGGAGATCATCTTGCGTTTATCCCAACCCATTTCACCCATGTAATGATCGTATTTGGGAATACCGCTGCGATGATTCAGCAATGTGCGGATGGTAACGCCTTCCAGCGGGAAACCTGCCAGGTATTTTGAAACGGGATCTTCAATATTCAGTTTGCCTTCTTCCCATAACCGCAAGGTGGCCATGCCGGTAAAGGTCTTTGAAACAGAAGCCAGGTGAAAGGGAGTGGAAGGCGTGATGGAGTCTTTCTTCGTGCGGGGATCAACAAAGCCGGTATATTCTTCAAATACGATCTGTCCGTTCTTGGCCACCAGCACACTGCCATTGAACCGGGTTCTGCCGAGGGTGGAATCAAGATGGCTATCAACCATTCGTTTGTAGTAGCTGATCTCCTCGGGCGTTAACGGAACGGCAGCAGGTAAAGATGCAGTATCGCCTGCGTTCATTGGGCCAGAGGTCACTTTCTTATTGTTGACGCGCGCACAACTCTCCAATGCCAGTAGTATAAGCAATAACCTGACTATGTTTTTCACCAGGACAATCTAATTTTGGGTTACCGTAATTTGCGAAAATATGTAAAACCGATCAGTTACAGGCCCATGTATGCATTTTTCATGCCTAACTTTCTGCAACTATGAACTATATTTGCAATCTTTTAACTAAGGTACCGTAAATAACGTAAAAGCAGTAGGATTCATTATGACCGACAAACAAATTACGAGTTATCCCAAGGAAAAGATAAATATTCTTCTACTTGAGAACATCAGTGACACGGCTGTAAAATTCTTTAAAGACAATGGCTACACATCCGTTAAGAAAATAACGGGGGCGTTAAGTGAAGAAGACCTGATCAGGGAAGTGAAAGACGTGCATTTGCTGGGTATCCGATCCAAAACGCAAATAACGCCGCGTGTACTGGATGCTGCTAAGAAACTGCAGGCTATTGGCTGTTTTTGTATTGGTGTAAACCAGGTTGATCTTAAATATGCTAAACAACAGGGTGTTGCGGTGTTCAATGCGCCGTATTCCAATACCCGTTCGGTAGCAGAGCTGGTAATTGGCCTGTCTATTTTGTTGATCCGACGCATTGTTGACAAGAACAAAGCGGCGCATGAAGGGGTATGGTTAAAAGATGCCAAAGGCAGTTATGAGCTGCGTGGTAAAACGCTGGGCATAATTGGTTATGGTAATATTGGTACACAGGTAAGCGTATTGGCCGAAGCGCTGGGCATGCACGTGATCTTTTACGATACGGTCACCAAGCTGCCTTTAGGCAATGCCGTGGCAAAGAAATCATTGAAAGACCTGGTAAGCCAGGCTGATATCATTACGCTGCATGTGCCTGAAACGGCCAGCACTAAAAACCTGATCAATAAGAACGTGATCAAGAACTTCAAGAAAGGTTCTATTCTCATAAATTACGCCCGTGGCGAAGTTGTTGACCTGGAAGCGCTGGCAAAGGCATTACAGGAAGGACAAATAAGCGGTGCTGCCATAGACGTATATCCCTGGGAACCTGAAAAGAATGGCGACAAATTCACTACCCCATTACAGGGCTTGCAAAACGTTATTCTTACCCCGCATATTGGCGGTTCAACAGAAGAAGCGCAACAGAACATTGGTGAAGATGTGAGTAATAAGCTGTTCCAGTATCTTGAAATGGGTGTGAGCATTGGTTCGCATACCGTGCCACCGTTAAGCCTGCCGCCCCAGGAAGGTACGCATCGTATTTTACATGTGCACCGCAATGTGCCGGGGGTGCTGTCTGCGATCAATACCACTTTGTCGAATAACAAGATCAATATCCTGGGCCAGTACCTCAAAACAAATGATGAGATCGGGTATGTAGTGCTTGACCTCGATCGTAAGATCTCGAATACAGCGGTGCAGTTGTTGAAAGAAGTGAAGGATACTATTAAGGTGAGATTGTTGTACTAATAAGATATAATCAGTAATGAGAAGCGGATCGTTCTGTAAAGGGCGATCCGTTTTTTTGTGTTGTTACCGGTTACCGGTTTCCAGTCACCGGGCAAAAAATTGGGAGAACCCGGTTAGTTGCAGAGTGATCGAAATTCAAAGTTGGTAACGGATACCCGGTAACCGGTAACTGTTCGTGTCGCAAAACACCCCATGATTGTCCGTAACACACCCCGTTGAACCTGATGATTGCATTTATTTTTGTTTCAACAAACGGGGCCGGTAAATACAAGCAGGATCACTGGCCCGTCAAATAAAAACAAAAACAATTATCAAATCTATTAAACTGTTTTTTATGAAAAAGACCAACATTTTCTACTGGGTGTTTACCGGATTGTTCGCTTTCCTGATGCTGGGTTCTGCTATTCCAGATATCATGAGTCATCCCGTTGCTATTCAGGGCATGCATGTGGAGCTGGGCTACCCGAAATTTTTTGTACCCTTTATTGGGGTAGCTAAATTATTAGGCGTGATCGCCATCCTGGTACCTGGTTTTCCCCGTATTAAAGAATGGGCCTATGCCGGTTTGTTCTTCGATCTTATAGGCGCCACTTTTTCCATCTTGGCCATTGGTAAACCCGACTGGATGTTTATGTCATTGCCTTTGGCGCTGGCCACCGCTTCTTATGTTTTCTATCATAAAAGAAGGAAGTTAAAAGAAGACCGGATATATAGTCAACAGGCTGTTGTTGCATTTTAAGTTCAAAGTTCACAGTTCATAGTTCAAAGTCTAAAGTTCATAGTTCCTTAGTTAATTAGTTATTAAGTTGTTTAGTTCAGGTTACACCTGGGAGCTAAATAACTTAATAACTTTTCCCGGTTTATAGGTAAATTAGATGTCAGTTTATCTCTATACCAAACCATTAATTACAGAACCATGAATCAAACAAGTTTTGGCAAAACCTACCTCAAAGAGCTGGAAGCAGAAGTAACGGCTACCCGCAAATGCCTCGAGCGCATACCGGTTGAACTGTATCATTATAAACCTCACGAAAAATCAATGGAACTGGGCTACCTGAGCATCCTGGTGGCGGAGATGCCCAACTGGATCAGGACCATGATCGAAGAACCAGACATTGACCTGGCCACCGGTCAATTGTTCAAACCGGCTACGGCGGCTGACCTGGTAAAGCGATTTGATGAGAACATAGAAGGCGCCAAAAACGCATTGGCCAATGTGTCGGACGAAGCCCTGCAGCAACCTTTTTCTTTGAAAAGGAGCGGACAGGTCCTGTATACTGCTCCTAAACTCGGCCAGATCGGATCAACCCTGAATCATTGGGTGCATCACCGCGGACAACTGACCGTATACATGCGACTGAATGATATTGCGGTTCCTTCGATCTACGGACCTTCGGCAGATGAACGCCTGTGGTAAACAATTTCTGATTTTTGATTTCGTGATTTCTCGATTTACTCCCAAATCCTGAAATCAGAAATCTCAAAATCCCGAAATCAGAAATCTCTAAATCAGAAATCCCGAAATCAGAAATCTATTTAAGAAAACGGTAGGTCCACTTGACCAGAAAGATGTTCCTGGCCGCCTGGTTGTCAAATGCGTTCCGGAATAAACTTTTCGGAATGGCTACATCATTGTACAGATCGGCCGAGGCATCAGGTGTATTGCTTTGCGACCATACCAGGTATAACTCAGAGCCCGGTTTATATTCCCAGCGCATCACAAAGTTCGACCGGAACTGTACAAAATTGAAATCCGGTTTACTGAAACTATAATCAACGATCCCATCCTTTTGCTCATCCACCTGGTACCGTCCATTCATCTCCGTGACCTCCCCATTGGTAAAGCCATGAAAGCGGTCATTATATTCCCTGGCCATCGGGGCCTTTACATATGCAAAATGATCGTAGAGCGGACGCGTAATATATGGTTGTCCATAATATTGCAGCGTGAGATCGGGCGTTATATTATAGCTCAGCCGGCCCGTAAAACGTAAAGTGTGTTGCTTTACTTCGCCTACGATTGTCCGGATGGTATTGCCATAAGATACATTGCTTACGAACTGATCCTGCCGCCGCCAGTTATAGATATAATTCGCGGCCAGACTGATCCGCATGGCGTCGATGGGTTGATAATAGACGGTGAGCTCGATATCGTTATTTTTAATGGTATTCTGAAATCCCCAGAAATTATCCATGTTGAGGTTCACATATACTTTCTTACGGTAATCGCTGGTCGTCCAGAAATTATGGGAGATGCCGGCTGGCCGGCGCATGGCTGATGAACCGCGCAACGCATTGTTCGAAATTTCAAAAGGGTTCCAGGTAGATCCCGTTCCTACCTGCCAGTTGTTTTGAAAAGTAGCGCTGGTATTGAAGTTAAATGCCTGGTAAATGAACTTACCGCTATAATCCCACCTCGACCAATGGTTATAATTTAAAAACGCATTGCGGAAGAAGAGGAACGATTTCTGAAAATGATATCCGGCCCAAGCAAAATGATTGATCTCATTGGCGGTTAGCATAAAGCCGATATCATTCAATTCCAGTTCCGGCGAACGCAGGGTAACCCCGGTCTCGAATTTAAACACCTGGCCCAGCCGGCCCGATCTGCCGCCGTTTTTACCAAACCGGAAAGTGCCACCGGTTCCGGTGAGGGCCGTGCGGTTGGTGTCAATCGATACTTCACCGGCATTTGTTCTTTGGAACAGGTGTTCAAAAGCTCTTTGGGTATTGAGTATGGCGGTTTTAGTTCCCTGTACCTGGCTGATGATCGCATTTCCGCGAATATACCAGATGCGGTTCTTCCAGGTATGAAAAAAGTCAATGCCCCCGGAATAAGCATTGCGATGCAAAAGGTTATCCAATCCATTGCCGCGGTTAACGGCCGTAAAGATGCCGCCGATAATGGTTTTGCCGCCATTGATGTCTTTCTGCAATCGCCCTACAAAATAACTGGTAAGCGGTTCCACCAGTTCCTCTCTTTTTTCACCATTGTTATCGATCGTGGCCATTTCCCTTTCGGTAATGCTTTCCAAAATGCCTATGCTCCAGCCTTTCCGGGTCTTGCCGCTGAACTTGGCCGCGCCCAGGATGGTATTGTTCAAAGGCATTTTCAGGTATTCATGACTGTTTAAGGTGGGGGAGGCATGGGGTGCGCTGCCGATGCGCCGCGAATAAAAAAGCAGGTCTGAATCATAGTCGCCGCCGGCTACCGAGCCGGTTAGCTGGTAGTCAAAAATATTGCGGCTTTCCATAAAGAAAGGGCGGCGCTCTTCAAAGAAATTCTGGAAGCCATCGATGCGTACCTGCGAGGGATCGGCTTCTACCTGGCCGAAATCGGGGTTTACGGTAAAATCGAGAATAAGATCATTGGTAACGGCGAACTTGCCATCGAGACCGCCGGTCAATTTGGTATCAAAGCCTTTGGCAAAAGGGTTGCCATTTACCTTTTTGTATTTATCGGCCTGAATGGTTACATAGGGCGCTATTTCAACCTGGCGGTGCAGGGGAATATTCTTCAATCCTTTTAATTCCCCAAACCGGCTCACCCAAACGCCGGAGTTCTGGGGAATATATTGCCAGCATGACATTTCATCTCTGCGGAAAATCCGGCGGGTAACCTGGATGCCCCAGGTCTTATCAACTTCATTGCCATAACGGAGCTGGCTGAACGGGATCTTTACTTCGGCTGTCCAGCCGGTTTCATCGATATGGGTCCTGGCAAACCAGATGGGGTTCCAGTTAACATCCCAGTTGTCGCCGTTGTTTGATACAAATTCATCACCGCGTACGCCCGAGACCGATAGGGTGAACGAGAAAGCCGTGCGCAGGTCGTGGTAGCTGTCGATATTTATTTCCACCCAATCACCCGGGAACTGGTCGCGGCGTTCCATGCGTTTTATAATTGAATCGGGGTATTGATCTATACAATGATAAGCTACGTAAAGAAATTTTTCATCATACAATATTTTGAACCGGGTGGGCTGGGCCGGCGCTTTACCTTCATTGGGTTTCCATTGTGTAAAGTCTCCGGTCCAGGGAACGGCATTCCAGCTTTCTTCATTGGGAATACCATCTAGTGTAATGGCGCCTTGCAGATGTTGGGTATAATAGGATCTTTTTACAACCGTTGTATCGGCGGGTTTACTCATGGCGGTTGTAGTGGATGCAAGTACCAGCAATACCAGCAAAAAGCAGCGGTTCATAGCTCAATGGTACTGATTCTATATATGCTTTTCTAGTTAAAGTATAACAGCGGTAGTGGGGGAGATTTGGATGGCGGAACAATTCTTGCTGTGACCGAAGGGAATAGCCGTTCGACATAGTTGATGAAAAAGGAGCATTTCAGGGATGAGCGGAAAATGCCGCCCGCACGAACGATCCAAAACCGCGCTCAATGGTAAATGATCATCAGCTTTTAAAAGATCCCGGCAGGTTAATGGCTTTCAGGTATGGCATAGCTTCACGCCGGGTTAAATGAACGGTGCCCTGGCTTGCCAGTAACTAATTGTTATTTAAATTTAATCAAAATTGGCAATTATGAATTCCCGTCGAAACTTTCTGCAAAAACTGGCCGCTTCGGTGGCTGCATTTCCTCTTTTGTCTGTTGAAACATTAGCAAGTATTGAACAAACCGGATCACTGGTACAGGATGGGCCGCCGCTGCGGGTAGCTATCATGGGCTTGGGAAGTTATGGTACCCGGGTGGCAGAGGCGATGAAGGACTGCAAACGGGCGCGCTTAACCGGGGTGGTTAGCGGTACACCCGCCAAGATCACCAGTTGGCAGTCGAAATACAATATTCCCGCAAAGAATTGTTATAATTACGAAAATTTCGATCGCATAAAAGACAACCCCGATATAGATGCCGTGTATGTGATAACACCCAATGCCCTGCACCGCGAGCATGCGATCAGGGCAGCCAAAGCGGGAAAACATGTTATTTGTGAAAAGCCAATGGCCCTGAATGCAAAGGAAGGGCAGGAGATGGTGGATGCCTGTAAAAAAGCGAATGTAAAATTACTAGTTGGCTACAGAATGCATTTTGAGCCAAAGACCCTGGAGATCGTGCGCATGCGCAAAGAAGGTGAATTGGGGAAGATCCTGTTCTTCCAGGGATTGAGCGGTTTTGCCATCGGTGATCCCGGGCAGTGGCGGTTGACAAAAGAACTGGCCGGCGGCGGTGCGTTGATGGATATAGGTATTTATTCCATTAATGGTGCGCGTTATATGGTTGGCGAGGAACCGGTTTGGGTAACGGCGCAGGAGACCAAGACCGATCCGCAAAAGTTCAAACCGGGGGTGGATGAGACCATCCAGTTCCAACTGGGTTTTCCCGGCGGGGCAGTGGCTTCCTGTTTGTCTACCTATAGTATGAACAATCTCGACCGCTTTTTCCTGAATGGCAGCAAGGGCTTTGCCGAGTTGCAACCTGCTACCGGCTACGGCCCCATCAAGGGACGAACCAATAAAGGCGAATTGACGCAACCGCATATGACGCATCAAACGATACAAATGGATGAGATGGCGGCTATCATTATGGATGGCAAACAGGCGGTCGTTCCGGTCGACGGTGAGGAAGGCCTGCGTGATCTGAAGATCATTGATGCCATTTACAAGGCGGTGGCCACCGGCAAAAAAGTGGAATTGAAATTATTGTAGAAAGATTATAACGAGCCCCGGTCTTTTTTAACCGGGGCTTGTCATTTCGTGTTAATGAACCGCAGTTCGCCGCATGTTATTATCGCCACTGATATTTCTTTCCCCCGGCGTACGTCTTTCGCCAGGTTCCCGTTTCGAGATGAACACGATCAGCAGCCCGATACATCCCAGTATTACATGTGGTTCCCAAATGTAATCGTTGAAGCCGAAGAGCCAGGGGGATGCTATCAGGAAAAGGCTCACGAGCGTATCCAGCAATAAATGCCGGCGCATGGGTATCATGCGGGCCTGGCTTAACTCGTATCTTGTCATGAGGCTGTAGATGATCGTGGTGATGCCCAGGATGGGAGGAATAAAAGTACTTGCATCATCCCGGGCAAAATTAAAGATCCAGGGGGCTGCAATCAGCAGCGTACCCATAATATAGTCGATGTATCCGTGGATCCTTGTGCTCAGTAAGTTCATATCCTTAGGTTTAGTGTACGATACAAACTTCAGAAGTTATGCCAGCTGATTTATCGCAGGCCATGGGCCGCTCTGGTTGGGGAGTGTAGAGTAAAGGCAGTTATTTAGGGAGATTTATTTACACTGGTGCGGGATCAGCGCCAATGTTAAAACCTTGAAACACCCCCAACTTTTCATCAACGGCTTACGTATCTTGTAGCTCAAACATTTCGCCCTGATGAAAAAGATTGTCTTGTTTTCTGTTTCATTACTTGTCGTTGCTACGGGTTATGCCCAGGCTCCGCGCTACCGCAACCTGGTTATGGAAGGCGGGGGTGTGAAGGGTTTTGCCTATGCCGGCGCTTTACAGGTGCTCGACAGCATGGGTATTCTGAAAGACATTCAGCGGGTAGGGGGTACTTCCGTAGGCGCCATACAGGGCGCGCTGCTGGCTGTTGGTTATACCTCGGGGGAGATCATAGAGCTAACGGCGAATATTCCTTTAAAAAAGTTCAATGATGGCGGCTGGATGCTGGCTGGTGGCATCAGGCGTTTGCGCAAGCAATTCGGCTGGTATAAAGGCGAGAAGATAGCAGAATGGATAGCGAACCTGCTTGCTGCCAAAACGGGTAACGGTGATATTACTTTTGGTGAACTGCATGCCCAAAGCGCTGAAAAGGGATATAAAGACCTGTATATAACGGGTACGGACCTTACCTACCAGATGCTGCGGGTATTTTCGCATGAAAATTACCCGCATATGCGCATCTGTGATGCGGTTCGGATTTCCTTATCTATTCCACTGTACTACCAGGCTGTGCTGATGGATGACAGTGGCAGGGTTTATAAGAGACCAAAAGAAGGAAAATTATTACATGTAATGGTAGATGGTGGTGTGCTGAGCAATTACCCGATCGCTTTATTTGATTCCACCAAATACATACATGAACATGGTTCCCCGCCAAATGCCTGGATGGAAAATCGTGAAACCCTGGGGCTGTTGATGGAAATGCCCGAACAAATTCAGTACAATGCCCAACGGCCGGGCGTTTACCCCTTTGAAATTTATACGATGGGCGATTATTTAAAAGCATTGTACCACACCCTCATCGATAAGGCGAATCCCGAAGTTACACATCCCAACAGTTTGCGCCGCACCATTGCCATTAACAATATGAACCTTTCCGGCAGGGTGCGCAGGTTGCCAAAGGAAACTATAACGGCCCTGGTAGAGAGTGGGCGGGAAGGAGCAAGGCGCTTTTTTGCCGCAGCACCCTGAGGGCGGCAGGAACATTTGTATAAATAAGCAGTTCTGGTTTACTTTGTTAAAAAATACGGGTTAGTATCTATTTATGAAAAAAGCCGAGGCAACAAGAATGGGTATTTTACAAAAGGCTTTTGAACTGATCTACGTAAAAGGCTATCAAACGACGAGCATCGATGATATTCTGGCAACCACACAGGTCACCAAAGGCGCATTTTACTATCATTTCAGGAATAAAGATGAAATGGGTATCGCCATTATCAACGAATTGCTGAAACCCGGTTTTGCAGCTGCTTTCATTGAACCCCTTCATACCGAAGGCGATCCCGTAAAGATCATTTATGATATGATGTATGCTATTTTGATGAAGAATGAATTGCTGAAAGTTGAGTATGGGTGCCCGGCAGCCAATTTCACCCAGGAAATGGCGCCCTGGCATAGTGATTTCACCAGGGTATTGAACGAGTTGTCGCAGGAATGGAAGAACGCGATTATCCACTGCATCAGGAAAGGAAAAAAAGCCGGACGCATTCGCGCAGATGTAAAAAGCGAACAGGTGGCCGTTTTCATTATGTCGGGCTACTGGGGTATACGAAATATGGGTAAATTGAACAACAGCAGATCTGTTTATCTCATCTATTTAAAGCAGCTGAAAGATTACCTGCACACCCTGCAATAATTTTTTTCTCAATAAACATACTAGTTAGTATGTTTTTGCATTAGCTTTGTCCCGTCTTTATTTAAAACTACTAAAGCGGGTTAGCCTGGTTATGTATCAGTTCCTTATTTATTTGCATTCGTATGTACGCTGGTTCGTGCTGATCAGTTTACTCATTGCGGTATGGAAAGCGTATAGCGGATATTTTTTCAATAGAAAATTTACCAAAGCCGATAATGCGCTGCGTCACTGGACCGCTACTATTGCGCATATACAGTTAATGGCAGGAATGGTTTTGTACTTTCAAAGTCCGTTGATACAATATTTTCATCAGCATGGAAATAGTGCCATGGAAAATACCGACTATATGTTCTTTGGCGCGATACACAGTAGCCTGATGCTGGTGGCGATCATTATTATCACGGTGGGATCGGCGTTGACGAAAAGAAAGCCGGCAGATAAGAAAAAGTTCAGGACCATGCTCTTATGGTATTCGCTAGCCCTGATCCTGATCTTTATAGCCATTCCCTGGCCTTTCTCTCCATTTGCTAACAGACCTTTTATCAGATAGTCTATGCAATCATTATTTAAAACAAGAATAGGACGCCTGCGTTTACTGGGATTCCTGGAAGGCATTTCCCTGCTCTTACTGGTATTTATAGCCGTGCCGCTAAAATATGCAGCGGGCGATCCCGCTTTTACAAAATTGCTTGGGCCCATTCATGGCGCCTTGTTCGTGCTTTTTATATTCAATACATTGAGCGTAGGCGTTGAGCAAAAATGGGCCTTTACAAAGATCACCTGGAAAGTGATACTTGCCTGCTGTATTCCTTTCGGCACCTTTTATATCGACCGGAAGATCCTGAGTAAGGTGTAAGGTGTCACTAACAGCATCGATCACTTTAGCTTTTTCGGCGATACACCTTCAAAGGTTATTTTCACCGGTTTGATGAATCCCTTTTCATCAAACTCCATTTTATCGATGCAGGTCACCCGGTGGTTGCCATCCGTTTCGCCCAGGGGTCGACGGTGGTAAACAATATACCAATCATTACTGCCCGGAAATTGAAGCACCGAATGGTGGCCTGCCCCTGTTGCCACGGCCGCATCCTGTTGCAATACGGTGCCTATTCGTTCAAAGGGGCCAAATGGCGAATCGCCGATCGCATAGGCTACCCGGTAGTCGGGGCCCGTCCAGCCGCCTTCACTCCACATAAAATAGTACTTGTTATTGCGAATGAACATGATCGGTCCTTCCACATAACCTTTCGGTGTGATCTCGCGGAAACTGTTCCCATCTTCGAACGGAATAAAGCCGGTAAAATCGTCCTTCAATTTGGTGATATTGCAATGGCCCCAGCCGCCATAGATCATGTAGTACTGCCCGTCTTTATCGCGGAATACAAACTGATCGATCGGCTGCGCCTTGTTTACGATCTTATCGAGTAAGGGTTTGCCGAGATAATCTTTGAACGGGCCTTCCGGCTTATCGGCAACGGCCACGCCAATGCCACCGGGTTGCTGTTCGTTCTGAATATCGTTGGCAGAGAAAAACAGAAAGTACCGGCCGTCCTTCTGCACAATGGCCGGCGCCCACATGGCCCGTTTTGCCCATTTAATGGCTGCCGTATCAACAATGCGTTCGTGTTTTGTCCAGTGCACGAGGTCTTTGGAAGAAAATGCATCCAGGAACACCTGTTGATTATAAGGCGCGGAATAAGTAGGGTAGATCCAGTATTGCTTGTTGAAAATAGCTCCTTCCGGATCGGCATACCAGCCCGGAAAAACGGGATTGCCCGATGTCTTTTTCTTGGCCGCTGTTGGCTGCGCATTTAAGCTTGAATAACTGCTGATGACAATAGTAAAAAGTAAGCAGGTATATAGCGATTTTTTCATGTTCAGTGATCGTTCGGTTGAAGTTACAGGATAATTTATTTGCCGGCAGGGCTAAAATTGTTTTGCAGCAAGAACCATAATGCAGATATGGGTGTCATTAGATAGAACATTTGCTGCAAACCTCTTTTCTTACTCATTTATCCATTATTTCTACCGTTAAAAGCCTTTCATAAGGAGGATTTTTGTGGGGTAAACAAACAATGAATAAACACATTATGAAAGCAATAATTCTAAATGAATTTGGCGGCACTGATCAATTGATCCATACGGAACTTCCTGTGCCGTCCATCAAAGACGATGAAGTGCTGGTGAAAGTAGTAGCTATCAGCATTAACCCGGTGGATGTGAAAACGAGAACCGGCAAAGGGATATCTGGCCGCATCAAAGAAAGGCCGCTGATCCTGGGTTGGGACATCTCTGGGATAGTTACTGCAACCGGTAAGGCGGTAAGCAGCTTCAAAACCGGCGACGAGGTATTTGGCATGGTCAATTTCCCGGGTCATGGGAAAGCCTATGCAGAATATTTAGCAGCGCCTGCGGCGCAGCTGGCGCTGAAGCCGGCAACGATCACCCATCAGCAGGCTGCAGCCACTACCCTGGCAGCGCTTACTGCCTGGCAGGTCCTGTTCCAGCAGGCTTCTTTGCAGCAAGGGCAGCGCGTGTTGATACATGCTGCCGCCGGGGGCGTAGGCCATTTTGCCGTGCAGCTTGCCCGCCAGGCCGGCGCCTATGTGATAGGTACCGCTTCTGCTGCCAATAAAGATTTCCTGATGGAGCTGGGCGCCAACGAACATATCGACTATAAAAGCCAGCGCTTTGAGGAAGTCGTGAGCTATGTTGATCTCGTGCTGGATGCGGTAGGCGGCGAACTGATCCCCCGCTCGCTGGCAGTACTAAAACCCAATGGTAAACTGATAAGCATTCCAACCACCATTGCGCCGGATCTTGTACAACAGGCTGCCGCCCGTAATATAGATGCTTTCTTTTACCTGGTTCAATCAAACGGAAAAGACATGGAGCGGTTGGCCGCCTTGCTTAACGAAGGGGCGCTGCGTCCCTATGTAAATCACTATGATTTCTCCCAGATGGATATGGCGCATCAGCAGCAGGCAACTGGCAGTACAAGAGGCAAAATCGTATTGACCATTGCGTAATGACCGGATGGATCAATGAAAAAGATTAGGTAATTTGGCAGGCATTGACTGCCGATTCAAACCGAAAATAAGTGCGTATGCATATCGAAAACTCCACCAATCCGTTTTTTGTCAGTCGCGAAGAAGTAACAGTATGGACCCGCCGGCCGCATAAACACAATTTCTTCGAACTGGTGTTTATCGAGGCTGGCAGCGGCCTTCAATGTATCAATCAAAACAAGGTCCCTTATACGACCGGAAATATATTCTTATTACCTCCTTACGACTGTCACAGCTTTACGATCGGGGATCCGACGGTCTTCATCTTTATCCGCTTTAATTCCCTTTTTTTTCGGAAAGACAGGCTGCATATGATGGATTATACGGAATGGTTCCAGAACCTGCATTATATCCTGAGCAGCTATAATCGCCAGCCGGGCGATATCATTAATAATTCGTCTGACAAGACCATGCTGGTAAACCTCATCATGGGTATTTATGGAGAATATGTCAATAAAGGTGAGCAGTCCGAATCAATCATCCGTGCGCATATGTTCACCTTGCTGAATATCGTGATGCGCAATTTTGAGCAGAGCTTCCGCTATGGCAATAGAAATTTTGACAGGCAGGCCAATGATATTATACAATATGTGCAATACAACCTGTTCGATAATGAAAAACTAAGGGTCGAATCCATCGCCGGGGAATTTCATCTTTCGCCCAAATATGTGGGTGAATATTTTAAAAAGAAGACGGGCGAGAGCCTGAAAGAATATATTCTGCGGTCGAGGGTGAATGTGGCCAAAAGCCGGCTGGAAAATTCCGAGCAGACGGCCAAGGAGATTGCCATTGAGCTTGGGTTCACGGATGCCAGCCACATGTCGAAAGTGATCAGGAAATATGATCCTCCGCATAGCAGTTGTGACTCAACAGCGCTTGCCTGAGCAGAAGGTTACATCTACTTATTGCAAAGAAATAAACAGGGCGCTGCTTACATAGGGCGCCTTGTTTTATCTGCTCAACCACTTACGTACAGGATCATCTATATATTTCATGACCAGGTAAGCTACCAGCAACAATAAGCCGGTGCCAATGATAATGATCCATGTCACGGTACCGATAGCGGGTTTGTACTTTTCTATATAGCTGAAAAAGATCCAGATAAATGGATAATGGACCATATAAAGCGGGTAGGAGATCTTTCCTGAAACGCGGCAGATGGCATGGGTCGTTTTTTGTGTTATTGCGCCTGCGCCGAGCATCACCATCAGGGGAAAATACAAGATCACCACGAGCGGGTCTGCGATCCAGCTCCATGTTTTGGAAAAGGGAAACAAGAAGGCCGGCAACAGCAACAGGCTGATGGCAATAAAACCCAGCTTTGACCGGATGATCCACCGTGAACGATAGATCAGGATCCCCGCCAGGAAGGAGAAGCTAACCCTGATGGCGCCTCCTTTGATATTATCACCGCCCCATCCAACGCTTAGATGGCCCGATCGCCAGGATTCATACACCAGGGCGCCGGCAGCCAGCACCGTTAAAACCCAAAGCAGTTTCTTCGGCAGTCGCAGAAGCAAAATGGCGTATAATATATTAGCGATGTACTCCCAGAACAATGACCAGGTGGGTGGATTGAGGTGAAAAAGATTAAGATATCTTTCCTTCACTACCGCGAAAGGGATCATCAGGCAGGAACAGATAAAGATCAGCCATGTTTTATCTGCATAGCTTTGGTGCAAATTGCTGAACGGATCAAACAAAAAGGTCAATAAACCGAGGATAGAACCAATGATCACGAGGGGATGCAGGCGGATCAGTCTTCGCTTGAGAAAGCCGGTAATGCCAATGGCAGCCATTTTATCGTCATAGGCATAGGCAATCACAAATCCTGATAAGCAGAAGAAAAAATCAACTGCCAGGTAAGCATGCGCAATGAAGTTTTTCTCAGGATCAGGTATGGCAATTTCCATGAAGTGAAAGATCACTACTGCAATCGCCGCTACCCCTCTTAATCCATCCAAGGTCTCAAAATGTGGTTTGTTTGGCAGGGAAGTAAACGGGTGTTTCATTTCAGGGGCAATATTCCTGTATCAGCTTTATTAAAACCAGCCCGGGGCAAGAAATTAATGCGTATTTAATGTGGAGCCAGCTGCTGTTTCAAAAAATCAAGCTGGTCTCTTACTACTGTTTCAAAACCTTCTTCGTGATACATGGAAAAGTGATCGTAAGGGTATTCCCTGATATCGGCGTTTGGGCATGCTGAGAAGATTTTTTTTACAAAGCTGTTGTCCACTTCTACGTCTTTCGCTGCCAGTGATACCAATATGGGTGCTTTGATCCGTTCTATCGTTCCATCTTTATAACTTGGAAGTTTAAACAGTACCCGTGCTGCCACCGAATTATGCCAGCCAGGGCTCCCTTCGGCCAACACCTTAAAACGATGCGCCAGGGAAGGATCCGTAAAGATAGCTTCACCTGCCTTTCCATAGACCTTGATGTAATAAGGACTTGCGCCAATCAAACTTCTTACGACATCGAGAACAGCTGCTCCCACCAGTCGTAATGTTGAAATTATGATAGTTGCTTTAGAGGCATTTGCTGCTTTCGCTTTGGCCTGTACGTTTGATCCTTTGCGTGCATCGAGGGCAGGCGCGTTACAGATCAAAGCGGCTATCTCATTGTCTGTGGAAGCTACTTCCACAATATGACTTGCCCCCATGGACGTACCCCATAAAGCAATTTTTCTTTTATCAATTCTTGCATGATGGCGCACCCATTGCAGTGCGTTTTTCAGATCGGTTCTTTGCTTTTCTATATCGATGATCTGCCTTGGCTTTCCTTCGCTTTCACCAAGATGCCGGTAATCGAAGATTAATGCGGCAAATCCGGCGTCTGCAAAACGTTTCGCAAAATTGGGCAGGATCCAGTCCATGGTTCCTGAAAAGCCATTAGCGAATACGACGCAGGCGAGCTTGTCAGTTTTGTTCACTGGTAAATACAGCCTGCCTGAACAGTTCGATCCGTTTGAATCAAAAGACAGTTTGACTACTTCAATGCCTGTCATTATATAATATTAAAGTTAATTATGAGTTGATCAGATCATTGCGTTCTAAATTTAGCCAGAAAATTGAAGATCAGGCTCCGCTATTCTCCGGAATGATCTTTATCAATACTTAGTTTTTCAGACTAATTGCTGTCAGCCGGTTTGTAAAGCAGATTCCTGAATTTTGTAAAAAAATCAGAAAATGGTTAAATACCATAAATTTATTTGGAAAAAACCTTAAGCAAAGAGGAAAGGCGCTGATCAGTATTGCCCATCCCGATCACCAGGAAAGTCTGGAAAGATCTTTTTATGAGCGTTATAAGTGATCGTCTTTACAGTTGCATGTTTTACAGGCGCTCAAAAGCGAATCAATTCCATAAACCCTTCCTGCCCGGAAGAGCCGGGCATGCTTTTTATAGTACTTCTAAAAAGCATGGTAATGAAACGGTTACTCACAGTAGTTGCACTTCTGGGCGTCCTCTTCACCCAGGCCCAGGAAAGTTTATGGTCACCCGATTCATTATCAGCTTCTTCTCCCAATTTTGCCATGAACCGGTACCATCAATTGCTGGGATACCACGATCAGTTGATGTACCTGGCCTTTCCCATTATCAATCCGCTGCGCACAAGAACGATACCGCTGCGCGATGGTGAAGGAAAAGACGGCTATTGGCTGGAAGGGAATTTTTCAAACCGCTTTGTCATTCACAGGGGAAAATACTATAATCCTAAATGGTTGCAAAGGCTTCGTTTTACCTTCGACGTAGGACTTACACCGCGCCTGACGCGCGACGAATCGAGCCCGCTGCTGCCATCTAATAACAAATTCGGCTTAGGTCTTGACCTCCTTGTGTCTTCTGTCGGTGGTCTTATCAAAGAACGCACTACACCAGCCTGGATAACCATTCAAATGTTACATTATTCAAACGGCCAGGCGGATTCTTTTTTTATCAGGGACGAGGAAGGCAATCAGCGGCATAATTACCGTTCCGGCGATTTCAGTACAAATTCATTGCGCGTTCTGTTTAATATAGCCAATGTTTCGGCGCGAAATCATGTTATCTCCACCGCTGTGGGCTGGCAAAAAGAAATAGATTTCAAAGGCCCGTTGGGAATGAATCCTGAACTGGATAACAGCTATGGAAAACAAAGGCTGTTGTTCAGTTTTCAGTGGTTGAAAGCTTCGCGTTTAGTGACCATCAATAATGCATTAAGTTCAAAGGTTAAAAAAGTAGCGAAGAAGCGGCAGTTCTCCATACGCACAGATCTGGAATATATTCTGGGGAATTTGTCAAACTTTACCCTTGAAAATAAGTACCGGTTGGGCGCACATACCTATTTAACCTATATGCCCTCCATTACCAATGAAGTGGGCTTTTTACTGCACGCTTATGTTGGCCGCGATTATTTGAATATCCGCTACGACGATGCCGTGTTCATAGGCGAAGCGGGATTGTACATGAGAATAAATAAAAAGTGACCGGTGGAATTGGTTTTTATTTTTATTTATTAAGAAATTCTCCTAAAAGGCTTGTCTTCGTAACCCCTCTACTTTTTCAACTCCTGCAAATACTGAGAAGGCGTTTTGCCATATTCTTTCTTGAATGCTTTTGTAAAATAAGACTGGGTTTGCATACCTACCCGGTACATCACTTCTGTGATGAGCACGTCTTCTTCCGTCATGATCTGAACCGCTTTGCGCAGGCGCACTGTTCGTACAAAATCGCTGATCGATTGGCCGGTTATATTTTTGATCATCTGGTGAAGTTTCGTGCGACTCATGCCCATCTGGCGGCAGATATATTCAACGTCTAATTCCGGATTGCTCAACTGTTCTTCCACCACCGCCAGCAATTGCTCTATAAAATCTTTTTCCCTGGCAGCATGTACAAGGGCTTTTGTTTCATGATGCAGGTCTTTTGAACAATGTTCCTTAATACTTTCCTGGTGCTGGAAAATGTTCCGGATGGTCAGCAGCATCAGGTCGGTATTCAGCGGCTTTGAAAAGTAAAGGTCAGCGCCGGATCCAACGCCCTCGATCTTCGATCTTAAAGCTGCTTTTGCCGTTAGCATGATAAATGGGATATGTTTGGTCTGCGCATCTTCTTTTACTTTCTTACAAAATTCCGTTCCATCCATTACCGGCATCATGACGTCGCTAATGATCAGGTCAGGCGATTTTTCCTTTGCCATCAATAATCCCCTTTGCCCATCTTCCGCTTCCCATACATGGAAGTCGGCCGAGAGCGTTTCCCTGAGGAATTGCCGCAATTCTTCGTTGTCATCTACAATGAGCAGGTGTTTTGCCGGTTCCGTGCCTTTTTCTTTTTTTCTTTCTTCCTGTGGCGTTAGTAAAGGGCCTTCATATTTATAATCCAGGCTTTCAATATGAGTGACCGGCTCTTTTTTATTTTGCATCCATTTCTCATTGTTGGTGTAGTCGTCTTCGCTTACCGGCAGGGCAACAATGAATTCGGTTCCCTTCAATCGTTCGCTATATACACTGATCGATCCTTTGTGCAGGAAAGTGAGGCTTTTGACAAAGGCCAGCCCTATACCTGAGCCCAGATGCGAATCGGTGATCTTATAAAAACGTTCAAACAGGTGTTTGATGGAATCTTTTGATATGCCTATACCGTTGTCGCTTACCTGAATAAAGATATATTCTTTTCCCTGGTAGCTGTTTTTCAGAATAAGTTCGTTTTGAAAGGAAGGTGGCAGGGTATCCAGCGTTTTCGTTGCCTTCACGGTTATTTTTCCGCCGTTGGCCGTGTACTTAAAAGCATTACTGATCAGGTTCATGAGAATTTTTTCCAACACCTGCCGGTCGAACCATAATGAGGGCAGTTTATCAGTTACCTGAACGGAGAAGTCGATGTTCTTCGCTTCTGCCAAACCGGTAAATTCATCGGCTATTTCGGCCAGAAACAGTTTCAGGTTCCCGGGCATTACCTTTAGTTTAAGCACACCGGCTTCCGCCTTGCGAAAATCCATCAGTTCATTCACCAGTCCCAATAAACGGCTTGCGTTCCGGTGTATGGTTTGATAGTGATGCTGGAACCGGCTTGCCGCTTCTTCTTTCTGAAGTATTTCCAGCGGTCCCAGGATCAGGGATAAAGGGGTTCTGAATTCATGTGAAATATTGGTGAAGAACTGCAATTGCATCCGGTGCATTTCCACGCGTTTCGACTCCTCGAGCTTCTGGAGTTCCAGTCTTCGTTTTAGGATCAAAAAAGCGCTTGCGGCTGCAAGCAATACTGCCGCAACCAGTATCTTAAACCACCAGGTGTTCCAGAAAGGCGGCGTGATGATGACCGTGATAGCCGTAGGCGCTTCGTTCCATACACCATCGTTGTTCGACGCTTTTACTTCAAAGGTATAAGTGCCCGGCGGCAAATTGGTATAAGTCGCTTTCTGTTCATTACCGGCATAATTCCATTCATCATTTAAACCGCGCAGGCGGTAAGCGTATTGATTGTTTTCGGGCACGCTGAAATTCAGGGCAGCAAATTCAAATGAGAAGGTAGATTGTTTATAAGAAAGTTTGATCTTTTTCGTATAGCTGATGTCGTTTGCCAGTATTGCCGGATCATTGGCCGGCGTTATCTTTTCATTGGATACCTGAAAACCGGTGACATATACTGGGGGTACAAAGGGGTCGGGCTGAATGTCTTTAGGATGAAACATATTGAACCCGTTTACCCCGCCAAAGAACAACTGGCCACTCCTTGATCTCAAATAAGCGTTGGCCTCAAACTCAAGTCCCTGTAAGCCATCGGCCGTATTGAACTTTTTGATCGACTTTCTTTCAGGGTGAAAGCGGGTTAAGCCATTCGAGGTAGCGATCCAGAAATAGCCTTCCTGGTCTTCACAGATCCCTTTGATGAATTCATTCGACAATCCGCCTTCACTGGTATAGAGTGCAAATGACCTTTTTTCTTCATTAAACAGGTATAATCCCGCCTGGCCGGCCCATAAACGGCCTTTGCTATCTACGAACAGTACCCGCAGGTCGGGCATTTTCTCTTCATTCACAAAATAGTTGATGAATTTTTGGGTTTGCCGCTCCAGGCAGTTCAGTCCGCCGTCATCGGTGCCAAACCAGAGATTCCCTTTTTTGTCCTGGCAAATCGAAATAAAATTATTGCCCATCAGGTGGGTGAGGTGCTGTTCATCGCTTTCCACCCGTCTGAAGGTGTTGGTGTTCCGGTCAAATAGGTTGAGGCCGCCATAATAGGTGGCTACCCAAAGCCTCCGCTGATCATCTTCAAAGACCTGCTGTACAAAATTGGAACTAATGGAGCCTGGTGCTGCCGGGTTATGCAGAAAGCGTGTAAAACTGCCGGTTTTCCGGTCGACCAGATTCAGTCCGCCCCCCCAGGTGCTTACCCATAAATTGCCATAAGAATCCTCCAAAACATGCAGTACTGCATCAGAGCCGAGGCTTTTCGCATGGTAAGGGTTATAGCGGTAATGGTGAAACTGTTTGGTATCGGGGTCAAATACATTCAGCCCGCCACCGTCTGTGCCGATCCAGATCTTTCCGGCCCGGTCTTCAAAAAAACATTTGACATCATTATAGCTGAGGCTGTTGGGATCCGGTTCTTTCTGAAACAAACCGAAGTTTTGCTGTTTGGGAACATAGAGGTTAACGCCGCCGCGATGGGTACCGATCCAGAGGTTTCCCTGGCGGTCAGCCAAAAGCGCAGAAACCGTACGCTGCGAAAGGCTGGCCGGGTTGGCCGGCTCGTTCTGAAAATGCTGAAAGATACCATCTTTTAAAAGCAGGTTCAACCCACCGTTCACCGTGCCCACCCAAAGCTGGCCCTGTTTATCCACTTCAATACTTCTTACCAGGTTGCTGCCTAAACTCGACGGATCTTTATCAATGTGGTAATAGTGTTTCCAAAGGTTTTTTTCGGGATGGAAAGCATAGAGGCCATCGGCCCCGGTGCCAATCCAGAGTCTGCCGCTATCGCCGGCATGGATGATCCTGATCGCGGCCGGTGATCTTCCTGGCTCAAACCTGTTCTGCAAAACAAGGCGCCTTGTTTTGTTATCAAGATAAAAAAGTCCTTTTTCCGAACCCACCCATAAGCGGCCTGCGGGATCCTGGTATACGCAGTGCAGCTGGTTTTCCGGGGCCGTAAGGATCTCCCTGGCATACACCCGTAAAAAAACATTCTTCTGCGGCAGATAAAGATTCAATCCACTCCAGGTCCCGATCCATAATTCACCGGTTTTGCTTTCACAGATACTGGTGACCAGGTTATGGCTGATGCTTGACAAGTTGTGCGGGCTGCACTTAAAACGGGTGAAACGCCCGGTTTTTGGATCGAAGCGGTTAAGGCCGTTGCTGGTGCCCACCCAGATAACACCCGACCTGTCCTGGCTGATACAACGAATATAATTGTCACTGATACTGTTACTGTCTGCCGCATTATACCGGTAAACAACCATATGGTTGCCGTCGAACCGGTTTAAACCATCCCGGGTTCCAAACCAAATAAATCCACGATCATCCTGGAAAATGCACTCGATGGTGCTGTTCGAAAGGCCCTGTTCGCCCGAAATGTGATTGAAGCGAAGGGTAGCCGCTTGCGCAAAACCCAGCGCCGGGCAAATGAGCAGCAAAGCAAGCATCCCGAAAAGGAAATTACACCGCATTAAATATATACCAGGTTTATTGTAGCAGGAATTGAACACTACTAAAATAGCGGAAATGAGGCAGCATTGCTTCAATCATCCCCGAATTTGAACACCAGAACCAAAAGAATGAACAGGGCGACAAGCCTTTGGCTGCCTTCCAGTGTAGTTTAGACCTGCCTGATCCGCGAGTGCCTGCTGCCTTCGGCAGGTCGTTCGCCCGCGCGTAAACGGATCGAGGCGCTCTCATTAAATAAAACTGCCAAAATGGAAAACAACAAACGACTGCTTCGCTTTCTGCTTCTTTCTATGCTTTTAATGGCCGGCATGAACACCTATGCACAAAAGGCCATTACCGGGAAAGTGACCGATGCAGGCAATCAGCCGCTGGCCGGGGTTACCGTAACCGTGAAAGGCAGGCCTGCAGAAACTACCAAAACCAATGAGAATGGTGATTTTACCGTAAACGCCGCCCCCGGTGAAACCCTGGTCTTCAGCTCTGTTGGCTTCCTGCCCAGGGAAATGAAACTCGGCGATGAAGGGGCGCTGAAAATTGCCATGAACAGCAATCCCGCCAGTATGGACGAAGTGGTAGTGATAGGGTATGGCAATACTTCCCGCCGCAACCTCACCACCGCCGTTTCCAAGATCGACCCGAAAGGGGTACCGCAGGCTGCGAATAACTCGGTGACCCAACTCATCTTTGGCCGGGCGCCTGGTACGGTGGCCGTGCAAAACAGCGCTGAACCCGGCGGAAATATCAATGTATCGATCCGCGGCCGGGGCAATCCCCTGGTCGTAGTAGATGGCGTGCTGCTGCCTTTTTCGGGGCTGGAACCCGGCAGCGGGAACCGCACCATGAATGGCAATGTTAACCGTGGTGGATTTGCCGGCATCAATCCCAATGACATTGAATCCATCGAATTCCTGAAAGATGCCAGTGCTTCCATTTACGGTGTAAATGCAGAGAACGGGGTAATGATCGTTACCACCAAAAAGGGGCGTGGCCGGAAGACCAATGTGAGTTATGACGGCAGCCGTTCGCTGGTAAAGAATATGGATTATTTCCAGCCGCTGAACGCCACAGAATACATGACCTATTATAATCAGCTGACGCTCGACAAGTACCTGTTTGATAATAAAATGGCGCCTTTTGGAACAACACCGGTCAACCTCACCAATTATTATAATAGTCCAACAATAAAACCTTTCACCGAAGACCAGATCAATAATGCCGGAGCAGGCACCGACTGGCTCAGCTATGTGTTGCGCGACGGCAGTATCGACAATCATAATATCAGCATCAGCGGCGCCAGCGAGAAAGTGAGTTACTATTTTTCAGGCGGGTTTTTTAATCAAAAAGGCACGGTACATAACTCGGGCATGAAGCGCTACACGGGCCGGATGAACCTTAGCTTTAACCTGACTTCGTTTTTGTCGCTCACCACCAATGTGAATTATGGCCGCAACGAGTACCTCAATTCACAGGCAGGCGCACAAACGGCGAGCGTTGGCCCCGAAGGTTTTGGCGCCCTACAGGCGGCATTGGCTTACCCGGCTTATTTGCCCGTTTATGAACCAGGCAGCGGTAAATACACCCAGTTCCGTATTATCGGCAACCCGCTTTCGCTCATGAATATTCGTGATGAAACGAATAATACCAGCCTGTTTGCCAGCTTTTCGGCCGACATCAAATTAATTCCAAAGGTATTGACAGCGCGTTTGCTCTATGGCAACAATACCGAAAATGCCGAGCGCAACTTCTTTATTCCTTCCACTACCTATTTCGATCAGTTAAACCGGTCGCGCGGCTCCCTGTCTACCTCAAAACGGCAGAACCAGACCCTGGAGGCGACCATTTCCTATAAACAACGCCTGCTGAATGTCGTGCATGTAGATGCCATGGCAGGTGTTGGACAATACCCCACTACCAGTTTTGGTTTTACGGCTACCGGCGCCGATATGATGGATGCCATCGGCACCGATGCATTGGGTACTGCTTCGCTTAGCTCACAAACCGTTTCTTCGAGCCGCAATGAAACCAAACTGCGCTCTTATTTTGCACGCAGTTCTTTCGATATCCTGGATCGTTATATACTATCGCTTTCTTTTCGCTATGATGGGTACAGCCAGTTCTTCCCGCAGAACAAATACGCGGCTTTTCCCAGCGCTTCCTTGGGGTGGAAGATCTCAAACGAATCATTCCTGCAGAACATGAAATTCATCAACCTGCTGAAACTGCGGGCGAGCATTGGTGTTACGGGCAGCGCAGGCTCCCAGGCCTATGCCACTTACAGCCCCGACGGATATGTGGTCACCTTCAACAATGGGGCAGTGGCTTATGTGCCTTATTATTTAACGCAACTGGATAACCCGGATCTGCAATGGCCCCGGACGGTGAACAAGAACCTTGGGCTCGACTTCAGCTTCCTGGGCGAACGCATCTCCGGGTCCTTCGATATTTTCCGGGATGATCTCACGCGCCTGATCACGAATGTGAACACGCCGATGTTGTCGCAAATTGCTACCGCTCCGGTAAACAGCGGCCACCAGGTACGTACGGGATGGGAATTAGGTATTAATACAGTCAATATGCGGAAAGCCGGCTTTGAGTGGACCAGCCTGATCAATATTTCGCGCAACCGCCTGCGTTGGGAAGAACGTTATCTGAACACCTTCCTGCGTGGCTGGGAAGGCGAACGGAACCTTGTTAATTCCTATTACGTGTATAAAACCGATGGAATTCTCGACGGCGTGAAAGCGATCCCTGAATCGCAACCGGCCAGCGCCCGCCAGCCCGGGATGCCCATTTTTGTTGACCGCAATAACGATAAGAAAATAGATACAAATGATGTACACCGTATAGATCCCGATCCCAAGTTCGCGCTGGGTTTTGGCAATACATTCCGGTATAAGGGATTCGACCTGGGCCTGATGTTCTATGGGCAGATCGGTGGAAAAGCAACGACCCCGGCTGCTGCCTGGAGCAATGCCGTGGATTTTGTGGTAGGCAGTCAAAACGGCGTTCGCGAATTAAATGAAGTATGGTCCACCTCCAATCCTGCCGGCAGCCGCCCGGGGGTGGCATATAATGAAAGCGCATTGGGATTGCCGGTAGGGACCGATATCGGTTTGCAAAGCACTGATTTTGTCCGCTGCCGCAATATTACCCTGGGCTATACCTTCAGTTCGGGTCAACTAACCAGATATGTTTCCAGTCTGCGTCTGTATGTAGACGTACAAAATGCTTTTATCATCACGAATTTCAAGTATGTCGACCCGGAAATTACCGTCGCCAGTGTAAAGGGCGGCCCGGCGCCTTATCCCATGGCCAGAACTTATTCCCTGGGGGTAAGAGCTAACTTCTAACAAAAGAACCCGGTCACGGTTCCAAACCGTGGCACGGTTGATAATAACGAACGCTTAAACTTATTTATACATGAACAAACTATTAGTGCTTCTCACACTGGCTGCTGTTGCCATCGGCGCCGGTTGTAAAAAAGGGCTCGACCGCACTTCCTTTGGCGTGCTTTCGCCCGTTAATTTTCCGAAAACAGAAGCAGAATTTGAGACCTATGCACTCGAAGTGTATAAACCCTTTGGATCTAAATGGTCTTATAGTGATGGCGGTACGAACCAATTTCTCTGGCACGGCATGGAGTGGAGCAACACATTCCTCAATGACCTTCCTTCTGATCTAATTGCCTCTTTTCCCGAATGGGGCGGCTATTGGACAGAAATGAGCGCGGCCAATTTTCTACCCCGTATTAACCATGGCGCCGATGGTCATTTTCAAAAAACAAGGTTCATTACCCGGATCACCAAGATCATCGCTGACATTGAAGCGGCCTCGATTTCCGACGCCAAAAAGAAACAATTAGTGACCGAGGCGCGGATGGCAAGAGGCTGGCTCATGTATTATTTGTACACGCTGTATGGAACGGTGCCGGTGATCCTGGATGCCTCAAAGATAGGGACGGAAGCAGAAGCGGATCTTACGCGGCCCGACAAAGCCAGTTTCGTGGCGGCTGCAGCGGAAGACCTGCGGTATGCAGCGGATAACCTGGTAAAAACACCGGCGGAATATGGGCGCTTCAACAAAGGCATTGCGCTAGGCGTGCTGATGCGCTTGTACCTCTTTGACAAAAATTATCAACAGGCGGAAGCGGTAGGCCGGGAGATCATCGCGATGGGGTATAACCTCATAAACAATTACCAGGACCTGTTCAGAGTGGCCACCGAAAAAAATGATGAGACTATTTGGGCGGTTTCCGTTGATCCGGCAGGAGATGGTACGGGCGCAAAAGGAAATTTCAATGCCTGGGGTTTTTATACTTATCCTTCTGATTATCCGGGTATGTTATCAAGCGGGGCAAGAAAAGGCGGTTATTCCAATCCGTCATCATTCACTGCTACCTGGGCTTTTTACGATTCTTTCGATCCGCTGGATAAACGACGCGCATTGCTGATCACTACCTACAATGCAGTTAACAGCGCGGGCAATCCAACCGGGGTGGTAAAAACAAGGGCCAATCTGCGTGGACCGGTCATTGCCAAATACCCGGATGATGATGCGACTGCTTTCCAGGGCAACGATATTCCCGTTCTGCGTTATGCAGATGTATTGTTAATGATGGCAGAGGCCATCAACGGACATGCCGGACCAAACAGCGAAGCCATTGGTTTTATGAATACGGTAAGAGCCCGGGCCGGCCTTGGCAATCTTCCGGCTGCCAGCACGGCGTCTAAAGAAGCATTTGCTGCGGCCATTTTGCAGGAAAGGGCCTGGGAGCTTTACTTTGAGGGATTCCGCCGCATCGATCTCATGCGTTTCGGCAAATGGAACGAATATCTACAGGCGGCCGGTAAAACACCCAACCCCGCAGGGGCAAATGGTTATTTCCCCATCCCGCAATATGTTTTAAGTGCCGGGAACGGAAAAATTCAGCAGAACGACGGATATTAGGGCAGCTGGCGTAATAGCATGAGCTATCATATTTTTAGATGAAAACCAAAAGATGAAACTGACACATATAGTGGCCGGGTACATGCTGGTGATTACAAGTTATATATCCGCCCATGCGCAAAGTGATAAGAACAATCTTGTTTATGTAGACAAAAAAGGGGTGATACGGTATACGAAGGGTGGGGCGGAAGCGGCTTTTTTTGGTGTAAATTATACAGTTCCTTTTGCGTATGGCTACCGTTCTATTAAAGCGTTGAACCTTGACCTGAAGCAGGAAATTGAGAAAGACGTGTATCATTTTGCCCGGCTGGGTATTGACGCCTTCCGGTTACATGTATGGGACACGGAGATCTCCGATTCTGCAGGCAATTTGCTCGGGAACGAACACCTGGAACTGTTTGATTATCTCCTGGCCGTTTTGAAAAAACGGGGCATCAAAACCATCATTACCCCAATCGCGTATTGGGGTAATGGTTATCCTGAACGCGATGAGCCCACACCGGGTTTTTCAGCCAAATGGGGAAAGGGCAGGGCCAATATAAATGACAGCGCTATTCGAGCGCAGGAAAATTATCTGCAGCAATTTTTCAGGCATATAAACCCGTACACCAAAACCAGCTGCCAGAACGATCCGGATGTGATTGCGGTGGAGATCAATAACGAGCCCAGCCATAGCGGACCAAAGGCTGGTGTTACCAGTTATATCAACCGGATGGTGGCGGCCATCAAAAGCACAGGCTGGACGAAACCGCTGTTTTACAATATCAGCCAGAACCCTTCTTATGCCGATGCCGTTGCTGCAGCCAATGTACATGGCTTCAGCATGCAATGGTATCCGAGCAACCTGGTTGCCAACCACGAAGTGAAAGGTAATATTCTGCCAAACGTAGATGTATATGCTATTCCCTTTGATACCATTCCGGCTTACCGTAACAAGGCGCGCATCGTCTATGAATTTGATCCCGCCGACATATTACAGTCGAACCTCCTACCGGCCATGGCCCGCAGTTTTAAAACGGCCGGTTTTCAATGGGCTACCCAGTTTGCCTATGATCCAATGGCCACTGCCTATGGGAATACGGAATACCAGACCCATTATCTGAACCTGGCGTATACACCGGCAAAAGCGCTGAGTTTGCTGATTGCCTCGAGAGTCTTTCATCGCATTCCGCGCGGCAAAAGTTTTGGCAGCTACCCGGCCGACAGCAGCTTCGACGTTTTTCGCGTAAGCTACAGGAACGATCTGAGTGAAATGAACAGCGAAGCTGAATTTTATTATAGTAACAACACTTCAACCAGACCCCGGTCGCTGGCCGCTTTACAGCACCTTGCCGGCGTGGGCAGTTCGCCGGTAGTACAATATGGCGGCAGTGGCGCTTATTTTCTCGATAAACTCGAAGACGGTGCATGGCGGCTGGAGGTGATGCCCGATGCCATACAAATACGGGATCCCTTTGAAAGGGCTTCGCCTAAAAAAGAGGTCACCCGTATTGAATGGAAACAGCATGCCATGCAGCTTTTTCTGCCGGATCTGGGTGACAACTTTACATTGGAGGCACTGAACGAAGGGAACCATTTTACGCCTAGCGTCACCGGGAATCGTTTTTTTATTGAACCAGGTACTTACCTGCTGATGCGGAAAGGAAAAGGCGCTGGTAAATGGAATGCTACTGCCCGTTTGGGCACTATTTTCCTGAAAGAATTTGCGGCGCCGGCAGGGAAAGAAACAAGGCCGTTGATCCGGTATGAACCAGTGAAGGATGCCGTAGCGGGCAGGCCCTTAGAACTGCGGCTGCAGGCGGTGGGGGTAGACAGCGCCGACCAGATCTCTCTGCTGTTAACTGGTGGTGGCCGCTTTGGGGCCAGGCCCCTCCCGTTTTTACCAACGGCGCCAAATATTTATACAGCAGTATTACCAGCGGGGTCATTAACGGCTGGTGTCATCAACTACCGCATTGTACTGCAGAAAGGCAATGACCATTATGTGTATCCCGGCCCTGTAAAAGGGGATCCTTTTGCCTGGGATTATTACAATAGTGATACCTATGAACTAAGGGTACATCCGGCGGACGATCCGGTGTCGCTCTTTAATGCAGCAACGGATAAACAGGTGTTGACCTATACCGCTTCCCGCAAGGGTTATGAGAGCCGGTTGCTTCCTGCTGAACGGCCCGGCAGTTTTGTATTTCGTATGGCTGGTGAATTAAGCGGCAGGCAGGTCCTGGGCTTTCAGACTTATTTAGGTAAGAAGCTGGACAGTAACCGGCTGAACATGGGTGCTATGCATTCCATTGTTATTCGTGGCCGCAGCAACCATACAGAGGCGCTGACGGCCAGGCTGATCCTCATCACCAAAGATGCGATCCCGTTTTCAGCGACCATTTCCCTGCCTGCAGCCCTCCAGGATCTGGAGATCCCTTTGAATGGTTTTCAACAGGACTCCATGCTCCTGCTGCCAAGGCCCTATCCCGGTTTTATGCCGCTTTGGTTTTCACCCGCAGGCCGGCATTCGTTGTCATTGGCAGATGTAGAACAATTGCAGGTAGTTCTTTATGCTTCTTCTGAATTATTGAAATCGTATTCGATGGACATTGAGTCCATCTGGTTAAAAAAATAAGTCTGGCATGTGTACCCGAATCCATTTATCAATCACTGTTTTTTGCATTCTCTTTATATTTTCAATACCGGCAGCAGCGCAACATAGTAAAGGCCGCCGGCATATCAGCCTCGATGAAGACTGGCGTTTTCACTTCGGGCATGCAGGCGATCCCGGCAAAGATTTCAATTACGGCATTGCCACCATATTTTCAAAAAGCGGTGGCGCCGCCGGAACAGCCATTGACCCGCGTTTTCCCGATTCAACATGGCGAAAGCTGAACCTGCCGCATGATTGGGCGGTAGAGCTTCCGTTTGTGAACTCACCAAACCTCGATGTAATGGCGCACGGGTATAAACCGGTCGGCGGACTATTCCCCGAAACCAGCATTGGCTGGTACCGCAAGCAGTTTACCGTTGTTAAAGCAGATTCCGGTCAGCGCTTCCAACTGCAGTTCGACGGGGTGTTCCGCGATGCCAGTTTCTGGCTGAACGGTTTTTATCTCGGCAACAATAAAAGCGGTTATATAGGCGCAGCCTATGATGTTACCGATTACATGCGCTACGGCAAACCCAATACACTGGTCGTAAGAGTAGATGCCACCCAGTATGAAGGCTGGTTTTATGAAGGCGCCGGCATTTACCGCCATGTATGGCTGAACCAATACCATCCTGTGCATATCGCCCATGACGGCATATTTGCTTATGCCGATGTTAAAGGCAGGGAAGCGACGGTGACGGTAGAAACCGAAGTGCAGAACGAGTCCTTTGCGCCAGCGAATATGACGGTGGTGTCGTTTCTGGCAGACAGGAACGGCCGAAAGCTGGTAAGCGCTCCAGAACAACAAGTGCATACAGGTATCAATGGTAAGATAACGGCCAGGCATACATTAAAGTTGAGCGACCCAACGCTTTGGTCGCCCGATAATCCCTATTTATACCGGGTAGTATCAGTAGTGAAGCAGGCAGGCAAAGTGGTAGACAGCGTGTCTCAGCGCTTTGGCATCCGTACCATTCAGGTAAAAGCAAACGGTGTTTTTTTGAATGGGCAGCATGTGAAGATCAAAGGCACCAATAATCACCAGGACCATGCTGGGGTGGGAGCTGCCCTGCCCGATTACCTGCAATACTATCGTATTCGCCTGCTGAAACAATGGGGCAGCAACGCGTATCGTACCAGCCATAATGCACCCACACCCGAACTGCTGGATGCATGCGATAGCCTGGGTATGCTCGTGATGGATGAACAGCGCCTGCTGAACAGCTCGCCCGAATACCTTAACCAGTTTGAACGATTGCTGAAAAGAGACCGCAGCCGAACCTGTGTATTCATGTGGTCTATCGGTAATGAAGAAGGCTGGATCCAGGCCAATGAAACCGGGCGGCATATTGCACAGACCTTACTCGCCAAACAGCGGGAACTCGATCCCACCCGCATAAGCACCTATGCAGCTGATCTGGCGAACATATACAAAGGAGTGAACGAAGTGATCCCGGTGCGCGGTTTTAATTACCGCCAGTTCGGCGTAGCCGATTACCATAAGGACCACCCCGTGCAGCCCATCATCGGCACCGAGATGGGCAGTACCGTTACCACAAGAGGTATATATGAAAAGGATACGATAAGAGCGTATGTGCCCGACCAGGACATCACCGCTCCCTGGTGGGCCAGTACGGCAGAGACCTGGTGGAAGCTGGCCGCGGAAAATGATTTCTGGCTGGGCGGCTTTATCTGGACCGGCTTCGACTATCGCGGAGAACCCACGCCGTATAAGTGGCCAAATATCTCCTCGCATTTCGGCATCATGGATGCCTGTGGTTTTCCCAAGAACATTTATTATTACTACCAAAGCTGGTGGACCGATAAAGATGTGTTGCATATTTCACCGCACTGGAACTGGAAAGGAAAGGAAGGACAACCCATCGAGGTATGGGTGAATACCAATGCCGATAATGTGGAACTTTTCCTGAACGGACGATCGCTGGGGAAAAAAGACATGCCGCGCCATTCTCATCTTACCTGGACGGTGAACTACGAACCCGGCACCCTGGAAGCAGTGGCTTATAAAAAGGGACGGAGGCTTAGCCATAAAGTAGAAACTACCGGCGAACCCTATGAGATCGTGCTGTCGCCTTACAAGACCACGATGCTGGGCGATGGAAAGGATGTTGCGGTGATCAATATCTCAGTAGCAGATCGCCAGGGCAGGGAAGTGCCCGATGCGGCGCACCTGCTTAGGTTTTCCCTGAAAGGCGATGCAAAGATCATTGGAGTAGGCAATGGCGACCCCAGCAGTCATGAACCGGATAAATATTTATCAGATAGTGGCTGGCAACGCAGCCTGTTCAACGGTAAAGCACAAGTGATCATCCAGGCGGGTAAAACTGCCGGCAGTTTCCATTTTGAAGCCCGGGCCGAAGGCCTGCAAAAAGGCAGCGTTGATATCATCACCATTCACCCGGGCACACCAAGACCGGTGCATAGTGTGCAGCAGCCTTTTCCTGCTTCGAAAGGTATCAGTCGCCCGGTAGATAAAATGATGGGCGCCGATATTTCATTTCTGCCGCAACTGGAAGCACGGGGCATCAAGTTCTCGGATGATGGCAGGGAAAAAGATGCGATCCAGATCCTGAAAGACCATGGCTTTAATTATATCCGCCTGCGCATCTTCAACGATCCGGCCAGGGACAGCGCTTATTCGCCCGGCCGAGGTTTTTGTGATCTCCAACACACGATGGCAATGGCCAAAAGAGTAAAAGCGGCGGGACTGAAATTATTGCTCGATTTTCATTACAGCGATACCTGGGCCGATCCCGGTAAGCAATACAAACCGGCCGCCTGGCGCGGCAAATCGTTTCCGGAACTGAAGCAGGCCGTTTACGATTACACAAAAGAAGTGATGCAGGCGCTGAAACACCAGGGCACCCTGCCCGATATGGTGCAGGTAGGCAACGAGATCAATCATGGTATGATCTGGCCCGAAGGCAGCATTGGCAATCTCGACAGTCTGGCCCAATTGATCTATGCCGGTATCAATGGCGTAAAAGCCGTAGCGCCGGCGACCAGCATTATGCTGCACGTGGCCCTGGGCGGACAAAACGACGAATGCCTGCTCTTTTATGACAACATGATACAACGGCAGGTGCCCTTTGATGTGATCGGTCTTTCTTATTATCCCAAATGGCATTGTACCCTGGAAGACCTGCATTACAATGTAAATGATCTGGCGCGGCGTTACGATAAAGACGTAATTGTCGTGGAATATTCTCATCTGAAAAAGGAGGTGAATGAGCGGGCCTTCGATGTGTACAATGGCCATGGCAAAGGCTCAGCCATCTGGGAGCCATTGAACACCTGGGAAGCTGTCTTCGACAGGCAGGGAAAAGCCAATGAGTTGTTGAAAGTGTATGATGAATTGAGTAAGCGTTTTATCAGAGCTGGCGAAAAGAAATAGGGCAGGCAAGCCATAAAAAAGCCCCGCCGGGGCGGGACCTTTTTTGTAAAAAATACCGGGATGACTACTCCTCTTCGTTGAGTACTGCCGATTGGCTTACGGCGCCCATTACGCTGCCGGCCACCGCCAGGTAACTGGCTATATCGGTGACGATCGTTGGCAGTGCCACAGGGGATGCTAACAGGGCAGCGCTGACTGCGGCGAGGGCCACGCCTATGTTGCGAAGTATTTTAAAAAACTTCGGGGTGGTATCCTGCATCCGGTTGATGATATTGCTCATGATGAAAAATTAACTGGTTAACAATTAAACAACACTTGCTACTAGCCATTTTGTGTAACCGTTTGCGCAACTTACCGGCCGCGCGGCCCCTGCGCACAGGGCCTTCGGCTGGTAAAGTTTGCCTTCCGGCAGGTATGGAAGCGCTTCATATATGCATACCTGCGTTGAGGCAAACAAGCGCATGGGGTAAGAAGGAGAAGCAACAGATGAATACAGGCTTCAGCTGGTGGCTGCTGTAAGAACAGGCAGCCGTTCCCTTTAGGGAAGTAAGCCGTTCATGGTTGCTGTAGAAGGCCACTCGCTTTTAGGAGGCTTTATCTACCAGGATGATGCTGGTAGCATTGTGCTCACCTGTTTTCAACGCATAGCTGCGGGAGTTCACCTTTTGGTAATACTCGATGCCCAGCACCGCTACAATGGTATCAGTGCTGTTGGCTGGTAATGCCAGGGTAAGGGTAGTTGCCTGGGTGGGATCGCTGTTATAAGGCAATTCAGGCGTTGCCTGCATGGCATACACGTACTGCTCGCTGTCGAAATTGATGGCGGCTGCTGCTGCCACAAGCCTGAAATGGGTGACTCCCCTTGCCTGTTGTACACTGTTACGAGGTACAAAGGAGGGAATGTTTAACAGTACCTCGCCCGTCGTACGATTGAAACTCACCGGGCAGCGTACAAACAAGACATCTGAAATGCCTGCCCGTACGTTGAAATTGAAGTTGTGCAATTGCTGCAGATCGCCGTTGTTGACCGTACGGGCGCCCCTTTCATTTACAGGGTCGGCAATTAATATGCGGGACGTCACTTTCAACAGGCGCGCCTGCGTGATCTTGTCCTTCGCATTGATGGTTACATCCCGGAAGATGGAGCGCAGGAGTTTAGCTGCTTTACCGGCACGCGAAAACTCCGCCATATTCTCCCGGGTACGTTCAAAAGCTGAATCATTTTTGATTCTGTCGCCTGATACGCCGCTGGTTGATGCTGTTTTTGCCATTGTTTTTGTTTTAAATGATTGAATATTTGGCTGACCGGTACAGCCCAAAGCCATTTTATAGTACTGTGTCCCGTACGGAGTGCTACGGGAGTTGGTGTTGAGTTGCCTAAGAGTTGTCTGGGAGTTGTCTAGGAGTTGTCTGGGAGTTGTCATGCTGCAGTAGAGTTCCTTGAGAACACCTGTAGGGTCCGGGTACAGTAGGTAGGCCATCAGGTTACCAGTTTCAGACAATACAGGTACCATCAGGTTACCATCTGCGCCGGCTATATTGAATGGGTTTGTCATGGTGATCAATTTTATGATCACAAAGCTGGGGCGTTTGTATGACCTGATTTATCCTGGTATTATCAACTGATAGAAATTTATTTTTGCAACAACTGGGTAGAAATTGCCATAAAAAAAGCAAAATTGAAGTAGTTAACTACAGCGATACATGCCTATACAAAATTTTTGGGAGATGATTTATCAACTGATAGATTTTGTGGCCGCAGTAACTACCGTGGATATACGATCATTTTTAAAGAAGGTCTGATCAATATCGATTGACTTTGATCAAGAAGTTCTATAATGTGGAACCGACAATACAGGTTATTCGATAGGCTGATCGCTCGCCATAAGCGACGGGCTTTATCCGCGGCGATGTATTTGGTTGTTAGAACCGTCACCGGACGATGAAACGGAATGGGCAGGCATAGGGTATAAGCGCTAATTGCGTCAAAATGGACCATTGAGGAATTGAAATAACGCTTGGATACAGTTGATCAATATCCAGGGCCAGGTTTTAATCGCACAATTGATGAAAGAAATTTTCAGCCAGCACACCATGTGTATTCATTCATATATATTTAAATAATCTCAGCACTACTATTAATAACCTCCTCTTTTTGACTGTTTTTTGGTTACGTTAATTTTTGTTGCCGATATTTGATTATTGTGAGCGACACAAACGCCAAATCTCTACTTTCTACTTAATCATGTTAACGGCTGGTAAGTTGAGGGATGCTGTTTACGCCTACATTTAAATTAAGAATTATATTATGAAACAAGGAAGAATTATTATAATTACGGGTTCACCAGCGACTGGCAAAAGTACAACGGCATCAATAGTTGCTAAAGAGTCTAATTTATCAAAGTCCGTACATATGCACACTGATGATTTCTATCACTATATTCAAAAAGGGGGAATACCTCCGTTCTTACCGGAGTCACAGGAGCAAAACTTAATTGTTATCGAAGCCTTTTTGGAAGCTGCAAAACGATTTACACGTGGTGGGTTCGATGTGATTGTCGATGGAATTATTGGTCCCTGGTTCTTAGAGCCATGGTTAGAAGCGGTAGCAGATAATTATGAAGTACATTACATAATCTTAAGGGCGACTAAGGAAGAAACCATGAAACGCGCAATCACTCGCTCTAAATTGGACGAAAAGGCCAATATTGAGTTGGTAGAAAAAATGTGGGTGCAATTTAATAATCTGGGGCGCTATGAATCTAATATTATTGATACAACAAATCAATCAATCGAACAAAGTGTTTCCAATATAAAAGATGAGATTGAAAAAAGATCTTTTTTACTCGCTATTTGATACAAAAGTTAATCAGGTCAAAGAGCTATACTTAAAACGGAAGCTGAGGCGCCAACCGCAGTTATTCCCCTAATCCCCCCGATCCACATACCTCACAAAACCATTCTTCAATTCATCCAAATATTTAGTGAGGTTGCGTTTTCGTTCCCGGATCTGATAATATATACGTTGGTGATGTTCCAGGTCGATCTGTAACACCTTCGACAGAAAGGCCATTATATCCTTGATAGAAGCGTTTCCATAGTTAAAGAAACCGGCGGCGTACAACGCATAACCTAATTCAACGACATCCGTCCTGGAAGCCGTGCAATTAAGCGGTGTTTGATGGGCTCTTTGTACAGCAGAACCAGGAGCCGGTTCGATCAGTTTACACCCAGGGTTCAATCTATCATCAATGTATTTCAGCAACAACTCATAGGCCATCAACTCCGCCAGCTTTCCATCGCCACTGGTAGTGAAAATGCCGTCAAATTGATTCACTTCCGGACAAATTTTCCAATCATACACTCCCCGCACAAAAAACAATTCATCATGATGGTTGTAACCCATACGGTAGTATGTATAAAAATCCTTGTTATCGGCAAAGTATCGCGCAATATCCTTTAGTTCCTGTTCCAACCGCTCTTTTTCCAATAGTCCGCTGCCATTAAAATATCCAATGTGCAGCCGATAAATTTTTTGATAATAAATATACCGGGCCATGATCACCGGTTTTACCTGCTTGAAAAAATAGATCTCGCAATCCTTATCGGGAAAGGAACGTTCCATGACCCATTGCCTGAGCTGCGAAAGGCTTTCCTCGCAGATCCGGATACAGGTTTCTACTCTTGCGGGCAGATCGGATTCTGCGGCTTCTGCTTCCTGTAAACGCAGCTGCCATGAACGGGTCAGGTCTTCGAATGTCGATTGAAAAGAAAGCATGGTATATTGTTTAGTGTTAGCAGTTCAGGGTTATTGTCAACGCAAAACTACGTGACGATAAAACAACCGATCCGCCTTGTTTCAGATTCGCTGCTACTCTTCCCATATTCGCATGGTAGCGGTAAAAATCCGCCAATAAATAATGGGGGAGAGGCCGCTTCGTTTCAAGAGTGAATTGACTAAAATCAATAAGTAATAGCCCTTACTGCTCACGCCGAAGAGTACGCTTAATTAATATTACATTTAATATCGATTGCTTAACTATCCTGACCATGAACCCTGGCCCTCCTTTAAGAATTGTTATTGTTGAAGATCAAACCGCGCTGCGGTTAGACATAGAGAACTTTCTCGCCCAGCAAGCTGGCTTTATCGTGATAGGCTCCTGCGCAACCGTTCATGACGCCATTGTACTGATCCATAGCACGAAACCAGACCTGCTGTTACTCGATATCGGTCTTCCCGATGGAACCGGTTTCGATATCCTCGAACAGATCCCTGCTCAGATGAAGGTCATATTCCTGACGGCCCACCATGAGTATGCTATCCGGGCGATCCGTTACGGCGCCATTGATTACTTACTAAAGCCGCTAAGCGAGGAAGAACTAAAAGAGGCGTTACAAAGGGTCATCAGCGCGCAACCGCTGTTACAGGAGCAAATTGCCATCACCCTGCATACTTTCAAGAAAAACAAGCTGCAGGATCACATCGCATTGCGGAGCCAGCAATTCGTAGAGATCGTTGCCGTAAAGGAGATCTGCTACCTCCAGGGCGATAATGGTTATACGACTGTTTTCTTAAACGGCGGCATGAAGGTGGTCACCACCAGGAACCTGAAAGATTACGAGGAACTCTTATCCGGCACTTCCTTCCTGCGTACCCACCAGTCTTACCTGATCAATGAATTGTATATCCGTCGTTACCATCCGAAAGAAGGTATACTTTATTTAAAGGATGGAACACAGATCCCCGTGTCGCTCCGGAAAAAAGAGATGGTTGATAAGTATTTTAAATGGCTGTAAGCGCTATGTACAGGATCTTCGCCTTAACCATCATCATCTGTATGGCTTGTAATTCCGGTGTTAAGCGGAAGCAGCAAGCTGCCTCCGGTTATGTTTTGTCTTATTTAAAAGAAGAGGTCAATCCCTTATTTCAAAACCGGGAAATTCAGGCCGCCAGAAGAAAATTAGACAGCATTCTGCCCGTTATCAAAAAAAGGGACGACTATGTAGAAATGTGTTCCTGGCTTCGCTGTATGGCCGTAGTATACGAACTCGAAAAAAAGCTCGATAGCGCCCGGCTCTATGTGGATCAGGCCTTAGCACTGGCCATTGAGAAAGATACCACCGAAAGGCAGATCCTGGCTGGTAACATTCAAACGGCTGCTGTGCTCAGTGAATGCAGATCACTCGACAGCGCCCTGCGTTATGCCCGGGAAGCTTATTCTTTAGCTAAAAGGATCGATACCCCGGGGCTGCCTTTCATTTGCATGAAGCTTTATGATATTTATGAAAAGATCGGTGATCTGCCGATGCAAAAAAAATACCTGTTCGAGGGATTCAACCTAAGTACCAGTCCAAAGTATAAAACAGTGTTTGCCACGAATATTTCAGCATATTATGAGCGGGTGAACCAGGTAGATTCTGCGCTGATCTTCTTTCAGGCTTTGATGAGGGATAGCAGTTTCAGTAATCCCTATTATGACGCTGTGAGGTATGAAAGCCTGGGAACGCTTCTTTCCAAAAAAGGTTTTTTAGAAGAGGGCCTTCGCTATCAGTTGAAAGGCATGCAGATCAGCCGTGCGCTGGATGAACTGAATGCCCAATCGTATTTAAATGTAGCTGCCACCTACCGCAAACTGGGCCAATACAAAGTGGATGAACATTTGCTGGACACGGCATTGCGCCTGGTTAGCCATGAAAAAAACTGGGCGCTCGAAAAAAAGATCTGGAAGGCCAAAGCGGAGAATCTAATGCTTCAGCAACAACCCGGGAAGGCCTATGCTGCCCTAGATTCCGCTTTTGTATATTATCAAAAAGAGGTCGATTCCTCAATGATCGGGCAGGCCAGGGACCTGGAAGCAAAATACAGCCTGCTGGAAAAAGACAATCAGATCAAGTCGCTGGCCTTAAGCAACCAGCTGAGCGAAAGGACCCGGGAAGGGCAACGAAGAACCATCGTTCGTATCATCTGCGGTACAGCCATCCTTGGTTTGTTGATCGTATGGATGTGGAGACGGAAGCAATTCAAAAGGAATATCAGGGAAGAAAGCCTTCGGCAGCAATTACTCAGAGGACAGATCGACTCTCATTTTTTATACAGTTCCGTGAGCGGGCTTCAGCAATTGATCAAAAAGGGAAATACGGAGGACGCCACTGAATTTGTGCGGCGATTGGCCCGGCTCTTCCGGCTCAGCCTGGAAAACGCCCGGCAAGCTTTTGTGCCGCTTAAAAATGAACTCGATGCCCTGGCCAGTTATTTAACGCTGCAGCAATCGTTATACGAAGATCAGTTTGATTACGAGATCAGGGTGGAAGGTGTATCGGATCAGGAAGCAGTATTGATACCACCCATGCTATTGCAGCCATTTGCCGAAAACGCCATTTTGCACGGGTTTGCCGGTCAAAAAGAAAAAGGGCAAATTACCATCCGTATCCAAATGGATCATAAAGCGCTGTATTGCGTTATAGAAGATAATGGCCGCGGTTTCCAGGGTATGGAAGATCAAGATCAAAAGCGCCCCTTATCTACCATCATTAACCAGGAACGTTTGGAGATCTTAGGCCGGCAAACCAGAACGCCTGCCCAATTGAAGATCATTGATAAAAAAGCAACAGGGGCTGGGGCAGGGGTGCGGGTGGAGCTCAGGCTTCCGTATCAACAGGAAGCCTGAAGTGATTTAGACACAAAAAAAATAAAAATAAATCTTGCAGTTTGAAAAATTAAAGCTAAATTACAGTACAAGTAGTTATCTTCTGCTTTCGTTTTAGTTATTATTGTTTTGTATTTAAATTTTTCTTTAAAAAGTTAAGTTTATTTTTAATTCAGTTTTTATTATTTCGTTTATAGGAGATAACTATTTAAAGAGGCTGTCTCAAAAGTAATTTTGAGGCGGCCTTTTTCAATTTATTAGTTTTTGTACAGTTGTTTTTGGGACAAACCCGCCATATACCATTCGGGGTATGGCAATGTGGAGTTATAAGGGTCGATGGTTTGTTTTCCGGGCTTTGATGGAAAGCATCATCTTAATGCACGATGACATTCCATACTACATCTAATGCAGCGGTCAAATCCATCGTATCGCTTAAAAATCTACCTGCGCTATTTTGTCCATTTGTCTCTGATTTTTGTCCATTTGTCTATAAGTCGTTTCACTATCTTTCTGGCCACTTTTTATATCAGGTAAAAACCTATTTTGGCGAAAACCGTATGGCATGCCAACAGGAAAACGTATCCCAGGAAAGGAGGTAATTGAAAAAGTTAAAGGTTCTTCCATCAATGCGAAAAAGTTGCTATTTGATCTCCCCTATAAACGCCACCAGCAGTTTGCTCTTCAAACCGGTATTCAATCCGGTCCTTACGGAAGAAAGATAAAAAAACCAGCCGCCAATACGATTGGCGTGCTGGTGCATACATTGCACAGCCACTTTATCAGGTCTGCATTGACCGGCATGGAAGAGGTAGCCGATCAGCTGGGGTATGAAATAATGATCATGCATTCGCAGGAAAACAGCAAAAGAGAAGCGGCAAATGCGCAAATGCTTTTTGATCTGCAGGTAGCTGGATTGATCGCCTCGCTTTCACTTGATACAAGGAGCCTGGACCACTTTAATATTTTTACCAGCGAAAGTATACCGGTCGTTTTTTTCGACAGGGTCGATACAAGGGGTAACAATCGTTCGGTGGTGATCGATAATGTTGGTACCGGTTATGCAGCCACCCACCATTTGATTCAACAGGGTTGTAAGCGTATTGCCATTATTACATCCTGTCTTGAAAGGAATGTTTATGCAGACAGGTTCACCGGATTCCGCAATGCGTTGCATGATGGGGGCATTGCCTTTAATGATGATTTGCTTTTTGTAAACGATATAACGGAATCAGCAGGGGTGGAAGCGGCCAAACAGATCCTGAAAATGCGAAATAAACCAGATGGATTATTTATAACCAATGATGTGGTGGCGGCCGCTTGTATGCGTAGTTTGATGGAAAATGGTGTACAGGTGCCGGATGATATTGCCATTGTGGGTTTCAATAATGACCCTGTTTGTAAGTTAACAGTGCCTACGATCACTACTGTTGATTATCCCGGTATAGAAATGGGCCGGACAGCCGCCAAACAATTGATCAATATGATGGCAAAAAGAGATTGCCCTGCCATTGAAACGCTTCCAGCCGCTTTGGTCATAAGGCAATCGTCTTTGAAGAACGCCGTCTTTGGTAGCTAGCGATGTAAAATTAATTGGCGGAATCTGGATCCAAATAATATATTACATAATTTGATCATGATGCAGCAGCCAGTTCAGAACCTTTGCCTTGGCTGAAATAAGAGCACTCCTACATTAATGCATTGAAAATCAATAGCGGTTCTTCTTTAAGGAAAGCAGTATTTACCAACTCATAAGGCGTTTAAGACATAATTACTATGAATTTAAACGAATGAACCATGGCGCCGGCCAGCTCACCGTTACTTTTGTTTAAATGTACGAATGACGATTTTCTATCCACAGGAAAATTTTTTGTGTAATTAAAGCGGCGCCGCCATGCGAAATAATCTGCTATTGATCGTTCCTGATAAAAAGGAACAGGAGCTTTTGGTAAAAAGATTTCTGGGTAATTACAATATTTATATAGCCGGAAACTGGGCGGAGGTCCTGCATCTTGCAGAAACAAATTCCATACAATTAATTATGTGCAGTGTTGATGTTCCGGCGGTGAATGGCTGGGAATTGTGCCGGCAGGTAAAATCAGCAGCTCATTTATGTCATATTCCGGTAATATTATTGACCGCCGATGACTCTTTCAGGTCCAGGATCAGAAATCTTGAGTCAGGGGCAGATGCTTTTGTCAGAAGGCCTTACTCCCTCACATACCTGGACGCGCTGGCCAGCAATCTGCTAGCAAACCGGGAAAAGATCAGGGCGCATTTTGCCGGTTCCCGGTGTAAGCCAATAACGGCTGCAAATGCAGGTGAAGAGGACTCATTCTTCAAAAAATTGCATACTCACATTATTAATAATATGCACAACTGTTCGCTGAATGTTTCCCTGCTTGCCAGATTAATGAATATGAGCCGTGCCGCCTTCTACAAGAAAATGAAAACGGTTACCCATCTTACGCCCAATGAGCTCATAAACAAGCTACGGTTAAGCCGCGCCGCCGAACTGCTTACATCAGCCGATTACAAAGTGAACGAAGTTGCAAGAATGACAGGGTTCCATTCACAAAGCAGCTTTGCAAAAACATTTGTAAAACGATTCAAAGTAACTCCTACCGAATACCGGCAGATGCGCCAGAAAACAAAGTTGCCCCAACGGCCCGCCCTGCACCTGCTAAATAATGATGCTGCTCTTTATAATTGATCGAAATTTAAGTTTAAGGGCTCCCACCTCTCTACCCCCATTGCTTCAGTTTCCATTATTGAACTTCTGGTAAGGGTATACTATGGACTTGCAAGCTATTATTATGTACCGCCCGCGGCCAACCCGTCAGTAATCTATAGGAACACCGTCGCTGATGAAAGTTTTCGCCTGTATGTGAAAAATAGGAAGCTATATATTGTTTTACACGGATATACCGGTGACTTTCCTTTTCAGTTACGAGCCAGTTCAAAAAACACATTTTACCTCAAGGAATATGAGCGAATGTTCTGTACATTCAACGGAAATCATCTTACTGTAATGTGGCCAGATGGACATGAAAGCAAGTACATAAAAGCAAATTAGTAATTGAAAGAATCAATAATGAGCGAAACCTTCAGGCGTTTTCAAGTTGCTATCAGACGATCTCTGATTCTTTGGTAGCCGCGTTAACAGCAGGAATTCCACCGCCGTATAAAGAGGAGAATATCCCTTGCAATTTCGTCGTACCCCGAAATATGAAAAGGCTTCTTGTAATATTTAAAACAACCAGCCTCCATACACCATTTCTCATCCTCTTGTTTAGATGACGATGTTAAAACGACAACCGGTATTTTTTGGAAGCTGTTGTCCTTTTTTAGCTTATTTAACGCCTGGTAACCGTTTAAAATGGGCATGTTAAGGTCGAGAATGATGATGTCGGGCGATGCCTTTTTCACGGCAAATTGGGTATCAAGTAGGGATAATAATTGCAAACCATTTCCTGCTTCCAGTAGGTTGCCTTTAAACTCGTTCCGTTGAAAAGCTTCAGCAAGAAAACAGCGATCATCGGCGTCATCATCAGTTAAAATTATTTGGCAATCCTGTACCATTCGCAAAAGTAATATTTTACATTTACATACGATAAAATAGCTTTTCTGTCGTAATTTGCCCGGCAGTTTCGCCAACTTTAAATGTATTATAATGAAGCAAAACGTTCTGGCCAGGAATAATGTAAAAATATTAGGAGAGGGGACTGTTCCAATGATTTTCGCACATGGATTTGGCTGCGATCAGAATATGTGGCGATATGTTTGGCCGGCGTTTGAAAAGGATTATCGCATTGTGCTCTTTGATTATGTAGGCGCCGGCAAATCTGACCTTTCTGCCTATAATAAAGAAAGATATTCTGATTTAAACGGCTACGCACAGGATGTATTGGACATTTGTGAAGCGCTTGATTTACGAAACGCCATTTTTGTGGGGCACTCAGTTAGTAGTGTTATCGGTATGTTAGCGGCAATAAAAGGGCCTTCTTATTTTTCAAGCCTTATCCTGGTCGGCCCATCCCCGAGGTACATTAATGATGGCGACGGCTATATAGGGGGTTTTGAACGCAGCGATATCGAAGAACTACTAAGCACGATGGAGAAGAACTATATTGGCTGGGCGAATTTCTTAGGACCAGCTATTATGAAGAACCCCGAGCGCCCGGAATTAGCTGAAGAACTAGTGGACAGTTTTTGTTCTACAGACCCGGTTATAGCAAGGCTATTTGCGGAAGCAACATTTTTTTCAGATAACAGGAACGATTTGCGGAAAATTAGCCATCCTACATTAATCATGCAGTGTTCTGAAGACTTAATAGCACCATATGAAGTGGGGGAATACTTGCATAAAAACCTAAAAAATAGTACGCTTATAGTGCTAAAGGCTACAGGTCATTGTCCGCATATGAGTCATCCGGAAGAAACGATACAGGTTATTAGTGAGTATTTGAACAATTTTTCATTCAATTGATGGCAGGTACACAACAAGGAGCCTCCGGCTTTATACAGAAAATTCCAGCCGGCGTTATCTCTTTTACAGATGACGGCAACATTACTTACATTAATGATTGGTTGCTTAAATTGTTACAATACAAAAGCAGCGACCTGAGCGGTAAAAAAATAGAACACATCCTCACTCTTGCATCTCGAATTTTTTATCAAACACATCTGTTCCCTTTAATAAAACTCGAAAAGAAAATAGAGGAGATATTTCTGTCGCTTAAAAGCAATGAAGCAAAAGAAATTCCAGTGCTGGTATATGGACATCGTGAGGAGGAAGAGGGGCATTGCATAAATACTTGTGTAATTGTTGCAGTATGGCAAAGAAAAAAATATGAAGAAGAATTATTGAAAGCGAAACAGCGTGCGGAAAAAATTGTTAAAGAGAACACTGAACTGACCATCGCTCAAAAGGAATTGGAATCAAAAACCAAGCTGCTTGATAAACAGATTTTACGCCTGAGGCAGATTAACAGAGAATTAACTGCTTTCAATAAAGTTATTTCACACGATTTACAGGAGCCGATCAGAAAGATAAGTTTATTCACACAATCTATTAAACGTGCATTTGACACAGAGAACGAGAGTGTAAATAATTATTATCAAAAAATAGATGCTTCCATTAATCGTCTGGTTCTTTTAACGCAGTGTCTCGCACAATTTGTCTCACTTACCGGCAATACAGAGCAAATACAGGTGTTATCCCTGAAAGAAGTAGTTATGGAAAGCTTAGCGCTTGCCCGGTCTACGCTTGCTTTTGAAGATATTGTAGCGGAAATTGAAGATCTTCCGCACCTTCAGGGCTACTTGTCACAGATCAAACTGCTTTTCTATGAATTGATCAAAAATTCAATACAGTACCGCGACAAAAACCGGAAACTAAGGATTTCTGTAAAAGGCGTTATTAGTCAATATAACGATTATAAAGTGCATGAGGATAAGTATAGGTACGTAGATTTCGTACGCATCGAATACGCCGACAATGGCATTGGGTTTTCTAACGAATACAATGAATATGTTTTCGAAATTTTCAAGCGTCTTCATCTTGATGTAGAGGGCCTTGGATTTGGTTTAACCATTTGTAAAAAGGTCGTAGACAACCATTTTGGCGAGATATTTTGCCATTCAAAACCCGGCGTTGGCACTACATACACCATCTTATTGCCGGTAAACATGCCTGACTTTTCACTTGATGTGTAAACAATTGAAAATGAGATCTATCGGGTATATATCGGTTTTGGTCCCGTATTTGTTATATTGTTATAATTTGAAATGTAAGTCTTTGCAGTAATTTAATGTTCTTTTTGATAACTTACATTGAAATTTCAGCTTTGCATCGATATGAAAAATAAGTCGGTTAAAATTCTCATAACAGATGATGATCGGGAAGATCTGGAATTAATTGAAGAGGCTTTTTTACGGGAAGAACCAACCGTCCAAATACAGAAATTTACCCACGGCAAAACCGCCCTTGAATTTTTGAATGCAAGCGTAGACCAGGATTTGCCTTGCCTGGTAATTCTTGATTATAGCATGCCGGAGATAAATGGGTCGGAAATGTTGTTGTTTATGAAACAAAACGACCGGTACAACCACATCCCAAAAATTGTATTAAGTACCTCCAATGCTCCTATCCATATTCATGAATGCTTGAATAATGGAGCTACTGACTACCTTGTGAAACCCAATAGCATGAAAGCTCTTCAAACGCTGGCAAAAAAGTTACTGGCATTTTGTGACCCCAATCAAAGCTGAATTGGTAGATATATTGAAAATCTGGCGCCTTCATTTGGTTTTCCTGATGCATGGATAAAACCATTGTGGTTTTGTACAATTTTTTTACAGATGGCTAATCCAATTCCAGATCCTGCTACAGTAGATGCATTTTTTAATCTCTGAAATATATTGAAAATTTTGTAGGCATACTGAGTGTCAAAACCTACGCCATTATCCTCGATGCAAAGCTTATGATACACAATCCTGGGGTCTGCCATATATTCCGGGACTAAGTTACCTGGTATCTGTTCACAAGTTATGCTAATAAGTAATTTTCGTTCAGGATGCTTATATTTAAATGCATTATCGAAAAGGTTTATTAGCAACTGTTTTATTTGAAAGGGAATCGCTTTTATAATTGTAAGTGTGCCCGTTTTAACTGTTATATCTTTTTGGTCCAACTCCTCTTTAAAAAGATGTGTTACTTCGTTTACCATTTCTTCCAAATCAAAGGTCTCATAACTTTCCAGTTTTGCAGTCGTGCGGGAATAAATCAATAAGTCTTCTATGAGGTTATGCATTCTATTAGCTGCATTAATAATTCGACCTATATAGTCACCGGATTTGTTACTTAATTGACTGGACGCATCTTGCGCAATATAATCACTATAAAAATGGATTTTTCGCAAAGGCTCTTTTAAGTCATGTGATGCGGCATAAACGAACTGTTCAAGCTCCTGATTTTGGAATTCAAGCTGGTTCAGATACTCTTTCATTTTATCTTCCGACTGCTTTCGCTCAGTGAGATCACGCGTCACTTTCGAAAATCCAATTACACGACCATCAAGGTCATGAAGGGCTGTTAAGACAGTACTCACCCAGAAAATGCTATTGTCCTTTCTTTTTCTCCAGCCTTCATGAACTGCTTTGCCCGTTTCTCTTGCAAGGTTAAGTAACTTTAATGGCAACCCGTTTTTTCTATCCTCAGGCAGGTAAAACTCCTGAAAACTTTTTCCAACAATTTCCTCTTCTTTGTAACCTTTTATTTTTTCAGCACCTTTATTCCAGTTTTGAATGATGCCATCTTTATCTAACAGAATGATGGCATAATCTTCCACCTCTTCTATCATCTTATGATAACGTTCTTCGCTCTTTTTTAAGTCTTCACTTTTGGATTTTAGGTCTTGCACTTTTCTTTCAACTTCTTTTTCGAGAGAACCAGCCAGCGTACGGTATTTTGCCTCGCTTTCCCGCAATGCCTTTTCTGTTTGCTTCATTCGGGTAATATCAACCAGCATATTTATTGCCCCTGTCATATTGCCCGAACTGTCTAAAATTGGTTGGGGATGCGGTGCAACATTTCTTATGGATCCATCAGGGCGAACCACCAGGATCTCTTCGCCATAAACAGGCCGTTTTTCTTTCAGGCATATAGCCATTGGGCATGTGTCGAGTGGCATATCAGAACCATCATTGTTAAGGATTTTAAAAGAACCGCACCAAAGGTCCTTTCCGATTTCAGGCTCTCTGCCCCATAGATCAACTGCAGCTCTGTTATACAGCGTTATCCGGCCATCCGGATCCGTTGTATATAAGGGTGTTTCCAAAGTGTGAATAAGTTGCCGGTATCTCGATTCACTGTCTTTTAATGCTGCTTCAGCGCGTTTAAAATTGCTTATATCCTGGAAAACATTGATGGCTCCGATTAAATTATTGTCGGCATCAAAAACCGGATCGATATTTATACAAGCGAAAAAGCCCGAGCCGTCGGGCCGTTCAACATATGCCTCCACATTCCGGAAAGCTCTTCCTGTTTGCAGCGTGATCGCCATCGGCGTTTCATGGGGCGGTATATATTTACCATCGACATATGCCTTATGACAAGCGCAATACTTCAGCAAATTATTATCGATATCAGGTCTGTAACCCCATAATTCTACCGCTACTTCGTTGAAAAAGGTAATGGTTCCTTCTTTAGAACAGGAGTATACAGCAACCGGTAAACTATTAACCAAACTTTTATAACGCGCTTCGCTATCTATGATAGCCCGAACCAACTTTTTTTCTTCGGTAACATCCATGGTAAAGCACCGGGTATGTACAAATTTTCCATCTTCCCGGAATACACTCGAGCTAATATGAACTGTCTTAATAGTCCCGTCCTTGCAACGCAATTCTGATTCGTATTGATTCAACGTCTCGTTACAGTTCAACTTGGCCAGAATCTCTTCTATTTTATTGCGGTTGACATGAAATTCTGCAATGTGATGACCGATATATTCGTCTTCATGATAGCCGAGCATATCCAACTCCGCTTTATTGGCCCATTTGATAATTCCATTCTCATCCACCCAATGGAGTGCGACAGTGGCATTTTCAACATAATCTTGTAATTCGACGGTTTTTCGATACAGTTGCTTTTCAGTATCCTTTTTGTCTGTATTATCATAAAAACAGCTGATTACGCCGACCTGGAGACCCTTATCGTTCGTTACAGGAATGACGTTTAACTGAACATCTATTCGTGTAGCATCTGGCCGTTCAAATATTAATTCAATTCCTTTGCGGGCAATTCCGTCTTTAATGCATTCAGCTGTAGGTGATAGTTCATGTGGCAAAAGCCTACCATTAGAACCATAGATTTTCCAGGCGCCGTTAAAACGGTCATGCATACTACCCATTTGAGGCCGTCTGCCCCAAATCTGTGCGGCCTGGTCATTATATTTCATAATGACACCTGACATATCACATACGAAAATTCCCTCTGGTAACATATTCAGAATGTAGCTCTCCTCCAGATAACCTGAAGAAAGTTCTTTTGAGGGCTGATGTACGTTTGTCGGTGGCACCGTTTGATTCTCCATTTCCTTTATTTAACATAAAGATATTGAATTATCTACCGTCCTCCCGGATATGGTGGTATAAGTTCAAAAATGACTATTATTAAAGGCCCAGGAATACTGAAACTTAATCAAGAGCCTGAAGTCTGCTGACATTGTAACAAACGATTAACAATCAACACGTGGTATGATTTTTACTGTAAGCTTAAACCGGTACATAAGGGGAGGCTTTTAGTGCAAAGCATTTACTTACTTTGAAAAATAGAGGGTCGAAAACTCCTTGATCTAAAAGGCCCGCATTAAAAAACCCAGGCCGTAATCCTTAACATGAACTATAGAGATAATGCGGTTCTAAATTTCGCTACTGTATCAAAGGAAATCTATCGATACGAAGATCTTCTGAGATTAATAACGGCCCACATTAAAGATGCAGGCCTTATATCATTAACCCATAAAGAGTTCTTATTTTGTAAACGTCAATTGGTTTGACATTTATATACTGCGATTCAAAATCATAGTGGAATAAATTATTTTTTAGATAAATGCTAATGTAAACGCTTGGTAAGCGGCTGCCGGGCAATGTACAAGGTGCTATATGCGGAGTACCTTAAAATCAATGAATCATTGATCTATCTGATCAGGCTGAAAGTATTTGAGTAACTGGATCGAGAGTGTATGGGGTGTAACCTTCCTGTTTAAAATAAGGGGCCTTGCCGTTCAGCTACAAATGTTCCTTTTATTAATTTTGGGCTGGTGATGTAATAGATAATGGTTTTGTGCAATTTCGTAACTTCAGTCAACTTGAACTATGAAACAGCGTTCAGTGAGCAGTACAGATAGCATTATCCCGGAGTTTTTATCCGGTGGGGGTGAAATGGGGCGGTTTATTCGGGAATTAGACTGGTCAAAGACCCCACTGGGAGATCCCCTTAACTGGCCTCAAAGTTTGCGGTCAACAACTAGTATTTGCCTCAATTCCAATTTTCCGATAGCTATTTATTGGGGAAACGATCTGATCCTTCTCTATAACGATGCCTGGGCGCCGATCCCAGGCAATAAACATCCGTGGGCTTTGGGCAAACCGGCGAAGGAAGTCTGGCCTGAAATATGGGAGGTCATCGAGCCTCAATTCCGGAAGGCTTTCAGCGGTGAACCGGGAGGTTCTACAGATGCATTTCTTCCCATGAAGCGCCATGGCTATACAGAAGAATGTTATTTCAATTTTACATTTACTCCCATTTATGGTGAAGGCGGAAAAGTGGAAGGTGTGTTCAATGCGGTGATCGAAACCACGAAAACTGTACTTAATGAACGTCAATTGCAAACTTTGCGTGGATTAGGGAATCTCGACAGAACTTCCAAAACGGTAGATGAAGTTTTAGCTTCCGCAGCAAAAGTGCTGCAAAGAAATAACAAGGACTTCCCTTTTGCGATCATTTATAAAATCAATGAGGATGAAAACAAGGCCAGTCCTGTTTCATTCGTGGGAACATCAGAGCAGCAGCAATTTTTACCATTATCCATTAACCTGAATAGTTTAACCGGCGATACCAGCTGTTTTTACAGGGCTTATTCCTCTGGTAATCTGGTATTGGAGGATAATGAAAAGAGAAAGGAATTACCAAAAGGGGGCTGGGATATTGAAGCGAATCACTTAATTCATCTGCCTATCGTAAGTCAGGGCAGGAAAACACCGATAGCGATTCTAACGGCTGCATTGAATCCATACAGGCAGTTCGATGAATTGTTCAGGCATTTCGTGCAACTGATTGCTGATCACATTACCACGGAGGTCAACAATGCATTAGCATATGAACAAGAACGTAAACGCGCAGAAGCCCTTGCCGAAATTGATAAAGCTAAAACGGCTTTTTTTACTAATATCTCACATGAATTCCGCACACCGCTAACCTTAATACTGGGATCACTTGAGGAGTTGCTTAACCGGAAGCAGGAAGGAATGGTAACTGAGCATAAAGAGGCAATAGAAACCTCACATCGCAATGCGTTAAGAATGTTGCGGCTTGTTAATAACCTGCTTGATTTCAGTCGTATTGAGGCAGGAAAGGTCAAAGCTCAGTTTCAACTTACCGACCTATGCCGTTATACGACCGAAATTTCTGCTGGTTTTCGTTCTGTAATTGAACACGGTGGTTTACAGTTCCTGGTTCATTGTGATCCGATTTCTGAGCCGGTGTATGTGGATAGAGAAATGTGGGAAAAGATTGTGCTTAATCTGCTGTCTAATGCATTTAAATATACACTCGCCGGCAGCATCCGTATTTCACTGCATTCAGAAAGTGGGCATGTTCTTTTAAAGGTCAAAGACACAGGTACCGGTATTCCTGAAGAAGAACTTCCTAAGATGTTCGAACGTTTTCACCGGGTACAAAATGCGACAGGGAGAACTTATGAAGGGACCGGTATCGGACTTTCATTGGTAAAAGAGCTTGTACAAATGCATGGTGGACAAATTTCAGTGAAGAGTAAGGCTGGTGAAGGAACAGAATTTGTCGTTTCCATCCCGGCAGGGAAACATCATCTTCCTTTGGCAAATGTTGTAGACAAGGAGACGGGTTTTGATGCGAGTATTTCCGAAGCTTTTATCGAAGAGGCAGATGCACTCCTTCAGAAGCCTGCCGCTTTAGATGCAGAGGGTAGTCTGAAAGATGCACCAACGATTTTAGTAGTGGATGATAACGCCGACATGCTGAGCTATATCAGAAACATCTTACAGAAAGATTTCAATGTAGCTACCGCCAGCAATGGAATGGATGCTTTACTGAAAATAAAAGAGAGGCATATTGACTTAGTGGTAAGCGATGTGATGATGCCGGTAATGGATGGCATACAGTTGTTAAAAACCATTAAGAAGACAGAAGAAGTGTCAACCCTTCCGGTGATCCTGGTGTCTGCAAGGGCAGGTGAGGAGGCTAAAATAGAAGGCATTGATATTGGTGCTGACGATTATCTGGTTAAACCATTTTCAGCGAAAGAATTGTTAGCGAGGGTACGCTCACAAATCAGTATTACACAAAAAAAAGACAAGGCGCTAAAAGATATCTACAACCTATTTAATGAAGTGCCATTTGCTGTCGGTGCTTTGAAGGGCCCTGACCTAATAATTGAATATATTAATCAATATAATCTTACTATTTGGCAGCAATCCAGAGAAGAAGTGATAGGTAAACGTTTGTTTGATGTCAGGCCTGACCTCCGCAAAAGCGCCGCACCGATTCATGAAGAAATTTACCGTACAGGGAAGCGGTTCGAAGGAAAAGAGATACCAATCCAGATCTTTACAAACGGTAAGGAGGAACTGCGGTATTTTAATGCCATCATCGATCCTATGAGGGATGATGAAGGCAAGATAGTGGGTCAGTTGGCTACTTCCATTGATGTAACCCCGCAAGTGGTCGCAAGAAAAAAAATAGAGGAGAGTGAAACGAGAGTTCGAATAGCGGTGGAGTCAGGGCAATTGGGAACCTTTGATCTGGATCTTGTTCAATCTTCTATCGTTTTTTCTGAAAGGCTCGCTGTCATTTGCGGTTTAGATCCTACAAGAGAGTGGACACACCAGGATCTGTTAGATGCATTGCATCCGGATGACCTGCCGGTACGCAATAAAGCGTATGAAATAGCCTTGCAAACCGGCGCCTTACATTATGAAGCAAGGGTGATCTGGAAAGACAGCACTGTGCACTGGCTTCGCATTCACGGTAAGGTAAAATATGAAAATGGTGTGCCTAAAAGAATATATGGGATCGCACAGGATATAACAGATGAAAAAAATGCCCAGGAAAGGATCAGGGAAAGCGAAGAACGTTTCCGGGCCCTGGTGAATGCCACTTCTGATGTTGTGTATCGGATGAGTCCAGACTGGACCGAAATGCAGGAATTGAAAGGCCGCGGTTTTATTTCCGATACCGGAGAACCTATTAAGGACTGGCTCGACAAATACATACATCCAAAAGATCAGGAAAGGGTACAGCATGCAATTGCGAGGGCGATAGAAACAAAATCCATATTTCAACTGGAGCACCAGGTAATTCGTGCTGATGGCACATTGGGCTGGACTTTTTCCAGAGCGATCCCTATTTTGGACAAGGATGGAAATATCGTTGAATGGTTTGGCACCGCCAGTGATATAACAGAAAGGATCCGGATACAAAGTCAATTAAAAATAAACGAAGAAAGGTATGCCCTTACTATTAATGCAACTAATTTGGGCATCTGGGATTTTGATGTAAAAAGCCAGGTTGTTGTAGGCAGCGGAAATATAGCTGCTATTTACGGACTTGACTCAAACGAGGAATATAACCTTCACATTGCATTCGACAGCATTTATCCTGATGACAGAAAAGAACAGGATAACCTGTTTGCATCTATTATCAATGGCAGGGTTAATAAAAGTTTTGCAACAGAATATCGGATTATACAAAGAAACAGCGGAGCTATCAAATGGATAAAGGCACATGGAAAAGCTTTTTTTGATGAGCAAGGGCAGCTGTTTCGCACTGTTGGTACCGTAGCTGACATTACGGAAGCAAAGTTGGCAGAAGATGCATTGAAAGAAAGTGAAAGCCGTTTCCGCACATTAACGCAGTCGCTGCCGCAATTGGTTTGGACAGCCACCGGGGAAGGCTACTGCGACTTTTTCAACCAACAGTGGTACGATTACACCGGCAGTACACCTGAACAATCCTGTGGTGATGGCTGGGCACAATACATTCACCCCCAACATGTTTCGGCTTTATACGCAAGATGGCAGCAAAGCATCAGAAGTGGGCAACCAGTGGTATTTGAATTTCAGTTAAAAGCCAAAGACGGTGGCTACCAATGGTTTTACGTGTTGGGTAATCCTGTATTAGATAAACATGGAAGCGTAATTAAATGGGTTGGCGCCTTAACAAATATTGAGGAAAGAAAGGCAATAGAGGAAAAGCTGGAGCGTCTTGTTGCAGAAAGGACGTCTGAACTTTTGCAGGCCAACCAGGAATTGCATCGTTCGAACGATGACCTTCAACAGTTTGCGCACGTAGCTTCTCATGATCTAAAAGAACCTGTTCGGAAGGTAAGAACCTTTGTCAGCCGTTTAAAAGAGGAGTATGGTACATTATTGCCAGAACAAGGCGAACGCTTTTTACAAAAAATTGAAAATGCAGCTAACCGAATGTACGCCATGATCGATGGTGTATTAATGTATTCATCGCTTACAGCCACGGATCAAAAAAGTGAAACAGTGGATCTGGCAGAAGTGATAGAGCAAATTCAATCAGATCTGGAATTACTAATCCAACAGAAGAACGCGACCATAGAAAAAGACATGCTTCCCTCTATTGTAGGTTCACGGGTATTATTATACCAATTGTTTTACAATTTAATTAACAATTCGCTGAAATTTGTACGACAAGCTGAAAAACCTGTAATAAGGATTTCATCAGAGCGGTTAACAGGAACCGAATTGGACAACAAGGAATTTGACCATGAGAAGCAGTACCTGCAAATCAGGGTTACGGATAACGGCATCGGATTTAACCAAAGCAAGGCAGAGGTTATTTTTAAGACCTTTACCCGTCTAAACTCAAAAGATCAATATGAGGGCACAGGACTTGGACTTGCACTTTGTAAAAAGATCGTGGAACGACATGGAGGTAGTATAACTGCAAAGGGCAAAGAGGGTGAAGGATCGCAATTTATCATAACGCTTCCGGTAAGTTAAGTCACTCACATGAAACATATATTTTTATTAGCTGACGATGATGCGGACGATAGAGAGCTGTTTTGTGAAGCGTTAGAAACGGTTGATTCCTCCATAACCTGCTATTGCGCAGACAATGGCCGGACGGTTTTGCAGATGCTTGACAGCAAACAACCTTCAGAATACCCCAAATTGATTTTTCTCGATATCAATATGCCGGTAATGAATGGATGGGAATGCCTGATACAATTAAAAAGCCACAAAGCCTACAGGCACATTCCGGTATTCATATATACCACTTCTTCACATCAAAGAGAGGCAAATATTGCGTTTGACCTCGGTGCAGATTGCTTTTTTACGAAGCCTGCTAATTACAATGAATTAAAATCGATCCTTCAATTGATCGCCAATAACATGGAAGGTGATTTTCTGAAGGCGATCAGCCATTTCGATAATATTAAATCAAGATGACCCGATTCTTTTTATCCTTCTGCACGCCGGTGATTGCACACATTCAATTTATATCAGCTGTTTTCCTGCGCGGAAAATCTCCAACATGGTGAGGCCGCCCGGATCTTGAAAATACTGGCTTACATTCCATATGCCATTATCATTTTGAACTCCCACTAAAAGGGTTTTATCCCAATGTATGGCTCTAAAATAATATCGCTTTCGGGGACGGCCTTTAATTTCAAACATAATCGTCGGCCTTTCAATGGTAATGGCTATATAAAGTTTTAATAGCTCTGTCTCCCGACCGATCACATTAAATAAAGAATCGCCAAAAAAAACGAGTGATTGCAAGGGGTCTTTCGCATGGTGCAAGATCATAGGTAAGAGATATTTTGTAAGCTATAGAGCATTTATCTAAAAAAAAGCAGCCTCTTGTGAGACTGCTTCTAATCAATTGCCTTAACCAAGATATAACAAAATTAGAAATATTACTTAAGATTTATAGTGACCGTGCATATAAATATCCCGGTGCAGGGTAGGCGACAGTTATGTTTGGGAAACTTTCCAATCCATAGACAATATATCCTTTAATTTTTTGCGCAACTGGCCAATGGTTGCAGGTTTAGTGAGGAAGTAGGAAGCACCGAGCCGCTTTGCCTCATCCTGGTCTGCCTGAGTCTGAGAGGTAGTGTATATGACTATCGGCAAGTCAGCATATCGAAGTATTCTTCGAATGGCCAAAAGACATTGCCGGCCAGTCATGCGGGGCATATTCCAATCCAGAAACAAAATGTCAGGAACAGCGTCCTTGTCTTTTCTGAGCTTTTCAATAGCTACTTCACTATCTCTGTCAAAAAAGAACTCTACCGGCGAATCAAATTCTTCCAGGGCAGTGCTGAAAAAGAAGCAGTCATCTTCGTCATCATCAATAAGCAGAATGCGTTTTGTAGTCTTCATTTTAAGATTAAGTTTGGAAAATGAAGTCAGCGTCAGGATGGCCCCGGCACTGGTTTCTTAAACCTGCTACAAATCTGCCTAAATTATTGATCTAAAACAAGTATTTTAGTGAAACTACTTGTTAATGAGGCATTAAGCATTGAATCTCAAATATTAATATTTTTAAAGTGTTCGAAGTCGAGTGTAAAGATATATTTCAGCTTATTGACAAAATCGGCCATTACTGATGGTTTTGAAAGAAAAATGATGCCTGTTAGGTCTTTTACCTCCTTCATAACCACTTCCGGAATAGCATCAGAAATGATGACCACGGGTACATTTGAAAAACGTTCTGTTTTTCTCAGGAGATTTAGAAAGTCTTTACCGCTGTAATCTGGAATAACCCAATCCATGAATATTATTTCCGGTGAAACGAAACGGTCATCCATTAGTAAATTCGTTGCGCTTTTGCCGCTGCTTTCATATTTTACATCTACGGCCCCACAACACTCTTTCAAAGCAGCTCTAAAGAGATCACGGTCATCTTCATCGTCTTCTATAAGTAATACATTTTTAGGATATTTCATAGTTATGGCTTTTAGTGGGTTAATATTTGACTAGAACCGGCAAAAATCTGTTTCGCAGGGGGGCTAAAATACAAATAAATTAGATAAAGAGTATATGCCGCCTTATTGTAAATAATTGATTTCCTGTTTTTTCCTGTCAATTTTTTGCGGGTCATTGGATTTCTCTGGCGTATAACATCTTGCAAAGTACCGACGGTCGGTTTAAATGCGTAGGTAAAATGTAATATGCAAAGCTTTCATGCACTAATAGATAAATAGCGGTAAAAGGGTAAATAAGTGACTAGAGAGAAAGCGTGATATAAATGAATATCAGAAGCCCCTTTTTACTGTTGTTTTGCATAATGCTCGCCTCGGTTACAGCCAATACACAAACCACCAGGATATCGTTGAATAGTGCCAGTCCGGGCTTAGTATGGGAGATCAAACCCCAGGCAGACCTGAAAAACTCAGGCTACGAAATATCCACACCGGGTTTTAAACTTCCTGCTTATATAAAGGGTATTGTACCGGGTACGGTGTTTACGTCATATGTAGACGCCGGAATTGTCCCCGACCCGAACTATGGCGACAATATTTACAAGGTAGACGAATCGTTCTTTAACCGTCCGTTTTGGTATAGAACCGAATTTGAACTGTGTGCCAATTATGTCAAGGGCCAACGCGTATGGCTTCATTTTGATAATACCAACCGCTATGCAGATTTCTATTGTAACGGAACCAAATTATCCGGAACTGCAACATCTACTAAAGATGTCAGCGGGCACATGCTTCGAACAAAATACGATATAACTGATCTGATCAGGAGCTCCGGTAAAAATGCCGTGGCCGTTTTGATCACGGATGCAGATCAAAAGAAGAAGCGTATTTCCAAAGAAAGTTTTGGTGTTGCCGCCAGCCCAACCTACCTGTCGGCAGCGAGTTGGGACTGGATGCCCTATGTGCCTGGAAGGCTGGCGGGCATTACCGGTAATGCTTATCTGGAGATCACCGGTGATGTGACCGTGGAAGATCCATGGATCAGGTCAGAACTGGAGTCGAACGATATTGCTTATTTATACGTTTCCTCAACACTTAGAAACGCGTCTGCTGCCAAACAGGAAGTTACTATTTCCGGAGTCATTCAGCCGGGAAACATCCAGTTCTCCAAAAAGATCACGCTGGATGCGGGCGCTTCTTCCAGGATCTACCTCGACCGGAAAGATTTTCCGGAATTCATCATCAACAATCCCAGACTTTGGTGGCCCAATGGTTATGGCGAACCAAATTTGTATACCTGTACATTGAACTGCAGTGTAGGCAACAGTGTGTCGCATGTAAAAGAAATTCGTTTCGGTATAAAAAAATATGAATACCAGTTTGTAAAAAATGCCGCCGGATGGCCGGTTATGACCTTTTTCATCAACGGCCAGAAATTATTTTTGAAAGGAGGGAACTGGGGAATGAGCGAATACCTGCTTCGTTGTCATGGTGACGAATATGAAACAAAGGTCAGGTTACACAAAGACATGAACTATAACATGATCAGGTTATGGACCGGCTGTGTTACTGACGATGCGTTTTACGACTATTGCGACAGCTACGGTATTATGGTATGGGACGATTTCTGGTTATACGTGGCCTACGACGACGTGGCCAATGATGATGACTTTAAAGCCAATGCCCTTGATAAAGTAAAGCGTTTGAGAAACCACCCGAGTATCGCCTTATGGTGCGGCGCCAATGAAACACATCCCAAGCCGGCACTGGATAATTACCTCAGATCGATCGTTGCGCTGGAAGACCATAACGACAGGATGTATAAATCCAGTTCCAACCAGGATGGTTTATCCGGCAGCGGATGGTGGGGAAATCAGCCGCCTAAACACCACTTTGAAACTTCGGGCAGCAACCTGGCCTGGAACAAACCGCCTTATCCATATGGCTCAGACCGCGGTTATGGCTTGCGTTCAGAAATAGGAACAGCTGCTTTTCCAACGTATGAAAGTGTAAAGAAATTCATTCCTGCCGGTCAGTTATGGCCATTGCCAACAGACGAAGCATTAAAAAATTCAGATACCACTGTCTGGAACCGACACTTTTTTGGTAAAGAAGCTTCCAATGCCAATCCGCTCAATTACAAAGCAGCGGTAAATAAACAATTTGGTGAATCGGCCAGCCTGGAAGAGTTCTGCGAAAAAGCGCAGTATTTAAATATTGAAGTGATGAAAGGCATGTATGAAGCCTGGAACGATAAAATGTGGAATGATGCTTCCGGGCTGCTGATCTGGATGAGCCAGTCGGCTTATCCCTCTTTCGTATGGCAAACCTATGACTATTATTACGATGCTACCGGGGCTTACTGGGGCGCCAGAAAGGCTTGTGAGCCTTTGCATATCCAATGGAACGCTTCGAACAATAGCATAAAAGTAGTTAATACAAGTTCAATCGACCTAAAAGGGGCAATCGCAAAAGCTACCATTTATGATCTCCATGGAAAAGAGCTTACGCACCTCGGCAAAGAGGCACGGATCGATGTTCTTTCCAGCAATATTGCTGAAGCATTTACCCTTGACTTCAATGGCGAGAACAGATCCGGCGCGGTGTTTACGCCACTTCATTTTATCAAACTGGAACTGAAAGATGCTGCAGGCAACGTCTTGTCTGATAACTTCTATTGGCGGAACGGTGTCAATGACCTGGATTACACCAGCCTAAAGTCCCTGCCGGCGGCCGACCTGTCATGTAAGCTGGTTGGTAAAGAGTCGGTTGGCGGAACCGGAAAACTGAAGGTGATAGTAAAAAATAATTCCGGCACCATAGCCTTCGGAAACCGCCTGCGACTGGTTAACAAAGCCACGCAGGAACGCGTGCTTCCGGTGATCATGTCAGAAAATTATTTCACCTTACTGCCCGGTGAAGAAAAACTGGTGACAATAGAGGCTGCTGCCAAACTGCTTACAGGCGGCGTAACGTTGCTGCTGAAGCAATATGGGCAAAAGGAAAAAAAGAAGTTTTCTGTGGACCTTTGATCCTTTATTTCAAAGATCCTGATTATTTATGCCTCCTTACTGGCGGTAAAAGCTGTTTAATGCGACTTTACACTGTAAGCATGCCAGCTATGAATAAATTGAAAACAGGTATGATGGCCCTCTTGCTGTTTGCGACCGGGGCCACTTATGCTCAGAAGAACCTGGTTGACTATGTGAACACCCTGCAAGGCACCAATTCACATTGGGGCCTTTCGTATGGTAATACCTATCCAACCATTGCCGTCCCGTTTCCCATGCATTCCTGGTCGCCGCAAACCGGCAAAAATGGCGATGGCTGGAAGTATACTTATAATGCACAAACGATCCGGGGCTTTCAGCAGGTACATCAATGCAGTCCCTGGATGGGCGACTATGCGGTGTTCTCGCTCATGCCGGTCACGGGCGCCCTGGAAGTAAACGAAGACAAAAGGGCTTCGTCTTTTACCCATGCCGGTGAAATGGCAAAACCGCACTACTACAAAGTAAAACTGGGTAATGGCGTTACCACAGAGATCGCGCCTGCAGAACGCAGCGGGCATATGCGGTTCACATTTCCTACAGGAAAAGAGGCTTACCTGGTGCTCGATGGCTATACCAAAACAAGCAGTGTCACCATTCATCCGGATGAACGGAAGATCACCGGCTGGGTGCACAACGGCACTTTCATTCCCGCAGCCTTCCGCTGCTATTTTGAGATGCGGTTCGATCAGCCCTTTCTGTCATATGGCACCTGGGAGGACCGGTCGAATCGTATTCAACATAAAAATGTAACCGATTCCGGTGACGGTAAAGGCGCCTTTGTACAGTTTAAACCCGGCGGCGTGGTGCAGGTAAAGATCGCTTCCTCTTATATTAACGCTGCACAGGCAGCGATCACATTACAACAGGAGCTCGGCAGCTATAAAAATGTAGCGCAAACCAGCGAAGCGGCAAAAAGATCCTGGAATGAACTGTTGGGCCGAATAACAGTGGAAGGCGGCACCGAAGATGAAAAAGCAACCTTTTATTCCTGCCTGTTCCGCGCCAACCTGTTTTCTCATAAGTTTTATGAGCTCGACAAGAACGGCAACCCGTATTACTTCAGTCCTTATGACAGTAAAATACATCCCGGTTACATGTATACCGACAATGGTTTCTGGGATACTTTCCGGGCGCAGTTCCCGCTAAGCAATATCCTGCATCCTACTATGCAGGGACGGTATATGCAATCCCTGCTCGATGCACAACAGCAATGCGGCTGGCTGCCCACCTGGTCGAACCCGGGCATGTCGGGCGTAATGGTGGGCAATCATGCCATCTCTCTACTCACCGATGCCTGGGTAAAAGGCATTCGCAGCTTCCATCCTGATTCCGTTTTAAAAGCCTATTATCACGAAGCCACCAGCCGTAGCCTGATGGGCGGTTCCAGCGGCCGGGAGGGACACGAATATTATTTCCGGTTAGGTTATATTCCGCAGGATAAAGTACGGGAAAGCGCCGCAAAGACCCTGGAATATGCCTACGACGATTTCTGCGCTTACCAGCTCGCCAGGCTTACCGGCAATACATTTTACGAGAACATTTTTAGCCGCCAGATGTACAATTACAGGAATGTCTTCGACAGCACAGCGGGTTTTGTGCGTGGCCGCAACAGCAACGGCGAATGGATCCCGGAGGATTTTGACCCTGTGGAATGGGGTGGGGCCTTTACGGAAGGAAATCCCTGGCAGTGGACCTGGTCGGTGTTTCACAACATAAGCGATCTTATCCGGATGTTGGGTGGTGAAGCCATCTTCAATAAAAAGCTCGACAGTTTATTTCATGGCTCCAATGCCGTAAAATATGGTTCCTATAAACAGGAGATCCATGAGATGAAGGAAATGGTGCTGGCCGGCATGGGACAATATGCGCACGGCAATCAGCCGGTGCAGCATGCGCCGTATTTGTACAATTACAGCGGCGAGCCCTGGAAAACGCAAAAGCAGGTACGCGAAGTGATGTCCCGGTTGTACAACGCCACTGAAAACGGCTATCCCGGCGATGAGGACCAGGGGCAGATGTCTTCCTGGTACGTGATCAGCGCCCTGGGATTGTATAGTGTTTGTCCGGGTACCGATGAATATGTGATTGGCAGTCCTCTGTTCCAGAAAGCAACCGTTACGCTTGAAAATGGAAAGAAGTTTACCGTGGAGGCTGTGAACAACAGTAAGGAAAATGTGTACATTCAATCGGCCACCCTGAACGGCGAGCCCTTACACAGGAACTTCATCAAACACGGCGACATCAGCCATGGCGGAACGCTTCGTCTGGTGATGGGCAGTAGTCCGAACAGGCAAAGAGGCATCCGGGAAGAAGACAGGCCTTTCTCACTGGCAAAATAGTTTTGATGTGGCCAGCTGCAGCATATGCATACACTTTCGTTGCGTTTGTCCCATGCTTTACCCGGGACCGCACACTGTAGCTCGGTAATGCTATTCATCAACAATCGGTATGAACAGAAAGAATCATGAGAAATAAAAATTGGTTAGGTTTCTTTGGGTTGTTAATGGCCTCTTTTTTGTCGCTTGCTCAAGAACCGGTTGATCTTGTGAATCCCTTTATTGGCGCCAGCACCAGCGAAGGCGCGGCCGGAATTTATCACGGCCTGGGAAAAACCTTTCCCGGCGCCACTACTCCCTACGGTCTGGTACAGCTGAGTCCCAACACCATCACAGGCGGTGACAACGGGTCTGGTTACAGCTATGAGCATACGAGTATAGAAGGATTTGCCTTTACCCAAATGAGTGGTGTGGGCTGGTATGGCGACCTGGGTAATTTCCTGGTAATGCCAGCCACCGGCCCCCTGAGAACGGCTGCAGGCAGTTTAAAAGATCCGGCTGCAGGATACCGCTCCCGTTATGATAAAAAGAGCGAAAAGGCCAGTGCCGGCTATTATGCAGTTTCGCTCACTGATCACAACATCAAAGCTGAAATGACGGCTGCGCCGCATAGTGGTTTGCTTAGGTTTATTTTTCCAAAACACGCGTTATCCCGCATTCAGATCGACCTGGCAAGAAGAGTGGGTGGTACATCGGTGCTGCAGGAAGTGGAGGTAGTGGATGACCACACCATCCGGGGATGGATGAAGTGTACGCCGGAAGGCGGCGGCTGGGGCAATGGCGAAGGCAATGCCGATTATACCGTTTATTTCTATGCACAGTTCAGTAAACCCTTAAAGAACTATGGTGTATGGAGTGCCGACATCCCAGACAGCTGGGGCCGTAAACGGCAGGACGTGGAAAGTGAAAAATACCAGCAACGAATAGGGGAAGCAACTGTTATAAAAGGTATAAGAAAAAAGCAGGGCAAACACCTTGGCTTTTTTACAGAATTTGCAACTAAAAAAGGGGAAGAAGTGCTGCTGAAAAGCGGAATTTCTTTTGTGAGCATAGAAGGAGCCCGCAAGAACCTGGAGGCCGAAATACCGGACTGGGATTTTGACAAACTGCACAAGCAGGCTCGTGCATTATGGAATGCAGCCCTGTCGAAAATGCAGGTAAGCGGCGGCTCGCAAGCGCAAAAAACAATTTTCTATACTGCTCTTTATCATACCATGATCGATCCCCGGATCTTTGAAGATATAGATGGCAATTACCTGGGCGGAGATGGCAAAGTACATCAGTCGGAAAATTTTACCAAACGCACCATCTTCAGTGGCTGGGATGTTTTCAGAAGCCAGATGCCGCTTCAAACCATCATCAACCCTTCCTTGGTGAATGATCTGATCAATTCCCTGATCACCCTGGCAGATCAAAAAGCAAAGGATCATTTTGAACGCTGGGAGCTGTTGAATGCCTATAGTGGATGTATGCTGGGTAACCCTGCCGTATCGGTGCTAACCGACGCCTATGCGAAGGGCATCAGGAATTACGATGTGGGCAAAGCCTATCAGTTATCGGTTGGTTCGGTGGAGCGGTTTGGTAACAAAGAGCCGGGGTATACACCCAATCCTTTAAGCATTTCCTATACCCTGGAATATGCGTATTTCGACTGGTGCGTATCGAAGCTGGCGAAGCAGCTGGGAAAAAGGGGGGATGCCGAGAAATACGCAAAACGCGCGCAGTACTACCACAACATCTTTGATAAAGAAAAGGGCTGGTTCAGGCCAAGGCTAAAAGACGGTAATTGGGAGCCCTGGCCTGCGGAAGGGCGGTTGAAACAATGGTATGGAAGTATGGAAAGCAATGCCTGGCAGCAGGGATGGTTCGTACCCCATGATGTGGATGGTATGGTGGCCCTGATGGGGGGTAAAGAAAAAGTACTGGCCGATCTGACCAGGTTTTTTGAAAAGGTTCCCCCCAATATGATGTGGAACGACTATTACAATCACGCCAACGAACCCGTTCATCATGTGCCCTTTCTTTTTAACCGTTTAGGTGTTCCATCACTTACCCAAAAATGGACAAGGACTATTTGTGAACGGGCTTATAAAAATGCGGTTGAAGGCCTGGTAGGCAATGAAGATGTAGGACAGATGTCGGCCTGGTATATTTTGGCCGCAAGTGGTTTGCACCCGGTTTGCCCGGGCGAAACCCGGTATGAAATTACCAGTCCGGTATTTGACAAAATCACCATTGCCCTGGATCCCGCCTATAGCCAGGGACAGACCTTTATCATTTCAACTGTAAATAACAGTGCAGAAAATGTGTACATACAGAGCGCAACCTTGAATGGTAAACCTTACAACAACTGTTTTATCGATCACAGCGACCTGATGAAAGGCGGCCTGCTGGAATTGATTATGGGGCCTGGTCCCGGCATGCAATGGGGAAAATGACCCTGGAAAAAACGGCCGCTCTTTAATAGAGGTAATCTTTCATCCAGGTGACTTCCCCAGGGCGCCCCTGTTACCGCCCGTTTAGTTAATTGTTTGAAATGAAGCCGTATCTAAACATTATTTATTGCACCTGTTTATTCATCTGCACGCTTAGGTCCCATGCACAGAATGCCTATTTTATCGATGGTTATCATGGCGGCGTTTATGGTCATTATCCCAAAGGGTATACGCAGTTTATAGTCGACAAATTAAATGAAAATCCTTTCTGGAAGATCAATCTGGAAATTGAGCCGGAAACCTGGGATTCGGTTGCGGTGTGGGAGCCTGCTGCGTTGAAACAATTGCAGCAAATTTTCAGGGATCAATCCGATACCGGCCGGATAGAGTATGTAAACCCGGCCTATGGGCAAAGTTATTTCTTCAATACTTCCGGCGAAAGCATGATCCGGCATTTTTCATATGGAATAAAAAAAGTAAAAGCATATTTCCCCAATGCCGTTTTTACCACCTATTCCTCGGAAGAGCCTTGTTTTACCAGCGCGTTGCCACAAATATTACGATCATTTGGATATAAATATGCGTCTTTGAAAAACCCCAACACCTGCTGGGGCGGTTATACCCGCGCTTATGGTGGAGAGCTGGTGAACTGGATAGGCCCCGATGGTACCAAACTGGTAACAGTACCCCGGTATGCCACAGAAAACCTGCTGCCAGGTTCAACCTGGCAAACGGAGGCATGGACCAATTCGCCCAAATACATTAAAGATGCATTTGCCTATGGCATAAAAAATCCGGTAGCCATGAGCCTGCAGGATGCAGGTTGGAAAAATGGCCCCTGGATCGGTAATGGTAACAGGGGCTATCAGCCCACCTACTACAAAACATGGCGCGATTATATAGAGAACCATTCTATTAAAACACCCAGGCAAAACTGGAAATTCAGCCAGGAAGACATTCTGGTAAGTCTGGTATGGGGTTCACAGGTATTACAACAGCTGGCACAGCGGGTTCGAACAGCCGAAAACAAGCTGGTTATGGCTGAGAAGGTAGCAGCGCTGTCGGCCGTCTATGATGACAAGCCCTGGCCGAGTGCCATTGACGAAGCCTGGCGCAACTTACTATTGTCGCAACATCACGACTGCTGGATAGTTCCATACAACGGCAGGAAAGGCAATACCTGGGCAGATAAAGTGAACGCGTGGACAAAAATAACAAATGATATCAGCGACAGTATCGTGTATAAGGCAGCCGCTCAACATGCGGAGGGTTCCATCAGGGCCATTCGTGTGCATAATACTACCGGTAATACCAGGCATGAAGTGGTGCAAATGAAATTACCGGCAGGTATGGCTACCAATGAAATGGCTGTTGTAGATGGCGGTGGTAAAGAAATAGTTTCTCAAATAACTAAATCGGCGGGCAGTAAAGAAATTTGTTTCCATGCCGTTGTTCCTGCTATGGGTTATAAAACATACAGCATCAGCTATAAGCGCCCCGCCAGCGCAGCCGGTGCAACAGCTACCATTTTAAACGGCGGTGATGTGGTTTTGGAAACCGATCTCTATACATTGATTATCGACAGGTCGAAGGGGGGTGTTGTTAAAAGCCTTATAGCGAAAAAATTAAACAACAGGGAGTTTGTAGATGCAAAAAACGAAAGAGGATTCAATGAATTGAGCGGACAGTTTTATAATCACGGCGGTTTTTACGCGAGTTCCCGCACCCCTGTTACCATTTCCATCCTCGAAAATGGACCGGTTCTGGTAAAAGCAGCCATCAGCGGAATGCTTTTGGACCATCCCTTTACGCAAACCATCACTTTAAGACAGGGTGACAGCAGAATTGATTGCAGCCTGAACATAGCATGGAAGAACAATACCGGCATTGGCGATGCTTATAAACAAAGCGGTGGCCCGGATGCCAGCAATTACCACAAGCCTTTTTACGACGACAGCAAAAAATTGCTGGCGCTGTTCCCTGTAAAGTTTACCTCGCAAAAGATCTATAAAGATGCCCCTTTTGACGTAACGGAAAGCAGACTCCATAATACCTTTTTTACTACCTGGGACAGCATCAAAAACAATATTATTTTGAATTGGGTGGATGTGTATGATGCCAAAGAGGATCACGGCCTTGCGCTTTTTACTGATCATACCACAAGTTATGCCCATGGTGAAGGTTTTCCTTTAGGGTTGAACGTTCAGTACTCCGGCGCCGGTTTATGGGGAAGAGATCATTCCATAACAGGTACTACTGAAATTAAATATGCATTGATACCCCATAAAGGAAAATGGGATGAGAGCGGCATCAGTGAGCAGGCTGCGCACTGGAACGAGCCGCTGGTAGCGCTGCCTTCTTCAATAGTAAAAAAAGAGGAACGATCATTGGTAAATGTAACCGGCACAGGGTACCAGGTATCGGCAGTTATAGTGGAGGGCAGGGACCTGCTGGTACGCCTTTTCAATGCAGCAGGCAATGATAAAGTTCAAAAGATTGCGTTTGGCGGAAAAGCGACCGGCGCGCAACTGGAAGAACTGAACGGTGCAGTGAAACAGTTATTACAGATACATACTGGTAAAACGACTGCCATTCATCTTGCTATGCCGAGGTTTGGCATCAGGACCATTCGATTGAAAAACTTCGCTTCTTCTTAAAGACCGCTTTTTTTACGCACACAAAGGGGGTAGCTGTTGGCTTAAGTGACAGCAGATGTAAGCTGCCGGCGCCCGGCTGTGTACGAACACAGTCATTACGCTAACCATTTATAAACTTTGATTGCATGAAAAAACGATTGCTATGCCGCCGTCCGGTCTGGACGGGCGCCCTTCTTTGCCTGCTCTTTCTTCAACACTGTACGAAAATCGATGCGCCGGTAAACGACCATGCAGCTGAATATTCAGGTACGGTCTCGGTCCGTTCTGTAATTGCTCCGGGTACCAATGGCTTTTACAGCATCACAAATGTGTTTAGTGGCCATGCTATGGAAGTGTTTGCCAGCTCCACAGCCGATGGCGGCCCCGTAGTGCAGTATGCCAATTACCATTTTCAAAACCAGAAATGGGTGGTGAAAGACATCGGTTCGGGTTATTTTACCATCATGAACGGATTTAGCGGAAAAGTGCTTGATGTACCGGGCAGTACTAATGAGACCGGACGACAACTGCAACAATACACCTGGAATACGACGAATGCGCAGCAGTGGCGCATCGAGGATGTGGGCGGCGGTGCATACAGGATCATTAACCGGGGTAACGGACTGGCAGTTACCAATCAAAACAATGCTACAGGCAGCGGTACCGCCATTACGCAGCAGCCTTATACCGGCAGCAATGCCCAGAAATGGATCTTTACACTGGATACACGTATGACCTTCGCAGTTAACAATGGCTGGGTAAACAGCGCACAGGTATATATCGACAATGACTACAATAATTACCTTACCCGCTACAGCGGATGGAACGGCGGCGATGGCTGCGTAACTACTTTATTACCCAATGGCAGCCTGTTATGGTCGTTCCAGGACAGCTTCTTTGGCGAAGTAACACCCAACCGGGCACGAATAGATAATGTGTTTGTACGCAATGCAGGGTTCCTCCAGGTGAACAGGTCGCTTTCCAGCTACCAGCAGTTGAATCCTGTTGGTGCAGATGGCAAGGCAAAGACCTGGGTACTGGTGCCCGGTGCAACCAATGGCGACCAGGACCTTTATTGGGGCGGGCCCGCACAGGTACTGGGTAGTGAAGTACAAATGGTGATGGGGCATATGCACCTGAATGCCAGCAATGTGCTTGAACACCAGTCTACCGACGTAGTGGTTTTCGATGCAGCCAATATGCAGCAAAAGCGGGTAGTGCAGAACCGGTATACCGGCAGCCTGCCTTTTGATGCCAGTTTGTTTAAAGCAAATGACGGCTATACCTATATGTACACGACTCAGAATGTAGGTATTTGTGGCTCCAGGTTATACGTAGCCCGTGCCGCCAACCACAATATAACCGGCGCCTGGGAGTTTTACACCAACAGCGGCTGGACAACCAACCAACCTGCTGACGCCAATCTGCAACCCATCCTGGAGGCCAATGCCACCCAGCCGAACGTATTTTATAAAGACGGTAAATATTACCTTGTTTCACAAACCACCTGTTATGGGCTCGATATCAACATCTGGGAAAGTAATAGTCCGGTTGGCCCTTTTGTTAACCAAAGGACCATTTACCGCATACCGCAGCAATACACGCTGCCTGAATTTGTTACTTATAACGCGGTGGTGCATCATGCATTGTCGCGCGAGGGCGAACTGGTAGTGTCTTATAATATCAACCCCACCGATTTCTGGGCTAATTTCAACAGTCCGGGCAGTGCAGACAGGTACCGGCCATGGGTAGTGAGGATCTATAACTGGAAATGAAAATAATTACGAAACAGCAGCGGGTGCATGAACAGTATTCATGCGCCCGTTTCTTTGCAAGGTGGTAGCCAGTAGAAAAATAATACCAGTAACGATAAACAGGCTGCCGATCAATTCGGCCTGCGTAAAGCGGATAGAGCCGGCGGTATATACCGGATTGATCCTGATCTGTTCTATCAGCAGCCGCTCCGTTCCATTCAGTAAACAATAAACAGCAAACAGTTTCCCGGGTGTAATGATCCTTTGGCGCAATTGCCATAACAGCAGAAATAATAACAAACAGGCGATGCCTTCATATAAAGAGGTGGGAAATACCGGTTGGCCGCTTAACGGGTATTTATAAGCCCAGCAAACCGATGGCAAAAACGACAGCCAGTTCGGTATGGGAGCCGTATTAACAATGCCCCAGTCGCCATCACCCGACAAATGACAACCCAACCGGCCGATGCCATAAGCAAGCATCATGGCCGGGCTGCCCATATCCAGCATATGCACCAACGGGATCCTGTGCCGGTAGGCGATATACAAGGCAACCACGATACCACACAGCAGGCCACCATAATAGGTGAATCCTTCCTCAGCTGTATTTTCCAACCGGTGAAAAAAGACCGCACCTGCAAAACCCGCGAGGCCGCACCACCATAACAGGGAAGGCATGAGCTGATAAGGATGCACAACGACCTTTTCAGCAGCAGTTGCTGCTTTTTTACTTTTTGTCCGGTAAAGGACGCCTGCTACCAGTAATGCAGCCAGTATACCCACCGGCCAGTGACCCACACGTGAGAACAATATGCGGCCGGGATGTGCTGCAAAGGAGCGGTAATGCAATATGGCGGGGATCATTTTAGCTGCCAGCACACCGGCTGCAATCGCGTAGCCGGCCAATACAGGCCATCCGGTGCTGCCCGCCGTTTTTACAACTGCTTTTATCAGGCCCAGATCTTCCTTTCGTTTCAGTTCCTGCCGGTAGGCCCAATAAGCAGCGGCAAAAGCCAATGCCATCATGGTCCCGAATGTTTGAAAGGGCAGGAGCAGCCGCCAGCCGGTAAGGTATTGCAAGAGGTCTGAAATAGTAGGGAACATATTTTCTCTTAGTCACCCAGGTGCCCGTTTGCCGCCGCTTTCGCGCTAAAATACTGCTATGCATTAGCGGCATACATCCATTCAGGTGACTTAGGAATACGGGCGACAGCTGAAAAGCTTTATGTATATTGAGCCGCATTTAATCAAGATCCCACCATTAAACAGGCTTCCGCTAGACATGCAAGGGCCCGGCAAGACCGGTTTTATCCCTTTCCAAAACGAACTGCCTATGATGGAAAAATTTATCGAAAAACTCGTACCGCTGATTAGCTGGAAGCATGGCCGGCGGCGCCCCAGCACCCTGCTGCTGTTCATCTGTTGTGTACTGACCAACACCAGCCGGTCACAAGTGGCGCCGCAGGTACAGGAGGTATATATTAACCTGGCAGCCAGAAATGTTCCCCTGGACAAAGTCTTGCAGGAAATAGAAACGCAAACGCCGTTCCGTTTTGTTTACAACAGCGCCGAACTGGAAGCGGTGGGTAAGGTTTCGGTTAACCGGCGGCACCGTTCTGTAAGCCAGCTGTTGTATGAATTGTTACCGGCCCACTTCGAATTCCGCCAAAGAGGTTATAATATCATAATACTCGAAAAGGAGCGGATCAATGATCATTCATCTGCCGGCATTTTTATTGTAAGCGGCCGCATTGTAAATAGTGACCAGCAACCACTGCCTGGCGTAACGGTAGCTGTCAAAAATTCCAATCGTATCGCCATAAGCGGCGATCAGGGCCAGTTTGTGATCAATGCCGCCAAAGGCGACAGCCTGTTCATTACTTCCATAGGTTTTGCCCCCCTGACCATGGCAGTGCCTGTACATCCTGTAACCATTGTGCTGAACCCGCAGCAGCCAGAGGCTTTAAACGAAGTAACGGTGATCGGTTACGGCAACCTGCAACGGAAAAAACTGTCTACGGCAATAGTAACTGTTCCGGGCGCGCGGTTAAATGAACGCTCCGTATCACTGAACATTGTTGAAGCCATGGCCGGCAAAGTGCCGGGCGCCAGCATCATGCTGAATTCGGGCAAACCGGGCAGCAATGCGGTTATTAAAATAAGGGGAACGGGCTCTATTCACGCATCCAATGCGCCTTTGTTTGTGCTCGATGGCATTGTTGGTATTGAGCCCAAGCTGATCAATCCAACTATTATAGAATCGGTGGATATCCTGAAAGATGCAGCTTCCGCCGCTATTTATGGTTCACGTGGCAGCAATGGCGTGGTATTGATGACCAGTAAACAGGGGGCAAAGAACAGATCGAATATTTCGTTCAATCAACGCATCAGTGCGGGTAAACCAGCGCGTAGGATCAACCTGTTGAACGCCCGGGGAGCGCTGGAAATGATCGAACGGCAATATGCCTATGTACCCGGCAGGCTGGCGCCGCATAAAGATCCTTCCAATAATTTTCCGCGCAAAATTGAGCTGTTCAACCCCGATGGCTCGCCAAAATATGATATCGACTGGCAGCGGGAAGCAACCCAAACGGCGCTGTCTACCAGCAGCAACATCAGTTTTTCAGGCGGCAAAGAAAATATGACAAGCCTGCTCGATGTGACCTATAATAACCAGGAAGGCATTGTGAAGAACAGCCGCCAGCAGCAATTGAATATTTTTACCAACCTGGGCTGGACCGTAAAACCCTGGTTATCGATAAAAACGATCCTGAATGGAGGAGCACTGCAATCCCGTAACGTTGACCTGAATACGCTTGGCCTCAATGCCATTCGTGAAATGTATGAATATCTTCCATTCATACCGGCCAGATACAGCGATGGCAGCTGGTCGCGCAAAGGCGATTATCCGGGGGCTGAGAACTCTGAAAATCCGGTTCGACTGGTGAACGACGTACGATCGGTATTGGGTCAAACCTACCTGATGGGCAATTTCAACGGCACTGTTCGTTTGCATAGGAAAATAGACCTGGTTACCAGCTTCAGCGGTCAGTTGGTTGGTGGTTACAATAATTATTATGCAGGAATCAACGTGTATGGTTTTTCCGATCTGCAGAACGGGGTGGCGCAGCGCTTCAATGGCGATGCAGCGGCCTGGACGAATGAAGACTATCTTACGTTCAATGATGCTTTCGGTAAAAGCAAACTGAATGCGGTAATGGGCGCCAGCTGGTATTATCATGTAGGAACCTGGACCCTTGCCGGCGCTGAAAATTTCTTTGATGATTTCTTTGGATATAATAACCTGGGCGCCGGAACGGTGCGGCAACAGCCGGGCTCCGGCCGGCAAGAACACCAGATGAATTCCTTTTATACCCGTATACAGCATGAATATGATAACCGCTATATGGCGGGCGCTTCTTTCAGGGTAGACGGATCTTCGCGCTTTGGCGCCAACAACAAATATGGCTATTTTCCTGCTGTATGGGCTTCCTGGTTGATCTCGAACGAAGCTTTTTTTGCCCCTTGCCTACCGGTTGTCGATTTTTTAAAGTTGCGGGCCAGTGTAGGCGTTACCGGTAATGCGGAGATCGGTAATTATGTTACGCTTTCCAGGCTAAACCCTACCCAGATCGTTTTTAACGGACAATTACAACCAGCCGTGGAGTTAGCCAATCCCGGCAATGATAACCTGAAATGGGAGCGGGAGCGGCAGTGGAACATTGGTTTGGATGCCGGCTTCTTCAACGACCGCATAGCATTTACCGCCGATGTATACCGTAAAGTAACATTCGACCTGTTGTACAATAAACAATTGCCTGCTACCACAGGTTATTCAGGAATATACGATAACATCGGTTCCATTCGCAACAAGGGCCTCGAACTGAGTATACGGTCGAAGAATATCATCTCAAAAAAATTCAACTGGAACAGCAGCGTGAGCTTTTACCTGAACCGTTCGAAAGTCTTGGATTTGAATGGCGACATCCTGTATAACTGGGCAGGTCGTATTGAGGAAGGCGCCCCGGTCGATGAGTGGTTTGGCTACCGGCGGGCGGGTACCTGGAGCACAGGTGAGGCCAACGAAGCCGCTGCCCATGGCCGCAGGCCTGGCGATGTAAAATGGGAGGATGTGAACAAGAATGGCGTGAAGGATGCCGGCGACCGGGTGCCGCTTGGCAGCAAGATGCCGCGTTACCAGGCAGATATCACCAATGTTTTTTCAGCCGGCCCTTTTCAGTTGTTCATCGATGTAAGTATGATGACCGGGCATAAACTGGCCAACTATCCGCGGTTCATTATGGAAAGCGCCACTACCAGTGTGAACAGTTTTGCCAGCATTTTACAATCGTGGACGGTTACGGGCCAAAAAGCAAATGTGGGGCAGTTGCGCTTGCAATCGGATGGCGGGGAAAATGAAATGGACAATTATTACATCGAGGATGGTTCTTTTGTAAGGTTGCGTAACATAGCACTCAGTTATGAGTTGCCACCCCGATGGTTGCAAGCAATGCGAATGGAAAAATGCGCCATAACGCTGAATGCCGAAAACTATTTACTGTTCACCAGGTACAGGGGGTATGATCCCGAAGCTTCCTCCTTCGACGCAGACCTGAACCAGGGAGCGGATATGTATCAATATCCAAAAGCAAAGACCATATCGTTAACCATGCAGGTAACGTTTTAAAATAAGCATATGAAGCAGATCGCATATAGCGTGGGTTGGGGTATGATCCTGCTGTGTAGTGCATGCACCAGATTTCTGAAAGAGGAGCCGGATGGCTTTTTAACAACTGATAAGTATTATACCACGGAAAGCCAGGTGAAAGCGGCCGTCAATGGCGCTTATGCAGGGCTGGATGATATTTTTGCGACCGGCATTGGGGTTGCTACCAGTCCGGCCTTCGTGCCCGAATACCTCACCGGTTATAGCACGCGGTTAAGGCCCGGTGATGGTGACGCAGAGAACCAGTTCCTGCGACTCGACTACATCGATCCCGCCAATGGCCGCCTGGAGCCATGGTGGACGGCCATTTATTATCCCGTGGAAAATTGCAACAGTGTACTTGACAATTTATCGCGCACCAGTTTTCTGCCCGCGGGGGCGCAAAAGCAATATATGGGCGAAGTGTATTTTTTGCGCGCCTGGTATTATTTCCAGGGCGTACGCCTCTTTGGCGATATACCACTTAAAACAACGCCAACCACCGATCTCAGCAATACCAGGATACCAAAGGCGCCGCAGGAAAAGATCTATGATCAAATTGTGGCCGATCTGCTGATGGCTGAGCAAGCGGGATTGCCGTGGACGGATATAAGCGGCCATGTATCGCAGGGCGCCGTTAAATCCTTACTGGCCAAAGTATATATTACCATGGCCGGTTATCCGCTGCAAAAAGGGAATGACTATTACCGTAAGGCCTACGAAAAAGCGAAAGAGGTGATCGACAGCAAAGCATTCGCCCTGTTTCCCCGGTACAGCGATCTGCGGCAGGCATCCCTGCAGAATACCGGTGAATTTATTTTCATGCTGCAGCGCGATCCCGTAAATGCGGGAAACTTCATACATTTTTATTTAATGCCTTTTCCCGAACTGCCCATAAGCATTCAGCCCACATATGGAGGGGCGTTGGCGCCACACATAGCATTTTACAATGCATTTGCTGCCAATGATCAGCGCAAACAGGAGCAGGCATTTTTTTATACGCGGTCTTTACAATACAACGATCCCTCCAATATGGTAAACCTGCCCGGCCCATTGATCTATAAGTATTGGGATGATGAGGCCGAAAAGACCGGCAAAGCCGGCCAGAACTTTTGCTACCTGCGGTTTGCAGACGTATTGTTACTATGCGCAGAAGCCAGGGCGAATATAGACGGCGGCAGCACCAGCGACGCCACCGCTATAGACGCTTATTACCAGGTGCGGCGCCGCGCATTTCCTGCAGCTTCAAAACCAGCGGCCATCCATGTGGATGAAGTGTTAAAGGAACGATTTTTTGAACTCTGCTTCGAATGGCAAACCTGGTACGATATGCTGCGTACGCGCAGAACATTGAACCTGGCAGACGGCCAGATGGTAAACCTGATCGGTTACAAAGCCCCCACCCATTTAAAAGCTTTTGCCGAAACAGACCTGTTGCTGCCGGTTCCATTGAGTGAAGTACAAAAGAACCCATTATTGAAATAACGGGCGGCTCTGCGAAAAAAAAGGGTTATTTTATTTATTCAGAATACCTTTGCACGGGTTCGTCAACAAGAGCAGCATGGAAAATCAACGCTTACAGCAATTGATCAATAAGGTTTTGAGTGGCCGGGCTTCTGCACAAGAGCAGCAGGAGCTCGACGATTGGTATGCTGCCCAGGAAACAGGTAAAGGACTGACCAGCGACCTGGATGAAGAACATAAAAGCGCCATGGGTGAACAATTATTTGAATCCATTCATCAACGTTTACGACCTGAACAAACCTCATCCATGATCAACTATCGTACATGGATGATAGCAGCCGCTGTTTTCTTAGTGCTGGCTTCTGCTGCGCTGTATTTCTTTGTGAACAGGCGGGCCTATGCGCCGCCGGTAATGGCATCCATATGGAAAGAAGAAAGATCGGTTAATGAAATAAAAAGCATCCGGTTGCCCGATGGCTCTGCTGTCTGGTTGAATGCAGGTTCTGCCATTCGCTATGACAGTAATTTTATGAGCGGCAAAAGAGAAGTATGGGTGCAGGGAGAAGCATTTTTTGACGTAGTACATACAGAGGGAAAACCGTTTGAAGTGCATACCGGCAGCATCACTACCCGTGTACTGGGTACCGCCTTTAACATTGATGCCTATTCGCCGGAAGAAGCCATTGCCATTACCGTAAAACGTGGGAAGGTAACCGTGGCTGACTCAGTGCACAATAGTGGTGTCTTGTTACCTGGTCAGCGGTTATTGTATAAAGCAGATGGAACGTTCGAGAAAGACAGTGCAATCGCAGGGGATATCACCGCCTGGACCACCGGACAATTGGTTTTCCGCGATATGCCTTTCCGTGCAGTAGCCAAACGCCTGGAAAAAAAATTTGGCATACAACTTACTTTTAAAGATGCCACTATCGGCAATTGCCGCATCACCGCCAGCTTCCATCAAAATACACCCTTAAGGGATATGCTCGACATGCTGGCGCTTGCCAATGGCAGTACCATTGAACCTGCCAGGCATACAAACACCTATTCCATCTCCGGAAAAAAAAGGTGTAAATAGTCGTCACAAATAATGCAGAGGCAGTAGCGGTTTACAGCAGCCAACGTGACTAACTGTAATCATTGCTGCTTATGATCAAATCTACAATTGTTACCGGTATAATTATACTGGGGTGTTTGGTGGCCTGTAAAAAAGGGGACTTTCTTGACAAAACCGCTACTTCTGATCTTACAGAACGATCTGTTTTTTCCGACAGTACCCGCACCATGCAATTCCTTACAGGGATCTACGCTGACATTGGTTTCAGCTTCAATCCGTTTCGTTTTGGCGGAGCCGGGCTCGAAGCTGCCTGCGATGAAGCGGAGGGACCTGCTTCGGCCAGCGCCAGTGCCTATATTCAATGGGCGGGGGCTTCGGTGAACGCATCCAGTGTAACCGGCGATGCATGGGGTGTTTGCTACGCCAATATCCGGCGGGTAAATCTGTTCCTACAGCATGCGCCCCAATCACCTATTACACCTGCTCTCAAGATCACTGCCCTTGCGGAGGCCCGTTTTCTCCGTGCCTGGTATTACTTCAACCTGCTGAAACATTATGGCGGCGTGCCGTTGATCGGCGATACCATTTATAGTGCAGATGCGCCCATTACCGTAAAGCGTAACACATTTGAAGAATGCGTGAACTACATTGTAGGCGAATGTGATGCCATAACTCCTTTATTGCCCGCTTCGCAATTTACCGTCAACTTCGGACGCATCACCTCGGGCGCCTGCATGGCTTTAAAGGCCAGGGTATTATTATATGCCGCCAGTCCGCTCTTCAATGGCGAACAGGTTGCTACAAGCGAACCGCTGCGTTCGCTTACCGGTTATCCGGTGGCTGATCCGCAACGGTGGCGTTTGGCAGCCGATGCCGCAAAGGCAGTCATCGATCTCAACCGTTATAAACTGAACGAAGACAATACCACGGCGCCCGGTTATGGCTTCTATAAATTATTTACGCTGCGTAAGAATGATGAGTACATCTTGCAGGAAATGCGCGCTGCCAACAGAGAACTGGAAGGCATGTGGTTGCCGCCGAGCCGCGGCGCCGGCGATGGTTCCAATCCTTATCTCGAGCTGGCCGAAGCTTTTCCGATGCGCAATGGCAAACCCATCACCGATCCCACTTCGGGCTACGATCCGGCCAACCCATACCACAATCGTGATCCCCGCTTTGATTATACGATTATCCGCAATGAATCCATGATATGGAGGAATAATGGTCCCAAACAACCTGTATATACCTATACAGGAGAACCACAGGATGGCATCTACGCAGGAACGCTCACCGGTTTTTACATCAATAAAATGCTGCAGGAAGATATCGTGCCCAACAATTTTGGTCAAACCCAGCGTTGCTATCCGCTCATCCGATATGCCGGAATATTGCTGGATTATGCAGAAGCGCTCAATGAGATCGATGGCCCGGTTCCGGCTGTGTATAATGCTGTGCAGGCCATTCGTAAAAGAGCGGGCTTACAACCATATGAGCTAACAGCAGGACTAAACAAAGAACAAATGCGCAGCGCCATTCAAAATGAACGCCGCATAGAGCTGGCATTTGAAGAACAGCGGTTCTGGGATGTGCGGCGATGGAAAATTGCCGAACGAACCGACAATAAACCCATGCATGGGCAGGAAGTGACGAAAAACGGCGCTGTGTACAGCTATAAAACAATTGAGGTACGCCCCCACGTGTTCAGGCCTGCCATGTATTTGTGGCCATTGCCACAGGGCGAGCTGTCGAAATCTCCCGAACTCATACAAAATACCGGTTGGTAATTATTCAAGCATAATAACTGCGTTATGAAAAATAAAAGAAATGCACTGGTGCTGATACTGGTGATCCTGGCTGCCTGCCGGAAAAAAGAGCTGGTCTTCACAGAGGCTGACAAACCATTGACCGGCGCCTGGAAAATTGTAAAAGTGATACGTAACGGGGAAGATATAACAGCCAGGTTTGATTTCAGCGCTTTCCGCATCAACTTCACCGATAGCAGTTACACCCTCACTGATCCTGTACCATTTGTAGTGGCCGGGAACGGGCGATGGAGTTTCGATGATCCTCAATATCCGCAAGCGCTCAGCCTGCAGCAGGAGGGGGCGGCTGCACCGGTGCGCCCCGCATTCCGTTACCCGGTGGTAAAAGGGAAACGAAGCCTTATTCTCACGTTCAGTCCGGGTTGTACCTCCAACAAATATGAATATACGCTTGAACCATTGCCCCTCTAGCTAAATAATTACTATGAAACGATTGTTCAAAAAAGAAAAGCTGCGCATCATTTTCTTTCTGCTTGCAGTTGCCATCATTGTGGCCAACTGTATTGAAATACGCGGTCTTTCCCAGCCTGCATCGGTAAATGCCGGGGATACGCTGACGGCGGTTGTTAAAGCCTGGATGGATCCCTATTGGGATCAGCCGCAATCGAGACTGATCGTTGGTTTCCTGGCCCCCCGCAGCTGGAATGCACGCCAGAACATGCGCATGTACTATACAAGCAGCTTCGACAATGGTACCATGAGCCCGGTACCAGCCAATGCTGCCCCAAAAGGCGCCAGCCAAACCTGGGCCGAAGCAATACAGGAACGCCTGGGCATTGGGGGCAACTATATCAATGACCTGGAATGGATCGTGTTTCAGTCAGACAGGGCTTTTGACCTGAGCGATCTGCCACCCATTGAAGCCGATGTAACCATCAAAGTGAAAGTAGGTGCCGGAAACCTGCGGGTAAAACTTGGTTATTTCAGCGCCTCCAGCCAGCAGGAGCTCAGCGAGCCCAAGTTTTATGGCAAATGGTTCAGCGATTGTTTTGAAGTGACGAATGGCAGCGGCGCGCTCATAGATTTTTGCAGCCCGCAGATAAGCGCCATCGATCCCGTACAAAGCACCGATAACGATATCATAACGATCAAATATGATGAAGACGCCATTGCAACCAACCTGTCAGGCGCCGATAAAGTATTTCTGTGTGCCAAAGGCTATACCACCGACAACAAGGAAATAACGGTATGCAAACAGGACGGTGAAACTGCCTTTACTGCATTAGGCGGTAAAAAATGGCGTAAGGACATCTGGCCGCGTAAATATTTCGGGTTAACCGAAGGACAAAGCCTTGACCGGATAGAATACTATTTCACCGATGTAACGGGAACCATCAAAGTACTTAAACAGGGCAACACCGGCGATCCCTTTGTATTCACTTTCAGTTGCCGGTAATCGTTCAAAAAATACCCCTGCCAATTTTAAAAAAACCAACTATGGCTTGCAGTTTCTATAAACATTTCATGGCCACCGGGTGTGGCTTGTTGTTGATGAGTGTTGGCACCTTGCAGGCGCAAACCGGTAAGGGAGCTGCCGATACGCTGCCACCCGTTACCGCAGATACCATTATTACCATCGGGAAGGCGCAAAACCGCCAACGCATAGATATACTATACGGCGAAAAAAACAAAACCGGCCTGGTACAGGCAACCGCTACCATTTATACCGGTGAGCTTACCACTACCCCGGCCTCGTTATATGCATATGCCTTGCCCGGCCGCCTGGCAGGGTTGTATGCACAGCAAACCAGCGGGTGGACGTTTACGCCTACTACCGGCATTACCCAGCAGGAAATATTGTTCAATATACCGAATAAGGCTTCGGTAGGAAGGACAGAAACGACTGATAACACCGAGATCGATTTCACCCTGCGCGGGCAGGACCCGGTAACCGTGATCGACGGCGTACAGCGCGATATCTTTTCGCTCGATCCCGAAACGATCGAGTCCATATCCGTACAAAAGGATGCGCTGTCTTCTATCCTGCTGGGCCAAAAAAGTTCAAGAGGCCTGTTACTGGTTACCACGAAAAAGCCACAACAGGGGCCACCACAGATCTCTTTGACCGCCCAATCGGGCTGGCAATCGCCGCTGGGCTTACTCGATCCATTACCTGCTTACCAGTTTGCCTACCTGATGAATGAAGCGTTGATCAACAGCGGGCAGGCGCCTGCTTATACTAAAGAGCAATTTGAAGGCTACCGCAATCACCTCGACCCTTATTTGTACCCGGATGTAAACTGGCAGAAAGAGCTGCTTGAAAAGAGCTCCTTATTAAACCGGTATTCTTTAAATGTGACGGGCGGTTCCAAGGTGGCGCGTTACCTGGTAGGACTGAGCTACACCGGTCAGCAGGGCATGCTGAAGGAAGGTGGCAACAACTCCTATAATACCAGGCAGGAGATCAAGCGCTACCTGATCAATACAAAGGTTAACGTTGACCTTACCAAAGAGCTCAATATTTCTTTACAGATCTTTGGCCGCATCCAGGATGGCAATCAACCTGGCGCCGGCTACCTGAACATCTTCAGGACCATGCTTGGCACGCCTAATAATGCGTATCCTGTATTCAATCCCGATAAAAGTTTTGGCGGTACAGCCACCTACACCAATAACGTGTATGCGCAATTGGCCAATTCGGGTTACATAATGAATAACGACAAAGAGCTCTTAAGCACCCTTGACCTTTCCTACAAACTAGACAATTGGGTAAAAGGAATGTGGTTCAGGGGAAAAGCCAGCACATCGGTGCTCACGTCCTCCGTCATAAACAGGAGTAAAGTATCGCCGGTGTTCCGGATGAATGCCACCGGCACCGACACTTCCTACACTCAATATGGAAGCCCTGTGAGCCAGGGTAACAACTTCAGCATTACTGCGAGCGGCCAGTTCTGGTTTTACCAGGCTTCACTGGGATACACAAAGCAATTCGGCCGGCACCAGCTTGAAGCTGTTACTTTATTTGATCAGCAGCAAACCACTTACAATTTCGATCTGCCCTCGAAATTCACCAATATGGCGGCAAAGCTGGGGTATAATTTTGCCGATAAGTATTTGCTGGAAGGCGCCATAACATATAGTGGTTATGATCGTTTTAAACCCGGCCATCGTTTTGGCGTTTTTTACGCAGCTGGAATAGGCTGGAATATGGCCGAAGAACCATTTATCAGGGACAATCTTGATTGGCTTAACAGGTTCAAATGGCGGGTGAATTATGGATTGACCGGCAATGCGAATATGGGTTATTTCACCTGGCGGCCTTCCTACAGCGATCGCTTTCAGTCATACGGCTATGGCGTGAACAATACTCCGTTGAACGGCGTATACGAATTACCGCTGGTGAATGAAAATGCCGAAGCCGAAAAGGCACATAAATTCAATGTCGGCCTTGATATTGGCATCTTCAACGACCGGCTGCAGATCAGTGCAGACTATTACCGCGACGAATACTTTGATCTGATGCAGGTGCGTGGGCGCAGCATCGCGTTGATCGGCAACAGTTATCCCGCTGAAAATATTGGCCGCAACCGGTATACGGGTACGGAATTGTCGGTTAGCTGGCAGGATGCCCTCAACAACTTCCGGTATTTTATTAACGCCAATGGCAGTTTTACCGGGTCTGAAGTGCTGTTCATGGACGAAATTGGCCGCCGTTATGCCTGGAATGAAAGAACAGGCCAGCGGGTAGGTGCTACCTTTGGTTATATTGCGGATGGACTGATACAAACCCAGGAAGAAGCGAATTCATCAGCTTCCATTGCCGGCTATACCTTGCAACCCGGTGATATCAGGTACCGCGACCTGAACGGGGATGGCGTGATAGATCAGTTCGACGAGACGAATATCAGCGGTAACAAACCATTTTTCTTCTATGGCATCAACGCCGGTATCGAATACAGGGGATTTAACATCAGCATTCTGCTGCAGGGCGTGGAAAACCGCAGCTTCTTACTCAACTCCTGGGAAACACAATTTGAATTCGGAGCGCTGAATCGCACCGGGCAATTGTATAATCACCACCTCGGCCGCTGGACGCCCGAAAACGCCGCCACGGCCACCTATCCGCGGCTTACCTATGGATTTAATAACAATAATCATGTCAGCAACAGTACATACTGGTTGCATTCCGGCGATTACATCCGTATAAAGAACATTGACCTGGGTTATGCACTGCCGCAGTCATGGATTAAAAAACTGAAGCTGCGCCAGGTGCGTGTATTCGTCAATGCGCAAAACCTGTTTACGCATGCCGATGCGCCTTATGGCGATCCGGAAGTGTATGGCAAGGAATATCCTATTCAGCGGGTGATCAATACAGGTATCAATATCAAATTATAACTTTTATGAACCCTCATAATAAAGTATGCCGTTGTGCAATGCTGGTTGTTTTCAGTGCGCTGGTGATCACCGGTTGCAAAAAGACATGGGAAGACGTGCCGTTGGAACAATTCACCGAAGAATATGTTTGGGACGTAAACGATTCACTGGGAACAAAGGCCAGGGGTTTTCTGGCAGATATGTACCGCAATTTACCCGCAGGGTATAACAGGGTCAGCAGCGACCTGCTCGATGCGGCCAGCGACGATGCCATTTCATCGGCGACCGGCAATACCGAGATCCAGAAACTAGCTACGTCCAGTTTTACTTCGCTCACCAATCCGGAAGATGTCTGGAACAACGCTTATAATACCATTCGCAAGGCCAGCTTATTTCTGAACAACTTCGACAGAGTGCCGTTGAACACGATGTTGGCCGATGGCCGGCCTGCCAAACCAGCCTGGCGCGGCGAAGCCCGTTTTTTACGCGCCTTCGCGTATTTTGAATTATTGAAAAGATATGGCGGTGTACCGGTCATGGGCGACCGGGTGCGGCAGGTGAACGATGATGTAAGTATCGCGAGAAGTTCGTTTGAGGAAACCGTTAACTACATAGTATCCGAATGTAATAAGGCTGCCGACAGCTTATACATCGATCCTATAGAAGACAGCAAACTGGGCTATGTTACCAAAGGAGCTGCCCTGGCCTTAAAAGCAAGAACGCTGTTATATGCAGCCAGCCCTTTATTCAATGGCGGCAATATTGAAGCAGGCAATACATTGACTGGCTACACCAATTACAATGCTGAACGCTGGAAACTGGCTGCCGATGCTGCCAGAGAGCTCATCGATTATGGCAAATTTACCCTGGAAAACGACTTCAAGAATATTTTTATCGTTCCCAATAGCCGCGAGGTGATCTTTGCCAGGGTACAGGGGCCTAACCAGGATGTGGAGAAGAACAATGGCCCCATTGGCTACGCAGCGGCCGTTTCGGTTGGCCGTACCAGCCCTACCCAGGAACTGGTAGACGCTTTTCCTATGAGCAACGGCCTGCCCATAAATGACCCTTCCTCGGGGTATGATGCCGCCTTTCCATATGCGAATCGTGATCCACGGCTAACGTTTACCATTTTTTACAACGGTTCCCAATGGATGAACCGGGCGGTGCAAACTTTCGAAGGCGGTCTCGACAAGCCCAACACCAGCGTACAACAAACCCGCAGCGGATATTACATGCGTAAGTTCATGGGTAATTTCGAGAATGAGAACAACCTGGCCAATGTATCGCACAATTTTGCATTTTTCCGGTACGGCGAAGTATTGTTGAATTATGCCGAAGCTTTGAATGAATATGAAGGGCCTGTACAGGAGGTATATGATGCGGTAGCTGCTCTTCGCCGGCGCGCCGGTTTAAATCCTTATCAACTACCCGGTGGGTTAAGCAAAGAAGAAATGCGAACGATCATCCGCAACGAAAGGAGGGTGGAGCTGGCGTTTGAAGAACACCGTTTCTTCGACATCCGCCGGTGGAAGATAGCAGAACAGGTTATGAATACGCCTTTGCATGGCATGCGTATAGATGTTTCCAGCGCCGGTAACAGAAGCTACCAGCGCATTCAAATATTAACACCCCGGTTCAAAGCGCCGGCCATGTATCTGTATCCCATACATTACGACGAAGTGGCCAAGAACCCGAACATGCAACAAAACCCCGGCTGGTAAAATTGATAACCATTGCTAATTCATGCATATGAAAAGGATTTCCCTGCATTTTATCATACTCATACTGGTATTACCTGTGCTCACGATGGGGCAGCGGACGGTTACCGGTATTGTTAAGAATGACAACGGCCCTGTGGCCAATGCTAATATTACTGAAAAAGGTAATAGCACTAATGGCACTACTGCAGGCAATGACGGACGGTTCCGGATCACTCTGCGGTCAAAAACCAATACCCTGGTGGTGTCGTATATCGGCTATGTAACACAGGAGGTAAATGTAAAAGACGATAATATAGAAATTACCTTGCAGGCCAGCCGCGGCGCCATGGAAGATGTGATCGTGGTTGGCTTCGGCAAGAAGCAACGGATCACCAATACGGGTTCTGTAAGCAGCATCAAAGCGGAAGAGATCAGGCTGGTGCCTACCGCCAATGTACAAAATGCTTTGTCGGGCCGGTTGCCGGGATTCTTTTCGCAGCAGCGGTCTGGCCAGCCGGGCAATGATGCGGCAGATTATTTTATTCGCGGCGTGAGCTCATTGAATGCCGAAGGTAACCGACCCCTGATCATTGTTGATGATATTGAATATACTTATGTGCAACTGGCGCAAATAAACGTGAACGAGATTGAAAGCATATCTATTCTCAAAGACGCTTCTACTACCGCTATTTATGGTATTAAAGGCGCCAATGGCGTACTGGTGGTCACTACCCGGCGTGGCAGCATTGGCAAACCACGGGTAAATATACGTTCAGAAGCCGGCGCACAGGTGCCCACTTTCAAACCAAAATTCCTGAACGCCTATGAAACCGCATTGTTGGTGAATGAAGCGCGCGCCAACGACGGACTGGCCCCGCAATTTACGCAGGTGGACCTGGACCATTTTCAGCAGGGGGACGATCCTTACGGCCACCCTGATATAAACTGGTACGATGCCATCTTCAAGAATTATTCATTGCAGGCGAACACCAATGTAGACATTTCAGGAGGCACCGGAACCGTAAAATATTTTACATCATTCGGAGCGCTTACCCAAAATGGTTCCATCAAAGACTTTTCAGGCAATAATGAGAACCTGAACACGAACTACTTTTTCCGCCGCTTTAACTTCAGGACCAATCTCGATATCCAGGCTACCAGCACATTGAGCCTGCGCCTGGATGTGACCGGCCGTTTTGGGATGATCAATACGCCCAACACCAGTAATATTATGGAGGAGATCTACAACTTCGACAAGATCACACCGTATGCGGCACCCTTTATGAACCCGAATGGCACCTATGCCTATGCATACAGAACAAAACACAGTTTACCTACATTGAATGCAAGGCTCGCTTTATCTGGTTATACCCGCACCAAACAAAACGATCTGAACATTCTGTTTGGCGGCACGCAAAAGCTCGATGCTGTTTTGCGTGGCCTGTCGTTCACCGGCCGTATTGCCTATGCCAGCACCTGGGATGTCTGGCGTAAGCTGTTGCGCGATCTGCCGCCCAGCTACCATTACGATGCAGCCACCGGTTCATACAGTATAGATCCACGCGGCCGGTACAGCATGCCTACCTACGAGGTAAGTGCCGGTACCAATATTTCAGATAAGCGGGTAAATATTCAGGCCTACCTGAACTACGACCGCATTTTTGGCGATCACCAGGTAAGAACGATGCTGCTGCTGAACCAGAACAGTTACACCAACCAGGCATCCGTTCCTGAGAATTTCCGGGGTTATAGTTTGTCTGCCGGCTACAATTACAAAAGAAAGTACCTGGTAGATGTGAATATGGCTTATAACGGTTCAGACCGTTTTCAAAGTAATAACCGCTATGGCCTGTTCCCGGCTGTTTCGGCCGGGTGGAACATCGCTGCCGAACCTTTCTTTGAGAACCTGCTGCCTTTTGTCAAGCTGTTCAAACTGCGTGCATCCTATGGCATGGTAGGATCTGATGCCGTTATCAGCAATCGTTATATTTATGAACAGGTATATGAATTGGGAGGTAATTATTCATTTGGAGAAACCGGTGGCGTGAGCCAGGGTATCAGGGAAGGAACGCTGGGTAACAGCCATGTAACCTGGGAAAAGAAAAAGTCGCAAAACTATGCGCTGGATGTGAATATGCTGCAGGACCGGCTGTCCTTCACCGTGGAGTATTTCCGGGATCTTCGTATCGACCAGCTCGTGTACCGCGGTTCTATTCCAATGGTGCTGGGTATTGGCACGCCGCCCGTAAACATTGGCTCTGTAAAGAACAGGGGCTGGGAACTGATAGCCACTTACCAGGATAAGATCGGCAATGTACAATTCAACATTACACCCACTATATCCGTAGCCAAAAATATTGTTTTGTTCAAAGACGAAGCCGCGCAGCGATATCCGTGGTTAACCGCAACGGATCATCCCATTAACCAGCCATTTGGTTATAAATGGACCGGCTTTTACCAGAATCAGGCCGATATCGACAAAAGCGCCAAGCCCAATACCGGCAGTGTGAAGCCCGGCGATCTTAAATATCAGGACCTGAACGGCGATAATGTGATCGATCAGTTGGATATGGCCCCTATCGGCAAACCCAATCTACCCTCTACCAATTTCGGGTTAACATTGGGTGCGCGGTATAAGGGATTCAGCATGAACGTGCTTTTCCAGGGCGCCTACGATTATAGTTTCAGTATTATCGGCAGTGGCATCGAGCCCTTTAAAAGCCAGTTCCAGCCCGTTCACTTACAACGATGGATGCCCGGCAATACGGAAAGCGCGCTGTTTCCACGCTTAACGACCGATGCCGCCAGTGTTAACAGCGGAACCAATTATATGTCAGATTTCTGGCTTATCAATGCACATTATATCAGATTGAAAACGGTAGAACTGAGTTACCAGGTACCCGACAGTTGGTTGCCTTTAAAAATAAACAATGCCCGTTTTTACATAAGTGGCTATAACCTGTTTACCTGGACGAATTACAAAAAATACCAGCAGGACCCTGAAACGGCCAGTAACTCTATCGGAGATTCATACCTTAACCAGCGTGTATTGAACCTGGGATTACAGATCGGATTATAATTATGAAAAAGCATTACATAAGAAAAGCTGCATGGGCAATAGCGATGGCAGCATGCAGCACAACACAGGCGCAGGTAGCGCCTTTCAAAAAAGGCGACCGCATTGTATTCGCAGGCAATAGCATTACCGATGGCGGCCATTATCATTCGTATATCTGGTTGTACTACATGACCCGTTTTCCCGGGCAGCGAATAGATATTTTCAATGCAGGTATTGGCGGCGATGTCGCAGGTCAGATCTATGACCGGTTCGATGCAGATGTGCTGGCGAAAAAGCCGACCGTAATTGCATTGACATTTGGCATGAATGATACGAAATATGGGGAATACCTGCAACCCGGGGCCGATGAAGTGGCGCGTACCGCGGTAGCCCAATCGCAGGCAAGTTATTTGAAGATAGAACAAAAATTGAAGGCCTTGCCTGCCGTGCGCAAAATTCTGATGGCGTCGTCGCCATATGATGAAACGGTAAAGGGCAGGGGAAATTACTTCCCCCAAAAAAGCCGGGCCATGTTGCAGGTGGCCCGATTCCAGGAAGTGGCGGCCAGCAATAACCAATGGGGATTTGTGGATTTCAACCGGCCGATGACAGCCATTAATCAACAATGGCAGCAAAAGGACTCCACGTTTACCATATGCGGCGGCGACCGCATACATCCCGGCCTCGACGGACATATGATCATGGCCTACATTTTCTTAAAGGCACAGGGTTTTGCGAATAAAGAGGTAGCTGCCGTAGTTGTTGATGCGGCCGGTAAAAGGCTGCAAAAGGCTTCCAATTGCGCAGTGACCAACCTTACCGCTACTGCGAATTCGGTACAATTCGATTACCTGGCCAATGCATTGCCTTATCCGTTGGATACCGTTCCCAGGGGATGGAACAATACTACCCGGCAATCAGATGCTATCAGGTATATCCCTTTTATGGATGAGATGAACCGGGAACTGTTTATAGTGAAAGGATTGAAGCCGGATAAGAACTTTGAGCTGCAAATAGATGGTGAAATCATCGGCCATTTCACCGGTGCGCAATGGAGTGAAGGCATAAACCTGGCAGCACAAAACAGAACCCCACAATATCAACAGGCTTCCGCCGTGCTGTTATTGAACGAAGAACGGTGGGAACTGGAAAGACGTTTCCGGATGCATGCCTGGATGGAGTTCAATATTCTGAAAGAGCATGGCCTGTTGCATAAAGATGACCTGAACTCGATGGACACCATCCGAGTGCTGGCCGAAAAAAATGGATGGATTAAAGGGAATATGGAGAACTATACCCGTTCACGGGTGCCCGCCATTCGCCAGGCATGGCAAAAACAAATGGAAGTGTTGATCAGCACTATTTATGCCATTAATAAACCGGTAAGCAGGCGCTGCATTATTAAACAAGTTAATTAAGGCGATAGCAGCTATACGTAACTGATGTGACTATACCGTTATGAATAATACTTTGATGGGCGCAGTAGACATAGGCGGGTCACATATAACAGCGGCTTTGGTAGAAGCTGAAACCGGGATCGTGATGCATAACACATGGCAACGCACTATGGTGCCCGCAACAGGCACAGTTGATGAGATCATCGATGCCTGGGGCCGCGTGATCAGCGGCAGTTATATGCACCACCCTTTGAAACCGGTGAAATGGGGGATTGCCATGCCGGGTCCGTTTGATTATGAACAAGGCATTTCTTATATCCGTGGACAGAATAAGTATGAAGCACTATATGGTTTGAATGTAAAAATGCTGCTGGCGCAAAAACTGGGTCTGAAAAAGGAAGCCATTCATTTTACCAATGACGCCGCCTGTTTTTTACAGGGAGAACTGGTGGCAGGCGCTGCCATATCGATGAACGAGGTGATCGGAATAACATTGGGAACCGGCCTTGGATCTGCTACGTGCAAAAATGGCAAAGTGCTGGATGCAGGGTGGTGGCGTATGCCGTTCAAGGAAGGCATTGCAGAAGATTATTTGTCGACCCGCTGGTTTACGAAACGCTATCATGAACTGTCGGGAAACGCAATAGATAATGTAAGGCAGTTGCTGGAGATCAGCGACCGGTCATTACTGCAGAACATTTTTAACGAATTCGGCCATAACCTGGGGCATTTTCTGTTACAGGCCATTTCACAGGACCGGATAGAACTGATTGTATTGGGCGGTAACATAACGCAGGCCTTCGATTTATTCAGCACTTCTTTATTGAGTTGTTTATCTCGGGCGGGGAATGATACGCCTGTTAAACAAGCCGTCCTCGGCGAGCAGGCTGCTTTGATAGGTGCGGCTGCTGCAGCCATGGAAGCACAGGAGGTCAACTGAGAAATATGACCATGGCGTTTCACTAACCTTCGACTAAAGTCAGTATGAAAGTCACCATCAGGGATATTGCCAGAAAAGCCGGTGTGGCTCCATCCACCGTCTCGGCTGTATTGAACGGTAAAGCAAAGGAATCACGCATCAGCGAACAGTTGGCTGACCGAATAAAATTGATCGCTTCGGATATGGACTATCAGCCTAACTATACAGCGGTAAGCCTGCGCACCGGAAAAACGAGGGTGTTGGGATTGATCGTGGAAGACATTTCCAATGTGTTCTTTGCTACCCTGGCCAAGATCATAGAAGAGGAAGCCGACAGGGTTGGCTACAAGGTATTGTATTGCAGCACAGAGAACAATGAGGAAAAAGCACGCGAACGCATCCGCATATTCAATCAACGGCAGGTGGATGGTTTTCTCATTACACCTACGGCCGGCATGCGGCCGTTTATCAGTGATCTTTTGAAGCAACAAAAGCCCGTGGTGCTTATGGATCGCTATTTTCCTGAACTGGGCGCACCCCATGTGCTTGTGGATAATTACAATGGTGCACGCCTGGCTATGGATCATTTGCTTGAAAAAGGATACCGCAAGATAGGATTTGTGACCATCAGCCTGGATCAGGTGCAGATGCACGAGCGGAGGAAGGCCTGGGAGCGGTCGCTGGCGGAATTCGGCCTGCCGGTGGCACCACATCATGTACTGGAATTGTGTTACCACAGCAGGCCGCAGGATTCCATTGAACAGATAAAGGTATTTATCAGCAGCACAACGCAGCTCGATGCCGTATTTTTCGCTACCAATTATATTGGCGTATATGGACTGCAGGCCATAAAACAACTGGATATTTCGATACCACAGCGGCTGGCCGTTGTATGTTTCGATGATCATGATATTTTCGGTTTGTTTTCACCGGGTATTACCATCGTTGAGCAGCCTGTACAACAGATTGCCCATACGGCCATGCAGTTATTAATGCGGCAGTTTGAAGAAGCGCCGTTGGTAACCAGAGAATTGCAGGTGCTTCAGCCTGCGCGGCTGGTTGTGCGGGCTTCCACCTGAAAAAATAAAAAATTTTTATAAGGAGTGGGGGTGGCCGGGTGTTCACGTGACTTTGGAAGGAAGAAGCATTTATTAATTTGTTGATATTTCTTTAAGTTTATATTCAAATTCGATTTGCATGCCCCAATCTGTGCTTTATGCCGGTCTTTCAGATTCCCAGCTTTTCCACCTGGTAAAAAAAGATGATATCAAGGCATTTGAAGAACTGTATAATCGACATTGGACCGGCCTCATAGATGCCGCCTATCGCCGTTTGCAGTCGCGCCAGAAGGCAGAAGATCTGATCCAGGACATCTTTGTAAGTCTTTACCAAAAGCGGCATACGCGGGAAATTACGATTTCTGTTAAAGCATATTTATACCAGGCGCTTAAATTCAAAGTATTGAATATATACCGGGATGAGTTTACCCGTTCAGCATGCCGGAAAGACCTTTTTTTAAACGACAATTGCAAAACCGATTCTGCGGATTATTGTGAGGCGCGCGAACTGAACACGCGCATTATGAAAACCTTACATTCATTGCCCCAAAAATGCCGGGAAGCGTTTCTGTTAAGCAGGGAGGAGAATTTATCTAACAGGGATATTTCAGTAGGGATGAATATTTCGGTCAGCACCGTTGAAAAGCATATCGGCAAAGCGCTGCGCATACTGAAGAACAATCTGCGCGATTATAGCTTTATGGTAGATTAGGGAATATGGAATTTTAGACCCGGTTATGTCCAGCTTTTCCGGTTACTGTCCCATTTATATTTGCCGGACTAGGAATTCTAGCGCTTGCATGCTACCAAATAAAAAAGCCTCCCGACTATCGAGAGGCTTCTTTTTTTGTGCCCAGGACTGGATTCGAACCAGCACACCCTTGCGAGCGCTGCGACCTGAACACAGTGCGTCTACCAATTTCGCCACCTGGGCAATACAGATCTATTATTAAAAACTGAAAGAACTTTTTACTTTCCGAACCACTTGTCTGCCGCTTGGCAGCCCTGTTATTTTTAATTCGGGTTGCAAAGATAATTGTATTTCGGAAACAGCCAAAAAATCAACTAAAAAATCCTGGAAAAAATTGACTATCAGCCGTCCACCCTGCAATTTTCAATAAACACATCAAACCGGCTTTGCTATCTTAGCTGTAAACCGTCTTATGGCCACACCGGTTGCTCAAAAGTTAAAGATCAGGGAAGGCTTTACCCTGCGTACCATCAACGCGCCGGCTGACTTTAAAAAGCAGCTGGGCGTTCTGCCCGATAAGGTGTTGATCGATGCCCGTGCAAAAGACTTTCAGCAAATTCACTGGTTTATCCTTAACCAGGCGCAACTTAACAAAGAATTGTCCAAAGTTAAACCGCTGGTAAAAGGGGAGGTGCTTTGCTGGTGCTATTATCCCAAAGGCAGTTCTGCCCTGCAAACCGATCTTACCCGCGATAAAGGCTGGGATAAACTGCTTGAAGAAAAAACCTTTCACTGGATAAGCCTTATTTCTTTTGACGATACCTGGTCGGCTTTTGGCTTCCGGTTAAAAACAGCGGCCGATGAAAAAAAGGCCGCACAACCGAAAATACGTCCCATCCTCGATTATATCGATCCCAAAAAAAAGATCGTTCGGTTGCCTGACGATCTTGCTCAGGTCTTAACCAAAAATAAAAAGGCAAAGGCCTTTTTCGAATCCCTTTCCTTTACCAACAAAAAAGAATACGTCGAATGGGTAGTGACCGCAAAACGTGTGGAAACGCGTCAACAACGCATCCTTGATACCCTCGACAGATTATCCAAAGGCTGGAAGAATCCCCGTAATTTATAATGGCATGAGATTTTAATATTCTATCATCCGGGCTTTTTGCAAGCTCGTGTTTACAACCTTTTACATGTTCATTTTCAAGAGCAAATTCCGCTTTGTTTACTGACAGAACATTGAAAAAAATATCTATTATCATATAAAAAATAATATATATTTACAGTGAAATTGCTCTGATTCCCGATTCCAACATCTTCTGATAATCCTTTTCTTCATCCTTCAATTGGTTGGGTCTTAAAAACTATTCTTTCATTACAGTTGCCTATCATTCCTAATCTACGTAACATCCATTGTCCATAAGGAAAACATTTTTCCGGAAGCTTGGTCTGTCTGTTAAATGCTTTCATTATTGGTGTGTGCCTAATTGTTGCTATTACGCTTACCATCCATGTCCAACACGAAAAACATTCTCTGAAAGCCACTTAATGATGCTTTCATTAAACTGGTGCGTGCCTGAGTGTTGCATTGTTTGTTAACCAACCAAAATTAGTTTGTTATGAAAGTCAAAGTACCTACCGTAACCAATCGTTTTGAAACCATGAATGTATTCTTTGCACTATCGCTGTTATTTATTCTCATCTTATCGGGCTGTAAAAAACATGATGAGGACTCCGGCTCCGGAGGAAATGAAAAGAAAGTAGATCTGCAGTTAGTAGCAGAAGATTTTGTTTCTCCGCTGCAGGTTGTTTCTGCCCCTGGCACTAAAAATCTGTATGTGCTTGACCAGGTTGGAAAAGTATGGATGATCGACAGCAGTGGTAAAAAATGGCCCACTCCCTTCCTGGATCTCAGCAGCCGGATCGTTCCCCTGTCATCTAACTATGATGAACGTGGGTTGATCGGCCTGGCCTTTCACCCCGATTTCAAAAGCAATTGCCGCTTTTATGTTTATTATCAATTGCCTGCCCGCCCAGGCGGCCCGGTTCCCGGCGCTTCCTGGAATAACCTGAGCCGGGTTTCGCAGTTCAGGGCGAACTGTGATGAAAGAAGGACCGACATGAGCACTGAAAAAGTATTGCTTGAATGGGACGATCCGCAAATGAACCACAATGGCGGCGCCCTCGCTTTTGGCCCTGATGAGTTCCTCTATATTGCTATTGGTGATGGCGGTGGCGCCAACGATACCGATCTTGGCCATGTTGAGGACTGGTATTCGGTTAATAAAGGCGGTAATGCCCAGAATATTGAAGCCAACTTCTTCGGAAAGATCCTTCGCATCAATATCAAATCAAGTTCTCCTTCCGGTACGCCTTATACGATCCCCACGCAGAACCCATTCCTCAACGCACCTGGTTTGGATGAGATCTATGCCTATGGTTTTCGCAATCCTTACCGGATGTCATTCGACATAGGCGGAAATCATGATCTGCTTGTCAGCGATGCAGGCCAGGTATTAACGGAAGAAATAAACCTGGTTGAAAAAGGACATAACTATGGCTGGAATGTAAGAGAAGGCAGACATTGTTTCAATGCAGCCAACAATAAGGAAGTACTGGGTTCTTGTCCTACCGAAGACAATTTAGGAAATGCGTTGAGGGATCCGGTGATAGCAATGAACAACTGGCAAAACCCGGCAGGAGGTAAGGCCACCACCATTATTGGCGGACATGTATACCGCGGCCGCGCCATTGAAGGCTGGGATGGAAAATATATCTTCGGCACATTCTCTCAATCGCCCACTACAGCTAACGGGCAACTTTTTATGGCTTCCATGGGTGGATCATCCTGGGATCATAAGCAGGTTTCAGTGAAGAACCATCCCAATGATCTGGGTTATTATATTAAAGGATTTGGACAGGATAATGACGGCGAAGTGTACGTCACTGTTTCATCCAATGCAGGTCCTTCAGGAAATTCAGGCAAAGTATTTAAAATAGTTCCTGCGCAGGATTAATAACAGCATCTTACTGCAGTTGCGCTTATCAACGTCGCTTTTTAATAGTTAACAGTGAAAGTTTACATACCAATGGAGTAAATGGGGGAAAGATCGAATTCCCCATTTCTCCATAGGCTAATGCCGATGAATAATGAGCCTGACGCAGGTACCGGCTGCCAGTAAAATAAAGAGACCTGTTATTAAAATAAAGATACCCTGATTCATACATATGGTTGTTTAACAGAGCGATCAGGTATGCCATCGGCCCCGGTCAGTGCCAGGCGGCGGATGGCTACCTGAAGCTTTTTAAACGACTGGTGAATTACTTATACGCCATCCCGTTGGAAAGCGCCTACCAGGCGGGCATGCCGTTGACCATTCACGGTACTCCACTCACTGTTATAATTCAATCCATATGGCCAGAAAGAATGGCCATCGGCATTTAAGGTGGCAGTAGGGCTTTCACCTACAAAGCTCCTCAGCATGGCCAGTCCATAAGCGCCCGTATATTTTCCATTTACCACCAGCTGCGTCCAGCGGGCTGTGGTACCCACACCCTGGGTATGCGCAATTTCGTGCATGGCGGTTCGCTGGTTCATGTATGACCTGTTGGCGCCGAAACGGATGGTTCCATTTACATTTCCATCGGCGGTGGGCACGCTGGTATTGTATTCTACCCGGAGGTTGCCACTGCAATAAGTAGTTTGCTGGTTGTACATCGCCACGGCAGCATTCATGGCGGCGGTGATGCGGTCATAGGCATCTAATTGGTCGGCACTGGGGTTCGAAACCCTTACGAGGTACCAGGTGATCGTAGCTTCCGGCGTAGGATTAGCCCTGGTCGATGGATCATTTTCAGCATCGGGGGCGGTGAGCGTTTTTTTACAACCGGTACCGCCTGCCAGGGCGCCCAATAATAAAGCGATACAGGTAATACGTGCAAGCATAACATTCATAGTTAAAAAGTTTAATAATTAATGAATAATGGAAACAATAAGTGCGACATTTAAATTACGATGCAGGAAACGATTGGCGGCTGGTGTAATTGGTTTATTAAAGGGGGCAATCTGATAATTTGCTAATGTGCTGATCCCGCAAAGCGGGACAAGTTGTGCTAATGTGCTAATAACAATTAGCTGATTTGCTGATGTGCTGATCCCGCAAAGCGCGACAAGTGTTGCTAATGAGCAGCCGGGCGGAATATTTACTATTTTTAGCCCATCGAAGACCCATGGAATTTTCATTGAATATCCGGCAGCTGTACCGGCCCTTACAGCCAACGGTAAAACAAAGCACAGACAATGTTTCCTATGTGGAACTGCCGCCCGGTGAACCATTGCTGCCCTATATTTATTGTTACTGGCAGTTAAAGACCGACAAAAGCCTGCAGGAACGATTTACCTACCGCGTAGTTGCTGATGGATGTATTGATATTTATTTTGAATTGAATAACCCTGCGGAGAATTATGTAATGGGCTTTTGCAAAAAGTATACGGAGTTCCCCCTGGCCAACAGCTTTCATTATGTTGGCATCCGCTTCCTGCCCACCATGTTTCCGCAATTGTTCCAGGTGAATGCAAAAGAGCTAAGCAACAGGTATATACATCTGAAAGAAGTGAATGACCCCGTTTCGCAGTTCATTGCCGCCACCTTCCACAGCCATCAATCCTTCCATACCATCGTACAGCTTTTAAACGGCTTCTTTATAAAACATATCTCCAGGCTTCGATTTACCATGGACGATCGCCTCTACGATGCGTTGCAAATTATTTTTCGCAACCAGGGCCTTGTTGCCGTAGAAAAGGAGCTGAACACAGGCATAAGTCCAAGGCAGCTGCGCCGGTTGTTTGACTTCTACATCGGCGATACCGCCAAAACATTCGCGAAGGTGGTTCGCTTTCAAAATATCCTGCAGGCTAAACCTTCTACCCAAAGCCTGCGGAACAATAAGCTGTTCTTTGATGCCGGTTATTATGACCAGGCGCATTTTATCAGGGAGTTCAGGAATTTTTATGGGGTTACGCCCAGCAAAGCATTCGGAAGATGATATTGTCCGATTTGTACAATGAATTGCCTGGCCTAAGCAGGAAATTTGTGCCATAATCAATTGCACAGTCATGGTACGTTTCATGTTGACATTAATAATGGCCGCGCTCACAGCAGGCACTTATGCACAAGATCATTCATCACCCGAAAAAAGGAATTCTATGAAATTAAATGCAGGCATTGTGACCAGTAAGTTAAAAGAAACAAAAGCATTCTACACAGAAAAATTAGGCTTTGGCGTTACCTTTGAAAATGAGTTTTACCTCTTAATGCATACGCCCGGTAAAGAAGCAGAGATCAGTTTTTTATTGCCTGATCATCCCAGCCAGCAGCCTCTATTTCATAAGCCTTTTCAGGGCCAGGGCATGTACCTCACCATAGAAGTCGATGATGTTGACAAACTGTATGCTGCACTGAAAAAGAAAGGGGCGGTCATTAAGATCGAACTGCGCGATGAACCCTGGGGCGACCGGCATTTTGCCATCGAAGACCCAAATGGCATTGGGATAGATATTGTTAAATATACGAAGCAATGATCAATGAACCCCGGGCATATTTTATTAGAAAAAACGCTTTACCGACATTTGCAAAAAATATCTGGTAATGAGTTGGATCCTTTTGATTATAGCAGGGTTATTTGAAGTCGTATTCGCGACCTGTTTGGGCAAAGCGCAAACGGCTACGGGCAATGCAGTATGGCTCTGGTACACAGGTTTCTTTGTTTCCTTATTTATCAGTATGTTCTTATTATATAAAGTAGTGCAAACGCTGCCGATCGGTACGGCCTATGCCGTATGGACAGGCATTGGCGCGGCGGGCACTGCACTGATCGGCATCTTTTTATTTAAGGATCCGGTCAGCTTCTGGCGGCTGTTCTTCCTGATCACACTTATTGGGTCGGTCATCGGGCTCAAGGCGGTCTCTCACTGATGCGAAGCATTTCAAAAATTGAAGCTATTTTTGGCATTTAAAGCGCTTTCATACTTAATGTATAGATCGATCTTTCCTGATGCTTCCTTAAGCCGCTATGTTTCCCGTTTCTGGGAAGGAGAACTGGTTATCGCGCCGGGCCAGGTGCATACCCACCACGCCATTGCCAACAGGATGCTGGAAATGCTGTTTTGCTATGCTGGAAATTATGTAACAGCCGCTGATAATGGCGAACCGACAGGCATCCCAACCGTAGGCTTTTACGGTCAAACCAACACCAGCAGGCAGTTTGCTTCTGCAGCAACCCTAAACGGATTCTTTGGTGTACAGCTGTATGCCCATGCATTACCGCTGCTCTTCAATATTCCGGCTACGGTTATTACCAATCAACAGATAGACATTGTTTCATTATTGGGAAGACCAGGCGCCGACCTGGCCGATGAATTGTTTCATGCAGCCAGCTTTGAAGAAAGAGTAGCCATCGTTTCCCGTTTCCTGCAAGGGCAACTGCGCCGGAGCGCCTCTAAATATAACCGGCTCGAGAAACTGATCCTTTTCGTGTATGATTCAAAGCAGTCCGTTTCCATCAATGAATTGGTAAAGCAGGCAAATTTGTCGCCCCGCCAATTTGAGCGGCATTTCAAAGATCTGACCGGTTTCCCGGCCAAAACCTTTTTCAAGCTGGCCCGTTTTGAGCAACTCATCCGGCTTCTGTCAAACCCTGATCTTGCAACTGCACAAAAGCTCACGGCCATAGCATACGACCTCGATTATTACGACCAGGCACACCTGAACCGGCATTTCAGGGAATTCACCGGCATGTCGCCTACTGCTTATTTAAAACAACAGGAAATACAGGTAGCGTAGCGGCGAAAATGTCGTTTCGGTACAATTTAATGCAGGGATGCTTATGCAACTTTGCCAGTGCTACACCAAAGCCTGTATTATGCCCGACAATCAAAAACATGCTTTTGCCATTCCCTTGCTGCCCTGTATGTCAATAAACCAAACAGAGGAATTTTATACAGCATTGGGGGCTGTTGTCACCTATAAGCAAAAAGTGCCGAACAATTATATCGCTTTTAATATATGGGATATGGAGCTTCATTTTTTTACACTGAAGCAGGAGCCGGATGCGAATTATAGTGGTTGCTACCTGGTGGTTACTGAGATCGATGCCATTTATGAAGCATGCAGGGCTTCCCTGAGAACGCTCTATGGCAAAATACCCCTGAAAGGCTATCCCCGCCTGAATCCATTGAAAGACATGCCGGCTTACGGCGTGCGCCAGTTCATAATCGTTGATCCCAATGGCAATTATATCAGGGTAGGGCAGCGCATTCAAAAAACAAACAGCCTTGTGTTTCCCGAAAAAGACAAACCGGCAATTGCTGGTACGCCCCTTGCCAAAGTATATGAGCTGGGAAGCAGGCTGGCCGATGCACACGGAGATTTTGAAACCGCTGCTAAAGTGCTGGACAAGGCCTTGCTGGTGGCCGATGCGAATGATGCATTCAATTTGCTTAAGGTGCTGATCCTGCGGGCAGATCTTGCAACACGGCTTTCAGAAAGCGATCGCCGGCAGGAACTGATCCAGGCTGCAGAAGGCCAGTTGCTGCTGCTTCCTGCTGAGGATACCAAAGAAGAACGCAGGCTGCTGGCAGAGTTGAAGAATATATAGAAAAAAGCACCGATGCAAGGAATTTCCGGCTGAATAGTTTTTAGCATGTTGTTGCTTTTGCTAAACGCCGAAATTCGTTGTATTCACCGTTAACATTAAACTTTTTTCTATGAACCAAACGCTTGCTTTATGCCGCATGAAAGCAGCCTGGCTATTGCCGCTGCTGCAATTCATCATCCTTCCAACAATGGCCCAGATAACGTGGCCTTCTTCACAACTCCTTCCTTCATTTCCGCCGCCTGCAGCAACGCAGGATCATATACTGCTCCGGGAGACCTCTTCCCATTGGGAAGCAGAAGGCCCGGCATTACGCCATAATACCGGCCGCCTGGAATCAGATGGCTGGCTCTGCCAGACCAGCATCGATGCGCCGAACCAGCATATGATCTATGGTCCCTATGATGCCAGTATCCCTGCCGGCCCGAACGTGGCGGAATTCAGAATGAAGGTGGATAACAATACCGCCAATAACGACTCGGTAGTGGATATTGACGTTAGAAACGCCACTACCGGTGAAACATTGGCATTTCGCACTATCACGCGGCTGGAGTTTCCGGTGGCATCAAACTATGTAAACTTTACCTTGCCCTTTACCATGCCGGCCGCCAATCAATCGATCGAGTTGCGGGTTTTCTGGCGCGGCACTTCTTATACAAAGGTCGACTGGGTCGCCGTGCAGCAAAACGCTTCTTCCGCTGAAATGTTCCTTTTCGCTTCTTTGAAAGGCATTATAAACAGAACAAAACCCCGCATTTTTTCCTATGAAGGAGATGCCTTTGCGGAAGGCCCTTTCACCTGGCTGCAATCCCTGGGTTTGAATTATACCGAACATAGCGATAAATGGAGTTTGATCAGCAAATACCGGAACGAGATTGCCGGCCTCATCGTGTATGACCCCGCGCAGATCCATACAGTAAACCTGGCTACCATGCTGGCGAAGAACAGAAGGGCCCTTATAGCTTCGCCATTATTATTGTCGCGCCTCACTGCTGCACCTTATAATTTACCGGTCCTGCTCGACCTGCGCGGTCAGTTCAGCAGCAAATTACAGGTGTATCAAACCCTGTATAATACCTATTGGCCCAACCTCGACCGCCGCTTGCTGATCGGCCTAAATCCCGATATACATAAGGCGGCTCTTCGTGAATATGCAACAGCACTGGGCGCCGCCGTTATATGGCTCGATCCGAATATACCTGCAGAAAGTACGCTGCTGAATAGTTTCCTGGCTTCCATGCCGCCCGGCGCCAACTACATGGGTTGGTGGCCAGAGGAAGCGCCCGGCGTTCAAAGGGCATCGCAATATGGCATCTCCACTATTGCCAGCGACTGGTGCAGCAATCTGACCATGCACAGCGGTACTTCGCGAACTGTAGCTGTAAAACCCACCCCGCCAAAACCGGCATTACAGAACAAGATCTATGTAGCTTTTATTTTAAGCGATGGTGATAACCTGCAGTATGTTGAACATTTGATGCGAAAGCTTTGGAACAATCCAGATCGCGGCTCCGTCCCTATTGGCTGGACCCTTTCGCCGGCCATGCTCGATGCCATGCCCGGCGCCCTCAACTTCTATTATCAAACGGCCACTGATAATGATAATCTCATCTCCGGTCCATCAGGGTATGGTTATGTATATCCCAACAGTTTTCCCAATCAGCAGCGCCTGAACCAGTTTGTGGCCAAAACCGAAGATTACAATCGCCGTGCAGGTTTCAGGGTGATCACCATTTGGAATACGATCACGGGCGGCATTAATCAAAATGTAGGACAAAGCTTTGCTACCTATGCGCCTTCACTGCTTGGCCTTACCGCCCAAAACACCGGCGGCGGCCTGACCATTTATAACAATAGTTTGCCCGGTGTGGCGCTTTCCTGCAATTACTGTACAGGTGAACAGGCCATGAAAGACCATATTGCTTCCGCGGCTGCCGGCTGGAATGGCACAGCGCCCCGCTTTATCATCATTCAGGCGCAACCCTGGACAGATGTAAAACCATCCAATTTCAAGAATGTGGCCAATTCCCTCAATGCCGATTATGTGGTGGTGCGGCCTGACCATATCTTTCAGCTGATCAGGGAAGCCAATGGTTTACCGGTGGATGCTTCACCCAATGGCTGCCGGTTCAACCCGATAACAAAGAAGTAAAATATTTCCAGCATTACCTGTGGCACATTTTTCGAAATGTGCCACACCTTTTTATGGGACTTGTTGCTGCTTACGAGCGGGAATATCCGAAGTAAGCTTACTATGTTAAACGCCACTTCATAATACATGGAATTATATATAATATTTGGCATTGCATTTGCGTAAAAACTGACATATTTTGCAGCAGTATACCTAATATCTAATCCATTACCAATGAAAATGAACATCCCTTTTACCATGTGCATCATGGCCTTCATTGCATCATGTACTGTTTCGAACCAGGTACAGAAATCCTGCTGGACAGTTAAGGAGGTGCAGGAAAGGTATAATAAGGATTCTTCAAAGTACAATGCTAACTGCATTCTTTACCGCGGTTCCGACAACCAATCGCACCATTTTCTAAGTCAGTTTACCGACAAATGGGTATTTCTCACCATCAAAAAAAATGAATTATCAATTACTGAAGAAAAGCCTTACAAGGTCGATTCAGTGGTTAAGCTGGGCTACTATTATGTAGATCCCAATAATCATTTCGTAAAAGTCCGTGAGTACAACTAATTCTCAATACCTGTACAGGTAATTATACGAATAGTATGATCCGGTGTTTACCAGGTATGATCCCACATAGGCACAATTTTTTGGTACCGCCAACAGATTGTGACCTATGTGGTTAAAATAAATATACCAGAGGCATTGCAATTGTTTTACCTAGTTTTTATATTTCCGTAATAATCCGTATTAAACAAAAAAATCCAGTACCATGTGGAAATCACTTGCCTACACCCAAAGAGTTTACCAGGGAGATAAGATCAGATTCAATAACCCTCCACGCGAAGTTGGTCCACAAACATTGTTTCAGGTAGTAAGAGCGGATGAGCATTATTTTGAAGTGTGCCCCATTTCACAGGAATGCGATACCCTGCTCGATATCTTTACCAAGAAGATCGTACGGTATTTCGATCTCGGCTATCATGTTCAGGTAGAGATCTGGAATGATGAATAGCGGATGGCCTGATTGTCTTTGCTGATACGATCTCTTATGTGATTCCCGGTTATATCTTTTCCAACCCCTTTCAACTGCCCTAACAAGACCCCCGGCCTGAGCACTATTTCGATATAACTTAAGGAGGTTAACAGGTGTGTGGACTTAGGTCACTGCTGCAACTGATGAGGTATTTCTTCAATGGAAGGCCATATAAAATATGGCTTACTGAAAAAATTATGCCTGGCATGAAAGGCATTTACCGATGATATTGTGCAGTGTTTGCAACAATTCAATTCTGCTGCCCGTTATTTTTTTTCTACACTTCCCTTAGGCGCAGGTATATTTTTTTTCTTCCATTCCTTGCATTACCTTAGTATGACTACGGTAATTCACTGTACGTTCATACTATTTCCTGGTCGTTTTTCCCAACAAGTTTATATTCCCATTCATTTGTTGTTCTCCTTTAAGGTAAGGTCTGTTATGCTGGCATGGCTATAGTAGTGATCATTAATAAAAGGAATCGTTTATTGAACATGCGCGAAAAAAATGTGCTGAAAGACTTATGGTTAAAGGAAATCGTTCCGGATCAAAGAACCGGCCAGTCTTCATTTACCCATAGCCGTATTGATTGCCGCAACAATAACCATGCAAAGGAATGTTTTCACATTGCAGCGGGCAGGTTACGGAATGTGAACCGATGGAACGAGTTTGCCGGGAAACCGACCGCTGCCTTCCAGGTGTTCGACGAAGCTGGCAATGCCGTTAACCGGCCGGTGCAGAAGAACGATTATATGCGGATCAATATTCCAGGCCCCGGTAACCCGGATAGTGATGGCGGCGATTGGGTGCAGGTGATCGAGCTTGGCGAAAAACAGGGCGAACAGCAGCAGTTGCTGTTTTTTACGGTAAGGGCGGCTTCGAATCCGATGGTGACCGCAACCGGTGCTGCGCATTTCTTCGACCGGCCAGCTACCTCAACATTCGTGGTGTATCGCAAGCAGCTGACCCTGATGGCCGCTGTATTTGGAAGGAATGAGCATTCGAACCTCCGGACCCCAAATTTTATTACCAAGATCCGCAATTGGTTCATCTATATAGGTGCACAGCTGGGTTTGGCCAACCTGCAATGGAAAGCATTGACCCATGGGTTATTACATTATAATCAGTCCTGAAACTATAGATAATTTAAAAGACGATCTATGATACGCACAGTTGTACAAATTATTTGCTGCCTTTTTGTTTACTTTTCATTCACTGCCTGTGATAAATTACCTTGTGAGCCTGAGATCGACCGGTTGAAAACGGTCTTTGTCGATGATACCTTCCAATTGACAGGGGTGGCCATTACGCCGGAAGAGCGTTTATTTGTCAACTATCCCCTGTGGTCAGATATTTATAAGTATGCAGTCATAGAAGCCGGCAGGGAAAACGATAAGCGGCATGAAGAGACATCCTGGAACCGTAAACACCCATATCCCAATTTATATATGAACAGCTGGCAGGCGGGGCAGGATGGAAAAGACAAATGGGTATGTGTACAGGCGGTATATGCTGATGAAAGGAATTACCTGTGGGTAGTTGATCCCGCATCTCCTAAAATGGCAGGCGTGTATCAGAACAGCCATAAGCTGGTAAAGATCAATCTGGCTACCAATAATATCGAGCGCACGTACTTCTTTGAAGGAGTGGCGGGGCCCCAAAGTTATATCAACGATGTGCGGGTAGATAACCAGCGCCAGTATGCGTACTTGACCAATAGTAATGAAGGTGGTATCCTGGTGGTGAACCTCGCTTCAGGAAATGCCCGCCAGGTTTTACAGGAACACTATTCTACCAAATCCGATCCGGCCTTCAGGTTCATCATCGATGGCAGGGAGCTCACGAAAAACGGACAGCCGGTGAAGATACACTCCGATGGTATTGCGCTAACACCTGATGGTGACTGGTTATACTATAAACCCTTAACAGATGATAAATTGTATCGCATCCGTACAGAATTCCTGCGCAATGATACCATGAGCAGCGCCGCATTGGGGTCCAAAGTAGAAGACCTGGGCCATTTTGCCACAACGGATGGAATGATCTTCGATAAAAAAGGGAATCTGTATATCGGCGATCTGCAGAATTATGCCATTAAACGCATTTCACCCGATCTCAAAATGCAAACGCTGATCAGGGATGAAAGACTGATCTGGCCCGACAGTTACTCTATTTCCAATGATGGCTATTTGTATATCAGCTGTTCGCAGATACACAAGCAGCCCGAATATAATAACGGAGTCAATAAACGCACTACGCCGTACACGGTCTACAAACTGAAGCTGCCCTGACCGTATTTGTTTTATTTAAATACTATTTTATGATTGAAGGAATTGTGGGGATCATTGCAGTTATAGGCATACTTATTTTTCTATTTGTTGCCTTTAATAAGAAGAAGAAAGGCCAGGACCTGGGAGAAAGGGACCAGCAATAAGTTTTGCCGGACAAAAAGGTTTGTGAAGCAGTTTTTTCGTAATTTTTCCAATATTTGATTACAAAATCACTGCTATGAACCTTTCCAAACAGATAGCTACGAATTTCAGAACGGTGTATTTCGGTGATAACTGGACCGATGTAAACTGTAAGGACAGTCTTGCCGGGGTAAGCTGGGAGCAGGCGACCAGGCAGATCTATAACTGCAATAGCATTGCAACGCTGGTTTTTCATATGAATTACTACGTGAGCCGCGTATTGAAAATGTTCCAGGGACAGCCGTTCGAGGCGCATGATAATAATGCCTTTAATACGCCGCCGATCAAATCGGAAGCAGACTGGCAGAAGCTGTTAGATCAATTCTGGAGCGATGCGGAAGCTTTTGCCAAAGAAATTGAAAAATTACCGGATAGTAAGTTTGAAGAAGTTTTCGTCAATGAAAAATATGGTAATTATTACAAGAACATTCATGGGATCATCGAGCATAATCATTATCACCTGGGACAGATCGTTCTTCTGAAAAAGATCATGGCCCAGCTTTGAATACAATTTCTCATTGCGGGATTTAGAGATTTTGGGATTTGCCGCGGTTTGATTTTTCCCATTAACTGCAAATCAAGAAATCCCGAAATCTCGAAATCAGAAATCCCGAAATCAGAAATCCCGAAATCCCGAAATCTCGAAATCAAGAAATCCCGAAATCCCGAAATCGGAAATCCCGAAATCAGAAATTTCGAAATCAGAAATCAAGAAATCTCAAAGTCCTCCGGCGAGCGCCACCAACGCCGCAATTAATGTATTGAGAAAATTCACCTGGTCATTATTGAGCCAGCCTTTTCGTTCAAGGGAGGCACCGAGAACCGAATCTGCAAGGTTGCCGGTAAAGCCGGCAAGCAGGATCCATATGACTGCCGGGCTGAAGCCATAACCGATCGCATAGATCAGAGCGATCATGGCACTGCCGGCAATACCCCATAGCGTGCCCTCAAGGCTTATAACGCCATCCAGTCCGCAAGCGTCTTTTTTAAAGGTTAGGATATTGTAGAAGGATTTACCGTATACACTTCCCATTTCAGAAGAGAGTGTATCTGCGCTGGCGGAAGCGAGGGCAGCGGCGGCGGCCAGTTGGCATAAACCCGCCTGTTGCGGATACAACCAGCCCAGCAAGCCTGCCAGGGCGGCAACACCACCATTGGCCAGTACCTGTCCGGCCCTTCTTTGGCCCTTGTTCTGTTCTGCGATACCAATTTTTTCTTTTTTGCTGCGGCCGAAAGCCGTGGCGGCGGTACCGGCCACAAAAAAGGCGCCCAGCATGGCAAGCCCGGTAATACCGGCGCCTTTATACAGGAACATAGCCAGGCAAGCGCCTGTAAGCGCACCAGCTACCGTTAATTTGCGGAAAATGATAGTGGCCGCTACCAATGCGCCTGTAAATAACAGCACGATCCAGTCGGTTATATGCATCGTGGCAAACTACTTGATTGACGGCAAACGGCCAATTTATCTGCCGGGTAATACCGGTTGCCGCGATTTGGTTGGTACAGCCGTTTATAGGCTTCCAGGAAGGCAATTAAGTCGGTTTATTCTGCTATTCGTCGGGCATTATAAAATGCAAAAATGGTCCCTTTTTAAAGGACCATTTACCCATAAGGAAAATTCATTTATGAAGAAAGAAAATAGAACGGACTGTTAGGTATTATGCAAGATTTAATCAGCCATTACTCCACTACGGTTATGCCGGTTGCAGTAAACCGGATCTCTTTTTTAGGTTGTGTGATGGCGTTGATCTCAGCGGCTGATTTTTTGGCGTCTTTCGCATAGTGCTGCAGTTCACTCACCGGCGTGGTGATCATTTTTACTTCGCCATCCAGTACAATCGTTTTGCCTTTCACTGCTGTTGGCAGGAAGAACCCATAGTCCTTCATTTTTACAAAAGCCGTGGTACTGTCGTTAACAGCCAGCTTTAACCAGCAACCTTTTTTGGGACAAACATCCAGCACTTTGGCTTTCACCTTGGTGTTGAAGCTTTCTTTGTTGTTGAGTTTTGCCGGGATCTCTGCAATATCTATTGCATTGGCCGTTTGTATTTTCTCCCCATACCAATCGCCGGGATTGGCATTTCCGGCCGGTGGTTGGGCGGCCGCTTTTATAAGGCTACAGGCAACGAGTGCCGTCAATAGTAAGTGTTTCATATACCAAATTTAGTTGAAAAGTTGATAAGGCGATATAACTGATATAATTGATAAAGTTAATATGGATGATGGGTGGCCACACAGAAGGATTTGGGTTGTTCTTCGATCCGCGGCGAATGTATCAGGAGCTGCAGTAAATAGTGATAGCGATTAGGGAAACGATTTACGAAAGCCGTAAAAATCTGGTAGTATGAAGTAAATGAAGATGCGAGTGAGGGGCGTTGAACTGAAATAGCTTAAGAAGCAGGTTTTATATGGTCCGGATCTTACAAAAGCAGCAATAAAAAGAAGGGTACGGATCAATACAAATCAGGTAATCAGTGTAATTAAAAACGGGACATTTGGTGAAAAAGGGATTAGGGACAGGAATAACTAAATACGAAGAATTGACATGGCTGATCAGCTGACAGCCGGTTGACTGGTATCCCGTAGCTGCAATCATTTCTCAACCCAATGAGATAATTCATAAGAGAGTTAGCATCGGCTTTTTCAGGACTATGGATATTATACTTGGTTTTTCACTGTTCATTATTTGGGTGATATCGCTGGGTTATGAGGGTACTTGTAAGTTACAAAAATTTTCAATACAACAATTAATTAGCATACTATTTCATGTTGGCGTTAGTGAGTTTTGATTTTCGTCAAGGCGCTTGCAGGGCCCCGTGTACCAATGGGTGCGGGAACGTATTTGGTAATTTTACTATTGCGAACGGCAGCTGATCTTAAGCGTTCAATACGGGTATGCCTAAATATGCTTCAGTGTGATAAACGCCCGATTTATACAACTGTTCTTTTTGTTGCTGCGTAATGTCGAAATCGGTGGCGGCAATGCCAAAGTCATCGATCCGCACGGTTCTTTTTTCCAAAGACGCATTGTTCTCGAAATCGATGTCCTGCGAATCGAGCAGGGTCTCGAACAAAGCCTTGCAGTAAGCGATCGGCTGATCGTAATCGAGCGTACTGGGCTTTTTATTACCGTTGCGGTCATATAAAAAGAAACCAAGGGTTTGCGGATTATCAGGGGCTTTTTCTGTATCGAACACCGTGAGCGGGTAATTTAAGACCACCCCGCCATCTACATAAATATGATCATCGGGCTGGTTATTGCTGAATTTCCAGGCTTTAAAGAAGAGGGGGATCGACATAGATGCCCTTACGGCCTCACAAACAGGAATATCCGGTGTATCGAGGTGGGAAAATTGTTTAAGGTCGTAGATGTTAAGGTCAGTGGCGAACACAAAAAGGCCAATGCCATTTTGAGCGTACAGGTCGGCGAAAGTAGCATTGCCGCCCCTGACGGCTTTGTTGGCGATCATTTTCTGGATCCATGCCAGGAAGGTATTGCCTTTGTACAATCCATAATCAGTAGGCAAACGAAGGGGATCCCAGCCGTCTTCAAATTGTTTGAAGTCCATGCTCATGATGATCGACTTAATTTCAGGCGCGGTATAACCCAGGGCCACCAGTGTGGCCGTAATAGCGCCGGCGGATGTACCGGCGACCTGTTTTATTTGGGACATAATACCGCAATCGGTCAATACCTGCAGCGCACCGGCATAAGCAATACCTTTTACGCCGCCGCCTTCAAATACAAGATTGGTGTAGTTGTAAAACATCTTTTTACGTTTTAATGGTTAATGTGACAACAGTTAATGGAAGGCAGGCCCTGAACAGCTTCTTGTTTTTGAAGCTAGGTACGGGTGATGATGGCAAAGGTTGGGATATTTAGCCGCTTATACAAAAGAGTTAATGGACCGTTCCCGGTGAAGACACAGCGCTAGAACAAGTTTGCGGTACTATTGCTTCTAAAGCATGAGCATGTAGGAATATAAATTGATTATTGTCATGTTGATTTATGCCCTGGCTCTTTACTTAAGTAATGACAAATAAAGCATGCATGGGGAACCGATCTACACTTCCGCGTATAACAGGGCCGGACAGCAGCCTTTAATAAAACCTTCAGCATGGTTAACCGATACTGGTTACCGCTGCTAGCCAAGTCTGTTTATCTTTTTTTGGATCGTTTGTTTATCAGTGATCGTTTTGGCCAGGTGAAGGGCTTTTTCAAAATGCTGCTTTGCTTTTCGGTTGTCTATACCGGTGTATAATTCGCCCAGCAAGGTGAAATAGAAGTGATTGTTGGAGAGTTGCAGTTTTTCCGCCTCGATGATGGCTTCCTGTTTGCTATTGGCTTTTGAAAGGGCGAAAGTGCGGTTAAGGGCTGCCATCGGGGAGTATTCAATTTGTAAAAGCCGGTTGTATAACTGTAATATGTTCTCCCATTTTTCAGGGGTATCACCTTTTTGCGTATTCCAGTAGGCAATTGCAGCCTCGAGGTGATATTTGGTGAGTTGGTCTCCGCTCGCAGACAGGTGCAGGTAATAAGCGCCTTTGCTGATCAGATCGGGATCCCAGAGGCTGGTATCCTGGTCATCGTACAATACGTATTCACCATTCTTATCGATACGCGCGGCGAAGCGCGAGGCATGAAAACACATGAGCGACAATAAGGCATTCACGGGCGGTTTGTTTGTATGTTTATTTTCTACCAGCATATAACAGAGGCGCATGGCTTCCATACACAATTCCTTCCGCAGCACCTTATTATTGCTGATGGAATAATATCCTTCGCTGAACAGGAGGTAGATCGTTGTGAGCACGCTGGCCAGCCTGTTATCAAGCGCTTCCGGCGCTGGTATTTCAATGGGGATCTTTTCTTCGCGGAGCTTTTCTTTTGCGCGGAACAGCCGTTTATTAATGGTTTCTTTATTGGTGAGAAATGCATCGGCAATTTCTTCAATCCCAAATCCGCAGAGGATGCGCAGCGATAAGCCAATCTGAGCTTCGGGCGGAATGGCCGGGTGACAAATGGCGAACATCATCTGCAGCTGGCTATCGTTGATGTTTTGCGGCGAGAGGTCGATCTCGTAATCGGGTTGGGTGATCGTGTTAGCCTGCATCGAACTTTCAGGAAGGACCTTATTGGTAAAAGTAGCTTTGCGCTGCAGATAATTTTTTGCTTTGTTCTTTGCTACCGTATACAACCAGGCCACCGGGTTCTCCGGAATGCCTTGGATGCCCCAGTTCAGCGCTGCGCTCAAAAAGGTGTCGCTCGCGATGTCTTCTGCAATTTCGATCTGGTCGAAACCAAAACGTTTGCACAATACCGCGATCACTTTACGATATTCCGTTCTGAATAAATGTGGTATTAATGCCGGTTCCTGCATATACCAGTCATATGAGTCAAAGTAGTCAAAAAAGTCAAAGGAGCCAAAGCGTGACTCCCTTGACTGCTTTATTACATCTGGCTGATCTCCCGTACTTCTACATTGCCGCCAATGCTTAAAACCGGACAGCCTTTTGCCAGTTCAATAGCTGCATCATAGGATTCGGCCTTCACGACGGAATAACCACCGATTGATTCTTTGATCTCAGCATATGGTCCGTTTGTAACGGTGCTGTCGCTTCTGATCACTTTGCCTGAACTTTCGAGCCGGTTGCCGCGGCTCACCAATTTATTTTGCGCGGCAATCCCACCGATCCAATCCATCCAGCGTTTCATCATGGCCTGCATTTCCTCCGGCGTACGGTCAGGCATAAAACTATAGTCGGCCCGGTATACCAATAAGAATTCTTTCATGTTCTGTTGTTTAATGAGTGCTTTGTGTTATTTGATCATTATCCGTGTTTGTCGATCTTTCTCACTTCCACACTATTGCCTTCGCCCTGCAGCACCGGGCAGCCTTTGGCAAATTCAACAGCTTCGTCGAAGGAATCGGCTTTTACGGTGATATAGCCGCCTATAGTTTCCTTGATCTCGCCAAAGGGGCCGTCGGTGACCACACCGTGCGACCAAACCACTTTGCTGCCTTCGAAGGGCAGGCCAATGCCACTTACAAATTTTCCTTTTGCGGAAATGCCGCCAATCCATTCCATAGTCTGGTTCATCCAGATCTGCATTTGCTCGGGTGAAGCGATCTTATTTCCATCTTCATGCCGGAAGATCAAAATGTACTCGTCCATTGTTTCTGGTTTTTAGTGATTGAATATAATTAATATACCCTTATAACAAATGAAGTGTTATGAATTGGACAGGCCGATAAAAAATTTTTTAGTGATGGTGCATTGACGAGAACTTTAAACTTTCAACTTCGAACCATTCATGTATTCTAATTTTTGTTTTGCCTAATATGGTGTAACTTATAAGACACAAAACTAAAAACTAAAGCTATGAGAAAAGCAGCGTTACTCAGCCTGGTATTCGTTGCCTGTGGGTATGCAACGAATGCGCAACTCTCCATTACACCCAGAGTTGGTATTGAACAAGCCTTTAATTGTGTACAGTACAACAGCACTACCGGTATTAATGCCCTGGGGTCTAATTTCGCCCCACAGGTTGCGCTGAGAATGGATTACCTCTTCAACAAAGCACATGGTCCGTTCGTAGGGATAGCGAGCAACCGTTCAGTGGTTAACTATATGTTCACCAATCCGGAGACCGGCGATAAAGAATTCAGTTCTTCTCATGGCGACTGGACACTACGCCTTGAAGCGGGTTACCAGCTTAGCAGCAAACCCATTGCATTGGGTAAAACGGTTAAACAAGCTTCCAGCGAAACGCCCGCACCCAGGTTAAGTCCCTGCGGGGCGCGCTTAAATCACGCTAAGGCGAATGTTGCGCAAAAACCAGTCATGAACCTGCGCATTCAACCTTATGCCGGAATGGCTTTTGTTCCGAATCCGCAAACAGCTCTCAGCAGCGCCATGCAGGCGGGTGAAACGGTGTACCAGTACAGCGCCGGTAACTGGACTTCAGCTTTTATCACCGGCGTTCATTTTGCTTTCGCTAAAGGCAATGTGAGCAAGTATGTGATCGGGGTACAATACCTGAAAGGCATCGGTAATTTGGGCACTGAAACGCTGACCACTGCATTGGACAATAAACAACTCAATACCCAATTGTCTTCATCCGCTGCTGCCTGGAATATCACCGTAGGTATGCCGCTATATTTTAAAAAAGAAAAACAGGCTGCACCTGCCGGGGCAGTAGCACCAGCAAAAGAACCTGTTAAAGCTGCACCCAAAATAGTGGCAGAACCGAAGAAAGCAGAAGCGCCTGCTAAAAAATCCTGTCAGTATTACCGCAGCCGATGTGGAAGCAATTAGCTAATGTGCTGATTAAGACAGCAATTAGCTAATGTGCTGATGTGCTGATGTGCTGATTAAAACTACAATTAGCTAATGTGCTGATGTGCTGATTTGCTGATTAGAATACAGTTCCTATAGGCAGGATCTTACTGTATTCCATTAGCACATTAGCACATTAGCAAATTAGCACATCGATCATTAGCAGATCAGCAAATCAGCACATCGATGATTAGCACATTAGCAAATCAGCAAATTAGCACATCGATGATTAGCAAATCAGCACATCGATGATTAGCACATTAGCACATTAGCAAATTAGCACATCGATGATTAGCAAATCAGCACATCGATCATTAGCAGATCAGCAAATCAGCACATCGCTCTTCAGTTTCGCTTCCAGCCAATAAGAATAACGCCGATAATAACCAGTACCGTACCGGCAATTTGTGCGGGAAAGATCTTTTCGCCCAGGATGAAATGCGCCTGGATGATCGTTGAAACGGGACCGATCGCCGAAATAATGGCCACATTGTTAGAGCCGATGCGTTTCATGCCATTCGACAGCATGAATGTGGGTAATACCGTTGCTAGAACAGCGAGTAAGATGCCATACCATACATGTGTACCAGCTTCCTGCAAGAGCTGCAGGCTGCCCCCGCCGAAGATAAAATGCGCAAATACACCGGCGGTGGAAGATAACATGGCGTAGGCCGTAAAACGGGTGACGCCTACCGTTGGTATCATGCGGCCGCTGCCAACGATGTATATACTGTAGGTAATTGAACAAAGGAAGATGAGAAAACTGCCCCAGATGAAATTGGGGTTACTGACATCGATGCGCAGCTCGCCAAGATAGGCTATACCAATGCCGGTATAGGTGAGCAGTAAAGCGATCTGTTGCGTGCGAACAACGGGTTGTTTAAAAACAATCGAATTAATAAGTACAGCAAAAGTGGGGTAGAGGAAGAGAATTAACCGTTCGAGCCCGGCTGTAACATATTGCAGTCCGGTAAAATCAAATAAACTACTGAGGTAATAGCCAAAAAGACCGAGGCCGATCACTCCCATCCATTGGCGGGTGGTCAATGGCTTAAGGCCTTCCTGGCGGGCGAACCAGATGGCGCCCAGATAAAAGGGAAGGGAAAAAGTCATCCGCAGCATCAGCAGGGTCAGGGCGTCCATAGACGTGTTGGCAAAAGCCACTTTTACTATGATGGCTTTTGTTGAAAACAGAATGGAGCCAATTATCGTAATGAGAAATCCCGCTAGTGTGACAGTATGTTTTTTCCCTTCCAAATAGTATGGTTAAACAGATACATTAAAATCTCTCAGCGCATCATTCAAACTTGTTTTCAGGTCGGTGCTTGGTTTACGCTGACCAATGATGAGTGCGCAACTTACATGGTATTCTCCGGCAGGGAATTTTTTAGCATAGGTACCGGGTATCACCACGCTGCGGGCGGGGACCCGTCCTTTATATTCAACCGGCGTATCGCCGCTTACGTCGATGATCTTGGTGCTTTGGGTCAACACCACATTGGCGCCCAATACAGCTTCTTTCTCTACTACAACCCCTTCCACCACAATACAACGGCTGCCGATAAAACATCCATCTTCAACAATAACAGGAGTGGCCTGTAAAGGTTCCAGCACACCGCCAATACCTACACCACCGCTTAAATGTACGCCTTTACCGATCTGGGCGCAGCTGCCCACCGTGGCCCAGGTGTCAACCATGGTGCCTTCGTCTACATAAGCCCCGATGTTTACATAAGAAGGCATGAGCACCACATTTTTGGCTACATAAGCGCCGTAACGCGCTACCGCATGAGGTACAGCGCGAACACCCAGCTCTTTATAATTTTTCTTCAGCAGCATTTTATCGTAGAACTCAAAGGGCTCCAGATTCCAGGTTTGCATAGGCTGAATGCCGAAATACATCAAAATCGCCTGTTTAACCCACTCATTCACCGTCCATTTACCATCTGTGGGCGAAGCCACCCGCAAACGGCCTTTATCAACTTCTTCAATAACAGCTTTCACCGCGTCGGTATATTTTTTTTCTTTTAATAACTCGCGGTTGCTCCAGGCTTCGAGTATCAGATCTTGCATTTTTTTAATTTTTTGCAAACATACAGTACAGATCATAAATCTGTTATAAAAACATGAGCGGTTTTTCCCCTGAGTTTATAAATAAGGCAGATGACCGTAAAAGCTATTGAAGGCGGCGGTTTTGACCGCTGCCAACCTTTTGCTATTTTTAGCGCTTCTTATTCTAGGTTTATGCGTAAAATTCCCAGTACCCTGTTCCTGATCTTTCTTTTTTTATTTTCAAACGGTTTACCGGCACAAACAAAGCAATTTGTAGAAAACATCGGCTGGTATGGAAAAAAGCTGGAATTACATACCATTTTGAACAGAACCCGGCAGAGCAGCTGCACATTTTTATTAAGCAGCGACAGCATCAGGGCTTTTGTTTTTACCGGGCCACTGAAACTTATGCGTCAGTTCAGTTTGCCTCGTCAATCGGATACGAAACTGCTGGGTGGCTTTATGCGTGACTCTTCTGTGTACATGTTCACCGAACAAACAGGAAAAGATGAGCTGCATTGCTGGGCTATGAATGTGATCACCGAAAAGGTGCGGGAGAACATCATACCTTTCGATCCGGAAAAGGAAAAAACAGTTACCCATATCAGCGCTGGCAATCATTTTTTGTATGTGACGGCCAGTAACAAGAGAAATGAACTGATCATATACGACTTCTTCAATGAGCAGGCCGGTACGCCATTGCGTTACCAGTTTTCCGACGAGCAGTGGAAAGAACTTACGACCCCTGGTTTTCTTAGCCGCACGGTGCGATTGACTAAAATTGAACAGGAAGGCGATCTCAATCTCGACAATCTCGTCAAAAGAAATAAATTATACTTAGGCAATGAATCGGTATTGCTGGTGATGAACAACCACATCGATTCAACCCGTATCATCAGTTACGATCTAAAACAACAAAAAGTAAGTTCATGGGGCATCGATCACAATCCGGGAAAGCCTGTATCCAAAAACGTTTCTTATTCCGACAATTCATTCCTGTTCCGCAATAAATTGTATTACGTAAAGGCTACCAGTGATAGTTTGCTGATGCAGATAGTTGATCCATATACAGGCGCCATCAATAAATCCTTCTCAACTGCAGCCGACCAGGAGATCACCTGGAAGAACACCCCGATCTTAGATCAGGAGAACACGGGTGCCCAAACCGGCATACGCAACAGGGAAAAAACAAAACAACTGCTGCGTAAAATGGTCAAAGACTCGGCGGTGATCATGGCCAAACCTTATGGCGACGGCCAGATAGAGGTGGTGGTAGGATCATATGCAAAAAAATGGGTGATGACCCAAACACCGGGTAACTACAGTAATAATGGATTCACCGGCCGGCCGGCATCGATGGGCCCGGCATCGATAGGTCCTCCTACTTACACCAATGGCAGTTTTCATCGCGAAACCTGGGTTAGATCCATGCACTTTAAGATGCTGCTGAATGCAGACTATTCTCTATTACCGGGCGAGCCGGTGAGCTCGGTCTATGAAAAGATTGAACGGTACACGTTTAACCTGCAAATACCTTCGGAATTGGAGAACATCTTCGTAACCAACGGTGTACACTATTATGCCTATTACGATAAAGAAGACCGCAGGCTGGTGGTATTAAAATTTTGACCCTACATTTGCACCATGGATTTTTCACACGATATCGATCATTGTTTAAAAGTATTACAGGGCGGGGGACTGATCCTTTACCCTACAGATACCATCTGGGGCATTGGATGCGATGCTACCAATGCGGCAGCTGTTAACCGCATCTTCCAGCTGAAACAGCGGCCGGAAGCAAAAAGCATGATCATTTTGCTGGCCGATGAAAAAGAACTGATGCAGTATGTTGCACATATCGATCTGCAGGTCTTCGACTACCTGGCTAAGACCAAAAAGCCTACCACGGTCATTTACGATGGCGCTATCGGGCTGGCCGATAATGTGGTCAATGCCGATGGAACAGTAGCCATCCGTATCGTAAAAGATCCTTTCTGCAAACACCTGATCAAACGGTTCCGCAAACCCATTGTTTCCACTTCAGCCAATATTTCCGGTGATCCGTCGCCGGCCACTTTTGGCGATATTATGCCGGCCATCTGGCAGGGTGTGGATTATATTGTGCAGCACCGGCAAAAAGAGACGACTGCACATGCGGCGTCTTCTATTATTAAGTGGAATAAGGATGGGAGTGTAACGGTAATAAGAGAATAACAGTTTATAGTCTATGGTTTTTGGTTTATAGTTCTTTAACGGCGAGCTTAAAATGAATTGCCAGCCTCACTTCCTGCACAACCATAAACTATAAACAAGAAACAATAAACATTCATGAAGTTTCTCATAATACAAACCGCCTTTATCGGAGACGTAGTGCTGGCCACAGGCATTATCGAAAAACTGCACCTGCATTTTCCGGATGCTGAGATCGACTTTATGGTGCGCAAAGGCAATGAAGGCTTGCTGCAAAACCATCCGTATCTGCAGGACGTGCTGATCTGGGATAAAAAGAAGGGAAAGCTGAAGAACCTGTTTAAATTATTGGGAACAATCCGCAAACGCCGCTACGATAAAGTGATCAATGTACAGCGTTTTGCCGCTACCGGTATCCTCACGGCATTTTCCGGCGCCCGCGAAACCATCGGCTTCGATAAGAATCCGTTCAGCTGGTTGTTCAGTAAGAAAATAAAACATGTTATCAGCGATGTAGCGCATCCCATTCACGAAGTGGATCGCAATAATGAACTCATCCGGGATTTTACCGGCGACCAGGTGATGAAACCCCGGCTCTATCCTTCTGCCAAGGACAGGGCCGCTGTACAAGTGTATAAAAAACATCCTTATATCACTATCTCTCCAGCATCGGTCTGGTTCACCAAACAATTTCCAACCGATAAATGGATCAGCTTTGCCAGGCAGGTGCCTGCCAATTATACGATCTATTTATTGGGTGCACCCGGTGATCATACGCTGGCTGAAGCGATCCGCACGGGTGGCAGTCCTGCGACTGTTGTAAACCTTTGCGGAAAACTCAGCTTTTTACAATCGGCTGCTTTAATGCAGGAGGCGGTGATGAATTACGTGAATGATTCGGCGCCGATGCATTTTGCTTCTTCCGTAAATGCGCCGGTAACGGCTGTGTATTGTTCCACCCTGCCTTCATTTGGGTTTGGGCCTTTGTCAGATAAACGCTTCATTGTAGAAATACAGGGACCATTGCCCTGCCGTCCATGCGGATTACATGGCAAAGCAGCCTGTCCGCTCGGGCACTTCAAATGCGCTTATGAGATCACTGATGCGCAGTTGTTGGATACCCTTGCCGCGGGTTGATGAGCTAACAGGGGGACGAGTAAATGGCCAATTCATTATAAAGTGACTATCGCTTAACAATAGCAAGCGTTACAAGTTGCATGGTACAGGTTACAAGGAAAACATGTCACAGCCAATTGGAAATTACGCATGCGAGCCATGAAACATGGACCCTGAAACCTGGAACTTGGACCCCGTAACCTGTAACCTGAAACCTGGAACCTGCAACCTGTAACCGGTAACCGTAACTAAATAGTACATTTGTAAGAAGCAAGATACAATGGATATAAAGTGCACTGAAAAGGAGTTGTTTGTGTTTAAAAAGATAGCTCATGCAGCGGAAGAACTGGGCGTGCCTGCCTATGTGATCGGTGGTTTTGTGCGGGATAAATTATTGGGCCGTGCCACCAAGGACGCCGATATCGTATGTGTGGGCGATGGCATTCAATTGGCGCATAAAGTGGCCGAACGTTTTCATCCCAAACCTACCGTTTCCTTCTTTAAGAATTTTGGCACCGCACAAATTAAACTGCGGCATTTCTACGAAGAACACCCGGGCGAGGTAGACCACAGTCATTTGACCGGTGAAAATAATAACGAAGAGGAGCAAACTAATTTGGATCTGCCCCATACCGCTGAAGGCCTGGGCGGGGCTGAGCTTAACGAGACCGTGCCCGAGAAATCTTCGCTTGAAATCGAATTCGTAGGCGCCCGTAAGGAAAGTTACCGGTATCACAGCCGCAACCCGGAAGTGGTGCCGGGCACCTTAAAAGATGACCAGGACAGAAGGGATTTCACGATCAATGCCATGGCCATTTCTTTAAATGCCGCAGATTATGGCAAGCTTATCGATCCTTTTAACGGATTGCTTGACCTGGAGAAAAAGATCATTCAAACACCGCTCGATCCGGGGCAAACATTCAGCGACGACCCCTTGCGCATGATGCGCGCCGTTCGCTTTGCTTCGCAATTGAAGTTTACCATTGCACCGGCTACTTTTCAAAGCATCAAGGACCATGCAGAGCGCATCCGCATTATTTCCCAGGAACGCATTACCGAAGAGCTGAACAAGATCCTGCTGAGCGAAAAACCTTCCATTGGCTTTGATCTCCTGTACCAAAGCGGATTGCTGCATATTATTTTTCCGCAGCTGGTTGACCTGGCCGGCGCTGAATATATCGACGGGCTGGGCCATAAAGACAATTTTTACCATACCTTACAGGTAGTAGACAATATTTCCCGCCACACCAATGACCTGTGGCTGCGCTGGGCCGCCTTATTGCATGATATTGGTAAACCGGCTACCAAGAAGTTTGAAAAAGGACATGGCTGGACCTTTCATGGCCATGAAGTGGTGGGGGGCCGAATGGTGCCGCGCCTGTTTGCCAAACTGAAACTGCCGCAGAATGAAAAACTTCGTTTTGTGCGCAAACTGGTTGAACTGCACCTGCGGCCCATCAGTCTTACCAAGGAAAATATCACAGATTCTGCCATACGCAGATTATTGTTCGATGCCGGTGATGATATTGATGCATTGATGTTGTTGTGTGAAGCTGACATTACTTCGAAGAACAAACAAAAGGTCATTCGCTTTCTCGAAAATTTTGAGCTGGTGCGCCTTCGCCTGAAAGAAGTGGAAGAGAAGGACCGCATTCGCAACTGGCAACCACCCATCACCGGTGAAATAATTATGGATATCTTTGGCCTTTCCCCCTGCAAAATTGTAGGTGACCTGAAAAACGCCATCCGGGAAGCCATCCTGGATGGAGAAATTGATAATACGTACGATGCTGCATACGATTTTATGATGAAAAAAGCAGCAGAAATCGGTCTGCAGGTGGTGAACAGGAACGCTGCCGGCAAATAAGACCACTTACGCCAGCGCTGCGGAATTTTCCCGGTCTTATGTTGGATTTATTTGCATAAGTCGATCTGACTGTGTATGTTCCGGCATTTTGTTGCTATGCAAATGCAGCTTAAATTGCATACTTTGATAGTTGGGGAATTATCTTATTTTTGACGCTGAGGCAAACGAATGGTGGAACTGTCTATAGGCCAATGGGCTGGCACGATTATAGAGAATTATATTACAAGTATCCCGGCATTCCGGGGTATACAAAACAGAAACAAGTAACCTGAAATTCCAAGTATGGCTGTTTTAAAATTCAGAATCTATTTTGAAGAAGATGACAGTATCTACCGTGATGTGGCTATCAAGCACACGCAAACTTTTTTGCAATTGCATCAGGTAATACTGAAAGCATACGAGTTTGATAACAAACATCAGGCTACCTTCTATCGCAGTAACGACAACTGGCAGCGGGGACGCGAGATCAGTCTGGCCACTTATGACAAACCTTATAAAGTGGCGCCCCTGCTCATGGAAAATACTACGATCGGATCTGAGATCAAAGACCCCAATCAGAAATTTGTATACACATACGACTTTGTAAAGGGCTGGACCTTCCTGGTTGAATTGATCAGCGTGTCAAAAGAAGAAAGCAGCAAGATCGATTATCCGGCCATGATAAAATCGGAAGGCATTGCTCCTTCACAATATGGTACAAAAGGTATCGCTGGCGATAAGCTTACCGAAATGGAAGAAAAATACGATCTGAAAGCAGGTACCGAAGGTTTTGGCACCGAAGGCGACGAAGATGATGAAGATCTTGGCCTCGGTGAAGAAGCGGAAGAAGGACAGGACGATGAAGCCTGAAAGTAATTTTTGATTTAGAGATTTTTAGATTTAGAGATTTTTAGATTTAGAGATTTTGAGATCTGGAGAGTTAATTATTTTTGAAACCAATGCCTGATCGTTAATCCAAACAGAAATCAGAAATCTCTAAATCAGAAATCAGAAATCAGAAATCCCAAAATCCCGAAATCGCAAAATCCCGAAATCAGGAAATCAGAAATCCCGAAATCAGAAATCTAAAAATTTGTTGTGGGTTCTGTACAAGCTCAAGCAAATAATATGAATGAAAAGATCTGCATTATAATAGCTGGTCCCACCGCCGTGGGAAAAACAGCTGTAGCTATTGAAGTAGCCCGCCATTTTAATACACAGATCATCTCCGCCGACTCCCGGCAATGTTTCAGGGAAATGACCATCGGGGTGGCCAAACCCTCAACGGAAGAACTGCAACAGGTACACCATTACTTTATCAACTCCCATTCCATCCATGATGATGTAAATGCGGCCGTATTTGAGCAATATGCATTAGCGGCTGCAGAAGCCATTTTCCGGCATAACAGGATTGCTGTAGTTACCGGTGGTACCGGTTTGTATATAAAAGCATTTTGTGAAGGACTCGATGATATGCCCCCTGTTTCGCCAGGCATCCGCCAGGCTATTACCGAACAATATGAATTGCATGGACTCTCCTGGTTACAGCAACAGGTGCAGGAACAGGACCCCTTGTATTATAAGACCGGTGAGATCCAAAACCCGCAGCGGCTGATCCGTGCATTGGAAGTAAAGCAGGCAACCGGTACCTCTATACGCAGTTTTCAACAGGGAAAAAAAGTGCAGCGCCCTTTCCGCATCATTAAGCTGGCGCTTGAATTACCAAAGCCTGAATTGCATTTGCGCATCAATACCCGGGTAGATAAAATGATGGAACAGGGCCTGCTGCAGGAAGTGAAAGCGCTGCTGCCACAGCGGTCACTGAATGCATTGCAAACAGTAGGTTATACAGAACTCTTCGACCATCTCGCTGGAAAGATATCATTGCAACAGGCCATAGAGCAAATAAAAACAAATACCCGCCATTATGCCAAACGGCAAATGACCTGGTTCAGGAAAGATAGCAGTTTACAATGGTTTGCGCCTGATCATGTACAGGCAATCATTGAAAGCATTGATGTACATGCATAAATGTGTTTGCGTTCATTGTTAACTGTTCGGGATAGTCCTCACTGATAAGGAAATTTACCTAAGACCCGCTAGGTTTTAATAAATAGCATTCAACAATAGCCGGGCAATGGCTTTTGAATACGGCTGGGAATAACGAGTTTTACACTACGAAAGAAGAAAGAAAGTTTAATCCGTAACACCTAAGAAACAGGTAAAGGTACCACGTTGAACCACAATTGGAAGACCTTTAAAAGACCCCGGCGCTAAACCGCCGGGGTTCCTTTTTAAAACGGTTCGATTATATTTTGAAACCAAAGGTCAGTAATACCTGTCCGATGCCACTTTTTACATTGGCAAAGGGAACGCCTTTATCCGGTAAGCGGTATGGAATATTAACATCCCGGGAAATACTATGCACATAGGTAAGGTCTACAAAGATGCCTTTATCACGATATCCCAGACCGCCGCTGATATTGGTTCTACCCGCTTTGAACATCTTTTCTTCATAAGGGCTTCCATAATAAGCAAAACCCAGGCGGGTCATAAGGGTATTGAATTTTAATTCGCCCCCCACCCGGAAATTAAAAGCGCCTTTATAATCCTGTTTAACCACTTTGTTCACGTCGTCGAAATAGCTCTCATCATCGTCTGCCTCGGCAGCACTGAAACGCGTAGAGCCATAAGTGACATATTCCAGGTCTGCAGTAATAAAGCCTCTTTGCCGGCTAACATCCTCCACTTCATTGAACACGTATGAGCCGCTTACCAGGAATTTCCAGGGTGAGCTCATATCGTATTTATAAACCGGGTTGCTGCCAAAATAATCGGAGGTGACACTGTCAACCGGATCATTTCCGAACAAACGCTCTACATCTGTCACCATTTTGGTGCTTATCTGGTCTTTCAATCCGAATATAGTGGGGGTATGAATGGCAAGGCCAATACGGGTTTGCGAAGCGGGTTTAAAAATAATACCCAGTTTGGCATTCAAGCCTACGCCGGTAGTAGTGAGTTTTTCTTCATACCGGGCATAGCTGAAATCATTGTCCAGGTCACCGCTGGGATCCGATTCTTTAAGCGTCTGGCGACGTTCGTATCTTAAGATAGGAACGCCAACACTGCCCCCGATATAAAATTTGTCCTGCAGGTTACCGGCGTAACCAAGGGCTATTTCCGTAATGCCGCCGCGGGTAGTAGCCCAGTATTCCTGGTCAACCGCGTTCAGGTATTCGGGCCGGCCAACCACCTGTAATTGTCCATTTAGCGTAACCGTATCGATCAGGTATGTATGAATGGCCGATTTGGTGCCCAGGGAAAGATAGGGGGAGGTCTGGTAGTCCCCGATATCAACGCCCGACTCGGCTAATTGCACAGCATACACTTCAGAGAAGGAGCTTGAATCATTAATGCCGCGGTAATACACTGAATTATTGAAATTGGCCATGCGGTTAATGGCAATGCTGAAAGCCTTGCTCACCCATCTGCTGCCCGGGTCGTTGGTGGCCGATACAAAACCTGAGGTGCTGAAATTAAAGCGGCTGATATTATCACTGGTTGAATTCATGCCCAGGTATTCGCCCTTACTTTTCGCCAGGGTTAAACCTGGCGTCAGCACAATTTCGCTCAGTTTGTAAAAACCCAAACCGGCGGGGTTAACAAAGGTATTCGTTATTTCACCACCCAGTGAACCTACAGCGCCGCCGATGGCCTGGCTGCGCGCGGTGCCTGAGGGTACGTTCCAGTTCAAACGGATAACATCTTCTGGTAACTGTGACATTGCCTGTTGGCCGATCAATAGAACTACTGCTATCGTTATTGTATACTTCATGGTGCGTCATTACATTAAAAACGGTAAACCTGAAATGCTACCCCGGCAAACGACCCGCCAGTGGCGAAGTTTTGTACCGGTATTTCATGTTTACCGTTGTATAAAAGACATTTATCTTATTCTAGTAAAACAGGATCGATCCTGATCTGTAAAAACCAATTTGTTTTTTAAAGAGTGTTATGCGTTGCCAACAGCCGCCCGACCATTGGTTGTTGATTATCTTCCACCACGGCTTGGTCTGCCGCCACCGCCACCACTGCTTCCGCCGGATGAGCCACCCGATGAAGGGGAGTAACTTCTAACCGGTGAAGATGATGGAGGAGGTGAGTACGATGGCCTTGAGTTAGACTGCGACTGGGGCGTATAATAACTGTCATTGCTTCTGCTGGGATAAACCCTGCGCAATCCACCTGAATTCTCGTTATTATAGTAGCTGCCGCTGGTACTTGAACGGCCATTGGGGTTTGAATAGTAATTGCTCCTGCGGCTGGTGGTGGTATTACTGCGGTTATAGTAATTCTTGTTACTATAACTTGCCATATTGAAATTACGCACCGACTGGTACACCACCGGGTTGGTTTTCGGACTGCCTACAATAAAACCGGGACAGTATGGATTATAATAGCTGTTCCAGTTATAGTAGCTGTTCCAATAGGAACCGAACGACCAGGGATTGTAAGCCCAGGGGTTATAAAAGCCATAACCGCCATATGGGCTATAGGGGCTGCCATAGAAACCGCCATATGAATAGGGGGAATACATACCATAGTACCCGCCATTGTATTGCCAGTCGTTCATATAGGCATAGTCGTCAAAGGTACTCCAGCGGCTTCCATAACGACGCATACGCAGGTAATTGTCATCCGGGCTGGTATTTCTTTCGTAACGGTCGTAGCTGCGGCCACGTCTGTTATTATCAACGGTGACATACGAATCCTCCGTACGTCCGGGAGAATAGTACACATCATCCGGTGTTTGGCCAGACCGGTACACCGAACAGCTGGATAAGGCAGCCATCGCCAATACAACAGGAAGTATATTTAGGAACCTCATAGTTATGGTTTTACGTTATGCTGACTAATAATTTGAAACCAATTCACAACTCGTTTTACAACGCTAAATGTTACTTTTGCGTTTTTCCGAATTAAAGTTACAATAAAAAGACAGCCGCAACGAGGAAATTATTGCATGGCGATTGTTAAAGTTTGACGGTAAAGCACCTGATAATGAGGACGGAAGGGGAATTGGGTTGGGATTAAATGATAATTAAAAAATAGCGATATCAGTCAAAGGAACCAGATTGGTCAAAGTGGTCAAAAGAGTCAAATCAGTCAAAGGAGTTAAAGCAGTCAAAGAGTTCCATAAAAAATAAAACATGAGCAAAGAGATCACCAGCCGGAGCGCAGATTATTCGCAATGGTACAACGATTTGGTAATTAAAGGCGGCCTGGCCGATTATTCGGCGGTAAGAGGTTGTATGGTAATTAAACCTTATGGGTTTTCGCTGTGGGAGAATATGCGTGACGCCCTTGATAAAATGTTCAAGGATACCGGGCACGTAAATGCCTATTTCCCGCTCTTCGTTCCCAAAAGCCTGTTCGAGGCCGAAGAAAAGAACGCCGAAGGTTTTGCCAAGGAATGCGCCGTGGTAACGCATTACCGCTTAAAGACCGATCCTTCCAAAAAAGGCGCCCTCATGGTTGATCCCGAAGCAAAACTGGAAGAAGAACTGGTCGTTCGCCCCACCAGTGAAGCCATCATCTGGAATACCTACAAAAACTGGATCCAGTCGTACCGTGATCTGCCTTTGCTGATCAACCAATGGGCCAACGTGGTTCGCTGGGAAATGCGTACCCGCCTCTTCCTGCGCACTGCTGAGTTCTTATGGCAGGAAGGCCATACCGCCCATGCTACCGCCCAGGAAGCCGTTGCCGAAACCGTTCAAATGCTGAACGTGTATGCCGATTTTGTAGAGAACTGGATGGCCCTGCCCGTGATCAAAGGCGTAAAAACGGAAAATGAACGTTTTGCCGGCGCCGTTGACACCTATTGCATCGAAGCCCTGATGCAGGATGGCAAAGCCCTGCAGGCCGGTACATCGCATTTCCTGGGACAGAATTTTGCCAAAGCCTTTGATGTGAAATTTTCTGATAAGGACAATAAACTCGATTATGTATGGGCCACCAGCTGGGGCGTGAGCACCCGCCTGATCGGCGCCCTCGTAATGGCCCACAGTGATGACGATGGATTAATACTGCCACCAAAGATTGCCCCCCTGCAGGTGGTGATCGTTCCGATCTATAAAGGAGAAGAACAAAAGGCGAAGATCGATGTGAAAGTGCAGGACCTGGTAAAGCAATTGAAGGCCCTGGGTGTGCGCGTAAAATATGACGATAACGACAATGCCCGGCCCGGCTGGAAATTTGCCGAATATGAAATGAAGGGAGTGCCCGTTCGTATTGCCCTGGGCTTACGTGATCTTGAGAACAATACGGTGGAACTGGCCCGCCGCGATACAAAAGAAAAACAAAGCGTGTCTATGGACGGACTGCCCGAGCGTATTGTACAATTGCTGGCCGATATTCAGCAGGCTATTTACAATAGGGCGCTGGCCTACCGCGATTCCCATATCACCCCTGTAAACAGCTGGGATGAGTTTGTGAACACCCTGAATGAAAAAGGTGGTTTTGTATCGGCTTTCTGGGACGGCACTGCTGAAACCGAAGAGGCTATTAAAGACAAGACCAAGGCTACCATCCGTTGTATTCCGCTCGATAACCCGCAGGAAGACGGTGTATGTGTGTTCTCGGGCAAACCTGCCAAACAACGGGTATTGTTCGCGCAAGCCTACTAAATGATTGCTGATTTCTGATTTAGAGATTTCTGATTTTGAGATTTAGAGATTTTGAGATTTAAAAATCCCAAGATCTCTAAATCCCGAATTGGAATCGGGAAATCTCGCAATCAAGAAACCACAAAATCAAGAAATCAAGAAATCGCAAAATCCCGAAATCCCGAATTCCCGAAATCCCGAATTCCCGAAATCAAGAAATCCCGAAATCAAGAAATCATTTGCCTATCTTGTATGTCATCCGCCTTCCATTAACCAAAAACACTGAATATGGAACAATACAATCAAGCCACTACAGGAGCCGGTCAGCATTTATTTGAGCTGCAGGTCGATCAGCAAAGCATCAGTTACCTGGGTGAAACTGCCCGCTGGGCAAGATTCCTGTCGATCGTTGGATTTGTATTGTGTGGGTTGATGATCATTTTTGCCTTGTTTGCGGGAAGCATACTCACTACTTTCGCCCGGCTGGGCAACCGGGATGCGCTCACCAGCAACATGGGACTCGGTGGGGCTTTTGTTTCCCTTGTTTATATTGTAATTGCGCTCTTATATTTCTTTCCCTGTTTATACCTCTTTAATTTTTCGGGCAAAATGCAAATGGCCTTGCGGAACAACGACCAAACGCATTTAAACGCCTCTTTTGCCAACCTGAAATCCTGCTTCAAGTTCGTGGGCATTCTCACGATCGTTTTTCTCTCGTTTTATTTACTGGGAACTATCGTAGTGGTGTCGGTTGCTTCGATGATGCGGTAAACAATGTGATAATGTGATAATTTGATAATGTGATAATGAATTACAGGGATAGTCGATGCCTGCTCGTGCGGATCGCCTTTTCTCAGAATGCCTGGCGGGAGGTCATTATCGAATTATCAAATTATCGAATTATCACATTTGTCAGTCCTAGTTGGTCGAATAATAATTATAATCCTTCAACAATGTTTGTAAGAATTCCAGTGAATCCTGGTCGCTGTTCATTTTGAGTTTTGACTGAATGCGATCGGCTATCTTGAGCGCCAGGTCGTGGTCGTTGCGCTTTTTCACGGTCTCAATGATATTCTTCAGGGTGTTGATATCACGGTCGCTCAGCTGCATCACCTGCGGATAGCGGGGCTGATAGGTAGATTCCACCTCGGTGAATACCGTATCCTGCCAGGAAGTGCGGTGTTTAAGATCGATGAGAATGGTACCGGCCACCAGGTCGCCCACCCGTTGGGAATGAGGCGTGGCAATGGTGCAGATCAAACCGGCAAACAAAAAGATGACCACCCACCAGGTGGAATAGCCACTCGCTACCCCAAGGAAGAGCAGCACGGGAAAATCAATGATGCGGAATAACCAGCGGATCAGGAACTGGCTCACGGAAGGTTGTCCGCCCTGCAGGGTCATTACCTTTATTTGCATGGCCATTTTACCAATACTCTGGCCGTTCATGATGATTTCGGAAAGCAGGTGATAACAAATGAAAGGCAGTAAAAACAATACCACGATCCACAGCTCATCATTCCAGCGGAAGCTGGTGAGCGCATCGAGAAATTTGGAGCCCAGCCACAGGTAGGTTCCCTGAATGGTAGCATCGATCAACCAGGCAAAAAAGCGGCGGTGAAAAGGGCTCAGCGCAAATTCCACTTCAATGTTAAAACCGGTATCTAATTTTACTTGCAGCATCTTTAACTATTACAACGTTTACCCGGTCAGGCCGGCGTTACAAGGTACAGGTTAGAGGGGGAATTCCAAAGTACGTAACCCCTGAAATTTGAAACCTGGCCCCTGAAACCTCAAAATCCTATATTGTTTACTTATAATGTATTATATGTAATAATTCCGATGTCGGTAACAAGAATATCTGTTTCCCAACGTTATAACGTTCAAAATTTTACTATTATATTTACTTGAGCCATTTATTTTGGGCCTGAATAGGTAGATTTGAAACCATAAAAATACGTCTGAGTGAGAGAAGGACTATTTATAAAGAAAAATATTGATAAGTGGAGAAAGTACCAATATGAAACAACCACCGATCCAGATGAAATGGCGCAGCAGTTCACCGAACTGGTAAATGACCTTGGTTATTCCAAAACTTTCTATCCGCACAGCAAGGTGACCCAGTATCTGAACGACCTGGCATCGCGCATTTACCTCGACATTTATAAAAACAAAAGGGAAGAAACTTCCCGGGTGGGCCGTTTCTTTAAAACGGAGCTGCCTTTAACGGTGCGCAAACATCACCGGGAGATCTTATATGCTTTTCTCATTTTTGTTGGTTTTGCGGTTATGGCGGCTTTTTCGGCAGCCCATGATGAAAGTTTTGTAAGAGGGGTATTGGGGGATGGCTATGTTGAAATGACCGAAGCAAATATTGCCAAAGGCGATCCCTTCGGTGTGTACAAGCAAACCAATCCCGCCAACATGTTTGCTTACATTGCTTTGAATAATATCTATGTTTCTTTCCAGGTTTTTGTATGGGGCCTGTTCCTGGGCCTGGGCAGTGTATATGAATTGTTCATTAACGGCGTAATGGTAGGTTCATTCCAGTATTATTTCTTTGCCAAGAACCTGGGCTGGCCTTCGGTGCTGGTGATCTGGATCCATGGTACCCTGGAAATATCCGCTATTATTTTATCCGGCGCAGCCGGGTTAATTATCGGTAACAGCATATTATTTCCCGGTTCACATAAACGCTTGCATTCCCTCATGCAGGGGGCGAAAGACGGATTGAAATTAATGATCGCGCTGGTACCGATCCTGATCGCCGCCGCCTTCCTGGAAGGATTCGTTACCCGGTATTCTTATTCATCCATGCCGCAGTGGGTAAGCATCTTGATCCTGGCCCTGTCTTTCATTTTTATCTTTTGGTATTTTGTGTGGTACCCCATCCAGGTACAACGCCGAACAAAAGCCGAAAAAGCCCTTACATAAATTTTAGCCTTACTGATGAATGATCTTGCTTCATACCGGTTGTTGATACCCACTGTTAAAAGGATACAGCGAATAGCCTGCCTGGCTGTTTTGCTTGCCTGTTCAGCGGGTATGCAGGCGCAGGTAAAAGAATACGATTCTACCACGGCTGTTATTGAAGAGGCGCTTGCAGAAGAACCCACCAACGATACGGATGCCGAAGAAAATTATAAATTGCCCGAACCGCCCCAATACCGGCAGGTTCCTGATTCTGTAGTAAAGGAATTGCAGCGCCAGAAAGAATTCGCCTATGCGAATGATCCTGCTTACTGGGCCCGTGACCCGGAAACAGCCAGGGAGCCCCGCAAGCGCAGCAAGGGGTTCTGGGATTATTTCTTCAACTTCTTTTCAGGATCTGCCGTACGCACCATTACCTACGCGGTACTGATCGCCTTTTTCCTCTTCGTTATTTACCGCATAATAGTAGTGAATAAGCTCTTCCTGTTCTATTCATCCGGTAAAACAAAAGCAGTAGCCGATGGCGAAGCCATCGATATCGAGGATGAGAACCTGGATGAAAAGATCCGGAAAGCCGTAGCGGCCAGGGAACATCGCCCCGCCGTACGGTTCATGTACCTGAAAGCCCTGCAGCTTTTGAATGAGCGGCAATGGATCAGGTACCATGCCGATGGCACCAACTATGAGTATGTGATGCAGATGAGCGCCCATAAACTGGGCAATGCATTCAGTTCACTCACCCGCGTATATGATTATGTGTGGTATGGTGAGTTTACACTGACTGAAGAACAGTTTGATATAGTACATAACAATTTCAGCCACTTTTACAACGCCCTTCATTCTTGAAACCGATTATACGATATCGATTTTTGATCTGCTGGCTGGTGGCGTTAACCGGTCTTATCGCCAGTTGTGGTTCCGGCTCAAAACGTATTAACAAACGGGTGACCCTTTGGCGTACCGATAAGATACCTTATGGTACTTATTATGCGTATGAGCAGCTGGAGCATCTTTTTCCCGATGCCTCGGTGCTGATCAATAAAAGATCACCCGACCGGTACAAGACCTTTAGCCTGAAAAATAAAGAGGAGGAAGAAGAAGCCTACAATAACTACGATGATCAAAAGACCAACTACATCATCATCACCAACCAGGTTATTCCCGATGACGATGAAATAGCCGCCTTATTAGGTATGGTAGCCCGGGGGCAGCACGTGTTCATTTCCGCCCTGCGCATCAGTGAAACCCTGCTCGACAGCCTGCATTTAAAGACCGCTTTTTATACCAGCGCCTATAATACCGACGATTCGCTCACCGTAAGCGTGCAGCATCCGGTGTCGGGTGATTCGCAATCGTACACCTATCCCGGTTATGCCCTTGACAACTATTTCGTAGAGGTGGATTCTTCCATTACTTCCATCTTGGGAAAAGACAAGAACGGCCGGCCCAATTTTGTACAATTCAATTACGAAGGCGGTGGATCGCTGTACATTCACCTGGCGCCGATCACTTTTTCCAATTTCTTTTTATTGCACAAGAATAACAAAACATACTACGATAACGTATTGTCATACCTGCCGAAGAACAGTGATGTGGTGCGCTGGGATGAATATTTCAGGTACCATACGAAAGGGAATGACAACGGTTCGGGCGGAAAAGGGAAAGGCCTTTTTGGCGCGGGCAGCTGGTTGAGCAAACAACCCGGATTTGCCATGGCGCTGCCCTTATTGCTGATCCTGATGTTGATCATTTATCTGTTTGAAAGCAAACGCAAGCAACGCATCATACCGGTAATACAACCCCTGAAGAACGCTTCCGTCGATTTCGTTAAAACCATCGGCCGCCTGTATTTTCAGCGACACGATAACAAGAACCTGGCGCAAAAGATGATCGTGCATTTTCAGGATCATGTGCGCAGCCGGTACGGCATCCGCGCTTCCCTGAACGATCCGGAATTTGAGAAAAGACTGGCCTGGAAAACAGGCTATGATGTGAATGCCCTGAAAGACCTGCTGTACTTCATGAACATGTTGCAGGATGATTACAGTGTAAGCGATGAAGCTTTGCTTGAACTGAACCGTAAATTGGAGCATTTTTATAAACACGCATAATACATGGAAAACTTTTTCGATGTTAGAACCGATCTCAGCGCATTGCAGCAATCGGTACAAACCTTAAAACAGGAAATAGGTAAGGTGATCGTTGGGCAGGAACAGATGGTTGAACTACTGCTGGCTGCTGTGTTGGCCGATGGACATGTTCTTATTGAAGGTGTGCCCGGTGTAGCCAAAACCCTTACCGCCAAATTGCTGAGCAGAAGCATTTCGGTTGGTTTTTCACGTATCCAGTTCACCCCCGACCTGATGCCCAGTGATGTGATCGGTACATCCATTTTCAATCCCAAGGATTCTACTTTTCAATTCAATAAAGGACCCATCTTCAGCAATATCGTGCTGATAGATGAGATCAACCGCGCCCCGGCCAAAACCCAGGCCGCCCTGTTTGAAGTCATGGAAGAGCGCCAGATAACGGTCGACGGTCATTCTTACCAGTTATCGATGCCCTTCATGGTGGTAGCTACGCAGAACCCCATTGAACAGGAAGGTACCTATCATTTACCGGAAGCCCAGCTGGACCGCTTCCTGTTTAAGATAAATGTATCGTACCCCAGTGCCGAACAGGAGTTCCATATCGTTTTGCAGCACCACCAGCAAAACCTGGGCGATATGATCAACAAGGTATCTACGGTGCTTTCGGCTACCCAGATCCAGGAGATCCGCAAACAGGTGCGCAGCATTCATGTAGAAGAAAAGCTGATCACCTTTATTACAACCATTGTAGCCAATACCCGTAACCATAAATCCATTTACCTGGGCGCATCGCCCCGGGCTTCAATAGGCATTCTGAATGGCGCCAAAGCGCTGGCATCCATGCGGGGCCGCGATTTCGTTACGCCCGATGATATCATTTATATCATTCCGCCGGTATTACGCCACCGGGTGGTATTAACGCCGGAAAAGGAAATGGAAGGAGCGAGTACCGATGATGTGATACAGCAGATAATTACGAGTATAGAGGTACCGAGGTAGTTGCCGAAATATTTCGGCGTTTATGGTTTATAGTTTATGGTTTATTGTTCTTTAACGTTCAGCAGCCCAATTTCATTTCAACCTCAGGATTTCAAGGTTTGAGTATGCTGCTATTTGTGAGCAGCTGCGAAACAGGATAACCACAAACAACAAACCACAAACCACAAACTCTTTATTTTTTAACCCTACATGAATTTTTACAAAACATACATACTACCATTATTCTTCGCTCGCCGGTTCTACTGGTCTTTCGTAGCTGTGATCCTGCTCTTTGTGCTGTCTTACAGCTGGCCTGTACTGTACACGGTAGCGCAGATCTGTTGCTGGTTCCTGCTGGCGATGGTGATGCTCGATTATGGCTTGCTGTTCTTTCGCAAGGAAGGATTACGCATCGAGCGCAGGGTGAGCGACCGGTTCAGCAATGGGGATGTCAATAAAGTGCAGCTGTTCATTACCAACCGCTTTCATTTCCGGGTTCAGCTCAGGATCATCGACGAGATCCCTGTGCAGTTCCAGCAACGGGATTTTTCCGTAGCGGCCACTTTGAACAGCGATGAAACCCAGAACATCGTATACACCCTCCGGCCTGTGGAAAGAGGGGAATACATCTTCCATGATACCAACGTGTTTGTAAAAAGCCCTTTACAACTGGTGGTGCGGCGCATCCGGAATGAAGGGGAACAGATGGTAAAAGTATTGCCCTCGTATTTGCCATTGCGCCAGTTTGAATTACTGGCCTATTCCAATAACCTGGCAGAAGCAGGCAGCCGCAAGATCCGCAAGATCGGGCATAGCCTGGAGTTTGAACAGATCAAGGAATATGTGACCGGCGACGATATCCGCAGCATTAACTGGAAAGCGACCGCCCGCAAAGGCGGACAGCTCATGGTGAACAATTATACCGACGAACGCAGTCAGCAGGTATATTGTATCATCGATAAAGGCCGCGTGATGAAGATGCCCTTCGAAGGCATGACCCTGCTCGACTATGCCATCAATGCCACCCTGATCTTATCGCGGGTAGCGCTCATAAAACAGGACCGGGCCGGACTGGTTACCTTTGCTGAAAATATCGGCCATTTTCTACCGGCCGACCGCAAAGCGGCGCAGATGGGACATATCCTGGAAACCCTCTACAATCAGCAAACGAAGTTCCTGGAAAGCGATTTTGAAAAACTGTATGCGCATATCCGAACCCGGATCTCGCAACGCAGCCTGATTGTGTTATTCACCAATTTTGAATCTTTGTCAGGTTTGCAGCGGCAGCTGCCCTATATCAGGCATATTGCCCGCAATCACCTGGTGCTGGTGGTCTTCTTTGAGAATACCGAGCTGCGCCAGCTCACCGATGATCCGGCAGAAGATATTGAAACGCTGTACACAAAGACCATTGCCGAGAAATTTGTATATGAAAAGCGGCTGATCGTAAAAGAATTGCAGCAGCACGGCATTTTCACTATTTTAACAGCACCGCAAAACCTCACCATCAACACCGTGAACAAGTACCTCGAGCTGAAGGCCCGGCAGGCGATCTGATGGCAGCATAAACCAGTAAAACCTTTAACCACATAAGCAACCTTCCATATGAAACAACTTGCAAAAGGCATCTGCCTGGTCCTGATGGCCGGCGCCTGCAACAATACCGTATATGCCCAGCACAATGATAAGAGCACGGAACTGCTTCAACTGATGCCCAAACGAACAACGATCAGTTCCGCCAATTTTTCCCAGGTAGAAGTAGTAGATACCCGCTTCGATACGGTGCAGCTTGGTTTTATTCAAAAAGGCGGCCTCAACAGAAAAGAGAATCTGGTGCTCACACAACCCCTGAAAAACGAGCTGGCTTCCATTGCCGGTAAAATGCTCCGCGAGGCCCAAAAACAGGAAGGCACCCTGCTCATCAATATCCGTAATTTCAATATAGGCGAAGTAAGTGCCGGACTAACCGAAAAAGGAACCTTTACTTTTAATGCCGGATTTTATATAAAACAGGGAGCTGGTTACAATTTCCTCTTCGCTATTGACAGTACGGTTACGGTAAAAGCGGGTAGCGAGCTGGACGTGACCACAAAATTACTCGACACGGTGCCCGAGATCCTGGCCGGCTATCTTAAACAGGCTGCCGGTTTTGATCTGAGCAAGGCAGGAACCAAACAATATACAGCATACGAAATAGAGCATATTGTTGAATTGGAAAAAAAGGAAATACCCGTTTATAGTCTTGAGCTGCCGAAAAAAGGGCTTTATACCAGTTATGAAGATTTTAAGAATAACCGGCCTTCGCGCGAAGATGTGATCATTCAAAACAAAAAAGGCTTTAGCCGTCCCTTTATCTTCGAGATGAAAGAGAATGGAAAAAAAGGGGTGGAGATCAAGCACAAATATTACTACGTTGTTTGTGACGGCGAAAAAATGTTCGTCTCCAACGCATATGGTTTATATCCTTTAACGAAGCAGGGCAATGATTTTTGCTTTACCGGTATAGGAAAAGATGACATGGACGTGGGCACTGCAGCCCTGGCCGGGGCGCTGCTGGGCGTTGTGGGCGGAATCGCTGCTTCAAAGAATGATCTTGCCCTCTTTGAATTCAGAATTGATCATTTAACCGGCAATTTCATAGCAGTAAAAAAACTGAAAGATTAATTTCTTTATAATTCCGGAATGATGGTTCAATGGAGTTGTACGATCGCAATCCGTTGAACCATCATTTTTATTAGCTTCGCACCCAAATGCAACAGGCGCCTAAAAATATTTTTGAGGAAGGAGAGGTTTTATTGATCAATAAACCCCTTGAGTGGACCTCCTTTGATGTAGTCAGAAAGATCCGGAATACGATCAAAATAAAAAAAGTGGGTCATGCGGGAACCCTTGATCCCCTGGCAACCGGTTTGTTGATCCTGTGCACCGGTAAATTCACCAAGCGTATTAACGAATATATGGCGCAGGAAAAGGAGTACACGGGCACCTTTACTTTTGGCGCCACTACGCCTACCTACGACCTCGAAAGCGAACCGCAGGATTTCAAAGATTTTAATGGTATTACGCCTGAACAATTAGCCGCCATTGCCCGGCAGTTCACCGGTAATCTTTTGCAGGTTCCGCCCATGCATTCGGCCATTAAAAAAGATGGCAAAAGGGTATATGAGCTGGCCCGTAAAGGCCAAACCATCGAACTGGAACCCCGCAAGATCCTGATCAGTGAATTTGAATTTACAAAGATCGAATTGCCGGTGGCGCACTTCAGGGTGGTTTGTTCAACCGGAACCTATATCCGCAGCCTTGCCAATGATGTAGGCCAGGCCGCAGGATGCGGCGCTTATCTCAGCAGCCTTTGCCGTACGCGTATCGGCGCATTCACCCTGGATCAGGCTATGACCATGGAGGAAGCGTTGGAAAGGATAAACCAGTTGGTGAAAGCTAACCAGTGAATGGTCAGTAATATATTGGTGAGTTGCAGGTTGCAGGTTACAGGGCTTATTGTCAGCATCCGAAGCAAGCGTTGCCAACCAAATTGGCAGCTATAAATCATGTATGAAATTTGTAACCTGGAACCTGTAAGGCATGATTGGTAAACCTTACAACCAGGAGATCAGGAACCAGCTGATTAGAAGGGATATCCAATGCCCAACTGAAACTGCCCGTTCAATATGCGCAGGTCGTTGAACCATCCATCATTTTTATAGGCATAGAGCGGGTCCTTGATCCGGTAGGCCCAGTCGAGCCGGATGAGGAAGAAGTCGAAGTCGAACCGCAAGCTGCTGCCGGCGCCAATGGCAATGTCTTTGTACAGGCGGTCGATAGCGAAAGAGGCTTCCGGTATTTTTTCTTTGCTGGCCGGATCAAACTCCTTGCTCCAGATATTTCCAATGTCAACGAACAATGCGCTGTTCACCTTGATGCCAGCAATGGTGGTGATCGGAAAGCGGTATTCCGCATTCAATTCAATTTGCATATTGCCGAAGCGTTCGATGCCGCTGGTGTCACGTTTGTCGTAGAGGTTGGAGGAGCCGGGACCTAGACGCCGGATAGGCCAGGCGCGCATGCTGTAGGGACCGCCCGCAAAAAACGCTTTGAAGAATGGCAGGTTGTTCTCATTTACGATCTTGCTGGGCCCGGTGGTAGCCGTGTCGGTTTTACCGTATACAAAACCATAACCGGCAAAAGCCCTGAAAGCCCAGGAAGAATGCGGCTTATTGATCACATGTTTCCACTCGCCGTCAATTTTTATAAAGCGCGCCAGGGAGCCCAGCTCCAGGTTTTTGATCAGTCCGAATAAGGCGCCGCTTTCCTCTATGCGGGCCCGCAGGAGGGTGAGTTTATTGTCTCTTTCAGCCCCGGTCGACAGGCTCAGGATCTGGCTGATGATAAGTCCGCTGTTGAAAGCGAACTTGTAGGAACTGACCCTGTCTTCCAGTTTCAATAAGCTATCGGTTTTGGTTACATCGGTATATTCAAAATTGATGGGCACGTATTGCCAGGTCTTGCGCCATCTTTGTCCCACCAACTCCTGGTCTTCGCGGCGGCGGCCCTTGATCCATTCATACCCCCAGGAAGCGTTGAATGAATGGGATTTATACAACAGGAAGCGGTCGGTGTACGCGGCGTTGAGGTTTAACAGCGTGCGTGGCGCGATCAGGCTGTCGGTCTTTATTCTGATGGGCGAAATGAATTTCGGGAAATTGATGGTATGCGCCAGGCTGGCCTGCAGGGTTTGAATGATATTTGTTCCCAGCTCAATGCCAAACCGGGCACTGGTCACCGTTTGAATGGCTTCGCGATAAGCGTTCCGGTTCAGCAGGCGGCCGTTCAAACCGATGCCGAATAACTGTCCGGTCGACAGGATGTCGCTGACGTTGCGGCTGGTTTCGAATGATACGTTCAGGTTTTGTTTGGCCTGCGGATACAAAAGCAGTTTGGCATCGAGCAAAGGGCGGCTGCTGTCGTACCGTTCGGTCATTTCAATATCCACGTTCTGCCAGGCGCCGAGGCTGGTGAAATTGTTGATGGTTCTGAAATAGCGGCGCTGTACATACATCGATCCCGGTCGCAGGTATACGTTATTGGCAATAAAAGGCAGTTTGAACCGCCGCGAATTATAGATCAGTTTAAAACCCTTTATCGTCGCGGTATCATGCCGGGTGGAGTCAAATTCTTCGGTATAACTGGCATCGGGATACACGGTCACATTGCCTATATAAAATTTTTTTAAGCGGGTGCTGTCCTTTACCGGTTGCTGTTTCATCACCACGTTAATGGTTGGGTTCTCCCTTTTTTTCCGCAGCGAATCCAGCAGCCGGATCTGTTCAAAAGGATCCAGGGTAGGGTCTATCAGGGCCGCCACCACGGTATCTACTTCGGCAAAAATGTCTTCTTTATTCAGTTTGTAATATCCATTGTTCCTGAAAATGGTGATCAGCCGGTCCAGCTCATCCGAGAGTTTTTGCAGGGAATAGGTCTCGCCCTTTTTAAGCACCGATTTATCGAGCTGGCGCAGGGCGAGCTGCTGCAATTCCGGATTACTGAACGCATACCCGATGGAATCGAGCCGCAATACCTTGCCGGGTGTAACTGTGAATTTTACATAGGTGCGGTATTGCTTTCGCACCGTGTCAATATAAAATGTATCGCGGATCTCAGGGTGAAAATAGCCGAGCGAATGCAGGAGGCTGGTCATAAAAATGCGTGAACGGCTGATATTGGCAGTGTCGAATACCGGCTGTTTCAGTAAGATCCTGCGTACCCCGGCATAGGTAATGACCCGGGTTTTCAGGCTGTCATCGAGCTGGTTTTGCAGGCGTTCCTGCATCTGCAGGTTATCGGGAACATTGCCATCGATGTTGATGGTGGTCTTGTAAACAAAAGGTTTTCCTGGCTGAAATTTTCTGGGAACTGTACAGGAAGTTATTGACGCCACAACTAAAGCGCAGTACGCTATCCATTGAACCAATCTAAAAACAGTAACTTGCCGGGCTAATAACATATTTAGTTTAAACGGAATGCAATGTTGATTAAATCTCAGGTCAAATATATTCAAAGTTTAAGCCACAAAAAATTGAGAGATAGCGAAGGGGTATTTGTTGCCGAGGGACCGAAGCTAATTAACGAATTATTAAGTGCCCGTTTACCCCTGCAGCAGTTGTATGCCGTTAAAGAATGGATCAGTGAACAGGATAAGCAGATGGCCGGTATGGCCATGGAAATAACAACTTCAGAACTGGAGCGGATCTCCCTGTTGCAAACGCCTAACCAGGTACTGGGTATTTTTAAGAAACCGGCTTTTACGGCGGACAAGCCTCGCCGAAATACCATTTCCCTGATGCTCGATACCATTCAAGACCCGGGCAACCTGGGTACTATTATCCGTTGTGCCGACTGGTTCGGCATTTCACAGATCTTTTGCAGTGTTGATTCTGCAGATGCCTATAATCCGAAAGTAGTGCAGGCTACTATGGGCAGTATCGCGCGGGTACAGGTAGTGTATGGATCATTAACGGAAATGCTGCAACAGGAACCTGCGATCCCCACCTACGCGGCCGTTTTGAATGGGACCAGCCTGCGGCAATTGCCACCCGTTAAAGAAGGTATAATCATCATCGGTAATGAATCGAAGGGTATCAGTGAAGAACTGCTGGCGATGTGCCGTAACCGCATTACCATTCCACGCCATGGCCAGGCGGAATCACTCAATGCAGCAGTGGCAACGGGCATTATATTGTCCCACCTCGTGAATTCGTAATGTACAAAGCTTTTTATCATAAGGCATGAGTTCCAGGTTACATGTTGCAGGTTACCCGGTCTTCCCAATTAATGCCCTTTATCTTTCGTATTACTTCAGCGAATCCAGGCCGAATGCTGAGCATCGGAAACCTGGGGTTGCAGGCCCTGGAACTTCTAACCTGAAACCTGTAACTATTCTTTTTTGATCACAATACGCTGGCCGGCATCTACCTGCATATCATCAAATAATTTTTTAATGCCGGCATAGGCGGCTGCGGGAATTTTGTATTGGTTCAACCGGACGGAAGCGGTGGAATACACGGCTTTTTCTGCTTCATTATACCAGTAGCTGGTGCTATAGCTGGCATAAGGGCCCGATAGCATGGCTGGTTTGGGCAAGGCTTCCACCGTGGCGCCTGCAGGCAGTTTAAAAATGGTGGTGTCGGTAATGTCGAATGGACTTTGAAAATAGTAATCCAGTTTTCTGTTCTCTGTTTTGGGTAATTTAAGATCCCAGATCTTGTGCAGGCGCGGCGCCAGGAAGATCTTATTACCGGCTGTGAACTCCGGTATTTTTTCTATTGTCATTGTGAGCATGGTGGTGAACAGGTCCGGACTGTCTTTTTGAATATACTCAAAACTTTCAGGTTGTTTAAAACCGAGGGTAAGTACAACAGATTCTTTCTGGTCGTCTTTTTTCTCGCTGAGGATATAATCGAGTAATCCCTTATAGTGGCCATTTGACCGGAAGCAGGTAACCGTACTACCCGAACCATCATTATTCAGTTCAACGGTGGTCGTAGTGATCAGTTTGTTGCCGGCGGCGGTACTGGCGGGCGTATTTACCAGCACACCGCCTGCATCGGTTACCAGCAGGGCATTCCTGTTTTCCGTGAAGGAACCCAGGATGTCGAAATCGGCTTTTGCGCTGGTGCATTCCAGCCAGATAGAGTCCTCCGGCTGGGGAACGCAGAGGATCGCATGATCAAAACTGTTGGCCGGAAATTCCCGGTCAACCGGCTCTTTATTATAACCACCGTTGATGATGGCTATGTGGCTGTTAATGTTCACCGCTTTCAGGGCAGCCTTCATATAATTGCTCAGCCCTTTACAATCACCATATTTTTTTTGATCCGTAATATCGGCCGGAAATGGTTTCAGTCCGCCAATGCCCAGTTGAATACTTACATAGCGGAAGTTCTTTTGCAGGTAATCATAGATAAGCCGTACTTTTTCGCGGTCATCCCGCGCGTTTTTGACCAGGTCGCGGAAGAAAGCCTTTCTGTCTTCAGGCAATTCATCGAGGCCGGTATACAGTTTCCTGATCCATTCCCCGAAAGATTGCCAGGTATTGAGATCGCCTGGATTGCCATAATAAGAAAAACGGTTAGGCGCCAGCAAGATGGAAGGGTAGCGGCTTTCAGCACTTACGGCGCCTGCTTCGTTGGCGATCGGCGCCAGGTTACTCACCGTCCATTTATACAAACGGTATGCTCCTTCTTCGCTTATCTGGGGAGCCAGTTTAATATTTTTTTCTTTGTATCGCAGGTCCAGCTCCTTTGGCACTTTAGCCATGAAACTAGATCTTTCAACACCCTGGCCAGGACTTATAATGTGGTAAGGCGGGTAAAAGAGGGTGCCTTTGAAGCGGAGGGTAAATTTATATTCCACGGTAACCGGATAAGCGGCGGCGGGTACATACATACCGGTTAAAAATCCATCTTCGATCAAACCTTCGCCGGTAGCCATGGTTTGCATGTCTTTTTTCTTATACCGGCCAGTTTGCCTGCCGAGGGCATCGTACACGGTTATACTGGCATCATCGAGCAGCATGGCCTTGTTGGTGGGTACGCTGAAAGCCAGTTCCGATTTTCCTTTTTCGTTTTTGATGGTCAGTATTTTGTGCACGGTATAGGAAGCCCGGTTGATATCGGTTACTTCAAATACAATTTCCTCGAAGCGTTTGATAACATCTGCATCTTTTTGTACCGTTTCCGGCACCAGCGCCAGGTCATAGGCTGCAAGCTGCGCCTGCAGGCTGCCAGTAAAACACAAGAGGGCTATTATTAGTAAGTACTTTTTCATGGTGAATGCTGAATGGTCAATGGTGAATGGTCAATCCCTTACATCAACAGTCTTTATTGACTCAAAACTGAATAACCGAATAATTTTTATCTGTGAACTTTGAACTGTGAACTGGTGAACTCAATCAGGCTTTTTCAAAACGATCTGTTCGTTCATCAGCTCAGCCATTTTTTTATAGAAATTCTTTACATACTCATATTCATCGGCGGTGAACACACTGCGGGTGGTGGCAATTTCATATCGCACCAGCAGCAGATCGTTCTTTAGTTCCAGATAGCGGCTGAAACTGATGCTGGTGTCGGGCATGATCATCCGGATATTTTTGGGCAGGTTCTCTATTTTCAGCGCCTGCGGCAGTGAGATGGCTTCGGTTACCACATGCGTTTGCAAACAGCCATAGTCGATATTCGTGAACCGGATATCAGAAATGAATGGGTTTTTGGCGATGCCGGTGAAGAGATTGAGATTGATAAGCCGGTAATCGCCGCTTACTGTGGGAGGAATGGAAAAATGGAATTGCTGCTGGAGCGGCAGCGAATCATTATCCAGGTTCTGCATTACCAGGCTGTCCATTTTCATGCCCGCCTGGTAGCGGGTAAAGTAGTTCTCTCGAAAGCGTTCTTTGTCGCGTTCCCAGGCCCGCATGCGGGTGAGGCGCGCATATTCATTACTTTGAATGTCCGCTTCTCCCGTAAGTGCCCCGTTTTCGTCTATCCGGGCATTGATGTTAACAAAGTTCCTGTCTTTTTTGCGGGTTTCGGTAAGAGAAATGATACCGCCTTTCTTCCGGTTTACCACAAATGCTTTTGTATTGATCACGGAAAAGGGCGTCATAAAGGGTGGGGTATATGAACCCGCTGCATCCAGCACATAGTATCTGCCATCGATAAGCACATATGCCATTACTTTATTGAACTGGTCAATGAACGGATATTCGGGAATTACCTTACCATGTCCCCGTTCGCTTACCAGCAGGGGATATACTTCCAGTCCGGCGGTTTTCAGCAGGTTAATGAGCAGCAGGTTGATATCGCCGGTGCTGCCTTTCTTTTTCTCCCAGGTTTCCTTAACGCCATTGGTGCTGGCGATACTGCTGGTACCATCGCTGCCGATGGCATCATAGATAAAGTTGTAAATGGCAGCCATTCTTTCGAATGCCGAAGGCATCGCCTTGATTTTGTTCAGCCATTCCTCCCCAACCGGGATGTTCTTGTTCAGCTGTGCGCCAAAAGAAGGGTTGCCCATTAATTCCCGGGTCACTTCATCCCAGGTGGTCATATAACGGGTAGTGCCCCCGAAGCTGCCCTGGTAGCCCGAAAGTTGAAAGGCTACGTGCTGCAGATAGTCTTTTTCCGCATCCATAAACGGTTCGTCGCGCAAACCGGCTATGTTGTTCATTTCAAAATAAATTTTACCGGATCCTTTTTCCTGTTTGATCTCGATAGGCAGCTGGTCGCTTTTATATACCCGGTAGGCAAATTCGTAATTGGGCATGATCACCAAAGAGAACTGGCTGTGCATAACAGGCAGGTCGCGCTGGAAATACCAGTCGTCGAGATAATTGTAATTCTTTGAGGTAGTCGTGTACTTATATTCGATGATGCTGCCGACTTTTACATCGGGCATGGCGATTTTAACAACAGAGATCCTTTCATTTAATTTTTGCCGGTAAATGGCTGAATGCGGAACCTTTTTGATGGCAGGCACTGTGCCGTTGTTGGTAAAATTACAGGTATAGGCTTCAATATCGCTCACATATTGAATATCGTCGGGATTACGGTAATGGATCGCTATATCGCCATGGCGGTTTCCCTGGGGTTTCAGTATTTTAATGCGGATGCGCCGGTTCACAATAAGATTATAGCGGTCATTGTGATCGGCGTATGCGGCGTCGAAGAGGACCACCGCATCGGCTTCTTTATCGAATGCACATTCGGTTATGGCGCTTTCTGCGGCGGTAATTTGTCCAAATTCCGGCAGGGTCTTTTGGGCCGAACAGAGTTTAACCAGGGCAAGCCATAAACAGCTACAAACAAGGCGTTTCATGTATGGTACTTTAAGCGATAATAGCAGGCAGAACACAAAACGCAGAACGTTTAATGCGCATGCAACAGCCGGAAACATAGCCGGCCTGCCTGTTGACGGCAGGCACAATTCGCGGAAACCGGTGTTGAGCGTTAAACCTTAAGCCTTCTGCGTAAATTAATTCGTACATATCAACCAGCCGGTTTAGCTTTGTTGAACGTATTTAAGGTATTAAACCTACCGGCACAAGTATAATAAAAAAAGTACCATATTCATATCAGGTAGGTCAAAAGCAAGCAAATATGTTATCGAAAAAAGCCAGTATGTTAATTTTTTATATGGCCCTGGCCATGGCCGGATTGGGACAAAATGACAAACCGGGGAAGAAGCAGAGCGCTCCTGCAGCGAAAACCGCCTATAATCATTTAGATAACACACTATTATGGAAGATCAGCGGGAATGGGCTCAGGAAACCTTCCTATCTCTATGGCACCATGCACGTACTTTGTGCCGATGATGCAACGCTGAGCGATAGCCTGAAGCATGCCATCAAAAATTGCGACCAGATCTACTTCGAGCTCGATATGGACAACCTGGGGGAAATGCTGGGCGCCATGAAATACCTGCGGATGAACGACGGCCAGAAATTATCGGAGCTGCTCACCAAAGAAGAATATGCCAGGGTGGAAACCTATTTCAAGAATAATTCGGTGCCGCTGCCATTGGCCATGATGAACCGGTTTAAACCCTATTTCATTTCAAGCCTTATTGGCGAACAAATGATGAGCTGTTCGCAAAAGAATGGGATGGAAGAATTGATCATGCGCGAGAGCAAACAATACAACAAGGAAATAAAAGGATTGGAAACAACCGAGTTCCAGGCTTCCATTTTCGACAGTATTCCCTATGAAAAGCAGGCGAAAGACCTGGTGAATTATATCGACAGCATCGATAGTTACAAACAGGTTACTATGGAAATGGTAGATGTGTATCGCCAGCAAAACCTCGAAAAAATGGATTCGCTGATGCACAAAAGCGATCCGGGGATGGATGAATACATGGATATTCTCTTATATGGCCGCAACCGCCATTGGGTAGATCAAATGCCGGCCATTATGAAGGATCAAACCATTTTATTTGCGGTGGGTGCGGGGCATTTACCGGGCGAGCAGGGCGTGATCAATCTTTTGCGTAAGAGCGGGTATAAGGTGACGCCAATGAAGAATATCAGTAAAAAGACAGCGTCGCTATAAAGTATAAGCTTACGTTATTTAAGAAGCAGGAAATTTTGAGATTTCGGGATTTAGAGATTTTGAGATGTATCGGAAACTTAAAACCGGAGCAAATCACAAAATCTCTAAATCACAAAATCAGCAATTGTCAACTGACTTCCTACCTCTGACTTCGCCATCTTATTATCCAAATCTATCAATTGATGAGATGCATCGCATCAGAACTGCTCCAGACCGCTAAAGAAGAAATTACCCTCGATAGCAGCATTCTCATCGCTGTCGCTGCCATGGATGGCATTTTCGCCAACGGAAGTAGCGTATAATTTACGAATGGTACCGGCTTCGGCCTGGGCGGGGTTGGTAGCGCCGATCAGGGTACGGAAGGCAGTAACGGCATTGGGTTTTTCCAAAATGGCGGCAATGATAACCCCGCTGCTCATAAAATCAACCAGTTCGCCATAGAAGGGACGCTCTTTATGCACAGCATAGAACTCGCCGGCTTTTTCTTTGCTTAACTTGGTCATTTTCAGCGACACAATGCGGAAACCTTCTTTTATGATGCGGTCTAAGATCGCGCCGGCATGCCCGTTCTTCATGGCGTCGGGCTTAATCATTGTAAACGTGCGGTTACTCATACAATCTTCTAATTTTGGCCGCGAAGGTAAAGCAATTGTGCAAAACTGGTAATTTGAAACCGGGAAAATAAAAGGCCGTTACAGGTTTCAGGTTGCAGGTTTCAGGGTAATTCGAAAAGCTTTCGGCAAAACAGCCCTGTAACCTGAAACTTGCAACATGGAAGGGAGAACCGGTTGCCAGTTACCATTTTCCCGGCAACCGGAAACCGGTAACTGGTAACTATTCTTTGGTGTTTGGGTTTTATTTCTGCAACTTTGCTGCCGCTCCATGAAACCTATACAAGACATATATTCACAGTTAACAACCCCACGCAATGTGGTGATTACCACGCATCAGAAACCCGATGCCGATGCCATGGGCAGCTCCCTGGCCATGTATCATTTTTTGACCTCCTTCGGGCATTCTGTAACCGTAATATCACCTACCAATTGGGCCAAATGGCTCGACTGGATGCCGGGCAGCGCCAGCGTGATCGACTACGAACTGCAGCGCGACCGGGCCGAGGCCGCCTTACAGCAGGCCCAATGGGTATTTTGCCTCGATTTCAATGTGCTGATCCGTACCAAACATATGGCCAATTCCCTGCGCCAGGGCGCCTTTGACCGTATTTTGATCGATCACCACCAGCAGCCGGAGGTAGCCATTTTCAACTGGGGCATCAGCGATACCGCTAAAAGCAGCACCTGCGAAATGGTGTATGATTTTATCGTTGGTTCCGGCTATACCGATCGCATTACCCCGGCAATTGCAGATTGCCTGTATGCGGGTGTAATGACCGATACCGGCTCATTCCGCTTTCCTTCGGCCAGCGCCTCTGTGCACCGCATGGTGGCCGACCTTAAGGACCGCGGGTTAAAGCATACCCTGGTGCATGAAAATATTTATGACAATTTCTATGAGAACCGGCTCCGCTTCATCGGGCATATCCTGTTGCACCGGATGGACCTGTTCTACGAATATAACACGGCACTGATCGCCATTTCCAAAAAAGACCTGTTGCGGTTCGAGATCAAGACCGGCGATACGGAAGGACTGGTGAATTTCCCGCTCAGTATCCAGGGGATTAAACTGGCTGCCCTCGTGATCGACCGGGATGAGGAAAGGAAATGGAGCTTCCGCAGCAAGGGCGATTTTGATGTGAATACCTTTGCCCGCACCTATTTTGAAGGCGGAGGCCATTACAATGCTTCGGGCGGCCGCAGCAGCGATTCACTCGATGTTACCGTACAGCATTTCATTGAAGCCATCAAGGAAAACGCATTACAGTTACAGTAGTCTATGAATGTATGGTCAGCTTTACAGTATCATACCTCATAAATAAGCAGTTTTCAGTTGGCAATTGGCAAACTGAAAACCTGGAACAACAATTAAAATAAAAGCTTGAATTAAAAAGCAAAATATTCAAATGAAAAAGACATCTCTATTATTAAGTGCCCTCTCAGTCCTGTTGCTGTCGACAGCCTGTAAAAACAGTGGGTTCAAAAAAACAAAAAGCGGTCTGATGTACAAGATCGTTTCCACTGGCAGCGGCCCGAAGGTTAAGCGGGGTGATGTAATTAAAATTCAGTTCGTACATAAATTACGGGATTCTGTACTGGCCAGCTCATACGAGCAAATGCCTTTTTATGCAAAGGTCGACAGTGTAGGTCCGGTGTACGATCCGCAGGAAATTTTCACCATGCTGCGCAAAGGCGATAGCGCTGTAGTGGTTCGCCTGGCCGACAGCCTGGCTAAAAAACAGGGTATGCTGCCTGAGTTCATTAAACCAAAAGATAAGCTCGTATTATCTTTTAAAGTGGTTGAGATCTTCACCGTTGACAGCATTGCGCAACGCGACCAGATGGCAGAAATGCAGGCTGCGCAGAAAAGACAATCTGAAAAGCTCGAAAGCCTGAAAGGGCCTAAAGTAAAAGAGATCGAAGAATACCTCACCAAAAACAAAATTCAGTACCAGAAAGGGCCTGAAGGCACTTTCATTGAAATAAAAGACCCGGGTAATGGCGCCAGGATCGATTCTGGTAAATATGCGTCTATCCGTTATACCGGTAAAGTATTCCCTTCCATGAAGGTTTTTGAAAGCAATATGGAAGCGGGTAAAGAACCTTTCAATGTGCAGGTAGGAACCCATGCGGTTATTCCTGGTTGGGATGAAGGCCTGAAATATTTCAAACAGGGTGGAAAAGGTACGTTGTACATCCCCTTCTTCCTGGCCTATGGAGCACAGCCTGGTCCTGGCGGCAAACAATACGAAAACCTGGTTTTTGATATTGAAGTAGCCAATGTAAGCGATACGGCGCCCAAACAGGCTATGCCGAATATCCCGATGCCGCAGCAGCAACAACAGCAGCATGGTGCGGGTGACGGACATAATCATTAATAACGACCCCCAAACCTCTAAAGGGGGGGAGAAGAATTAATTCAGGTGAGTTTCTCTATAAGAGAAGTTCACCTTTTCTTTTTTTACCGGTTTGCAGTTTGCAGTTCAAAGTTCACTGTTCACGGCTCGTTGCCCACTGCCAATTGCCGACTGCCCACTGCCAATTGGCACTAGGGGTAGGCGGTGGCAAAGTTGTGGTCAGGAGCTGGTTAGGTGGTTTAAGAGCGTGATCACCTCCTTTGCTTCCTTCACGTCATGCACCCGGAGGATGTTTGCCCCATTCAATAATGCAATGGTATTTAAAACGGTAGTGCCGTTCAATGCTTCCTTCGGCGTTAAACCCAGGGTTTTCCATACGGTCGATTTACGGGAAAGGCCTACGAGAATGGGACTTTGCAGCATTTTGAATGTGGCCAGGGCCTTAAGCAGCGTGAAATTATGGGCCTGCGTTTTGGCAAAGCCAAAACCAGGGTCAATGATCAGATCGGTAATACCTGCCTGATGGCATTCAGCCATTTTTTGAATAAAGAAATCGAGCACTTCCCTGATCACATTGTCGTAGTTGGCGTGTTGTTGCATAGTAGCCGGCGTACCTTTGATATGCGTGCATACATAAGGCACTTTTAAAGCCCCGGCGGTTGTGATCATGCCGGGGTCAACGATGCCCGCGCTCACGTCGTTGATGATCCAAGCGCCGGCGGCCACTGCGGCTGCGGCCACCTGCGCATAATAGGTGTCGATGGATATAATAGCTTCAGGAAAATTGTAATGCAGCGATTCAATGGCCCCGATCACCCGTTGCAGTTCTTCCTCCGCCGAAACGGTGGTGCTGTTGGGACGGGTGCTTTGTCCGCCGATATCCAGGATATCGGCGCCGGCCTTCAGCATCTGTTCGGCTTGTTTCAGCACCCCCGATTCGCCCATAAAGCGGCTACCCTCATAAAATGAGTCGGGCGTCGTATTGATTATGCCCATCACCAACGGTTTATCAATGACCAGTAAACGGCCTTTACAATTCAGCGTAAACATTTATAGTTTGTTCATTACATTTGATTTACAAATGTAACTTACCCACCGATTAGTTTGGTACATTTGATCATGAATGATGATTGAACAGCTGGTAGTAAATGACGAGTGACGAGTGGATATGACATGATGAACGCTACTTACGAGCCATAACATGCCGATCACTATTTAAAACCCTGGATCAATACATATACAATATCTTGTATGAGAATATTACTCAACATAACCCGTATCATCGTAGGTCTTTTGTTTATTTTTTCAGGACTGGTAAAAGCCAATGATCCCCTTGGGCTCAGCTATAAAATGCAGGAGTTTTTTGAAGTATGGGGGTGGAGTTTCCTCGATAATTATACCCTGGCTTTTTCCGTAGCCATGATCGCGTTTGAGATCATTGCCGGGGTGGCCGTATTGGTTGGCTGGCAAATGCGCCTGTTCAGCTGGCTGCTTTTGCTGCTGATCGTTTTCTTCACCTTCCTCACCGGTTATGCCCTTTTCAGCGGAAAAGTGCGCGAATGTGGTTGTTTTGGCGATTGTATCCCTTTAACGGCCGACCAGTCATTCATGAAAGACCTGATCTTGCTGGTGCTGATCGGATTCATCTTCTGGAAACGGAACAGCATCCGGCCAGCCTTAAATGCTACTTACAGTCTGGCGGCGCTTTTCTTTACCACGGTGTTTTCATTCGCTTTTCAGTGGTACGTGCTGGTGCACCTGCCCGTAAAGGACTGTCTGCCTTACAAGATCGGCAACAATATCGTTGAAAAGATGCAGCCGCCGCCCGGTTCTATTCCCGACAGCACGGTCATAACCTTTGTATATGAAAAAGCAGGCAAACAGGTGGAGTTTACAGCCGATAATTTCCCGGCCGATTATGATGAGGCCACCTACAAGTTTGTAAAGCGCTACGATAAAGTGGTACGCAAAGGCAATGCGTCGCCGGCCATTAAAGATTTCTCCCTGCAGACCTATTTTGGCAATGATACTACCCAGGCTTTGTTAAATGAGGATCAATACCAGTTGTACCTTTTCCTGAAGAACGGTTATACGTTGGGGGAATGGACCAACGTGCTGAACCTGGTCATGCGGAGCGCTGCGCAAAAGCATATACAAGGCTACCTGGTGACCAATGTGCCGATCGAAAATCTGCGCATAGATCCGCCCGATGTGTTTTATGCGTTTATGCCGCTGCGTTGCGATGCTACGGCCATTAAGACCGCGGCCCGCGCGAACCCGGCTTTATTCCTCGTTAAAAAGGGAACTATTTTAAATAAATGGAGTTATGCCGACCTGGAAAATGCCTTGCTGGTGGTTAATCACCTGCCGGGTAATGCGGCCAATAGCAATGGTCAGCAGTTGGGGGAAAAATAATGGGAGCAGCGGCAGTTACAGGTTACAAGTTTCAGGTTACGGGGAAAACTGCAGGTAAAGTGGTTAGTAGTTGCCCTGAAACCTGGAATCGGGTTCCGGTTGCCAGGGCCCATATTTTTTCCCGGTAACCTGTATCAGGTATCAGGTACCCGGTAACCGGCAACTGGTAACCGGTATATGGTAACCCGCAACAACTGAATCACCAGGCATCACCTTAAAAGGAACGATCTTGATCAAATACTTCACACGGCGAATCATCTATGGCATCCTGGTAATGCTGGGTGTTATTGTGCTGGTATTTTTATTATTCCAGGGTTTTGCAGATCCATCGCGGCTGATCATGGGCCAGCGGGCCGATGCGGCTACCCAGGAAAATATCCGCCGCGAATTGTACCTCGATCAACCCAAATGGAAACAGTTCGTGCTATTCATGAACGACCTCTCGCCAATTGCCGTTCATTCCGATGCGGAGATAGCGAAAAAGCAATTGAAAGGTATTTTTATAGGTGGTGATCGTAACCTGGCTATCAAGCTGCCTTATTTGCGGCGGTCTTATCAAACCCGGAAAAATGTAGGGGAGGTATTGATGGAAGCCCTGCCGGGCACCCTGCTGCTGGCGGTAGCCGCCATGTGTATTGCCGTTGCATTGGGCATTCCCCTCGGTGTGCTGGCCGCTGTGAAGAAAGATACCTGGCTCGATACTTCGGCTATTTTCACCAGTGTACTGGGAATTTCGGCGCCGTCATTCTTTATGGGCATCGTGATCGCCTACCTGTTTGGTTTTGTTTGGAGCCAATATACCGGCCTGCACATGACCGGCAGCTGGCGCGATATGGATGAAGTGACCGGAAAACCTTTCTGGTCTTTACAAAACCTCTGGTTGCCCGCTATTACCCTGGGTATTCGTCCACTCGCCATCATCACGCAGCTTACCCGCAGCGCCATGCTCGATGTGTTGAACCAGGACTATATTCGCACGGCTTATGCCAAAGGATTGTCAAAACGGGTGGTGATCTGGAAACATGCTTTGCGCAATGCATTGAACCCGGTGATCACGGCTATTACCGGCTGGTTTGCTGAATTGCTGGCCGGTGCTTTTTTTGTAGAATACATTTTTGGCTGGAAAGGGATTGGAAAAGTAACGGTAGATGCGCTGGAAAAGTTGGATTTTCCGGTAGTGATGGGATCGGTATTGATCACCTCTTTCTTTTTTATCCTGGTGAATATCCTGGCCGATGTGTTGTATGCCGTGGTGGATCCCAGGGTGAGGTTAGAATAGATTCAGTTATTCAGTTTCTTATTTACAAACTTAATAACTTACGAACGCAGCAACTCAATAACTCAATTACTCAGGAAAGCGAACAAGTTCAATTGATAATATGAAAAGAATCATTATAACAATAGCTGTGCTTGCCATAATAGCCGGTTGTCATCGTAAACACAATCCGCAGAAAGAGTTTGGTAAATCGCTGTTCAGGGCTTATGACCATACGGCGGAAAACCTGTTTACCAGGAACTGTGAGGGACCAGCTGTTGATAAGGATGGGCGTTTGTTCGTGGTGAACTACCAAAAAGATGGCACGATCGGGCTGGTGCAACCCGAGGGTACCGTAGAGCTGTTTGTAACGCTGCCCAATAAAAGTGTTGGCAACAGCATTCGTTTCAAGGCCGACGGAAAAATGCTGGTAGCCGATTTCGTTGAGCACAATGTGCTGGAGGTTGATCCGGTTACTAAAGAGGTGACGGTCTATTGCCACGACGACCGTTTTAACCAGCCGAATGATCTTTGTATCAGCAAAAAAGGCGTGGTATATGCGTCTGATCCCAACTGGCAGAAACAAACCGGCCAGATCTGGAAAATAGGTACCGACCGCAAAGCAGTGCTGCTGAAAGAGAATCTGGGCACGACGAATGGGATTTGTTTAAGCCCTGATGAAAAGATCCTGTATGTAAATGAAAGTGTTCAACGCCGCATTCTCGCATTTGAGCTCGATAACAAAGGCAATATAAAAAGTGAACGCACTTTTGCCACCTTTACTGATTATGGCATGGATGGCATGAAATGCGACAGCAAAGGCAATTTGTATGTTACGCGCTATGGAAAAGGCACCGTTGCTATTTTCAATGACGGAGGCCGCCACATCCAGGAAGTGGAGCTGAAAGGAAAGGACGTAAGCAATATTACCTTTGGCGGCAAAGACGACAAAACCTGCTTTGTTACTTTGCAGGACAGAAAATGTGTAGAGAAGTTCAGGACAGATATTGCAGGAAACAGATAAAAAAAGAAGAAGAGCATTACAACTTGTAATGCTCTCAAACATTTGCACTATGGTGTTAATGATCAATAAATGGTAAGTGTAATGCCGCCGGTAATGGTGCCAACATTATAAAAGGTCATTATGTAACCATTCATATCTACTTCGCCGTTGAATTGTACGGTACCTCCGGCAGTTGTCATGGTGCCCCATTCTGTGTTTATCAGCGGATCACCGAATGTATGAAACTCGATCCAGGTAATATTGGTCATATCAGGGATCGTAAAAACTTCTGAACCTCCATTGGGAACGCCACTTCCGTCATTATCGAGAAAATATTCTACGGGCGGCTGGTTACTGAAATACACGGTCAGCCTCGGCATTACCATTGTTTTACCACCGGGCCGGTTATTGATCAGCGTTGAGTTGTTCAATGTTATGCGGTCAAAGATTTTCACCGACTGCCGGCTAAATGTCAGGCCCGCTTCCGGAGCGATCTGATTTTTGGGCGCGGGGGCTGCATGATTTGCGCGGGCCGTTTCCATGCTCAGGCTGCATAGAACGATCATTGCCAGCAGGAGTGACAATTTGTTTGTTTTCATCTGATAAGTGTTTTATGATTAATATAAGTTCCCGCTAATCCGAATGGGTAACCGGGAAAGGTGTTCAGTTCTTCCTAGTTAACAACTATAACAACCCCACCGGTTAAGCTGGCAGGCAGCGGAAAGTTCAACCATTCGATCCGCTCCACGCAGGATGACCAGCCCAGGTAGGTAGTTTCGCTGTTATTCGCTTTTAGCGTGGCCGTTTCTTCGCAGGGAAAGCTGGAGCCTAAATGACGCAGGGAGATCCTGTAAATATTACCGGTTAAGTCGGGACAGGTAAAGGCTGCCGTTGAGCCGTTGGGGGTTACTATCCGGTTGTCATACGCCATGATATATTGAGTAGGGGTATTATCAGTGTATTCTACTTCCAGCCAGGCCATGTCCAGCTCTTTATTGAGGGGCCTGTTATTCGTTATGGTCGAATTGGTCGCCCTGGTGGGCCAGTATTGGATCTTTTCCAGGATGGAGACAAGCTGATTGAATGTTTGCAGGGACTGAAGGTTTACATGCCAGCCATTTTTCGTGGGTGCAGGTGCAGGCGCCGCTGCGCCGCCGTTCTTGTTTGCATAAACTGCCGTCATTTGCGCAAGACAGAACAAAAGCGCCAGGCAGGCGCTGCCTAAGGAAGTACGTTTCATAAAATAAAGTTTTTTGGTTTCGTTAATGAATGATCAAGGCACCGCTAACCGGTGGCCGTAAAGGTAAATGACCGCACTGCAGCCAGAATAGACTCAGCCAGCCGGCCTTTCAAAACGCAGCATAAAAAAACCTTTGTTCAGGTAATAGTAAGTGTTCCTTTGCCTGCAATAAGCAATGGGGGGCTCCCAGTTCTTTCATATCGTTCAGGTATTTAAATAAAGTACATCTTGCAATGCCCAGGGTATTTGCCAGCTGGTAAGCATTGCCGGTGTTTTCCGCTTGGATCAGCTGGTCGATCACGCCAATGCGATAGAAATAAATTTTCATAACAGACAGGAATAATGGCTATCCATAACATGCGTTTGGTTTGTTATGGGGTTGATGTTGTTCGTGGAACCGGCTTAATTCATTTTTTGAAACCGCAAAGAAAAATGGAAACCATCACCGTAGTAATAGGTTTCCCGGAAGCGGTCATATTGTATGGGAGCACCCATTGATCGCAACAGGGAGATATACGCATAAAGCGATCTTTCAGAGATGTTGAGGCGTTGTGATAATGTTCTGGGATTGCCGGTTGCTTTAATGTGGATGAGGTAATTCAACCGTTCTAAGCGGGTAACAAATGATGGAAGCATATGATAAGGTATTTATATGGGTTTGTAAGCCCATAATTAATGAACGCGGCTTTACAGTTGGCTATATAACGGTAATGCCGCTATGATGTGAAGTCCTGATCACTTGTTTCCCTTCCTTGCAATTTAGGAAAGAATTTAAAAAAGAAGCGGGCCATTAACGAATTTTAATGACCCGCTGATCTGCTATTTTTTACTCGTAAAATTTATCTATTGAATAACTACCTCCTTGACAGCATTTTCGCCCAGGGTCTCATTCACCCGTTTAATAATGTTATCTTTTTGATACAGGAGTTCCTGTTTCAGCGGGGCCATGCTGGTAGAAATATAGAGGGTTTTACCCTGGATCTGAATTTTGTCGGTGTATTTGGCAATGGTTTTACCCATGATCTGTTCCCACACATCTTCAATTTGCAGGGCCTGGATATACCCTTTCAATTTGCTTTGGTTGAGAAAGTATTTCAGTGCGTCGCCAAGTGATTGTTCGCCCATGGGTTTTTGTTTCTGGACCCGAAGGTAAGAAAAAAAGCAAGTAGCCACCGCCCATTTACAAAGCCATCAACTGAAAGGGAATATTCAAATTATCGAAATGTAACCTGATACGATCAGCATGGGTATCGGTAATAAATACCTGCCCCAGGTTCTGCACACATACATGGTCGAGCAGGTTATGCATCCGGCCGGCATCGAGTTTTTCAAATACATCGTCGAGCAGCAGCAGGGGGGGAAATTGTTTTGCCTGCTTCAGGGTCTCGAACTCGGCCAGTTTCATGGCGAAGAGCAGGCTTTTTCTTTGTCCCTGCGAGGCCAGGGATTTAAAGGGCTGGTCATTAAGCTGCGCATTGATGTCGTCGCGATGAATGCCACCGCTGGTACGTTGTACGATACAATCCTTCTGGCGTAAGCGCTGTAACAAGGTGGGGAATGTACAGTCGTGCAGCTGGCTTTCGTAGGTTAAGGCCAGCGGTTCTGTTTGTCCGGCGATCTGCGTGTAGAATTTCCCTACCAGGGGCAGAAAGCTTTGCAGGAAATCGTTTCTTTTCTGGTAAATGGTATCGCCATAACGCGCCAGTTGCTCATCGTATACATCAAGCAATTTGTAGTCGGTGATCTTTTTTTCGGCCAGTGATTTTAAGAAGCCGTTGCGTTGCTGCAGCACCTTGTTATAATCCATCAGTTGTTGCAGGTAGGCGGCATCGAGCTGGGAGAGCAGGGCATCGAGCAGGCGGCGGCGCTCTTCGCTGCCACCGGTAATGATCTGTACGTCATCAGGCGCTATGATCACGCAGGGCAGTTTGCCGATATGTTGCGCGAATTTCTCATAGGGTTCGTCGTTTACAGAAAACTCCTTGCGACCGGTTTCCCGCAGAATACAAACCACTTTCAGCGCATCATTCTGCAAATTGAAATGGCCCTCGATACGGAAGCCGCCCGATCCGTGTAAAATATTCTGACTATCGCCGCGCGTGAAATAACTTTTGGTAAAACAGCAGTAGTAAATGGCGTCGAGCAGATTGGTTTTGCCCACGCCGTTCGGTCCGCAAATGCCAACGATCCTTTCCGTGAAAAGAAAATTCCGGGTTTGATAGTTCTTGAATTGGGTGAGTGATATGTTGTTCAGGACCAGCAATAATGGTAATAGGTTTTGCTTACTGTAAAAATCCTGCAATATTAACCAAAATCGTTTTGCTAATCGTGCTTTGGGTGATTACATGGTTGAAATGCGGCAAAGTTAGCTGCTTGTAAACGGTATCAGCCTGCTTTTTCATACCTGTAAGCAGTTTTATTGTCACAGTAAGTTGTTATTAGCTCATTGTACCTTGTTTTGGCACCGCTGCAACAAGTGCGGCTGTCATGGCAAGGGCTAAACACATGATTACAGCCTGAAATGATGAAAATTCACGCTGTAATAACCCCAGGTAAGCCGGAAACGCTCACAAGTAAGCTGGATTTGATCTCAAGTAAGTTGGAAATGATGAAAGATCCGTTATAATGCGGGTTTTGAAGGTTGCTTAGCAGATAAAACGGTTTGTGTGGCTCAATGGCAGGCAGTTATGACCCAAATCCGGCTTGCAATGATCGAAAGTCACGCAGCATTGGTTGATCGCAGGCAAACAAAGCGCTGAAGCCGGCGAAGGGGCATCGCAGCGGGGCAAACTGGCTCGATGCCTGGCAATCGGCAACTGGCAATCGGCAACTGGCAATTGGCAACAGGCAATTGGCAACAGGCAACCGGCAATTGGCAATAGGCAACTGGCAATTGGCAACTGGCAATCGGCAATTGGCAATCGGCAACAGGCAACTGGCAACAGGCAATTGGCAATCGGCAACTGGCAATTGGCAATCGGCAATCGGCAACTGGCAATTGGCAACAGGCAACCGGTAACCGGTAACTGGTACCTAGTAACCGGTACCTGGTAACCGGTACCTGGTAACCGGGTAACTGGCAACCGGATTTTCGAAGAAATATGTGCCAAATACAGCCCTGCCGGCAAATTTTCTCCCAACCAACTGGCTATCAAACCATATATTAGGCCTAAAATTCCAGATCGCCATTCCATTTTTCCCTTTCTTACCCTATCTTTGCCCCCGCCTTTGCCAGCCAGCCGCGACTTGTCGGGGGCCGGTGAGGCTAAAACCTCAAATTTTTTATACTGTGGCTTCGAAATTCTCCAAAGAAACGTATTTGTACTGGTATGAGTTAATGCTCCTGATCCGTCAATTTGAACTGGCAGCCGAAGAAAAATATAAAATGGAAGGGAAGATCCGCGGCTTTTTCCACGCCTATGTTGGGCAGGAAGCCATCGCCGCCGGTGTTATGACCGCTACCCGCCAGGAAGATCCTTTTGTAACTGCTTACCGCGACCACGGTCTGGCCCTTGCCAAAGGCATGAGTCCCGAAAGCTGTATGGCCGAACTGTATGGTAAAGCAACAGGTTGCGCCAAGGGTAAAGGGGGCAGTATGCACTTTTTTGGTAAGAAAGAATACTTTTTCGGTGGTCATGGGATCGTAGGCGCCCAGATTGGAACCGGAGCCGGTTTGGCGTTTGCCGAAAAATACAAGGGCACAGACAATGTATCACTCACTTTCTTTGGTGATGGTGCTGCCCGCCAGGGTATTTTGCACGAGGTATTCAATATGGCCATGACCTGGGAATTACCGGCCATTTTCATTTGCGAGAACAACAACTACGCCATGGGTACGTCGGTAACCCGTACCAGCAACGTACACGATATCTTTAAACTGGCCGATGCGTATGAAATGCCTGCTGATTCAGTAGACGGCATGAGCGCTGAAGCGGTACATGAAGCCATTTCACGCGCCGTGAAAAGAGCCCGCGAAGGCGGTGGACCCACTTTGCTCGAGATCAAGACCTATCGTTACAAAGGGCACTCTATTTCTGACCCCCAGAAATACCGTACCAAGGAAGAAGTGGAAGAGTACAAACAACGTGACCCCATTCAACTGGTATTGAATACCATTCAAAAGAACAAATACGCTACCAAGGACGAAATTGCAGCAATCGATAAACGCGTGAACGATAAAGTAGCAGCAGCGGTGAAATTTGCAGAAGAATCGCCATTCCCAACGGAAGACGAAGTACTGAAAGACATCGTGATGACGCCCGATTATCCGTTCATCGTTGATTAATATAACCTCGATCCCTAAGTAAACAACATTAACAACTAAAAACAATACAATTCATGGCAACTGATGTAAAACAAGTGCCTGAACAACCAGTAGAAAGAACAACCGAAGAAAGAGTGGTGGATTCAGCCCGCGATTTCTGGGGTAAGAATAGTAAAATTATTACTTACGTGTTGGCGGGGCTGGTAGTGGTCATCGGCGGTTATTTTGCCTACAATAAATTCTTTAAAGGACCTGCTGAAGTTAAAGCGGCCGAAGCGATCTGGAAAGCAGAGGACTATTTCAGACAGGATTCTTTTCAACTGGCTTTGAATGGTGACGGCGTGAACGGCGGTTTTCTGAAAGCCATCAAGAACCACAGCGGCACTAAAGCCGGTAACCTGGCTAAGTTTTATGCCGGCGCCTGTTATATGCAGCTGGGCGATTTCAACAATGCGATCAAACACCTGAAAGATTTTTCAACCGACCAGGTTGAAGTGGAGATCCGCGCTACCGGTTTGCTGGGTGATGCTTATTCTGAACAAGGCAAAAAAGCAGAAGCCATCGATTATTATAAAAAGGCTGGTACTATGTTCGATAAGGATGATGTAAATTCTCCTGAATACCTGTTCCGCGCAGCCATGCTGAGCCAGGAACTGGGCAAGAATAAAGAGGCCATCGAGCTGCTGCGCACGATCAAGGATAAATATCCGAATAGTCAGAGAGCTTTTGAGGTAGATAAGTACCTGGGTAAATTGGGAGACTTAAACTAGAGTTACCAGGTACCAGTTGCCAGTTACCGGGGTTTGAATACCGGTTGCGGCTAAGCCGCGAAGAACTGGAAACCGGAAACCGGTAACCGGAAACCGAATAAAATGGCTGAAGTAAGCAACAGTAAGTTATTACAAATAGATGCAGGCATTCTCAATACGAATGCCTGTGTTGTTATAGTACGTACCGAATGGAATGCCGCCATAGTCGACGAGCTCGAAAAAGGCTGCCATACCATCTTAAAGCAGGCAGCCGTTAAATCGGTGAAAGTGATCACCGTTCCCGGCGCTTTTGAAATCCCTTTCGGCATTAAAAGTTATTGGGACGCGAATAAATACAAAGATGACCGTCCCTGCGCATTCATAGCCCTCGGCTGCGTGCTGCGTGGCGATACGCCGCATTTTGATTATGTATGCCAGGGCGTAACAAGTGGTGTTACGCAATTGAACTTATCCTTACCCGTGCCGGTTATCTTTGGCATCTTAACCGTAGATAACGACCAGCAGGCACAGGAACGCATTGGCGGCAAACACGGGCATAAAGGCGAAGAAGCCGCCATTACCGCGCTCAAGATGATCGCATTAACGCAATCATATAAAAACCAATAATGATTTACAGGGTGAGCGATCTGCTATCCCGGAACCAACCGGCGGAGAAGCTCCCAGCATTAAAAGGGGATTTCCATGAAAGTTCAATTATTTATACCCTGTTTCGTAGACCAGTTGTTTCCGCAAACAGCCTTTAATATGGTAAAAGTGCTGGAGAAGGCAGGTTGTACCGTAACTTATAATACCAACCAAACCTGCTGTGGACAACCCGCCTACAATGCCGGGTTCTGGGACGATGCGCGCGAAGTGTGTTCGAAATTCATGAAAGATTTCAGCGGATCAGCCACCGATTACGTAGTGGCGCCCAGCGCATCCTGCATTGGTTTTGTACGGAACTATTACGAAACGCTTTTTGAAAATACACCACAAATGAACGAGGTGAAACGCCTGAAGGAAAGAAGCTTCGAGTTCACCGATTTCCTGGTAAATGTATTGAAGGTAGAAAATGTGGGCGCCAGTTTATATGCGAAAGCTACTTACCACGACTCCTGCGCCGGTTTACGCGAATGTAAGATCAAACAGGAGCCGCGTAAATTATTGTCGAATGTAAAGGGACTGGAACTGGTAGAAATGAACGATGTGGAAACCTGCTGCGGTTTTGGCGGAACTTTCGCCGTGAAATTCGATCCTATTTCCATTGGTATGGCCGATCAGAAAAGCCTCAATGCGAAAAATACCGGTGCAGAATGCATCATTTCTACAGACCTTTCGTGCCTCATGCACATTGATGGGCATATCCGCAAAAAAGGAATGGGCCTGCAAACGATGCACATTGCCGATGTGCTGGCGAGTGGATGGTAATGGGTCACCAGTCGCCGGATAACCGGTTACCGGTAACTGGTAACTGGTAACACTTGCCGAGCTACCGAAGGCAACCATTTTATAACATGACAAACCTATTAGTGTATGGGTATCGCAGACAGATTATTCCAACAAAGAAAAGAGAAAGCAGAAGCTAACCTGAAAGCCGGTAACGACTTTTTGGAAGCGAATAAACAGAAGCCCGGCGTAGTGGCTTTGCCCAGCGGGTTACAATATGAGATCATTACGGAAGGCACGGGCGAAAAACCAACTGCCACCAGTAATGTTACCTGCCATTATCACGGTACATTGATCGATGGCACAGTATTCGACAGCTCCGTACGCCGCGGCCAGCCGGCCACTTTCCCCCTGAACCGGGTTATCAAGGGCTGGACCGAAGGACTGCAGCTGATGCCTGTTGGCAGCAAATGGCGCTTTTTTATTCCGCCGCAGCTCGGCTATGGTGAGCAACAGGTAAGCGCCCAGATCGGCCCAAACAGCACCCTGATCTTTGAAGTGGAGTTGTTGGGAATAAAGTAGGGTAAAGAATATGATTTATAATAAATAGTGCCACGGTCGTCCTGGGAAGGAAGGCTGTGGCATTGTTGTTCCGGCACAAAATAATCTGTTACTATGAACAATAAGAAGGTACTTATCATGCTGACTTTGGCGACCCTGGTTGTTGTTACCGGTTGTGGCTTCGAAAAGATGGAAAAGCAGGCGAATAAACAATTTGGCGACCAACATTTCAAAACAGCTATTGCATTGATAGAATTGCATAAAGTTCGCTTTGGGGAATATCCCGCATCGCTTGACAGTATAAAGTATACCGGCGATTGGGACCAGATCGTTTGGTCGTCTGTCAAATATCAAAAGCTAAGCACCGGTTACGAACTTGATCTCACCAATGGTTTAATGAGCATGCCCGAAAACCTGGAATATCCGGCAGAATTTTGGCAGGGGCTTGGGCTCATGAGATCAAATTTGAAAAAGTAACCTGTATTCCGTTTCACCAGGATGACCCTGCAAGAGTTGGCAGTTACTTAAAATAAGAGAGCCGGCTTTTACCTGCTTGCATCTGCTAAAAAAACACCGAGAGCTTCAAACGGGCAAAGAAAGACGTGCCGGGCGTAAAATGTATTTCGGAGACGGGGTCCGCTTCATGCTGTAACCGCGATTCGGTATCAAATTGCGTTTCATTCCACTTTACATTGAACAGGTTCTCAATGGCCAGTCCAAGCTCATACTGCTTTTTCGTATAATTGACTGAAAGATCTGTCACGGTATATCCCTGTGCAACAACCGATTTGTTTTCATTAGCTGCGCGGTCCTTCATGAATCGGTAACGCAAACTGCCCTGTAGGCCATTTTTCAGTTGCCAGTTCAATCCGCCCGTACTCGTCAAACCAGGGGCCAGCGGAATATAATTTTCTCCTTTGGGCTCCTCTGCACTGCGAGGTTTGGCTATGTTAACATTGGCATCGGCAAAGAGCCAGTTGTTGAACTGGTAGCGGGCAGAAAGGTCGAGACCTATACGCCGCGTTTTGCCACTGGGCTTTACCACGCCTTCATCACCTACATAAACGAATTCCTGTTGCAGGTACAGGTACCAGGCAGCCAGATTCACCAACAAATTGCGGGTCGGTTTCAACAATACACCCAGGTCGGCCCCATAAGCGGCGGGTAAGATCTCATGGCCCTGGTTAAACACCACTACGCGGGCATCGTTTGAATGGAAGCCTTTACCGGTTTTCAGGTAGAGCTGTGTTTTCGTATCGAGGGTGTACTGGATATTTAACTTGGGACTTACAATCACTTTCTCCTGGTCGGGCGATTGAGCGGCAGAGAGCTTGTCCTTGTAATGAAAATTAAAATAATCGAGGCGGGCGCCGATATTAAAGCGCCACCTGTTCTTTTCTATGCTTTGATCTGCATACGCAAAGGCATTGGTTTCCCTGATATCGCCCAGCTGCGTATATTCCAGCACGGTATTGCGGTTGATGGTATGCGATAATTCTGTATTCCGCGTTTGGTCGAGGCGGAAACCGGTGCCGTACACCGATTCTACATTCCAGGCGCCCAGGTGGGTTTCGTGAGAAAGTTTGGAATGATACCCGTAAATATGCCGGCCTTCCCGCTGCCGGATCTGGTCGCCATTCACCGGATCGTTCAGAAAAAACGTGAAGTTGGAATGCAGGTTGAAATTATAATTACTGTAAAATGCATGGTTTTCCCAGGTGGTAGCGGGCGATAAATAACTGCTGAGCCGGGCGCTGCCATTGGTTCTGTTGGTATAACCACCCTCGGTATTATCAATATAGCCAAAACGCCCGATGGATCCGTTTTTCACTGCCCGTTCCGGGATCTGACCCGAGGCATCCCAGTCACTGTTCAGGGTAGAAGCGATCAGCGTAAGTCTATTGTTCTTTCCAAGCTGGGTATTGAATTTTCCAAATAGATTAAAGCGGTTAAAATGTTGCGGCGATGCAAACGGTCCGTCAGAATAGAGGAATTCGCCCGCTACATAGGCGTTGGTGCCTTTTTGCTTTTGCCGCTTGCTCAGCAGATCGATCATCGCCAGGCCGCGGATGGTATTGAACTGACCAGCTTCCAGCTTTATGGCGCTTTTATCCAAACTGTTCGCCGTGTTCATACTCACATAACCGGCCGTGCCTAAATTGCCATATTGCGTGTAGTAGGGGCCTTTACCATAATCTACGCTGCCCGTGAGTTCAGGGATCAGAAAATGCAGATCAGCATAACCCTGACCATGTGCGTGAGAGACCATATTTACCGGTAAACCATCCACGGTTACGTTGATGTCGGTGCCATGGTCAATATCAAAACCGCGTAAGAAGATCTGTTCGGCTTTGCCACCGCCCTGGTGCTGACCAATGAAAAGGCCGGGTACGGTGCGTAAAATATCCTGGGCCGAGCGCACCGGTTGCAGGTTCAGGTCAATTTTGCTGATGGTATGAAATGAAGCGGCGGTCGATTGAGGTGTGATCACCACTTCCTCTAAGCTTACCGGTCCTTTTTCCATTTCAACAAGGATGCTGTTATTACCGCTTGTTCTTATTTCCCGCGTGGTAAAACCGATAAAGGAAATGATCAATACACCATCCGATCCGGTTGCCGAAGCAGGGTTCAGGGAGAAATAACCTTGTTTATTGGTAACCACACCCTGCAATGAATTACTCCAGCGTACATAGGCCAACTCCAGGGGTTCCCTGCTGTTTTTGTCGATCACCCGTCCCTGGATAGCACCCTGGCTCAAGGCTATATACGTTAAAAAAGAAAAGCAGGCAGTGAGGATACATTTTTTCATGATCAGTTTAAGTCTTTTAGAGATTTATTGATCTGGCGGTGCATCACAGGTCCAAGTTCAAACGCACTTTCTTTGGCCGCCAGCAAATATTGACGGGCCATTTTTTTCTCACCAACCGCCTGGTAAATTTTACCCAGGTAAAACAGGGTTTCCGGTTCAAAACATTTATCGGCTACATAGAGCCGGGCTGTTTTCATAGCTTTCAGAATGGCTCCCTGCTGGCAATAAGCCCAGGCCAGCCAGCCGAACGCTTCTGGTGTAGGCCGGTTCGCCACTTCCTTTTCGGCCAACTGCAAACTGCGGGCGGCATTCTTCCATTCATTGGCTTCAATATGGAAGAGGTATTTATTATACATGCCGCCATATAAATCATTGGCTGCAGCCGCCATAAAGCGCGTAATATGTTGTTTAGATCTAATGCTATCCTGTTCAAATGCGGCCATTTGCGAAAGTAATAATTCATAATCAGGTACAGGATGCCGTTGCTGTAAAAAGCGGACGATCCTGCGGGCATTGCGCAGATCTTTATCGTGGGAGAAAGCCAACCAGGCAATGCCTTTAAGGGCATGGTAATAATGCGGATCTTTAGCGAGCGCATCCAGGTAGCATTGATACGATTCACGATAGCGGTTGGCATGGCCGTAAAGATCAGCGAGATTGGTTTTGATCCAGCAGTAAAGTGCGGGTGTGTGATTGTCTTTTATGTTGTGCCAGGCTTTTTCCAGTAAAGTTATGGCAGCTTGAAGATCGCCTTCTACATGATCTTTATACTTGGCTTCCCGGATCAGGTACTCAAAACTGTTTCGGCCGGCCAGACTGTTCAATGCCTTACGGGCCCGGTAGCGATTGCCCAGTTCCATGGATACATCAAATTCCAAGAGTGTGGTGAGGTATTTATCATCGCCCAGGACCAGCGCCGAATCAACGTATTGTTGCGCCTGGGCAAAGCGATGTTGTGTAATGCAATTGGCAGCCAGGGACCGGAAACTGGCAGAACTGCTTGTACGGGTAAGTGCATTAGCGGCCTGGAATAGGCTGTCGGCCCTACACAACTCCGTTATTTTACCGGAATAGGTAAAACGCCTGGTAAGCAGTGCAGCCGTCTTTGCGCTTGCAATGATATCACCCGGTGTTTTTTGGAGTTTGGTTTGCCAAAAATCGAGTTCGGTATTTATTTGCTGCAGGCTGATATTGGGAGTGGGCTGAAGGTACACCACATAGTCTTTGGAGTTGGTGACGGGGCCTTGTTGGCAGCTTGTATGAATGAGTAAGCTTATTAACAGATAGTAATAAATTGGTTTCATGATTATGGTGTTGGTGTAAGGCCATTCCGATTTAGAGATTTAGAGATTTAGAGATTTTGAGATTTAGAGATTTAGAGATTTTGAGATTTATTGAGAGGTTTTATTGTCGGAAGCTCTCCAAATCCCAAAATCTCGAAATCCCGGAATAGAATAAGTGGAAGGAATGTTTGGTGATTAATGCGGGTTTGCCAGGTAAGGAAAGGATGGCAGGAACTCTTTATCGTTGCCATTGACATGATCGCTCGTAAGGCCGGGATTGGCAGTGCCGGAAGGGCCCCCGAAGATCAGGGTAAGCTCCACGTCGATCACGTCATCTGCCAGTGCACGGCCGGTGAGTACATTGGTGCCATCAAAGAAAGTGGTAGGGGCCGTAGTGGATGCATTTAATACATCAGTTACCAGCACATTGGTAAATTGATCGGCATTCAAACCCAGCAGGTTCGTGGTATAACCGGGGTTTAAGGCAAGCAACCTGGATTTGAATTTGCTCGCAAATAAGCCATTCATGGCCGAAGGCGTTGTTGTATTGAAAACATCTTTATCAGCCGCCGATACAAAAACGGTATTGATCGCAGGACGCGCCATTTGATCCTGGGTCTGATAATAGGTTTTGGTTTGATCGTCATCATCTTTATCGCAGGCGGAGAAAACAGACAAAGCGGTAGCGATCAGCAATACTTTGCTAATTGATTGTATAGTCATAAAAGGTGCTTGAAAAATGTAAGAATGGTTTTTTATAACGCCATTGGCAAACGGCGAAGTAGGAAGGCTAAGAACTGTGAACTAATAACTGTGAACTGTGAATTATTGACGTTTTTTAGTTTCGAGCCATACATTGAGTTTGCCATTGGTAGCATTGAGCATTGATTTGGGCACCTCTATAACAAAGCTCAGGACATTGGTGCCTGCAAAGGCATCGGATCCCGGATTGTTGAAGCTGGTGGCCATGCCGCCAACGATCTTTTTAAACTGGTTAAGATCGAAAAAGAAGGGATCGTCGCGTGGACCAGCGAACACTTTAATACCACCATTGTTGCCAATATTGGCCGGAGAACCATAGGGGGTAACGGCTACTTCCGCCGTTACCGGACCTTCTAGCTGACTGCGGTTACCCGTTTCTGCGGGTTTGATGGGGCCATACACTTTCATTTTACCATTGCCGTAAATACCCTGGATCACGAGGTCTTCCACATTATCATTGTTGTTGTCGATATTGAACTCCAGTAAGGTATTGGCATCAAATTTAGCAGCGCCGGTGGCAGATGGCGCCAGCAATCCCTGGGTATTGGCAACGAATACCAGGTTGTTCGCATCCTGTGCCCTGAACACATACACATCGGTAATGTCAGTAGTTTGATTGGTAACAGCAGGTGAATCAATGTGGTCAGCAGCATATACCAAACCGCCTGCCGTAAAACCTGCTGCAGCCAGTGCAGCCAGCAGCATTTTTTTCTTTTTCATGTTCCCATTTTTTTTGTGATGATAAAAGATGAATGATCTTATGTATGTACGGTTGTATGAATGGACCGGATTTAATTTTAATAATTTTTTTAATGTGCTTTTGAACTTTAGGGTTAAGCTGTAAGAATATAGCCCTGATAGAGATCAGGGCTATATGGGGAGTTATAGCTCCCGGGTAACACCACTTGTTCAATTACATGGATAACGCCTTTATCGTGTATGTAAGCATTCAGATGATATACGTGGATGGAAAAAGCCTGGATTTAAAAGCAGATCAATTTTTAAAAGATTAACCATGCGGAGGCTTGCGGTCGGCATTCCCGGCAGGCGAAGCTTCGCCGGCATTCACCATCGACGGCTGGTGTTTAGGAAAACGTTTTCAGTTTCCTTACATTCGCGTTTTATAATATTTGACTATGGCATACTGGCTGGTAAAATCGGAACCTTCTGTTTATTCCTGGGAGCAGTTTGAGAAAGACAAGCAGACCTTTTGGGATGGCGTACGCAATTATGCGGCCCGTAATCACCTGCGGTCGATGAAAAAAGGGGAGCAGGTATTATATTATCACAGTAATGAAGGACTGGCCATTGTAGGTATTGCCAAAGTGGTAAAAGAAGCATACCAGGATCCTTCAACAGACGATGACCGTTGGGTGGCCGTTGATCTGAAACCTTTTAAAAAGCTGGCCAATCCGGTTACATTGGCCACTATCAAAAAAGACAAACGTCTTGCCAACATGGCGTTGGTGCGTATCAGTCAGTTGTCGGTACAACCGGTCACTGATGAAGAATGGGCAGCGATCATGGAACTGGCTGGATTGTAGGATTAGCAGCTAGTGGCTAGTGATAAATGGCTGGTAGGCGAGTGGCTAGCAGGAAATGGCTGGCAGGGCTTTACGTTCGAAGATCGCTACAAATTACTCACTTCCTCATGTGCCTGTATTCCTATTAGCTACTAACCACTTCCCACGCGCCTGTAATTTCGTATTCCAACCAGCTACTTGCCACTTCTCACTCGCCTGTATTCCCTGCATTCCTATTACCCTCTATTTTTGTATTCCTACCAGCTATTAGCCACTTCCCACTCGCCTGTTTAACAATTCCTTTAGGTTACCTTTCACGCATTTAGTAATTAATCTGTACTACACAACCTAAACATATTGCCATGCCAACAACCAGTCTCCGGCAAGCACCCAGACACCTGCACTGCTTGTCACCATGAATGCCCCGTGACTAAGAAACAACAGAATCAGTAATAATTTCTTCCAACGGTATGTAATATTGCCTTTTCTGCATCTACTAACTAACACACACACCTAAAAAGTATAGCCATGAAGTTTTTGTTTCAACTGCTGGCAGCATTGCTGCTGTGGCTCTTTATTGCCTGCAATAACCGTGGAGCCCAATCTGGCAAGACTACCGATACTACCGTAATAGCCGATATGGAATTGGTTCAAATGCAGGAATCGATGCCTGCCCCTGATGCTATTGCTGATAGCAAATTTACGCCGCCGATGATCGTAAAGATGAAGAGATCGCCGTTACAGAAGAAAACTCATTTAATACTGAAGATTATGATCATATTGTAGAGAACCGTTTCCTGGCGGCTACACAGCATCCGTTATCTACATTCTCCATCGATGTAGATGAGGCGGCATACAGTAATGTTCGGCGCTATATTAATAATGGCAGCATACCACCTGCAGGCGCCGTACGCATAGAAGAAATGGTCAATTATTTTGATTACTCTTACCCGAAGCCAAAGAACGAGGAGCCATTTACGGTGAATACAGAATTATCTGAATGTCCCTGGAACCCGCAGCACCGCCTCGTGCATATCGGGTTACAGGGAAAAGAAATACCGGTCCGGAACCTGCCCAATGCCAACCTGGTGTTTTTGATCGATGTATCGGGCTCCATGGAAGACGCTAACAAACTGCCTTTGGTGAAATCATCTTTGAAAATCCTGGCCGACCAATTAAGGCCTGATGATAAAGTGGCAATTGTGGTGTATGCCGGCAATGCCGGACTGGTACTGCCCTCTACCAGTGGCGCCAATAAAAGCGCCATCAAACAGGCGATCGATCAACTGGAAGCAGGCGGTTCTACGGCTGGTGGCGAAGGTATTCAGCTGGCCTATACAATAGCGCGTGAAAATTTCATCAAGGGCGGTAATAACCGCATCATCCTGGCAACGGATGGCGATTTCAACGTAGGCGCCAGCAGTGACGATGAACTGGTGGCATTGATTGAAAAGGAAAGAAAGAGCGGCGTATTTCTAAGCGTACTTGGCTACGGCATGGGCAATTACAAGGATAACAAAATGCAGCAATTGGCCGATAAAGGAAATGGCAATCATTCCTACATCGATAATATCAATGAAGCGCGCAAAGTGCTGGTGACAGAGTTTGGCAGCACCTTATTCACTATAGCCAAAGACGTAAAGATCCAGGTAGAGTTCAATCCCGCCAAAGTGCAGGGGTACCGGTTGATCGGTTATGAGAACCGGGTGATGGCTGCCGAGGATTTTAACGATGATCAAAAAGATGCCGGCGAATTGGGTTCAGGCCATACAGTAACCGCTTTATACGAAGTGATACCTGCTGGCGTAAAAACTGATTTCATCGGTAAAGTGGATGAACTTAAATATCAACCAACGAAGATCAGTCTTACCCCTGGTGGCAGCGATGAAATTATGACCATCAAGTTACGTTACAAGAAGCCTGATGAAGAGCTAAGTAAATTGATCGTGCATCCCGTGAACGACACACACCTGGCCCTGGCCAACACCTCTGATAATTTTCGCTTTTCAGCGGCGGTGGCTTGCTTCGGTATGTTGTTGCGCAATTCTGCATTCAAACAGCATGCTACTTTTCAACAGGTGCTTCAATTGGCTAAGGGCGCAAAAGGCGCTGATGAAAACGGGTACCGCCAGGAGTTTATCAACCTGGCACAGGCGGCCGGTTCATTAACCGCTAAAAAATAAAGTCAGCACCTTCTAAACTTTTTCTATGTCTTTTAATTATAAACGATTTGTATTATCCGCTACCATACTGATGATGGCTTTTGTAGCCTGTAATAGCAATAGCGGAGGATCAGAAACAGCGGCTAACGTAACATTGGAAAAAACCGTTGATAATGCATCAGCCGCTACGGAGAATTATTACGGATCTGCAGATACTACAGCCCAGGCGGCGCCGCCGGCAGCCAATGAAGAACAGCCAAAGAAAGCGGGTTCACCCGCAGTTGCTGCTGCCAATGTTGACTGGGATAAAAAGATCATTAAAAATGCTTCGTTGACTATTGAAGCAAAAGATCATAGGACTTTCAATGATTATGTACACGAACAGGTAAAAAGAGCCGGCGCTTATGTGGCCCAGGAAGAACAAAACAGATCGGAGTATAAGATCGAGAACATCGTCACCATTAAGGTGCCTGTTGATCAGTTCGATAACCTGGTAAGATCGTTAAGCAGTACAAAAGATGAAAACCTGGTATCGCAGAAAATCACTTCCCAGGATGTAACCGGTGAAGTGATTGACACCCGTTCCAGAACGGAGGCCAAACGCCAGATCCGGTTACGTTACCTCGATCTGCTGAAACAGGCGAAAAATATGGAAGAGATCCTTAAGGTGCAGCAGGAGATCAACAATATCCAGGTAGAGATTGAAGCAGGCGCAGGCAGGGTAAGTTATCTCACGCATGCCGCAGCCTATAGTACCATCCAGTTAACTTTTTATGAAATTCTGGATCCTTCGGCGCAGTACAACGACAGGCCCGGTTTTGGAAAAAGGGTGCTGAACGCACTGAGCAATGGCATGGATTGGATAGGCGAGATGCTGATCGTAGTGCTTACCCTATGGCCATTGTGGTTATTAATAGGGATCGGCTGGTGGTTTGTCAGAAGATGGAGAGCAAGAACCGCATTCAACAGTAAGAAATAGGCGCTAAGAGGGGCATTTAAAAAATTTAGGGATTTCGGGATTTAGATATTTTGAGATTTGTCAGACAGTTCAAAATCTCAAAATCTCAAAATCTCAAAATCTCAAAATCTCAAAATCTCAAAATCTCAAAATCTCAAAATCTCAAAATCTCAAAATCTCAAAATCAGAAATCATATATTTGAGTTATGAGTAAAAAGAAACTAGTTGTCTTAAGCGGCGCAGGTATTAGCGCTGAAAGTGGATTGAAAACTTTTCGTGACAGCGATGGTCTGTGGGAAGGATACGATGTGCGCGAAGTAGCTACCCCACTCGCCTGGAAAAAGAACCCCGCCCTGGTACTGGAATTTTATAACCAGCGCCGGAAAAATGTGCTCGAGGCAAAACCGAACGATGCGCATTTCGGTTTAGCCAGACTGCAGGATGATTTTGATGTAACCATCATCACCCAGAATATCGACGACCTGCACGAACGCGCGGGTTCAAAAAAAGTATTGCATTTACATGGTGAAATACTAAAAATGCGCAGTGAATGGGATGAATCCCTGGTATATGATATCCGGGGCGATATCAAACTGGGTGACAAAGCCGAAGATGGCGCCCAATTACGTCCAAATATCGTTTGGTTCGAAGAGCCGGTACCCCTTATCGAAATGGCCATCCCGGTAGTGCTGAGTGCAGACATTTTTGTTGTAGTAGGTACTTCCCTGGTAGTATACCCGGCGGCCGGACTGGTGAACTATGCGCCCATGGAAATTCCCAAATATGTGATAGATAAGGTAATTCCCGCCACCAACTCGGTACACAATGTGACAAATATTGAAAAACCTGCCACATTGGGCGTTCAGGAATTGATAAGCCTTTTAAAGAACTAGGTCCGCCTGCAAAAAACCGCATTCCGCATTTCACTAATTTAAATCCGGAATGCCCATTGCACATCACATTTCGTTCACATACTTTTGTAAGCGTGGTAGCAGAATTGCAGCCTTGCATGAAGTGTAACTAAATTGTTTGCAATGGAAATTCCATCGGTAACAGCTTCCCTGAAAAAATACAAAGGCAAATGGGGCCATGCTGAATCGAAACATTTGCTGAAACGAACCTTATTCGGCGCTAAAAAAGAAGACATCGATCTTTTTGCTTCCCGCTCCCTAAAGTTTGCCATTCAACAATTACTCTACACAGAAGAGCCCACGCCAACACCTCCTATCAATCATTATAACGACGAGAAATATACCGACGGAAATTCAGCCTGGTACTACCTGGATCACTGCCACGAAACTAAGCGGAATGAACAGTGGCCGCAGAAGAAATTCCTTTAAAGCCTGGTGGCTGGGCAATATGCTCAATCAGCAAAGTACCCTGCGCGAAAAAATGGTGCTCTTCTGGCATAATCATTTTGCCACAGAAATGAAAACGGTTGATAATCCCACCATGATCTACAAACACCATGTGCTGCTGCGGCAATATGCGTTGGGAAATTTCAAAGCCATGGTAAGGGCCGTAACCGTTGATGCTGCCATGCTTAAATACCTGAACGGAAATGCCAATACGAAAAAAGCGCCCGATGAGAACTATGGCCGCGAACTGCAGGAATTATTTACACTAGGCAAGGGACCCGGTTCACAATATACAGAAGCAGATGTGAAAGCCGCCGCCAGGGTATTGACGGGTTTCCGCATTAACAACAGATCACTGCCCGATGTGCACGGCGAATTTGACGCCGGGCGCCATGACGAACGCGATAAACAGTTCTCTGCCTTTTATAACAACCAGGTAATTAAAGGCCGCAGCGGAAAAGAAGGGGAGGCCGAACTCGACGATCTGCTCAACCTCATCTTTCAGCAGCCGGAAGTAGCGCGCTTTATCTGCCGCAAATTATACCGGTATTTTGTTTATCACCATATAGATGAAGTTACCGAGAAAAACATCATTGAACCACTCGCCCATACGTTCAGGCAACATAATTATGACATTAAACCGGTGCTCGAACGATTATTGAGCAGCCGGCATTTTTTTGATGCCGGCAACCGCGGTGGAATTATTAAAAGTCCGGTCGACCTCGCGGTTGGCCTCTGCCGTGAATACAATATAGGTTTTCCGGGGGAAGAGAATTACGTGGAGTTGTATCAGCTCTGGTTCAATATTCAAACCATTGCTTCACAGATGCAGCAGAATATCGGCGACCCGCCCAATGTGGCCGGCTGGCCGGCTTATTACCATGAACCGCTGTATGATAAATCCTGGATCAGTTCCGATACCCTGCCCAAGCGTACTGCTTTTACCGATCGTATGGTGAGCAATGGCTTTGCCCGCAATGATAAAAAGATACTGATCGATCCCTTGCAGTACACGAGGCAATTATCGGCGCCCGGCGATCCCAACAAACTCATTGATGAACTGGCTGACCTGCTGTATGCGGTGGAATTGCCTGTTGAAGAAAAACAATATATGAAGACCGCTATCCTCTTACAGGGCTTGCAGGGCATGGCCAGTGATCATTACTGGAGGGATGCCTGGAACAAACTGCAGGAGAAACCCGATGATGCCGCCAATGCGAAAAATGTTACCAATAAGCTGAAGAACCTGCTGAAGTATATGATGAGCCTTCCCCAATACCAGTTAATGTAAAACCTCAACTATGAAACGCAGACAATTTTTACGGAATACGATCTCAGGTGTGGTGCTGTCTGCTTTTTGGCAGGGCATATCACTGAAGGCGCTGGCGGGTACGCCGGCTTTGCATGCCCGCCATGCCGTTCAGAACGATGAGCGGGTGCTGGTGCTTATTCAACTGGCCGGCGGAAATGATGGTATCAATACGGTGATCCCCTTCGATCAATACAGTGCCTATACGGCGGCAAGGCCGAATATTTTTCTGCCGGAAGAAAAAGTATTGCGCCTGAATGGTTTTGAAGCAACCGCTTTCAATCCAGCCCTTGTGAACATGCAGCAATTGTTCAATGAAGGCAAGCTTGGGGTAGTGCAGGCCGTAAGTTATCCAAAGCCGAACTTCTCCCATTTCCGGGCAACCGATATCTGGATGTCTGCCTCAGACAGTGATAAAGTGGTATCATCGGGTTGGGCAGGACGTTTTCTACATGATGTATATCCGCAGTTCCCTGATAATTTTCCCAATGAGGTGATGCCTGATCCGCTGGCGATCCAGGTAGGTGCGGTGGTATCTACCGCTTTACAGGGCCCTTTGTTCACGATGGGGATGGCCATTAGTAATCCCGCCGGCTTTTATAAACTGGTAGAAGGAAAAGTGAATGTAAATGCGAATTCACGCTGGGGCGAACAGCTGGATTACATCGAGCTCATGAGCCAGAAAACCGGTCAATATGCTACAGTGATCAAAAAGGCTGCGCAAAAAGTAACGGCGCAATCACCTGCCTGGCCGGCTGCGGGTAAAAATTCCCTGGCCGATCAGTTAAAGATCGTTAGCCGCCTGATCGCAGGTGGCTTGAAGACAAAAGTGTATATGGTGAGCACCGGCAGTTTTGATACCCATGCCAAACAGACCGAGGCCGATACAACTACCGGTACCCATACCAAACTCTTACAACGCGTATCAGAAGCCATTGGCGCTTTCATGGCCGATCTGCAATTTCTGCAAATCGAACATCGCGTAATGGGTATGACCATTTCGGAGTTTGGCCGCCGCATTAAAAGCAATGCCAGCGGCGGTACCGATCACGGGGCCGCTGCGCCGGTATTTTATTTCGGCCATGCCATAAAACCGGGAATTGTTGGCGCTAACCCGGTGATCCCAGAAAAAGTGAATGTGAACGATAATGTACCCATGCAATATGATTTCAGGTCATTATATGCATCGGTACTCCAGGGCTGGTTCAGGATGCCAGTACAGGAAGTGCAGCAGATCTTACTGGGCGATTTTGCGCCCCTGCCTATTGTATAATGGTATCTGTTTCTTCAAAGCGGATACCGTTCATTTCCAGTTCGCGAAGCACCGGGCTATAAACGGAAGCCATAACGGGGATATGTAATCCGGTTTCGCGGATCTTGCCCAGTAAGATCTGTTTGGCGGCAATGGCCAATGGCAGGCCCGTCGTTTTGGCCATGGCTGTATGCATATGGTCCTCGCCTTTGATCACCAGGCTGCTGGTAGCGAGGTGATGATCTCCCTCCAATTCATAACCGATCTCATGTTGCAATACTACCAGGTCTTTATCGGCCGGTTGCAGCAGTAATTTTTTTTCCATGGCAAACTGCAGCACATCTGCGGCGCTGCATTCTCCCTTATTGATGAGCGTTTGGTCGTCATCCATGCCTAAAAAGAAGAGTTGTTTCATGGAGAGGTTGGCTTCGTGCATTTGTCCGGCCACCGTAGCTGCTGCCTGGGTTTTTATTGAATCGAGGTTTACATCCATGAGCTGGCCTTTATTATCTACCATCATAAAATCCTGCAGGGCTTTTCTTTCATCTTCATTGGCGTCTTGTTCGGCCTCGAGCAGTTGCTGCAGTTTTTCGAGCAATTGCTTGGTTTGTGCAAAACGGGCCGTCAGTTGTTTTTCAATCCATTCGCCAAAGCCATGATTGGCAAAATGCGCCTGGAAGAACTGTTGCAACGAAACCCCGTCGGTATGATATTGCTTGGTGATGTCGGTCAGCTTTAGCTCCACCAGGTTTTTCCAGCCGAAGCAGAACTCGGGGTAACGCAGGGTGGTACGCACAAAGGTGCGGGCATCAGGCAGGCCGTACAGCGGCATATAATGCAGTGAGTCGCGATTGGGGTACCAGGCCAGATAACCGAGCCCGGGGATCTGGATAACGCGATTGGGATCGAACAATTGCTCGTATGACAAGCGGCAAATAGTACCGTTCTCTTTAAAAACAGCGCCCTCTTTACCGGCCAGCACTATATTATGGTAGCCGCCCGTCATTTTATAGTGCCAGGGATTATCATCGCTTTCCGGCGAGATCAGTCCACCGCAGAATGAACGGAAGGAAGTAATGGTGCCGCCATTTGCTTTAATGCGATGAATGTGCTGCATGGCGTTCATATGATCGATGCCAGGGTTGAGGCCCATCTCATAGAGGAATAAAAGTCCTTTTTCTTTGATGGCTGCGTGCCAGGGCGCCATGGCATTATCCACATAGGATGGTGTGAGCAGATTCTTTTGAAGTTGTAAACAATCGGCAGCTATTACCAGGTGCAGGGCAGGAGGGAGCAGGGAGATTACCAGGTCGGCGGCTGTGATGAGTTGATGGCGTTGTTTTTCGTCATCGGGTATAAATAACACAGTTTGTATATGGTTGTCAGGAAGCGTTTCTGTTGAAGGAGGAAGATGAGCAACCGTGATGAACCAGTTGCTGACTGCTGCTTCCCTCAACAGGTAATCGATCAACGAAACAGAAGAACCACCGGCGCTGAACACTAATATATGCTTCATGAAAGAGTTCTATTGAATAAAGATACTAAGAATGGGCAGAAAGCAATAACGTGTCGGGGTTCGTAAAGCTAGCCAGGTTACATAACCCATAACCGGCAACTGGCAGCGGTAACCGGTAACAATAAAAAAAGCCGGTGATAAACACCAGCTCTTTTGGTTTTGAACCGTCCCTTATTTAATATCTTTAATTCAGAATAATATTTTTAATTCAGAATAATCGTTCCCATATCAAGTGTGCTTCCTTCAACCACTTCAACCATCTTTCCTTCTGCATCTTTTAATTGATCCCTGCCCACTGTCACTTTCCACGCGCCCGGTTTAACTTTAAACCTGAACTTACCGTTATTAACCATTGTTTTTAAAGAATCTTTGCCATTCACTGCGAATACCCAGATAGAATCCCGCGCTGAATTTACCTGACCGGTAATTTTAGATTCGTGCATCGCGCGGGTCGCATGAAAGCCTATAACCACACTTACGACCCCTATTAACGTGGCAACAGTTTTATCCATATAGCAAAGGTTTGAACTCCTCAGTTATGTGATCAATTATCAAAAGCACATAACATTTAAAAAAACTGTGCCAGATGCTTATATGGTCTAAAAACTATGCCAGACGCAAGAAATGTGGAAAAACGAATTATCAACTGTAGAATATTCCTCAGAAACCAGCAGAAGCCAATCCAAGCGCTTTTGAGTTGATGCTGGTGATAGAATAGTCGATGGTTATACCTCGTTTGGTGCTGGGTACTTCCAGTGTTCTTCTCTTGCCGGCAGGAACATTATTAAAGATGATGGTTTGTGTTTTTACCAGTTTCTTTTCCGGACCGAAATACTTTACTTCAACCGCTACCTGGTCAAGCGTGTAGAGGCTGCTGTTAAGAACAGTTATATCCAGGTCGGAAATACCACCCAGGATACCTACTTTGAAAGCGCTGGCTTCGGCGCGTACCTGTTCATAGATATTCTTGCGCGCTTTTTCAATCATTTCCTGGTTATTGTTTTTCTCCCTGGGTTCAGTAACCGGCGTTGTTTCGGTTGTTGGGTTATTGGGATTGGAAACCGGAACTACAATGGATTTATTTTGCTGCGGCGATGGAACTACATTATTGTCTTTTTTAATAACTGCATGCCGCATGTTTGATTGTGCGGGTGCATTATTGGTAGCAGATGTGGAAGGCGGTGGCGCCTGATCTGTATTGTTATTGGCATCGTCAGTACCTGCCACTGGCTCTTCTTCCCTTTGTTTGGTTTGATGCTTTTTGGCTGGCTTTTCTGTGACAGGGGCGGTGGCGCTGCTCTTCTCATTTTGCTGTTCCCTGATCTCCTTTACCAGGCTTTCCAGGGCCGCGGTATCGGGTTGCTGGCGGCCTGAGTTGATCACCAGACCGATAACCACTCCACCCAGGATCAGTACTGCTGCCACCAGTGCGCGGGTCACATTTTTATTATCCTGCAGGTATTTGCCCGAACCTGCCAACAGCGCTTTGAGATCAAAGGTCTCTTTCCTGGACGTTTTTGGCGTTGACCAGCTTTCCTTTGGTTTGATGGCCGCCGGCTTTTCAATGGTTTTTTCGGCTGTGTGTTTTATGGTTGAACCGCCGCCGGATCCCTTTTTTGAATAAGCGGCTTTCCGGGCTTCGTAGTCTGATAAGAATGCATCATTGATCTGCACGTCTTCTTTCTGGCGCGACTTATATCCTTTAAGCAAACTGCTGTTCAGCTGATCATCTTCCTCGGAAATAATATAACTGGAAGCGGCTGCTTTCTTTTCGGTATTTTTTTGCGTGGCTGAATCTACGTTTGTGTCGTTTTGCCGGGCAACCGGTTTGGCGCTTTCTTCTTTCTTTGCTACAGGAACCGGTGTTTTGCCGCCCGGTAAGGTTACATAAATATGTTTGCCGGTGCTTATACCTGTTTGTTTGTTTACAGGCTGGTTCTCCTGCTGCGTTGTTGCAGTACTTGTTTGCTGTTGCTCAGTAACCGATGATGCGGCCGGCTGCTCAGCCTGTTTTTTATAGAAACGGTCATATGGCTGTTCTTCCACCCCCGGAGCAAATGATTTCAATTCCTCAATTTCGCTGGGATAACGCCATGCTGCACTTCTACCTTCTAACCAAACCAGGTCATAAGGCTTAAGCCCTTTGGCCGCCAGCTCTTCTGCTGTGTACGGTCCAGTTTGCTTGTTATCGCGTAATAGTAGGTATGTGTTCATAACATTAAAACTCAGTAAAAGTAATGCAAGCAGATAGCTGTAGTCAGCTACTTCGTATACCGAAATAATATTCAGTGGGTCGCGGGCTTAAGAGGGTTACATGGAATTCAATAAGGATACCGGGGGGTGAATTAAGCTTAGCTGCAAGTTAACAGTTGATAGTTATTGTACCAAATACTCCATATAAAAAGAGACGTTAAAAATGCCAGTAGTTTTCCACCATAACTGGCTCAGTACCCGATGTCCATAACCGGCGGCACCGGATATATAACGATTGTTTATAAGGCATCGGAACATGATTTTAGAGTATAAAAATTCCATACCATGAAAAACGTTTGATCAAAGCTGATATACTTGTTACGGGTGAAAGCGCTGGTTAAGTGTTTGCTTTCGTAACTGTTCTCCATTGCCTCCCTGGCGGGCCTTATAGCCTGCTGTTTCGCCATCTTGCAACCCGCTTTTTTTTAACATTTGTTGATAAAATTTAGGGCTAAAAAACCCTTTCAATAACCGGGTTTTCACGCTTAAATAGGGTATTTTTGCCACCCATCCAACGACCAATAAACGGATGTAAATCATTTCTGTAACAAGTATGGAAGAAAACTTCACACCACAGGAAACAAACGATCAGAATCGTATAATCCCTGTAAATATCGAAGAGCAAATGAAGACGGCTTATATCGATTACTCCATGTCAGTGATCGTAAGCCGCGCCTTGCCCGATGTACGCGATGGTTTGAAACCGGTTCACCGGCGCATTTTATACGCCATGAACGAATTGGGATTGAACTTTAACCGGGCGTACAAGAAATCGGCGCGTGTTGTAGGAGAGGTGTTGGGTAAATATCACCCGCATGGTGACTCATCGGTGTACGACGCCATGGTGCGTATGGCACAGGAGTGGAGCATGCGGTATACCCTTGTAGATGGCCAGGGTAACTTCGGTAACCAGGATGGCGATGGCCCGGCGGCCATGCGTTATACCGAAGCCAGGCTCGACCGGCTGGCGGAGTACATGTTGATGGATATCGATAAAGACACGGTCGATTTCCAGCCCAACTTCGACGATTCTGAAAGAGAACCGTCCATTTTGCCTGCCCGGATTCCTAACCTGCTTGTAAATGGTTCCAGCGGTATTGCGGTTGGTATGGCTACCAACATGATGCCGCACAACCTCAGTGAAGTGATCGACGGCTGTATCGCCTACATCGATAATCGGGAGATCACCATCGACGAACTGATGCAGCATATCAAAGCGCCCGATTTTCCTACCGGAGCCATTATCTATGGTATGGAAGGGGTGCGGGCGGCCATGCATTTTGGCCGCGGCAGGGTAGTGCTGCGGGGCAAATTAACGGTTGATACCAAACCGAGCGGTCGCGAAACGCTTATAATAACAGAAGTGCCTTACCAGGTGAACCGCGATGCGCTTTGCGATAAGATCGGGCAGCTCGTAAATGAGAAAGTGATCGAAGGCATTGCCCATGTTAACAACGAATCGAATGCTAAAGAAGGCACGCGTATCGTAATTGATCTCAAACGCGACGCTATTGCCAACGTGGTGATCAATCAGCTGTATAAATACACCGAGCTGCAAACTTCCTACGGTATTAACAACGTAGCCCTGTCGAAAGGACGCCCGAAAACACTGAACGTAAAAGAAATGATCAGTGAGTTTGTGGAGTTCAGGCATGAAGTGGTGGTTCGCCGTACCCAGTTCGAACTGCGCGAAGCGGAAAAGAAAGCCCATATTTTACAGGGTTATCTCATTGCACTCGATCACCTTGATGAAGTGATCGCCATGATCAGGGCATCGGCCACACCGGAAATTGCCCGCGAAAGCCTGATCAATGCAGGCTGGGGGCTCGATGAAGTACAGGCCAGGGCCATTCTCGAATTGCGTTTACAACGGTTGACCGGCATGGAACGCGAAAAGATCCGGGAAGAATTCGAAGAGCTGCAGCGCCTGATCTCCCACCTGCGCGAACTGTTAAGCAATGAAGGTATGCGCTACGATGTAATCAAGACCGAGCTGGCCGAAGTAAAGGAAAAGTTCGGCGATGCCCGCAAAACAGAGATCACTTACCTCGATAACGAGGTTCGCATAAAAGACCTGATCAAGGAAGAAGATGTGGTGATCACCATCTCGCATCTCGGCTATATCAAACGCACTTCCGCTACCGAATTCCGCGCCCAACGCCGCGGAGGCCGTGGCGCCAAGGGCGGCCGCGCCCGGGAGGAGGATTTCATCGAGCATCTGTTCGTGGCTTCTTCTCACCATACCATGCTCTTTTTTACCGAAAAAGGACGTTGTTACTGGCTCAATGTATACGAAATACCTGAAGGCGACAAAACCGCAAAAGGCCGCGCCATTCAAAACCTGATCCAGTTGCCGCCCGATGATAAGATCAGGGCGATCATCGATATCAAAGACCTCGAAGATGAGACTTTTGTAAAGGGTCATAATATTGTGCTGTGCACCAAAAAAGGGATCATCAAAAAAACGGCGCTGGAAGAATTCAGCAACCCGCGTAAGACCGGGGTAAATGCCATTACCATCGTGGAAGGCGATGAACTGCTGGTGGCCAGGTTAACCACCGGCAATAGCGAGATCATGATGGCCGTAAAAAGCGGTCGCGCCATCCGTTTCCCTGAAGAAAAAGTGCGTGCAACCGGCCGTGGCGCCATTGGCGTTTCGGGAATTGACGTAGATGATGAAAATGATGCAGTTATTGGCATGATATGTGTCAGCAAGGAAGATAACTCTCGTAGTGTATTGGTAGTGAGTGAAAAAGGATTCGGAAAAAGGACGCAGTTAGAGGAATATCCCATCACTAACCGGGGCGGGAAAGGGGTGAAGACCCTGAATGTTACCGAAAAGACCGGCGCCCTGGTGGGAATGCTGGACGTAGCAGAGAAGGAAGACCTCATGATCACCTGCAGGAGCGGAATGACCATCCGCATGCCGGCTGAAGGCATCAGCGAACTGGGACGTAATACACAAGGTGTTAAATTGATCCGCCTGGATGATGGCGATGAGATCGCCGCCATTACAAAACTCGATGATAGCGAAGAAGAAGTGAATGGAGAAAATGGCGAGATTGAGGTACTGGCCGATACAAACACAGTGGCGGAGACAACCGATGGCAATGAGTTTGCATCTGATGAGAATGCAGGGGCTTCTAACGAAGAACCCGCGTCCGGAAACGAAGAGAACCCGGAGAATGAATAATTAAGTGCATTGAGCACTAATTAAAATAAAACACAGATGAAATGAGCCGTAAAAATTTTTGAGCAGGCTGGTGCCAACGGCGAAGAAGTTTTTACGGCGAATTCCATGTGGCCAAAAAACATAAAAAATCACGCATGAAAAAATTGTTTCTGACAGCAATGCTTGCTGTAATTGGGTTCATGTCACAGGCCCAGAAACTCGAAAAGGCTAAAGACCTGCTGAGCAGGAAAAAACTCCCCGAGGCAAAAACAGAAATAGATAACGTACTGGCCGTTGAAAAGAATAAAACCAATTCAGAGGCGTGGTACACAAAGGCAAAAATATATGGAGCCATTGCCGCTGATTCTACACAGAAAGCGACGGTTCCCGATGCGCGCGGTACTGCCTTTGAAGCCATGAAACAGTACCTGAGCCTGGAAGCAGGTGTAAAAGAAGCCGCCAAAAGGAATATTCAACTGACCATCGATAACAATGCTCCGCTGATCGAGCTGTACACCGGCTATTCAAAAGATGCGGCCTCTTTTTATAATGCCAGCAATTTCAACGATGCATTTGTGAATTTCAAAAAATCGCTGGAAGTATTCGACCTGATGTCTGAAAGGAACATTATTCCCATCAAGCTCGATACTACCACCACTTTATATGCAGGGATCTCGGCTGAAAAAGCGCAAAAGCCCGATGATGCAGCTGTTTATTATGGAAAGATCGCTGAAGCTAAAGCAAAAGGCGAGGGCTTTGTAGAGATTTACAAATGGCTGGCTGACTATTACCGCAGAAAGGATGACGTAACCAACGCAGCAAAATTTGCTGCCCTGGGTAAGGAAGTTTATCCTACTGATCCGTTCTGGACAGGTTTTGAACTGGATATGGCCCGCGAGAAAGGAAATAAAGAAGACCTGTTCCAAAAATACGAGGCGGTTATCAAGGAAAATCCTGATAACTATCTTTTCCTTTTCAACTATGGGGTAGAATTGTATCAAACCGGTTATGATCCGGATGCGAGCAAGCGCCCGGCCAATTCAAAAGAGCTGATCAATAAAGCCGTTGAAGTAATGACCAAGACTTTGGAGAAAAAACCTGATTTTGCCAATGCCAACATGGTATTAGGCCAGATCTATTACAACCAGGGTGTTGAGATCAATAACGAGAACAAGAATATTCGTCCAAGCGGCGGGGTGAAATTAACACCTGAACAATTGAAGAAAAAAGAAGAGCTGCGTGCTGAGACCAGCAAGAAATTTGACCAGGCATTGCCTTATTTAATGAAGGTAGACGAGATCCTCGATGCGCAGGGAAAGTTAAAAATGGAAGAAAAAGACAACCTGAAAAATGCGCTTGACCTGCTGATCATCATCAACGAAGAAAAAGTAAATCAGCTGGAGCAAAAGAAACGCCAGGCAGAAGCTAAAAAAGACGCAGCCGGCATTAAAGCCATCGATGCCGAGATCAAGAAGATCCAGGATAATGTTACGAAGTACACTGATAAGTACAATAATATCGACAGAAAGCACTAAGAGGCATAAACGAAATTGATGTTGAGCCCCGGCAACCGCCGGGGTTTCTTTTTTAGCCGTAGATCCGCCGCTTGATGCGTCTGTGGAGCAATCAGTTGCATGAAGTGTATTTTAATTTCCTTTTAATTGATGGGTATTTACCGAATGAGACGCGGCCATTACCTTTATGCAATGCGCTGAACAATCGTGCGCATGGGTTTAAGGGTTTAATTTTTCAATCAATTTAACGCAGCTTTTCTAGGCTGCGTTTTTTTATTTGGCACAGTAGCTGGCAGTTACACAAGTGAATCACTTGATTTTCCCGGATTGTATTTTCTGCAATTGCGCTTTACAAAAATGGTTTGTACGGTCACGGGTACACGCCGCCTGGTCGGGTTGAACGATTTGCTGCGGTTTCTGTGCTTGGCGCGGCAGGGGCAGTTGGCGAAGCAGTGCAGGATCATTGATTTAGCCGCTTCAAATGGCGAGCGGTTGAGCGGCTGGTGGCTCTGAGAACGGCGGAAGGTGATGATGGCTGCCGGAGAATGGCCATTTAAAATGAGCTGCTGGGTTCAACAACCTTTATTAATCGCTAAAATAAGGAAGTGGCCGAGCGGCTCGTCGCATGAGAACGGCGTAAGGTGATGATGGCTTCCCGGAGAATGGCCATTTAAAAGGAGCTGCTGGGTTCAACAACCTTTATTAATCGCTTAAAATAAGAAAGAGGCTGAGCGGCTCGACGCATGAGAACGGCGGATGCTGAATGATGGCTGCGGGAGAGTGGCATATTTAAAAGAGGTTGAGACGGCGGCAGCGTTATGGGATGGACAGGAGCTTGCTTTGCTATGTCTTGTCTGTTAGCGTCTATTTAACATAATGTTAATTATAATCTTAAAAGAATACTGAAAGAGGAGTGACAAGCGCTGGAGAATGCTGGTAAAGAACCAATTTTGGCGGCTGTCCCTGTGAAACCAGCTTTGAGATCCAATTTTCCGGCCCTTGTCACAATCATTGTGCGCCATACATCCTGAAAAAAGCACTTAGAACAAATGACAGTTTTCCTTCAATTGGATTGCGTTTACGGGCTTTAAGACGCCATACTCACAGCGATTGCGAATAAATTTGGACCAAAATTTCGAGTTCAGGTTTTAATTGCAGTCTCGGGAAAGCTGCCAGGGATTTATAGCCAGATGGTTGGAAGAACACCGGATGAGAACGAAAACAAAGATACAAAAAGAAAGGATACAATTTTCGTGGAGGGACGCTTGTTAGATTTAGGGCCGCGTACTTAAGTTGTTGAGTACTATTTTAATGCGGAATTTCTATCTGCGCTAAATGCCATATCCCGCCAAATGCATGATACAGATCAATAAATACACATTTATCCGGCTTCAGGGAAATTACTTATACTAAAATAAATGCTTTATGCGTTAAAAAAGCGATCCCCATCCTTGTAAAACCTGATTTTATGCTTGGTACAATATCCCTGATTCTGATCCTCTTAATTCCGGTCATCTTCATCTGGCTGAGTCATCGCAGCAGCAAACGGTTTAAAAATTTCAACTGATTCTTCCGACAACATTAGCACAACTTGTCCCGCTTTGCGGAATCAGCAAATTAGCCGATCAGCTTTTCACCCAGGTCACTTTTTCCTGCACCGGTTTTCGCTTACCCGCAACAGATGGCACTTTCACATAACCCAGATAAAAGAAGCCCATTAACATATCATCGGGTCCTAAATTGAACAGCGGTTTTGCTTCCTCAATAAATGTAATGCCGCCTGTGCTCCAGTAACCTCCCAGCCCTTCATAAGCAGAGATCGTAAGATAAATATTTTGAACCGCACAGGCTACCGCCGCAATTTCTTCCATGGCCGGAACCTGCTCTGCATGCCGTTTGCAGCCAATGGCTATTACATGCGAACATTGTTGGGGGCCTACCAGCATCTGTTCATATTTATTTTGTTTGAACTTAGCACCGGCATATTTTTTATAGATATCCGCTTGTTGTTCGGCCAGTGTTTGTAAGCCGTTGCCCGTAAAAACCGTGAAGCGCCAGGGTTCGGTAAATTTATGATTGGGCGCCCAGTTTGCATTTTCAAGCGCCTGCCAGATGATCTCGTCCGGAATAACTTTTCCCGGTTCAAATTGTTGCGTAAACACACTCCTGCGTGTACGGATCAGTTCATTGATCATTTCGCTTTTCGTCATAGGCGGCAAAGGTAAGACACTTGTTCCTTAATTCTAGGCGGTATCGTTGCTTCGGATTCTGTCTTCTTCTTTACCTTTGAAAGATGCGTATAACTTTATTTTTAATTTGTTTCTTATCAGGAATTTCATTGTTTGCGGCGGATATCAAACGGCTCGACAGCCTGCTTAGCCGGCGCCATTTTTTTGAATTGCAACGTGCACTGGAAAGCGATATTAACCGTGATCTGCCCGCCTACCGGAAATTGTATTATCAGGCCTTTCTATATAATTTCTTCCATAACCTCACCAGATCGAACGAGGTGATCAATTTGCTGTTGGAGAAACACAAAAAACAATTGACGCCGGGCCGCATCGGCAGCCTTCTCATGAAGAAAATAGATAATCATGTGAAATTGTACCAGTACCGCGAGGCGCATCTCACCACCCAGCTTGTACTACGAAAATACCGGCAGGTATTATCAGCCGAGGAACGTGATGACGCCAGGAACTCCGATATCATCTGGAAGGGTTTGCAAAATGTTGCCCCGCAAACAACGACCATTACCGGCGAAACGCAGATAGCCTACCGCCGTGATCTGGCTGGCCTCATTAATGTGCCGGTAAATTTTGCGGACAGCACCTTTGATTTTGTATTTGATACCGGCGCCAACCTGTCGGTAATAACGGAATCCTATGCGCGCAAAACCAAACTGCGTTTATTAAACGTGCGGTTTAAAGTGAGGGCCATAACCGGATTACAGGTTCAGGCCAACCTGGGTATTGCTGATGAATTACGCATGGGAAATATCATTGTTCGAAATGCAGTATTCATGATCTTTCCTGACAGCGCCCTGTCTTTTGCCCGCGGAGCGTACACCATTAAAGGTATTATCGGTTTCCCTGTCATTGAACAATTGCAGGAGATCAGGATCAATAAGAACAAGGTGATCGTTCCTGCTGTTGCCGTTGACCGCAGGATCCGCAATTTTGGCGTGGATGAATTGCTGCCCGTGATCTCGGTAGCGTATAAAACCGATACCCTGGCATTTACCTTCGATACCGGCGCCCAGTTCACCTTTTTAAACGAACCCTTTTACCGGGATTATAAACGGCTGATCGATACGGCGGGCACTTCTTTCGATATGCAGATCGGCGGCGCGGGCGGCATCACGAAAACCAAAGCCTTCCGCTTGCCGCAGGTGCATATCAATGTGGCCGGGCAGCCGGCCGTATTAAAAGATGTCGCTGTGAAAACCGCCAGTTCTACACCGAAGGATAACCTGTACTATGGTAATCTGGGCCAGGACGTAATGAACCAATTCGCTGAAATGGTCATCAATTTCCGGTATATGTATGTTGACTTTATACCTGCAACGCCCTAGTCTCTGTCATCATGGTCATCCTGACCATGTCCATTGTTATTCCGTTTGAATAACTGGAAATCGGTCTTACCGAACTTGTACGTAAGGGTAACGCGGAAGCTGCGCACATTCCAGCGCCGGTATGCATCCTGGTAAAAGCTTTCCGTGTCGCTGATGATACCCCTTTTCCTGGAATTGAATAAGTCGTTTACGTTGAACGTAAATGTCGCTTTATTCTTAAGGAATTCTTTGCGTAAACCGAGATCAATACCATACATCTCCTTGCGTTTTCCCTGCGGAACCACTTCCGGTGATTCGTATTCACCCGTCGCCTGAAAGCTCCATTTGTTCCAAAAAGCCGATTTTGCCGCAACCCGGTAATTGATGATCAGTTTGGCTTCGATGTTAAAGCCTTCATTACTGAGATCGGTATTGTTAATGTTCGACACCACTTTTTTATACTGCATGTCTACCGTTGGGGTAATGTCGAGTTGTTGTCCCAGTTTTTGCTGTAAGGTCAGTTCAGCGCCCCACCGGTTCTGGTATTGGGCATTCACGAACGTGCTCAAAATGGCACTGGGATCAATGGCCGCATTGTTCAACCGCTCAAATTGTTCGGCCGATATGGTATCGCTGTAACGCGTAATATCGCCCTGGGTATTGCGGAAATAGATAACACCGAGGAAACTGCCGGTGAAATAGGTTTTATTATAATTGAACTCAAATGAATTGGTGAATTCGGGGCGCAGGGCTGGATTACCCTGGCGGATATTCAAGGGGTCATTGATATCAACGAATGGATTCATTTGCCAGAAATCGGGCCTGCGGATGCGGCGGCTGTAGTTCAGCTGGATCTCCTGCCCCTCGCCAATCGTTTTGCTCAGGTATAAACTCGGGAACAAGGCATCCCAAATGTTTTTAAGCTGTTGGGGAAACTGGTAACCAAATTTCTGGGCACTGTCAACCAGTTCCCCATCGAATTTTGAATATTCTGCGCGTAAACCTGCCTGGTAGCCGATCCCCTGCCATTTACCGGTGTATGTTGCATATGCTGCATGCACCATTTCCTGGTATTTGTAATGATTGCTGAGCGGTAGTTTAAATTCGGAACCGTTGTTCACTGAATAAGCATTGAAAATGCTGGTAAAATCGTTTATATAAGTGCGCAGACCAGTCTCCAGTTTGTTATTTTCTCCATTCGGATCCACATAGTCAACCTGAATGGTGAGTTGGTTATTGCGGCCTGCGCCTTCATTGCGAACCCGGCTGTCGGGCGAATAAATACTGCCATCGGGGTAAGCGTAGGTATTTAAGATATTTGTATTGTCGTCGTTGGTGCCGTGATTGTAATTGATATCAGCACTGATCGACTTGCCGCTTTCTACAAAATTATGTTTGAAGATCAGCTGCGTGCTGCTGCGTTCATTGTTCGAACGGTTGTCAGATGTTCTGAAGCCATAGTGGTCAGCCTGCCGGTGAATATCCAGGTATTCCTGGTTCTGGTCTTCGAAGTTGCCGAATTTCCCCCGGCCAATATTCTGCGTAATGGTAAATGTATTGCGGTTGTCCAGGAAGAAATCCATGCCAAAGCGCACTGAATAAAAGCGGCGCTCGCGGTCGGTATAGGCAACCTGATTGAAATAATCCTGCACAATACCATTGTCTTTATTCTGCCGATAGGTTTCCGATTTGGCTCGGCCGCCTGATTCATTGTAGTTTCCGTTTACAAAGAAATTGAATTTGCCCTGGCGTAAATTAAGTGCCAGGTTGCCGGTATAAATGCCCGGTGTACCGGCGCCAACAGAAGCAAGGCCGTTCAGTCCGAGTTTTTTATTTTTTTTGAGCACCACATTGATGATACCGCCGGTACTGGCAGCATCAAATTTGGCGGAGGGATTGGTGATCAGCTCTACCCTTTCAATATTGTCGGCCGGGATCTGGTCTAATGTAAGTATTGTCGGGCGGCCATCTACAAAGATCTGGGGCGAGTTGTTACGCAACAGCACGTTTCCGTCAACATCAACGGTCACGGAAGGAATATTGCGCATGACGTCAATACCGGTACCGCCTGCAGATGCCAGGTTCTTTTCTACGTCGAATGTTTTACGGTCAATACCCATTTGCAGCGCGGGTTTTTGCGCTACTACGGTAACTGATCCGAGGTATTGTGATTCTGCTGTTAATTTGATGTTGCCAAGATCTTTTTCAACCGTTTCATTGCCCTTGGCTGATTTGTCGAAAAAGATGATCATCTCCTGTTTAGCATATCCTATAGCAGTTGCAACCAGTTTGAACGTATCGGTAATGGAAAGATGGCTGATATCAAAGTCACCGTTGGGTTTAGTGAGCATGCCGCCGGCCAGGGTATTCGTGTTTTTTTCAAATAGTTGAACCGAAGCGGCATCAAGGCCTTTATTGTTTTTGGCATCCACTATTTTGCCGATCAATTTACCAGGGGCGGCATTGGCAGATTGGTTCCGGGGCGCTTTTTCTTCCTGGGCACATAAGGATATTGTTATAAAACTTGCTATAAACAGTACTAATACAGGTTTCATTACGCAGTTTGTGATTATTATTTACACCGGTATAAATGAATTTTAACCGGATGGGCTATTAGACGGTAAAAATGGCTGGCAGGTGTGCATACTGTTCAAATATTTAATTTTAATTTAATTCAGTTAAACATATCAGCTTTCCTTTGAATAAGCTTCAATTTTCACACCACGGAGAATCGATGGGCATGGGCAATGGTGAATGGTGAATGGTCAATGGTCAATGGTGAATGGGCAATGGGCAAATTCTTTTGCTTCGCCAATGTTCAATCGTCAATGGGCAATTGGCAATGGGCAATGGCCAAATTCTTTTGCTTCGCCAATATGCAATGGGCAAATCCTTTGCTCGGCCAGGCGGGAAACTTTAAACGGTGAATAATGAATTTATCAGCTCTTTCAGGTTTTCAACTTTCTTCAGACGTCCATTCCAGCTGAAGTTTATTGAGGCTTTTATACAAACCATCATCATGAGAGAGTAATTCCTGGTGGGTGCCGCTTTCAACCACATGGCCTTTATCGAGCACAACGATCTTATCGGCATTTCGAATGGTGGAAAGCCGGTGAGCGATCACAAAAGAAGTGCGGTTTTTCATGAGATTGTCGAGGGCTTCCTGCACCAGGGATTCCGAAGCGGAGTCCAGGGAACTGGTAGCTTCATCCAGTACCAGGATCACCGGGTCTTTTAAAATGGCCCGGGCAATGGCAATACGTTGCCTTTGTCCGCCCGATAATTTCACGCCCCGCTCCCCTACTACGGTATCATAGCCTTCCGAGAAGCCAACAATAAAATCATGTGCATTGGCTTTGCGGGCAGCCGCTTCTATTTCGGCTTGTGTTGCGCCGGGTTTGCCATAGGCAATATTTTCGCGGATGGTACCGCCAAATAACAGTACGTCCTGCGGCACCAAAGCCATTTGTTTACGCAATTGGGAAAGCGGAATGTCATCAGCCGGTCTGCCATCGAACAGCAGTTTACCTTCGTCTGGCTGGTAAAAGCGTAAGAGCAGGGCAGCAATGGTTGACTTGCCTGCCCCACTGGGGCCAACGATGGCAATTTGTTCACCCGGCGCAGCGGAGATACTAACGTCCTTTAAGATATGTACTTCTTTGCGGGAAGGATAACTGAAAGCTACATGTTCAAAACGTACTGCCCCATGCAGCTTGTTTATCTCAGCAACAGGTTCATCGGTTACCGCTACCGGTTCTGTATCATCGCGCAGGATCTCGCGAACGCGTTGGGTAGCGCCCAGTGTTTTTTGCAATTGGGTGTACAGATCGGCAAAACCTGCCATACTACCGCCGACAAAAGCGGTATAAACGACAAAAGCGGTTAGATCGCCAAAGGAAAGCGTACCTGCCTGTACCAGGGTGGTTCCATACCATACAACAAGTATGATGGTGCCAAAAATGCTCATCAAGATAAAAGAAACAAAAAATCCCCGGAAGCGGCCATTGCTGACCGCCAGTTTTACTACTTGCTGTAAACTCTTTGTATACCGGCCTATTTCATACCACTCATTAGTAAACGCTTTTACATTACCAATGCCCTGCAGCGTCTCCTGCACAATGGTATTGGAATCGGCCAGCTGATCCTGTGTATGACGTGACAGCTTGCGGATCTTTCTCCCAAAAACCACGCCCGCCACCACAATAACAGGTACAACCGATAACATAACCAACGTAAGGGAACGGGATAAATATAATATTAACCCCATTCCTATGACAAGCGTTAGCAGTCCACGCAAAATTTCTGCCAGCATTCCCGTGACAGCTTCCTGTATCTGTGACAGATCAGCGCTGATGCGGCTCGATAGCTCTCCCACCCTGCGTTGCGCAAAAAAATTCATTGACATCATGATCATTTTGCGGTACACATCTTTTCGCATATCCGCCAGCGCATATTCCCCAACATAGGAAAACAGGTATACGCGCATAAAGGAAAAGATCATCTGCATAATTAAAATACCCAACATCCATAATGCAATGGTGCCCGGTGCAACGGCTTCTTTACCCAGGCTGAGCGAGTGTGCACTATCAATAAGTCTTTTCAGGAAATAAGGAAAAGCCATGGTAGTGCCGCTGCTGAGGGCAATGAACAGCAATCCGGTTATAAATGTCCAGCGATATGGTTTCACGTAGCTGAAAATTAATAACGCTTCTCTCAAATTCTCTTTGGTCAATTTTGCTGTAGGCATATCCGGTTTACGAGCACCGTTATCCTGTCTGTTGCCACGTGCCATATAAAGAGGTAAACGTTTTAATGTTGATTAATTAATGTTGCAAAGAATGAATCAGGCTTCTAAATGCCTGGAACTTTCAGTAGGATCAGTTATTCTTTTTGCCGGCTCTCAAAGGCTTCTACGGGTAATAAGGTATTTTTTTTGATAGACGAACGGGCAGGATAAATATTGTATCCGGTAATTATATCTACAGGAAAATCAATAAATAATACAAGTTTATAAAAGCAGGCACGGTATTTATTAAGTAATAACAGATAGTTTAATTTTTCTATTTTTTTTAACCGCAGATTTTTTTGGCATGATTCTTAATACTTAATTGATAACCTAGCGATTTTTAAAACTACAGCCGATTGCTTAACCTGATATTGTAGCCTACCCGCTCCCACGTAGTTATTTAGTTAATTACATTTTTTACATATTAAAAACTCAAAGTTATGAAAAGAAGCTTTTTAGCGGCAGGCATTGGTCTTTGCATTTTTGCAGTTACAATGGTAGTATCTAACCAACCAGTAAGAGCAGAACTTTACAATGGAAATGTTATTGAACAGGATACTACTCCTAAGAAAAAAGATACAAGCAAGAAGAAACCAGATACAATGAATCTGAACCTGTCTTCACCTTCGACATCACAAAAGTAATTTATTACTTAAGGAAAACCGTCCCGGCTTAGCCAGGACGGTTTTCCTATTTATAATAACGGCCTTATCAAATTAAGTAAGCTCCATAATAAGCGGCGCCGATCAAACCGGTTTTATCATTCTTTATGATCCTGATCGGAACCTGCTCTAACAAATGTTGCATGCGATCGCAATCCATGTAATGTTCCATAAATTGTCTTTCTAACAACAAGGGTGCAATTTTAGGCGGAATACCACCGCCCAGAAATAAACCACCGGTTGCTTTCATCTTCAATACCAGGTTCGATGATTCACGGGCAAGGTATCTTACAAACAGGTCCATCGTCTCAACACAAATAGCCGCTTTTTGTTCAATTGCAGCGCCACTGATCACTGCTGAATCATTCTTTTCCTGTTCCAGCGCTTCTTTTAGCCAGCTTGGTTCTTCCCGCTTTTTTACATCGCGCAAAAAACGATAGATATCGACAATGGCCGGTCCAGCCACTACTTTTTCCCAGCTCACAACGCCATATTCGTTTTGCAGGAATTTCAATAAAGCAATATCCAGGTCTGTTCGGGGCGAAAAATCTGCGTGACCGCCTTCTGTGGGAAAAGGAAAATGGTTCACACCATTCCAGTATAGACCCGCCTGGCCCAAACCGGTTCCTGGGGCAATGATCGCCATATTGCCGGTGCTCTCGTCGTTACCAGGGTGTATGGTGATCAGGTCTTCTTCCGTTAATGCGGCCAAGCCATACGCCATTGACTCCAGGTCGTTCAGGAGGAACACTGCTTCAACGCCCATGGTGCGTTTCACCTCTTTAATATCAATATTCCAGTCAAGATTTGTAAGGTTCACTTTCCCATCCAGCACGGGGCCGGCAACACCCAGGCAGATCCTGTCGGGTTCCGGGCAATTATTATCCCCCAGGAACTGCTGCAGAATAGCCGTACAGGAACTGTATTCTGCAGATGGATATCTGCCCGTATATAAAACTTTCAATCCGGTTTCCGTTGCCACATAAAATGCCAGGTTGGTCTTAGTGCCACCAATATCGCCCGCCAGTACGGTAATGCCTTTTTCACCGAGTCCCGTACGCCGTTGGAGATGCAGATTTTTTATGATCATAATAAGGTGCTTGTTTTCTTGATTAATTCCTATCTGCTGCAATAATAAGTTATAAAATGAATGAACTTGTCAACTCCCAGACTTAAATCAAACATGGAACCAGAACCAGTTACTGCGGAAATAATCATCGGCCTGTATTGTTATGCTGGTGCGGTATGGGCTGCCCTGCCTGCCATCGCAAGGCAAAAGCGTGTGTTGAATTGTATAAAAATGCAAAAACGCTGACTGGCCGCAAAAACGAGGCAAGCTTCGGCCATAAGCAGTGGCCAATGATTTTCTGAAAAGAATGCAGGCGCTAAAGAGATGCCCTGGAAAACAGGTATGCCGGCGGCGCCTTTTAATGAAGTCACTGAGCGAATGCAGGGAATTATTTTTCAATTCATTCTATGATCCATTTGCAGTACAGTTTTAGTAAAGGGCTGTGTACGGGCAAGTCATTGCCATAGCGAAGCCGCAATGTAGTAATGTTGAATGCCTTTTTTACGAGTTATATCAAATAAAAAAGTTGTTAACGGCTGTAATAGAGCCAGGATCAATCTAATACATTCTTTTGCTTTGTTGTGAACCTTAGTGTGCCTGGCATTTTTACGATGGGCTTTCTACCTGCCTGGTTATCCACTGTTTAAGTCAAATTGTGTAAAAATTAATTTGGTTTTTTCCTTTTGACTACAATATTCCACTCCGCTCCGCTGTTTATATGAAAAGAATCGGCCATATTCCCTCTATTTATGGCCAAAGAAAAGTTCATCAGGCTGTTCATATAAGCCAGTGTTTTGCCCTCCGGTACATCGCCGAAGGTGTTCACAAATTCGATATCCTGGTCAAACACCGGGATACCATTCTTATTTATTTTCACCTCCAATTTATCTTTAGGTTCCACGTGTAACACCTTGAAAATCGAATCGTTAATGTTGGTCCATACATTGCCATACTGGATGTCCAGGATCGGTATATTACCCAGGATAGAATCCCCTTGCAAGACGGGTTTTTGATAGGGAATGGTGACCACAGAGGCCGGCAATTCTTTTCCAACCTGTTCAAATGAGATCACGCCGGCTGCCAGCCGCGCCCCCGTATAGGCATATACATCCCTGCCATGAAATGTGTAGGAAGCCTGAGAGTTCTTTCTTCTATTTAATTCCTCATCAATCTCACGTACTGATTCAATGCCAAGTGATTGAGCTATTAATGTTAATGTACCGTTGTCTGGTGTTACAAAGTAATGGCCGGTCTTTGTCTTCAAAACCACCGACTTCCGGCTGGTACCAACGCCCGGGTCTATCACGGAAACGAAAACAGTGCCCGCCGGCCAATATGGAGCCGTTTGCTCCAGCCGGTAGGCCCCCTCCCAAATATTATAGGCCGGGATCTCATGGGTGAGATCATACAATTTCAAAGCGGGGTCAACGCCGGCAGCCACCCCCTTCATGGCGCTGACGGCGCCATCTTTCAATCCAAAATCGGTTTGAAAAACCACAGCTCCTTTGCGGGGCTGGCAGGCGGTCAAAAGAGCTATTAAAAAAACGGATAATACGCTGATCTTTTTCATTTGATGGTTTTTTTATGGTCAGCTGCGCTGATCATTAGCTGTTGATCATCGCAAAATGGTTATTTTTCAAATTTATATGGATTTATTAAAAGCAATTCAAAAGGAACATTCCAAAGCCCAATGTGAGAAGATCGTGCGCTACGTGGGCGGTGACAAAACCCGCTTTGCTGAACTCATGCAATTATTCCTGAAAGGTGATTACCGGGTAACCCAGCGCGCAGGCTGGCCCTTAAGTATCTGTGTGGAGAAACACCCTGAATTGATCACGCCTTATTTCAAACAATTATTGCCATTGTTGAAAAAGCCTGACGTGCATATTGCAGTGGTGCGGAATACCGTGCGCTTGCTTCAATTTGTTGCCATTCCCAAAACCTACCATGGTGAGCTAATGAACACCTGTTTCGAATTTGTTGCCGATCCGCAAACAGCCCCGGCCGTAAAAGCCTCTGCCCTCACCATCCTCGAAAATTTGTCAGTATTATACCCCGATATCAAACCCGAGTTAAAACTGATCATTGAAGAGCGCTGGCCCTACGAAAGCGCCGCTTTTCATACCAGGGCCAGGAAGATCCTAAAAAGGATGATTTGAATCCCGGTTGTATCGGTCCATCAAAGGATTCGCTTACTATACACATTGATCGCCGAGCCTTCCGCTAAAAATACCGAAACCGGCACCTGGCTGTTCAATGCCGAAAAAGCCGGACCGTACAGTTTTGCAAAATCACATTCCACCGTATACTGTTCCACCGGATACACATCCCAGCTTGGATGTTCTACCTGGTATTCACCGGTGAGCTGTTCATTGATGCTGGTATAACCCCAGAAATGTTCGGTAATGAATTCTTCTTCGCTGCCAGGCTGCAGAGGGAATTTTTGCAAGCCCGTTCTCACTTCCAGTTTATTCCAATGACCACTGAATTTCCAGTGATAGCCAATGTGCAATCCCTGTTCCGTGGTATGGGAAAACGCTTTCATGGGCAGGGTCACATATCTTTCTCTGAATAGTGTATTCGCAATAAAGGTAATGGCCCGTTTCGGCACGATCTCCTTCACGAAAACAACGCCCCTTTTATAAACACCATTTTCTTTGTACCGCACATAAAAGCGCAGGTTCACTTCCGGAAATGAGGTATGAAATGGAACGCGCAGCTTCATAACGCAGGTATCATGGAACAGAAAGCCCACCAGGCTTACATAGGTCCTGTTATTCCAGCTATCCAATTCGGTTTTGGCGGGTAAAAACGGTTTCAACGCTTCGGGGTCAATCTCGTAATTCGCCATTATCAATCGAAGCCATTCGGCCGTCAGGAACTTCTTTTGTTTCATGGGCAACTCTTTCAGTGATCAAAATTATCATAAATTGCCGGTACCCTCAATGCCTGGATCTGAAAACGCAGCCCCTGTTTTGAAACAGGTTTTTTTGCAGGCACCCCCACATTTGCCGAAGCATTACGTCTACAATGAGAAGGCCGTAAAACGGTCAGCTCAGTTAACATTCCTCAAAAAATAAAACGGTGATAAAACGACTTGTTGTTTTTCTACTTGCCCTGATTTACCTGCCATCCCATGCCCAGCGAACAACGTATAATTTTAATAGCAACTGGAAATTTTTTGCCGGTGATGATTCAACAGCCAAAGAAACTGCTTTCAATGATGCCTCCTGGAAACCGGTGACCCTGCCCTGGGCATGGAATGAAGATGATGCCTTTAAAAAAGATATCCGGGACCTGCGCACGGGCATCACCTGGTATCGAAAACACTTTAAACTTCCTGCTGCAGCGAAGGATCAGAAAATATTCCTGGAGTTTGAAGGCATCCGGCAGGCCGGTGATTTTTATGTGAATGGAAAATATCTCGGTAATCATGAGAACGGCGTCACTGCTTTTGGGTTCGACATCAGCAGGCTCGTGAACACGGGCGATGTAGAGAATGTGCTGGCGGTGCGGATTGACAATAGCTGGGATTATCATGAGCGGGCCACCAACACCAAATTTCAGTGGGAAGACAGGAACTTTAATGCGAACTATGGCGGCATCACCAAAAACGTATACCTGCATGTGACCGGCAAACTGTATCAAACGCTTCCTTTGTTCGCCGCATTGGGCACTACCGGCGTATATGTATATGCCGATCGGTTTAACATCAAGGCGCATACTGCTACCATTCATGCCGAATCGCAGGTTAAAAATGAAGGCGATAAAGCGCAGACCTTCACATTCGAAGTAGCCATTACAGATATAGCAGGAAAGCCGGTAAAAACATTTGCCGGTGAAAAAACTACTATAGCCCCCGGTGCAACGGCTGTAGTAAAAGCCGCTTCCGTGGTAAGCGGGTTGCATTTCTGGAGCTGGGGCTATGGCTATTTATACAAGGTGCAAACCATTATAAAGGTGAATGGAAAACCGGTAGATCTTGTACAAACAAAAACCGGTTTCCGTAAAACGGAATTCAGGAATGGCATGATCTATTTGAACGATCGCGTGATCATGGTGCATGGTTATGCACAAAGAACCAGTAATGAATGGCCGGCCATTGGTCTAAGTGTTCCTGCCTGGTTAAGCGATTACAGCAATCACCTGATGGTGGAAAGCAATGGCAACCTGGTGCGCTGGATGCATATTACACCATGGAAACAGGATATCGAAAGCTGCGACCGGGTTGGACTGATGCAGGCCATGCCGGCTGGCGATGCGGAAAAAGACGTAACTGGCGTGCGGTGGGAGCAACGCAAAGCAGTGATGCGGGATGCCATCATTTACAATAAGAACAATCCCAGCATTATATTTTACGAGTGTGGCAATGAATCTATCAGTGAACCACATATGCAGGAGATGAAAGCCATCCGCGATCGGTATGATCCTTTTGGCGGGCGGGCCATCGGTTCCCGGGAAATGCTCGACAGCAAAATGGCGGAGTATGGCGGCGAAATGTTATACACCAATAAAAGTGCGCAGATCCCCCTGTGGGCCATGGAATATTCCCGGGATGAAGGCTCGCGTAAATACTGGGACGACTATAGCCCCCCCTTTCATAAAGATGGCGATGGGCCATTGCATAACGGACAAAATGCTTCTTCCTACAATCGTAACATGGAATCACATGCCATAGAAAATGTAAAACGCTGGTTTGAATTCTGGAATGAACGGCCTGGTACCGGAAAACGCGTGAGCGCAGGAGGTGTTAATATTGTATTCTCAGAAACGAATACGCATCATCGCGGCGCTGAAAATTACCGGCGCAGTGGTGAAGTGGATGCATTGCGGATCAAAAAACAGAATTTTTATGCGCACCAGGTAATGTGGGATGGCTGGGTGAACCCCGAGAACTATCGCATCCATATCATCGGCCACTGGAATTATGCGCCCGGCGTAAAGAAAGATATATACGTCATTTCTTCTGCCCATAGGGTGGAATTATCAATAAATGGAAGATCGGTTGGCACCGGAGAAAGATCGAATGGGTTTCTGTTCACTTTCAAAGCGGTGGAATGGCAAGCGGGCGCAATCGCTGCTGTTGGATTTGACGCTAAGGGAAAACGCGTTTGTGAAACGGCCATCACTACCAAAGGCAGGCCTGTTGCACTGCGCCTGAAAAATATAGAAAGACCTGTACCGTTTATTGCCAATGGCCATGATCTGTCATTGGTGGAGGTAGAAGTGATAGATGCCAACGGCGAACGTTGCCCTACTGCATTGGATCTGGTGAACTTTTCTTTGGAAGGACCGGCCGAATGGCGGGGTGGTATGGCCATGGGCCCTGATAATTATATACTGGCTAAAAGCCTGCCGGTGGAGAATGGGGTGAACCGGGTATTGATCCGTTCGACCAACAAAGCCGGTACCATCACCATCAAAGCCAGTGCCGATGGTTTAGGTTCCGCTGTCCTTACCTTAACATCCATTCCCTTTGCAGAAAAAGATGGCTTATCGAATCACCTGCCTGCAGCTGGTTTGCCCTGCCGCCTCGAAAGAGGCCCCACGCCCTCAACACCCTCATATACCAATATCCGTCCACCAATCTCCATTGTGAACGCTACTGCTGGCGCACATGCTGACAGCGCTTTCGCAAGTTATGATGATAATGAACTGAGCGATTGGGTGAACGATGGTAAATTATCTACTGCCTGGATAGAATACGAACTGGAACGGTCCGCCACAGTAAGTGAAATAACGCTTAAGTTGAATAACTTCCGCAGCCGCGCCTATCCATTGATCATTACGGTGGATGGTAAAGAAGTATTTTCCGGTTCTACCCGCCCCACGCTAGGTTATTATACTATACACTGCAAACCGCAGCAAGGTAAAAAAGTGCGCATTCAACTGGCTGCCCTGTCAAAGGACGAAGGCGGCAACCAGGTGGTAGAAGTTTCCGGTAAAAAGCTCGATGATGGTGTAGCGCGTGACGATTCCAAAGCCAAAGGAACACTGAGTATCATTGAAGCAGAAATATACGAAGCTGTGAAGTAATAAGTCAAACAGGTCAATGGGTCAAATCAGGGAGTCAAATGAGTCAGAACACTGACTCATTTGACTTTTGCTTACTCACTCCACAATGCAGCATCAGTTCCAGGTTGTAGGGCAAAACCTTCAGGCATTCCCTGTAACCTGAAACCTGTAACTCATAACTATATTCTCTAATTAAAAACATCAGGCTACATTGTAATTGCCATCACTTTATTATTCTTCCGGCTTTCTTCCGCCATAAAGCCCATGATATGGCTTTCTATGGATTCATCGATGGTAGAAGTCAGCAGCTTGGGATTTTGCTGTGCCACGGCCTGTACAAAGTCACGCGCCAGCAACCAGTCGCCCCCACCGTGACCGCTGTTCTTGTATTCATCAACATCCTCTGCTTTGGGCACCAGTTTGGTTTGCTTATCGGTTCTGAAATCAGTGATCACCAGTTCATTCATATCGCCCACCATATCGCCCATGGATCCCATGATGCGGGTGCGGCGGCCTGCATAGCTGGTAAAGGCTTCCATCGAAAAGCTGGCCGTTATGTTATCACCGAAACGAATATTGGTGATATAATGATCCGGCTGGTCATTGTCCATCCGGTACACACAACGGCCATAATCGGTGGTCTTCAATTTTTCCATAATCGCTTCGGCATGTTTCGATTTATCTTCCGGCAGGTCGAATACGCCCAGGCGAAGCCGTTTGTCGTGGTATACCCGGATGGCTGAATACGGACAGCTGCGTTCCACTTTACAACCATCGGTGCAGCGGGCCGTGCTGCCTTCGGGAGCGTTTTCTTTTCTGAACCATTTCAGATCGCCCATGGCCGAGATCTGTTTCGCAGGCTTATTAATGATCCATTTTATAATATCCAGATCGTGGCATGACTTGGCCAGGATGATGGGGGTTGTTTTTTTGGAATTATGCCAGTTGCCGCGCACATACGAATGGGCCATGTGCAGGTGTTCAATGGGCTCCAGGTGTTGAATGCTGATGATGTCGCCAATAGCGCCCTGTGACAGCAGTTCCCGCATTTTTACAAAGTAGGGCGCATACCGTAACACATGGCATACAGCTACTATGCGGCCGGTTTTTTTGGCAAGCGCCAGAATGTTCCGGCATTCTTTTTCGGTTGGGGCAATGGGTTTTTCCAGTAAGATATCATATCCCATTTCCAGTGCTTTCATGCAGGGCGCATAATGCAGCGCATCGGGCGTGGTGATGATAATGGCATCGGCGAACCTGGGCCGTTCAAAAACTTTTTCCCAGGTATCGAACCGGTTCTTATCGTCGATCTGGTGTTTAGCCGCATATCTTTCATTCCTGATCGAAATGGGTTCGGCTACGCCCACTATATCGAGCAGGTTGGGAAATTTGGCGGCAAAATTTCCATACACATTTCCGCGGCTGCCGGCGCCCAGGGTGATAGCGGTCACTGGCTTTTCAATGGGCTTATGCAATGGATTGGGCGGCAGTTCGTATTCGATCGTATCATTGGCAAGCCGGGCCATTGTATTTGAACCTAATACGGTGGCGCCTACACTCAGGCTGAGTTGTTTCAAAACACTTCTTCTGTTCATCGGTAATTTATGTGAGGGTAAAGCAATTGTTAACTGTAGCGGTCGTTACGCCATGGATAGGCTGTATTGGAATAACCTCTTTCTTCCCAGAAACCTAACACATTTTCTTTCAGGAATTCGATCCGGCAGATCCATTTGGAACCTTTCCAGGCATATAGTTGCGGAGTGATCATGCGAACCGGGCCGCCATGTTCTTCCGGCAACGGGTGGCCTTCCACGGTATGCACCAGTAATACATCCGGTTTTAGCGCTTCTTCCAGGGCAATATTGGTGGTGTAGTCATCGTACCCATAACAGAGGATGTGGGTAGCTGTTTCCTTGGGTTGAACCAGGGCCGCAAGATCCAGCAATCGCACGCCTTTCCAGTTCATATTCAATTTTGACCAGGTGGTCACACAATGAAAATCGGAAGTGTCTTCCGTTTGTGGTAATGCCATGAATTCATCCCAGTTCAGTTTGACGGGATGTTCCACTTCGCCATCGACGATCAATTGCCATTCTGCCAATGGGATCTGGGGTTGAATGCCCAGGTCGAGCACGGGCCACTTGCGGGTTTCCGTTTGTCCAACCGGGATCTCCGGCATTCCATGCCGGTTCAGTTTGCCGGTGCCCATGGGCCGTTCATCGGCAAGCGATGGCGTTTGTTTCATCTTTTCTTCGAACCGGTTCCTGAGCTTCATCCGGGCTTCCACGATCCGGTTCAATTTGTCTGATTGCTCCATGATTTGAAATTACCACATATGATCGGCTATAACAAAAAACAAAGTTTATACCGGATGCAACCGTTTGCGGGGAAAAAGCTGGTAACAAGTGGTTAACAGCCAGCAGGGCTTATATTGAAACTCCGCTGTTGATGGCTGCCATTCCATACCCTGCCAGCTATTCACCACCCGTTACCCGGTGTTACTGAACCAGGATCTTTACCGTTTCCAGGGGCTGTTCATTCAACCGGGCCGACAACCAATAAATTCCTTTACCGAGCTGACTGACAGGAATGACCACTGTGCGGCCTTTATTCACGGCTACTGTAGTTTGATAAACGGTCTTTCCCGCTGCATTCATCAGCGTTAAGCGAACAGGGCCATTGCCATTGATCGTTAACCGGATATTGTCGTGGGCCGGGTTATTCAAAACCAGCAATTGTGGGGCGGCTTCCTTTTTGATAATGGCCAGGTTAGAGATCGTTTGCTGATTTTTCTTATCCGTTGTTATTACCCGGTAATATGCGGTTGTCGTAATATCTTTATCATCTATCGTATAATGGTATCCTTCAGCTGCGGAACCCATGGGTTTAATGCGGCCGCTGATAGCTTCAAAATGGCTTCCATCTGTACTTCTTTCCAGGGTGTACCAGGCGGTATTTGTTTCCGGACCTGTTTCCCATTCCAGCCTGTTGCCCTGGTGGCCCTGGGTGCCTGTCAGGATAAAGCCACAATGTTTATCGGGTTTCGACAGATAATCAACCGAAGCGCAGATCAGGTTCTTACGCACGGCATCATTAACAATGGCTTCTACGGGAAAACCAAAATACAAGAGGCGAAACCGGCCTTTATAGCCTATACCTGCACCGGTATTGCCAGCGCTTGCATAATTCAGCACCAATTCTGATCCGCCGCTGCTGTCGATCACATCGGGAAAATCTACATTGTAGGATCCGTTAACTCCATTGCCCAATACGCCGCTGCCTCCTGTAAAAAAGCCGGTACTGCCATTAAAGTTATAAGTACCAGCACCGTCGCTAACGTATACTGCTTTCAGATAGTCTTTATAAAAAGCAGAATCGGCATTGGGCGATCCGGAGCGGCCGAGGTCCCACCCTATTTCCGAGCCGGAGATCAACAGCCGTCCCCCTTTGTCGAGGTATTTTTTGATCACTGTTTTTTCCATTGAATCTAGTGATCTGTTAGCGGAGCTTTCTTCACCCACAAACCAGTCCACCGCAAAATATTTCGACAGGGCCAGTTTACCGGAAGCGATCACTTCGTTCTGCACCCCGTCAAAAGCCACATCGCAAGCGGCCAGTCCACTCCCATGTTCTACCATATAACTGTAATTGTTCATGCTGCCCAGCACCATCCGGCGTACATTGCCCAGGGCGCTGCTTTCGAATTTCAACAGCATGGCCGAGGCATCGAGCCGGTCGAACCCATCTACCAGCAGCCAGGTAACCGGTTTATGTTTAACGGGCACCGCATGGCGGGGTGTATGGGCAGCCACTACACCGGAAGCAAAGGATTCGCCGCCGGCATTCAGGGCGGTTATTTTGAAGAAATAGGTTTTATTGGGTCTTCCCCTGAAAATATAAGTAGTGTCAATAACGTCAGTAGCGTCAGCGAATCCGCGCCCGTTCTCGCTTACATATACGCGGTAAGCGGTGGCCGGGTCGCCGTAGATCCCGCCGGCTACGGGGGCCGACCAGCTTACATGGATCTTGTAATGGCCGATGTTTCGGGCGGCCACATGTGTGGGCTCTTCCGGCAGCACGGTGCGTTTGACGCTATCGCGGTAAGTATAGAATTTCAGTATACCCTTGTACATGGCCCTGGCCGCCAGGCGCCGGAACTCAGGTTCGCGCATCGCTGCCGCATCACCGCTATGGTCATGAAATCCTAATTCAATGAGGGTGCCGGGTATCGTACGTAATTCTCTTAACTCGCCAAAATTGGCCGTTTTCACGCCGCGGTCGGCCCAGGTACTTCGCCAGCCCGCCCTGATATCGGCAATCAATTGTTTATGGATGCTGTCGCGCAGCTGGGTGCTGCCCGGTGTGATAGTAGGTTGCGAACTGCCAAGACCGTTATAGCGGTAGCTTTCGGTTCCTGTACCACCGCCGGCATTGGTATGAAAAGAAACAAAGACCGCATTGTTTATTTCGGTGGGTAAACCTTTGCTTAATTCCCATTCGGTATAAATGGGCCGAACCGTAACATCTTCGCGGCAGGGTGGATGGCCCTGGAAGCGGGCGTACTGGCGGGCCGATTCTTCAAAACGCGGTCTGCCACTGGCTGCACCGCCATTTAAGCAATCAGGCGTTTGGCCAATACCACCGCCCAGGCGGATGGCATCTGCAACAATGGCCTGGGTGCTGTCGGCCGACTGATTAGAAATGGTAACGTTGTAATTGCCGCCGGCAAAAAAATAAAATTGTCCCAGGTATACCCAGGTATCACCATGGACCTCCTGGTTGATGGTAAATTTTGTGGTGCCGCCTGCGTGGGTAACGGCATATTTTACATCGGTGGCCCGGTTGAGCCCGCTGATATAACGTACCGACACCCAGTACAAGCCGCTGGTGGTGACTGTGGGTTTAAAGATCGCGGTAGCGGTGCCTGCAGCGCTCGCTGCATGGGTACGGTAAGTGCCGCCATAACCGGCAATGGTGCCGGTTGACCAGGCGCCGGTCTCTGTATAGGCCGGCGCGCCGTCGTCGTTATTGACAATGATCTCCGCTGTGTTCATATCGCGTTCGCGTACGCTCCATACATTGGCGCCGGCATTCGTCAGATAGTTCAATAAATAATAATCCACTGTTTCTGCCGTAGTGAAATCTTCCACCAGTTGATTTGAAGTTCCCCGCTGGGTCAGAAAGCCAAAGCCTGTGCCTGTATTCTGCCAGCCATGGCCCGGACTTAACCAGACGGTTTTGCCGCTTAATGCGCCTGCAGCAGCCGGTTGGCCGCTGCCTGGAAATACACGGGCCAAGGCTGCGCCGGGAATACCCGGTTTATCAGGATAGGGATCATTGTTCCTGACCGCTTCATATTTTTCAATGGGCGGCGACAGCACAAAATAATCCAGTGTTTTCCATTCGCCCGAAACCCGGTCTTTTGCCAGCAGCAAGAGGTTTCGGCTGTCGGTATCGGTGATCAGGTGTAATAACAATTCCGTCAGTAGTTCCGATTCGGTTTCGGTAATGGCGCCTGGTACAAAGGACTGGCCGGTGTTGAAATAAACCTGCAGCTCGTCGTTGACCTTAACGATACTGTCGGCCCGTAAATGAACGGATGGATCCTGCGCGATCAATTGGTTTACATGATGCACGAGGCTGGTATCGTTCTGGGCCAGGGTAAGGGTGGTGGAAAAGACAAGACATAAAAGGACAGGTAATAATTTTCTCATTGGTAGCTTGGTATTTGGTGTAGAATAAACCTACTGAAAAATTAATTGCTGCTTCAAAAATCTATAGTGCATAAAAACGCATAGGATAATGTGATAATGTGATAATTTGATAATGTGATGATGTGATAATGAAAGGCACAAAGGCATAAAGGCAAAGAACTGAAAGGTCGTAAAGCAATGGGCAATCGGCAGGCATTGAGTATTCGCCATTCACCATTGACCATTCACCATTGACCCTGCAACCGGCAGCCGGCAACGGAAACCGGTAACTGGTAACTGGTAACCGGAAACCGGTAATAGGATAATGTGATAATGTGATAATATGATAATGTGATAATGAAAGGCACAAAGGCAAAAAGGCATAAAGGCAAAGAACTGAAAGGTCGTAAAGCAATGGGCAATCGGCAGGCATTGAGCATTCGCCATTCACCATTGACCATTCACCATTGACCCTGCAACCGGCAGCCGGTAACTGGCAACCGGCAATGGAAACCGGCAACCGGTAACTGGTAACCGGAAACTGGTAACCGGTAACTGGCAACCGGTAACCGGTAACTGGCAACCGGTAACCATCCCGCAAAGCCGAATAAAAAATGTAGAAATTACATTATGGAAAATTGAGCGCGCTGCATCTAAGTACAAACTACTGTTGTATGAACTCACTCGCCCTGCCCGTTGTTCATCCAGCATTTCAAAAATTGAAACGCGCTGGTCGCTTTTTGCATTTCGCTGCCGGTGGACTGATCCTGGTGCATGCGCTGTCGCATCTCAATCAACCGCATAGCAGTCCCATATACCTCGGTTGTTTGCTGTTTATGGCAGTTGACATTTTCATTCTGGCTATAGCAGGAAAAAATATTACAGCCGATCTGCCGCTGGTAAACCTCTTCTTCCGGCTGGTCGAGATCATCTTTTTCCTGGGTATTGGTTTTACTTCCTGGTTGTTCGGGGAGTGGTTGATCGGGGCCGGACATATTTTCATGTGCCTGGCCTATGCGTATCTTTTCTGGTGCGAAAAGAAGATGCTGAACACTGAATATGTGGCGCTGCATCATACGGGCATTACCATTCCTGCGCTGCCCGAAAGCAGGTTCTTCATCTGGTCGAACATCGATCGCATTGAGGCTCAATACGATTCCATCACCATTGCAGCTTCGGGCGACAAATCATATCACTTTGATCTCCGCCAAAATCTTCAATTCGAAGAACTCGATCAAATTCACGAATTTTGCAGACATTATTTGAAGCAGGCTTAAGGTGGAAGGTTAGAGGCTTACTGGAGATTCCCAATTGGGTTTTGCCTTAGGCTTTAAGCCTTAAGCCTTTAGCTTATTTTTTGAGGATTGAAAAAGTAATTGATGTCTGAATTAAAGAGTTCGCCGTATTTGTTGTATTCCGACGGGAAAGGAAACATTTTTGAGGATACCAGTTTGTATGTTACCGGAAGGGCTGGTTGGGATGCCTATGAGGTGCCGGTAGAGGACTGGATCGTTTTGCCGGACGGCGGTTCGCTGTATGAACTGCCTGGCCGCCGGGGAATTGGTATAGATGTAAATACCGGCGAAATGCGTCTTTGTGATAAAGGCTGGGCCGTAGCTGCCTTTATCCCGCCTGCACATACCGGTCTATACCTGGCTGCCTATGAAACAGCCCCCGATGCACCTACCCTGCCGCTCTTCTGTTATACCGCTGTAGGCTGGCAAAATGATGTATTCTATGTGCCCGCTGTGCGTATTGAGCAGGACATTCGCCAGGAATGTGCCGGGTTCGACACCAAAAAGATCGAATCGGGCGTAGCCACTTTTTTGAAAGCCTATCCGCATAACCGGCTGGTAAAACACCTGGCCGATAATTGCTGCATGACGTATAATTGTCCGGCCGCCCGGAATTATTTCATGGGGCGCTGGGAGTGCCCGGTACCTTCTTCGCCGGCCTGCAATGCCAACTGTATCGGCTGTATTTCTTTTCAACCCCAGGAAGAAGAGATCGTTTCAACGCAGGAGCGCCTGACCTTTAAACCAACTGCTGAAGAGATCGTAGAATTTACCGTGCCGCACCTGGAAACGGCGCCCTATCCGATCGTAAGTTTCGGCCAGGGTTGTGAAGGCGAACCGCTGTTGATGTGGGAAACCATCCGTGAGTCGATCATTCAAATGCGCCGCCATACATCCAAAGGCAGCATCAACATAAATACGAATGGTTCAAAACCTGCTGCCGTAAAAGCGCTTTGTGAAGCTGGTTTGAATTCGATCCGGGTAAGCACCAATTCGGCGCGTAAACATATTTATGAAGCATATTACCGTCCGAACAATTACCAGTTTGAGGATATCATTGAAAGTCTGAAAGTGGTACGTAGTTATAATGGCTGGACCAGCATTAACTATTTTGTTTTTCCGGGTATGACCGACAGTGTTGAAGAATATGAAGCATTGAGAAAACTGATCAGTGAGACCGGACTGAACATGATCCAGTGGCGTAATTTCAATATCGACCCCGACTGGTATATGGGCAGGATCGGCGCTTATGAAACCGGTGATCTGCTGGGAATAAAACAATTGCAGGAATTAATTCATGAAGAATTCCCACAGGTGAAGTTTGGCTATTTCAACCCGAGCATGGAAAGGATAACGGGTAATTACGAGGAAGATTTCGCACATTAATAATGGTGAATGGTCAATGGTGAATGGTGAATAGCTCGCGATCTTCGGATTTCCAAACAATAGGAAGCCGGCAGGGCGAATTGCTATTGACGACTGATCATAGACATTGACCAAAAAGAAAAGCGCCGGAACCACCGGCGCTCTTCTTTTTATAAAACACTCTATGATGATGATTGACTGAAAGCCTGTTTTGTTATTTAACCTTGTTGATAGTGGTTTCCTGAACGTAGGAATGGTTTCTATTGATAGTATATACTTCAGTAGTCCCTTTTTTAGATTTTACTACAACATTCAGCGATGTATCGCCCAGGTCTTCTGATTTCAACAGGAATTTCTTGGTGATGCCTGTTCCTTTAAATTTATCGCTGTACAACACATTACCATACTCGTCGCGGAAAATTACGGTGTACTCGTCTTCCACTTTATTCGTCAGGTTCAGTTCGAATACCGGTTGGTTTTCCATGTTTCCGATGAACTTTAATTCAGTTGCATTTGTGTTCTCGCCTTTATCCCCGTCATTGGCGAAAGCAGGCGCTGAAAATGCTAAAGTGAAAGCCAGTGCTACGATTGCCAGTTTTCCATAATTCCTCGATTCCGTTTTCATAATTGTATGTTTTATATGTTTGTTGCGTTTGGTAATGCAAACATAGCACGCGTTTTCCCGCAGGTAAAATCAACTCGAAGCCGTTTTTAGGATGTTAAAACCCTGTACGGAATGTTAAAATCCGCCATGGTAGCGGCTTTCAGGAGGAAATGGCCATGATGGCCAAGGCGCTGTAGCCGTTTAAATGTTTTTTGGACGATTTAAATGAATAGCGTATAAACGACCGTTAGTTATCATAAAGACATAAAGCAAAAGGTATAGCTGCTATACAGGCAATGAGGCGAGGCATACAGGCGATGAGGCTACTGCAAAAAGGCAAACAGGCAACTAGCCATAAAGGCAACTGTAAAAAAGCAAGAGACATACAGGTATAAAGGTGAGGCGTACAGGCAACGAGGCAACTACAAAAGGCAAATAGGCAAAAAGGCACAAAGGCAATTGTAAAAAGTAAGAGGCATACAGGCATAAAGGCGAGGCGTATAGGCAACGAGGCAAATGCAAAAAGGCAGCAAGGCATGAAGGAGCAACGAGGCAACTACAAAAGGCAAATAGGCAACTAGCCATAAAGGCAACTGTAAAATAGCAAGAGGCATACAGGTATAAAGGTGAGGCATAAAGGCATAAAGACGGGCTAAAGGCCTTGGCTATTCCCCTTTAGGGGTTAGGAGGTAAACTTCCTAACTTTGCCCAAAACTAAGCTGTATGCAATTTGATTTGGAAAAAGCGCTCCCGGTTCTGGAAAGAACACCTCTGGTGATTGAATCGTTGTTATACGGACTGGCAGACGAATGGTTGTTTAATAACGAAGGCGGCGATACCTGGACGCCATTCGAGATCGTGGCGCATTTGATCCATGGTGAGAAAACCGACTGGATCCCGCGTACACAGATCATTTTTGGGGAAGGCTATAAAGTATTTCCTCCATTTGATATGGAGGGACATAAAAAGGAAAGCAAGGGCAAGTCGATGGACGAGCTGCTCGATGAATTTAAAATTTTGCGCAAGGATAACCTGGCCGCTTTGAAAGCCATGAACCTTACAGATGAATTACTGGAACGCACCGGTATCCACCCTGTATTAGGACCCGTTACCCTACGGCACTTATTAGCGTCCTGGGTGGTGCATGATCTCACGCATATCCATCAGCTCAGCCGCGTGATGGCGAAACAGTATGATGAAGCCGTTGGGCCCTGGAAACAGTTTATGGGAGTGCTGAAAAGCAATTAGCTGATGTGCTAATTAGCTGATGTGCTAATTGGCTGATGTGCTAATTAGCTGATGAGATAATGATTACACGCTATGTTGCGTGCTTACGAGGCATCGAAAATCTAGGGACTGCTGATAACTGGAGCATTATCACATCATCAAATTATCAAATTATCACATTGACCATTGACCATTCACGACATTCATGGAATTAATACTACTTTGTTTATTCGCTTTCCTCGCAGGCTTCACCGATGCTATCGCCGGTGGTGGCGGTTTAATTCAAACACCGGCCGCGCTCGTGTTATTGCCGCAATACCCTTTAGCCACCGTGCTGGGAACATTAAAAATACCTTCTTTCAGCGGCACCAGTATTGCTACAGCACAATATGTGCGCAGGGTGCCGGTAAACTGGCTATTGATCGCCGTAATGACCGTTATTGCTTTTTGTGCAGCTTTTGCCGGATCAACCCTGTTGGCCCATGTTAACAGCAGCTTTATGAAGCCCCTGCTCCTGATCATGTTGATCATCGTTGCTATTTATACGTTTACCAATCGCCGTTTTGGCGATCATACAGAAAAAGGCCATAGTGCTAAACAACAGGTAATTTATTCCATGCTGATCAGTTTGGTCATTGGCTTTTATGATGGTTTTATAGGACCAGGCGCCGGCAGCTTTCTGATCTTGTCATTCATTGGCTTAATGGGCTTCGATTTCTTGAAAGCAAGCGCCCATGCTAAATTTGTAAACCTGGCTACTAACCTGGGCTCTATTACTTTTTTCTCCCTGACGGGCAAGATCATTTACGCTGTGGCTTTACCCATGGCTGTATGTAACGCTTTGGGTGGCTGGCTGGGCGCCCGGCTGGCCATTTTAAAGGGAAATGCATTTATCAGGATCTTCTTTTTGATCGTTGTATGCGCCACTATTATTCGGTTTGCCTATGACGTGTTTTTCAGGCGTTAAACAAGCACAGAGCCTATAAAAACTGTTAAAGTTTGCGATAAGAGCAACATCAGTTGCGTTTTGTTGTTCAATTAGCATTATAGTTGTAATAAACACTGAACATTGGTTATCTTAGTGTAATCAAATTACCGATCATGCAACAGAACCAGGAATTTGAATCCAAGAAGAATATTCAGGCAGGCAGTTATACCGCACTGGTGGTAGGCTTAATGCTGGTCATCTTCATTTTTGTAAAATGGGGTATGCCGCCATTACCCGAACCACCTGTTGAAGAAGGCATTGAAGTAAACCTGGGTAACAGTGATATGGGTCTGGGCAATGATCAGCCATTTGAACCCGGCTCCCCCGCCCCGGTGCAACAACAGGCGGCATATGTTCCACCTGCCAAAGCGGAACCTGCGAAAGAAGACGTAAAGGATATTGAAACCGATGATAAGGATGTGGACGCTCCCGAAATTAAAAAGCCCCCGGTTGCAAAACCTGAGGCTACCAAAGTGCCCGAAAAAGAAGTAGTAAAAAGCAAACCGGTAAAAAATCCGCAGCCTGTTGAAACACCTGCTCCACCCGTTCGCAAACCCAAGGCAACGATGGGAGCTGTGAATGGAACAGGTACCGGCGGTAATGAAGCTTCTACCTACAAAAGAGGCGGCAGTGAAGGTATTGCCGGCGGAACGGGTGACCAGGGCCGTCCCGGTGGTAATCCCGATTCAAAGAATTATACCGGCGGTGGCCGCGGAAATTCAGGCATCGCTATTAAAAGCGGTCTATCAGGCCGTACTTTCACGAGGGTTTATTCCTATACCGACGAATTCAATGAAAATGCAACAGTAGCCGTTGATATAAAGGTTGATCAGGAAGGTAATGTGATCAGCGCCAGTTACCAACCCAAGGGCTCTACTACATCAGAAAGCTTTTTTAAAGAAAAAGCGATTGATATTGTTCGCCGGTCAAAATTGAACGCTAACCCCAGCGGACCGGAAGCGCAGACCGGTACCGTACTGGTTAAATTTAAGGTGAGAGGATAAGTCACTTCATGTAACTTACTAATCCTGTATTATAAAGCAGGTGTGCCATTCGCCAACTGGTGGATGACACACCTTTTTTTCGCACTTTTCTTTTAGCTTTGTCGCCCTAATTATACCGATGACCTACGAGCAAGCGACGAATTATTTATTTAACCGGCTGCCGATGTTCAGCCGCATTGGCGCAGCCGCCTATAAAAAGGATCTTACCAATACGCTAAGGCTTTGTGAATATTTAGGCAATCCGCAAAAAAAGTTCAAATCAATTCATATTGCCGGAACCAATGGCAAGGGTTCCACCAGTCATATGCTTGCCGCCATTTTGCAAACCGCGGGTTATAAAACCGGTTTGTATACCTCGCCGCACCTGCGTGATTTCCGGGAACGTTTCCGCGTGAACGGTGAAATGATCGATAAACAGTTTGTCGTGGATTTTGTACAACGTATTAAGCCCGCTATTGATGAAATAGAACCTTCTTTCTTTGAGATCACGGTAGCGATGGCTTTCGCTTATTTTGTACATCAGGAGGTAGATATTGCCGTAATTGAGACCGGCCTGGGCGGCCGTTTGGATTCTACCAACGTAATTATCCCGGAACTTGCTGTGATCACCAATATCGGCTGGGACCATATGAACCTGCTGGGCGATACCTTACCCGCCATTGCGCTTGAAAAAGCCGGTATTATCAAAGCGCAGGTGCCTGTTGTCGTTGGCGAAACCGCTGCCGAAACAAAACCGGTCTTCGAGCAGGTAGCGCAGGATAAGCAGGCGCCCTTGGTATTTGCCGACAAACAACGGTATGTAGCCGAGTGGAAATATGACCATCACCGACTGGTGCTGCAGGTATCTTCTTCCCGTTCTGATGAACGTACTACGTATCAGTTAGACCTGCCAGGATATTACCAGACCAAGAATTGCATAACCGTTCTGGAAGTTGTTCATCAGCTTCAACAACGCGGTTTTAAAATAACGGAAGAGCATGTACAACAGGCTTTACAACAGGTTAAAAAATTAACCGGTTTACATGGCCGCTGGGAAGTCATTCATGCCAATCCGGTTGTGGTACTGGATGTGGGGCATAATGAAGATGGCATAAAACAGATCACTGCACAGATCGAATTGAGCGATCACCAGCATCTGCATATCGTGATCGGACTGGTAAAGGATAAGGAAATTGAAAAAGTGTTGTCTTTATTACCCAGGGAAGCCACGTATTACTTTACAAGGGCACAAATACCACGCGCTTTACCGGAGACGGAACTCGCTGCCAGGGCCAGGGCGATCGGGTTGAATGGTAATTCCTATGGAGATGTGAATACCGCCTTACGTCAGGCTATGAGTAAAGCTGATAAGCACGATCTGGTGCTTGTTTGCGGGAGTGTCTTTGTTGTAGGAGAAGTTAGCCTTTATTAGTGCAGCGTACCTCCTACTTCTCTAGTACCAGTGAGAATGATCTAAAATTTCAACTCCCCTAACTTAGCCAGCGCATACATGATAGCGGTCACATGCATACTTTGCACGATCTCGTTATCGCGCAGCATTTGTTTCAATTCATCCAGCGATGCCAGGTGAATTTCAATGTCTTCATTTTCATCGAATTCCTGGTCCTTTACTTTCTTACCGCCGGTTGCCAGGTACATATGCATCCAGTTATTATTGGTGCTGGGATTGGCGCTGGTTTTACCAAGGTATTCAAATCGGTTAAAGTTATAACCGGTTTCTTCCAGCAGTTCGCGGGCAATGGCCTCTTCATAATTTTTATCGGTATCATCCACACAGCCACCAGGGATCTCATAATGCGTCTCGCCCAGCCCATGCCTGTATTGACGTTCGAGGATCACCTTTCCATCCTCGGTAAGCGCCACAGCTGATACCCAGGTCGGGAATTCATATACATAGTAGGGTTCAATCAATTTACCATCGGGTCTTTCACAGGTATCCTTACGCACCGTAAACCAAAGGTCTTTGAATAAATATTCAGATTTGAGTGTTTTCCAGTTCAGATCTCTCATTCTTCTATAAGTTTATATTTGAGCAGTGGTGATGGTCAATGGTCAATGGTGATGGTCAATGGTGAATGGTGAATGGCAGTAATTAACTACAAACCACAAACTACAAACCAAAGAAGTTACCACCCCATTCGTTCCCGCAAGGAAGTAATGTGTGCTACGTGATGTTTACCATGCCAGGCATAACTGCCCAGTAAATAATACAACGACATCTCTTTTTTATGCTCCGGATGAAACACCGTGCGGTTCCAGGCTTCTGCCGGCAGATTCAGCATGGCAGCATGCCAGCGGGTATGTAATGCGTATAAGAGCGTAATGGAAATATTAATAGGCACTGCATTTACATCGGCCAGATCGGCCCATAATGCTTCTTCATAAGGTTTAATGACCGGATTGTTTTCTGTGAGTCCCAGTTTGATGCGGGTGTACGCATTTATATGGCTGTCGGCCACATGGTGCACCACCTGTTTAACCGTCCAGCCGCCATCACGGTAAGGCGTGTTCAGTTGTTTTTCATCCAGGTTCTCGATGGCTATTTCGAGCATTCCGGGCAGGAATTGAATGTCCTGCAGCCATGTGCGTTTTTGCCTGTCGGAGAATGGTTGCGGTTCGTATTTACCAATCGGATAACGTAGGTCCATAATGTGATAATGTGATAATTCGATAATGTGATAATTCAAAATCCAGCCGAGCGGGACGAGTTGTGATAATGGGAACCGGTCAGCTTTTATTTTTCATCACGCAGGGCATGGCCTGTAAGGTGAATGAACACATCTTCGAGGTTAGCCTTCTTAACTTCTTTGGGCCGTTCAAAGCCGGTAGCCACCAGGTCGTCGATCAGTTTGTCGGGCGTTGCCAGGGCAATGATCTTTCCGGCATCGATAATAGCAATACGATCGCACAATACTTCCGCTTCATCCATATAGTGTGTGGTAATGATCACCGTCGTGCCTTTTGCCCTGATCGACTGAATGAGGTCCCACAAATTGCGGCGCGCCTGCGGATCGAGGCCCGTGGTGGGTTCGTCGAGGAAGATGATCCTGGGTTCATTAATGAGCGTGGTGGCAATGGAAAAGCGTTGTTTCTGGCCACCGCTGAGGTCCTTGAATTTACTTTTCGCCTTGTCTTCCAGGTTCACCATTTTCAGCAGGTCGCGGGCGATGATCTTACGATTGTACAAACCCGCGAACAGCTCGATCAGTTCTACCAGGTTCAGGCCCGGATAGAAACCGGAGGTTTGCAGCTGCACACCGATCACCTGTTTTATGGAATTGGGATCCTTATCGAGGTTAAAACCGTTCACCCATACTTCACCGGCGCTTTTTGAACGCAGGGTCTCAATGATCTCCAGAGTAGTCGATTTACCCGCGCCGTTGGGGCCCAGTAAGCCGAAGATCTCTCCTTCATTGACGTCGAAGCTGATGCCCTTCACTGCCTGAAAACTGCCGTAATTTTTGACAAGGTCCTTTACAGAAATGATCACCTTACTCATGTACTTGTTCCTGAATTTGAGGCACAAGATAGGTTTTAAAAGCAATTTCTGATTTTGGGATTTCTGATTTTGAGATTTCATTCAATATGGTCCTTCCTTCAAAATCCCGAAATCCGGAAATCTCAAAATCTAGAAATCCGGATCTATTTCGCGAAAAGCTGAGTAAAGTACAACTGGTTCTGCATATTCCGCGTAACCCCAATGCCGGTGTATTTAAAGCTGCCTTCCATATTCTTGCGGTGTTCGGCGCTTTTGATCCAACCGCTCACCACGGCCCTGGCCGACAGGTTCCCAAATGCTACATTTTCGCCTACCTGTGTTACGCCGGGCACTTTCTCCATAATGTATTTCATGCGGAAGGAAAGCCCCTGGTGGCCAAAGGGAATACGGTGCGTGCCCATATCCATGCTGTGTCGCCGGGCCTGGTATTCCATGGCCGCATTGCTTTGCAGGGGCGGCAGTTTTTTGGTTTTCCGGTAATCGTTTACAAGACTCAGGATCTCCCGCTCCAGGCCGGGCGCCAGGTTCGCCTGAACAACAGGCGTAGAAGGCGTGACCACCACTTTCTTCCCCGCGCCGGTACTCGCGGTGCCGCGCGAGCCGGCCGTACTGCCTCCTGTGCTGCTGCCGCTTGTACTCGTAGACGTTTTCGTGGAACTGCAAGCTGCTATTGTTAACAATATGTAAATGAAAAACGTATAAATACCGATAATTCTGCCCATATCCCTGTTCATGAAGTGTTAAAACCCCAGCGGTGCCAATACTATACCAGATTACAAGTTTTATACGGATTTACCATTCTTTTTAAGGCATTCATCCAGTTCGTTCATCATACCGCTGCTGCCGATGAACAAGGGGCTGCGCTGGTGCAGTTCTGTAGGCTGCACATCCAGGATCCTCTCTTTTCCATTGGTTGCCCGGCCACCAGCTACTTCTGCAATAAATGCAAAGGGATTGCACTCATATAGTAAACGCAGTTTGCCGTTGGGTTTGTCAACCGTACCGGGATACATGAAAATGCCGCCCTTGATCAGGTTGCGGTGCACATCTGCCACCATACTGCCGATATACCGCTGCGTATACGGACCACCGGTATCCTTGTTCTTTTTCTGGCAAATATTGATGTATTTCTGAACAGCTGCTTCGTACTGAAAGAAATTACCATGATTCACCGAATAGATCTTCCCAAACTCAGGGCATTTGATATTCGGGTGGCTCAAACAGAATTCGCCGATGGAAGGATCGAGGGTAAAGCCATTCACCCCGCGCCGCGTAGCATACACCAGCATGGTAGAGCTTCCATAAACGATATAGCCCGCTGCTACCTGGTTTCTGCCCGGCTGCAAGAAATCTTCCTGTTTGGCAATAGTGCCTTTTTCGGATACCCGGCGATAGACGCTGAAAATAGTTCCTATAGAAACATTCACATCGATATTACCACTGCCATCCAACGGATCGTACAGGCAAACATATTTGGAGTTCTTACTTACCGCATCATCAAAGGCAACATATTCATCCAACTCTTCACTCGCAATACCAGCGCAGCTGATGCCATGCTGCAACACGCCGGTGAACTGGTTATTGGCGAATACATCCAGTTTTTTCACATCCTCACCCTGTACATTAATGGTGCCTGCATCGCCGAGGATATCTACCAGTCCGGCTTTATTCACTTCCACATTTACCCGTTTGGCTGCCAGTCCAATATCGCGTAACAGGCCGCTTAATTCACCGGTTGCATGGGGAAATTCTCTTAACTGTTGAATAGTAAACTCATCAAGGGTTAATACATTTCTGTTGATAGTGGTCATATTTTGAATCCGTTGTTTGGTTAACAGTTGTTAGCTGGCGAAGGTAGGGAAAACAGCAGCAATTTCTGATTTTGCGATTTGGTGATTTTGCGATCTGACCAGCTTCGAAACATCCAAAAAATTGGTTGATGCCCTAAGCCCGGGATCTTGCAATGCCGAAATCTCAAAATCTCAAAATCCTGAAATCTCAAGACCCTGCAAGCGCAAAATCTCAAAATCTCCTCCCTTAGTTTCATTATTTTGCACCCTTATCAGAAAAGTTAACACAATACCTAACCATGAAAGTCTTCAAATTCGGCGGCGCCAGTGTAAACAGTACGGAAAGGATCCAGCAGGTAGGGGCTATACTAAAATCATACCACGGCGAGCAACTGCTCATTGTTATCTCGGCGATGGGTAAAACCACCAATGCGCTCGAAAAAGTCGTGGAAGCGTTTTATGATAATAAGAAAGAAGAGGCGCTGCGACTGTTTGAAGCCATAAAACAAAGTCACCTCACCACCGCCAAATATCTTTTGGTGAAAACATACAATCCGGCGCTCGAACAGCTCAGCAATTTTTTTACCGAAGTAGAATGGTTGCTGCACGATAAACCGGTACAGGGTTTCGATTATTATTACGACCAGGTGGTATGTATCGGCGAACTGCTGTCTACCGTTATTGTAAGTGCATACCTCAACGAAATTGGGTTTACCAATCACTGGATCGATGTACGGGATATTATTCGTACTGATGATAATTTCCGTGATGCCAATATCGACTGGTTCTATTCGAGCAATAAAGTGGAAAATGTGGTATTGCCATTATTGAAAGAGCACAATGTGATCGTAACGCAGGGTTTTATCGGTTCTACCGATGAAAATGAAAGTACCACGCTGGGCCGTGAAGGAAGCGATTATACCGCCGCGGTATTTGCGAATCTGTTGAACGCAGAAGGACAATATATCTGGAAAGATGTGGAAGGTGTGATGAATGCCGACCCCAAATTGTTCCCCGATGCGCAGTTAATGAGCGAACTGAACTACGATGAGGTCATAGAGATGGCTTATTATGGCGCACAGGTGATTCACCCCAAGACCATAAAGCCGCTGCAGAATAAAGGCATTCCGCTTTATGTAAAATGTTTTCTTAATAAAGACCTGCCCGGGACTGTCATTCATTCGAAACAGCTGAAGGGGCTGCCGCCGATCGTTGTGCTCAAAGAGAACCAGGCCTTGATACAACTGCATTCTAAAGATTTTTCTTTCGTGGGTGAAAAGCCGGTGGCCGATCTGTATCAATTGCTGGCCGATACTAAAATTAAACCCAATCTCATGCAAACCGGTGCGGTTACGATCCAGGTCTGCCTGGATAATCAAACCGAAAAGATCGAGAAGCTGGCCCTTGCTGCCGCCAGTATTTTTGAGGTGCAGGTAGAAAAAGGACTTACCATGCTCACCATAAGGCACTATAATGAAGAATTGTTGCAGAAAATGATCGCAGGCCGTTCCGTAGAATTAATGCAGCGAACGCCCAGTACCGTGCAGGTTGTTTTAAAGTAGTTGCCGGTTACCGGTTAGCGGTTCCCGGTTTCCGGCGAAAAGAATCGCAAACGGTGACTAACACAAAACTGATCGATGCATAAGAACTGGACGTCTGGTAACCCGTAACAGGGATCTATTTGAGATCTTCCAGATCATTTTTCTTAAACCTTGTCTCTCGCAAATTGCGTTTTACTATGGCGATAACCATTGCTTTTTACGAAGAAAAAGTGCAGTTCTATAATAATGCATTGAGGCGGATAAAACCCCTTACCACCGGCGTGGCGCTTTTGCGGCTGGCCTGTTTTCTGCTCTTTGCCTGGGCAGTTTACCAGTGGGTCGCCGGTAGCAGCACCTGGATGGTCATCAGCCTCCTGATGGCAGCCGCTTTTGCCATACTCGTGCGGGTGGCCTGGCGCTTGAACGACCGCAAAGCCCTGCTTGAAAAACTGCTCTTCATCAATAACAACGAGCTGGCGGTATTGCGGCAGCAAGCCAATCAGTTCAGTGATGGTGCTTCTTTTTTAGCCCATGACGGTATTTCGGGTGACCTTGATATTTTCGGCACCGGTTCTTTATATCATTTATTGAACCGTACTACTACCTGGCATGGCACCAGGCAGCTCGCGGCATTTTTACAGGAACCATTGCTTGAAAAAAAGGCAATTGAACAACAACAGCAGGCCGTGCAGGCATTGGCCCCGCAACATGAGTTGCGGCAGCTGTTGACGGCGCATGGACTGCTCAACCAGGAAAAGGAAGGCAACCTGCATAATATCGCCGACTGGCTGCAAATGCCGGCGATCATTCATGGTAAAATGCCCATCAATATCCTGCGCATGCTGAGCTCCCTGTACAGTGCAGTGTTCTTACTCGTTTATCTGTTTACAGGAAATTATGTTCTACTGATACCGGTTGTGTTCCTTAATTGGGGCGTTATAAGCATTTATGCAAAACGCATCCAGGAACAGCATACCATGCTGGGTAAAAAGCAATCCATCTTTCAACAATATGCAACCATCTTGTCGCTGTTCAGCAAGGTGGAAACCGGCCGGTCATCCCTGTTGGAAAAGGAAAAAGCCATGGCGGCGGCGGCCTTTGGTTCTGTTAAACAGTTATCCCGCTTATCGGCCATGTTCGATCAGCGGCTGAACCTGATCGTAAATATATTTCTGAACAGCTTTTTTATGTATGATATCCAGTGCCTGTGGTCATTGGAGAGTTGGAAAAAGGAACATAAAGACCATTTTAACGATTGGATCCATTGTGTTGGCATGATCGAAAGCCTCAATGCACTGGCTACTTTCGCCTATAATTACCCGCAGTACCGGTATCCGGTGGTAAATACCAGCGGGGTGTCTGTTGCAGCAACGCAACTGGCCCATCCGTTGATCGCAGCGGAAGAACGCGTGGCCAATGACTGTACATTCGGCGTGGAAGAAAAGCTGGTGCTGCTCACCGGCTCCAATATGTCGGGCAAAACCACGTTCCTGCGTACACTGGGAGTAAATCTTCTCCTGGCGCAAAGCGGCGCCCCGGTATGTGCTGCATCCTTTGCTTTTACGCCCATGGTCATCCGGAGCTCCATCAGGGTGAGTGATTCCCTGCAGGAGCATACCTCCTACTTTATGGCGGAATTAAAACGGTTGCAGCAGATCATTCATTATCTGCAACAGCAAACCGCGCCAGTGCTTATTCTTATCGATGAGATTTTACGCGGCACCAATTCGGAAGATAAAACGCATGGATCGGAACAATTCATAAAAAAGTTATTGCAGTATAATTGTTTGACCCTGTTTGCCACGCACGACCTGGCCCTTAGCCGGCTGGAAGAGGAATTGCGTGGTAAGGTGAACAATTATTGTTTTGAAAGCATCATCCGTGATGGCGAGCTGCTCTTTGATTATACCCTGCAGCGCGGCGTTGCCAAGAACCGGAATGCCTCTTTTTTAATGGCGAAAATGGAGATAATTTGAATAACGGGTTAATGTCTAATTAATATGCTAATGCAAACTGATTAAATGGAAATTCGTTAAATTTGAGAAAAGCATGATTATGGACTTGCCAATAAAAAAAGAGCTGCATGAACTCATTGATAAATGTGACAATCAGTCAATCCTAGAACAGGTAAAGGCATTGCTGGAGTCAGACAAGGTGGTGGACTGGTGGGATGAATTATATGACGGTGATAAGAAACCGGGAAGGGAATAGAATAGCGCATTTTGATCAGTCCCGTTTTTATCAGCCACCTGAAATTTGCAGAGCAGTTGTCTGCAGTTAATGGAAGCATATACAATTAACCGTTTTAACAACGTACGGTATAGCAAAAGCCCCATGCGGGGCTTTTGCTATGTTAAACAGTTTACTTGGTGTAGAAGTATTTTATCATACCACTAACTAAAGTTCCGCTTACCTCGCATTCAACCGGCAGGCCCGCTGTGTTGTATTGGTAACTATAATTAGTTTTTGATTGCTCTATAAAACCAAGCGTACCAGATAGTGGATATGACCCGAACCTGCTTTCGATGATATTGTTTTTACTGTATCCGGGTGAAACCAGTCCACCTATTCCTCTTAATGCTGTTACAGCACGTATATTTAATGTATTTAACGGGTTGTTTTTATTGTCATATACGTTAATAAAACCGGTCATTCCCAGGCCAATGGGGCCTGTAGTGCCGAATTGTGCGGTAATATTATTATTCGTTATGAAAGATGAATCACTGCTTATGGCAACTCCATTTGATACCGGCAATGCGGTGCTTGTCAGGATCCTGGTATCTGACCAGTTATATCTTGTTAAAGCATAGGTGTTGAGACCAACAGATATGCCAAATATAGAGTCGGTTACTATCCTTCCGTTAGTATCATAACTATAATAAGTTTCTTTGGTGGGATTTGAAGTACTGTCAACACATTTATAAGGTCGTTGTTGATTATTATTATAAAAGTACTTTATGCTTTTAACGGAATCAAAAGCAGACGCTGTGATCTCAATTACCCGGTTCAGGCTATCATAGTAAAATTGGTATATGTTTGTGTATTCGGCGCTGCCCCGGAACGAATAGGTAGTGATTACTTTTGATAATTTGGTGCCGTTTGGATCAAACGCTGAAGTTGTATCTTTTTTGCAGGAAGTTATGGCTGTAATGATCAGTGCCAGGGTAAGGCTAGATAAATATGATCTCACAATTGCCGGATTCATAAATAGGGTTTATTGTTTTTTGGTACTGCAAGATATAAACAGCCGTCTGGAATTGGAAGCAAATGCATTTACTTTCCGCCCGGTTTGCATATAAAGAAAAATCCCCTCCCGATCACTCGAAAGGGGACCTTCGTCTTTTATAATCTCCGTCCTCTTATTTCACTTCTTCGTATTCGGCATCGGTTACATTTTCACCGCCACCGCCGTTATTGCCGCCTTGTTGCTGGCCACCGGTTTGTTGTTGACCACCGGCTTGTGTACCCTGGCTGGCTTTGTACAATTCTTCGCTGGCCGCGGTCCACGCATTGTTCATTTCAGCGGTTGCCGCATCGATGGCGCCAACGTCCTGCGATTTGTGCGCTTCTTTCAATTTGTTCAGCGCTGTTTCAATAGGCGCTTTTTTATCGGCCGGGATCTTATCGCCGTATTCTTTCAATTGTTTTTCGGTTTGGAAGATCAGGCTGTCGGCCTGGTTGATCTTATCCACTTTTTCACGGGCAGCCTTGTCAGTGGCTTCATTGGCCCTGGCTTCGGCTTTCATTTTTTCGATCTCATCTTTGCTGAGACCGCTACCGGCTTCGATCCTTATCTTTTGTTCTTTACCAGTGCCTTTATCTTTAGCGGTAACATGCAGGATACCGTTGGCATCGATATCGAAGGTTACTTCGATCTGCGGAACACCGCGGGGTGCAGGTGGAATGTCGGTCAGCTGGAAGCGGCCGAGGCTCTTGTTCTGGTTGGCCATCGGACGTTCGCCCTGCAGTACATGGATCTCAACACCGGGCTGGTTATCGCTGGCGGTTGAGAACACTTCCGATTTTTTGGTCGGGATCGTCGTATTGGAATCGATCAGGCGGGTCATTACACCACCCATGGTTTCAATACCCAGGCTCAGCGGTGTTACGTCGAGCAAGAGTACGTCTTTTACTTCACCGGTGAGTACGGCGCCCTGGATAGCAGCGCCAACGGCTACCACTTCATCGGGGTTCACCCCTTTATTCGGTTTCCTGCCAAAGAATTTCTCGACAATTTCCTGTACTTTGGGAATACGGGTACTACCACCTACCAGGATCACTTCGTCGATTTGCGAAGCTGATAAGCCGGCATCTTTCAGCGCCTGTTCGCAAGGACGCAGACAGCGCTCAAATAATTTATCGCTTAATTGTTCGAATTTGCTACGGCTCAGCTTTTTGACCAGGTGTTTAGGTACCCCGTCAACAGCTGTGATATAAGGCAGGTTGATCTCTGTTTCGGCAGAAGAAGACAATTCGATCTTTGCTTTTTCAGCCGCTTCTTTCAACCGCTGCAAGGCCATGGGATCTTTGCGCAGGTCAACGGATTCGTCGTTCTTAAATTCGTTGGCCAGCCAGTCCATGATCACTTTATCGAAGTCGTCACCACCCAGGTGGGTATCACCATTGGTTGATTTCACTTCGAAGACACCATCACCCAGTTCCAGTACAGAAATATCGAATGTACCGCCACCGAGGTCAAATACAGCGATCTTCTGGTCGTGTTTGCCTTTATCGAGTCCATAGGCCAGAGCAGCTGCCGTTGGCTCGTTCACGATCCGGCGAACATTCAAACCGGCGATCTCACCAGCCTCTTTGGTAGCCTGACGCTGCGCGTCGTTAAAATAAGCCGGAACGGTAATTACGGCCTCATTAACTTCCTGACCCAGGTAATCTTCAGCCGTTTTCTTCATTTTCTGAAGGATCATGGCAGATAATTCCTGGGGTGTATATAAACGGCCGTCTATGTCAATACGTACCGTATTATTGTCACCTTTTGCCACTTTATAGCTCCAGTGGCTGATCTCTTCTGTCACCTCATCGAACCGGCGGCCCATGAAACGTTTAACGCTCATGATGGTATTGTGCGGGTTCGTGATGGCCTGGCGTTTAGCCGGGTCACCTACTTTACGTTCGCCGTTTTTCAGAAAAGCCACTACAGACGGGGTGGTACGGCGTCCCTCGTCATTGGCAATCACCACCGGTTCATTTCCTTCCATGACTGCAACGCAGCTATTGGTGGTACCGAGGTCAATTCCTATTATCTTTCCCATATATGCTGAATTTAATGTTCCCTTATGGTTATCAATGATTATGCCGTGGGGATATTGGGTGCAAAAATGTCAGTCGGGGTGGCAGAAGGAAACCAATGTGCTGATGTGCTGATGTGCTGATGTGCTGATTTGCTGATGTGATAATTCGATAAGGTGATAATAGGATAATGGAATACAGGTTCCAAAATTCGTGTGAGAACAGAGCAATGAGATTCCAAAAATGAGAGCGATTGAAGCAGAAGCATTATTACATTATTAAAATCCCTAATTAACTGATTTTTAAAATCCGGCATTCCCTTTGAAAGTAAAGCGATTGTCTTAATAATGTCCCTTAAAACAATCCTTATGGTTTTTCAGTTCTGGGCCCTATTCGCAATCCTGACTGCCGGCGTTCTTGTTTGCGACCGAAAATTCAATATGCTGCGGGATCTTAGTAAAGCCAGTCCCCGGCCCTTCAGCTGGTCGAGGGTTCAGCTGGCCTGGTGGTCGGTGATCATTCTCACAGCTTTTACCACCATCATGCTGCAAACCGGCCATGCTCCCAATTTGCATACTTCTACCCTGGTCTTACTCGGCATCAGCGCCGGCACCATGACCGCCGCCCGCGTTATCGACCTGGCAGATCAGCAGGATCCGCTGGTTTTCCGCCACCAGGATATCAAGACCAGCAACTTTTTTCTCGACATCCTTTCCGATCAGAACGGCGTAAGCATTCAACGGTTCCAGGCTGTTGTATTCAATGCGGTATTTGGGATCTGGTTCATTGCATCGGTGCTTGGTAATCTCGGCGATCCTAATTTTTGCGTGGCCGACTTCGCAAAAGGGGATCCCAACCTCGCCCAATGCCTGCTGCATTCTACCGATTTCTTAATTCCCATTGTAAGTGACAATAACCTGATACTGCTGGGTTTGAGCTCGGCTACCTATGCTGCTTTAAAGATCACCGAAAACAAAGGAACCGCTTCAGAAACCCATACTGAAAAAGTGGTGGATGAAGCTTTGAACACACCTGCACAGGGTTAAAACATTTATATGAACATCACATCTGTTTTAAGTCCCAACTTTACCCAGGGAAGAAGAACCTACCGCCCCGAAGCCATTGTCATTCATATTATGGATGGTACATTGGCCGGAACCGATAGCTGGTTCCGCAGCCCCTTGTCGCAGGTTTCGGCGCATTACGGTATTGGCAAAAATGGCGAAGTACACCAATACGTTGAAGAAACCGATACGGCCTGGCATGCCGGCCGTATTCATGACCCAACCTGGCCGCTGATCAAAAAAACATCCGACGGTATGTTCATTAACCCTAACTATTACACGATCGGGGTGAAACACGAAGGCAATGAACTCAGCGACTGGACGGATGCCATGTATGCCACGAGTGCCGAACTGATCAGGAAAATGTGTCAGCGCTGGAGCATTCCTGCCGACCGTTTGCATATCATCGGCCACCATGAAATTTATTCATTGAAGAGTTGTCCGGGTTTTAAAGTAGATCTTGATAAACTGATCGCCCTGGTAAATGGCAGCACCCAGGTGGTGAACGGGCAGATCAGCAAAACCGAAAAATTTGGCAAGGTAACTACCTTAACGCGCCTCAACCTGCGGGCAGGCCCTGGTAAGGTGTATAAGATAACCAATATGGTGAATGCCGGTATTCAACTGGCCTATGACGGCTTTACCATGCAGGGCGAAACCGTGAATGGAAATGGAAAATGGTATTATACCGAAGAAGGGAACTGGTTCTGGAGTGGCGGGGTGAAATAATCACCCACCTTATACCTCCACTTCCTTTTCCTTGCGCATAGGCTCATTGCCTGGCGGAACAGCTTCTTTCGGTGTTTCCGCCGCAGGATCTATCTTAAAAGTAAAATTCTTCTGGCTGATAAAACTGAAGGCCACCACGATGATGGTGGTTAATACTTTTGATAAGGTGGGATACAAGCCACATTGCTCAACAAAAAGTTTGATGAAGATATAGTTGAGCGCAATACAGCTTATTACCAGCAATGAGTACCGGAACAACTGGATGCGGCCCCGCAGCGTTGAGCCGGGAAACACAATCGTGCGGCTCATATAAAAGCCCAATGGAAAGGTAATGGTAAATGAGACCAGGAAAGCGGCGATATATGGACTGATCGAAATTCCGATCGGCGTATGCACCATCTGCTTTCTGAAAAGAAAATTATAACTGAGTGCGTACAGGGTTATATCCAATATTGTATTACCGCCTCCACACGCTGCATACCTGAAAGTTTGCAAAGGCATTAACCGGCGAAAAAAAGGATAAAAAAAGTTTATTACGGCATTGATCAGGTTCTTCACATACGGTATTTTATACCTGACAAAGGTAGTTGAATATCAATAAAGACCGGTGCGGTTATGCAAATCGTGCATATTTTCCCGGGTTTCAACTGTTCCTCCGCGTTTTTCTCCACTGAATTTTGCCAGAATAGCGTTTACATGGGAGGTTTAAGGCCTTTTTCATTGACCTGGGTCAAGAAAATTTAACATTGTTTTTAAGTCTGCCAAAAACCTACATATTTGACACGTTTTAATCCCTAGACAACTAATCAGGAGCTGCCTCACGGGGTGGCTCTTTGAGTTTTATCTGCTCAAACAGCTTTACCTGCTGCGCTTTATCATGCAGCTTGAAGCCGTTTTCTTAACTTTGCAGGCTCAAAATCAATGCATGGCAATAGTTCCTGTTATTCAGAAGGCAGTTAGCGCACAGATCAACCATTTGTACCAGGTAGATATTGAACCGGCCGATATCACCGTGAATGAAACGAAGCCCGAATTTGAGGGCGATTATACTGTGGTGATTTTTGCCCTGCTTAAGACCCTGAAAAAACAACCCGAAGCCCTGGGAAATGAACTGGGTCAGGCTTTGTTGGCCGGAAACACCAGTCTTTTTAGTGGTTTTAATGTGATCAAAGGCTTTCTAAATCTCACCGTGAGCGATAGCTGGTGGCTGCAATTCTTAAAAGATCAGTACAATGAGCCCGATTATGGCAGGCTGCCGCGCAACGGCAAACGGGTAATGGTAGAGTATTCCTCCCCCAACACCAACAAACCCCTGCACCTGGGGCACTTAAGAAATAATTTCCTGGGCTGGAGCGTGGCGGAGATCTATAAAGCGAATGGCTATGAAGTGGTTAAGACCTGTATCGCCAACGACCGGGGTATTCACATCTGCAAAAGCATGATCGCCTGGCAACTGTTTGGCAATGGCGCTACCCCCGAAAGCACCGGCATTAAAGGTGATCACCTCGTAGGTGATTATTATGTGATGTTCGGTACCGAGTTGAAGAAACAAATGGAACCCATAAAGGAAAAGAAACTGGCGGAATTGATAGCATGTGGGAAAACACAGGAAGAGGCGCTCAAATTCATGGATGACAAAAAGGAGGAGTTGGAAAAGGAAGCCCCGATCATGAAAGCCGCCCAGCAAATGCTGGTTGACTGGGAAGCGGGTAAACCCGATGTGGTAGAGCTTTGGCGCACCATGAACAGCTGGGTGTACAAAGGTTTTGATGAAACCTATAAACGCATTGGCAGCGACTTCGATAAAGTGTATTATGAAAGTGAGACGTACCTGTTGGGTAAGAACCTGGTAGAAGAAGGGCTGCGCAGAAAAGTATTCTTCCAGAAAGACGATGGCAGCGTTTGGGTGGATCTTACCAAAGAAGGGCTCGATGAAAAGATCGTTCGCCGCCGCGATGGTACAGCGGTGTACATCACACAGGATATTGGACTGGCTGAAGTCAAACAGAACGAATTCAACTGTGATCTCAGTGTTTATGTAGTGGGCGATGAACAGAATTATCACTTTAAGGTATTGAAGTTGATCTGTCAGAAACTGGGCATCGCCGGGGCTGACGGCATTTTCCATTTAAGCTATGGCATGGTGGAACTGCCTACCGGCAGAATGAAGACCCGGGAAGGTACCGTGGTAGATGCTGATGATATCCTGGAGGAAATGATGAAAGAAGCCGAGCGAAAAACAATTGAGCTTGGTAAAACAGAAGGATTGACGGAAGCAGCAAAAAAGGAATTGTATGAGATCATCGGTACCGGTGGACTGAAGTTCTTCCTGGTGCGCGTGGATCCTAAAAAACGCATGATCTTTAATCCGGAAGAATCGATAGACCTGCATGGTTTTACGGCCACTTTTGTGCAATATGCATATGCACGTATGCAGAGTATGCTTCGGAAAGAAAAACCAACAGGCGGCGACATTGGCACCGATCTTTTACCGCTTGAAAAAGAGATGATCCTTACACTGGAGAGATACAGCACGGTGCTTCAACAGGCCTGTGTGGAAATGAATCCCAGCGTAATTGCCAATTATGTATTCCTGCTGGCTAAGACCTTCAACTCATTTTACGATAAACATTCCGTGCTGAAAGCAGAATCACCGGCTAAAATGGAATTGCGTTTACAAACGACCCAGATGACTGCCCAGGTCCTTAAATCGGGTATGGCGTTGCTGGGGATCCGGGTTCCTGAACGAATGTAAAATAACCAATGGTGTGCGGGTTTCAAACCTTGCCACCGTTAACCGCGGAGCGTTACAAGTTCCAGGTTTCACTGTTCCAGGGGGACGGACAAAGTCATAGTGATCTAAAGCTTAGATGCTACATATAACAGGGAGGCTTTGCGAATGCGGGCCTCCCTGTAACTTGTATCTTGTAACCTGTAACTGTTAAATTGTAATCAGGAGTGCCCGGTAACCGGCGTCCGGTAACGGGTAACAATTAAATACCACCCGGCATTTTCTTCTCCTCTTTCAGTTTCTTTAAAGAGGGATCCATTTCAATGGCTCTGTCACAGAGCTGCTGGCCTTTTTCCTTCTCCCCTTTTTTCTGGTATGATAAACCGATCATGTATAATGAATTGGCGTTTTGTTTATCGATCGCCAGGATCTTGTCCCAGTAACTGATGGCATCGTCATATTTCCCCATCTGGTAATAGGCGTCGGCAACATTGTATAACAGTTCCTGGTCCTGCGGTTTGCGAACCAGCACTTCCTGTAACAGTCCCAATCCTTTTTCGTAATTCTTGATATTCAGGTAAGCATTGGCGAGGTTCTCGATATAATCGTTGCTGCGCGTATATCCTTTGGCGGCAGCCCTTTCGAACCAGTAAATGGCTTTTTTATCGTCGGGAATGGCGTAGTAAACCAGTCCCGCCTCATACATCCAATTGGCTTTGGTGCTGTCGCGTTCGATGGCCTGCTCAAAACAACCGGCTGCTTTTTTGTAATTGCTCATTTCCACCAGGCTGCGGCCGGCGATATAGGGCGTTTCAGCGCGTTTGGGATCATCTTTAAAGGCCAGCTCACAGTATTTCAGGCATTCGCCATAATTCTGCTGTTCGTAATAACTTTTGGCGATAATGAAGTTGGCGGAATTGCCGATCCTGGCTTCCTGCATCTTTTTAGCGTATGTAATGGCATCATTCCACTGGCGGGTATTTAAAGAGATGGTAGCCAGGTTCTCAATCACCTCAGGGTTTTTACTGTCCACGGCATAGGCTGCCTTATATTTTTCGCGGGCTTCCATGTAGCGTTTCTGCTCCAGCAATGCCTGTCCCCAGCCTGCCAGCACTTTGGCATCATTGGGCGAGAACTGTGCGGCTTTGGCAAAATTCTTTTCCGCTTCGCGAAAGCGGCGGGCTTCTTTTTCGGCCGTCGCTTTTTTTAAATAAAGATCGGTGCTGTCGCTTTGTGCATAGGTCATGTTGGAAATAAGTCCCAACATTAAAATCCAATTAATGTTTTTCATAGATATCCTGTTTTCTTTCGTCGGAGATTCCAGTTACTTCAATACTATAGCTCCCAACGGTGGCAGGTGCACATTTATTTCATACATATTATTATTTTTATCGATCAGCGTTGTTGTTATGTCGGGATTGAACACATCTCCGGTTCCCCAATAGCGTTTGTCGTCTGAATTAAAGATCTCGCGCCACTGCGATTTGCCGTACGTATATACCTTCCAGTCGTATCGAACCACCGGCGTAAGGTTTAAAATGATCAGCAGGTCATTGTCCGGGTCTTTTCCTTTGCGGCGGTATACTACTACACATTCCGCAGGATGATTCAGGTCAACCCATTCAAACCCATAAATATTGAACTGATTTTCATACATCGCCGGTTCATTGCGCAATAAAAAGTTGAGGTCTCGTACGCAGTCTTTCAGCAGGCGGTGCGAATCGTATTGCAGCAGGTCCCATTGCAGTTCGCTTTTGTAATTCCATTCATTCGTGTCGCCGAACTCATTGCCCATAAATAAGAGTTTGCCCCCCGGATGCGTAAACATATACGTGTATAGGGTACGCAGGTTTGCGAATTTCTGCCAGTGATCCCCCGGCATTTTAAAGATCATCGGGCTTTTGCCATGTACCACTTCGTCATGACTTAATGGTAGTAAAAAGTTTTCATCATAGTAGTACATCATGCTGAAGGAAAACTTGTTCTGGTAATGCCGCCGGTGAATGGGATCCATTTTGAAGTAGTCGAGGGTGTCGTGCATCCAGCCCATCATCCATTTCATGCCGAAGCCCAGGCCGTTCTGCCAGGTAGGCCGGGAAACGCCGGGCCAGTCCGTCGCTTCTTCGGCAATGGTTTGCACATCATGAAAATCCCGGAATATGGTCTCGTTCAGGTCTTTGATAAAGTTAATGGCTTCAATATTGCCATCCCCGCCGTATTCATTAGGTTCCCACTGACCGTGGGTACGCGAATAATTCAGTTTCAGCATGGAACTTACGGCATCTACGCGAATGCCATCGATATGGTATTTATCGAACCAGAAGCGGGCGCTGCTGATGAGAAAAGATTTTACTTCTCCCCTTTTATAATTGAAAACATAGCTGTTCCAGTCGGGATGAAATCCTTTACGCATGTCGGCATATTCGTAGGTGTTGGTGCCATCGAACATGAAGAGGCCGTGGGCATCGTAAGGAAAATGACTGGGCACCCAGTCGAGGATAACGCCGATGCCTGCCTCATGAAAAGCATTGACGAGCTCCATAAAACTTTGCGGATCGCCAAACCTGGAGGTAGGTGCAAAATAACCGGTTCCCTGGTAACCCCAGCTGCCGTCGAACGGATGTTCCATCACCGGCATGAATTCCACATGGGTGAAGCCCATTTCCTTCACATAAGGCACGAGCAGCTCCCGGAGCTGGTCATACGTATTATACGATTCCTCATCATATTTATTCGGCCGCATCCAGCTGGCCAGGTGCACTTCATATATACTGCAGGGACTTTTCAGTGAATTGTGCCCGCCGCGGTGCTGCATCCAGTCATCATCTTTCCAGGTATAGTTCAGGTCCCAGGTAATAGAGGCGGTATGCGGGCGTTTCTCCCAAAAATTGGCATAGGGGTCGCCTTTGTCGGTTTTAATACCGTTAAATCCGTTGATATGATATTTATACACTTCCCCTTTTGGCAGCTCAGGTATAAAGCCTTCCCAGATCCCTGATCTGTCGAGCCGCACGAACAATGGATGGCTGCCCGGGTTCCAGTCATTGAAATTACCGATCACGGAAACATAGGTGGCATTGGGCGCCCATACGGCAAAGTAATAACCCTTTTTTCCCAATACCTCCATTTCGTGTGAGCCAAACAGCTCGTAGAGGCGATAATGAGTACCATGCTGAAAATTACGGATATCGTCTTCCGTGAAAAGAGAATAGTTCCATACAGGTTTGGTACTGTCTACAAAATGGATCTCTTCATATTTTTTTGTAATATTCATTTGCCTTGCTGTTTGTTTTAGTCCGTTCGTGATAACTATAAGGTTGCTTTAACGATTAATTAAGACATCGATTGGTGAATTACCAAATTCATTACAGAATTTCGTTTAATCCAGAAAGGCATACAGGGATTGATTCCTTAAACATATTAACCAGCTAATATGGCTCTATGCCTTTGTCCTGTATTGACTGCCGTGAAGAAAACAGCCGCCCTCTTCGTTGTTTTGTTCCTCCTTTCCTTTCCCGTATTTTCCCAGCATGCTGCTATTAAAGGTACAGTAATTGACACTTTGGAAAAAAGAAACCTTTCAAATACGGTGATCGCCTTATTGCGGCCAGCCGACTCAGTATTGGTATCTTTTACCCGCAGCAACAAGGATGGTAATTTTTCTATGCAAAATTTATCCCCGGGTAAATTCATTGTTTTGATGACCCGCCCCGCCTATGCCGATTATTACGACCGCATTGAGATAACCGCTGGCGGCACGCTTGATCTTGGTAAAATTTCCATGATCCTGAAAAGCCAGTTATTGCAGGAAGTTGTAGTTCAGCACAAATTAGGCGCTATTCGCATCAAGGGCGATACCACGGAATATATTGCCGATAGCTTCAAGCTGAGCGCCGGTGCTACGGTGGAAGATCTGTTGAAAAAATTACCCGGTATACAGGTAGATAAAGATGGTAAGATAACCGCCCAGGGTGAAACCGTGCAGAAAGTGCTGGTAGATGGCGAAGAGTTCTTCAGCGACGACCCCACGATCGCTACCCGCGGTTTAACAGCCGATGCGGTGGAGAAAGTGCAGAGTTTTGACAAGAAAAGTGATCAGGCCACTTTCACCGGCATCGATGATGGTGAGAAAACCAAGACCATTAACCTGCAGTTGAAAGAAGATAAAAAGCGCGGCTATTTTGGCAAGCTGGAGGCCGGAAGCGATGGGGACCGGTTCTGGAACAATAACCTCATGTTGAATGCATTTAAAGGAAAACGGAAATTATCCGCTTTTGGCATTATGTCGAATACCGGTAAAACGGGGCTCGACTGGCAGGAAGGTATGAACTATGGCGCCAACAATGTGGAAATGGGCGATGATGGTGCGGGTGGTACCTATGTATATATCGACGGCGGTGACGATGAATTTGGCTCCGGCAACTATTGGGGCGAAGGATTGCCTAAAGGCTGGAGTGCCGGCCTGCATTACTCCAATAAATGGAACGCCGATAAGATCCATTTGAACAGCGGTTATCAATATAATAAATTGAATACCGAGGCCCGGGGAAATACCTTCAGCCAGTATATTGTGAACGACAGCACCAATTTATTTGTGAATGAAACAGGCAATAGTTTCCGCAGCCGCGACAGGAACCGCATCAATGGTTTGTATGAGATTAAGATCGATTCTTTTTCGAGCGTGAAAATAACTGCGCAGGGATCCATCGGAAATAATTACAGTCATAATATTTACCGCAAGGAATCTTTGAACGACAATTACGACACCCTGAGCATTATCGACCGCGAAACCACCGTTGATGCGAACAACAAGAATTTCAATTCCTCTTTGTTATGGAAGCAAAGGTTCAAAAAAGCCGGCAGGACCCTGTCGGTATCGGCCCGGCAGCATTATACAGAGAATGCGGCCAGTGGTATCTACGCCTCAGATAACTATTTTTTCTCGAATGGCAGGCTCGATAGTCTTAAAGTGCTGGACCAGCATAAACGTACCGATAACATCACTTCGGCGATCAATGCACGGGCTACGTATACAGAACCGCTGTCGAAAAGGGCCTTGCTGGAATTCAATTACAGCATCGATAACAATCACCGGCAATCGCGCATTTCTACGCGGGAAAAGGCCAATCCGAATCTCAAAGAGTATGACCAGTATATTGATTCGTTAAGCAATGACTATAGCTTTAATGTGCTTACCCAATCGGGCGGTATCAATTACCGGTATGCAAAGCCTAAAAAGATAAGTTTTTCATTCGGGATGAATATTTCCAATGCCGTTTTCACCCGGAAGGACCTGAAAGCAGATTCGGCCATCGATTACAGCTTTACGAATTTCTACCCGCAGGCCAACCTGGTGTGGACCATGGGAAGTAATGGCAATCTGCGCTTCAATTATAACGGAAGCACCCAGGCGCCTTCCATTGACCAGATCCAACCGATTCAGGACATCACCGACCAGTTGAACATTCGCAGCGGTAATCCTGACCTGGAACAGGCTTTCCGGCATAATTTCAGCGTAACGTATAATAGTTACAAATTCCTGTCGGAACGCAGCATTTATGCGAATCTGAACTTTACGGCTATACAAAATGATTTCAGCACCCGGAACTTACTCGATACCAGAACCGGGCGTAACATTGCTATACCGGTGAATGTAGATGGCAATTACCGTGCGAATGGATGGTTTGGTTATTGGCAAAAAATTAAAAAATGGAATATCCGCACAGGCTTTAACGGGCGTTTTAATATTAATCACAATACCAATTTTATAAGAGATCAGGAGAATGAGAACGATAGTTATACGTTCGGCGGTGGTCCCAGGATCGGTTATGATAAAGAAAAGAAATTTGAGCTGTGGATCGGCACCGGTTTCTATCGCAATATCTCTAAAACATCATTGAGCAGCGGCCAGGTTACCCGCTACTGGACGCAGGAGCACAATGTGGACCTGCTGGTATTTCTGCCCTGGAAATTGGAGATCGGTACAAACTGCAATTTCAACTTCCGGCAAAAGACGAGTACGTTCGACAGGAACAATAATTCCATCCGGTGGAATGCCCGGCTCGACCGCAAGCTGTTTAAAAATAATGTAGCCCGGATACGCTTTTCAGCTAATGATATTTTGGATCAGAACATCGGTTTTAACCGGAATATCAACAGCAACTTTATTTCAGAAAGAACATACGACACTATAAGGCGGTATTTCATGCTCACATTCATCTGGAACTTCAGTAAAAACGGAAAACCGGCGGAATGGTAATATTGGTTAGCTAATGTGCTGATTAGCTAATGTGCTAATGAAATACAAATCACAAACTGAACAACTGAATAGTATATAAAAAATGAGAACATTCATATATTTCATAACGTTGTTGCTTCCTGGTATTTTACCTGCGCAGCAACAACAGTTCATAACCCGAGGAAAAATAGAGTATGAACGCAAGACCAATCAGCATGCTTTTATGGAAGAAGGCAGTGTATGGGATGAAGCGGCCAAAAAGAACATGCCCAAATTTGTAACTTATTATTATGACCTCACCTTCAGCGGCCATCGTACCTTGTTTCAAACGGGGCGCGACCCGGAAGTAAAACAGATGAAGTTCTGGGGCCTTTTTGAATCGGATAATACGATTGCCACCCAGCTGGACAGCAATTCCTCTGTGACGCAGCGAACTATTTTTGGCGATATCTACCTGGTGGCTGATTCGCTGCGGCATATAGACTGGAAAATAACCACCGAAATAAGAAAGATAGCGGGCTTCGATTGCCGCAAAGCGGTAGGCCGCGTAATGGACTCTGTTGTGGTGATCGCTTTTTACACGGATGACATCGTTACTCCGGGCGGCCCCGAATCTTTTAATGGATTGCCAGGCATGATCCTTGGCCTGGCTATCCCGAGATTACACACCACCTGGTACGCTACCAAACTGCAATTGGTTGAAGTAACCGATAAAGACCTGGTGGCGCCGAAAAAAGGAAAAAAAATGACCGGTGATAGCTACCGGTCAGAAATTAAAAAAGTATTGAAACAATGGGGCGAAGAAGGCGCCAAGCGCCAATTTCAGTTTTTGCTTTGACTACTTTGCCCATACGTCACTATATATAATGCCTTTCAAGAGTAGGCCGGAAATTTGACATTCGTACATATTTGCCAATCATGTGCCGGTTCTCAAGAAAAACCTGCGTCTGATCGACTTAGGTGGAAGGTCTCCCGCAGGCGGGTCACTTAGTTCTTGGTTTCATTATTATGGCTGCCCAGCACTTCATCGATCATGCCGAATGCCTGGGCTTCTGTTGCTTTCATCCAGTGATCGCGGTCACTGGCATCATGCACTTTCTGATAGGGCTGGCCGCTGTGTTTGGCAATGATGGTATACAATTCCTGCTGTAATTTTTTGATCTCATTCACGGTGATCTCTATATCGGAAGCGTTGCCCTGGATGCCCCCCGATGGTTGATGGATCATGACCCGCGCATGTTGTAATGCGGCACGTTTACCCCTGGCGCCGGCACACAGTAATACCGCACTCATAGACAAAGCGGTGCCTGTACAAATGGTGGCCACATCAGGGGTAATATATTGCATGGTATCGTAAATGCCCAGGCCGGCATATACCGATCCGCCGGGAGAATTGATATATAGCTGAATGTCGCGTTTGGCGTCGGCCGATTGCAGGAAGAGCAACTGCGCCTGAATGATATTGGCGATCTTATCGTCAACGGCATCGCCCAGAAATATGATGCGGTCCATCATGAGGCGGGAGAATACATCCATTTGCGCAACGTTCAATTGCCGTTCTTCGGTAATATAAGGGGTCATGGCCATGGGAATAAAGCGGTTCTGCATACGCGCAATGAAGCCATCTACATGCTGGCTGCCAATGCGGTGGTGGTGTACAGCATAGGCACGAAAATCCTGATGAATACTATTCATAGTTGATGTTTGTTTATTTATTTGAAAGTTCCAGGTTACAAGTTTCAGGCTACAGGGAGCCCCTGTTTCCGGATGCCGGTTTACTGGTTTCAAGCAGCCAACAGTCAGGTGCTTGCAATGAAGCCCTGCAACATGTAACCTGTAACTTGTAACGGTATTTTTTACCTGGCGGCAGAGTCCGCAGGTCAGAACAGTGACATTATTTTCCGGCGGAAAGAACTATGTTCAGGTTCCGTGAACAATTGTTGATGTACCGATTCAATTTCTGCTTTTAACTGGCGGCGGCAGTACTGGCGAATGATGGCGTAGGTTTTCTGCTGCCATAACAATTGCTCTTGCAGGGCGGGTTGCAGGATCAGCCTTGCTTCAAATAGTGCGCGATCTGCTTCACCGGCATATTTCAACAGATAATCGTCTATTTGTTTTATATCATTCAAGGAAGTCCTCATACGTTAATGATTTTTCTTTTACAAGATCTCTTACTTTTTCCAGGCATTTGTATTTCTGAACAGTGGCAGAGCGCTCACTGGAGAAGCCGAACCGGTTGGCAATTTTAGACATTGAGAGTTTGTCGTAATAAAAAGCCCGCAGCAATTCCATGCATTTTTTGCCGGAGCTCTGTAACAGATCGAGTAAGCGGTCGCCCGCTTTCAGATCGCCGGCTTCTTCGATAGCCAAACCCGCCATCGATCCGTCGAGGGCAATATGATGTTCTGTATGTTTTTTGGCCCAGAGATGTTTTGCAATGCCAAGGATATACGACCGTTCGCTGTACGACAATGTCAGATCCGACGTGGTGATCTTTTCATAATAGATCAGCAGCGCATCCTGGAAAAGATCCCTGGCTTCATCAAAGGAGCCGCCGCGGTTGCGCACATACTTTGCGACGAGCGGAAAAGCCTGCTGGTACAGCTGCATAAACAGGGCTCTTCGCTCAGTTGCATGATCTTCTATCACGGTTGATTGGAACATAGGCAAACGCTTTATATATATGTGCCCGTTTTCAGACAGATATCACCCAGAATTTACCAATTTATTTTCAGAAATACGCTAATTACGAACATAAAGAAGCATAAAAAAAGGGGCGCGCCGGCGTCCCCTTTTTATTATTGTATTTTAGATAATAAGAAACTCAGGCTCGTTTCCTCATTTCTTCCTGCAGTAACCTTTCAATTTCATTTCGAAGCCTGGTAAAGTATTTTGGGAAAGTGAATGCCGTGAGGCCATAAGCGCTGCCGGAAAATACTATAAAGATGGCAAGGGCAAATAGAAAAATAGCCCAGTTGAAACTTCCCATGATCCAGAAGCTCAGGCAGATCAATGCAGCGAACAAACCGGCTTTGATCAGCAGCCGCGACATATCTGCCTGCAAGCATACCACATAGTCGTTTTGCGTTTCTTCTATCGTAATTTTCCCAATGAGAAAATTCGAAAATCTATTGGTGAGCTTGTTCTGAAAAAAATTATACGGGTTATTTAAAAAGTATAGCGTGTTGTATTCCCTGGAGATATCGCTGATCTCCTGGTATTCCAGCTCCTGTTTGTAGATATCAATAAGCAAGGGCATGGAAATGTTAGGGAATTGCGCTTTGCTGAAAGTTGTGGTTGTCGTAAACATGGGGCCAGTTTTTGTCTTTTAATAAGACTAAAAAACTTGTGCCCGTGTTTGCTGACCAGGCAATTTTGGCTTTTTGTTATACATTACAAAGCGCCGGCTGCCCCTACTCCATTTTCAAATAGTTATTTACCTGATTGCCTATTTCATTGATCGTTAATAAGACCGCTTCTGTTTGTACCCGGTTGCGGGCTTCGGTAACATCCAGTTCCTCTTTCTTTTTGGCTGCCAGGAAATCGCGGGTAACAATGGTTGAAAAAGGGACCAGTCCCGTTCTTACATCCATTATGATCAGCTGCGTGGTCGCATAGGCTTTTATATTCGGACTCTTAAAGCTCCGGTATTTGGTGTAAATATCACTGTTAATAGCGTAGGCGACCACGATATCGGCCTGCATTCGAACAGCTGATTCCCGTATGGAGGTAAGCGATTGAGGAGATTTGGATACGAGCAGATCCGGGATGGCCATCATTTTAGCGATTCTCGGCGATTGTTTGAACCTGGCCGTAAAAGAATCGAGGAAAGCCTGTTGGCTTCTTAAATAGGCCTCATCACCCCAGGAATTCCAATAATATCTTCTTTGTGAGCTTTCGAGTTTGAGAATGGCTACCCGCAATTGCTGCGGCATTTTATAGGTGCCGTCGAGTATTTTTTGAATATTTTCTTCAGAAATGGTAGATGATTTGTCTGAGAACAGAGATTCCGTAATGGGTGGGCCGCCCGCTTCGTCACGGGAAAGATAACCGGAAGGACTGCAGGAGGAAATGGTAAGCGCAAGTACAATTACCGCCATTATGTTTTTCATGTTATAAGGGTTTGGCGTGTAAAATATAAAAAGGCCCAGGGAAATCAAAGGGTGAAACGAAAATGATTTAATATGAAAGCCAAAGCCTGCCGGAATGGTGGGCTTTGTAACTGCCAATGATATTTGAAAAAGGATTATTCAGCTTTTATCGATAGTGCATGGTAAAAGATATTCAACGGATCCCATTTGGCTTTCACCTGCTGCAGGCGCGGATAATTCTCTTTGTAATAGAACGTAGACCATGGAATGCCTGATTGGTTCCATTGAGCCTCAGTAAGGTCTGTATCGGGATGGTTGATCATGCAGCCATCGGTTTGTTCATTCGGAACGGGTACGCCGCCCCTATCGGCAAAAAGGTCTTTATAAAAATTACGAACCCAGTCAAGGCTGGCTGCTGCCCCTTGCGGACCAAGCCAACCTGTATTACAGGCAACATCCAGGATACTATCGCGTTGCGGAGATGCGGTGGCATCAGGCGCCAGGGAATTCACTTTACCACCATACGTTGCCATTGCCAGCATGCCGCCTATGCTCAGGTCTGCAGTCAGGTATTTCCAGGCAGTAGCAATCTGGCTCTCGGTAAATGGTTGGCGAAAGAAAGCGTCCTTTCCTTTCATGTGCACTTTGTCGAACCCTGTTTGAAACAATTCAGGAAAGGGATTTAACGCAAATTGTAACCAGGCGCTTATCTCAATCTGTTGGGTGTAGGGTAAACCAATGGGGCCTGCGATGTCGGCCAGGTGCTCGGTTATAAGGTGGGTGGCATTGGGTCCGGTAGCAAGTCCTTTGATCTCTATGCTGCCGAGGTTGCGATGATGTAAAAAGATCAGGCTGAACAAGCGCGAGAAAGGAGAATCCGGATGACTGTTCTCTAAAGCCCATGCACCAAAATTTTTCACGAGGTGGGTGAACGATGCTTCATCTATATGCTTCCAGTCCCACGACACGCGGAAGGTGGTAACAGATGTGGGTGCTTTTGGTAATGCAGCTGTTGGCTCAACGCCGGACGCATCGGGAGACCGTAACCAATAACGTGTAACAATGCCGAAGTTACCGCCGCCGCCGCCTGTATGAGCCCACCAAAGCGCACGGTTAGGATCATCTGTTTCCCTGGTAGCCACAACGCTATGGGCTTTGCCAGCGGCATCAACGGTCACCACTTCCACACCATACAGGTGATCTGCCGCCAGGCCATATTCGCGGCATAAAAAACCGAAAGCCCCACCCAAAATATGTCCGCCAACACCTATGCCCGGGTATTCACCGGCGGGGAGCAGCACACCCCAACCCAGGAACAAACGCCGGTAAAGTTCGCCCACCGTAGCGCCGGCTTCTACGGCAAAGGCTGACTTTTCGGTATCATAAGAGATCCGGGTCATCAGCGACATATCGATAAGCACCTGTACGGTTGGATCTGCCACAAAACCTTCGAGGCAATGGCCGCCACTGCGTACAACTGGCCGCCGTTTGGTGTTAACCGCATCCTGTACTGCTTCTATAACTTCATTCGTAGATTGAGGGAGAAAGATATACTCAGGGTTTCCTGCATAGCGTTTATTGAATCTTTTTTCCGCGAGGTCGGGATAACGTATGTCGTCGGGTGTGATCTTTTCCATGTGATAAATTTATAGAAAATCATATCACTATGGACAGGTTTATGCAACGCTCGCAACCGGGATCATTGTAGGAGCCAAATATTTCTACCTCAAGCAAAGCACTGCTTCTTCTATGACAAATGAATCGGCGGAACATTTCTCAGGGAACCGCCTGCCATTTTCTTTGCATTTGCTTCCTGCAGATCAATAGCAGGCTGTATCATTGTCCTGAACCTTTCTACTATTTCTGCCTGGGTTAATTGTGCTGCCAATTCTTTTGAAAAGACCAGCACTTCCACGTAGTTGTTTATGTCTTTCATACAATATAAACGTTTTAAAGAACACAAAGTTTACACTGAGATTCGGGGCAATTGCGTGAGCTACATCACTTTTGCAGGATACGCCATAACGCTAACGTATTATTAACAATTGAACGGAAGATCAACAGGCGATCCTTACTTATTGTAAGGCAATTAATTTAACGGCTCCGCCCAGCCCGGCCGGTTGCACTTTCCAATGGCTGGCATCGAAGTTCTTATAATTGATATTAACAAAGTTTATTTCATGATAATTGCGCCACACCTCCCCTTTGCGATCCATATCGCGGATGCGGTTGGCCATGAGATTACTTACTTCTATACGTAGCGTGTTGCTGCCTTCTTTCAGATAGTTGCCGACGCGCATTTCATAGGGCAGGCTCCAGATCAGTCCGGCGTCCTTGCCGTTGATGATCACCCTGGCTGATTCGTACAGTTTATCTAATTGCAGTAAATAATCAGCTGCTTTCTTTTTAATGGTAAAAGTGGTGGTGTATACACCGGTGCCGGAAAACGCCTGGGTGCTTGAATCGCTGGTGAGATCTGTCCAGGGTTGAATGTTGCTCAGTTCTTTGGGTGCAGGTAATTTCGGGCCGCCTTCTTTAAAATCAAGTGTCCAGCTGTTCTTTTCGAGATCGATGACTTCCCCTGCTGGTCTTTCATATTTATACAAAGGCGCTGATTCTATTTTGTTGCTCAAATTTATGATGATCGATTGTCCTGATTTTAACTGAAGCCTGAGAGCAGTTGTATTCGCTTTTGGCGTATGGGAAAGCCGATTGATGTCCCCGTTCAGGGGATCCATGCGCAACACCGTTCTGGCTGGCGCCTGTAAGGTTAGGGTTTCATCCAGATCATTTGCGGTATTATTCACGATGAAATAAAACTTACCTTCTGCTGATTGCCTGCGGATAAATTTTAAATCGCTGGCGGCCATTGGTTCGGGGGAAATTTGCAGATAGTGTAAAGCGCTGGTAACGTCCCCTACGATCAATTTGCCTTTTCCAACAGTAACTATCTGTGGCTGTGGTTTGGTTTCCGACATTTTCAAGCCGGTTATCAACGCTTTCAGCTCCTGTCTGCCTTTTTCTACTTCATGGAATCCGGGAATATCTTTGGGAAATGCTTCTACGATAACGGAAGCGCCTTCCCCGGCCAGCCGCAGTATATTCCGGAAAGTTGCTACCGGCATTTTTTCGCAGGCAGGAATAAGTAATACTTTGTGTTTGGCGCCTTTGTTCACCACCCTGAGCATGCCATTTTGAGCCTTTGCCTGGCCCAGCATGTTGTCGGAAGCAAAATCCAGGGAATAACCGGCGTTTTGCAAATGCACCACATGTTTGTAAAAATTGGTAGGATGCAGCCAGTGATCTACATCATGCACTTTCAGGGGCATATCCATGCCCTTTGCATCGTGCCAGGCATCGTATACCGGCCAGTAGATCAGGATCTCATTATCGGGTTCGCCCGACTGTAATACAGCCTGACAACGGGCTATATAATCATTCAATCCTTTTATATGTGGCCATAAACTGTTATAAGGCACAAAATTCACGGATGCATAGAATAACCAGCCTGGCCATTTTACATCATCCGGCGTGTATGTAGTTCCATGATAAAATACATGATTGATACCCGATAGAAAAACCTGGTCTACTTCTGGTTTACACTGGCTCCAGGAGGTTTTAAAATGTTCGGTGAGCCAGGTAAAGGTTTCACAGCTCGTCAGGGGTTTGCCATAGGCATGGGCAGCTGAAGAAGCAAACTTCAACATATTAGGATCCGGATCTACATTGCGAATATCGCCGCTGTCCCTTCTTAAACCACGAATCGGAAAGTAGCTGCTGCCAAAGGTTTCTGTCTCGGGAATATCAAAGGCGCCATAGAGGTCGAGCAGGTTGCCGGGCGAACCATGCGCCTGGTTTACGGAAAGGGTATTGCGTTTATTGGTCCATTGTGTAAACACGTTTGAAAAATTCTCCCGCATGAGATCGGCCAGTGTTTCCCGGTAATCTGATTTTAGTCTGGCAGTGGCATCATTCGTTGAATCGCCAGCCAGGAACTGGTTTAGATGATCCCGCAGATCATAACCGCGGCGTTTTAAAAACTCATTAAAGAAGCCGGGCGTCCAATCGGCGTTATACACTTCATAGCTGTCGTTAAAAAATGCTTTAACCCCATGTGATGAGTTGCCGAAGGCGGTATCGAAGATCCTGAAATAATTCGCGGTTGCTTCTGTAGAAAAATGGTCGATGGTATAACCTTCCCCGCCCGGCGCGGCTCTTTTTACCGCCTGCCTGGTTTTACCCGTGAACAATGCATAGAGTTTCAGATCGCCGGTGGTATTGAATTGTAAATTGCCATTGGCATCTACTTTATCGGTTAAGTGAATGGCCTGGCCATTTTTATTGAATCCCACGAGGGCGCTCAGTTTGGCAAAGCCCTGCTGCTTCGGGTCTTTTATACTGATCTTTTCCGCAAAAGGTGTATTGGCTTTCCAGTCGTATTGCTGCACAAATAATTTGGATGCTGCGTCTTCTATGGTAACGTGGCTGCCGCCAATCGGCCAGCCTGACCCTACAGAGATATACACCCCCATGTTCAGGGCATTTGATCGCTGAACGGTGTGGTCGAGCATTTTCATCCATTGCGGCGATAAATATTTTATATAGCGGTCTTCGTATCCTTTGGCGCCATAAATGGGAACGATCTCTACGCCGCCAAAACCTGTTTCGTTCATTTGCTGTAAAGAGGAGCTGATGCTTTTTTCGTCAACAGCGCTGCCCATCCACCACCATCGTGTCCAGGGTTTGGTTTGCTGGTTAATAACAGGCCATTTTGTTTGTGCTGAAAGAGGTGATGCCAGTGCGATCACACAGCAGGCAAGTATCGTATGCTTCAACATCCGGCTAATTTAATGGAATTAGCTGTGCATGCCATCCTATACTGTCGGGTTACACCGGCTTGGAGTCGTTCCTGAATGAATTTAGCGTATGGTACGCTACTTTTTTTAAATTATACATTAGTTTGTTGAAGTTTGGTTGCTTGTTTTTAGCATTTCATCTTACTTTTCTTACTTTTCATGCTCAATTTGTAAAATTAGACATTCCGTTTACCGGGTTCGGGTTTGGCTGGAAGCATTCAGTTTTACTCTTTTGATCTTCGCTGTTCAATTTGTAAGAATGAGTATTCCTATATTAATGTTCGGCTTTTATGGCAGCATTCCATTTGACTTTTTTTATTTTGGCTGCTCCATTGGTTCAATGAAACAATACTATATTCGGATCATACTGTTCTTTAGTAGAATGGTATTACCGTTTTTTATGATCCGGTATATCCATTGACGAATGATGAGCAACTTTTTTTAATGTACGCCGCTCTTTTGTTGAATAGCGGCGCACTTTGCCTTAAGTAAGCCGTCAGTTTGTTGAAGTACGCGCTACTTTGCGTAATTGCATATAGAAACCGGCAAATAAGCTGCTGCATTTGACCATTGATCAAGAGAAAATGAAAAATAATTACTAAACCTGACCAATGTTTAATAGCATCCTGTTAATTAAACAAGGAAATTGAAAAAAGTGCAATAGGATCTGCAAAAAGCACTAGGGAAGAATGAAAAAGCAGCAAGCAACATTAACTAAATAAATTGCAGGTACTCGTTTTCAGAGTATTCCAGAGCGCTGCGGCCGTTTTAATTAGTCGCTTATTTGCCTTTACCGCGGCTTCAGCTCCGCCACCCACAGCGTTTTGCCCGGCACTTTCAGCTTGTTCGTGATATCCTTTTGGGTACTGTCGATTACGCTGCGTGCTTTGGTAAATGGCTTCGTTCTTTCTTCAAACCGGCGCATATCAAGTTCCTTTTCCTGATCAGCGGCATTCATAATACACATGATCGTTTGCTGGGTATCATACCTGAAATATACATACACCCCATCTTCGGGCACATACTGCATCAATTTGCCGGTTTTAAGGGCGCTGGAATTTTTGCGAAAATTAGCGAGTGTTCTTACATAGTGGTGAACGTCGTTTTCTGCGTCTGTTCTGCCGCCTGGCTCAAATTTGTTGGACGCATCGCCCGGCCAGCCACCAGGAAAATCAAGCCGTACGAGGCCATCGGGATTGGCAAAATTCTTCATGAGAATTTCTGTTCCATAATACAATTGCGGAATACCACGAAAAGTAAGCAACCAGGCCAATCCCATTTTTAGTTTGGCAATGTCCTCCCCTACTATGCTGAAGAAACGGCTCAGGTCGTGGTTGTCTAAAAACAACACGTTCTTCATGGCATCGGTATAAACAAAATCATTGGTGGCGGTTAAGTACAGCCGGTTCACCCCTTCCGTCCAGCCAAAGCCCTGGGTCAGGGCCGGCACAATGCCATACAGATTGAGTTGAAAATCGGTTACCCCGGGCAGATTGCTTTTATACGGCATATTGTACCGGTTACGGACAAAGAAACTTTGGTTGGGAATGCCATGCACCCAGGTTTCGCCAAACAGATGCAGTTGCGGATATTCGTCCAGCAAAGCTTTGTTGCAACGGTTCATGAAATCAAGGTCATTATAGGCATAGGTATCGATTCGCCAGCCATCGAGGCCGAATTCTTCGGTGCACCAGATAGCATGTTGAATGAGAAAACTGGCTGCGTATGGATTGCCCTGGTTCAGATCGGGCATCACCTGGGTAAACCAGCCATCGCTCATTCTCTTTTTATCAATAAGTGCGGCATAAGGGTCCATCAGCACCTGGTCTTTGTACGTGGTATTGGTGTAGGCGGGCCACCAGTGAAACCAGCTGCTGTCGGGCATATCGCGGTATAAAAAATGTTCAATGCCTATATGGTTATACACGGCGTCCTGGATGATCTTCATGCCGCGTTTGTGTATACTGTCGATCAATTCATGGTAGGCTTTGGCGCCGCCCAACCTTGGGTCGATGGTATAATGATCGGTGAATGCATAACCGTGTTCGGTGCGGTCGGGCATATCGTTGAGCAACACGGGGTTCAACCAGATAGCGGTCACCCCTAATTGCTGCAGGTAGCCGAGGTGGTTCTGAATGCCTTTCAGATCGCCGCCATGGCGTTTAAAATAATCTGACCGGTCAAGGCTTTGATCGCGCAATCCTGTAATGCGGTCATTGTTTGCATCGCCATTGCTGAAGCGGTCGGGCATTATAAGGTAAATAAAGTCTTCAGAAGTAATGCCCTGAATGCGGGTCTTTCCATTCTGGGTGCTGCGCGGCTTCAAGGTATACGGCATTTGCGTCACCCGGGTAGCACCGTTATTAAAATTGAATATTAATTTACCGGGCGCGGCTGTTCTGCTGATCTCAAGGTAAATGCTCAGGTAATTGGGATTTTTGTAGGTATGTATGCTGGTGAGTTTAACACCTGCATAGGGCTTGAGCGTTACCTGCCGGGCCGACCGGATATCAGGCGCCCGCACCAGCAATTGCAATTTGGTCTGTTTCATGCCCACCCACCAATGCGATGGGTATACCTGCAGGCTATCCTGTGCCGAGACATGTACTACCCATAAAAAAGAGATAAACCAAAGCAGTTGTTGCTTACAGCAAGTCTTCATGTGTTTTTTCTTTTACAATGAATGCGCAAATAATTCCTGCTATGATCAGTAAGCCGCCACCGATCTGCACGGCCAATAAGCGGTCATTATGTAAGAACGATTGCATGATCTTGCCAAAGAAGAGGGAGGCAATGATCTCTGGCAGCACGATAAAGAAATTAAAGATGCCCATGTAGATGCCGATCTTGTTCGCGGGCAAGTGGCCGGCCAGCATGGAATATGGCATCGACAAAATAGAGGCCCAGGCAATACCAACCATACTCATAGATATATATAGCATTCCCGGGTCACTGATATATTTGACGGTGGTTAAGCCGATACCGCCAATGATGAGGCAAAAAGTATGGGTCATTTTTTTGCCCAGTTTAGCCACCCAGAAGGAAAGGGTCAGCGAAAACAAAAAGGTCACCAGGTTGAGCACCGAGGAAGTGGCATTGGCATGCTCGATACCGCGCGTATATATTTCGTTGGAGGTCTCCGGATCGCCTTGGAAGATATCGCGCGCCACACCGGTTGTGTAGTAAAACCACATGAGGAAAAGGCCCGGCCATGTAAGGAACTGTACCAGCGCCAGCTTTTTCATTTGGGCGGGCATATGCATTACCGATGCCGTGATCTCTTTTACAGCGCCGCTGAAGCCGCTGCCATGTTCGGCATTCAGTTGTTGGCGCCAGTTGGGATCGGCAGGCGGATATTCCTTACTGCGCAGCACGGTGTATAATACCGCCACGAGGAACATAATGCCCCCTATGTAAAAGGACCACATGATATTTTGGGGAATGCCACCGGCTGCTTTTTCCCTCGACACACCAAACCAGTTTACCAGCAAGCCGGGTAAGAATCCGGCAATGAAAGCGGCTGCGCCTATAAACATACTTTGCATGGCATAACCAAAGGGCCGCTGCCTTTCATTGAGGTTATCGGCAACGAAGGCCCGAAACGGTTCCATACTAACATTGATGCATGAGTCCAGGATCCACAGGGTGCCGGCAGCCATCCAAACGGCCGAGGAGTTGGGCATGATAAAGAGGGCGATGGAACTTAAAATGGCGCCGATCAAAAAATAGGGTCTTCTTCTACCCCAGGTAGGATGCCAGGTGCGATCGCTGAGGTAACCGATAATGGGTTGAACAATGAGCCCGGTCATGGGGGCTGCCAGCCATAAGCCGGGGATCTGTTCGGCTGACGCGCCCAGGTATTCATAAATGGCGCTCATGTTATTCATTTGTAACGACCAGCCAAACTGTATTCCAAAGAAGCCGAAACACATATTCCAGATCTGCCAGAAATTAAAATGGGGTTTTGCCTGTACGGCCTGTTCGGTGTCCAATACAATGGGGGATGGTTCCATATGCAATCGCTTTGAGTGGGTACAAGTTACAAGAAAAAAACACATTGTTCATAGTTCTCAGTTCATAGTTCTCAGTTCATCCTTCACAGTTCCCGGGCCATAGGTCCCCCGGGTAAAGCGCCTGCCGATTGGCCATTGCCTATTGTTTCCGGACAGTGATCGTATCGAAATCGTACAGTTGCCGAAAGGCCCTGGGGATAGCGCATTGATTATTACCGGAATATTTTCCGGCACCGGCTTGGATACCTTAATGGGGAATGATTAACGTGTAGTGTTAAACGCATTATGCGGAGGCCGTGTTGGCGAACGGTGAATAGCGTAATAAGCAACAGCGCACATGAGTCTTATATAGGTTATCAGTAGTTATTGGGAAAAGCCCGATCTGTTGTGTGGTCGGGCTTATTTGTGCCCACCAGCCCCCTAAAGGAGGAGAGCTGCCAAGTTTTAAAAAGCATAATAAATTGTCAACCTGCTGGCCAAGCTGAGATCAAAACAAAAAGGCATGTTACCATCAGATAACATGCCTTTTTATTAAAGACAGTGTAGTTTTAATAAACACTTTCCAAAGTGCGCCAGCAGCTCCCCTTCAGGGGGGCTGTTATATCACAAACCCATCAGGTAAAATAGAACCTTTTTTCACTACGACAATTCCGTCTTTTATGGTGTATAACGAATGATCAGTATTCTCGAGGTGATTGCTGCCATTGATACGTACGTCGTTCCCGATGCGGCAGTTCTTGTCTACAATGGCATTGCGGATATAACAACGTTCGCCGATACCGAGTTTTGGCAATCCCCGCTCAACGGAATGCTGCATTTCTTCAATGGTCTCAAAGTAATCGGAGCCCATAATGTAGCTGCTGACCACTGTTGTGCCATGCCCAATGCGGCTGCGGATGCCGATCACGCTGTTCTCAATGCGGCTGGCATTGATGATGCTGCCTTCTGCAATGATGGTTTTTTCAAGCGTGGTGCCGCTTATTTTGGCCGGTGGCAGCATGCGGGCGCGGGTATATACGGCATTGCTGTTATCGAATAAGTTGAAGGGCGGTATATCCTGGGTGAGCGCCAGGTTGGCCTCAAAGAACGAATAGATATTTCCAATATCGGTCCAGTACCCGTCGTACTCGTAACTCATTATTTTATGCACACCGATCGATTTGGGGAGGATCTCCTTACCAAAGTCGGTAGCATTTTTATGTTCATCGAGCAACTGATCAAACATCAGTTTGCGGTTGAAAATATAGATGCCCATGGACGCCAGGTACACCCGGCCCTGCTTTTGCATTTCTTCGCTGGTTTCGCTTTTCCAGCTGGGCAACAGGTCCTGTTTGGGTTTTTCAATAAAAGAAGTAATGTGGCCATCGGGATCGGCTTTCAGGATACCAAAGTCAGATGCTTCCTTGGCAGGCACCGGAATAGTGGCAACGGAAATGTCGGCACCAGACTCGCGGTGTTTGTTGATCATGTCCTGGAAGTCCATCTGGTATAACTGATCGCCTGATAATATTAAAACATATTCGAAGTCGTGCTGGCTGAGGTGACGTAGAGATTTCCGTACAGCATCGGCTGTGCCCTGGTACCACGAGGGGTTATCGGGTGTTTGCTCTGCCGCCAGGATATCCACGAAGGCGCTGCTGAAGATACTGAAGTGATAGGTGTTTTTAATGTGTTTGTTCAACGATGCCGAGTTAAACTGCGTTAAAACGAACATGCGGTTGATACCGGAGTTAATACAGTTTGAAATGGGAATGTCTACCAAACGATACTTTCCGGCAATAGGCACAGCGGGTTTTGAACGGCTGGCGGTCAGGGGATACAGCCTTGTACCGGCTCCACCTCCCAGAATGACAGCAATCACTTGTTTGCTCATCTGATGTTTTTTTTCGAGTTCTTAATTCTCAGGTCACAGTTCTTAGTTCCTTAGCTATTGGGTCATTAAGTTATTATCCGCCTGAACAACCTGATAACTAATGAACTTAATAACTTGAAATCTTACTTCTTTCTTAAAGTTATACAATAATTATATTACTAGCGCAGCATACACATCAATATAATGTTTGACACTTGTCTCCCAGCTAAAATCAAGCTTCATCATATGTTGCCGGATGCGATGCATTTTTTCTTTATCGTGGTATAATTCAGCTGCCCGCCATACCGCATGCGTTATATCCTGAACGCTTGCATGATTGTAACAGATGCCGTAACCGTTTACATCACCAATATCAATAACGGTATCTCTTAGTCCACCTGTACGGCGTACCATTGGTATGGTACCATACCGCATCGAATACATCTGGTTCAGTCCGCATGGTTCTACCCGTGAAGGCATTAACAAAAAATCAAGCCCGGCATACATGGTATGACTTAACCCTTCGTTATAACCGATAAATACATTATAATCGTATTGCGATAAAGGTTTTAGCGCATTCAATCCGGCTTCAACTTCGGGGAAGCCACTGCCCAATACGAGGAAATTCATGCGCCTGCCAATGTAGTAAAATGAATCGCCGATCACCTGTGGCAAGAGGTCGGCTCCTTTCTCGCCAACCAGCCGCCCGATAAAACCGATGAGCGGTTTATCAAAATCAAGGCTGAACTGGTCGCACAATAACATTTTATTTTTTGCCTTGCCGGCTTCGAGGTCTGCTATAGAATAATGGTGTTGCAAATAGGTATCTTCCCTTGGGTCCCATACTTTGTCGTCGATGCCATTGAGGATGCCTATGCATTTGCCTTTTTCATACTCGAACAGGGCTTCCAGCCCATTGCTCATGTATCTAAGTTCGGCCAGATAGCTGGGACTTACCGTGGTCACTATATCGGCGCATTTAATGGCGCTGGCAAGGGGGTTGATGGTATTGTTCCAGTCGAGCATGCCCCATTTCCACATATCCCATTGGGGGATCAGGATACTGCGGCTCCAGGGCATCCAACCCTGGTATTGAGCATTATGAATGGTAAGCACTGTTTTTATGCCTGCGAGTGACCTGTACTTCAGGCAATGCCTTACCATAAATGGTATTAATCCGGTATGATGATCGTGCACATGGAGAATATCGGGTTTTTGTGCCCAGGCATTCAGCCAGTCGAGCACACAGATCTGAAAAGCGGTAAAACGTTCGGTGTCGTCATTATAGCCATACACTTTTTCGCGATCGAGCAAACCGTTCACATCTACGAGGTAGAGCTCAAAGCCCAGTTTATCGGACTTTTCTTTTATGATGGTAAATTCAAACCACCAGTTGCCCATGTTGGTGTGGCCTTTATGCACTACGTCCCAATCATTGGCATATAAAAATTTCGTCCGGTACATAGGCATTACCACCCGGGCCGTATGGCCCAGCTCATTCATGTACTTTGGTAAGGCCCCTACTACATCTCCCAACCCTCCTGCCTTAGCTACTGGGTAACATTCCGCGCTTACATGTAAAATATCCATTCGTGACAGCCATTTTAAATAATGATTCCAGTTGGTTGTATTGGCTCTAAGCTACTGAATAAATTATGAAAGTATATCACAACCGACACAGATATAAAAAAAATGATTACAAACAGAACTGCGTATGACACCGGTATGTGTGCTGGTTTGCACCAGGTATAAACAGGGAGAATATAAAAATTTGTGCCTGCAAGCTGCTAAAGCGGTAACTTGGCAATTTGAATTGCAACAAAGCTAAAACAGTCGCTGCCGGCATTGGCAAAAATCTTATTACTTTTAAAAAAATCTTTTGACTAAAACCAACCTTTAAATGAGCCAACAAACCAAATGGTCGCAATTTGCTGTACTGATCTCTGTATTCTTTTTCTGGGGATTCGTTGCTGCCAGTAACGATATTCTGATCCCGGTTTTCCGGGAAAAACTGAACCTGGCGCCCTGGCAATCGCAAATGATCTCCTTTGCATTTTATGTAGCGTATACTGTTGGTTCTGTTATTTACTACCTGATCAGTAGAGCTACCGGCGGCGATATTCTTAATAAAATTGGCTATAAGAATGGTATTGCCCTCGGACTGGTGGTTTCTGCATTGGGTACCCTGCTCTTTTACCCTGCTGCTGAAACCGAATCCTTCCTGATCATGATCACGGGTTTATTTATCGTGGGACTGGGCTTTTCCCTGCAACAAACGGCTGCCAATCCACTAGCCATTGTAATGGGAGATCCCAAAACCGGCTCGCAGCGTTTAAGCATGGCTGGCGGTATCAATAACCTGGGTACTACCCTGGGACCGGTGATCGTAAGTTTGGCGATCTTTGGTTCGGTAACCGGCGGTGCTGCTGCAAAAGTGGCCGATATTGGCGCCGTAAAAGTGCCCTACCTGGTCTTGGGCGCCGCCTTTATCCTGGTAGCCATCATATTTAAGATCTCTCCTATTCCCAATAAGATCGAACATGCCGATGATACCAGTAAGGTGGCTACGCCTACTGATATTGCCAGCCCTATGGTTGCCACAAAAAGAAGTGCACTGAACTATTCCCAATTGTGGCTGGGTATGATCGGCATTTTTATCTATGTAGGGGTAGAAGTGGCTACGGCCAGTAACCTGCCGCAGTTCATGAGCGAACACCTGAAAGATGAGAATGGCAATCCTTTTCCTACGGAAAGTATTGCACCCTGGGTTTCGTTGTACTGGGCCAGCCTGATGATGGGCCGCTGGACTTCCTCCATTGGTGCATTTCCCATTGGCGCCAGTATGAAATCTGTGCTTCGTTTTGTTATGCCTTACCTGGCATTTGGCGTTTTCCTGCTCATCAATAAGATCGCGAATCACGATGTAACGCCATTTTATATATACGCTGCCGTGATCGTTGCCCTGATCATTGGCGATCTCTTGAGCCGCGGTAACCCCGCCCGGCAATTGCTGATCTTCTCAGCCCTCGGAATGGCCGGTTTGATCATCGGGATGCTGGCTGATGGCTGGATCAGTGTATATGCCTTCACCAGCGTAGGTTTGTTCTGTTCTACCCTGTGGCCCTGTATCTTTACCCTGGCCATTGCCGGGCTTGGACGGCATACCAACGAAGGCGCCAGCTTCCTGATCATGATGATCATGGGTGGTGGATTCATCAGTTTGTTGCAGGGTTGGCTGGCCGGCCCCGAAGTGATCGGTATCCAGGCTTCCTTCATCGTAGGCGTGCTTTGTTTTGCTTACCTCGCTTTCTATGCGATTCGCGCCAAAGCGATCCTGAAAAGACAAGGCATTGATTATGACAAACTAGAGAGTGCAGGAGGCCATTAATTACATAAATAGATGGTATCTTCACGCCGCAAAAACAATTGGCAAAGGGCAATTGGCAATTTGCAGTCCGGCAGAGACATGTTGGATAAAGACTGAAACTAAAGAAACTGATTAAATGCAATGAGACAACAAGAGTATGCCATCGGAATAGACATTGGCGGCACCAACACCGTATTCGGGATCGTAGATCACCGGGGGGATATTTCCTACCGGGGAGCCATTTCAACCCGCAAACACAAGGATGTAAACGATTATATTGATGAACTGGCCGCCGCCCTGGCTCCGGCCATCGATCAAATTGGCGGCATCAATGCCGTGCGTGGTATCGGTATAGGTGCGCCCAACGGCAACTATTACAAAGGCACGATTGAATATGCCCCGAATTTACCGTGGAAAGGACTGGTTCCCCTGATCCAGCTGATGAACGATAAATTCGGCATTCCCTGTTCCCTCACCAATGACGCCAATGCGGCTGCGGTGGGTGAAATGATGTATGGCGTGGCCCGCGGTATGCGCGATTTTATAATGATCACGCTGGGTACCGGCGTAGGCAGCGGCATCGTGGCCAATGGTCAGCTGATCTATGGGCATGATGGTTTTGCCGGCGAACTGGGGCATACCACCATTATCCCCGGCGGCCGTTTGCACAAAGGCACCGGCTTACGGGGCTCGCTCGAATCCTATGCTTCAGCAACCGGTGTATCACTCACTGCCATCGAGTTCCTGGAGCGTGACCTGAAACGCGACAGCCTGTTGCGCAATTATGCGAAGGAAGAGATCGATTCCCGCATCGTGTATGAATGTGCCATGCAGGGCGACGAAATAGCCAAAGAAGTGTATGAATATACCGGTGAGGTACTGGGACTGGCGCTGGCCAATTTTGTGATGTTCTCTTCTCCCGAGGCCATCATTTTATTCGGTGGAATGACCAAGGCCGGCGATCTGATCCTGAAGCCCACCCGCGAGCATATGGAAAAGAACCTGCTGCCGATCTTCCAGAACAAAGTGAAACTCTTGTTCTCTGAACTGCGCGAGGCGGATGCAGCGGTGCTGGGGGCAAGCGCTTTGGTATGGGAAGTAAAAACCGACAAGGTTGTTTAAATGATAATTTTCGTTCTTCGTACACGGCTTGAACCAGAGAAGTAAGACCTAAGAGTTACGAAGATTGTATGGTTTATAATGTTAAAGGGACAAAGCCGGATTCCTGAAATTTGCTTTGTCCCTTTTTTATTTTCTTATAAACTTTCCGGTTTTTCTTACTTCCTGCCTCCTACTTCTTACTTCGGGGCTGCTTTTTCTTCACTATGAACACACTGGCTACCGGGCGTTGGCCTTCTTTATCTGCCGGCTGAATGGTTTCCTTTCCATTGACGAGCATACAGCTGCTGCCGCCGCCATCGAGATTAATCGCTTCCACACAACCCAAGTCAACCAGTATCCGCGCTTCCTCATCGAGGGTAGCGCCTTCGGCAATACCGGGCGCACGGCCCTGTATAACCAGGATGATCAGGCGGTTATTGCGGGTGTACCCCATCGCCGTACGCGGATGCCGGTCGTTCCTTTCAAAGGCATATAGTTGTTCTTCTTTATTGGTAATTAAAACAGCCCCTTCCTGCACCAGGACCGGACCGCCGCCAACGGCGGTATGCATTTTCCACCAGTTCCAGTGTTCAATGGTATGCAGGTCGGCAAATGTTGGATCGGGATTGCTTCCTTTGGCAATAATGGGATGCGTTTGAAAGCCATAAGGCCATCGCGTAGCCGTGTCGGTAAAGACCCAGGCTACATCCGCCTGCCGGTTTTTGGAAATGCCAAAAGCGCTGCGGGTGGCATAATAAAAAGAATCACTGAACAGGCTTTTGAGGGCAGGAACATTATAGGCTACTATTTTTCCTTCGCGAATGATCAGGCTTAAGTTCTGATGGGTTTGCGGGGAAAAATAACCGCCGTTTACGACGATATATGGCTTTCCTTCGTTGTTGAAGAATTGCGCCGGTGTATAGCAGTTGCCATCGCCTGTCTGCGTCGAAAAATCGAGTCGTTTGTCTTTCAGTTTTACTTCCGCGCACCAGGCTTTAAAAGGCCGGCCGTTCAAAGAATCGCTTGTTTTAAAAATGCGAATGGACGGAGGCAGGCTGTCGAATTCGTTGTTCGCTTTTACCCATTTCAGTTGGGTAAACCCAAACGCGGGTAAAAGACCAAGCAATGTTAATATTGAATATTGAGTAAGCAATATGAACAGGAAAGTGAATAATGAAATCGTAAGATCCGAATCCTTACTTCATTTTCATTATTGAACCATCATTTCTTTCTGCTTCAACCACTGCTCTTTTCCGTATCCAGGGATCACGTGGCGTTCGCTGTGATAAGAAGAACGAACGAGCGGACCGCTTTCAACATAGTCAAAGCCCATATTGTAACCGGCTTCGCGATACTCAGCAAATTCATCGGGATGTACAAACCGCAATACCGGCAAATGTTTTTTGGTAGGTTGCAGGTATTGTCCCAGGGTGATCACATCAACTCCGCTATTGCGCAGGTCCTGCATGGTTTGCAGCACTTCTTCCCTGGTTTCGCCCAGGCCGCACATAATGCCGCTTTTGGTGCGCATGCCGCCCTGTTTCAGGATCTTCAGCACTTCCATACTGCGGCGGTATTTGGCCTGAATGCGTACCTGGCGGGTAAGGCGTTCTACCGTTTCAATATTATGGGATACTACTTCCGGTGCGGCGTCAATGACGCGTTGGATGTCTTCTGCCTTTCCCTTAAAATCAGGTATTAGGGTTTCGAGTGTAGTATCGGGATTTAATGCTTTAACGGCTTTGATGGTATTATACCAGATGGTGCTGCCGCCGTCTTTCAGTTCATCGCGGTCAACGGAAGTGAGTACCGCGTGTTTCACTTTCATCAGGTGAATGGCTTCCGCCACCCGCTGGGGTTCGTCCCAATCAACGGCATCGGGCCGGCCGGTAGCTACGGCGCAGAAGCCGCAGCTGCGGGTACATACATTCCCCAGGATCATAAAAGTGGCCGTTCCTTCGCCCCAGCATTCGCCCATGTTTGGACAATTGCCGCTTTCACAAATGGTGTGTAGTTTATGCGTGTCAACCAGATTGCGTACATGCCGGTAATTTTCGCCGGTGGGTAATTTTACGCGCAACCAGTTAGGCTTTTTAACAACAGAAGTCGATTCGTTTACATTACTAATAACGGGTAATTCCTGCATAAGTCTTTTTATTCTGATTAAACCTTAGGGTGTTCACGGTCCAGGTATAATAACACACCAAAACCCAAAAGGTTGCTGAGTCTGATTATAACACTTTGATACATAGCCAACTACTGGAATGGCCTTTATTTATCGTTCACAAAAATAACATAAAACTGCGGAAATCTATTGGGAATCAGGGGGAAGGCGCAAGGCGGTTGCCGGTTGCCGGGTTACCAGTTGCCGGTTACCAGTCGGTTTCCAGTTACCGGTTACCGGTTGCCAGTTACCGGTTACCGGTCGCCCGGTTACCGGTTTCCGGTTGCGGTTACCAGTCGGTTTCCAGTTGCCGGTTGCCCAGTTACCGGTTACCGGTTTCCAGTTACCGGTTGCCCGGTTACCGGTTGCCCGGTTACCGGTTGCCGGTTACCGGGTGCCGGTTACCAGTCGGTTTCCAGTTGCCGGTTACCGGGTGCCGGTTGCCAGTTACCAGTCGGTTTTCAGTTGCCAGTTGCTGGTTGCCATTTGCCAGTTGCCAGTTGCCGGTTGCCGGTTACCAGTCGGTTTCCAGTTGCCGGTTACCGGTTACCAGTTGCCAGTTACCGGTTACCAGTCGGTTTCCAGTTGCAGGTTGCCGGGTGCCGGATACAGGCTTATCGATCAGGGCCCGCGGTTCCGGGTTCATGTTCTCAGTTTCCATATAAAAAAGAGGACCTTCTGTTTAGAAGATCCTCCATTCGAATGTTTTTTCTTCCCCTTTAGACCTGTGGCCGGGGATATGGCTGCGGGGCATCACTTTCTCCGCCCCAGTAACAAGGAGATATAGGCATTGAAGAAAAAGTTCTTCTCCGGATTATAAGCCATTTGCGATACTTTCTGAATATAATATTCGGCATTCAAACCTACTTCAATGGCAGCTACGGTTTCATTGAACCGGCCATAGTCAAACCGAAGGGCTCCTTTGGCGTGTACGCCATATTTGGGTTGCACCCTGTCCCACCCTACCGTAAAACCGGAAGCGCCCTGTTCGAAATAATTGCTGTCGATGATTTCGGGGTATGTTTTCCGGTAGCGCTGGTTTGCCTGGTCAACCACATCTACAAAATAGGGTTTTTGCAATCCCACGGCAACGCCCCCGGTATAAACGGCCATAACCGCTACCCCGTTCTTATTGCCTTTTCCTCCAATAATACGTTGTTGACCGGCGCCCAGTTTTACCTGGTAGAAATTATTCAGCTTCCCGTAAATGACGCTGTTGAAGTTGAAGCCATTCAGCAGGGATGTGCGTTTTTCTTTCTTGTGCTTTTTCTCATTTATTTCCAGCTGGAAAATATTAGCCACACGTGCGCTCTTAAACCGCCCTATTTCGTAGGAAAGTCCATAGCCATCGGTATTCAACTTTATTCCGAAAGCGTTTTGCCTGGCGAAAATGATCTCTCCTTCTTCTTCCTGCTTCAGCAGGTTGTTGATTCTCTCACGTTTTGCGGCCTGTCTGTCTTTTCTTGCTGTTGGTGATTTGGGAGTTGGATTATCTTGCGCCCATAATTGAGTAGCAAGCGTACCAGCCAAAAGGAACAAAACAAATTTCTTCACTGGCTATGATTTGATTATTAAACGTAAATTTAAGGTAAAAATATACATAATGACCTCAACAGTAGTTTACGAAGGAAATCTGAGAACGGTTTGTACCCATTTAAAATCCGGATCCGTTATTGAAACCGATGCGCCGCCAGATAACCAGGGTATGGGCGAACGTTTTTCCCCGACCGATATGGTGGCAACTGCCCTGGGAACCTGCATGCTTACGATCATGGGCATCAAAGCAAGGGATATGGATCTCGATATCAAAGGCATTAAGATCGATGTAGAAAAGATCATGAAGGCTGATCCCCGCCGGATCGGTGGTATAAATTTAACATTTCATTTCCCCGATACCCTGCAGGTTGATGACAAACAAAAGACCATCCTCGAACGTGCGGCTAATACCTGCCCCGTTATGTACAGCATTCATCCCGATATTGAAGTGAACGTGACTTTCAACTGGAAGCCTGTAGCAATAGGCAATTGACAATAGCAATAGGCAATACCCGCCGATTATCGCGGATTCCAAATTTTTTTAATTGCTTCCTGCCTATTGTCTTATGCCAATTGATTCAGCCGGTGGACATCCATCGGCTTTTTTTATAATGCAAACAACCTTTTCAATTTGGATTGCTTCTTCTTGTCATTATATTGCTATTTAATATGAAGCCCGTCTTACCGGTCGCCCCGACGGGCCCGGCCAATTTGAAAAAATAAATAAATCACCAATGAAAAAATGGTCTTCGTTCCTTTTCTTATGTTCATTTGCAATTGCTTCCCATGCCGCCATCCGTTTACCCGCGGTCATCAGCAGTAATATGGTGCTGCAGCAACAATCATCCGTAAAATTATGGGGCTGGGCCGGCCCCGGCGAAAAGATCGCCATCACCACTTCCTGGAATAATAGATCCGATACCTTAAAGGCTACCCGTGATGCGAACTGGCAGTTTTCTGTGCAAACGCCTGCTGCCGGCGGTCCGTATACCATCACCATCTGGGGCAGCAACACACCCGCGCCCATCGTGCTCGAAAATGTAATGATCGGTGAAGTATGGGTTTGCTCGGGCCAGTCGAATATGGAATGGAACTATTATAATAAACTGCCTGATATAGCTGCGGAATTACCTACCTGTTATAATAAGAATATCCGTTTCTTTCATATCCCCAAAACCACGGCAGTATATCCACAGGATGATTGCGCTGCCAAATGGACGATCTGCGATTCCAATACCCTGAAATTTTTCAGCGCTGTTGGCTATTTCTTTGGCAAGAAACTGAACCAGCAGCTGAACGTTCCCATCGGTTTGATCAATGCCAGCTGGGGAGGTACACCCGCTGAAGTGTGGACGCCCGAAGAAAAAGTGAACAATGATGCCGAGCTGAAAGCTGCCGCGGCCAAACAAAAGAACGATGCGCGTTGGCCCATTACCCCCGGTTATACTTATAATGCCATGATTGCCCCCATTACCAGGTATGGCATTGCTGGTTCTATCTGGTACCAGGGCGAAAGCAATACAGAAACGGCCGCTACCTACGGCAAATTATTCACCACCATGATCGACAGCTGGCGCAAAGCATGGAATAAAGAGTTCCCTTTTTATTATGTGCAGATCGCTCCTTACAAGTATAACAGTCCGCTCATCGGGGCCTTATTACGCGAACAGCAAACAAAGTCAATGTCCTTCCCGCATACAGGCATGGTAGTTATTACGGACCTGGTAGCCGATACCAATAATATTCACCCAATCAATAAACATGATGTAGGCGCCCGCCTCGCCAACTGGGCTTTGCATGACACATACAAGAAAGAAGGCATCGTTTATAAAAGCCCTGTGTTTAAAAATATGGAAGTGAAGAAGGGTAAAGCATATATCTCCTTTGATAATGCGCCTGCCGGTTTGATGGTTAAAGGAAAAACAGTTACCGAACTGTATGTGGCGGGCAGCGACCGTCAGTTTTACCCGGCTGATGGGAAGATCGAGAACGATCAATTGGTTGTTTCAAGCAAGCAGGTGAAAGAGCCGGTGGCTGTGCGCTATGGTTTCACCAATACCGCCATGGGTAATTTATTTGGTAAGGAAGGCTTACCGGTGGATCCGTTCAGAACTGATAATTGGTAGTTATATTAACCGTGCCACGATTTTTAAACCGTGGCACGGTTACTTAATAGCCTGAACAAATGAATGATGAACTAGTAAATGCGTCCCGGTCCTTCGTTTATATCTATCAGCTTCTTCGTGATCGCATCGTCGAAGGCTTCCGCTTTATTGGCTAAGATCAACCTAAGCAGATCGTGAATAGTGATAATACCCATGAACTGGTCGCTATCCAGCGCTACCAGGTAACGGGCTTTGTTCCTGGTCATCAGGGTCATGCAATGTTCCACCGTGTCCTGGGGCGATACTACCGGCAGATCGGTGGTCATTACTTCCTTCACAAGGGCCGAACTGCTGCTGCGGCCTTTTAAAACTACATTCCGACTGTAATCACGTTCGGAAAAAATACCCTTGTACGTCTTTCCCTCCATCACGATCAGGTAACTTAAATTCACCTGGTCGAGCTGGCGCAGGGCATCAATCACCAATGCATCTGGCTGAATGAAATTTTCCGGACGGGGTTTACTGGCAATAAGATCGTCTACCGTTCTCATGAATGACTTTTCTTTTAAAGTTCGTATATTATTTAATATAACAAATGATATAAATCATTTTCCGAATAACATATTCGCGATAAATTTATTACAAAATAAATGCGAGCTTTCATGAACTGTCCTGTTACAGCCGACATGGGCCGGTAAACGGCGGCTGTTTTACAGCCGGGAGTGCCCGGAAACGCCTATTTTCGCAGCAGGCAAAATAAATAAGTATCATATGAATATCCAGGAACAATTCGATCAGGCGGTAGCCCGTAGTAAAACCTTAACCGAAAAACCGGGAAACGATATCCTGCTACAATTATACGCCTTGTATAAGCAGGCTACCGAAGGCGATATTAATTTAGAACCGCCGGCCAATGCCTTCGATTTTGTTGCCAAAGCCAAATTCAATGCATGGGAAGGGGTAAAGGGAAAGACAAAGGAATCTGCTATGCAGGAATATGTGGAACTGGTTTCAAAACTGAAATAATCCGCTAACCACTTATGTGAAGGACTACATGATACATCGAACTTTCCTCTACCAGGTATGGCATCACAACAAAAGATTGTGTTATATTTTAACTGTTTTCACAGCCCTCACCCTAATGGCCAACTTATTGGGCGATGAAGTGACGCCTTTTTTTGTTTGGGGTATGTACTCTGAAAAGGAAAAGCCTGTTCAACAATATGAGATCCTGCGAACCACTATTAACGACTCTACAGTTGTTAATATTTATGATCATCCCAATACCGATACGCGGTTTTACCTCTCTACTCCCCTCGCCTATTATAAAAGAATAAAAGACAATAATAACCAGGATCCTACCATCAGTTTCCTGCAAAGCAAATTGCAGCATCGCTATGCGCAGATCCGGTTCCTCGAAAGATCGTTGTTCAATACCGGACCGCAACAAGCGGCTTTTTTAAACTGGTATGCCCGGTACCTGCAACAGGTAACCGGTCAGCCCGTTCGTTCGCTTCAAATTGATGTTGTAAAAGCTCATTATACGGATAAGGCATTGGTGACAGACGCCGTTTACCCCTTCGAAAAATGGGAAAGGCCGTGACCCATATTAACTTTTATACACCCTGGCAGCAAACCCGCATCGCCCGGGTAGTGTTTGCGTTGTTATTAACCTCGCTCATCTGGTCTTTTTTTTCCGGCAACCTGGTACATCAGCTGCAGCAACCTGTTTTAAAATATCCATATGTAGATCTTACCTATTGGGTAATGCACTGGTTTGGTATTCCTGAATTTATTACCACACATTTTTGGGTTGCCTGCCTTTTCGATCTGGCGCTTTTTACCTTCTGCATCCTGCCGCTTTTGTATCCCGGAAAACGAGTGTTTATTTGGGCGTTCATTATATTGTACTTCATTTATTTTATTACCTTCAATACATTCGGCGCCCATCATACCAATCACAAGATCGGGTGGCTGATGATTGCCGTTCCCTTTACAGCCGCCAATTACAAAACCTTTAATTTTCTCTGGCGGGGCTTGCGTTATTTTCTACTATTTATCTGGGCCGATGCTTTTTTGTGGAAATTCTTCCGGTTCTCCTGGTTACATCCCGATCAGGCTTTGCTTATTCTGAAAAAGAATGCAGCTGCTTTATTATATTATGAACCCAATTCCTGGAAGGCTGGCTTATACCAATGGGCTTTACAACATCCGGGGTGGATAAATGCGGCTTACCTGAGCGGGATTGTTATGGAAGGATTGTTCTTAATTGGTTTTTTTACCTATAAATATGATCGCTACCTGTTATTGTTGTCAATCTTACTCCCCGTTGGTTTCTGGTTAATTGCTGATGCGAATTTTGTGGAATTGATGGTGCTCAATTGCACACTCGTTAACTTTCATAAATTTTTCGTTCGAGTTCAGTGAGCGCTTTTTTAAGAAAATAACCCTCGCTAATTTGTGCAGCTAAGGGCCGCGTATTGTCGACCATCTTTTGATACGCACTATCACTTACACTTTTGATCAGGTCGCTTATCTCCGACAGGCGCTCGATCGTACAGCCGATACGGTATTCTTTTACCAGTATGGCGCTGGCAGATGTGGCCGGTACGATCAGGGGTATGCCCGCCATGATGAACAATGAAAGTTTATGTGGAGTAATTGCCGTAAGATAACTGCTATAATTTCCAGTGAAATTGTCGATGTCTGAACCATACCAGATCAGTCCGAATGAACCTTCGAGGTGATGCACGAGTTCATAGGGCGGAAACACCCCTTTATACAACACATTTGGCGGAAACTCATTATTAGCTGCATAACCGCCGCCGTAGATGGAAAATGACAGCTGCGGAACCTGTCCCAGCTTTTGAATAAAAGCGGTTTTTTGCAGGTCACCCGCAATAATAATGCGGTTGTCTTTTGGCCGGTGCCGGTAAGCGGGTGTGGCCAGGAAATCGAAGAATGGCAACTGGGCAATCGTGGCGTTTGGTACGATGGCCTGTAACCATTTTTGCATTCGTTCATTGTGTACAATAAAGTACCTGAACCGGCGAAATGCTTTCTTCTCTTTTTCAAGGATCATTTCGTTGCCATTACGCCATCCATCAATATCGAGGATCATACAAATGATGTGTACCCCTTTAAAACGCAGCAATCGTATCAGGAGCTCATGGATCTTTGCATATAAGGGAAATTGAAAAACCACCAGGTCACCGGCGCCAATGCTGAAAAAAAGCCTGATCAATTGCTGCAGCCTTTTCCATTTTGACTTTAATGAAAAATCAAAGGTGCCGGGAAACTCGATAGCCTCATAGCCCTGCGCTATCATTATTTTTTCTGCATCTACATTACCGATGCCGCCGTGAAATACTTCCCGGTGTAAATGTTCTTTTATAAAATATCTTTTTGCGGCTGGCATTTCCGGATAATGATTATTGGGTATTTGCGGTGGCTTTTTTCAGTGCGCTGATGGCGCTTGTATATAAATGGCGCACCAGTTTATTTTTCATCAGCCATAGTTGTGTAACAAAATAAACCGGTATACAGGTGGCCAGGGCCGACAGAATGATCAAAACAGGTGATAGAAGGAACATTTTCAAAAGCCATATTACCGGGATAAATAAAAGGGAGGCCAGCACAGATTGTAAGAAAGTAACTTTATCGAATATCTGCATACCCGGAAAGTATTTTTTTACATACCGGTAACCCATGGCGAGTACAATCGATTCGCCTAGGATCATCGCTAAACAGGCGCCCCGGTCCTGCAGGTAATACGACAGTCCAACCATTAATAACAGATATACCATACTGCCAATGACCAGGCCGTACAATTGAAGTTTTTCTTTACCGTGGGCCACCAATATCTGTTTATTGAGGAAAAAGCCGTAGGTCTTTATTAAGGGCAGTAATGCCAGTAGCTGAACATTGACCGATGCACGTATAAAACGCCCGGCCAGTATAGCGTTTACCAATGGTTCAGCCAGCAGGAATAAACCTGCCGATGCGGGAATGGTAATGATAAACACCAGTTGTACCGATCGTAGGATGGTCTGCTCCAGTTCTTTGTCCTTTTCCTCGTGTAATAAAGTGGAGGTGCGGGGATATAATACCAGGAACATATCGGTAAAAAGGCTAACGCTTACCCGTATCATTTTTATCGACATTGAATAAATGCCTACCACTGCCGCTGTGGTCATGATCCCCAACAGTACATTATCGAGCCAAACCATAACACTGTACAGCAGACTGATAAAATAGGTGGTTAAAGCATGTTTTACATGGCGTTTCCATTGCAGGGCCTGAAAACGCAAAGGTATTTCCCTGAATACATTCAACAGGTTGGTAAGCAGGTTTGCAATGGCCACTGTTGTAATAATACCATAATAAATATAATAATCCGCTGGCGCTTTTACCAGCACAAACATGGCAATAAGCCCCAGTAAGCGGCTGAGAAAAGAGCGGATGGTGATATAGCGGAATTTCTCCAGTCCCCAGAAATACCATTCGCAGGCAAAACTATTGGTGAGTAAAAAGGCCACCGAAAAAAAGACCAGCCGGATATCCTCTATCTTCTGCCAAAGTATAAAAACTGTAATGCTATACAAAACAAGGGTAATGCCCGAGGTGATGCAATGCAGGGCCAGCAGCTCCGATACCGTCTTTTCTAATTTCTCTTTATCGTGTTTTACGCGGGTGATCTCCCGGATACCATATACTACAATACCAAATTCGGCAATGGCAACAAAGCAGTAGCTTAATGAATCGATGAAACTTATTTTCCCAATCCCTTCCGGGTCCAGTACCCTCGAAATATAGGGGATCGAAACAAGCGGCAGCAACACCTGGCTGCAGGAGAGTAAAAAATTATAGAGTAAATTTTTTTTTAAGTTTGCCAAGTTTTGACGGGTAATGGGTGCGCCCTTTATGTACGTTGCAAACATAATATATTCATCATTATGAAAACAGGCATTTTTGAAATGGAGCATTTTGAGGGCGCTTACCCCGTCATTCAATTGTTTGATATGCCTGCCAATCAGCTTGTGATCTTTACCGATGCCGATACATATGGCCGGTTCGCCGACCTGTTTAAGGAAGGGGTGCACCGCTTTCAATGGGAAATACTGGATCCTGCCGGCGGTAAATGGCGCTTTTTCCGCCAATTGTACAAAGCGGCCAAAAAACATAAACTCGATATCTTTTACCTCAATACCATCAGCAATAACCATCTGTTCTACGCCTGGGTCATTGGCGCCCTGCGGATCGCGCGGGTGGTGATCACTGTGCACGACATTAATTGCCTGTTTAGGTCGCGCTGGTCGTATCAATTCCGGCAATTGATGCATCATATCGGCAAAAAGGCCCTCATTAAACGTGTAACTGAATACAATGTGGTTTCTGATACCATGATCGGTTACCTGCGTGAAACTACGGGCGGACAAATGCAGATCCACAATGTGCCGGGGGCTGTTTTTGAAAGCGAACAACATAGGCTCACCATTCATGAATACCTGCACCTCGTGGTGCCGGGGTCGCTCGACAAAAAACGGCGCGATTACCGTGAGGCCTTTGAATTGCTGAAGATGGCGGAAGCCCGGAAACTGCGGTTGCATATTACCCTTCTGGGCGGACATACCGATGCCTATGGCAAAGCCATTATTCAGCGGGCAGCCGCCCTGAAAACGGAGTATGCTACAATAACGGTTTATGATACCCGCATCGTGCACCAGGATGAGTTTGACAGGCAGCTGAACAGCGCTCATTTTATTTATATACCCTCCGTCATCAATACGGCAATATGTTACGCTATCCCTGAAACCTATGGCCTCACCAAATCATCGGGCAATATGTTCGATGTAATAAAACATGCCCGCCCCTTCATTGCGCCACAGGCTTTACGTATTTCGGCCAACCTCGAAAGCAGTTGTTTCAGGTACACTTCTATTGAACACCTGGTGAATTTTCTGGCGGGAATCATGCAGAATAAAACGGCGTACAAGGCCTGGGAAGAACAGGCGCTGCTGAATTCAGGGGAATATACGATTGCAAAAGTGCGCGAACGGAACCCTACACTTTTTGCAATGGGTTAACCCCTTTAAGTTGCAGAAATGCTGCATATACTTCTTCCGGCGATATAGAATCGATAACAGCCTGTGAAAAGCTGGTCTTGTAAAAAGCTTGCATCAGCATGGGACTTACGATCTTTTTAAGCGTGCCATAATCGTAGATCTCGGCGGCACTGGTACAATTAAAGACAGCAATGGAAGGAATATGATAGGCCATGGCTACATGCATTGCCAGGGTATCGCCTGAAATGATACAACCACAAGCGGCAATATCATCGAGGTATTCTGTAATGGTCTTGCGTTCCTGCAGCAGCCGGCATTCATAGCCCAGTTGCTCGAGTTTGTTCATCAGTGCCGGATAACCGCTCCAGCCTTTATTGGGCCAGCGGGCCCCCACCCTGGTTTCAATACCAACCACCCGCTGATCGGGCCTGATCTGATGATTGCGGTAAATGCTATAGGCTTCGCCGTTGAAGGGTAGTGCGAACATATTCAGCAACAATTGCTGAAAGCTGGCTTTATTTTGCTTTTTGGCCTCGTTGGCGGCTGCATGGCCCAGCGTTGATAGCAGGCTCAGGTCGTACCAGCCGGCTGAATCAGGCGTATAGGTAAGCCGTTTGTTCTCGAGATAAATGCCGGTTAGTTTTTTGGTAGGTACCCTGCAGGCGAGCAGGGCGCAGGTATGATCTTCTTCAAGGGAAATCGTATGATCAAAGATCTCGTGCTGTAAGGTTTCGAACGCATTGTCGAGGGTTACTACGCGGTGTAAATGGGGATGCCTTATTGGTAAAATAGGTTCATACCTGCTGTCGATAACCCAGGTAACGGACCCTTGCAGCGCATTCAACAATACGGTAGTACGAACAACATCACCGGCTGCTCCTGTTTTAATTAGCAGAATCTTTGTCATTATGTAATTTTTTCTCCGGCACTAGCGGGAGCTAAACTACATAATTTTACGCAAAACGCTTGAGGCTGAACACTGAACGCAATTCTTTTTAATGGGTAATTCCCTAAAAACTAAAAACGTTTCAATGCGGCTAAGCGTTTGGCGTTCTGCGTTGGGCGTTCAGCGTGCTGCAGCCATTGACGTATTTAGCTGACTTAGTTCCTGTTGGGGAATCAATTCTTCCATTTTTCTGAAGATGATCTCATCTTCAAAGCGGCTATGCTGGTCAACCAGTTTGATAAAGGCTTTATACAGATAATAATCCTCGTCGTGCCGGTTAAGGCGTTCGGCCAGCAGGCGAATGGTATCGTGCTCCCGCTTGAGAATATTCACGAAGTTGAAAGGGAAATGATGTTTCTGCAAAAAAGGGAATAATATCGCTTCTTCAGCCTCCACATGCTTCTGCAGCTCGTTCTTCCAGAATTGAAGGATCCGTTGCCGGATACTGGTCTTATCGCGCTGCTGCTGGATATCTTTTAAAAACTCACGGCACTTTAACCTGTCTTCCTTGTGTTGCCAGGATAGCACCTGTAATGCCTTTGAATGTTCCATAACAATTCCTCCCGGGAAAGGAAAACAATAATCAATCCATAAGCGGTTTCTGGGGAAAAATTGTTAAGGCTTTTAACAATCAATTGGCAAAGGGGAAGAAGTAAGAAATTGAAAGTAAGAAGTACGAAGTCTGGGGTAAAAGTTAAGAAGGTTACCTCATACTTCATACTTCTTCGCATCCTGCCGGAAGGCGCTATTTTAAACTCTTGATTATAGTTATGAATTCTGACGCATTCAGTGAAGCGCCGCCTACCAGTCCGCCATCAACGTCCGGGCAGCTGAACAATTCTTTCGCATTATTGGCTTTTACACTGCCGCCATAGAGGATAGAAATGGCATCGGCCGTAGCAGCGCCATATTGTTTGGCCAGTACACTGCGCAGGTAGGCATGCATTTCCTGGGCCTGTTCAGAACTGGCTGTTTTTCCTGTTCCAATGGCCCAAATGGGTTCATAAGCGATCACGATGCGTTTGATATCTGTATCTGATAAATGGAAAAGAGATTCCTTTAACTGCGTTTCTACAAAGCTGTTTTGTGTGTTGGCTTCGCGAATGTTCAGCGGCTCACCGCAGCAAAATATGGGGGTGATATTGTGCTGCAGGCAGAGATCCAGTTTTTCGGCCAGCATCTTGTTCGACTCCTGAAAATATTCACGGCGCTCACTGTGACCCAGCACACAGAATTGGATACCGATCGACTGCAACATTTCGGCTGATACCTCACCGGTGTAAGCACCTGATTTTTTGTTATAACAGTTCTGAGCAGCAACAAAATAATTGTTCTCTTCCTCGGTCTCACTTTTTGCCATGATCAGGTAGGGGAAAGGAACGGCAAAAATGGTTTGCTGATGTTCTTTTAATGCAATTTTGGCTGAAAGGATCTCATTGAGTAACTGTTCGCCTTGTTGGTAGGTACAATTCATCTTCCAGTTAGCCGCAGCAATTTGTTTGCGCATAAGTAGTCGTCTTTTTTAGTAATGAAGGCTTTTTATGATTGCCCAAAAATATGTTTCAATTGAGTTATTTCGGCTTCTGTAAGTAGCTGATTTTTTAATTTTTTCCAATTGCCTATATCTGTGAGCGCTTTCTCAAATTCATACAGGCTTAGCCCCTTGTTGCCCCAGGTAAAACTGGGTACGAACTTGGGTGGCATGCCTTCGCCAAAGATATTGGCGCAAATGCCTACCACCGTTCCGGTATTGAAAGAAGTATTGATGGCCGCACGGGAATAATCGCCCATCAGCAACCCGCATTTCAGGCCTGCACGAAGGTATTCGCGGGTAGGGTGATGCCAGACATTCACTTCGCTGGCCGTATTTTTAATGTTGGAATTGGAGGTGCCGGCGCCCAGGTTGCACCACTCGCCTATTACCGAGTCGCCCAGGTAGCCGTCGTGGGCTTTGTTGGAATACCCAAAGAGGATGGAATTTTTGATCTCGCCCCCAACGACGCAGTGCGGACCGATGGTGGTCGCTCCATATATTTTCGTTCCCATTTTTACTACCGAACCTTCGCCCAGGGCAAAAGGGCCTCTGATCAGCGATCCTTCCATGACCTCGGCATTAGGGCCGATATAAATGGGGCCGGTTGAGGCATTCAGCAGGCAATGGTTTAAAACGGCGCCCGGCTCAATAAACAGGTTACCGGCATTTACCACCTGCACGCTCTCCGGGATGGGCGCTGAAACCCGGTGTTGCGTAAGCAGTTGATAATCTTCGCGCAAAGCCCAGTCATTCCACAGAAATATATGCCAGGGATATTGCAACACCTTTACCGAACTGTAATCGGGCTGCAGGGCAGGCGCTCCCCCGGCATCGAGCATAGAATGGATGAATTGGGCAGTAGGTATAATGTTAGCGGCAAAAACAATAGCATCTGCAGCTGCTTCTTCGTCTTTTCTCAGTACGGTCACCGGTTCACCCAGGAGCCGTTCCCATTTTTGGCGGATGGTGAGAATGCCGATGCGGATATCGGCCACAGAGCGGGTTTGCGTAAAGGGAAATAAATGATCAGCCACTTCTTTATCGGAAAGAAATACCCTTTTGTTCATAATACTTAGTGCTTATTTCTTGATTCGGTGCTAATGATAGTGCTGGGCAGTCAAACTTAATTCATTTTTTATATACCGGTCAAAGTTCAGGGTTTTAAGTTCCTGTGAATCCTGGTTTGCTTGCCTGCAAATTCCTGCATTTATATAAGTAACCGCCAGAAATTCAAAAGGATCAGGAAGCTATCCGGAACATCGAGATCGCTTGCTGGGGGTGTATCGTTATACAACGATGCCAGCATGGGTATAAAAACTACAGCAAAGTATTAACAAAGCAGGGATACTTCCTGGAAAGCATGCAACGTTACACCTTCTGCAGGTGTATTATTTCATGAAGTGTAAGGACAGGAATCAAAACCAGCGCCATTAATGTATAAATGACACCTTAACATTGTTGTTACCTGAACAATTGGTATAAACTAACGAACGGAAGTAAAATGTTCTTTAAAACAGTGTGTAAGTTGAAGACAGGGATCATTTGATCTGTATTGAATAGATCCGTATAAAAAGAAAAATCCCCTTCCTGAGAACAGGAAAGGGAAAGTATAGCCATGAAAAACAAAAATGTTTGTATTGAAATTACGCTTTTTATTTTTTCTTTTCGTAACGTTTCTTGAATTTATCAATCCTACCCGCTGTATCAACCAGTACGTTTTGACCGGTGAAGAAGGGGTGAGATGTATTAGAAATTTCTAATTTGATGAGAGGGTATTCATTACCATCTTCCCATTTGATAGTTTCTTTTGAAGGTGAAGTAGAACGGCTGAGGAAACTGTACCCGTTACTCATATCTTTAAAAACTACGAACCGATAATTTTCGGGATGAAGTCCCTTTTTCATAACTCTTTGATTTTAAATTGTGCACCGATTTTGCGGTACTAGCTGTTTAATGATTTGTTATGCTGGTTTTATCAGCAAAGCCGCAAAATTAGCTCTCCCGTATAACTCCGCCAAATTAAATTTTATTCCTGACTTCTTTAAATATTTAATAAAGATAAATGGAAAATTAATAAACTGGTAGGTAAAAGTAATTTTTTAAGGCAAGAAATAAAAAAGAAAGCACCGGATCCATTTTATACCTGCTACGAGCACGTATAACCTGTATACCCAATGCTTTCCGCTAATCGCATTGAACCATTTTACCAGTCTACTGCGATTTTCTATACCTAAGTTACTTATTATATTACTTCTTTCCCAAATTTCAGCCGGTTATCTTTTACACCTGTTCTGCACTTAATTATCCACAGGGGCCGGTTCCCGGCTTTCCTGTGCCAAGAGCTGTTACAGGTTACAAGTTACATGGCTATCGGTGCAGGATGCTAAACCGGGAAGCATTCACAACTGGAGGGCGCCCTGAAACCTGGAACTTGTAACTCTTGGCTATATACAACGGTGCTTTAACTTCTCATATTCTCAAATTGCAGGGGAATGCCCAGGGAGGCATTGCGGCAGAGCTGGATCACTTCCTGCAGGTCATCGATCTTTTTACCGGTAACGCGAACGATATCGTCGTTGATCTGAGCCTGTACTTTCAGGCCGGAATCTTTAATGAGTTTCACGATCTTTTTGGCATCTTCCTGTTTCAGGCCGTTTCTTACAAGAACCTCCTGCTTTACCAGTTTGCCGCTTTGATACGACTCTTTCGAGAGGTCAAAGGCTTCCGGTGAAATGTTCTGTTTGTGCGCCCGGTTGATCAATACGTCTATCAGTTGACGCATTTTCATGTCATCCTCGGCCTCAATGTTGATCTTGAATTCTTTTTTGTCGAGATTGATCACCACATGCGACCCTTTAAAATCGAAGCGGTTGGTGATTTCCTTAGTGGTTACATTCACTGCATTGTCCAGTGCCTGTCCGTCCACTTTACTAACAATGTCAAACGAAGGCATAGCGTTAATTTAAAGTACTGAATAGTATCAGGGCACGAATGTACTTAATTAGATAGTATAAGTGAAAATGCCGTCATAAAAATGCCCCGACGCGATCGTCAGGGCTTAGTGTTGCACATGAAACGGAGAGAACAAAGGTTAATGTGATAATGTGATAATTTGCTGATGTGCTAATTATGAAATTAGACGGTACCCAACTTATTGGGAGCTCGTGTTACCTGGACGTTTGCGTATTCCACCAACAACAATCATTATATCTTGGATCCTGTATTCCACTAGCACATTAGCACATCAGCAAATTCTGACTGTATTCCATTAATACATCAGCACATTAGCACATCAGCAAATTCTGACTGTATTCCATTAGCACATCAGCACATTAGCACATTAGCTAATTCTGACTGTATTCCATTAGCACATCAGCACATCAGCACATCAGCAAATTCTAACTGTATTCCATTAGCACATCAGCATATTAGCACATTAGCTAATTCTGACTGTATTCCATTAGCACATCAGCAAATTAGCACATTAGCTAATTCTGACTTCCTCCTGCCCTGTTCTGTTCTTCGGCGGCGCCGGTATTCCTGCGACGGGCCTGGGCCACGGAGCTTTTACCGAAGCGGTAACTGAAGGTTGCCGTAATATTTCGATTATCCCAGCGGTTAAAGATCTTCACATCTATATCGCTGTACAGCGTACGCCCCCTGAATTGCTGCCAGTGGAACGGGTCGCGCACATTCAGCCGCAGGGTGCCTTTCCCCCTGATCACCATTTTTTGCACTCCCAGGTTCAGGAAGAACATCGGGTCGGCGATCGTTAACTGCTCAATGGCCTTGCCCCGGTACCAACCACTCACTTCCCCACTCCATCCTTTTTTGAAGGTAAATGTGTTACTAACGTTTACCAGCGCCGAGGTATAACTTATGTCAATAGGATCGTTATTGCCGGTGAATGAATTGAAGTATATGCCTTCATACCGGTTATTGAATACGTTTACAAAAAGGTTCACATTCCAGTTCTTTACCGGTGAAAAAGGAGCGTTGATGGCCAGACCGATATTCTTGAACTTCGCTACATTATCGGTTGTGAGAAAGGTGATCCTTTTTTCGGTGTTTTGTTTCAGGAGCTGCGATATCACATCGTCGGTAAGCGTATAATTGATCGTCGTGGTGAATCGCCCTTTCCAGGTATGCCGGAACTCAATATTGTTGGCATATTGAGGCAGCAGGTATGGATTGCCCTGGCGGTATTGTAAGGAATCCAAGAACCAGATGAAAGGGTTCAGGTCCTGGTAATTAGGCCTTTCTATACGGCGGCCATAGGTTAACGTGAAAGCATGATTTTTACTGGCTTCGTAATTGATATATGCCGTAGGGAACAGGCTGGTATAATTGCGGGTAAAGCTGGAATCATTGGTGACCTGTTTTCCCTTGGCAATGGTATTTTCAATACGCAGGCCTGCCTGTCCGCTCCATTTCTTCCACTTCTTATTAAAGCTTATATAACCTGCATTTATGTTTTCTCTATAAATAAAGTGGTTCGAGCGGTTGTCTGGTTTCCAGGTGCCGTTGTCGTTGCGTTCGTATTTTACTTCGTTGTCATTCTTTACGTAGCTTACCTTAAAGCCGGCATCGAAGCGCAAATTATTTTTAAGCGGGCGTACATAGTCGGCTTTGGCCGAATAGATATTGATCAACCCGGGAATATCTCCTGACAGGGTAAGGCCGCCCAGGGCTCCGCCGTTATTGTCGTAAATGGAAGTGTACAAGGTGTTCCTGGCACTGTTCAGGTAACCGATATAATCAATATCGGCAGTGAGCTCATGCCCGGTTGAATCGAATGTATGCTTGTAATTTATATTCGCAGAATAATTAAAGAAGTTATTCCTGTTGGCGATCCTGGATTCCAGTACCGATTCAATGCTTCCATCGGGCCTGAATATCGTCTGGGAACTGGTTGGATAAGGGCGCCCAAAAAATCCGAACCCGGTAAGCGCTACGCCGATAACGTTCTTTTTATTGGCGTAATAATCGAAGCCTGCCTTTATCGTTTGATTGTTGTTGCGGCCGATGAATTGGGTATTGGTAAACGAGGTGGAATTCAACGAACCGTCCTTTTCGAAAAAGCGGCGGTCCAGTTCCAGCGAACCCCGGCCCTCACGGTAATTGTAATTGTAATTTGCAAAGAGGTTCCATTTGCCTTTCCGGTAATTGAGGTTGATGCTGCTGGTACCGCGTACCGGATACTCCCAGGAATTACTACGGTATTTCCAATTGCTCACGGTGCCACCGATTGAGATACTACCATTCAATCCTTCCGTAAGGCTCTTTTTGGTTTTGATATTGATAATGCCTGAATTGCCGCTGGCGTCATAGCGGGCCGGTGGGTTGGTCATGATCTCGATCTGATCCAGGGCTGATGCCGGCAGGTTCTTTAACAGATTGGCCAGATCGGCCGGCGACAAATAGGTTGGTTTACCATCCAGCATCACCCGCACCCCCTGTTTGCCTTTCAGGCTGATCTCTCCTTCATTGCTTACCGTAACGCCGGGCGATTTTTCCAGCACTTCCAGGGCCGATGCGCCGGCATTGGTTGGTGCGGCCTCTACATTCACTACCATTCGATCGATCTTGTTCTCGATCAGGGGTCTTTTAGCAGAGACGGTAACTTCACCCAGGGTCTTTGCGTCGGCTTTTTGTAATTGAAAGGATGGTATTTTATACGTCGATGCAACCGGAACTGTAAAACGTTTGCTGCTGATCTTTTTGTAACCAACAGCTGTAACGGTGACAAAATAATCTCCCTGTAAAATGTTATCAAACTCAAAAAGTCCGTATTTGTCGGTAACCGCTACCTTAACCAGCGATGAATCTTTTGCCCTTTGCAAGGAAGCGCTGGCCGATTCTACTGGTTGAGCATCTGCATCGGTGATAACGCCACTTACTTTACCCGACCTATTTTGTGCAGTAACAACAATGGAAAGAAAACATAATATGCCCGTTAACCAGGTAGACGTATTTTTCATGTGCTATTATTGAAGGGTTCTAACGGTGGAATCTCTTAGCTAAGTTGCGATGTATTCACGGTATTAAAAAACGATTAATGATAATCAGTATTAATCGCCTACAAGGGGGCCATATTCGGTATCAATACACCAGCGGAAAAAAATAAGGAAGAAAGGTGCCGAAGGGAAATCCCTGTGAACCGTTATAAAATTTGTGGTGGATGATCTACAATTGCGGCCGCAGTTTGCCAGAGAGGATCTGCTGTAAAAAATAAAGGCCCCATAGAAATGGGGCCTCGTTAACCAAAACTAACTGCTTATGAGAAAAACTGTATGACTGCTATTTATGAAGAAAGTTTATTGTCTTAATTATTCGCATTTTACATATAAGAAATTCCACATCCTACCAGGTAAACAAGTGCTATTGCTATAAGTATGATCTTTCTCATTGTCCATGCTGTTTTGTTATTGCCTTTGTATATATAAGACGTTTAAATGGTAAATTGGTTTCATCGTCCACTGTTAAAAAAATCTAAATACTCCGAAATGTTCAACGCTTACCCTTCACGCACGTTTCGCCCACCCTGTTCACTCGTAGCGCATCCCACATTCTTTTCAAACAGCTATCATTACCTATTCAGAAATTGTGCCAGTACCAATTTCATTTTCTTAAAATTCCATCTTCCTCATTTCTTTTCCCAATCTGTTGCCCTGCATTTATTCTGACCGCTGCCGGCGCTGATGGTTTAACGAATTTACTGCTGGAATTTGTTAACTGCCTGTTATCATATACGAGTGAGACCTTTCACCCGGCCACCTCGTTAATTTCCTATATTAACGCGGTTTTGTTCGTCGTTGGCGCCGCCTTTTTTACGCTGGCCGTTGGTGCTCTTAACGGGTTTTCCAAAGCGGTAAGAAAATGTAAGATTAACTACCCGGGTGTCACGGGTATTCCGGAACCAGGCCTCGGTATTCTTGAAGTTGATATCGCCATTCGGTTTCTGGGTATATAAGATGTCACGCACGTTCACCTTCACCGACCCCTGGCCTTTTAACACCTGTTTTGAGATGCCGGCAGCCAGTTGTCCCATGGGCATGAGCAGGATCTGTCCTTCCACGCCTTTGCTTCTGTACCAGCCACTCAGTTCGGCGCCCCAGCCTTTTTTGAAGGTGAACTGGTTGTTCAGGCTAATGAGCAGGTTACCGGCTTCCACTTTCAATTCCTCGCCATATAACTGCCCTGAGTAACGGGTATAGTTATAATTGGTGTATAAAATGCTGGTAAGCCACCTGGTCAGCGGTACGTTCGCGTTCACTGAGATGCCGGCATTTTTACGGCGGCCGATATTGCCCTGCCTTACCACGGTGGCATAACCCAATTGATCGAATGTTTCATTGAACAGATTCTCAGTTACACTGTAATTAAGGGTTGTTGTCAATTTACCCTTATAGATATGGGTTAGCTCAAAATTGTTAGAATACTGGGGTCTTAAATAGGGATTTCCGGCTACATAGGTGTATTTGTCAATGAAGAACATGAACGGGTTCAGGTTTTGATATCCCGGACGGTCGATCCGGCGGCCGTAGTTTATGCCGAACTGGTTATGTTCATTGGCGGCATAACTGATATACACAGTCGGGAACCAGCTGTTATACGTGCGTTTGAATGAGGAATCGCCTTTGGCCGGGTTCCCGAACTGATGCCCTTTGTAGTTCGTATTCTCAAAACGCAGTCCGCTCTGCAGGCCCCATTTTTTCGTGAGCTGTTTGTTAAGGCTTATATAGGCGGCATTGATATTTTCGGTATAATCGAAGTAGTTTGTTTTCTCAAGGTCCGTCATCCATTCGCTGCCATCGTACAGGTAGTAATTGGCCTTGTTCTCCGTTTGCACGTAGCTGCTTTTCCAGCCTGCTTCAATTTTGCCGTTCTTTTTCAAGGGGTGGGTATAATCCATTTTTGCAGAATAGATATTGACGGTCACCGGCAACACACCCTGTAATTGTTCTTCATAGCGTTTTATCCAGTTGGGTTCGTACGTGGTGTTTAAAAACTGCTGGTTGTTCTCGTTGTCATAGACGATATAATCGAGGTCCGCCGTCAATTCGCGACCGGTTGAATCGAACTGGTGACGCAGGTTCAGGTTTACGCTGGCATTTTTCCAGGTGCCTTTAATATGAGAGCCGGCGGTAGCAATCGAATCAAGTACATTGTTGGGATCCTGCAGGTAGCTGGTGTTATTGTTGTTGCTGCTTTCAGGATTGTAAAAGCCGCTTACTACCACGCCCAGGGTTGTTTTTTCGGTGATGGAATAATCCATACCCATTTTCAGGTTATTGTTCATGTTCCGCCGTTTCATGTAAGCCACCTGTTCAAAAATAGCGTTGGTAGATCCATCGTCGTTCTTATACCGGCGGAAGATCTCCAATTGCTGGAAATTGTTATTAAGGTTAAAGCTGTAATTACTGAAAAGGTTCAGCTTGCCGTTGCGGTAGTTCAGGCTCAGACTTTCATTGGTTTTGAAATATACGCCCTGGCTTACACCGGCGCTTACATTTCCGTTAAACCCTTTTACTTTATTCTTTTTTGTTTTGATATTAATGACACCGGCATTACCCGCTGCATCGAACCTGGCCGGTGGATTGGTCATGATCTCAATTTGTTCCAGCTGAGAAGCCTGCATGCCTTTTAACATATTGGCCAGATCGGCGCCGCTGAGATAGGCCGGGCGGCCATCGATAAGCACCACCACGTTCTGTTTTCCTTTCAGACTGATATTCCCGTCCTTATCCACCTGGATGCCGGGCGATTTTTCCAGGGCTTCCAGCGCATTGGCGCCGGTATTACTGATGAACGCGTCCACATTTACGACGGTACGGTCGATCTTTTGTTCAACCAGTGGTTTCCGGGCGCTTACCGTTACGGCTTTCAGGTCTTTCGTGCGTTGCGCAAGCATTACCGGTGGAAATGTTACCTCAGCGCTATCGGCAGATATGTTGAATGGAGCAGAATACTGTTTATCGTAACCAACGGCAGAAACGACTATAAGATACCGGCCCTGGGGCGGCTTAGCGAACGAATACCTGCCCTCCTGGTCTGATACCGATGTCTTTACTGCACTCGAGTCTTTGGCTTTTAAAAGCGTTATGGTGGCGGCTGATACAGCTGTCTGGTTGGTGGCGCCTACTTTGCCGGTAAGCTTTACACTCGTTTTGTTTTGCGCCCTGCTTACAACTGATACTGTTAACAGCATGATCATAAACAGGTTGGGAAGCGTTCTCATGTTTCTTTTATTGGTTGTTGAATACTTTGCTTAATCGATTACAGTTCAAAATTAGGTACTGTGTAATGCAAAGTACATTGTTTTGTGTTCAACTGTGGTTTAACGGGATATCCGGAAAAATGCGGTCGCAGATAGGACGTACAGGCTGCGGGCATGTTACAGGCAGCTGGTGGTTTGGGATAAGTGGCATGGAAGCGGTTTGAGCGGATACCCCTGCCCTGCCGGTGGCAGTTAGGCCGGGTGCCAGGGCAATACCCGGGTACCCAATCACCGGAGAATCCCGGCCAATGGTCGATCGTATGGCGCCAATTAGCTGATACTCTTCGTTGTAAATAAGTATGACCTGTAATTTTGGCCCAGAATTCAGAATCTTATGAAACATCGAATCTTAACTATTTGCCTCGGTGTGCTCGTCACCACTGCGTTCGGGCAAAACATCAATTATGACAAGGAAAAGCAGCTTGTATTGGAACGCAACAAGATCGGTAAGACCTATATTTTTGACCGTTCGAAAAAAGGGCATTATAACCGGAACGAGCTTAAGTATCTCGGAAAGGTAAAAACAGATGATGGCCGCACTTTCAAGGTCATGACCTCCATAATGTTCTGGGGACGGTCGCCGGGAGCTACAGGCCGGGTGCTTTTGTACAATACGAAAAATCAGTACGTAGGTAAGTACTTTGTGGGCGGCATCGATTGTTTGCCTGGCAGAATAGAGAACAATGCGCTGGTTTTTGATAATAAAGAACGGGTTGATTGTGATCCCGAACTGGAGACCAGGATCCCATTCGACAAGGGTATGCCCCAGGAGATCTTTTTACCATGCAGAAATACTAAAGGCGAATCCTATGCTTTCAGCAAGTAAGTGGGAAGTATAACCAGGACCTTACTACACCCAAACCGTAAGACGTAATTAAAAGAGAGCCTCCGCTATCCCGAACGCTGTCGGGGGCAGAGGCTCTCTTCTTTATACTGTCCTAGACTTTTATTTCATTATCACAACTTGTCCCGCTCTGCGGGATCATCACATTATCAAATTATCACTTATCAAATTATCACATTTCATTTGGCCGTTACGCTTTAAGCGGATCGATCTTAGCAGCATACTTTCTTTTCATATACAAATATAAAGCGGCGCCCGCGAGCACCAGGGCCACTGCAATGATCTCGGCCTGTGTAGGATGAAAACCAAAAATGGAATACTTGGTATTCACCCGGATCTGCTCTACAAAAAAGCGTTCAATACCGTTTACTATAAGATATATCCCGAAGAGGGTTCCGGGTACTTTCATTTTTTTGCGCAAAGACCATAAGAACAGGAAGAGGAAAAAGCTGATCACGGTTTCATAAAAAGGCGTTGGGAACACCGGAATGGGCAGATGGTTACAGAATTGCTCTTCTTCACAGCCGGGAATACGTACCCCTTCGTTCACTACATTGTGCGGATAGCTGTAAGCGAACAACCAGTCGGGCAGCCAGCCCGGTGCTTTTACGCTGGCATGCGGTATCTCTGCAACATTGTTGACCTGAAAAGTGCGAACATAAAAACTGCTGTGTGCCTGCAGCGTGCTTTGAAAACGGGCGGTATCGGCCAACTGTACTTTGGAATCGGGACCAGGCTCGGTCACATAGGCGCTGTTCAAAATACCCCAGTCCCCATCACCGGCCACCTGACAGCCAATGCGGCCGATGGAATAAGCCAGAATAAGGGCCGGAGCAATGGCATCGCACAAATGGCGGAAATCAATTTTATGTTTGCGGGTGTAAAAGTAAATGGCTACGGCTGCACAGATCAAACCGCCATAGAAGGTCAATCCGCTGAACGACAATAAGGCCTCGATGGGATTTGTCTTAAAGTCCTGCCAGTTCTCAAGGTTGTGAAAGATCTTTGCGCCCAGGAAACCAAACAAGGCGGCATAGATCACCAGGTCGCCTACCCTGTCGTGCGGCCAGATACGAATGGTACGCTCCTCTGGTTTATCGAGTTTTTGCTTATGCTTTTCCCACCATTTCAATCCGGCAAACAGAACACCGAGTGCCAAACCAATGGGTAAGTTCCCTTCTGATGAAAAGATATATTGTTGCGGATCGGCGGTTGTTTCACTGCCAGACATAAATAAACCGATGATCTTATAGCCTAATAAAAAACCCAGGAAGAAATTCAATAACAATTCCCCGGCACTGGCCTGTTTACCCACGATCATTTTAACATCCTGACCAGTTAACAAACCAGCTCTCTCTTTGCGCTTCAATTCCAGGGTCAAAATATAAGCGGCTGCTAAAAAAGACAGGGCTACAAAAAAACCGAAGGAATTAATAAAACGAAGTCCGTTCCAGTTAACACCAAAAAGATCCTTAAAAGCGTAATATAGGTTTGGATACATGTATCAGGAATAGATTTTTGTAACTACCAATGATTTAATAAAGTTGCAATGATAAGCAAACCAATTGGCAATTTGCAATTGGCAATTGCCAAAAATATGCGTAACGCCCGACAATCGGCATATATTGCCTATTGCTTATTGTCAATTGCTTAATGAATTAAAAAACCCTCCCAGGAATGAGAGGGTTCATCACTATGAACAAAGCTGAATTAATCAGCTAAGAAATTTTAGCAATATTCTTCAAATGCTGCCATCAGGTTATGAGCGATCAGTTGCGCCGGACGCCCTTCAATCATATGTCTTTCGATGAAGTGTACCAGCTGGCCATCTTTGAACAGGGCAATCGCCGGGGAAGATGGCGGATAAGGCAATAAATGCTCACGTAATTTCTTAACAGCATCAATATCATATCCTGCAAAACTGGTAGTCAAATGATCTGGCTTTTTTGCTGCATTGGTTACAGCCATTAATACGCCGGGACGGGCAGAACCTGCAGAGCATCCACAAACCGAATTGATCATCACCAGTGTTGTTCCTTTTGCTTTTAGTTGATTATCAACATCTTCAGGGGTTAACAGCTCCTGGAAGCCATTGTCTGTCAACTCCTCTTTCATTGGTAGTACTATTTCTGTTGGATACATTCTACTATTTTTTAATTGAAACGCAAAACTACGTAAAAAGTTTATTTCTACCCGAAATCGGTATTTATGTCAGCATTAATAACATTGATCTGTCTTAATGTCCGTTTGTTTTCCTGGTTTTCTGTCAATTCATCCCTGTAATCCCTGCTTTTTGGCAATGGTACACTGTTTGAAAAAATGTAAGCGTACTCAACATTTAAAAAACAATAAAAATAATAAGTTATGACAGTCAGACTGCACCATCCCGCCCGTAAATCATTCGATTCTGTAGTTGATGATTTCTTCAATTCTATTCCTGGTTTATGGAATGACGGTTACAGCGGCATTAACCTGGCACCGGTAAACATTTATGAAGCAGCCGGTGGCTTTCACCTCGAAGTAAGCGTACCCGGTATCAATAAAGAAGACATCAAAGTGAATGTTGACAAAGGGTTGCTCACCATCAGCTACGAGAAGAAAGAAGAGGGCAGATCGGAAGACATTAAAACCGTTCGCCGCGAATTCAGCCAGCGCAGCTTCAAGCGCAGCTTTACAGTAGCTGACCAGATCGATGCTGATGCTATCCAGGCGAAATACGAGAACGGTATTTTGAAACTGTTCCTGCCTAAGAAAGAAGTGGTTAAAGACACACCCAAACAGGTTGTTGTACAGTAATATAGCAAAAGAAATATTAAATTTTTAGTTTCATAAGCAGTTGGTTTTGGTTTAGATGACCATCCGCCGTTCGGCGGATGGTTTTTTTTAATGTTTTGTCCTAACTTCGGCCCCCATGAGAGAACTTACCTTCTGTATCCGAAAGACGTTGGGATTGATCGTACTTTGTATGCTATCAGGCGTATGGTCTATTGCTCAGGATCGGCAGCCGGTAGATAGTGCATTTCACGGTCGCAAACATATCGACACTTTGCCTTTCATTGTTGACTCGGCGGAGGTTGCCCTGCGCATCAAGAATCTCAATCCTTATTTTACCCTGCATGTGGATTCTTCCCTGGCCTACAAACTGGAGATCAACAAGGATCAATCCAGGTATTACTGGTTCCTGCGCAACCCGCCCATTGGCCTGCGCATTAATAAAGACAATGGCTTACTGACCTTCAAAGCGGAAAAATCCTATTTCCTGTCGGGCAAGCTCAAGTACGATTATCAATACCGGGTAAGCGTGGGCGTACAGAACCTGGAAACGCCCAGCGACCATGTGGATACCTCTTTTTATATCACCTTTTATAACACTGATATTATTCAATCCCGGGTTAAACCAACCGTTGGCGGAACCCTTACCGTGGATGAAGGCGATACCGTAGCCTTTAAGGTGCAATGCGAGAACGGTAGTTTTCCCATCGAGACCATCACTTATTTTGCCAATATGCCGCTGAAAGGCGCTACCCTGGTAAAAAAATGCGATGATGATTTTATCTGGTCGCCGGGATTCGATTTTGTGAAAGAGGCTGACCCCGGTAAGGAAAGGACCGTGGTGGTAAGTTTTGTAGGCGCCAACCGGTTTATGGTTCGCGACACTGCGCAGGTTAGAATTGTAGTAAAGGATGCCCTGAACTATCCTTTAACGCTCGAGGACTATAAACTCACCGTAAACGTCATCAACGGTTATATTCTGCGGTTGAAATATACCTTCCTGCAGTTGGATAAGGGGGTGAAAAGAACCAAGTCGACCCGCACCACTTTTGATATCACCGGTTCTGCCACTGCATTGACCGGAAGCATTATGTCTTCGTCAACGAGCGAAAGTTCGCAAAAAGTAGGTAAGGTAATGCCGAGTGTGGGCGTTTCGCTGGTGCCTGTTAAAGAAGCCATTTCCCCGCAAAAAGTAACGGAGCAGAACCAGGCCTCCGGGATCCGCACCGCTATTAAACGGTTGGAATATATGATCAGCGACAATGCCCTGGTGGGTGAGCGCGATCCGGATATTGCCCGGAAAACCGGCAAACTGAAAGAAGAATTAAAGCAGATCCAGGTGCAGCTGGTTGATATTCCCATCGAGATCACCAGCAATATGAGTGAAAAGGAACTGAACCAGTATTTTAATAGTCCCAAAGTGAACAAGAAATATCGCACGAAGAGATGATGAGCTGATTTGCTGATGTGCTGATTTGCTGATGTGCTGATTTGCTGATACTTCCCGGGCGTTCTCACTGTAAATAAAAAACCCGCGCTGTTCAACCTTTGTTTTAAATGGTTCAATAGCGCGGGTTTTTTTCATTAGCTCATAGCTCATTAGCACAACTTGTCCCGCTCTGCGGGATCAGCAAATCAGCTAATTATTGCTGCAATCTTTCCGCCTGGTATCTATCAGGTACTGGATCTTCCAGCCGTCTTCAAGGCGAACCAGTTGAAAAGAATTGACGCCGCAATGCCTGAATTTGCCTTTGTAGTAGAACTGATAGGGCGTCCAGGCCATGGCGAGCGGACCGTCAATGCGAATGGTCTCGAATTCTATCCGCTCATCGGCCTCCCCTACTTTCTGCTGACCGATAAATTTTACGAAGTCCTTATACTTGTCGCTTTTGATGTGAACCTGCTTCTTTTTGTTGGTAGCAATGGTTTGCAATATGGGATCATCTGTAAAGGCCGATTTCAAAAGGTTGGTATCGGCGTTTTTCATGCCTTCGAACATCCGGTTGATGGTGGCTTTCACCGAATCTTCGGTTGTTTGCCCCTGTACAGAACAGGTTATGGCTAAAACTACGGTTAAAAAGATCGCAAATCGTTTCATGTGGTAAATTGTCAGATAGATCGCTAATCTAATATCCTAATATCTTCAACATGCTTTGGGCGGTCTGCTCCTTGGCATACACCCAGTCTACCAGTTTACCATTTTTATCGTGCCCTACGATCACGTGTTTGGGTGACGGTATCAGGCAGTGTTTAATGCCGCCGTAGCCGCTGATCTGGTCCTGGTAGGCGCCTGTATGGAAAAAGCCTACATACAGGGGTTCGCCATTATTGATCTTGGGGAGGAACACTTCATTGATATGTTCTTCAGAGTCGTAATAGTCGTGACTGTCGCAGGTTATGCCGCCCAGCACTACACGCTGGTATTCCTGGTCCCACTTATTCACCGGCAGCATCAGGAATTTTTCACCAATGCCCCAGGTATCGGGTAAAGTGGTAATGAAGGAAGAATCGATCATGTACCAGATCTCCCGGTCATTCTGTACTTTTTGGCCGATCACGCTGTAGATATGCGCCATGCTCTCCCCTACGGTATAACTGCCGAATTCGGTGAAAATATGGGGCATGGGCACATTATTCTTTTTGCAGGCTTTCTTGATATTGCCTACAATTTCATTGATCATGAACTGGTAGTCGTATTCGAAGCCCAGTGAGTGTTTGATGGGAAAGCCGCCGCCGATATTGATTGAATCCAGTTCGGGGCAGATCTTCTTCAACTGGCAGTACAGGTTGATCACCTTGTTCAGCTCACTCCAGTAATAAATATCGTCTTTAATACCTTTATTCAGGAAGATGTGGAGCATCTTCAACTGGAAGCGGTCTTCATTCCCTTCGATCTTATCTACATAGAACTCCAGTACATCCCTGGCCCTGAAACCCAGGCGGGAGGTATAAAAGGGGAAGGTGGGTTCTTCTTCCGCTGCTACCCGGATGCCGAGTTTGAAGGGTACTTTTACTGATTTTTTATAATGTTGTAATTCTTCCCTGTTGTCCAGGATGGGTACCACGTTTTTGAAACCGGTATTCAGCAAATTGGCAATACGGCTGGTATAGGTCTTTTGCTTGTACCCGTTGCAAATAATGAAGGTCTCCTTGTTGATCTTTTTTCGCTGATATAACTTTTTAATGATCTCGATATCGTAGGCATAGGATGTTTCCAGGTGAATATCATGTTTCAATGCCTCTTCCACAACAAACGAAAAGTGAGAGCTCTTGGTGCAGTAGCAATAGTTATACTCGCCTTCATACCGGTGCTTTTTAATGGCATTGGCGAACATCTTCTTGGCTTTTTTGATCTGCATCCCGATCTTCGGCAGGTAGGTAAGTTTCATGGGAGTGCCATACTTGGCAATAAGCGCTTTCAGATCCAGCCCGTTAAAATGCAGGTAACTGTCTTTTACATCGAACCCTTCCTGGGGAAAGTTAAAGGTTTGGTTCACCAGGTCGGTGTACGAGTTGTTCATGTACTGGTTCAGGTTGCTGATGGTCGTGAATTTTAATGGTCAAAAAAAAATTACCCAAACTGAAAAAAAAATTACTGCAAAAGTAATAGTTTGAACAATTCTTCAAATAAAAAAACATGCCTGGATCAAAATAGTTGGCAGGTACCGGGCATTGGTTACAAAAGTTTCAGGTTACTGGTTTCAGGGTACGGGCTGGTAAGTTGAGCGTTCTCTGGATATCGTAATCAGTTGCCAGTTGCCGGTTACCAGTCGCCGGGAAATGCAAGCTGCATGTTGCAGGTTTCAGTTGACAAGTTTTAGATTACAGGGTGCAACTGTGGAGGCAGCCTGACTTTAAGCGAATGTTGCGAAAAAAGAAAACCGGATGTTCTGATGAACACCCGGTTTCGATATATTCTTTGCTCTGCCAGATTACTTTACAGAAGCGATCAGTTGTTTGAAAGTCTCAGGCTCATTCATGGCCAGGTCAGCCAGGATCTTACGATCCAGACCAATACCTTTCAGATTCAGTTTATGGATGAACTCAGAGTAAGTTAAACCTTCAGCACGTACTGCTGCGTTGATACGCGCAATCCACAGCGCACGGTATTCTCTCTTCTTCAGTTTGCGGCCTACATATTTGTATTGCAGACCTTTTTCCATTACGTTCTTCGCAACGGTATATACATTTTTACGTTTGCCATAATAGCCTTTGGCAGCTTTCAGGATCCTCTTGCGGCGTGCCCGGGATGCTACGGCGTTTACTGAACGTGGCATATCTTATTAATTTGAATCCCTCGAAAAGGGAATAAGTTTTAAAATTGGTTAGAAAAGTTTACTTCAATCTCAGCAATCGCTTTACAAAGTCAACGTTCGACTTGTGTACAACACCGTCTTTGTTGAGGTTCCGTTTGCGGCGATTAGACTTTTTAGTAAGAATGTGACGTTTGAAGGACTTTTGGTGTGTGATCTTGCCCGTGCCGGTTACTTTAAATCTTTTTTTGGCACTGGAGTTCGTTTTAACCTTTGGCATAGTTAAATACCTTTTGCTGTGATACCCTGCTGGCGCTCCCGAACTGACGGGAAACTTTTTGGGCCATGTGGGCAATGGTTGTTTTAAGGCTTATGACCATAAAACGTAAAATGGAGCGCAAAGGTAGGGAAATTGTGACAATAAGTCAAAAGACTTTCGTAGAATTTGGTTTTCCTATAAGGTGCTTGTTTAGAGGGTGTTAAGAGTTGCCGGGTACCAGTTGCCGGGTACCAGTTACCGGTTGCCGGTTACCGGGTACCAGTTGCCGGTTACCGGGTACCAGTTACCGGGTACCAGTTACCAGGTACCAGTTACCGGGTACCAGTTACCGGTTACCGGTTACCGGTTACCGGTCGCCGGTCGACGGTTATGAGTTCCGGTTACTGCGACCTACAAACCTGCAACATGCAACTTGAAACCTGCAACGTGTGGACCCAGCAACTGTATTCCCCTGCAACATGCACCTCGCAACCTGCAACCTGAAACCTGTAACCTGAAACCTATACCCTGCAACCTGTAACTTGGAACTTGCAACGTGTACCCAGCAACCAACAAAAAAAGCACCCCTCTTTTCAGAAGAATGCTTTAAAGCTCAATCTATATCTTCCCTAGGCCCCTTCTTTCTTCTTTTTCTGGCTTTTGGGCGAAATGATCATCAACATGCGTTTGCCTTCCAGTTTCGGTAAGCCTTCCGGCTGCCCTACTTCGGCCAGGCGCTCTGCAAATTTCAATAATACCAGCTCACCACGTTCTTTAAACATGATGGCGCGGCCTTTAAACTGCACGTATGCCTTTACTTTATTGCCTTCCTTCAAAAAGCTTTCGGCATGACGGGCTTTAAAATCAAAATCATGATCGTCTGTACCAGGTGTAAAACGGATCTCTTTTACTTCGGCCGTTTTACTTTTAGCCTTCATCTCCTTTTCCTTCTTCTTCTTCTCGTACAGGAATTTATTATAATCGATGATCTTACAAACGGGCGGGTCAGCCTGCGGTGAAATTTCAACCAGGTCGAGTTGTTGCTCCTGCGCCATTTTCAGCGCTTCCTGGATAGAATATACTCCTACTTCTACATTATCGCCCACCAGGCGTACCTGCGGCACGCGTATCATATTATTGGTGCGATGTTCCTGTTGTTGTTCTTTTCTGAATCGGGGATTGAAATTACCTCTCGGTTGTCGCGGTGGAAATGCCATTTAAATCTTTTAATTAAACAATTTTTTTTGTGTTGGTAACCAGGCTACTACTGAATTACCGGTTTTGAATGTTGATTTTGTTTTCGAATTATGTTACGGATGACTGATGATAACAAAGTTCTTCATTCTAAGTTATGAAAACTAAATGAACTCACAACTACAAACTTATTCGCCTCGCCGTTCCCTGATCTCTGCCCTGGCTTCATTGATGAACTCATCCAGGCCTTTGGTTATATTGCCTGCATCACCCTTACCCTGCCGGCGTACGGCCACCTTGCCCTCATTCATTTCTTTTTCACCAACGATCAGCATGTAAGGCACTTTCATCAATTCGGTATCGCGGATCTTTTTGCCTATTTTTTCATTCCGGTCGTCCACTTCTCCACGAATATCTGCATTTTTCAGCGATTCCAAAACACTATTTGCATATGGCAGGAACTTGTCACTGATAGGCAGGATCTTTACCTGAACCGGTGCCAGCCACAAGGGGAACTTGCCTGCATAATGTTCCAGCAAAAAGCCAATGAACCGCTCATGGGTACCCAGCGGTGCCCGGTGAATGATCAAGGGGGTTTCTGCTGCATTCTCTTTGTTGGTGAATTCCAGTTTAAAGCGGCGGCCCTGCGCAAAATCAACCTGGTTGGTCGCCAGCGTGAACTCGCGGCCGATCACACTCCAGATCTGCACATCGATCTTCGGACCATAGAAAGCACCCTCATCGGGGATCTCTACATAAGGGATATTCGATTCTATCAATACCTGGCGAACCATTTCCTCGGTTTCCTTCCACAATTCCGGTTCATTAATATATTTCTGGCCCAGTTTCGACGGCTCATGCAATGAGAGCCGCATCACATATTTGTCGATACCGAAGATCTTAAAATACTTCAGGTACATTTCGTTCACCGCCCTGAACTCGTTGGCAAACTGCTCCCGGGTGCAATAGATATGCGCATCGTTCATATGTAAACAACGTACACGCATAAGTCCGAACAACTCCCCACTCTGCTCGTAACGGTAACAGGTACCATACTCTGCCAGCCGCAGGGGCAGGTCTCGGTAACTCCTGGGTTCTGCCCCGAATATTTTGTGGTGGTGCGGACAGTTCATCGCCTTCAGGTAGTACTTCTGCCCTTCCAGTTCCATCGGCGGATACATACTGTCCTGGTAATACGGCAGGTGACCGCTGGTGAGGTACATGCTTTCTTTCGCAATATGCGGTGTTACTACCCTTTTATAACCTGCTGCCTGCTCGGTTTCCTTGGCCAGTTTTTCCAGCTCTTCAATAATGATGGTCCCGTTCGGCATCCATAAAGGCAGGCCGGGACCAACATCATCGTCCATGGTAAAAATACCCAGTTCCTTACCCAGCTTGCGATGGTCGCGTTTCTTTGCTTCTTCCAGCAATTGCAGGTATTCATCCAGTTCTTTCTGGGAGGGAAAGGTTACGCCGTATACGCGGGTAAGCTGCCTGTTATTGGAATCGTTCTTCCAGTAAGCACCGGCAATATTGGTAAGTTTGATGGCTTTGATGGGTGCTGTTGACGGAATATGCGGTCCACGGCAGAGATCGGTAAAATTGCCCTGGGTATAAAAAGTGATCTCGCCATCTGCCAGGTTGCCCAGCAGATCGAGTTTATATTCGTCGCCTTTTTCAGTGAAATATTTAACAGCCTCGGCCTTGGGCATTTCTTTACGAACATAGCTGTTGTTCTGTTTGGCCAGTTCATTCATCTTCTTTTCCAGCTTGCCCAGATCTTCTTCCGTCAGCTTGCGGTCGCCCAGATCCATATCATAGTAAAAGCCGGCCTGGCTTTCCAGGGCCGGACCTACCCAGAATTTTACACCGGGGAACAGGCTTTCTACCGCTTCGGCCATGAGGTGAGCAGAAGAATGCCAGAAGGTCAATTTTCCTTCCTTATCGTCCCACGTTAACAAATTGAGGGTAGCATCGGTGTAAATGGGGCGCGTGGCGTCCCATACTTCGCCATTTACTTTTGCGGCCAATACTTTTCTGGCCAATCCTTCGCTGATTGACTTCGCTATTTCCAAACCAGTGGTTCCTTCATTGTACTCCCGTACATTTCCATCCGGGAAAGTAATTTTAATCATTTTGTCACTACCTTTTTTGGTGACCGGTTATGCTTAAAAGCTGTGCCATCCGTTTGTTAACGATGCATTAAGTAAGTGTGGCAGCCCTATAGCATATTCCGGAAGAACGGCAAATTTAACGAACAATTTGCAGACCACCATTTACGATATGTGTCGTAAGAAACTAATTATTAAGTAATTTGCCGGGTGATGTAACAGAAAACGACTGCAAAAAGTGATAAAACCAGGAAAAATCAGCAATTACAGATGAAATCAGTTCTACTTTTTGTGCTATTGGGTTTGGGCTTTTGCGTACAGGCGCAGGACCTCACGGGCATCTGGCGGGGAAATTTCAAAAGAACGCCCGTTGGCTCCCAGGGACGGATGATGGAATTATTGGGTGGTGATGAGCGTTATAAATTTGAAGTACAGATAGATCAAAAGGATAAAAATTTTAAAGGTGTTACCTATTCGTATCTCACCACCGTATTTTATGGGAAGGCCACCTGCCAGGGAGCTGTGAATGCCGCCACCAAGCTGGTGCGGCTGGAAGAATTGAAGATCGTAGAAGTGCGGATGGCCGGCGGCAGCGATGCCTGTGTAATGACCCTGAATTTGAAATATTCGAAAGAAGGCGATGAAGAATTCCTGGAAGGCACTTACACCAGTTTTAATACAAGGGATTCTACAAATTGCGGCCGAGGTACTGTTTTTCTGCGCAAGGTAACCACCTCCGATTTTTACGAAGAACCTTTCCTGGTAAAACGCCAGAAAGAAAAGGAGAAAGCGGCAGAAACGAAGATCACGCCCAAAAAACCGGATACCACTTCCAGAACGGCGATCGTGAAAACAACGCCTAAAACGACGCCTAAGGCTACCCCGAAAACCACGCCACCGGCCACTACTAAAAAACCGGTGACAACGACCACCCCAAAACCGGATAATAAGGCTGTGACCAAGGCGCCTGAAACAAAGCCCAATGTGAAGATCGTACCTGTAGATTCGGCGAAAAAGGCAGATGTAAAAGTGCCGGCGCTGGCAAATATTCCAACCCCCAAAGTGCTGGCCAGCCGCGAAAACGAACTGGTTAAGACCATCACTACCAATTCGAATGAAGTGGAAGTGAATATTTACGACAACGGTACGGTTGATAACGACACCATCTCTGTGTACGTTGATAAAAAGCTGGTATTATCAAAGAAACGCCTTACCGAAAAAGCATTGACCCTCAAGGTAAACCTCGACGACGATGCAAACTATCACGAGCTGGTGATGGTGGCCGAGAACCTGGGTGAAATTCCACCCAATACATCGCTGATGGTGGTAAAAGCCGGAAAGCAACAATACGAAGTGCGCATCACCTCTACGGAACAGAAGAATGCGGTAATTGTATTCAAGTATCAGCCCTGAATTGCCGATGTGCTGATTTGCTGATGTGCTGATTAAATACAGGCAGGCATTGGGATCAGGAACTGCTCGCATATAGCCATTAGCAAATTAGCACATTAGCAAATTAGCACCTTAGCACATTAGCTAATTATCACATTGCGTTTTTGCTACCGCTTACATAAATTATTCTTATCATTTGCCTATTGCATGGTAATTTCCATTAAAAGAAAAGCATGCGTTTTTTGCTGTTGCCCCTGCTGCTGGGATGGTCTGTTCTTACCCATGCGCAATTATTGACGGGGGTATGGGGAGGCATCAGAACCCAGAATGCGGGTGGCTGTTTTCCCACCTATTCCACCGAACTGCATATCATTTATATGCAAAACAATTCCTTCATGGGCAATGTGTATAGCTTTGATAACGATAAGTATACCAAGATAAATTTCACCGGTAAATACAATCCGCTCACCAACCGTATTGTGATCATTGAAAATGCCGTGCTTCAATATAATGTGCCCGACAGCTGTGTGCCCTGTATAAAAACCTATGAGCTTATTTTATCCAGGAACGGACAGGCCGAATCGCTGCAGGGCGAATGGCATGGCCATGAAATGGGCAATAACCATGATTGCCAGCCCGGCAAAATTTCGCTGTCGCGCCTGGGCAAATCGAATTTTCCCGTAGATGTTTATCAGAACGATACACTGGCCCGCATGCAGAAGGAACTGAAATTGCAGAACCGGCAAAAGGAAGTGGTGCAATCGATCCCCATCGATACCGCCTTCATAAAAATTGAATTGTACGATAATGCCGAGATCGATGATGATACAGTCTCTGTTTTCCTCAACAACACCCTGCTCTTATACAGGAAACGGTTGACCGGCAAACCGCTTGTGCTCGATGTGAATGTTTTTCCCAATACAGATTATGAGCTGATGATGTATGCCGAGAACCTTGGCCGTATTCCGCCCAATACCTCGCTTATGGTCATTACTGCCGGCCGTAAACGATATCAATTGCATCTTTCGTCGACTGAGCAAAAGAGTGCGGTGGTGAAGTTTAAGTACGAGCGGGGAAATAAGTGAGTAGGCCATTGTGAATGTGAAAACCGCTCTTTACAAGGAACTGTTACAGGTTGCAGGTTACAAGTTTCATGGGTACTCGTAAAAAATCGACCAACAGACCGGAAGATCCCTGTAACCTGAAACATGAAACCTGTAACGGCCGGAGCTACTTCCTCGGTATCCTCTCATTCCGTTGTGCCGCCTGGTACACCAATGAAGCAATCACGACCGCCGCCTGCTTCAGATCGGCGGCCTGTAAATGATCGTACGAATCCATATTGCTGTGATGCGTTCGTGACACGTATTCAATATCGTCCTGGATGAACTGAAAGCCCGGCAATCCAATAGCATCAAATGATAAATGATCGGTACCACCGGTTCTTTGCAGGGTAATGGTGGATGCACCCAGGTCTTTGAACGGCGCCAGCCATTGGCTGAAAATGGGCAAGGCGGCTTTGTTTTCCTGCAGGTATATTCCTCTTATTTTACCCGTGCCGTTGTCGAGATTGAAATAAACCGAAACCCTGTCACCCATCTTATTGTAGCGTTGCGTCAGCGTATCGGTAAAATGCCGGCGGACATAATTCTTCGAACCGATCAGTCCCTGCTCTTCCCCACCCCATAAGGCTAAACGGATGGTTCGCCGGGGATGAACATTCAATGTTTTAAGAATGCGGATCACTTCCATCATGACGGCGCATCCCGCCGCATTATCTGTAGCGCCCACCGATGCATGCCATGAATCGAGATGCGCCCCGATCATGACCAGCTCCTCTTTCAATACAGGATCGGTGCCATTTATCTCTGCGATCACATTATATCCCTGCAGGTCGTTGGTATGGAACTGCGTTTTCACGTCCATTTCCAGCTTAACTGCAATATGGTGTAGGGCCAGGCGCTGTAACATCATATAATCTTCATAGGCCAGCGTAAGGTCAGGAAAGTTCTCCGCCGCACCGGCTGCCCAGGGGCCCCCGCCCTGCACAAAGAGGGTGCCATCCCTGCCGTTGGGATGGGCGCTCAGGATCGCCAATGCCCCTTCCTGCCGCGCAAATTGTTTGAGCTGCTTATAGCTTAAGCCGCCCCGTTCGCCGGTTTCCGCTTTGCCGTGGTGGCCGGCTACAGGCGTATAGCCCTTGCCGGGTGTATTGGCCGAAAAACCGGTGTTGGTTTGCTTTTCGCTTTTCCAGTTAGCCAGTTCTTTCAATTCCTCATCGCTGTAGCGGGTCGCATCGGCTACGTATGCCGGTTCCAGTGAGTCGCGGCGCTGCAGCAGGATCACCTTGCCCTGCAGCTGCCCTTTATACAGGTCCAGGTCCCCGGCATTGCTGAGCGACAGTAACACGATCTCCGTTGTTTGCAGGCCATTGGTGCCAGCCGTCCAGCTTTTGGGAAAAGCAATAAGCGGTTTATAATAGGGCGCCGACATGGCCACATAACAACGCTTCAACTCCCAGCCCTTGCCCCATTCGCCCCAGGGTTCCAGCCGGGCATTACTTAATCCCCATTCACTCAGTTTGTTCCTGGTATAATGGGCAGCCCTGCGAAACCCGGGTGAATTATTCAGCCGGGGTCCGCTTACTTCCGTAAGAAAAAAAGCAAGATCCATTACCTGGGAGTGGTTGAAACCTTCCTGCCTGATCTTTTTGATCATGGCGAGGTCTGGTTCATCGTTTTGGGCAGCTACGTTCAGCAATGGTAAACAGGCCAGTGAGACAAGGACGAGTTTTTTCATAGTCGAACAATTTCAAGGGACCGGACGGCTGGTAATACCATTTTCGTGCCGGTCGGTCCACGGAACGTGCAGGTACAGTCGACATTGGCTTCCATCACTTTGACCTGAAAGGGTTTATCAAATACGCATTGTTTATAAATAGCTATCTTTAAGACCAAATTCGGCATAACGCTAATATTCTGTCATAAATGAGTTTAAAGCATTTTAAACCCGCACACTGGTTATATAACCTCCTTCATTATAAACAACTACTGCATAATAAAAAAGCATATAAGAAATACAAGCTGCATAAATCCCTGATCGCTTCGGTTTCCAGCAAAGATTTTCCCGATAAGGAATCCCGTGCCTGGCTCGATGTGGGCGATTCGGCCATCCTGGCCCCGGCCAAAGAAGGCTTTCATCAGTTTTCCCCGGCCGTTCAACAAAAGATCCTGCAATGGAGCAGCAAGGGATACATGGTTTTGGAAAATCATTTTTCACCAGCCGCCTGCGATGCCATTAATGCCGAAATAGATAAACTGCTGAAAAAAGGCAGGCTGCAATTCAAGTGGGGCAATAAGCTGATGTTTGCGAATAAAAGGTCTGCGCTCATCAAACAAGTAACACAGGATACCCTGATCGGCAAACTGCTCAACTTCTTACTCGATAAGGAAATGGTGCCATTTCAAACCATCAACTTCATCAGCGGCAGCGGACAGCGTGCGCATTCCGACAGTGTGCATATGACCACCTACCCACTGGGATACCTGGCCGCCATCTGGATCGCCCTGGAAGATGTTCATCCCGACAGCGGGCCCCTGTTCTACTATCCGGGCAGCCATAAACTGCCATACCTGCTCAATAACGACTGGAACGCGGGCAGTTCCTTCCTGACACTCGGAAAACATGAGTATCCCGACTACGAAGACATGGTAGAGGAACTGATCGGAAAGCACCGGTTCCAGCGGGAAGAACTGATCGCAAAAAAAGGCGATGTATTGATCTGGCACGCCAACCTGGTGCATGGCGGTGCGCCTATACGTAACCCGGCGCTTACCCGTAAAAGTATGGTGGTGCATTATTATGCCAGCGACGTGATCAAATACCACGAAATAACCGAACGGCCCTCATTAATGTAAGGCAAATGCAAGTGTAGCACACTAAGATACTTAAAACTTGAAGTTCCAGGTAACAGAGGGTATGATGGGGAACAGGGACACCTGCCGCGTATTCATCGTCAATGAACCGTCGTATGGACTACCATCCTGGCTGAAGTAAATGAAATACGGATTCAACCGGCTATATACATTGTAAATGCTGAAGACCCAGCTCTGCTGCCATTTCTGACCCGGTTTCGAACGGGGTGTCAGCGTAGCGGAAAGATCCATCCGGTGATAAGGCGCCAGCCGGTATTGATTGATCTGGCTGTATTCCTGGGTAAGCACCCGGCCAACCACATAGAACCGCTCAGGCAATGAAACGGCATTCCCGCTTCCATAAACAAACAACCCGGAGAGCTTCCATTTTTTGTTCAACTGGTAGGTGGCCACTACCGACAGGTCGTGCCGCCGGTCATATTTGGAAGGATATTTAATACCATCGTTCAGCGTATCGAACTGACGCCAGGTCCACGAAAGCGTATAACCGATCCAGCCGGTGAGCTTTCCCCGGGTTTTATTTATAAACAGCTCCGTACCGTAGCTCCAGCCCTTGCCGAACACAAAATCCTCCTCGGGGTCTTTCAGCGATGGCGTGTATCCTTCGCGGTATTCTATCTGGTTGTCCATTCTCTTGTAATACACTTCCAGCGAGGTTTCAAGCATATTATTGTTGAAGTTTCTGAACAGGCCTGCGGCATACTGCCAGCTGATCTGCGGTTTCACGCGGTAGGTGCTGGGAACCCAAAGGTCAGTAGGCAGGGTTGAACCTGCATTGCTAACGAGGTGGATGTATTGAAGGTTCCTGGTGACGGCCGCTTTTACAGACGTTTGTTCATCGATGGCATAGCGGGCCGTTAAGCGCGGTTCAAACCCGTCATAGGTTTTTACCGGTTTGTTCCTGCCATATGAAATACTGTCTGTTTTATCGCCATTGATCGTTTTTGAAAAGATCTTGTAGGGGCCCAGCTGTACAAAACGGCTGTAACGGATCCCCGCATTCAGTTTGATCCTTTTGCTGATCTCCCAGTCATCCTGCAGATAAATGCCCGTTTCCCCGGCATATTTTTTCATCTCATTATCGGGGTAGAACTGGTTATCACCCTGGTTGCCGCTGAGGATATTCGGCGTAAATGTATGATAGGTATAGGCTGCCCCAAAGCGAAGCTTGTGACTGGGCGAAGCATAGAAATCGAAATCGGTTTTGGCGCTCCAGTCGTGAATGCCGGATGATAATTTGATATTGAAATCATTCTGGGTGGCGCCGAATGAGAATGCATAATCATTGTACACCACCGTGGTATTGGCGAAAAGTTTCCGGTTGAACACATGGTTCCAGCGCAGGGTGGCGGTGGAATTGCCCCAGGGAATATCTGCCTTGAAGGCCCGGCGGGCATTGCGGTAAGTGAATACATCCCTTCCAAAATAACCACTGAGGTAGAGGCGGTCTTTTTCAGAAAAGATATAGTTCACCTTGGCGTTAAAGTCGTAGAAATAATATCCTGATCCGTAAAAATCACTTTTCTCTGAGATAAATGGCTTCACCAGCAGGTCTACATAGGTGCGCCGGCCGGAGACGATAAAAGAGGATTTATTCTTTTTGATAGGTCCCTGTACCGATACCCGCGAAGCGATCGCCCCGATGCCACCTTCTACTTCAAATTTGTTCAGGTTACCTTCTTTCATCGCCACATCCAGCACCGAAGACAGGCGGCCGCCGTATTGTGCCGACATGCCTCCTTTTACCAGCGAGATGTTCTTGATGGCGTCAGAGTTGAAAATGGAGAAAAATCCAAAGAGGTGACCGGTATTGTACACGATGGCGTCATCGAGCAATATCAGGTTTTGATCGGGACCACCACCCCGCACATATAAGCCGGTATTCCCTTCCCCGGCATTACGCACGCCGGGCAGCAGCTGCAGCGTTTTCAGGATGTCGGTCTCTCCCAGTAATACCGGCACCGCTTTAACCTGGTTCATGGTAAGATCGATCTTGCCCATTTGGGCATTGGTCACATTCCCATCTCGCTTGCGGGCCGATACAATTACTTCCTGTAAAACCGGTTTGGTAGATAAGTAGAAATTCTGTTGAATATTGTGATCGAGCGAAATTACGAGTTGCTGCCCTTCATAACCGGCGAATGAAACGATCACGGAATAAATACCGCTTGGAAGCGTAATGGAATAGAAGCCGAACTGGTTGCTTACGATGCCCTTGCCCTGGCCGTTCACCGCCACCGTGGCGCCTATAAGCGTTTCGCCCGACAGGGAATCCCGCACAAATCCACTTAACGTAAATTTCTCCTGCGCGGTTGCGCACAGAACACTAAACACCCCAAATACTATCGCAACCAGTTTGGTCATTTGCCGTTATCTTTTTGAACCGGTCATCCGGCAGATAGCGTAATTACTTCGAATAGTCGAGCGAGTCTTCCACACTGCCGCAGTTCAGCATTTCACTACCGAAGTAAGGGTTTTTGATTTCTCGCTCATAACTCATCCAGTAGGCGCCTTTATTGTCAAAAGCCATCGGGCAATACTGCCAGTATAACTTTTGCCCTGTATACCGCACGGTGCGGGTAAGGCTCCACATGGCGTCGGCTATCATCTCAAATTCCTTACGCTTGTTTTTTAAATCCCTTTCTGCTACCAAAGCCTGTGCCGAACCGGAGATGGTGCCGCTGAAGGCCTGGGCAGTTTCTTTTATTACAGCTGAAGTATCACCCTTTATTTCGTTTACTTTAAGGCTGTCGGCTGCCGCTTTTAATGCCAGCCCTGCAGCGGATGCTTTTCCGGTATCACTGGCCACGAGGGCGTCTTTTAAACTATTGTAAGCATTAAGTAACTGGGTAAACGATTGATTGAATGCATCGGTATTGGCTGAGATCGATATGGGCTGTTGTTTGACGTCTTCTGCTGCCTGATCGTCTTTTTTGTCACTGTTGCAAAAAAAGGGCCGGGCAACTAAAATAATAACGGCAAGCACAATTACTACGATTAACGTTTTTTTCATCCTGTGATAATTTTAAAATTCGTTTCAGATCGGGGGTATTGGGTCTCTTTACCGAAATAATCCTGCCGGTTTTCCGGCTGCAGCTGGTTACTGACGTAATTACCGGCCAAAGATAAAAGAATAACCTTACATTAAAGGCTCATATACAGGTGTTTTGGTATTTATGAACCCCCTGTAAAATTCTGGCAGTCAAGTTTTCCGGATAACTTTCGAAACGCCCCGATTTATTATATTTTTGCAGATCATTTTGATGTAAATACTATTATGCTGGCAGGATTAACGAACGTAACTTTTGAATTTGGAGCCCGGGCAATTGTAGAAGATGCAACCTGGCATATTCAACCCAATGAACGCATTGGATTAATTGGCTATAACGGAACCGGAAAATCAACCCTCTTAAAACTTTTGGTGGGTCAATACCAGGCTTCGGCCGGTACGGTGGAAAGAAGCCGTGGAACTACCATTGGCTATTTGCACCAGGACCTGCTCAGTTTTGATACCTCAGATTCCATTTTACAGGTGGCATTGGGCGCTTTCGAGCGGGTGATGCAACTGGAGAAGGAGATCGAAGAGCTGGGCAAACAGCTGGAGAATTCACCAACCAGCGGCATCTCTGAGGCCGAAACGGAAGTGCTGTTGCACAAATATTCCGATAAACTGCATGAACTGGAAACCCTGGGTGGGTACAATATCCATCACAAAACGGAAGAAGTGCTGCAGGGGCTTGGTTTTTCGAATGCCGATCTGCAACGTCCTTACCGCGAATTCAGCGGAGGCTGGCGCATGCGGGTGCTGCTGGCCAAAATGATCCTCCAGGCGCCTGATCTGCTGTTGCTCGACGAGCCTACCAACCACCTTGACCTGCCCTCTATCGAATGGCTGGAGAAATACCTCATCCATTACCAGGGCTCTGTGGTGATCGTGAGCCACGATAAATATTTCCTCGACCGTATGGTGACGAAGATCGTAGAATTATACCAGCGGCAACTGCATATCTATAATGGCAATTATTCCTATTACGAAGAAGAAAAAGTGCAGCGCATAGAACTGCAGCAACGGGCCTTCGAAAATCAGCAGGACTATATTCGCCAGCAGGAGCGCTTTATTGAACGGTTCAAAGCCAAAGCATCGAAAGCAGCAGCGGCCCAGAGTGCCATGAAACGACTCGAAAAGCTTGACCGGATCGAAGATGTAGCCATTGAAAGACCCAACATCCGCATCAACTTCCAGGTAGATAAAGTACCCGGTAAAGTCTTATGCGAATTGAAACATATCACAAAGAAATTTGGTGATAATATCATTGTTGAAGACACGCATGCAGAGATCAACCGCGGCGATAAGATCGCGTTGATCGGCGCCAACGGAAAGGGTAAATCCACCCTCCTGCGCATCATTGCGGGGACTGAATCGTTCAGCGGTGAACGCAAATGGGGACATAATGTCGAAGAAAGCTTTTATGCCCAGCACCAGCTCGAAGCGCTGGATGTGAACAATACCCTGCTCGAGGAAATGAAAGCGGCAGGCAGCCAGAAAACCGAACAGGAACTGCGCAACCTGCTGGGATGTTTCTTATTCGGGGGCGATGACATCGATAAAAAGATCAAGGTATTAAGCGGTGGTGAAAAAGCGCGGGTGGCCCTGGCCAAGACCATCATCAGCAAAGCCAATTTCCTGATGCTCGACGAGCCTACCAACCACCTGGATATTCATTCCGTAGAACTCCTGATCGAGGCGTTGAGCAAATATGAAGGCAGCCTCATCCTGGTTAGCCACGACCGCTATTTTGTATCGAAGGTGGCCAATACGATCTGGGAGATCGACGATCACAAGATCAAAACCTTTGCCGGCGGTTACGAAGAATGGGGCGAGTGGAAAGAAAGACAAAAACAGCGGTTGGAAGCCGGGGGTCAGAAGTCAGAATCCAGAGCGCAGAAGCCGGACAACAGAAACCAGAAGCAAGAAGGCGGAAGTCAGAAAGCTGAGATCAGGAACCAGAAACCGGAGAGCGAATTGCAGGCCCCGGAGCTCAGGCCTCAGCCTGCAGACCTTAAACCCCAGGGGCCTATCAATAAAGAATTGAAGAAGGAATTGCAGAAACAGCAGAAGGCCTTTCAACAACTGGAAGAAAAGATCGCCCAGCTGAATCAGCAAAAAGCAAAGCTGGAAGTACAGTTGACAGCGCCGGACACCTATGCCGACAGGAACAAATTTGTGCAAACAGAAACTGATTATAAGAAAGTGAGTGACGAATTGCAGCGCATGAACAAGCAGTACGAAGAAGTGTTTGAAAAAATAATGGAGCTGGAAGCGAAACAGTAAACCAGTCAAATCAGTCAATTCAGTCATATCAGTCACATCAGTCAATTAGTCATATAGGTCATATAAGTTCATCCGTTTCGACTTTTTGTCCCATTTGACACCTTTGACCGATATGACTCTTAAAACTATCCCATGAATATCACGATCCGTAAAGGAACAGAGGCTGATTACCCGGCCATTATCGACCTGATGCATCAATTCGCGCTTTATCAAAAAACACCGGAAAGGGTAACAAATACCGTGGAACAGATGAAAGCCGACAACAATTTGTTCCAGTGTTTTGTTGCTGTAGATGAACATAATAAGATCGTTGGTTATGCTGCCTGGTTCTTCGCTTATTTTTGCTGGACGGGCAAAACGATGTATCTCGATGATCTCTATTTGGTAGAATCGGCCCGGGGGCATTCAGTAGGAACAAGGCTGTTGCAGACCGTAATCGATCATGCGAGAGCAACGAACTGCGTAAAACTACGCTGGCAGGTGTCTAACTGGAATAAACCGGCCATTGCCTTTTACCGGAAAATGGGCGCATTCATAGACGATGTGGATATGAACTGCCATTTAGAAATACATTGAGCACCAGCTAGAGGATCCAATTTGTGATTTGTTTAGGACTTTACGATCAGTATTCACAATCCAATCACCTATTTTGACCAGGCCATTTTTAACGACTTATAATACGTACATCCCGAAAATAATCGTGGGACTAACAGATGGTTATATTCAAAAGCTACAAACCACTACTGGTTGGGCTGATCTTTCTGGTTCAATCTGCCTTGGCACAAGTGCCTGCCCAGCGCCCTAAAATAGGGGTCACGCTGAGCGGTGGCGGTGCCAAAGGACTGGCGCATATTGGTATTTTAAAAGCTATTGATAGTGCCGGCCTGAACGTTGATTATATAACCGGAACCAGTATGGGCAGTATCATCGGCAGTTTGTATGCCATCGGTTACACCGCTGATAGTATTGAGAAAATTGCCCGGTCCATCGATTGGGACCTGCTGCTGAGCAACCAGTCCTCGCTGCGCAGCATCTTCATGGAAGAAAAGAACGAATACTCAAAATATGTAGTGGAACTTCCCTGGCAGAATCACCGCTTCCGCCTTCCAAGCGGGCTGTTGCAGGGACAGGAACTCTGGCTTAAATTTTCCGAATTATATTTTCCGGTGCACCAGGAAAAAGATTTTTCCCGCTTCAGCATTCCCTTTCGTTGCATCGGCACCGATGTAGGTAATGGAGAAGCTATTGTCATGAAGGAAGGCGAGATCATTTCGGCCATCCGCTCCAGTATGGCCATTCCCTCTGTATTTACAGCGGTTGATTACAATGGCAAACGAATGGTAGATGGTGGTATCGTACGCAATTTCCCGGTGCGCGATGTAAAGGAAATGGGCGCCAATATTGTCATTGGCAGTAATGTGGCCAGCGGCTTGCTGCCATCCGAAAAAGTACGCAACGCCTTGCAGATCCTGTTACAGATCGCTTTTTTCCGCGAGGCAGAAGATGCCAGGACCGAAGTGCCGCAATGCGATATTTATATTCCATTTAAAATGGAAAAGTATAATATGGGCAGCTTCAGTGACGGCAATGATATCCTGAACCTGGGCATTGAAGAAGGCCGGAAATTGTACCCCAAGTTCAAACGGCTGGCCGATTCCCTCAATGCGATCTATGGCCCGGTTGCATTCAGAAAGAACCGTTTGCCCAAAGTGCAGGCGGTGACCATCTCGTCTTTTGAAGTACATGGCGTGGAAAAAACCTCCAGCGAATTCTTTGCACACACCATGGACCTCCAGTTGAACAGGTCATATACTGCGCACAAACTGTCGAACATGGTGCGCCAGGCTTATGGCACCCGTTATTACAGCCGCATCATCTACTCGCTGCAACCGCAGTCCGATGGAACCTGTAAGATCATTTTCGATGTAACGGAGAATCCACTCACATTTGCCAAACTGGGCATACATTATAATCGTTTCACCGGTGTGGGTATTATTGCCAATATCACGGCCAGGAATTTTTTCATTACCAATTCCCGCAGCCTGGTTACCATTAATATCGGAGAAAGCTTTCGCATCAGGGGGGAGCACCTGCAATACCTTGGCCGGTTAAAGAACTTCGCCCTGATCGCAGAAACCCAGTTCGACCGGTTCGATGTGAATACCTATGAGCAGTACAAGCAGGATGGTTTATACAAGCAGAACTTTTTCAAAATAGGGGAACGTTTTCAGTTCTCCCCTACCCGTAATTTTTCCCTGGGCGCTGGTCACCGGTTCGAATGGGTGCATTACTCACCCAAGATCGCCAAGGGGCTTGAGTTGAAAGGAACCAACAACTATAATACCCTGTACGGCTATGTTTCACATAATTCGCTTGACCGCAGCATCTATGCGCGCCGGGGCGTAAAACTATATGCGGAGGCCGGACGGGTCTTTGAACAACATCCCAATCTGAACTTTTTGTCGAACGGCGTGCCCCTGGAAGACCCTGATTCCATCCAGATCAGTGCTTATCCCTATTTGCGTACAACCCTCGATGTGGAAAGTTATATTCCGTTGGGCGGCCGCACGACTTTGTTGCTGAACGGACAGGGTGGCATCAACTTCAACTATACGCGGAATGTATTGAATGAATTTGCCATTGGGGGATTGACGAAGGTATTCCGTAACCAGATCACCTTTGCCGGTTTGCACGAAGGCACTTTATATACTCCTTCTGTGGCTATGTTACAGGGCGGACTGCGGGTGCAACTCTTCAACAATAACTATGTCACCGGCAAGGCCAATGTCCTGTTCACCAATTTTATCAGCCGCAGCGAATTCTTCCAGAACCCCGACCTACTCTCGGGTTACTCACTCACCTACTCGTATAACTTTGCCCTGGGGCCGCTTGAGATCAGCACGATGTACAGCGATCAAACCAGGAAACTGCAATGGTATATCAATTTAGGGATCCCGTTTTAGAAAACCAGTTATTCAGTTCCTGAATTATTCAGTTCATAGGTTATTAAGTTAAATACAGTCGGGAGTATGAATAACTGAATCACTGTAGGGCGTTTGGTTTTATTCACCCGTATCTTCATGCGCTTTAACGAAATCGCTTACCAGGTAACTGATAAGTTTGCCGGTGGTCTCATTCGTACGGCCATCGCTTAAGCGGGTGGCGCCTTCACAAATGTGTAAATAGGCAACCTGGCTTTCCCGCGCCGTAAGCACCATATATTGCCGGGCATGTAAGGGCGAAATACCCGAAGGGGTCATGGCGCTGGATAAAGTGTTTTCAATACAATCGAGGTCCAGCTCGATACCGGTATAATTCTCTTCGGTAAAACTGGTGGCATGAGCAATGGCCTGAATGAAATTCCTTTTTTCCAGGATGAAGATGTCTTCGTAGGTAATGAAATCAAGGAAGGGATTATTCACAATATCGAGCCATACATTTTGCGGCAGGTAGTTCTCATGCAGTCCCACCACACAGTATTTCTGTAAATAGCCGTCTTCTTCAGCATACCGGAAACCATTGCCACTATGCCTTCCCTCCGATGGGCGAAAATCGGCATGTGCGTCGAGATTGATGCAATTGATCTGGGCAAGCGGTAAAATGCCGGCTTTATGCAACCCTTTGGCAGCGCCTTTGATCAGGGGATAAGCGTTGTTATGTCCACCCCCGATCGCAATGGGTATTTTGTTGTATGAGGTTATGATCTTGGTGAGCTCTTCTACCTCTTCATCGATGGTCATAACGGCGTGGCGGTAAGCATCGATCTTCTCTTCATAGCCGTAAGCATTCTGTTCTATGAGTTCACTGGCATCGCTAAAATTGAAATGCCCCAGCACGATGAGCTCTTCTCCATTTAAAAAGTCATTGCTTTGCAGGTTTAAAAAAGCCGACAAAAACGACGACCAGGCCGAATCGGCGCCCCCGGTGCCATGATTGGCCCTTATGCCAATATCTTCCGGTATTCCAAATACTACATACCTGGCAGGTGACTGCTGCAGGGCAGTTTCCCAGGCGTTTTTATCGGGCAGGATGTGTACACTTTCACCCAGCTTGGTCTCGAAGCGGCGGATCCTGGTAAGGTTCAGTACATCGTGCTTATGGTAGAATTTGAAATGTTTCATACAGCTGATTTAATTGATCGTTGATGAATGATTATACGGCCAGGTGTGGCACAATGTCAAACGGTGCCACACCTTAAATAGTTGTTTCTTTTTCTGATCGCCGCTTCCGGGGCCTGATGAAATCAAGCGGATGGCTGCGGAAATATTTCCAGAGTATCTTTAAAAAACCCGGGTAATCCTTCAGGCGGATACCTCTTGAACGCACCGCTACAAAAAAAGCCAGGGAAAAGCTCACCAGGAAGTTCAGAAAGCCGATACCCAATACACCGGCCACTACATTCGCCAGGTACCGGTAATTAATATGCTCCCACCCTACTCCGTATGCGCCTATGGAGGTGTTGGCCGCTGAAATGGTAATATGCCTGATATCAAAGGGGATTCCAAAGATCTTACCCACAATGCCGGCCATACCCAGGAAAAATCCCAAAGCGATATTGCCCGCCAGGCTGCCTCCATGTTCATTGAGGTAGGTAGCTATTTTTTGCAGCCGGTTGGCCGGGAGCGATAATCGCAATACCGGATGTTCGGTAAGCCGTTTATCTATACGCCCGTAATTGATCTTGTTTTGCACATAACCGGCAATGATGCCGCTTAAAAAAAGAAAGAAACCGGTATTGCAGGCATATAATAAAGAAAGGCTTTGCCAGGGATGCTGGTCCTGCAATAAATGAACTGCTTTTTCACCCTGCACCAGGGGATGGCCGGTTGCCCAATCGTATAACCACACCAGCAGGTAGGTGACCGGGAACACCACGATCAGGTTCCCGATAAAGGAGGCGATCTGACTGCGGCTTACTTTCGATACCGTTACTGCCAGGTTGTATAAATTAGGACGATCGTCTGATTTACGGGCATCTAACGAACTGGCTACAGCGCTGGCAGTAAAGGCCGGTTGTTTGGTGGCCAGCGTCGACTTTGTTTCCTCTATGGCCACAAAACCCAGGCTGTAATTGATGCTGTATACAAAGCCATGCCAGAAAGGCGCCATCTGCAGCAGGCCCAACAGATTCTTAAAGATGGCTACAAAGCAAATGATCAATCCACCCCACATCGCGCTGCCGATCATTTGAAAATATTCCAATGGTGAAGAGGTAATGTATTTGCTTCCTTTTTTTCCCTTATGTTCTGCGATCTGGTAAGCCAGGTAATTGGTAGTTTGTGATAAGAATTCCCTGATACTGTTCTTCCGGTTCTCATTGCGAACGACGGTCATGAACAGGTTGGCAAAACGGGCCAGGTTGAGCTTTTCATCGGCATCGGCGATGTCGAGCAACAGAACCATCCGGTTCAGCTTCTGTTCGATCTGGTACAGGATAAAGGTCTGTGACAGGCTGGTGCCTTTTTCGGCGGTTTCGTTGCGGATATGCTGTACCAGCGTAAAACATTCCGTCAATACCGCGTTTAATGCTTTGGCCAGCGACTGCACGGTTTCCTGGCCCTGGTTAAACCGCACTACCTGCTCTTTGATCTGGTACACCAGGTATTGTTGTATGGCAAAGGGATTGTTCGGCGGCTGCCAATGTGCGGGCGTGTTACGGGTGATCTCATTTTCCCAGCCCAGCTGGGCCACCCTTGCGCTGAGGATCTGTAATGATACGATCACCTGTTTTATAATGACCGGGTTATTTTCCGAAAAATGCAGGCCTATCAGTTCGAACAGATGGATCCATTTTTCCTGCCCGATCTTTTCTACCCATTCATAATCATTATGCCTGAAAAAGATGCGGTTCAGCAGGTACAGAAAATCGTTCGGGTCCTGCGCCGGGGGTAAAAGTTTATGTTTTAAGCGGGCATATAATTCGCGGCCCGCGCCCCGTGAAACGGTAATGCCGCTTTCCGTAAGCAAAGGCACCAGGTTGCTGTTGATCAGCTGCGCCATAATAGCTACCCGCAGGTTGTTCACAACGCTGTCATGCTGGTGTAAGTACTGCAGGGTCTCTGCAAACTTTTTATTGGCGCTTTCAAATTCCGATAAACGCGGACGGATCATTGCTACGAAAGCCACCAGGTAGTTCAATGCCTCTTCCCGGTCCTTGATGGAAACAGCGCGTCCCTTTTCAAGGAATTCTTTTACCAGGTTAACTTTTTTCTTTTTCCTAATCATCTTAATCGTCAATGGTGAATGCCCGCCCGGCTGAACGCCGTTCGGGCGGGTCTATGGTCAATGGTTACTGCCTGTCCGCTCTCCGCCGATAAAAACCATGTCTATCAGGTTCGACCCAAATGAATAAGGTATATAGGCCAGCGACGGTACCGGTTTGGTAAGAATGAGGTTGGCTTTTTTGCCAATGGAAATGCTGCCCAGGGTGCCGGCACATTCCATGGCCCAGGCGCCGTTGAGCGTAGCCGCGTTGATCGCTTCTTCAGGCAACATTTTCATTTGAATGCAGCTGATATTTACCACCAGGTTCATATTCCCACTGGGCGAAGAGCCGGGGTTGAAGTCTGAGGCCAGTGCAATGGCGCAGCCTGCATCTATTAATGCGCGCGCCGGTTGAAAGGGCATTCTTAAAAAGAAAGCGGCGGTAGGTAATAGCGTTCCTATAGTTTGCGAACCGGCCAGAGACCGGATCGCATGCTCATCCATGGTCTCGAGGTGATCGACGCTGATAGCGCCTAATGCGACACCGGTTTGCACCCCACCCGACAAATTGAGCTGGTTGGCATGGATCTTTGGTTTTAATCCATACTGTTTACCTGCTTTGCAGATCGTGGCTGTTTCTTCCGGCGAAAAGAACCCTGTTTCGCAGAAAACATCAATATAATCGGCCAGCGCTTCCTGCGCAATTACCGGCAACATCTCCCCGATGATCTGATCGATATAGGCCTGGTGATCGTTTTTATATTCGAGCGGATAAGTATGTGCGCCCAGGAAGGTGGCTTTAATGGTAAGTTTCGAACGTTGCTTCAATTTTTTAATGACCCGCAGCATTTTCAATTCGCCGGATACAGTTAATCCATAGCCGCTTTTAATTTCAATAGCACCGGTACCCAGTCGAGCCAGTTCTTCCAACCGTTTCCACGCCAGGTTGAACAGTTCATCCTCCGATGCTTCATTCAGCTTACGGGCCGAATGCAGGATGCCCCCGCCCCTGGCGGCTATTTCAGCATAGCTGAGCCCTTTTAATTTATCAATGAATTCATTTTCCCGGCTGGCGGCAAATACCAGGTGTGTATGACTGTCGCACCAGGCCGGCAATAGCAGTCTGCCGCTTGCGTCAATGACCTCAGCGGGCATCAACCGCGTGGCGGAAGACAGTTCCTCCATCTTGCCATAGGCAGCGATGGTATCGTCTTCAATAAGTAAATATGCGTTGCTTATACATGGGAGTTCTGCCAACTCTTTTCCCCGCAGCACTGGCCATTCTTCCCGCACATTAACGAGTTGTTTGATATTGGTAATTAGTGTGGCCGCCATAGGGTGAAGATAGTGTAATTTGAAAAGCCGCAGATGATGAACATAAATAAAAGTCCGGAAGAAAGTGCACCGCTGGTGTACATCTTCCGGACTTTCCCGTCGGAAATTCAGTAATTATTTTATGTTCCTGCGTATTGTTTGTTCACGATCGGTAACATGAGTCTTTTCAGTAATTGCAATACTTTTTGTTGCGAGAAGACCGTGTACTGGGCGGCCGTGGGGCCATTGCTTACCTTAATGCTGTATGCACGTTCTCCCAGCGCTTTGAACATATCCTCATCAGTGGTATCATCACCCATACATAATACAAAATCGGGTTGCAGGTCATTCACGATCTTCAGGGCCATGATGCCTTTATCAAAACCCGACATGCGCACTTCCACTACTTTGTTGCCATCCACTACCTGCAGCATCGTGTTCTGCAACAACTGTGTAAGGTTATTGATCAGTTCCCTCGACCGGGTAAAGCCCAGGTCGGGGTGCGTATTGCGGTAATGCCAGGCCAGTGTATTTGTTTTTTCTTCTATAAATGAACCCACGCAATGCGTTACGAATAATTGCATAATGGGCCTGATCTCGTTCTTCCACTGATCAGGGATTGAAACGGTCTGCTGCCACTGCTCGCCTTTCGGTTTAAAGCTGGCGCCATGTTCCGCTACCAGCATTAACGGAAGATCACCCAGCCAGTTCTCCAGCGTTTCAGCTTCCCGCCCGCTGATGATCACTACCAGGTTCCTGGGATCGTTAGACAGATCGGTCAGTAAAGTGCGCAGGTCCTCATTAGGCCTGGCGTCTTTAGGCTGCTTGGCATAAGGCACCAGGGTGCCATCATAGTCAAGTAAGAGGCAACGGGTTTTAGCGATCTGGTAATGCAAATGGATCTGCGAACTGGTGCGGTCGTCGAGATGTTTTACCTGTTGCTTTTGCTGTTCCTGTTTAACATTCGACAACTGATCGAGGAAATCACTTACCCATTTGATCACATCATAATCCGACAAGCGTTGTTGCATCAGGATCATCCGTTGCTGTTGTTCATCTACAGGCATGGTCAATGCCCGGTTGATCGCATTCGATACTTCAATAACGTCGGTAGGATTTACCAGTAATGCTTCATTCAGTTCATTGGCGGCGCCGGCCAGTTCACTCAGGATCAAAACACCTTTACGCGCCGAACAGCTGGCCACATATTCTTTGGCCACCAGGTTCATGCCATCGCGCAACGGCGTTATCAATGCTACATCGGCCGCTTTGTACAGGGCCGCCAGCTCATTGAATGGTAAATGCGTATATCTGTAAATGATCGGCTGCCAGGTGATGGTAGATACTTTACCATTGATGGTTCCGATCTTTTGTTCTATTTGTTGCTTCCGCTCCGTATAGGCCTGAATGTCGTCACGGGATGGCACGATATTCAGGATAAATACTACTTTTTCCCGCCAGTCAGGATACTGATCCAGGAAATAATCAAAAGCACTGAGGCGGTCCATTAAGCCCTTGGTGTAATCGAGCCTGTCTACAGAGAAAATGATCTTCTTGCCTTCAAAGTTGTTTTTGATCTCATTGTAATATTGTTTGGTCTCCGGATCATCGCAGGCTTTATTGAATTTTTTGTAGTCGATACTGATGGGAAACAGATCCGCTTTGATCATGCGGTCCTGGTACTGGATGGTGTGAAAATAACTGTCAACACCCAGGATCATTTTTACCGACTGTAAGAAGTGCTGCGCATAATCGTGGGTGTGAAAGCCTACCAGGTCACTGCCCAGTATACCCCGTAGTAAACCTGTTTTCCACTCAGCCGGTAAGGTCCTGAACAGTTCATACGACGGGAACGGGATATGCAGGAAGAAGCCGATGGTAGCCTCCGGTTTTTCCGCGCGGATCATTTCCGGCAACAGCATCAGCTGATAATCGTGGATCCATATGGTATCGTCGGGCTGGATGAGCGGAATTAATTTATCAGCAAATGCCCGGTTCACTTTTACATACGCATCGTAGTAGTGTGCCTGGTAGTCGACCAGGCTGGGAAAATAATGGAACAAGGGCCATAATACAGAATTGGAAAAACCGTTATAATAGTCCTTGTAAAGTATTTTATTTAAGAATAAAGGATTGATCTGAAAGTCAACACTTGTTAACTGTTCGGAGACCACGCTCCATTCATTTTGGGGAAAATCTGCCACACCTACCCACAACTTATCCGTAAACGCACGGTTTTTAGAACTTTCGCTTTCAATATAACTTTTAATAGCCGAAACAAGTCCCCCGGAGCTTTGCCGAAGCGAAAGCTGATCTCCTTCATGGTCAATAGAAAAAGGTAGCCTGTTAGATATAATAATCAATCGTCCCATAGAATAAACAGTAAACCAATGAATAATAACAGGGCTTGCCAGTTTTTAAACTTTCAGGCCCGGTTCCGTTGGTGGATTATTAAAGAAATTATAATGCCAATGAGGGAGAAAAGTTGAGCGAACCGATTGATTTTAAGAGATTGTAATGTGCTTTTAATGTTGCTCTTAAGAGGGAAGACTGTGAAGTTGGAACTAAGACCCGGGAAGCGCGTGTATTTCGTATTTCCTGCTTTGTACTTCGGGCACCTGATCTCAGCATGGCATATTGAAAAAAGAAAAGGAGATAAAGAGCGACGCTCTATCTCCCTTTAATGTTGTATGTTCCTTTGCCTTATTTGAAATTCAGTTTCATTTTCTGACGGTATAACTCTCTAACCACGCCGCGTTGGTTATAAGGGTTGGTAACCAGGAAAAATAAATACAGGGGTTCGGTGAGCTCAGCAATTTTCAATGTTTTTTCTTTCACAGGAAAATAAACCTGTTCAATGGTTCTGGTAGCTGTTACCGTATTGGCATCTACCGTTTTGATATCTCTGTCGAACCGGTATTCGTTGGTAGCTTTATTGTAATACCAGAATGACCAGTTGTCAGCCGCAACAGCAATTTGTTTGTTGGTGTTGAAGTTTTCTTCCTTTACAACTTTGTAGGGAATGTCTTGCAGGTCGGGTAAAGAGGCTTTGTCGGCTGTTTTGTAAACTGCGTCGGTAAAATCGGCATTTACGAACAGGCCATCGTAGGCATTAACATCAAAAGTGAATTCAACGGCAAAGGGGGCTTTCTTTAATTCATATTCTCCGTTAACTGGGGTTACGGCAGCTCCATTCTGAATGATCTTCAGGCCTACTTTGGCCTGGGAAAACGCTGTGCTGGCTACTAGGGCAAAAAGGAGCAAGGAAATGGTTGTTTTCATAATTCGGATTTTTCATACAAAGTTTATCTCATACCTGCTACAACGTACAGATCACTGAGATATTTTGTCATCGTATAAATACCATTTTTTCCGGTTGGGTCGGTGGTATCCGCAACAAAATAGAAAAATTATTTTATCTGTGAAACCGTTTTTTTAAATCGAGACCAAATTTTATGGAAGTTTCTTTTGCAAGGTCGTATCCCGCGTCTGCATGTCGTATAACACCCATACCCGGATCGTTGCGCAAAACACGTCCCAAACGTAAAGCTGCGTCATCTGTTCCGTCAGCAACGATCACCATACCTGCATGAATACTATAGCCCATGCCCACACCACCGCCATGATGTAAACTTACCCAGCTGGCGCCTCCTGCCGTATTCACCAATGCATTCAGGATCGGCCAGTCTGCTACTGCATCACTGCCATCGGGCATAGCTTCCGTTTCGCGGTTGGGTGATGCTACAGAACCGGTATCCAGATGGTCACGGCCAATGACAATGGGCGCCTTCACCTTTCCTGTTTTTACGAGCTCATTAAAGGCAAGGCCGGCTTTTTCTCTTTCGCCCTGCCCCAGCCAGCAGATGCGCGCGGGCAATCCCTGGAATGCAATTTTTTCTTTGGCCAGTTTCAGCCAGCGGTGCAATGATCGGTTTTCGGGGAACATCTTACCAATAACTTCATCTGTTATGGCTATATCGTTCGGATCGCCGCTTAATGCCGCCCAGCGGAAAGGGCCTTTGCCTTCGCAGAACAGGGGACGTATATAAGCCGGAACAAAGCCCGGGAAGTCGAATGCGTTTGCCAATCCTTTTTCCCTGGCCCGGGCCCGAATATTATTGCCATAATCGAAAGTGACGGCGCCTTTTTCCTGTAATTCGAGCATCAGCTGCACGTGACGGTACATGGAGTTGTACGCATAACTAATATATTGATCGGGGTTTTGCGTTCGTAGGATCTTCGCCTGTTCATAGGAGATTTCATGCGGCCAGTACCCGATCAGCGGATCATGCGCAGAGGTTTGATCTGTAAGTGTATCCGGAACAATATTTCTTTCCACGAGGCGTTCTAAGAGATGTACTGCATTACATAACACACCTATTGAAAGTGTTTCTCCTTTTTGTTTTGCTTCCAGCGCCCGGTCAATAGCCGCATCGATACCAGTAATTTTTACATCGAGGTATTTTGTTTCAATCCGTTTGTCAATCCGCCATTCTTCCACTTCCGCGATAAGCGCTACGCCTTCGTTCATGGTTATGGCCAAGGGTTGTGCGCCTCCCATTCCGCCCAAACCGGCTGTTACATTCAATCTGCCTTTCAGGGTGCCGTTAAAATGTTTATTGGCTGCTGCCGCATAGGTTTCATACGTGCCCTGTACAATGCCCTGGCTGCCGATGTAGATCCATGACCCGGCGGTCATTTGGCCGTACATCATCAGGCCTTTTTTTTCCAGTTCATCAAAATGCTGCCAGTTGGCCCAGTTGGGAACGAGTTGCGAGTTCGAGATCAATACCCGCGGTGCATTGCGATGCGTGGGCAAAATACCTACTGGTTTACCACTCTGGATCAACAGGGTTTCATCATCATTCAGGTCTTTTAATGATTGAATGATCATATCCAGCGCTTCAAAATTGCGTGCTGCTTTTCCCCGCCCGCCATATACGATCAGTTCATCAGGCCTTTCTGCCACTGCAGGGGCGAGGTTATTTAACAGCATGCGTAATGCCGCTTCCTGGATCCAGCCTTTACAGGTCAATTGCGAACCGGTAGGTGTTTTGTATTTGGTTGCGTCGTATGTTATAACCATCGGTGATAAGATTTGAATCGCTTTTTTAAATTTACCACTTTCTTTTCTATCATAGCCCAAACGCCTCAAAGCCTTCATTTAAATTGATCTTCTTCAATTTCGCCAGTTCATTACAATGTTCCACAAACGAAAAATCGCTGATGAGCCGTTTTATCTTGTCAATATCTTCAGCAAAAATTCTGTCCTCTTCTGCAAAACTTACAAACTGACGCACATAGTCATGTGCCGATTCCAGGATCTCACTGCTTTTCAGGGGCCGCCTGAACTCAATGGCCTGGCATGCGCTTAACAGTTCGATCGCCAAGATATATTCCAGGTTGTCGAGCACCTGGTTCAGTTTGCGGCCACTGATGCTGCCCATGCTCACATGATCTTCCTGTCCCAATGAGGTAGGAATGCTGTCGGCACTGGCCGGAAAACACAGGGTCTTATTTTCTGTTACCAGGGCGGCTGTGGTGTATTGCGGTATCATAAAGCCACTGTTCAAACCTACATTTCTCATCAGCAACATGGGTAATCCCCATTTTCCTTCCAGTAACAGGTAACAGCGGCGGTCTGAGATATTCCCCGCCTCGGCCGCTGCTATACAGGCATAATCGAGCGGCAACGCCAATGGTTGTCCGTGAAAATTGCCACCGCTGATGGTATCATCGGCGCTTAAGATGATCGGATTATCGGTTACCGAGTTCAATTCAATTTCGGTGAGTTGTTTCAAATGTAACCAGGCATTGCGGCTGGCGCCATGTACCTGGGGCATGCAGCGCAAACTGTAAGGGTCCTGCACCCGGCCGCAATCAACATGGCTTTGCATGATATCGCTTTGGTGTAATAACAATCGCAGGCGCTGGGCAACCAGTTCATTGCCGGCAAATGGCCGCAGGCGGTGCAGGCGTTCGTCAAAAGGCGCCTTGGTGCCGGTAAGGGCTTCCAGGCTCATGGCCCCAATGATATCTGCTGCTTCCAAACAATAATGCAAACGCTGTACGGCCTTTACCGCAAATGACAGAATGAATTGCGTGCCGTTTATAAGCGCCAGGCCTTCCTTGGGGCCCAGTTGTATAGGGGCCAGCCCGAATTGCTGTAATATATCCAGCGAGCGGTGCCGCTTGCCCTGGTAAAATACCTCGCCAAGTCCTATCAGGGGCAGGAACAAATGCGCCAAAGGCGCCAGATCACCCGAGGCGCCTACACTGCCCTTTTCGGGTACTACCGGAATAACGTCCTGTTCAATATGCCATATAATCCGTTGCAGGGTCAAGAGCTGAGCGCCTGAATATCCCTGCGCCAGTGCATGCACTTTGGTAATGAGCATGAGCCTGGCAATTTCCGTTTTAATGGGCTCCCCAACGCCTACGCTATGGCTCTGTAAGATCTTATGTTGTAAAATGCGGGTATCTTCTTCCGATACCGGTGTATTGGCCAGCACACCAAAACCGGTATTGACGCCGTAAACCGTTTTATTGTTGTTTACAATGTCCTGTACATCCTGCTGGCTTTTCCGGATCTTTTTTATAGTGGCGGTATTCAATACGCCTTTCAGGGAGCCGGCTGCAATGGCCAGCGCCTTGCCAATCGTTAACTGGTCGGTACCATAATTAAACTCCTGTTGCATACAATTCATTGATGATGCAAAATGTTTTGCACCCGGTTAAAGACTGATTCGTTTTGCAGGCCCTGTTCAATTTCTCCAATGGCCGATAAGATGGTCTTGCTGTGCCTGCCTTCCTGCACCAGCGCTTCCATAGCCTGCTGCAGCGCATCCCATACCGGCTGCACCTGTTGTTGCAGTTTTTTGCCTTTGCTGGTAAAGGCCACTACTTTTTTACGGGCATCATCGTCTGCAGTAGTGGTTTTGATGAGCCCTTTCTGTTGCAGGCTGCTTACAAGCTGGCTTACGGCCGAATGCGAAATGCCCAGTTCATCTGAGATATCCCTGATGGAGACCGTTTCCTGCCGCGATAAAATATAAAAGACCGGAAACCATGCGGCATCGAACGACAGCTCATGCGATGCATAGATCTTGTTCACATCGGCCAGAAAGGCTTCGCTTAACCGGCGCAACCTGCTGCCAAATACCAAAAATCCCAATGACTGGTAAAAACTCATAAATGTATAAGTACTTATACAAATGTACAAATACTGTTCATAAATCAAAATATAAATCAACCGCTGTTGAACCAGAGCCTGCTAATACATTTTTGTTGTAATTTTCGAGCTTCATCAGTTTACTGGTATTTATCAATCTTAAATGTGTTTGAAAAGATCAGAAACAATATCTTTAAACCGAAATCCAAGCGATTCCTGAAAAAAATATAACCTGCAAATATGAAAGCTGCACTGCGCGCTCAACTTTCTGTAATGATGTTCCTGGAATTCTTTATCTGGGGCTCCTGGTATACGACCATTGGTGTTTATATGAGTAATCATGATATGGCTAATTTGACCCACTGGCCATATACGGTAAATCCCATTGCTGCTATTGTTGCCCCCTTCTTCGTAGGATTGATCGCCGATCGTTTTTTTGCCACCCAAAAAGTGTTAGGCACCCTGCATATCTTAGGAGCAGTGTTCATGTTCCTTACGCCTTCGGCAACCGGTAGTCCGGTTTTATTCATTTTGTTATTGCTGGCCTATAATCTATGTTACATGCCAACCATGAGTTTGGCCAATACGATCTGCTTTCATAAAATGAGCGACCAGGAGAAAGAATTTCCCTTGATCCGCGTGTTTGGTACGGTTGGCTGGATCGTAGCCGGTTTGATCATCAGTTTTGTGCTGGGCAATTTCGTTGCCGGAAATATAAAGCCTGAGCAAACCGCCATGCCTTTGTATATGACCGCAACGGCAAGTCTTTTGCTGGGCATCTTCAGTTTCTTTTTACCCAATACCCCACCGCCTGCCGCGGGCCGGAAAGTGTCGGCCAGCAGCATTATCGGTGTGGATGCATTTAAGCAGCTGGCCAGTCCCTCCTTCTTTATTTTCCTGATCAGTTCCTTCCTGATCTGTATTCCGCTGGCGGCTTACTATAACTTCACCCAATTGTTCCTCGAAGGGGTTCAGTTCAAAAATATTGCGGCAACGCAAACGGTTGGACAGGTCTCTGAAACGCTGTTCATGCTCCTGATGCCTTTCTTTTTCGTGCGCCTGGGGGTTAAATGGATGCTGGCCGCCGGGATGTTGGCCTGGGTGCTGCGTTATGCCTTGTTTGCATTGGGCGCTCCCGACCAGGTAAGCTGGATGATCCTGACCGGTATCGCCCTGCATGGGATCTGTTATGATTTCTTCTTTGTGACCGGACAGATCTACGTTGACAAAAAAGCGAATGCGCTCATCAGGGCACAGGCGCAGGGGCTTATTGTATTTGTAACCTACGGTGTAGGGATGCTGGTAGGCGCTCAAATAGCAGGTATCGTTTTCAATAGCTTTCTGGGCACATCCAAAGCCCTTGGTTTGCAGCAATGGCAAAACTTCTGGTGGCTGCCCTGTGTTTTCGCCGCGGCGGTATTGCTGTTCTTTATAGTTACATTTAAAGAAAGGAAGACGCAGATCGGCAAATAACGTTACAGGTTACAGGTTACAAGTTATAGGTTACAGGTTACAGGTTACAGGTTACAGGTTACAAGTTACAGGCAAACCTTGCACCCTGGAACATAAACCATAACAATATAACTGGTTTTCGCTGAACGGAAATTCGAAATTGCTTTTGAGGCCGAACAGAAGACAACGATAAACCAAAAACAATAAACAATAAACTGGTTTTAGGTGGCGGAAATTCGAAATTGCTTTTGAGGCCGAACAGAAGACAACCACAAACCACAGACCACAAACCACAAACCGGTTTTCGTAAAGTTGAAATTGCTTTTGAGGCCGAACAGAAGACAACGATAAACCAAAAACAATAAACAATAAACTGGTTTCTGAATTGCTTTTAATGCCGAACAGAAGAAAACAACAAACCACAAACAACAAACAACAAACCAACACATATGGCTAGGATTGCAATGCTAGGTTCAGGCTTCATTGGCCGCTTTTATGCCGACTCCCTGCAGGGATACAGAAGCCGCGACAAGATCGTAAGTATCTATTCCCGCCGCACTGAAAGCGCCAGGAAATTTGCCGAAGATTACAACGTAGCGCATTATACGACCGATATGGAGGAAGCCATAGCGCATCCTGATGTTGATATCGTTTGTATTTCCCTGCCGAATAACCTGCACGAAGCGGCTGTACTACTTTGCTGCAAACACCGCAAGGCAGTAATGACCACCAAACCCCTGGGCCGCAATGGTGAAGAAGCCAAACGTATGCTGCAGGCCGTTGAACAGGCCGGTATTTTCAACGGATACCTCGAAGACCTCGTATATACGCCCAAGTTCATCAAGGCCATGGAGAGTGTGAAAAACGGGGCGCTGGGCCGGATCTTATGGGCCAAATCAAGAGAAACCCATCCTGGTCCGCACAGCGACTGGTTTTGGGATATGGAACAGGCCGGCGGTGGTTGCATTCTTGACCTCGGTTGCCATTGCGTGGAGATCACCCGCAGCTATATTGGTAAAGACATTAAACCGGTAGAAGTGATGTGCTGGGCCGATACCCAGGTAAAACCCATCGATGCGGAAGATCATGCGATCGGACTGGTAAAATACGAGAACGGCGCCATTGGTCAGTTTGAAGTAAGCTGGACCTTCCGTGGCGGGCTCGACCTGCGCGATGAAGTGATGGGCTCTGAGGGCACCATCTGGATCAACAGCTTCCTGCGCACCGGCTTCGATATGTTCACTACTGGAAAGGGCGCCGATTATGTGGCCGAAAAAGCCGAAAGCAATACCGGTTGGTTATTTCCGGTAGGCGATGAATTGAATGAACTGGGTTATAACCATATGTTCATGGATATGTTCAATGCCCTGGAAGGCGGCCGGGACCCAAAAGAGACTTTTTATGACGGCTATGTGGTGAACTGTATCCTCGATGCCGCCTACCGCTCGGCCAAAAGCAAACAGTGGGAACCTGTACAGCTCGAGATCTGGCGGGGCAGAACCGGCGTTACCAAAGACAGCCACCTTACCGAGTACGATGCCGATCATTACCTGGTAAAGGAAGAAGTGACCCATTACGGCGCTAAAAAAGTGATCCTGAAGAATAAACAAACGGGTAAGATCAGCGAAAAAGTATTGTCATAACGCAATAATTAAATCAGCCTGTTTTTTTCCGGAAAGCAGCGATTCGCCTATTTTTGCGGCTCTATAACTTAAACCCACGTATATGAAAAGGCAATTTGTAGCGATTGTGTTAATTTTTACTATTGGCCTGCTGGCCAATGCATTCCAGGGAAATGCACAACATAAGATAGGTTATATCAGCCTGCAGGAACTGGTCAGCGCCATGCCAGAATACAAAAAGGCCCAGACAGATATGCAGGATTACCAGAAAGCGCTGGTTCAACAGGGTAATGATTACCAACAGGCGTTTATGGATAAGCAAAAAAGCTACGCAGCTGATTCTGCAAAATGGACCCCTGCCATGAAAGAAGTAAAGAAGAAAGAGTTAAACGAGTTATATATTAAGTGGACCAATTTCGTTAACCAGGAAGCCCAACAGATGATGAATCAGCACGAGCAGGAACTGCTGGCCCCTATCCAGGAGAAAGCCGTCACCACTTCACAGGCTGTAGCCAAAGAGAACGGGTATGCTTATATTCTGCCCAAAGAACAATTGATCTCTTTTCCTGCCGCCGATGATATTTTACCGCTTGTTTACAAGAAACTGGGTATTACGCCACCCGCTAAAGACGCCGGGGCGAAGAAGTAGAAGAAGGAGGCCTGAAGTCCTGAGCCTGAGGATTGAAATCAAAGACAAGGATCTTATATAAAGAAAAAGGAACAAAGTCGATATTGAATCTGCTTTGTTCCTTTTTTTATTTTGTATTTCAGACTGCCTCTATTCCTTTATGCCTCTATACCTTTATTTATGCCTTACTTCAACCCCATATCAGCGATTATTCCCTGTATGCGCTTATCGAGCTCGCCGTGCACCTGGATAGACTCGAAATCAGCAGCGCTTTTTATGGTGGTATTCACACTGAAATAGAATTTGATCTTGGGCTCGGTACCACTCGGGCGGGCTGAGATCTTGCCGCCATCGGCCAGAATGAATTGCAGTACATTGGAAACGGGCAGGGTGAGATCCCATTCCTCGCCGGTCTGCAGGTTCTTCCCCTTGCGCAGCTCATAATCGAGCAATTGCACCACCGGTGAACCGTTGATGGTCATCGGCGGATTATTGCGATAACCATCCATCATGTCGGCAATCTCTTTTTGTCCGTTCATGCCTTTCTTCGTGATGGAGATCAAATGCTCTTTATAATAGCCGTATTGAACATAAAGGTCGATCAGTTTTTCATACAGGGTTCTGCCCTTGTCTTTTTCGTAAGCAGCCATTTCGCAAAGCAAGGCTACCGCAGACACTGCATCTTTGTCGCGCAGCTGGCTGCCGATCATTAAGCCATAACTTTCCTCCCCACCCACTATATAATTTTCGCTGGCTTCTTTTTCCTTGATCAACTCGGCGATCCATTTGAAGCCGGTGAGCACATTGTAACATTTTACATTGTTATCAGCGGCAATGCGGTCGATCATATCCGTTGTAACAATGGTCTTGCACACAAAATCATTTTTCTGGGCAATTCCTTTCGCTTTCCGGGCCTCGATGATATAGTTGAAAGCCAGTACGGCGGTCTGGTTGCCATTCATCAGCACCCAGTTACCCTGTTTGTCTTTAATGGCAATACCAACGCGGTCCGCATCGGGATCGGTTCCCAGTAAAATATCGGCATCCAGCTCTTTGGCTTTTTTCAAACCAATGCTCATGGCTTCGCTTTCTTCTGGGTTGGGATAGATCACCGTAGGGAAATTACCATCGGGTTTGGCCTGTTCTTCTACAATATGCACATTGGCAAAACCAAAACGTTGCAATACTTCAGGCACCAGCATTATACCGGTACCATGTATGGGCGTATAAACGATCTTCAGGTCGCGCTGGCGGGTGATCACTTCCGGATACACGCTCAGGCTTTTCACCATCCCGATATAGGCATTATCCAGTTCTTTCCCAACAATGGTAATATTGGCTTCGCCCCCACTCCATTTCACTTCATCAACCGAACCGATCTTTTCAACTTCCTTGATAACGTTTTTGTCGTGTGGCGGCACTAACTGCCCGCCATCGTTCCAGTATGCTTTATAACCGTTATATTCTTTCGGATTATGCGAAGCGGTACAAACCACGCCGCCCTGGCAGCCCAGATGCCGGATGGCATAGCTTAATTCAGGGGTGGGACGCAATGCTTCAAACAGGAAAACCTTAATGCCGTTGGCTGCCATCACGTTCGCAGTAATCTCTGCAAACTGGCGGCTGTTGTTGCGGCTATCGTGCGCAATGGCAATGCGAACAACACCTCCCGGGTAGGTTTGTAACAGGTAGTTGGCAAAGCCCTGGGTGGCCATTCCCACCGTATATTTATTGATGCGGTTGGTGCCTATGCCCATAATTCCGCGTAAGCCACCTGTACCGAATTCCAGGTTCCGGTAAAAAGCATCGGCCAGCTCGTTGGGATTTTCCCGTTCAAGCCTGGCAATTTCCTGTTTGGCGGCATCATCGTAATTTCCGTCTTTCCAAACTTGTACGCGCTGCTTAATTGCATCATCCATAGTGCTCAATTTGATGTTAGTGTTGAAGGTTTGAAGTTATAGAATTTTATGATCTGACGGTTCGTTAAATGCATAAACCGTGCCTTCCAAAGTATTATAGAAATTCAGGATGGATATCCCGGCGAATGAGCATTCCGTCAGGGTATTAAGGCCATGAAACCGCTGGCCTTTAAACAGCGAACTTAGAACTGTGAACCTAAAAGTTAGAACTTAGAACTATGAACTGTGAACTACTCCAGGTAAGCCCCGGTAATTACATCGCCCTCCACTTCAACGAAAATATGCTCCTGCAAAGTGGTTGCTACCGATAATCCAACGTAATCTGTTTTTACAGGATAGGCTTTATGCGTGCGTTCTACCAGCGCCAGTGTCTGGATCTTTTTAGGCAGGTAGGCCAAAAATGGTTTTATGGCATACAGCATGGTTCTGCCGCTGTTGGCGACATCGTCAATTACGATGATCACTTTATCGGTAAAATCGGTTTCACCGCTCAGCCTGATATCGTGCGGCGATTTTTTGTCGAGGGAAATATCGATATTCCAAATGGCGATATTACTATTGATCGATCGTAACAGTTTTTCAATAGTACGGGCGATGGCGCTTCCATTGTCCCGGATGCCGGCAAGAATGATCTGCTGTTCCTCCAGGTTATTTTCTACGATCTCATAGGCTATCCGTTGTAATTTCCGGGCTACTGCTTCCTTGTCGAGTATATAATTACGCGCCATGAATTTTTGCGTCAAATCTAAATGAAAATTTTCTCCCTGATCAATTTTTAGTGCAAATTTGTCGGGTGCGATCGAGATCTGCTTACCATGCATTTATTTTAAAACCACCAAACTGCTGATTATGCACTCTGGGAGAAATTACACCCTTCAGGAATTTATATACTGGACCCGCCGGAAAATTTATGTATTGATCATACTGGCCGTTGTACCTACGGTGGTATTTGCGATCACCGGTACAAAATGGATCCTCATTCCCTGGCCGCCGATCTTATTGATAGGTACGGCATCGGCGCTGATCGCAGGTTTTCGCAATAATGCCACCTATGGCCGTTCCTGGGAAGCCCGCCAGATCTGGGGCCGGATCGTAAACTCAAGCCGTACGTTTGGAATTATGACCCTGGATTTTATCCGTCATCCGCAGGAAGGTCTGCTGAAAGAGATCCACCAGCGGATCCTGTTCCGCCATTTGGCCTGGATCACCGCTTTGCGTCATCAGCTCAGGGAAAAAAGACAATGGGAAAATGCGCGGATTTGTCCGCAATACATCGAGTATGCAAAATTTTATTCAGTGCCCGAATGGAAGTCGACCCTGGCAGAAGATATTAAAGAGTTTTTGACCGAAGAAGAATGGCAATCGGTAAAAAACAGGAAGAATATTGCCACGCATATCCTCACCCTGCAATCGGCCGATCTTCGCCAACTGCATGAACAGGGCCGGATCACCGAATTGAAATACCTCGAACTGCAACAACAGCTCAAGGACTTTTACGATCACCAGGGCGGCAGTGAGCGCATCAAGAACTTTCCCTATCCGCGCCAGTATTCCACCCTCAGCCGTTTCTTTTTTAGCATTCTGACCGTATTGATCCCGCTGGGGATGCTCAACGAGTTCTCTAAGCTGGGCCCGAATTTTATCTGGTTGAACATTCCTTTCAGCATTATCGTCAGCTGGATCTTCCTGACCCTGGAGGATATCGGCGAGAGTACTGAAAACCCCTTTGAAGGCGCGGCCAACGATGTGCCCATCAGTACCATCAGCCGCACCATAGAAATAGACCTGAAGGAAATGCTTGGCCTCGAAAAAATACCCCCGGCCCGCGTTCCCGATCACTATATTCAGATGTAAGACGCGGTTGCCGGGTACCAGTTACCGGTTGCCGGTTACCGGGTACCAGTTGCCGGTTGCCGGTTACCCAGCATGGATTGCCTTTCGTTTTTTGCGTTTGATTAGCACATTAGCTAATCAGCTAATCAGCAAATTGCTTCCATTAGCACATCAGCAAATCAGCAAATCAGCTAATTAGCAAATTAGCCAATTAGTTTTATCTTAGTGGTATGTCATATATACCGCAGATCCTGTTTATCATTATTTCGGCGGCAGCCATCTGGTTCTTTACAAAAAAGATCATGACGATCCGCCGTAATATCCTGTTAGGAAAAGACGCAGATTATTCAGACCGGCCCGGTGAACGGTGGAAGAATGTATTGCTGCTTGCGTTCGGACAAAAAAAGATGTTCCGCAATCCGCTGGTGGCTGTCTTGCATTTTTTCATTTATGCGGGCTTCATCATTATCAATATTGAAGTGCTGGAGATCATCATCGATGGCATCCTGGGCACCCATCGTATTTTTTCACAGTTCGGCGGCGGCTTTTATACGTTCCTGATCAATGCCTTCGAGTTTCTGGCCATTACCGTTTTGCTGGGCTGTGTTATTTTTCTGCTGAGAAGAAATGTCGTAAAAGTAAAACGCCTGGTGCATCCCGACCTGAATGGATGGCCGCGCAGCGACGCCAATTATATTCTCATTACCGAGATCGTGCTGATGACGCTTTTCCTCACCATGAATGCGGCTGATACCCTGTTGCAGGAGCGCGGGTACGGACATTATGCCGAGCATCCCACCGGTAATTTTGCTTTTTCGGCTTTGTTGCATCCCTTACTGAATGGACTAAGCGATAACGCCCTTGTGGCTGTTGAAAGAACTTGCTGGTGGCTGCATATCCTGGGCATTTTTGCTTTTTTGAACTATCTCCCCTACTCCAAACACCTGCATATAATACTGGCTTTTCCCAACGCTTATTATTCGCGCCTGAAGCCCATGGGCAAAATGAACAATATGCCTGCCATTCAGAACGAAGTGCTGTATGCCATGCAGCCTGAGCTGGCGCCGGCCAATGCCACGCCGCCCGATAAATTTGGCGCCAAGGAAGCAACTGACCTTAGCTGGCGGAATTTGCTCGATGCCTATGCCTGTACGGAATGTGGCCGCTGCAGTGCTGCTTGTCCGGCTACCATAACCGGAAAGAAACTTTCACCGCGCAGGATCATGATGGCTACCCGCGACCGCATCGAAGACATGGGTAAGAACATCGATCAGAACGGCGAGTTTAAAGACGATGGTAAAACCCTGCTGCACGATTATATTTCGGTGGAAGAATTACGCGCCTGCACCACCTGTAATGGTTGTGTACAGGAATGCCCGGTGAGTATTAGTCCGCTGGAGATCATCCTCGAACTGCGCCGTTCGCTGATCATGGAAGAAAGCAATGCCCCCCAGGAATGGAACGCGATGTTCAGTAATGTAGAAAATAATTTCGCCCCCTGGAAGTTCAGTCCCGATGACAGGGATAAATGGGTAAGTGAATTAATGTGATAATTCGATAATTTGATAATGAACAGCCACAGGCTGATCTGAATTTTTTTAATAGCTAATTAGCACAGTTTGTATTTGTTTTCATTATCAGATTACACATTAGCTAATTGCGTATTTGTTTTCAATTATCACATTATCCAATTATCACATTATCACATTATTAAGGTAGCACAATATTAAACGTTACTCCGCCTATTGAGAAAGTAGCGTTGGCATCGCATCCGGAATTACCGTAATCCAGGGTACGTGTGGCCAAACCTGCCGGTGTTAATTCAATTTTGCCACTTTCAAACCAGTTACAGGTCATTTTACGAACCAGGGCCTGGGTGATATTGATAGTATAAGCATGACCGGAGGCAACGGTGCCATTGGCCGACCCGGTGATTGAGTAAGTATCATCGAGGATATTCAGCGGCGTGCCGGCGCCGGCCACCCATTCGCGTTGACGGGTAGATACCCAGGTAATTTCCCCCCCATTATCTGCTTTTATGATAACGCCGTTCACCTCGATCTTATATACGAGGTTGCCCGCATTGTTCAAACCCAGGTTGGTGGTCTTGTGGGTGCCTTTGATCTGGTTATCGTTCACAAAGTAATTATCGTATGTAATGTTCACTACGGTGCCTGCATCGCGGTATTTACCGGTCCAGTTGGCCAGGATGCGGCCCCTGCGTTTTCTGCCATCAGCACACAAACAGTTGGTGGTGCCAAAATTAATGATCAGGGAACGGTTGCTGCTTACAGTATCTAAAGTTACCGTTACACAATTCCCAAATACGCTTTCCACGCGGGCTGTTGGTTCATTGGCAGCCACACGGAAAGAAAAGTTAGCGCCAAAAGTTACAGATGCGTCTACCATAGTGGTGGCATCGGTATAAGATGATTCGGCCATAGCATTGTCCTGTGCTGCGGCGGTATCGGTATCTGCTGATGGTTTTGAATCTTTTTTACAGGCGGTGAAGGAAAGTGAAATGAAGAAACAGGCCATAATGCCCGGGAAAATGGATTGTTTTTTTAGCATGGGGTATGATTTATGATCCGGCTTCAGACTGGCAGCCGGGCGCCTGGTTTAAAACGAATTATAATTTTTTTTGGTACGTGGCGGGAAAGGAAATTGTTCCATCTATATAACGTGCTGAGTAATAATGAAAAAAGAATTTCTGATGGCGGGATTTCGGGATTTTGAGATTTGCTCCAGATCAACCACCCCATAGATCTTATAATCCCAAAATCTCTAAATCTCTAAATCTCGAAATCCCGAAATCTCGAAATCCCGAAATCTCTAAATCTCTAAATCCCGAAATCTCGAAATCTCGAAATCTCGAAATCCCGAAATCTCAAAATCCCAAAATCCAGAAATCCCGAAATCAAACTATGTTCTTCTTCCTAAGCAGGCGCCATGCCATGATAATGGCCGTGATCGCAAAAACGCCTCCAATGATCCAGCTGATGAGGCCCTGGTTCGCATTTAAACGCGTAACGATGAGTTGTCCGCCAAAAATGAACACTGCATTGCCCAGGAAAGTGCCCAGGCCAATACCGGCGATATAAACGTTATAGTGATCGTTGCGTGGCTGCAACACTTTTTTAGTGAATAATGCGGTGCTCCAGCCAAACCAGAAAGGGATCTGGGCCGGGTTCACGGCACTCATGGCCAGGCCTAAATAAAACTTCGGGATGGTATGGGAAAGAATGACATTCTTTTGCGTCTCCGGACTGGCGGCGGCAATAAAGTTCGTTATGGCCAGGGCGGTTATGATCAGGATGGTAACCCATTCGAGCCAGCGGAATAATTTCTTATGTTGCGTCACCCAGTCCATGGCCACCAGGGAAATGCGCACATAGAAGATCTCCACCAGCAGTGCGCCCAGTGAAAAGTAGAGGGCCGGACGAATGCCGTCACTAACGGAGATCTGCATGGCCGCAATATTCAGCGTTCCCAGTGGCAGGGTACCCAGGAAACTTATGAACATGCCGGTTATAAAGATTCTTATATACAAATTTCCAACGTTGTGAATGGTAATAGCCAATGTGCTGATTTGCTAATGTGCTGATGTGCTAATGAATACAGGACTGAATCCTGTTGTACCCATGACCTTCGATTTTTACGACCGCACGGCCTTGAAGCATTAGCAAATTAGCACATTAGCAGATTAGCTAATTTGTTTACTCCGTCATCGCCGCCAGTTTCCTCGACCATTCCCGGTCTTCGCGGAACATAGCGATGCCTTCGCGCCAGCTAAGGTAACGATGTCCTTTCTTATGGTTCATGCGACTGATGCGGTAGAGTATGATCCAGTGCCGTACGATCTCTTTCCAGGCAAAGAATATGGAGTGTGCCGGGTCATAAATATGGGTTGGTTCTGCCCCTGCCCCATTCACTTCTATGATCGAAAAGTTTTTGCCCTGCTTCATGGCTTCCCAGGTATCGTAGCGGATATCGAGCCGGCCAAAATAAAATTCAGGGATCATCTTACAAATGGAATCCATGACATTGGTCAGGGCTTCATCGGCCAGGTGGCTTTCATCGAGGAATTTAGAACCCCGGGCATGATTACCAAAGGGAGAAACGATCATTTTTTCGCCGGGCGGTAATACCAGGTTCATCCGTTCACCGTGGATCTTTTGCAGGCTCGGCAGGTACATAAGCGCCCGTTTGTCTTTTTGCAGTAACTGCAGCAGCGTATGTTTTCCATCGCCGGTCACCGATAAAAATTGTTTACCTACAATGCCGGTGATCCTGCCTTTTTCTTCACCGGGATAACGCACGTAAAAAATGCCGGCTTCATTCTTCCACGGAACGAACTCCTGGATGTGAAAGTCGAGATAGGCCGTACGCGCATAGTTTCTTACATCGGCTTCATCACGTAATACTTTTACCCCGCGGCCGCGGCCGCCGATATTGGGCTTGCCAATAAGGGGAAACTGCAGGCCTGCCCTTTTCAGGTCGCGTACTACCATATCGCCATTGGCCGGTATGGAAAAGAAAGCGGTGGGTGGATGGTATTGCGGTGGAATGATGGCAATAATGTCTTTTTTGCTTTCGCATAAAAAGCCGCCATTTTTAATGGAGGGATTGGAAGCGGCAAAGAAAAAGAAGGACCGGGCACGGAGGCACAGTAATATCCATACCGGGTAGATCAGCAGATATACACTATTAAAACTCCAGTATTCCCAGTTCAGTAACTTAATAAAAAACGGTCGGTGCAGGATGCGTTGTAAACTGTTCATTATCGGCCTGCCATTGTTTTTTCAACTATTAATTGTTCGGTGAAAGCGTTGTTGTTTTTGAGATCAAGGTAATGCATCCGGGTTATTTCATCGGTCAGCGCCAGTTGCGTAACGCTAACAGTAAATACCTGTCCGTTCCGGTTCATGCGCAGGTCGTTGTGGGCGTCGCCATCACCGGTGAACTGGTGAAAATGCAGAATATCGTCAGGCGTGGGCGCCGGATGTTTTTGCAGCCATTTATTGAACCAGCTTTTTCTTTTTTTGACCACTTTCTCATCGTAGAGGGTTGCCGATGACCAGATATGCGGCGCAGTGGCCGCCAAAGGGGTCATATGTTTTTTTTCACCATCCCAACGGCATTCAAACAACCGGCCCATCCACACAACGGCGGTGAACGGTTCTATCCCGTCCAGCGATATCTCTTTGAAACGCTGCACCGGATCGGTGGCATCATCCAGCAGGTCGAGCAGGATAAGCCCCCGGCTTTTGCGATACGGTGGTTGCGGCGTATGACGAACGAATGCCCCGTTCAGAAATACGATCGCATGACCGTTCTCATGGGCGGCGATCCAGGTACCTCCGGCATCTCCGTCTTTCGGGAATAAGAGGTTGCCTGACTGACCGGCATGTATGCCTGGCGGTAATGCATTGGAACGCCAATGCTTTTCATCGCGGTTGGATGTAATATATATATTATCCCTTACCGGAATAAAGGTTACTGTGCACATTGTTTACGATACTTAACGGTAGAAGAAGCTACCCCGAAATCATCTGGTAATTGAATGTTCGAAATTTCAGTAATGCCTACCCGTATCAGGGCCATGTGATGGATCGTATGTTCGAGGTTATAGGCCACCTCGCGGAAATAATTTGTTTCAATGGCAATGGAGTCGGTTACATGATCATCATAACAGGCTTCCAGGGTAAGGGTTTTGTTCGGTTTGCCCAAACCCCGGTGAATTTCCAGCAACAAGCGACCCGCCAGCTCCTTGTCCGATTCAATCAATGTGTCGCGCTTACGTTTTTCATAATTAACGATACCTGTCTCATATCCGTTCTCAAGGCATTGAAACAGCTCAATAATATGCCGCACATGCTGACCAATCGTATTATTGAAAAGTGTTTTACACGATTGGCTGTACTGCGCTTGCGACAACTGGCTGAGCGAGTCAGATAATTGTACAAAAATTGTATTTACAGCTTGTTGTAATTGCATTGGTCGGTTTTGTTCCTAAAAATAATATTATTTTTCAATTAAGAATTTCCGTTCCTGATTTTTACTGTTTAACTGTCGTTGCTTCCGCTCTGGCGACCACCTTTAACATAACCGTTAGACGATCACTTATTGTACTTCCTGCGCCTATGTTAAAATCCCGCCGGTTCATCGTGAATTCCCCTGTAAATAAGTATCCGTTCTCAATAGGCTGCGCCGTAAAAGGAAATGCTATATCCTTTGTTATTCCTTTTATGGTCAGCTTACCGGAAACAAATAATGTTCCGTTCTTTTTGGTAGTATTTATTTTTTCAGATACGAACCTGATCTGCGGGTGATTTTTGACATCAAAGAAATCGGCTCGGCGAAGGTGCTCATCGCGTTTGTCAACCCCGGTGTTTACTGAACTGGCATCTATATGTACATCAAAATTACAGCCAGCCATACTATCGGGCAGAAAGGTTATAGTGCCCGCCAGGCCGCTAAAAGAGCCGGTTGTATTGAATCCAAGGTTCTTTATTTTGAAAGAAACTTCAGAAGAACTATCGACAGGTACATAGTGTTGAGAATACAAATCACAGCATGCCAATAATGTGATCATAAGACCTGTGAAGCACTTCATATAAAAATCCTTTTAATGTAAAATACCCCTTGTTATTCAATTCGTTTGTTAATTTTTTTAACACAAGGTGGGGAAAAAATTCCCTAAAAAGGTGCCGGGTTACCAGGTGCCGGTTACCAGGAGGTGCCGGTTACCAGTTAACAGTTACCAGTTGCCGGTTACCAGTTGACGGTTGCCGGTTACCAGTTACCGGTTGCCAGTTGACGGTTGCCGGTTACCAGTTGCCGGTTACCAACTGCCAACTGCGAACTTTGAACTGCTACTGTTTCCCTACCACCCGTAACAGCTGATTACGGTACCTGATGAACAGAATCACACAGCATACGAAAGTGATAAGTGCATAGATGAACAATACTGCATCTCCATCGACTATAATACCTAAGATGGTTAAATGGAAAAATAAAGCACCGCTCATCAGCCCCAATCCCAACGCAGCTCCCCACCCTGTTGTTCGCGGATACAATATCAATACAGCGGCGATCAATTCCAGGATGCCGATACCGATGCGGCCCCAGGGTTCCATGCCCAGCTGCGTAAATAAAGCCACCGACTGTTCATGTGCGGTGAATTTGAAATACAGGGTCTGCAGCATTATTAGTGCTGCCACTACACGAAGTGCCCAGTAGAAGATAGTAGTACCTTTCATGGTCTGGTTGTTTTAAATTGAAGTGTGTAACCGTGGCACGGTTCAAACCGTGTCACGGTTTCCTGGAGACTATTCAGCTAGCTTTTAATGATCTTTGTCCAGTTGAGATCCGCATTCTTTTTCAAGCCTGCCTCGTCTTTATTCCATTTGGGAAGCGTATTATTCAGGAGTTTGTTATAGAACAGGTATAGCTTGCCATTGACGATCTTGAAAGTTTCCGGATCGATGGGAACCTTTTCGCCTTTATTGCCCATGGCATATGCACACCAGCCGCCGTATTGCGGTTCATATTTCAGCGGGTCTTTTTTAAAGGCGGCTTTATTGGCATCAGAGGAGAAATAATAAACCGCGCCCTGGTGAAATACAGCCAGCTCTTTACTGCCCTTAACCGGCTTATTCTGGTTGAAATAGGCGACCGGATCATACCCCTGTATGGCCAGCTTGTTTTCGAGGTTATAATGTTTTGTAAGCGGGTCTTTATCCTGGGCATGGGAATAACTGATACCGGCTTTCAGCGCTAAAAAGAAGATGGCAGTGATCAAATGCTTCATGACTTTTTGATTAAAGTGAGACAATTAATGACTGCACAAAACTAAATGGGCGGCTACGCGGGTTTGGTCGGCTACACGACAGTTCCCTGGTTTTGAAGTTTTTTAACATCCGGAAAACAGATCTCCGAACGGTTGAATTGAAGAAGCCCTTCTGCTGTCAATTCATTGATAAGGGTGGTAACGGTTTGCCGGCTCGATCCTATCAGGTTGGCAATGTCTTCGTGGGTAAGATAATTGGGTATACAAACCGAATTGGTGATGGTATCGCTGTTCTTTTGCAGCAGCTGCCACAAGAAATGGACCAGGCGTGTTTTCACATCTTTGTTCAGCAGGTTGAGCAGCCGGTTCTCGATGGTTCTTAGCTTAGTCCCTACCTGTTTACTGTATTGTAAAGCCAGGGAAGGTTTTTTCCGCAGTAATTGCTGAAAATCGTCGATCGAAAAAGCGCAAAGACATACGGCGCTTTTATAGGCCTGGGCAAATTCGCCGTTCAGGTTATTTTTTTCCAGGGTCACCTGGCCAAAGAATTCCCCTTGCTGAACGATCTCCCTGATCACTTCGCGGCCGCTTTCATCAATGTATCCAATGCGGATATAGCCTTCTTTTACAAAATAGATCTTGTTGTGATGAAAAGCCTCAAAGTAAATATAATCGCCTTTAGGCACTTCAATAAAATGGTTCACTACATGAAGCTCGAGATATTCTTCATCCGTCAAATGCGACCATAGATCGTAATTGCGTATTAACAGCCATTTTTGATCTGCTGACATGAATGCAAAATTAGCTAAATAGCTAATGTGATAATTCGATAATTTGATAATGTGATAATGCCTGGGCTGCCGTCCGATCGTTTTTAACATACCTGAGGTGCAGCAGCGAGCTTGGCATTCTGCCAGCTGTTCCGAAATCAGGGAACCCAATTATCAAATTATCACATTATCAAATTATCACATTGTCAAATTATCACATTGCCAAATTACTTCTTGATCAGCTTTATCACCAGCTTTTCAGCCCCCTGCACTATTTCGGCAAAGTAAATCCCCGGCGAAAAATGATAACCCGTTCTCAAATTGCCACCGGAAGCAAGACCGGTCCTTTTTTCAACCAGTTTGCCCAGCATATCCGTGATCGTAATTGTTACCGGCTTATCACTGCCGCTCCATTGCAGATTGATGTATTCTGTAAATGCATTGGGAAAAGCTTTTACATTCAGTTTGGCAGATACCTGCTCTGCAGGTTGCAAAGCGGATCTCGTTAATACCGGCGTTTGTTCGTATTTGATGGTGGTATAATCGAGTAAGGTTCCTTCGCCTACTGTATATCCTGTTACGTATACATGGCCGTTACCGTCTACGGCAATGTCGTTGGCAACATCAGTGAAGTTCGAATGATAATTACCACCTGTATATGGCCCATTATACCTGGCTACCCATTGCTGCACGCCGGCTGCATTGTATTTAACGGTGGCATAGTCCTCATATTGTAGGTTACCCCGGCTGGCTCCTGTTACATATACATTACCCTGGGCATCCAACGCGAGTGCATTGGCATAATCAATATTATGAAACCCGTCGTACCTGGCCACCCACAGCTCAATACCATTGGCATCATACTTTATAGTAGTATAATCTCCCGTGCCAAAGTCCGAGGGGTCTGTATTGCCATTACTGTCGCCTGTCACATACACATTACCAGAAGCATCTACGGCTATGTCGGTGGCTCTGTCGGTACTTCCGGCCGCAGCGGCATACCTGGCCACCCACTGCTGCACGCCCGCCGCATTGTATTTAATAGTGGCATAGTCGGCGCCGTCGCCATAACTGGTGCCGGTAATATATACATTACCGGCAGCATCCAGCACCAGGGCTACCGGGCTGTCATCCGCATCAGCCGGGCCATTGTACCTGGCCACCCATAACTGATTTCCATTGGCGTCATATTTAATGGTGGTATAGTCGAGGCCGCTGCCAATGCCCGTGCTCAGCCCGGTTACATACACATTACCAACATGGTCCACCGCAATGGCGCTTGCCCAATCCCTGTTGTTAGCAGGGCCATTATACCGCCGCACCCATAATTCATTGCCATTTTTATCGTACTTGATCGTGGCATAGTCCTCGGTAGCGTTCACGGTAGTTCCACTGCAGCTCCTGCCTGTTACATAAACATTTCCATGTGGATCTACAGCCAGGGCGTATCCATGATCCAGATAATTTCCAGGGCCATTATATCTTTTTATCCACTTTGTATTGCCATTTTTACCGTACTTAACAGTAGCATAGTCTTCTCCTGTTCCGGGCGCAACACTGATCCCCGTTACATACACGTTTCCGTCGCCATCCGTTGCTATGGCCTGGGCAAAATCATAATTAAAGGCTGTGCCGTTATATGTTTTTTCCCAGCGTACATTTCCATCCGGATCATACTTATAGGTGCCGTAGTCTGTTCCGGTCTCATGCAGGGTGATATGTCCGGTAACATGCACGTTGCCATCCTCATCCAGGGCAAGGGCAGCTGCCCCGTCGTTGCCTCCTTTTTCAACATCGTTCTGGCCATTATGCCTTGTTACCCATTGCTGCACGCCATTGGCATTGTATTTAACAGTGGTATAGTCCTCCGTGCTTTGTCCGGTGACATATATGTTACCGGCTGCGTCCATACCAATGGCCATTGCTCTGTCACGGTTATTTAAACCGTCAAAAATGGCTGCCCATTGCTGCTCGCCATTGGTGTTGTATTTAACGGTAACATAGTCTATTGCTTCCCATATGGAAAGGCCGCCTGTTATATATACGTTTCCGGCTGCGTCGAGCATCAGGTCTGTGGCCCAGGCGCTGTAATCACGGCCGGGACTTTTATAAATAGACGCCCACAACTGCACGCCTGCTGTATTGTATTTAATGGTGAGGTAGTCATTGTCGTCATCTTCGTCAACAGTGCCGGTCAACCCGGTTATGTACACGTTGCCTGAACCATCTACAGCCATGGCATTGGGCTCGTCGTGATCCTTGTTGTCATAAAAGGTAACCCATTGCTGGTGGCCCGCTGCATTGTATTTGATGGTTGCAACGTTGCTGTAATTTGCCCACTCATTTACAACGGTGGTGATGAAACCCGTTACATACACATTGCCGTTGTCGTCAACGGCCAGGGCTTTTGCCCTGTCGTGATGATTTACAGGCCCATCATAGGTGTTTATCCATTGCTGATCGCCATTGGCGTTATATTTAATGGTGATATAGTCGGCGTAGGTTCCACTGCCATAAGTGTATCCTGCTACATACACATTGCCCTGTTTGTCCACGGCAATGGCGGCAGGCTCATCGCGCCCGTTCACTGCACCATTATAACTTCGTACCCACAGGGTATCTCCGTCATTGTCATACTTAACGGTGGTAATATCCCCGATTGACCAGTGATCGGCGCCCGTTATGCCGGTAACATACACATGTTCATCATCGTCTACCGCCATGGCAAATGCCTGATCTTCTCCGTTTCCCTGAGTATTAAACCGTCTTACCCACAAGGTATCTCCATTCCCGGCGTATTTGATAGTTGTATAATCACTGGATGTTCCGTTCCCCCAACTCGATCCTGTTACATACACATTGCCGCTGCAGTCCGTTGCTATGGCAGTCGCAATATCGCTGCCGTTGCCGGGACCATTATATCTCCTGATCCATTTTAAGTCTCCGTCATCGTCATATTTAATAGTGGTAAAATTAGCATTGGCGCCACTGCCATCACCATACCCGGTTACAATCACATTTCCTTTATGATCCACTACCATCCCGGTTGGCTGGTCGCGGACATTACCAACGCCGTTTTCGCGCTTCACCCATTTTTGGGTAACCTGGGCAAAGCCAAGAGTGCAGGTAAAAAGAAGGCAGGCAGGAAGTATCGACTTCCCGAAAAGTAGGATTCTTTTCATTTTTTTCATATTAAGATTTAATAATAAATGGCAGGGATATCTGTCTACCGGCTAATGGCATCTTCATTGGGAGTCGAGACTTACAACCGTATTGTAGGAAAATTGAATTTGAAAAGCAGGCGGAGCTGTCTTTTGCCTGACGGGTATCAACATGACTTTTCGGAGCCTTGCATATTGCTGCAAAGTATATGCCCGGCCGGAAATGGGAAACATGGTAAAAAGCATTACGGATTGCGGGTAACCGTAATCCGTAATGCTGCTTTTGGTGAATCTTAGACGGAATAACCTTAAACTGTTTAAAGTTTAATTTTTGATCAGTTTCAACATCACTTTTTCTCTTCCCTGCACGATTTCTGCAAAATAAACCCCCGCCGTAAATTGATAACCCGTCCTTATGTTGCCGCTGGAAGCAAGACCGGTTCTTCTTTCTACCAGTCTGCCCAGCATATCCGTAATGGTTATAGTTACCGGCTTGTTGCTACCGCTCCATTGCAGATTAATGTATTCAGTAAATGCGTTGGGGAAAGCTTTTGCACTTAGTTTACCAGGCCCCTGACCGGCAATAACAGGGTTTTCCTCATCAGGACTGGTGGCCAACCTGGTTAACAAAGGCGTTTGCTCATATTTAATGGTGGCATAATCCACAGAGGTTCCAATACCTTCGCTCGATCCTGTTACATACACGTTGCCGTCATCGTCTACAGCAATGTCGCTTGCAGCATCACTTCTGGCGGCAGGCCCGTCGTACCTGGCCACCCATTGCTGTTGGCCATTAAAATTGTACTTAACGGTGGCGTAGTCGCCAAACAGGAGCCTGCTGGTACTGCTGCTCCCTGTTACATACACATTACCCACGGCATCCAATGCAAGCGCTGTGGCTACATCGCTTGCACCACCATCATAAAATGCCAGCCATATTTGAAGGCCCCCCGTAGAGTACTTAATGGTAAGATAATCACCTGCGCTCTCGCCTGTGATATACACAGTGCCAGCAGCATCTACCGCTATGTCCCTGGCATCATCAAAAACCGGCCCCTCGTACCTGGCCACCCATTGCTGTACGCCTGCTGTATTGTACTTAATGGTGGCAAAGTCATAGGAACTTACACCCCCTATGCTTCTCCCTGTTATATAAACATTGCCTGAAGCATCCACTGACAGGGCGTTTGCCTGATCAACAGAATTGGCGGGGCCATTGTACCTGGCCACCCAAAGCTCATTGCCGTTGGCATCGTACTTGATGGTAGTATAGTCTTCAAAACTGGTACTGCCCCAACTACTGCCGGTTACATACACATTGCCCGCTTTGTCTACGGCAATGGCCACTGCCCTGTCTGTAGAATTACCCGGACCATTATAACGTTTCACCCACTTTGTATTTCCGTCTTTATCGTACTTAATGGTGGCATAATCGCTGAACTGGTTAGCGCCTATGCTCGCGCCTGTTACGTAAACATTGCCCTGTTCGTCTGTTGTGATGGCGGTTGCCTGATCGACTGAATTCCCTGGTCCATTATACCTTTTTACCCATTTCGTATCTCCATCTTCACCATACTTAACAGTGGCGTAGTCGTCCCAGCTACTACCTCCCCAGCTGGTTCCCGTTACATAAACATTAGCATTTGCATCCACCGAAATAGCACTTGCCTGGTCGGGGCCAATGCCTGTGCCGTTGTATGTTTTTTTCCAGATCCTGTCTGCATCCGGTGTGTACTTATAGGTGGTATAGTCCATTCCGGTATTCAACCGGGTGACACCGCCTGTTACATGCACATTGCCATGTTTGTCAAGCGCAAGTGCGTTAGCGAGATCAGGACCTCCTTTTATCGTATTGTTCCTGCCGTTAAATCTTTCTACCCATTTTTGCTGGCCATTATTATTATACTTTATGGTAGCATAGTCAAAATTGTCGATCCTGCTCCTTCCGGTGACATAAACGTTTCCATCCTCATCAATGCCTATGGCATTTGCCTGGTCATCGTCATTGCCGGGACCGTTATAAGTGGCTATCCATTGCTGTACGCCGTTTGTATTGTATTTGATGGTAATGTAATCCACATCAGCCTGAATGGCAGCGGCGCCCGTAATATATACATTGCCGGCTTTGTCAATCACCAGGTCGGTGGCTGTGCTGTTCTGCTCGCTGCCGGGCGTAACAAATATGGATGCCCACTGCTGCACACCTGCTGTATTGTACTTAATGGTCACAAGGTCATTGTCAGGGTCTTCTTCAGCAGACCCAACGAAGCCCGTTATATATGCGTTGCCTGCAGCATCTACCCTTATGGCATTTGCTTCGTCGCGTGTGCCGTTGTTATAAATAGCAGCCCATAACTGCACACCCGCGGTACTGTATTTGATCGTGATGATATCGGTTTCATCTGTCTCCATATCGGCAGTGGATATGAAACCTGTTACATACACATTACCATTGGGATCCAGGGCCAGATCATTTCCCGTATCAAAAAGACTGACCGGACCATTATAGGTTCTTGCCCATTGCAGATCACCGTTCTTGTTATACTTAATAGTGGTAATATCACTGTTGAGCCCCTGCCCGCTGGCAGAACCGCCCGTTACATAAACATTTCCCTCTTTATCCACGGCAATGGCATTGCCTGCACCGGTACCAAAACTTCTAACCCATTTGGTATGTCCATCATCATCGTATTTTATGGTGATAATAGTGCTGGCAGTTCCGATGCCGGTACGGGAGAAGCCTGTTACGTATACATTGCCAACATCATCAACGTTAATGGCACTTGCCTGATCGACATCATTCCCGGGGCCATTATATCTTTTGACCCATTTGGTATTGCCATCATCATCATACTTGATGGTAGTAATGTCCATGCCCGTTCCAATGCCTGTACTGGATCCTGTTACAAATATATTGGCCTTGCTGTCGGTAGCTATGGCAGTTGCTTCATCGCTGCCATTGCCGGGACCGTTATACCTTTTCAGCCATTTTACCTCGCCATCATCATTGTACTTAATGGTGGCCCAGTTAGTGCCGGAGAGATTAATATCACCATCGGCCAGACCCGTGACAATTACATTGCCTTTACAGTCTACAACCAGGTCCCTTGCTAGGTCGTTCGCATTGGCATCCCCGTTTTGCCGTTTCACCCATTTTTCGGTAACCTGGGCAAAACCAATAGCGGAAGTAATAAGCAGGCTGGCAAGCAATAATGACTGCCTGAAGAGTAACTTGTTCCTCATAACTTGAGTTTTAGATGTAATAATGGTAAAGAGTAGTGAAGTAGTTATATAGCGGTAGCTGACCCCGTTACATACATATTGCTATCCTTGTCAACAAGTTGCGATCTTGCTGCGTTTATGCCGTTGGTTGAACCGTTGGAACGGGCCGCCCCTCCCTCAGCGAACCGGGCAAATGCAGTATGGGTAAGTAAAATGAGTGTTGAAAGAAGCCAGGACTTCTTGGTGTGTAGCATTCCTCTCATAAACAGATTGTTTTAATTGATCAATAGAATGCATTTTCATAGAGCTGGCTATTCTTTTTCCAATGAGTAAATTTTGCAGAACGGGAAACAGACTTGTTGGGTAGCGGGAACTTTACCGCAGAAAGTCAGGAGTATTGGAGCAATCAGGCTTAATGCTACTCTATGGGGAATTTTGGTAAGAGATCTTTAATAGTGCAAAAAACAATACAAAGAACGGTGATTAGGAAATATCTTCAAAGGAGGCATGAAAAGATTTTTACTGATACATATCAATAAAAGTACAATAAGGTCAAATCTTAATATGTAAGGCTGCTGCATTTCCCCAACCGGGGAATGGGGTGCTAAAAAAAATCCCGGCTTTTAGCCGGGTGTAATATGTTGTTACAGCGGTTTACCGGAACCAGTGCATTATGCCAGTGATGGTGACGGCTTTTTGCCCAATTCACGGATCATTCTGTAATGCGAGGCAATTGCCTGCTGCATGGTTGGAAATTCGTTATAGGTGATGTTGAACTGTCTGCAGGTTTGTTTCACGATCCTGTTGATGGCAGGATAATGCACGTGACTGATCCGGGGGAAGAGGTGATGCTCTACCTGGTAATTCAGTCCGCCAACAAACCAGGAAATAAATTTATTGCGAGGGGCAAAATTAGCGGTGGTCTTTATCTGGTGAATGGCCCACTCATTTTCAATGGTCATATCTTCCTGATGATCATAATGCACAAATTCGGTATGTTCTACCACATGCGCCAGCTGAAATACCACGGCAAGGGTTATACCCAGCGTCAGGTTCAGGGCAATAAAACCGAATAACCAGGGCATCCAACCCAGCCACAGGATAGGAAACACCACAAAAAACACTGCATATAAAGCTTTACTTACCCAAAAGATCACATGTTCTTTCACATCCATCTTTGTCATGGGCGTATTATGCACTTTCTGGTTGAAATATTTGGTGAAGTCCATCACAAAGAACCACGCCAGAGAGGTAAATGCATATAATAAAAAACCATATATGTGCTGGTACCGGTGGGGCGGAAACCATTTTTGGGTAGAACATTGCCGCATCAGGGGACTGAGGGCAATATCGTCATCAACCCCATCGATATTGGTATAGGTATGGTGAACGATATTATGTTTGAATTTCCAGATATAGGTATTGCCGCCCAGTAAATTGGAGCTAAGAGCCATCAGGTTATTTACCCAGCTTTTGCTTGAATAACTGCCATGACAGGCATCGTGCATTACATTAAATCCAATACTGGCCAGCACAAAACCCAACAAACAGCAAAGCAGGATGGCTAATGCGGCGGGCATCGGCAAAAAGAGCAGGATCGAATAAATGAGGATCGCTGAAGGCGCCAGAATGACCGTTTTGGAATATAATTTCCAGTTACCTGTTTTTTTTATCTGTTGTGAAGCGAAATACTGATCAACCGATGATTTTAACGTATTGAAGAAGGTCTTGCTTTTATTATTAAAGGTTACTTTATGCATAACAATGCCAGAAATTAATTTTTGTATCGACTTTAACTACTAAATAAAATGCTGCTACCAGTAGAGCCTTTATTGTTGGTGGGCTAAATACGACTTATTTAAGAGTCGCAAAGGTAACGAAAGAATTGTTAAAGAAGCCCCATTTCATAAATGATTTCAAATTGATAATTATCACGTTATTGTTGGCGAACGTCGCCAGGCAAACCAGGAGTAACAAACTGGAAGAATTACACTTTTTGTGGTGTTGCGTTCATAATACGGAGACAAAACATTCATGCTCGAACTTGGTTTTAACAGCACAGATTTAATACTTGTCAAAAAGTACAAACTCTATGCCATGAAGGATAGTGGATCTTGTTGAAAAAATGGCATTATAATCAACGAATTTATAGCAGCAGGATTGTGTGGCAAAACCGTTGATCAAAAAAACAGGTCTGGTTCCCCGGTTTGCTTTATAGTACTAATTGTTCGTGCAACCTGCTTAATGCGGCCTGTGGATCGCTGCAAAAACCAGGATGCACGCGTGAAGTTTGTAAGATCGTGCTGCGTTGCGCGGTTAACCATCTGAACCGCGAGGGCATGTCGAGCCGGGCGATGGGTCCGGCGCTTTTGTCGCCTTTGGAAATGCGGTCAAAAGCCTGCAGGTAAGCCTCAATTTCAGGGATATCCGCTTTTTCATTGAGCGCCAGCACGCGGTTTTCGTTGATGGTGTATATAGTTTGTAAAAACCTGAGCTCTTTACAATAGAGGATAATGCCCACATTGCAAAATTCTTCGCGTTCCACCCGTGGCACCATACGAATGACAGCGTACTCAAATAAGTATTTTTCGTGCATGTTGGGCTTCTTTTACAAAAATCTGAGACGATGCAAAACGGGTTATTAAAAAATCGGCGTACACCTGGCGGCGTTCGGCCGCAGATGCTTCTTCCAGGTCTGTCGACAACCATTCTTCCGGCAGCAGATCAACAATAGCGCGGATACGGTCTGCAGTAAGTAACTGGTGGAATTGGGCGTCTACTTCTTCCAATTGGGAAGCCTGCGGCAACAGCACATGATCCTTTATTTGTGCAAAAGGTTTTTGCGCCTGCTCTTTCCAGTTTTGCCAATTGTGATGAAAATATAAAGTAGCTCCATGATCGATCAGCCAGAGTTCTTTATGCCAGATGAGCATATTGGTATTGCGGGGCGTGCGGTCTACATTCATCAAAAGACCGTCGAGCCACACAATTTGCGAGGCCAGCCGGGCATCGGGCGTGGTCACCGCCGGATCGTAGGTAATGGCGCCCGATAAATAATGCAGCGCCAGGTTCAGCCCAACACTTGCTTTCAGCAGGTCCTGGATCTCTTCATCCGGTTCTGTACGGCCAAAAGCGGTATCTAATACGGCGAATACGAGCTCGGGCACTTTTATTCCCAGGGCACGCGCTATTTCCCCGCCGATCAGTTCGGCGATCAGCGCTTTGATCCCCTGCCCCGCTCCGCGGAATTTCAGCACATACATAAAACCATCGTCTGCTTCTGCAATGGCAGGCAGTGAACCGCCTTCGCGCAGGGGCGTAACATAACGCGTTACGTTCACAGTTCTTATTTCTGATTGATGCGGCATAATGGGGGGCTAATATAGGGATTAGTTGACCAGTGAACAAGTTGATAAGGTGACAGGTTGAAAAAGGCGGGAAAGAAATGGGTCTAAAAAAGTGAGCCATCCCCCAGCTGGCGGATGGCTCACCTGTACAATATTTCGCTTGTTGCGGTATTTGCGTTACGCGTACCTGGGTCCGCTTTTTGCGTTCCGTTTATTTTTCACTTAATGATACGCCTACCGATACCCGCGTATCGTCCATAAAGAGGTTCAGCGCAGTAGGTTTGGCGCCCGCTGGAATTTTATAGGTCCATTCTTCTTCTTTCGAAGTAGCTTCCGGTTCTGCTCTTAAAAAATCTGATCCATGGTCGCAGGTGATATTGGTGCCATTGTCTAATTGCAAACGGGATTTAGTATAATCCATATGTATACCATAACCCTGGCCGATCTGGTTTTTGTTGGTAAGGGTAAGCTTAAGTACCAGTTCAATGCCATTGTCTTTGCCATCGGGATCTGTTAGTGCCATGGCAGTAGCGCCGGTTATTTTTACCAGGGCTTCTCTCTTCTTGCCTAAAATAGCCGTATCAGGCGTAGTGCCTACTTTGTATTCCTTGGGCTGATTGGCGGCAGCCGGTTTTTGTTCTTCACTGGCGCCTGCCGTTTGGGTAGAACCAGTGGCTTCATCGGTTACTTCTTTTTTGCTATCATTTTTACAGGCGGTGAAAGCAAGAACAGCGGCCATAGAACCCAGGAAAATGACTTTTTTCATAATTAATGATTAGGTTTTAGTTTCCAATTGAAAAAGCATGCAAATAAAAAGTATTTAAGAAGATGCCAATATTAACTGTTCAAGAATACCTACTTACCACAGACATTGTCATGACCTTTTCGAATCGGCATTTTTTAAGCAACCGGTCCTGCCCTAAACGCCTTACCCGACATGCCCTATAATGCTACGCTGCCGGCCCTCGCCAGCGCCTCTTTTCTTACACAGGATATATGTGTCAGCTTCCATGATTTTGTTACAGGCAGATGAGTAAAACTGATAAATTATTTTGTTTGGCCTTAAGCAATCGGCGTTATGATTCTCCTGAAAAAACTATCTTTACAGTACCCACAGCCAGGCAGCCTGGCTTATTAAAAGCCAATTCTGAACTCAATAAAGGCTGAAAAATTTCGCTCTTCTTGCTGAACCAAAGCATTTTCTTTTTACTTCCCTGACATCGTCTCTGTAGTAACCCGGGACTATACCTGGACCGGTTTTACTGCGTACCTGCTTCGGTAATGTCCCGTACTTATTCCGTATATGTCTCGTAGATATCCCGTATATAAGCCGTTCCTTTAAAGATACGGGACATCTACGGCATACCTATGAGCATGCTGCTGGTAATGCAGGAGACATGGACGGATCCGGTACGAAGCAAAAGCGCAGCTAAACTGGTAGCAGGTAAATTAAAGGTAAAAGAGGGAAACCGGTTGCGAAGAAGTAAATAAACCGGGGTTTGTGTGGCATTTACGCAGGATTAATGTGTAAAAGATAGATAACCTGCATGATAGACCGAAGATGATATATTTTCAGTAATTTACATGTGTTGGTTTGCAGACAAGGCCCAAGAATCAGGCCAACCTGTAAACCGATTACTGTTAACTATTAAACCAACAAAGATGGCAAAGTTTGAACCTCCGTTTTCATATACGGGCTCAATAAGTAATATTTCGGTCTATAAGGTCCGCGGATCTGATAAACCCATCGTGCGAAAAAAAGGTGGTCCTACCAAAAAGCAGATCAAAACCAAAGACAGTTTTGCCGCCACCCGCCGGAATAATTCGGAATTTGGCGGAAGGGCGCGCATTGCCGGACAGGTACTCGACGCCCTGCGCCCACTCAAATACCTGAGTGATTTTAACCTGGCTGGTCCATTGAATTCCCTGTTCGTACCTATACAGGTGTTGGACACTGAAAGTCCACATGGCCAGCGCAATGTTGAGCTGACTAAAAATCCCGGCTTGCTGCAGGGCCTGAATCTCAACCGTCGCACGCCTTTTGAAACGATCGTTGCCAACCAGCTCGACTATTCACTGTCAAAAGAGACCCTGAAGGCTTCCATTACTTTTCCTGCGCTGGTACCAGACATTAACTTTTTCATTCCTGGTAAATATTCATGGTACAAATTCATTGCCATATTAGCTAATGTGGAGGACATGTATTATTCAGAAAGAGGTTATCAGCCTGAGCATGGAACAAATAAAGAAATGAACATGTTTACGACCGAAGAAACTGAGTGGATGGCTATTGCTCCCCGCACGGAACCCTTTAAAATGGAACTGAATAAACTGGGCGCGTATTATGAAAGGGTTGAAGATCGTAAAGAATTCAATCGACATAGCATGTTGCTGGCCGTTGGCATCGCTTTTGGCCATATGCCTAAAGGCCAGATTGAAATGGTGAAATACGTGGGCGGAGCCAAGATCCTGGCAATGGCATAACGAAGGCAAAAGGCAATAGGCAAAAAGGCAAACAGGCAATAAGCAATAGGCAACAGGCAATGGCAATAGGCAATGGGCAATGGGCAATGGGCAAAAAGGCAAACAGGCAATAGGCAATAGGCAACAGGCAATGGCAATAGGCAATGGGCAATGGGCAAAAAGGCAAACAGGCAAAAAGCAAAAGGCAAAAGGCAATAGGCAATAGGCAAAAAGGCAATAGGCAAACAGGCAATAGGCAAAAGGCAATATGCAAAAGGCAAGAACAAAACGCTTAAGGCAGAACGGGCTACGCTTAACAAATGGCAAAAACGAAACGCTTAACGGAGACGCGCACCGTGAACGTACACCGCGGAACGCAAAACGCTCAATGCTCCCTGCAAACGCTGAACGCTCAATAGCTAAGGCCGGCATTTACAATACTCACCTCGCAAAATTTTGAGCAGACACCCTTTCAAGCGCCAAACAAAAAAGACCACCTTGCGGTGGTCCTTCAATCAAATGATGACGTGCCTCACTCTTCTACTGTCATGCCCTTGCCCAGATCAAAGATTATAATAAGCTCACGAGTGGCTGCTACGCTACTGCTTTCCTAACCCTGCTCAATCACAATAATGGTGTCAATGTCATTAAGCGTAATACCTTCCGTTGAGATGGTAATACCGTTCTTTTGTTTGGTGAATTTTACCGGGGTATTTGTGCCCAGCACTTTCACCTGCTTTATTTTCAATTTTGCATCCGGCAGTAAGATGGTATTGCCTTCCGGCGCTTTGAATACATGCAAAAAGAGCTGTCTTCCTTTCCGGGTACTTACGCCCCAGGCTTGGGGCGCCAGTGGCCCGCCACGGGTACCATAAATACTCTCGCCATATTGTTGCAGCCACTTCCCTGCCCCGGCCAGCGTATCAACAAACTCTGATTGGATCAATCCCGTTGGCATGGGCCCTACGTTCAGCAGGAGATTGGCATCTCGGCCAGCGGCGCCCACCAGCAACTGCACTACCTGCTTCACTGATTTGTAATTCCGGTCGGTAATATTATAGCCCCAGGCCCCGTTGATGGTTTCGCAGGTCTCCAGTGGCATGGCATCGGAAGGTTTTTGAAAACTTAGTCCGGATTTGTTCTCACCGGGCAGGTCGCGCTCAAACATCTGGAAGTCTTCCCCGCTGATCGGCGATAAATGGTGGTTATTGCCGATCATACACTGTGGTTGTAATTTATGGATGAGTGAATAGATCTCGTCGTATTTCCAGTCGATTCGCGAAGAGCGGTCCGTATTGCCTTCGGGATTGGTTTGATCCCAATGCCCGTCGAACCAGATGCACATGATATCGCCGTAATTGGTAAGCAATTCGGTAAGCTGGTCTTTCATGAACTGCAGGTAAGAAGCATAATTGCTTTTGGCGGTTCTGCCTGTGCCTTTTCCCGTACGGCCGGTTTCCCAGGGATAATCATCGCGGTACCAGTCGAGCAGGGAATAATACAAACCCAGCTTCATACCCTGTTTACGGCATTCTTCCGACAGCATTTTGAGCACGTCTTTTCCGTAGGGTGTATTGGTTATTTTCCAGTCTGAATACCTGGTATCCCAGTTGGAAAAGCCATCGTGGTGGCGGGTAATGAAAACAATGTATTTCATCCCGGCGTTTTTGGCGGTGGCCACCCATTGCGCCGCATCGAATTCAACGGGGCTGAATGCCTTCAGCAGACGGCTGTAGTCTACTACTTTAATGTTCCGGTTATTCATGACCCATTCTCCATCGGCCAGCAAACTCGACAAGCCCCAATGGATGAACATGCCGTATTTATCGGACTGGAACTGTTGCCGGGCCTGTAGATTTTGTGCGGTTGGTGTGTAGTGGCCCGTATCGGTGACGGCGGATTGCGCCCACAGGCAGTTGATGGTAATGAAGAGGTTGATGATGACAAAAGCAATGTGTTTCATGCGGTGAAAATAAGTTGTTTTACTGTCACTTCCCTACAGTATAGTAAACCTGATATGAACTTTTTTGACATACATTTGGTTATTCAGGAGTTGCCGGTTGCCAGTTACCAGTTGCCGGTTACCGGTTACCAGTTGCCGGTTGCCAGTTACCAGTTGCCGGTTACCGGTTACCAGTTGCCGGTTGCCGGTTACCAGTTGCCGGTTACCGGTTGCCGGTTAGAGGTGCAATGATGGAATCGTTGTTCAGTATTGACCATTCACCATTGACCATTCACGACTATTCAATGCAATTAATTACAACTGTATTAATTAGCACATTAGCAAATCAGCACAACTTGTCCCGCTTTGCGGGATCAGCACATTGACAATTTATGGAAATAGGAATAAGCACATTCGTTGAATTAACGCCCGATCCGGCAACGGGGGCCACCATCTCGCAGCATCAGCGCATGCGTGATCTGATGGAAGAAGTTGAATTAATGGACCAGGTAGGGCTGGATGTTTTTGCGGTTGGTGAACATCACCGGCCCGATTTTATCGCTTCCTCCCCGGCTGTTATTCTCGCCGCTGCAGCTGCCAGAACAAAGAACATCAAACTCTCCAGCGCGGTAACAGTATTGAGTTCCGATGACCCCGTACGGGTGTTCCAGGACTTTGCCACTGTTGACCTGTTGAGCGATGGGCGGGCCGAGGTGATGGCCGGCCGTGGTTCTTTTATTGAATCATTTCCCCTGTTCGGCTATGATCTGAATGATTATGACGAGCTCTTTGCCGAAAAGCTCGACCTGCTGGTAAAACTGAATAAAAGCGAAAAAATAACCTGGACCGGCAAACACCGGCCGGCTATCGATAACCTGGGCATTTACCCAAGGCCCTATCATCCCGAACTGCCCATATGGGTTGCCGTTGGTGGAACGCCGCAATCGGTTGTGCGGGCTGCATCCTATGGCCTGCCCCTGGCGATGGCCATCATTGGCGGCAGTCCCGAAAATTTTGTGCCCCTGGCGCAATTGTACCGCAATACGTATAAAAAAGCGGGGCATGATGAGCAAAAACTGCAGCTGGCGGTACATTCACATGGTTATATAGCCGAAACTTCACAGCAGGCGGCCGACGAATTTTATCCTTCGTATAATCACGTAATGACCCAGCTGGGCAAAGAACGCGGCTGGCAGCCCATGACGCGGCAGCAGTTTGAGGCCATGCGCAGCAAAAGGGGCGCCCTGCTGGTAGGCAGCGCCCAGGAAGTGACCGAGAAAATATTGTATGAACAGGAAATACTGGGCTTAACCCGTTTTCTGTTACACATCAGCGTTGGCACCATGCCGCACGCGAACGTGATGAAAGCGATAGAACTATTCGGAACGAAGGTAGCGCCGGCGGTTAGGAAAGCATTAGCATCTTAGTTTGTAGTTTGTGGTTTATGGTTTATGGTTTGTAGTTTATGGTTTATCGTTTTAACCTCGCGATCAATAGCTGCCTCGACAACTGAACAATGAATAACTCAATAACTGAATAACTCAATAACTGTGATGAACTATAGAACTTTGAACTGTGAACTATAAACTGGTTTTTATCTGCTCCATCGCCTTCAATGCATTCAACTCAGTTTCCCAGCGAATGGTTTTTCCTTCTGCCTGCAGATAGGTAGAAAAGAACAGCCTGATGCTGTCGATCAATGTCGAAGGCAGGTCTTCCAAGGTCACTACGCGGTCGTACGCAGCACTTTGTTCGAGAATCGCAATATAGCGGTCATTACGGATCGTTTTCCGGGCATATGTCTCGGTGGCGGGCAGGCAACCAATAATGCGTACATCCATTACACAACCCGGCCAGCCCTGGTATTCCGAGATCACCATCACATCCAGGGGATCGCCATCTTCTCCCCTGGTGCCGGGAATAAAACCAAAATCGAAAGGGAATACCAATCCGGCGGCAAGCACTTTTTGAAAGCGGAATAATTTCAGGTCTTTGTCATAAGAGTATTTTTGAGCGCTTCCTTTAGGTGTTTCAACGATGATATCCATGGCAGCAAATTTGATGAGTACATAAACCCTATAGTCAACAAATGACATACCTCATTTTAATTTGATTATATCATTTTCATCATGCTGAAAATGATTTGAATAATCTATATTTGTTGCCTGTACTCCCTTAGCTCTTATATACTGTATCATAACAGTGCTTCTATACAGTGTTTTTTACAGGTTCTCGATACATACATTACCTAAATACCTTTCCATGCAAAGAGATGCACAAAAACCACATGCTCTTGCCAACCTATATGAAATGCTCAATGACTCCAGCATTGACCGGGTGATGGCTATTGATGATGAATGGCGTATTATCGCCTGGAACAAAACGGCCGCGCAGGTAACCGGTCTTGAGAAAAACGAAATTGTTGGCAAACGTTTTCTGGAAGTGTTCCCGCAATTGCAGGAAGACAGGGATTTAATGGATGCCATTGAATTTGCCATGCGTGGCAAGAAAACATTTCTACCTGCCCGGCAAGGGTTATTAAACCGGCAGAATTATGAGAATCATTTCATTCCCTTAAAAGATGACGAGGGTCATGTTAAAGGGGTGATGAATATTATGCACGATGTGGCGCACCGCGAAAAGGCTGAGAAGAAATTGCAGGAATTGAATGATGCGCTTGAACACAAATACCGGCAGTTGGAAACCGCTTCTACCGAGATGGCGACCTTTACGTATATAACGTCTAATGAAATAAAAGAACCGTTGCGGCATGTATATACCGCTTTTGAATTGCTGATGAAATCGGAAGGCAATTCGCTGTCGAATGGCGGAAAGGCGAATATCCGCCGGATCCAGGCTTCGCTGAACCGCATGAATTTGCTGTTGGATGATATCAGCGCCCTCAGCCAGATCAATAGCTTTAACCAGGAGCGTACTACCATTGATCTTAATGAGGTGTTCAGGCATGTGCAGCTCAAACTGCAAAACAAAATAACGGAAAAGCAGGCAGTGGTCACTGCAGGTGAACTGCCGGTGATCCGGGGCTACAGAGACATGCTGCAAACGCTTTTTTATAACCTGATCGATAACAGCCTGAAGTTTCAGGCGCCCGGTAACCTGCCGCAGGTGAACATCAGCTGCCGCCTGGTGCAGGACGATGAATTACCCGCCGGCTTTAAAAGAGCCGATAAAAAAATGCTGTTGCTGACATTCACCGATAACGGTATTGGCTTCGAGCCGCAATATGCCAGCCGCATTTTCATCATGTTTGAAAAGCTGCATCCGAAAACGCTGTACCATGGTTCGGGCATGGGCCTGGCAATTGCCAAGAAGATCGTTGAAGCCCACGATGGATTTATCCAGGCAATACCGCATGCCGATGGCGGCGCTACCTTCGAGTGTTATTTACCCACTGAATAAAAAAGATCAGCCCTTCCACTGTTGGGTGGAAGGGTTGATCTTTACTGCAATTTCAGGGCTATACTAAACTACCCATATTTTTTTATCCCAGTTGTAAGCACCTTCGTGCTCTGCTTCTACATTGATATAGGTTTCGGCTATATCTGTTAACAACTGATCGTTCATTTCTTCTTCTGCGAGTGTTTTATCCAGAATGTCTGCAGCTCTTTCCATTCCCATGGTCAATGCCAGCGCTACCAGTCCGCCATAGGAAGCGATCTCATAGTGCTCTATTTTCTGGGCGGCGATGATCAATGCGGCATCGCGGGTCATGGTATTTTCTTCGGTTTCGCGGATAATGGTTTTACACTCTTTGATGAGGCCATCCATGGCTTCACATCTTTTCCCCTCCGGTTTTTGTCCGATCATGTGGAAGATCTTTTCAAGCCGTTTCACATGCCTTTGTGTTTGTCGCATATGATCTTCTATGGCATCTTCCAGTTCTTCGGTAGTGGCGGCATTTTTTATTTCAGGCATTGCCTTCAATAGTTCCTGCTCGGCATAATACATATCTTTTACCTGGTCGATAAAAAATCTTTGCAGGTAAGATGGTGATTCATCGGCCCCTTGCTGCATCCCGCCTTTTTTCTTGCTTTCAGTTGTTTCGGGCAAGTGCCCGTTTTTATGTTTGCCTGTTTCTGTAGCCGTGGCCATATTAAAAAGTTTTATCGTGTTTATAAATTAGTGAATGGAAAGGATAGAGCGTTTCGCTCTATCCTGAATTATAAACCGGTTCTTATACACACCAGGTATTACCTGGAACTGCTTCTGCTGCGGTTGCTGCTGGAACCTGAGCGGCTTTTACGGCCGCTGGATCCGCTTTGTTTTGAGCGGTTGCTGCTGGAGCCGGAGCGGCTTCTGTTGCCGGAAGAACTGCCCTGATTGCGGGCTTCTCCGCCCATACGGGCTATGCGGCGTACTTCGTCTTTTGGCATGCTGGCAAATCCACGGCGGGAAGTGCCACTGCTGCCGGAACGGCCGGATGATGATGAAGAACGGTTACCACGTCCCTGCTGACCCTGCTGTGATGAGCGGCCGCCGAAGGAAGATCTGCCACCTTCTTCCTCATCATAATCATACTCTTCTCCCTGCTGGCCACGCATGCCGCCCATACGGCCCTGCTGGCTGCCGAATCCCTGGCGCGAACGGCCCTGCATCTGGTGCTGCTGGCCACCGCCGTATTCATCTTCGTCTTCTTCATCTTCTTCGATATACCATTCATCATCTTCCTCTTCTCCGCCACCATACTGGCCCTGCATGCCATAATCGTCATCATCGTCATAATCTTCATCATATTCTTCTTCCTGACCCCTGTAGCGGCCCTGCATACGTGACTGGTTTTCATCTTCATCATAATCCTCATCGTATCCGCCTTCATATCCCTGGCCCATGCCCATGCCGCCCTGCCGGCCATAGCCACTTTGCTGGCCATACCCGCCGAAGCCGCCCTGCATGCTGCCATAACCACCTTGCTGTTCTCCCCAGCCACCCTGCTGACCACCCCAGCCGCCTTGCTGGCCATAGCCGCCTTGCTGTCCATAACCACCCTGATGTCCGCCCCAGCCGCCTTGCTGGCCATAGCCGCCCTGATTGCCATATCCTTGTTGTCCGTATCCACCGGAACCACCTTGCTGTTCTCTATATCCACCCCGTCCATATCCACCTGATCCACCGAAACCTCCCTGTTGTCCTCTGTTACCACCCTGCTGACCATAGCCACCCTGCATGCCACCATAGCCTCTCTGTTGTCCATACTCCTCCTGTCCATAACCACCCTGCATTCCCCCATAACCACCTTGCTGTCCATAGCCTTCATTACGCCCCTGTGAACCGTAACGGCCACGGTTTCTTTCGTTTTGGCGGCCGGAACCCTGGCTGCCCTGGCGATCTCTTCTAGTCATAATTAAAGTGTTTAATCGTTAGAAAATGTGAACCATATACTGCAATTTTAATGCTCACTGTATTGATTGCTTTATTGTTGTAAACACTGATCGACGGTTTATGCGGTGCGGGAACAAAAACGCTTATTACTTCACGTTATACATGAAAATTATCGGTGCCTGACATCGATATTTAAACTGTAATTAATTAACAGAACACACCTGTTGCAGAAGTGTATAAATAAGCGGTGAGCTGGAGACAGGGTACCGTTCTGCAATAAAGCTATTTATTATGCACTGATTTAAAAAAATAAACCCCATTTTTTTTATTGTGGTGAACGGTGCCGACAATATTCCTCAATATGTGTGTGGGCCTGTTGCCGCCTAAACGTGCAACTGGTGGCACGTATTTTTTAGCTATAAGTCAGATATTCTTCAAGGGGGTGGTTAAATAAGATGAGAAGAATCCGTGAGGAACCTACTCATGAAAATTGAACCTGAGAGTATACCCCGACGACCTGATCTGGATAATGCCAGCGAAGGGACTGAAGAATACATGGGGACTCCGGTACATCCGGAGTCTTTTTTTTGTGTTCAACAGCCACAGGTCGTTAAATCTTTCTTTTTGCAATAATCTTCTGCAAAACCTTCATCAATTCGCTGATTTACGTCGGGTGCTCCTGCAAGCCATGCTGGTGCAGCAAACCGGTATGGTCCGGGGCTTGTTTATTGCAGCTGATATAACAAAAAGCAGAACGCGCACGCTCACCAGCATCAGCATACTGTACATACTCATGAAGAAAGTAATTATCATTGAAGACGATCCTGCCATATCAGATGCCATAAGCATATTATTGACCCGTGCAGGTTTCAATACGGCTACTTATTTAAATGGCAATTTTATTTTTACTGAAAAGTTCGACATTCCGGACCTGTTTATTGTTGACAAACAATTGTCGGGCGTAGACGGTCTGGATATTTGCCGGCATCTGAAAGACACTGAATCAACAAAACAAATTCCTGTCATCATTTTATCGGCCACGCCGCATTTGCATGCACTGACAAAAGAAGCCAGGGCCGACGCCTATTTGGAAAAACCCTTTTCCAATCAACAGCTCTTGCAGACAGCTGAGAAACTCATCGATGGCCTAAAATAATTTTTTTTTAGTCATGGTGAAGTAGGTATCTTTATACCACCTACGGTACAACAACAGCACTCCGTTTGTACATACATCATTTCTCTTATTGTATATTCCCATCAACTCTTTTTTTTATCAACCCTTAATGGTTTTATACGTGAGGCTTGCCATAACAGCAGCATTGATCTGACGCCTCTGTCCTTACCAGGGAACTGAGATCTATTGTCCTGCTGGTACATCCTGCAACCCGGATGTAACCTTAACCTTGTCAAATGATAGTAGTATGCAAAAAACAATTTTACTGGTAGATGATGATGAAGAGGAGTATTATATTATCAAACTGGCGTTGGAAATGGCCAAAAATGACAGCCGTTGTATTTGGGCCAGCAATCTGGAAGAGGCGACTGAATTATTGAATGAACTACAGCCCGATTTTGTATTTATAGATATCAATATGCCCAAACACGATGGTTTTTGTTGTTTGAAGCAGTTGAAGCAGGTAGAAAAGTTGCATCGTGCGGTGTTTGTGATATATTCCACTCATATTAGTGAAGCTGATCGCAAAAAGGCTTTGCAATCAGGTGCATCTTATTGTATTCACAAACCTGAAAATATTCATATGCTGCTCGATGAGCTGTCGGTCCTACTGAGCAACAAATCCCATTGCTCCTAATTGTATGGCTACCGGTTTCGTTAATCCAATCTCTTTTTTCTGTTCTGTAGTGATCAGGTGGCACAACTGGTGATATACTTCCGTAAATGATTTTTTGCTTGTCCAGTCAAATACATGATGCAGTTCGCGGTTCAATGGTCCCCAGCGATGCGGTTCGCCATCCATACTGATAATGATACTGGGTGTTCGGGTGCCGGCTGCAATATGGGAAACGCCCGTGCAATTGGCGATGAGCAGGCTGGCATTTTTAATGAGTGCGGCTACGACACCCAGATTTGTTTTTCCTGCCAGGTTAACGGCTTTATGCTGCATTAACGCAGCCACATAGTCTGTAAGATACTTCTCATCGGCCGTACCGGTGAGCACCACGCGGTAACCGTTCTGGGCGCAGTGATCGGCCATGGCTGCAAAATAGCAGGGCGGCCATTGCCGGGCAGCGCTCCGCGAACCGGGATGCACCACTACATATTTTTCATAATGTACAAAAGGGACCAGCTCCTGCATGCTCTCTTCTTCCTCATCAGTAATGGGAAATTCCAGCTGTGGATTGGTATCCCGGATGCCGAGGTGTTGCATCAATAACAGGTGGCGGTTGATCTCGTGTTCCGTTTCGGGATACTCTGTAAACCATTCGGGGTCCATACGGCAATCGTGGCGGTGAAAGCCGGCGAGCTGCCTGGCGCCCAGCTGTTGCAGCATTTCGTTAACAATAGTGCCATTCCCCTGCATCTGGATAATGCAATCAAATTGTTCCTGCCGCATCTGTTCCACAAACTTATCCCAGGCTGTTTGGGAGAACGGTTGTTCCGGCAGGCCCGGATAACCGGGGAATACGATCAACCGGTCGATATACTGGTTATACCGTTGAACAAAAGAGCCCGCCCAGGGCAGACCAATCAGGCTGATCTCTGCCGGTGGAAAAGCCTGGCGCAAAGCCCGGAATGCGGGAACAGCGCAAAGCATATCGCCTAATTGCAGGGCCCTGAGCAGGGCGATCTTCGGTTTTTCAGTGGTAAATGTCATCATACAAAAAAGGTCTTAAATTTTACAGCGCCATACAGGTTCCAGTAAACGGAAACTACCGGTATAATGGCTGAGGTAAAGATCATTTCGGCTACATGCGGCAGGCTGCGGGACGTATCTTTCAGTCTTTTCCAGGCAAACCAGCCGGTAAGTATTACCCAAACTGCCATGCAAAAAATGGTCCCTGTGCTGTTATGAAAAGCGAAGATCAATGCCAGCAGTAAGAGGCAGGTGATTAAATAATAGTACCGGGGCGGCCGTTCCATATTGCTTTTTTCATATAGCCATGCATGTTTCTTATACAGCAGGGCATTGAACATACTTTTCTTTTGTTCCTTAATGCTTATGCCCCAGGAAGCTGCCCGTACCGGATGAACGATCACCGCTTCGGGTACTTTGATGATCGGGATCTCCTTTTCGCTGAGGTCAAATTCCAGGGCCGTGTCTTCGCGCCAGGCCATGGTGAATTCTTCATCGAGCCCGCCGGTGAGCTCCAGGGCTTTGCGGCTGCAGGCGCAATTGGCGGTTACAAAGCGGGCCTGTTCCAGCTGCGCCGTATTTTTTTCATAGTCGGTAGGCAAACCCGAGAGAGGCACTTTAATACGGCCGGAAAAAGCAATGGCCGTGTCGCGGTACGGGGTATACGCTACCCAGTACTTGTGCAGGCATTCCGGTTGTGGAACACAGTCATCATCGGTGAAAACAATGAGTTCGCCTAGGGCCTTGCGCCAGCCGGCATTGCGGGCTGCGGCAGGGCCTTTTTTAACGGGCAGGGAAATACAGGTTACGGCTACCTTACCCTGATAGTTCCTAAGCCATTGCTTCATGAATTTAACGGTGGCGGGGTCGGGTCCGTCGGTAACAATGATCACCTCGTAACTGTTCCCGGGCATTGTTTGCTTTACCAGGGCCTCCAGGCAGCGTTGTATCAAATGGGTACGCTGCCAGGTGGCGATCACAACAGAGATCCAGGGTTTCATGCAACGGCATTTTTTTCCAGTAAAAATGAATTGATCACCAACGCATCAAAGGGGGAAGTCCAGAAACAGGCAATAGCATCCTTGGGTGAACATACAATAGGCTCGCCCCTGGTATTGAAGGAGGTATTGATGAGCACCGGTACCCCGGTAAGTTTATTGAACTCGTGCAACAGATCGTAATACAGTTTATGCTGCTTTTTATTGATGGTTTGAATGCGGGCGGTGCCATCCACATGCCGTACCGCTGGTATTTTATCGGCCTTGTCGGGTTTAATATTATACACGAACAACATGAATGGGGAAACCGTAGCATTCTCAAACCACTCCCCTGCCACTTCTTCCATAACCACCGGCGCCACGGGCCTGAAGTCTTCGCGGTCTTTGATCTCATTCAGCTTTTGCTGCATCGAAGCTTCGGCTGGTGAAGCCAGTATGGAGCGGCTGCCCAATGCACGGGGCCCGAATTCCATTCTGCCCTGGAACCAGCCAATGACCTTGTTCTGCGCCAGCAGGCTGGCTGTTTCTGCAGCTACATTGTTCAATCGCCGGTACGGGATCTTCATCCATTGCAATAAACCTTCTACATCGGCATCTGAATATGAAGGGCCCCAATAAGCATGTTCCATCGGCTGCGCCGGGGTGCCGGCATTGAATTTCCGGTCGATCCAGATGGCAGCGCCCAGGGCCGTACCTGCATCACCGGCTGCCGGTTGCACCCATACATTTTTGAAAGGTCCTTTATCTCTTATAATGGCATTCAGCACACAATTCAATGCTACCCCACCTGCAATACACAGGTTCTCCTGTTTGGTTTCTTTATATAACCAGTGCGCCAGTTGTAATACCGTTTCTTCAAGCACTTTCTGCAAGGAATGGGCAATATCGAAATACCGTTGTTCGAAGGTGGCTCCTTTCTTGCGGGCCGGACCAAATGCTTCTTCCGGTGAAAAATCATCGATGGTATAACAGCCTTTGCCATCCATATGAATGAAGGATCTGAATTTATCAAGATAAACCGGCTTGCCATAAGAAGCCAGGGCCATCACTTTATATTCATCGGAGGAATGCAGAAAACCCAGGTAGGTGGTCATCTTTTCATATAACATGCCCAGTGAATGCGGCATACATACTTCACCGATCTTCTGCATGGTGTTGTCTTTTCCCAGAAAATAACTGGTGCTGGCCAGCTCGCCCCGCCCATCGAGTGTTAATATAGCTGCTTCTTTAAAAGGCGAGGGAAAGAAGGCGCTGGCTGCATGGGCAATATGATGTTCCACGAAATGCCATTTCTCCGGTTGAATAACCAGGCCGGCAAACCGCTTTTGCAGGTGATGGGGATATCCATCGCGCAAATGCTGGGGCGCCTGCTGCATATAAGAAAGGAAGAGATCGTTCCATTGTTCAGCAAATATGCTGGCGCCAACATTGTTGTTGCCGTTGCCGTTTTGCTGATGGTTCTTTAGCAAAGCAGGATCGAAGGAATACGCAATATGATCAACTTCATTCATCGTGATGCCGGCTTCCTGCAAGCAATAATCAATGGCGTGGAATGGAAGTTCGTACGCTGAAAATGGAATGGGTCGCTTACCATGTTTAATATGTGTGAACCGTTCGTCTTCTGCGGCTGCAATCAAAACACCGTCTTTGATCAGTGCAGCTGCTGAGTCGTGAAATGCTGCATTTATGCCAAGTGTATACATGTGGGCGATAATTTTTTGTGATGATGGTTAATATCTGGCGAACGCATCAAATACCTTACCCGGTGTGATTTTACATATTGTCTAGCCAAGTTGTGGACATAACGCTATATAAAAAATTGAAAACCAGAGAAGCGTTTCCCTATTTCCACATGTTCATGCGGCATCACTTTTATGCAATAATGAGAAGTTCAACATTAAATGAGATTACCGTTATGACTTCATTTGTACGACAAACAGACAGGCTTAAACTGTTCACCTGGCATATTCACGGAAGCTATTTGTATTATCTTTCTCAATGTGGATTTGACATTTATATTCCCGTCAACGACAAAAAAGATGAAGGTTATTACGGAAGGGGCAACACTTTTTTGTTTGGCGACAATGTGATCGAAGTTCCTGTTGATGCAGTGAAGGAACATCAATTCGATTGCATCCTGTTCCAGTCGGAGAAAAATTACCGCATCGATCAGTACGAGGTATTATCAGCGGAGCAACGTCAATTGCCGGCTGTTTATCTCGAGCACAATGCACCGGAACCACATCCGGTGAATTCACCGCATCCCCTGACAGATGAGGAGGTGGTGCTGGTTCATGTGACCCACTATAATAAATTAATGTGGAAGAACAACGTTCCACAGGTGAGGGTGATCGAGCATGGCATAACAGAGCCCACACATCATTATAATGGGGAACTCGAAAAAGGGATCGTAGTCATAAATCATATTAAAGAACGCGGCCGCATTACCGGCTGGGATGTTTATGAACAGGTACGTGCAGAAGTGCCTGTTGACCTGGCAGGTATGGGCACAGAGAAATATGGTGGTCTGGGTGAAGTATTGTTTCCTCAATTGACCGCCTTCACTACCCGTTACCGGTTTCTATTCAATCCGATACGGCATACCAGTTTTGGGCTTTCGGTATGTGAAGCGATGATGGCAGGATTACCTGTTGTGTCGCTGGCTACTACTGAATATGCCAATCTGCTTAGAAATGGTGAATCGGCATTCATCAACACCAATGTTGATGCGCTGATAACTGACATGAAACGACTGTTACATGATCGGTCACTGGCAATCACTATGGGAGCGCGTGCCCGGCAAGTTGCCCTGGAACATTTCAATATAGAGCGCTTTGCCCGGGAATGGAACGAGGTATTTCAATTTGCGATCAACAATAAAAATGTGACGGTATGACAAGGATTGCCTTTATCAGCGAGCATGCTTCCCCCCTGGCTTTATTGGGTGGCATTGACAATGGCGGACAAAATGTATATGTCGCTGAACTTAGCATGCAGCTGGTTCGAAAAGGATATCATATTGATATATACACACGGAGGGACAGCGCTTCTGCTCCTGAAGTGGTTGAATGGAAGCCCGGTGTACGGATCATTCATGTTACAGCAGGCCCCGCAGAATATATTCCCAAGGAGCAGTTATTACAATACATGCAGGAATTCACTTTCCAGATGTTGTTCTTTATGAGCCGGCATGAATTGTATTATGAGTTGATACACGCTCATTTCTTTATGTCGGCCCTGGTAGCATCGAATATAAAAAAGACCACGGGTATACCCTATGTTGTTACTTTTCATGCCCTGGGGCTGGTGCGCCAGCTGCATCAGAAGCAACAGGATGGATTTCCGCCGGAAAGAACGATCATCGAAAAACATATTATAGACGACGCCAACCTGATCGTGGCAGAATGCCCGCAGGATAAAGAAGATCTGCTGGATCATTATTATGCAGATCCCGATAAGATCGTGATCGTGCCCTGTGGTTTCAACCCGAAAGAATTCTATCCAATAGAAAAAGAAGAGGCGCGGGATCATTTGAAGTTGTCCCGCAAGGAAAAGATCATTCTGCAATTGGGCAGAATGGTGCCCCGAAAAGGCGTGGACAATGTGATCAGGGCATTGGGTGAGGTGAATAAACAAAAGAGCAGGATCAAATTACTTGTAGTGGGTGGTGAAGCCGATTCTCCCGATCCGGCATCAACCCCTGAAATAGGGCGCCTGCAACAGGTGGCCAGGGAAAGCGGCGTGTATGACCAGGTGATATTTACCGGACGTAAAGGCCGTGCGCTGTTGAAATATTATTATGCTGCTGCCGATGTATTTATTTCCACGCCGTGGTATGAGCCTTTTGGCATTACACCGCTGGAAGCGATGGCCTGCGGCACACCGGTGATCGGAAGTAATGTAGGCGGCATTAAATACAGTGTGGTGGATGAGTATACCGGTTTCCTGGTGCCGCCCAATGATCCTCCCGCCCTCGCAGATAAGATCAATCTTTTGCTCACCGACGCGGAACTGCATCGTACGATGTGTAAGAATGCCATCAAGCACGTACGACATTATTTTACCTGGAACAAGATCGCTGCTTCCATGCACCAGGTGTATCACCAGGTATTGACCGATGTGCAGAAACCGGCCAAAGTGCCTGTTATGCAAAGGGCAGCAGATCACACCACCTTGCTGAACCTGCTGAACCTGTTGCCTGGCTTTAAAAGTTCTGTAGTATGAACAGGGCGGTGTTTATTGATAAAGACGGCACCCTGATCAAAGATGTGCCCTATAACGTGAATACCAGCCTGATCGAATTTGAAGAACATGCCATTGAAGCGTTGCAGTTGCTGCAGGCGTTTGGCTTTCAGTTGATCATCATATCCAACCAGCCCGGTATTGCATTTTCTTATTTTACAGAAGAAGATATACACCAGGTTTTCCGGTTCATTGAAAATAAATTACTGGAAAACGGCGTACGGTTAAATGGTTATTATTATTGCCCGCATCATGCGGAAGGTGACCGCGCGCCCTTCGCAAAAGCCTGTTATTGCCGGAAACCATTGCCCGGCATGTTATTGCAGGCGGCGATGGAAATGGATATAGATCTCGAAAGCTCGTGGATGATCGGCGATATCTTACATGATGCCGAAGCCGGTAACCGGGCTGGTTGCACTTCGATATTATTAAATAATGGCAATGAAACCGAATGGGTACTGACCGATAGCCGGCGGCCTGCCTTTGTATGTGAAAACTGGAAGGATGCGGCTGCCATTATTATTGAACATGCTAAAGCAAGAGCCAGTGTGGAACACGTGTAAAAAGATCCTGTGCATAAGGGCCGACAATATGGGTGACCTGATCATGACAACACCTGCTTTAAGAGCATTGAAGGAAAGCTTTCTTTGTCATATAACAGTGCTTACCTCTACCATGGCGCAAAGCATAACGGGTTTTATCCCGGTCATAGATGATGTGATCGTCCGTGATCTGCCCTGGATAAGATCGAATGCAGCTACTGCGGGCACCGAGATGCTTGAACTGGTAGCGCTCTTACGCGACTACCGGTTTGATGCAGCCATCATCTTCACCGTTTACAGCCAGAGCGCGCTGCCTGCCGCATTATTAACTATGATGGCGGGTATTCCCCTGCGCCTGGCGTACAGCAGGGAAAATCCATACGACCTGCTCACCCACTGGTTGCCAGATAAGGAACCTTACAGCTTTATTCAGCACCAGGTAAAACGCGACCTGGCATTGGTAGCGGTGACCGGCGCTACAACATCCGACGACCGGTTGTTGTTGACAGTGAGTAAGGCGGATCACCAGAACATGCTGGTGAAACTGCATACACTGCCGGCAGATCTGACCAAAGGGTATCTGGTATTTCATCCGGGGGTAAGCGAAGAAAAAAGAATGTATCCCGTAGAGGAATGGATCAAATTGGGGAAGCTGGTGGCACATACCGGTTTACCCATCTTGCTTACAGGAACAGCGAAAGAAAGCGGGCTTACAGGCGCTATTGCCGCCGGCATCGGCGATGTGGCCATCGACCTGGCCGGAAAGCTGAGCATTGGTGAGTTTATTGCCCTGGCCGATGGGGCTGCCGTAATTGTATCGGTAAATACATCCACTATTCATATAGCAGCTGCCCGGCAAACGCCGGTGATCGTATTGTATGCGTTAACGAATCCCCAGCATACGCCCTGGAAGGTATGGGGTCGGATTTTTGCCTGGAATGTACCAGCCGGGTTGCAGAGTAAAAATGAAGTGATCAGTTATGTGCGCAATAACCGCATGATACAGGAACCTGAACTGCCCCAGCCTGCTGTGATCGCCCGCACGTTGGAATCATTATTGCAGCAAAAAACAGGAATGCAATATATAGCACCTGATACCCTTATACTGTAATTTATAACAGTTTGAAAATGGATTATTATGTCATGGCGGCCTGAACCGATATTAACGGACAAGCAAGTACAAAGGGGCATGAGGCTGGTGATAGGCGATGGACTGGCTTCCGAAGCAATGATCACATTTACGAGTGGTACATTCCTTGTTGCCATGGTGTTATTGCTGAATGCCAATAATTTTCAGATCGGCTTACTGGCGGGATTACCTACCATCACCAATGTTTTTCAATTATTATCGATCTGGCTGGTACGCCGTTTCAATAACCGGCGGGCAGTAACCGTGGTTTGTTCCCTGCTGGCAAGAACGCCTTTACTGATCATTGGTTTGCTGATCCTGTTCTTCAAGAACATCCCGGTTGAAACGATCATCTTCATATTGTTCTTTCATTATTTCTTCGGATCGGTGGCCGGGCCATGCTGGAATGCCTGGATGAAAGACCTCGTTCCGGAGAAACAACTGGGAGTTTATTTTTCCCGCCGCACCAGTTATACCCAATTGCTGAACATTGTACTGGGCCTGGCTACCGCCTTTATCGTTGACTATACCAGGAACCACCGCATCACTGCCGAGTTGAATGTCTATGCGTGCCTGTTCATTGCGGGGGGCATTGCCGGCATCAGCAGCGCCCTCTTTCTGTCGGCAACGCCTGAACCGCTCGGCAAAGTAACAACCGGTAATATCCTTACCATTCTGCAGCGGCCGCTGCGGGATCATAATTTCCGGCGTTTACTGGTATTTAATTCGGCCTGGGTATTTGCCCTGAATATTGCCACTCCCTTTTTTGTGGTGTTCATGATGAAGCGGCTGGGACTGTCTATTTCCTATATCATTGGGTTCACGATCATCAGCCAGCTCTGCAGTATTTTAACCGTTCGAATGTGGGGGCGGTTTGCCGACCGGTTCAGTAATAAAACCATTATAGCCATTTGTGCGCCCCTGTATATCCTGGTGTTATTGGGTTGGTGTTATGTTGGCATTTATACGCGGGAATATCTGAACCTGCTGCTGCTGCTGGTGATCCATGCCGGTACGGGCATCAGCAATGCGGGCATCAACCTGTCGCTGACAAATATCAGCCTGAAGCTGTCGCCGGCGGAAGAATCGGTGGTATATCTCTCCACGAAAAATATCATTACCGCTCTTTTCTCATTTATTGCACCGCTGATCGGTGGTTACCTGGCCGATTATTTCAGTACCAGGACCCTGTCGGTAGATGCCCAATGGAAAGGCCCACACTGGCAGAAAGTGATCCATTTATTGAGCCTGCATGAATTCACCTTCCTGTTCCTGATCGCGGCCGGTCTTGCCTTTGTTGCGGTTGAGCTGCTGGTGAATGTGAAAGAGACCGGTGAGGTGGCCAAGAATGTGGTGCGGCGAATGATCCGCAGTAATATAAAAAGTAATTTGCGCGAGTACTTCCTGATCGGCCAGATCATCGATCTGCACGATGCATTCCGCCAGCTCATCCGCAAACGGGTGCCGGGCAGAAAACAAAAGGAAGTGGCGGAAGATGTCAACAGCATTTCTTAAAAAAACAACCATCCGGCCTTAGCGGCCGGATGGTTGGTCGTGCCAAAGGAGTTGTTAACTGACTGCTTCCGCTCTATAGCCTGCTTCCTGCAGTTTCTGGATCACGGTCGCTTCTTTTGTTTTATCACCTGTATGAATGGTCAATACTTTTTCGGGTGATTGAAGATCCACCTGCCAGTTATTCTCTCCTACTGCCTCATTTAAAAAAGGGGTCACTGTGGCAATACAGCCACCGCATTTAATGTTCGTCCGGAATTTTATACTTTCCATATTGTCGATTTTATAATTTGGTTGTTTTTAATCGTAAACTATTGGTCACTACTGACACAGAGCTCAGGGCCATGGCGGCGCCGGCGATCATCGGGTTTAATAAAAATCCGTTGAACGCATACAATACACCTGCTGCAAGCGGTATACCGGATAAATTGTAAATAAACGCCCAGAACAGGTTCTGCCTGATGGTGCGCACTGTTTTGCGGGAAAGCACCAGGGCGCGGGGAATCGATTGCAGGTCGGAGGTGATAAGCGTCATTTTGGCTACGTCCATCGCAATATCCGACCCCTTACCCATGGCTATGCTTACATCGGCCTGCGCCAGGGCCTGCGAATCATTGATGCCGTCGCCCACCATGGCCACTACTTTATTTTGCTCTTGCAGTTTTTTGACAAATTCAGCTTTTTCATGGGGCAGCATACCGGCTGTAAACTGCGTAATGCCTGCTTCCCGGGCTACCGCTTCAGCCGTTTGCTGGTTATCGCCGGTGAGCATATATACCTCGATGCCCATATTTTGTAATTGCTCTACGGCTTTTACAGAGCTGGATTTTATTTTATCGGCAATGGCTATAATGGCCAGCACCTGTTGCTGATCTGCAAAATAGATCACGGTATGGGCCTGCTGTTGCAACAGGGAGGCGGCGGACTGCAGGTGCTGGTGGATGGAAATGTGTTTCTCATCGATCAGCTGCCGGTTGCCCACGTAATAGCGAACACTATTAAAGAGGCCGGTTACCCCCCTGGCAGTGATACTTTCAAAACCGCTTAGAGGCACACCGCTGACAGATTCTTTTTTCAGCTCATTAACGACAGCTTCGGCCAGTGGGTGCTCTGATCTTACTTCCAGGCTGTACAGCACCTGTTTTAAAACGATATTCTCTTTTTCGCTGGCTAACCAGTTCATTTGCGCTACGACTGGTTTGCCTTCCGTAATAGTGCCGGTTTTATCTAATATAACCGCATTCACTTTATAAGCGAGCTCCAGGCTTTCCGCGTCTTTGATGAGGATATTGTGTTCGGCGCCTTTACCGATGCCGACCATAATGGCGGTAGGTGTTGCCAGTCCTAACGCACATGGACAAGCAATGACCAGTACCGTTACGGCGGTCAACAGCGCATTGGTAAATGCATGGTCGCCCCCTGCCAGCATCCATACGGCGAAGGTGAGTATGGAAATGCCGATCACTACCGGTACGAAGATGCCGGCGATCTTGTCGACCAGTTTCTGTACCGGCGCTTTACTGCCCTGCGCTTCCTGTACCATTTGTATAATATGGGCCAGCATGGTGTCATTGCCTACTTTTTCGGCTATGAACTGAAAGCTGCCCTTCTGGTTAACCGTACCGGCAAAGACCTTGCTGTCTTTTTGCTTTTGAACCGGTACCGGTTCGCCGGTGATCATACTTTCATCAACAAAAGAGGACCCTGATACAACAATACCATCAACGGCTATTTTTTCGCCGGGCCTTACCAGGATGGTATAACCGGGCAATACCGCAGAGACCGGCAATTCCTGCTCCTGGCCATTCATGAGAACCCGAACCGTTTTTGGTTGCAGTCCCATTAATTTTTTAATAGCGGAAGAAGTATTGTATTTAGCCCTTTCTTCGAGTAGTTTACCCAGTGAGATAAAGGCAATGATCACCGCGGCTGCTTCGTAATACACATGCGGGTGAATACCACGCGCATGCCAGAAGCCGGGGTTAATGGTATTGAATGCGCTCAATAAAAAGGCGATGCCCGTGCTCAATGCCACGAGCGTATCCATATTCGCTTTACCATGGCGGGCCTGTTTCCAGGCGTTGATAAAGAATGTGCGGCCAAACCAGCCTACTACCGGCAATGTAAGCAGCATGGAAATATAATTACCATAAGGCAGATCCATAAAGAACATGCCGATGATCACTACGGGCAGAGACAAAATGGAGGCCCAGACCGTTCGTTGTTGTAAGGATCTGTAATGTTCCTTTTGGGCTGCTTCTTTTATTTCAGTGCTGTTCGCTTCATCGATGACCAGGTCGTAGCCAATGGAGCGGACCGTCTTCTGCAGATCGGCGGTGGTTGCCATGGAGGGATCATATTCTACCCAGGCGCTTTGATTGGCGAAATTAACGCCTGCATCTTTTACGCCTGCTGCCGACTTCAGCATCGACTCTACACTGATGGCACAGGCGGCACAGGTCATTTCCAGCACGGGAAATGTTTTCTTTACCGTGGTCTGGCGGACCATATTCCTTTTCTCTTTATCAATAGTTGTAGCTGACATATAAAAACCTTTGTACAAAGGTCAGATGTTGCCAGCTCCTGATTGTTATAAGATTAATGCGGGGATGTATATAATTTTAAGAACGTTAAGGAAAATATAATCAGACCTTATCCAGCGGTTTGCGGATGTTCTCTTTTAATTCGCGGAACCTGGAAGGGGTTAAACCGGTTTCCTTCTTAAACTGCTGGGAAAGATGTTGCACACTGCTGTACTCCATCTGATCGGCGATCTCGCTCAGGCTTAATTCGTTATATGTAAGCAGTTCTTTCACGCGCTCAATGCGTTGCCGGATGCTATATTTTTCAATGGTAATGCCCTCGAGGGAAGAGAAGAGGTTGGAGAGATAATGATAGTCCATCTGAAGCTTTTCCTCCAGGATGGCCGAGAGCTTTTTATTGTTATTATCCTCGTTTCTGTGGATCAGCGAGATAATGATGTTCTTTATTTTTTCTGTCAGTTTTTCTTTCCTGTCGTCGAGCAGCTCAAAGCCAATGGCCGTTAGGTTCTTGTTCAGGGTGTCGAGCTGTTCGGGGCTGGGTTCCTGAGCAAGCTCTACTTCGCCCAGGTTCACCTTGTTGTAGGGTATGCCAGTACTGTCCAGTTGTTGTTTGATGGCCAGTATGCAGCGGTCGCACACCATATTTTTTATATGAAGTTGCATGCAGCAAAGATAAGTTGATATGTTAACAAGTTAAAAGGCTGAAAAGTTGATACCGTTGAGGCTGTTAAGAAAATGCTGTTTTTTCAATAAATTAGTCGTAGTGAAACAAATAACATGAACGAAGAACGGCGCACGGCCTTTATAAAAGCGGCCACCTGGCACGGTTCGCTCGAGGAAGCGGAGCAGTTACTGGCATCTCATCCGGAACTGGCTACCAGTGATATTCATACGGCAGCGATTACCGGACAGCTGGATGCTGTTCGCGGATTCCTGGCGGATGACCCGGCGAATGCCAGGGCTTTGTCGGCGCCTTATGGCGGCAATGCGCTGGTGTATTTATGTTTATCGAAATACCTGCAGCAGGACGCAGGCAGAAGCGATGATTTTGTTAAAACAGCACAGGCCCTGCTGGAAGCAGGTGCTGATCCTAATGCCGGTTTTATGGCAGAGGGCCCTTATCCGGGCTACGAAACCCCATTGTATGGGGCCGCAGGGGTGGCGCACCATGCAGGGCTTACCAAACTGCTGCTCGATTTTGGCGCTGAACCGAATGATGAAGAAGCCGTATACCATTCGCCGGAAACTTACGATAATGCAGCTATGCAGTTGCTGGTAGACACGGGAAAGCTCACGACGGAAAACCTGTCGATGATGCTGATCAGAAAACTGGACTGGCATGATTACAAAGGCCTGCAATACCTGTTGGATCACGGCGCCGATCCGAACGGTGAGAGAAAACGCGGCTGGCATGCATTGCATCATGCCTTAAAAAGGGCCAATGCCCTGCCTTTTATAGCGCTGCTGCTTGAACGTGGGGCCGATCCCCTGCTGGCGAGCAACGGCTTTACGCCGGTGATGATGGCTGCCTGCGAGGGCCGTAATGATGTGCTGGACCTGTTTGCAGAAAAAGGAATACCCATTCAATTAGACGGTGTATACCGGCTGATAGCCGCCTGCGCCAAAGGTGACGGAGATGCCGTGCAGCAAATAGCCAATGAATCGCCTGCATTGGTTACGCAACTGCTGGCTATGGGCGGCGAACTGCTGGCCCGGTTCAGTCTTTGCGGCAATGCGGCCGGCGTGCAGCAATTGCTGCATTTGGGCATACCGGCAGATGCGCCTTACCGCGCCGGCGATGGGTACTATGGCATTCCTATCGGCAGCCTGCCCATACACGTGGCAGCCTGGCGCGGCTTCCCTGCTGTTGTGCAGGTATTGTTAAATGCCGGCTCACCGGTTGATGCGCCGGATAAGAACGGACAAAGGCCCCTGGCGCTCGCGATAAAGGCCTGCGTAGACTCTTACTGGACGGAGCGGCGCTCAGCCGGTTCTGTTAAAGCCTTGTTAGCAGCGGGCGCTTCTGCGCGGTCAATAGCTTATCCCTGCGGCTACGATGAAGTAGATGCGCTGCTGGCGGCTGCGCGGAAATAAAAAAATTTGTATATTTGCACTCCTTTCGGTTATAAGACTTATATAATGTAGTAGATAATTTCTTTCGAAATAACATAGATGGTGCACCGCAATGCGGTTGCTTTTATTTGTTGATCTTTAAGAAAGAAATTATGCTTATTCTGCAGAACCTCTCTTACCTGCATCCCAATAAAGACGTATTATTTGAACATATCAATCTCACTGTAACCAGTCGTGAGAAAATAGCCCTGATCGGAAATAATGGAACCGGCAAGTCTACCTTATTACGCATCATTGCCGGGGAGTTATCTGCCCATGAAGGGCAGCTGCAGCTTGATGCCATACCCTATTATATTCCGCAATTATTCGGGCAATATAACGGGCTTACGGTTGCGCAGGCCCTGCGCATTGATGAGAAGCTGAGGGCGTTAAAAGCGATCCTGGCCGGTGAGGTAACGGAACATTATCTTCAATTGCTGAATGATGACTGGACGATCGAGGAACGATGCCAGGAGGCGCTTCAATACTGGCACTTACAGGAGCTGGACCTCAATCAGCGCATGGACACCCTGAGCGGTGGACAAAAAACAAAAGTGTTTCTTGCCGGCATTCATATTCACCAGCCCTCATTTGTTTTGCTCGACGAGCCCAGCAATCACCTCGATGCAGCAGGCAGGGCCCTCCTCTATGATTTTATTGAAACCACCAACTGCACCCTGCTGGTGGTGAGCCACGACAGAAAACTGTTGAACCTCCTGAATACCGTTTGCGAATTGAGTGCGCGGGGCATTACTGTGTATGGCGGAAATTATGATTTTTATACAGCGCAAAAGCAGATAGAGCGTAATGCATTGAACCAGGATATTCAAAGCAAGGAGAAGGCTTTACGGAAGGCCAAAGAAAAAGAAAGGGAGACCATAGAGCGGCAACAAAAGCTGGATGCCCGCGGCAAACGTAAACAGGAGAAAGCCGGTGTTGCCCGCATCATGATGAACACCTTGCGGAACAGTGCAGAGAACAGTACCTCGAAGATGAAAAGCGCCCATGCTGAAAAGATCGGCGGCATTTCGGATGAACTGCAGGCATTGCGGAATGAATTGCCGGATATTGATAAAATGCAGTTCGGATTTGATAACACTGCCCTGCATCGCGGGAAGATCCTGTTTAAGGCAAGCGGCCTGAATCATAGTTATGGCGGCCAGCCGCTGTGGAAGGAGAAGCTGGATCTGCAGGTCACCAGCGGCGAGCGAATCGTCATCAAAGGATTGAATGGTTCGGGGAAAACCACGCTGATCAGGATGATCCTGGGAGAACTGGAACCGGCGGTTGGCACGGTGTACCGTGCAGCTCATAATTGTGTGTACATAGACCAGGATTATTCCCTGATAAATCATCAATATAGTGTGTATGAGCAGGCCTGTATTTTCAATACCACCGCGCTGCAGGAACACGAGATCAAGATCAGGCTTAACCGGTTCCTGTTCACAAAAGAAGATTGGGACAAACCCTGCAGTGCGTTGAGTGGTGGCGAACGAATGCGGTTAATGCTCTGTTGCCTCACCATTGGCAACCAGGCGCCCGATATTATTGTGCTTGATGAGCCAACCAATAACCTGGATATTCATAATATAGCTATTCTAACAACAGCGATCAATTCCTATGAAGGAACATTGATCGTTGTTTCGCATGACGAGCCCTTTTTATCCGAGGTTCGTGTAGAGCGGACAATTAATCTTCTTAACAGCTGATAATGAGATGCTCGTTTTAGAAGGTTAAATTAGAATTTCTAAATTTATTGATCCCAATCACTTTTTGCAAAAAGCAGTTTAATCAATTGTAACAAAAACACTTAAAGCGGCTGCTTGAATACTGTTAAAAAAACTTTCAAATAGTAACATAAAGTACTTTCTTTTATTTCAATTACTTGTTATATTTGAAGAAGCTGCTCCCAACCAGACAGCTTCCTAAGATGGCCCCGTTTTGTCCGGTATCCTTCTGAAGAAATCCAATACTTGTGAAGAGGTACAAACCACTCTCTTTAGTGCAAATAATTAAACCCAAAAACCCCATGTCGCATGGGGTTTTTCGTTGTGCGTAATTTCTCGCGTGTTTAGCGTAAACTTTTGAAGGTTATTTCATTGATCTTATTGAAACCGGTGAAGACTTTACTATACGTATTGTTGGTAAAATTACCCGTAGCGCTGATGGGGAAATAGTATACTTTTCCCTCCCCGTTCTCATGCGTAGCCACAGCGATCAGTTTATTGTTATTGGGATCGGTGGTTGTTTTGAGGTTGCGGTACATTTTCATCGCTCTTATTTCGGTACCCGCAGCGAACGTATAGATGGGGGCAGCCGTTTTTGCCGGGATATCCAGTTTATAGATCTGGTGGCCGTTTACATAATACAGATGCGGCAGGAACCGGGATCCTACAAACAACTTGGCGCTGAGTAATCCAGGTGAATTCAGGATCTCGGTTTTGTCGAGGTCGGGATTGGTGACCGATGGGTTAAAACCATAGGCGAACAGCGAGTCGTCGTTGTTGTTCTTAAAGTAGGCGTAACATTTCGGATTGGCATTGAGCTCGGCATACAGCAATTTTTTGCCGATATTATTCAGGTAGAAGAGGCGGGTTCCGGCTGGTGTTGGAAACGGGGTTAAACTGGAAGAGCTGGTATTTAATTTTAAAAAGCTCTGTGATACGGTATCAAATACTACATAACCAGTAGAAGAAGTATACAACTCATAGGGCGCGATATAATGGTTACCGGAGGGTGGCAGGTTCAATTTGTTAAGGCCAGCGGGGGCATTCAGCGACCGGCTATGGATCTTGCCATCGTTTAGCATCATATCGTCGAAGCTGTTGACAAAATATTCCTGCGGCTTTGGAACGGGCGGCTCCCAGAAGAATTCATTAAAGGTGGATAGTTTCCTGAAGTCGGCATAGGTGACCTGGATCATATCGGCGGGGGAAATGATATAGATCTTTTGATCACCGTTATACGTTTTAATCTCGGGGATGCGGAAAGTGCCGGCAGGCAGTTTCTCACCACTATTCGTCGTAGAATAAATATTCCTGAAGATCGTGTCAACCGGGCTGATCATGGAAATATCGCAGGCGCCGTTATTTTCTTCCACCACCATCCAGCCTTCGCTATAAGGCGTTAATACGGAAACGTTCAGCCGCTTTTGAAATTCCACGCCTGTATTGCGGTCCCTGGCATATACCATCAGGTAATAGGTGCCGGGCAGCTCGGTAATGCGGGCTTTCAGGTTCTGGGTAGTATCGAGTACGCGGCGTTGCAGCGGGGTTCCCCCGCTTAGGTATAATACCCATTCGAAGCTGAACCCTGCAGGATTCGGTTGGGTTTGTTCAATGGTAAGGTTTACTTTTAGCGAATCGGGTAATATTACATTTATTGTTTCCCGGTCGGTCTTTAAGATCACTTCGTTGATCTGCCGGTAATCATAATTGCCTTTGTCTTTATAACAACTTGCCAGCACAAGGGCAGCCAGGGTGCATATGATGATGTTGATGGAGTACTTAGTCATGTACAAATCGCTTTAGTTAATTAGAGTAGCGGGAAGGTTATTTCCTGTCCGGTTTCATCGGTGAGTTTGGTGCCGTTTGTTTTGTTATACTCCTCGAGGTAATAGGCGCATGCTTTGCCGAAGTAGGTCATTTCCGAGGGGGTAAGCCTGTCATCTCCTGAGTTGGGGAATTCTGTGCGACCCGTAACATCGATGACCAGTTTGTATTTGACCTGGCTATAGCTGCCAAAGTAAAAGGTCATGAAGGTATCCCAGTTCAGGGGTTTGGTTAAATAGTCGTTGATGCGGACCGGAAAGCGTACAGAACCGCCGCCCATGGATGGACTGGAGGCTGAATGATAAACACCCGGCAGGAAGTCTTCCGATGCGGCTATTTCCAGCAAGAGCCTGAGCTCATTCGTTTTCAGATCGGCTTTTCTGTGCACCAGCAAAGACAGGTTGGTGGTAAACTCCCCGGCTTTAACAGTGGTTGGTAAGATTGTATAATGTTCCGGGCTTGCTGTTGAGCTGTCGGCCACGGCCTGGATATGAACGCTTCTGTCGTGACCGGCGGCCACGCCCATGATCCGCATCGGGATCCTGATGGTATCTGCCTGCAGGCTATTGGATTTAACCGCAAATGAATACACGATGCTATCCTTGTTGGTAAGGTAATGGTCCTTGTAAAAATAGATCATGTCGGGCTGCGTATAGCTGGTTAACTCGCTCTTTTTGCAGGCGATGACCAGTAAGATAAGAAAGACTGGCAGGTATATATGTTTGAGATGTTTTACCATAATTGTTTTAATTGGATTGATTAAGGTCTTATTGCAAACTCCATTTCATCATCAGGCAGTGGTAAGATCCAGGTAGCGTCGCTCATGTTAATGGTACTGCCATCTACCCGGGCTGTATTCTTCCTTTTAAAATAGAAGAACAGCTGGCCTTCTGCATACATTTCCTTTTTATATTCTTTCAGGATCTCTGCTTCCAGCGTAGCGGCGCTCACATTGACAGGCCGCTGGGCCAGTCCCCGGTTACTGCGAACGGTATTGATATAAGCCATTCCTTCAGCAGGTGTAGGAGCGCATTCCGCCGCTATATAATACATTTCACTAAGCCTGATCATAGGGATATGACCTTTTAAAGGCTCACTGGTAATTGCATCCTGCCAGTATTTGGTAGTAGAGAACCCGGATGGATAAGACGTGAAGAGGTTCACATACCGGAGATCGGAACTGCCGCCACTGGCTGTTTCGTATACATTGTTCAGGTTAGTGTTGGTGGTATACAAGACCGGTGTACCGTTGGCCGCGGTTGTTTTGAAATAGTCGTCTACATATTCATTGATCTTGTAAGCATAGAGCGAAAAAAGTAATTCCGTGGTATAGGGCCTGTCGCGGTTATTGGTAGCGGCTGCGGCAGCGCTGCTGACGAATGGAAAGTATTCGGGGGCGCTGCTGATCACTTCCCCGGCTGCAGCAGCGGCTGCTGTTTTATCACCTTTGTACAAATGGATCCTTGCCTGCAATCCTTTCACCGCCCAATAATTCATATGGTTGCGGGTATAAGAAAGAAATGGGTCTTCGTTGAATGCATTGCGAACGGTCTTGTCAACACTTAACAGTTCCGCTGCCAGGTTCAGATCGGCCAGGCAACTGTCTATTACTTCATTCACCGGTAATAAAGGATAGGATTCAATGCCAAAGCTGGTGACATAGGGAATCGCTTTGCGGTTGCCGTCGACCACAGGCGCTGCGCCAAAGAGACGAAGCAGGTCGAAATGCAGCAAAGCACGCAGGGCCAGGGCCTCCCCTTTTACCAGGTTGTAATTATTGTTCAGGAAGAGCTGTTTTTTGCCATCGATCTGCATGAGCACATTGTCTACATTGGCGATGGCTTTATACAGGGTGCTCCAGATCGTATTGATATAATTCTTTACACCCGTATTCGTATAGTCGTACCTGGATGTTGCGTAGAACGGGTGGCTGGTAGAGCTGGTGGCATAACGCTGGCCCATGGCATCTACGAAACCCATGCTAAGGTTTTGGCCATAGGCTGGCCTGGTAGCCAGCAACTGATAGGCGCCGATCAATGCATCTTTAAAACCCGATTCGGAATTGAACAGTTCCTGCTCCCTGATATCGGATTTAGGCTGAACATCCAACCATTTTTTGCAACCCGTGCCCATAAAGCAGGCGGGTAACAGCAGATAAATGATATATTTTAGTTTCATTGATTCTTTAGTTTAAGATGATCAAAACGAGGTGCTGATATTGAAGGTCAGGTTCCGCGCAAAGGGATAATCGAGTCCTCTTTCCACCTGAATGGCCGACCAGCGTTTAAGATCATTAGCTACAAAAGTGAATTTGGTATTGCTCAGGCTTAATTTCCGGCTCATTTTCCCGGGCAGCAGATAAGAAAGGGAAATACTTTCCGCGTTCACAAAATTGTTTTTTTGCACAAAGCGGCCTGTTGCCAGCGTGGCCGTGGTCACCGGGTTTCCATAATCATTCACCAGGCCTTTAAAGAAGGTTACATCCCCCGGTTTTGCCCAACGGCCGTATAATACCCGCCGGTCGACATTATAGGTAAAATCGGTTACCTCTACCCTGTTGGCCAGGGTTTGGTTATACAACTTACCGCCCAGTTCATAGGAGAAGAACAGACCAACGGTAAAACCTTTCCAGGTAAAATTGGTTCCGAAGCTGCCGCGGAGATCGGGCACGGTATAACCGGCAGGCATTTTGTCGGCCGGATCCCATACATAGGTTAATGATCCGTCTCTTTTCACGAACACTTCCCGGCCGGTAGCGGGATCGATGCCTAATGAAGGAACGGCCCAGATGGTATTTACACTCAAACCTTCCTGGAATTTAAATTGGGGCGTTACCTGTTTGTTATAGTTTTCATTGGTTGGCGATGTACTGTTGCCGTCGTTCAGCTGATTCAATCTTTTCAGGGAGTTGGAGATCGATTTAATGTAATCGCGGTTATGGGCGCCATTGCCGAATACACTCCAGTAGATCTGTTTGCGCTCATTTTTAATGAGGAAAAGGTTCATTTTAAATTCATAGCCTTTGTTCTCCAGCAGGCCGGCATTTTCCTTGTAGCTGTTAAATCCTACTGAGGGCGGCGTAGTGATATCGAGGATCAACTGACTGGTAAGTTCGCGGTAGATGTCGAAGTTTACCATTAAGCGGTTATTGAACAGGCCCAGGTCCAAACCGACATTGGTCTTGCGCGTCGATTGCCATTGCAGGTCTTCATTTCCATAACCTTTTAGAATGGAGCCTACGAGGCCGCGATAATTTTGATCGGTATAGTACTGATAGGTGGTAATACCCATGAATGACTGGAACCGGCTGTCGCCCGTTTCACCAATACTGCTGCGGATGCGCAACATGTTGATATATGATCTATCGGCGAGAAATTTTTCTTTATGCAGGTTCCAGCTGATGCCGGCGCTCCAGAAAGCGCCAAAACGCCTGTTCGCACCGAATTGCGAAGAGCCGTCTGTACGAATGCTGATATCTGCGGCATAGCGGCTATCGTAACTATAGTTGAAATTCGAATACACAGAGATCAGGCGGGAGGTGTTATTCGTATAGGTGGGTTTGCTGTTTTCCTTGTAGTTGTTACCGAAATTGATCTGATCGAGGCGTTCATTCGGAAAACCGGTTGCGGTTACGGCATAGTAATCGCTTTTGGTTTGCGCTATGCTGGTACCCGTTGAATTCAATATAAGGTGTTTGCCCAATCTTTTGGTGTAATCCATTTGCAGGGATCCATCGAATGAAAAGAAGTTAGCAGTTGTTTTTGTATAAGTTCCTTTGCGGGTGATGCTGCTTACCGTATCGAATTTTGTATGGGTCCCTGGCGCGAAATTGTCGGATTCTTCGTTTTGTTTTGTTATCTGCAGGCGGCCGGTTAAGCGGAAACCTTTGCCCAGCAACCATTCGAGGTTGGTTTGGTTGGTGATATTTGTATACTGGCTTCTATCGATGGTATTCAGGGATGCATTGTATAGTGGATTGAAATAGGGTGTGGTTTGGGTGGGCGAAACGGGATTACGAACGACCTCAAGCACGCGTACCAGGTTTCCATTTGAATCGTATGGATTCCAGTACTGGTTTTGTTTGGTGTAATCGGCGAAGCTGCCGTAATTCGAATTGCGCGATTTATTGTAGTTGACGGATAATACATTCTTAAAAAGCAAACCTTTGTGCCGGTAGCTGAAATTCATGCCGCCGCTGTAGTTATCACGATTGCTGTTTTTCATGACCCCGCTGTTGCTGTTGTACATCATATCAATTCCATAGCGGATAATCGCATCGCCGCCTTCGAGGAATACGGAATGGCGGGTTCCCAAACCGGTTCTGACCGGCTTATGCAGCCAGTATGTATTTACGCCGCGTTGTACAGCGGCCAGGCGGTTTGAGTAGCGTTCGCGTAAAACGGCGTCGGCATCGGGGCGGATTCCGGTGGCAAACTCATTGTATACACCTGCCAGCCGTTCTACTTCCAGTTTTTCTGCGGCATTGGTAAGATCATATACCGTGAGGTCGGGCGCCGTTACCTGCATCATACCGCTGTAGTTCACGCGCAGTTTACCCGGCATGGGCTGGCGGGTATCGATCACAATAACGCCGTTTGCCGCTTTTGACCCATACATAGAGGTGGCAGCGGCATCTTTCAAGATGGTAAAACTGGCGATCCGGTTAACATCGAGGTCGTATATTTTCTGCAGGCTCACTTCAAATCCGTCGAGAATAAATAAGGGTTGGTTGGGATTGCTGGTGTAGTTGGCCATGAAGTCGGCCCCGGAAGATGGCGTGGCGCTGCCGGTTGTTTGCTGGGGGAAATTATTGGTGCCGCGTAATGTTATGGTTGGAAGCCGGTTAGGGTCGCTGCCGAATTGTACATTGTCGGGAATACGAACCGAGGGGTCGAACACTTTCAATGCATCGAGCACGTTCACATTGTTCACGCTGCGCAGGTCTTCCCCGGAGATGGTGGTAGCGGCTCCGGTAAAGTTTTCCTTCGGCCTTTTATACATCCCGGTACTTACAATGACCTGTTCCAGCTGCTCTTTCCTGGGCGTCAACCGAATGGTCATCAGGGTTCTGTCGGTAGGTGTAATATTTACGGGTGAGAAGCTGATATGTCCTACGGTGATGGTGTTGGTTTTGCCCGGAATCCGGATGCTAAAATAACCTTCCGCATCTGTAGTGGTGCCAATTTTCATATTGCGTACCAGGATGGTGGCGCCAGGCACGGGGCTTTCGCCGTTTACAGAAATTACGCGGCCCCTGATGATTTTATCGGGTACGGCGGTGTCGCCGGCTCTTTGCTGGAAAGCAAGCCGGTTGATGCCCGTATCGATATACAGGATATCATTCGGTTTTATACTGGCCGGCGAAGTGGTGATATTTTCTGTTGGTGGCGCCGGTAACTGCAAAGCGCTGCGTTTGGCCGAGATGATGGTAAAATTCTTTTCATCGAGTTGGGCGGCTTTCAGTCCCAACGGCTCCAGGAGATCGTGTAATACTTTTTTTGCTGTGTGCCGCCCAGGAACGAATTTATACGATGTGTAAATGCCCTGGACCAATCGGTTTTCGTAAGCAAGATTAATTTTGTAGTGAGCTGATATCGCATCCAGTACAGATCTTACCGGGGTAGCCCGTTGCCATTTGAAGTAGTGGCCTGCATCGGCGCTTTTGGCGGGATGAACCCAACACAAGCCTAATGCTACGGTTAAGGCAATAGCAGTTACCTTGCTTCTGATAAGCAGTTTTTTCATTCGAGCTTTTTAATGTCTGGTTATTACTTGCTGATAGTTATAGTTTGGTCGGTTTTCGTGATTCTTACATCCAACATGTTTTCCAGGGCTTTGAATAAGATTTGCTGATCATTTGAGGAAAGGGTGCCACCAAGGGTGCGGGACAATAAGCTGCTGTCTGTGACCTGTACGGAATAACCGTAATTATCTTCTATTAATTTAATGACCTCGCTCAATGGTGTGTTGTCAAATTTCAAGCGGTTCTCTTTCCATAAGGAGCAGTCGGCGGGGTTGGTTATAGCTTTTGAAAGTGTTTGGCTGTCTTTATTAAAACGGATAAGATCGCCAGGTAGCAGGTAAATGGGGGCAGGTCTTGTTTTCAGCTGCACTTTTACTTTACCGGTTTGCAGTACTACCTGTTCCTGGTTACGCCTGGTATTGATCGTAAAGGTGGTACCAAGCACTTCTACCTGCATGTTCTGTAAATGCACAAGAAAACGATCGGCTGCAACCACCGGGGTACCGGTTTTATTTTTGTGCACTACGTTGAACCAGGCTTCACCAGTGACCCATACTTCCCTGGGCGCATTCTTTTTAGGCCTGGGTTTGTATTTTATTTGAGAATTGGCATTCAACACAACCTGGCTGCCATCAGGCAATGTGAGGGTTCGTTTCTCTCCATAAGCCGTTCTTATCAAGACTTCATTTGAACGCAGGAATTGAAAAACGGTCAATCCGCCAGCGATGAGCAGCACTGCGGCCGCGGCCATCCACCAGGCAGCCCTTTTCATTCGCCTCAGTTTGGCGGAAGGAGCAACAGAAGCGGTGACCGCGTTCCAGATCCTTTGCTTTGTAGCGTTGGGCGCCTGCGTCTTTTGCACTTGCAGGGCCGCTGCCAGTTTGCGGGCACCGGCTATATTATCCGCCAGATGCGGATACGTGGTCACCAGTGTATGCCAGAAATTATCCCTGGCCTCATCTGGTTGCCTGATCCACAACAGGAAATCCTCATCCAAAAGGAAGTCGGAGATCGTGTACTGATAATATTTCGCGTATAAATTGACCATAGTAAAGCCGGATACAGGTTTAGGGTTATTAAATATAAAACGGTGCTGCCTGATCTTTTACCCCATGAACTTTGAAAAATATTTGATCAGCGGTATTATAATGCCTGATGGCATGAGCAAATGCCATGCTGTTCCCTTCAATTGCTCTTTGAGCGCGTCTATGGCCCTGGCCATCAGCTTATAGGTTCCTTTGGTAGTTAGGTCCATCATTTCGGCTACCTCGTCATAGGAAAAGCCTTCTATATATCGCAAAAAAATAGCTTCCCGCTGCCGCGGGGTAAGCGCATCGAGGGCGATCGTCAGGCGTCGCTGTAAGGAACGCTCCTCTTCCTTCAGGATCATATTTTTTTCCGGCGACAGGTCGAATACAAATAAGGTCTTACCGGCTTCATCTATATAACCGGTTTTATTTTTGCTTTTAAGCTTATCCAAAACAATTGATCTGAATGCTCTGAACAGATAATATTTTACCGAGGTGGTGGCGGAAAGGTTTTGCCTGGTGCGAAGCAGTTTTATAAAAAGATCCTGGATCGAATCTTCCGTTAAAGAAATGTCATTAAGCCATTTATTTCCATAGTTGTACAGCTCATCAAAATAGTGCCGGTAAATGATCTCCAGGCTTTTATCATCTCCTTTCCGAAAGGCATCCCACAGTTTTTGTTCCTCTATATGTTCGTTTTGGTTGTTGTGCATGAAACGGTAAAACTGGCCCAATATTAAAATAAAAATACAGTTTGCATAATTATTTGTTAAGCAGGACCCTTTGCTCAACGTAAAAATTGCTGCGTTGATCTGGGGTAAAAATCATAACTGCATCGTTTATTCTTATGGGGCTGCAAATTATAGTATCTGTATGCAACCAGGCATTTTTAAAATAACTATTACATGAGAATCAGGGTATTATTTAGCGTTTTGTTTTGCCTGGCCACCGTGGTGGCCACTGCACAGGGTAAATTGACCATTGTGCAGGGCGCCGTCAACAAAGAGCAGGTTCAATCGATCGTACTGTTTGATGTACAGCAAGGGGAAAAGCTGGAACTGGCCAGCAGCCGGGTACAAGATCATCGATTCGCTTTTGCCTTACCGGATCTTAAAAGCGGATTTTATTTCATCAGCGACCAGCATAGAAGAAATTTTATCCGGTTCTATTTAAAAGCCGGCGACAAATTTCAGATCATTATTAATGAAGATGGCTATGAGTTGACGCAGCCTACACCGGAGAACAAAATACTTAAAGAATGGATCAGCTATTCTTACCCGGTTACGCGCATGAGCGTGTTTCCCCGGAAAGATACAGCTACCTATGCCAGCTTTTTTCCTGCACTGAACGATTTCTTACCCAAGGCGGAAGCATTCAAGAAAAAGATCAATACACCGAATCCGGCTTTCAACGAGCTGTTAAAAAGATCGATCGATATTGATATTGAACATGCCGCATTGAAGTTTCTGTATACGCCGAACAGTGTGCATCCCGATAAGAAGGATATCATACCATATTATGCCGGTATCTACCAGCCCAATAAGTATGCGAATAATGCCGTATTGTACTCCGGTTATGGCGTTGATCTCATCAGGTTATATGCTACCTTTCTTTATACGAGGGTAAAAGATCCCGGAGCAACTACGAGGATGTCACTGCAGGAGATACTGGGTTATTTTGGCAATGATACTATCAGGGGCGTGATGGTGGAAAATCAACTGGCTGCTTACCGCTCGTTGGAGAAATTTAATGAGGAAATTGACCCGGTAAAAAAATACCTGGTAACCGATACCATGCAGGCAAGGTATGCGCGGGCGTTAAAAAAGCTGAGCACCTATAAAAAAGGTGATAAAGCATTTAATTTTTCTTACCCCGATGTGAATGGGAATCCGGTGAGTATGGCCAGTTTGAAAGGCAAAGTAGTATTGGTTGATGTGTGGGCTACCTGGTGTGGTCCCTGTAAAAAGGAGATCCCGCATCTGAAAAAGCTGGAGCAAGAGTTACGGGACAGGAATATCGCCTTTGTATCTATTTCGGTTGATGAAGAAAAGGACAAGGAGAAATGGAAAGATTTTGTAGCGAAAGAACAATTGGGAGGCATCCAGTTATATGCCAAAGGTTGGAGCGAGTTTACCAGGTATTACGACATCCACGGCATACCGCGTTTCTTGGTCTTCGACCAAGAAGGGAAAATTGTTACGGTTGATTCACCGCGGCCTTCCATGCCCGAATTAAAGGAACTATTACTGAGCACGCTCAATAAATAGAACTAATAAGTAAACAGGCATGCCCGGCACTGGTAGCATAGATACCGGTTCCGGGCATTTTTATTTTTTTCCGCTATTCTGTCCCCACGCTGGCCTTTCAATCGTTATATTGGAAACATCAAATTATACGATCATGAAAGAGTTTATGCTGATCTTCAGGAACAGTAATCCCGCTCCCGACACGCCCACACAAGAGCAGATGCAGGAAAGAATGAACTGGCTGGCTGGTATTGCAGCCCAAAACAAGCTGGTTGACAAAGGGAACCGCTTGTCGATGGGACAGGCCAAAACGGTGTTGCCAGACAATATTGTTACAGATGGGCCGTTCACGGAGATCAAGGAATTTATCAGGGGGTATATTGTTGTAAAAACGACAACTATTGATGAAGCCATTGAGCTTGCAAAGGGGAACCCGATTCTTAAAATGGGTGGCAGTGTAGAAGTGAGGGCCCTTTTGACACCTGGAGAAAACAATTAGTAAACATGGAGCCCATTGCGAATTCGCCTATTGCGCTTTTACCGCAACTTTTCAGGATGGAGTATTCCAAAATGACGGCTGTTTTATGCCGTCTTTTTGGCTTGAACGCTATTGAAATAGCCGAGGACATTGTGAGTGATACTTTTTTAAAAGCAACGGAAGTATGGAGTGTGAATGGCAAACCCGATAATCCTACTGCCTGGTTGTATACGGTTGCCAAGAATAAAACAAAAGATCATCTCAGGCGGGTGAACCTGTTTGAAACAAAGGTCAAAGAAACAATTCCCATATTCATCGGTAACAATGAATTCCAGATAGAACAGGAGTTTGATTTTACGCAGCAGGCCATTTCAGATAGCCAGCTGGCAATGATCTTTGCTGTTTGCCATCCGGTAAATGGCACCGAATCGCAGATATGTTTAGCCCTGCAGATCCTTTGCGGGTTCAGTATTGAGGAAATTGCCAATGCGTTCCTGGCAAAACCGGAAACCATTAAAAAGCGCTTGTTGAGGGCCAGGGCCAACCTGCGTACCGAGGAATTCAAATATGCCCTCACTCACCCTGTAGATGCTTCAGCTGCGCGACTGGAAGCCGTTTTGCGGGTTTTATACCTGTTGTTCAATGAAGGTTATTTTTCAAAAACAGATGATCATTTTATCAGGAAAGATCTTTGTTCTGAGGCTATCCGGTTAACCCTGGTTTTAACGGAACATACGGCGACGAATACCACGGAAACAAATGCCCTGCTTGCCCTGATGTGTTACCAGAGCTCCCGGCTCGATGCCAGGGCCGATGCAGCGGGAGAAGCGATCTTATTTGAGCAGCAGGATAAAAGTTTGTGGAGCAGGGAACTGATTGAGAAAGGAAACTATTACCTGGTAAATGCCTGTTCGGGCAATGCCGTCTCTAAATATCACCTCGAGGCCGGTATTGCATACTGGCATACGACGCCTACAGGTGATAAGAAATGGGAGCATATTTTACAGTTATACAATCAGCTGATCATTATGGAATATTCGCCGCTCACGGCGCTGAACAGGGCCTTTGCCATTGCGAAGGTGTATGGCCATGAGCAGGCCATAGAGGAAGTGCGGCAATTAAAGCTGGATGATTGCAACTATTATCATGCGCTGCTGGGGTATTTGTATGCAGCAACAGCCATTGATAAAGCGAAAATGCATTATGAGAAAGCGATCGACCTTACTACCTCTGTTTCGGAAAAGAATACACTGATGAAAGTATTGGAAGCCCTTAAAACAGAACGCCCGGGCTGATGTTGCGTTGGGTGTTCTTGGAGCTTACGCTTTTTTCGGTTTACCCAAATTGACCTTATAATTGTCAGGGGTGCCCGTGATGGTCAGGTTCATGAAGCGAATGCGTTTGTCCTTATCGCGGTATTCGATGGCGTCTACCTGGTCGGGATCTACTTCTTCCTGCTTTTTATTGAACAGCATGCGGAAGCCTACCTGGGTTACCATTTTGAGCGGAATGCGCACATAATACTGCATTTTCATATCGAGCGACTGAGAGCCCGAGAATTCCAGGAAGCCCAGGGAAGAGTTGATGTTCATGGTGGGAATGTTCAGGGTATTCTCTTTGAAAGTAAGCACATTGCGCAAGGTATCAAAGCGCACTTTCATCATGTTCTTGTCTTTGAAATAGGCCGACATGGCTGTCATGGGTGCAAAATTGATGAGTTCCCCATTATAGATGTTTATATCGAGCTGCGCCTGCGATTGATCGAGCATGGGGGTTAAGTCGGGATGCACCCGCATATACCCTTTTACCTGTCCGGTTATATGACCCCTGATATTTTTATTGATCACATAATCCTGGCCCAGGTAATCGAGCTTCAGCATCATTTTTTCAAGGTCTATATTGTCCACCTTGATGCGGCTTCTCAAATAGATCTTTTCCGGGTTATTGCCGTTGAAGTGCGCGCGGGCATCTATTTTTCCGCCAGCCATTTCAAGGTGCAGTGTGTCTAGGTAAAGGTGATGGTTCTCCAGCATGCGCACATTGCTGTTGATGTTTTTTATCCATAAACGGCGATACTTGACTTTACCGATGTTTACCGATGCATTGAAATCGAGGAATGGCACTTCAAAGATATTGAAGGCTTTGGCATGTACCGATGGTGAGGAAACCGTATGAACGGGCACAGGCGCTGGTTCGGCCATTGTATCTGCTCCCCGGCGGCGTCTGGGTTTCCGTTCTTCCATGGTCATGTCGAATTTGTAATTGGTGAGCTGGTCAACATCGAGGAAACGCGCATTGAACCGGAGGTAATTTTCCTTCATTCTGCGGGTGCTGTCTTTACCGGTGTACAGGCGCATGTTGATATCAAAATCACTGCGGCCAATCTTGCCTGTAAGGGTATCGATCTTGATGAAGTTTTCGGTGTTGAACTTCACATTGCCCTTGATACTGTCGAGCTGAAAAGCATGTTTGGTAAGGTGGCAGGAAACATTCGCTATTTTAACGTTGGCAAATTTGAATACAGAATCGTACCGCAGCATGGTCTTTGAACGCAGCCATACATTGGTAGCCACTTCATCGTGGAATGCTTTCGGTACTGATCTTCTGCTGCGGCGGCCCAGCAGGTCCCTCAGCGCCAACCGTTTTGATTTAAGGTCAAAGGCGATCTCGGTTCTGCCTTTTTTTATGTCGTTGAACCAGAGCGCATAGTTGTTCACGCGGCCACTGAACGCGATATCGGTACTATCGATAAGGCCGGCAAAATTCTTCAACCGCAGGGTAGTGTCGGCGATCGTTAGTTCTGCGCCAAAGTCATGAAAGGTATGCGGGTATCGTTTAAAGCCTGCGTTCAGATGTTCGATCTTCACAATGCCTTTCGGCAGCGGATTCGGATTCAGCAGTTCGCTGACGGATGTTTCCATTGACAGCCCTACATTAAAGCCATAGATCTCTTCTTTTCCCTTACGGTTCTTAGTGGTGTCGATATTAAACAGTTCGCGCAGGACCATCTTCCTGCTACGGGCGTTCAGGGTGGCGATCACCGGTTTGGTCTGGTGGTGGAAGATCGCAGGCAGATCGCTCAGGGAGCCATTCAGGTAGAAGTCTGACTGCCCGATCTTACATGCCAGTGAATCGAGGCGCACAAAGCCGTTCTTCATATTTGCATGGAGGTTCAGCTTTTCTATATTATATGGATAATTGGGAATGCGAAAAGTGAGGTTCTTTACCGTAAGCTCGCTTTGCGCCCCTTCGGTGAGCTTACCCATGGATTGTTCGGGCAAACTCATGTCTACCAGTTCTTTAAAATTCATTCTAAGGCTGATCTGGCCGGTGATCCGCTGCAGGTCTTTAATGCCGAGGAAGGCGCCGATGAATTCCAGTTCAAGATTGGAATTGATCTGCATAAGTATTTTCGGATTGTCGAAATCGCGCATGATGAAATTTCCGTCAAAAATACCCGTACCGGGTTTTGCATGGAGACCGAGCAGGCGTAATTCGGATGTTTTGGAACTCTTCCCTTCCCCATTGGTGTAATAGCCTTTAAAGGCCAGGGAATCGAGTTTTTTATCAGATTCGGTGTTATGCAGCCATGCTTTCGAACAGCCAAAAGAAAGGTCTATACGGGGCATTTGTCCGTTCGCCAGGCTGCCCTTCACAGTTCCTTCAAAGTTCACATGCCCATCATAGCGGAAATGCTTCAATTGTTTGGCAACCGATTCGGGCACGAAGGCAAACAATTGCTGCAGGTCGGGTTTGTCGCCGGCAAATTTGATATCAACAGCATTGTTATTAGGCTGCAGGCTGGCGGAACCAGTGATATTGAAAACGGCATCCTCTACTTTCAGTTTCCCGGTATTGATCGTAAGTAATTCAGTGTTTTTTTCATATATGACCGCAAGATCTGTTTGCAGGTGTTTTTGGCGGAACAGGGTTGTATTGCCTGGGCTCGTATAATCAACGGTGAATTTACCGCTGAGGCTGGCATTTATCTTGAGGCTGTCATTCTGCAGGGAAGATTGGATGCGTTCTATTTGCGTAACGAAATGGCGGCCGCTTGGCTTGTCGAGGTATGAGATCGCCATGTTACGCAGCACGATCTTTTTGATATCCAGTTTCAGGGTCGACTCTGAAGTGTCAATGGCAGTGGTGGTGTCGCTGGTAATGCGGCTGGCCTCTACTATGTTCACCTGGCCGTTCTTCTCTGTAACTGCGTCAAGGTGTCCGTTCTTCATGCCGATCACCTTTACTTTGTAATTTTGATTGAGTATGTCTTTCAGACTAAACCCTGCGAACATCCTTTCTGCCTGAATGAGGGGTTTTTCTGTGGTGCTTTTGCCGGCATAAAGGCGCACATTGTTCAGCCGGACGGAGATATATGGGAAATTCTCAAATAAAGAAATTTTGCTGCTCTCGACGGAGATGGTGCCAGACAGTTTTTTATTGAATTCTTTGACGGCCAGTTTCACCAGTCTTGATTGCTGGGTAACGAGGATGGTAAATGCCGTTGCTACTAACAACACCAGGATGATAACCGGGATCAAGAGAAAGCGAATAAGCCTTTTTCGCGTCTTGCTTTTCATGGACAAATTGGTTTGGGGGTTCTTCAGGCCATAAAGGCAATGCCGGTGCAAAAATAACTGCTGAATACTTAAAAAAATACAAAGCTTTACACTGAACGGCCCGTTTCAGCATAAAGCTCTGTTCTTAACGAATTATTGGGTAATAAAGTATGTGATGACGCTGGTTGCCTGGTAGATTATTTGAGGCTGTTCGTCATGAAATATGCAGGGAATGGCGATGCAAGGTCAGTTATCAGCCACTTGTTTGAATTAAACCGATCGGCGACGGATTATTTCCAGGGGCACCAGATAACACCGTCTTTATTGTCATCTCCTCTTAATATAAAAGAAAGTTCAAATGTCTTGGGTTTTTGCTCCGCCTCGCTGAGTTTGGAAACAGTAATATCATAGGATAATCCAAATTGCATGCTTTTATAGCGTAAACCAACGTATGGGATGACCGCGTTTTTCGACCAGTACCACAGGCCGAGGTATAAGATCTGATCTTCGCCCGTTTCATTTATGAAAAAGCCAAGAGCGCCACCTACGGAGAAATAACTCGCTTTTGATTGTTCCTGGTAAATGCCATTGGTATTGAGCAGCATATAATCATTGAGGTAGGTTTCGAAATTGGCGTGGGCCACCTTGCGCATAGCCAGGTATTTATTGGGATCGTCGAGCACTGTTTGCCGGGGCCTGTTCAAATGGAACACCGCAATGCCTGCGTCGAAGTTGCTTCTATCATTGGTGTAACTGTAGGTAAGGCCGGCGCTGGAAGAAATATAGGGTTTCATATTGGTAAGGGCGGCTTCGCCGGAAGGCAAATTGGTATTGAACCCGTTGCCGGTGAATTGTTCGGGATAAACGAGGCGGTGAAATTCAATGCGCTTGCTGGCAACAATGCCCCCCACTCCTATTCCCAACCGATGATCGCCCAGATTATCTGATAAAGTAATATTGTATGAAACATTCAATGAGCCATATACGCTTTTATGAATGCCCGACATAGCATAGTCGTACATGAGCATGCCACCCAGCCCAAGTACACTGGTTTCAGGCAGTTTGTATTTCATGATCTTGCTATCAAATGAAACGGTTCCGGTAGTGTAAGGGCTGGCCGGACCGATCCACTGATCCCTGAAGTTGGTGACCATCCGCCATTTGCTGTTAATATTGGCCGTTAGTCCCGGATTGATATTTAAAGGCGAAGCAAAGAACTGAGAAAAGCTTGGATCCTGGGCCCATGTGAAACCAGGGATCAACATCCACAAAATGATCAGTTTGCAATTTCTTGGTTTCATAACGCAAATTTTTTATCGTAACAACATTGCATTACCTGCTTTTTTGAATACGGTACCATCGTTTCCTACCGCTTCCACCGTCCATGTATAGGTGTCCATAACCTGCTGCACCCCTTTGTAAATGCCATCCCAGCCTTTGCCTAATTCTTTTGTTTCGAATACGAGCTCACCCCATCTGTTGAAGACCCGGAAATACCGCAGTTCAACGATGTTCACCGTGAATGGGAACAGGAGATCATTGTGACCGTCTTTATTATGTGGCGACCAGGCTGTGGGCACCCAGAGGTTAGGCGGTTCATTGGCCTGGGTGCGGGCAGTAACTTTTACGGTTTGGGTGTCTACGACTATACAACCACCGTCGGATGTCATATAGATGAGGTAATCCATCCGCTGCGAATAATTAAACACAGGGCTTATTACATCACTCTTGCTCAGGCCAATGGAGGGGGTCCATTTGTAAGCGTAATGGCTTCCCAGATCACGGGCTCTTAATGGTGTCGGCTGGTTAACACCGGTTAATACTTCATTATACCGGATACCAGCCGGCGCCGGGATCATGTTGACAGTAGCAGATGCATTTACTGCAGTATTTGTACAAACAGCATCCGAAACGCTGGTTACGGTGTAGGTGGTGTTACTTGTTGGTGATATTTCGATCTCATAAACCGATGTCATTATATTATGTAAGGTATAGGTCGAAGTGCCATCCGTATATGTTACACCAAATGGTGCCTGGCCGGATAATGTAATGGTTAATTTTCCTTTAATGCCCGGACAAATATCACTGGTTCTTATGGAGGCCGTTGGCGCCCGGTTCAATTGAACAGCGATCGATTGAATGCTTGAGCAGCCTGCAGCATTGGTGGCTTTGATATAGTAGATACCATTATTACTTACTGCATTCGGTGCAGACAGCGGTCTGGTAGCGGCGGGATCTGTAAAATAGGAGAAGCTGAGACCAGGATCGCTACCGGCGGTAATAGCTGCAGCCGTAAGGTCGATACTTTGTTTACATTCGGCGGCTGGATTATTTACTTTCAAATTGGGTGAAGGCAGCAGGGTAAGGTTTGTTATTATGGTGCTATCACATCCTGCCTGGTTCTTATAGGTAGCTGTGTAAACGCCACTTGCGGTAGCTATAGTGCCATTGGGTAATTGGTAAGAAGGTTGGCAAGTGGAGATATTTTCAGTTCTCGAGATTGATGGACTTACATTCAATATTAATGAGATAATAGAATCGCAACCGGCAACGCTGCTAAGCGTGTCTTTATATGTGCCGGCGGCGGTATATTGGTTTCCGTTCCAGGTATAAGGTAGCTGGCTTGGACAGATGGTTATTGTTTGTTCAGTGCTGAGTGTTGGGTTTACGGTTAAAATGAAGGTGGCAATGGAGTCACAGCCAGCAGAGCTGGTGTGTGTGACCTGATAGGTGCCAGCGGCGGTGATATTGATGCCGTTCCAACTATATGGTAGTTGGTTGGTGCAGATAGTGGCTGTGGTGGTGTCTCTGAGCACGGTGTTTACGGTCAGGATGAGGTTGGTGATCGAGTCGCAACCTGCCCTACTGGTCAGCGTATCTCTGTAAATGCCAGCGGCAGTAATGTTAATGCCGTTCCAACGATATGGTAATTGGTTGGTGCAGATGGTGGCTGTGGTGGTGTCTCTGAGAACGCTATTGACAGTAAGAATTAAATTAATTATGGAGTCACAACCAGCTCTGCTGGTGAGTGTGTCTCTGTAAGTGCCAGCGGCGGTAATGTTAGTGCCGTTCCAACGATATGGTAGCTGGTTGGCACAGATGGTCTCTCTGGTGGTGTCTCTGAGAACGGAATTTACAGTTAATATTAAATTGATGATCGAGTCGCACCCTGCCCTGGTAATGAGCGTGTCTCTGTAAGTGCCAGCGGCAGTGACATTGATACCATTCCAGCGATATGGTAATTGGTTGGTGCAGACTGTAGCCCTAGTGGTATCTCTGAGAATCGAATTTACAGTTAATATTAAGTTGGTGATCGAGTCACAACCTGCCCTGCTTATCAGCGTATCTCTGTAAGTGCCAGCGGCAGTAATGTTAATGCCATTCCAGCGATATGGTAATTGGTTGGTGCAGATGGTGGCTGTGGTGGTGTCTCTGAGCACGGTGTTTACGGTCAGGATCAGGTTGGTGATGGAGTCGCAACCGGCAGTGTTTATGAGTGTGTCGCTATAGGAGCCTGCTGCGGTGATGTTGAGACCGTTCCAATTGTATGGTAATTGGTTGGTGCAGATAGTGGCTGTGATGGTGTCTCTTAGCACGTTGTTTACGGTCAGGATGAGGTTGGTGATGGAATCACAACCGGCTATGCTGGTGAGTGTGTCGCTATAAGTGCCGGCAGCAGTAATGTTGAGGCCATTCCAGCGATATGGCAATTGGTTGGTGCAGATGGTGGCTGTGATGGTGTCTCTGAGAACGCTGTTGACAGTCAGGATGAGGTTGATGATGGAGTCACAACCTGCTCTGCTTGTGAGCGTGTCTCTGTAAGTGCCCGCGGCGGTAATGTTGATGCCATTCCAGCGGTATGGTAATTGGTTTGTGCAGATGGTGGCTGTGATGGTGTCTCTGAGAACTGTGTTTACAGTCAGGATGAGGTTGGTGATGGAGTCACAACCTGCCCTGCTTATCAGCGTATCTCTGTAAGTGCCAGCGGCGGTAATGTTGATGCCATTCCAACGATATGGCAATTGGTTGGTGCAGATGGTGGCTGTGGTGGTGTCTCTGAGCACGGTGTTTACGGTCAGGATCAGGTTGGTGATGGAGTCACAACCTGCCCTGCTTATCAGCGTATCTCTGTAAGTGCCGGCGGCGGTAATGTTGATGCCATTCCAACGATATGGCAATTGGTTGGTACAGATGGTGGCTGTGGTGGTGTCTCTGAGAACCGTGTTGACGGTCAGGATGAGGTTGATGATCGAGTCGCAACCGGCAGTGTTTATGAGTGTGTCGCTATAGGAGCCTGCTGCGGTGATGTTGAGACCGTTCCAATTAAATGGTAATTGGTTGGTGCAGATAGTGGCTGTGATGGTGTCTCTTAGCACGTTGTTTACGGTCAGGATGAGGTTGGTGATGGAATCACAACCGGCTATGCTGGTGAGTGTGTCGCTATAGGAGCCTGCTGCGGTGATGTTGAGACCGTTCCAATTAAATGGTAATTGGTTGGTGCAGATGGTGGCTGTGATGGTGTCTCTGAGAACGCTGTTGACAGTCAGGATGAGGTTGATGATGGAGTCACAACCTGCTCTGCTTGTGAGCGTGTCTCTGTAAGTGCCCGCGGCGGTAATGTTGATGCCATTCCAGCGGTATGGTAATTGGTTGGTGCAGATGGTGGCTGTGGTGGTGTCTCTGAGAATAGAATTGACAGTTAATATTAAGTTGATGATGGAGTCACAACCTGCTCTGCTTGTCAGCGTATCTCTGTAAGTGCCAGTTGCGGTGATATTAATGCCATTCCAGCGGTATGGTAACTGGTTGGTACAGATGGTTGCTCTTGTTGTGTCTCTGAGCACGGTGTTTACGGTCAGGATCAGGTTGGTGATCGAGTCACAACCTGCCCTGCTTATCAGCGTATCTCTATAAGTGCCAGCGGCGGTGATGTTAATGCCATTCCAACGGTATGGTAACTGGTTCGTACAGACGGTAGCCCTAGTGGTGTCTCTGAGAACGCTATTGACGGTAAGAATTAAATTAATTATGGAATCACAACCAGCTCTGCTTGTCAGCGTGTCTCTATAAGTGCCCGCGGCTGTGATATTGATGCCGTTCCAGCGGTATGGTAACTGGTTCGTACAGATAGTTGCTCTGGTGGTATCTCTGAGCACAGAGTTCACAGATAGAATGAGGTTAATGATCGAGTCACAACCTGCTCTGCTTACCAGCGTATCTCTGTACGTGCCAGCGGCGGTAATGTTAGTGCCGTTCCAACGATATGGGAGCTGGTTGGTACAAATGGTAGCTCTGGTGGTATCTCTGAGCACAGAGTTCACAGATAGAATGAGGTTAATGATCGAGTCACAACCTGCTCTGCTTACCAGCGTATCTCTGTA
>NZ_JAFFJX010000005.1 GCF_016924755.1 Longitalea arenae | reverse complement strand
GACAAGCCCTGTTTTAATAAAGAATTCTGAACGCGCGGCTTCTTTCAGCCATACCGGAATGCGGGTGAGATTGCCGATGAGTAAACCCAATACCAGGGCAAAAACCACATATTCCAGTCCATAATAGGTGATGGCGCTATTACCTTCTACGATAAGCGCGGTAATGGCCAGCAGATACACGATCACAAAACCAGCCGCATAATTTTTCAGGCTGCCGCCCGATAAGCGGATGGCCAGCCCCGAAAGCAGCAGGAAGATCAAACCGGTTTGTATGATCAGTAAAATATTCTTCCCCGACAACACTTTATTTACCAGCTCGCTGCTGTTTTGCCATTGATAGCCGGGTAAAGGCAATGTAAAACCGGTCACAAAAATGGTCAATGCCAAAATAGTCACAATGACGATACTGCCGATAATGATGGCCCAGATGTCTTCGGTAAAGTGGCTGAATATGGATCTTTTGGTTGTGCTGGATGGATAGGCGTTTTCTTTAACTGTTACACTTTCTGCATTCACGTGCTGGTACGACATGTTGTTTTATTTGCTTGGGAATCCCGTTAAAAAAAATAATTTATGTGGTAATTGAAAAAATTTGCTGCAATGCTTTGCGGGCGGCATGATACCCACACATTCCATGCACACCACCGCCGGGTGGTGTGGAAGATGAGCAAATGTATATTCCTTTAGCTGGTGTTGTATAGGGCGACCAGCGGATAGCCGGGCGCGTATACAATTGCCTGAGATCGATTATGCCGCCATTGATATCGCCTCCGATATAATTTGGGTTGTAAGCTTCCATCTGGGCGGTGTGCATCGTATGTCTTGCCAGGATCAGATCTTTAAATCCCGGTGCAAACCGCTCTACCTGGTTTTCAATGGCCGCGGTCATATCAATCGTTGAACCATGCGGCACATGGCAATAAGCCCATGCTGTATGTTTATTGGCTGGCGCCCTTGTGCTATCAAATACGCTGGGCTGCGCCAGCAATACAAATGGCTTTTCCGGATGAATGCCTTTTGCTGATAGTTGTTCGCTCTTAATAATCTCTTCAATGGTATTGCCAATATGTACAGTGCCTGCCTGCCGGCATTCGAGCGCCGTAAAAGGTATTGGCTCCTGTAATGCCCAATCAATTTTAAAAACGCCCATGCCGTACCGATATCGTTGGAGTTGCCGGGTATAACCCGGTGAGAACCGCTTACCGGCTATTTGCAGTAACTGCCGCGGTGTGACATCCAGCAGCACAGCCTTGGCTGGGGGCAACTGATCCAGCGATTGTATATAACTGTTCGTTTCTATTTTTCCACCGAGGGAGATAAAATAGGAAGCCAGTGCATTTGCAATAGCAACAGAACCACCTTTGGGCAGGGGCCATCCTTTTAAATGGCCTGCCGCCATCAACACGAGTCCGATAGCCGAAGTGGCAGCATTTGTCAATGGTTGTATGGAATGCGCCGCCATACCGGCCCATAGGCCTTTTGCTTTGGCGGTACTGAATTTCCCGGATAGATAACTGGCAGAAGTAAGTGCTTTTATCCCGAATTGCGCCATCAGCCATGGATGTTTGGGAAACTGAAAAGGGCCAAGTATATCCCCAGCGATCTGTGGCCAGCTTTTCAGAAAGGGTTGTAGCAGCTTTGTATAGTTCTGTTCATCTGCCCCAAGGGAGCGGGCGGTTTCGGTGAAGGACTTTTTTAATACCGCTGCTGTGCCGTCATCAAAGGGATGCGCCGCAGCCACATCGGGGTAGATAAACTCCAATCCATGTTCCTGCAAGGGCAGCGTAGCCAGAAAAGGAGAAGCCACCGCCATGGGATGTATGGCCGAACAGAGATCATGCAGATAACCCGGCAAGGTAATTTCAGCGGTGCGCAATCCACCCCCGATCGTTTCTTTGCCTTCCAGCAATAAGACCTTTACGCCGGCACGTTGCATTGTAATAGCCGCTGATAATCCATTTGGCCCGGAACCTACTACTATGGCATCGTATGTGCTCAAAATTTCGACTTTTGTTTATAATTGATTTTTGGATTTTGAGATTTTGGGATCTCCTTGCTCTTGAATCTTCGACTGGATCTAATGTATGAATAACTCAATAACCCAATAACTTAATAACCTGATCAACGCTGTCAACTAGACCGGTTTATTGATCACGCTCCCGTCACGTTGCACAAGCCATGATGTTATAGGATTGAGGTGATAACCGCCCATATCAACGCCACGCGCTTCTTTCAATTGTTTCATCGTTGGTTGTATATAACCGGTTTCATCGATGGCGCGGCTCATGATCTCAGCTTCCCCACCCTTCCATTCCCATAAATAGCGAAATGCGGTATGTGCTTTATCAAGCACCGGCTCCTGCAAGTTAGCGCGGTTCCACGTTCTGCCGCCATTCGTGCTTACCTCCACTTTATGAATTTTACCGCGGCCGCTCCAGGCAATGCCCCTGATCTCCATCCAGCCTTTTTGCACCTGTTGCGGATAGGATGGATAGGTAATGATCGACCGTGCATCCATCACAAAACTGAACTGCCTGATCTTACCATCTTTTACCGCTTCCGTATATTTTGAAGTTTCTTCCCGCGTCATAAAAGGCTGATCCGACAGCTCCAGCCGTCGCAACCATTTTACGCTGGTATTCCCTTCCCAACCCGGCAGCAATAACCTGGCCGGATAGCCCTGCTCAGGGCGGATGGCTTCCCCGTTCTGCGCGTAAGCGATCATGGCATCTTCCCAGCCTTTGCTTACCGGTATGCTGCGTGACATTACGGCGGCATCTGAACCTTCTGCCAAAAACCAGCTGGCTTTTGGTTTAACGCCTGTTTCGCGGAACAAGGTCGATAACATCACCCCCGTCCATTCGCTTTGACTGGTGAGGCCGCAGATCTCCTGCGGCCTCAGTGTTTCCTTACCACCCCGGTAATTCCCCGAACACTCGAGAAAAAAGGTCCTTGTTACTGAAGGGAAACGTTTAAGGTCGGCCAAAGTGAACACCAGGGGTTTCTCTACCATGCCATGTATGGTGAGCGAATACTGCTGCGGATCGATCACCGGCACCCCGGCATGATGGCGTTCATAATGCAGGTCAGCCGGCGTAATGGTTCCATACAGATCCTGCAAAGGTGTGCGCGATGAAGTATCAGACGGTTTCTTCACCGGCTTTTCAAACTTTGACCGGGTGCCCAATTCGCCAGGGGGTGGCCCCAGCACTTTGGTAGGATCATTTATTTTCAGTTCCGCCTGGCTAATGGCTTTTTGGATAATCTGTCCGTAAGACGATTTTAACAATACTACAGCGGCGGTTGCAGCGCCTCCCAGCAGTATTCGCCTGCTGACCGGCTTTGCCACCGGCGTAATTAGCTCCTGTTCTGTCTTCTTTTTGTTTTCTTTCATTGGGCCATTTTAAAAATTATACTGGCTCATAAACTGAGCGCCCACAAAGCGCCAAATAACTTTATTGGCATATTTTAATAACCTGCCCCGGCTTTGGGGGCAGGTTCTCATAAGAGTTACCGGACCTCCGGTCCGCCTTTGCGGTCATCCGGAACAAAGCGTTCGCGGGCAGGCATTTTTATGTTGGGTAATGTTTGCGCATTCAGCACATCCTGTTGCCGGATCACTTTTGCAGCCGCTAATAAAAATGCCGTAACCTGGTACACTTCCTCATCGCTCAATGTACCCGGTTCATTGTAGGGCATTGCACGGCGTACATAATCGAATAAGGTGGTGGCATAGGGCCAGTAATTACCAATGGTTTTTGCTTTACCGGGATTGTTACTTATCAGAACAGGTCCCAGCAACTTCGCATCACCCGGGGTGGTTTCGGTGCCATGACAGGCAACACATCTGTTCATATAGACTGTTTTTCCTGCTTCCGCCTTCCCTTCGCCAGGTGGCAATCCCGTACCATCGGGACTTACGTCAATATCCATGGCTGCGATCCCGGCAGCTGAAGCCGGACGGCCCAGGCCAAAGCGTGCTGGCCATCCGGTGGTATCTGCTTGGCGGATATGCTCAGTTTTTGATTCCGGGTACGAAGTCTGGTGGCTATTGCATGAAAAAACAATCATGCTCATGCAAGCGATATACAGTTTGTTCATAGTGATGTTAATACTTCCCTGCCTGTAAACTGCTTTCTGATAAGGCATAAGGACGATTGATGCGGTCAAGCACCACATAAATAGAATCTTTGTTTTCGTTGATACCTGTCAGCACTACACGTGATCCATCGGTAGTTTGGTAATGAAGGATCATGCGGTTTCGCTTTTCCTTTTCTAGGGCTTCAGCAAATTCCCGGTTTCGCCGGGTGGAAGCTGCCCGCGGATCGATCTTAGTAACTTCGTTGCCGATATTCTTCCAGGCTTCCGCAGGAATGAAATGATCAGCTGCTGTATCTTTCGTTTCGTTCTTTTCTGTAGCAGCTTTATTACGTGCTGTATTCAGGTTTTTGTCGGTGCCACCGTCACCACCAACGCCGGAAGCCCTGTTCCTTCTGTCAGGGATCTCTTTGTATTTATCCTGCAGGTACAATACGTTATTGACGGTATCGGCGTAATAATGAAATACCCGTTGTCCGCCGCCAACGCCGGCAATTTCAAAAGTGCGGTTGATATCGCGTTGCGGATCGCCGCCACCATTCGAGAGATCCAGCGGTACCGGCTTATTCACCCGGAAGGTAAGGGTGGTCCATTTTTCAAAAGTAGCTTCCTGCCAGCGTACGGTATCTGTGGGATCGTATGGAATAACTTTGTTGTTGATGCGGAATTCTGACACCGCGTAATTGCCGCGCAGCTGTTTCAACCCCGCTACAGATGGTTGTTTATATGGATCATACAGGAAATTGATCAGCTGCAAATAAAAGAACACACCCAGGAACACAATGAGGGTAAGCGCCTTCAACCCTATCCTTGTGTACCGTTGCCATTGTTTACTGAAGACCGGGTAAAAATTGACGGGTACCGTATATTTTTCCAGGATCAGCAGCCTGTATAATTTAGGTACATCGTTCACTAATAAAAAAGCGGCAAGTAATACAAAATAACTGCTGTACACATGCACGCCACCGTCGTAGGCAAAATTTACATAAACGATATCAGCCAGCGCGCTGAACAGTAAGATGGAACCGATAGTAGTGGTTCTGCGGAACAACAACAAGGTACCTGCCAGCACTTCCACCACACCTGCAAAGATCTGGTACCAGGGTACTATGCCAATGGATAACCAATACAATTTCTGTGCGGTAAGATCACCTACATTGGTATTCAAAACACCCCATGATGGATACGGCATCTGCACCGGTAACAGTTTGGTGAAACCAAATCCGATTATACCGATACCAGCCCTGTATCGCACTACCACCCGCAACCAGTAATAGAGGAGATTGTATTCTTTTCTTTCTGTATTGCGGCGGCGAACGATCCAGGTCCATAGCAATCCACCTGCGATGGCAACTATCAATGTAATGATCCAGTTCGCATAACCCAGCAGGGTGCTTCCAAATAATTTGTTGCCAAAAAAGTTTATACCGGAACCAAATCGGGCGATATCATACAGATCGCGGTAATGCAGATTCGTCCAGTCGATACTAAATACGATCTTATACCATTCTGCACTATTAGGAATAGATATGCAAACAAAAAATATACAGGCGATCCGGAACAGCAATTTTTGCCAGAAGGTCCACGCAGTAAAAACCGGATCGGCTGGCGCTGGTCCTGCTGAATAAGCATTACCATTGGTATGTTTTATTACCGGTTCAGTGGCTATGTATTCGTTTTGTATGGTTGACATGGTTTTTTATTTTTGATGATGGAACCGAACCATTTTATAGCTTCAACGATTTGCTTCGGCCCTGCCGTTCTACTTCCTTCAACAGGTATTTTTTATTGATCTTTTGGAGCGTGGCAAAGATGGAATCGCGGCCTTCATGGATGCCAAAAACTGTTATCGTGCTGTCATTGGGCCGTATATAATGCAGCAGGAGCCGTTCCTGGCTGTAAAACTTATTTTTATTCTGCAGGGTGAGTATTTGATGCACGGTGTCTATTGTATAGCTGTAATAATGCCTGCCGATCGTTCCTTCCAGTTCATAGGTCTTATCGTTATCAGCAGCATTGATCCGTTCCACATTATTCGAGTCGATCTTTACCGGCCGGTTCGACCGGATGCTAATGGTATTCCATTCTTCAAATACCACATCCTGCCAGCGCAGGGGATGGTGTTTCGAGTAAGCAATGGTGTCGCTATTTATACGGAATGAGGAAACATTGTAAATACCGGCCGCATCCGGTAAGCCTTTTGCAACAGGGAACTGGTAAGGATCGTTCTTATAACCTGTAGCGGTTTTAAAACTATACAACGCCACAAAAAAGAAAATAACAGCCGCTTTCAACAGACTTCTGCCGTACACCTGCCATTTCGCTGTAAATAGCGGCTGGAACCGGTTAGGCATAACCGGCTTCTGCAAGACGAGCAAGGCAGTGAGCCGCTGCAGATCGTAGACCAAGATGAAAAGGGCGAACACGATCAAATACAGACTATACACTACTTCTCCCCCTTCATACGCTATATTCGACATAAATACATTACCGGTGAAGAGCAAAATAACAACAGCGCCTACCGAGGCTGTTTTGCGGTAAAACAATAATAAACCGGCAAACACCTCAACAAAACCTAAAAAGCTTTCGTAACCAGGCACTATTCCCAAACTGATCGAAAACAATTTCCAGCGGGTGAATTCGCCGTAAGGGGTGTTCAAATTGCTGAGCGAGGGATAAGGCGATTGTAAAGGAAAGACCTTAATGAACCCGTAAGCAATAACAGCGATGGCGAGTCTGTATCGAACGATCGCCCGGATCCAGTAATACGCGTTATTGTATTCTGTTTCGCGGTTACGATCCAGCAGTGTCCAGACAATAGTACCAATAGCAGCAACAAGCGCTACAATGCCCCAGGCCGCAAAACTTTGTGCACCAGGTTTAAACTGCGGCATATAATGCGCCAGGACTAAGATATCGCTGTACCGCAGGTGCAGCCAATCAATGGCAAAAACCTGTTGGTAATAGAGCCAGTCAAGCGGTACAGCCTGGATAAAAAAATAAATGAAAACAAAGCGGAAGGCTATCTTTTCATACCCTTTCCATGCGGTAGTATATTGCTTATTCATTGGTGACTGATTTAATTAATAACCAAAATTTTGTTCCAGTGATTTATCAATCAGCACTTCCGATGCCGGGAAGGGCAAGACCCATTTGTTTTTATCTGTAAGGCCCAATACATCATCTGCACGCTCAGTACGCACCAGGTCGAACCAGCGATGCGGTTCAAACGCAAATTCTATCCTTCTTTCATTTTCTATAGCCTCTAATATTTCAGCTTGCGTTATCGCTGTGCTGGGGGTAAGACCCGCGCGGCTGCGCACCGCATTCAGATCGCTCAGCGCTTCGGTGAATTTTTTCTCCTGTGCCCTTGCTTCTGCCCGGATGAGGTATTGTTCTGCCAGGCGAAGGATATAGGCCGGGTCGGTGGCCGGACTGCGATAATACAGATTACCATACCAAAGTCCCTGAGATGTTTTTGCTACCAGTGCACTGCGGTTGCCACCTATAGTAGCATCATTCACCAACGTGATGAAAGCATCACCCGGCGCCCATTGCCGCGTTCCATTATTAGCAGGTGGTTGCCATTGGTTGCGATGTCCGTTGGTATAGGTAGCGCTGTATGATAATTCGAAGATAGATTCGGGTGTAGCCACTACGTTGTTGGCAAAAAAAGCGCTGTAGGGTTTTACCAGCTGATAGTTCGCAGCATCGCCCAGCAATTTCGAAGCGTAGGTCTCCGCCAGCGTCCATTCGCTTTTATACAGGTGGTACCGCGCACGCAGGGCCCACACTGTTTTCCTGGTTGCCCGGTAACGATTGGTCGTCTCTGGCAAGAGTTGCTCAGCAGTGGTGAGATCGCTTAATACCTGCGCATAGGTTTCTGCCAGCGAACTTTTTGGAATGCCATTTTTATCGGATGCAGAGTTGGTTGGCGTTAATGCCAACTGAACACCTCCCCAGGTGCGGGCCAGGTCGAAATAAGCGAGTGCTCTTACAAAATAGGCTTCCCCGGTAAGCTGGTCCTTCAGTCCTTGTGTTAACAGGGGATCTGTAACTGCAGGCACTTTGGCAATGATGTGATTGGCGCGGTTGATGGTGGCGTAAATGGCGCCCCAGGCTGACGCTATATAGGCATTGTCTGCCCTTACATTATGCGAAATGAACTGCTGAACGATCGATTGTGAGCCCGTCCATTGTACATTGTCGCCCGACAAATAACCGATCGCCGGAAAAGTAAGTCCATAATAACCATCAGCAGCCAGGGCACGGTATAAGCCCCGGGTGGCCGTTTCTGCAGAGCTTTTGTCCACGATCGTCTGGGCATCCGTTACTGAGTCAACCGGCTCTACATCCAAAAACTTTTTGCAGGCCCCCAGGGACAGGCCCGCCAACAGCGGAACTATATATTTAACAATACGCATGTCAATAATTTTAAAAAGGTTTATAAGGTAACATTAAGGCCCAACTGCCAGCTGCGTGGCTGCGGCGGCGTACCCAGATCGAGACCCTGCACGTTCTGACTGGCAGTTACATTCGACTCCGGATCGGGGCCTGTATATTTTTTGATCCATAACAGGTTACTGCCCACGAAATAGAAGCGAATATTCTGGATATGCGCTTTCGATACGATGCGCTGTGGAATGGTATAACCAAACGTTAATGCGTTCAATTTTATAAATGATCCATCTTCCAGGAATCGGCTGTTCTGTTCCAGCGTATAATTGTTTCCGTAGGCTGTTACGCGGGGAACATCGGTAATGTCGCCCGGTTTTTGCCATCGGATCAGCTGGCTTGCCAATAACACCCGGTTGCCATCGCGGGTACCACCACCTTCGCCAAAGAAGCGGTTCAGGTTAAATATCTTGTTGCCATACTGATAGGTAAACGATATTCCAAGATCAAAATCGCGGTAGCGCAGGTTATTGGTAATGCCTCCAAACAATTTAGGGATCGCACTGCCCAGGATCTGCCGGTCGGCAACAGTAATAGCCCCATCTTTCGTTACATCTTCAAAAACAGCAGCGCCTGTCTGCGGATCCACATATTGTTGCTTATATAACCAGAAAGAATACAATGAATGTCCTTCCTGTAAGCGCACCCAGTCGCGGTTGTAATAGTTGACAGCCGTAGGCAGTTTTTCGATCTTGTTCACGTTGCCGGAGATATTAAAGCTGGTTGTCCAGCTGAGGTCCTTTCTCCGGATATTATGCGAGAAGATACTTACTTCATAGCCTTTGTTGCTGATCTCCCCCATATTCGTAGAATAGCTGTTGAATCCGGAAATAGCCTGAATAGGCAATTGCAACAAGGCGTCGGTCGTGTACTTGGAGTAGAAATTCACTTCTACGGCAAGTGCGCCATTGAGGAAAGCGATGTCTGCGCCGATATTCGCCTGGCGTGTCTTTTCCCATTTCAGATCAGCATTTCCGAGTTGTTGGGGTGCAGTGCCGGGTTGATCGGTGCCGCCGGTATTATCCGGATAACCCGCACCACCCGACCAAAGACCCAGGGCTGCAAAATTGTTGATGCCATTCTGGTTACCCGTCAATCCCACACTCGCCCTGATCTTCAGGTCACTCAACCAGTTCAGGTCTTTCAGGAAATTTTCTTCCCTGACGCGCCAGGCGGCGCCTACTGAGGGGAAGTAACCGAATTGATTATTCTTGCCAAACCGCGACGATCCGTCGGCACGGATACTGAACTCGAGGAAATATTTGCCGCTGTAATTATAATCTACCCGCGAAAAGAACGACACCAGGTTGGCCCTGGCGAATTTCTGCGAAGAAGAACGGGTAGCGGCCGACGCTATTGACGTAAAGGAATTATTGGGAAACCCGGATCCCGACAATGAATCTGTGCGCAATGAATTGCTTTGGATAGAATTACCTACCAAAATACCAAGGGCATGCTGGCCAAAGAGATTCTTCCGGTATTGCAAGGTATTCTCATTGATCCAGGTAGTGTTCTGGGTTTGAATGGAAGTGGCCAACCCATTCGTAGGTGCAGCGCCCAACTGTGTCAGGTTGTTCCAGTATTCCGATTCATTGTAATGATTATAGTCGAGGCTCCAGCTGGTGCGGAATTTCAGATCAGGTAAGATCTCTGCATCGGCATACAGGTTGCCAATATACCGCAGACTGATGGTGTTTACATCATAATTATTGATGAGCACATCGAGGTTATCAAATCCTGCCCACCGGGCCGGCGTACCGTCGGCATTCAATTCCGGCAAATAAGTGGCCGTATGCAGGGCTGATTGCAATAATCCACCCTGTGGCCCATCCCCTGCCCGCGCCTGGTTCCTGAAGCTTCGGTAAAGGCTGTTACTAACACCTACCTGTACCTCCTCATTCACTTTTTGATCGAGGTTTAGCTTGAAGCTGGCCCGGTTAAAATCAACCGGCCGGATGATCGCTTCCTGGCTGGTATACCCTGCACCAATATAGTATTTGGTGCTTTTGCTGCCGCCTTGTAATGAAAGATCATATTCCTGCAGCCTGGCCGTACGGAATAATTTGTGTAAGCGGTCATAGGTCTGTTGGTCTTCCGGCAATCCGCGTGGCGCCGGGGTGGCTGCTGGATTGTCTGTCAATGCGCGGAACGGCCGGTACCTGTATTTAGCCATCCCGGCGACATCATTGGCAGCAACGGCATCCTGGTAAGAATTGGCATAGAACTCATTGACAATTTCGGCATGTTCAGGCCCGGAAGTCAATGTCCACAACTCAGGCGCTTTCGCCCAGCCCGTGGAGGCCTTCAAGTTAATGCGGGCCGCTGCATTATAATTCCCGCGTTTGGTGGTAATGATCACCACGCCATTAGCGCCACGAGCGCCATAAATAGCAGTAGCATTGGCGTCTTTCAATACTTCAATGCTCTCGATGTCGGCGGGATTAAGGTCGGCAATCGGCGATGTGGCCCGGCCACCGGTATTTACCGTTTGCAGACTCGTATTATTAATAAAAACACCGTCTACCACGTACAGGGGATCATTGCTGGCATTAATGGAAGTAGCGCCCCTGACACGAATAAAAACGCCATCGCCCGGCACACCGGTATTTGAATTGATCTGTACCCCGGCAGCTTTCCCCTGCAATTGGGCATCAACACCGGCTACCGGTATTTCCTTAACCTCGGCGGCATTTACTTTGGTGATAGAACTGATCAGATTTCTCCTGGATTGTGTACCGTACCCTACCACCACCACATCGTTCAGGTGTGAATTACTTTCATGCAAGGTGATAACAATATTGTCAGGCTGCGTAATGGTTATTTCCCGGGCCTGGTAGCCAACATAAGTGACCAGGAAAACAGATGGCAGTTTTTGACCGGTTACAAATTTGAAATTGCCCTTATCGTCGGCCGATACTTCATGGGTAGTGCCCTTGATATGAATGGTGGCGCCCGGTAATGGCGCTTTTGTCTTGTCATCGATGATGCGGCCGGAAAGATTGATATTATTCGTTACGACCTTCGCAGGATGGGTGTTTTCAGGGCTTTCCTGTGAAAATGAAATAAATGGAACAAGCAGTGCAAGCGAAAGCCATACACTAACAGCTTTTGTCATTATATTTGTTTTGGTAATTAACAATAAGGCGGGGCAGACGGGACTCGCAATCACTATCTGCCCTTAACGCCTTGTTTCCGCCGGAATTGCTCGCAACAATTCCGGCTTCTTTTTTTAAACGAACAAACCATCAGGGCCTGCCCGGCCAAAACAGCTATTATGTCCTTCCGGTAAAAAGATGGTTGACCTGGTCATACTTCTTTTAATAATTTATATAAACGAAATCGCAATAAGGTCAATGGACTGTTCAGTTACAACAATAGCAACAACAACAGCCAGCCGATGATAGTGCTGGCATATGAGGCATGAATATGTGGTTGATGTTCGACATGAGCGCAGTTCTTTATAACCGGCAGGGTAAGCTGGTTATTATTATTTACGTTTCAGTTTTAATTACGGTACAATATTAAAAAGATTTATTTAGTCCACAAAATAAGTGGACTTATTAATCCATATTTAATTACACCAGCTCATAAATGAAAAAGGCCCCGGTAAAAACCGGGACCGTACTGAAACGATAAATAATCATTACGTCAGCGGATCCAAATTCTTAATAACCAGGTAGCTTTTATTGTTAATACTGATCGAACCACAGCTTCGTCAGCAAATTATCGGGCCCCTGATTGTTCACCGCCGTTCTGTAATTATCACCATTGAGCGATTGTTCAGTACCGGGATATATGAACCGCACAGGGATCTTCTTATCCAGTACCCCTGCCACCGCCGGCGTCAACTGAGGATGATCAAGGCGGCGCCATTCTGCAAAAGCTTCCAATCCTTGTCCATATAAGGCTATCCATTTTTGCTCACCGATCGACTTTTTATAATTACCAGCATCATATTGAACGGATGCCTGCGCTAAATAGTTATTGATGGTATTTGCATCAGTTATGCCAAATTGCTGCAAAGACGCCGTGATGGCTGCATTGTACAAAACACCGGCATTTTCTGTAGTAAAGCCCCGCGCGGCGGCCTCTGCACGATTAAACAATACTTCTGCATAACTGGTGATCACCGCAGGTGATGTGGGTGCAAAAAAGAAAGAACCGGGCCGCGAGGTTTTGGCAAAGCCCAGGTTATTGGCATCACTGGTGGTTAAACCGCTGGGTACACCCACATAACTGGTAACTGATGGATCAGTAGGTTTATTCGCAAATATGGGTATGCGGGGATCATTCAATGCCGTTAATTTATCCAGGATGGTTTTAGCGATCCGGAATTCATCCCGGGTATCGAACCAGGCGCTTACCGGGTTCTGCTGGGGAGAAGTACTGTACGTGAATTGCGCCGTTTCCGCATTGCTGCTGATGAGCCCACCGGCATCACCCAACACCTCGTTGATCGTTTGTTTTGCTTTTTCCGGTTCACGGTCAGCAATGCGCAGGGCGATACGCAAACGCAAGGCGTTGGCAAACTTTTTCCAGCGATCGATCTTACCTCCATATATAACGTCGCCGGAAATGGGATTGCCACTGTTTGTTAAAGCAGCAGATGCCTGTTTTAATTCTTCCAGCAAACCAAAATATACATCTTTCTGGGTGTCATAGGCCGGTGTAAAGCTATTTTTGATATCACCTGCCTGTTTGTACGGAATGTCGCCATAGGCGTCTGTCAGCAAACTGAATACCCAGGAACGCAGGATCAACGCTACATTCTTATAATTCACATTTGCTTTCTCATCGGGCAACCGGATAATAGTGTTAAGATTCGTGATGCTCTGCGCATAACCGGTGTTCCAAAGCGAGGTGAAACTGCTGTTCGAAAAAATATAGCGATCGGGTTCGGTATACTGCACTTTGGCCCAATGCTGAATGATGAGCAGGGTGGAATTAAAATTATTATCTGCGCCCCAATAAAGATCGGATGAGATCTTCTGCGCAGCCGTAAGCAGGTAATCGGGCTGCGGATTCTCCGTGGCGTTCGGATTCTTGTTAATGTCTACCAGTTCCTTTTTGCATGATACCGCCAGTAAGATCAACCCTGTGATAAAGATCCTGTTTATATGATTGGTCATGATATTACGTTTAAAATTTCAGGTTAATGTTAAGTCCATAACTTCTTACGGTGGGGTTTGATAGATCTTCCAACCCCTGGGCGTTACCATTGGTAAAAGCTGTTTCGGGATCGATATTGGGCACCGCTTTGTCTATTATCCAAAGGTTCCTGCCCACCAGCGAAACCGTAGCGCTTACGAGCCTGATCTTTTTGATCCACTGCGCCGGGATGGTATACCCGATCTTTAATTCGCGGAATTTTACATAATCTGCACTGTACACAAAATGCTCCTCAATGCTTCTGGGCGCCTTGTAATATTGCGAGGCAGGAATAATTGTTGTATTCTCACTTCCATTGGCCCTGACCCCTTTCCAGATCATGCCATCGTCATAAACCGTTTCTCCACCGGGCGCATTACCCCCTTTTGGCAGGGCTACCGTGCCATTCGCTTTGTTATTACCGGGATAATAATAATACAGGCCGCCATGCGCAGCGTCTCTGCCAGGCAGGGTCATGGCCAATACCCCCGTATAACTGCCGGTTGAATTGGACCCTGCAAATAATGATCCGCCAATGCTGGCATCGACCAGGAATGATAAATGAATGTTCTTATAAGAGAAACTGTTGGTGATACCGCCTATCCAGTCGGGTGTATATTTTCCCAGCACTTTTTTATTCGGATCGGCCTGGGGAATGCCGCTGTTATTGACGATGATATTACCGGCGGCATCGCGCAGGTAAGCATTGCCGAACAAGGTTCCATACGCTTTATCAACCGATGCGATCACCTGTACGCTGCGGTAACTGCCCAATACATAGTTCTGCAGTCTGCCTTCATCATCCAGTTTAAGCACCTTGCTTCTGTTGGCAGCATAGTTGATATCAACGTCCCATTGGAAGTGTTTGGCTCTTACCGGGGTCACCCCTAACTGCACCTCAATCCCCTTGTTATTGATCTTTCCCGCATTTAACAGCTTTTGGCTATAGCCCGTAGTAGCGCTTACATCTACCTTTAAGATCTGGTCGATACTATTCGTATTGTATAAACTTACATCGAGCCGCACCCTGTTCTTCCAAAAGCCGGCTTCAAAACCCAGCTCGGTTGAATTGGTGCTTTCCGATCTGAGATCAGGGTTCAGATCTATGCCTGTTGTTGTGAGTTGCGGATTGCCATTAAATGGCGCATTGAAATTGTAGGTGTTGACCAACTGGTATGGATCTGCATCGGCACCCACTTTCGACCAGCCACCGCGAATACGGGCATAATTCAGTACAGATCCTTTTATATTAAAGGCTTCTGACAGCACAAAACTGGCATTTACAGAAGGATAATAATAAGACAGGTTTTCCTTCGGCAATGTTGAAGAGCGGTCATTACGGGCTGTCAGATTCAGGAACGCATAATTCTTATATCCGATCTGCGCAGAAGCAAATACACTGTATGTTCTTAGTTTGGAATAAAAGCTCGAAGAGATGAGCGGATCCCTTGAGTTCGACAGTGTATAAACATTTGCCACCGCCAGCCGGGGCGCCTGTTGATCATTCTCTTCATAATATTTTGAGCGGATGTTGCCGCCAACCAGCACATCGAGGCTGAAATCTTCATTTATTTCCTTATTATACCGAAGGTTTGCCTCCGTATTATTTTCATTGACGGTGTACCCCGTTTCCTGGTAAGAACCGAACGGTGTTCCATTCGTTCCATAGGCTATTTTGATCTTTCGCCGGTCATTATAGTAGTCGTTGCCTGTGCGAACAGTGAAGTTAAGTCCGTCGGCTATTGCATAGTCCAGCTTTACCGCGCCAATAAAGCGGTTCCTGCGCTGGCTTACTGTATTTTCATAGGCCACCCAGAACGGGTTGCTGTAATAACTATTGTTCCAGTTAAACGTATTGCCATTGGCATCTTTATAATTGCGCAGCTTCTCTATATCAACCTGGCGGCCGAACCAGGTAAATTGCAACATGGTGCTGGTTGCCCTTCTGCCGCCTGAGCCAGGCAAATTGGGCGCATTGGAAACAATGTAATTGGCGTTCACGCTGATCTTCACTTTAGGCGTAACGGCAAACTGCGCATTGAAGGTTACGTTGTTCTTCCGGGCTTCGCTGTTTGGTATAATACCGCTTTGCTTTTCATTACCAAAGCCTATGCGGTAGTTATAACCCTCACCTGCACCCTCCAGGGAAATATTATTATTAAGGGTAATTCCTGTTCTGAAATAATCCCTCACATTATCAGGATGTGCTACAAATGGCACAGGCGTACCATTTGAATAGAACTGCGGGATCAGTTGTCCGTCTAAGCGGGGTCCCCAGCTTTCATCAACGCCATCGTTAACACCCCCGCCCTTTCCATCGACATAACTGAATTTCCCTTCCGAGCCCTGACCAAAAACATTCTGGTAATCTGGTAATATCAACAAACTGGATAATGTAGTGTTGGAATTAATGGTCACTCCCAGTCCCTGTTTTTTGCGGCCGGTTTTGGTTTTGATAAGAATGACACCATGGGCCGCCCGCGAGCCATAGAGGGCAGCAGCGTTAGGACCTTTTAAAACACTTATCGATTCAATGTCTTCTGCATTCAGATCTGCAATAGCGTTGCGGTAGTCACGGGAACCGCCAGCGCCCAACTGAGAATTGTCGACCGGAATATCATCTACAATAAATAACGGTTGGTTATTGCCTGCAATAGAGGTTTCTCCGCGGATGATAATACGCGAAGAGCCCATATCGCCCTGGGTATTGGTGATGCGCACTCCGGCTACTTTTCCGGCCAGTGCATTTACCAGGTTTGGCTCCTTTGCTTCAGCAATATCGGCGGTCTTTAGTTCCTGTGTTGAATAGCCAAGTGATTTCCGCTGGCGGGATACACCCAACGCCGTAACCACTACAGCATCCAGCGATTTATCGGCAGGCGATAATTCGATCACCAGGTAATTGGTTGATGAATCAATGACCACCTGTTGTGTTTCGTAGCCAACATGGGAAATGGTAATGGATGTATTGGCACTAACGGTAATGGAAAAATTACCACTGGCGTCAGAGACACTGGTATTATTACCAGTATTACCCAGCAGCGTTACACCAGCCAACGGCAGGCCCGTTGTTTTTGCCTTAACAATGCCATTCACCGTTCGGCTCTGTGCAAGTATCCGCGCAGGCATGAACAGCAACAATAAAAATGCAAAGAATGTAATGATCCTCATCGTTTATATATATTATAGTTAACCTTAACGATATATGTATTTACAGGAGCAGCAAACTTCCTGCGGCAATGGCAGCAATTGAACAATCATTCATTTTTGGAAAATGACCATTGAGATCACGACATGGGCTGCGCTTAGCACCCACTGGTACACCTTGAAGTTGTGTTAGCAATCAAAGATAGGCTGTGCAAGAATATTGTCAAAATTATTCTACAAATGTAGTGGACTAATATATTTTGTACACAGTTGGCAATAATTTATGTTTGCGCTACTGGGAATTGAAACCGATGTCACACCTGCGTGAACAGTATATGAATGATCATCTTTGTATGGCTTTCACTGAGCAAAATCACCTATTTAGGGGCAATAATTTAGTAGGCTTTATCATATTTAGTTGTACCTTTTCCATCCGATTCCTGCCTACTTATCCTCCTCACTGAATATCCGCACATCTGAAATCCCGTTGCTGAATCAGTTTTATTCATCTTAAAAAACAGGAGGTTTTATGATTGTCCGCCTAACGTTCCTCAGTTTCCTGCCGCAAAACCTGGCACAAGCTAAAAAGCTTTACAACGAACAGGTTGTTCCGGTGGTAAGAAAACAAAAAGGCAATCTGGACTGCAGGCTGCTGGAACCTGTTGAAAAAACAGACGACTATATTTCGATGACAAGCTGGGCAACCAGGGAAGATGCCGATGCTTATCATACCAGCGGTATTTACAGGGAGTTGGTTGAAAAAGTAAGAAAAGATTTTGCCAAAGAACCGGTATTGAAAGTATATACTGCTGAAAGCATTTTTGAAACAGCGTTGTAAAAGCTCCATTGAACAGGAAAGGGCCTCTACGGGCCCTTTTTTCGGATAGCATATATGAACGGTGCAATCACAATCTTCAACCTATCATATTACTTCGGCATATAATAGATTGCCTCCGGCTTAATGGTGAGAACCGGTTGGCTCCGGCATACAGCCGACTGGTGCCGGTAACTGTCTTGAACAGCAGCTACTGCCTTGCCGCCATGTTCGATTATGTCATGCGTTTTGCTTTGTGCATGGTAATTGAATCCGGCAGTTTGCACATTCCGCCCTGCTTCCATCATTTGTTTCTCCTGCATACGCTTCTCGCGCAGGATCCGCTCATATGGCGTCATCCTTTGTTCGCGGGTTAAGCCGGGCGCCGGTTCCTTACGTAATTTTCTTACCAGGATGAAAGTACCGATATTAAAACAAATAAATAAGATCAAACTTCCGCGAAGGCTTATGGTTTCAAAGCCTGGATAAGGAATATGAATATCGGCAATGATGCCCATTGAATTGATGCCATTCCGGATGTTCAAAGGTAGTTGATCCTGTACGAGGTAATAGATCAATCCGCCTGCAAGCATACAGATCAATAATGCAAATAATCCGGAAACAGCGGCCCCCAGCCGTTGCCCAATGGCCGACCGGCCGGGCGTAAACAGGAGCACCAGCGGATAAAGCAACAGGAACAAGGCGGGCGCCAGAATACAATCAATGACAAAAGGCAATGGTGTGGGAATATCCAGGAAAACCAGGCTTGGTTTTATTTCAACAAGCCCCGAGATGGCAGGAAGCTCTTTGGCAATTACGTAGTGCACAGCGGCGATACACAGCACAAACAAAACGGCTACCGTGGCCACTGCGGGAAACCGCCGGTGCTGAGCAGAATGACTATCCATAATATGATTTTTAAGCGGATGAATATATCAGACTACAGCCAGGCCATTCCCCTAACGCTTTACAGCGGTTTATTTGCATATGTGGATCCTTAAAATACCGTTAAACCAAAGAGCTAAGCTCAAATATTATACCCGAACACTGCCAGCCGACATCCCCTATGTTTATTTCACATTTGTTTTTCAATTGAAAGCAGCCGGCAGCCCGTAAGCCGTTTTAATAGCTGCGCTTCGCACAAACAAGGAGGGATAGTCTACCACAAATCCTGATTCATCTACAACAATGTTGCTTTCAAAATCATTTGGAATATTTTCATAGCGGTATTCGGTAGCAGAGAGCCTGCGGTATTGCTGGCGTACCGGTGCCATACGCTGTTCCATCAGATCAAAATAGACCACCTGGATGACCTGCTCCTGTTGATTCTGCAACTTCAGCCTGCGTATTGGCAGGGTATTCGTAAAAGGCGTCAAAGAAATATCAACATCAATACAACCATTGAATTGTTCGGCCTCTTTGCCATCCATTACCCAGTTACCTTTTCCATCGCCTTGCAATTGTATGGTTTGCATTTGGTTGCTATGGCGGCTCCTGATGGCCACAAACACGGTCTCCCAATGCGCGTTCGTTTTGATCTCGTAAGCTACCTGGTAAATTTTTCCCTGATAGCTTCCAATGATCGTGGAGGCAATTTCAGCACCTGTTTCGCTGGTATTGATCAAACAGTTCTCCAGCGAATAATATTCACGTCCAGTCCAGAGTATATTAGTTTGCATAGCTTAATAATTACCACAAAAAGATAGCAATTATTTCCCGCATCTCCATCTACTCGCTCCAGGGCGATTGTAAAATACAATCACAAAAATTCCTGCGCTCAAAGCCCGGGATCATATAAGCGCATACATCTGCTTTAATATTGCCGAAAGTGGTCTCTGTTTTATGTTTGAATCCATCGAAGAAAGCAGGAATGATCTTCTTTTTGAAGCCATCGCGGGGAAATTGTTTAATGATCGCTTCACGGTTGGCTTCTGTTAACTCGTGATACCCCTCGCCCATTACATCCAATCCCACCCCGGAATACAGCAAAGCCACTTCCGCTTCCTTATATTCTGCAATCCCGATGGTGGTATGTAATGCGATGGCATCCCAAACCAGTTGCAGCGATGCCGGGGATAATCCATGACCTTTCAGGAAATCATATGCCGCATTGGCGCCATCTACTTCAAACCGTTTATCGGGGCTGCTGTAGTGTTGGGTAAGGCCCAGGTCATGAAAAACAGCGCTTACATACAATAATTCGGGGTCATATTTGATCTTTCTCCTATTGCCATTTAAAGCCGCAAATACGAACACCCGCAACGAGTGATTGTAAATGAATGCTGTGCCATGCTCAAGTAATAACTCTGTCGCGTGCTTTGCAATAACGCTGTCGGGAATGGTAATGCCCGCCACTGCTTTTGGTTTGTTTATGGTCATATAATTCGTTTTATGTAACCACAAAACTACCGGGCAGTCAGCAGCAGGAAAATATCAGAAATCACATATCAGATACCAATTTTTACAAACTGGTCGCGGTACTGATTGGGGCTAGATCCGGTTTGATTCTTAAAAAAATTGCTGAACTGGTATGGGGTTGAAAAATGTAGTTCAGCAGCGATCTGCTTGATCGATCTCGACGTGAATTGCAGGTCCCTTTTGGCTTCATTTACCAGGTGTTGCAGGATCATTTGTTTGGCGTTCTTGCCTTTCATTCTGCATACATCCGACAGCTTGCGGGCGCTTACGCCCAGCTCCGCTGTGTAATCTTCCACTTTATGTAAGTAATTCCCTTTTTCATTGATCAGCGCTACAAAGCGTTCAAATAACTTGCTGTCGTAGGAAGGCGTGTCTTTCGTTAGCAGGTAATGAATATTAGCCATTTTGATAATAATTACTTTCAAATAAGCCGCCAGCACATCGGGTTTATTTGAATAATCGGGCGATTCAAAATCCTGTATGGTTAAGGCGAACAATTCCAGCAAGTGGTCGAAATGTTTTTTTTCCGGTTGAAGGGTAAAACTGTCAATGCTTCTGTTGAACAAAACTTCCTTACAGTTATTGGCGCTCAGCGGCGTCTTCTGCCAGAACGAGTCTTCAAATTGCAATAAATAGCCGTTGATCGTATTTGCGCGGAGCGCGACCGGTTTTTCTTTCCCCACCAGGTACAGTATGCCGTCTGAAATAGCGTAGGGCGCCTTTGCCAGCTCAATAGTGCCACTTCCCTGCTCAACGACCAGTATTTTATTAAAGCCCTTCCTCAGCAACTCATCCGTTTCAAAAGAGCAGCCCTGAAGTCTGTGAACCATAAACACGTCCCTGATCTGCATATAAGCTGAATGAAAAACGAAGGTAATAATTTATAATCTATACGGCTTGCCGTGCCAAGCTGGTATGGCCTCTATACAGGTGTTTTAATTGCAAACAGGGTTGTTCAATATATTTCCACGATAACCAGGCTAAGATGATCGTAGGCAAAAGACAAACCGCTATGTTAAACCAGGGATTTGTATTATACCCCGAAAGAATATAACAAACCTGCTGCACCGGCATGGAAACCAGGTACATGCCATAGGAAATATCATTCCTGATATGTACCCTGAACTTTTTTGTAAATGCCAGGAAATAAGTAGCCAGGCTGTAGAAAACGATCTCATCAACCAGGATATTTGGAAGTACACCTCTTAAACGCAGCAATAGAAAGATACCGGCGGCAGCAGCGGCGATCTTTAAAAACGTTATTGATGGTTTACCAACCACGATCATGCTTCCCAGATAAAAAGAAACCATCAACAAAAAATCTTTCTGACCGATATATCGTACCGGCACAAAACCGTAATCACGAACGATGTATATACCCAATGCAGCCGTTATTAAACTTGTACAGATCAACAGGTGCAACTTTTTATTATGTATCCAGCCAAAGGCCACTAAGATCGCCAATGAAATATATAGTTTCAATTCTAAGCCAATAGTCCATAATGGTCCATTGAAATCGTCTGTATAAAATTGCGGGCCTTTAAAAACTCCAGGTAAATGAAAGTATTTTCTGATCCCGGCCATGTTCAATAAATAGGCCCAGGTGCGTGGGTGCTGAAAATAATCAGCCGTACTAAGCCGCGTTAATAAGGGGCCCGCAATAAATACACTGATGAGCACTACTACGATGAGGGCAGGGTAGATTCGCAAAAATCTTTTGACTAAAAAATGCCTGGCGTTATCTGATGCAAGGGCGCTGACGGTGACCAGGTATCCACTGGTAAAAAAGAACATGTACAACCCAATAGTGGAAATAGTTGTTGTATTATTTGAAAATACCATCAGGGGCTCCATGGTATGTTTACCCGTCATCCAAAAAGCATGAGATGTAATCACAAAAAGGGCTGCCACCAACCTTATTACATCAAAATTATTGTTATGCTTCATGCCAGGGCCTGAATAACTGTTTCATAAATAGATAGGATCACATTCATAAATTCCGCTATAATACACTATTTTTTACAGTAAAACAATACCTGCTGCCTTTGCATTAAATTACATAAAAATTTCTCCCATGTTTGCCCGGGCAATAATAGCAGTGTTGTTTTTTTCCTTTATACACGGCCGCTTATGGGCACAACACAATTCCAATAAGAAGATCGACCTGCCATTCAGGCTGCTGATCGCCGAAAGGTCTCCCTCCGACACCTTACTAAAAAAATATGATTGTATTATCTATACCACCCAACCTGAGGCACTCAGAAAAATGGGCATTACCGTTCGCACTTCGTCGCCGCGCGCAGTTACGGCTGTGGCTACCCTACAACAGATATTGACAGCAGCGGCTATGCCCGAGGTAAAGTTCATTGAAGCGCCGGAATACCTCAAAATGCATCGTAAATGACCAACTTACCCAAAGTCCCCGAAACAGTGTTTAATACTTTTCCTTAAATTGCTTATCTCCATTAACCTTTAATCAAATACCTGTCTATGAGAAAATCTACCCAAAAGGGTCATGCCCTTCTTGTGCATTTTCCGGTCTCAACATTCTTTCCGAACCGATCCATCCTCTTCACTTTTCTTTCGGTGTTGTTATACTTAACCGGTTATTCGCAGAACCGCTCCCCGGAAGATAAGATCGATCCCGCGTTTAAATTCGTGTTGACCCATCTACCTGCCGCGCGACAGGTGACGGGCAGTTATTCTCCCGCTTTCAAGACCACGCCTACTCAGGTACGTGTAGCGCCGGGTCAACCTGCCGGTGAACGCTACGATTGCATTATTTATACTTCCGATGTAAATGCGCTTCGTAACAATGGCGTGCTGGTGAATGCGGTATACCCGCATTTCGTAACGGCATGGGTCACGCCGGATCAAATAACACAGCTCTCGAATTTGCCCGGCGTTCATTATATCGCAGCGCCGGTGATGGACGAATTGCATAACGACATTGCCGTTGCCAGCAGCGGCGCCACCCTTTTGCACCAGGGCAAATTGAATAATACGGTGTATAAGGGCAAAGGGGTGATCGTTGCCATCTTCGATTCGGGTATCGACTGGAAACATCCGGATTTCCGCGACCCCGATGACACCACGAAAAGCCGCATTCTGCGCATCTGGGATCAAACCATTAGCCCCATCACCGGCGAAGTTTCGCCGGTGGGCATGGGTTATGGCGTTGAATATACCCGCGAGCAGATCAATGATGAATTGGATGGCACGCCTACCAACTATGTTCGCGAGCGCGACATTAACGGACATGGCACCCATGTGGCCGGCACAGCCGCTGGTAATGGCGCCGCATTGCCCCTTACCCGCAAATACACCGGTATGGCGCCTGAGGCCGACATTGTGGTCATTAAGGGTGGCAACGGGTCTTTTTCGAATACCAATGTTATTAATGGCATCGCTTATTTAAAGAACCTGGCCAATAGCCTGGGCAAACCGGTTGTGCTGAACATGAGCATAGGCAGTCAGTTTGGCCCCCATGATGGTACCCGGGAATATGAACTGGTTGTAGATGATTTTACTGCTTCCGGACCGGGACGTGCCGTGGTCATTTCAGCCGGTAACGATCATGGCAGCAATATCCATAACCAGTTGTCGCTGGCAGGGGGCGCTGCCGGAACAGTTTCTTTTAATGTGCCTGCTGTTACAGCGCCTGACCTGTTCCAGTACCGGGTGTACGTAAACAATAGCAGTAATATTTCAGCTACTTTTACTGCCCCCGGCACAGGCGGTTCCGTAACTGCCCATGCCAACCAGTCGGTGCTGGGCCAGGTAATGGGCAATGCTTTTAATGTATATCTGAGCAATCAAATTGAGGTAGGTAACGGCGACCGTTATGTAGATGTTTATGTTCAAAGGAATGGAACCAATAGTACCAATCCCATGGGTACGTGGACGCTTACGCTCACCAACAATACCGCCAATACATTGTCATTACATGGCTGGATGTATTACAGGAACCCTGCCTTCTTTGCATTGACGCTGGTCGAGGGCAACAACGACTATCTGGTAGGTTCGCCGGGCAATGCTACTTCGGCCATCACGGCAGCCGCTTATGTGGGCAGGCCTGCCTGGTACTCATATGGCGCCAATGGCGCTTATTACGGCACCACGGCCCGAATGGATGCCATTGCAAGTTTCAGTTCTCATGGTCCCCGCCGCGATGGGGTATTAAAACCAGAGATTGCCGCTATAGGCCAACATGTGATCTCCGCATTTTCAACCAACAGTTCAGCTGCAGTAACAGATATTATTTATCCTGGTTTGTATCGTAAGAACCAGGGAACCAGTATGTCGGCGCCCGTGGTTACCGGCGCGGTAGCTTTGCTCTTACAGGCCAATCCAACCGCAACCGTTTCGCAGCTGCGAAACCTGCTGTTTTCGAATACGACCAAAGACTCATTGACCGAAGCTGCCGGCCCCACGCCTAATACCACCTGGGGGTATGGCCGCCTGGATATCTACCGGGCCGTTGGCGCTGCGTTCAATTGTTCACCGGTGAACCGCAAAACCTATCAATACGATGCGTCTAATCTAACTTCGGAAGATGCCGGGGTAACGCTCAGCATCCAGCGTATAGCTGTACGCTTTACACCTGATATAAGCGGCCGTTTGGGTGGCGCCTATTATCATACGTCTATTACAAAAACCGCACTGGCGCTGGAAGTGCGCGCTGATAGTGCCGGTGTGCCAGGCGCTTTACTGGCGAAATTATCACTGCCCGATACCAGCGTCAGCGCTTATTCGTGGAATTATGTTGACCTGAGCGCTTTCAATATTGCTATTACGAATGGCGCCGATTATTATATAGTCGTTTACCGCGACTCGGGCAGCACGGCGAACTGGAGTCTGCGCCGTGAAAGCACCAGCCTGGATAATCGTTCACTCACCACCGTAGATGGCATTAGCTGGGTAAACCCGGGCTTTGACTATAAGATCCGCTCTATAGTGTACAGTCATCCGCTCATGACAGGCAACCTGGTCACCAGGAACACCAAAAATATCCGCGATATTTCCACTACCCACCTGTTCGTGGATAGCAGCTGCCGCCTGATCGCACAGCTGACGCCGGCGGGTGCAAATCCGGTGAGTGGAACAGTCACTGCAAATGTTTGGATCGAATCGAGGGTGCCGCAGGATTGCGGAATACCCTTTGTAGCAAGGCATTACCAGTTACTGCCTGCCACCAATGCAGCATCGGCTACAGGCAGGGTCACCCTGTTCTTTACACAGGCCGAATTCACGGCATTCAATAACGACTTCTTAAGCTTCCTGAACCTGCCGGCCCATCCAACCGATGCCGCGGGTAAGGCAAATGTACGTATCGCCTATTATGAAGGCAGCAGCAGTAATGGTAGCGGACTTCCCTGCAGCTACAGCGGCGATGCGGCCCTCATCGATCCGGAAGACAGCGACATTGTATGGAATGCAACGGCCAGCCGGTGGGAAATAACCTTTGATGCCAGCGGTTTTGGCGGTTTTATCGTTCAAACCAACCGTAAGGGCACACCTTTACTGGTTGAGAACTTTAGCGGCCACCCTCAGGGAAGGGCCAATGTATTGAGCTGGATCTTCAGGTGTTTACGCAAATGGGCTATATTCGATATTGAACAAAGCCACAATGGAATTAATTTCAGCAGCATTGGCAAACCCAAAGGCTGGGACGCCTGCAGCTTCCTGTTCGACTTCAAACATGAACAGCCGGATAATGGAAAGAACTACTATCGCATTAAGGTGACTGATAGCGATTCCGTATACTATTCCAATACCATCTTGCTGGAAACGGGTAAACTTCAAACTGCGCTCTATCCCAATGTAATTAAGCAGGGCGGGAACATCCAGGTGGTTTGCAGTGAAAATGGCGGGGTATTAAGAATAAATGATGCCATGGGAAGATTGGTGTTCAGCCGGGTGCTCGCTGCCGGTAATCAGCGTATAATCCTGCCGGGTTCCTTAAGCGGCATGTATTATTACAGCATCCAGGGCAGCAAAGGTCAATCAACCAGTGGTAAACTGGTCATTCAATAAAAATAACGATAGAAAGCAAGGCGGGTCCGGCCAAATGGCCGGACCCGCCTTGCTTTTATTTAAATTTGCATAACGTATTACAGCAGGCCCTCTTCCAGCTTATTCAGCAATTCAAGTCCGAACCCTGAAATAAAGAACCGTTCTTTTCTATTGTTCAGCAATTGCTGCGTCCAGTTAACAAGCCCCCCGTCAGCGATCTCGAAATGGCGTTGCTGCACAAAAATATCTGCTTTGAACTGCAGTCCCTGGTAATAGTTATTAGAACCAGCGCTTTCATCACGGGTAATTTCCACGCCGGGTAAACGTTCCTGCAGATATTTCATAACAGTAGGGATAAAAGCCTCCCCGTAACCCGCTCTTTGCTGTAACCGGAACTTTACCGCACCCGTTTTAAAAACGGTGGTCAATACATCCACTAAAGCCGCGAAATGCTCGCCAATGGCTTTCTTTTCAAAAGTATAATTACCGGTATCAATACCTGAGGAAACCATACAGCCGATGGTAAAATGGGGGGAGAACCCTTTGATCTGAAATGGCTGTGAACGTACATGTCTTTGTACTGTACAATATTTAATATGTGTATCCCCGGTTTGCTTTTTTTGTTTTTTCTGGCTGCTGATATGTAATGCCAGGGCATTGGTAGCATCTGACAACACTTCACAGTTGCGCAAAGCCGAAACAACTTTATCCTGGTCAACGGTAGCCACCACTGAGCAGGTACCTAACTGACTAAGCGGTGATACCTGCAAAGCTTTGAAGTCATGGCGCTTCAGGCATTGCAGGGTTTGCAGCGATCTTTCCAGCAGGTGCAGGTAATCTGTTTCTCCAGGTTGCACAAACCGGTTCTTATCATATTGCTTCAACAGCTCCGGTGCGCTTACCTGCTGTGCCCTGCGGGCAAATACTTCCAGCAGGAGGGAATTAAGATCAGCGCCCGATAATTTATCGGCGAGTATCTCTATCAATTCGCTGTTGCCCGTGCGTTGGGCTATTATTTTTCCAATTTTTCCCGTCATTGCTATTTCAATTTGGCCATCAGGTAATCGTCGAGCAACTGATTGTTCTTGATAGATCCTTTCTTCCGTATTCCTTCAATGACAAATCCATTTTTCAACAGGGCTTTACGCGAAGCATGGTTATGCTCGAATACATGTGCGAAGATCCTGACGATGTTCAATTGATCAAATGCATACCGGCAAACGAGGCCGATCGCTTCTGTACTTATTCCCCTTCCCCGGAAATCGCTTCCCAGCCAGTAACCGATCTCTGCGGAATGGCGGTAAATATCTTCCTGTTGGGTAAGGCTGATAACGCCAGCCAGCGCACTGCCTTCAAAGATAGCCCAACAATATAAATGGGGATCACCCTCGGCGAATTGGATAAATCCTTTTGCATGGGCAAGTGTATAGGGCGAAGGAAAACTATCCCTTACAAAGTTGCTGATCGATGGATCGCTGGCAACAGCAGCCAGTGCTTCGGCATCAGCTGGTGTTAAGGGCCGCAGCCTGATACCATGCTGTCCTGTGATCTCAATAAGTTTTACCATATGCAAGTTTAACTAATACCCTGCATAGTTCAGGAGGGAATCGTACAAATGACACCTGGTAAAACATAAAAAAACCCCGGCACTCTTGCCAGGGCTTACTTCAATGAGCTATTTCGATTGAATTATTTCAGGAAACAAGCGTATTGATTACCATCTTGATTTGAAGCCACCGCCACCGCGGTTGCCACCACCGAAGGAATTGCCACGGTCAGTTTTAGGTCTTGCCACTGAAACAGAAATGCTTCTGCCTTCAATTTCTTTTCCTTCCAGCCCTTGAATGGCTTTCTTTCCTTCATCTTCTGCAGACATTTCCACAAATCCAAAACCACGGGATCTGCCAGTTTCTCTGTCTGTGATTACTTTGGCTGAGGTAACATTACCATAAGCCGAAAATAAATTTCTCAGGTCTTCGTCACTAACGTGAAAACCTAAATTGGAAACGTACAAATTCATTACTCTAAAATTAAAATGTGATAAATGAACTGAGCACTCACAAAAAGTAGAAAAAGCGAAAGTTTACGGAGGAAAAAAAGCAAAAGATCGTTTAAAGTACTTTATGCTGTAAAACTCAATTGTCGTTAATAAAGATAGCCCATTAAATGCATATCGCCAATTAATTCTTTAAGGGCCTTCTAATGTTATTGTTAATATTTCAGGAAGCACAACGGTAACAAACAGCATTGATGTTCATACCCGCACCAACAGATGCAAATAATATAACATCTCCGGGTTCAAGCTGCTGGTCTTTGACCATTCCTTTGCACACCAGGTCATACAATGTTGGAATGGTGGCCACAGAACTGTTTCCCAGCCAATGAATACTCATGGGCATTATATGTTCAGGCGCCTTTTGAATGCCATACAGATTGTAAAAAGCTGTTACAATGGCTTCATCCATTTTTTCATTGGCCTGATGTATAAAGATCTTCTTCAACTCAGTAATAGCGATGCCGCTTTTGTCGAGGCATCCTTTCATAGCTTCCGGAACATGACGTACCGCATACTCATATACTTTACGCCCCTTCATTTTGATATAACGTGTATCGTCATTCAAACCGGGCTGGTATGATCCGCCAAAGTTTATATATGAAACTTCGCTCACGCAATCTGACCGGGTGCTGGTACCCAGTATTCCTGCTGCCTGATCTCCGGTTTCTTTGTATTCAAGAATGCAGGCGCCTGCACCATCGGAAAAGATCATACTATCGCGATCATAGTCGTCCAATACCCTGGACAGTGTTTCTGCACCGATGACCAGGCAGGTCTTTGCACTACCGGCTCTGAAATACACATCGGCCTGTATCATCCCCTGCACCCAACCGGGGCAACCAAACAATATATCATATGGTACACAAGCGGGGTTCCGTATACCTAATAAATGTTTTACCCGGGAGGCAACAGAAGGTACGGTATCTGACTGAACGGTACCCTTCACCACGTCGCCATAATTATGGGCAACGATGATCTGGTCAATGGTTTCTGCATCAATTCCACTGTCTTCAATGGCCAGTTTCGCAGCGATCGCTGCTATATCAGAAGTATTGAGCTCATCAGGCGCGTAACGGCGCTCCCCTATGCCAGTGATCAACTCAAACTTCTTCACAACTTCTTCGCCCGGAACATTGAGTGGCAGGTTGTTCACCCCATGAAAATTCCTTGTAATAAAGTCGGCATTAACTTTAACGACCGGTGGAATATAAGATCCTGACCCGGTAATAATTGAACGTAACATAAAAAACAGGATGTAAAATACTTATTAGGGTGCAGATAATTTGGTCATTTCAGATCCGCTGAACATTCTCGCCAGATTCATATCTCTTGATTTGCGATAACTTTCAATATTTACCTCACCTACGATCCGCCAGAAATTTTTTGCTTTTAACTCACCGTAATCAGGTGTTGAAATAAATATTCCAACAATCGGTTTTCTTCCCTTAAAACTGACCTTTACAGGCGCTTTGTCAAGGTAATTCTGTTGCAGGAATTTTTCGATCTGAACGTTTGTCATAATTAAACTTTTACAATTTAATGCTTATTGAACAGCTTTGTTAAAGCTGGGCCTTTTTTTGTTAACCTGGGCAAAACGATTAGCTTGTGTTCTGCTTACATTATTTTTTCTGGCTGGCTGCCGTATATCGTTCCGGCCGGCCGAATCGCGGAAGGGATGTTCCTCTTCAACGGGTATAGCCGTGGAAATGAGTTTTTGTATATCGCGTAAATAAGCTCTTTCTTCGCGGTCGCAAAAAGACAGCGCAATGCCTTTTGCCCCTGCCCGCCCCGTTCGGCCGATCCGGTGAACATATGTTTCGGGAACGTTTGGTAATTCAAAATTAATAACATGTGACAATTCATCAATATCTATGCCCCGGGCTGCGATATCTGTTGCCACCAGCACTTTTATCTGCTTCGATCTGAACTGATGCAAAGCTTTTTGCCTTGCCTGCTGTGATTTGTTCCCATGAATGGCTTCCGCCCGTACACCAGAGCGGTTCAGATCCCGGGCAACCCGGTCAGCACCATGTTTGGTTCGGGTAAATACCAGGGCCATCGGGATCTGTGTATGGGTCATCATATGTAACAATAAAGCAGACTTATCCTTTTTGTCAACAAAACAGATCTTTTGTTTTATCGTTTCGGCAGTGGTTGCAACCGGTGTTACTTCTACAGTGACCGGCTCTTTCAATAAAGAATTGGCCAGCTTTCGGATGGCCGGCGCCATGGTAGCGGAAAAGAAAAGCGTTTGCCGTTGTTTTGGGGTCTTTGCGATGATCTTTTGCACATCATGCACAAAACCCATATCCAGCATGCGGTCTGCTTCATCCAGCACCAAAAGCTTTATGTTGCTGATGTTTACGATCCTCTGTTCAATAAGATCAAGTAAACGGCCGGGCGTTGCCACTAAAATATCTACCCCTTTTCTCAGCGCATGTACCTGCGCCGCCTGGGATACGCCCCCAAAGATCACCACCTGGTTCAAACCGGTATTTTTTCCATAGGCTTCAAAACTTTCCTGTATTTGAATGGCCAGCTCCCGGGTTGGCGTTAATACCAATGCTTTGATGGACGGGGCGCTTTTTATTGTTTGTTTTTGTTGATACAATAATTGAAGAACCGGTATTGCAAAGGCTGCGGTTTTACCTGTGCCTGTTTGGGCACAACCAAAAAGATCCTTTTGCTGAAGAATTATGGGAATGGATTGCTCCTGTACCGGAGTGGGTTGGGTGTAACCCTGATTGTTAAGCGCTTTTAATATAGGCTCAATAATTTTTAACTTTTCGAATGACAATGTTTGAAATTTAAATAAATAATAATAGTGGTAAGTTGCCATGATGGCCTACCAGGCTTAGAATCTTACCTTCACAAATGTTGAAAAGCAGAAATCAAGATAGGTGCAGGAGGAAATAAGTTGGTCGAAGATACAACTTTAAACTGTATAAGCGGAAAAAACCTTCAATAATCAGGTTAACTTGCTCATTTAGTAGAAGTTAAAAACGGGAGATTGTATCGTTCCTTATAGATCCGGACTGTTTTTTAATGGCGGCATTACCATTTTGGTGGTAATCGCAACTCGCTTACCGAGATCTTTTTCCCATCCATCATCGTTTGATCGAGTGCTGCTATCGCCTGCCTGGCATCTTTTTCAACAGGCATATCAATAATGCCGTTCCCTTTGGAACGCCCATTCAATTTATCGCGCACAACTTCTGCGGAATCAACAATACCATAGGAGGAAAACAATCTTCGCAGATCAGCATCGCTGGTATTACGGCTTAAATTGTACACCTGTATATTCATGGAAATAGTTTTACTGATATTTAATTCAATAGTTGCTGTAATACAGATACACGCCACGCAGCCAGTTGTATACAGATAGCTCACTTTTATTTTGCTCAGGCAATTGCGTTGAGATGAGTTCCTCTATTTTCCGCCCATCACCTAATGTCAAGCGCCCCAGTGACTTACCGAAAGAATTAATAATGAACAGAACCTGGTTGCCATTGAACCGGTCAAACACACGCCGGTCTGGTTCAGTAGCATATAATGAATGGCTTGCATTATTATTCCAACTGTAATGATCACTTAATAGATGTTCTTTTAAAAATGTCATATCCTTTATTTTAAAGAACTGTTAAAAGTTAGAAGAAGAGAAGGAGTGATCATAGATGTACATATATGGGTACGCCTTCAGCTGCTACTCTTTTAAAGGTAAGCCTTTTTTGGGTAGAATGGTGAATAAATCTGCAACAGCTCTTGCCAGAAACGCCTCCGCTTGCAAATCTGCCAGCTGTTCCTTAACTGTCAGCGGCCTCAACGGTTGCTTATTCAGGCAGATAAATATGAATGGTGGCGCCTTCATTTTCCCTGCCTTCAGCCAGAATGATCCCGTTGTGGTTCTCTACCACTTTTTTGGCAATGGCCAGGCCGATACCCGTGCCCTCATACTCCTTCCTGCCGTGTAAACGCTGGAAGAGTCCGAATATCTGCTCATTGAATTGCGGATCGAACCCGGTGCCCTTATCGGCAAATGCAATATGCCAGTATTTTATTTCTTTATTGGCCGTCGGATAATCGATCTGGCTGCCCTCGATGAGGTTGCTGGTGATAGTGATATGCGGCCGTTGACCGGGCTTTGCAAACTTGATGGAATTGGCAAGCAGGTTGGTGAACAATTGTTTGAACTGGAACGGGATGATCTGTAATTCCGGCAACGGTTCGCATTCTATGATGGTATCTGTAGCCATAATTTTTTCATAGAGCTCCTGTTTAACATCCATTATAAGATCATTGAGGCTTGTCTTCTCTAATTGCTTCTGCGACGTATTCGTACGCGAATACGTAAGCAAATCATTGATCAACAGCTGCATCCGGTTGGCGGCATTGTCCATCCGCAAAAAGAAGTTCTTTCCCTCTTCACTTAAAGAGTTGATTTCTTTTTCGAGAATGCGCTTGCTGAACATCTGGATCTTGCGCAATGGTTCCTGCAGGTCATGGCTGCTGACATAGGCGAATGAGGTCAGTTCTTCGTTCATTTTAATGAGCTCCCGGTTCATATCCTCCAGCTTCCTCGAGTATCTCCTTTGTTCCGCCATATCAACCAGGGCCTCCCTCCTGATCTCCTGCGTTTTTATCTGCGATGTAATTCTTGCAATAAGTTCGTTGGAAGAAAAAGGTTTGGTAAGGTAATCGTCGGCCCCCGTTTCCCAGCCGGCGATCCTCGATTCTTCACCTGCACGGGCAGTAAGCAAAATCACCGGGATATGCGCCGTGCCTTTGTTAGCCTTCACCGCTTTTACCAGCTCTATACCATCCATTACCGGCATCATCACGTCACTTATGATCAAAGTTGGCTTTCGTTCCTGTATCTTTTGCAGGGCGTCCTGGCCGTTAGTAGCAGTTATTACATGAAAGCGATGTACCAGTATCGAATGCAGGTGTTCACGCATGTCGGCATTATCATCCACCACCAGCACCACGGGTTCATTATCATCCTCAAACGTAAGCGATGTTGCCTTATTGTTGTCTTTCACCAGTAAAGTGCCGGCTTCTTCAACGTACATGCCCGATGTCACCCTTTCTTCTTCCAGCTGCACAGTGATTTGCTGTTCCGGCAGGTGCTCTTTACCCATCGGTATTTTTACCGTAAACGTACTCCCCTTGCCAGGCTGGCTTTCAACGCTAATATCACCTTTATGGAACAGCACCAGTTCTTTTACCAGCGACAAACCAATACCGGTGCCTTCGAAGGTTCTGCCCATAACGTTCTGCACCCGGTGAAACCGTTCAAATATGTGCGGCAGCTCTGCTTCCGGAATGCCAACGCCCGTGTCTTTTACCTTCAACACGGCAAATTTGTCTTCTGCGCAAAGCTCTACTGTTATGCTTCCCGCCAACGTATATTTAAAGGCATTCGACAATAAATTAAATACGATCTTCTCCCACATTTGCCGGTCCAGATACACAGGCTGTACGACCCGGTCGGTCTTGATGATCAGTTGCAGTCCCGCCTTTTCCATCACCGACCTGAAATTCGCCGCGAGGTTCCTGGTATAGGAAGCAATATCAGTAAGCACATAACTGGCCTGTTGCCGGCCTGATTCAATGCGGCTGAAATCGAGCAGCGTATTCACCAGCTTCAATAAACGCAGCGCATTGCGGTGTGCCGTTTCAACGTTTTGATGTTCCGAAGCGGACAGATTATTTTTCGGCTGATGAAGCATTTCTTCCAGCGGGCTCAATATAAGCGTGAGCGGCGTTCTAAATTCATGGCTTATATTATTGAAGAAGACAGTTTTGGCTTTATCGATCTGCTCCAGTGCTTCGGCCCTTTTCCGCTCTTCTTCCAGGGCCTGCATTTTGTTGATCTCCAGGGAAACCCGGGCGCCGATCATTTCGCAGAGCTGCTGAAAATTATTGTCAAACTGCCGGCAGGGATTCAGCGCGGCAACAATAATAGCATAGGGATGTTTGCTGCCGACTGCACTAATGGGTATATATGCAAATTGCGAAGGAGGTATTTTCCAGAATCCTTTTGGAAGCTCGTCCCGCATGCCATTCACATCTGCAACAAGCACTTTATTCGTTTCATAGGCCTTACAAAAGTCACTGGTTAGCGCCGATGGAGTTGCAGTATCGATCTCCCGGGGTAATAAATGTTGATCTTGTTCTATACCTGTAAATGCAACCGCCTGTGCAGACCCCCCTTCCTTATTTAGTTTATACACGATGGCAAACGGAAAATCCTTGTTATTCCTGCCCAGGATCTCAGCTACATTGCGGTAAATAAGATCCGGCGATTTTTCATCGAAAGCCACTGCACCGAGGTCGCGCAGCATTTGCAGAGCGCGCTCGTTGATAATACGCTCTGTATTTTCTGTACATACGCAAAATATTCCTTTCACAGCCCCATCATCGCCGGGCGCCGGACTGTAGCTGAACGACACATACACTTCCTCCTGGAAGCCCTTTCGTTCCATTATAAAAAGGAACGAATCGTCGTAGGTACCTTCATTCCGTTTTACACTTTCAATACGCGATACCAGCAGGTCCCATATCTCTGGCCATACATCCTCAGCCTTGGCGCCTAAGCCGGCCGGATGCTTTTTACCCATGATCCGCGCATAACTGTCGTTATAAATATTTATAAGGGAAGGGCCCCACCACACAAACATGGGTTGGGCTGAAGTAAGTATAATACGTACACAGGTTTTTAAGCTTTGTTCCCAGGTTTCAGGATCGCCTAAAGGGGTGCTCGCCCAGTCAAAATTGCGAACACGCTCACCCATTTCGCCACCGCCCGACAAAAAATCCAACTGATGGGTAACTGACACATGATTATCCATGATGGTACATCCAATTATAATAAGAAAAAGTTATGTATGTCGACTCGCCTCAAATTGAGCAAGAACTTGCCCACTCCAGGCCCTAACCTGAATGCCAAATGCGGCTTGCTTGAGCCCTTATTATGGCCACCCAAATGCCGCTTTCCCACACTGTTTGCAGAATTATTGGTTCGATCTTTTTTTTATCGAGAACGGATCCTTTTATTCATACAAGTTTATCATATTCACCCGTTTCAAATGATATGCCACCGGCCACTGGCATGTTCTTTTCACTGCCTGCTGTGACTGCTATCAGTCTTGTAGCTTGTAACATACATCATGCGCCTTTCACCCAAAATTGTTACTACAGATGGATCTGAGATCAGATTTTCCCTTTTGGTTGCTCGATAAAGGCATTATTCACTCCTACCCTTCCCTGCAGCAGCATATAAATACTGATATTGTTATAATGGGTGCAGGCATCAGCGGCGCCTTGGCAGCCTGGCATCTTTGCCATGCCGGCTTTAAGACCGTTGTTGTAGACAAACGTCACGTTGGTATGGGCAGTACGGCTGCCAGCACCGCCTTACTGCAATATGAGATCGACACTCCGTTAACAGATCTGATCAGGTTGCGTGGCGAACGCGATGCCGTTAGAAGTTACCTGCTTTGCCTGAAAGCCATAGCCGACCTGGAAGCCATCTGCAGCCGATGGCCTGAAGTGGCTTTCAGCAAAAGACCCAGTCTGCAATATGCCTCCTACAAAAAAGATGTATCCCTTCTCAAAAAAGAATTTCAGCTCCGCAAACAAATTGGCATTGCCTTGCAATGGCTCGACAAAAACGCCATTAAAAACTGGTTTGGCTTTGAAAAAGAAGCGGCCCTGCTTTCCCGTGATGCCGCAGAAGTAAAGGCATATAGCCTCACCCACGCCCTATTACACCAATGCAAACAACTGGGACTGGAAGTCTACGATCATACCGCCATCACGCATGTCGCGGAAAACAAACGCGGCGTTGAATTGATCACCAATACCGGAAAAAAGATCAAAGCCCGTAAACTGGTTATTGCCTGCGGTTATGAATCGGCACGCTATATTTCGCAAAAAGTGCAAACCCTGCATTCCACCTACGCCATTATCAGCGAGCCCTATTCCACCGATCATCACTGGCACCAAAATGCATTGATCTGGGAAACCAACCGGCCTTATTTATACCTGCGCACCACAGAAGATAACCGCATTCTCATAGGCGGCAAAGACGATGATTTTTCCGATCCCCGGCGCCGCGACAAAGCCCTTCATGCAAAAGCCCGGTCACTGGAGCAAGCCTTTCACAAACTGTTTCCCGCTATACCATTCAGAACGGATTTTAAATGGGCCGGCGTTTTTGCTTCTACCAAAGATGGATTGCCTTATATTGGTAACCTGCCCGGCAAACCACATACTTATTTTGCCCTTGGCCTCGGTGGCAATGGCATCACCTTCAGCATTATCGCTGCCCAGATCATTACGCAGCTCGCACTGGGGAAATCCAACGACGATGCGCGCTTATTTGGTTTTAACCGGCCCTGAATTCCTGCTGGGGAATTTTTTCCCTGTATAGCTTCCTTTTTCTACATCATACATGTTCTTCCTGCAGGATGAAATTTGCAGGTATTTTGATAAAACATGTTATGATAGCAAGGGACGGCGCCAACATAAGTCTTTGGCAACAAACGGCTACCACATATATTCCTACTCGACCCGTTATAACAGGGAAAAGGTACGATGTTGTAATTGCCGGCGGCGGTATTACCGGCATCAGCACGGCTTTGATGCTGCAGCAGGCCGGCTTACAGTGCCTCCTGATCGAAGCCCATTCTTTATGTTATGGTACTACCGGCGGCACCACCGCCCACCTTAATACGCTGCTCGATACACCTTACAACACCATTGCCAACGATTTTGGTAAAGATAACGCCAATCTCGTAGCGCAGGCTACACGCGGCGCCATAAACGACATTAAAGCCAACATTGCCCGGTATCAGATCGATTGTGGTTTTGAAGAAGCCAGCGCCTATCTGTATTCACAAAACGACAAACAAAGCGAAGAGTTGGAAGCCATCAGAAAAGCAACCCTCGAAGCCGGCGTGCCAGCCGCCTACGTTACTGCCATTCCGCTGCCCATTCCATTTAACAAGGCCATTGAAGTAAAACAGCAGGCTAAATTTCACCCGCTACGATATGTACTGGCCCTGGCCAAAGCGTTTGAAGAAGCGGGTGGATCGATCCTGGAACAGTGCCGCGTACACGATACAGAGAATACCGATCCGGTGATCATTAAAACCGATGCCGGCGATATTCAGGCCGGATGGCTGATCTATGCTACGCATATCCCACCCGGTATAAACCTGTTACACCTGCGTTGCGCCCCCTACCGGTCTTATGCCATGGCCGTTCGCCTCACCGACAAAAGCTACCCGGCCGATCTCAGCTACGATATGTACGATCCATATCATTATTACAGAACACAAATGATAGATGGCGAGCCTTACCTGATCGTAGGCGGTGAAGACCACAAAACTGCCCATACCGATAATACAAATGCTTCATTTAATACACTGGAAAGCCACATTAGGTCCCATTTCAATGTGCAGGAGATCGCGTACAGATGGTCGTCACAATATTTTGAACCGGCAGATGGGCTTCCCTATATCGGTCACCTGCCCGGTAACCCCGGCAAAATACTGGTGGCAACCGGTTTTGGCGGCAATGGCATGACCTATAGCACCGTGGCCGCCCGCATACTCAGCGACATCGTTTTAAACAAGGAAAATCCAGGCATCAAGCTGTTCGATCCCAACCGCATAAAACCCGTAGCAGGTTTTACCAGTTTTGTAAAAGAGAACGTGGATGTGGCCAAACAATTGATCACCGGATTTTTTGCCAGGGAAAAAATAGATGCCATTGCCGAGATCGCACCGGGCGAAGGAAAGATCGTTCAACTGGAAGGACACACCGTTGCCTTGTATAAAGATGAAAGTGGTCAGCTCTATGCGATCAACCCGCGGTGCACCCATATGAAATGTACCGTAGCATGGAATATTACGGAAAAGACCTGGGATTGCCCCTGCCATGGCGCAAGGTACGATGCCAGCGGAAAAGTGCTGACAGGGCCGGCCGACAAAGACCTGGAAAAGATCAACCTGGAAACCGGAACCGTTTCACCAGCAAACCATTAAACGTATTACGATGCAACCGAACCATACAGCCAACAATGCAACAGCAGAAAAGGAATCGGCAATAACCACTGAAAAACAAATGGAGCATCAACCGGTGGTTGATGATGTACATTATGTAGCCAGTGGAAAACTCAAAGGCAAAATAGCCCTTATCACCGGTGGCGGCAGCGGCATCGGTAAAGCAGTAGCTATTCTGTTTGCGAAAGAAGGGGCCAAAGTTGCCATCAATTATTATAAAGGTGAAGAAGACGCGCAGAATACAAAAGCCATTATTGAAAAATATGGCGGTGAAGCCCTGCTGATCCAGGGTGATATCAGCCAGGAAGATTTTTGCCGGCAACTGGTTGAAACTACCGTTAAAGAGTATGGCCGTATCGATATCCTTGTGAACAATGCAGGCACCCAGCACCATACCGAAAGTATTGAAGACATTAAAACAGAAAACCTCATTCGCACTTTCCAGGTGAATGTATTTGCCATGATCTGGATCACTAAAGCGGCGGTGCCGCATATGCCAAAAGGCAGCGCAATCATCAATACCACTTCTGTAACGGCCTACATGGGTCATCGCGATCTGCTCGATTATTCCGCCACCAAAGGTGCAATTGTCGCATTTACACGCAGCCTTTCTTCCAGCCTGGTAGAAAAAGAGATCAGGGTGAACGGTGTTGCGCCCGGGCCCATCTGGACCCCGCTCGCCATGAGCAGCTTCGATGCAGAAAGCAATAAACATCATGGAGAAGATACGCCCTTACAAAGGGCCGGTGAACCGGTTGAAGTAGCCCCCAGTTATCTCTTTCTGGCTTCGAAGGATGCTTCTTATATGACCGGACAGGTATTGCACCCCAACGGTGGATCCATCATCAATGGATAAATATGTATGCACAGGCCACCGTTCATGGGGTAGAGTTGGCAGGCTGAGAACTTTGCCCTTGCGTAACGGCTGAATGCACCTGCCGTAATATTTTATCGCGGGTATTTATAAAGCCCATTTCAATCGTATTGTCAATCCAGCAATGTACCTCCATTTTCACGGTGTCGCCGTTGTAATCGGTGAATAGTATCTCTATTCTGTCATCCTTCACTTCCCTGATACCAGTGAGCGCGTTCCGGATTTGCTGTTCTGTCTGGGCCAGGTTCGATCTGCCAGGCAGGTTTAACACCACATCGATGCGTCTTTTACCACTCAGCGAATAATTAGTGATCGGCTTCTGGAAAATATCTTTGTTCGGCAGCATAATATGCAGGCCCTGGAAGGTGCGGATGGTAGTAGAGCGCAATTGTATTTCCTCAACGATCCCGGTAAAGCCATTGGTATCGATGATATTGCCCACATCGAAGGGTTTTCTGAAAATGATAAACACGCCGGAAATAAAATTGGCTGTCAGGTCCTGGAAAGCAAAACCCAGGGCCAGTCCGATAATACCTGCGCCGGCCAACAGCGAGGCGATGGTTTTATCAAGATGCAACAATTGCAGGCTGATGAATAGTCCAACAAAAAGCACCACGATAAAAAAGATGCTGGCAAACAACCCGCTGATAGACGGCTGCCGCGATACCCTGAGCAGGATATTGTACAAGGTCCTGCGCAGGAGCCGGGCCAGGAAAAAGAAAGCGATAAAGATCAGGATCGCCAGTACCAGGTTAGGCAACATTTTTATAAACATCACCAGCCACGATTCCAGCTTTTCCCTTAATAAAACAAACCATTTTTCCATAACGGATATCTTTTTTGATCCCTGTAAGCTATAATCCGTATAAATCAGTGCCACCGGTCATTGTAAGCCATCGATTACAGCATGGCGTCGTATTGGGGAAAATAGGCCCCGCCAAATACCATTCCACTTATCACTTTATAACCGGGGCCGCCTGCGCTTTTTTGTACATTTAAAAAAACCATCAACATATGACACGCCTTCTCCTCTTGCTTTTTATCTTTTTACCAACTACCATTCTGGCGCAAAAAGGCGCTTCTGTTTCTTTCGAAAAATGGTTAAGCCTGAAAAGGATCGGTGAACCTGTGATCTCACCCGATGGCAGAACCATCGTTTATTCGGTCAATACAACCGACTGGGCCGATAATGCCTATGATGCAGAACTGTGGATGAGCCGCGATGGAGAAGCACCGGTGCAGCTTACCCGTACCGTCAAAGGAAGCAGCTATGCTGCCCGTTTTACACCCGATAGCAGATTCGTGAGCTTTTTGGCCGACCGGGGCGATAAGACGCAGCTGTATATTATTGCTGTAGCCGGGGGCGAAGCCCTGCAGGTGACCAAAGAAGAGGAAGGGATCTTAAGTTATGGCTGGAACAATACCGGAACACAGATCGCCCTGCTGAAAACAGAACCCGACAACAAACAGGAAAAGACGCTTAAGGACCGGTATGGCGCTTTTGGCGTGGAGGGAGAAGAATACAAACACCGGCATCTGTGGCTGCTCGATTTCAGTTATGACTCTGTGGTAATGGCCGGTCATCTTCCCTGTTACGACACTAAAAAAGATACGGCGAAGAAAGATACGGCGGCATTGAAAAGATCAGATTGCATGGTCCTGCCGGTAGCTAAAAGGCTTACCGGTGGCCATTTCACGGTGGGCAATTATGCCTGGAGCCCCGATGGAAAACAGATCCTCTTTACCAAACAGCGTGATCCGCTCATCCTGTCGGGCATTACATCCGATATAGCGCTGCTTACCATCGCCACCAAAAAAGTGGATACCCTGGTGCGCAACCCTACCGGCGATTTTATCGGCCGCTGGAGTCCCGACGGAAAGGCATTCGTGTATCAAAGCCCGGTGAATGACAGTATTTCAGACTATTATAAGAACAATCGCTTGTTCGTCTATGATATGGAAACGAAAAGCAGCCGGGAAATTGCCACTGATCTCGACGAATACCGGTCAATTGTAGATTGGAACAAACACGGCTTATTTCTCAGCGCGCTCGAAAAAACCAAACAGAAACTGTTCACCGTAGATACCAAGACAGGTAAAACGAAGGTGGTTGATCTCCCCTATGATCTTTCCATGGCGATCTCTTTCAGCAGGAACACCGATAAAATTGCACTGCTCGCCCGGAATTATAATGAAATGACCGATTGTTATACGGGCATATTCAGGCAACCGCTGAAAAAGATCACCAATTTCACGGAACAGCTTGCTGGCTGGAAGACACCCGTGAGTGAGGTCATTCAATGGAAAAGCAGGGACGGTATAACTATCGAAGGCGTCCTATCGAAACCGGCCAGTTATGACCCGAAAAAGAAATACCCGCTGTTGGTATTGATCCATGGCGGTCCAACCGGAACCGATATTCCGGATCCTACGGCGGCATATGTATATCCACTCATTCAATGGGTAGAGAAAGGCGCGTTGGTGCTGCGGGTGAATTACCGGGGCAGTGCCGGCTACGGAGAAAAGTTCCGTTCCCTGAACGTGCGTAACCTCGGCGTGGGTGATATGTGGGATGTAGTGAGCGGCGTAGAATACTTAAACAGCAAAGGTTTGATCGATACGGCGCGGATGGGCGCCATGGGCTGGAGCCAGGGAGGATATATCTCGGCTTTCTTAACCACCAACACCCATATTTTCAAAGCCATCTCGGTAGGCGCGGGCATTTCAAACTGGGTGACATACTATGTAAACACTGACATAACGCCATTTACGCGCGAATATTTGCAGAACACTCCCTGGAACGATATGGAGATCTATCTTAAAACATCGCCGATGACAAACATTAACCAGGCAACTACGCCTACGCTCATCCAACATGGCGAATTCGACAAGCGTGTACCCATTCCGAATGCCTATGAATTATATCGCGGTTTGCAGGATCGCAAAGTGCCCTCGCGACTCATCGTTTACAAAGGGTTCGGACATAGCATCAGTAAACCCAAAGAAAGATTAGCAGCCGTTTGGCACAACTGGCTATGGTTTAACAAATATGTTTTCGGCGAGAAAGAGGAAAGTATTCCTGTTGAGTAGACTAACTGTTAGCACCAATACACCAGAAAGGCATTGCCCCTTTTTCATTTACCGCGGGGTGATGCCTTTCTGCTTTTGGCAAAAAAATTTTAATGTGGATTTATGCATTAGTTTACCAGAAAAAATGATTAAATTAGGTTAGAAAGACATAATAAGAAATATCACCTTCGGCAATTGTTTTGTTAAGGCCAGTTTGATACATGCAGTGAAGAGTACAGGCATGTATTAACACTTCTTTCACTGCGTGCGACGCAGCGTTTTTTGCCCAACGCTTAACAGCAAATCATCGTAAGGTAAAAGAAGTGTAGGCAACGACAAAACGGTTTAACAAGAGAACAGAACGAAATGAATTAAGGCAATCATAAAAGAACAACAGATCGTATTGAAGCATGTGAGGATAATTTGCCCGGCATAATTTTTGATCTTTTATCATAGGAAGTATGCACATTACGAGTGTGTTTGCAAAGTGGGGGAAGATAATTCAACAACTTCACACAGGCACCAGATCGATTGACGAATTAACGAAACACATCAGGGTCATTATCTCCATTTTGAGAACATCCAGATCAAAGCATAGTTTGTTTCAGCATACCTTTTTGCATGCACCAGTCCAATATTACACAAGCAGCAAATTGCAGGTAAACGCTGTCTAGTTTAGTAGAATCATTGAATCATATTATCCTCTTTTTAGCTCCACCCTATTTGAGCCGATAATATGCACTAGAACCTTTATAACACCGCTAACAGATCCGAAGAAAGACGAATTGTACAATGCTGTATCCTATTTACTGTTTTTAGATCGGAACTATAAGTTATTAAGCCAGAATTATACGCACGTATAAGATGACCTCTTTTAGTATTGTTTTTAGTAACTAAAAATTTAAGAGATATGAAAAAAGAACACACCTCCCTTTTCAGCAATCTCTTTGGTGCAAAGGGCAAGCCCACAGAGTCAGAAAAATCTACACCGGTAGTTATTACTTCTTATTCTCAGCCGCATGTACTGCAACAAAGAATGAAAGAAGAAAAACTGTCACATGGTGAAACAGTGACAGCTAACATTTCTCCGGTTAGATTAGAAAGCAATTTCGGGAAAATGGTACTTTATTTCTGCCCGATGCAATCAATTGAAATCGTTGAAAAGGTTAACGCCGGTGATGGAGGCAGTCTGCCGGCCGAAGCAATCGTTGATGGTTTAACAGTTCCAGGAAACTGTAAGCCCGGCTTGTACACATTAAAGAATGTAACATTGTCCTCTAACGGAACAATGCAGGTGATAGCCACCGAAAATACCATGTGGGAAAGCGTTTAACAGCGTTACTGGTATTAAAAAGTGTGTCCAATGGAGTAAATATTTTTTGATGTGAAGCCCTACAGGGAGCAGGATTCAGGTACATTTTCGTCTTTGTAATCCCTCTTCTCAACGTTTCATTATTATCATTATTATCTCTGCCTCATCAATTATGTCGAAATACAAAACCCTCACAGTAATACCGTGAGGGTTTTTTGATGCTTATCATCCTGCAGTTTGCACAGTTATTGCCAAATTCGCCTGGTGATAACAGTAATAATCCCACCATACCAGTGAGCAGAGAATACCTTCTGTAATACCAGCATCTCATTAGATATTAAATCCGCCGTCAATAGTCAATGCAGCCCCGGTCATAAAATAGCTTTCGGCACTGGCCAGGTAAGCAACCAGTTCGGCTATGTCTTCCGGTTTGCCATATTGTTGAACGGCCATGGCGCTGGTGAGCATACTGGCATGCGCACTGGTCGCCGGGTTCATGTCGGTATCGATAGGACCCGGTTGTACCAGGTTCACTGTAATGCCCTTTTCACCAAGATCACGGGCCAGTCCTTTCGTTAAACCAATTAAAGCTGATTTACTCATGGCATACAGGCTTCCGGTCGGGAAGGTCACCCGCTCTGCCATATTACTGCCAATGGTGATAATGCGGCCACCGGACTGCATGTATTGAGCAGCTTTTTGCGCAGCGACAAAAACGGCGCGCACATTCACTGCCACGCTGGTCTCAAAATCGGCGAGCGTTAGATCAGCCAATGGTTTGGCAATATATACACCGGCATTATTAACCAGGATGTCGATGCGGCCAAACGTTGAAACGGCTTTTTCTATCGCGCCGCTGATAGCATCTGGTGAAGCACTGTCAACCTGAAGGGCCAATCCCTTACTTCCGGTCTTTGTGATTTCATCGGTTACCTGTTTTGCCTGACTGGCAGATTGCACATACGTGATCACCACATCGGCGCCTGCAGCCGCCATACGTTTAGCTATACCCGCTCCGATGCCCCGGCTTCCACCGGTAATGAATACGACCTTGTTTGTTAAACTCTTCATGTTATCATTTTTATTGCTTGCAAAACTATTGGCTGCATAGTACATTTGCCGGTACATAAAATGTTGTTAGGTACTATCAAAAATGTAAGTAATGCGAAAGGAGAATTCAACCAATACCCTTAATAAACAGCAAATGGAGAAGGATTGCGGTATGTCCTATACGCTTTCCACCATCGGCGGCAGATGGAAACCGGCCATCCTCTGGCGCCTGACCCATGGCAAAATGCGGTACAGCGCCCTGCGCGACTCCATACCGCAGGTAACAGAACGCATGCTGGTATTGCAGTTGCGGGAGCTCGAAAAAGACGGACTCATTAAACGGCTCGTGTACGCTGAAGTACCTCCCCGCGTAGAATATGAACTCACCGAAAAAGGCAATTCCCTCAAGGCCGTGCTGAACAGCCTGAGCGATTGGGGAGCGAAAAACAGGATTAGCTGATTTGCTGATTAGCTGATTTGCTGATGTGCTAATGTGCTAATAAATACAGGTGATAACCTGGTTTGGTGAACATCTTTTGCAGGTCTATAGTTGTAGCAGCTGTGCAGTTGCATTAAAGCCTGAGGCGCGAAGCGCAGACTACCTTCTGCGCATCAGCACATTAGCTGATTAGCATATTAGCACATTATTTTTTGTACTGTTGTTGCAAATTTATCTACTTTTGTGACTGATGACCGGAAAGCGTATTATAACAAAGCTCAGCACCGTCTTACTTATTCTGCTGTTCAGCCAGAAGATGGGCATGAGCCTTCACCTGCACAACTGGCTGCATGCGCCCGGTAAACATAATACACCATCAAAACCCATTTCCAGCCAGGAAATACAGTTTGCCTGCGGTTGTATCAACGATTTCAATCTGCCATTCACAGAAACGACCGTTCCGGCTATCACACCACCGGTTGCAGTGAAGAATCCGCCGCAAGCCGCTCCTGTTTTTTCCATCCCTGCGGTATATAAGTATTTTCATTCGCTTCGCGCTCCCCCCGTGCTGGCCTGAGCTCCGCTGAGTTCCCGCAGTAGCAGCATGTCTCGTATTGGTATAGCCATCAATAATTTGATGTTTGCACCAGTGCCTGTTGCCATCTGTGCTCCGCTCCCTTAACAACCAATCAGTCAATTTAATCCAACCAGGCCATACGGACTGTTTCAATCATTCATTTATGAAATCAGTAAGTGCGATCCTTACATTTATATATTCTCTAATTCATTTTTATAGCTATAGCCAGCAGGAACTTGCTCCCGGTAACCAACCGGTACCTGTTGCTGCGCCGGTGGCCAGCTTGTTGACCGGCAAAATAACCGATGCCAAAACAGGCGAGCCCCTGCCGGGCGCCAGCATTTATGTACATGACCTGAAGAAGGGAACGATCTCAGACGATAAAGGCATGTACCGCATTACCAATCTAAATACCGGTAAATACCTGGTTGAGATCACCTACCGGGGTTACTCTTCTATTATTGAATCAGTACCCGTACAGGGTGAAACACAAAAGGATTTTTCCCTCAAAGAAGCCGTGGTGGAAAATGAGGAAGTTACGGTGACCGGCGTGTCGGCTGCTACCCGCATCAGGCAATCGCCCCAGCCAGTAGATGTGATCAGGAAAGAACAGCTTTTCAATGTGTCATCCACCAATGCCATCGATGCGTTGACCAAAACAGTGCCGGGGGTAAATAATTTGTCCACCGGCCCCGCCATTTCAAAACCCTTTATCCGCGGCCTCGGTTATAACCGGGTGGTCACCATCAACGATGGCATGCGGCAGGAAGGCCAGCAATGGGGAGATGAACATGGTATTGAAATAGACGATTACAGCATTCAACGTATAGAGGTATTAAAGGGCCCTGCTTCCCTGATGTATGGCAGTGATGCATTGGCGGGTGTGATCAATATCATTTCACAAAGGCCGGTTGCCGATGGTCGTATTACCGCCAACATCCTGAGTGAATACCAGAGCAACAATGCGCTGCGCGGTTTTTATGGCGATGTGGCGGGCACAAAGAACGGGTTTAGCTGGAATGTATATGGTTCATACAAAGGCGCTGAGGATTACAAGAATAAATACGATGGCCGCGTATTTAATTCGAAGTTCTATAACCAGAATTTCGGCGGCATGCTCGGCTATAACGGCTCCTGGGGTTATAGCCATTTACTGGTAAGTAATTTTGACCAACGCATTGGTATGGTGGAAGGCGATCGCGACAGTGCTACAGGCGCCTTTCTGAAAGCCCTGCCTGGCGGAGATGAAGGCATTGCAAGCGACGACGATTTTAAGAAAATAAGTCCCCAGATCCCATACCAGCATATCCGTCACTTTAAGATCTTATCCGAGAACAATTTTTCAGTAGGTAAAGGCAGCCTGGATCTGGCTTTAGGGTATCAGCAAAACCAGCGGCAGGAATACGGCAATCCCGATGAAGCAAATACTCCCAAAGCCTGGTTCAATTTGAGAACGGTGAATTATGCATTGCGCTGGCATTTGCCTTCCACCCAATACTGGAAAACAACGATCGGCGTAAACGGTATGTCGCAAACCAATACCAATAAGGCAGAGGAAGCGATTATTCCCGATTACGATCTGTTTGATCTTGGGGGTTTTGTATACACGCATTACAATAAAAATAAATGGTCGCTCAGTGGCGGGCTCCGGTTCGATAGCCGCCACGTGAACGGGGAAGCGATGGATATTGATAACGAGACCAAATTCACCGGCTTCAGCCGTAATTTTTCCAATGTATCAGGAAGTGTGGGGCTGAGTTATGCCGCTAATGAGCTGCTCACATTTAAGCTCAATGTGGCGCGTGGTTTCAGAGCGCCCAATCTCGCAGAGCTGGCCAGCAATGGCGCACATGAAGGCACAAACCGGTACGAGGTCGGTGACAATGACCTGAAGTCTGAGACCAGTTTACAGATAGACGGCGGCTTCGAGCTGAACTCTGAACACGTTTCGCTGGAAACCAGCCTGTTCTACAACCATATCAATCATTTTATCTTTTATGAAAAAGTGCTGAACAGTACCGGTAACGACTCAATCCTCAACGATCCTGAAACCGGTGATGAGTTGACCGTATATCGTTTTGATCAGAAAGATGCGAATTTATATGGTGCAGAACTGGCCATTGACATCCATCCCCACCCGCTTGACTGGTTACACTTCAAAAATGCATTCTCTTATACCCGGGCCCAATTTACTGAAGCGGTAGATGGCACAAAGAATATTCCCAACATTCCCGCTGCCCGGCTCTTCACAGACCTTGCCGTAAGCCTGCTTCCCAAAGGAAAAACGGTACGTAATCTGCGTCTCGATATCGAGAGTGATTATACATTTAAACAAGATCATCCTTTTACCGGTTTTGCTACAGAAACCGCCACACCAGGCTACTGGCTCATCAATGCCGGCATTGGCGGCGATATCGTGCGGCAGGGAAAAACGCTGTTCAGTCTTCGCTTTACAGCAAACAACCTGGGCGATATTGCCTGGCAAAGCCATTTAAGCCGTTTAAAATACACAGCAGTTAATAATGTAACCGGCCGCACCGGTGTGTTCAATATGGGCAGGAACTATGGCATTAAGCTGCATATACCGCTCAACTTCACCTGGAATTAATAAAGATCGTGTTATTTAGTTCTACAAAGCAGGTGTGCCAATCCTTATCAGGCACACCTGCTTTCTTTTTATAACCGATAAGATAATGTAAAGAGATAGTTCATGCGCTTTATCAGGCATTTCAGGGGCTGCATAAGGTATATGAAAACTAAATGAATAGTGTTCAACTTATTGAATATGCGAAACGCCTGTAATGAGAAAAAAGGATGGCATAATGCTTGTGACTAAACGAACCAAATTTATTGATCATATACATTTTTTTCTCGAAACAACGAGATAGGAATGATTTTAGTGAGAAAAGAGGAAATCCACATATACTGTCGAAAAACGATCCGCGACCTTAGATTTTGTAGGCGCTGTGTACCACCCAGGAAGAAAGCAGTTCCACATACATATAGTTTAAGAAATTAGTTCTGTGCTATGCATAGAGCATAGCTGTTTGTTTTAGTTCAGAAATACACTTTGAAAAACCACCCCCAGGGGGTAACAACAGATTGATTCCAATTCCGGAAGAACCCACCAATATCTATGATCACACTGGGTAAAGAGGCATTCGCCAGCTGGCGGACGCCTCTTTTTTATTCCCGCTTATTTTCCTTCATTTGGTATTTTTCGTTTTTATTTTTTTAAAATTGCCGAAATTATTCCGGCATAGTCCCCGGAAGCCTGATAAAAAGTTATAATATTTGTAAGATCAAGGCGTTAAACGCGTGTGCGCAGATATGGAGCCTGAGATCCTGCTTAGCAGCCATTGAAAATATAAAACCATTTAGATGAAGAAAAAGAAGACTGCACGTACTGCAACCACCAGCAGTCCCCAACCGGTTCCAGCATCGCCAGCGGCCAAACCTGCAGCCAGGCAAACCGCTCCCGCCGCCACCAATGGTTTTAAAGGCTTTATTTTACTGGTGACTTCCATTATGGCGCTCCTGATCTTCTTCGGATTGACCCCCAATAAATTCTGGTTCGATCAAAGGATCATGCCCTATTGGGAAGATTTTAAAGAACAGAAATTGAACCTCGACCTGGAAGAACGAAAACTGGCCCGCTACCAAACCGATTACCTGTTTGCCAAAAATGTAGCCGGCTTTTTTGAAAAAAGAGGATCAGCCGACAAAGTATTGGTACTGGTGCCGCCTACCGATTATTTCAACGCCCATGGCCTGAACATTCATGTGCCCGAGCCGGCCGTATTCTATTATTTCTCCGGTTTAAAGACCATTTGGGCCAACAGTCCTGAAGCGTCAAAAGCCAATTGGTATATTACCGCCAAAGGGGGCGGACTGATGTTTGACACCGTTACCAATAAACAGGCTTTACTGGATACGATTGCAGCATTTAACAAATACAAAATTTCCTTATGAGCGGCATAATGATCATTCTGCTTTTAACGATCATACAGTTTATTGCAGGTTTTGGCCTCATTAACCTGTTTAAAATAGACCTGAAACCCGGCCTGCTTATTTCCCTGGCCATATTATTAGGAGTAGCTGTTTTTTCTGTAATGCCTTTTATTTTACAGCTGGCCTTTATTCCATTGACCTCCGCTAACATATTCATTTCGATAATAGCAGCAACGGCCCTTTTAAATATTAAGTTTAGATCGGGACTGGCCCGTTTAAAAGAACTTTGGAGCACCACTCGTTTTAAGATCAAAATATACGAGATCCCTTTCGTGGCGATGATCATCTTCATTGTATTTGTGAGTGCCTGGCGCTGTTTTTACTTTCCCCCTACCCCCCGCGACCTTACTTCGGGCGCAGAAGTGATCGCAGAATACGCCATCCGCGAAAAGACCATGATCAATTCGGTATTTTCAGTAAACCTGGAATCGACCAACAATATTTTCAAACCGCCCTATATCACCTGCCTGCAGATCATTTATAAATATGCTGGCTTTGCATTCGGACAGATTTGGTTAAGCACCATTGTGGCCTGCTTTATCATTTTCTTATACCACGCGCTTACCCTTACCATCCACCGCATTTTTGCCGGATTGCTGGTCCTCTTCTTTATGGCCATTCCCGAAATGTTTGCTTACACCTTTATGGTGTTGTTCGACTATAGCAATGCCGTCTTCTTCTTCCTGTCGGTCTGGTTCCTGTATTTATTTTTTCAGAACCAGCAACGCAACTACCTCTCATTTGCCGGTTTGCTAATGGCCATTGCCACCTATATCCGGTCAGAGACCCTTATCCTGGCCTGTTTAATGGTGCCCGCCATCGTCTGGTATCATTGGAAGAATAAGACCGGTATTGTAAAAGGATTGATCAGCAGCGCCTTTTTTGTGGTTCCTTCTGTTTTAGCGTATATTATTTCCGTTTCGATCTATATCAATCGCTACCTGCCGGTGCAGTATAATATCCAGGGACAGGTAAACAAGAACCTTGGCGATCTCTCGCCCTTCTTTACCCGTTTTTCTGATATCAACAGCCAACTGATCTTCAGTGATACGGGTGTTGGCTATTACGGCTATTTCATCTATCTGTTCATTGGACTGCTGCTGCTCGAACTGGTGATCAAACGCAGGTTGAACAATACCACCCGTAACTGGCTCTATGCCGTACTGGTCATTTACCTGGGTTTCCCCTTGCTGGGCTACCTCTTACCCCTGCTCGATCTGAACAATTCAACCAAAAGAGGATTGTTTAAAATATTCCCGCTGATGTTATTGTATATGGCGCATAACAGCCTGCTCGTAGGCTGGTCGCAACGCATTGCCAAATGGGAAATGAAATAACCGACAATTCCAACTAACAATACAAATGGGCCCTTGCAGGCCCATTTGTATTGTTAGCTAAATTACTTACTTATTTTCTTAAACAATTTGAATTTAGCGATCCCTGCTTTATGCAAAAAATATTGCAGACTTACCCGTAAAACGCCCATTCCATAAATAGAACTGCGCCTGAAATTAATGGAAGATGCTTCATCGAAATATTTGGTAGGACAGGTGATCTCCGCTATTTCATAACCTCTGAAAAAGATCTGTGCCAGCAGCTCATTGTCGAACACAAAGTCGTCGGAATTATCCTGGTATGGGATCGACAGCAAAACGTCTTTATGATAAGCCCGGTAGCCGGTATGGTACTCCGACAATTTCTGACCCATCAAAATATTCTGGGTCATTGTAAGCATCCGGTTGAAGATGTATTTGTACATCGGCATGCCGCCCTTTAAAGCGCCCTTGCCGAGGATCCGTGAGCCGAGCACCACCGGATATACCTTATTGGCGATCAGTGATACCATGGGCGTTATTAAAGCAGGCGTGTACTGATAATCGGGGTGCAGCATGACGACGATATCTGCCCCAATTTCCAGGGCCTTATTATAGCAGGATTTCTGGTTGCCGCCATAACCCTTGTTCTTCTCGTGCCGGATAATATGTTGAATGCCGATCTCACGGGCTACTGCAATGGTATCATCTTTACTGGCGTCATCCACCAGGATCACGTCATCTACAATCGATCTGTCGATTTCATCATAGGTTGGCCGAAGCGTTTTGGCTGCATTATATGCCGGCAGCACTACTACTACTTTTTGTCCTTTAATCATATTTTTTGAAAGTGATTCACCACCAATAACGGATTATCCCAAACCAGGATATCCGGCAATAATAAAGCATTTACGCGATTTTTCAGCTGTAAAAATTATTGTTCGTGGCACAAAGAAGCTCATAACCAGGCGAAAGAACGCCCCTTTTACAGGACCTTCACCTGGATAATATGGTGGCTTAGATGGATTGTTAAAGGCTGACCTGCTGGTAACCGGTTTTGTTCGTTTCCAGGCCAACAGCGACCGATCTTTTCAGCAAGGCATTGCCTACGGCGCAATCAAGGCATTTGCGGGGGTCGCAATACCGGCTTTTTAATTCGAGCAGGGCCTGGGAATCGCAGGCGCTTTTGTTAACGACACCCAGCGCGGCATAACCATTGGTGACGGCGTTCATTTCAGGTTCCAGCTCATCGAGCCAGTTGAGCGCCCGGTTCTTGTACTGTTCCTCATTGTGCAATGAACCGTAGGCAAATAAAACCGGTACTACCGTATTAATGATAAGCGTATCTATCATTTGGTTACCCAGCTTTTTCGGCCGGTGACCCGAGGTTTTCTGAAATGTATAATGCTGATCCCAGAACTCACTGGCTGTTACTGCCAGCCAGTTCCTTACATCGTTAAGCTGCACTGTATCCTTGATATAGGCAAACAGCTGTGTTGATCCATGGATCAGCCTCGCCAGCTGCGCCAGGCGGATGGTGGGAAAATTAACCGGGCGCGTACGCAAAAAATGTACAGGTTGCCTTACCGGCTGCAACTGAAACTTTGCTTTAAGATGCAGGTATTCCCGTTGCAGCATCGCCGGGTATTCGCCTGAAAGATCTGCTTCCAGCAAACCACACTGCCCCAGTAACAGCGCTTCCAGCACAGGTAAATTATTTCTGTAACGGGCCAGCAGGGTGAGCGGTAATGATCTGGCCATGGCCTCAAAGGGTTCAAAATTCAGCACGGCTCCAAAATTGCGGGCCAGCAGCCACCAGAAGCTTTCATCCCAATGCTGGTTCGATTGCAGCAGGAAAGCAAAGACCATCGCCGATTTACGTTGCATACGTTCGGCCAGCAGCCGCTCGCGCCACGAGATCCAGATGATCCGCGACACATCACGTATCTGGCTTCCGCAGGCAATAAAACCGCTGTTATTCATCCAGTGTTCATATTGCTCCAGCAGCAGTATCGGTACATTCGACTGCATGGAAAAAACCGGTATTCGGGTGTCCTTATCTGGCAGGTCATGCTCCCACACCACATGCAACACCACATTATCGTAGTTGCGGTCTAACTGATGCGCATGCCTGAACCAGTCAGACGTCCGGAGATGCAATTCAACATGCCCAACCCATAATGTATCTTCTATTTTGATCTTTGCTTCGAGAAAATCGGGGCCCTGATTGGTATTATAACGCCCTGGATGAATGACCTGGAAAGTGTCTCCATTGTCGAGAATGGCGCTTTGTTTATTATAATATTGGAACTGCCACAGGTATTGCAATAGCCTTTCTGTCATATCAACAAGCAAATATGAGATTAGAAAATGTGCTACTGAACAGAGTGGCTACTAATGAGCGTGCTAAATGGCTACTGATCGAGGACCTAGAGACATAAAGCTACTGAAAAAATGTGATAATGTGCTAATTTGCCAATGTGCTAATGAATACAGCTTGTAAGGCGGCACTATTTAGTATTGGCGGGAATCCCGAAATGGAAGCATTAGCACATCAGCCCATCAGCAAATTAGCTAATTCCGCTACCACCCTGCTAACGGGCAGGCCCATCACATTATAAAAATCGCCCTGGATAGATCGAATGCCTATTACCCCGATCCATTCCTGGATGGCATAGGCGCCGGCCTTGTCATAAGGTTGGTATTTATCAACATAAAATGCGATCTGCTCTGCAGTAAGCGGGTGAAACCATACATCGGTGGTATCTGCAAAAGCGATCTCCCGTTCCCCTTTCAATAATACCACGCCGGTTATCACCTGGTGTTTATTGCCTGCAAGGCGGGCCAGTATACTCAAAGCATCTTCACGGTCTTTCGGTTTTCCAATGATGGTATTACCTAACACCACAACCGTATCAGCTGCAATAATAATATTGTCATCGTCATGCAGGGATGTATATTTTTTTCTGACCGCTAGTGCTTTTTCCCTGGCAATATGAACCGGCACATCAGGGACCGGCATATCAGGCGGAAAACTTTCATCTGTCGGTTGCACCATGATCTCAAACGGGATCTCGGCCCATTCAAGCAATTGTTTACGCCGCGGCGATTGAGAAGCCAGTATAATACGTGGACCGTTCATTGTCATGAATAGAGTTTAAAGAACAACATAGATAAAATACCGCTTAGCATGATCAGCTTTAACCAGGTGCTTATCGAATGAAACTGGGCCGGCGTTACCGCTTTCACCAGTTTGCGCAGTAATAACAGCATGGGAAGAATGATCAATACCGCACAGTAGGCCGCCGCCCACCACCATTTGAATGGCAGTATATATGCCATCATGATAACCACCGCAGTAAGCAGTACAATGAGCCAGGTGGCCGTGAAAATTTTCGAAGCATTGATGCCCCATACGATCGGCATGGTCCTGCAGCCATACCGGGCATCACCCTGAATATCTTCCATATCCTTTACCACTTCCCTGATAAGGGAGATAATAAACGCAAAGCCGGCATACAGAAAGGTGAGGCGCATCAACTTGGAAGCATCTACCAGCGCATATACCTCCGGTTTCTTTATCACGCCGTAATGGGTAATGAAACCAATGACAAGAATGACCCAGGCGGTAAGCAATGAAATAATTACATTACCGCTCAACAGTTTCTTTTTGAAAATAGTACTGTAAAACCAAAGCGCGCCAACACAACCGATATTGGCCGGTATCAGCCACCAGCTCCTGGTTTTCCAGGCTACATAAGCACTGCACAATACTCCGAAGGCTGATAATACCAGGTGCCAGATGATCGCCCATCTGCGCTTGATGATCTTTTCCACCACCAGCTTATCGGGCTTGTTCACGAGGTCGATGTTAAGGTCAAAATAATCGTTGATGATATAACCTGCTGCTGCGATCAATACCGAAGCAGCGACGAGGGTAATAAAAACAGGAATTGGCAGCACCGGAGGCGCCCCTGCTTTTTGAAGAATGGGCGCTACAATACAATACTGGAACAGCAATTGGGTAATGGCAATGAACAGGAGGTTCACTGAACGTATAAGCCGTATAAATGCTGCCAGCAGCTTCATTCAAATACAATTTTGGATTTTGCGACTTTGCGATTTCGAGATTTTGAGATTTACACTTTCGAATACAATGAGGTATTTGTGAGTTTGAGTAATCCAGAAATCTCTAAATCTCGAAATCAGAAATCAGAAATCATTTACTGGCTACATCAGTATGTAATTCCCAGTGATTATTCAGCTTCAGTACCTTTTCTATCACTTCGCGCGCACAGCCTTGTCCACCCGGCAGCAAGGAAATATATTTCGCGATCTGTTTTATTTCTGTGGCCGCATCGGAAGGCGCGCAAGGCAGTCCAACCTGCTGCATGACCTCATAATCGGGAATATCATCGCCCATGAACAAGACTTCATTCCATTTCAGTTTATGTTGCTGCACATAGGCGGCCAGTTTGCTTTTTTTATCGGTAACCTGCATGAATACATCCTGTATGCCCAGCTTGTGCAAACGCTGGGTAACGGCATCGCTTGCCCCACCGGAGATAACGGCTACCCGGTACCCTTTTTTTACCGCCAGCTGAAGGGCGAATCCGTCTTTTATATTCATCCGCCGTACAAACTGTCCGTCATCAAAAACAAACAGCGTACCATCAGTCAGTACGCCGTCTACATCAAACACAAAGGTCGTTATCTGCTTAAATTGGTCTAAAATATTCATACTCATGGGATGGCTGCAAAAATAAGCGGAAAATCCCGCTTATACCAGTGACTGGTGTAAAGAAAAAGGATCTAAAAGCAAAAGCCTCCCGAAAAGTTCGAAAGGCTTTTATATTATATATTCAAAGAAGATAAAGTAATTACTGCTTTTGTTTTACGTCGGCATACACCAGGTTGGTTTGGGTAACCATGTCATTCAACACATTGGTTGCCTCATCCAGGTATGGGTCATTGCGCAGGATCCTCAACCAGTTCTTGAAGCGCTCCAGTTTGGCGTTATCGGCTTCAAAGCGTTTCATGTCGTCCTGTAAAGGTTCAACATTCAGCTCGTGCGGTAACTTGTTCTGCGTTTCAATTTGTTTGGCAATGGCCTTGCTCTTTTTCTGTTCTTCCTGGTATTTCTTCAGGTTCAGGGAAACCGTTTTATCGCTTTGTTTAGCCAGCCATTCTGCATTGTTGTGAATGGTGTTGAACAGGGCATTATTTTTAATACGATCTGAACTGGCTTTTCTGATGGGGCTCAGGTCAAGACCATATTTCCAGCGGTTGTAATCTGCTTTCTGGATCTCATCCCATGCCAGGGCATCCGGATTGTCCTTTTCGCGGATCTTCGTGTATTCGAAGATGTCGGGTATGTTCACGTCAGATGAAACGCCCCTTAGCTGGGTAGAACCACCGTTGATGCGATAGAATTTCTGCAGGGTGAGCTTAATGGTTCCCAGTTCACTGTTAGGATCCAGGAAACCCATTGTTTTGTCTAAACCAATATTACGTTGAACAGTACCCTTACCGTAGGTAGAAGTGCTGCCAATGATAACACCACGGTCATAATCCTGAATGGCGGCGGCAAAGATCTCAGAAGCTGAAGCGCTGAATTCATTTACCATAACGGCCAGCGGACCATCATACAAAACTGATTTATCGCGGTCGTAGTAAACAGTGGGTTTGCCTTCGCGGTCTTTCACCTGAACGATGGGACCGCCTTCAATGAACAAACCAACCATTTGCACCACATCGTATAATGAACCACCGCCATTATTGCGCAGGTCCATAATGATGCCGTCTACTTTCTGCTCTTTTAATTTAATGATCTCCTTACGCACGTCTTCAGAGCAACGGGCGCCTTTGGGATTATCGAAATCGGCATAGAACTCAGGCAGGTAAATGAACCCGAGTTTTGATTTCGGCGTATTGATGACCACACTGCGGGCAAAGGTTTCATCCTGGATGATCTCATCGCGGATCAGTGAAACGCTTTTTACTGAACCATCAGGCTTTCTTAACGTAAGCCGCACTTCAGTACCCTTTTTACCACGGATCAGTTTCACCGCATCCTGAACTGTATAACCGGTAAGATCAACAGGTTCAGCACTGCCCTGGCCCACTTTGATGATGGCATCGCCAACACCGATTTCACCTGATTTCAAAGCCGGACTACCTGCCAGTACGGAACCGATCTTGATATTGCCGTCCTCTTCACGTAATGAAGCGCCGATGCCATAAAAACGGCCGCTCATTTCCTCGTCGAAATAACGTTTGTCAACCGGCGGCATAAACGTAGTGTGCGGATCCATCGATTCGGTAACGGTCTTTACAAACTCATTGAAACGATCGTCGTCGCTCACTTTGAATTTCAGGCGGTCAAAATTCCGGTTCATGATTTTCAATACCCGCTCACGCGCTTCTTTTTCCAGTTCTTCATCTGTTTTTACTACAAAATTCTCCTTGCCTTTATTCTTTTCCCGGTCTTCCATCAGATCATAATAGCGCTCGAGCGTAAGGTATTTCAACCGTTTGCGCCAGGCTTCTTTCCTGTCTGCTTCAGATTTGGGATAATCCAGCTTTTCATCATTGAAGTTGGCAGTTTCATCCTTGGTGAAATCAAAAGGTTTTGCGAGCAATTCTTTATAGATGGCCTCGGTTTCAGGCAAACGCTTTTTATAGATCTCGGAAACGGCTGGTACAAATTGCACGGCGCCGCCCAGGATCTCATCATCGAGTTTGGTTTCGTATTTTTTCAGTTGCTGAATATCCGACTGAAGCAGGATGTTCTTCTGATCATCGATCTTCTCGCCCAGGTATTTCTTGAATATTTCCTTTGAAAAATTATCGTCGATCTTTTTCGGACTGTAATGGATCTCGGCAAGCATCTCCCCCACGTTATGAAGTATTTTTTCATATTTAGTAGGCGGATTACCATTACCCAAACCAAACCCCAGCGACTTGAACGCCAGGATCAAACCTGCACCAAATAAAAGCAAGACTATGGGTAAATTTTTTCGTTGTAGCATATATTTTAAAACTTTAGGCATCAATTCAAAAATAACGATAAAAAAGATGGGTTGTTGCACTAATGTTATAATTAACAAGCCATTTTGATGAAAGGTTTGTAGAAAGATTTTTTACTAAAACTAATTTTTTCTTACATTTGCAGCCTGAACACGGAGGTTGTAGCTCAGTTGGTTAGAGCGCAAGTTTGTGGCACTTGAGGTCGTGGGTTCGAGACCCATCATCCTCCCTCAGATAACTCCCCCGACGGTAATGTCGGGGGTTTTTTATTGGCCAAAACTCGCTGCAAAAGTTATGGTTTTCCCCTAACATATGCAATGTTTATAGTCAAAATCTATTTATGAACTGGTGGTTATTGATCATTCTCGCGGGTACTTCTGCATTTATTGGATGGGCGTCCAACAAGCTCCTCATCAGGCTATTATTCCATCCCCTGAAACCAATACGGCTATTCGGATATACGATCCAGGGTATTTTTCCCAGGCGGCAAAAGCAGCTGGCCGCTCAACTGAGCGCACTCGTAAGCAGGGAATTTCTTTCTTTTACCGACCTGGAAGCAAAGATCACCAACCCTGACAACTTCAAAAAAATCATGCCCACGGTGGAACAGCATGTGGATGATTTTCTGCGCAACAAGCTGAAAGAAGCATTTCCCATGATCGGGATGCTCATCGGCGATAGAACCATCGCTACGCTGAAAGAGATCTTCATGAAAGAGCTCGAAAGTCTTTTTCCGGTGATCATGAAAAGCTATGTGCAGAACCTGCAGGAAGAGCTTGACCTGGAACAGCTCATCAACGATAAAATAGCTTCATTCTCACCTCAAAGCATCGAAGCCGCGCTTTACCAGCACCTGGGAAAAGAATTGCGCCAGGCGGGTTTGTTAGGCGCCGCCCTGGGCTTTATTGTGGGTTGTATCCAGGCGTTCATCGTAATGGCTTTGATGTAAAAAAGTTCCAGGCTACAAGTTGCAGGTTGCAGGGTTACAGAAAAACAGGCAGCTGCAATGAAAGCCCTGTAATCTGGAACATGAAACCCGCAACCGAAGACCGGTACCCGGTAACTGGTAACCGGTAACTGGTAACTGGTAACTGGTAACTGGTAACTGGTAACCGGTACCCGGTAACCCCCAACGACATGCCGCCCGCCGTTCATCACAAAAAATGTCTATTTCACAAGTTCTCGGGCAATTTTGCCGTCTGATCGATCTCAACCATAGTAACTGACAAATGAAAGGTCTGTTCCGGTACGCGGAATGGAACATCATCTGGCCAAAACACAAATTATAATTTTAGATGAAAAAAATTGGATGGCTCTTTACACTCCTGGCCTGTTCTCTCATAACCAATGCGCAATTCCCGGGCGCAGGCGCCGGCGGTAACCGGCCTGGTGGCGGAAACAGGCAGGGCGGCGGTCAGCAAATGAATATCGGTCACTTTTACGGCCGGATCATCGACAAAACAACCAACAAAGGACTCGATGCAGCTTCTGTACAATTATTCCAGAACAAGTTTGATACTGTTAGCAAAAAAAGGACCGATGTGGTAATTGGCGGTATGCTTACCAGCCGGAATGGCGATTTCAGTCTCGAGAACCTGCCCGTATTTGGGCAGTTCAAACTGGTAATTACAGCCATCGGCTACAAACCCATTGAACAAAAAGTAAGTTTTGACCTGAAGATGGGGCCTGGGGCCGACAGATCCCAGATGCTTTCTGCCGTTGATAAAGACCTGGGCAATATAAAAATGGAGCAGGATGCTTCCGTACTGCAGGACGTAACAGTCACCGGCAGCAAACCCATGATCCAGATGGGGGTCGACCGCAAGATCTTCAATGTGGAGAAAAGCATCACCTCAGCCGGTGGTACAGCGATCGACGTTATGCGTAATGTACCTTCCATCAATGTAGATATCGACGGGAATGTTACCCTGCGTAATGCCGCCCCGCAGATCTTTGTAGATGGCCGCCCCACTACCCTTTCCATAGATCAGATCCCCGCCGACGCTATTCAAAGTATTGAAATAATCACCAACCCCTCTGCAAAATACGATGCCAGCGGCGGCCAGTCGGGTATTTTGAATATTATACTGAAAAAGAACCGGAAGACCGGTTATAATGGAAGCGTGCGGGCTGGTGTTGATAGCCGTGGCCGCTTTAATGGCGGTGGCGATCTGAATGTTCGCCAGGGCAAGATCAACGTATTTGCCAATGCAATGTATAACCAGCGGAAATCAAAAGGCTGGGGCCAAACAGACCGTACGAGTATTATTGATTCGAAGGAAGCATATACAACGCAATATACCAACAGCGTGTTCACAGGCGCCTTTGCCTTTGGCCGCTTTGGTCTTGACTATTTCATCGATAACCGCAATACCATTTCCATCTCGCAGTCGATCGTGAATGGCGATTTCAAACCCGATAACCGTACCAATACGGTCATTGACACCGCTTTCGGCAGCCTTGAGACCCAGTACCGCAATACACTCGGTAAAAACAATTTCCGCAATTATGGTACGCAATTAAGTTTTAAACACCTGTTTGCACGCCCGGGTGAAGAATGGACAGCCGATCTGAATTTTAATCAAAGCAGGAATACCAATTACAGCGATATCCGCTATCGTTATTTCTATGACCTTGACCAATTGGATCCGAAGAATCCTGAACAATTGCAAACCATCGATGGTGGCGGCCGCAATAAGTTCTTCATTGCGCAAACAGATTATATAAAGCCGGTTACAGAAAGTATAAAATGGGAAGCCGGATTGCGTGCCCAGGTACGTAATTTTGAAAGCTTCCAGTATAACTATCTGAATGGCACTTTCATCGATGCCCAGAGCAATAACTTTGAATACACCGATCACGTGTATGCCGGTTATGTTACCTTCTCTCAAAAAATAAAGGACAGCTTCAGCTACCAGCTGGGCTTACGTGCTGAAAGCAGCGGTTATGAAGGCGAGCAGATCGGGAAAGACACCTATAAGAACGATTTCCCCATCAGCCTTTTCCCCAGTGTATTTTTAAGCAGAACATTGAATCACCGGCAGGACCTGCAATTGAATTATACCCGTCGCATCAACCGGCCTAATTTCTTCCAGTTAATGCCGAATACCGATTATTCAGATCCACTGAACTATCAAACCGGCAATCCGGCCCTGAAGCCGGAATTCACCCATTCATTGGAATTGTCGTACCAAAAGACCTATGGTAAAAAGAACAATACCTTTCTGGCTACCTTGTTCGGAAAATATACCACGAACCTGATCGCCCGTTATCAGGAATGGGGTAACCTGGGCAGCAGTAAAGATTCGGCCTTTATTTCCACCTATGTAAATGCTTCAACCGCGTATGCAAGCGGCCTGGAACTGATCTTCCGTAACAACCTGGCAAAATGGTGGGATGTGACCACGAGCGCCAACGTGTATTATTCGAAGATCAACGGCAGCAATGTCGTCGAGAACCTCGAAAATGAACGCACGAGCTGGTCGGGTAAAATGAACCACAACTTTAAATTCAATAAAGGCTGGAGTGTTCAGATCAGCGGCGAATACATCGGTAAAAGCGCCTTACCGGTAAGCACCAGCAACAGTGGTGATGGCGGCGGCGGTGGTCGCGGTGGCGGCGGCGGTGGTCGTGGCGGATTTGGTGGTGGACAACCAACCACTACGCAGGGCTACATCAACGCAAACTATGGGGTTGATATGGGATTGCGCAAAGATTTCCAGATCAAAAAGAATACCGCTACTGTATCGGTAAACTGGAGTGATATCTTCAGGACCCGCCGGTATTTCGTGCATTCCATTGCAACCGGCTTCGTACAGGATGACTGGCGCAGAAGAGACCCGCAGATCGTACGTGTGAACTTCAGCTACCGCTTTGGTAAATTCGACGTGGCCCTCTTCAAACGCAAGAACCTGCGCGGGGAACAGGAAGGCATGCAGAACGGAATGCAGGGGATACAGCAATAATTAGCTGATTAGCTGATTTGCTGATTAGCTGATTTGCTGATTAGCTGATTTGCTGATTAGCTGATTTGCTGATTAGCTGATTTGCTGATTAGCTGATTTGCTGATTAGCTGATTTGCTGATTAGCTGATTTGCTGATTTGCTGATATGCTAATGGAATACAGTTCCGGTAATCAAGGGGCTCTTCTTATCGGCATCCGGCTTTAGTCAGATTTGATCTCGATTTGTTTTAATAAAGCAACATGTACAGACACTACATGATTATGTTGCGGGGGCTGCGAAAGCAGCCCTTTTTTATTACTCCGTTGCCGGAAAGCCGGTGTTGGATCAGCTGAAATTGTTGCGAAAGCCCTAAATTTTCCGGTGAACGAAGACCGGTTTCAGCGGGAAGTTCTATCCAACTATCACTGAATATGAACTACTTGCGCCTCAATTTATTGAACAAACAGGAACAGTTTATTGAACAAACAGGAACAGTTTATTGAACGATCAATACCAGATCATTGAACGATCAGTACCAGATCATTGAACGATCAGTACCAGATCATTGAACGATCAGTACCAGATCATTGAACAAACAGGTGTTGTTTATTGAACAAACTGATATTGTTTATTAAACAAACTGATATTGTTTGTTGCATACCCAGAACAATTTTTTGAACGAATTGACCCAATTTTTCAATAATCAACCCCTGTTTATTAAAGGATCCAACCCGCATATTTCAAAACCAGTCGCGGATCCTTTAATTCCGGGAACAGATCCTTTAACGATCTGTTCTGTTTTTTAAACAGGTAAATCCGGTTCCCGCATTCCGGCGAAGGCCCGCCCCCGGTAACCGGTACCCGGTAACTGGCAACCGGTAACTGGTAACCGGTAACTGGTAACCGGTAACTGTATTTTTTGTACTTTTCTCCCCTATTTTCAAGTTATGCTCAACACTTACGCTTACCTGGCCCTGGGCGATTCCTATACCATTGGTGAAGGCGTTCCGGTATATGAAAGTTTTCCCTATCAAACGGTACAGCTCTTACGCAGTGCAGGTTTTCAGCTGGCCGCAGCTGAAATTGTAGCCAGGACCGGCTGGACAACCGATGAACTACAGGCAGGTATCAACAATAGCCGCTTGCTGCCTTCCTATGATCTGGTTTCCCTGCTGATCGGCGTAAATAATCAATACCGGGGCAGAAGCGTGGATGAGTATGCCCAACAATTTGATAAACTGTTACAACAAGCGATTCACTTTGCCGGCGATCAGTCACAGCATGTATTTGTATTGTCTATACCCGACTGGGGCATTACGCCTTTTGCCCGTGACAGGGACAGCGCTGTTATCACCCGGGAGATCGATGCATTTAATGCGGTGAATAAACAGCTAGCCGGCAAGTACGCAGTGCATTATCTGGATATTACCCCGGGCACCCGCCTGGCTGCCAACGACGCATCACTGCTCGCTGCCGATCAATTGCACCCATCCGGAAAAGAATATGCGCTCTGGGCCTCGAAACTGGCGAAGGCCTGGAAACAGGTAACTGGTAACTGGTAACCGGTAACACATACTTTACAAGCCATTCCATACGTTTTCAAAACAACCTGGTTTAAATTAAAGTCCTATGGTTAAATTAAGCTGGAAGGAAAAATACGCCGGCATCCTGGTTTTACTGATCAGTGTTATTTACCTGCTCATGCAATTGGCATCTATCTTTTCAAACCGCTCAGGTGCTTATTCCATGCAGAACGGAACCTTTGTCATCAGTAAAAATGAACTCTACTCCGATCTCAGGACCTGGTCTTTGGTTATCGCAGGTATTATCGCGGGCTGGTGTTTGCTGGCCGGCAGGCGCCTGGGCTGGATCTTAGGGCTTCCCATCTTACTGTTCATCACCGCGCTCGTGGGCGCCATGACCCTTGAACAGGCTATGAAACTGAAACAATTTGATAATTCCTTGATCGGCTTCGGGGTGGGTATCTTCCTGTTGGTATGGGCTATAATCTTTTTACTGTTACCGGCAGCCCGGCAAAAATACAGGGTCAGTAAAGGCATTGCTCTACTAACCCTGCTCTTATTTATTGGCCTGGGCGGCGCTTATATCTATTTACAGTAGGTCTTCGCCATTGAACTGGTAGCGCTCCTTGATCTTGCGCATCACTTCGTCCATACTGGCCCGGTGATCGCGGGGATTCCAGTCGCCCCGCTCCCATTTATCCAATTCCTCGTCGATATGTTTTTGCTGCAGCGTTGTCATTTTTTCAACCAGCTGGTCTGAAACCTCTTTCTGTTTCTTGTACCAGGTATTCTTTTTATCAACCAGCATTTCTTTGTTCCGGCGCATTTCCTCTTCTGCAGCGGCCATGCTGGTGAGCTCTTCTTTGGCCAGGGCAATGTCGTATGGACCAACCGGCATTATGAGTTTTGAAATGATGGGACCTACTTCGATCAGGATGATGAGCAGGGATAATAAAAAGCTGGTCCAGAAAACACTGCTTTCTTCAGCAGCGAGGTCGGTGAGCGCTTTATTCCGTTCGAGGAAACCAACATTTTCCAGCGCGTTCAATTCATACTGGGCCCGCTTGGCTTCCAGATTACTTTTAGCGTTGGCCAGTATGCTGTCCTGCACTTTGATGCTGCTCGTGAGCGATTGCAGTTCGGGCGTAGCCTGCTGGGCAGAAGAGGTGTAAGCATCCAACTTCAGTTTGGCGATCCGCTGTACCCCGCGCTGCTGTGAACCACCCGTTCCATCTGCTTCCTGAACATAGGCTTGCTGTAAACGGCTGAGTTCATCCTCTATATTTTTCTTGCGTTCAAACAGGCGGTTCCTTTCCGCTTCGGTCGATTGCATCAAAGCGGTATTTTCTGCCTGCAGCAAACTGTCGTTCAGCTGTATCTTCTTGTGCGTGTTCTCGATCACTTTGGTGTTGATCTCCTTTTCAAAGATCTTCAGTTCCAGTGGCCGGGCAATGGTAAATCCGATGAGTACAGCCAGCACCATACGGGGTATGGCCATGGACAATTGTTTGCGGCGGCTTACGCCATACTTACGCATGGTGGAAACGAGGAAGCGGTCGAAATTAAAGATGATAAGCCCCCAAACGATGGCAAAGCACAGGGTCCACAGCCAGTTGCCAAATACGCTGTAAATGGCATAACCGGCAGAGAGTGCAGCGAGCACAAAAGTGGCCAGGATAACGCCGCCCAGTCCCCAGTATTTGCTGTGTTCAGAGGGAAATTGTTTTAAGAGTTCCTGGTGAGCACCGGAACACCACCATAAAAAATTTGTGTCGGCCTTTTTGCCGGGGCCTCTGCCGGTAAATGAATCATAGGTATACAAGCCAGTGTCAGGCGATTGCTGATTGTCAGCCATAACCGTTACGGTTTAATTAATGGATAATTGTTGTAAAAAAAAATGAAATGCCTTATAGGTGGGTTGAGGTGGTTGGAATAACACAAATAACGATAAAAAAATCGGTTTATGTGTAAATGAAACGTAAAAAAGAAAGGAATAGCGATCCTTTAACAAGCGGCAACATTAATGATGGCAGAATAGTTAATAGAATTTCATTATAACATTGGTAAATACTGCATGCAAAAGGGGGAATTACGGATGCAACACGGTAATTACAGAGACGGCGAACGCAGAAGGCAAACCCGGTATTTGAACATTCTAATTCTTCAGGAGGAACAACTTTAGGAAACCGGCGCTAAGCGTTAAGCGTTAGGCTTAATATGGCTGTGGCACCCATAATACTCATGATAACAACCACGATCCACCCCGCAACAGCTAACCATACCGGATGTTTATAATCGCCCATGAGCTTCTTCTTGAACACAGCAGCTAACAAAAGGGCCAGCGACAAAGGTAAGATCAATCCATTCAGGGCGCCGGCTACCACCAGCCATTGCACGGCCCCCTGTCGCAGAAATGCAAAAATGCCCATAGAGATCAGGATGAACAAGGTGGTAATAAGCCGCTGGTATTTGTCGAACACCGGGTGCAGGGTTCGCAAAAAGGAGATGGAAGTATATGCCGAACCTACCACTGAAGTGATGGCGGCACTCCATAATACAATACCAAATATTTTGTAACCGGCGTCACCGGCTGCGATCTGAAATACCGAAGCTGCAGGATTTTTACTATTCAATACGCCGCCATGCGTCACCACGCCCAAGGCCGCCATGAATAATAAGATCCGCATTAACGAAGCCAGTAAGATAGCGCTTACACTGCTACGGGTTACCTGCGGTAACTGTTGTTCTCCTTTTATACCGGCATCGAGCAGGCGGTGGGCGCCGGCAAAACTGATATACCCGCCTACCGTTCCGCCAACCAGGGTTACAATAGCAGTCGTATCTATGCTAACAGGTACAAAGGAGCGATATATTGCTTCACCTACCGGCGGCTGTGAACTGATGGCCACATAAAGGGTCAGGGCGATCATAATAAAGCCCAGTATTTTGGCAAACCAGTCCATGGCCACACCGGCTTCTTTGATCCAGAAGATAAGCAGTGCAATGGCGGCACTGATCGCCGCTCCCATCACCGGACGACCGGGATCGGTATCGAATGGATAAATGACATTCATTCCGAGTCCGGCCCCGGCTACATTCCCGATGTTGAAGACCAGGCCCCCGGCCACGATCAGGATGGCCAGCACATAACCCATGCCGGGCAGAAGATTATTGGCCAGGTCCTGCGCCCGCATTTCTGTAACAGCAATAATGCGCCATACGTTTAACTGGGCGGCAATGTCGAGGATAATAGATACCAATATTACAAAACCAAAACTGGTAAGCAGTTGCTGGGTAAATACGGTGGTTTGGGTAATAAAGCCCGGACCAATGGCGGAAGTTGCCATCAGAAATGCAGCGCCCAATAAAGCTGACTTGGTTGAACCCTTCATTTGTTGGTTTTAGATCAAACAGAACCAGTGGCAATTGGCAGTGGGCAGTTGGCAAAGCTCCCATTCCTATCCTAAATATTATCCGCGATCTCTAACATACTATGACCTTATAAACTTTGAACTTTGATCCCGTTGATCAAAAAAGCTTCATTGATAGAACGGGCGAAATCTATAGCATGTTCTCCATCGCTATGAATACATACCGTATCGGCAACAATCGGCACTTCTTTACCATGTACACTGATAACGCTTCGCCGGGTAACCATTTGCAGCACCTGGTTCAATGACTGCTGCGGATCAATGATCAATGCATGCGGATCGGTACGTGGCGTCAGTTGTCCATCATCCTGGTATGTACGGTCAGCAAACACTTCACTGCAGGTTTTGAGGCCGGTGGCTATCGCCGCCTGAACAAGCTTACTGCCTGATAAACCGTATAGTATTAACGCTTCGTCATAATCATACACTGCTTTGCAAATCGCTTCTGCCAGCGCAGGCTCTTTTGCCGCCATATTGTATAAAGCGCCATGTGGTTTAACATGATGAAGGCGGGTATCCATCACCTTTAAAAACGCATCCAGCGCACCGATCTGATACAATACCAGGTCATAGACCTGCTCCGGCGGCAGGTGCATACCGGTTCTGCCAAAATTTTCCCGGTCGGGAAAGCCCGGATGTGCACCGATGGCAATATTGGCATCAACGGCAGCTGCCACCAGTTTATGCATGGTGTGTGCATCACCCGCATGAAAGCCGCAAGCCAGGTTAATACTGCTCACATATGCTAACAACTGCAGGTCTTTTTTAATATTGTAAGGCCACAGGTGGGTGCTCTCCCCCATGTCGCAATTGATATCTATGCTTAACATACCATTCTATTCAGCCGCTCTGTACAGGCGCGTTGTAAAATATTCAGTTCCTGTTGCTGGGCAAGCAAGAGGTCTTCGGCCGTGCCAATATCCGTTATTTTGAAATGAATACAATCACTTGGCCTCAATTGCGCCAGCTTCGGTAAATGGGCAGAGATCACATGCCCGATGCGGGGATAGCCGCCCGTTGTCTGGTGATCGGCCATCAAAACGATGAGCTGGCCATTGGGCAATAGCTGTATAGTGCCAAAACTCACCCCCGAGGAAACCAGTTCGGTGTCAATAGACCGTTTCAGGTCAACACCTTTCAACTGGTAACCCATCCGGTCTGAGAATGGATGGATGGTGAAATTGTCTTCCACCATATGCTGTTGCGAGCTTTCGGTCAGCTGGTCCCATTCATTCCCTTTAATCATGTAGATCTCGTTTGGATGCCGATAGGTATTGCCGGTATCTACCTGCCATTTCAGGACCTCATACTCCCGCCCCGGTTTTAGCAGGCCGGCAAAATAAATGCGGCTTTCCCGGAAAGAGATCTCATCTCCCTTTTCCAGTTTGCGGCCATGAAAGCCGCCGGCGCCGGCCTTTAAATGGGTGCTGTAACTGTTCAGCCATTTGTTCACGCAAAAGCCGCCATGTACGGCCAGGTAGCACCGGCTGCCCGATTGCAGCCCGGGAAAATGCAACACCGCATTTTTGCGTACCACCACCGGATGCCATAAAGGAATGGGTTCATCGTTGAGTAAGGCGTTAAAATCGCCGCCGGTAATACTGATGAGGGTATTCTGTTCAAACAGGAACTGGGCGCCCGGAAAATGGATCTCTATGACCGCCTCGCCGGTATCATTGCCCACCAGCATATTGGCTACCTGGGCAGCATAGCGGTCCATCACCCCGCCGGCATTAATGCCCAGCCGGCTATATCCAGTTCTTCCCAGGTCCTGGATCGTGTCTAACAAACCCGGTTTGATTATAGTTAATGACATCGTTTCTTCTAAATTCCCGGTTCTCGTTTATTTGAGTTATTCAGTTGTTCAGTTCAGTTATTCAGTTCCTGAGTTCTTGAGTTCATGAGTTCTTGAGATTTTTTGAGTTACCAAACAGTGGCGAGCCTGAATAATAATGAACCATAAACAACAAACCACAAACCATAAACCACAAACTACAAACTACAAACGCTGATCGTATTCCATGAACTCGTTTTTAGTAATGGCATAAAATTGAACCTTATCCCCGGTTTCTAACTTGACCGGTTCAGGAACAAAGGGCTCAAATAACCTAAGTGGTGTGCGGCCTACGATCTGCCAGCCGCCCGGGCTGTTCAAAGGATAGATCCCCGTTTGTGATCCCGCTATTCCAACGCTTCCGGCCTGCACAGGTACGGGATGCTCTTTCCGGGGCGCAGCAATCTTTGCATTCACTTCACCCAAATAGGAAAAACCCGGCAGGAACCCGATCATGTATACATTATAAACAGGGGCAGTATGCAGGTGGATCACCTCCTCACGGGTAAGATGTCTTTGCCGGGCCAGTTCGGCCAGGTCGGGCGCAAAGGGTTCTTCATAACAAACCGGGATCCTGATCACATCGCGGATTTCTGTTTTAACCTGACTGGCATTGTCAAATGCCTGCTGTAAGCGGTCGGCCACCCAGGCATATACCGTGTTTGCGGGTTGGTAATGTTTTTTGATAATGACCGGGTTGTATAATACGGTAAGGGAACTATAGGCCACCAGGCAATCCTTCAATCCTTCGAACGGATGGGCCAGCAGCCATTGCTGCATAGCCAGCGCCTTTTGATTCAAACCCTCACTGATCTGATTGCCCATGTCGAAAGTAACCGCCGCATCTCCGAGTGGAAATATTTTGTAATGGTTGGTCAACGTGAATAAGATTGGCTGAAGTTAATTTTTTTACCAGATAAACCCGCATTCTGTCATAAATACCACTGCATTATATTTTTATTATGTTCATCCGTACAGGTTTTCTCTTACCAATTAGTGAGGAGTGCAATCCTCTTCCGTTTAAACAGGCAACCTGTACTATTAAGAAACGACCGCCATTTCGGCATGGTAAGATTTTGCCGGTTAAGTACCAATTTGTTGTTTTCGTTGTTATACATTAAACTTGCACGCCAGCAACCGACCATTTCTGCCACCAGCGACGCATCAATTCAATATTAAAGATCATTGAATTTGAAGGAAATAGCTTAACGCTAAATGCCGAAGGCTGGAGAGAAACGCGGAACGCAAAAGGTTGATTGTTAAACCGGAAGGCTGAATGAAGAACGCGCGCTTAGGATCTGAGCAACTGGCCTTTAGCGGTAAGCCTCAAGCGTTAAGTGCATATAAACCATTTATTGAACCTATGGCGAAGAATTTATTGATAGTTGAGTCTCCTGCAAAAGCCAAAACCATCGAAAAGATCCTGGGGAAAGATTTCGAGGTGAAGAGTTGTTTTGGTCATATCCGTGACCTTGAAAAGGAAGAAATGGGTATTGATATTAAAAATGGCTATAAACCAAGATATACTGTCCCCGAAACCAAGGAAAAGGTTGTAAAAGAGCTGAAAAGCCTCGCTAAGAAATCTGAAGAGGTTTGGCTGGCAACGGATGAGGACCGCGAAGGAGAAGCCATCAGCTGGCATTTGTGCGAGGTATTAGGCCTCGACCCAAAGACCACCAAACGTATTGTTTTTCATGAAATTACCAAGCCAGCCATACAAAAAGCGGTGACCAGTCCACGCACCGTGAATATGGACCTGGTGAATGCCCAGCAGGCCCGCCGGGTGCTCGACCGCATCGTGGGTTTTGAGCTGAGCCCGGTATTATGGCGTAAGATCAGCACCCGCAATAACCTCAGCGCGGGACGCGTGCAAAGCGTGGCCGTTCGGCTGATTGCTGAACGCGAACGCGAGATCAACGCCTTTACAGCCACCAGCACCTTTAAAATTGAAGCCCTTTTCACCACCCCTGATATAACGGGCAAGAATGTAACCTTTGTTGCCGAAGGCAAAAAGTACGATACCGTTGATGATGCTGAGAAGTTCCTGCAAACTTGTATCGGTGCAAAATATAAGGTGAACGACATCCAGGTAAAACCCGCCAAAAAATCACCGGCGGCGCCTTTTACGACTTCTACCCTGCAGCAGGAAGCATCGCGTAAACTCGGTTATTCGGTTAAACGCACCATGCAGATCGCCCAGCAGTTGTATGAAAGCGGTAAGATCACCTACATGCGTACCGATAGTGTTGCGCTGAGCGATACCGCCATGGATGATATTCGCAAACAGGTAACAGGCCAGTACGGTAATAATTATTATCAGCCCCGCAAATACAGGAACAAGAATGAGTCGGCCCAGGAAGCGCACGAAGCCATCCGGCCTACTTATATGGAGAACAGCACTGTGGATGATGCCGATGGCCGCCGCCTGTATGAGCTCATCTGGAAGCGTACCATGGCCAGCCAGATGGCCGACGCCGAACTGGAAAGAACCATTGCCAAAATTGAGATCTCTACCAATAAAGAAGAACTGACCGCTACCGGAGAAGTGCTGAAATTCGACGGTTTCCTTAAAGTGTACCGCGAAGACCGCGATGATGAAGATATAAACGAGGACGAACAACAGGAAGGCATGCTGCCGCCTTTAACCGTAAACCAGCAATTGCCCTTACGGGAAATGAAGGCCATCGAGCGTTTCAGCCGTCCTTCCCCCCGTTATACGGAAGCTTCCCTGGTGAAGAAACTGGAAGAACTGGGCATCGGCCGTCCTTCTACGTACGCACCTACCATTTCAACCATCCTGGCCCGCGGTTATGTAGAGAAGCGCGATAAAGACCCCATCCGCCGCGATTTCCGGATCATGACCCTGAAGAATGACCAGATCGCCAAGGTTACCGAGCAGGAAAATACCGGGGCAGAAAAAGCCAAGCTCTTCCCTACCGACCTGGGACTGGTAGTAACCGACTTCCTGAAACAATACTTCGACGATATTATGGATTACGGGTTTACGGCCCGGATCGAAAATGAATTTGATGAAGTAGCTGCCGGTAAATTGAAGTGGAATAACATGATCGATGACTTTTACATTCCCTTCAAAAAAGACGTTGATAATACCATTGAAACGGCAGAACGCATAAAAGGCGAACGCGAACTGGGCATTGATCCGCAAAGCGGTAAAAAGATCGTTGCCCGCATGGGCCGCTTCGGTCCCATGGTGCAGATCGGTGATGCAAATGATGAAGAAAAACCACGTTTTGCCGGTTTGAGAAGAGGCCAGAGTATTGAAACCATCACCCTCGAGGAGGCATTACAGTTATTTGAACTGCCTAAAACACTGGGCGAACTGGAGGGACAGGAAATTTCAGTGAACCTGGGCCGCTTTGGACCCTATATCAAATTCGGTGAGCAGAATATCTCCATGCCGCGCGGTGAAGATCCGTTCGGGTTAACCATGGAGCGAGCGCTGGAGCTGATCGGTGAAAAGCAAAAAGCCGATTCACCCATCGGGTTCTATGACGGAAAACCGGTTACCAAAGGTACCGGCCGATTCGGTCCGTTCATTAAGTGGAACGATATGTACATCAATGTACCCAGGCGTTACGATTTTGAAAATCTTTCGCAGGCCAATATCGATGAGCTGGTAGAAGCCAAGATCAAAAAAGAAGAGAACCGTTATATACAAAACTGGCCCGAGGAAAAGATCTCGATTGAAAATGCCCGTTGGGGTCCGGTACTGAAGTTTGGCAAGAAAATCTTGAAAGTGGGTAAGAAAGCCGACGACACCAAATACACAGCGGATGAATTGAGCACGGTGCCCCTGGAGGATGTCAAGAAAATGATCGAAGCGCAAATACCCAATGCGTTTGCCAGCAAAAAAGCGGCAGCCAAGAAAGCACCCACAAAAAAAGCGGCGGCGCCTAAAAAAGCAGCGAAGAAGGCAGCCCCGAAGAAGAAATCATAACCATGGGCAATAAACAATAGGCCATAGACAAGATGCAGGGGCTTTTGAATTGCAGGAGTGACCGACGATAGGCAAACTGCTTGCAATTGTAAAATTTGCCGATTGCTAATTGCCAATTGGTTCTTCCTTTGCCTGTTGCCCATTCCCATTGGTTGCCCCTTTGCCAATTGCCAATTGCCTATTGCCAATTGGTTTAACCTTGCCAATTGTCTATTGCGAATTGCCAATTGGTTTCCCTTTGCCAATTGTCTATTGCCAATTGCCAATTGATTTTAACCTTGCCAATTGTGTGTTGCGAATTGCCAATTGGTTTTAACCTTGCCAATTGTCTATTTGCACTTTGCCAATTGGTTTCCCTTTGCCAATTGTCTGTTGCCTGTTGCCAATTGATTTAATCATGCTTAGTCTCAAATACCACCTTACAGAAGAAGAATATTTTGATTACAACTACTATACGGCCTGGGCATCGCCCGAGAAAAAGAATTACCGGCTATGGTACTACCTGCGGGTTTTCATTTTGTATGCAGCGGTGGCAGGCTTATACATTTTCAGCCGCCGTACCGATCAGATCTTTATCGACCTCATCATCTTTGGACTGATCGCCACGGTTTATTTTCTAATGGTGCCCTACCTGATCAAACAATCTATCCTGCGCCGGGTAAAAAATATTTTGTCGAAGCCCGAGAACCAGCACGTTTTGGAAGAGGCTGAAGTGGTGCTCAGCGATACCGGTATTATCGATAAAGACAATGCATCTGAAAGCAGGTATAGCTGGGAAGCCATTGTAAAAAAGGCGGAAACGCCCGCCTGTTACTATTTATACACGAATTCCTATCACGCAATCGTTATACCCAGGCGGGTGATCGCAACGCCCCAGGATAAACAGGAGCTGGAACGATTATTTAACCAGTATCTGCCATTGAGTTCCGAGTTCCCCACATAATGAGGAACTTTGTGGAAAAGATTTTTATTGATATCTTTTAGTTGTGATTTACTTTCAGGTTATTATGCAGGCAGGCTGCAAACGCCCAACCGGCATTGTTACAAGATGGAAGAAAACAAAGAAATATCGGCCTTGTTCCATTTAATTGATGATCCTGATGAAGAGGTCTTCAATGTGGTTTCTACCCGCATTATCGATTACGGGAAAGGGATCATTCCCAATCTCGAAAATCTCTGGGAGAACACCATCAGCGAAGAAGTACAGGAGCGCATTGAAATGTTGATACACCGCCTGCATTACCGCGACCTTACTGACGAACTCACGCAATGGAATAAAAATGTTCACCAGGACCTGCTCACGGGCGCCTTATTAGCTGCCCGTTTTCAATACCCTGACCTCGTGAATGCACAGGTCTTCCAGGAAGTTGAAAAATTACGCCGCAACATCTGGCTCGAGCTGAACAGTTACCTCACTCCTTTAGAACAGGTAAATGTGGTCACCAGTATCCTGTATAATTATTTCAACTTACGCGGCGTAGAGATCGGCTATCAGAACCCCGAGGAATTCCTGATCAATAAACAGCTGGAAACAAAAAGAGGCAATACCATCGCCAACGGTATCTTGTACCTGGTCCTGTGCGAGCTGCTCGATGTGCCGGTTCGTGCCATCAATATTCCGCACCAGTTTGTGCTGGGCTATTTTAAAACAGACTACGATTTTACCCGGCATGTAGAGAACCCGTTGTATAAAACGGAATTCTTCATAGATCCCATGAGCGGACAGGTATTCACCCATAAAGATGTTGAGAATTATTTCAAACGCATAAATGTTGCGCCATCTGCAGCTTACTTCAAACAGCTTTCCAACAGGCGGGTAATACAGTTCCTGATGGAAGAGTTCAGCAAGTGTTTTACCGATGAGAAGAACAATTACAAGCAGAAAGAATTGCAGACACTGGCTGAGTTAATTAACGAAGAGCCAAAACCTGAACAGCCCGACGAACCTGAAGAATAATTATAAAGTTATTGAGTTATTAAGTTCGTTAGTTCCGAGTCCCGGGGGGCTCTGAACTAACGAACTAACTTATGAACTGATGAACTCAATAACTTACAAACTCAAACTCCATCCCTCCCGGTACTCTCTCTTCACAAACTGGTTCGCTTCTTCAAAATTCGTGATCTTCATATTTTTTGCATCCCAGAGCAGGCGTTTGCGGCCGGGGTATCTGTTATCGCCCTTGGCGTTGGGATTCTTCATCATAAAGCTGCGAATGGCCAGGTTACCCATGAGAATGCTTTCTGTGAACGGACCTGCATAATCGAATGGTGAGCTGGTCACCCCTTTACCATAACCTTCCATACAGGCATTCACCCATTGAATATAGTGACCTTCAGGAACCCGTTTAATGGTTTCTTTAGGCATTTTCTTTTCCTTCATCAGCCGGGTTGGCAATAAGCGTGGATTAGCGCCATAACAATCGCACATGATCTTGCCTTTCGTGCCTACCATGATCACACCGCCATCCCAGTTACCCATTGGTTCTTCGGGCAGCAATTCTTCCGGACGCTCAGGCATTAATCCACCATCGTGCCAGGATACTTTGATATTACCCTTACCATCTTTGCGCGGATAGGTCAGGTGCATGATCGAAGAAGGCGGACAGCCATCGGGATTCATGCTGTCGTTCCACATTTCTTTATAAATCGTGGCTACGCTGCACTCAACAGAAGAAGGATAATCGATAGGCAGAATGCGGAATACCGGGTCCATAATATGGCAGGCCATATCACCCAGCGCACCCGTACCGAATGCCCACCAGCCGCGCCAGTTAAAAGGCAGATAGGCGGGGTTATAGTCAATCTTCTTTGCGGGTCCCAGCCAAAGGTCCCAATTCACTTCTTTGGGCACTTCAAATGAACCGGATGGCGTTGGAATGCCTTGCGGCCATACGGGACGGTTGGTCCAGCAATGAACGGTATGCACATCGCCTACCAGGCCGGCATCCACCATTTCCTTCATTTTGCGCACCCCGTCGCCAGAGCCACCCTGGTTGCCCATTTGGGTAACGACCTTATACTTTTTTGCCGCTTCCGCTAAAATGCGGGCTTCGTAAATGTCGTGTGTCAATGGTTTCTGGCAATATACGTGCTTACCCAGCTGCATAGCCGATAAGGCCGCTACGGCGTGGGTATTATCAGGGGTAGAAACACTTACAGCATCGATGTTCTTCTTTTCTTTCTCGAGCATTTCCCGGAAGTCCTGGTAATAAGGCGCATTGGGAAAACGCTCACGCGTTTTAACTGCCTGGCGGTCGTCAACATCACATAAAGCCACAATATTCACCTTGGGACTCTTGGCAAATTCGGTCAGATCGCTGGCGCCTTTACCGCCTGCGCCGATACCGGCAATATTCAATTTATCACTGGGAGCAATATATCCACGGCCCAATACATGCCGGGGAACAATGAAGAATCCGGCAGCCGCGATGGAAGTGTTCTTTAGGAATTCGCGGCGTGACGGATTGTTTTTTTTGTTCTTCTTCATACTGTAAGCGTTGAGTTTTAGAAGCCTGAAAGTATAGATTTAAACCGATTTAGCAAATTAAGTTACTTTAATCTTTTGATATCGCGAGCAGGAATTGAAAGAAATGTCCTGCAAAAATATTTTTGCAGGCTAAGCCATCAAATTATGCAGAAAAATTAAATGAGTTATTCGGTTATTAAGTTCCTGAGTTATTGAATTTATCAGTTTGCCGCACGCAAATAACCATAATCTATAAACCATAAACTATAAACTATGAGCGCGGTAGTTTCGTTTTACAAAAGCATTCGCCGCATCAAAATTGGTGATGCGCATATTGGTGCCGTCCCATAGCAGTCTTTTGCGGCCGGGAAATTGATTGCCTTCTTTGATATTATAGCTTCTTATGGCCAGGTTCCCCATTAGTACGGTTTCCGTTAATGGACCTGCCACATCGAATGATGAACTGGTGTAGGCGCCAAAGCCCTTTTTGCAGGCCTGCACCCACTGCGTTTGATGCCCCTCCGACCCTTTCTCCACAAAAGGATATTTTGATTTTGGCAACCTGGCTTCTTTCATCTTTCGCGTTGGCAGCAGCGTCGGCTTGCGGCCAAACAAACCAGCCATCAGTTTTCCTTTGCTTCCTTCGAACAGCATGCCGCCATCCCATTCTGCCAGTTGTTCATCGGGCAGCAGTTCTTCGGGGCGATCGGGTTTGATGCCCCCGTCGTACCAGATCATTTCTACCGGCGGCATTTTGCCACGCGCCGGAAAACGAATATGTACCTTCGAAGAAGGCGGATAACTGTCGGTATAAAATGCTTCCTTAAAAAATCCGGTATATACTGAGCCAACACTGCATTCTACCGATTCCGGGTATCCCAGCTTCAGCGCCCTGAATGGCACATCGATAAAATGGCAGCCCATATCGCCCAGGGAGCCGCAGCCGAAATCAACCCAGCCACGCCAGGTGGCCGGTAAATAGGCGGGATTAAAATCACGGTAAGGTGCAGTACCCAGCCACAGGTCCCAGTCAACAGCTGCAGGAATATCAAATTTTCCGCTGGGCGTGGGAATGCCTTGCGGCCATACCGGGCGGTTGGTCCAAACATGCACGGTATGCACTTTCCCGATCAGCCCTTCCTGGATCCAGGTTTCCACGATCCGGGTATCGTCGCCACTGCTGCCCTGGTTGCCCATTTGGGTAACTACTTTATATTGTTGAGCGGCCAGCGTTAACTGGCGGGCTTCGTAAATGTCGTGCGTTAAAGGTTTTTCAACATACACATGTTTGCCCAACTGCATGGCAGCCATGGCCTGCACAGCGTGCATATGATCGGGTGTGGTAATAATAACGGCGTCGATGTTCTTATGTTCTTTATCGAGCATCTCGCGGTAGTCGCGGTAGTAAGGCGCATTTGGCCATTTTTTGCGGGCATTAACGGCCATACGGTCATCCACATCGCAGAGCGCTACAATGTTTTCTGCGCCGTTATTGTAAGCGTAGGGTAAATTCACTTCGGCTTTGCCACCGGCTCCTATACCCGCAATATTGAGTTTATCACTGGGGGCAATATAACCACGGCCTAACACATGGCGTGGTACAATGAAGAAACTACCGGCAGCCAGGGAAGTGTTCCTGATGAAGTTGCGCCGGTTGATGGTTCGTTTGAGGGCAGGCATATCGTTAAGATTAAGGTTATCGGCTACGCGCGCAAGGAAATTTCTGATTTCGGGATTTCTGATTTCGGGATTTCTGATTTTGAGATTTCGGGATTTCTGATTTTGAGATTTCGGGATTTTGAGATTTGCCATCCCAAGATCCCGAAATCAGAGATCTATAAATCAGAGATCACATCAGAGGTCTCTTGCTTCCTTTTCAGGTGTACTTTATGCACAGGTACGCCAACTATACTAAAGAAGCGTCCAGCGTGATCTCAGCGTTCAATACTTTGCTAACCGGGCAATTGGCTTTCGCATCTTCGGCACATTCTTTAAATTTTTCAGCGCTGATACCGGGAATGCTTGCTTTCAGTACCAGGGCAGAGCTCTTAATGGTGCCATCTTCGAGGCTAACGGTTGAAGTTACTTCCAGTGAATCTGGTGTAAATCCGGCGCCTCCCAGTACGAAGCTCAGTTTCATCGCAAAACAGCCGGCATGCGCAGCGGCGATCAGCTCTTCAGGGTTGGTGCCCACACCTTCTTCAAACCTTGACTTGTACGAATACTGCGTTTTGTTTAAAGTAGTGCTTTGTGTGGTCATATTGCCTTTTCCATCTTTTCCTGAGCCGTTCCAAACGGCAGTAGCTGTACGTTTCATTTAATTGTAATTTATTTTTGAAAAAAATTAAGAGCATGTCTATCACCTGGGATGATTTCGCAAAAATAGATATCCGCGTCGGAACAATTACGGAAGTTAATGATTTTCCCAAAGCTAAAAATCCGGCCTGGCAAATTACCATCGATTTCGGTGAATTGGGAATGAAAAGATCATCAGCACAGATAACCCATTTATATGAAAAGGAAAAACTGGTTGGCAGGCAGGTGGTAGCGGTAGTGAATTTTCCGCCCAAACAGATTGCTAATTTTTTCAGCGAATGCCTGGTGCTGGGCGTTTACACTGATAAAAAAGAGGTAGTTTTACTAACACCTGACCAGCCCGTACAAAACGGCTGGAAGATAGGCTGATCATTTTACGATTTGTTCATATAGGAATACACCTGTGCACTATCTGCATATGCAGGAAAGCTTCACCACATATTACCAGTCGCCGGTAGGATTGCTGCAGATCGCAGGCACCCCGCACTTTATCAGTGAAGTGAAATTCATCGATGAGCAGCACAAGGTATCGCCTGTTGATAGCGGACCACTACCCGCCATGGCCATTCAGGCCGTTGAACAGTTTATAGAATATTTTCATGGGCAACGCCGCTTCTTTGAATTGCCCATATCGCAGGAAGGCACGCCCTTTCAGCAAAAGGTTTGGGCAGAGCTGATGAATATACCATTTGGAAAAACCATCAGCTACCTCGAGTTATCGCACCGCCTGGGCGATCCTAAAGTGATACGGGCTGCAGCAGCTGCTAATGGTAAGAACAATGTGGCGATCATCGTTCCCTGCCACCGGGTGATCGGCGCCAACAACCAACTGGTTGGTTATGCCGGTGGCCTGCCGCGCAAAAAATGGCTCTTGCAGTTTGAGAACAAAATAGCGCATGGGGTACAGACTTTGTTCTGACTTACCTAAGCGGCATAAGATTTGAAATTTATAAACGAGACATAAGATTTCGAGATTTAGAGATTTAGAGATTTAGAGATTGCGAGATTTCACAAAATCAGAAATCTCAAAATCAGAAATCAGAAATCAGAAATCAAGATCGTGGTTACACTTGTAAAAGGAGATATAACAAAATTAGCGGTAGATGCCATCGTTAACGCAGCCAACACTTCCCTGCTGGGAGGCGGCGGTGTCGATGGCGCTATTCACCGGGCAGGCGGGCCCGCCATCCTGGAGGAATGCAAAAAGATCAGGGCCAAACAGGGAGGGTGTGCAACTGGCAAGGCGGTGATCACCACAGCAGGACTATTGCCCGCAAAATTTGTGATCCATACAGTAGGTCCGGTATGGAATGGCGGCCAGCAGGGAGAACGGGAACTACTGGCCAGTTGTTACCGTAGTTCTTTGCAAGTTGCCGTGGCGAATGGCGTAAAGACAATTGCCTTTCCCAATATCAGTACAGGCATTTATGGTTTTCCAAAACCGGAAGCCGCCGGCATTGCTATTAAGGAAGTACAACAGTATCTGGCAGACGAAAACCCGCTGCATGAAGTTTTCTTTGTATGTTTCGACGACGAAAATTATTCGTTATATAAAGAAAGATTAGGGTGGAACAAGGCATAGGAATCAAAAACTGAGTAGTCGCCGGTTGCCGGGAAAGCCAGAAATCAGTCAGCCTTTTACAATATGGTCCTGGTAACCGGGACCTGGTAACCGGTAACAGACCGTAGACAACTGCTGATTCAACGTTCACCATAAAACCATTCACAAAACGACCAACAGATATGCCATTTAAAGCGCTTTGGATAACGGAAACCAGGACAGGAACTTTTGAAAGAACGATCGTTGACAGGGCTATCGATGACCTGCCAGCCGGTGAAGTATTGATCAGGGTGCACTATTCTTCGCTGAACTATAAAGACGCGCTTTCGGCAACGGGCAATAAAGGCATCACGCGGCAGTTTCCCCATACCCCCGGTATCGATGCTGCGGGCAGAGTGGAGATCAGCCGCAATGAGAATTTTGCAGTAGGTGACGAAGTATTGATCACTGGTTACGACCTGGGCATGAACACCTGTGGCGGTTTTGGCCAGTACATCCGCGTGCCGGCCAGCTGGGTAGTTAAAAAACCCGAAAATTATACGTTAAAAGAATGTATGATCATTGGCACAGCCGGCTTTACGGCGGCCATTGCCGTTTATAAAATGGAACTGATGAAACTGCTGCCCGAAGCCGGTCCCGTCGTTGTTACCGGTGCTACCGGCGGTGTAGGCAGCATCGCCATATCCATTTTATCCAAAGCGGGCTATGAAGTGATCGCCGTAAGCGGCAAATCAAATGCCCTTGAATATGTAACGCACCTGGGCGCTGCTAAAATGGAAGACAGGTCATTTGTACTGGATACCTCAAAAAAAGCTTTGCTGAAACCCAGATGGGCAGGCGCTGTTGATACGGTGGGCGGCGAAACCCTGGCCACCTTACTCAAAGGCTGTAAGCCCGAAGGCTGCGTGGTAAGCACAGGTCTCGTATCATCGCCCAAATTAGATACAACCGTTTATCCTTTCATCCTGAACGGGATCAATTTACTGGGGGTAGGTTCAGCTGAAACCCCCATGGCTACGCGATTGATCATCTGGGAAAGATTATCTACTGATTGGAATATTAAAGACAAATTACCCGCCATTGCAAAAGAAATAAACCTCGAAGAATTGAATACTACTTATATCGACAGCATTTTACAGGGTAAAGTAATGGGCCGCATAGTAGTAAACCTCAACAACGCCTAACTATGGAATTGTTGCAGTGGAAAGTTACACAGGTGATACCAGAAACACCTGATGCGGTTACGTATGTATTGGAAGAAGCAAACGGAACGCCGGTTAGCTGGGAAGCCGGTTTATCCCTTACTTTTTTGTTTACCCATCACGGCCATGAGATCCGCCGCTCCTATTCTATCTGTACCGCTCCCGGCATCGATAAACACATAGCCATTACCGTAAAAAAGAAAGAGAATGGCGAAATATCCCGCCATATTCTGGCCACCTGGCAAAGAGGAACCCTGGTAAGCAGCCTGCCCCCTGCCGGCCGATTTGTCATTGACACAGACCCTGCCCAAAAGCGGCAGATCTGGTTCATTGCAGCAGGCAGCGGCATAACCCCTATTCTGGCCCTGCTCAAAAAAGCGCTGTACCAGGAACCGGAAAGCCATATTACCCTGGTATATCAAAACCGCGATGAACGTTATATCATTTATCATAAAATATTGCAGCAGCTGGCAAGCCAGTATGCACACCGCTTTACGCGCATCGACCTGTTAAGTAATCCACTTGATCCGGATACCAAACCGGCCCGGTTAAATAACTGGCTGCTCGAAAAAATAGTGGGCATGCACCTTCCTTCGCATGCTCAACCGGCAGCACACAGCACCTTATTTTATACGTGCGGTCCCGAGCCCTTCATGCGTATGGTACAGTTTACCCTGCGTGTTCTTGGTTTCAGCGAAGATCAGCTGCGCAAGGAACATTTTGTTATTGAACCGGTGCGTAAACCCGCCTTTACCATGCCGTCAACCCCATTTACGGTGGTGCTGCAGTATGCAAAACAAACCCATCAATTTACCAGCGCCTGGCCCGATACTATTTTACAGGCCGCCCAAAAACAGGGCATTTCATTGCCTTATAGCTGCAATGCAGGGCGCTGTGCTACCTGTGCGGCGCGTTGCCGCAAAGGCTCGGTGACCATGAGCAACAATGAAGTGCTTACCGATAAGGACCTGCAAAATGGATTGATACTGACCTGCACGGGATATGCCGCTGCCGACCTGGAACTGGAGATCTGAAAATTACACATAACTTGTACGGCTGCGATCGAGTGTGACCGGATGTTTATGGGCAGCAAAAAGATCGAGAATCGCATTAACGCCCTGCTCTTTTTTCAGCGCATACTCGGCATCGGTAAGAAAAGTGAGCCAGAGAAAGGAAACATCCTCATTATCCAACTTGAATACCGGTTCATTATCAGCAATGACAATACTGGTAAGGGTAAGTAAAGTAGTTAGCGAAGAATTGGTAAATAGTTCACCCATATGAATGGTATGCCCCCAGCCCAGAAAGGTTGGCGGTTCCTGCAAAAATGGAAAAGCGCCGGTCCAGCACATCCAGTTGGCCAGGTCATCCGGTTGAGTTTCGTCTTCCTTTACATAGGCAATGATTTCGGCCCTTTTGGTATCGGTATCTTCTGCCCGCTCATCCATGACCATGGGCGTCAGGCTCATGCCATAAGTAACCAGTGTTCCCCAGGGACGGCCGGTTTTTTCTGCCGGGAAATAAGCGCAGCCTACTTCCGGTCCTGATGAGCTGGGATCCCATAATAAAGAGGGTGCTGCTCCAAAATGACTGGTCAGCATTTTGAGTATGTTGGTGTGCTGCGGTTTCATTGTTGCTGATAACGTAAAATGGTAAGAACTGAATTACTGCTCACTTCAACTCATCGCTTGTAAACGCCAATGGAAGCAATGAGCTTGCTCTTGGTATCACGTAGATCTTTCCTTCCATACCACCCAGGATCAGCCGGATAGGATGTTTAACCCTGCTCTCAAACTCCTGCAGTGACTGCCGGCAGATGCCGCAGGGCGAAATAGGATGATCACTATCGCCATTACCAGCCCGGTAACTGATGGCCAATGATTCGATCGGCACCTTGGGATACAGTGACGATGCGGAGGCCAGCAATACCCGTTCGGCACATAAACCCACGGGAAAAGAGGCGTTCTCCTGGTTACTGCCAGCGACAATTTCTCCATTGGCCAGTTTGGCTACGGCGCCCACATGAAAATGAGAGTAAGGCGCATACGCATGTTCGGTTACTTCCCTTGCTTCATTAAGCAGCCAGGCATCTTCTTCCGGCAATTCGTCTACAGAATCGTATATCTCAAATGAGAACCTGTATTCATCTTTTTTCATATTCCTGATTTTGTTTACACCTTAATCAGACAAAAAATCCTCCCCGCGCCGCGGAGAGGATCATTAAAGATATGAAAGTTTATTGTTTTATACTGATTTGCAAAATGCCCGGGTTCTGAGATGTGACCGGGTGGTCGGAAATGTCAACAACCACAAACCATAAACCACAAACCACAAACCACAAACCATTAATGTATTGTTCTGAACATGCGGTTCCAGCGAACTCCTTTATCCCAGCTCATCCAGATCAGCCAGGCTTCCCCTACCACGTGGTCTTCCGGTACAAAACCCCAGAAGCGGCTGTCCTGTGACCGGTGACGGTTATCACCCATCATCCAGTAATAATTCATTTTAAAGGTATAGGAATTAGCTTCCTGGCCGTTTATAAAGATCTTGCCATCGCGTTCTTCCCAGCTGTTGTTCTCATACACTTTGATAGCCCGTTTATAACAGGCAATGTTCCTGGGTGTCAGCGCTATGGTAGCGCCTTTTTTCGGGATCCACAGCGGACCGAACTCATCGGTGCTCCACAATACCAGGGCCGTGTCGCGCGGGAAGATGCGCGGATCGCCTACGTTCTCGAGCTTACGGGTCACAGTTACATTAGGGATCTTTTTCAGGATCTCAGCTTCCCCCTCTGTCATATTGATCATGTAGCTGTTGGGGCCGTAGGGAATAAAATCAGGATTCCGCTCATCGGTATTCAACCGGATGCCAGCTTCCCGCAACTCATCCTCACTCAGGATCCTGTTATTGGTAGTGGTAACAACATAATCTGTTGCAGAACTGGGCGATATATACGCTTTCTGGCCGTTTACAAATAAAATCCCATCTACGATCTGAATGGTATCGCCTGCAATGGCCACACATCTTTTAATGTAATTCTCGCGTTTATCAACAGGCCGGGTCATGATGGTATAATCAGCCCATACAATTTCCCGCGCCTTTTGTTTACTGATGGCCCGCAGTTCAGCCTCATTGGGAATTTGTCCCTTTAACTGCTGGTACTGCCGCATTTCTTCACTTTGCAAAATATCGTAATAGGGGTCCTGCGAATCCAGTTCCCTGGTAAGCGTATCGCCTGCGGGGAAATTGAATACGACCACATCATTGCGTTTAACCGGGCTGGCAAACCATCGGGTGTACGGCAAATGAACGACCTCGGTATATGACTTTGAATTGAAGATCGGCAGGGTGTGATGCACAAAGGGAATGGCCAGCGGTGTATTGGGAATACGGGGGCCATAGCTGAGCTTGCTAACGAACAGGAAATCGTTTACCAGCAGCGTTTTTTCCATGGAGCCGGTGGGGATCGTATAGGCTTCAAACACAAAGACCCTGATGAGGGTAGCAGCCACCACCGCAAAAACGCCGGCATCGATCCACTCGCGCAGCGTCGTCTTTTTATGATTTTTAACAGCTTCCGGGCCCAGGTATTTTACCTTTTTATCCGTTCCGATATACGGGAAATAAACCACTCCTAACAGGGCTGCCGCAGCATGGTCGAGGAAACCGAATTTACCGAACAATTTCACGAACTCAACCAGCAGCCAGATACTGATAAACCAGCCTGCAACCGGTAAGAACTGCCAGTAAAACCAGTGTTTTTTTAACCGGGTAGCCTTTACGATCTCCCAGGTGTTATAAAAAGGCACCCAGGCTTTCCAGGAAGGGATACCGGCTTTTTCGAACAATTTCGCTAACCCAAAGGCAGGCAATTCTACTATAAGTAAGGATATTAGTATAATTACAAACAGATCGTGTAAACTCATTATGGGGCTGTTTTATAAAAAAAATCCGGGCAAAAATACCATATTAATGTTCACAGAAACAGGCCAATAACGAACAATTTGCTAAAAAAAGTGTCTATATTCCTGCAGATTGGCGCTATTTATGACGAACAGTATTTCTCCAGTTCCATTAGTTGTGATATCTTACCTTTTGTTACAATACTATGAATCTCTTTTCCATCCGGGATATTGAAAACTTAACGGGAATTAAAGCGCATACCTTGCGCATCTGGGAACAACGGTATAACCTTTTCTGCCCCAAACGCAGGGAAAGTAAGCACCGTTTTTATGATTGTGAGGATCTGAAGCACCTGTTACGCATTGCCTATCTGTACAACCAGGGACATAAGATCTCCCAGATTGCCTGCTGTTCACCCGAAGAAATGGCTAAACTGGCCCTGGAAGCAAGGCCGGATACCGACAATTACGAAATTTTTATCAATCAATTAACAGAAGCCTCCGTCGACCTCGATCAACCGCGGTTCGATAAAATTCTGCATAACCTGGTGCTGCATGCCGGCTTTGAAAAAAGCATGATCAGCGTGCTGTTCCCTTTTCTGCGCAAGATCGGGGTATTATGGCTAACCGGCCAGTTGATGCAGGCCCATGCTCATTTTGCCCGGTCACTGATCATTAAAAAAATGATGGTGGCAATTGACGGACTCGAAAAACCGGCGTATACCGGTGGCCGCCGGGTATTGTTATTCACCCCTGCCGGCGATCATCACGATATGCCCGGTGGCGAATGCCAGGAACTGCCCCTGCTGTTCATGTACTATATGCTGAAGAAAGAGGGCGTACCCACCATTTACATGGGCAAGAATGTGCCATTGAACATGCTGCAACTGATCTGCAGCCAGCAGCCCTGTACACAATTATATTTCCTGATTATACCGAACCTCAATAAGTGCGACATGCATGAATACCTGAAAACCTTCTCGAACATGTTCCCCGATAAAGAGATCGTTTTTTCAGGTCCGGAAGCATGCCAGTGCAGCTGTGATCTGAAGAATGTAAGACTATTGAAGACAATTGAGGAGAAGAAAGCCTTCCTGAAGGAAGGCATTAACGAGTTAACTAGTTAATTGGTCATATACATGTGCCACACCCTGGAGGTGTGGCACACGAAAACTATCTTTTAGGAATTACATACGCATGCACATCATCCGACACAATGGTTTTACCCGATAAGATGATCAGGCGCTCCACTACGTTCCGTAATTCACGGATATTACCGGTCCAGTTATGTTGTTTAAGCGCTTCCAGCGCGTCCTTATCGATGCCTTTTTTGGGAATGCCATAATCGGCACAGATATCAGCGAGGAATTTATCAACCAGCAAAGGAATATCCTCGCGGCGATCGTTCAGCGATGGCACATGGATGATGATCACGCTGAGCCGGTGGTATAAGTCGAGCCGGAAATTCTTATCGTCTACCTCTTTCAACAGATCTTTGTTGGTAGCTGCAATTACACGCACATCTACACTGATATCTTTATCGCCGCCCACCCGGGTGATCTTTCCTTCCTGCAGGGCGCGCAACACTTTGGCCTGAGCGCTCAGGCTCATATCGCCGATCTCGTCGAGGAAGAGGGTGCCGCCATGGGCCTGCTCAAATTTTCCTATCCGTTGTTTAACAGCCGAGGTGAAAGAACCTTTTTCATGGCCGAACAGTTCACTTTCTATGAGTTCGCTGGGAATGGCTGCACAATTCACTTCCACCAATGGCCCTGTAGCCCGGTTGCTTTTTTCATGCACCCAGCGTGCAACAAGCTCCTTACCTACCCCATTTTCACCGGTGACCAGGATACGCGCATCGGTAGGCGCCACTTTATCGATCGTTTCTTTGATCTTTACGATGGGCCCCGACTCGCCGATCATTTCCTCTACTTTGCTCACCTTTCGCTTTAATACTTTGGTTTCAGTGACCAGGTTGTTCTTGTCCATCGCATTGCGGATGGTGATCAGCAGGCGGTTCAGGTCTGGTGGTTTGGAAATATAATCGAAAGCGCCTTTTTTAACAGCTTCTACCGCCGTTTCAATGGTACCGTGCCCGGAGATCATGATCACCGGCACATCGGGATTGGCCTCCCGGGCCTTATCAAGAAATTCAATACCATCCAGCTTAGGCATTTTGATATCACACAACACTACATCATACGCTTTCTCTTTGAACTTTTTAAGACCTTCTTCGCCATCGCCGGCCTCTTCGATCTTATAACCTTCATAAGAAAGGATCTCACTCAGGGTTTTACGGATAGCTTTTTCGTCATCGATAATTAAAATGTTTGACATAGTTGGTTGAAACAGTCTTTAGCTATGGAAAAATAGAGTTTTATCATCTCAAGCTTCATCAAAAGTAACGATATGGAACGGAACCTCCTCACGACAATTATCCTGCCGTTTTTACTCATTAATTGTATGGGAAAAACCGCAAATATCAATGAAGCCGGCCTTCAACCTTACACAATCACCGCAACGCCGTCTTCGGTAGCAGAAATTCCTGTGCCAACAGGATTTAATCGCATAAATTATCCGGAACGATCTTTTGCCACCTGGTTACGTAAGCAGCCGCTGAAAAAAGATCCAAGGGTTTACCTGTACAATGGCCAGTTGAAGCGGAACCAGCAGGCCCAGTATGCAGTGCTCGATCTGCCCGTTGGTGACAAAGACCTGCAGCAATGTGCCGATGCGGTCATGCGCCTGCGGGCATCATACCTGTATGAACAAAAACGCTATGCTGAGATCTTCTTTACCGATAACAGTGGAAAAAAATATGCTTGTCCGGGCCCTGTCGACAGCCTTGGGTTCGAGCGCTATCTTGAACGGGTGTACAGCTATTGCGGCACAGCCTCCCTTGAAAAGCAATTGCATTCCGTAACTGATCTTGCATCAATACAACCGGGTGATGTGTTCATCAAAGGCGGTTCGCCGGGACATTGTGTAATGGTCATGGATATGGCGGTTAACAGCAATGGCAGGAAGATCTACCTGCTGGCGCAAAGTTATATGCCGGCACAAAATATTCAGCTGTTAAAGAATCCGGTAAACGGTGCATGGAGCCCCTGGTATGAAGTAAAGACCGATAACTCATTCATTTACACACCTGAGTGGACATTCACCCCTCGTCAGCTGCGGCGATGGTAAATAAGCTCTGTAACTATAAGAGTATCCCCTAGTAAAACTACCTTGCAAGGTTTAACAATACATATTATTTTAGAGCCATATCCTTTAGAAAAAACATTTTTAATCAAAATCCGTTACTTATGAAGGCATCTGCAGTTGATGTTCATTCTCACCTGTCACTGACTAAAGTAATTACCCGTTTAGCACTTTTAGGAGGATTTATTCTTGGAGGCATGTATGGTCTGCTGACCTTATGTTCGTCTCTGTTAAAATAATTTCTGGAGAACCTTTTTTTATTAATATCCAAAGCAAGCAAAAACGGCCTTCCGGTAAATCGGGAGGCTTGTTTAGTTACCGGTTACCAGTTTCCGGTTACCAGTCGCCGGTTGCCTTTCCCTGTAACTTGTAACCTGAAACCTGTAACGCATTGTTAGAAGGGAAAACCATCTCATTATGCTTAGCATATTTTCCGTTTGCCAGTCGCCGGTTGCCTTTCCCTGTAACTTGTAATCTGAAACCTGTAACGCATTGTTAGAAGGGAAAACCATCTTATTATGCTTAGCATATTTCCGGTTACCAGTCGCCGGTTGCCTTTCCCTGTAACTTGTAACCTGAAACCTGTAACGCATTGTTAGAAGGGGAAACCATCTCACTATCCCTAGCATATTTCCGGTTCCCAGTCGCCGGTTGCCTTTCCCTGTAACTTGTAACCTGAAACCTGTAACGCATTGTGAGAAGGGAAAACCATCTCATTATCCTTAGCATATTTCCGGTTCCCAGTCGCTTATCAGCATAAAAAAAGTGAGCTACTCATTAGGAGTAGCCCACCTTAATAACTTTATGCCTTTTTGCCTCGATGCCTTATTTCTTCATATACATAACCTCTTTCACCAGGCGTACGGTTTTGTCAACGCTTGGTAAAGCAGCTTCTACCAGGTTGGGTGCATAGTGCAGCGGCGCATCAGCAGCAGTTAAGCGGCGGATAGGCGCATCCAGGTAATCGAAAGCTTCTTTTTGAATGCGGTAAGCGATCTCTGATGAAACAGAGCACATAGGCCATTGCTCTTCCACGATCACCAGGCGGTTGGTCTTTTTAACACTTTCCAGGATGGTGTGCCAGTCGAGCGGACGGATCGTACGCAGGTCAACCACTTCAGCGCTTACACCTTCTTTTTCCAGTTCAGCAGCAGCGCCCAGGGCAACCTTCATCATTTTATTGTAAGAAACAATGGTAACATCGCTACCCTGTTTTTTAACATCGGCTTTACCGATCTCGATGATGTATTCTTCTTCAGGAACTTCGCCTTTGTCGCCATACATTACCTCACTTTCCATGAACATCACCGGATCCTCATCGCGGATCGCAGCTTTCATTAAACCTTTGGCATCGTATGGATTGGAAGGGGAAATTACCTTAATACCGGGGATATTTGCATAATAGCTCTCAAAAGCCGTAGAGTGCTGGGCGCCCAGCTGACCGGCAGAACCGTTGGGTCCTCGGAAAACGATCGGACAACCAATTTGTCCACCGCTCATAGCCAGCATTTTCGAAGCGGTGTTTAAGATCTGGTCCAATGCCAGTACGGCAAAGTTCCAGGTCATGAACTCAACGATCGGACGTAATCCGTTCTGAGCAGCACCTACCGCAATACCGGCAAAACCCAGCTCAGCAATAGGGGTGTCAATAACTCTTTTGGGGCCGAATTCCGCCAGCATGCCCTGGCTTACTTTATAGGCGCCATTGTATTCAGCTACTTCCTCACCCATCAGGAAAACCCGGTCGTCTCTCCTCATTTCTTCACTCATAGCTTCGCGGAGCGCTTCGCGAAATGCGATAGATCTTGCCATTCTGTATTCAGTTTTTAAAACCGGGCAAAATTATTGGTAAACGAGCATAATAACAAATTGCCGGGCAATAATAAATTAAATGTCTAACAGACAGAAGGTCACACAGAAAGCGAAAGGCCCGTTGCAGGCGGCTTTCACCCCCGTTTATCGCGTTTTTCCCCTGGTTTTTTATTAGCCTTGGCAAAGCCACCATCTTAGCCATTGGCAAATTAGCTAATCTGCCCATTGACCGGCCGGAACCGTCCATACGTCAAACTAATTTTACCCCCACACTGCGCAAAACTAGGTTTGTAGAAAATTAACCTTATGCAACCTGCTTCTACCCGCCAGGCCTATCTCGACTGGCTTCGCGTTCTCTCAATTCTCGCTGTTTTCTTCCTGCATGCAGGCATGGCATTCGTGGAAGAATGGGAATGGCACCTTAAAAATAAAGAGACCAGCAACCTGCTCATGGAGGTGAATTTCTGGCTGGGCCGTTTCAGAATGCCGCTCTTATTTTTCATTTCAGGCACCGTAACCTTTTTTATGTTGAAAAGCAGGACCACCGGCGCCTTCATAGGCTTACGCTTCCGGCGATTGTTCATTCCATTGGTATTTGGCATCCTGGTCATAGTACCGCCGCAGGTATACATGGAAAGACTGACACAAGGCTTTAATGGGAATTTTGCAGACTTCTATCCTACTATCTTCACGACCGGCCCCTACCCCGCTGGTAATTTCAGCTGGCACCACCTGTGGTTTATTGTTTATTTGTTTTTGTACGATATATTGTTTGCGCCGCTCTTAAAATGGATGATGAGTGAACAAGGTAAAGAACGGCTGGCCTTCTTCAACAAACTGGCTAAACGCCAATTGGTCTATTGGCTCGCTGTTCCCAGTGTGATCGCTTATACCGCTATGAACCTGTCGTTCCCCGAAACGCATGATCTTATTCACGACTGGAGCAGGCATATCTACTGGTTGCTTTTTTTAATGACTGGTTTTATCTGTGTGAATTTTCCTGGCTTAACTGATAGCCTTGAGCGGAACCGCCGTATCTCCTTCCTGCTTGCCTTTGCCAGTATTCTATGCATCAATTATATCAGGTGGAATGACCTGGAACCTGAAGATCTGATTTCAAACTGGCGAAGCGACTGGCGTACTTATGCGTATATGTCGTTATTTCCCATTACCGCCTGGTGCTGGATCTTTACCGCCATTGGGTACGGTAAAAAATATCTGAATAAAAAACACCGCATCCAGAATTATATCAATGAGGCCATCTATCCTTTTTATATTTTGCACCAGACCATTATAGTGATTATAGTGTATTATGTGCTGCAAAGCCCCGATCCGGTATACGGCAAATTCATCTTCACATTTATTACTTCCTTTGTGCTGATCATGTGTATTTATCATTTGCTGATCAGACCCTATGACATTACGCGGTTTTTATTTGGGATGAAACCGAAGAAAAAAGAGGCAAAGCCCGGTGTTAAAAACGACGCTGAAACTGCACCCGTAAAAACGGCTGCAACAATTCCATCAGCCATCCAAATATCGTAACTTACGAATGATGAAACGTCCGGGGCAAAATTGTCATTACTATGCTTAACCGTGAGAATTTTGCCCTGGTAAGTTCCATCTGGCTCAAACACAATAATTAGTTTCAGATGAAACGGTTTTGGAAATATGCGTTCCCCGGATTGTTTGGATTGCTGATCTATATCACAATTAGAATCTTGAATGATACAGTTTCCCATTTCAGGGTTTGGCGGCGGGCCTGGATCATCACAGGTATAGAACTGGTGTTTGTAGTAGCTGCGGGGTATCTTACCATGTATGCATTTGAAAAGCTGTTTCAACGCTTCGATAAAAGATTACAACACAATATAGATTTTAAAACAGTGCTGCAGGAGCTTCTGTGGGTAGTGCTAATTACAGAACTGATCAACAACGCCATCGTTACTCCGATGGTGGCTTTGACCGACGATGGCTTAAGCTGGGGTGATTTTGCCACTATCAATATCATTCCTCTCTTGTTTTGTCTGGTGTACTACACGGTGGTAAGAAGCAACAAATTGTTACAAGCCTATGTAAACAATAAATTGCTGCTCGAAAAAATGACCAATGACCACCTGCAAACAGAACTTAAATTCTTAAAAGCACAATATCATCCGCATTTTTTGTTCAATGCGCTGAATACTGTTTACTTTCAAATGGATGATAATGTAGCCGAAGCAAAGAAAAGCATCGAGAAATTTTCGGAGCTATTACGTTACCAGTTATACGATCAGCAACAGACGGTGCCTGTTAGCCAGGAATTACATTATTTGCAGAACTTTATCGAATTGCAAAAAGTAAGAAGCTCGAATAAACTGCAACTGCAGGTACATTTTGACAGCTCGCTGAATGATGAACAGGTATATCCGTTGTTATTTCTGCCCCTCGTAGAAAATGCCTTTAAATATGTAGGCGGTGATTATCACATCAGCATTGAAGCGCGCAGAGAAAATGATATTTTGTGTTTTGCAGTAGAAAATTCGGTACCCACGGCCCTGGGATATCAGCAGGCAAAGGCGCCATCCAGGAACGGTATCGGCCTGGAAAATTTAAAACGAAGACTGGAACTATTGTATCCGGCAAAACATACATTTACCGCAGAAAAGAAAGGGAATACTTACTTTGCGGCTATCCAAATACAATTAGTATGACACCAACCATCAAATGTATGATCATTGACGACGAACCGATAGCCCGCAAAGGCTTGGAGGGATATATTGAAAAAATCGATTTCCTGGAACTCGTTGGTGTTTGTGAAGATGCAGTCCAATTAAACTCCTTACTAAAACAACAGCGGGCCGACCTGCTTTTCCTGGATATTGAAATGCCTTATGTTTCCGGCATTGATTTCCTGAAAAATAACCCGCAGGCCCCTAAGGTGATTTTCACAACTGCCTATGAACAATATGCGATCAAGGGCTATGAGTTGGATGTTTTGGATTATCTGTTAAAGCCCATATCATTTGAACGTTTTCTGAAAGCAGCGAATAAAGCATACGACTATTTCATCAATGTGTCCACAGCGGCACCGGCTTACCTGTTCATTAAAACCGATAACAGACTGGAGAAAGTTAACCTGGAGGACTTGTTGTTTGTAGAAGCCATGGAGAACTATGTAGCGCTTTATACACCCGACAAAAAGCTGATCACCCACGCTACCCTCAAAGCCATGCAGGAAAAGCTGCCCGCGAGCCAGTTCATTCAGCCGCATAAATCGTACCTGGTGAATATCCAGCGCATTCAATCTATAGAAGGGAATATGCTGCACGTGGGCGGCAAGTACCAGATTCCCATCTCCAAATACCAGAAGGAAGAAATCATGGAGAAGATCGTGAATAATAAGTTGTTGAGGAAGTGAGGCGGCCCAGAATATGCGATTCCTCATTTTTAAGAACGGATTCACAAAATGAGCAGGGCGTTGCCTTAGTACACTATATTTATAATCAATAACTTGCAAGACAAAAGAAAACAGCTGGAAATTTGCTATTTTTGACAGGCAAACAAGAAACAATATGGCTTCAGAAGGACGGAAACTTTTTTTCGCATTAACCGCTGAAGAAAAAGAAAGCAGGTTGAAGGCTGTTTTGCAGAATGAGATTGAGAAAACTAAGGCAATGAATCTGCCTATGGTTTATAGAAATGAATTGTGTGTAAAGCCTAGTTTATTTATTCATAAATACCCTAATGGTTATACAGTCCTCATTGAACAAAACACTACTACCTCAGAAGAAAAAGTAATTAAGATTTTATATTAATATATATGGGCAATCCTGTACTTTTTGTTGTAGCAGGACCAAACGGCACAGGAAAAAAGTCTCTTTTCAAAAGAAATAACCACCGCGGATCTCGAAGTTTTTGATGGTGATAAGCACATGGCGGCTTTAGTAAAAAAATATCCAGAAACAGGAAGTGAAGCATTATGGTCTTATATTAACGAAAACATATTTGAAGGTCAGAAACAACAGGCAATAGAATCCCGCTTAAATTATGCTTTTGAAACCAACTTTAGTTCAGAAAACCCAATGAAGACATCTATAGAGTTTCAAAACGCCGGATATCAAATCCACCTTGTGTTCATGGGATTTAATTCACTTGAAGAGTCTAGTAGAGTGTCAGAGGAAACTATTCGCTACAATTATGAATTCGGTTATAAAAATCTTTATAAGTATGTGACGCAATTTGATTTGGTTACTCTTTTTGATAACGGGATAGCTTTAAGTGAAGAACCTGTTACACCACAAGAAATCTTACGCATAGAAAATGGTAAAGTATACCTACAAGTAATGAATTATCCTGCCTGGGTCATACCCATTATCCAAAAATTTCCGGCACAGTCTATAGCAAGGGGTTAATAAATACTTAAATGGAATTCGAACCTTTTTAGCCCGATTCCCTATGACTTTTTAACTTTTACATTTGACAATAACATAAAGGTGACGCATTGTCATTGTAAATTGCTATTGCTTCACCAATCTTTGCTTCTTCTCCCCCGGAAAGGTCTTTTTACGCGTGTCTTTTACCACCAGCAGCTTTTCATCCTGTAAAGTGCGGTAACCATAATCATAACAGTAATAATACTGGTCATTCTCTTTGGTCGTAAAGTGTTCGGTGAAATATTCAAACTGATATCCTTTTTCAGCCAGCTTCTGCCTGTCAACCACCAGTACTTTCTTTTCAAGCGCTGCTAACAGCTCTTCCAGGATGCGCCGGTTCTTACGCAAAACATTATTGATATTCCGCACCACCGGATTGGCATCGCTGTTCAACCGGTTATTGTAGTTATTCCGGCATGAATCGTCGCAGAATTTTTTATCTGTGCGGCCTTTAATCGGCCTGTCGCAGGCCAGACAGTTTTTAACAGTCATTATCAAAGGTTTAAATGGCTATTGAATGATGGAAAGTACAAAAAATAGTCGTTTGTAAACGACAACAAACGACTATATCCGGATACAAACGTTTAAAAACCGACTACCGCTTTCCGTGGGTTGCATCTTTGAGTTGTCAATCGAACGGCGCCAGAAACGAGAGACTGAAATAAAATTAATAATCTTAAAAATACAGTTATGTACGCAATAAGAAACAAAGTTCAGCTTATCGGATACTTAGGTCAATTACCTGAAATACGCACTACCGAAACCGGTAAAAAACTAGCCCGTTTTTCAATCGCTACCCATGATACTTACCGCAATGCGCAGGGCCAGAAAGTTTCTGAAACCTTATGGCATAATGTGGTTGCCTGGGGCAAGCTCGCTGATATTTCAGAAAAATATTTGACCAAAGGAAGAGAGGTGGCCGTTGTTGGTAAATTGGTGCATCGCCAATACACCGATAAAAACGGCATTAAACGCTATGTTACAGAAATAGTATTAAATGAGCTGCTCATGTTGGGTGGTGGCAGGAATCAGGGCGAGCCTGAAGAGCAACCAGAGGATATGGCTGAAATGGAATGAATATAAAGAACATGCTCCCAAAGCCGGGGCTGCAAATTGAATGGCAGCAATGCTATTTACCTAATCGTATCATTAACCAAAACCTTTACAAAAATTAGCTCTTTACGAAAGACTGAAAGGCTACTAAAGCGAGCACTGCAGTTAGTCCAAAAATACTCTTTGAATCAGTGCTCTGGAATGGTGTTGCCAAAAGTGTCCATACTGCGCTTTAAAATCCAATTCAATATAATGCAGTTGCCCGGGAATATAAAGTTAGTGGTATGTGATGCAGCTGCATGCAATACGCATCTTGGGCACCTTGGAGCAACCCTGCTGTTAACAACAAAAAGCTTTCTACGATTTAAAATATTGCTTAAGCAAGAGCTCATTATAAAAATTGTTTTTGCCGAATCCGTGTATGTTTTAATGGTGTTCCATGACTGCTCCAACCGGGGTGCTATGCCCGGTAATTGTTGGGCGTATGTGTAGTTGTTGTAAGTTACCCGCCGATCTTAATCGGTGGGTTTTCTTAATATGTAGTTTTTCTATTGATAAGCACACTAAAAAAGAAGCACTCGGTTTTCTCGGTACATTTGTATGTCCATTCAAACGTTATGGAGAACGAAAAAAAAAATGCTTTTGAGGCGTACAATATTATTGCGGACTGGTTTTTCGAAAATCGGTACCAGGGAGTGATGGAGCAAGCCCATCTTGACAGACTAATTAATATTGTAGGTAATGGAGCCAGGGTGTTGGATCTTGGCTGCGGCACCGGAATACCTATATTAAAATATCTATTAAGCCAGGGAATGCAGGTCATCGGCGTAGATGCCAGCTACCGCATGCTCGAGATAGCAAAAAAGAATTTTCCGTCCATAAAATTTGTGCTGGCAGATATGCGCCAACTTTCACTGGGTCAAAAATTTGATGCCATTATTGCATGGCACAGCTTGTTCCATCTTCCCCCCGAAGACCAGCCACCGATGTTTCAAATTTTCAAAACTCATTTGAATAACAGTGGATTGCTACTGTTCACTTCAGGAACTGAATATAGTGAGTCATGGGTAACAAATGATGGAACAAAGCTGTTTCACGGTTCTCTCAATACATCTCAATACCGGTCACTGCTTGAAGAAAATGCTTTCCGGATTCTCGAATACCGGGAAAATGATCCTGAATGTGGTAATGCCAACGTGTGGATGGCGCAATTATCCGAATGATCGACCTTATTCTTTGAGGATCTAACAATGGCCGCCGCATTAATACCAATTTATAACGATTTCTTCATTAACCAATCCGTTTGTGCATCGTCGCCTACCATAAACACATGTTCGCTGAACCGTTCGAAGCCCCACTTTGTATAAAAGGCAATGGCTTTTTGGTTATGTTCCCAAACGCCCAGCCAGATCACCGGAACCTGCTTCTGCTTTGCTACATCAATGCAACGGTGCATCAGGGCACTTCCAACTCCCTTGCCAATACTATTTTGTACGGCATAAATGCGGGCGATCTCAATCGCCTCTCCTGCTGCCAGCGGGTTTGCCGTTTCCCGCAATCGTGCATATCCAACTACTTCCCCATTTTGTTCAGCCAGTAAAAAAATATTCCCGGCAGCCCCTACTTCTTCTATTAATCTCTCCCGCGTGAAAGTTTCATTCATGAACTTATCCATGTTCTCTCTGGTGTTATCAGCAGCAAAGGAGTCATAAAATGTTTTACGGCTCAGGTCGGCTATCAAGGAGGCATCGGCAATGGTTGCTTCTCGTATTTGAATCTCATTCATATCACAAATGTAAAATGTAAAACCTTCCAGATGACATCAACTAACGGTTTAATAGCAGCTCTGATGGATATCATTTTTTCTTAATCTATATTCTTTGTAACTTTTCACTGCCTTTTTTTCCATCACACTCCTCTCTTTTCCTATTGTAAGCCTCTTCTGAAAATGTAACCCCAATAGCTTAACCATTATCTAGCGATTCAAAGCGAATACATTGCCAGCGGCTACCAGATCAGATTGCAAAGTCCGGCAAACATTCAAAAAAGCTTCGACCGAATTATTTCCTTTCGTGCAGACCTCAGTTCTAAATAAAAAAGTCCTTCCGGCTTACCGGGAGGACTTTCACTTTAATATATACTTTATTACATCTTCTCAATCACTATGGCCGATGCGCCGCCACCGCCATTACAAATGCCAGCAGCCCCATATTTACCATTGTAATGCTTCAACACATTTATAAGTGTTACAATGATGCGGGCCCCACTGGCGCCTAAAGGATGACCCAACGAAACAGCACCTCCATGCACATTTACCTTCGCCGGATCCAGCTTCATGCGTTTTGTATTTTCAATTCCTACCACGGCAAATGCTTCATTCAATTCCCAAAAATCAATATCACTCATTTGCAGGCCAGCCTTGGCCACCGCCTTCGGTACAGCAATCGCAGGTGTTGTTGTAAACCAATCCGGCGCCTGCTCGGCATCGGCGTATGAAATAATTTTTGCAATTGGCTTTACTCCCAACTCCTCCGCTTTCTCTTTACTCATCAGTACCAGCGCTGCCGCACCATCATTCATGGTACTGGCATTCGCTGCCGTAACGGTACCTTCTTTCTGAAAGGCAGGTTTCAATTCGGGGATCTTGTCAAATTTTACATTGAAAGGCTCTTCATCTTTAAAGAACTTGATGGGATCGCCTTTCCGTTGGGGAATGTCAATCGGGACAACTTCGTCGGCAAATTTCCCATCCGCCCAGGCAGCCTGGCTGCGTTTATAACTTTCAATGGCAAATGCGTCCTGCTCATCCCGCGAAATACCGCACTCTTTCGCACAAAGTTCGGCCGCATTACCCATCGCCTGGCCATTATACACATCGGTCAGTCCATCTTTGGCAAGTCCATCAATTAAACTGCTGTTGCCATATTTATTTCCCCAACGCATATTGTCTACATAAAAGGGCACATTGCTCATGCTCTCCATACCACCTGCCACCACAATATCAGCATCTCCCAGGGCTATGCTTTGAGCAGCCTGCGCAATGGCTTTCATGCCACTGGCGCATACTTTATTTACCGTAGTGCAGTTTACTTCATCGGGCAAACCGGCATACCTGGCTGCCTGCCGGGCAGGCGCCTGGCCTAGGTTCGCCTGTATTACGCAGCCCATTAACAGGTCCTGTACCTGGTTGGGCTGTACCCCTGCTTTTTCGAGGGCCGCTTTTATGGCAATGGCGCCCAGCTTTGTGGCCGGAAAATCTTTTAACCCACCGCCGAAACTGCCCATGGGCGTACGTACGGCAGAAATAATATACACTTCTTTTTTGTTCATATAGTAAGTTCTGTTTTTAAGATGGGGGGCGTTATGGTAATCACAAAGATATGGCTTTGCTAACAATCGTTAGCCCCCAATATAACAAAACCGGAGCAAATTGGTTGTGACCGGTGGTAAATGATTATCCATGGGCAAAAACGGTACATGCACTGAATGGTAACTCGTTGAAAAGCTTTGGGCTGAACCAGATCCGGCGTTGGGCGTATAAATAATTGGCAGTTGTCCCCCGGCTGTGTGGTTTATGTATTAATACCGATCTGGATGGCAGGATACTTACCTGGCCCCCCCTTTGCTTTGCACCGAAGGTCAAGCGTCTTCCCTGTTAAAAAGCACGCGCAATTCCTGTTTGGCTTTCTCTAGCGGTTCTTTTTCTTTAGCTGTAAGTTGTTTACCGGCCCGGTTGATATAGAAATTCAACATCGACATGGCCGATTGAAAGGGACTGCCTTTTCTCCTATCGCTTTTTTCGGCTGACCGTTTTAATGACCTGGCTATTTTCTTTGCATCCTTTGACTTGAAAATACCGGATTCAAGGTCCAGCGCATCGCTGGTTTGCATGACCCGCCGTGACCATTTCTTATTGGGTGCCTTTTCCTTCGATGCTGCCTTTTCGGGAGCAGTTTTCCGGGCCGTCCTTGTGCGGGTAGTAGTGGCACTTTTCCTGGATGTGCTCCGCTTCTTTTTCTTTACTGCTGTTGCCATAATTTCTTTTTAGAATTTGCAGCAACCCCAATACCAATAAAAAAACCCCGGTTTTACCCGGGGCTCGTGATATTTTTTTCCCTTTGTACTTTTAGGTATCCAGCATTCTTAGCACTCTCCTTAAGAGTATTAATTGCCAGAAGGAAAAAATTATCGCCTAATTATCATCTGAAAATTCTGTGCCAAAATCAGGAGAATGAAGAACAAGCCGGTCAAATATCATCCATCTTTTCCATTCGCGCTGAAGCCCGGATTTGTGTAGAAATTTTTCACCAATAGGGCATGATTTCAACAACAAATAATGGCTGGTAAGGTCCAATTCAGGTTTTGAATAGAAAACCAATATAACACAGCGGTATTGGGTGGCACGGGTTTTTGAAATGATATAACAGCACGTATGAAGTACCAGATTGGTATTCAATAATCGATGAACAATTTATTCATTTAAAAAACTTGTTATGGAAACGAAACCTTCAGAAATGACAACCTTAACCGCCGTATTGGAGAAGTTAAGAAAACAACATAACGATAATGAATTTACTCCCAAGAACGATGGATTCACCACGTCAAACGGTAAATTCTATAAACCGGAAGAATTAACGATCATTAAAACCTATCGTTTTGAAGGTGCATCCGATCCGGGTGACTCTTCAGTGGTTTACCTTATTGAAGCTAATGACGGCACCATAGGCTACAGTATGGATGCTTATGGTGTTTATACAACTCATAATGAAGACGAGAATTACGACGAATTATTGAAGAAGATCCCTGTTCAGGAAAGAGAAGAACAGGCGATCTTCCATTAATGAAAATAGTATTTGAACCGTTCCACTTATTTAAAATTCAAATTGCAGGTTATGGAAGAACTACAAACGAAAACAATGGATCTGTCAGTAAGTGGTAAAACCATTTCCTGCCAGATCAAGGAAAGGGATTTCGGCGACATGATCGTATTCGATGTATTTAGCGAAGACAATTACCTGTTCACCCTTACGCAACAGGGCGATGTATTGTTCAACGAATACGAGATGGGCAATCAGAAAAACATTATGGATCCCCGCGAGCTGAACGAGTTGATTGATATCGTAAAGGAAAAAATAGATTCCGAACCGGAATAACCCCTACACCCGGAACCGTAGTACCCATCTTTGCCTAACAGGAAAATGCAGAAGCGTTTCTGCATATATGGGAGTTTCGCTTCTTAGGATCATGTTAAAATATCTTAAATCAACTAACGGTTACCAAATGCATGTAACTTCATGCTTATAATTCATTGCTACATGGTAAGAATAATCTATCCTAAACCCCTGATGACACTCTTCTGCCTTACAATAACCCTGTTTTTGCAGGCACAGGTAGAATATCCATACCCGGTAAAGAAATTTAATATTACCCTGGAAAATAAACCGGTTCAGATCGCCTATATGGACGCCCTGCCGGATTCAGCCCCGCGGAAGACCGTATTGCTATTTCATGGTAAGAATTTCAATGGCTATTACTGGAAAGATGTAATGGCCTTTTTAGTAAGATCAGGTTTTCGGGTGCTCGTACCCGATCAACCCGGCTGGGGCCGTTCCGATAAACCGGAACTGCATTACAGTTTTCACCTGCTGTCCTATGCGATGAACGGACTGCTTGACTCGCTGCAGATAAACAAAGTATATCTTATCGGGCACTCTATGGGTGGCATGCTGGCTGCCCGCTTTGCCATGATGTATCCTGGCAAAGTAGAAAAACTGGTCCTGGAAAACCCTATCGGGCTCGAAGATTATAAACGCTTTGTGCCTTATCAAACAACCGATCAGTTGTATGAAAAGGAGATCGGCGCCACTTACGAATCTTATAAAAAATACCAGCAATCCTATTATCCGCAATGGAAACCTGAGTATGAGCAATATGTACAGGCCCAGGCCGATGCATTGAAAAATCCGGAGTTCCCGCGGATTGCCCGTATCAATGCCATTACCTATCAAATGATCTATGAACAGCCCGTTTGTTATGAATGGGACCGCATTGCCGCGCCCACCCTGTTGATCATTGGTACGGAAGACCGCACCGTTGTAGGTAAAGCCCTGCTGAGCGAAGACGATAAAAACAAATATGGTCAATACCCTGCCCTGGCCAAGAAAACGCAGGAACAGATCCCCAATGCCCTTCTGTTCGAAATGCCCGGCATCGGTCATATTCCGCATATCCAGGACCTGGGACAGTTTAAGCAGGCCTTGCTTACTTTTTTGAAGTAAACGCCATTACGGGCGTCAATGGTGAATGGTCAATGGTGAATGGTAAACTGCCAACTGCCAATTGCCTATTGCAGCTGGATGGCACAAGTTTTTTGACCTGTTTCATATGAGTCTCTCCACTTATAAAAAGAAAAGGTCGTTTAATAAAACACCTGAACCGGAAGGTAAAAAAACGGCACCGAAAAAGAAAGCCGCTGATGGCTCCCTGCATTTTGTTGTTCAGAAACACGATGCCTCCCGCCTGCATTATGATTTTCGCCTCGAAATGGAAGGCGTGCTGAAATCATGGGCGGTTCCGAAAGGCCCTTCACTGAACCCCGAAGACAAGCGGCTGGCCATGATGGTAGAAGATCACCCCTACGATTATAAAGATTTTGAAGGCATTATTCCACCTGGTAATTACGGGGCTGGCACCGTGATCGTTTGGGATGAAGGCACGTATGAACCGATGGAACACATCGAGGATAGCAAAAAAGCCGAAAAACACCTGCTTGCTCAATTACATAAAGGCGATCTCAAGATCCGCTTACATGGAAAAAAACTCAAAGGAGACTTTGCCCTGGTACATATAAAAAGCAGCGAAGACAATGCCTGGCTGCTGATCAAGAAACGCGACAAATACGCCAGTACCACCGATGTTACCAGAAAAGCTAAATCAGTTCAATCTGGTTTGACACTCGAACAGGTAGCTAAAGAAAGCACCAATGAATGGGTAAGTAACCGCAAAAGCAGCTCCACTAAAAAGAGCAGTTCTCAACAATCATCCGCGAAAAAAACGGCTGCTCCAACCAGGAAAAAGGCCGTTAAAAAAAAAGTCCCGGCCGCACTCGAAAAGCGCTTAGCCAAAGGTAAAAGAGAACCGATGCCGGCCGGCATTATTCCCATGCTGGCTACCCTTACCGATGGCGCGTTTGATGACAAGGACTGGCTTTTTGAATTGAAGTATGATGGCTACCGGACTGTTTCCTACATCAACGGCAGCGATGTTACCCTTATGTCGCGTAAGAACCTTCCCTTCAATGGCAAATTTCCTACGGTAGTGGAAGCATTGCAGGAGTTGAACATGGAAGCTGTGTTCGATGGCGAAGTCGTTGCCCTCAATGAAGAGGGTAAAAGCGATTTTCAACTGTTGCAAAACTGGCAAAATAGTCGCAAGGGCGAATTGGCGTATTATGTGTTCGACCTGTTATGGCTGAACGGGTATAACCTGATGGACCTGCCTTTGCATGAACGTAAATCGATCCTGCAGCAAATACTGCCCGATCACCCCATGATCCGTTACAGCGATCATATCGAACAAAACGGCACTGAGTTCTTTAAAATGGCTACCGAACAGGGCCTCGAAGGCATCATCGCCAAAGAAATTGACAGTCCTTATACGCCCAGGGTACGCACCAAACAATGGTTAAAGGTAAAAGCCAATCAACGGCAGGAAGTGGTGATCGGTGGTTTCACTGAAACAAGAGGAAGCCGCAGCCACTTTGGCGCCCTGGTGCTGGGTGTATACGAAAACAATAAATTGATCTATGTAGGGCATACAGGATCCGGTTTTACGGAAGAATCCCTGGCAGCCGTTTATAAAAAACTGAAACCTTTGATTGTTCCCTCATCACCCTTCGTTAAAAAGCCCAAGACCAATATGCCCTGTACCTGGGTAAAACCGGTCTTGGTTTGTGAAGTAAAATTTTCTGAGTGGACAAAAGACAAGATCCTGCGGCAACCCATTTTTATGGGTTTGCGGGAAGACAAAAACGCCAAAGACGTACATAAGGAAAATGCGGTTGAAATGGATACCGCTGTAGAAGCAGGCGAAGCAGAAAGCACTGCCAATAATAAACAAAGCAAATCGAGCAAAACCATGCCAACGAAGACCGCTTCAAAAAGCAAAACGGGTAAAGCAGCCGGCGCCAGGCGTAAATCGAAAAGCAACACGCCAAACACAGCACCCGATACCGAAGAGATACAGGAAACGGTTACGCCAAAACGCGCCGCGCCGAAACCAGAAGCCGCCGGTACCGGAAGACGCAAAAAGCAAACGGCCTCTCAACTGCCCAAAGGATTTTTGAATGACACCGAAAAAGAACAGGTGGTCATCATCAATAAAAAAGAGCTCACCTTTACCAATCTCGATAAAACATACTGGCCGGCCGAGAAGATCACCAAACGCGATCTGCTGAACTACTATGAACGCATTGCGCCTTATATCATGCCCTATATGAAAGACCGGCCGCAATCGATGAACCGCTTTCCCAATGGCATTAACAAACCCAGCTTCTATCAAAAAGATGTTACGGGTAAAGTGGCCGACTGGATTGAAAAACACGATTACGTAAGTGAGTCGGATGGCGAGAAAAAACAATACCTGGTTTGCACCGATGAAGCATCCTTGTTATACATGGCCAACCTGGGCTGTATTGAAATGAACCCCTGGCACAGCACCACCAAAAAGCCCGATAACCCTACCTGGTGCGTCATTGATCTTGACCCCGGAGAGATCTCTTTCGATAAAGTTATTGAAGCAGCGCAGGTGATTAAACAACTGGCCGACGATCTGGAGATAGACACCTATTGCAAAACCTCCGGCTCTACCGGACTGCATATTTATATTCCGCTCGGTGCCGCTTATGATTACGATCAGTCGCGGCAGTTAGCAGAATTACTGGTAACGATCGCACACAACGAAATGCCCGCTTTTACCAGCCTGGAACGCAGTCCGGCCAAAAGAAAAACAAAGATATATCTGGATTATTTGCAGAACCGGTCTATACAAACGATCGCCGCTCCTTATGCATTACGTCCGAAACCAGGAGCTACAGCTTCGGCGCCATTGCATTGGGAAGAAGTAAAAAAAGGACTAAGCATCCAGGATTTTACCATTGAAAATATGTATAGCCGGGCTGAGGAAGTTGGAGATATTTTCAAACCCGTATTAGGAAAAGGAATAAACCTTAAGTCAGTTCTGAAAAAGATCAGTGAATTACCGGGTAATTAGCACTCAGCCGCACGCGGTTAAATCGACTTTTTCATTTTCTGCGGCATTTTCTGCGGCTGGTTCAAAATGCCGATAACAACGCTGTGTGAATTTTGCAGTCCCCGCAACTGGTTTTCCAGCAAATATTGCAGTTCACCGGCAGGCAGCTGGGCAATCGCGTTGCTATAAATGACCTGTATGGCTTGTTCTCCGGCTTCACTGCTTTTCAGCATGTCGTAGATGTTCGGACCGGAAAAGGATACGCCCATTTCTTTCCATTTGTTATACAGATCGCCAAATCTGAGCTGGGGTAATGGCTTTTTTGTGACGGGAATATGGCTTTGCAATTGCTCCAGGTATTGACGGAGCGCAAAACTGTTTTGCCGGCTTTGGTTGGCCAGTAAGGCAAATGTGCCGCGTAACTCCAGGTTAAAAATGAAATTAAGAAAAGACGCTTCCTCGTAAGCCTTAGCCCGTTCCCGATTAATTGTAGAAAGGTCATTTACAATTTCGGCTATTTGTTGATATTCCACAAGCGTGATATTTTCAAGTGTTTATAAAAATTGTTCCGTATTGTAAGACGTGAATGTCAACTTCGTAGGGCGAACAATAACCGTTGTTATGGTTAAGCATTAACCAAAAACACGCGATGGATTACTACTAATTTACCGAAATTTTTCTTACTTTTTTTGATATCACGAAGCTTTTCTTCGGCGGCCCCCGCCTCCTTTTTCTTTCTGCCCAAGACTTGCTTTCAGTTGCTCCATCAGGTCTTTTGACCGGGAATGCACCACGCGCAAAGTGGGCTTCTCAATTTTCTTGCCTTTTGCTTTATCCTTGATCAGCTTCAACAGATCCTCTGAATACGTATCCTTAAAATGTGAGATATCAAACTTGCCAGATAACTGGTTTATCAGGGCAATTGCCATTTTCAGTTCCTGCGGATTGCTTTTGGTTGTTTTAACATCCAGTTCTGAAGCATCCCGGATCTCTTCGCCAAAGCGTATCTTATTCAGAACCAATATATCCTCATGCGGTTTTATCAATCCAATACTTTCCTTGTTCCGCAGTACATAGGTTCCCAATCCCACTTTTCCGGTTTCCTCAAGGGCATCACGCAGGAGATTATACGCTTTTTGGCCACTCTTTTCCGGCGCCAGATAATAGGGGTTTTCGTAATAAATGGTATCTATTTCAGATTCGTCTACAAACTCTGCAATATTGATGATCTTATTTTTCTCGGGCCTTACTTTTTGAAAGTCCTCTTCAGTAAGTACCACATATTGGCCATCGAGGTTGTAACCCCGAACTATATTTGACCAGGCCACCTCTTTGCCTGTTTTTTCATTCACGCGCTGGAAACGGATATTGGAATGATCCTTTTTATCCAGCATATCCAGATCAAGCTCACTGCCTTGTACAGCGCTGTATAGTTTAACGGGAATATTTACTAGCCCGAAACCTATCGCTCCGGTCCAAATGGCTCGCATAAATGTCGTTTTAGTAGTATTAATGCTTAAACTTTTGTGCCAGTTGATTCACCATGGAAAACGCAGAAGATTCATACTGACGCTGATGTACCTGTACCAGCCTGCTTTTCTTTTCCGGTAAGGCCGTTTTAACCGGTAAAACGCTGCAAATGGGTATTTTTTTGCGCATGGCCGCAAAAAGCGCCATAGCCGTCTCCAAAGCAACGGCCGGCCCTGGCGATGGTTTCCGCCAGAACTAATAGAAATAGCATACTGCCGCTGATAAGCGGCTTAGTGAAAGATATACCGCAACATGGATGAGCCCGTTTGCTAGTTCTCCCATTTAAACAAATCCTCTGCCGGGATCTCGAGCGCTTTGGCCAGTTGCATAATGGTGAGTAAGGTGATATTTGTTTGTCCGCGTTCAATTTTTCCAATATCACTGAAGTCTATAGAACACTCATACGACAAAGCACGCAGGCTAAAGCCCTTGCGTTTTCTTATCCGCTTTAGATTATCGCCAAACTTTCTTAGGATCTCCTGATCGTCCCCTGCCTTCATTATAATGTATTAACCGGAGTAAGATCACCGAAATTCACAAAAAAGATGTGGGACCACTACCCCACATTACACTTTTCCCTTATTTTTGCGCCGTCATTCTCCCGATCCGGTTTTTTCTCACCCAACCAGCCTGCAGTCCCTCAATTATCTTAACCAGTAAACCTTTTGTATGCGCCTACCGCACCCATGTAACGTACCTGGGCATTGGTATGAAGATGAGCCACTTGCCTTTGCCAGTGTTTATGATCGTTTTTATGATCCCCTGGTCTATTTTGCCCGTAAACTGCTGAAAGACGGGCTGGCCGCTGAAGACCTTGTTGCCGATATTTTTGTAAAGTACTGGCAGAAACGATATCAGTTCAATGCCCTGGAAGCCGCAAAAGCATTTTTGTATATCAGCACGAAAAATGCCTGCATAAACTACAATCAAAGGACGCGCCGCCAGGCACGCGCCAAAGCCGGCTGGCGCCTTATTGCAGACGAGTTCGATGAATCTATACTCAGTTCCATCACCCGGTCAGAGATCTTACACGATGTTTACGACAGCGTGGAGTCATTGCCGCTGCAATGCCGGAAAATAATCCTGTTGAGTTATATCGGCGGCTTCAGCAACAAACAAATAGCCCGCCACCTTCAACTTTCAGTTCACACCGTGCGGAACCAGAAAGTGCGCGGCATTCAACTGGTACGCGGAAAAGTGCAGCCAAAACTATAAACGGTAAAATCAGATCTCTATAATACCCGGATATGCACTTTCAGACTGCATGCGAATGGCAATCCCCGGTTTCCTGTCATGAAAACCTGGCGGCGCCCGGCGGCTATTGGCATGACTTGTTTTTCGGACAATTAATAAATATATAAAGGAGGAATTTGAACCACCGGCGACCCTAATTTTGACAGCCGAAAATGCATTTTTGCCAGCTTCGCCAGCACATAAACGGGATGCCAAAAACCCGTTTTAAACAGTGCATCCGAAAATTTAAATTTCATCAATTAATCTCCGCCCGCTAAAACAGCTAAACCACGTAACGAACTGGTTGTCAATAACCATTTTTAAACAAATTATAAATTCGGGCTGGCAGGCCCCGGGGTTATGGCCAGTGTGTTTTTTTATCCTAATTTTGATTCGTCAGCGTTCCGGGAAACTAACTTACACCCCCATTATACTACATGGAACCAACACATTAAATTCTGTAGAACGAAACGCGACACTACCCGTTAAATTCGGCTTGCAACCTGTTGATTCTTCTTTTTTGAAACATTAAAAAAGGTGGAGGATATTAGTATGTATTCGTATGCTTTATTAGAGCCCGGCTGTTATTATTTGATACAGGAAAAAGAAGACGATCCTGTAACGCTTATTAAGATAACGGTGGAAACCGATCAGTGCCTGTATGTCACTCAGTATGAGGATATGCCGGTATTGGTGTGGAAAAAGAAAAACGATCCGATCTTCGACATTCTGGAACTGCTGAGCGATGATAAAGTGAAAGAATGGGAAGCCGTTTACAACGACGGCCAGGATGCCTATTATGAGGAAGAAGATGATGAGTAGTTAGTTTGAACTATAAGTTGGAAGGTTTAAAGCTGTTACCTCACTTTGAATATTATTAATATTTAAAAAGGTCACGCTTTAAACCTTTTGCTTTTTATAACCTGTCGCTCATTTAACCGCCAACACTATACGTTAAACCTTTTACTTTCTGACCGCTTTTTCGTATGTTTGCTTTAACCAGTTGCCTGGTTGATACCCATTTTTCGGGGGATCCAACGGGTTAACTGGCGGTAAGCGCCTGATACAACTCCATGCATTATTTTACCACGTTATCAGGTAAAATCTTTACCGGTCAAATTACAGATACCTTTAACACTTGCCATACAAAAAAAATGGTTGATCTTACGTTACTGTAAATCAAGTGCGTTATGAACCAAGCCCAGGATAAATATGGCCATACGAGGAAAGTGCTGCTGGTGATCTTAAGTGTAATTGCAGTGATCCCGCTGGCCCCATTAATCAATCGTTACATTCCACCATTGATATTGGGGGACTGGAACCTGGATCTTACTGTTTCTATTATCCTGGCGGCCGCCCTTACTTTTCTTACCCTCCGGTTATTCCGCTTTTTATTGCTGCCGGCAGTAGGTTTACTCATACTGGTACTTATTTACAATCAGCTGACAAATGGCTATGGCTTTGGTAACATGCTCAGGGATTATAAATCCATGGTGCAAAATAACTGGGGCAAAAAAGAGCAGAAAGAAATTGACCTCGTGTTGCGCCCGACCTTCTTTGACGGTCCACTTACAAAGACCGTAAAAGCGCTGCAGTCAAAAGTACATCCTACCGATTCCCTGGTGCGGAACTTTGCCGTAAAACATTCGGTAGAGTCCTTTGACGAGTATTACCCGAAATACGGTTCACAGGTACGGCTCTTATCACTTTTCAAATACATCAACAGCAATTTCAAATACGTATCTGATTCGGAAAGGGATGAATATTTTGCCACCGCCCGGGAAACCATTCAGAATGGAATGGGAGGCGATTGCGATGATCATACCATCCTGATGGTGACCTGTATGAAAGCCATAGGCGCTCATTGCCGCATGATCCTCACAGATGGGCACCTGTACCCTGAATTGCTTTGTGGCGACGAAAAACAGTTTGAGATGATGCAACAGGCCGTCATTCACCTGTTTGGCAACGAAGCCATCGACAATATGTATTACCACGAACAAAACGGTCAATACTGGGTCAACCTCGACTATACCGCCCGCTATCCCGGCGGACCGTACGTAAGTGAAACAGCCTACGCCATCATTAATTTGTAATTACCTGTTTATTGTTCAAAGTTCACAGTTCAAAGTTCCTAAGTTCTACGTCGGGCGTTGTCAATGTGCATTCCAATCAGCAAATCAGCACATCAGCACATCAGCACATCAGCACATCAGCACATCAGCTAATTAAGTATTCTGCGCTGGCCTGGTTTTGGAAATGATCAGTTTCCCGAGCGCTGGTGCGTTTGGCTTTTATTAAAAATCCGCCAATCGCTACAGGAAGGGCAATCAGAGATGACAAATAATACATCAGGAAACTATCGGCTGATGAAGAAACGCCGGGCAGGAAATAATCGAAGATATAGATAACTACAAAGGTTCCGTATTCAAACAGCAGCGCTGCCCAGATCAACAGGAGGCCTTTGGTATGGCCGCTGAGTTTGATCTTTTGTAATTTCAAAATGATCTCCCAGATGATGACCCCCAATACGATCAGCAGCTCACCGCCCAGCACATACTCCAGCGCATCGGTTGTAAATCCGCGAATGATACAGTTTACCAGGCCCACCGCCACCATGGCCGGCGCTACCAGCCTGGTGAACTTTTTAACAGCCACAGCCGTCGTGGAGAAATAAAAGATGATCAATACAAAGGGAATATCGAGCAGGTTGTAGATCGTGGTGTACAGGTCCATAGCCCGTTCAGACAATGGAAGGAATTCAACCAGGTTCGCCAAAGCGCATGTGAGCCAGTACAAAGCAAATAACCTGAATGGAATGGCCGGCCATAGCTTTTTGGCTATCACAATAAGCATAGGTACGAAATACAATCCCACAGCAACAATAGATACGATCTGGTAAATAATACTTTTCAAAACATGAACAGGATTACGCTCTAAAATCGCTAAAATACCGCAAATATTGCACCTGGCGCGTTTTTCAGTAATTGTACTTTTATCGGTTTCTGCATAAAATACGATTGACAAAAATCATTTCTGCACAACCGGTTGCATAAGACAAATCAACGCTCCTGAACCAACCGGCGTGCATTGTACTTCTATTATCGATTTAGCCTTAGCCGGCGGGTATCCGCCAAGGTTATATCTGTATTAAACAACCGATATTTTTACGTAGTGGGCAACACATAGCTTGCTGTACAATTACGCTGCCTTACCTAAAGACTTTTTTTGGCAGGCTGATTGTTGCCTTTTTATTCACGGTAAAAACCAGCTGTAGAATTTACGCAAAGCCGATGGTCAAGTTCCTTAACCGAAAAGATCTTATTACTGCCCTCTTACCGGGTTCGCAACCCGGCACTTTAGTAAAATTACTATACCACTAACTGGTTATTTACCGCAACCGTATGTTGTTTAAACTATAGCCCACGTAATAACTGAAGGTTTTAAATCGGGCAGATTTGCTCTATGATTGAATGAGTTTAACATATATTTTTGATTTACTGATTCACAATGATCAGTTAGTAATAAGTTTTTAAAGAGGTTTCAAAATCCAGTATCCGAAGACCACCATCCAATTATCCAGTAAAAGACCGGTTCCAAAAAATCAAGATCTTACATTGTAGATCGTATCCTTAAAAAAAACCGTCCACAGTTCCAGATCCAATGCCTTAGTTCAAAAACCAGATCCAATGGGATCCTTGAAAAACCCAGTCGATATCCTGAAAACCTGTAACCAAAAAGTGTTTTACCTTTGAAATGAAATCCGATACCAATGAAAGCAGTTCAAATTTGGTAGGTCGACTGATGAAATTATATTGGCCCTGACGGTTCCGTCAGGGCTTTTTCTTTTATATTCATGGTTCCAAAACAAAACACCCATGACGGCCCGCTTATCATTGTTGTTATCCTTGCTGATAGGCCTGCATTTTTGCGTAGCAGCTCAAACCATAGAATTGTTGACTAGCGGAAAAGCCACCTCGATCCGCGGTTTAAGTCCCGTTAGCGACGACATTGTTTGGGTAAGCGGCAGCCAGGGTACCGTTGGCAGGTCACTGGATGGCGGTAAAACCTGGAAATGGATCACCGTAAAAGGATTTGAAAAAACCGATTTCCGCGATATAGAGGCTTTTAATGCGACCACAGCTATCATCATGGGCATAGCAGAACCAGCCAGAATATTAAAGACAACCGATGGCGGCGACAGCTGGAAGGTGGTATTTACAGATTCCACCAAAGGCATGTTTCTCGATGCGATGGACTTTTATGATAACAAACACGGCGTGGTAGTGGGTGATCCCATCGACTCTAAATTCTTCATTGCAAAAACCACCAACGGCGGCAATACCTGGAAGAAAACACCAGCCATCATGCAATCCAATGCGGTGGCGGGGGAAGCCTGTTTTGCCAGCAGCGGCAGCAATATCCATTATTTTCGTAATAAGGATTTCCTGTTCGTGAGCGGCGGCACCGTGAGCCGCTTACACGATGATGCCGGCGGCCGGTTGATCCCTATCATCCAGGGAAAGGAAAGCACCGGCGCCAATTCAATTGCAGTACGCAGCGACGGACCTCGTGTAAGCAATACCTTTATTATTACCGGGGGCGATTTCAGCAACGATAAGGACACTACGCGCAATTGCGTGCTCACCAACGATGGCGGACAAAGCTGGTTCCACCCTGCTACCCCGCCCCATGGCTATCGCAGCAGCGTAACGTATATCAGCAACAAAAAGCTCGTATGTTGCGGCACCTCGGGCGTTGATCTGTCAACCGACGGCGGCCTGAACTGGCGATTGATCAGCGAAACCGGGTATCATGTGTGCCGTAAAGCTAAAAGAGGAAAAACAGTTTTTTTCGCGGGCAGTAATGGAAGAATAGCCAAACTGGTATTGTAATTAAGTTACCGGTTTATTGTATTATTTCAGTAATTTGAATAAAATTATTCACGTATGATCTCGAGCAAAATTGAAGAGGCATTAAACCGACAAATAGACCTGGAAGGCTATTCATCCATGTATTACCTGGCAATGGGCTCCTGGGCAGAAGTTAAAGGATATAAAGGCGTGGCGCAGTTCCTGTATCATCATTCGGATGAGGAAAGAATGCATATGCTGAAGTTGTTCCGCTACATTAATGATCGCGGCGGCCATGCTATTGTTCCCCCTTTCGCCGCTCCGCAAAAAGATTTTAAGAACATCCGTGAGATCTTCGATATCGTGCATTCTCATGAGGTAAAAGTCTCGAACGAGATCAATGCACTGGTTGAATTGTGTATCCAGGAAAAAGATTACACCACCCATAATTTCCTGCAATGGTATGTTACCGAGCAGATCGAGGAAGAAAGCCTGGCGCGTGAGATCATCGATAAACTGAACCTGATCGGTGAAGACAAAGGCGGGATGTACCTGTTCGATCGCGACCTGGCTACCCTGGCCGTTCAGGAAGGCGGTGGCGGCAGGAAAGGCGGCCACGGACATCACTAAGAACATAAGTTCACGATATTTAAATGCCCCGGCAGGTGCCGGGGCATTTTTTATGCTCAAAACGCTTTACAGTATTGTTGGTTTCATGGCTATGGAGAGTTACTGTAAAGTGCAGCGAAAGTAACTTATGTTTCAATGCGTTGAAACGCCAGTTTGTATCTGCGCTGATTTCGCCCATAACTGCGCTGTTTTTGCTTAAAAGCGTGCAGTAAATAGAAAACCCCGGCGTTACCGCCAGGGCTTAACATATCTAATCATTAAACCGCGTTAATTCAAATTTCTGAAGTCAACCGGTACAAGCTTGCTTACGCCGGGTTCCTGCATGGTTACCCCGTAGATCACATCCACAGCGCTCATCGTTTGCTTGTTGTGCGTTACGATGATGAACTGGCTCTCCTGGCTGAACTTACGGATCATTTGCGTGAACTTACCTACATTGGCATCATCCAGCGGCGCATCCACCTCATCGAGGATACAGAACGGCGCCGGTTTGATCAGGTAGATCGCAAACAGCAGGGCCGTTGCCGTGAGGGTCTTTTCTCCCCCACTCAGCTGCGTGATCGAAGACGGGCGTTTACCCTTCGGTTTGGCCACAATGTCGATGCTGGTCTCGGCCAGGTTCTCAGGATTCTCGAGGATCATATCTGCCGAATCATCCTCCGTGAACAATGCTTTGAACACCTTCTGGAAATTCTCGCGCACCTTGTTGAACGTATCGAGGAACTGCTGGTTGGCAGTAGCTTCTACTTCCTGGATGGTTTGTAACAAACTGTCTTTCGCCGTCACCAGGTCATTCTTTTGCTCCAGGATGAACTCGTAGCGCTTTTTCATTTCCTGGAACGCTTCTATAGCTGTTGGGTTCACTTCACCCAGGTTCTCGAGGCGCTTTTTCATTTTGTCGCCTTTTTCCTGCAACTCCTCTACCGGCGTGTCGCCTGTACGGGGTTGATCGATGATATCATCGAGGTTGATCTTGAACTCAACGCTCAAACGCTCTTTCATTCCGGCCAGCTGCAGCTTCAATTCATTCAGCTTGTCCTTTATTTCACTCAGCAAATGCTCGGTCTGCTCTCTTTCCTTCGACTTATGACGCAGTTCACTTTCTTTTTCGCTCAGCGCATTGCGCAGGTTGTAATAGGCCTGGTCGGCCTCGTTAAGCGTTTTCTCCTCTTCTTCCTTGCGCCGCATCATGTCTACCAGCCCATTTTCTGCATTGGCCAGCTGGTCGGCGCTTTCCGTGATGCTTTCCAGTGTCTGTTTCAACTGCGATGCATTGGCTTCGATCTGGTTACGCAGATCAACCAGCTGTTTGCTCTTGAAATCCAGCTCCTGCTTCAGCGAATTGATCTTGCTCGTTTGACGGGTTAACTGAAGATTATATTCATTGAATACCGACTGGGCATTGTTGTATTCGCTTTCAGCCGATTTGTATTCATTCTCAACACTGGTCAATTGTTCCTTCAGCTCGTTCAACTGGTTCACCAGTTCCATCCATTGCTGGCGCGTGCCTGAAATGGAAGAAGTGGTTTCTTCGAGGTTCATCTGCAGTTCTTCCAACCTGTTTTGGGAAGAACTTTGCAAACCGTGCAGGTTCTCCATTTTGTTCTCGAGGGAGAATACCTGGTTGGTAAGTGTATTGATATCGGCCTGGGCCTGTTTAATGGCTGTATCTTTTAATTGCTCGTTGTAGCCGATCACCTCGTTGTGCTTTTGCTGAATGCCGTCTTTCAATCCCTGTACCACCTGTTCCAATGCCACGATCTCTTCATGCAATTTTTCGAGGTTCTTGGCGCGGCCGATCTTTTTTCCTTCAAATAAACCCACGCTACCGCCGGTCAACGCATATTTTCCTTTTACGTATTTACCTGTTTTTTCCAGCACTACCGAACCGTTGCTGGTGGCCAAAGCATCCTCGCTTTCGGCAATGAATACATTACCGAGCAGGTACTCGGCCAGCTGGCGGTATTGCGCATCTACCTCAATCACATCCATGGCAGCGATGGTATTGGCGGGCGCATGGCCGTTCTCCTGTTCGTTCTTACGTTCGTTCAATTTATCGAGCAGGAAGAAATTCGCTTTTCCTTTCTTGTTGTTATCGAGCAGGTGCACCGCCTGTAAACCTTCCTGCAGGTTGTTCACCACATAATAGTTCAGGTAAGGTTCCAGCACGTTCTCCACGGCTGCGCGAAATTCTTCCTTAACGTATATGATATCTGATAAAATGGGCGCTGTATGATTCCAGCCCGGGTTATTATGCAGGAATTTTACGCTTTCCGGATAACCTTCCATGGAGTCGATCAAACTTTTCAGCAGATCGTGCTCGTTCTTTTTCGCGTCCAGCTTTCTGCCTTCTTCGGCCAGCTGTTGGCGTAAACCTTCCAGTTCCCGCTGGGTGATCAGGATCTGTTCTTTGGTCCTTTCCTGGTGTTCCTGTAATTGCACCAGGTCAATCTGCCTTTTATCCAGCTCCTGCTCTTTCACCATCTTTTCTTCTTCCAGTTGTTTTAACTGGCTATAGCGGGCTTCGCGTTCTTCTTCGATCTGGCTGATCGCTTTTTGAACGTTCTGGATAGAGGTATCGGCAACGGCCACTTTCTTTTCGGCATCGAACTGGTTGCGCTGCAGGCTGAGGTTCTCGGCCCGCAGACTGTCGACCCGGCCTCTCATTTCATCAAAAACGCTGCGTTTGGCGCTCACCGCTTCTTTATGCTCCTCCACCATTTGTTCCAGGCCTTCCAGTTTGCCCTGCTCCTGCTCTACCTGTACGCGGGTATATTCAATACTGTCTTCAATAGATTTCAGGGTGCCTTCACTTTTGTTCAGGAACTCCTGCAGGCTGGTTTCCTTTTCTTTCAGGAAATTCAGGCGCTGCGAAGCCAGGTTCTTTTCATTCTCCTTGGTACGCAGGGTTTGCAACAGGTCGTTGAACTCGTGCTGCATGCTTTGTAGGGCACGTTCTTTTTCAATAAAGCTTAGTTTTTCCTGCTCAATGATCGCTTCCTCGTTGGCGATCTCAGCATCCAGCCGGATCTTTTTATCAGTCTCTATTTCCGACTGGCTATTGAGCTCTCGATACGTGAGGTTAAAACCTTCGAGGGCCGCTTTGGCCAGCTCGATGCTCAGCTCGCGGTATTCTTTCTTTATCTCGTAGTATTTCTCTGCTTTTTTAGCCTGGTTCTCCAGGGTCTTTAACTGGTTGTTTATCTCAAACAACAGGTCTTCGATACGGGCCAGGTCCTGCTCCGTGGCATCCAGCTTCTGCTTAGCCTCTTTTTTGCGGGTCTTATAAATGGTGATGCCGGCAGCCTGCTCCAGCATACGGCGGCGGCTGTTCTCTTTGTCTTTAATGATCTCATCAACCATTCCCAGCTCAATGATGGCGTAGCTGTCGGTGCTTACCCCGGTATCCATGAACAGGTTCTGGATATCGCGCAAGCGGCATTGAACATCATTCAGGCGGTATTCACTTTCCCCGCTTTTGTAGAATTTGCGGGTTACTGTAATGGTGCTGAACTCGGTCGGCAGCAGGTTCCGGGTATTTTCGAAGGTAAGGCTCACCTCGGCAAGGCCGGATGCCGAGCGGGTCTTTGACCCGTTAAACACCAGGCTTTCAAGGTTCTCGCTGCGGAGGTGGCTGATCTTCTGCTCCCCGATCACCCAGCGGATACTGTCGATAATATTACTTTTACCACACCCGTTGGGCCCGATAACGCCCGTAATTCCCTCATCGAAGTGGAGTACGGTTTTATCGGCGAAACTCTTGAACCCTTTGATTTCTAAGCTTTTTAAGCGCACTTGATCTATTTTTTTATGGAAACGACAAAAGTAACGAATAGCGATACAAAATAGTGCCGCTTCTGCTAACACGCCTCAAAAGTTGTGCACTTTTGTGGAATAAAGCCTGTGAAATGGTGTTTATAAATGTTAATATGTTGTTGGTATCTTTAAGGCTGATGCTGAACGCTTAAAGCTGAACGCGGAAGGTTGCTGCGCCAAATACCCTGGTTTGCTTAACCATGGTGCAGCAGCGGCAGCCCTGCGCCGGAATACCAAATACGGAACGGCAATTGCTTTAGAAGTGTTGATAACTGCTTTTACGTTAAGCGCTAGGCGTTAAACGTTAATCATTAGGCGTTTAGCGTTTAGCATATTTACTAATCAATTCCATTTGACTATGATCACCAGAAACTGGACAGGCGTTGTAAAACCGGAGCGTGCCAATGATTATATCGCTCATCTTCAAAACGATACGTTCAAAAAGCTAAAAACGATCAGGGGCTTTAAACATGCTTCCATCCATCAGCGCGAAGTCACCGACGGCATTGAATTCCTGGTAGTGACCTATTGGGACAGTATGGAGGCCATTAAGGAATTCGCCGGCGAGGCGGCAGATATTGCCGTGGTTCCCCAGATCGCCCAGGATATGATGGTGCGGTATGACCCCGTTGTGCGCCATTATGAAGAAGTTTCGACGATGGTTCCGGCGCCCATTTAACACACATTTAGTTAGGCACAACACAACCCGGCGGGGTTCGTTATAGTCTATATAACAGGACCTGTAACCGTCGGATTTTTTGAAGCCATTTATATTTATATATCACCATGCTGAAAAAACCAACCATCGTACCCGTTAAGCGGTTCGTGCTTCTACTGCTGATCACTATTGCCGGTATAACCGGTCGCGCGCAGCAGGTGGACAGTATTTATTTTCACCTGTATACCGACAGCCTGAAGAAAGGAGTACATAATTATATCAACGTTGATGGCAAGTTGTCGAACGGGCGCTGGCTGCCTTTAACCAATAAGGAAATTGATTTCACCGCCTCGGCAGGTAAGTTCGAAGGCAATAGCCTGGTACTCGACACTGCTTTTAAGGGAGAAAAAGTAACGGTAAAAGCGGTATTGAAAAATAATACGGCCATTTGGAAGGAATGTACCATTTATATCAAGAAAATGGAGGTGGAAGAAAAGTTAAAAACGGTGGATGAGATCATGAACAGGCCTTCGCGGCGAAGCAGAAGAAATTTAATGTGATCGTTTAACCCGCCACGGTTGATACCGTGCCCCGTTAGCAGTCTTAAATAAACAAGGGATTGGAAGCTCCAATCCCTTGTTCTTTTATGCTTCGGCTTTTGCCTATTGTCTATTGCCTATTGCCAATTGTCAATTGCCTATTGTCTATTGCCTATTGTCTATTGTCTATTGGCCAATTGCCAATTGATTACTTGGCGGTAGCCAGTTCATGACGCATTTTCTTGGCGTCATCGAGGAATTTGGCCAATCCGATATCCGTTAACGGATGTTTCAACAGACCCAGGATGGGTTCCAGCGGTGAAGTGATCACATCAGAACCTGCTTCAGCGCATTTTACAATGTGCAACGGGCTGCGGATAGAAGCAGACAGGATCTCTGTTTTATAACCCTGGATCTTGTAGATCTGGGCAATTTGTTTAATGAGGTCAAGACCATCCCAGTTACTGTCGTCAACACGGCCAATAAAGGGGGATACATAGTTAGCACCTGCTTTTGCAGCCAGGATCGCCTGACCGGCAGAGAATACCAGTGTGCAGTTGGTTTTAATACCGTTGTCGGAGAACCATTTCAATGCTTTCACTCCATCCTTGATCATCGGCACTTTTACTACAATATTGGGGTGAATAGCTGCCAGCTTTTTGCCCTCTTCAATAATTTCGTCTACAGATGTAGATAATACTTCAGCGCTTACGTCGCCATCAACCAGCTCGCAGATGGTGAGGTAATGTTGCATTACCGCATCTTCGCCTTTAATACCTTCTTTGGCCATCAGGGAGGGGTTGGTGGTAACACCGTCAAGAATACCTAGGTCGTGAGCTTCTTTGATCTGGGCAAGATTCGCTGTATCAATAAAAAACTTCATGATTATTTTAGATTTTAGATTGCAGATGCAAATTTACGAATTTGCTGTGTTATTAGTCTTGTTTGTTGAAATGAGTAAGTGAGCAGGTAAATTCAAAACGGTTTCACAACCTATCGTGCAGTTCTGTAGGGATAAAAAGAAAAAAGGCAGGCGATTTACATCGCACCGCTACAACCACCTACCCTTGCTGCCTTCCGGCCCTGGGGGGGTTCAGCGGGAGCTGGTCGTGTAAGACCTGCCGGATGCAAATGTACGAACCAATAGACAATTAACAATGGGCAATAGACAAAAAAATCAAATTGCTTATTGCCTACCGGCTATGGCACATTTTTCTGGCAATGTTACCGTACCTGTGGCACACCTTGTTTATTGCCAAATGCTTATCCATTGCCTTTTTGCCTATTGGCTGTTGTCTATTGCCTGTTGCCTTTTTGCCTATTGCCTATTGTCTATTGCCTATTGCCTATTGTCTATTGCCTATTGCCTGTTGCCTATTGCCTATTGAATACCTTGCCTTCCGTGGAGCGAACTTACATAACCAACACCCACCAGCTCATCGGCCCGGCCGGCCAATGCCCGGTAATACACCAGGATGGTGTACATATTTTCTGTATCCCAGAAATTACCTTCTGTGTACTCATATGAAGCCGCCCTTTTCTTATCGTTCCTGTCGATGGTCACATAATTGTAATTATAATAACCCTGCTTCAGGAAAAGCGTTCTTTCATAAGCCCGTGTCTCATTATTGAAGGTCATTTTTGCGCTGTCGTTCAGGTTGTAATTGGTGAGCTGACCGATCAAATAAATATCGCGGTTGGCAAAAGGCACATTATCGGGCGGAATATAGGTGAAATGCACCGTGGCATAATCAGTTTGCCAGTACGGGTTCAGGCTTTCAGTTGTTTCAATGGTGTACATGCCATTGATGTCGCGGTAATAGACAAAGCGCTGCTGGCTCCTGTCAACATCGGGTTTTACAAAGATCTCGGTAGAACGCGTATTGTAGTTGGCTTTTGCTACGCGGTCACTCTGCAGGCGGAAGCTGCGCAGATCGAGCCAGCGCCATTCTTTTCCCCCCGGCATCACGATCTGGTCTTCTGTATTGAAATCGAGTTTTCGCCCCGAAAAAAAGGTTGGCCGCACATTCACCAGGGCATTATCCCAGCGGTTGTTCTGCATGATCACCACCTTCACCTGCTGCAGGTGGTTCATCACCTGTAAGCGGTCGCTCAGGGTAACCTGGAACGGGATCTTTTGCCAGGTACGGAATATTTCGCCATTAAAAGGTTGCTGGATCTGTGCCGTGATGGTGGCCTGATTATCCACTACCATAAAGCGTTTGGTGAAAGCCAGTTTTGACGTATCGCCGTTTAAGAACACTTTCAAAATATAATTGCCCGATCGCGAAGGCGCGCAATTGTTATCGGGCACTACGGCCGAATAATGCGTGTAACGGGTAAATGCCACGGATGAAATGCGATAAGTATTGATGCGTTGGTAGGAAAACCCTTTAATGAAATCGAAACTACTGAGCATAACCGGCGTCCAGTCGGCATTACACAACTGGTATGTATACGAGTAATTTTTAACATTGGCATCCAGGTCATCGAAATGCAGCTCAAGCCGGTCGGAACTGTTGAGGCTTAAGATGGGGTACCCCAGCTGATTGCCGGCAGGGAATAACTGGGCCGTCTTGATGTTGGGATAGTATATAGCGTCTGCTAACTGTGCTTTTCCTGCAAGGGAGAAAACCAGGCCCGTTATAACTGATATAAGGATATTTTTCATGTTCTGCATTGCGTCAGGTATTTAAATGTGCCGCATTTTGTAAACGTTGCACCGTGCTCATGCATACAATGTTACCATAAAATATCAAAAAACATTCGTCGTTTTTATGTTGAGGCGTTACTTTTGACGAACTAAAAATCATGCCGGTTGAATATTGCCGCTTTTATAGCCCGTAGAATTGCGTTTAATCAGCAGAAATCGTTTTCCCGCTTTGTAATCCGGTTATCAATTGGAGCTACTGTTATCAGCGTTACGGTAATGATACTTACCCTGACCTTTGCCAGCGGCTTCCAGAAAACGATCAGCGAGAAAGTATTCAGTTTCTGGGGACATATCCGTATTCAAAGCTATTATTCAGCGCGTGTGGCCATTGCGGAGGAAACGCCCATCCATCGCAGTGATTCGGTCACCGGCCTTAAAAAATTATATCCCGCCATTAAAACCGTTCAGGCATTTGCTACCAAAAACGCCATTCTGAAAACGGCTGAAACCATTGAAGGCGTCTTATTTAAAGGGGTAGAAAAGGATTATAACTTCGGGAACCTGGATAAATTCAAAGTAAAAGGCCGCTGGTTACAGTTTACCGATAGTGGTTACAGTAACGAGATCATGCTCTCGGCCTATACGGCCAACCTGTTAAAATTAGATACGAATGACCAGGTGCTGATCTATTTTATTCAACCGGGTGCTCCGCCCCGCCCCCGCAAATTAACCGTTGCCGGCATCTTCAAGACCGGCATTGAAGAGTACGATAAACTGATCGCCATTGGTGATCTGAAGCTGATACAACGCCTGAACGACTGGCATGCTGACCTGATAGGTGGTTATGAGATCTTCCTGCACGATTATAACCGGATGGATGAAGTGAGTGACGCCATTGTGCCCGATATCCCGATCGGGCTGCAGAGCAACACGATAAAATATATCTATCCCAGTATTTTCGACTGGCTGGCCTTACAGAACAAGACCATCTTAATTGTCCTGGCCATAATGATCGGCATAGCCATCCTGAATTTAATTACCTGCCTGCTGATCCTGGTGCTGGAGCGCACACGCATGATCGGGCTGTTAAAAGCCCTGGGCGCCCGCAATTATACGATTCGGGGTATTTTCCTGTATCACGGGGCCATTATTACCTTTTTCGGTTTGCTGCTGGGTAATATCTGCGGCTTATCCATTGCCTGGCTCCAACAAAGGATGGGCTTCATTAAATTACCTGAAGACGCCTACTATATTTCAGAAGCGGCGGTGGATATCGTGTGGTGGCAGATCCTGGCCGTGAACACCGGCACTTTCATAGTTTGTTTTCTCGTGTTACTTATTCCAACGATAATCATTAAGAGAGTACAGCCTATTAAAGCCATTCAATTTAGATAGTAAACGGTTTATGGTTTGTGGTTTGTTGTTTGTGGTTACGGCTGATGCGAAAGGTCTGATTATTCGCGGGTAGCCTGCCATTTGAACAACGACAAACTACAAACCACAAACCACAAACTAACTTACTATTGCTTCTTCGCCATACATCTGGTCTTTGAATTTCAGGGAGGGAGAGGGAATGAATTCACCCAGGCCCAGGTTATTCCACTTTGCATCTACGGCTGCGATGGTCTTGTCATCTGCTACAATGATGTTCGGCCAGTCGCGCTGAAAATCATCGAGCTCTTTTGTTTTGATAGTACCATCGAAACCCATACAGGCCCAGGTTTTACCGGGGATCTGCCGCGCAGGTTCCTGTACCAGGATGCTGTCGCGGCGGGGATCGAGATTATTACAGAAACGCCATAAAGCAACCGGCAGGTCATTGGCATCTACCGTATGCTCTACATACAATACCAGCTTAATGCCTTCGATATTACCGGTAGCGCATAACTGCTGATGCAGCTCGCGGATATGGCCTTTGCGGTTCTTCTCTACCGAAATGATCAAACAGGGAATATGAATGGCCGGCAGGGCATCATTGATCACTTTTATCTCGGGGAATTGCTCTTGCAGTAGTTTCTTATCAAATCTTGTGCTTAACACCGGAAACTCAAATGCCGGATCGGTTTCCTCATCGAATTTCCGGGTGCCATCGATGCACATTTTTCCGCCAAAGCCCAGTTTGCTGCAACTGTGGTCCAGCACATCCATGGGGCCTTGCGAAAGATAGATATCGGTAGCGGGATTCAAATTGGCAAATACGTACTGCGCCAGCTTTTCATAATCCTGGATCTTTACACCTTCATCGGCCAGCACCAGGATCTTGTTGAACATCATTTGTCCGGCCCCCCACATGGCGTTCATTACTTTTTGCCCCTGGCCGGCATATTCCTTATTGATCTTTGTAATAACGAGATTATGAAAAACTCCCTCAATAGGCATATCCATATCAACGATCTCGGGCACCATGGTCATTTTTATTGGCGCCAGGAAAATACGCTCTGTGGCTTTGCCCAGCCAGGCATCTTCCTGCGGTGGAATACCAACGATAGTAGCGGGGTATACCGGATCTTTTTTGTGCGTAATGGCCGTAATATGAAAGCGTGGATACCAGTCGGGCAATGAATAATAGCCGGTATGATCGCCAAAGGGCCCTTCCCAGATAAGTTCATCATTAGGTTCTACATATCCTTCAATCACAAAATCGGCATCCGCCGGCACTTCTATTTCAGGCTGGGTAATACATTTAACCAGTTCCACTTTTTTCTTCCGCAGAAAACCGGCCAGCATGTATTCATCTACGTTCTCCGGCAGTGGCGCTGTTGCCGAATAAGCATATACCGGATCGCCTCCCAGGGCAACGGCTACCGGCATTCGTTTGCCTAACTTTTTATATTCATTAAAATGGCGGGCGCTTACTTTATGCTTGTGCCAGTGCATACCCGTTAAGGTTGGTCCAAACACCTGCATGCGGTACATACCCACATTGCGCACATTCGTATTGGGATCTTTGGTGTGAATAACGGGCAGGGTCACGAATGGACCGCCATCTTTGGGCCAGCAGGTGATCACCGGCAGTTTGGAAATATCCGGTTTTTCCATGATCACTTCCTGGCAGGCGCCCCGTCCGCTTTTCACCTTCGGCATCCAGGAGGCAAACTGCGATAATTTGGGAAGCACTTTTAATTTATCGATAATGCTTTCTTTGGGCGAAGCCAGTAAATGAAACAATTTTTCTATTTCCTTTGCCACATCATCGAGGTGCTTAACACCTAATGCCAGGCACATTCTTTTTTCGCTGCCATAGGCATTCATAAGCACCGGAAAATCGTAGCCGGTATTTTCAAACAGGAGGGCTTTGCCGCCACCCGTAGTTTTACTAATTCTATCTGTAATTTCTGCTATCTCCAATTTGGGGTCTACATAGGATTTGATACGTACCAGTTCACCCGCCTGTTCCAATGTATCAATAAAATGTTGCTGATTTCTATATGACATGGCGCAAAGGTAAGCAGCTAATGTGATAATTAGCTAATGTGCTGGTGCTGATGTGCTGATGTGCTGATTTGCTGATTTGCTAATGTGCTGATTGGCTGCTTACTCGATTAATAGAAATGAGACGTCCGGAAGAAGCACCCTATCGGGGTCTCATCCGGACTTCCATCAGATATTATCACATTAGCAGATTGGCGTTAAAGCACTTTCGGGCATCCGAGCTGATTCCTTCTTCCGCCGCGGTAGCGGCCGCCAAACGCTTTACCGCTGCCGCTGCCTGAGCCCAGGCCAATATAAAGGGTAAACCCGGTAAAATAGTACCAGTCCTTATATTTTGAACCGCCCCGCACAGCACCATCGCCGGGATATGTAGTGGCATTGTCTTTCAATTCATCGCCGCGGAAGGCCATATCCACCGCTTTTGCACCCCTGGCCTGAGCAAGCGCAAATTCATCAACATAGGTTTTACTTACATCATCCAGGTAATCAGTAAAGGTTTTACGCACGGTGACTTCATATGCCAGTATGGTGTTATCACTGATCCTGAATTTTAGTCCCACTCCAAACGGAATGGCGAACTGGGTGAGCTTATAGGGTTTGCGGTCGGGATATTCAGCCAGGCCCTGCCCTTCGGTGCTGAGCGGTTTCAGGAAAACCTTATTACCGAGCGTATCATAGGCATATGGGTTGAAATGAAAGATCGTTATCCCGCTGTAAATGAACGGAGAGACCTTTCTGTCTTCCATATTGAGTATGGTATATTCCAACAGCAGGTTCCCTTCATTGATCTTAGACAGATAACTGAGGTTACGCGCCCGCAATACGGGATCGCTGCTTTTTTTATCATCTCCTTCAACAGATCCGTGATTATACGCCAGGCGCAGGGCGAGATGTGGTGAAAGATCGTATTTGATACCGGCGCCAAAAGCAAAATTCGATTGCTGTAAGGTAAACTGGCGATCCTGCAGATCGCCGCCGTAATTGGATAGTCCGCCGAATAGGGTAACATGAAAGCGTTGCTGGGACACAGCTATTGCCGGACAAAAAATGCTCAAGAGCAAAAGTTTTCGCATGCAAATGGTTTTAATGAATGTTTTCTGAGAAGTTTCCAGGGATAGCGGATCCAGTTGATTATTATGGCAAAGGGTAGATACGGGAATTTTTGACCGGGGGTTGGTAAGCAAGATTCAAGCCAAAACTTAATGTGACTTTTTGATAATGTGATAAAGTGATAATTCGATAATGTGATAATGACCTAATGCTTCACAAACCGATGTTCCGGCGCTTCGCGCACCGGCCAATAGAATGCAACATAATGGAGATAAATTTTGATAATGTGATAATTGAAATACCGCGTTCAGGAACAGGCGAAGTGTTAGTAACAAGGCTGCAGTACCCTATTCTTAGGCGCAAGGCGGCGGAAAGGTAGTATTGTGGACGTTCTGCGCATTAGCACATCAGCTAATTAGCAAATTAGCTAATTATTCAAATACCAGGCTGCCGAAAAACTGCCTTAAGTGGAAATTGGGCTGGGGCCATTGGATGTTCGACCAGCTTACAAAATGCGGTTCGGGCAGTTCATCGCCGCATTTATAAAAATTGGCCACACAATTCCGGCCTTTTAAGGATTGTATATTATGAAAACAGAAGGCGCTCACGGGGATCAGCAAGGTTAATTCCCAGCCAATATATTCTCCGCTTTGGTCATTCGTAAGTACAGACTTATACTTTATTTGTTGCGTAATATCCTGTGGCAATAAACTGCGGTTGAGTTTGTCTTCGCCATACCCTATGAGAGGGGTACCGATGCAGTTGAATTCAAAATTATAATAGGCTGGTTCGTCATCAAACCCAATAAAGAACTCCACGCAACTATCGGTATACACCGGTGAATGAAGTGTATTGTTGACAGCTCTTATGGTTTTTTCTTTAACAAAATATTTAATGAATACCGCATCGCTGCCATGCGCCATGGAAAACTGCACCTGGGGATGATAGGGATATTCGGCCCAGGGAGCATATACCAATTCCTGCTTTGGCGTGCCATCAAGCATAACCGAAATATCACGCAACGGAGTATTTTGATCAAGATTCTTCAAATAAGGAACTTGCAGAGCATTCATACGCTATGGGCCACTTCTTTTTTGTAAAGAAGGCGAAAAATTACTCCATAGCATTGATTTGAAAAACTAAAATTGCGCAAACGATTGATACGCTCAAATTACTTAATGTGCTGATCTGCTAATGTGCTGATGTGCTAATATAATTTGCTGATTTGCTAATGTGCTAATGTGCTGATTGAATACATGGCCCTTCATTAGCACATTAGCAAATTAGCCAATTAGCACATTCACCTTTGTCCCCAACACACGCTTAATAACAAGGTCTTGCTATTAACCACTTACATTCTCTTAAAAACAACGATGCCGTTATGTCCCCCGAAGCCAAAGGTATTGCTCATCGCTACATCTACTTTCTTTTCCAGCGGTTCTTTCAGTACGATCTGAATAGCGGCCGGTAATTCCGGGTCCAATTGTTCCGTATTGATGGTTGGTGCAATAATACCTTCGTTTATACTTGCTATAGAGGCGATGGCTTCAATGGCGCCGGCGGCCCCCAGCAAATGACCTGTCATGGATTTGGTGGCGCTCAGGTGAACAGCCGCCAGGTCGTTGCCAAACAATTTTGTAATAGCAGCGATCTCACTCAGGTCGCCCACCGGCGTTGAAGTGGCGTGCATATTTACATAATCTACATCACCGGCAGCGATGCCGGCATCCTGCAGAGCCAGCCGCATGGCGTGAAAAGCGCCCAGTCCTTCGGGATGGGTAGCCGTCATATGCCAGGCATCGGCGGTCATGGCCGCACCGGCCACTTCTGCATATATTCTGGCGCCGCGCTTACGGGCATGTTCATAGTCTTCCAGCACCAGGGCCCCTGCCCCTTCACCCATTACAAATCCGTCGCGGTTCACATCGAATGGCCGCGATGCCGTTAAGGGATCATCATTGCGGGTGGACATAGCTTTCATGGCGCAAAAACCGCCTACAGATGCTTCTGTGATCGGCGCTTCGGAACCACCGGTAATGATCACCTTCGCCTTACCCAGCCTGATATAATTCAGCGCATCCATAATAGCGGTATTGGAAGTGGCGCAGGCCGATACCGTGGTATAATTAATACCCATCAACCGGTGTTTGATAGAGATCATACCCGAAGCCATATTGGCAATGAGTTTGGGTACAAAAAACGGGTTGAAGCGGGGATTGCGGTCACCTTCGACATATTCGGCCACCTGCTCTTCAAAGGTTTGCATACCGCCCTGCCCCGACCCCCAAATAACACCGGTGTCAAAGGGGTCCATAGCCGGCAGGTCGAGCCCGGCATCCCTGATGGCCTGGTCTGCAGCCACCAACGCATATTGCGTAAAAAGATCTGTTTTGCGCAATTCACTTTTATCGAGAAAGGCTGCGGCATTAAAATCTTTCAGCTCGCAGGCAAAGCGCGTTCTGAACCGCTCTGCATTAAAACGCGTAATGGGTGCGGCCCCGCTTTTTCCTGCCCATAAATTCTTTGTAAACGTTGATACATCGTTGCCAACAGGCGTTAGCGCGCCCATGCCGGTAACAACCACTCTGTTCATAGTTTATTGTTTTTAGATTGCTGCATTTTCCCGTGGCTCGTCTTTCGACAATAACGTTAGCCCGCACTCCGCCTCAGGCGTTCGGTGTTTTGCATCCACTTGCAAAATACAAGCAGTGTCAAAGATACGGTAAACTACTCTATATTTGCAAGTGGTTTTAAATGTAACAGTATGCGATCGGATTGCCCATTGAATTATGGTATTGAAATTTTTGGTGATAAGTGGAGCCTGCTTATCATTCGCGATCTCATGTTCTTTGGCAAACGGTATTATAACGAATTCCTGCAATCCACTGAAGGTATTGCCACCAATATGCTGGCCGACCGGCTGGCTATGCTGGAAAAGGAAAAGATCATCCGGAAAGAAAAAGACAGCCAGCATAAACAAAAGATCATCTACAGTTTAACGGAAAAAGGGATCGACCTGCTGCCCATCATTTTAAGTATTGGATTATGGTCGGAGAAATACGCTACTATTGAACTGAATCCAAACCGGGATATGATTTTAAGTGATGCCAGGAAGAGTGTGCCCCGCAGGGTTGAGAAAATGAAGAAGAAACTATTGAAGGAACACTCCCCAACCGCCTAAAGGGGGAACTACAGGTCGCGGATTAAACCAGCAAGGGCATCCCGCTCGCGTGATGCCCTTGCTGACGGCGTTTAGCGCCTATACATAAGTTGTAACACACCTTGAAGGACCCGGGTCAGTATTTCGCCGGTTTATCGCCGGGAATCGCTTTTAAAATAAAATCCCGCAAATGTTGATTCGCCGTTGCCAGGTCTTCTTTGCGCAGGTACATCATATGCCCGCTGCGATAACCTTCCCACGACAAGCGGTCTTTTAATTTGCCAGCGGCATCTATCTGCCACAGGTTGTATTTGGCATTGAAATAATCACAGGCACCGTCATAGTAACCCGACTGCACAAATACATGCAGAAAAGGATTCATTGCCATCGCCTGGCGCAGGTTCTCCCCGGTTAAGTCATTTGAGCGGTCCCAGGGCCTCACCGGACCAAACATATAATATTTCAGATCGGTCTTATAACGCAGTTCATCGCGCAGATACATATTGATCGCAGGAGTGAATGCATGCAGCCAGTGGCTGAGTTCGGCATTATAATCCGGCGCTATACCGGCATCTTTTTTATCGATACCCAGGTAACGGCTATCGAGCCGGCCTACTGTATAACCTTTATCGCGCAACAGCTCTTTCCAGAAGGCGGAAGGCGCTACTTCAAGATTGTTCTGCAGAATAAATTGTTGCGACAAACCGGAGTACCGCGCCATTTTAGCGGCAATGGCGTTCCTGTCGGCGTCTGTCAGGCTGCCGCCTTTTGACAGCGCCGGGATCAGTTCATTCACCGTAAAGTTCTCAACTTCGGGCAGCATGGCGGTAAGGTCTTTGCTTTGCAGATCGGCCGGCAGTTTCTTGTGATACCAGGCGGTTGCAGCATAATAAGGCAGGTGAAGCGCTACATCTACCGGCCCTGTCCGTTGAATACCGAGATCGGTTGGCGATACCAGGATCACACCGTTCAGGTACATCCATTGGTTATTTTGCAGTTCCAATGCCAGTCCGCTTACCCGCGTAGTGCCATAACTTTCACCGATCAGGAATTTGGGCGAAGCCCAGCGTTTATAGCGGCTTACAAATGTATTGATCCAGCCGGCGAGGTATTTGATGTCGGCATTGACGCCAAAAAACGTGGAACCCGGGATATCCTTATCTGCGGGACGTGAAAAACCGGTGTTCACCGGGTCAACATACACAATATCGGCCACATCGAGTATGGAATGCGGGTTATCGCGCAATCCGTAAGGCTGTATGGGATAACCTTCATCATCGATCTTCAGCAAACGCGGTCCCGTATAACCGATCTCCATCCATACAGAAGAAGTACCGGGCCCTCCGTTGAAAGAAATGACCAGCGGACGGGCGCCCAGGTCCTTCACATCGGATCTTTCGTAATAGGTATAGAACACGCCTGCGAGCGGTTTGCCATTTTCATCCCAAACGGGCAGGGAACCGGCCGTTGCCGTGTAGGGCACACGTTGTCCTTTTATAGTAACCACATTGGAAGTGGTCACACTGCTGTCGAGCGCCAGGCGAACGGTATGGTCGCTTTTTTCGCCTTTTGGCTGCACTTTTGGCGGTTGCGGGCCAGCCTCCGCCTTTTTCTGCGCCTGCACTGATAAGATACAGAGGCAGGCAGCGCTGAAAAGAATAGATAGTTTTTTTCTCATGATGATGTAGTTGTTCTGATGGAAAGTTATCAAATTTAACCGTTTAGCTAACAAACGGGTTCTCAAATACACAGGTGGTCAATATGTATGAATTAGCCGCCCTTTCCCTTATATTTGAGGCACATAAACCGGTATACCACATGCAAGTACGCACTGTTGCTGAAATGATCGCCGCCGGCACGCCGCCGGACATATTGTTTTGGGTTGGCTGTTCGGGAAGTTTTGACCAGCGGGCGCAAAAGATAACCAAAGCCTTCGCCACCATTCTTACCAAAGTAGGGATCAATTTTGCGGTGCTGGGAAAAGAAGAGTGCTGTACGGGTGATCCCGCCCGCCGGGCCGGCAATGAATTCATGTTCCAGATGATGGCGTATCAAAACATTCAAATACTGAATGGTTATGGTATTAAAAAAATTGTAACGGCTTGTCCGCACTGCTTTAATATCCTGAAAAATGAATACCCTGAACTGGGCGGCACTTATGAAGTGATCCATCATACCAGTTTTTTACAAGAACTGATCGATGAAGGCAAAATCACTTTGAGGGAAGGTGGTTCATTCAAAGGAAAGCGCATTACCTTTCACGATAGTTGTTACCTGGGCCGGGCCAATGATATTTATGACGCGCCGCGTAAAGTGCTGGAAGCACTGGATGCAGAACTGGTGGAAATGAAACGCTGCCGCTCGAAAGGGCTTTGCTGCGGCGCCGGTGGCGCACAAATGTTCAAGGAAGAAGAAAAAGGCAACCTGCGCATTAACCAGGAACGCATCCAGGAAGCCCTGGAAACAGAAGCGCCTATTGTAGCCGCCGCCTGTCCCTTCTGCAATACCATGCTTACCGATGGTGTAAAACAAAAGGAGCAGGAAGATTCGGTAAAGGTATTTGATGTGGCAGAACTGGTAGCGGCCAGTATGGAAGGCTAATGTGATAATGTGATAATGTGATAATTTACTAATGTGATAATTAGATACACGTCTGCGCGGCAAAAGCCGATAGACAATTGGCAATGGACAATTAACAATAGGCAATACCCAAGAGGAAATAGTATATACGCAAAACGCAATAGTCAATAGGCAATTAAAAAAAATCTTCAAATAATCATCTCCTGCTTTTGTAACATTTTGTAAAGCTTAACTACTTATAGCTGTCGGCGATCTGAAAAAAATGAGGCCGGCCATAACATCACTTTATTTTTATCAATAATATCAAAGCAACATTAGGTCAGGTGATATTACAATAAAGCGTAATCCAGTGCGTTTTGAGTACGCATGTGTATATTTGTATAGTTTACCATTGCATCGATATTTAACCAGTAGGCACATTTAATCAGGGAAAAAAAGTTGTTGATAAATACCGGGTATTTATTGAACAGCTTATTATCCTATAATATAAGATCAGGATCGATTGTAGTAATACATATTGATCCTTTTAAGATACCTTAAGTAAACCCTTATCATCCATGATTAAGAACTGGAAAAGCCTGTTTGTAAAAGAAACCGAATCCGAGACTGAAAAAAAAGATTCCCCTAAAAAAGATACTGCCGCAGAATCTTTTTCATTTCCCGTTACGGATACTTCTTCGTTTAAAGCCAGCACCGGCGCCGAAGCTGCTCCCCCATCTGCAGCTGTTGATCCTGGTGTGCAGGAAGTGCTTGATGTGTATGAATCAGGCCTCGATTCCATCAACATGCCAGGCTACGATTTCTACGAGTTTTATAAAGCGATCACCAGCATCGGACATGCCAACGAAAATACCTACCAGTTAGCTTACCAGATGGCGAAGTCGCTCGACAAGACCATTACTGCGCAAAAGCTGATGACCGATGCCGAGTTCTATATAAGCAAAATAAACGAGGTGCATGGGCAGTATGTTAGCCAGGGAAACCAAAAGTTACATGCCCTGCAGGAAAAAAAGAGCGCTGATAAAGATAAACTGCAGCGTGAAATAGATGCGGGTTCTACCCGGCTTTCCCAGCTCAGGGCAGAATTGCAGCAGTTGGAAGCAGAGCTCAATCAAAAGAAAGCTGCGCTCACCAAAACAGATGAAAATTTCTATCCCCAGGAAAAAAGCATCCGCGAAAAACTAATGGCCAACGATATGGCCCGGAAAGTAAGCATAGACAAGCTCAATATCATTAAAGAAGGGATCCTGAAATATATTAAACCCTAACAAATTTTTAAACCAACAACAATGTCTACTGAATCCAGTAAGGTGCTTGAGCTGCCTATTCTCAAGCATTTTGAAAAAAGCCAGATCACGTTTAACCCTAAGAACTGGCGTAAAGGAGAAAAAGGTATTGCCACTGTAATTGCCCTGGTATTGCTTGGCACGATCGCCTGGGGCTTGTATCAATTTATTTTACCTATTGTATTTACCTGGATAGGCCAGGCATTGGGCGCTATTGCGGCAGCAGTGCTGGTGATCGCTTTTTTCATCCTGCTACCGGTGATCGTTAAAGCGTTAAAGAGACTGGCCAGAACGCTTCATAAAATGCTGATCAAATACGATCCTTTTGGCGAGCTGGAAGAGCAAAAAGAGAAAATGATCAATAACCGGGTGCAGTTCAAAGAAGCCAAGGCCAAGATCAAGGCTATTAAATCGAACATGGAGAACGAATCGATCAAGGCCGAAAAAGAAGCCAAAGAATTCCAGGAAAAAGTATTGGTCTTACAATCCAAAGCAGAAGCTACCAAAAGCAAAATGCAGGAAATGGAGGGTAGAATGGGCCAGGCCGCGAAAGATTCGGATGAATACGTGGAACTGCAAACGAATATCATGAAAACGCTGAGCGAAGCCCAGCGTGTAAGCCATATGCTGAACCAAAGTACCGGGCTCGTACGGAAATACGGCAGCCGGGCACATGTGATCGGTAAACTTGACCGTAAGCTGAATATGGTGGATACCGCCATGGAAATAAAGATCGCCGATTTTGAAGTGAGCATCGACATGCTGAAAAAAGAATACGCTTTTGCGCAGGCAGCTAAAGATGCTACTGAGCAGGCGAAGTCGGCCATGCTGTTCACCAAGGGCTGGGAACTGGAATATGCGCTGGATGTGGTAACCAACACCATCGAGCTCGACCTCGCCACTACCAAGGAGAACCTGCTCGATCTTGACTCACTTACCAGCCAATACTCTATGGATAGCGACGAATTATACTCGAAGCTCGATAAACTGGCCGATCAGATCAAGACGGATAACTATACCATTCCTGAATCTAAAAAATACGCTAACCCCAACTATAAATTATCCCAGGAAGACAAGATGGAAAGCAAAGGCTTCGGGGATATTTTCAATTAATTTAACCAACACCTGAACAACACATGAAATGGTCTAACCTCACCTTTTTTTCAAAGGCCCTGATCACGTTATTGGTAGCCGGCGCTATAGGTAGCGCTGTTTACTTTTTAAGTCCAGGCTTACGTGTAGATGAATCCAAATCGCTCGACAAACTGGATGTTTCTGATAAAGATGTAAACAACGTAACTACTTCAGCTGAATTGCCGCTGCCGGAAGCAGAAGCATCTTCAGAAGTAGCATCAAAACCACTGATACGTATAGCCGGTTACGCGTGGAATGCACAGTCTGGCATCATTGTGGCCAACGGCGGTTCCAAAACCACCAAAGGTTCACTGATGGAAAAGAACGGGGTGAATCTTGAATTGATCCGCCAGGACTGGTTGTCGGAATTGCGTAACCAGCAAATGAAATTTGTTGAAGAATTCGACAAGGGAAATAATACCCCGAAAGAAGGGGTGGCTGCCATCATGATCATGGGTGATGGTGCTCCGTTTTATATCAGCTCTGCCCAACAGGCGCTCGACGATAAATATGGCGCCGGTAAATACCAGTTACAGGTATTGGGTGCTATCGGCATCAGCTACGGTGAAGACAAAGTGATTGGTCCGCCCAGCTGGAAAATGAACCCGCAGTCTATGAAAGGCGCCCTTATTTCGACGGTAATTGGCGATGGCGACTGGGTAGTAGCCGTAAACTATGCCTTTGCCAATGGTTTGAAAGTGAATCCTGACCCATCTACATACGATGCCGAAGCCGTGAATTTTGTGGCCGCTGAAAATGACGATTATATTGAAGCGTCTAAAGCGCTGATCAAATCGCAAACCCAGGGTTATACCGTTCCGTTAAAAGAAGTAAAAGGCGGTAAACTCACCGGCAAAACGATCAACAAAAAAATTGATGGTTGCGCTACCTGGACACCCGGCGATAAAATGGTCTTCGATGCGTTGAACGGTTTTACCGATGTGGTTTCTACCAGGGAATTCAACAACCAGATGCCTACAACGGTGATCGGACTGAAACAATTTGCAGACGCCAATAAGGAACTTGTAGCCAATATCTTCAAAGCAACTTTCCTGGCCACTAACCAGATGAAGCAATACGACAGCTGGCGTAAAAAAGCAGCTGAAGCAGCAGCCGCCAATTTTAAACAGGAAAACGGCGACTACTGGTACACTATGTTCAAAGGCCAGCAGGGAGAAAAAGGAGGTATTTCCTATAACATGGGCGGTTCACGGGTATTCAACCTGGCCGATTGCAACCAGTATTTTGGAGCAACCGATGGTGTAAACCGTTATAAAGCCGTTTACGACCAGGTTTCTCGTTACCTCAAAGAACTGAATCCCGGTGGCTTTAACCAGAATGTAAAACGGATAGTGCCCTACGAAGAAGCGGTGAACGTATCTTACCTGAAAGGAATTACGAATATCGACGCAGGAGCTACCTATACTACAGACTATTATAAAAAAGCAACCAGTGTAATGGCCTCCGGTGAATGGCGCATCAATTTCGACGTGGGCAGAGCTTCTGTTCGCCCCGAAGCAAAAGATGTACTGGAACAGATCTATAACCTGTTGGTACAGGCAGAAGATTCAAAACTCGAACTGGTAGGCCATACCGATAACAGTGGCACCCAGGACGCCAATTATTCTTTATCTACGGCCCGTGCCGAAGCTGTAAAAAGCTATCTGATCCAGAAAGGCATACCCGCCAGCCGGTTCCAGAAAGTAGATGGCAAAGGCCAGGATGAGCCTGTTGCCGATAACAGCACCGCTGCCGGTAAAGCCAAGAACCGCAGGGTAGTGATCACACTTCTTAAATAAACCTGATCGGGCTGACCTGTCAGGTGCACTGTTTTAGCTTGACCTGTCGTGTGCACTTCTGTACCTGACAGGTCAGTCAACGATGGTTCACCATACAGGTCAACCCTTAAAACTATCTTATGAAACCAAAGAACTGGATCAGGCCGTTTGAAATAATCGCCCATAAAGAACGGTACATCATCTTCGTAGTGTGGATAGCGCTGCTGTTTGCGTACTGGATCTTTTCCACCTCGGGCAGCAAACATTTGTTCCCTACACCCGGCCAGGTATGGGATGGTTTTGTGTCCCTGTACCAGGAAGGCCTGGTAGTACATGTGGGCAGTTCGCTGGCGCTTTGCCTACAGGCGACTATCTACTCGATACTGGTTTCTTTATTACTCGTCTACGCTTCTCCCCTGCCCATTCTGCAACCGCTGGCAAATACCCTTAGTAAATTACGCTACCTGCCGCTTACAGGTATTACGTTTTACCTAGCCATGCTGGTAAGCAATGCGCGCACTATGCAGATCAGTGTATTGGTAATATTTATGAGCCTCTACTTCATTACATCGCTGCTGGCTGTTTTAAAAGATGTGCCAGTGGAAGAAATTGATCATGCCCGTTCGCTTAAATGCACGCGCTGGGAAGTGTTGTGGGAAGTGATCATCAAAGGACGCCTGGATTATGTGATCGATGTATTGCGCCAGAACCTGGCCATGACCTGGATGATGCTGGTGACCGTTGAATCGATCTTAGTGGCAGCGGGCGGGCTGGGTGTGCTGATCAAGAACAGCGACAAATTCATGAACCATGGCCGCATCGTGGCATTACAGCTCGTGATCCTGCTCGTAGGTCTCTTACTCGACTGGTTCCTTCGTGTTACCCGTAAATCTTTATTCAAGTATTCAACCTTCTGATATGCAAAGCGCCACCCAAGCCTATGAACAAAAAGGAGTGATCCTGCATGTAGAGAACCTGAGCGTTTCCTATGGCGATAGAACCATCATACGCGACATAAATATTACTGAAAAAGATACCGTACGCGCCAACCGGCAGCAGGGGCAGATCATCGCATTCCTCGGCCGTTCGGGCCGTGGAAAGTCAACCCTCTTCCGCGCCCTTACCGGTTTGGAAAAACCGACCACCGGCCGGGTCTTGATCCCTGACCTTAATAAACCCGTCGAGAACGGCCAACAACCTGCCAAACAGGTACAGGAAGGCGATGTAGGTTTTGTAAATCAGAAATATACGCTGTTCAGGCACAAAACTGTTTACGACACCCTGCTTTTTGCCCTGCGCAAAACCACTTTATCGAAAGCGGAAAAGCATGACAAGATCATGCATTATATTAAGGATTGGGGCCTTGAAACCTGCAAAGATCAGTATCCTAACTTTTTATCGGGCGGTCAGCGGCAGCGGACTGCAATATTAGAGCAGCTGCTGAGCTCAGGGCATTATATGGTGCTCGACGAACCATTTTCGGGTTTGGATATCGGGAACATCATGAGCGTAAAAAAAGCGTTCCAGCTCATTAATGAAAGCCATGAGCTGAACACGATCATGTTCAGCACGCACGATATCGAGCTGGCTGTAGAACTGGCAGATTCTATTTATATCCTCGGTTACAAACAGGAAGAGAATGGGCAGTTAGGCGCTATTGCCACGATCTTACATCATTTCGACCTGAAGCAAATGGGACTTGCCTGGCAGGATGGTTTTAGCAGCCAGCACCTGGATTGTGTGAAGCAGGTGAAGGAGATCATGTTGAGGAGTTGATGGCAGGAATTGTATCCCGAAGGGCTCAACCATGAATACCCCTTGATACAATCCGGGGATCGGGATAACCGTTACATTCGAAAAGGCACAAAAAATCCCGATCAGTTGCACTGATCGGGATCGGTAAGAAACTTTACAAATTATTCTAAAACACATTATACCCAAAGCTCACATAGTACAAACCGCCTACACTGGGATTACCAAAGGCGCTGGTATAATAGTTATTGAGCAAATTGGTGGCGCCCAATTTGATCAGGCTTTTGATCTTCGGCAGCCGATAACTGATCTGCGCATCCAATGATCCGAATGAATCCACATCACCGGTTCCAAAAGTCCCTTCCCACAACATATTATCCTGCCAGCGATACAGAATATTAAAGCCCCAGTTGCTGCCATTTACTTTTTCATTACCCAGTGTTACGTTGAAACGTAATTTAGGCGTATTGAAGAAAGTCACCAGCCCTGAATCTACATCCTGCAACTGATCGCCGGAAACGTTTAGCCCAAACTGGTAGCCTTTTTTAAAGTTATAGTTCACGCTTACCCCCCAGCCAATGGCTTTCACCACATTTTCTGAGTTGAAGATAAACGAGTAGTTATCGGTCGTGAACGGACTTAACAACATTTGTTTATTCGTGCTGCCGCCTGTTGATCTTCCTACTGCCTTACGGCCTAAAAAGTCCTGGTAACGGCTGTAATATCCATAAGCATCTACCAGTAGGCTTGAGGTAAGCAAACCCCGGTAACCGATCTCGTAAGAGTTAGCGATCTCAGGCTTCAGGGTGCCAAATTCAGCTATAACCAGGTCGTTCTGATTGCCAGTCATTCTGTATCTGGTGATACTTTCTGCCGTGTATGCGGGACTGTTTCCAAAATTGTAATAGTTATAAAAGTCTGGCAAACCGCCGATCAGTACACTGGCTGGCGTACGCAGGTTGATCCATTGGTCTTGCGTCGAAGGAAAACGATAAGCCTGCTGATACGACAACCGGAAGCTGTTGTCTTTTGCCACTTTAATGAGGGCTGTAGCGCGTGGAGTAAAGCGGCCGTTGAAGTTCTCATTTTTATCATAACGGCCCGATACGGTCAACTTCAGGCGATCGTCAATAACCCATTTTGATACCTGCGCATAACCGCCTACTTCATTGATGCCTATTGAGCCGGTGGTATCGGCAAAAATGGTTCCGGCCGAATTCAATACATAACGGCGGAAACTGGCGCCTACCAGTATTTCAGCGAACTTTATATGGTCCGAAAAATTATACTGTCCTTCGAAATGATACATATCGGAAGCATCTTCGAATTTAGCGCCGCCCTTGCTGATAGATACATTTACCACACTATCAAATGCTGCTTTGAATTCAGGAGTGCCGGGTGCAAAACGTCCGGCATCAGCTACAGTTCTTGCTGTGGTGTGTGCCGTAGCATCGGGCAATACAGCACCACCTGTTCCTGGTAAAATGCCCAAACGGGCTGCTCCATAGGTTCCGGAATATTGTGAAAACCAGTTTTGATCTGATTTCCAGGTGCGGTTAATGGCGACGGCAGCTGTGGTTGCTGTGTATGCATCGCCTGAGTTCTCCTGGATGGTATAACCTCTTAAGAACCAGTTCTTGCCTTTCACCTCCAGCTTGTATTGTCCCATTTTCAGGTTCTTGATGCTGTAACGGTCGGCCCCCGTATATACCGTAGTACCGGTTCCCCAGTTACCCATCAGAATGGCTTCTATGTTCTCTGTTATCTTATAGTGGAGGGCGCCGGATACCTTTACGTTATAGGTATCATAATCAACCAGCGTGTTTTCATTATAACCTGTGCGACTTACGTTCTGCGTACCAAAAGTACCGCGGTAAGGGTTGTTGGGAGCGCCGCTCGTAGGGATCAGGAATGGCAGATATTGCGCTAATGGCGCTAACAGGGGATTTCCCTGCCAGGTAGCTGCGATCTGCTGCGGCGTCATACCGCCTGCGATCATGGCATCCAAGCCGGCCAGGGCTGGTCCGGCAGAGGGATTGGCAGCCACCTGGGCCCGAACGACCTGGGCAAAAGCATTCATACTTGCGCTGGCCTCATCGCCAAACACATTCACGCCGTCGTAATTAGGATCTGAAGTGCGGTCACCCTCTTTCAATGAGCTGAACACATTATTTCTTTGCAGGTTCCGGTAATCGGTTGCCTGCCAGTCATCGGCTTTGATGAACTGGCCGGAGATGCGAAAAGCAAAGCGCTCGCCGATCTTTTTGGCATAACGCAATGACCAGTCGTAATACGGAGTAGCATTGTCCAGCGCAGGATCGTCAAAATGCATATACCCATGTTTTACCTGGAAGCTTAGTCCCTGGTTCTTCCATGGACTTTTACTCGTCATCAGCAGCGTACCATTCATACCGCCAGAACCATAGAGTGCCGAAGAGGCGCCCTGTAACAGTTCTACGTTATCAACATCCAGCTCGGTAAGCCCAATGATATTGCCCACGCTGAAATTCAAACCGGGCGCCTGGTTATCCATGCCATCTACCAGCTGATTGAAACGCAGATTGCCACTGCCATTAAAACCACGGGTGCTGATCGTACGGAAAGTAAGACTGGAAGTAGTAAGATCAACCCCTTTCAGATTGGCTACCTGGTCGTAATAATTCGGTGCAGCGGCAGCGCGAATGGCGCCCACATTCATGCGTTCAATAGACACGGGTGATTCAAGAATGCGTTCAGGAACGCGGCTGGCCGAAATGACCACTTCAGTGCCTAAACTGGAGCCAGGTTCAAGGTCTACATCGATATTTCCGGCATTGGATACCGGCACTTCCTTCGAAGTAAAACCTACAGACGAAAATACAAGGGTGATGGGAAGTGCATGGGAAGTGGTTAGCTTGAAATTTCCTCTTTCATCGGTAAAGGTACCAGCACTGGTTCCTTTAATGTTTACGGTAACGAAGGGAACGGATTCTTTGTTTGTACTATTCCGGACAGTACCCGAAATAGTAGTGGTTTGAGCATTGGCAGCAATCGTAAATAACAAGAGCAAGGATAAAGCTGCCAGGCAACGAGGGCATTTACTCATAGCATGGAGTTTTTATGGTTATAGAGCAAAATACGACTTGTAATTTTCAACAGAAAATTTTATTTAATCACATCTTGTTGATTTTGTTGATATTTCGGGAATTCTTTTTTTTCATGATTTTCTACATCGCTGGTATCTTCGGCCCATGAAATCATTACAATTTCCGCAGCAGACCAACTTTTACAGAGGCAAAGTAAGAGATGTATATACCATTGACGATCAGTGGCTCGTAATGATTGCCAGTGACCGGATCTCTGCTTTTGACGTGATACTGCCCCGCCCCATCCCTTATAAAGGACAAGTATTAAACCAGATAGCTGCATATATGCTGCAGGCTACCCGCGACATTTGTGCCAACTGGTTAGTATCGGTACCGGCGCCCAATGTTTCGATCGGCAAAAAATGCGTACCATTTAAAATTGAAATGGTAGTGCGTGGTAATTTAACAGGTCATGCCTGGCGTACCTATGCCAGCGGTAAACGCGAATTATGCGGTGTAGCTTTACCGGAAGGCATGAAGGAAAATGATTATTTTCCTACTCCAATAATTACGCCCAGCACCAAGGCAGAAGCAGGCCACGATGAAGATATTTCAAAAGAACAAATAATTGCCAGCGGCCTGGCCAGCGCCGAAGAATGGGCTATACTTGAAGATTATACGCTGAAATTATTTGCACGCGGTAAAGAAATTGCCGCCAAACGCGGATTGATATTAGTAGACACAAAATATGAGTTTGGCAGGATCGGTGATACCATTTACCTGATGGATGAGATCCATACGCCCGACAGTAGCCGCTATTTTTATGCCGATGGATTCGAAGAAAGGCAAAAGACCGGCGAACGCCAGCAGCAGCTGAGCAAGGAGTTCGTACGTGAATGGCTTATTGCCAACAATTTTATGGGCAAGGAAGGACAAACCGTTCCTGACATGAGCGACGAATGGATCAACACCATTTCCCAACGGTATATCGAACTGTATGAAAAGGTAATTGGCGAGAAGTTCGTACCGCAGGATCTTACAGAAGAAGAAACATACAGCCGGATAGAAAAAGAACTCACTCAGTTCAAAAGTTGATAACACCGATAAGTTAACCAGTTGACAGGTTAATTACTTAACCCGTCAACTGGTCAGCTCATTTAACCTCACTTCCGTTTCTTGTCGGCTTTGTCGTTCTTTCCCTTTTTATTTTTAGCCGCAATTTGTGTTTGAAGGTGCCCTGTGTGCGGCGAAACAACTCCGTGTTTCGCATCTGCTCTACCCAAGCCGGTAGAAGGTCCTCCTTTGGCCGCCATATCTCTCTCCTGATCCGGTTCGTTAGAAGCGAATCCCCTGCTGTCTGTTTTGCGGTTTGGCATAATTATAAGTTTTAGTTCTTAATAAGTGCAAAAATTTTCATGCCATGACTGGGGTGAAAATTGCCAGGCTCCGTAACTTCCCTGTATGAAAATGATCTGGTATAATATTTTATTGCTTGCGCTTCCTATAATCAGCGATTGCCAAATGAACCAATATTTATTGATTGGAACCTATACGCGGGGAAAAAGCGAAGGCCTCTATGTGTATAAAATGAATACCGAAACCGGTGAAATTCATTTTGTGAGCCAGGCGAAAGCTGCCAATCCTTCCTACCTCGATCTTTCGCCCGATGAAAAGTTTGTGTATGCCGTGAATGAAGACGCCAGCGACAAAGGTAGTGTGTCGGTTTTTGCGTTCGATAAAAGCAATGGCTCCCTCAAATATATCGATAAACAAAGCAGCGGTGGTGACCATCCCTGTTATGTGGCGGTAAACAAAACCGGTAAATGGGTCGCGGTGGCCAATTACACCGGGGGCAGCTTCTCTACCCTGCCCATTATGGCCAATGGAACACTGGGAGCGCCCAACACTGTTCAACATACCGGCAGCAGCGTTAATAAAGAACGGCAGGAAAAACCGCATGTGCATTCTACCGTTTTTTCGCCTGATGATAAATACCTTTTTGTGCCTGACCTTGGCATTGACAAAGTGATGATCTATTCCTTCAATGCAGGCAGCGGTAAAGCAGAACCGGCTCCTGTGCCTTTTGCTGCCAGCCAGGCAGGGTTTGGACCGCGCCATTTCACTTTTCATCCCAATGGCAAACTGGCCTACCTTATAACCGAAATGGGTGGCGCCGTATCGGCCTATAAGTATAAAGATGGAAAACTGACCCTTTTTCAACAGATCTCGTCGTACCCGGCTGATTTTACCGGTAAGAAATGGTCGGCAGATATCCATGTTTCGCCCGATGGCAAATTTCTGTATGCCTCGAACCGCACGCCTGCCAATACCATCGCTATATTTTCGATCGACAAAAGCGGAAAACTCAAGACCGTCGGCTATGAATCTACCAAAGGCGATGTGCCGCGGAATTTTACCATCGATCCCTCAGGTAATTTGTTACTGGTAGCTAACCAGGAAACCAATAATATCGTGATCTTCCGGCGCGATCAAAAGACGGGTCTGCTCACCGATACCGGCAAACGCATTGAAGTGGGAAACCCCGTTTGTTTAAAGTGGGCGGCGGTGGAATAGTAAGCAGTTTGCAATAAAACAATAGGCAACGGGCAATAGGCAATTGGCAATTGGCAGTTGGCAGTTCCCAATTGGCAACGGGCAATTTGCAGTTTGCAGTTTGCAATAAAACAATAGGCAATGGGCAATTGGAAGTTCCCAATTGGCAACAGGCAATAGGCAATTGGCAATGGGCAGTTGGCCATTCACCATTGGCCATTCACCATTCACCATTGACCATCCCTGGCGCTCACTTTCCCAGCCTCGGCCGCAAACGGTGCCGTGATTTATTGAAGATATTCCGGCCTTTATCGATGCCTTTACGCAGTTCTTTTCTTTGTTCTTCAGGCAAATGAATGAAATCCTGGCATTCCTTGCTGCAACAGCCTTCGTATTGCTGGCGGCAATGCTCGCATTGGATAAACAGGAGGTGACAGCCATCGTTGGCGCAATTCACATGTGTATCGGCCGGCTGGCCACATTGATGGCATCTGGCGATCACATCGGGCGTAATACGTTCGCCCAGCCTGTTGTCGAACACAAAGTTCTTTCCAATGAATTTGCTGTCGAGCCCCTTTTCCTTGATCTGCTGGGCATAGTTGATGATGCCGCCTTCAAGGTGGAACACATTTTTAAACCCGTGATGCAGCATGTAGGCACTGGCTTTTTCACAACGGATCCCGCCGGTGCAGTACATGATAATATTTTTGTCTTTCTGTTCTTTTAGCATATCGACTGCCATGGGTAATTGCTCGCGGAAGGTATCGCTCGGCACTTCGAGGGCCTTTACAAAATGGCCTACTTCATATTCGTAGTGATTGCGCATGTCAACCACGATGGTCTCCGGATCGTTCAGCAGGGTATTCATTTGCTCGGCATTCACATATTTCCCCTTGTTCTTCATGCTAAAGGTCTCATCCGTAATGCCATCGGCCACGATCTTTTCGCGCACCTTTATCTTCAACACCCAGAACGATTTGCCGTCATCATCTACCGCAATGTTGAGGCGCAGTCCATTCAGGGGCTCTATGGAATACAAATAGTTCTTAAAGGCCTCGAAATTGCCTGCCGGCACACTGATCTGCGCATTGATACCTTCGTGGGCTACATAAATGCGGCCAAATACTTTTAAAGCATCCAGGTGCTTGTACAGTTCGTTGCGGAAAACTTCAGGCTCGGCGATGGGGAAATACTGGTAAAAGGAAATGGTAGTACGGGGTTCAGTTTCCTGGTACAAACGTTCTTTCAACTCCTTCTGCGAGACGCGGTTATGTAAAGCTGCCATAATTAATTTTTGCGACCGCTTGCAGGGCAGTCAAAAATTTTAAACGGTGCAAAAATACAAATTGTTTGTGGTTTATGGTTTGTCCTTTGTTGTTCATTCATTCGAAATCTCCCGATAGATCCTTCTTCCCTAACATGCAGCCTGTTGAGAAAACAAGGTGATCCAAAAGCGCGGCAGTAACTACAAACCATAAACTATAAACCATAAACGCTTGAATATAAACCGAAACCTACAGCTTTCCGAAACCTCTGATCCCCAACCTGACCCCCGTAGTTACGACATGCCCTTTTTCAACGCCCCAGACCCAGTCGAACCGGGCGATCTTCAGCAGGTTCTCAAAGCCGGCGAACACTTCTATATATTCTTTATCGCTATCGGCGTAAAAGGCGTTGGCGCCCATGACGAGGTACCAGTTGAGCTTGCGGAATAAAGGTATCTTATTGGTGAGCAGGCCATTGAAATGATGTTCTATATGGCTTTGTGCGTAGAGGCGGTTCTTGTTGCTGTATTTGTAGTAAGGTAATAACTGAAAGCCGTTCAGGTACTCAACGGAAGCCAGGATCTGGTTACCGTTAAAATGGGTGTAATCGATCACCGCCACGCTGTCGCGCCGCATAAAGCCGCCCAGCGCCATCCTGTAGCGGAAATTGCCTCCCAGGTTCATATTCACGCTTTGACTTATTTCGAACCGCCATTTCGCGTAGTCGATATCGCTGCCCAGTATGTTGTGGATGCCCTGCGAGTAATTGAAGGTCAACAGCGGAAACTTTGAGCCCACGTTCACGATCCGTTCAGGATACTCAATGTATTTTGTTCCCGGCAACCAGCTGATGCCCACATTTCCGATAAATGCCTGGTGCCGCCTGAAATTCTCCTGCATGATCTCGATGGGAAAATTCGGCGTGAAGGAAACCTCTTTGCGGTCGCCGAAGGAATAGGTAGAAGTATTTTCCAAAGGAATGCGGTCTTCATATCTTAGGCCGCCGAACACCGTGATGCCATTGCCTACATCTTTCGAGAACTGGAAGCGGGTAAACCAGGCTTCGTAAAACTTGGCATAGTTACGCTCGAACAACCAGCTGCGAATGGTATTACTGAGCTGACCGATAGGATTGGCATTATTGATCTGGTACACCCATTTTCCCCCGCTCAGTGAAAAGGAAGAAAAGAATTTTTTACCATGCGTATAGGTAAATGTACCGGAGGCATTCAGGTGGTGATTGCTGAATCCGTGCCGGATGGCCGGTTCTATGCTGAGGGCCTTGCGCGAGCCGGGAATCGTATCGAGCTTTTTGGTATACCGGCCTCCCAAACTCACCAGCCAGCCTTCTACCGTATTGTAAGCAACTGTTTGCAATAGCGGATTGAAGTACCAGGTTTCCCTTCTCTTCGCCTTGTAAAAGCTTTGTCCGGTGGCTACCAGCGCAAACAGGTGCGGCTTGTTCCGGCGGCGATCGATCGAATCGAGGTAACGGGGGTCTTTGTGGGCCTTCTCAAGGCTGTCTTTGCGATGATAATCGGCTATTTCTTCGGCCTGCAAAGGCACGGGCCTGATGGAATCCCAGAATGCAGCCGGCTTTTTGTTGGAGCCCTCATAGATCTTCAGGTAAGTATTGTTAAAGAACCTGCGATCGAATGTAGGTGCTATATTGAATTGAGAATATACATTCACAAAACTGCCAAACGCATCAAAACCCAGCAGTTTTACCGCCGGGTACAATACCTGTGTTTTGATCACCCATACATCGTTGTTAAAGGGAACATACAATTGTTCAATGTTCAGGGAGTCGATCAGTTCCATCTGGGACGACTTGGTAAGCCGCAATTGCAGGCTATGAATGCGCCAGTCGCCTTCCGTAATATTGATATAGCCGCTGAACAATGGCTCATAGCGCCGCCTGGGTATCACTTTAATGCGATTGATCTCGCGGCCTTCTTCTACAAATGTTCCTTCATACTGGTAGCGGTAAAAATTCAGGGCGCTGCTGGCGATGGGCGAAACGAAACCACGCGGGTTCAGGTTGCGGCCCACTGAGATATTGTTCTCATAAAAAGAAACGATCTGCGGGGTGCTCAAACCGAAGTCGTCGCTGCGGCCGCTCACTTTGGTAGAAAGCACTTCAATTTTGCTCTTGCGTGGTTTTTCGACAGAATAGCGCGCTACGGTTTCCGATAAAAAAAGCATTTTACGCTGACTGGTATCGCCGTCTTCAAAATCAATTTTCTCGCCCAGGAATTTTTTGGGATAAGCACGTAACTGCAGCTGTCCTTTTATATACACTTCGCATTGAAAGGCATTGAGCTGGTTAAGGTAAAAGGGTCTTTTTCTGATGGCCTGGCGAATGATCGCATAAGCGGGGTCCTCCGCGCCTGGCCGCACCACCACTTCTTTTAAGGTCAGTTGTTGTATGGAAAGCTGGAAATCGAGTATGAGATCGTCGGCTCCGACGGTAATTGTTTTTTCCTGGCGGCCATAACCAACGTATTGTGCAATGATGGTATAAGTGCCGGGATCGAGCTGCAAAAAATAATCCCCTTGTTTATTGGCGGTTGTGCCCAGGGTAGTGCCTTTTACCAGAATGGAAGCATATACCAGTGCCTGTCCTTTTTCGTCGGTGACCTTGCCGCTGATGCGCCCGGCCTGCACGGAAGTATAGCAAACAATAAAGAAGGTAAAAAAGGTCAATATTCTCATAATCGCGACGAACGCGAAAATAAGACCAATTGTTGATTAGATGGAAAGTAAATAGTTAAAAGGGCCATCACCCACCCCTTTCGTTGAGATACCGCCGCAAAAAGCTTCCTGACAATGCAGCCAGACTGCCGATGATGGCGCCTACCAATGCTGCGATCAGGATCAATAAAGCAGAAGAGCCACCTAATGGAAACAGCTGCGCCATACGGGTTGAGAGTATGCTGTCATTCTGTGCGTCGATCCACCAGATCAAAAGCCCCCAGAACAATAATATGCTTACAAAGCCCGCTAACCAGGCCATCACCGGCTTCAGATCCATTAAAACAGCCACCCCGAAAGTCACCAGCGCTACGCTCCAGAAAGGCAGGTAGAGCCCGGCGGCGAAACTTACAACGATCATCAATGCTATTGAGATTCCGAATTTCATAACAGTTAATGTGATAATGCGATAATTCGATAATGTGATAATGGAACAGCCGCAACGGGGCTGTATTCATCAGCACATCAGCACATCAGCTAATTAGCTAATTGACCAGGCTAATTGGCTATTTGGTAAAGGTCATGGTAAATAAAATTCTCTTATCGTTCACTTCCTTTTCATTCATCACCCACAAGGGGTGATAGTTCCCCTTCGCCCAGTCATCGATAAAATTATCATAGTATTTGCTCCCGGGATTACCGCTTTGTCCGCCCGGATAAATTCCCCATGCCTCTGTTTTATCCTTCAACTCAACGATCATACGCCAGCTGGGCCCATGAAACTGCCGTGTGGCATTGATGATGTTTGAGCCGCCGCCGGTCATTACGTGAAAACGGCTTAAGGGCGCCAGGCGCAGCAAATGACGGATGCCTGCATCTTTGTATCTGCCCCAGTTCAGCGTACCCTGTTTATCGGCCATTGAAATAACCGGCACTGTTTTTTTAAAGGCCGCTGTCACTGCATCCTGTACGGTTTCTACAGGCGCGGTACCCATATTGTCGGCAAATTTGAAATTCGCAATCGAAAGACATTTCAACAATGTGGCTTCTTCCGGTATGGCAACCGGTTTAGTGGCTATATCCAGCTCATCATCCCAAACTTCTTTCTCCAGGTTATCGAACCACAATTGAAAAATAGCAGGCGCTTTTTCAGCAGCGTCATTGCGCATATTCCAGCCACGCAAAATATCGAGGTATTTTTTCTGATCTGCATCCAAAGTACTTTCATCTACATGCGCCATCAATACCGGTAAAGCATATTCTGCAAACACATTGTAATTATCTGTCTGCATTTTCTTCATATCATCGATGGTGATATTGTTCATTCGCTGCAGGTAGCGGTTGATGATAATGCCGCGGTAAATGGGATTGCTTCCACCCAGATAATATGGGTAGGAAGTGTCTGTTGCCGCCTGGTTGGCGCTGCTTACAAAACCACGGGCAGCAATGGTATCGTGCGGGTTTTCATCCTGCTTTATGGCGCCCTGCCACAAATAGGAGCTGTCGATGCCCGGCATAATAAAATCGCCCTGGCGCCGCCATTTGGCCGGAAATTTTCCCTGCTGCCAGATGGCTACCGCTCCGCTCTTTGAAGCGAACACAAAGTTCTGACCCGGACAGGCAAAATATTTAATGGCCTCTTCGTAATCGGCATAATTCTTCATGCGGTTCAACAGGTAAAATGTCCTCAGCTCGTTGGATGGGTCATGCGCTTTCCAGCGGACTGCATAATTATTGTTCGCAGAAGAACGGCCGCTCCCGGTGAAGGAATTATCATACTGCACCGGCCCGAATATGGTATAGGCAACTGTATCATAAAAGGCTTGCGCTCCTTTTATTTTGAAGGTATCGATACGCAGATCGGTTTGCCGCCAGCCGCCGTTGAATTCGTATTCCTGTTTGCTTTTGTCTTTAAAATGAACATTGAAATAATCTTTCACATCGCGGCCTGCATTGGTAACACCCCAGGAGCAGCTGTCGTTAAAGCCAATGATCACAGCCGGTGAGCCGGGAAAACTAACCCCATACACATTGTGCTGCGGCGTATGCAATTGCATTTCGAACCAAAGTGATGGCAGGTTCAGTCCGAGATGCGGATCGTTGCATAAGATGGGCCGGCCGCTTTTCGTTTTCGTACCATTCACCGCCCAGTTATTACTGCCATTGTTCTTATCGGGTTTGTTTACCGGTGTAATATTGATGCTGGAAAATGTATTCCATTTAAAATATAATGAATCGGCCGAGGCAGGCGTTTGCGGAAGAACAGCCGGCGCACTAAACGGTGTACCCCTGGGCACAATGGGATCCAGGGAATCCTGCATTATGGGGTAGAGCAGCTCAAAATCTTCCTCACTCAATACGTTGCGAACATTGGTATATTCAAAATCATTTTCCGAACCCGTGAGGTCATAGCTCATGTATTTGAGGAAAAGCGCTGTTTTCAGATTGCTCCAGTGTTCCGGTACGTAATTCAGCAAGCGGTATTCCAGCGGTAATTCATTAGCAGGCAAATGATCGATGTAGGCATTGATACCGGCAGTGTATGCATCGAGCAGTCTTTTGGTGGCTTCATCCCTTTCCATACTGTCGAGCGAACGGCGCGCGCCATAGCGCATGCCTACCCGGCGCATATTGCGGTCATAATTCAGGTAGGCGTCATTGGGACCGGCGCCCAGTATTTCAGCTAAACGGCCGGCTGCTGCATGGGTTTGGAATTCCATTTGCCAGAGACGGAATTTGGCATGGATGTAGCCCTGCACGAAATAGAGGTCATCATCGTTCTGCGCAAATACGTGCGGCACCATTCTGTCGTCGAAGTACACCTGCACTTTGTCTTTTAACTGCGGAAAATGAAGATCGAGGTTTGGCTGAGCATTAACAGGCTCCGCATTCTGCCAGAAGCCGGTTTGCGGACTGAGAAAACTACCCAGCGGCGGAATGCTGCCTATAGGTTTACTTAACGTAATGATCAAACCTATAGTGACAACTACGGTAACAATAAATGGAATAATGCGCATAAAGCTAATTCACATCGGGGGTTAGAAGGTTTTTTAAAAGTAGGACTTTTTTTGAAATGCGATCGGGGTTTAATGGGCGGGGCGGTTGGGAAATCGTATTTGCCGGGTTGGTTTACCCAAGAATTACCACAAAGTTGTATTGTAAGGAATACATCTTATGCTGAAATTTGTAGGGCGATCAAAGCAACAGAGACCTTAAAAAGCCTAAGTGAGATGGAAACGCGGGATTATCTATGGAAAAAGCGGGTGCTGGCTTTATTATTTGCCGCACTCTTACTATTAGCAGTACTTGTATAGCAATTATACATATAAGTTGTTCGCAGTTCAGTAGTCATCAGCAATCGTTTAGTTCATCAACCTTAGAGGTTACAGTCCGTGGTACCAAGCCTCCCGATGTATCGGGAGGCTTTCTTTTTGCTAAAATAACACTCCTTAAAGAGCATAATTTTATTCATCAAGCAAAGAATATCAGGAGCTCCCCGCCCACCCCGGGCAAAAACGACGCTGGTCATTCACCACTGCCGCAGGGCATAATCAAATACACAATTCTTGAAATTTTAGTAACTTACCTATCAGTTCTTTTATTTATTCGTCACCTAAATATTGTTTGCTATGAAAAAGACAGCCCTTTACGCCATGGCAATGCTGTTGGTTCCATGGCTGTCCTGCACCAATGATCCGGTGCAGAACCTTGCAAATCCTCCCTCAGGTACGAAAGCCAGGATGATACTCCCGCCGGTGCAGGACACCGTACTACAAAGTGGCAGAAAGAACATTTACCTTGCCGGACACCGCAACCAACCCGGATTCTTTATTGAACGTTATATTTTCCCGCCCGGATACAAAGGCATGCCACATGTGCACAATTCCGACCTTTATGTTACCATCCTCAGTGGTTCAGCACATATTGTAATGGATAAGGTATTTGATACTACGGTAAATGCGATGGCTTATGGCCCCGGAAGTTATCTGGTGATCAAGGCCGACCAACCCCACTATGAGTGGTTTACCGAAGAATGTACGATGCAGGTATCGGGTATAGGGCCGAATGAGACATATTATATACCTGAAGCCGAAACGAAGAAGCCATGAGTTGTGGCTTGCGGCAATCAGGATTTTAACATGCCAGTCAATAGATGCATTTCCTCCAATGTATTGAACGCATGTAATACAATGCGCAGCCGCTCTTTTCCAGCCGGAACCGTAGGATATAAGATGGGGCGTACATCCAGGCCGGCAGCCTGCAGGGCAGCTGCCGCCGCTTTTACCTGATCATTACCAGGTATGATCACTACTTGTATCGGTGTGTCTGAGACCCCTTTTTCCCAGCGTATTGCGGCCGTTTGGAAGCTGCTGATCAGTTCCTGCAAATGCGCCCTTTCTGCATGCATTGCCGGAAACAACGTATAGGCAGCACGGATAGCAGCCACACTGGCTTCGGGCAGGGCCGTACTATAAATAAAGGAACGGCAGAAATTCACCAGGTAGTTTCGCAATTGCTCACTGCCCAGCACAACAGCGCCATGGCAACCCACGGCCTTGCCAAACGTGTGAATGCGGGCAAAACAATGCGCCTGCAGGTTCAGGTGCTGAACCAGTCCCTCTCCTGTTGCACCCACTACGCCCGTGGCATGGGCTTCATCTACGATCAGGTGTGCGCCATATTGCTCGCAGAGGGCGCTGATGGCTGGTAAGGGAGCCTGATCGCCATCCATGGAGAAAACCGATTCTGTGACCACGAAAATGGTTCCGGTGGCAGCCTGCAGCCTTTTTTCGAGGTCTGCCAGATCATTATGCCGGAAAGAAAAAGAATGGGCAAAACTCAATCGGATACCATCACGCAGGGAAGCATGACTGAGATAATCGTAAATGATGGTGTCGCCACGCTGCGGCACACAGCTTAATAAACCCAGGTTGGCATCATACCCCGAATTGAAGATCAGTGCGGCCCGGGCGTCGTGAAAGGCCGCCAGCATTTTTTCCGTTTCTTCTGCCAGCACATAATTCCCGGCCAGCAAGCGTGAACCGGTAGAACCATGTTTATATGCTGTAGAGGCGTTTTCCCCCAGCTTTTTTTCGATCAACTGATGGCGCACAATGCCCAGGTAATCGTTCGAGCAGAAATCGGTCTTGCCCTCACGCAGGATCAGCCGGCGGAAAGCGTTCTGCTGCTGCCGCTCATTGAGTTTTTTCAGGAGGAAGTCGTCGTTCATAATTAAAGCTGGTGGCGCCAGCCGAAGCAAATATATCGCACATACGTGTTAACTTTGGGCACTTTATGAGCAGTACCAACGAAACCAAGAATATATTAGGCTTACACCTGCCTACCGACCCGCGGTGGGTGAATCTGGCCGAAATGTCACTGGAGCATATTCTTACCGACCATGCATACTGTGAGCAAAAAGCGGCTACCAGCTGTATTTCGCTGATCCAGCGGTACAGCGACAAAGAAAAGCTGGTGAACGAACTGGCGCCCATCGTTACCGAGGAATGGGGGCATTTCAGGCTGGTGCTGGCCGAACTGCAAAAACGCGATCTGAAGCTGGGTAAACAGCGGAAAGATGAATATGTGAACCAGTTATTACAGTTTGAAATAAAGGGCGGCACCGAAGAACAACGCCTGCTGGATAGATTATTGATCTGCGCCCTCATAGAAGCCCGCAGCTGCGAACGCTTTAAACGCCTCAGCGAAGGCCTGGATGATGAATACCTGCGCAATTTCTACCGCCGCTTTATGGAAAGTGAAGCCGGCCATTATCACTTGTTCATCGAACTGGCAGAAACATATGTAGAAAAAACCAAAGTGCGCAAACGCTGGCAGGAATGGCTTAGTTACGAGGCGGAGTTGATGCAGAAGCTGGAAGTAAGGGGAGACAGGATGCATTAATGGTTTATGGTTTGTAGTTTATTGTTTTTAGTTGCTGCCGCATTTTGAGATTCCTGATTGGACATCAGCTCGCGCTTTAAGAAACCATAAACCATAAACCATAAACCATAAACTATAAACCCTGCAATCGTTCGAGATACACTTTAACATACTCATCTATCTTTTTCCTGCGATACTGCATTACCCAACGCGGATGCGGTAAGGGAATGATCTCTTCAAAGAACCGATGTTTTGCATTCAGCTTTTGGAATATTTTATAATTGGTGCCCTCGCCCAGGCAATAACACAGTTCCCGGGTAGTGGCAATAGATCGTAACTGTTCATTGATGCACTGAATAATGTACGGCTCACTGTCTCTCAGCAATTCCTTATCGTCATAATAGTTCAGGTTAACGCCATTTTTGGTAAAACCCAGCGGCGATAAAGCCGTAATAAAGAAATCACCATAAAATGCTTCCGGTCCGCCATATGCGTCAATTACGGCATAAATGAAATGGGAAGACAATTCTGCTTTTTTGGGCAGTTCGTTGTCGATGCCGCATATCTCTTTCAGTTTAATAGGATCGGTAAAGGGAACACCGGTTATGCCGCCGCCAAAACGCCCCGGATTGATGCCGAAAATGAATCTGCGCGGTTGATGATCATGGTAAAATTTATGATAGAATGTTTCGGCCAGCTGCCAGGCGGCTGCGTCGGTAAATGGGTTCATGATCGCTACACCGGCAGGTAATCTAAGCTTAGGCGACAGGTTTTTGTAAAAATTCAGGATAGCATACGATTGCGTAAGTTTTTCAGCGGCGGTCTTCATGTTCGCTTATTTGGTATTTTGGCATCCCTAAATTATATGTAAAAATAAGGCTATGAACCGAAGATCATTTGTCAAAAATACCGGACTGGCCGCAGCCGGTTTTGCTATTTTACCAACAGCGCAATCATTTGCTGCGGCTGAGCCCGCCGTTAAGCTCGGTTTTATTGGCGTGGGCCTCCGCGGGCAAAGGCACCTCGACAATGCCCTTCGGCGTAAAGATGTACAGGTAGTAGCCATTTGCGATATCGATGACCGGATGCTGGAAATGTCGGCAGAACTGTTTAAAAAAGCCGGCAAGCCGGTGGCCAAAGTTTTCAAAGGCGATCCCAATGCCTGGAAAAAACTGCTGGAATTAAAAGAACTCGATGCTGTGATCATTTCCACCCCCTGGGAATGGCATGCGCCCATGATCATCGGCAGCCTCGAAGCAGGTATAAAATATATTGGTACAGAAGTGATGCTGGGTATTACCCTGCAGGATCACTGGGATGTGGTAAAGGCGGCCGAAAAATACCGGGCTCAGGTGATGATGCTCGAAAATGTTTGTTACCGCCGCGATGTAATGGCGGTATTGAATATGGTGCGGCAGGGATTGTTTGGTGAGATCATTCACCTGCAGGGCGGCTATCAGCACGACCTGCGCCATGTGAAATTCAATGATGGCAAAAAAGCCTATGGCGGCGGGGTTGAATTTGGTGAAAAAGCCTTTTCTGAAGCCCGCTGGAGAACGGAACATTCCATTCATCGTAACGGTGATTTATATCCCACCCATGGCATTGGCCCCATTGCAGAAATGATCAACATTAACCGTGGCAACCGCTTTGTATCACTTTCTTCTTTTGCGAGCAAATCACGCGGCCTGCATGAGTATATTGTGAAGAATGGCGGTGATCAACATCCCAATGCCAAACTGGCTTTTAAACTGGGCGATGTAGTGACCACCATGATCCGCTGCGCCAATGGGGAAACGATCCTGTTACAGCACGATACCAACCTGCCCCGCCCCTATTCACTGGGCTTTCGCGTACAGGGCACCAAAGGCATCTGGATGGATCTGAACCAGTCCCTGTACATTGAAGGTGTAAGCAAAACCAACGACAAATGGGAAGATGCCAAAGCCTACCTCGACCAATACGATCACCCTTTATGGAAACGCTGGGGCGCTTCTACGGAAGGCGCCGGTCATGGCGGTATGGACTTCTTCGTATTACATGCTTTTGTTGAAGCGGTGAAACGCAAGACGGCAACGCCAATGGATGTATATGATGCCGCTGCCTGGAGCGCTATTACGCCGCTGAGTGAGCAAAGTATCGAGCTGGGTAATGAAACGGTAGAATTTCCTGACTTCACCGGCGGGCAATGGATGTTCAGGAAGAATACGTTTGCATTGAATGACGAGTTCTGATAAGTCGTTACTCTCGTTTGTAGTTTGTAGTTTGTGGTTGCTGCGGCGCTTCGAGGTTCGAAATTGATTTTGAACTACAGCATGAAGGAACAACAAACCATAAACCACAAACCATAAACGCCTACAAGATTTACAGGTACAATGTTTTATTGCAAAAAATACCTGATATCCTCATCCAAATTCAGGAACGGGTATTTTCTTTGCAGTTCCTGCGCTTTTTCAAGGTGCGCTTTTAAAAACCGTTTATGTGCTTCGGTAGATGGCTGAAAAGGTTTGTGCTTGCGCGCTATCACGATCTTCTTAATTTCTTCCGCCAGTTGCTGCGCTTTCTCGTCAACATAATGCCGCATGAATTTATCGAGCACAAACTGCGTAGCCTGATAATTGGGATGCACCATATCGATGTCGTAAAAACGGTAATCGCGCAGCACATCTATGACCAGTTCATAAGCGGGGAAATAATAGAGCCTGTCGAACTTATTCACGAGGTGATGCACAACTTCTATCAACCGGGCCTTGCTGCGGTTATTATCAATAACCCCGTCGCGAATATGGCGCACCGGGCTAACCGTAAAGATCACTTTTATGCCGGGATTGAACTGGAACAACTGGTGTAAACAGTTGTCGAGCATGGTGGTGGTTTCTTCAATCGTCAGCAGGTGTTTGTTGAACCAGCCTGCCGGCGTGCGATGGTTGTTCGCAACGGCTCCCCGTACTGCGCCGCGCCGGAACGACTGGGGCACCTGTTCGGTTAGCCGGTATGAAAAAGAGGTGCCTAAGGTTATGATCAGCCAGTTGGCCGTTTTTAAATAAGCATGCGCCTCCTGCTGCGAGGCATTGATGCCCCGCAGGCACTCCTGCAGATCGGTTTTGGAAAAGCGGCTGTGGTGCTGCCAGCTTTGCCAAACCTCGTTATAATAAAAAAGCTCTTCGGTTTGATACTGTTTATTCTGAATGTAAGAAACCAGGCTGCTCACCACACTGGCCGGGTCAAACAAGATCCCATTGGGATTTTGCAGCACCCCGAATTTGAGCTCATCGAGCTTTTCGCCAATATGCTCCGTAAAACAAGAGCCCATTAACATGATATTGTCCTGGTAGTTAATTGGCGTCGACAGGGTTGGAATATGAATCGGTATCTGGAGGTCCATAATCACATTTATCTGGTTTATACATTTCAAGATAAGGTATCCTTTTCAAGGGAAGCTGATCAACCAATAGCGATTGCTTTGTAATAGGTGTAGTTATAGCGAAGGGCAGTGACTGTTGTTACATTAAGCAAGAGAGAATGAAAATACAGATCGTTGCAAAGCGGCGGGCTGTGCCATGATCCATTTACGCGTTCAGGGAAACCGTAGTGCGGTACCCCAAAGGTGAATTTCATAAGGTAAATATTTCGTTAGCTAAGGTAACACTTTTAGCCAGCGCTGTTTTATTTAACCCCGGCAAATTCTCATATTGTTCTAAATATGATATGAGCCATTCGGTATCCATATTTCCTACCAGTTCATCATTGGCCATGGGACATCCGCCGATGCCTTTCAGGGCGCCGTCGAAGCGCCGGCAGCCGGCCTGCCAGGCCGCTTCTATTTTGGCAATGCGGTTGTGCGGACTGCTATGCAGGTGCACTCCTATTTCATGACCGGGTAATTGCCTGATCACATAACTGGTAATGGCATTCACCTGGTCGGGTGTTGCCAGTCCCACCGTATCGGCCAGGGAAATAATAGATACACCCAGGTCTGCGATCCGGTTCACCCAGTCGAAAACGATGGCTGCCGACCAGGGATCGCCATAGGGATTACCAAATCCCATGGAGATATAAATGACCAGTTGCTTGCCGCTCTGTTCACAAATGCGTTGGATCTCGATGACCCGTTGCAGGGATTCTTCCATTGTGCTATTGGTATTGCGCAGCTGAAAGGTGGCAGATACGGAAAACGGAAATCCCAGGTAATCGATCTCTTCAAAGGCGGCAGCGTCTTCAGCGCCACGTACATTGGCTATGATGGCCAATAATTTTGTGTCTGTTTCAACTGGTGAGTCTTTCAACCCTTTTAATACTGCTGCCGTATCGGCCATCTGCGGTATGGCTTTGGCCGATACAAAACTGCCAAAATCGAGGGTATGAAAGCCTACCTGCAACAAGGCATTCAGGTATTCGATCTTTTTCTCCGTAGGAATAAATACCGGCCAGCCCTGCATCGCATCGCGGGGACATTCGATTAACTTAATCGCATCTTCCTTTTTTCTTTCTACAACCATAATTTCGGTTTTATGGTTTTTTGTTTGTGGTTTGTGGTTCTTTCATGCTAAACGCCCCACCTTATGCAGTCTTCCCTATCTTCTCACCGCCTGCTAATACTGTATTCATTATCACATTATCAAATTATCAAATTATCACATTATCACGTTGCTGTTATTCTTTTCTTCATGGCCTCATATAAAACGATCCCCGTAGCTACCGATACGTTGAACGATTCAAAGTTCCCGGCCATGGGTATCTTTATCTTTTCATCGCAGATCTTCATTAGGGCAGGGAATACACCGTTCTCTTCATTGCCCATCACAATGCAGCAGGGCTCTGCATAATCCACTTCATAAAGGAATTTTTCAGCGGTCATTTCCGTAGCGAATACTTTTATGCCGTTGAGGTGCAGGGTGTCTACCGCTTTCATTAAACTGTTCACCCGGCAGATATTGATCTTTTCTAAAGCACCTGCAGAAGACTTCATGGCTTCTTCATTCAGGGCCCCTACCCCTTTATCGGGAATAATGATGGCCTGCGCACCGCAGCAAACGGCACTGCGGGCAATGGCGCCAATATTACGCACATCGGTTATGCCATCCAGTATTACGAACAGCGGGGTTTCACCATTGCCGAGCACATGATCGATCACCTGTTGCAGGTCCATATACTGCACCAAACCGGCAATGGCTATACAGCCCTGGTGATTGGCTTTTGTAAACGATAGCAGCTTTTCAGGCGGCACCTGCTGAATGGGAATATTATGTTCGCGGGCCAGCTGGCGAATGGTGCCGATGGCATCCCCGCTTACATTTCGCTGAAAGAAGATCTTGTCGATGGGCCTGCCCGATTGAATCGCTTCAATTATGGGCTGGCGGCCTATGATCAAAGCCGATTTATTAATACCTGGTCTTTTTTTATGAAATCCGTCCATCAGCCAACATGAGTTTTACTTTATAAATGGCAGCTACCGTCATGGAATCGGTGATCTCGCCGCGTTCTACCATTTGATAGGCTTCTTCAAAGGGCAGTTTTTTTACCTGTAATTCTTCCGTTTCTTCGGGACTGGCCGTATGCTGGCTCAGCCGGCGGGCCAGGTAGATGATCGCATATTCATCCGTAACAGAATTGCTTAAATGCATCTCTACTATTCTCGTGAATTCTTCTGCCATCAGCCCCGTTTCTTCCTGCAATTCCCTTTTGGCCGATTCCACCGGATCTACGTCCAAAGCGCCACCGCCTTCAGGCATTTCCCAGCTGTACTGGTTCAGCGGAAAGCGGTATTGCCCCACCAGGTAGGTATTCAGGTCCTCATCCAGCGGCAGTACGCCGATCGCAATACCTTTGAAATGTACCGTACCATAAATACCTTTTCCGCCCGAGGGATTGATCACATCGAACTCAGTAAGCCTGATCCAGGGATTTTCGTATACCTTCTTTTCACCTAAAACCTTCCAGGGATTGTGTTGTTCATTCATGGATCGAAATTATAAATTATGCTACAAATAAACAGCCCCGTTGCGGTTAAACCGGAACAGGGCTGAATAATATAATGAAATAAAGCTTATTATCTGATACCGAAAGCCTGTTTGATCTTTTTTACATAATCCAGTTTCTCCCAGGTAAACAGTTCTACTTTTTTCTTAACGGTTTTGCCATCGGGCGCAACGAATGTTTTTTCAACGATCTCCGGCTGACGGCCCATGTGCCCGTAAGCAGCTGTTTCGCTGTAAATAGGATTACGCAGCTTTAAGCGTTGCTCAATGAAATAAGGACGCATATCGAAGATCTGGGCTACGCGTTTGGCAATTTCACCATCGGTCAGTTCAACTTTGGCGGTGCCATAGGTATTAATGTACAATCCCATAGGTTGGGCAACACCAATAGCGTAAGAAACCTGTACCAGCACTTCTTCACACAAACCTGAAGCTACCAGGTTCTTGGCAATGTGACGGGTAGCATAAGCCGCAGATCGGTCAACTTTCGAAGGGTCTTTTCCGCTGAAGGCGCCACCACCGTGTGCACCTTTACCACCGTAGGTATCTACGATGATCTTACGGCCGGTTAAGCCGGTATCGCCGTGCGGTCCACCGATCACGAATTTACCAGTGGGGTTGATATGATACTTGATCTTATCGTTGAAGAGGTGTGCGTATTTTTTATACTTGGCTTTCACGCGCGGGATCAGGATATTGATCACATCATCCTTGATCTTTTTTGCCATTTTGGTTTCAGAATCGAAATCATCGTGTTGTGTGCTTACCACAATGGCGTCGATACGAACGGGTTTATTATTATCGTCGTACTCAAGAGTTACCTGGCTTTTGGCATCAGGACGCAGGTATTTGATCTGTTTGCCTTCGCGGCGAAGGGCAGCCAGTTCAATTAATAATTTATGGGCAATGTCCAATGCCAGGGGCATATAATCCTCTGTTTCGTTGGTTGCATAACCAAACATCATACCCTGGTCGCCGGCGCCCTGTTCTTCTTTCTTGGATTTGTCAACACCCTGGTTGATATCAGCAGACTGTTCGTGAATAGCTGATAATACCCCGCAGGAGCTGGCTTCGAACATGTATTCGCTCTTGGTATAACCAATTTTGCGGATCACTTCGCGGGCTATTTCCTGAACATCAAGGTATGCTTTTGACTTAACTTCTCCTGCCAGCACTACCTGACCGGTAGTAACCAATGTTTCGCAGGCTACTTTAGATTGAGGATCAAATGCCAGGAAGTTGTCAATAAGGGCATCAGAAATTTGATCAGCTATTTTATCAGGATGGCCTTCCGAAACACTCTCAGAAGTAAATAAGTAAGGCATAGTACTTTTTGTTTGTTGGAATTGAATAGAATATTAATGGGTAAATATATAAGTTCTAAGTGATAAGAGCTACGTTTTAAGTCATTGACAAATGTAATTGTTGATTACTTGTGAACATCCTATACATTTAACTTATCACCTGAGACCTGTTACTTGGTAAGATCGTGGTATAATTGAAGATAATCAGTCAGATCAGACTCGGCATTATAGGTGAGCACCTTTTTGCCTTTTACTTTACCGAACTCTTCCACCAGCTTTTTATCCACTTTCTCGGCGCCGAAAGTGATGGCATCCGCGTAAGTGGCCCCGCCCCGCATCATTGCATTGGTAGTGCCATCTTTGAAAGGCTCCAGGTCTTTTTCTTTTACAAAAGAACTGATAGAAGCGATCTTCAGGAAATCATCACCCAGCTTTTCTTTATGCGAATTGTTGCCGATGGTATAAATGACCTTGCTATGCGAAAACACCGGTTCTTTTTTATAAGCGGTCTTTTGGTACAGGGGGATCAAACCGGTCATCCAGCCGCTGCAATGAATGATATCAGGCGGCCAGCCGAATTTTTTTACCGTTTCCAAAGCGCCTTTGCAGAAAAACACCGTGCGCAGATCATTGTCCTCAAACCACTTTTCGCCTTCATCGTGGAATATAAATTTACGTTTGAACAGGTCTTCATTGTCGAGGAAGTACACCTGTAATCGTGCATTGGGTAAAGAAGCTACTTTAATTTGAAGAGGATAATCGTCATTACCTACCGAAACATTAATGCCCGACAACCGAACCACTTCATGAAGGCGATGACGTCTTTCGTTGATGACCCCGAACCGGGGCATGATACAACGTACTTCAAAGCCATTTTCATTTGCCTTTATTGCCAACCGGTTAACTGTTTCGGAGAATTCCGTTAATTCCAGGTAGGGGGACATTTCGTTAGCAATAAATAAAATTCTTTTCTTTGTCAGCATTATAGATAATAGTTAATGAGCTAACTTTTAAAAATCAGGGTGCAAAGTTAAGGTTTTTTTATTAGTTCTGATCGGCCTTTGCAGGCAAAGCGGCTCCGGTATACAGCATATGTTCCTAAACCGGACCGGGAACCTATATTTTTTGAATGAATGATGAATAAGGCCTCCATAGAAACAGGAACAGGGCGGCCATAAAACTTAAAATTTCGTTAAATGATCATTTTCAAATATGCCGGAGCGCTTGCCAGGTATATTCATCAACAGAAAAACGCAGGGAAACAAACGGGTTTTGTGCCCACCATGGGAGCCCTTCACGACGGTCATATCGCCCTGATCGACCGCTCTAAAAAGGATACGGACCTGACCGTTTGCAGCATATTCGTAAATCCTACGCAGTTCAATAATCCGGTTGATTATCAGAAATATCCCAACACCATTGAAAAGGACATCATGAAACTGGAGGCAGCCGGCTGCGACGTATTGTTCCTGCCAGCCATTGCGGAAATGTATCCCAATGGCACCAGCGGCCTGGAACAGTATGACCTCGGTTATCTGGAAACCCTGCTGGAAGGAAAATACCGCCCGGGACATTTTCAGGGGGTTTGCCAGGTGATGAACCGGCTGCTGACCATGGTTCAGCCGCACTTATTATTTATGGGACAGAAAGATTACCAGCAATGTATGGTGGTAAGCCGCCTGCTGCAGCTTATGCAATCGTCCATTACGCTGATAACCTGCCCTACCCTGCGGGAACCCGATGGACTGGCCATGAGCAGCCGCAACCTGCGCCTCTCCCCCGAAGACCGGCATAAAGCTACCGCCATTTATAAAAGCCTTACCCTTATTAAAGAAGCATACAACCAACACATAGCCTGGGCTGTTATAAAGGACAAAGCCACCAAATTGCTCACCGGCGCCGGCTTCAGGATCGATTACGTTGAACTGGCCGACGCCAATACCCTGGAACCCGCCGTGGCAAACGCCGATAGTAAAGATGAGCAGCCCCGGGTTGCCTTGATAGCCGCTTTCCTGAGTGATGTGCGATTAATTGATAATATGTTGGTATGATCGGTTCAACAATTAATACGTAGCTTGCGCCCGTTTTATAAAATCGAATAACAAAAACAAGACATGGAGATAGAAATACTGAAGTCAAAAATTCACCGCGTAACGATTACGGAAGCTAACCTCAATTATGTAGGTAGCTTAACACTGGATGAAGACCTGATGGAAGCGGCCAACATGATCGAATACGAAAAAGTACAGATCGTGAACGTGAACAATGGTTCCCGCATTGAAACCTATCTTATTAAAGGGAAACGCGGTTCAGGCGTTTGCTGTTTGAACGGTCCTGCTGCCCGCCAGGGTGCTGTAGGCGATATTGTGATCGTGATCTCTTATGCTACCATGGATTTTGACAAAGCAAAACATTTCAAACCTTCAGTTGTATTTCCGCAAACAGGAAACAAGCTGTAACACATTGGCATTTCAACTAATGTTTACCCTTTCTTCTATTAAGTAAATGTTACAAGTTACAGGTTTCAGCTCACAGGGTACACCTACCTTGCAACTTGCAGTCTGAAACCTGTAACTTTGAAAAACAATCGCCCCGGTATGAATAAAAAAATCCTGAGCATATTACAGTATCTCCTTTTCCTGGGGCTCAGTATTTTTTTGGTATGGTGGTCAATTAAAGATATCTCCGACAGCGACTGGGTAAAAATTAAGGATGCCTTCCGCAACGCGAATTACCTGCTTATTTTGCCGGTCATGTGCACCTTGTTATTGAGCCATTACAGCAGGGCCGTACGATGGAAGATCCTGATGGAGCCGCTGGGCTACAAACCCAGGATCTTCAATACTTATATGGCCGTGTTGATCGGCTATATGGCCAACCTGGCCGTTCCCCGTTTAGGCGAAGTATTAAAATGCACTATCCTGGCCCGTTATGAAAAGGTTCCCGCCGATAAACTGGTAGGCACCATCGTGGCTGAGCGTGCATTTGATGTCTTATGCCTGGCGCTGGTCATCATCATCACTTTGCTTACCCAGGCCGATCTGATCGGCGGTTATATCAACGATGCTTTGAATGACATCCTTAGCTCGAAAACTGGTTCATTTTCGGCAACAAAGATCATTATCCTGCTGGCCCTTCTTTTGGTGGCAGTCGTTGCTGTGATCATTGTATTTAAAAAGTTCGGCCATATCAAATTCATTCAAAAGGTAAAGACTGTTTTTTCAGGCATCTGGCATGGTATCACCAGCGTACGTTACCTGAAGAATAAAGGCTGGTTCATCTTTCATACCCTATTGATCTGGAGCATGTACCTGCTGAGCGTGCAGATCGGTTTTTGGGCCATGAGAGAAACTTCCGCATTCGGCATTCCGCAGGCATTATCGGTATTGACCATGGGCAGCCTGGCGATGATCGTACCTGTACCCGGTGGCGGCCTTGGTGTATATCCGCTGTTTGTTGAAAGAACATTGAAGGCATATGCACTGGCAGGCTCCCTCGGCTTTGCATTTGGCCAGCTCATGTGGTCGGTGCAATTCTTTTTTGCATTGATCAGCGGATTTATTGCTTTGAGTGTATTACCCTACTTTAATAAAAGAACAACCGTAAATGAGAAAAGCTGATGTCATCAGTACCAGGATATGTACATTAAATGAAGCATTGCATAAAATAGGGCAATGGCGCATAACCGGAAAGACCGTAGCATTCACCAATGGGGTTTTTGATATCTTACATCGTGGTCATATTTTTTCGCTGTCGCAGGCAGCTGCCGAAGCCGATTATTTAGTGGTTGGGTTGAATTCCGACGCCAGTACAAAACGCTTGAAAGGCAATAGCCGCCCGGTAAATGATGAACAATCGAGGGCCCTGGTGCTGGCAGCACTGCTCATGGTGGATATGGTGGTCATTTTTGAAGAAGATACGCCGCTTAATTTGATCACTACTCTTCAGCCTGATGTATTGGTTAAAGGGGGCGATTATACGCTGGAGCAGATCGTTGGCGCCAGGGAAGTGATGGCGGCTGGCGGTAAAGTGATTATCAATCCAATTGTAGAAGGCTTTTCAACCACAGGCATCATTCAGAGAATGAATTCATAGCATTTGGAATGTAGGAAATCTGTGAAAATAATTATGAGCTGTGAAATTTGAACAACGATAAACAACAAACCATAAACCATAAACCATAAACCATAAACTACATTCTATGTAATCGTTCAACCTCCTGAACGATCTTTTCCATTTCCCGCTCATCGCCATTGGCATTATAAGGCTGTTTGAGGTTGCTGCCAAATACAAAGGCAACGGTTTGCCAGGCCCTGGCAGTAAATCCGCCTTTATATTCCTTGATGATATTATAGCAGTTATTACCGGTTTGCCGGTTAATGAGTTTCATTAAAACTTTTCCCTGGTAAATAGAGAGCTCGCTCAGCGGCTCGGCAAACTGTTTCTTCAATTCTTTTTCGCGGGAGTGGATGTATTTCTTTTTTTCCTTTTCAGGCATGGTGGCAATGCGCGCATTGATATCGTTCATTATGGCGCCGGCCCGGCGGGCATAGGGATAGGTAACGTATATGGCATTACGCAGCCGCGTCCATTCCTGTCTTCTTTTCAATAAATGCTTGGGATAGGGCGCCTGCACCCAGGTCCATTCGAGGGTTTGCACCGGCACATATTCACCGCCGTGAATTTCTGCGGGAACGGGAATGGTATCATTCGGACCCAACTGGGGTAAGGGAATCGTATCGGGAGCCGTTTGGCTGAATGCTGCACTCATAGATACAGCAACAAACGCCAAAACCGCTAAAAATCTCCTTAATATTTTCCTTTCTGCAGTCATTCCAATGTTACTAATATAGTACAAAATTATCTGTAATTATAATTCCGAAAGACACGAAATGTAACCCACGTTGCTGCTGCACAATTCTTAAATAAATATTAAGTCCGCAGGTTAAAATTACAATACGGAAACTGCAAAGGAATCAGTTGGGGCGATTGGTTTAATTAAATAAGACTAATTACTTATAATGAACGAATAGGTTCTTTTTATAATAAGTTACTGCCGTTAAGAGTTTGTGGTTTGTGGTTTATAGTTTATTGTTCCCATACAGGGAAGTCTTAACCATAAACTTTGAACTGAAAACTGTGAACAGAGAACTGTGAACTTATAACAGTTTTATCCTGCGCACAATACTTATTACAAAACCCGCTATCATGAGAATAACCCCGAGCCAAACGAGATTTATGAAAGGGAATTGCAACACTTTCAGGGCCAGGAAAGGCGTCAGGCGGGAAGATTCCTTCACGCTGATCTCTAAATGCTTATCATCGGCTATACGGGTAAGGCCAATAGCCAGTCCCTCCGAATGCACCGTGTCGAGCACATATTGAGCACCATTGTTCCGCACATAAAACACGGGTTTGGCTGTCAGCTTCTGCTGTTCTTTTGTGATCACCGTAAGATTGGCCATGATCGCCGTGTCCCTACTGGTGAATTTGTGCTTTTCATCATTTGGGTTTACAGTAACACTGTCGAGGATCATAAAACCTTCTGAATAATAAACGGTGTCACCGGTCTTCACCACATGATTTTTGAATTGCGCCGTATCGGAAGCCTCCTCCAATGAGCTGGCGTGGTTCACATAGCTGAAAATATCTTTATTCCAGTAATGGCGCGAATCGGGGTTGTTCGACATACCCTCCTGCCCCTTCGTATTTTTGATAAGGTTGGGATAGAGGGTGAATTTGTCTTTGCCATCTTTCCGCTCCATATCTACCTGGAAATAGGTGATATTGCCATTTTCGTTCACGGAATCCCGCACATAGGTGGCCCAGTACTTACCCATATCGGTTTTTACATCGCGGAAAAGGGTCAGGTTCTCAAAACCCTCTTTAGCGCGCTCAGGGCCAAAATTCAGCGGGTTGAAAGTATTTACCGAAAGCACTTCTTTTTTAGAGGAAGAGATGAGGATACCCACCAGCATGAGCCCGAAGCCCAAATGCGCTACCGAAGCGCCGGCTGCTTTCAGTTTACCGTTCAATCCTGTAAAAATGTAGCCGGCATTCGCGATCACCGCATATACCGAAGCAAACAAAGCCAGGTGAATGGCTGCCAGGAAGCCAAGTCCGTATTTCGTATAGTTGATGTTGCCAAAATAGCTGATCGAAACCGACACCAGCACAGCAATGATCGTAGCCCACATCACTTTTTTAGTGAAATACGCTTTTGCCGTGTTCCTGTATTTCAGGTACTGGCCGATGGCCGTTAACACCCCGATCACGATGGCCACAAAGATCTGGATCCGGTTATAGGGAAATTCTTTGTCTTCCCCGATCACGAGGCTGGTACCGAACAGTTTATTGATAATAGGGAAAGAAGTAGGAATGATAATGGCCATGGCCGACAGGAACAATACCAGCGAACCGATGAACATCCAGAATTCCCGGCTGCTGAATTCTTCTTCTTTGGCAATCTGCGGGATCTTTTTATACCGTACGATCAGCAGGGCCAGGGATGGAACAATAAAGGCGAACAGCCAGGTACGCAGCTGCCAGTTCATGCCCGAATCAACGAAAGCATGCACCGAGGTATCCTGCAGATCACCGCTGCGGGTAAGATATGTTGAGTACAATACCAGCAGAAAACTCAGGATAAAGAACACATGCGTAGCCCTTAAGGAATGGCCTGTGGAATTGTAAATAAGCTGGGTGTGAATACCGGCGATCATGATCAGCCAGGGAACCAGGGAAGCGTTCTCAACCGGGTCCCAGGCCCAATACCCCCCGAAAGTGAGGGATTCATAGGCCCAGGCGCCGCCCATCATGATACCCAGGCCAAAAATGGCCCCGGAAAATAATGACCAGGGTAAGGCCTGTTTTGTCCAGCCGCCGAAATCTTTTTTCCACAGACCGGCGATGGAGAAAGCAAAAGGCACCAGGGTGCTGGCATAACCGAGGAACAATACCGGCGGGTGGATCACCATCCAGTAATTCTGCAGCAACTGGTTGAGACCGTTGCCGTTAAATATTTTGGGCTGACTGAGATAATCTTTAGCGGAGAACACCGGCGCATCCTGAAACTGGTGCCGGGTGAGTAAAAAGGGACTGCTGCCCACTTTTATATCGAAAATATACACACCCAGGATCATGGTTGCCAGGCAAAGCTGGGCGAAGCTGATGACGGTCATTACCGGCGCTTCCCATTTTTTGGCCGTGCGGATCAATACCAGGCCAATTAAGGCATGCCATACCGCCCACAACAGGAATGCCCCCTCCTGCCCTTCCCAGATGCTGCTCAGCAGGTATTTGGGCTTCAGGGACCGGTCAGAGTGGTTCCAGGCGTAAAAATATTCGTGAAAGTGATTGGCAATGATGATAAATATGATGCTGAAAACAGCCAGAACAGAGGCGGCATCGATCATAAATGCAATACGCGCCAGTTTTTTCCAGCCATCGTGGTCTTGGGGTGAAGTGGCATTAGAGGCCTTGAAATAGGCAATAGTAGCTACAAGTGACGCTACCAGGGAAAGCACAACCAGGAAATGTCCCAACTGACCGGGTAACAGGTGTTCACCGATATACTTCATTACAGCTTTTTAATTTTGAGTCAGATTGTTCTGCGCAGCCTTGGGATCGTCTTTATACTTGGAAGGACATTTAATAAGGATACCGTCTTTACGGGTAATTTCAAATACTTCGCCTTGCATTTTTCCTTTCAGCACAATACGATCACTTTTCTCCATGTCAAAAGGCTTTTCGAAATAATAACGCACCTGCGCCTTGTTTCCCAGTGAATCGATCACGTAAAATTGAGTTAAGTTGGGATTTTTGGCAGGGTCGTATTCGATGGGCGTTGCCACCGATTTGTCGAGTTTGGCAATAACAGTTACCGTTTTTCCTTCTTTCTGACGGGCCGAGGCCAGGGTTTCATAGGTCGACAGGTCGGCCATAAAGCTCAGGAGGATCATGATGCAGACCGCAATGCCCACAAGAATAACAATATGGATCTTTTTCATCTGAAATGTTTATCGTAACGCCTTGAAGACGTGGCACAATTGTTTTATGCACCGCAAAGTTAGTTCAAAAACATATTGAGGGGTGGATAGATTTTAATTATATGTCAATAGACAAATCTTTAACATTTCGATCACTGGAAGTCATTGTTGCCGGTTACCGGTTTCCGGTCACCAGGCCGCTGACCGAAGTAAATTAATTGCCAGGTACCTGTATTGAATACTGATGCTGTCGGATGGACTGGCTGCGGGAGAGTGGGAACTGGTATCTGGCGACTGGTAACCGGCGACCGGCGACCGGTAACCCTCCTAACAAACGTATGCTTGTTTATCCATTATTTTTTTGCCGCCTGCCATTCCTGTGCTACCTTGCATCCCGTTTTTTTTTGCGTAGTATGATATATGATTTATGACAGACCTATCTCATTTTGATCCTAACGGGGCCAGTAACCCAAATAATAACATTTTTGGACTGCCCTTCACAGAAGAAGACGCCCGTTTGGTTATCCTGCCGGTGCCCTGGGAAGTAACAGTAAGCTATAATGCCGGAACCGCGCGGGCAGCCGATCATATATTTAAAGCCAGCATGCAGGTTGATCTTTTCGACCCTGACACCAAAGAGTCCTGGCGACAGGGTTTTTTTATGCGCTCGCCCGATAAAAAGATCCTGCTGAAAAGCGATTACCTGCGCAAAGAAGCCGAATTATACATCGATTATATTTCCAAAGGCGAGGTACTGGAGAAGAATTTCTTCATGTGCAAATCGCTTAAAGAGATCAATGAAGGCGGCAAATTTTTGAACAACTGGGTATACGAACAAACAAAACAGTTGATCAACCGCAATAAACTGGTAGCCCTGCTTGGCGGCGACCACAGCATTGTATTGGGCTTCATTAAGGCCATGGCTGAAAAACATGGCGATATCGGCGTATTGCAAATTGATGCGCATTGCGACCTGCGTGCATCGTATGAGCTCTTTACATACAGCCATGCCAGTGTTATGTACAATGCGCTTAATGAAATTCCTTCGCTTACCCATCTCGTACAGCTGGGCGCGCGTGATTACTGCCAGGAAGAATGGCAATATATAAAGAATAACCAGGGCCGCGTAACCACTTATTTCGATAAAGACATTAAGGAACGCCAGTTCGAGGGAGAGACCTGGAAACAGATCACCGATGAGATCGTAAGCAAATTGCCCCAAAAGGTATTGCTTAGTTTTGATGTTGACGGACTGGACCCTAAATTGTGCCCCAATACTGGCACACCGGTACAGGGTGGTTTTGAAACCGAACAGATCTTCTACCTGCTTAAAAAAGTAGTGCAAAGCGGCCGTGAGTTCATCGGTTTCGACCTCGTTGAAATAGGCGTAGGCGATAATAATGAATGGGATGCCAATGTAGGTGCGCATATTTTATGGAGATTAGCCAACCTGCTGGTGGCCAGCAACCAATAAAGCGCCTATGGTATATCAGTATGTTGTTACCCTCAAAAATCAAAGTCACCGGTATATCGATATACTGGGCTTAATTCTCAGTCTTTTTTCTGTCGTTTGTTTTAGTTTGGAATTATTCACCAGCCGCAACGTAAGCCTGGCGCTGGTTGGCAGTTTGGCGGTATTGGGCTTCGTGATCTGGAACCTTATACTCGCTGCCAAAAAACGGAAGGTCTATTACAGCCGCTCCTTATTGATAGCTGCGCTGGTATGGATGAAAATGCCCTACTTTCAATGGCTGGCTTTTGTTTTTATCATCCTCGCCTTACTTGAATACCAGGTAAAATATTCCGTCGAGATCGGTTTCTCCGATAACGAGATCGTAATAAACTCTCTCTTCAAAAAAAGATACCACTGGAAACATTTCAGCAATATTGTGCTGAAAGATGGATTACTCACCCTCGACTTCACCAATAATCGCATTTTACAGCGCGAAGTCGAAGACGATGAAGACGACGATGCGGATGAAGATGAGTTTAACGACTACTGCAGAAAGCAATTAGCGAATGCGATGATTAGCTGATACGGTTGCCGGTTACCAGTTGCCGGTTACCAGTTGCCGGTTACCGGTTACCAGTTGCCGGTTGCCAGTTGCCGGTTACCAGTTACCAGTTACCGGTTACCAGTTGCCGGTTACCGGTTACCAGTTGCCAGTTGCCGGTTGCCGGTTACCAGTTGCCGATTGCCGGTTCCTGTTACCGGTCATTAAGTTGATTCGAGGTTCTAAGTTTGTGTTACAGGTTACAAGGGTACAGGTTTCAGGGCTTCACTTTCAACCCTAATGAGAACTGTAAACGCTTCAACATTGCCCATTCACCATTGACCATTCACCATTGCCCATCACCATTGCCCATTGCCTATTGCCCATTGCCCATTGACCATTGCCCATTGCCCATTGCCTATTGCCTATTGCCCATTGACCATTGCCCATTCACCATTGACCATTCACCATTCACCATTGCCCATTGCCCATTGCCTATTGCCTATTGCCTATTGCCCATTGACCATTGCCCATTCACCGCTACTTGCCAGTTTTCCCTACATTTGTCGAAAATGCACCATATGGATCTTCTCGCCTCCTTAAAAATAAGCAAACAGAACCCGGGTGTTTCAACAGGTTTATCGCCCCTTGCTGCGCATGGTGCGGTCATAGAATCTTTTTCGCCTGTAGATGGTAAACTGATCGCAACGGTACAGACTGCCGATAAAAGTGATTATGACCTGGTAGTGGCAAAAGCACAGGAAGCTTTCCTCGAATGGCGTACCTGGCCGGCGCCTAAACGGGGCGAGATCGTGCGCCAGATCGGCGATGCGCTGCGGGCGTATAAAGAACCGTTGGGCAAACTGGTGTCCTATGAAATGGGCAAAAGCCTGCAGGAAGGCCTGGGCGAAGTACAGGAAATGATCGATATCTGCGATTTTGCCGTGGGCCTGTCGCGTCAGTTATACGGGTTAACTATGCACAGCGAACGGCCAGCCCACCGGATGTATGAACAATGGCATCCCCTTGGCATTGTGGGCATTATTTCCGCCTTTAATTTCCCCGTAGCGGTATGGAGCTGGAACAGCATGCTGGCCTGGATCTGTGGCAATGTATGCATCTGGAAACCTTCTGAAAAAACACCGGTATGTGCAGTAGCCTGTCATAATATTATCCAGGAAGTGTTTAAACGGAACAATGTGCCCGATGGTATAAACGGACTGGTGGTTGGCGGGCGTGAAGTAGGTGAATGGTTATCGGCCGACACCCGTATTCCGCTGGTATCGGCTACCGGTTCAACGCGTATGGGCAAGGCCGTGGCAGCCACTGTTGGCGCCCGCCTTGGCAGGGCCCTGCTGGAACTGGGTGGCAATAATGCCATCATCATTTCAAAACATGCCGACCTGGATATTGCCATCCGCGGGGCGGTCTTTGGCGCTGTGGGCACAGCCGGTCAGCGCTGTACCACTACACGGCGGCTGATCATTCACGAAGAAGTATACGATACCATAAAAGATAAACTGGTAGCCGCGTATAACCAATTGCGTATTGGCGACCCGCTTGATGAGAACAACCATGTAGGCCCGCTGATCGACCGGGATGCGGTTGTTGGCTATCAAAAAGCGCTGGATGCCTGTAAACAAGAAGGTGGCCGCTTTATTGTGGAAGGCGGTGTACTGGATGGCAATGGTTATGAAAGCGGATGTTATGTTAAACCCTGCATTGCAGAAGTAGAACCTCATTATAAGATCGTTGAACAGGAAACCTTCGCGCCTATTTTGTATTTAATGAAATACAGTACGCTCGACGATGCCATTGCCATTCAAAACGGTGTACCGCAGGGGCTGTCGTCCAGTATTATGACCCTGAACCTGCGTGAAGCAGAACAGTTCCTCTCTGCAGCCGGCAGTGATTGTGGTATTGCCAATGTAAATATCGGCACTTCGGGGGCAGAAATCGGCGGCGCATTCGGCGGCGAAAAAGAAACCGGTGGCGGCCGTGAAAGCGGCAGCGATGCCTGGAAAGCGTATATGCGGCGTCAAACGAACACGATCAATTATTCTACGCAATTACCCTTAGCCCAGGGCATCAAGTTTCATGTATAAAATAGTCAAATGGGTCAAATCAGTCAAATGGGTCAAATTCGTTAGTAGTTATATAACTCATTTGACTGCCTGACTGATTTGACTTCCTGATCTTCAACTTTCCCACCATCAGCTTATAGATTCCCGGCGGCCCCCGAAACAATATAACGGGGTTTAAAACGTTATTTGTTGTCTGTCAAGCTGAAACCGGTATGAAGAAACTTTACTTGCTGCTGTTATTTACCACTGTTATGCATGTTGCCAATTCCCAAATGCGGCTGGGAATTTTGGGTGGTCCTCATTCCTCTTCAGTTATTGAAAAGAACTTTATACCAAACTGGGAAAACACCGTTGAGCCCTTTTATACTAAAAGAAGCGGTATGCATATTGGCCTCATTGGCGAAATTCCGCTCGGTTACAGTAACAAATGGTATTTTCAGCCAGGTATTTTATATATGACCAAGGGCAGAAAATACCAACGCCTGTATGATACTATCCAGGTACAAACAGATACTTTATTTCACAGTAATACTTTTTACACCAACTATATTGATCTTCCGCTCAACTTTACCCTGAAGCTGCCATTGAACAAAAGCCGGAAAAGTAATTTTATCCTCAGTGCCGGTCCTTATCTATCGTTCTTCTATAACGGTAAAGAAACTTCTGAAACAAGGGTCTCCTTCGATGATTCAAGCATCAACTATTCAAAAGATGAGTCGAACATTCAGGTAGGCAAAAACGAGCGCAAGGTAACCACCTTTGATGCAGGCGTAAATGCCCGCGTTGGCTTTGAGTTTGGCAACCTCTTACTCACTGGTTTCATCAGCCAGGGCTTGCTTAATTTCTACGACGCGCCATATAAAGGCACATTTAAACACCGGGTTATTGGAGCCTCTATTGGCTTATGGCTGGGTAAAAAAGTGGTGCTGACCAACGATAAAGACAGCGACGGCGTGCCTGATAAAACAGATGCCTGTCCGGATATCGCCGGTTCAACCAAGGCAGGCGGATGTCCTGACCAGGACGGCGATGGCGTAGCAGACGGCGTTGATAAATGCCCGAACGAACCGGGGCTTGCCCGCGATGCCGGCTGCCCGATCCGTGACCGCGATAATGATACGGTTCTTGACCCTGAAGATAAATGTCCCGATGTGCCAGGCATCATGAAATACCAGGGTTGTCCGCCACCCGATACCGATGGCGATGGCCTCAACGATGAAACGGATCTTTGTCCCGATAAAGCTGGCCCTGCCGAATTCAACGGTTGTCCGGTGCCCGACAGCGATGGCGATGGCATGAATGACCGTGAAGATAAATGTCCTACCGTGGCTGGCGTGCGGGAAAACAATGGTTGTCCGGCGATCAGGAAAGAGATCGTAGAGCGGGTAAGTTATGCCGCTAAAAAAATATTCTTTGCGTCGGGCAGCGATAAGATACTACCGGCCTCCTACAGCGCTCTGAATAATGTGGTGGCCATTCTGCGCGGTGATTCCACGCTTAAACTGGTGGTAGAAGGCCATACAGACAATGTGGGTAGTCCCTCGGGCAATTTGACCTTATCGCAAAAACGGGCTGATGCCGTTAAAAACTACCTGATCCAAAAAGGGCTTGATGCCAGCAGGTTAGAAGCCATTGGCTATGGTCATGAAAATCCGGTTGCCGATAACGGTACAGCGGCGGGCCGCGCAGCCAACCGGCGGGTAGAACTGAAATTATCCAACAACAGGAACCGCTAAGGGGAGCCTGTCTTTTTCAAAAGCAGCGATCTTTATAAAAGGATGAACAAATTACCAGCCACTCATGTAAATAAGATACATGTGTGGCTTTTAATTTTATATTTTGTGCCGGGCGGGAATGAACGTTTGTAAAGCAGCGCAGCTGTTTTTGTAACGAACCCAGTTCCCGGTTCACCTGGTTGTAAGGTTCATGAAATGTTAAGAATTAGTAAAAAACAGGATATTTGGACCCTATTACCATTAATAAACTTACGTTACACATCAAAGCAAAAAACACTTGTAAATGAACAAACTGGTAAAAGTAGCAGGATTAGTTACTGCCATGGTGATTGCTGACCAAATGGCCTTTGCGCAGCAAGAGAAAAGCATAAAAACAGGAGATGTGCCGAAGGGATGGCATCTGCTCGACAAAACCAAGGACGGGTATCACGGGATCAGTCTCGATAAAGCCTATGAATTCATCCGTGCCAAAAATCTGAAAAGTAAGACGGTAGTGGTAGCGATCATCGACTCTGGTATCGATACGCTGCATGAAGACCTGAAAGATATTCTGTGGGTGAACCCCAAGGAAATTCCGGGCAATAATACCGACGATGATGGCAACGGGTATGCTGACGATATCTACGGCTGGAATTTCATTGGCGGCAAAGACGGCAAGAACGTAAAGCAGGATTCTTATGAGGGCGCCCGCGTTTACCACATGTATAAAGCAAAATATGGCGATAAGAACCTCGACACCACAAAACTCTCGGCCGAAGAAAAAGACGAATACAGAATGTGGTTAAAATCCAAAAAGAAGATCGAAGGCGAAGGGGCCGATGAAGGTGTTGACCTGGTGATGCTGCAAAGAGCCCTCACCAGCGCACAGAAAAGCGACAGCATTATGCGTAAAGCGCTGAACAAGGAAACATATACCGGCACTGATGTGGATACTTTCACTGCCGTATCTTCAAACGAAAAAACCGCCAAGGGCAGCCTCTTGTATTTATTCAAGGCCAACCAGATGATGGAGACCACCAACAAGGAGTTCCTGGAGGGTTTTGAAGAGTTTGTAAGCGGCGAACAAAGAAAGGCGGAAGCCAAAGACAAAGCGCCGCAAAACTACCGCGGCGATATTACCAAAGACAATGAAGCCGATATCAATGATCGTAATTACGGAAATCCCGATGTAATGGCTTCTACTCCATTCCACGGTACACACGTAGCCGGTATCATTGGCGCCATCCGCAACAACGGTAAGGGCATGGATGGCGTTGCCGATAATGTACGCATCATGATGATCCGCGCCGTACCTGATGGCGATGAGCACGATAAAGACATTGCGCTCGCTATCCGTTATGCCGCTGATAATGGCGCCAAGATCGTGAATATGAGCTTTGGTAAAGATTTCTCGCCGCAGAAAAAATGGGTAGACGAAGCCGTTAAATATGCTGAAAGCAAAGGTGTTTTGCTGGTGCATGCGGCTGGTAACGATGCCAAAAATATTGATACTGCAGACAATTTTCCCAATGCATATATGAAAGGAAGCAATGAAAAAGCACCTAACTGGATCACCGTAGGCGCCAGTGGCGATCCGAAATCCGGTGGTTTTACAGCTTCTTTCTCTAACTATGGCAAAAAGCAGGTAGATGTTTTTGCCCCCGGCGTTAAGATCTACTCCAGCATTCCTGGTGGTAACACCTATGGCAATGCACAGGGCACCAGCATGGCCTGCCCTGTAGTAGCCGGTACAGCCGCCTTCCTGCTGCAATACTTCCCCTACCTCACACCCGAACAATTGAAATATTGCATCATGAAATCGGCCCAGGCGCCTGAAGGCAAGGTTAAAAAACCAGGTACCGATGAAATGGTGGCCTTATCTGAGCTGAGCGAAAGCGGTGGTATCATCAATGCATACGAAGCCGCGAAAATTGCCGCTACCCTGGATCCCAGTGGCAAAAAAGTGGCCCCCAAAAAATCTTCAGCCAAACCAACGCTGAAGAATAAGAAAGGATAAAAAGAATTATTGGTTGCAGGGTACAGGTTACAGGGTAATACCGGTGGCTTGTACCCTGTTCCTTTTGGTACCAGTTACCGGGTAACAGTTACCAGTTACCAGTTACCGGTTGCCAGTTACAGGGTACCAGTTACCGGTTGCCGGTTACCGGGTACGACCTTATATCTGTAACCTGCAACCTGCAACCTGAAACCTGTAACCTGCAACCTGTAGCAACCTGTAACCTGCAATTTTTTCATTACTTTTAAAAAAAAAGTATGGTCACCAGAAACGAAATAACCGTACCTGATTTTTACAAAACCTATATCAATGCCCTGCAGGAAGATGAGCTGCGGGAAGCCCTGGCCAACAATACCCGCCGTTTCAGGAAATTACTAAAACAGATCCCTCATAAGAAGATCAACTATGCCTATGCGGAAGGCAAATGGACGATCAAGGAGCTGCTGCAACATATTATCGATGCCGAACGGGTATTCATTTACCGGGCCCTCACTTTTGCCCGCCGCGACCCGGCGCCCTTACCCGGCTTCAATGAAAATAACTGGGCCATTACCGCCAAAGCTCCCAAACGCAAGTGGAGCGAGCTGGTAGAAGAATTCAAATCCCTGCGCACTGCCAATGAACTGTTCCTGAACTCGCTCGATGACGATCAGCTCTTACAAACCGGTTCTGCCAATAACAATACGATCAGTGTGGCCGGACTAGCGTTTGTATGTGCAGGTCATGTTGCCCATCATATGCGGATCATCAGGGAAAGGTACCTCGACGATGAAGACATCGTTAAAGTGAAAGTGAAAAGAGGCAAAAAGCATAAAGGCAAAAAGGCATAGCGGGAAAAGGCAACGAGGCATAGCAGCACCTTAGCTAAGATCTCTTTGTCAACATATCAACGCTATCAACTGTATTAACGCATTAACTCTGTCAACATCAACCTGCGCTATACATCTTCCTTATGCTCTCGGTGAACATGGTGTACATCAGTTTCAGGGCAGTATGGGTTTGTAAAAGCTCCAGGTGTTTTTGAATGGTGGCCTCGTCATTGCGCCTGGCCGGGCCCGTTTGCACTGCAGCGGGCTCATGTTCATGCAGCCGGTCAGCCACCGCGGTGATCAGCGGCAACAAGAGGGAAAAATCAACCTGTTCGTGCAAACAATAGGCTTTTGCCAGGGCATATAAGTGATTGGTGAAATTGCTTACCATCACGGCTGCCAGATGCAGTTTCAGCCTTTGTTCATCGTTCGCCTGCTGTACCTGGTTCGACAGCGTGGCGGCAAATTCAGAGATCAGCGTAAGATCGTCTTCTGTATTTCCATCAACGAGGAAGGGAATTTCGGGCAGTTCGTTCAATTCGCTGCGCAGGCTCTGCAACGGATACAAGACGCCGTAGTTTTTACTGCAGGTACTTAGTACGTCTTTGGAAACCGCTCCGGCCGTATGCACCACCAGTTTGTTATTTAGTTGCAAAGTGGCCGCTACCAAAGGTATGGCTGTATCGCTTACCGCGATCACATACAGATCGGCCGTTGGATCCGTATGCCTGGGGTCGGCGGTAAATGAGGTGGAAAGTGTATCGGCGAGCTCCTCAGCATGCAATCGGTCTCTGCCGCACACCTGGATGATCTCATGCTCAGCCGCTAAAAATCTTTTTCCCAATATGGTAGCAACGTTTCCTGTACCGATTATTACTATTCTCAATGAATTATTTTTGAATGCTAGGTTCTTAATACTGTTATTCCTTAATTACCGGTTACCCCTAATTGTCCACGGGGCTGTTTTTAATTGCATTATCACATCAGCACATCAGCACATTAGCAAATTAGCACATCAGCAAATTAGCACATCAGCACATCAGCACATCGCTCACTGGTTCTTTCCCTCGATCATGGGTACGAACGAAAAATTATCAAAGTACTCTTCCGTTATACTGCCATCGCGTTGTTTGGTAATGCGTAGCATGCGTTGAATATGTCCCTCCCCTACCGGGATCACCATTTTACCACCCGGCTTTAACTGATCGATGAGCTTGGGCGGAATATAAGGGGCAGCAGCAGTAACAATTACTTTGTCGAACGGTGCATAGGTAGGCAGCCCTTCATAGCCGTCGCCATAAAAATATTTGATATTGGGATATTTACTTCTGAGGATGAAACCGCGGTGTTCTTCAAACAGCTTTTTCTGCCGCTCAATAGTATATACCTGAGCGTTCATTTCGCCCAGGATGATGGCCTGGTAACCGCTGCCTGTACCAATTTCAAGCACTTTCTCGTAAGGCTTTACGTCGAGTAACTGGGTTTGATAAGCAACCGTATAAGGTTGTGAAATAGTTTGTCCTTCTGCGATGGGAAAAGCCCGGTCTTCATAAGCGACCCTGTCTAAAGCTGAATCCAGAAAATAATGCCGTGGAACCTGTAGTATGGCTGTTAGCACCCGTTCATCGGTAATGCCTTTTTGCTTCAATTGATCAACCAGTTGTTTACGCAATCCTTTATGCCGGTAAGTGTCTTCAAACGTTCTCATAAACGGCACAAAGATAGGTCAATTGTGGTTAGCTCGGGGCTTGTGTTTAAGATGAAAATGAATTGGTTATAGTTTGTGTCACCAGTCACCGGTTTCCGGTTTCCCGGTAACTGGCAACTGGTAACTGGCAACTGGTAACTGGCAACTGGTAACTGGCAACTGGCAACTGGCAACTGCATTTATAACTCTCCCCGCGAAGCTGCATACAATTCGTACCAGTCCTGGTGATCGAGGTCGATAGTGAAGGCATTGGCAATATTGCGGATGCGTTGTTCATTGATGGTTCCTATAAGTGGCAATGCGCCTAATTTCACCAGCCAGGCAACAGCAAGGGATTCTATATCAGCATTGTATTTTTTGCCGATCGTTTCCAGCTTCGAACGCACTTTTACTGCCTGCGCATCGGTGCCATTGGCAATGCGGCCGGCGGCCAGGGGCGCGGAAGCGAGCGGACGCATATATCGTTGTTTGATATAATCCAGCTGTCCGTTGTCAAGTGCCGATGTGTTCAGCAAATTGAGTTCGATATGATTGGTAACGATCGGTGTCTTCAGCAGGGAAGCCAGCAACTGGTGTTGAAACACGGTGAAATTCACCACCCCTACATTTTTCACCTTGCCCGACTCCTTCAGGCGTTGCAATGCCAATGCCGTTTCTTCCACATTCGACAGCGGGTCTAGGTGATTGAGCAGAAAGATATCGATATAATCGGTTTTCAGTCTCCGCAGGGAATTGTCTACACTTTTGAGTATATGATCTTTGGAGGTGTTGTAATGGTTGATGCGTACTTCGGGCAGGTCGGCATGCGGCGTAACCAGGCCGCATTTGGAAAATAAAACAATATCTTCCCGTTTGAACGATTTGCGGCTGATCAGCTTACCAAACAGTTCCTCGCACTGGTAGTCGCCGTAAATATCGGCATGATCGAACGTATTAATCCCCAGTTCCAGGCACAGATTAACGATCTTTTCCATGGTCTGGGCAGCATCGTTCTTTACTTCATTCCATCTGTAAAAACCATAAATGGCCGGTGATACTTTAGGGCCGGAATCACTGAGATAAATCTTTTGCATGCAGATTACTGTTTTCTTTATTACAATAATCGGGATTAAATTGATACAACACAAGTTTACCCTGCATAAACTTATGCCATTCAATGAAATGGCAGCAGCCGGGGAAAACGGTAAAAAGCAGATTTTTTTGCTGAAAAGTAGCGGGAGCGCTTATTTTTGTGTCCTTTACAAAAAAACAACATTAATAACACTTCCATTTGCGTATTAGCCTGGTCAATCTGTATATCCGTTAAAAAACAACTTAATGAAATTATTTCTTATCAGATACACCAAGATCGTTTTCCTTTATCTGCGACTGCATGTTATTTTCAGGATATTCTCTTCCTTCTGCTTAAATCTCTATCACCTGACCAAATTCTCTGCATGGGCAAGCAGGAACAGAAAGATCGGTTACAATGATTTCCCTTCTAAATGGGATTATGAAAAAAGATATGATCTTTATAAATGGGTCATTGAAAAAGAGAACCTGAAAGAACAAGCGATCAATTACCTCGAATTCGGTGTGGCGCAGGGCACTTCCTTCAAGTGGTTCCTGCAGCAAAATACGCTGGCTGCAAGCCGGTTCTATGGATTCGATACGTTTACCGGTTTGCCCGAAGATTATGGTCCGTTTAAGAAAGGTTATTTTGATAATAAGAATGAACCGCCGGTGATCAATGACAGCCGGGGAAAATTTTACCAGGGTTTATTTCAGCAAACAGTGCCTGGCTTTTTAAAGGAATTGAACAATAATAACAGGAATGTGATCATGCTGGATGCCGACCTGTATTCGGCGACCCTGTACGTGCTCAGCACCCTGGCGCCATTCCTGAAAAAAGGCGATATCGTATTTTTCGATGAATTCGCCGTACCAACCCATGAGTTCAAAGCGTATTTCGATTTTGTACAGTCGTATTACACCAATCTTGAGCTTATCGGCGCTGCCAACAATTATTATTTCACGGCTTTCAGGGTGAATTAAATAAGTACTGACAAGCATATACGAAAAGGGTCTGGCCGATTGGCCGGACCCCTTTTTCTTTTATTGCTTTATACGCCGAGAAAACTTTCTTCCGGAATGGCTTCTTCCTCCTGATAGGATTCGGCCTTCGATGCTGCCGGTTCACTCACTTCCTTTCTTTTGCCAACGAAAACGTAGGTAAGGGCCAGCGACACCAGTAATAAGAGGATGCTGATCCAGATCACCTGGTGAACGCCAAATTGCGTGATCACAATGCCGCCGAGAAAAGTGCCGAGGGTTACCCCTGCATTCCCGAACGACACCATTAAACTGGCCGCCAGTTCAGGCGCTTCCGGCGCTTCTGACGTAGAGCGTGTCTGGCCGATCAAAAAACCACCGGTGTGAATAAAACCCCAGATCCCCACGATCGCCGTCATGGGAATGAATAAGCCGCCAAAGACATAGGCCAGTATGTGAACGGCGATCAGCGATAATAAGAAGAAGCGGGTAGTTAACATTACGTTCCGGCTCAATGCGAGTCCGGTAACCCAGTTACCGGCAATACCTGTAGCGCCGAATAACAACAGCATGATGCTTATCTGGGTGCCGTTCATATGGCTGATCTTACCCAGGTATTCGGCCAGGTAACTGTAGGTGGCAAAAATGCCGGCGATCATGATCATCGTTGCTACCAGGTTCACCCACATTTGTCCTTTACGTAAAATGACCAGCTGGCTTTTGATCGATTGTTTTTCTGTAACCGGCATCGAAGGCACAAATGCCGCCAGGGCTGCAAAGGCGATCAGGTTAATGACACCCGACACCACAAAAGAGGCCTGCCAGTTGATCAATTCAGCTACATAGGTGGTTATGGGCACGCCGAGTACAGTAGCTACACTTAAACCCGCCAGCACGACGGACACCGCTTTTGGCGCATCTTTCGCTTCTACCTGTTTGGCAGCCGCCACGGTGGCCACGGCCCAGAATACCGGGTGCAGGAAGGCGGGCAATATACGGGCGATCATCAATACCGTAAAATTGGGCGCTACTGCCGACAAAATATTCGACAACACGAAGGTGAACAGCACCAGGCTCATCATCCATTTTCTGTTAAACCTGGCTGTGAGCAAGACGCCAAAAGGCCCGGTCAGGGCAATGGTCAATGCAAACCCACTTAACAGCCAGCCGGCCGTGTCGATGGAAACGTTAAAGTGTTTGGCGATCGCAGGCATAATACCGATAATGCCGAATTCGGTAGTGATAATGCCGAAAGCGCCTAATGCCATAATGTAAATAGACTTCTTCATAAATTTAAACATTCAAATGTTTCGATATATTATTCAATAGCTTTCCCCGGCGGGCCAGTAAGGGCTTACCATCATTCATTCAATAATTGCTGTTAGGTCTACGCTTGCAGGGAGCTTAAAAAGGCGATGTACTCGTCGAGCACTGGTTTATTCAGGACGTATTTCAGGTTGCGGCCTTCTTTTTCGGGCAGCAGGATGTCTGCATCTACCAGTTGTTTCAGGTGATGTGAGATGGATGGCTGGGCAAGGTCCAGCATATCATGTATTTCTGAACAGTGTAAACATTCCCGTTTTTTCCTGAACTGCTGCAAGATCTGGATCCGGCTGGGATCGCTTATCGCGCGGGAAATCTTCTCAATTTTTTTACTATCCATACTATCTCCCTGTTTGAATTCCGGTACAAATATAAATAGATACATCGAAATACTTCAATGTTTTTTTTGAAAGCTGGGGGATTTTTAACATTTGGCACAAAGAAAGGCAAAAGGGCATATAGGTCAGAGGCAACGGGGATCGGGAGAAAGCATAAAGGCAACGAGGCATATAGGCCAAAGGCAACCAGGCATAAAAAAAGGAAACGAGGATCAGGATAGCTCAAATGCTGAATGTCGTACATTTAACACGATAACGCAAAGGAAAGCTCACCTGTTTGAATCACATGCTATTGACTTCCCTGTATACCAGTATTTGCAATGGTAGCTGAATTGTACGAAACTGGTAGCCTCATGGTGTGCAACAGTACTGAGATAGCTCTGAGATACCTCTAAGATAGCTCTAGGATAGCTCTTGACACCTGGTGCGCAAGGCAACTCTTAGACAAGTCTTAGACAACTCCCAGAGAAGTCGCAGGCAACTCCCAGAGAAGTCGCAGGCAACTCCCTGACCACTCCGCCACCACTTTGTCACTGTCTCGTATGTCTCGTACTAAAATAACTTTACACTTGAGAGGGTTAAACTGAGGAGAACTTTACAGTTGTAACAATTATACTAATAAGGCTTTACATTTTAGGTGTCGTAACAATATGCCAAGACTACGTGAGCTTGGTTGAATAAGGAAGACAACAAGAGCCCTAACTTCGTAATGCCTTCAGAAATAAGCCTCGAAAGCTAAAAATGGAACTGTATAGTGCCGCCTAAAATCCAGGCTGGAATGTAAAATGCCTCGAATACCTGGCCGCGAAGCAACTCCCCCTTTAGGGACCCGGAGGGCGAGGACCGGGGATTGAGGGCCGGCGGGCTGAGGACCGGGATTGAGGGCCGGCGGGCTGAGGACCGGCGGGGAGCCGACGGGTTATTGCTACCCTTCGGGGGGTTGGGATGGTAAAAAGTGAAGCCATCCCTGCGATCCGGGATATCTCATTCCCCTCCGGGTTCCTGGTAAGAGGCGCAGGCATCTGCCTTAACCAGGCAGAAAAATCCCTCTTCCTGAAAAACCCATGGTATGAAACAGCGCCTTAACGAAATAATGTGTTGGTATAACCTGTTATCTTACCTGCCCTTTTTATCGTTCAGGTATTGCGTAAACACGATATGATTGATCTTGTGATAATCGACATCAAATAAGGTACTGATGCAAAAGATCTCATGCACGGTGAGATCATCGACGTTAGTAACAAGGCGGGTCATTCTAGGATTATTGGTGCGAAGATGTTTACCGAGTAAACTTTTAGGAATGTAGTGGAATATTTCTTTGAATTCTTTTATATGTCCGGTCTCGATCATGAACTTTATACTTTCATATCGTTTATCCATGCTCATTATTCAAATAAAAGAAGAATAAGTGATTAAATATCAAAAATCAACAATCCGTCTTTTTATTCTTCCATTCGAGCAAACCGATATTTCGTTTTGTATTTTTTTTGTTTCAAATGAATCAATGGCCCCGTAAACGAAGCGTTACCTTCCCGAACGCTTACCCGATCTTGTTTTCCTGTGCTCATCCTGTAAAACCATATTCACAAGCACCTTGGTCTCAATGCCTATTGCCCTTGCTATCTTAGATAGCTCTATTAATTTGAATTCCAGCGGATCATTGATAAGCCGGGTAAACCGGTTATTGTTCGTCTTCAATTCATGGCTCACTACTGACTTGGGTATATAGTCGAAGATCTGGGAGAGGGATGTGATCTCTCCTTTCTCAATAAAAAGCCGGGCAATATTGTAGCGCGGATCTTTGATCATGTGATCAAAGAAAATAATATTGTTTCAAACTAAAGCAGAAAAGGATGGATGTGTATCAAGAAAGTACGTCCTGTATTTTTTTATAGTAGCAACCGAAACAAGATAGTATGATCTGTACTTTTTCAGAACATGGTAAATTATTCAGGCTGAAATGCATAGATTAGGTGTGGTATCCACCAGCTGGCAGATACCACACCAGACATTATTTTTTTTGATAAACCCGCACATAGTCCACTTCAAACCGGGCCGGAAAAGCCGTGTTAGTGGGGTCGCCGCCATTCACGCCGCCAATGGCCAGGTTCAGCAGCATATAATGTGGTTGCTTAAATGGATTGAATCCGCTGCCATCCTTGTTGGCCAGCGCATCGAGCTTTACTTTGTTCAACAGGATATCGTCCACGTACAGGGTAATATCTTCAGGGGTCCAGTCCATACGCCATACATGATATTCATTGGCCCAGGCAGCGCCGCCCAGTGAATCCACCGAAAAGGTATTACTGTACCATTCCGGCCGGCGGTTCTGTCCAAGGCAGGCGATATTGGCCAGTAGGCGTCCCCGGTAGTATTCCATAATATCTATTTCTCCATTGGCAGGCCAGGGTTTCTGCACACCTAAGGTCCACCAGGCCGGCCAGATACCGCTGCGAACATCTATCCGCCCCCGCATTTCAAAGCGGCCATATAACCAGCTGTGTTTGCCTGCTGTAAGTATACACGACGAGGTGTAGTTGATCGCAGGACGGTTTCTGCGCCAGTCTTTATGTCCGGGAGTATAATCAGGATTGGGTCTTTGTTCGTTTCGCGCTTCGATGATCAGCTGACCGTTCTTCACAACCGCATTCTGCGGCTGATACCATTGCAGCTCTTCATTGCGTACGAAGCCGGCTTCATAGCGCCAGTGGGTTGTATCAGGCTGCCCATCGCGGTTGAACTCATCGGCCCATACCAACTGATAACCTTCTTTCGCATAGGGATTGTCTTTCGCAAACAATTGTAGGTCCCAGGCAGGCACCCATTCCACCACAGGCCGTCCATCGCGCATCTGCAGTGGCAGCCACAGGTAACGGCTATCCCGCAGATCGTGCGGATTCCATTTGTCGGCCATAAAGATAAAAGCACCCTTTTTACCGGCCACCGGTTGAATAAATGTTGATTGCGCACCAAAGGTGCTGTCGGCGCCCGCACCGGCCATGGGGTTATACTCCATCTTTGTCCAGGGTCCCCATAACGAAGTCGCTGTATGCACAGTGGCTTTGTTGGGGGCCCAACCCGTACAACCACTGGTAATGAGGTAATAGTTTTTTTCGTATTTAAACAAAGCCGGCGCCTCGCGGTGGGCACTGAACAATAATTTATCTGCTGTAGTGGGTTGTAAATAATCATCGCTTAAACGGGTTAAACGCAGGTCGTAATTTTCTCTGGAGGAATACATATGCCAGGCCGAACCATCGTCATCCACGAAGAGGGTCATATCCCGCGACATATTGCCATTCGGCCGGAAGCTGTGCAGGAATTTATAAGGACCCGTCACCTTATCACTCACCGCTACCCCGGCGCGCGCAGCGCTATACCCTTTTCCTTTTAGTTCGAGGTGAAACCACATCACATACTTTCCTGTTTTTGCATTGTAGATGACCTTTGGCCGCTCCATTACACAACCGGGCACTATATCACTGCTGCTATCGGTACTGTCGGTGGCGAGCGCCAACCCTTCATATTTCCAGTTATACAGGTCCTGCGATGAATATACATTCACCCCGCTGGTACCCTGCCGGCCACGCCTTTCACCAAACCAGTAATAGGTATTACCGGCATACAACAAGCCGCCGCCATGCGCATTGATCCCTTCTCCCCTGTCGTCGTACCATAGCTGGCCGGGATTGAAGGTTTTGTACGGTCCGTGCACAGGCGTGGGAACATGCTCTTGGGAAAATGCGCTATCACCTGCTGCCAACAACAGGCAAATACTAAACATGAACATCACGTGTTTACCTTTCTTATTCATTACCATTTTTTGTTTTCGCTATAAATGTTTCGGATAATTAAACAGAACTACTTTGGTTGATTTGAATCCCTGCTGGTCCTGCACATAATTTACTACTATTCCCAGGGTGACCCTGGCAGCTGCATTCAGCTCGAAGTACACCAATGGCTGCGGCTGCGCGATCCTGCTGTATAAAACCGCGGGATTATTAACAATATTGTTATGGTCAGGCAGGGTGTCGATCCCCGGCGCCACTACCACATAAGCGGGATCTTTGGTGCCCTGCCATTTCCAGGCGCCACCCGACGGATCAAAGGCATAGGTACCTGCCGGCAAATTGATCGTTTGATAAATTTTACCATTGGAAATAAGCGGTGAGCCCCATCCGCTTTCCAGGTCCATACAGGCGCCATCACCATCAAAAGAATAACTGCCCACCCCCCCATGGCTAAGCGCCGCCGCATTCACTTTCCAGTCCTTCAGAGTTCCCCAGCGATTGCCATTCATGGCGCTGGCGATAAATGGACTGCCCGGGTTGAGGATATACCTGCTGGTTACATTCACCGCCGGACCGATCACCAGCGCATTCACATCAATAATAACAAGGGTGGTGCTGATGGCGCTGTTCAATTCATAGCGGCTGGGATTGGCCAACTGTACCGCCAGCACGAGCAGTTTACCGGCATACTGCGACTGTTTTAGTGCGGTAATATCTACCGACAAATAAAATGTGCCGGACAGGTTCCCTGGTTCCACTTCCATAGTAGCCGGAAGCGTATACATAGTAGCCGGCATCAGTTTGTACAATGTGGTATCGAGCATATTGGCAGCCAACAATTGCTGCACCGTATCATTGTTCACTGTAATGTCAACGCTGAATCCACTGCTGTTCCTGCCGGAAAGCGCAGCACCGAGAATGATGTTCAATTTTTTATCCTTGGTATCAACGAGGTAATTATAAGTGGAAGAATCGCTGCCCGATGGCACGGGATAATTATTGGTAGTACCCCCGGATTTAAAAATGGCCTGCGGCATATAGATCTTTGACAAGCCATAGTCTTTTTCCGACGCTGCTTTTTCGCAGGAAGTAACTAAAATACCGGTAAACACCGCTATGATGAATATATGATTGACCAGCTTATGTTTCATAAATAAGTTTTACAGATGAAAAATGATCAATTTGCAAAAGACAAGAGGTAAGAGGCAAACCGGAAACATGCGGATGATCCTGAAGCGCTGCATCCGGCAATCCTTGCCAATTGCCGGTTGCCAATTGCCTACTGAACTACCAACCGGCATTTTGTTCCAGCACGCCATTCGATTTCAAGACTTCTGCCTGGGGAAATGGATAATAATACATTTTGCTTCCATCAAAGACCCGGTTCTCTACAAAAAAGGGCGTATACACAAACTGGCCGGAAGCATTTTTTGTCACCGATACACCGCTAACAGGCTGGTTCAAAACAGCCACTGCATCTTTCCAGCGCAAGAGATCCCAGTACCGGTAATTTTCAAAAGCCAGTTCGATCCTTCGCTCCTGTTTCACTGCCTGCCTGAAAGCGGGTACACCGGCCACAGTTACCGCCGGCATGCCTACGCCCGTACGGTTGCGCACCAGGTTCAGGGCCTGCCTGGCCGTGTACATGTAGCCGTTATTGTTATCCGGACCGAAAGCTTCATTCATTGCTTCGGCATACTCCAGCAACACCTCGCCATACCTGAATAGCGGCCAATGGTGTACCTGCGTACCTCCCTGCACCAGGTTCATTCCATCGTTTAAGAACTTTTTTAAATAATAGCCCGTGCGGCTGGTATTGGCTTTTTTCATATCATCTGTTCCGCCCGGCGACTGATCAATAGTGCGGCCATTCCAGCTGCTGTTATTCGTGACTATGCTGAATGCCAGGCGCGGGTCGCGGTTCGCATAGGGATTGGCCGGATCGGGCGTTCCTTTGTATTCATAGGCATCTACCAGGTTATGGGTGGGCGTTAATCCACTGGAACCACCGGCCGTGCCAATGGGATAATTGCTTCTTTCGAGCCAGTTACCGGCCGGGTATCGAATGGCCCAGATGGTTTCATTACTGGTGAGGGTGTTATTCTGCAGAAAATAATTGCGGTAATCATTGTGCAGGTTATAGCCTCCTGCGCCCTGCGCAAATACGATCACGTCATTCAGCGCTGCTGCCGCCTTTTGCCATTTGGCCAGATCATTGGTACTATTGTGCAGCGGACTGGCAGCAAACAATAAAGCCCTGGCTTTCAATGCCAGTGCCGCGCCCCGCGTTAAGCGGCCATCGTTGCTTGTGAACGAAGAGGTTTTCCAGTTGGGCTGCAGACTGCTTTTATAGGTATCCACTTCACTTACTATAAAATCGATGATCTCATCATAGCCTGCCCGCGGCAAATTGGTATCGTCGCTTATCGACAGGGTTCGTGTTACCAGCGGTACGCCGCCATACCGTTTCGATAATTCGAAGTAATAATAAGCGCGCAGGATATGCGCTTCAGCCACATACCAACCCATATTCAGGGTATCGTTGGTATAATTAATTTTTCCCGATGCTGAGACGGTATCGCGGTTCAGGGCTAAAAAAGCCCGGTAATCACCCGATCGTTCAATAAAGTAATTAGCCGCTCTTATGCCTGCGTAATAATTTCCAAAGTATGTATCCGGATTATTATAAGCGCTCCAACTGCCATTATTGAAAAACCGCACATTGGCATTCACAGCGGTTTGCACCGCTTCATCCGATACCGCTGCAAACAGGTTGCTGTCGAGCAGGGTGAATTCGTTGCGCACGTAATTATAAGGCGCATTGGCCAGGGAAACCAGGGTGGTATAATTGCTGTTCAGGGTCTGTTCCGTTTGCTGCGTATCTACTTTCGTATCCAGAAAATTCTTTTCACACCCGCTTATCGCAGTGGCCAGGATCCCGGCGCCGATGATCGTATGGATTCGTTGTAAGTTCATGCATCTTGTTTTAAAAAGTAAGGGAAATACCGGCATTAAACGATCTCATTCCGGGATAGCCGGCCGGTGTTTCAGGATCGAGGTCATACTGTTCGCCGATGTATGACCAGGTAAAGGCATTTACCGCACTGATATATACCCGCAGTTTATCAAGGTGTAATTTTTTCAAGGCAGCAGCAGGCAGATTGTAACCCAGTTCCGCATTCCGTAAGCGTAAAAAATTGCCTCTTTTCATCCAGAAACTAGAAGCCCGGTAATTGTTATCATTGGCTTTGGTGGTCAGGCGGGGATAATCGGCCACCGCCCTGGTATCAATGCCCTGATCAGGATAATAGGCCCAGGCATTCGCCGCCATGGGGTATACGGTGGTGTTATTCACAAAGGCTACGGTCTGGTTCCAGGCGCTGTTCAATAAATTAATGTGATAGCTGGCTGCTCCCTGGAACAGGGCGCTTAGATCAAAGCCTTTATAACGCAGGCCCAGGTTAAAGGCATAGGTGATACGGGGATAGTCGGCATGGCCGATATTGGTTATATCTGCCTGATCAACCCGCTTGTTATTATCCAGGTCTTTATATTTGAGATCACCGGGTTGCACGGCGCCAAAAACAGGTACCGGTAGACCGGCCTTTAAGGTTCCATCGGCATTGAAGTCGGTGATATCATAAAACCCGTCTGCTATGAGGCCCATGGGTGCATTCACCGGCAAACCGGTTGTTTTATTGAAATCATTTACGACGGGTACTTCTGCGCGGTAGTTCACCTTATTGCTGGCATAGGATACCATAAAACCAGCTGTGTAATCAAATGCACCGGCCTGGTCATTAAAAGAAGCACTGGCTTCTATCCCCCGGTTGGTCACTTTCCCAAGGTTCACATAAGGCAGGATGCCGCCATACATGGCCATGAGGTCGTTATTCTGCGTTACTATATCGGAGCGGTTATCGCGGAAGAGATCCAGGGTAAGCGCCAGCTTTTTAAACAAAGTAGCTTCTATTCCTGCATTGTATTTTATGCTCTTTTCTGCGAAAATGTCGGGATTGGCGGCATAGGACTGTATAATGCCGCCATTCGCAGCCAGGCTGCTGTTACCGGTGTAAAAGCTGCCGTTTGAAACAAAATACTGCTGGTACAGGTAGCGGCCATGGCGCGAATAGTCGTTTGCAGATGATCCGGCGCCAGCCCGAAGCTTCAGGTAATTCACCCATTTACTGTTTGCCAGGAATGATTCTTTAGACAGGATCCATCCGGCGGCCAGGGCCGGATAAAAGCCCCAGCGCCTGCCCGGTGCGTAGTTGTCGGACCCCGTGCTGCCAAAAGCCAGTTCCAGCAGGTACCGTTCCTTATACGTGTAATGGAAACGGCCGTTTACATTGTAAAAATGGTAAAAGATATTATTGCCGGTGTTCTGTCCGGGATTATTGATACCAGCATCGGTCATAAAATTACTTTGCAGGAATTGAACCGCCCCGGCAAAAGCATGTATACCGAATGTGCGGTTATAGCCGGTCGTAAGCGTATACTGCTTCCAGTCGAACTGGTCAACAGGCGTGGCGCCATTGGCGATGATATCTGTTTGTTTATCGGTAGTGGTTTGAATACCGTTATAAAAGCGGGCATAGGTTGCGGTTTTGCTGGCGGCCGTGCGGGTCCAGGTATTGAATGAGACGCCTTCATTGAGGTATAGACCGGGTGTAATGAAATCAAGTTTTTGCTTCAGGTTGAAATTCGCTTGCAGGGTGCGGTCGTGGGTGGAGGTCCAGCCCAGGCCGTTCAGGGAAGCCACCGGGTTATGCGGGAACAAGGTAGTGCCTGACCAGCGGCCCGTAGCTTCATCTATTACGGGATAAACATTCGATGGATAGCGCGCCAGGTTGGTCCATAAGGCCGGACCGTTAAAATTGGGATAGCGGCGGTCTTCGATGCGGCCGCCCAGGTCAACTTTCGCTTCGAAGATCTTAAAGAAATTGAAGTCGAGGTTAGAACGGATATTGAAACGCTGGATCTGGGCATTGGAGCTGGTGGCATTGGTAGCCACGTCATACAAGCCGCGTTGGCGCATATAATCGAGGATGAGCGCATACCTGGTATCGGCGCCGCCACCGGAGAAGACCACATTGGCGTCGGTATAAAGCCCATTCTTTTTCAGCACCTGGTCATACCAGTCGACGTTAACGCCACCGCCATTCCGGTATTCATCGAGCTGGGCTTCGGTATATTGGGGCGTGTATTTATATTGATAACCATTCAATGCGTAATTGTCGTTGCTGATGGCCTGGTTATATAAACGGGCATAATCGTAAGAACCGTAAGGCTTCGTTATCCGTTGTGGCTGCTGGATCCCATTCACCATCTGCACCTGGATCTTACGGCGGCCTGCAAACCCTCTTTTGGTAATTACCCATAAAACGCCATTTGCGCCTTTCATGCCAAAGGTGGCGAGGGTAACGGGATCCTTTAGTACCGAAATGCTTTCTATTTCCGATGCCGGCAGATAATTAAAATAAGAAAGGGTAGTTTGAAATCCGTCGATATAGATCACCAGGCTGGTATTGTCATAAGAGCCTACGCCGCGGATCAATAGTTCGGCGGCATCATAACCCGGCTCACCCGAGCCTTGTTTTACGGTTAATCCCGGCAGCCTTCCATACAGGGCATTGGTGATATTGGGCACCGGGGTTCTGTATAAAATAGTACCGCTTACCGATGGTGTTCCCGTCAGGGAATATTCTTTTCTTATCTGTAAAAGCGGACCAGGTTCTACCTCTGCTTGTAGCAGCTCTATAATGGCAGTATCTGTACTGTTAGCCCTTCCTGCTTCCTGTGCATGGAGTGATTGCCAGGACAAACAGGCTGTTAGTATATATTGAAATCGTTTTTTCATATTACAATGTTTGTGATCGTTGTGTTGCCTCGTTGCCTCAGTAACCCGGGTTCTGAACGAGATATCCCTTATTCACTTCCGTCTGCGGAAAGGGATTCAGGTATTGTTTGGGCGCCCAGAGGGCGGTATAAATCACCTTATCGGTATAATTGGTATTACCGGTCAGTTTTACTGCCGCACCATTGTTAAACGACATGGCGCGGATCGGTCCGCCGAGAATGCCATTGGCGATATTGGGCAGCTTCCAGTGTTTTACATCGTGCAGGCGGTAATTTTCATCGTAGCATTCGACCGCCCATTCCCGTTGAATGATCGCACGCAACCTGATTTGATCGGTCTCCGTCACCATCGGCAATCCGGCCCGTTGACGGATCTTGTTCAGGCGGTCCAGCGCTTTTTGCGTTTGTCCCACTTCATTCCAGGCTTCCGCCGCTGTTAAATAGGCGGCTGCCAGCCGGAAGATGGGAAATTCGAACCAGGCACGGCCACCCGCTTTTGCATAGAACTTCACAATGCGGGCACAGCCAAAACCGGGTCCCGACCCGAAGGTGCTGTTGTTCCTCCAGTTGGCATCTCCGGGATTGTTCCAGGCATCCATTTCCCAGGGTTGAAAAGTGGATTTGAACCTTGCTTCCATCTGGTTCATTTTGGCGGTATAGTCGGAAAAAGGCAGCGTGGTGCCGGCATCCGGCCAGCTTTGATTGGATCCATCTGCTTTATAATAATTCTCGAGTTGATTCGTGGTGAGCACATTGCCCTGGGCCTCCCATACCCGGCAATTGTAAAAGGCGTTCATGGGTAAATTATTCCAGTTGCCGGCATCGAACAAGACATCGTTCTTGAACTTAAAGGCCAGCAATACCTCCGCATTCGAGGGTACCGATGTAGCTGTGCCGTAATCATCGAGCGGATTACCGGTATTGATGATATAGGCGCCCCCGCTTGTTTCTGCTTCTGTGATCAACGCTTCTGCAGCCTGGGCGGCAACCGTCCAGCGGTTGGCATCAGTATTCCCCAAACAGATCAGGTTATTGTTAGCGCCCATGTCGAGGTAGGGTGTACCGGTATTGAACAGTGGCCGGGCTGCATGCAGGAGGGCTTTTGACCTGATGGCCAGGGCTGCGGCTTTGGTCATTCTGCCGGTCCAGGTATCAGGCCATTTTGAAGGAAGAACAGCAGCCGCCTGGTCGCACCAGGAAACAACGGAGTCGAGCACCTGCTGCAGCGGACTGCGGGGAATGGCCAGTGAATCCGTTGCTTTCAAACTACTGCTGACAATGGGCACGCCTCCGTACATAATGAACATTTGCTCATAGCGGTAAGCAATAAGCGCCTGCATTTCTGCCTTTACAATGGCCTTCTCCCCTTCCGGCATATCGGTCACTTTGTCGATATTCTCTTTAACCAAGTAGGCCTGGCGAATGGGCGGAAAATTCATGACATAGCCGTCCATATCTTCATTTACACCGCTGGCGCTCATGCCGTTCAATACAATGTCCTTGGCCATCGTCCAGGAAAAACCGTAGTTCATGCCGCCGGAGAGGTTTTCCTGCAGCATGGCATTCCACCAGTTCTTCCAGGGCAGGCCCTGCCCCAACGCATTCCGGTATGCATTGGCGATAGCGCCCTGCGCTTTTACGGTGGTCGTGAACACGGAATCTACCGTGGTAGCGTTCGAGATGGGCATCTGTAAGAATTCTTTTTTACAGGCGCTCACGGCAATGGTTATTGCCGGTATTATTAACAAGCGGATCTTATTTCGCATGGCAGTTTCATTTGGTTATTTGTTAACCGTGCCGCGGTTTTGAACCGTGACATCGTTTCGTTAATTAGAATTGAATGTTCAGTCCGGCATTGAAGGTGCGGGTAAGCGGGTACAGGTAACCCATACTGTTTTTACCGGCATCGGCCTGTTCCGGATCGATACCTTCCAGAATTTCCTGGTCCCAGGTGAGCAGGTTATTTCCATTTACATAAAGGCGAATGCCCCTGATATGCGCCCGTTTCAATAATGCAGCCCGCTGCTGGAAGGTGTAACCGATCTCCAAGTTCTTCAGGCGCCTGAAGTCGTTATTCTTCAGCCAGAAACTGCTTAACGGATTATTGTTCGCCTGGCCGCCGCTGAAAGAAATCGCCGGGTAAGAGATCTTCTCGCCATTGGCCAATTTCTCGGCCGTCCAGCGGCCATCATAGGCATACTGCAGCACCTCGCCTACATTCTTGGCGAATGGTGAACTCAGTATATAGCCAAATTGCGGAAAGGACCCTTTGGCCGTGCCAATGAAGAGGGCGGAAATATCGAATCCTTTATAAGAGAATCCCACGGTAAGATTATACGCTACCTGTGGCAGATTGCTGTAACCGATAGGCACCAGGTCTTTTTCATCGATGATGCCATCCCCGGTCACGTCGCGGTATTTGAGGTCGCCGAGGCGGGCATTGGCGCTGAATTTATTAAAGGGCCGGTTGTTCAACTCACGTTGCGTATTATAAAATCCATCAGTTATAAGGCCTTTATACTGCCCGATGGAAAAACCGGTCACATTCATCCATTCATACGGGAATGGCGCTTCTGCCTGGTATTCGATCGTATTGCGGGCAAATGAATAGTTTCCTTTAATGTAATATGAAACCTTACCAATGTCATCGTTCCAGCCAGCTTCAATCTCAAATCCCTTATTACTTACACGGCCCAGGTTCAAAGGAGGTGTTGAACTTTGCGGAACGCCGTAGTTAGCGGGTATTATGCCTGATGTTACGAGGATATTATTCCGTTTTTCCCGGAACAGCGAAGTAACGAGCGATAATTTATTATTGATGAATTTGAGTTCTGCCGACAGGTTTGTTTTGCGGGCACGCTCCCAGGTAACCTCGGGATTACCTAAGGTTGATTCGGTAGCGCCGGCAAAAAATGGATTGCTGGTAGAGCCGTTGCTGTTGCCAAACCAGTAACCGCCCGCATTGGTAGACCAGGTATTGGGCAGGTAAAGGTAACGCCGGCCGCCGATCTGGTCGTTCCCTACTTCACCATAGGAGCCCCTGAACTTTACCCAGGTGACCCATTTGTTTTGCGGGAAGAATTTCTCATTCGATACTATCCAGCCACCGGAAACGGCCGGGAAATAACCGAAGCGCTGCGATGGTGCAAAGTTCTCGGTACCGTTTATTCCCATATTGAATTCCACCAGGTAGCGCTCCCTGAAATTATAGGTGGCGCGGCCAACCAATCCCATTAAACCGGACGGTGTGTTGAAAGCCTGAGCGTTCCCGCCTGCATTGGCGGCTATATAACGCTGTGCATTGCCGAGAAGCAAACCAGCAAGGTTGTGCCCGCCAAAACTGCGGCTGTAGTTGACGGCGGCTTCTATATACAATTTTCGCCAGGAACCATTGCCCTGGTTGTCGGCCGTGGAAGCTGGATTTACCTGTCCGCCAATAAAAATGATATTGGCCGGGTTCGAGGGATCGCGCATCGCACTGTACTGAGGAATGGGATTCGTTTGCGAGTAACCTTTCGTATAGCTGTCGTCATAGGCAACGGTGGCATGCGCTTCGAGCCCTGGTGTAAGATAACCCATGGTATGGCGAAGCGTTACCGCGCTATTGAGTGTGGTCGTGTACATGGTGCGCCAGCCCGCTGTCAATAACTGGGCCAGCGGCGTATAACCGGTGCCGCCTTTCAATCCCAATGGGTTGGTGGGATCACCACCGAGCCCGATGAAACCGGTCACCAGTTTGCCATCGACAATACCAGGGCCGCTGAACGGACTGTTCTCCAGAATATTCTGGATGATCGCCTGGTAACGGTTGGCAAAATCTCCTGATGAAGAACCGGCGCCGGGTACGCGGTTCACGCCCGACTGGCCGCCGATATTAAAACTCAGCTGGAAATTCTTTGTAACATCGATGTCGAAGTTCGAGCGGAAATTATACCGTTTATAAACAGGGTTATTATTGGCGCCGCCATACGTGGTGTTGGACAAAATACCTTCCTGGTGAAAATAGCCCAGTGATGTGAAGTACTTTACCCGGTCGGTACCGCCCGATACATTCAGATTGTATTGCTGTTGCCGGCCTGTGCCGCCAAACTGCTCCTTATAATAATTATGGCTGGTATAATACAGGGCCGGACTGTTCTTCAACGCCTCTTTTTGTTCAGCACTTAGGTGGCTCATGGCATCTACCTGCGCCGGCGTATAATCGCGGTTGTGTTCAAATTTCCATAATTCATCATCGGTGAACAGGATATTATCGAAACTGCGGTCGCCCGAAGCCTGCGCATTGCGTATGGCTTCATTGCGCAATAAGGCAAACTGGTATGAATTGAGGGTTTGAAATAAAGCGGCCGCTTTGGTATATCCCTGGTTTGCCGAAAAGCTGAACTGGGGTTTGTTCAGCCGGCCTCTTTTGGTAGTGACGATAATAACGCCATTAGCGCCCCGGATGCCATATACCGCCGTGGCCGACGCATCTTTTAAGATACTGATGCTTTCGATCTCATTCGCATCCATGGCATTCAGGATAACAAAAGGCTGTTCGGCCGGCTGCTGCACCCCGTCGATCACAATCAGCGGATCCTGCCCGTTCAGGGTGGCGATACCCCTGATGCGGATAGACGTGGTATTCAATCCCGGTTCACCCGTAGCCTGGATGCCGCTGATGCCGGCCGTACGGCCAATAAGCATGTTGGTGATATTGGCCACCGGGGTTTGAACAAGGTCTTTGCCCGAAATAACACCCACCGCCCCGGTGACCGTGGGTAATTTTTGTTTACCGTAACCTACGACCACTACATCGCTCATCTGGAAATTGGGATTTTCGGCCAGCTGAATATTGAGTGTGCCACCAGCGGTCACTTTCTGTGACCGGGTATAATACCCAACATAGGAAAATTGTAAGGTGGCACCGGCAGGCACGGCGATGGAGAAACGGCCCAGGCTATCACTTACCTGGGATTGTGTTTTTTCAACGATGGTAATAGTAGCATGCGGCAGGCCTTCGCCTTTTTTACCCTTGATAACGCCCTGCACCCGCACGGGGTCCTGCGCGTGCGTTAGCAATGATGTAAAACATAACAGGCCGCTGAATAGAAAAACAAGAAAATGACTGGGGGGAAAATGTTTGCGCCTTCTCATATGGCAGTTTTTAATAAAGCATCGTTTTGGTTAACATAAAGCGGTGCATATTTGCAACCAACGCTTTATGAATACTAAAATATCCCCCTTCCTCCGGGCGCTACAGGGGGGAATTTGCTTTATAAGAGGGTCAAATTGGTAAAAAAGAGGGCGGTTGCCTGGTGCCGGTTACCAGTTGCCGGTTGCCAGTTACCGGTTGGCCGGTTACCAGTTACCAGTTGCCGGTTGCCAGTTACCAGTTGGGCGGTTGCCGGTTGCCGGTTGGCCGTCTTCCATTGAATCTCACGATTCCCGCTTAACGTGATATTGATCATTAAAAGAATGCCTGTACTTTTTAATGTACTCAGAAGGATTCATGCCGAACAGCTTATTGAACTGGGTCCTGAAGTATTTGATATCACTGATGCCCACTTCAAAGGCCGCCTGGTTGACGTTATAGTCGCCTTTCAGCATGAGCTCGGCCGCTTTGCGCAGCCGGATGTACCGGATGAAATTGGTGATGGACTGGCCGCTCAACAACCTGATCTTTTTATACAGGTTCGAATGGCTCATGCCGATCTCCTTTACCAGCACCTTGATGCTGAAATTATCATCATGCAGGTGCCGTTCAACGATAGCAATGCATTTTTCGAGGAACTCCCGGTAATCTGCAGACACTTTCAGGCTGTTCTGCTTCAGGGTAATTTCATTGAAGAAGTAATTCCGCAGCTCGTGGCGGGTCTTGAAGATATTCTCGAGTTTCGCCAGCAGCAGGTCTTTATCGAAAGGTTTGGTAACGTACAGGTCGGCGCCCTCTTCTATGCCCTGCAATTCCGTTTCACTGGCCTGTGAAGCCGTCAGCAACACCAGGGGAATATGGTTCAGGGCGGCATCCTTCTTGATCTTTTTACAAAGTTCAATCCCGTCCATGCCATCCATCCTGATATCGCTGATGATCATATCGGGGACAGTTGACTGAACCAGCGTAAACGCTTCCTGGCCATTTTCGGCTTCCATTACCTCGTATTTATCTTTCAACATTTGCTGCAGGTATTGCCGGATGGCTTTATCGTCATCGGCGATCAAAACCCGGCGCCGGTCGGTCACCTGCAGACCGGCTTTGCCCGCTGAGTGATCTGCCTCCCTTTCTTCCTCCACCGGCTCTTCCATCAGCTCATCCAGGATAACCGCTTCCTGTTGCGCTTCGTCGAGAATGGTGGCATTGCCCAGGTGTGCTTTGCCTTTGTGCAGCGCAATGAAGAAACTGGTGCCCGCGCCTTCTTCCGTTGTAAAAGTGATCGTTCCCTTATGCGCTTCAATAAAATGACGCACGAGATAAAGCCCGATGCCAAAACCAGGTATTAGCGGTGCGCGCGCGGTAGTAACCTGGTAAAATTTTTCAAAGAGGCGTGCGGTGGCTTCGGCCGGAATACCACAGCCCGTATCCTGCACCTGCAATTCAACCGTATTACTTAACTCCTGCACTTTAAATGTAATGGCGCCACCCGGTGGCGTGAACTTGATGGCGTTGGAAATAAGATTGTACAACACGATCTCCATTTTCTCACGATCAACATATAATTGCAGCTCGGGGTTATCACAAACAAAAACATATTCCAGGTGATGCGATTTGGCCTGCTGCACAAAACACAGGTACACTTCATGGCAGAGCTTATAGAAATTATGTTTGGCAAAGGTCATTTTATCGGCATCCACGTCTGCCTTCCTGAAGATCAGCAACTGATCAACCAGGCTCAGCAAACGCCTTGCATTGCGATAGACAATGCTCAGGTCCTTTTCATCGCCGGCGGCCCCTCCCCTGCGCAACATATCCTTGATCGGATTAATGATCAGCGTTAAGGGCGTGCGGAACTCGTGGGAAATATTGGTGAAGAAAGAATGTCTTTTTTCATTGATCTCTTTTTCCTTCTCCGCATTGATATGGGCCAGTTTTATTTCGTATTCCAGCTTCGACTGCCGGCTGCGGTACCGGTAATAGATATAAATGAGGGTAGACAATATACAAACGTATAATCCATAAGCCCACCAACTGCGATACCAGGGTGGCAGGACCCTGATGCGGATCGTGGCTTCCTGTTCATTCCAAATGCCTTCCGCATTCGTTGACCTTACCCGCAACCAGTAGCTGCCTTCACTGATATTATTATAATTGATCGTACGCACATTACCGGCATAGTTCCAGTGTTTATCCCAGCCCTGCAGGAAATAGGCGTAGTTCACTTTTTCGGGCGATGAATATTCCAGCGCGGTGAAATGAAAAGAAAGTATGGCCTCATTATAGGGTATCCGTAATTCAGTGATGCGGTCGCCGCCCACCTTCACAATACAGCGCGGCACTTCCGCCAGCGGTTTATTATTCACCCAAATGCCCGTGAACAGCAAGGTGGGCATAAAGCTGCGGGTTTTCACCTGTTGAGGATAGAAGAGGTTGAAGCCATTGATGCCACCGAATGCCAGCTCGCCTGTATGTAAACGAAGCGCTGCATTATACGAGAACTGGTTACTTTGCAAACCATCGCTCTGGTAAAAATTATGGAATACTTTTTTAACCGGATCAAATTTCGACACACCGTTAAACGTGCTGATCCACAAATAACCGCTGCTATCTTCAAGGATATTCAGCACGGCATTATTGGTGAGACCATCTTCTGCAGCATACCGTTTTATAACCCTGCCTGTATGCCGGTCAAAGAGCAGCAATCCGCCGCCTTCTGTTCCTACCCAGAGGTTTAAACGGCTGTCCTCGAAAATGGCCCGCACCGGTTTGCCGGTTTCATAGCTGATATGCTGCAGGTTTTGTTTGTTAAGCCGGATGAGTTGCCGCGCATTGCCCACCCATAAAGCGCCGCTATGATCTTCTGTAATGGCCATAAGGTCATTCAAACCCGGATCAAATACCTCAAAGCGGTTCTGCGCCCGGTTGAAGCGGTATAATTTTCCATTGCCGAATGTGGTAGCCCAGAAGTTACGGTCCCGGTCTTCATACAAAAGGCATACATTTTTATTTTCTTCACCGTTGGCATTGATACATTTATAGTGTTCAAACAAACCGGTGCTGCGATTGAAACGGTTGATGCCACCGCCGAAAGTAGCGATCCAGGTATTACCAAGCCGATCCTGCCGGATACAGCTGACCGAGTTATTACTTAAGGAAAAGGCATTCCCCGGCTCATGACGGAAATTCGAGAAGCGGTTGCGGGTACGATCCCAGATGCTCAGGCCACCGCCATCGGTGCCTATCCACAGCTGCCCCTGTTTATCTTCATAAAAGGAGGACACGAAATTATTGACTAGGCTGTTTGGGTCGAACGGATTATGCGTAATTGTCCGGAACCTGCTCTTATGCACATCCATAATATCTATTCCGCCTTTCAAAGTGCCCATCCATACCCTGGATTCTTTATCCACCAAAATAGCGTATACCGATTCGCTTGAGAGCTGATCATTGCTTTCGCCGGGCAGCAAATACTGAAAGGAAGCAGTGGGTTTATGCAGAATAGAAACGCCGCCCCCCATGGTGCCGATCCATAGATTCTCCTGCGCATCGCTGCAGAGGCTCACGATCCTGTTTGTAGTTAACCCGCCTGCGCCCTCTGTATAATGTTTGATGAGCTGGTTAGCGGCGATGTCATACTGATACAGCCCTTCTTCGGTTCCCAGCCAGATAGATCCGGCCCCATCCACTTCCATAGTGCTGACGCCCTTCAGTGAATTATTTACCACCTCAATGGAATTACTGCGCTGGTTGAAAAGGCATAAACCGGCGTGCTGAATGAAAAGCCAGACCCTCCCCGACCGGTCCACGTAAATGGACTGTACATTATACCAGGGCGTTTCTTTGCCGTTGACCCGTGCGGTCACCTGCACGGCAGCATCAGCACCCTGCTTTTTCAGGAACAATCCCCAGCCATTGGTTCCCATATATACATTACCGCTTGCATCGGATTGAATGATATTGATGCTGCAGTTGATCTTTTGTAGCTGCGCAGGGGCGTAGGTGGGATGAAAGTACACCGGTGAAAAACGGTCGAAGATGCGGTTGTACACAGCGATGCCCTGCCCGGTGCCTACCCATAAATTATTAAAGCGGTCTTCATGAATGGTGTAAATGTAATTGTGCGGAATGGAACCGGTATCATTGAGCTTGTTGCGGAAAACCCTGAACCCGTAGCCATCATAACTGTTCAGTCCATCGTAGGTGCCAAACCACATCAGGCCATGATGATCCTGGTAAATGCATTGAACAGAGTTGTTCGACAGCCCTTGTTGAATACCTAAATGCGTAATGGCGGAACCGGGGTTGGCCCATACCATGCAGGAAAAGCATAATGGTAGTATAGCATAGGCGATATACCTGCAAAAAATTCCCATAAGCGTTCTGGTTGCAATCGTTAGGTCTCCCGTATACGTTCAGCAGGAGTACATGGTTATGAATTGTAAATCTAACAATTTTGTTGGGAACCTCAATGGTCAATGGTCAATGGCGCAGCGTCAGCCCTGAATGGTGGTTAGCGGCCGGCAGCTTTACACATATAAACAAACCCATATCTGACAGTGCATGGTGAAATTGGTTACTGCGCACTGAAAGCAGATCTCAGGAGCCCTAAATCTCGAAATCTCTCCCTATTTTTATTTAATGATGCGCCGCCGCAAAAACCCCTTTCTGCTTATTGGATCTCTTTTTATTTCCTCTTTCTGTATGGCGCAGGAATGGCGTATTAAGACCGACAGCCTGCTGAAAGCCGGTCAACAGGCAGGAACCCCAGTACAAAAAGTAAAATACCTTACAGAGGCGGCTTTTATTTTTTTATTACAGAACCCCGATACGGCGATGTTATTGAACAATGAAGCGGAAAGTATAGCCGCCGCCAGCGGTAACGATACGGCGCTGGCCATGGTGTATGCAGGCAAGAGCGCCGTATACCTGATAAGGGATAACAACGCCATGACCCTGGAATATGCCTTAAAAGGATTGACCATCAGCGAACGTACCCCCCTGCCGCCGGATGTGCTTGCCGCCATCTACCGGAAACTGGGATATGTATACCGCAACAACAATCAGTTTACAAAATGTATAGAAGCCTATAAAAAAGCGCTGGTGTATTCGGAAGCCTCGAATAACCGGTACGATATGGCCACCACCTCTTCGAACATCGGGAATATCTTCAACAGCTTTAAACAATATGACAGCGCGCTGGTGTACCACGCCAAAACGCTCGAATTTGCCCGTGCCGGAAATTATAAAGACATCATTGCGCGAACCTATATTCAGATCATCAATTCATACAATGCCCTGAAACAATATGAGCGCTCTTTTCAGGCAGTAGCTGATATGCGGCCTTATCTGGTGCTGCGGGAAGTGACGCCGCTGACAAAAGGATTGGCCTATACGAAGATCGCCAGCCTCGATATGCAGCATGGCCCGCCGCCGCATAAACTGGCAGCCATGTACCTCGATAGCATGAAGCGCCTCATGGCCACCACTTCACCAGGTAACGACAACCTTATTGAATATTACCTCAACCGCGCCCTGCTGGAATTCAGCCGGGATCAATATGATTCGGCCTCCCATGCACTGGAAAAATACCATGAGCTAAAAAAATGCGGGATGATGAGATCATCAGCGGCCATGCCCAGGAGTTGGATGCCCGTTATGAAACCGGTAAAAAAGACGCCCAGATAAAAGACCTGGATCAGCAAAACCGCCTGCGCAAAAAATTATTGTTCATCTCCCTGAGCGCTTCCGCGATCTTTCTGGCCTTGTTGTTTTGGGTATGGCAGCAGAATAAGAAGATCAAAAAGCAGGAAGGCCACCTCAACTACCTGATGAAAGAGCTGCACCACCGCGTTAAGAACAACCTGCAGATCGTGAGCAGCCTGCTGAATTTGCAAAGCGCCAAAATAGAAGATCCCCAGGCGCAAAAAGCGCTGATGGAAGGTCAGCACCGGATAGAAGCCATGAGCCTGATCCACCAGAAACTGTATCAAACGAAAACAAGCAGCCGGGTGAATATCGGTGAGTTCATTGCAGCATTATCGGAGAACCTGATGTACGCCTATGGCTATAAAACCCACAACTTCCACCTGCAATTAAACATAAGCGTACAGGAACTGGAAGCCGATATGGCGATTCCTGTAGGACTTATCCTCAACGAAGTGGTGACAAATGCATTTAAATACGCTTACAAAGAGGTAAGCGAACCTGCATTACATATTTCCTTACTGGAAAAAGCCGGTAAACTGCAATTGACCATCGCCGATAATGGCCGGGAACTTACGGAGAAAAGCTGGCGGTTATCTGCTTCCTTCGGCCGGCAGTTAATACTTTCGCTCACCCAGCAACTGGACGGAACTTTGCAGCTGAACTGTGATGCCGGTGCTGTATTTACATTTACATTTCCGCTTAAACCTGTACAAGCATGAACGAAAAAGTTAAGATCCTGATCGTGGAAGATGAGACCATTGTAGCGCTGGACCTTTCGATGCGCCTGCAAAAAGAGGGCTACGAGGTGGCGGGTATTGCCGCAAACAGCGACGATGCTATTGCTCTTTTCACCGAACAGAAACCGGACCTGGTGTTGATGGATATTAATATAAAAGGTAAAAAAGACGGCATAGAAACCGCCGCTGCGCTAAAAAAGATCCAGGAAGTTCCATTGATCTTTTTAACCGCTTTTTCCCAGAATGAATATATCAACCGCGCCAAAGCCGTCAATCCATCGGCTTACCTGGTAAAACCGTTCAATAACGACAGCTTGCATACGAGCATCCAGATCGCCATTCACAATTTCGCCGTATTGGGTAAACCCACGGAGCCACCGCCCCCGGCTGCAGAAAAAGAAGATCAGGCCAGGGAGACCCTGCTGTTCTTCAATAACTATTTTTTTGTAAAACACAATTACCGCTTCAACAAGTTCTCGCTCGATGAACTGCTCTTTGCCGAAAGCGATAACAATTATATCAAGCTGGTTACCACCAATAAGAAAATAGCATTGCGGGTGTCGCTGCAATACATTGCCGACAAATTCAACCACCCGGCCCTGGTACGGGTGCATCGCGGATTTATTGTGAACATCAAGAACATTGACAGCTTTAACGAGGAAGAGATCATTATTGGGGCGCACCAGATCCCGATCGGCAGGAATTATAAAGATGATTTTCTGAAAAGCTTCCGGTATTTGTGATGAAGGTTAAGCGGCCACGGGTGTAACCATGACAGGGATGTACAGGCACCTGTGCCAAAGTATAACCGGCCATGGTCTGGAACCGTGACATCGTTGAGGCCGCCTGTAATATTTTGCGGCAAAAGCTTGCATACGATGGTATAATTGCTATTTTTATTGTCAATCCAGTACCAATATCCCTTGTATGCAAGTTGAAAGTATGAAAACCACCCGTAACCTGGCCATTGTGTATTCAGAGGCCGCCTCCGGCTCCCATGCTGCCGCTACCGCCTTACACCAGGTATTGCAGGCACAACAACCACACTGCCGCGTACGTTTAGTGAACATTACCGAAATATTCGACCATTTTCCCGCCTTTGGAAAGATCATTCGCAGCGGTATCCATTACTTTAACTGGCAATTGAAAGCTGACCGCTCCTTCGACCTGCGCGGACTGGTTGACGGCGCCTTGTTGGTGCATGACCTTATTGGCCGCAATGGCATTCGCAAGATGGCCGCATTCTGGCGATCCTTTTATCCCGATGTGGTCATTTCTGTGACGCCGCTGTTCAACCCGGTCTTGTATCGCAGCGCCATGGCAGTGAATCCCCATGTACAATGTATAACCATACCGGTAAACTTCCATGAAATGCGCAGCCGCTACTGGTTTACGCCCAAAGTAAAACAGTACTATCTCAATGCAACGGAGCAGTTGCAGCAACAGGCTGCCAAAGCCGGGATACCGGAACAATACCGTATTCGCATCGACGGCATGCCCGTTCATGAAAGCGCCTATGAAGCCGTACCGGCCGACCGCGCTTTTCAATTGCGATCGATCGGACTGAATTCCGAATGGCCGGTAGCGCTTTTGTCGTTTGGTGCACAGGGCTCGCGCAAAATACTGGCTATTATCCGCGCGTTGGCCAAAGAAAAGCGGCACCTGAACCTGATCGTTCTCTGCGGTAAGCATAAAAAACTCTTCGGCAGGATAAACGCCCTAAAGCTTCCCTTCCCCGTAGCTGTTTACAGCTATTTACCCCAAACGCCCTTGCTCTTCCTGCAACTGAGCGATCTTGTTATTGGCAAAGCCGGCGCCATGACCATTTCCGAAGCGCTGATCACGCAAAAACCGCTGATCGTGCTGAAGAGCAGAAGCATGCGGCCCCTGCAAAAAGCGCAGGAAGACTGGCTGACGCAAAGCGGGACCGGGATCGTGGCAAACTCGCCATCTGTAATCGCCAGGGCGGTAAATACCATGCTTACAAACGGAGCGTATAAGCAAAGGATGGCGGCGCATCAACACCGGGCCATTTACCAGGCAGCAGCTTTGGTAGAAAAGATCGGCAGGCTGAACCAGGAACAGCGGATTGCGGTTGGTAAACTGATCAGTTGATAAAGTTGATAAAGGGAAATATTCCTGGTTGACGAGTTGACTGGTTGACGAGTTGACGAGTAGCAGTCCTGACCTGACAGGTATGCCACCCAGAAGTGCATTTTTTCCATTCCCATCATTCAAAGAACTGCTAACCGGTTATCGAACGTGATCATCACGCTCGTCCGCACAAATCTACCATCAAACCAACAGGAAAAAAGCGTTCAACACTCAGCTGGAGCCGCAAAGGGTATATTAGAGCCGTCATGGGCCATTTTGTGCCGCAACAGGTATAAAAAGGCCGTTTTAGGTCGGGACGGACTGCATTGCTCCTAATAATCAACACCCTACTTTACAGCATAAGCAGCGGGTCATCGAAGCACTGTTGCCAAAAATTCGTATGGGCATTTAGGATGTTTATCAATGAAACAGCACTTATTTCTTCGGGATTTCTTCGGGTCTTCCCAATGGGAACACCCGCTTTTCGCTGGGATATCCCGAAGAAATCCCGAAGCCGCCTTAGCGCAGACCCGGCGCAGACCGGGAGAAATGGTGGAGATGGAGGCAGGCTGCTGTATGAACGTTGCGACAATTACATGGATTGGCTTTTTCATAAAATATTTTCGCATAGCCTTCAAATAATTTACATAGCCGATTTTCCAATAAACGTGCAGTTTTGGACAATAAACGTGCAGTTTTGCCAATAAGCGTGTAAGTGACTAATAACTAGCAAATGCATGTGAGAAAATAGGTGCCTGAATGGACTGCTCAAGCGAATATTAAATCAATCAAATGTGTTAATTTGTCGCGATTTTAATTATCATCCAGGAATGACCTACTGCAAACCCCAGCCAACATTAAAAGGGAAAGTTCCGGCTTTTACCTTAACGGAAGTCCTAGTCGTACTAATCATCATAGGGATCCTCATATTACTTGCCCTGCCTAACTTAATGCCTTTGATCACCAGGGCCAAAAGCACAGAAGCCAAAATTCAATTACAGCATATTTATACGCTTGAAAAGAACTTCTTTTTTGAAAAATCCAATTATTCGCGCGACTTTAACGAGATCGCTTTTGAGCAGCAAAAGTTAACAGGCCAGGGCGGCCAGGCGAATTACAAGATCGACATCATTGAAGCCACCAATAATACGTTCAGGGCTCGTGCGGTATCAACGGTAGATTTCGACGGTGATGGTGTATTTAACGTTTGGGAGATCGATAACAATAAAAATTTAACCGAAGTAACGCCTGATTAAGTTTTATGCACTGGTTCCTCTTTTTAATACTGCTGATACCAGCCGGATTGGTCTTTTACCAGGATCTTTCATCCCGGTCTGTATTGTGGTATTTATTTCCCCTGACTGCCGTCCTGGGCTTTATAAACTCCCATCTTCAAACCGGCTCCTGGAAAGAAACACTGGCCTACATTTTTATTAATAGCGTATTTGTGCTTTTGCAATTTGTTCTGCTTAAACTTTATTTCAGCCTGAAGAACAGGGATGTCACGTCAAAACTGATCAACGGGAAAATAGGCCTGGGTGATCTTTTATTCTTGTTAGCCGCCTGCTTCTTTTTCTCGCCCTTCAACTTCCTGTTGTTTTATTGCAGCAGTTTGCTCTTTGCCATCAGCTTTCATTGGTTGTTCAATAAGGTCTTTAAAACAAATGCATTGGCTGCTACCGTACCGCTCGCCGGTTGGATGGCTATTTTTTTAATAGTATATATCGCCTTTTTACAGGTAACGAATAACGGGCTTACCAAAGATGATTGGATCCTGAACTATCTATTGTACACATGAACGAACCGATAACAATAAACCAGCAAACCGCTTCCCTGATCACGACTAAACAGGCATGGCATTACCGAATCGTGCCCATGGAGAGTATGAACGGAGCGCTGCAGTTTTATACCGACGAAGCCACCAGCTACCCCAGCCTTGCTGACGAGCTTGAATTACTCATGGGAAAAAAAGTTTCGCTGCACAAAATAAACAGTGAAACGATCCAACAGTTACTTGAATCTTATTATAAGAAAGAACAGCAGGACGACCGGCAGCAAAATGCCTATTATCATGGCGATGCCGATTCTTTTTTGATGCACCTGATCGGCGAAGCAAAAAGTTTACGCAGCAGCGACATACATATAGAAATATTTGAAGAAAAATGCCGGGTGAGAATACGGATCGACGGCATGCTGGTTCAACGCTATCTCATCGATAAAAAGCAATACCCTTCGCTCATCAATAAAATAAAAATTACGGCCAACCTCGACATTGCAGAGAAAAGACTGCCGCAGGACGGACGTATTTTCTATACACACCAAAACCTCAAATTCGATATCCGGGTTTCCATTCTGCCCACCCTGCATGGAGAAAAGATCGTGCTGCGCTTACTGAGTAACGATGCTACCAATATCGACATCAATTCATTGGGATTCTCGCCATTCGACCTGCACAATTATTTGGATGGCATAAAGCGTCCCAATGGGATCCTGTTGATCAGTGGACCAACAGGCTCAGGGAAAACAACCACCCTGTATGCCACCCTGAAATTGTTGAACAAGGACACCCGCAATATTACCACCATCGAAGACCCTATTGAGTATACGCTGGAAGGAATCAACCAGGTTCAGTTAAAAGAGAGCATTGGCCTTACGTTCTCAACATCCCTCCGAACTTTCCTGCGCCAGGACCCCGATATTATTATGCTCGGCGAGATCCGCGATACGGAAACCGCCAATATGGCCATACGTTTTGCCCTCACCGGCCACCTGGTATTATCTACCATTCACACCAACTCGGCCTGGGGCATTATATCAAGGCTGGTAGATATGGGTGTGGCTCCTTATCTGCTGGCAAGCACATTGAACTCAGCTATTGCGCAACGCCTTGTACGTCTATTATGCCCTTCCTGCAAAGTGAAGGCGCCCTTTAACGATACTTTGTTCCCGAGAAAATTTGCGCCCTATAGAAAATTACAGGAGCACTATTTACCCGGGGGCTGCGATAAATGTTTTAATACCGGGTATAAAGGACGTAAAGCGGTATACGAAGTGATACCGATCGACGAAGACCTTGTAGGCCATATAAAAGCAACCGAATACAATGTAAGCGCGCTGTTACAATCAAAGGGCATTAAAAGCCTTTCGGAAAACGCGTTTGAATTACTGGAAGCCGGTGAAACGAGTATAGATGAAATCTATTCCTTACTAATAAATTAACCCTGTTTGTGATCAAAAGATTTGTAGCAGTATTGACCATTTTAACCGTATCTCTATTTTGTAGCGAAGGGCTGTTTGCGCAAAGCACCCGCCTGCAAACCATACAACAAAGGCTGACCGATCTTTCGCCGAACGTACCTGGTCTTAACCAAACGGTAGAAACCTCTATTTCAAACGGGACCTTAAAAGAATTTTTACGTGGACTGGCAAGCACCCACAGTCTGAACCTGAATATTGATCCTTCGCTCAACCAGCGCATCACCAGTTATTTTTCAGATGAAAAAGTAATGACCGTGCTGCTGTACCTGGCCAAAGAATACAATCTTGATTTCACCTTTACCGGGAGCATCATATCGATCTTCCCATACAAAGATCCACTGGCCAATCAGCCGCCGCCCCCCAAAGAGCTGCTTGTTAATTTCAATACACTTACCCAGGCGCTCACGATGGATCTGCGCGAGGATACGTTGTTAAGCGTCGCCAAAAAGATCACGCAGGTTTCCGGCAAAAATGTGATCGTTCAACCGGAGATCTATAATAAAAAAGTAACCGGGTATATCCAGGGTTTGCCAGTGGAGAACGCGCTGGAAAAACTGGCTATTACGAACGGGTTTAAATTAAATAAGACCAACGACGACGTTTACATTCTTGAACCGCTGAAGCAGAATGAAGAGATTGTCGCTAAAACCAACCCGATCGGGAATCCTAATTTTTCCGTAAGAACGGTAAACAATTCCGGCAATTCGAGCAGCAGCATCAACATTTTACAGAACGCCGGCAAACAGCTGATCTCCCTGAACGTTATCAATTCACCCATAAAAGACATTATCAAGCAAATAGCAGAACAGGCAGGCATCAACTATTTTGTGTATTCCGAATTGCAGGGCAACACAACAGCGCATGTACAGCATATGGAGTTCGACAGGTTGCTCACTTTTGTTTTACAGGGAACCAAATACACTTATAATGTGTCAAATGGCATTTATATGATCGGCGACCGGCAAAATGAAGGTTTGCGCGCGCATCAGCTGATCCAGTTAAAGTACCGTTCGGTAGACTCGCTGCTGGCGGTAATTCCGCAGGAATTGAAGCAGGGTGTTGACATAAAAGAATTCAAAGAGTTAAACAGTTTTTTGCTAAGCGGCTCCCAACCCCAGATCAAGGAAATTGAAGCATTTGTAAAAGCCCTCGACAGAACCGTTCCCATGGTTTTGATAGAAGTTATTTTAATGGATGTGCGAAAGAGCAAAACCATTGAGACCGGGATCAAAATGGGTGTGGCAGATTCCATAAAAACGGGCGGCACCTTACTCGGTGGACTTGATTTTACCATGGGTTCAGCCAGCGTGAACCGCTTCATTCAACAGATTGGTCTCAACAATATCTTCAATATAGGCAGGGTATCGCCTAATTTTTATATTTCATTGAAGGCACTCGAAGGAAACAGCAATATCAACCTTCGGCAAACCCCGAAGCTATCGACGTTGAATGGGCACAATGCCAAACTAAGTATCGGAAGCACCCGGTATTACGTTCAAAAAACCCAGAACACGGTTGGTTCGCTGAATCCCAATACGATCGTAACTGAGCAGTATATTCCGATAGAAGCCAATATGTCTATTGGCATAAAGCCTTTTGTATCCGGAGACGAACAGGTGACTTTAAATATCGATATCGATATTTCTGATTTTCTGACCAGTGAATCGGAAAATGCGCCGCCCCCTTCTGCCAGCAGCAAATTCGAATCGATTATCAGGGTGAGAAATGATGAAATGGTAGTGCTGGGAGGTATTGAAAGAACGGAGAAAAGCGATGAAGGGTCAGGGATACCGTTTCTGTCGAGGATACCCGTGCTGAAGTGGCTTTTTAGCAGCCGTACCCGAGTCAACAGTAAAACAGTGAGCGTTGTATTTATAAAACCAACTATTATTTACTAAGTATGTGGCAGCCGCTTGAACAGAAAATAGTGCAGGTGAATAAGGCAACCGGCCTGGAAGTGATCTTTCTTCCAGACGGCAGGTATACGATCAACTGTATTACTATAAGCAGTAAGAAGAACAGGATCATTCGTGAACAGGAAGCAACAGGCATTACGCAAATCAGTGAGCTGGCTAAAAAAACAGACAAGAAAATACCCCTGAGCGTCGTATTCAACGGTAAAGGGATCCTGGTAAAAAAAATAGCCGGTGCACAAGCCATTGAGAATGCTGTAATAGCCATACTGCCCAATGCCAATCCGGCTGATTTTTATTTTAGTGCCCATACCCACGGCGATTTTTCCGTGGTAGCCATTGCCCGGAAAGAGATTATTGAATCTTTCATACAAGCTTTACAAAAAGAAGGCTTTACTATTCTGCAGGCATCGCTGGGCTTTGAGATGGTTATGCAGGTATTGCCTTTTATTTACCTCGACGACCAGTCGACCATTTTTACCAGTCTTTTCTCATTGCAGATCAATGCAGAAAAAAAGATAACCGGTTTTGATAGCCTGGATGCCCGGGATAATGAGCCGTTCAGAACGGCAGAGTATTCCATCGGTGATCAATATATTCGTCCGGCCTATGTACTCGCCTTTGCTGCCGCCGTTCAAATGCTTACCGGCTCACTGCACCATGCGCCGGCACTGCAGTCTGCCAGCCTGATAAATGAGCGAAGCGAATTCAGGGATCAAAAACTGTACAGGTTCGCCGGATTGGCTTTACTCACGGCCATCTTTCTGATCTTACTGGTAAACTTTCTCATTTACAATTACTATTTCAACCGGAATAAGGAATTGCAGGTAAGCCAGGTTTTTTCCAGGGAAAAGAAAGAACAGGCGGCCGTTATACAGGAACGGCTCAGGAAAAAAGAAGATTTTTTGAACCGGTCCGGCTGGTTTAAACCCTGCCGGGCCAGTTTGTATGCAGACCGTATTGCCAGTTTGACCCCGTTCAATACTTTATTAACATCAATGACCATCTATCCATTGAAAGGAAATGCATCAGGTGATTTTCCGGTCCTGCATTTTAAAACCGATACCATTCAGGTGACAGGTACCTGTGAAAACCCGGTTGAGATAAACCAGTTCATGAATAACCTGAAAATAATCCCGGAATTTAAAACTGTGGCGCTGAAAAACTATTTGTATAAAAAGGAGAAAGAAACCGCCACCTTTTCATTAGAAATCATTACCAGGTAACATGTGGAAGAAGCTATCATACGGAAAAAAAATAAAGCTATTGGGTGCTGCAGCAGTGCTCGCGCTGGTGATCTGTTATAAGTTGTCCATCGCCCGCACAGTGGCCGAATACCGCACTTATAAGGAACATAAACTGGCAGCCTCGCAACCGGGCGCCGAAACGCCATCGGGTATGTTGCTGGAACAAAAAGAAAAACAACTGAACGCCCAACTGGAACCTTTTGTGCTTGACACCCTGGATAATGCAAAAAACCTGTTGAGCATAGTAGGTAACTATTGCAACAGTCATAACCTGATATTGAAAGATTATGTGCCCTACCCTGTTTCACCAACAGACACCCTGCCCGTATTGACGCGGTATGTAAATGTAGAAGGGGCATACCTGGATTGTTTAAAGCTGGTATATGAGCTGGAAACACGATGGAAGGCTGGCCGGGTAAGCGCGGTGCAATTTAAAAGTTATACAGATGTAAATAAGGGGGAGACCCATTTGAACTGCATCATCTATATTCAAAATCTTGTAACCAAATTATATGATAAAAACTAAGGGGCTTATTTTGCTGGGCGTTCTATTGACCGGTTTAAATAGCTGTGAAGAAGTGTTGGAAAGATCACTGGTTGATAAAACGGTGGTATTACAAGCGCCCGTCAATAACGGAGTGCCGGCGGATTCTGCGGTTAGCTTTTACTGGGAGGAGCTGGAAGGTGCTACCGAATACCAGCTTCAGGTGGTTGCACCGCGGTTCGATTCTTTAATAAAGGTAGTAGCCGATACGCCGGTGACCGGGCAGTTATTAGTGCTGGAGCTGGATAGAGGTGTTTACCAATGGCGGGTACGGGCAAAGAATAACAGCACCGTATCGAATTACAGCGAAGCCTGGAATTTAACCATTCAATAAGCGCACATGAGCAACCAAAAACCTGTAAAATATTTACTGATCGGCGGTGTAGTGGTCGTATGGGGTCTGATCATCTACAGGGTTGTAGATGGCCTGAGCCCTGACGAGCATATGCCGGCCATCAAAGCTGCCAATACGCTGACAGCAGCTTATGCAGCTCCTGCCGACAGCTTTACATTGATCGCCGATTATTCCGATCCGTTTATTCCGGGCACTGATACGGTGGATGCGGAAGTTACGCCTTTGTCGCAACCGGTGGCAGCGCCAATGCCAGCCCCTGTTGTAGTGAAACCGCCGGTGGAAGTATATAAAGAAGGGACGATCCAGTACGAAGGCATGATCTCGAATCCACAAAAGAAGATAAAACTGGGAGCGATCACGTTGAATGGTAAGGAGCTGCTGGTGCGGGAGAAGGATAAGGTGGAGGGGTATGTGGTGCAGAAGATCAGTGCGGAGATGATTGTTATCAGGTATAAGAATAAGAATATTACAATTCAAAGGTGTGGCTAAAAAAACCTATTGGCAGAGACCAATAGGCAGCATTAGTAATTACGCTATTAATGTAATTAAGTCGCATTGCAGTCACTTTTATGCCCCTCATTTTACAATAAACTGCTGATTTTGGGAATAAACGTGCAATGTGCCGGAAAACGAAGAGCTTATATCTAAAGCGTGAGACCATCAATTCTTGATGATCTCACGCTTTAATTTACAGGCTTGGTAAAGGCAATTTCTCTAAATCAAGATCTTCGTATTTAATTTCAGGCACCGTAAAGTTATTTCTTTTAATATGCTCATACCATTCATCAGGAATAGCCAAATCATGTGCATCAATATATTCAAACAAATCATCAAACCAAATCCATGTGCCGTCTGTTCTATATGAAATAGCTCCTCTACCTGGTTTACCAGTAAACGGGGATGGGAAATTCAATCTACTCGTTGAAACTACGACAATCCCTTTATCCAAATACTCCTTTAGTCTTACCTTATCATAAGATTGATTTCGTTTCCTGTCAACAAAATCAAAAGCGCTTGGATATTTAGCGTAATTAGGGCCATACTCTTTCCAGAATCCATACCACTTATATGGCCAGTTTTGAATAGTCATGAAGTTGTCCATTATTAATATTTAAGGTTTCCATCTTCCTCCAACAAAAAAAGATTCCCATGTGCCAGTGTTTGACAATGCTGTAGGCCCTATTGTTAAGGTACCATTAGGATGAGCCCAAACCAAATCAGTGGGTGCTAAAACCTTTACTCCTAATTTATTAGCAAGTCGTTGAGCAAATCCATTTGGTAATGCTCCGGTACTACATGAAAGGAGCCTTATACTTTGTCCTTGGAATTCTGGATTATTCCTGATCATTGCTGCCAAAACTCTGTGATTCACCAAATGTCCTGTTTTTGTTTCAACCAGCAAAGGCGAACCATGTATTATCACATCCAAATATCCTTCTTTTGGCGCAGCCCTGCTTGCGTATATAAAGAATTTGTCATTGCTTTGCATGAAGTTAATTGATCCAGCTACAGCAGCCTTACCGGTCGTCTTATAAAACGCTGAAACAATTCCAACTCCAAAATCTATCGGATCGATCATCGGCGCTTCTATAGCTTCATTCCACACCGCTCTTGTTCCACCCATACCATCAGATACTATTATCTGGCCTTTATTATAGTAATTTGGGGTAATAGTGGGTTGATTATGGTTTAGTGCATTATAGTCATACTGCCTGACAAATTCCAGATTAACCGCGTTCATCCGTCTATCTCTTTCCTCATGCCTGGCACGATTATACTGCCCATTCCTATAGATAAAGGAAACGCCGCTTCCGTCCGTCACCCCGCAATTTTCACAATTATACCCCCATTGTTTTCCACTTTTATAAATATGACCTCTGTTACCCGTAATCAATTGGTTAAATAGAGCTCCGGGCCAGCTTGCAAATCCGCCGTCGGGATCTGTACCTGATACAGGATTATTTCCCATGGCCACATATGGGCTGTGAAACTGACCAGCAGGGTCAACACTCAACCATCTTGCGATCCTGCTGTCATACATTCTTAATTCAAAAGCGTTCCAGTCAGTTTCAGCTTCCTTCGTCGCATATTGTCCCTGATAACCATGCCTGTAATCTCCGTTGCCCCTGATCTCCGAACCAAAAGGATAATAATCCGTATACATGCGCACTTCCAGAGTATTGGTATTGGCACTTTTTGCTACTACTGCCCGCACATTACCCAAATGGTCGTTTAATTCGTAAGCATACACAGGAATCTGCCGGTAAAAAGTACCAAGACGGCCACCGCCACCCTGTATTTCATATTCCTGTACTGTTATATTGCCCAACGTTCCATTGGTCACAGGCTGTATATAGATCACAGATCCCATATAATAGGTGATCTGAGATAACTGGCCGGCGTTGTACGATTTTTTTATGACCTGATCACCTGTTTCATCATATAAATATTCCACTACTTTCTGAATCTTCAACGCATCCCGATATATCGCTATGACCTTTCCTGCTGCATTATATTCAATGTATTTGGACTTATCTGTACCGCCAAAAGTATTTAACTCAGTAATTAATTGCCCCGAGTTATTATATATATATCTTGCATATGTTTCAGGTGTGCCGGAAGCAGCATTGTGTATTACACTTTCTAGCTTGTTAGTATTATAATTGTTTACGCTACCGGAGTTGGTTGTTGAATTTAAATAGTTATACGTAAAATTATCAGTAAATCTACCTGTTCGCTGTAGATACAGGATATTCCCGTTAGCATCGTATGCAGAAACGCCATTAGCCGGGTTCTTAACAATCTCTTTATTCAAACCGGTTGGTGTGAATGTAGCCGGCGTATTATCGAAATTGATACCTGTGCCCCATGTGCTCTCGGTGAACTGGCTTTTTTCATCGTACTGATAAACATAGGTGGTAGGTTCCTCTACGCCAGGCGTTGAACCAGCAATAGCAGTGGGCTTTTTACTAAACCAGGTCATGGCTTTTATATCACCTGTATAGCTATCAGCTCCAAAGCCAAGCGTATTTACTCCTTTGATGGGTAGTATACCGCTTGTACGGCTGTTTTGATAATCCCCGGGATAATAATCCAGCACCATTCCAAAGGCATCGGCGTTGAAAGCATTGCTACTACCATCGCCCCCAGGATCTTTAAACTTGTCGCTGTTATTGACAGCCTTTAAAGCGCCCTGCAAAGTATAGATATAATCTAAACCCTGCAGATCAGTAGCCAGTTCTACCCGTTTTAACGGTCCATGCAGATAGTATACATAGGTAGCCTGCAGCACCCTCGTTACATCATCAACACTGGTAAATACTTTCCATAGTTTTTGGGTAGCAGGATCATAATCGTAATAATGAATAAAGCGCTCAGCAGAAGAAGCAGGAGGGTTTTTTTGAAAATCCTTTTTGACCAGGCGGCCTAGGTTGTCATAGGTATAATCGGTTGTTTTAAAGCCCAGGCCTTTTATGTAATGAATTGTCCACAACACCTTTCCTTCTTCATCATAATTATACCAGGTGCCACTTATTAGGTCGGAATTATTAGGAGAATTGTTTGCAATAATGGCATACTTTCTGGTCATACTTACCTTACCGCCCAGGAACTCTTCGTTCTGAAGATATGCTACTCCATGACTATTATTCGCGACATCATATAACGTCATGATCACGTCTTTCCTGGTACCGTTTATCAATCCACCTGTTGGGCTAAAATCTTCCAGAATATCGCGCATAGGATTAGTAGCCGCAGTAAGATCACTATTGAAAGGAATACCACCTGCTTCCGGCTTATATTCTCCGCTTTCAATCGCTCTTCCAAACTTGTCATAATTTGTATAACTGTAACGGCCGTTAATTTTTTGGTCTGCATTTTGTGAAAACCTGATCTTTCCATCAGCGCGATATATCATTTCACTGATTCCCTCTTCAGTGGAAGTAGCTTTTACCAACCGCCCCTGAACATCATATTCGCTCAACGTAATGAAAGGAATATCATTTTTCGTAGCATAATTATTCAGGCCTCCGTTTAACAATTTTTTCACCCCTTCAGGTGCTATGGTAGCGACCAGTTGACCTAACTGGTTGTAAAAGTCATAAGCTATGTCAGTATACCCATTGCTATAGTTCACTGTCAGCAATGAAGTTCCCGTATTCACCACTTTGTAGTATCCTGCTGCTACAGAACCGCCCGTGCCAATGTTTACCGGCAGCTCCGTTTCCATATTATAAAAAATATTGGAAGCAGAACTAAGGGTTACGGTTCCAGCAGTAAAGAGCCTAAAGTAAAATATTTCTCCACCTTTAACTTTGGCCGCATTGTTTACCACCAGGTCGCTTCCCGGCCGGGCCGAGAACAGCGTTCTTCCCCCTTTATCCTGTATAAGTATTCCCATTCTACCATTGGCATCAATTGATACTGTTTGGATGGCTTCATTTACCATGGTAGTTTGGAATGATCCCATTTCTGCAGCAGGGAAAAACTGATTGCGCACCTGTAAATAATGATCCAGCTCACTTACTACAGGCGTAACATAATTACTCACTTCATGGCCATTACCCATTCTAAAGACCTCTCCGGCAACTGCTGACTTCTTTGTGTTACCGGTGCCGTCGCGATAATAGGTTACACGGCTAAATGGATATTGAGTTGTCGGCGTATAAGGTTCCCAGGTATTGTTGGCGCTATAATACCATCCTAAAGTGCCCGGGACGTTTTGTCCACCTACCGGATCGGGGTTATTAGTTTTATCTGTTTCCAAATCTGCAGGTTTAAACCGGTCGAAATTCTTATAATCATACGCGCCATCACTACTGTTACGAACAAAATCGGGCTTATAAATAAATTCGCTGTTGTCTATAGGAGCCGACATAGTTGCCATGGCGTCTCTTCCCAGCGCATCCCGTACCGGCTGGCTTGCAAACACGTGCGTAAAAGCAGTGGTTGCATCTTTCCTGTATTTTGTTTTGGTTTGGGATTGCAAGGCCCGGCCGCTGTTATCAAAAAATTGTTTGCTCTCCCCGGTCACATTGCCATTTTCATCAAAGCTTTTTGCCAGTACCCAATTCATATCACTATTGGCACTGCCTGTGTTGTTAGACGGCGCCGGCACTTGTGAGCCCAGGGAGATTATGTCCGCGGTAAACTCATCGCCAACCGCTGTTTCAAACCCTACATCAAATGTTATGCTTTCATAGGCCTGGTACAACCGGATGCTTGGATCTCTGAATGTATATAGCGCATTGGCATCAATGAAAAAATAGCCGCCTATAAAATCCGATACCGCTTCTTCACCTGCATGTTCCAGCCAGTTTGCATAGGCTGGCTGCCACCGGTAACTTACATTGCCAGCCGTAAGCGGTCCTGATAAAATCCGGTTCAAGCTGTCGCAGCCCTGTAACCAGGCAGGCCACCCTACGGTGTATGGGTTATCGAAATCAAATCTTTTTACCACGGGTTTGGCATCAGCATAGCCTTGCCCACCTGCTGTTGCAAACTGTACCATCATGATCATTAGAACAAGCGCTGCCGTTCTGATACGAAAAGCGGTAGAAGCAAATAACATATATAAGGTCTTCGAGTTTTGATTAAGTTTATTATCACATTTAAAGATCACCCGCCGTAAGCGTATAAGTTACTCCCGCTTCAAACGTCGTCGAAAATTCACCATTGGGATTTGAGGTGCGACCTCCATTAGGTGACAGATTGTATTCCAAAGCGGGATAACTCTCCCAGCCAGGTGGAACAGAGAATTTAAGTCGATATCTACCAGCAGGAATTTTATAAGTTTCGCTATTACTATTTCTACCTTGTGGCCACAAAAACTCACCACCACATGCTACGTTTGTTTCAGGATTTAACAGTGACACTTTAATAGGATACGGTATTGCACCTCCCATTGGAAGCCATGCATTTTTTATGACAAGAGTAACATTTGAAGATGATGAACATATTTCAGGATGAGAAGCGGCGTAGTCATTCGCCCATTTCTGTCCGTTCGCAGCAACATCATCTCTTGCCATTTGATTGGCTATTTCTTTACTAGCTTCATCTCTGTATTTACCCTTGGGTACCACATACCTTACAGAACCGCCACCACAGCCCCCGCAAACCGTAAAATCGCCATATTGCTCGTCATTATAATACCAGCATTGGCCACGTGAATTTGCATAACTTTGACCATTTGCATTTATTTCATCTTTAGCTTTTTTATTCGCATCGTCGAGACTTATGGCAGAAAAGTATTTACGAGATTTTACTGTATACGTCACACTCGTAGGCTCCATATTCCGCATACAATTATTTTTCGTAAATATTTCGCTTTGCTCCTCATTATAATAAATGCCGGAATGTCTTGCATAGTTGTATTGATACTCATTTGTTTTTATCTGACCAAGACCTATCTTTTCACGGTATGTTCTCATCAGCCGGCCCGCTGCATCGTATTCAAACTTAGAATACAGGTTGCTGTTATCAAGAATATAAGTAAGCTCCCCGGTGAACGCATCATACACATATGCCGATGTACTCCCGTTCAATGGCTTGAATCGAAAATCATCCAAATAGGCTTCTATCGCCGCATCGTTCCTGCAACCAACCGTCAACGTAGCTCCCGGAACAATGTCATTTCCATCGATAATCCAATTAAGCAGGCTCCAGCTACCGGCCATTTTTGTGCCGGGGGCGCCCGATGATGCAGAACTTTTTTGAACGCCGTTTACAGTATAATATAATTTCACATCAGATGTGCCCCCTGATACCGGTTTAACCCATACACTTGCAATGTATGTTCTGCCGGCCGTTAATTTATCTGTGCTTACGGTATATACGAATCCCTGATTGCCTGAGCCGCCCAGCTTAAGGCTTTTATTACCTGTATGCGCAGCATCTGTGGACACTACCGCATTGGCTTTCTTTACAAATGCATTATTTAATTGTTCTACCGAAGCATCCTCAGCTCCACTGAAAGCTATTTCGTCATATTTGGAAAGAGCACCACTCAGTATCACTTTTTTATTCCCATAATCCATCCTCATTGCTGTATAATTTCCGTTCATATCACTCGATTCCAGCGCATGAGAATGCACATCGTATAATGAGATCTCAGATGTCTTTTTCCATTCGGGCACCGATGCGTTAGGAGCGCTCCAGTTGAAATCTGTAAAGCTGGCCGATAACCCATCTATGGTTTTACCATTGGGTAACCAACTATAGGCCGACTGAATACGCCAGATATTGCCGTCAGTGGCATTATTCTGAATATAACTGTTCCCATCTGCATCTATTACCTTTACCCCGTTGCTCCAGGTGGTGACACTGGCCGATACCAACCCTTTATCAACATAACTACCGTTAACCAGTTCCACTTTGCGCAGGTATTTGGCAGCTGTTTGCGTAAGCATATTTAAATTGGAAGTGCCGTTAATTTTCAGCCCAAGCGCTGTATTGGCATACTTCCGGTAGGCGGGCACTGTTTCAGTCATAAAATGGTTTCCATAAGCATCCGTTTCTACCGATTTAACAAGATCACCACTGTAAAAATCATACGCCAGATTTTCGGTTCTGGTGCTGGTGCCATTTACATAATTGATCACTCTTTGACCTTTGGAAATACAGGGGAATTCCTCCTTACTGGCGATCGTCGACCTGATGCCGTTATCAAAATACTCTTTTTGATACCCTACATACTTAACTTCTCCATACCGCTCTTTTATGTAACCCTGTGAGTTATATTTTGGATCAGCCAGCAAGGTCTTATATTGAGTAAAGAAGCTCCTGGCATCAAGATTTTGATCAAACAGACCATCATGCAGGTAATCATTGATCGTTTCGGTTAGTTTGCGCCCGTTTTCATCGTATTGAATTACTCGTTTGGTATTCCCCAAACAGGAAATGAACTTATAAAGGGAATAATACCTCACATACTGATCCCATGTATACCCCTTATCGGTGGTTACTGTGGAATTTTGCCTGGTATTCACATCCTCAACACGCGCCACCATGTTTTCCCTGAATACTTCAAACTGAAATTCTGTTTTGCCATTTTCCATCTTTCTGGCCTCATTCTCTGCAGGATTCTTTATGTAATTGGATACCGTTACATTTCCATACATAACGCCTGGCGGCGGCAGATCCCGGCCCAGCGTAAATACAATACCGTTATTCTTCAGGAAAGTCTTTTTGAAAAATGGAACATAAAAGTTTTTGAGGTGGTCATTATTGACATTGACGGCCGGACCTATATATATGTCACCTGCATTATTATAAGGATTGGAAGCCGGAAAATTGTAATAGGGTTGTGGTAAGGAAGGCGTATAAGCACTTACCCCGGAAGATTTTCCCTGGGAATTATAATCATACTTCGTGGTGTTCACGACACCTGTAAACATTTCTACCACCGACACTGATCCAACTCTTATACCCCCACCTTGCATAGCCCGGTTTGCCTTTATAAACAAATTTCCACCGAAGGTATTTTTACGGGTGACATAATTCGTAAGTTGAAAATTATTGGCGCCCCGGTAATTGGTAACGCCCTTTTTCTGATTGCCCAACAAAAACTGGTCAGTACATTCAACAGTAATAGTATTGCTCCCGTCGTCTACATTTAGCACTCTTAAGGGACCGTTTAAGTGATGCTTTGGATAATTCCCAAGATTCTTTCCCAGATCAGAGGGATAATTATCCCGGAAGTCACAAAATTCCAGTAAAGAAGTTCTGGTATCAACTACTAAACCACCCCAACCATCGCCGTCGGATTGCGTTTTCGGGTAATAATCCATTAATAGTACCGCGCTTACATTATCGTTTGCATGGTATGAGTCAGACAAGTTAATTGTGTTATCACCACCTTTATCTACACGCAATGTCATTGTGCCTGCCGACGGGTCAATGTCTATTTTATCAATCACCAGGGATTGCTTATTGTATTCCGTTTGCGGCATGTAATAGCTGTCAGGCTCATAATTTATTTTGATCTTGTTGCCTAATTCGGTAGTGATCGATCGCAGTGACCAGGCGTCTACACTTGATGCAGAAATAGCTGAAGTGCTACGGCCCTGGCTTAAATCAGCTGCCAGTAAAGCAGTATTTAAATCACTTTTATACATGCCCCAGGCATCATAAGCGTCCTGATTATACGCAGGATTCTTGGTTGTACGAACAGTAACAGTGCTTACAGCATTGGGAAAGTAATAAGCACTACCATTCGCCAATGTATAAGTATAGGTGCCGGTTCCGGATTTTGCAACAATAACACCAAGGTAAGTATTGAGGGTAGGGCTCATAATTAAATCCCCCACCTTGAAACCATTATTCGTGGTCGTAAAACTAATAGGTGAAAAGGAAGCACTGGTCAATTCCGCCTCCGCCTGAACCGCATCCTCTACAGGATCATATTCAAATTTTATGGGCGGGAAAAGATGACCGTTCCGGCCTCTGGTGGAAATGTACTTCAACGTTAATTTGCCCTGCCAGGGCGCCTCCCAATAACCATCTGGAATAAAACTATTATGCGTAAGGGGGCATAGCGAATAATCATGGTAAAAGTCGATTGTCCGTATTGCCTTAGCATCTACACTTGTCCTGCCTTTGGCATCAATATCCGTAGCATCCAATACATTGCCATTTAGTGTGCCCGAAGATGGTGTAACATACCCGCCATCGCTTGCATTCATAAGATAGATGTGCGATAAACGAAGTGATAACACTGATTGTGCATCAAAAGCGCCCGGATTCTTATATGTAGGATGCGGTGATTTTTTATCAAATATCGTTGGCGATGATCCTTTGGCATCGGCGCGCACCTCTTTTTCAAACAAGGCGACATGCGTACGGGTTCGAATCGCATTCAAATAATACACTTCTTTATAACCCATGGAACAGTTCTGCCATTCATTGTCTTCATCAGCATTGTAGCCTTCCGATGGAGTACGCCATGCATAATTATCCGCCCATTTTCCATATTCAAAATTCACCCAATAGCCCCAATCCGCTGCATCAGGGCCATTTCCGTTCCGGTCTACATAGTCAGGGCCGGTAATGGATGTTAAATACCAGGTATATGCATAAGGCGCACTTTTTGTTTGCCGGTTAAAAGAAGGTTTGTCTGCCGGCTGGTTTCTTTTTTCCTGGTAAGATTCCTCATTATATGTATAGGCGGGCAAACCAAAAGTATACATTACCCCACTGCTGTTGGTGATTGTGAAGCCTTCTATCATGCCATCCTTAAACCGGTCGGCTTTATTATAACCAAGCCGTTGGCTTTGGTTTGGTTGTATTTTTATACCTACCTCAATATGCTTTGACCCAGCCAGTTGATTATTTTTGAATCCGTTGTTATTGGTGCCATCGCCTGTTGTAGCTGATGTAAATGGCATTGGCTGGCCATATAACAATGAGTTAGCATTCATGTTATTGTCACTGTAACGGCCATCTCCCTGTAAATACCTGTTAGAAAAATCACCAACAAAACGGAATTGGGGTGTTGGATTGGTGTTTGGTGATGCGTAACGTGTGCTGTAACCCGGATCGCAATTAGCGCCGGAACATGTGTTGCTGGTTTTTCTGTTTTGTCCAAACACCATGCCCTGGAACTGGTAAGGCCGCATATTGCCAGACAAGCCTTGCGCATTTACCTCATAATTATCAAAAGCAGGAAAGGCACCACCTTGTTGTACTGTAGGATCTGGATTAGCTATATAACTTTTCTCTGAGGGATCAACCAGCAATGAATAACTATCATATGCTACATTATCCTGCCCATTCCAATCATTGAAAATACTTCCCTTGGTAGTAACGTCGGTAGTTTCGTCTGTCCAGTATCTGGTTTTACTATAGCCAAATGAAGCGCTCAAACCGGGCACTGGTGTAGGAACATCTATATGCCAGCCCGAACTATGGGTTTGTACCTGGGCATTTGTACTGCTGCTGACCGAGGATGAGTAACCGCCGGTTGTAAGCACCGGCTTGTCGCCATTGGTTGCCATGGACGCCTGTAACAAAGAAGCGCCCCCAATACCCATTCCGCCTGTAAATCCTGCCTGCAACGACTCGAAATTGGAACTCACATTGGCACTTACCGAACCACTTAATCCGCTTGCGGAAGTATAACCCGCGCCAATGCCAGCGCTCAATGCCCCCTGGCCAGAGCTGCTTACGCCAAGATTCATATTACCAAGTAATGGAGAAGATCCAAGGCTCGCAGAAATTCCTACTCCCACATCCATGGTCATTCCAAAACCCTGATACGTATCATTAGAAAATGACAGGCCTACGTTTACACTAAGCGGTGAGTTGGCCAACCCGATGCTTACCCCGGGACTATAAGTTACATGGGTACCGCCTGCCCAATATTCTCGGGTTGTGCTTTTAAACGCCTGCCAGTCGTCGGGATAACCGTTCACATTGCGGTTAATAGCACCGGGATTGAGGGTCCAGCCCAACCCTACCCATGATGCATCCTCGTTGGTTTGAATACCGGCATGATAAGACAAAGACAATGGATAACCGCCTTCTGGACCGGGCACTTCTATCAATGGTAAATTATAGGTAAAATTACCTGTTTGTAAATTCACCATATCCGTTGTATCTACCGGTTCAAAACTGGTAGCTTCCGGCGCCGTTGGGCCGGAGGTCAACGCATAGGTAACAGTGGGAGCTAATGTGTTAGTGAGCATTATGGTCAATAGCGTTGCCGCTATCATCCTGCGGGTTCTTTTACCTTGCAGCATAAATAGGGATATCTGGGTTTATTTAATTGATATCAGGTCAATGATCTTTAAAGGAGGCGTTTGAACGGGAAAACAACGAAAGCAATATGAACACACTCGGGGCTTCACCCTAGAGCTTGATATGCATGCCCCGCACACATCCAAAGCCGGTGCAAACCGGCTTTGGATTTTTGACCCACATTGCAATTTCATATAGCTCCATTCCGCCGGGTTGTTGGTTTACGATTTAACAGCTGTAACGATTGTAAAAAATAAAAACACCCTATTGTCGGAACTTTACGATTACACGTCGAGTATTTTTCGTACACGCTCGAATAGGTCAGATTTAGTCCCGGGAACACATATTAATCTTTTCTTCTCTTTCTCATTCGCATCTGTGTACGTTATAACATATATAGAATTTATATGACTGCCAAAACTTGAAAAAACAGGTAGTAATGAAACTTTAGTAACCCGCCTGTAATTTATTTGTTTACCCAAAATCGTATATAAAATCACTTGGGAACCTTCGTATAACAACACGTCGATAAAACTTATAAAATAAATACCCAAAAACAGAAATACAAATAAAAGAATCAATGAAACGTCAATTGTATCCTGTTCATTAAACAATAGATCGTATAACAAATAGATAATGCCCGCAACACATAAGAAGAAAAAGAATCTTCTATTTCTGTTAGTAACAAAGATTTTTGAGTTTTTATCTTTTGAGCCAGCCATTAATGTCATTGTTAGGAATTAGTTCATTTTTTAAATACATTTTTGATTCAATGCCAACAATCAAAGCTTCTTTCGCACTTAATCCAAACCCCATTACAGCTCCCGCTTCCTTTTGCATTAAATTCTTAGTCAATTCAACATCAATTCCAAAATTAGTTGCCACAGCAGATAATTCAAAGCCTTGCTTTGGGGCATATTCTCCACCTAAACTTCCGCCAAAACCTATTAATCCCATACCAATCTCCGACGAAAATTTTAAGTTGGTCATATTATCTTTCTTATCAAATACATGGTATAATTGCCTGTCAACGAAGCTATACTTTGCCAAATCATAGCTTATTATATTAAGATCAATTTTAGCAATATTAAATGGCAGTTGAGCTGCAAATTGTAATCCGGCATTTACCTTCAATTCCAGATCCAAATACATGGCGTAGACCTGACCAGATTTAGTTGTTACAAAATAATCCTGTATGGCATTGAACGATCTCCCGTGTCCGGTTGGATTATCGATCATAAACGACCAGGTATCATCATTGAGCCGGACCCATCCTGTTTCGTTGCTATTCCATGAAACATTCAGATGTCCCTTCAATCTACTCCCTACCCACTCACTTTGAACCTCATACCCCTGACCTTCTAATGACTTTACGTAATTATATGCAGCGTTAGACATCCATCCCCGACCAAGAGTCCAGTTCTTAAGCTCCTGCCAAAATCCTCCATCTTTATCAACTCCATTCACCGGATCATTCCCCATGCCAATATATGGTGAACTAAATTGTTTTTTGGGATCAACACTCAACCACCTGGCGATTTTGCTATCATACATTCTCAACTCAAAAGCACTCCAGTCGGTTTCACCATCCTTTTCAGCATATTGTCCCTGGTAGCCATGCCGGTAATCTGTAGGATTTCCACCGATAGTTCCACCATAGGGATAGTAGTCCGTATACATACGCACTTCCATGGTGCTGGCACTTTTTGCCACTACTGCCCGCACGTTACCCAGGTGATCAGTCATTTCATAAGCATACACTGGTATTTGCCGGTAAAAAGTGCCCAGCCTGCCACCGCCACCACTTATTTCATATTCCAGTGGAGTTATAGCACCGGGCGTTCCATTGGTAACCAGCTGCGTATAGATCACCGATCCCACATAATAAGTTATCTGTAATGGTTGACCGCCACTGTACGATCTTTTAATGATCCTGTTACCCGTTTCATCGTACACATATTCCACCACTTTCTGGCTTTTAAGTCCATCCCGGTAAACAGCCACCACTTTTCCAGACACATTGTATTCAATGTATTTAGACTGGTTAATCCCTTTAAATGTATTGGTTTCACCTGTTAACTGTCCCTTTTGATCGTAGGTATAAGAAGCATAGTTTTCCGGCGTACTGGAAGCATTATGCACCACACTTTGCAACTTGTTGGTATTGGGCAGATAGTTGTATGTAAAATTTTCTGAGATTGCACCAGCCGCATCAGTACGCTGCAAATAAAGGATGTTTCCATTGGCGTCATAAGCCGGAAGCCCATTGGCCGGGTTCTTAACAGTTTCTTTATTGAAACCGGTTTGAGCAAACGTAGCCGGTATATTGCCGAAATTAATACCTGTACCCCAGGTGCTTTCTGTAAACTGGTATTTATCGTCATACTGATATATATAAGTGGCAGGGTCTTCTATAGCAGGGTTGGAACCAACTGCCGATGCCGGTTTTTTACTAAACCAGGTCATGGCTTTTATAGTTCCACTATAGCTATCGGCCCCTATTGCCGTTGTATTTACACCCTGTAATGGTTGTATACCGGTAGTACGGCTATTCTTGTAATCGCCCGGAAAATAATCCAGCACCATCCCAAACGCATCAGTACTGAAGGCAGTGCCACCATCTCCACCGGGGTCTTTTGTTTTATCGCTGTTGTTGATCGCTTTTAACGCACCCTGTAATGTATAAGTATAATCTATACCCTGTAAATCAGTGGCCAGCTCTATCCGCTTTAAAGGTCCATGCAGGTAATAGACATAAGTAGCCTGCAATATTTTCGTTATATCATCAACACTCGTACGTACTTTCCATAACTTTTGAGTAACAGCATCATACTCATAATAATGAATAAACCTTTCGGTGCCTGTCGCCCCTTTTTGATAATCTTTTTTGATCAGGCGTCCCTGTACATCATAAGAATAATCAGTTGTTTTATAGCCCAGACCTTTTATATATTGTACACACCATACAACTTTACCTTCTTCATTATAATTATACCAGTTGCTGCTAACAATATCGGCACTACTGGGCGTATTGTTTACAATACTGCTGTACTTTTTGGTCATCGAAACTGCACCACCCAGGTATTCCGCATTTTGACTGTATGTACCCACACCGGGGTTTTGATCAACAACATCGTACAAAGTCATGATAACATCTTTTTTGGTGCCGTTGATCAACCCACCCGTTACACTTATATCTTCAAGAATATCACGCATGGGATTAGTTGCAACAGTAAGATCACTATTGAATGCAATACCATTCGTTCCAGCATCATACTCGCCACTTTCAACCGGTCGCCCAAATTGATCATAATTTGTATAGCTGTACCTGTTATTGGCTTTTTGTACTGCATTCTGCGAAAATCTCAATTTTCCATCTTTACGGTATACCAATTCTGCTGCGCCGCCGTCTGTTGTACTGTTTTTTACGGGCCGGCCCTGTACATCATATTCTACAAAAGAAATGAAAGGAATATCAGTTTTTGTACCGTAACTGTTTAAACCGCTTCCAAATAACTTTTTAACACCCTCCGGTGCAATGGCTGCTACCATTTGGCCCAACTGATTATAAAAGCTATAGCTTACCTCTGAATAAGAATTACTGTAGGTAACGAACAGGTCTGTTAAGCTTGTATTTTCTATTTTATAATTGCCCGCCGCTACAGTTCCGCTTGTTCCTATATTTATAGTTTCGCCTGTTTCTCTGTTAATCAGATTAACAGCCGAACTTAATGTAACAGTACTTGATGCAAACGTCTTGAAAAAGAAGAGTTCGCCATCGGGTACCTTCGCCAAATTGCTTATTCTCAACTCACTGCCCGGGCGGGCCGTCATCAGGGTTCTGCCTCCTCTGTCTTTAATAATAATTGATAATCGTCCATTGGGGTCAGTCGAGATCAATTGTATCGCTCCGTTCTTTAATTCCCCGGGAAGCTCGCCCATTTCTGAAGAACTAAAGAACTTATTACGAATCTGTATATAATGGTCCAGTTCATTTAAAACAGGCGTTACAGTATTACTGATTTCATGTCCACTACCCATTTTATATGCTTCTCCTAAACCACCTATTCTTTTTGCCGTCGCGGTTCCGTCATCATAAAATGTTTTCCGGTTGTAAGGGAATTCCGTGGTTGGGGTATAAGGCTCCCAGGTATTGTTGGCGCTATAATACCATCCTAAAGTGCCCGGGACGTTTTGTCCACCTACCGGATCGGGGTTATTAGTTTTATCTGTTTCAATGCCGGCAGGATTAAACCGGTCGAAATTTTTGTAATCATAATTCCCCCCACTGCTGTTACGAACAAAATCGGGCTTATAAATAAATTCGCTGTTGTCTATAGGAGCCGACATAGTTGCCATGGCATCTCTGCCATGCGCATCCCGTACTGGCTGGCTTGCAAATACGTGTGTATAGGCAGTGGTTGCATTTTTTCTGTATTTTGCTTTGGTTTGTGATTGCAAGAGCCGGCCGCTGTTATCAAAAAATTGTTTGCTCTCACCGATTACATTGCCATTTTCATCAAAGCTTTTTGCCAATACCCAATTCATGTCACTATTGGCACTGCCTGTGTTGTTAGAAGGCGCCGGCACTTGTGAACCCAGGGGGATTATCTCCGCGGTAAACTCATCGCCAACCGCTGTTTCAAACCCTATATCAAATGTTATGCTTTCATAAGCCTGGTACAACCGGATGCTTGGATCCCTGAATGTATATAGCGCATTGGCATCAATGAAAAAATAGCCGCCTATAAAATCCGATACTGCTTCTTCACCTGCATATTCCAGCCAGTTTGCATAGGCCGGTTGACACCGGTTACTTACATCGCCTGCGGCAAGCGGTCCCGATAAAATGCGGTTGAGGCTGTCGCATTCGCGTAACCATGCTGGCCATATTTCTGCATATGCGTTATTATAACCCGCAATAAATCTATAACCCATGGGATATTTATCATCATAACCAGGCACACCTGCAGATGCAAACTGTACCAGCATGAGCATCAAAACAAGAATTACTGCTCTCATATGGGAAGCGGTTGAAGCAAATAGCATATATAAGGTTTTCAGGTTCTTCAAAAAGTGGTTCACCATAGACACATTTTATTATCTGTCAATTACATAATCGTGGATGCTGTTAAAACATAATTCGTTCCCACAGAAAAACCGGCGCCCATTGTTTCTCTGGGATTTGAAATGTGACCTCCGGTATTCAGATCGATACTCCAACAAGGGCACGTGTTCCAGCCTTCTGGTGATACACTAAACTTCAGCGTGTAACTTCCCGCCGGAACGTAAACATCCTTACTACCATTTCCCGTCGGGAAAGTAAAAGAAGGACCCGCTGTACCATCGCTGCAATAAAGCGTGACTGTGATGGAAGACGGAGAACTTGGCCTTTCATTATAAGCAACGAGTGTAAGTTTTACGTTTTTTGCAATTTCGGTACATCCACCATGTGTTTGGGCATACTGCTGTCCGTTTGCATTGAGATCGGCAGTAGCCATATCCTGGGCAGCCTGCCAGTTATCCTCTGAAGAATGTTTTCCTGCCTCCACCGTATATGTTACCGTTTTGGGTATAGTTCCGCAGGCGCAACCCATAGTTGTAAAATTTCCGCTTTTCTCTTCATTATAAAACAAACAGGTACCCTTATTATTTGCATAAATTTGACCATAGGCATTCACATCCCACTTTGCCTTATTATTTGCATCATCTACACTGACATCGGAAAAATAAACACCTTCAGGAATCGTATAGGTTACGGTAGAGCCTTTTCTTGGCGAGATGCACTGCGCGGTAAAGTTTCCGCTTTGCGCCGTATTTGTATAAACACCGGTAGCTCTTCCGAAATTATACTGATATTCCTTTGCTATTAATGCTCCATACCCGATCTTTTCCCGATATGTTTTTACCAGCCTGCCAGTTGCATCGTATTCATATTTTGTATACAGGTTGTTGTTATCAAGCACATGGGTCAACTCGCCAGTAAAGGCGTCATATACATACGCCGATGTGGCGGCATTCAGGGGATGGAACCGGAAATCATCTACATACGCTTCAATAGCTGTTGCATCGTTACGGCACCCAACCTTTAAGGTGGCGCCCGCTACTATGTCGGCGCCTTTGATAACCAGGTTGATCAAAGACCAGCCACCGGCTACCTTTGCACTGCCACTGCCCGAAGAATAGGAATTGTCTTTCACAACGCCATTTACCTCATAGTACAACTTCACATCCGAAGCACTGCTGCTAACCGGTTTTACCCATACACTTGTTATATAGTTTCTGCCAGGTACAAGATCATCGGTATTAGCAGTATACACAAATCCTTTTGCACCCGATACGCCCAGTTTCAGGCTTTTGTTGCCTGTATGGGCTGTGGAAGTACCGGTAGTTATAATCCCGTTTTCTTTCTTTACAAATGCGTTGTTCGATTGATTTACGCCATCATCCTCTGCCCCACTATAAGCAATTTCATAATAACCTGCCGGGCCGCCAGTTACTGTTACCCGCTTGCTTCCATAATCCATGCGGGTGGCTGCCTGATTGTTATTCATATCTTTTACTTCCAGCGTTTTAGAGTACACATCATACAACGTTACTTCCGATGTTTTTTTCCAGTTTGCATTTGATGAACCAGGGGCACTCCAGTTAAAATCAGCAAAGTCATTTATACCGGTTATTCCATTGACCGTTTTGCCGGTGGCCATCCAGTTATATGATGATTGTTTACGCCAGATACCGGGTAATGGGATCTGCGCCTGACTACTTCCATCGACATCTATTACAGGCACACTGTTACTCCAGGTGGTGACGTTGGCGCTTACCAATCCCAGTTTTTCATTAACATCATCCTTATTTACTTTATAAGTGTATTGGGCTGCAGTTTGTGTAAGCATGTTTTTGCCGCCGTGCATTTTCAGTCCCATCCCCGAAAAAACGGGTACCTGGTAAGCAGGTTTCACTTCGGTCACAAACTTGTTGCCATATACATCCGTTTCTACTGTCTTAGTCAGGGATCCGCTATAAAAATCATACGCCAGGTTATTGCCTTCGCTCTTTGTACCATTCACATAATTGATCACTTCCTGCCCGGTACTGATGCAGGGAAATTCTTCCCGTGCACTTAAGGTTGCTTTTACGCCATTATCATTGGCGTTGGTTTGATTGGTGAGCTCTTTAACTTCCGATAACCGCTCCTGCAAATAGCCCTGGTGATTATATTGAGCCAACCGCGTTTTGTAAGTTTCCATAAATACCTGTGGACTTGAAGTTTCCAAACCATCATGCAGATAATGATTGATCGTTTCGCTTAACTTTCTTCCATTCTTTTTATCTAATTGCACAGTCCGCTTCAACAGCCCTATACTTTGTACATATTTTTGCAGGGTCAGGTTTCGGGTATCCATCCATCCCCATGAACCACTGTTTAAATGGGTACGGCCAACACCAACGTTCGTTCTGTAGATCATGTTGTCCCTGAACACTTCAAATTGATATTGTGTAGCGCCTTCCACTTCTCTTATAGCAGTTTCAGCCGCATTTTTTACCGTATTGGAAACAGTTACATATTCGTACATCACACCCGGCGGCGGGATCTCGCGCGCAATGGAATACAACCTGTGCATACTCTTATACAGCGCTTTTTTATACTGCTTCTGGATGAGCGCATAGGTTGGCGTGAGATAGTTGTAAGGTGGTTCAAACGGAGCCATATCAAGCACATTGCCCTCATATGTGGTTACACCTGAACTATGGGAAGTACCCGGCGTATTATAATCATATGTTGTAATAGTGGTAATGCCACTTAAATTATCATTACTGCTGATCGATTTGACCCTTATACCGCCACCAAATACATTACGGTGATTGATCACCGATAAATTCGCATACATCGGCGCATTCGGTGTAATGTTATAGTTTTCCGGCCGATTGACCCATAAGCCGCCTTCGGTATAATATTGGGTTTTATCCACATACAGCATATTTTCCATATTGGGCCATTGAAGAAAAACTGTATATCCGTTATTATCAACTGAATGAACAGTTACCGGCTGGCCAAAATTGCGGCTATCCAACACCCTTTGTACACTTTGTGAAGCCATTTGTCCACCAGTTAGCCACGCACTTTGTACAGCAATAAAATTGATCTGATCACCTGGCTGAAAGAAATCAGAAACTTTATTTCCGCCCATTTCATCCAGTCTAAAAGTAAATCCAATTGTGCCCGGGGGAATAGCACCAGATACCGGCCTGGTTGTAACAAAGGGATAATTGGCACTCATTACAGCGTTGGAATAACTATCTGACTCATAACCTATTTTAATATCGGATCCAAGTGGAGACAAAATTTTTCTTAACGACCAGGCATCTACTGAATTTGATGAGATCTTACTGGTGACGCGCGCCCGGCTTTCATTATTGCCTATAGTTGAGCGCGGATCGCTTTTATACATTCCCCACACATCATATCCATATTGATTATATGGAGGATTTTTGGTGGCGTATACATTGGCTGTAATAGCATCAGTGCCCGGATAGGGATTGTTTTCCAACCAATAGGTATATGTATTGCCCGAGACATCTATCCTGTCTATATAACCGCTGTAAGATGCAGGATCACCATCGCGCATGATCAGATCTCCTACCTGAAAGGAGCCATTGGTTGTTGTAAAACGATCCCAGTTATAAGAAACACCGGTCGTATACTTTCTGTCATCACCCGTAAGGTCGTACTCAAACCTAGTGGGTGGCAAAACACTCACACCGCCTTTACCACGCATTTTTAAAGCCTTAAGCGTTAGCTTTCCTTTCTTGAGATAAACAGCATCAAGGTCATAACTATTAGCAGTATTCGGGCACAAAGAATAATCAGAATAAAGATCGATAACCCGGATCGATTTAACTTCCATAGCGGCCCTTCCTACTGCCTCTACATCATTTTTATCAAAGACATTTGCATTCGCTGAGGCAAAGGAAACACCCGCTGCATCTGTCGTATTCAAGAGATAGATCTTTTTTAACTGCATGCTTTCCCTGACAAACTGATCAAGAATGCCACCATTTCGATAAGTACCATCGGAATTCTTATCAAAATTCTGAGGCGAGACGCCCTTTCCATCCAACCGCACATCTTTTTCAAATAAGGCAACATGGGTACGCGTTCTGATCGCATTGAGATAATACACTTCCTTTTTACCTATGGAAACGTTCTGAAACTCGTTATCATCATCCCTGTGAAAGCCCATTGCCGGGTTACGCCACACATAATCATTCGCCCATTTTCCATACTCAAAATTCACCCAATACCCCCAATCGCCTTCTCCTGCTTTGCCATCAGCCGCTCCTCCGGTTGGATTCCGGTCTACATAATCAGGCCCGGTAATAGAGGTCAGGTACCAGGTATAGGCATAGGCATCGGGTTTGCTACCGCGATTATAATATACCCCCCCCCTTTTATCTATTTTCTCCTGGTAATTTTCCTCGCCATACGAATAGGCTGGTAATCCATAATGATATGTTACCCCGCTTGCATTGGTAATGGAAAAACCGTCGATCATATGCGATTTATACCGGTCTGCTCTGTTATAACCGGCACAGTTCGATGGCTGCACCCGTACCCCTATGTCAATATGCCTTGTGCCAGCCAGCATATTATTGTTAAAACCCTCGCGCAGTCCATCATTATTGTAATCAGTTCCATAGTCGGGACTGGCATCAAATGGAGGATCTACGAGCCGCAAATTCAATGCGGGATTTGAATAATCATTATAGTCCTGCCGGTAAGAGTTTGAAAAATCTCCGGTAAAACGAAACTGCGGGTGGGGATCGGTTACTCCCGGTGAAAAATAGGTAACCTTTGCATTATGGTTCTCATCTTTACGGTTCTGACCTAATACTTCGCCCTGGAACTGGTAAGGACGCATAGCACCGCCAAGACCCTGAGCCGTTACGTTGTACAGATCAAAATCGAGATAAGCTCCGCCCTGCACGGTAGTGGGGTCGGAATAATCTACAAAGCTTTTATCATCATTATCCTCCAGCAACGAATATGTGTCATAGGCAATATCATCATTTACCTGCTCCCCCGCCCCTTCGGGCCATCCTGATGAATATATACTGCCATGGGTAATAATATCTGTACTTTTATCTATCCAGTAGCGGGTTTTACTATACCCTAGTGAAAGTGACAGCCCTGGAACCGGCGTTGGTATATCCAGGCCAAAACCGGAACTGGACGTTTCGATGCCGGGAGTAGCGGTACTGCTTGTCCATTTTGTGAGCCCGCCCACCGATAAGGAAGGTTTGCCGCCTCCTGTGCTCATTGAAGTCTCCAGAACGCCGTTAACGCCGCCGCTAAAGCCTACGCTTAGCGATTGAAAGTTTGTATTTACAGACAATTGCGCGCCCAATGGACCGTACTTTGCTCCTGCGGTAGCAAAAAATCCACCTTCGCCCCCATAAGGATCTGATTGCACTCCCACACCAAGACTTAAAGGTGTATTTCCGATACGTGAACCAACTCCAAATGACATACTGCCACCAAAGCCCTGGTAGGTATCCTGTGAAAAAGATAAACCGAAATTGACGCTGGCCGGTGTATTGGCAATACCGATGCTTACACCAACATTATAGGTTTTAACTTGCCCGCCCTCCCAATATATATGGTTGGTATTTGTAGGAAGGTACCAGTCATCGGGATACCCGTTAACACTGCGGGTAATGGCTCCGGGGTTCAGCGTCCACCCCAAACCTACCCAGCTCGCTTCCTCATTCGGTTGTATGCCTGCATGGTACGACAACGACAAAGGGTACCCTCCTTCAGGCCCCGGCACTTCCAGCAAGGGAATATTATATGTAAAATCGCCCGACTGCAGGTTCACCATATCCGTTGTATCTACCGGTTCAAAACTGGTAGCCTCGGGTTGCGTTGGCCCGGAAGTTAACGCATACGTAACAGTGGGGGCTAATGTGTTTGTGATCATTATGGTCAATAGCGTAGCCGCTATTACCCTGCGGGATCTTTTACCTTGCAGCATAACAGGAATCTCTGGGGTTTATTAAATAGAATCGGGCCTACTGGCTTTTATAATTTCCGGTAATCCAGTGCCGGCACTTTCTTTATGTCTTTCTCTTCAAAGTGGAACTTCAGGTTGCCGGTGCCAAATCCACATTCGGCAACATTTATTTCAATGTCTTTTTTGTTTTGTAACTGCGCTTTCTCAAAACACAACAATACTGTGTTCCCATCGCTCATACCATAGGTTTGGTCGAACAGGTAATCGCGCAGCGGAACCGTATCCTTTGCAGCAGTGGTAACGTTTACGAAGCGGGGCATTTGAAAGGAAAGCACCTGCACCATATCGCTGTACCTGCTGAAATCGCCCAGTTGCCTGATGGCTTCCCTGCCATCCTTTGAGTACTTTAAGAGGAAATAATAATTCTTTTTATATTTCGATTCAATGGAATCTATTACAGCAGGTGGCGGCAACTGGCCATTGCCCAATTCCTGCGCAGCTAATAAAGCCGATGGCCGGTAGCTTACCTGTACTTTTATGCCATTCACTTCCTGTTCCTGGCTCAAACCATGTTCTTTATTTCCTATAAATTTTACCAGTTCCGCCCTGCTCATCGTTTTTGGCGTTCCACTACAGGCGCATAGTAAGGCCGTTCCCCATATTAAGTGGGAAAACATTGTTAGTTGCCGCATACTTTTTTACTTTACCGGTACAGAATATTCTTTGTTCAACGCCTCAACGATCTTGTCGGTAATGTCCATGTCAGGATCAGCATAAGCAATATTACCGTTGGCGGCGATCAGGATCATTTTGTAATGATGCTTTTTTCCGTACCGTAAGAGGAAGGCATTTACAGTAGTAAGTACATTTTGGTTCAAGCGCTGTTCTTCCTGTGCAGCGTTCTGCCGGGTGGCATTCTGGTAGTCGTATAATTGCTTTTGTTTGCCAGTGATCAACTCCTTGGCCATTTGCCGCTCTTTCTCGGTTCCCGTGGCAGCTGATTTTTCGTATTTTTTGATCGCATCCTGCACGTCCTTCATTAACGTATCCACATTGGCATTCCAGGTGGCCTGCTTTCTTTCAAACTCTTTGCGGGCTTCCACCATCGCCTTATAGCCATTCAGCAATTTTGCCGAATCTACATACGCTATTTTGTTGGGAGAAAAAACATAGAAGGAAAGTAACATGAACACTACAATAACACTTAGGGCCGTTGTGATCAGCGTCTGGGATTTTAATCTCATAAATGGTCTGGGGTTGATAAGGTCTATTATACCTTTTTATTTAACTTTTTTACGGAAGCAAGTTCTCATTTAATTTGCAAGGCTCAAAGAACATTTTGATAACCGTGAATATTTACCAATAACCGTGTCGTTTTGGGCAATAACCGTGCAAGCGAAGCTTCGAAACCGGCCAGGCCAGGTTAAAAACCCTGGCCTAATTTAAACAACGGCAGGTACATGGCGATCAATACGACGGCAACAATAAGACCCAGTACCACGATGATCAATGGTTCCAGCAACTTGTTCAGCATATTGGCCTGGTATTCTACCTCATTGGAATACTGGGTGGCGATCCGCGCAAAGAAAAGCTCCAACTGGTTCACTTCCTCCCCTACTTTGATCATAGAAACCATTTTTGGCGGGTACACTGAAAATGCAGACAAACTCTTATGCAACGTTTGCCCGGCAATGATCTTTTCTTCGATCACAGCCAGGGATTGCTCAATGGGATAGAAAGTGATCATCTGCCGGGTTAACTGTATCGCCTGTACGATCGGGATCTTTGCACCCACCAGCAAGGCCATGGTATTGGCGAAGCGGGAAAGATATATTTTTTGAATAATAACTCCTACTACCGGTATTTTCAAAAGCGCATTCGTATAAATTCGCCGGAACGAGTTATGCTTCCTTTGCCATATAATAACTGTGACCAGTGTTACTAAAAAAAGAAAAAATGAACCCGCATATTTTTTAAGGAAGCCCGAAAGGCTGATGACCGCCTTTGTAACTGCCGGCAGGTCACTGCCGAATCGTTTGAAAACATCAGAGAACATAGGCACCACATATGTCAGCAGAAAACCGGCGGCTGAAAAGGCCACCACCAGCACAACCGCCGGATACATCAGTGCCCCTGTAACCTGGCGCCGCTGTTTGATCTTTTTCTGAAAGAAAACCGCCAATTCCTTCAATACCTGCAGCAATTTCCCGGTTTCTTCGCCTATCTGTACACTGAAATATTCATAACTGGTAAATTGCCGTTTGCTCTTTAAAGCTTCCGATAAGGTAGTACCATTGATTACCAGTTGCAGGATCTCGTCAAAAAGTGCTTTGGCTTTCTTCTTCTTTTGTTCGTTTTTTATTAGTTCCAGCGCAGTGCGGATATCGATGCCCGCTTCCAGCAGGGTAGACAATTCCAGGTAGAAATTCTCCTTCACCGTATCGGGCAAGCGGTCGCCTCCCAATTGAATATCCTTATTCAGGAAACCCCATATGCCGGTGGTTGCTTCCGGTGGCGCCGCCTTGCCAGGTACATTTACCACTTGCCGGGCCTTGATTTTCCGTATGTCCAGAGGTTCATTCATAAGCAGTTTGCTGTTTCATTAACTGGCAGGCACTGTATAATTTTTTATAAGTCGTTCGGAAAGGCACACCCGCCACCCATATTCGTAATACCAGGGTTTCTACCAGTCCCGTTTCATTGTAGGGTGTGGCTTCAAACCCACTGTTCTTTATATGGAATGTATCCAGTACAGCGCCATCGGAACGGGTAATAAATCCCTCACTAAAAGTATAAGAGATCATTTGTTCCGCAGCATTACTACTACAGGTCATCTCATTTGCGGATGGCGCGCGGATGGCATCGGCCGATTCGATATCTGTTTGCAGGGCTTTCTGTAACACCAGGTATTCATCGATGGCACCCGCCTTTTCCCGGTAGTTCGAAAACTGGTGATTGAACAGGATGTAAACATAATAGACCATGCTGATGATCACACTGCTGATCAGCATGGCCATGATCAGTTCAATGATCGTAAACGACTGTAACCTTGTTATGCGTTTCACTTTGCCCGGATTAATCGTTGTTCACTCAATAATTCATTTTTGCTATTGTCGGAAACAATTATCGTCACTGCCAATAACTGTTCGTTGTCCTTATAATTTTGCACCTCCTTCCTGATCACGAACTCCTCCATCACTATCTCTTCATTCATAAATGCTTTTTCATTGGTTGTTTTTATGAAACAGGTATTGATCAGCTGCGCCGCCTTTATTTTTTTGATGGAAAAAGACCGTACACTTGTTTGCACCAGCACGCTGGTGGTTATCCCAAATACAACCAGTATAATTACCATGGCTACAATGGTTTCAATGATCGTAGCTGCAGCAAGCCGTTTATGTATTATTTTACCCATTTAATGATCTGTTTGCGGGTTGCCTGATGAAAGACCGGAGATCCGATGAAATATGGTGATAGCTCTCCCCTGCTGAGATTTACATCCACCAGGGTATTTTCATACATGATATTTTGCTCCTGGTAAATGAAAAAGTCAGCCAGAACAGAACCATTGACTTGTCCACCCAGGGCGCAATACCCCATTACATACACTACCCCATTTATCAGTGTATTCTTTTTTATTTCTACCCTGCTCTTGATAACATCGGCGGGATCGCAACTGGCAATTATCAGTCCCTGGAAGTTACATCCTTCTTCCATGCGCATTACATTCTGCATTTTAAGACCTGGTTCCTTTAGAAGCACCAATGCGCTGGGATAATTAAATACGCTGCCGGCTTCGGCGATCAAACTATCCGTTGCAATGGCCTGAACCGTTCCGGTAAATCCCTTTTTAAACCTGATAACGGGGGCTATCAAAATGACATCCTCTAAATGAGTACTTGCATCCGCTTCTATCAAACTATCCGCTTTTATCATTACATGGCCTTTAATGGTCATGCCGGCTAATTGCCAGATGTCCTTCGAATACATACAAGTAGTGCTGTCATCAAAAGCCCGCACCAGGGAATCCGCAGCGGGCAATTCCATGGCCAATACACTATCCTTTGTCATCTTGTACAAATGATCAATGATGGATGCATCCAATCGAGGGAGGGCTTCTTCACTCGTTTTAATTTTACCATTCACCAGACTCGACCCGCTATAGGCGCGCTGATTGATATAAATGGGCTTTATACCGCCTTTTGACAGATATACATCGCCGGTAAGAACGGTGTTGCCATTCACCGCCAGGGGCCTTCTGTGATCGGCCAGGTACAGACAGCCATCCATATAGGCAGGCAATGCAGTACCGCTGATAAAAGCTTTGTTTTTACTAAATACATTGCTGAATGCGGTTATACAGGCGACTTCAAAAACGCCCCAGTATCTTTTTTTGATGGTTACTGAATCTGCCTGTTGATCAAAAAGATCAAGGGTATCAATGGTTTCATCGGCCCAGCCTCCACTGCCTTCCAACACCAGGTTCATGGCTGATTCAAGGTTCCGGTTTAACCGTTGGTCAATGGTAGCAGTTATTTGATGTTGGCGGGAATAATAAGCAAGTACTATTACCGAAGAGCAAAGAATTGCCAATACCAACGCAATGATAATGGTGAGCACCAGTGAATTTGCAGGCACTCTATGGCTGGGCGGCATGTTTGGATCTCTTTTTGGTTGAATCGGTCCTGACTTTTTCAACGACAGGTTGCCCGGCCCTGTACAATTGCTTTCCGGCTATTGTATCCGCGGAATATCTCGTTATATTACCCCAAAGCTGGTCTTCTTTGTATTGGCCACTTCTCAACCTTTGACCATCTGGCGAGAATTCCTGGAATTTACCCTCTTTTTTTCCTGCGCGCCAATTGGTAATGGACTGCAGTTCGCCATTACTGAACCAGCTTTTCCATTCCCTGGATTTTAAGCCGTATTCGAATTGCCCGCTTTCTTTCAAATTTTTATTGGGATAAAAGGACCGGTATTCACCATGTAGCAGCTTTCCATCGAAGCCATTGCGGGTAACCAGCACCGTATCGGCGCGGAACCAGTAATAGTAGTCAGATGCGTTGAGCTGCGGTTTTCTGGGTGTGGGTTTGATCGTATAGAATTGGTAAATAGTATCAGATTTGTTCAGCACAACCCTGTTTAGCGGCGCAGTATCCAATTCCTGCCCCGTTTTACACGCATTACCCGATATCAATAGAAGAACCGGAAATACAATTAGCTTCATTCGCTTGCGTTAAATGCACAAATGTAAACAGGTAAGATTAAAAAAAGGCAACAAAAGGATTTTTTTGATAAACGTGCATTTTAGCCAATAACCGCGTCGTTCTAGCCAATAGGCGTGAAGGGTATTTTGAAGAATGAGGGCTTGGGGGGACTTTGGTATAGTGTTGAATAAGCGAGCTTCCCGCTCATTTAAGATTATCAACTTTCCACGACCGTTGTTTTTGCCAGCTTATCGCCAATACGTTGGTACTTTTTATTGATCAAAACCATTAAACAGGGAATAATTGGCACTAAATAAAACTCGAAAAAATCGAGGATATGCCTTTTAACGATGTCGACCTTGTTCAGTTCGCTGCCGTCTGTTTTTACCACTTTCAATTTAAATAAACGCTTTCCTATCGATGCCTGCCAAAAGTATTCCTGAACGGAGTGATATAAAAAAGAAATCGTGGCAACTACAAAAAGGACCGAGCCCCTTATCTCAATTCCGTCATCTGCAAGATCTTTTGTTGCATACAGAACAGACCATACGTAATAAGGGCTAAGCACGATATTCATATCTATAAAAAAAGCCACAAATCTTTTTATGAGCATAAATTATTTTAGTTTGTATTTATTGCTTAGACCTCCTTGCCCTTTCCGTCAATTAAATGCTGCATTAAAGTAAATGCCGTGAAGGTAATAAAAAAATATTTTGAACTTGGATAAAGGTACACGATTTGCTTCTGTTAAGCCTTACGGTTAAACGCTCCATTTCGCTAAGAATCAATAAGAAATCATACATGCATGCCTAAGTGCAGCAAAGCGTTATGACTTTTTAGTCACGAAGACGTTACAAAATATATTTCTGATTTCATAACTGTTGGAAATTTCTAATTGGTAAATTCAGTATGCAGAAATACGCCAAAACCGTCAAGCGGTTGCCCGGCAAAGAAACTGCCTTTAACCAGTCGTACCTTATGGACCTGATTAAAGAATTAATTAAACCTTTTCCATGTATCAAGTTCATCTATCCCTGAAGGATCTGCAGAAAGTGCGCAATGCTGCCCAACTGATCACTGAAAAGTTAGAGCAACATTACACCATTCCCGTGCTTGCCGAAATGGTTGATCTGCCAGAAAAAAAACTGAAAGCAGGCTTTAAACATCTCTTTAACAAAGGAGCTTTTCGCTACCGCAGTAATTTCCTGTGGAACAGAGTAAAAACATTACTGCTGGAAGATAAGCCACTTAAGTCTGTAGCCCAGGACACCGGCTTCAAAGACAAAAGTGCTTTGATAAAGGCTTTCAAAAAGGAATTCGGCTTAACGCCCATTCAATGGAAAAAAGCCAGTGAAAATGATGTGGTAAGCCATAGCAGCTAAATAACCGATCAGCCCGGTAAGCGATATTGGGTAAAAAGAAAATCTTCCTGGAATCCAAGCCGGGCATAAATGCCTATGCCCATTTTTGAAGCCTGCAGCATACACCAGCTGGCATTGCCTTCTATCGACCTGTTGATAAGCGCTTTCATGATCTCCTCGGCAAATCCCTTTTTACGCATGGTTGGCACCACCCCCACCGAGTGCACGCCTGCAATGCCGTTATCAATATACAATAATGCCGTTCCTATAACTTCATTCTCCAACATAGCCACAAAAAACTGTACCGGTTTCGGAGCGTTGAAGATAAGATCTTCATGAATGAAATAATTGAAGGCCGCCTGAAAGGTATGGCTCCATTGTATACTTTGCTCCATCGTCGTAACCGGCACCAGTTGTAAACGGCTTTCAAACACAAATTTCTTCTGCAAAGGGAGCGACATACCTACCTGCTGCGTTCTCTGTTCAAAACCTTTGGAAGTAAACATGTCAAAATCATCGCCCCAATAGGAAACGGCCAGTTTCTCTTTACCGTTCCTGATCTCCTGTATGGCTTCGTCAACTACGGCTGGAGTATACTCATATGACCATAACCGGTTTGGCCAGGCCGAAAACGGAATATAACAATAATGATAGTGCTCTTTTTGATAGTTGCCATTGAAAGGCTTGCTCACTTCATTCCAGAGGGAAATAATATTCTGAATATTCTTCTCTTTCAAATCCATTGCTGTGGAATTTATATAACAAAACTACTTTTCTTCAGGCATGTAGGGACCGCCGGTTTCCCCCCAGCCCCACCTTGGCATGGGTTCCGATTGCTGCATCGGGTTCTCTGTTAATTGCGAATTAATAACGGCAATGCGCGTACCCCATTCCAGGTAGCCAACAAATGCAGAGCGGAACTCGGGATCACTTTTCAAACCACACTCATCGGCCGTCTGCAGCAACAACCGGATCCAGCGCTGGCGTTTCTCCTCCGTAAGCATTTTACCGATGTGTTTACCTACCATTGTCGCGTGACTGCCGCCTTCTTTTGTATATAGTTTCTCACCGCCGAAAACTTCCGCTACAAAATGCGAAACATGCTGCACATGGTCTGGTGACATATTTTTAAACACTTCCCCCAACAAATCATCCTTTACTACTTTGGCATAAAAAACACTGAATAATTTGTCGAAGGTCTGCTGGTCGCCAGCCCATTCGTACAATGTGGGAATTCTTTTCATGTTTCTGATTTTCAGCTGCGAATTTAATTCTTTTCCCATGCACACAACCATATTACAAAAAGCTTTCATTCCTGGAATAAAAAACCCCGCCCAAAGGGCGGGGAAGATCGCATAACGCTTATGAAACATTCCTTACTACAATATCACCTTTCTTACTTCGCTATAGCCTGCGTTATCATTGAGCTGCACGATATGCATACCGGTTATCTGGTTGTTGTAAGGGATCGTTAACCGGTATGACGCCTGTTGGTTATCCCGTTGCCCGATTACCTGTCCATTCATATTTATTATGCGTACTGTTACGGGGTTCCTGATCTCTTTATTAAGCTCGATATTTACCACATTTCCGCTTGTATAGATCCTTGCTGCAGAAACGGCTTCACCGGCGCGGATCGTCTTTACGGTTGAATAGGTGTAGCGGCCGTCTATATCTACCTGGCGAATGCGATACCAGGCAAGATCAGCTGTCATATTCTTATCGGTATAGCTGTAATGCTGCAGCACAGCGGAATTGCCAGCACCCAATACGACCGCAATGACCGACCAGTTGTTACCATCCAGACTGCGTTGCACCTCAAAGTGCTGGTTGTGCTGTTCCTGCGCTGTGCTCCAGTTGAGGTGTACGTTGTTATTCTTTTTTGTGGTGTAAAAACTGTTGAATATAACCGGCAATGTTGCTGCAGGCATAGCGGTTAAATTAAAGCCATTGGGAGAAATACCTGAAGTGCTGGCTGCAAAACCTATTCCGTTTATGATACTCGATGCATTCGGATCATATTTAGGAACACCGCCCAAATAGATCTCTTCTACACTCCGGTTAACACCCGCAGCGTTCAGTTTGCCGGTGGCTGTTAATTCAATCACCGAAGTAGCGCTTAATTTCAGTTTCTTTTGCATTGTTAAACCACCTTCGATTTTTATATACACATTCGAAAGTGTATCGCCTTTATCAAAATAAGCTGTTTTATTTGCTGGTATTATAATAGTATCACCATGTTGTGGGATCCGGTTCAGGTCCCAGTTGCTGGCTTTTGACCAATCGCCCGATGCAGGCAGAAAAGTGATCACCGGTTTCGTTTGTGCAATGGCTGTAAGTGCGAAGAAAAGGATAGCGATAATTGTGTAGATCTGTTTCATAAGGGTAATTATTTGTGTTTGATGATTCGGGATAAGTATTTCCAACGGCATACCCGATTTCTGGCACGGGTTGAATTACCTGTCCACTGAACCGTTCTATTGCTTTCACCGATCTATAACCGGTTCAAACACAAGGAAGTGAAAAAACCCTTAGTGATTAAAATAAACGCCGGTCCGTAAAATTACCTGGCAGTTCCAACGAGAGAACTTTCCCAAAACAGGAGATTATTTTAATATCTGGAAAAAACCTGCTATTATCCCCGCCTCAACCGCTTTCGCAATACATGTCCCTTCCACAACCACAGCCCGGTGATTACCAGTAAAGGCAGAATGATCCATTTCACTACCATGGCCTGCCGCGGCATAGTGGCCAGTGGCCCGTATATATACCCAAGGACGGGGATGCTGAGCACGATATGCACCCATCGGATGATCTTTCGTTCAGTTGATGCTTTCATGGGATGATCATTTATTTGTTTACAGTTGAATCGGCAGGCAACCGGTCGCAATGTTGGTAATAATGATGCAGCTGATGATCGCGATATCCACGCCAGCCTCCAAACCGCATACCCAATCCTGTTGTCGCGAAGAACAAAACAATAACGAGTACCGCAGCCACTTTGCTAAAAATGGCCAGGGTTCTTCGCTGCGAGAAATTACCGAATATAGCGCCAATGATAAATACCATGCAGGCTACGAATAACACCCTTAAAACAATGAATAGTGGAAACATAAAGTTTAGTTTTATAATGAATAATAAGGAACAGCAGCATTAACAATTAGCCATCGACTTTTTGTTTACCTGCTGATACAAAACTAACCTTATGAGAGAGCCGGCCGCGGGAAGTGTAGATGAATCAGTAATATGGGTAGATGAGCTTACCTGTTGAGGGGAAGCACTGCTTCTACCCCCGGCCGGTAACTGTCACTGAATGGCAATTCAATATTGCCCAGGCAAATAAGATCGCGTTTGACCGCCGTTACTTTATCGGCTGCAATGATATAGGATTTATGAATGCGCACCAGGCGGTAAGGCAGTAATTTATCTTCCAGCGCCTTTAAACTCATCTTGGTGATCACGGGTCTGGTAACGGAACTCAAATGGATCTTCACATAATCTTTCATGCTTTCGATATACACAATATCGGCAATAGTGATCTTCACCTGGTTGTATTCTACATATACAAAAAAAGAAGCAGGTTGTTCTTTGGCAGGCTTTTGCTGCAGGCGGAACAATTCCTGCGCTTTGTTACACGCTTTCAAAAAACGTTCAAAGGAAACCGGCTTTAATAAATAGTCCACAGCAGCAAGCTCAAAGCCATCCCAGGCATATTCTTTATAAGCGGTAACGAAAATGATCATGGGCGGGTGTTGCAGTGATTGTACGAATTGTATGCCATCCAGCCCTGGCATTTGAATGTCGAGGAATATCAGATCCACTTCTTCCCGATGCAGCAGTTCTATGGCCTCCAGGGCATTTTTACAGCGGCCCACGAGGTGTAAAAAAGGCACCCGGTTGATGTTATCTACCAGCAGGTCGAGCACCCATTTCTCATCGTCTACTGCAATACATCGCATCATAACAACTTACAATTTAAATGAACAGAATAGATACCATTCTCATTGGTAATATTCAACTGATAATTGTTCGCATACAATAATTCCAGGCGGCTTTGCACATTAGAAAGGCCAATACCCGAATGTTTATCTTTTGACTGGTTGGCGGGATTGTAATTGTTCACCACCGTAAAATGCAGCATATGCGCTTTCACGTTAAGGGAAATTCGTATAAACGGTTCTTTCACCATACCGATACCATGTTTGAAAGCATTCTCTATAAAAGGCACCAGCAGCATGGGCTCGATCATCCCTTCGGGATAATCGTTTTTAACGGTTAAAGCGATGTTTGCATCTTCGCCGAAACGTAATTGCTGCAGTGCAACATAATTTTCGATATGCTCTATCTCTTTGCCAATAGCTATTTTTTCTTCATTGCTTTCGTACAACATGTATCGTAACAATTCTGACAACCTGATTAACGAAGGTTCCAGCAGCTTTGATTGCAACCTGGCCATCGATACCATGTTGGTGAGCATATTGAACAAAAAATGGGGACTGATCTGCGACCGTAATAATTTCAGTTCAGCATCGAGGCGTTGCGCGCGGGCTTCTTTTTCCATTCTTTCGAACCGGATGCGGTCATATACCAGCCGGAAAATAATGCTGGCAAACAGGAAAGGCATTAAAGGAAAAAACACCAGTCGCTGGGTCATCGGTGTAAACCGGAAATCAGCATCGAACTGCAAAAAGAAAACCTTGGCAAAGCCTGAAACCGCCACAATAGCAAATAAACAGATAACATACAACCACCAGGTCCTTTTGTTCAGCAGTTTGGGATAGAGGTAAAAAGCATTAAAATAGAACAGGCCGATATGATACAAAGTAGTGATCAAATAAAAACTGACCGACAAGCCAAAAAACTGCTGGTCCCACAGCAAGATGCCGGGAATGCCCAACAGCAGTGGCCATACTATTGCATGGATCCATTTGGAGGAAAAAGAAATCGATGCCGGTCTCATAGCTCAAATATACCAATGCCCCGTAAATTAAAGTATTGGCGAACCGGAACCAAGAATGTGTAGACAAAAGCGAAGGATGAGTGGATCAAAGCAGGATTGCGGGATTGCGGGAATGTAATTTTGAGATTTCGGGATTTCTGGATTGCGGGATTTCGTGATTTATCCGAATCTTGAAAGCCGAACAAATCTCAAAATCTCAAAATCTCAAAATCAGAAATCAGAAATCAGAAATCAGAAATCTCTTGCTCCGGATAGCGGAATTTATTTCGAAATGGAATGAATCCCTGCATGTGTAGGTTTGACCTGTTTAATGCTGCCATCAGCATTGAATTCCAGCTTATCGATACATATTTCGCGATTGTAGCCGGCGCTTCGGCCCATATGGATACCATTTGGATAATCGAAACGGTGATATACGATGTACCACTCATCTTTACCCGGTATCTGTAGTATTGAGTTGTGACCGGTACCGTATATGCCGGCTGCGGTATCCTTGGCAATCACCAGGTTTTCTTTCGGAATGGTTAACGGCCCCAGCGGTGAGGTAGCCGTGGCATAACGCACGCGGTAGTCTGCATCGCGGGTGTCATTTTCTGACCACAGAAAATAATAGGTGCCTTTACGATAGAATACATAAGTGCCTTCCCGGAAAGTTTTATCCGGATGCAGGATGGTGACTGTTTCTTTTTTCAACGAGGTCATATCGCTGTTGAGCTCGGCAGCCGCCATGAATCCATTGCCCCAATACAAATAACTTTTACCGGTTTTAGGATCGGTGAACACATCGGGATCAATGACCTGCCCGCGTTTAATGCCTTCCGGGCGCTCATCGATCAGGGGTTTGCCCAGGTCAACGAAGGGACCTGCAGGATCATCTGCTACGGCCACTCCGATCTTTTGCGCCGCCGTGAAATAATAAAAGTACTTGTAGCGGCCTTTGATCTTTTTCTCTTCAATACAGGGCGCCCAGGCGTTCCGGTCGGCCCAGGAAACATCCTTACCCAATTGCAGGATAACGCCCTCATCTTTCCAGTGCTGCAGATCGGGAGAAGAAAAGGTTTTAAAATAGGTGCCTTTCCAATCTGTGAACCCATCACTGGTAGGATAGATATAATACTTTTTCGTTTTATGCGAATACAAAACATCGGGATCGGCAAAATAACCAGCCAGCACCGGGTTATTGTTTAATGCAGGAAAACCGGCCGGTTTTCCCCATTTATAAATCAGGGTTTCCACTTCTGTTCTTGTCAATGCCATCACGGTTCCATGCCTGGGTTTGAAATCCATTTTTACATCCTGATCGATGATCTCAAAATGCTGCAGGTCCTGGCTTTTCGTGAACTGGAAGCCATGCGTTTTGAACAGATCATACATCATGATATAGGTACCGGAATTATTTAGTTTGAATACGGAAGAACCTTCTACATCCAGTTTGGTGGGTTGAACATATTGTTCGTGTTCATTCCATTTGCCCGACGTGAGCGAGGCGGTGGTGGCTACTTTGATCCCTGCCCCATCGGCGCCCCCGGTCTTACGGAACAAATAATAAAGACTATCTTTTTTAATTATGTCAGCATCGATATTGTAGGCAGGGGCAGCTGGTATAAACAAGGGTTTGGGTTCTGCTTCCAGTGCGGTAAAATCATTATTCGCATAGGCGTAATACACAATGTCGTGTTTGTCGCCATGTTTCATAGACCAGTAGATCATATATTTTCCTGCTTCGGCATCATAGATGGTTTGCGGGGCCCACACCCGTTTCAGATCTTCCTGTCCCTTGTATTTTTGCTGGATATTGATAACGCTGGAAGTCCAGTTAATGAGGTCGTTAGATCTCATCAGCGTCATAGCCCGGTTCGAGTCCCAGCCTTTGGCCGAGACCATATCGGTAGCTACCATATAAAAGCTCTTGCCATCTTCCCCTCTTATAATATGCGGGTCGCGTACGCCGCCGGAGGAACTGATCTTTTTTGAATCGATGACCGCATTGTTATTATTTAAAGCAAAATATTGAAAGCCGTCTTTACTGATGGCAAAACGGATGGCTTCTTCTGCTATCCGGTTACCCGTGAAATATACAAACAGATAGGCCACCTTATCTTTTTCGGCCAGCATGGGCGGGTTTTGTGCTTTTACCAGGCAGACAGAAAAACCGCTGAGCAGCATACATACGATCAGCCGGCCGGCAAGGCGGACAAGTTTCATAATAGCAAGTTTTGCGTTTATATAAAAAAGCAAAGTAAGGTTTTAATGTCGATTCTACAATTCTGTTCTGAACGACGACTTATAAACCATTTTAACCGGTTATTTTTGTCTTTGCAAAACAACTACCATCCCATGAAGATCGCCTATATTACCTATAACGGCACCGCAAGCTATTCGGCAGCCAATAATTTCAATGAACTGGAAGGCCTGTTGCCCTACTTACAAAACAAGGGCCTGGATATTACTGCCGAAATATGGGATGACCCGCAGGTAAACTGGAAACAATATGAGGTTGCCCTGTTAAAAACGCCCTGGGACTATTTTGAAAAATATGAACAGTTTAAAGATTGGCTGAACAAAATTGAGCGCTTACAAATAAAGCTCATCAACGACTATGCTATTGTAAGGTGGAATATGGACAAACACTACCTCAAGGAAGTCGCCGCAGCCGGTTTTGAAATCATCCCATCGGTATTTCTTAACCAGGGCTGGAAGGATAAGCTGCAAGCCCTTTTTGACCAACTGCATGCTGATAAATTAATCATCAAACCATGCGTTAGCGGCGGTTCGAGAAACACCATTGTATTAGCCAGGCATAATGCCCACGAAGATACCAGCCGGGTGCATGAACTATTAACAGAAGGTGATTATATAGTTCAACCCCTGATGCCACAGGTACAGGAAGGAGAATGGTCATTCATTTTTTTCAATGGCCAATACAGCCATACCATTATCAAGAAACCGAAGGCGGGAGATTTCAGGGTACAACAGATCTTTGGCGGAACCATAGCATCAATATCTCCCCGGCAGCAATATATTGACCAGGCAAAGTCTTACATTACCAGGTTCGCCCAAAACACCATGTATGCACGTGTGGATGGTTTAATGGTCAATGGCAATTTTGTACTTATGGAGCTGGAGCTGATTGATCCATTTCTGTATCTATCTTATGGAACCGGCGCTATTGAACGTTATTATAACGCCTTGCTGGAACAGCTAGCCGGGAAATAAAAATTATTGACATCACTCATTCCTTAGCGAATGCACCGGGTTCACGATCGCCGCTTTAACCGCCTGCCAGGTGATGGTAGTTAATGCCACGCCCAAGGCAAGGATGCCGGCTTTGATAAATACAAGCGGTCCAATAGTAATACGGTAGGCGAAATCCTGCAGCCATTGATTCATTGCCCAGCAGCAGATGGGAACGGCAATGACAATGGCAATGAGCACGAGTTTAATGAAGTCTTTCGAGAGCAGGATCACAATGCCGCTTACCGACGAACCCAGCACTTTACGAATACCAATTTCTTTTACCCGCTGCTGCGCCATAAAAGTGGAAAGCCCTAATAAACCAAGGCAAGCGATACAAATGGCCAGGCAGGCAAAGAAAGTAAACAAATAACCGAAATGCTGGTCAGCCTCGTATTGTTCGCTGAACGATTCATCGAGAAAATGATATAACATCGGTCGTTGGGGCACCAGTTGATCCCACACTTTCTTAATATGCCCCAGGGTTGCCGGAATATTGTCACCCTTGATAGAGACCGAGATCCGGTTCAGCATATCCGGGTAACCATATCGTAAAGTGAGTGGTTCTACCGGAAGGTGAAGCGACCTGAAATTAAAATCTTTTACAACGCCTATAACAGTACCTTTTCTGCCCCACTGCTCAAATTTTTTACCTACCGCATCGGCCGGGTTGGTATAGCCGAACAGTTTTGCCGCCGCTTCATTAATGACCATTGCTTCTGCACTATCGGAAGGGTGCGAACGTGAATAAACGCGCCCTGCCACGAGGGGAATATTAAATACAGGAATGAAGTCAAAATCTATTTCATAAATAAGTGGATCGCGGTGGTCCAATTTTCCTTCCGGTGTTTGAATGAATGTGCCTGCATTGGGCAGGAATTCACCGGGAACGGCACGCGAAGCAGCAACCGCATTAACCCCCGGTTGACTGGCAATGGCCTTTTTAATGGCTTCAATATTTTTTTGCACGGCTGCATCACCCTCAAAATTGAGGATCAGCATCTGATCCTTTTGAAACCCAAGATCATGGTGGTTGAGGTATTTCAATTGAGTATATACAATGATGGTTCCCGCTATCAGTGCAATAGACAAGGTAAACTGGAATACAACCAGCACTTTGCGAAATGCAATGCCTCCTTGATCAGCCGGGTTGAATTTTCCCTTTAGTACCGCGATGGGCCTGAATCCTGATAAGACCCAGGCGGGGTAAATTCCTGCCAGCAATCCAACAATAACTGCAAACAAGGCCATACCACCAAACAATAACGGGTTGAAGAAATTGACCGTAGAAATTTCCTTGCCCGATAATTTACTTATCAACGAAATGCCTGGCTGGGCCAGCAGCATGGCAATGATCGCAGCAGCCAGCGACAGAAGGATCGATTCAACGAGGAATTGCCACATAAGGCGGGAAGGTTTTACGCCCAGCACTTTGCGAACCCCTACTTCCTTTGCTCTTTCAAGAGACCGGGCGGTAGACAGGTTCATGAAATTAATACAGGCTATAAGCATGATGAAAACAGCAATGCAGGCAAACAAATAAACATTAAGCACACTGCCCGTAGGGCCAGGTTGCCGCGTTGCAACGGAATGCAGGTAAGCGTCTGACATCTTTTCAAAAGCAAAGGTGTAGCCGGCTTCCCCCGTCTTATGCCTTTCTAAAAAAGCCGGCACCTGTGACTGCATGGAATGTATACTGGCGTTCTCTTTCAGCAATATGTAGGTATAATAATCAACATAGCCCCAATAGTCAAAGATCTCGGGCCTCATTTTCCGCAGCCATTCCGGAAATGCCTGTAAATAAGACGATGCCGGGTATTCAGGTGTTCAGATCCGGGCAGCAGGTGTTCGGAATTGATACAACCGTTACTCCGCCTTCAACTCCAGCACCACACTGGCGCGCTCTGCTTTTACATCGGGATTATAGCCGATGGTCATCAGAAATTCGCCGGTATAGCTTTTATCAGCATCGATCGTTGAGGTGGTGCCCGGATACAAATTCAGCTCCTTTAAACGGTATCGTTTTTTCGGGTCGAGGCCTTTTAACCGGATAGGCCGCTCGCTGCCGGCACCATAGCGGTTGTTGACAAGGTAATTAAAGATCACACCCGATGTTTTTTGCTCGTTCAGGTAGAGCACCGCAGCCACTGCGTTGGAAACAGGGTCCTGCAGGCGGTATTGTTCACCCTGCCAGATAATTGGTTTGATCGTATTATACGTTTTGAGGGCATCCTGGCAAAAACGAAGTTCTTTTTCCTGCAGCTTGCTTACCACAATATCAAAACCCAGCTTACCCATCATTGCTACATCGGTACGGAATTTAATGGGTTGTTTACCCCAGTCGGTAACGTGGTTGGCCGAACTGATGGCCGGATAGAAATAAGAATATTCCCATTGCATAAAGATGCGCTCGAGCGGATCTGTATTGTCGCTGGGCCAGAATTCGGTGAAGTATTGCAGCGCTGCATAATCAACCCGGCCGCCGCCACCGGAACATAACATCATTGGCACCGTTGGGTATTTCTTCCTGATCTTCTGCAATACAGCATATAAACCCTGCACATATTGTAAATAAAAATGCGACTGGTTGGTCAAATGAGCTGAATACGCATTATACACTACGGCATTACAATCCCATTTGATGTATGCCAGTTTGGGATTTTTGATAAAGAGGTTATCAACGGTATTGAATACAAATTGCTGTACCTGCGGGTTGCTTAAGTCAAGCACCAGCTGGTTCCTGAAATAATATTCCTTACGGTTGGGCTGCTTCACTACCCAATCGGGATGCTTTTCATACAATTCACTGCGCGGGCTCACCATTTCCGGTTCTATCCAGATGCCGAATTTTACGTCATTGGCCTGGGCCTCGCTTACGAGCGATGCGATACCGTTCGGCAATTTGGTCTTATTTTCCTGCCAGTCGCCCAAACCGGCATCGTCGTTATTACGTGGATACTTATTGGCAAACCAGCCATCATCGAGCAAAAAAAGATCAACCCCCAGGGCTTTTGTATCTTTCAACAGTGCTTTCAACTTTGTTTCATTGAAATCGAAATAGGTAGATTCCCAGTTATTCAATAAGGTGAGCCGGTCTCCTTTTCCATCCAGCAGTTTGTAATTGCGTGCCCAGGCATGTAATTGCCGGCTGGCGCCGCCTTTGCCCCTGAACGACAGAACCGATAAAAACGCAGGTGTAGTGAACACTTCTGCCGGCTTCAAAGTATATGGTGATGCATGATTGTTTACGCCGGCCAGTAAACGCAGGTTATCCTGGTTATCGAGTTCAAGTTCAATTCTGAAATTGCCGCTCCATTCCAAAGCGCCATACAATACGGTACCTTCCTCTTCCGTGGCTGGTTTATCCAAAGAAACCATAAATACCGGGGCTTGGAACAGATCGGTACGGGTGCCGAGTTTTGAATCCAGTGTTTTGATACCATGGGTCAGGCGGCTTTCTTCGGGTTGCATTTCTTTGGCCCAATCGCCATGGTATTGCCGCAACCAATAGCTTTCTGCCTTAAGGTATAAAGCGGCCGACGCAAATTTGTGGAGCACCACATTCCCCTTTTCGTTATGTTTTATTTCGCTCCATTGTTCTGTAACATCTTCTTTGAAATACGTTTTATAAAATAACCGCACTTCAAGATCATACACCGGGTCTTTTAGCGTAACGGTAAGTAAGGACTGATTCTCATCCAGCTTTTTGGTTTCATGCCGTACATATTGCAGATCGAGTGAATTATTACCATCTGCATGGGTCACCGTTATCGCCGGTTCAAATAAATTGCGTGAGCCTGATGCAGGATAAGCTGCATTGGACACACCGGTGTATTCACTCGTTTGTTTATACTGTGCCGTTATGGCTTCATACTCCTTTTTGTCGCTCAATTTAGCGCCCAGGTAAACGATATTCAGGTTATTGTTGCTGTTGGTTTGCAGCACCAGCGCACTATGCTGCGTTTCAACCGGGATGATGATATTTTGGGAAAAGGCATTTGCCTGCAGAAAGAATACGAAGGCTAATATGTATCCCCCTTTCAAACCGCTCCAATTCTTATACATGGTACGTAATTGCATGTTACAGATTAAGTATTTATTTTTTGCTGGTAATTTTTGCTGTATATTTTATTCCTTCGGTCTTCGCCTTCCATTGGTCGGTACGGAAAGGCGCAGCCGGCAGCCCATCCCTATTGAACAGGTTCGCCTGACTGGCATCATCGGCCCAGGCATAGCGCACGGCCAGGGGCTTTGTCACCTCCGGTGCAGAAACAATAACAGTAGTACCGGCAATGGCCGCCTGCGCAGGATAAAAGCGCTGGTCAGCGCCCGCAATTTCAAAACCTGCCAATCCTTTCTCGGATGCCGGTTTTGCCATTAAGCCCTGCCCGGTATTGATAAATTGCAGGATGATCTTGCTGCCTGCCACCCGCATGCTTTTGTAAACAGGACCAGTTGCAACGGTGTTGATGCCATAGGTCTTTTTCAGTGCGAGTGCCGCCAGGCGTTTTCCTACCTCCTGTTTATTACGGGGATGGATATCTACCGGATCACCCACATCAATGGTAACCGCCATACCGCTGTTCGGCAATGAAGCCGCCATCATTTGGGCTTCGCGCAATTCGGCCCAGGTGCTGCCCTGGTTGCTGTTGCCATTGCCGGCATTATAACTGGCGAGCTGTACAAAATAAAAAGGCATGGCTGGCTGCTGCCAGCGTTTGCGCCAATCATTGATAAGCAATGGCATGGCCTGGCGGTATTCAACTGCCCGGCCGGCATTGTTTTCCCCCTGGTACCAGATCACGCCTTTGATGGCCAGTTTCTCCAGGGGATGGATCATCGCATTATATAAGACGGCAGGATAATCGTTTGGACCAACGCCCATATTCACACGCACCGACTCGATCCGGTATTTCCAGGAACCCGCCAACGCCATTGACCGGCCATCTATAAGGAGCGAACAATCGGCTGTGTCGCCATGAATACCACCACCGCCGCCGGTATCTTCCACCCGCACAGCAATAATATTCTTTCCTTTTTTCAGTATACCACTTTCGATCTTATACACACGCGGTACATTGTACCCATTCACAGCGCCCACTTTGATCCCATTCAGATAGGTAACATCATTATCATCGATCATGGCGAGTTTCAATACGGCGGCTTTACCCGCATCCTTTTCGTCGATCATAATTTCTTTGCGCAACCAGATCACTCCATCAAAGGCAGATCCCGGTTGCTGGCTTTCCCACAGTTCCGGCACTTTCATGGTACGCCAGCTGTTATCATCATGATCAAGGGCCGGCCATTGCGCCAATGTAGTAGTATCGATGTTATTCAGTTGCTCTGCAATAAGGTAAGCCTGCAATTGCTGGTCTTTCAGCGCAGTTAATGCAGCGGTGCTCCTTTCGGGCGCTGCATCCACCAGATGTTTATAATAAGGCGCCGTTCTAAACCCAGCATAACTTATCCAGCTTTCTATATCGGTTCCGCCCCAGCTTGCATTGATCAGTCCGATCGGTACCTTCAATTGCTGATGGAGGGCTCTTCCAAAAAAATAACCAACGGCAGAAAAGGGTGGAATATGCTGCGGTGTGCAGGTTAGCCAGGTTCCGCCTTTAAGGTCTTTTGCAGGCAGGCCCTGTACATCTTTCTCCACGGTAAATAACCGGATGGATGGAAAATCAGCCGTTGCGATTTCCTGTTCCCAATTCAAGACCTGTCCCCAGCCATTCAAGGGCATTTCCATATTCGATTGCCCGGAACATAGCCAGAGATCACCCATCAGTATTCCACGCAGTGTAATGGTCGTTCTTCCTTTTACTGTTAAATCATAGGGCCCACCTGCCGGTTCCGGAGATAACACCAGCTGCCAGTTACCATTTGCATCGGCCTTTGCGGTCCGCTGCTGACCATGAAAAGACACAGTGATACTTTCTGCCGGTGCAGCCCAACCCCATATTTTTACCGGCGCATTCCGCTGCAGCACCATGCTGTCGCCAAAGATGGCGGGTAAGCGCAGCTGGGCCTTCGTCGTGGATGTAAGCAGAACAATAAATCCTAATACAAATTGTTTCATATGAACATGCAGGTTTTAAAAGGGTACAATTTAATAAGAAGTTATGTGCATTTTTTTGCTTATACTTCTTAGTTTTTAACAAACTGTAAGGTGCATGATTTCAGGTTGCCAGACCGGCACGTGGTCTTGCACTACCCTTTCCTAGTTCTTACCTGCTACTTCTATCTCTTTAAGAATGCCATTAACCTTCACTTTTACCCGCTGTTTAACGGGTGAAAAAAGTTTATACGAAGTAAGCTGCCCGTCCTTCCAGCTAAAATCAACGGTAATATTACCGCGGGCTTTCATGCCGCGTACCTTCCCCTGTTTTTTCCAGGCATCGGGAATCGCTGGTAAGAAATGAATAAAGCCCTCATGACTTTGCAGAAGCATTTCAGCAATGCCAGCGCCGGCTCCAAAATTGCCATCGATCTGGAAAGGTGGCCCCGCGGACAATAAATTCGGGTATACTCCACCGCCAGCGCCATAGTTGATCTCCGTTTTACGCGTTGGTTTCATGATCTCGCGGAAGAGTTTGTATGCCCGGTTGCCGTCATGCAGCCTGGCCCAGAACAATTGTTTATAAGCGATCGACCAGCTGGGGCCATCATCGCCCCGAACGTTGAGGGTTTTCTTACAGGCTTCGGCCAAAGCCGGCGTTTGGGAAGGCGTGATCAGGCTGGCCGGATACAAGCCATACAAATGGGATATATGCCGGTGCTGCGGGTCTGTTTCCTGATATTCTTTCAGCCATTCCATCACGCGGCCATCGGCGGCTATCTGTGCTGCAGGCGCGATCAGCTTGCGTTTTTCTTTCAACTCTTTGCAGAAAGGCGCATCTATCCCCAGGCGTTCGGCAGCCGTAATAACATTGTTGAACAGCTCGTGCATCAATTGATTGTCAATGGCGGCGCCCATACAAATGTTTACGTGTTTGCCGCTGCCATCAGGCATAAGGAAAGAATTTTCCGGTGAAGAGGATGGCGCCGTGACCAACCACCCGGTTTCCGGGTCTTTGATCAATACGTCTGCGTAGAACTGCGCGCATCCTTTCAGTACCGGATAGATCTTTCTCAGATATTTGACATCGTTAGAGAACACATAATGATCCCAGAGATTATTACATAACCAGCCGGAACCCGATTTGGTAACGCCCCAGGAGGCGCTTTCGCCGGGTTCGGTAAACAACCAGGGATTCGTGATCACATGGGCCACCCAGCCCCTGGCATTATAATAGGCTTTGGCAGTACGTTCGCCATGCGGCACCAGCTGGCTTACCAATTCAGCCAGCGGCAGGTTCAGCTCCGATAAATTGCCGGGTTCAACACCCCAGTGGTTCATTTGCACATTTACATCCAGGTGATAATCGCCGTTCCAGGGCGTACGGATCAAATGCGCCCATAATCCCTGTAAATTCGGCGGCAACAAACCAACCCGGGTACTGCTGATAGACAGGTACCGGCTGTACTGGTAGAACAAAACAGTGAGTTCGTTATCAGGAACCGAAGCATTATAAAATTGTTCCAGCCGCTGATCAGTAGGCAGATCATTTTGTGCTGATGTGCCCAGATCGAGCTGCATGCGATTGAACAGGCGCTGGTAATTTGAACAATGTTTCTTCTTTTGTACAGCATAGGGAACCTTCATTGCTTTATCAAGCAATCGTTGGGCGTGTAACGCGAAGTCTGCATCGCGGAAACTGGTCTTTGCGGAAAAATAAAGGATCACTTCCGTGCCATTTTTCACCACCAGTTTATTATTGTCAGCAACCATGCTACCATCCTTTGATTGTACACCAACCAGCGCCCGGTATTGCATGCCCCTGCCATTGGTGCCGTTTTCCAGTTGTCCGGTCATTTCGAGCTGTTTTCCCTTCGCCTTTACTGTTGCTTTTTCTTCCCGCCCGATAGATACATCTATATTCAATTTGCCGGGTGCACTGGCTGTGAGGCGGATCAGACCAACATCATCACCAAAACTCGTGAAATATTCCCTTGTATAGGTTACGCTCCCGATCTGGTAAGAACAGGCTGCGCCTGCATCGGTGAGTGATAATTGCCGGCGGTAGCTGGTGAATGGCGCCACATCCTTTTCCACGCCATCATAATGAAAGGCAATGTTTAATTTACCCAGGGTTTGAAAACATCCAAAAGGTTCCGCCCCGGAGCCCTTTCCCGTGCAGATAAAATCTTTATCGATGAGGGCCTGGGCCTGATCATTCTTTCCTGCGATCAGCAATCGTTGTATTTCTGGTAACTTCTCATGTGCATGATAGTTATTGGCATCCTGCGGCGCACCCGACCAAAGCGTAATATCATTGAGCACAATTTGTTCCTGCATGATGCCGCCATCGGGCATCATACCCAGGCGGCCATTGCCCAGGGGCAGGGTCTCTTCCCATTGGGCAGCGGGTTTATTGTACCATAACTGCAGGGCTTTCGCCTGTTGCGCCTGACCAGGGTTCCAAATCAAAAAAAGGAATAATAAAAAAACGATACCTTCTCTTTGCTTCATCATCATTGTAGACATCCGCTTGTTTTAGTTCACGATATATAATCGCAGGCTGTTGAATCGCATTGCTTCACCGCTGTCAGACATATCGAGCAATAAGCCAAGCGACAACTGGATCTGCTGGGTAACCGTAAATTCCATGGATACGTCCCAGGTGCCATTCTCCACTTTCTTGTACGCAAAAGCACTGGCCAGCTCACTGACATTGGGCAGGCCATTATTCCCCGGGGCGGCCATCAGCCAAACATCATTTTTCGTACTCAGGTGATACCAGTCAATGGAACCATGGAACCGGTATTTTCCCGGCGGCAGGGTCACTACCTGGTATATTTTCCCATTGGTAATGGCCGGAGCGCCCCAGCCTGCTTCGAAATATATTTTTGCATCGCTTGATCGGTCGGTACCACCAAAACCGTTATGGTTCTTCACTGCATCATTGCTTATCCAGTCGCGCAGATTGGCCCACCGATCGCCATCATTGGCTTCATTGGCAATGGGCTTTACATTATTCAATAAAGCCACTTCTGTAAATAATGGCAAGGTTTTCGACGCCACGGTAAATGTATCTACGCCCACCGCTTCAGGCAGGTACAAGGTGTTATACAAGATAGGCTTCGTCACACTGACACCGCGTATAGCCGTTTGCTGGTCCTTGCCCTGTACAACGATAATGGTATCACGCTCTTTGTCATTGGCATCGAAATAATGCACCCGCATTCCTAATACCCCTACATAGGCATCTACGTCGGCCCAGCTGATCACAGCGGCACCGTTGCGGTCGAATTTGGTGTTCAACACGGCCCGGTTTCCTCTTTCATTTACCGAAGCCTGGAAGCTGGCGCCGTACACGTTGCCGGTAACGGTCATGGGTATCGATCTGTTCCCCCTGTCATCATAGGTACGAAGGGTAAATGTCATCGGTCCTTCCGGCAAACGATCGACGATCTGCTTTAATGTATCGATCCTGCCATGACGGGCGATGGTTCTTTCGAGGGAATCGCTGCCATTGTTCCAGAATATTTTATACCTGGTAACGTTTGGGTCGCCAGCCAGTAAACCGGTGATCATTACGCGGCCATTGCCCGGGATCACTTTCAGTGAATCGAAGGTTGCCGGATACACAATCTCGCCACCTTCCCCAAACTTTTTGTAATCATCCATTTTCTTACACGAGATCACCGTGCCACCCAGCCAGCCGATTAACAAAACCAGTTGTATGCTGACAAAATATTGTTTCATGAACATGATTTTACGTGTTTAAATTGAAGTTCATTATCGCTCCACTTTTTTAATTAGTTCCCCAGACCGACATATTCTGGATAACAATGAAATAAGAACCAACCCAATTCTGTAAACATTTCAGCCGCAGGTAGCGGTATGGCGGTGTATCCTCATCAAAATCGAAAGAGAAGCCGGCACTGCCCGCTGCGGCATCGGCGTTATTTTCCTGTCCCAATGGTAAACCGCTTGGTTTAATAACTTCACAGGTCAGGATCTTTGTCCATTTGCTCCAGTCGCCATCATGGGTTGGATCATTGGAGCCATAGATTTCAAAGCGGCGGGGACTTCCTTTCGAATAATACAGGGAGCCTTCTCTTCTTGTTAGCAAATTGAATCGTGTCAATTTAACGGGTGCAGGTCCTATACCCCAGGTGAGCGTGGTAGGCACACCTGAACTTTCATCTGTATAGGTACAGGGCCATTCGTTATTGAACAGTCCTTTCCACATCAAATCTACCGTGGTGCCGAATGACATCTTCGTATCATTATCACACTGGTAGGCAAAAAAGTTACTTCTGTCAATCATCACTTCCTTTGCAGGCGTAAGCGTGGTGAACAAGGTATCTGTGCGGTTCAGCCAGCGGTCCCTAACAAAAAAGGCAAACTTCCTTTGTACCGGCGCCAACCCACGAATGCTCACTGCAATGAGTGAATCGCTGGTGTAAATGTTATCGAGGCTGACCCATTCGCCATTGTTCAGCGAATCGATCAATGGCACAATCACTACATCGCCTTTAAACTGATTAAGCGACCTTATTCTTATTCCCCCCGCCGTAGCGCGAACGTTCAGGTTGCGGTATACGAGCTGCATCGGTGAAACCAGGGGCTGCACCTCTACATCGACCGGCGCACTCGCCACCTCGCTTCTGTTCACCGCAAACAGCTGCACGGTATGTTTTAACGTATCGGAAAAACCAGCCACCCGCAACTGATTGGAATAGTAAGATGATTTCACTTCGCGTTTCGTGCCATTGGCCAGCTCATATACTGCTTTTACATATAAAAGGTCTTCGTCCTTTGGCAGGGAGTAAGAGATGGTGGCAGCGCCGTTCTCATTTTGCACGCTTACATTCGTTACAACACCGGGCGGTGTGCCGTTATTTTCCTTCAAACCATTCAAATCTTCTTTTTTACAACTCCAGATCACTGTCAGCAACAGTAACGTGATTATTATTTCTGGTTGTTTTTTCATATCTGTAAGTTTTGGCAAGGCTAATTTTGTTATTGACGTTTTACCACCCTGGGTTCTGTACCAGATTTTCATTTACCGGCAGATTCGATTCCTTGATGGGCCACAGGTAATCGCGTGGCACTACAAACCGCATGGCATAATAGGTGGTTGGAATATAAAACAGTTCAGGATGGTCAGCCGTGCCCGAACGGTCCCAACCCGTAATATTTGTATTGAGCAGTTGGCCGGCCAGTTTCCAGCGGCGCAGGTCCCAGAACCGGCTGCCTTCAAATGCCATTTCTATATTCCGTTCATTCCGGATGATCGTGCGCAACCCTTCCTTTGTTTGATATGCGCCCGGATTGGTGGAGAAGTTGGTCCAGCTGTTTTGAATAGTTGGCAGCCCCGCCCGTTCCCTGATCAGGTTAAGGTATTTATACACTTCCTCTGACGGCCCGCTGGCCTCATTCTGCGCTTCTGCATATAAGAGGTAGAGATCGGCAAGGCGCATGGTGGGAAAAGGATAATCTTCGATATGACTGTTATTATTGCTTTGGTAAGCAAATTTCCAGTTCACAAGTTTCTTGGGATAATACGTAGTGATGGTTACTGCTACACCGCTGCCATACTGCCCAAGCTTCAATTGGGCGCTCCAGGTATTTTCATCGGTATGGCTCGGACTGTTCTGCATGTACCAGGTACCGCCATCAAAACCGAGGTCGGCATAATAGCGCGGCTCGCGGTCAAAATTCAGCCGGGCGGTCTGGTACCCTTCCACTATATTGAACCGCTCATCATGCGTTGCTTTCCGCAACTGGTTGGCATTGGAGAAATCAAGGGTTTTGTCTTCAGTTATGGGAACACCGTTCTTTGTATAAAACTGCCGTACTACAGCCATGGTGGGACCGAGTGTACCATAAATGCTTGAATTACCCGAATTGGCCGGGTCGATATGCGCCATGGAGGAATACTGCAACTGCCAGGTAGATGAATTGGAGTTGGCCCAGATCCATTCCTGGTTCCATTTTTCACAAACGGCATTGCGAATGCTCATCTGGGTTATAGTTCCGCTGGTAAGCGGGAAACCGGTCGTATTGATGAATTTATAGAGGTAGATACCAGCAGCTTCACAGGCCTCAATAGCCTCCTTCGCTGCCTGTGCCGCCCGTTGCCATTTTTGCGGATCAGGTGTTGAGCTGATGAGCTGTACGCCATCTTTATCTTTAAAATTGCTATAGTCAGGGTTGCCATTGAAGAGCGGACTGGCGCCATATACCAGCACCCGCGTTTTCATACTTTTTGCAATGGCAACGGTAATGCGGCCCAGTTCTGTAGAAGGCGTCAATAAGGTCACGGGCAGGCGTGCAGCAGCAGTATCCATTAATGCGGCTATGTAATTTACGACTGAATCAACCGGCTGGCGTTTTACCTTTGTTTGTTCGAGGGGTGCATTCACGGGAATGCTTTTGTCTATAATGGGAATGGGCCCGTATTGCCGCATCAACAGAAAATGATACCAGGCTTTCAGGAACATCACTTCGCCCAGCCACCGGTTCCTTTCATCGGCGCTAAGATCAGGTATCTTGTTTATATCTGCTACATTTTCGAGGAAGGTGTTACAGGTGCGGATAGCCGTGAACATATTCCTGTACCCTACATTTTCAAAATTATCGCCGTCCCAGATATTCACATAAGGCCGAACCACATTCTGGTTGCCACGGGCCACGTTCCAGTTGGTGGCGGTTAAACTGGCAGGCGGATAGGCCAGCCAGAATTCATCACCACCCAGGTACGCTATATTGCTCACCGGATCGCCTTCATTGGGCAGGTATGAATAACAGGTGGCCAGGTATTTCTCCGCCTCAGAGCGCATCGTAAAAGCGTTGTCGAGGGTAGCCACATTATCGGGCACCACATCCAGAAAAGCTTTTTCACAGGCAGCCATGGTTAGTGCCAGGCATAAAAACGGTATATAATAGCTTGTTTTCATTGTTAACTTGTTTCTAAGTGAATCAATACTTCCCGGCATGCAGGTTTAAAATCCAAAATTGATCCCCAGGTTGTACACCGCCTGAACCGGGTAACCTAGCCCGTTACCACCCATCTCCGGATCCCATAATTTGAATTTGCTTACGGCAAAGAGGTTCTGGCCATTGGCATAGATCCTGAAACTGGAAAAGCGGATGCGGTTGAGGAATTTTCGCGGTAAGGTATAACCTAACTCCACTGTTTTTAAGCGCAGGAAGGTTCCATCACGCAGCCACCAGTTGGAGGTTTGGGAATTGTTGTTATTGAACTGTGCATCAAGCCGGGGCCAGAAAGCATGCAGGTCCTGCCTGTCTTCAGACCAATGGCTTTCGGCGATGGCCTGCAATAAGCCGTTCTGTGAACCACCGTTCAGCACAAAAGGCGAGATATTATATGGATTGATAAAAAAGGATACTCTTGCATTGCCCTGGAAGAAAGTGCTCAGATCAAGGCCTTTGTAACCGAAGGAGAACCCGAATCCGTAGGTGATCTCGGGGGTTTTAGGAAAACCAAGCGGCACTTTGTCAAGATCGGTGATCTGTCCATCGCCATTGATATCCCGGTATTTGATATCGCCGCCCATGGGCGCGTTCCCGCCAAAACTTTGTACCGGTGATTTGCGGGCTTCCACATCATCTACGAACAATCTTTCTGCTACAAGCCCATACTCCTGGCTCAGCGACTGGCCAATACGTGACAGGTATTTTAAATTATCCGGGAAATTGGGTTCTTCGTTCACCCGATATTTACTGGTGGCATAGGTCATATTGGCGCGGGCCTGGATCCAAACATTCTTATTTAAGGTCTTAGAGTAGTCAACCGCCACATCCACGCCCTTGCTCGATGCCTCGCCTTTGTTGGCCTGAACACCGGCTTCCAAACCCATGGTCGTTGGTATAGTGCTTCTGAACATTAGGATGTTCGAGCGAACGGAACGGAAGGCATCCACAACGATATTGATCCCATTTCTGAACGAGAGGTCCATGCCATAGTTGGCCGTTGTCGCTTTTTCCCAGGTGATGTCGGTATTGGCGTATCTGCTCACAGAATAACCGGTAACAAAATACCGTTGATCCAAGCCGAAATGATATCCATTGCCTGTATTGTTCGGGTTCACATTCGATAAATAAAAGAAGCGGTCGTTGGGATTACCGATCTGGTCATTGCCGACCAGGCCAAAGGTTGCCCTGAACTTCAGATTGGAAACCAGGTCGCTTAACGGCTCGAAGAATTTTTCATTCGATACGATCCAGCCCAGGCCTGCCGAAGGGAAGAATCCAAAACGGTGATTAGCGGCGAAACGCTCACTGCCATTATAGCCAAAATTCAGTTCGGCCAGGTAGCGGTTATCGAATGCATAGGTGAACCTGCCTGAAAGCCCCAGGTTCCTGGCGGGCAATGATGCCTGCAGATCACCTGCGTTGGCGTTCACAAAATTCCGCAGGATGCCGATGAGCATACCACTCACTGCATGTTTATCGCCAAAAGTGCGGTTATAGTTGGTCGCGAATTCAGCATAGGCAACGGTATTGATGAGTTTACTGCCCGGGTTGTAGTTCAGGTATTCGGTCCCCTGCCCCTCGTTCAATGGGGTGAGTACAGTTAGCTTACCGTTGGGATCGGGCATTAAAGTATAATAAAAGGGATTGTACCTGCGGCTGAGGTCAAAGAATGAATAACGCTGGGTAAAGCTCATGAACCGGGCCGAGAGACCGGGTGTTATAAAGCTGAAATTCTGCTCCAGCTGGATCTGTGCATTCACCTGGGAAGAGGCATATTGCTGGAAGCCTGACACCATGCTGGCAAAAGGATTGTTATACAATGAAGTGGTGTTGCCAATATAGGCATTGCCAAATAATGGATGTTTCAGGTATGGTGCATAACTGCCAGGGAAATATGCAGGAAACATAACCGGGTTACTCCAGATGGCGCTGTTGAATACGGCACGTCCGCCGTTTACCCAATTGCCATCGCCGTCGCGGTAACCGATGGGACCATTATAGTCATCAAACTGGGCCGAAGTTCTCACAATAGCTTTGGTCGTAGGCGTAATATTAATATTGATATTGGATCGAACGCTGTAGTTCCCTAATTTGATATTACTGTTAAAGCTGTTGCTGGGAATGGTCCTGAGGATCCCCCGGTCGATATTGTATGTGCCGGCAATATAATATTGTGCCGTTTTACCGCCCCCGCTTACGTTCATATCAAATTTCTGGTTAACGGTATAGTCTTTTATGAGGGTATTGATCCAGTTATTGTTGGGATACTGCAAGGGATCGTCGCCAGCTTCTGTATGATCGATCTTATTTTGTGAATAGGGCAATACACCGAGGGGATCCCTGGTAAGCACGGCTTCATTGGCCAGCTTCATATAAGTTATGTTGTCGGCAAATTTGAAATTCCGGGTATTGGTAGAGAAAGGCAGTTCCATGCGCACATTGAACTTTGCTTTGCCTTCTACCCCACTCTTGGTGGTGACGAGGATAACGCCATTTGCGCCACGCGCGCCATATAAGGAAGCGGCGGCGGCATCTTTCAATACGGAGAACCCGGCAATATCATCGGGTTGCAGGCGGGCCAGGTCATTGGAAGAAGATTCCATACCATCGATCAGGATGAGTGGATCTCTTTTACCGGCGCCAAAGGTGCCCACACCACGGATGAAAAAGGATGCGTTATCGGCCCCCGGTTCACCGCTTTGCTGGTAGGCGATCACCCCCGATATACGGCCGGCCAGCATCGTAGTAAGGTTACTGGTAGGCCCGCGCAGTTCCTTCACATTGATGGTGGTAATGGAGGCCACCATACTTTGCTTCTTCTGCTTTCCATAGGCTACCACTACCACATCGGCCGTTGAATCTTCGGCCAGCGGCAACAGTATCGTTACTGGTCTTCCCTTATGCGCTGTGACGTCTTTTGACTTATAGCCGACAAATGAAAATTCGAGCACAGCCTGGTCGCCCGGAATGGCAAGCACAAAGCGGCCTTTTTCATCCGTGCTGGTACCCTGCCGGGTGCCTTTTATAAGCACCGATACGCCTGATAATGGCTGCGCATGAGCGCTGTCAATAACAGTACCTGATACCTGGTCGGTGTTCTGTGCGAATGAACGGGTGGAAAATAAACAACTGGCAAATAGAATAACCAGCAGGGAAGTATGGCGGAAGCTTGTACACGTCCGCATACAGCAGGCAAATCGTTTCATCATACTAGCAGCGTTTTGAGATTGCGGGATTAAGATTCGTATCTGTACTATACTATCCTATACCACTACAAATATAAAGTTATTTTTTACCGGGCAAAATATTTGGAGCACTATTATTTAGTACGCGCGGGCCTGATCAGATAAATCTTTGCATCTGAAGGTGGAACGTTTATGTGGATGGAATCCTGCTGCCAGTTTTCAACGGTCCCGCTTAGGAGTTCTGCAGCGGTTACCTGCGCTCGCGACAGAACACCTAAGCGGGCTGGGGACAATGTATACGTGCGGGGTGTATTACTGTAATTGAATGCCGCCAGGTAAACCTTATCGTAGTCCGCCTTTATAAACAACTCAACGCCTTTATTTCCTGTATTGGCTTCAATGGGCCTGAAGCTGCGCCCGTCTTTAATTACTTTCAGCAGTTCCTTATTCTGCAATAAATGTTTAGCTGCATTCGACCAGGGGCCATACGATGAAAAATCGTCACCGGCGATAAGCGTGCCAGTAACCAGCGCCGACGCCAAGCGGGCGCGATTGGCGCCTTCGCTTTCGTGGTTGAACACCACATGGTCGGCATCAACGAAATTGTATAAGAGGCTTTGCCACCAGCCATAACCCGTGCTGTTGAGCGTATATTCGGTATTGTCAATAGCGCTGAAAGCGTCACAGGCAATACGCCGCATATGTACGTATGGCGCCGTGGCCATGGTGGGCGAAATAGCTGCGTACACAAGCATCTTGTTATCCAGCGCTTTTGTTACGCATTGCATACCCACCTTGTAGGCCTGCATACCAGTTGTTATTGCAGGATCATAAAAACGATCGCATTCCAGGGCACCATGTCCCAGGAAATCGATCTTGATCATTTCAAAGCCCAGGTTTTTCAGATGAGTCAGGTAATAGTTGATCCTTGCCTTTGTTCCAGGATGGGTAGCATCCAGGGCTAAAGCACCATCCACTTCAACCGGTTTCCCATTTTGCTTCAACCATGCCTGTGCATAGGTATACGCTGAACCTTCCATTTTACGATCGTGCTTACCCCAATCGGTAAATGGCGCCCAGTAGATACCAGGTTTGAATCCTTTGCTTTTGCAGTAGGCCACAAATTGTTTCAACTCGCTCACATCACCATCCAGTCCGCCCTTTACCATATTATCCCAGAAGGAATCGAGATCAATATATAATTGGCCATTGGCACTGCGATAACCTTTGCATGAATCGGCGAAGAAATCGATCACACGTTTTGCTTTATCTAATGTTATTTTATTTTGGATGGCGCCCCAGCTGTTCCAGCCAACGGGCGTCGCTTTCTTCCAGTTAAAGATACCCTGCGCACGCGAATGATTATCCCTGGCATATTGCTCCATCCCTTTGCGCCAGTCGGTGAACATACCTACCATCATCATAGGGGAAACGCAGCTGGTATCGGTGGTAGTTACAAGCCCGTGGCGGATCTTATCATGCGTTATCGTACTATCGGCAAAACCGCCAAAAGCGCTGATCGAAAATGAGTTAACTCCGTTCGCCTTTACGGTAATACCGCTTTTCCAAACCTGCTGATCAACAGAGCCAATGATCAATCCTTTATATGTATCGTTATTATAGATCGCCGTTACTTCGCTGCTGGTAAAATTTGCGTGCTGTATGGGCTGCGCATTGAAACGCGCCCACATATCGTTATCAAATGGTACGCTCAAGGCACGGTTATCGCCTTTTTCGTCAACAACCACACTATCCGTTGTCAGGGGCGACATATAAGATGCAGCTGCACCCCTGCCAATAACGCGCATAGTGGTTAAAAAATAATTGCGTGAGCCATATACGTCAAACACCTGCTGCATTCGCAACCCATTGCGTACGGTCTCTATTATATATCGCGAGACCCGGTCATGGATGGTTCTGGTGGAGAAGCTATGGGTACGAAGGGCAGCGCCCGCACTGGTCATTTCTGTTTTTCCACTACATACGGCAAATGCACCTGCAATGGTCTTCTTACCGCTGAACACCACATCATAGGTACCGGTTGTTAAAGAATATACGATCATATTATTCTCTCCAAAGGGCATCGTGATCACAGAATCTCTTTTGCCGGCAGGCATAGCCCCTGCCGTGATCTTCAAACATAACAATACAATAAACATGAAAAACCTGTGTGTAGGTACCAATGGTCGGATCAACATGGTTGGGTGTTTTTAAGTAATGAGCATTTTGGGTTTACTGTGCTATACCTGCTTTTGAAAATAACAGGAAGGCAGCTGCCATGAAGGCCAGTAAGAGGCCGAAGAACCAATGCCTGTTACGCCAGGGTTTCAGGTCAACAACAGCCATATTTTTCGGAGAATAAGGTGCAGCCATGGGTTTCCATCTGGCAATGGCGAGCATCAACGCCACCGTTACCAAAAACAGGATTGCCAGCACATGCAGGTAATGTACCGGCAGATCAAAGACCAGCTGGCTTACTGCATAGGCAACGATAAAAAAGAGCAAGCCTACCGTGGCAGCGGTCTCAGATACCTTTTTGGTAAGAAACCCTACGATCATTACCGTAAATACCGGCACACTGAAAAAGCTCGACATCTTCTGGATATAATAATAAAAACCGCCATCGAAACGGCTGATGAATGGTGAAAAAGCCATTGCAATAACGGTGATAGACAATTGGAAGATGCGGGCGGCCTTTACCAGTTCGCGGTCGCCGGCACTCCTTCGCCATTGCTTATATAAATTCATTATGAACAAAGTACCCGAACTGTTCAGTCCGGCATTGAACGTACTGATGGCGGCGCCAAATACGACAGCAGCAATGAAACCGGTGATCACCGGCGGCAAGACATCCGCCACCAGCTTTGGAAAAACAGTAGCCGTATTCGTCAGTTGCGGATATAAATGCACGGCGATCAACCCCGGCACATTCAGAAAAAGCGGCGCCAGCAATTTACCAAAGGCCGCCAGGGAAATACCTTTCTGGCCCTGAGATAAACTGCGGGCGGCCAGCGCCTGCTGCATAATGTATTGCTCCATGCCCCAGTAGTAGAGGTTGATCAGGAACATACCGGTAAACAAGGTGCTGAAAGGAATGGGATCATGCGCAGCCCCAATGGCATTGAGGTGTTCCTTTTTAGCTGAAAGTATTGTTTCAACGCCCTGCAATACACTGCCCTGCCCCAGGTACCGCAAGCCAAAGACCAGCAATAAAATACCGCCGATCAGCAGCCCAGCGCCCTGTACCAGGTCAGAGACGGTGATCGCACGGAAACCACCCAGCACGGTATAACAACAACCGATAATACCCACCAGCACGACCAGCAGCCAGATGGCGGCAAAATAAGAGACGCCCAATACCTGGTCTACATGAAAGATGCCGTTCAGGGCCACGGCGCTTCCGTACAGGATCGTCGGGATCAAACTGATCACATAACTGGCCAGGAAAAAAACAGATACAAACTTTTTCAGGCGTGGACCAAAGCGTTGCCCCAGAAAGTCGGGCGTTGTAATGGCGCCCATTTTAAGATATACCGGCAGAAAAAATTCAGCAACAATGAGCATGGCCAGCACCGAGCTCATACCCCAGCACATGACCGACATATCGTTGGTGTATACAAATTCATTTTCTCCAATGAGCGTATTACAGCTCATATTGGTTAGAAAAAGGGAAAAACCTACCATCCAGAAACCCAGCGTGCGGTTACCCATAAAATAGGCAGACGTGGTGTTCAGGCGCATCTTCCGGGTGTTATAGATGGCAACGGCAGCAACCAGGCCCAGGAAAAGCAAGAAGCAAATGAATCCGGTAACGTTCATGTTTGTTTGGGCTTATCACAGCGATTTACGCCGGATCAGCACGGTTGGAATGATCTCCTGTATCTTTTTTCTTGTTAGTACAAATTCCGCCGCTTTTTCGGCCATTGCTTTAAAGTCGGCCGAATAGGTGGTAATACCATCAAATATCAGTTCTTTCACCACTTCGTCGTTGTGCGAAAGAATGCCTACATCTTTTCCCGGTTTCAGCTTCTTCACCTTGCAATCTTTCAGCATGCTCCATAACTCCGTATTATTTATAGTAAAATGCACTTTCCCTTTTTCGAGCGTACCGGCCACGTATTCTGCGCGGATATCATGTTTGATCTTATACTTTTTTACAAATGCTTTAAATGCATGCAGGATTTCAATGGGGGTATCGGCAGCCGGACGATGATAATAGACCATGCCGTCATATTGCCTGATGGTATCGCACAATTCCTCGAAGACCCGGTAGGATGATCTTTCAAACTCCTGGGCTATAAAGGAAAAATCACCGCTGATCTTCTCATACCGGTCGATCATCAGGAATTTATCCATGGGCAGGGTTTCCAAAATACCGGCCGTACGTTTATGCGGAATAGGCGCCACCACATAGAGACCGTAGCGCCCGCGGATATTTTGGATGGTGCTTTCCAGCACATCAATATTATTATGATGGAAAAAGACATCGATATGAACCCCTTTGCCCACTTTAGACCGGAATACTTTATAAAAGGTTTCCTGGAATGCATCGAAGGCAAAGAGGACCAGGGCTACTTTCAGGTGCTGTTTAACGTCGCAATTGGAAACATAAAAACCTACGCGGTTCTTCGATTCCACGATGCCGCGTTTCACCAGGTCTTTATACGCTTTGGCGATGGTTTCCCGGGCGAAGCCGAATTCATTAATGAGGTTATTTACGGAAGGCAACAGATCGCCCTGGCCGAGCGATTTGTTCTGGATCGCATTGAGTATGCCGTTCACAAGCTGATCGTGCTTCGACACCCCGCTCACGCTTTCCATTTCGTAAATCTCTTTAAATACGTCGTTCATAATAAATTGCTTAACGCTTAACGCCTGATGCCATTCCACCTGTCCTATACTATACTAATCTATTTCCAAATGTATGGAAAAGCCGGTGAAATAAAAAAGCGGCCAGCCACATCAATTATGAAAATAATTCAGGCAAACCGGAATAGGGTTATCTTTAGCAGTAAATTATTTTCCATGTCGAAACCCGTCATCCGCCTCGTCAGATCGCATTTATTAAAGGATTTCCCGTCAGGGTCATCCATTAATTATTATGATGGAAAACTCTACCTGGTCGGCGATGACGCCAATAACCTTCTGATCCTCGACAATACCTATAAACAGATCGACATGATCCGGTTGTTCAACTATCCCGATAAACGGATCCCGAAAGCGGAGAAAGCAGATCTTGAAAGCGCTACCATAATTACCTTAAACAATAAACCGCACCTGTTTATCATCGGCTCAGCTTCCACCGAAAAAAGAAAAAAAGCCCTGCTGATACCGGTGCAAAACGAAAAGGCCGGCTATGCCAATTTATTTAACCCCTTCTTTTACCAGGAAGCCTTCCTGAAACAACTACAGGTAAAGGGCATTCCGGAAATGAATATCGAAGGCGCCACCATGATGGGCGACAATCTGGTGCTAAGCAACCGGGGCAATAATGCAAAGCCCATTAATCACCTGGTGATCACACCCATCAAGGCTATACAGGCGCCAGCGCAACAAAAAGACTTTTCGGTATCGGTCATACCGCTTACATTGCCCGTACGGTCAAAAGCATTTACCGGTGTTTCAGAACTGTGTTATGTTGCATCGAAAGACATCCTGCTGGTCACTTTATCGGAGGAAGCTACTGATAATGCTTATGATGATGGCGCCATTAGCGACAGTTATCTGGGCTGGGTCAATAATGTTTCGAAAAAAATGAACCATGCTACCCTTGCTTTGGATGAAATGATCAACCTGTCGACTGTAGATAAAGCGTTTACCCAACAAAAAATTGAAGGACTTTGCGTTGAATCTGTAAAGGATGCTGCATTAGATATTCACCTGGTGAGTGATAATGACAATGGTGAAAGTAAGCTATTCCATATAAAGGCGGAAGGTTTAACGCTTAAGGCTTAACGCTCGTTTCCACGAAGAGTCGCCTGCATCCTGAGATTTGTATTTAATCAGGGTTTGCCTTTTGCATGCAGCTTACCGCCCCGGGCGTTTTGCGTTTTGTGTATATTTGCTGCTTATTATTAACGCTCAACGTACATCCATGGAAATGCGCCGTTCGTTAACTGCCGCTGTGTTTATACTTTCTTTGTCGTCCTGCGCCCGTAAAATAACGGAGACCGGCAAGGGCTCTTATTATGCTGATAAATTTCAGGGTCGCAGAACCGCCAGCGGCGAAAAATTCAGCCAGCACAAACTAACAGCCGCGCATAAAACCCTCCCTTTTGGCACCAAAGTAAAAGTGATCAATGTTTCCAACGGCCGTTCTGTAAACGTTACCATCAACGACCGGGGTCCATTTGCGCCTGGCCGCATTATCGATGTCTCTAAAAAAGCTGCCCAAAAGCTGGGCATGGTAGATGCCGGCGTGGCTTCCGTTGAGATCAGGTATAAAAAGAAGAAGAATTAAGTGGGATATAATAAGAGTTGAGACCAGACTGATGTCTGATCTCAACCACATGCCAGTTATTTTTCTATCAGTATAGTTTGCTGAAGCGTACCTGTATTGCTTTTCATTACCAGGCGGTGTACACCGGCAGCGATAAGCGGCAGCGATATTGTATGTACAGCGCTGCCTCCATTGTGTACGATCTTTTTACTCAGCACCTGCTGACCAGCCACATTGTAGAGGCTTAACAGATAAATCCCTTTTTCCATATTGCTCATCTCTACAGTCAGGGGCTGATCTTTCAGCGGGTTCGGGTAAACCTGAAAGCCTGGTTTTCCGTTCGCCATTTTTACGCGCATGATATCACTATACTCATTGTTACCATTCAAGGTTACAGATCGGATCCGGTAATAAGCGATATCGCTATTAACCTGCCTGTCGAACCACTGATAACTGGCGCCTGACCCATTGTTGCCTTTCGGCAAGAGCCTGGCTGCCGCTGTAAATGTGGTGCCATCGATGGATTCTTCAATTTCATACTGAAGGATATCCTTTTCCGATGCCATTGACCATTCCACTTGTACGCCTGACTCTTTCTGATAAGCTTTTAGGCCCGCAACTGACAAGGGCAATACCGTACAACCGGTGTAGGATGTCATGGCGCCCGGACCGCATACATTGGCTACTTCACTGCGCGCCTGAACATAGTTACCGCCTGCCAGATCATTAACTCCCAATGTCCTGTTGGCGCTGCCGTTAAAAATGGCATAGTGCATAATGGCGCCCGGACTGATCACATGCCCTAACTGATGGCCATGGCCCAACTCATGTACGGCCACTGTTTCAAAATCATATTCCGTGCCCGAAGGAGTGGCCGGACCATATTCCCAGGTATAGGTAGGGGCAATATTACTGCCTTCATCGAAAATGATATCGAGCTCGCTCACAAACCATTGAATGGTTGGGCCGGATGCACAACCCGACCAGTAAGTATAACATACACCCAATACACCGGCAGATAAGGGTGCAGCATTGTCAAAACAAATGATATTGGTGCCATCGGATACAGCGTCATTGATAGCAGTAGTAGCGCCAATCGTCCAGTTTATTTCAGTGCCGGTACATCTCCAGCTATCAAAAGCACGGACAAAAGAAGCTCTTGCCGCAGCATTGGCATCGAAACCAGTATTCATCCGCCAGGTATACCCACCGGAACCATTGTCGTTTATATGATCTGGCTGGTAGGCAACAGTACCGCTGCCCGGATCGAAATCTACATTCAAATGAGCATAGGTGATGGTAAGCGTAGCAGCACTGGTTTGAACAGCGCCCTGCACCACCCGAACTACACCCGTTCCCGCATTACTGGGTACCTGCACCCTGATTTCTGTATCGGACCATGAAATATATTGCGATTGAAGCGGTGAAATAAAGCTGGCGCCGCCATCGTCGGCATTCCTGAACTGAACATAGCCTGAACCCTGGGTAGCACCAAAACTGTTACCGGTGATCGTTAATATGCTGCCCGTACCTGCAGTAATGGTGGTTGGACTAAACCCTGTTACCGCCAACGGCATGGGTGCCGCCAGTGTATTCACATTACTGCTGCTGCTCTTGATATTAAAGGCCTTTTTTTCGGTATACTTCAGTGAAGGAGAAATATGTTTGTATAACTCGTTCTGTACATCATGGTATTTATGAAAGGGATCGGCAGCCTCCTGATGCTGCAGGTCGTATTTAATAAATCCCTGCTTCGAGCCATAAGCTTCATAACGGGAAACCGCACTGGCAGTCGGCGGCAATGCCTTTACATGTTTGGGCGTTTCGCAAAAGAAGATGCCGGTTTCGCCCGGGCTAAGGTGTAACAGGGAATTGGTACTGATCTTGTCCAGGCCAACGACACCACCTTCGGTGATAATTTCAATCTCATCTGCTGTAACCATTCCTTTAAAGACCTTATACACTTCTACCAGGTTACTGGTATAGATCATCGTATGATCATTGTTCCAAAAAGAATTTTGCGAGGTAACTTTTCCTTCAACGATAAGATCAGACTTGTTGGTGCGCTGATCGAGGTTCAATTCCTTCAGGAAACATTGGGATGATGCGCCAAAATAAATGAACAGGCTGCAAATACAGGCAAGGGTTTTTTTCATTGAATTTGGAAGGTTTGGGTTAGGGTCTTACGGATACTTTAAAAAAGATTACTATAAGACCACAAAAACGGTAATTTTAACAAAATGTTGTTTACCAACCAGCAAGGATATCAACAATAAGCCACCGTTCTTCCCCCTCGTCTGTTTCAACTTGTTCGGTACTAACCCTTTACCTTCAAATTTACTATCTGGCAAAACCAGCCGCTTCGATGATGGCATCGGCAAAAGCTCTTGGCGCTTCCTGGGGCAGGTTATGACCAGCTCCCCCCGTTATTGTATGATGGGCATACCTGCCGGTAAATTTAGCGGCATACTTTGCCGGATCGGGATGCGGTGCACCATTCGCATCTCCTTCCAGCGTAACGGTTGGCACTGTAATGACCGGGGCGGCGGCCAGCTTCTTTTCCAATTCTTCATACCTGGCTTCTCCGGCTGCAAGTCCCAACCGCCAGCGATAATTATTGATAACAATGGCCACATGATCAGGATTATCGAAAGCGGCGGCAGACTTTGCAAATTCAGCTTCTGTAAAATTCCATTTGGGAGAAGCCGTTTGCCAGATCAGTTTCGAAAATTCGCGCCGGTTGGCCTCATAGCCCTTCTGACCGCGTTCGGTGGCAAAATAGAACTGGTACCACCACGATAGCTCAGCCTGGGGCGACAAAGGCGCCTTATTCGCCTGCTGACTGCCGATCAGGTAACCGCTTACCGACACCAGGGCTTTTACCCGCCCGGGCCACAGGGCCGCCACAATATCGGCCGTACGCGCGCCCCAGTCGAAACCGCCGAGGATCGCTTTATCGATCTTCAGCGCATTCATGAAATCGATCACATCCACCGCCAGGGCCGATTGCTGGCCATTGCGTTGTGTTTGCTCATCAAGAAAGCGGGTGCTGCCGTAACCACGCAGGTAAGGAACCAGCACTCTATAACCTTTTCCTGCCAGCAGCGCCGATACTTCGGTGTAACTATGAATATCGTATGGCCAGCCATGCAGCAGAATAACCGGTTGCCCGTCAGCCGGTCCCACCTCAACATAACCTACATCAAGCAGGCCGGCCCTGATCTGTTTGATATTTTCAAAAGTGCCCTCTGATCTGTTCTTGCTTTGGGCCTGTACAGCATCCATTCCACTTATTACAGTGGCAAGGATCATAGCGGATATAAGTAAAAAGCGAAAACGGCCCTTGTTTATTGTTAATTTCATAATAGCTGATTTCTTAATGGTGAATAGTTTTATTTAGTTGGTCACTGCCACAGTTCGAGGTGCAGCGTATAATTTTCTGAACATGATATAGGTCACTGTCACCATGGTAAAGGCAATGATGGCGTCAATGGTTGCCGCAAAGCCAAGCACACTTAATTTAGAGAAGAAGGCAAAGATGATATCGAAGAATACACCTGCAAAAACCCATTCTTTCAATCGTAGTAACCGGTTAGGTATTAACAGCACCACTACCCCGGCCAGTTTAGCCACGCCCAGCAGGTAAATGAAATGTGGCGGGTAACCTAGTTGTAAAGTAATGTCCCATACGAGCGGGTTTTTGATAAGCTCACAAACACCACTCGTTCCAAACCATAATGAGGTTAATACAGTGCCTGTCCAGTAAATCGCTTTGGTAGTTTTCATATTCATTATACTGTTTGTTTTGTGTTAATTGATGACACAAAGATGTTGTATGGCTGGCTTATGGCTAAGCAGAATCCCGCGAAGTAGACAAATTAAAGCGCCGGCCGGGCAGTTAGGGCGGCGAGTTTGCGGCAGGGCGGAGAATGCCCCTAAAACTTCGTTAAATCAAGGGCCGGGATTGTTTTCCACTGTGAACTGAAATACCTTACCGTTAATTTAGCTGTTGATTACCGGTTAAATTATTAGCCCATGCGGAGAAGATCTACACTACTTAAGATTGCATTCTTTAGTGTATTGGTAATTGGCCTGATAGTTATACAGTATAGCTGGCTGACATCACTACAGCAAAACAAATTACAGGCATTCAAATCTCTCGTAATATCATCAATTGAGAACACCCGGGCAAATATCCCATTCACCAGGTCGCTGAATGATCTGTCAGACACGCTGTTTACAGACCTGCTGCAACGATCATTTTCCGCAAACGGATTAAGCAATATCAGCTTTGAATATTCGATCGGTTCAGGCACCGCTCAATTGGCATCGCGGGGCTTTGGGCAAAAATTAGCAGATGACCCGCAGAACCTGGTCTTTTATTATGAATTCCAACCAGATATTGAGCGGAAAAATACGGCTGAACTGCTAACGGTGGTTATACCCGCTTATAAGAAGATCGTGTTTACCGATATGGGCTGGATCATTACTGCCTCTGCACTGCTTACTATTTCGGTACTCGCCATATTTTGTGTTGCTTTTATCATCAGCGAGCGCAAACAGCAATTTTATGAGCACAGCACCCATGCCATAAAAACGATGATGCAGCAATTGGAGACGCCACTGAGCACAGTGTCAATAGCAGCAGAAGCGCTGCACAATGCCCAGGTAATGCATGATTCAGCAAAGATCAACTATTACCAGCAGATCATTCAGGAAGAGAACAAACGAATGCATGAGCAGGTGCAGAAATACCTGGGCGATCTTTAATCAGGTATCCAATTTCTTTAAGATGATTTCTTTTTGCTGCCCAGCTCTCAATAGGCCAACAGTCTGCCACAGGAGATAATACTTACCCATATAATGATAGAAGCAATGGCATGATAGCGGGCGGTAGCCCATTTTGCCGGAACATACACCCTTACATGAAAGAGCCAGGCATTAAAGGCAGCCAGCAATAACAGCAGTAATTTCAGGCCAAAAACCGGGTCGTTCGACAATGCCATCGCATTGGTTGTAAATAATAACAAACCTGATGGTAAGGCCAGGAGAAGTCCGCGCTTTGACCACTTTAATAAATACCTGCTTTCTATTACAGGTTTTGTATGGGCGGATAATAATTGGATATCGAAAAACAGCGCGCCGCCGGCGACCAGCACGATCCCTACAATATGAATGATCTCAATGAAGGGATATAACCATGTCGATTGCCGGATGGCTGCCGCCAGTGCAGATGCTTCGATCCATCGGAATACCACAGTCAGCGCAATTCGTATTTTACATTATCAACAAAGATCCTTTCAGCACGCATCTCGTCTTTTATCTTTTTATGCGGGTAGCCTACTACCCGTAACTTGCTTCCTTTAGTGATCTTGTCTGAAGGCACACCTCTTGACTCCATACGGCTGGTAGGCGCCAGGATCACCAACCAGGTTTTCTTCTTGTCCTTTACCCTTGCAGTAGCATGGGGATTTTCAAATGTAAATTCTTCAACAGTGCCAACGTAATCGAGTGTTTTGTTCTGATCGTAGTTTGTCCAGCCATGATGATATGGCATGAATGAGAACGCCAGAAGCGTCATTACAGCAATGACAAGCAATCGTCCCTTTTTCATGATAAATGATTTTGATGAACAAGTGTTAGTAAGTTACCGAATTTCCGGCATCCAAAAAATGACACCATTTTCTTTGCTGAATCTCAAACCCAAATGACTCATCTCTTATTTAATTGTAATAAACACACGCAATTTCCATCGCCTCAAACGTTCCTCACTTTTTACTTTGATTTGTGGTTTTTTTTCTCCAATTATTACCTTCTTGTTAACCAGCTAACTTATGAATTTCACTAAGGAAAAACCCCTACCATGGTTTATGCAAATTTACTGACGCACCGTATATAGTTCAGAATTATCCCCTTTCAGGCATTATATTTGTCAAATAACGCGAAATACTCTTTTAGAAAACTCAAAAAGACCTATGATGAACACCACTTTAAGGAAATTCATCCGGTTAGCGTCATCTATCGCAACCGAAATATCTCAACTGGGGGCTATTAAAAAGAAATCCGTGCCGGCTCCTATAAAATGCATGCCAGACACTTTATCGCAATTTCTGGAACAATCCCAATTACATCGTAATTCATTTTACCGAACCAGGCAGTGATCGCTGATTTCTTGCTGACCTTTCACAGGTAAGTATTTGCAGTCGTATGTACTGACGGGAAAAAAACGTTTCGTCTACACGTAATTCCTCAACCGGGGCAGATTTGGAAAATTAGTCCGAAGATGTCAGGGGACTGTTATTGCCGTGCAGGAAACGAAACAGTAATGAGTGATCAGATCGGGAGATAACGCAACAGTTGAATAATCACTTTAAGAGTATTGAAAAGTTACTTCTGACTTAATTGTCAGTGATGCCTATCCTATTGTCCTTATGGAAAACCTTATCTACAGCTTAAGCTAATTTTTTCGATCCGGAAGCGTATTCTATGGAAGCAGTATGATCCGACTAACCGAAAGCATAATAACACAACCTCGTTTCTTGGTTATCGTTGTGCCTGTTAGTTCAAGAATCAATCAACTAAAATTAGCCGGTGTGCCGTGTTCTCAGTTGTGCACCAGGATGTGGCATACGCAAGTGTATGCCCCACAGAAAGAAAAGTAAACTGAAAAGTTAATGATGTGCCTTCGCGGTTAACGTATCACAGCTTTTAAAAAAACAAGCTAGTGAGGCGATAGGGAGAGCTCTGTCCTTGATGTTAACCATGACAGCAAAGTGAGATGCTGTATTTAAACAAATTAATTAATAACCTCAAATGAAAACACCGATGCGTAACTCAGGCAAATTTTTTAAAAACCAGCGCTGGCTGGCCGTTCCCTTACTTGTAGCAACCTTGAATTCCTGCAAAAAAGATGCGATTGTACCGCCCATTGAAAGCGAATCAGAAAGCACTATGAATGAACTCGTTTCTACAAAAGCCATTGGAGATATTATTTGGCAGGAGAATGCAGACGGAAGCTGGTTCGATAATTCTTATGCAAAATTGCAGGCAGCAGCTTCTTACTCAATTACTGCCTCTACGGCTCAACGTTATAGTGGTACCAGATCAGTTCGTTTCGAATTAAGAGATACTGATCCAGAAGTTCAAAGTGGAACCAGAGCTGAAATAACCTTCCCCGTTTCAACAAACAACAACCGCTGGTATTCTTACGCTATGTATGTTCCCAGCGCTGATTATAAACCCGATGCAACCGATGAGGTGATCACCCAATGGCACCAGGGTGGTGGCACTACGCCGGCACTTTGCTTACGCACAAAAGATGACAAATTATGGCTGCGTGTAATGAGCGAAACCTGGATCGACCTGGGCCAACTGGATAAAGACAAATGGCATACCTATGTATTGCATGTGAAGCATACCGCCGGCTCCGACGGTTTAATCGAGATCTGGCGCGATGGTGTGAAGATCCTCAATCGCACCGGTCCGAACAGCTATCCCATTAACGACACGTATCATCTGCCCTTCTGGAAATTCGGTATTTACAAATCATACTGGAATGGCACCCGTACCTCTTCTACCAACAAAAGAGTACTTTACTTCGATGATATAAAAATGGGTACTGAAAATGCTACCTATAATCTGATGGCGCCAACCGGCAGCAGCACTACACCGGCTGCTCCCGATGAGACCACCGAATCAAATCCAATTACAACCACACCAACTACCGGAAACACAGTATCAGACCTGGTGCTGGTAAATGCCGAGACGGAAAGAGATGTGTTGTCAATTAAAAACGGACAAGTAATAAGCCTGAAAGCGCTGGGTCTTACCAAAGTAAACATCCGGGCGAATACAAGCACTACAGGCAGTGTAAAGTTTGAGCTGAGCGGCAAGCAAAGCAAAACTTATACTGATAGTAAAGCTCCTTTTGCTTTACATGGTGATGATGGAAGCGGCAACTTCTATTACGGCAACTGGAATCCGCCTGCATTAGGCACGTATACGCTGAAAGCGACTCCCTACCAGGGCGATAACGCTACCGGCACTGCAGGTGCTACCCAAACGGTCACTTTCTCTATAGTACAGTAATGAGGGTTATTAATATGTAAACATAAAGCCCTTCCGACGCATCGGAAGGGCTTTTTTTTATGCTCTTATTTGATTAAATTCTATTGATCGACAGACTCAAATGGCATAAAATGCATTTCATGGTGGTTCACAGCATCATGGCTGCTGAAGCTGTTTTTTTCAATAATAAAATTTCCCAGCACCAATACATCCAATCCGGTAGTAAAAAAGCATCGGATTGCATCATACGGTGATTCTACGATCGGTTCGCCCATCACGTTGAAACTCGTATTCAGCAAAACGGGAACACCGCTCAGTTTCTCAAACTCTTTCAGCAGGGTATGAAACCTGTTATTGGTTTCCGAATGAATAGTTTGCAAACGAGCCGTTCCGTCTACATGCGTAATTGCGGGAACCACTTCGCGTTTGTCAGGCAACACATTGCATACTTTCAGCATAAAGGGATCGGCTACATGCTGTTCAAAGTATTTTGGAACATCTTCTATCGGACAAGAGGGTGCAAAGGGGCGGAATGCCTCCCGGTGTTTCACTTCTGCATTCACCTTATCTTTCATGTGTTTGAGGGTTGGATTGGCCAGGATACTGCGGTTACCAAGCGAACGGGGCCCGATCTCCATGCCACCCTGGTACCACCCTACGATTTTCCCTTCATTAAGAATTTCAGCCGTTTTCTCTTCTATATTGAAATAATAGTTTGCCGACAATTTGCAGGATTTGATAATAATTTCAATTTCCTTGTTACTATAACCAGGCCCCACATACGGATCTGTATGTACAAAACCGCGTTTGTTTTTCAGTATACAATTATATAAATAATAAGCAGCCCCAAGTGCTGTACCGTTATCGCCTGCCGCAGGCATCAGGTAAATGTCTTTAAAACCACTTTCCCGAACGATGCGGCCATTGGCAACACTGTTGAGCGCAACGCCTCCGGCAAGAACCAGGTAATCTTCTCCTGTTTTTTTATGCAACCCACGGGTCAGTGTAAGCATGCATTCTTCCAAATGAAGCTGAAAGGCAGCGGCAATGTCGAGGTGATGCTGTTCGAATGGGGCTCGTTTGTCTTTATTGCGGGGTTTCCCGAAAACCTCAACGAATTTGGAACTGTACCGCACCGGACTATAGTACTGGTACTTGAAATAACTAAGATCTACGCCAATAGAAAGATCGTCGTTGATCCAAAAGGTCTTGGAGACTTTATCATAAAACTTTTGTGGATTGCCTAAAGGTGCAAGCCCCATCGTTTTTCCCTCATCGTAGTTGGGAATGAAACCGCAGAATTGGGTGACCGCTTCATATACTGATCCCAGAGACATTGGAAAATAGTCCTGTCTGAAACAGGTATAATTGCAATCTTTTGCCTTTCCCATAAAGGTGGTCGCCCATTCCCCCGAACCGTCAACAGACAAGAGCGCAGCGCTTTCGTATGGTGAGATCAAAAAAGTACCTACGACATGTGAGAGGTGATGAGGAATAAAATGAACCGGCGGCTTATGAGCATTTTTGAAAAAACTTCCATACCAATTTTTTAAACGCTTGCGCTTCCAGAACAAATTCATCATCAGTTCCTGCCAAATGAATTTACGGCCGTGCGACAGGTTCTTCATGCCATAAAAAAGCTTTTTTCCCAAACACAATGCGGGGTCTACAGATACAGCAATATAATCAATGTCAGCCGGCGTTAACCTTGCTGCCTCCATACATTTATTAATGGCTTGAACGGGAAAATCGACGGTGTGCTTTTTCCTTGTGAGCCGTTCTTCTTCAATTGCAACAACAAGAGCTCCGTCTGACACAATACAGGCCGTGGAGTCATGATAATAAAAGTTGATTCCAAGAATGTTCATAAGCTTATTTTAGGTAGATGTGGTAAGTAATACAGATAAGTAACAAGACGCCTTTAAAAAGGGAACAGAAAATTGTACACTAATATAAGGATGAATATATTCATTTTAAAATTTCCTGTTCAAAATCATTTCAATAAAAAACATTACTGGTAATTGTGAGATGCATGCTATGGATCCCGAGCGAGATAGATATGATCAGTACTACCGGGTATTGTCAATAGTAATAGCATAAACATAGTGTAACAGCAGTTGGGAACCGCAATAAAGATGATCTCTGTCATACTTTTTCAAAAGGGAATATTTAATTTTATTTATTGAATATTTTTGTACATTTACTTTATTACCGATCTTTAATTATGGTTCCGTGGCCGAGTTGGTTAGGCAGAGGTTTGCATAACCTCTTACAGCAGTTCAAATCTGTTCGGAACCTCTGACCCAGGGACCGCTTAATGCGGTCCTTTTTCATTTACACGATCAATAATAACCGATTACTTCTGCCGAAATACGCATGTAAAATACCGGTATGCTTTTGATAGCAAGTTGTCACCGCCGCAACATAAATCCCCTCGATGTATAAGAAAGGCTTTTTTTAAACTCACGCATGCAAAGCCCGTCAATACTTGTAGATAATTGGTAACTTCATGATCAGAAATTACCGTATAAAAACGACACGGGAAAAGCGCCAAACTAAATCAGTTGACTGTGAACCGGAAAGAACAAATAATACTTACGTTGCTGTTACTATGGGGTACCATGCTTTACAGCCATAAAGAAAAGCTTCCTGCTAATGCCGGTCCTTCGGCCGTTACGAAACAACGCTCCCCTATACTTTACCAACTCGATTTCGAAGACAAGGATCCGCTTCCCTCCTTTTTAACCAAACAAACAGCCACCGATTACGCCTTACAAATAGTCGATCGCCCTGTGTATACCGGCAAAAAAGCTGCTCGTTTCGAATTAAGGGACGATGACCCGGAAACCAATAATGGAACAAGATCCGAAATATTATTTCCCGGCCCTGATTCTAAAAGCAGCCTGGAGCGTTGGTATGCATTCGCCGTGTACTTTCCAAAAGAAGGTTTCGATACAGACAGCAGCGATGAAGTGATCAGCCAATGGCACCAGGGCGGAAAAGCTACTCCTTCACTGTGCATCAGAACAAAGAACAACCAGCTAAGGCTCCGGATAAATCCCCGCATCAAGGGCAAAAAAGTGATTGAAATGGGCCCCGTTGAAAAGAATAAATGGCAGTATTATGTGATCCATGTAATACATTCCGCCGAACCGGATGGACTGGTTGAGATCTGGCGCAATGGCGCCCCGGTCGTAAACTATAAAGGCGCGAATATGTATGAGCTCAACAGCGGTGATTTCCATACACCCAAATGGAAGCTGGGAATTTATAAATCGGCCTGGAATAAATCACTGCCTACAAACACCCATAAAAGAGTGCTTTACCTGGACGATATTAAATTAGGCAATGAACGCGCTTCCTTTGCTGATATGGGACCGGATAAAACAGGGCCTAAGCCCTGATCTCTATTCGATGCGTGACCCCGCTGCTGCCAGCGCGTTTACAAACAATCCATCTTCTGCCTGAAAGTGATATCTGTTCTCTTTGTTTACAGCGGTATCAATTACATTATTAACAAAATGTGGTAACCGGCTTTTTGCAGCAGGATGGTAATAAAACCCCTTAATGATCATCTTCCTGTCAGTCGCCTGGCTGTTATTCACCTCATCTGTAAAACTTTCTGCATGGCTGAACCAGACACTGGCCATCAACCGGCCGTTTTCGATCCAGGTATAACAATGTTGCCCGGTTTCCAGGCGGCGCATAGCATTCGCAAGGAATTCCCATTTTGCCGCACTGCTGCCTTTACTGAATTCATATTGCATCAGGTCTTGCAGATTGTCTTTCTGCAGTGGTATTACTGCTCCTTCCGGTAACGCATAACTTTTTACCAGGAAAAGCTGTTGCGTCTTTTTCCGCTCCAGCTTTTTAGCCACTTGTTTAAGAGCATACCCAACGCTCAGATGTTTTGCCATATAAGCAAACCACTTTATTTTTAATTCGACCGTCATTGGTCTCATCTTCCAGGCTACCAGGCGGGCATGCAGCCACCGCTTGAATTTGCGCTTTAAGCGGAATTTTGCATTATTACTGATCACCAGTTCATGTACATCATCGTGCAGATTGGCAAGGTCATCTTTATAAGAATCATAACCTGGTGAAAGATCAAAATACGGCACTCGTTCGTCTGACAACTGTTTAGCCAGTAGTATAAAATGTAAAAATCCCGGAGAATACATACGGGCGTAAAAAGGCGCATGACAATTAATGCCCGCCAGATGTGCCCAGTTTCCACCCACCACCAATACAACTGCCGCCATTATTTTTCCATTCACCCGCATTACGGTTACATGAAGCATTTGCTGGCGGAACATTTCCAGCAGGAATTTTTTCTTATCGGGATCTTCTTTGAAAGGATATTTATTGAACATGGCGCTTTGCCGGAAATCGTATTGTTCTGCCATGTCATTGAGGCTGTGCTCAAATGTTTCCAGATCATCTACCACCTCGAAACGAAAATCGCCTAATTTTTTAACGCGGTTAAGTTTATGTTTAAAATGCTTTCTGCGCCGGAGTGATCTTTCTACCTCCGGATCTCTCAAATTTATGATAGGCCGGTCAAACGACTGTATAATGCTAACCCCACGCCATTGCTTATCGTTTTTCGCCCAATCGAACGGCGTTCCGGGGGGCAGGAACCTGAATGAAATGGTATGACCGCCAAATCGCTTCGTTAATTCGGCCATCGCTTTTTTAATAAATACATCTCCATCTGCTGCACCTGCCAGCCATACCTGGTATTCCGCTTCATAATGACCTGCTCCTGTAATACGGCCGCCTTTTGCAGGAACCTGGCCGTCATTAACAGCACTGTTTAATAAAGCCATCGGCAGCAGTCCTTTCAGCTGCCCTCCTTCTACTCCTGTAAGAAGAATGGGCAGATGTTGATTTTTATAACTTTCATACCAGGCGGTCACAAATTTCCGGCTTTGAAAAATGGTAGCCCAGGGACAGGATTCAAATAACTGGTCCCAGCTTTGTTGAAAATCGGGGTCGTTCGAGAGCAAAGAAAGTACAGCCTCACCGGTCATCACCTCAATAGAATAACCGTCACGGGGCCTCATATGGGAATTGATAAAAGAAGTTGTCCTGAATTCTGGCAACGCACTTTCCAATAACCCAGTTTTTGGATTAGCTGCAATATTCATACATTAATTTTAATAGTTTCCGTTTACGTTTAAGGTTTGATTACTTAAGTCGCTGAAATCCGGCCTTTGTAAATAACAGATCGTCATTGCTGTCTGTAACTATATAAAATTTGTCGTGAAGATTATCAACCGCCAGTTCATTAGCTATTGATCGTAAAAAAACGGGAAATTGCTGCTGTGCTTTAGGATGGCAATACACGTTAGACAAGGTAACAATAGTCCCTTCCGTTATACCTTCAATATTATGATCAGCTGGAGATGATGGCTGGTTAGTGACCCAGGCGCAACCCAATAACCGTCCATTTTCAGCCCAGGTATAACAATGCCCCCCTTCTTCAAATCGCCGCATAGCATTTGACAGGAATTCCTGCTGGCTGTTCCTTACATCGCGGGGGTCATAATTCATCAGGTTGTTCAGATCGTCTTTTCTAAGATCTACATTGCCGGGGACTGCAGCATTCTTTTCTACAATCCAATATTTCATTGTCTTGCCGGGCTTCTTCCATTTGGCGGCCAAAAAGGAAACCCCTGCAGAGAATCCCTGCCTGCCTACATTCATCAATGTTTGCCGGTACTGAGCAAGACGCTGTTTTCTTTTCTTTAATTTTTCAGGCTCGAGACCAACCAGAACAGTTGCCTTTTTTAAATAACGGTTCACCCGGAAGCTCATGCGGCTTTTAAGACCGTAGTATTTACTTCCTATGCTCAGGGTATAAGCAACTGTGTGCTCAGTCGCCAGTATATCCTTATAGGCATCGGCCCCCGGAGTAAGGTCGAAGATCTGCACCCCTTCCTGTGCCAGCATTTTCCCGAGCATCAAAAAATGAATGATTCCCGGCGAATGTTTGGCATATGCCGCATCAAAGGAATTAATGCCCTGAAGATGCAGCTGCCGGCTGTTTCCCATGCCTACATTGGAGGCAATTATTTTATCATTGATCTTTAATAATGTTACATGCAGCACATTCTTTTCGAACAGTGACAGAAAAAACGGTTTTCTGAAGCGGTCGTTCTTAAAAGCCATTTTGTTGTACATGGCCCCTTTTCTGAAATCGTTCTGTGTGGCCAGTTCATCAAAGACCGAAGCAAAGGTGGCATAATCGGTGATCCGCTCAAATATAAGCTCTCCCTGCCTTTTCATCCGGTTCACTTTTTCGCGCCGGTTCTTCTTTTTGAGTTCGCTGGTTAAATGTTCATCATTAATTACCATTAAAGGTTGCCGGTTTGGCATTACAACACAGCGCTGTTTCCATGCAACATCTTCCTTCGCAAAGTGTAATGAAGTGCCGGCAGGTATATACTTAAGAAAGATCTTATTCTTTGGAAATTGTTTGGTAACGGCCTTCAAAGCACCCTTGATAAAGGTTTCGTCCAAATCACCATCTGTAAGCCATACCTGGTACTCGGCCTGGTTGGTACCGGCGCCGGTTATCAGTCCGTTTTTTCCTTTCGTTAAGGTAAGCAGTCCCGTAAGTTTGCCTGCATATTCGGTTTTCACCAGGATGGGCAGAAACTCTTTTTCATAGAACTGGTACCAGGTGGCAACAAAGGATGGGCTTTGAAATACCGTTGCCCAGGGGCAGCTATGGTATAGTTGGTTCCACTTTTCGAGGAATCCGGGATCTTTAAGCAGGTTCAGAACATCTTCACCCATCACTAATTCGGGTGCGCCTGCAGGTGTAGAAGTAAATGCTGTTACTGTTTTTTCTTTGGTTGCTGTTGCGATCATGGGGTTATAGGGTTAAGTTGTTTTGTTGTCGCTCTGTGCAATGCTTCTGTCACCTGCATCAACTCAGAGGCGGTCAGTTCCTGGTGAACCGGCACTGCGAATACCCGGTTCCGGAACGCCTTGCTATTTGGAAAGTCATCTACCGGTAAAGATGGATGGGCATTTCGCCAAAAGAGCAATCCCTCCACTCCATAACGCCGCAGTTTTTTAAGCACTTCATCTGCATCATCCACTTCAACCGGGAAAGCAAATGGAGAGGCGCCTTCGGGCAATGTTTGAAACGGCCGCGGCACCAAATGCCGGTGATGTTCCAATAGGAATTTATAATTTTCTCTCCGCCGCCGGGCTGTTGACTGGTCAACCAGTCTTGGCAGCAGACGCATTGTTAAAGAAGATGCCAGCGTGAATGGGTCGCCCAGGTCAAACTCCTTATGGGGATTGTGGCTCTTTTTCTTTAACTTTTTCATCATGGGTTTTACATATAGATGGATCGACCCGATCACTGCCGAACGTTCTGCAATCCAGTTGACATGGCGTTTCAAAACACCCCATCTGCCTGATGGATATTTCGATTTTGGCAAAGCAGGCGGAATATTGGTAACCACCGCTCCACCATCGGGAATACCGTAGGTTTTATACAGGCAAAAAACGCCCGCATGCCCGAAAGTACCAACGGGCCTGTTATCTATTTCAGCAAGAAATGCCTGAGCTGCATCCTCAAACAGCAAAAGCCCCCGTTCATCGCACCATTGGCGCCAACGGAAGGCATCCTGAGGAAAACCAAGATAATGGATGAGGTATAGAACTTTAACATCCGGGGTGAGCATGTCATCCAGTTTTTGGGGGTCGGGCTCCAACAATTCAGTCACTTCATAATATCGGATTTTTACACCTGCCTGCAGTAGCGCCTCAATTTCACATCCATGATGATAATCCGGCACCAGCACCACATCGTCGTTGCCTAAGCCCAGGGTTCTGCAGGCGTTCCAGATAGCATGGCGTGCCCTGGAATATACCCGGCACCCTTCAACGTTTAACGGAAAAGGCTGCCAGTTGGATATTTGCCGGAAATGTACATTGAGTGGCAGGGTTGGCCAGATCGAAAGTCGGCGTGCGTAATACATTTGATGTTTTTTTAAATCATACAGAAATGGTGGATGCAGAAAGCTCCCGTTGCTTTTTTTCCGCTGTTTCACCTGAAAATTGCGGCAGGTAAGCCCAATACCAGCTGACTGATTTCAGCAGACCGTTCTGCAGGGAGATCCTGGGTTTATAGCCCAACAGCGCCTTTTCATTAACTGCATCTACATCAGGCGAATGCGTTTCCTGTTCATCCAGCCCGGCACCACCAATCTCTATAAGACCTATTTGTTCATCAAATGCACTAAGCAATTCTCTCAAATATACAGCTAATTGAAACAATGACGTTTTTTCTTCGGCCGCTATATTATAAACCTGGTTAACGGCCTGGGGATCAGTGGTAAGCATGGCAAGGAGGTTGGCCTGCACTATATCATCTATATAATTGAAATCATGGCATCTGGCGCCCGCATTTTCCATGTCAGGCGATTCATGCCTGCTGAGCTGCATCACCAGATTGGGTATCATGGCTGCATATTCGCTTTTCAGGGACTGCCGTTGCCCATACACATTCCCATATCGCAAGCCAATGGTTTCCATTCCGTAGTGCCGGGCAAACACTTCCGCATACAATTCATTGATATACCTGCTGGCGTCGGGCGAAAACGCATTACCGGCTTTTGACGCCCGGTTGTTATCAGATACGGGTGGGCCTGATGCATATACAAGCCGTTTTACCCTTGCCTCATGAGCAACAACCAGCAGGTTCAAAAAATCTGATGTGTTAAAGCTATACGCAGTTCCGCCCGCAGCCAGATGAAATATGTAATCCATTCCCTGACAGGCTGTTTTACATGTATCCATGTCACGGATATCGCCCCGTCTGAATTCGAACCGGGGATGATTGGCAAAAGGCGCCACATTGCGGAAATGGCCTGTGGACAGGTTATCGAGTACGCGTACCTTGCGGGCGCCGGCACTCAATAAACATTCGGCAATATGCGATCCTATAAAGCCGGCACCTCCTGTTACAAGGAATGCAGCGCTGGATATCATTTCAAATTGTGCGGATGTGAATTGCATAACACACTTTTTTAGGTGGAGTTAATAAAGTAGGCTGTCTTAAAAAGCCGCTTTATGCGCTTTTGCGCTATAAATGGTAAGGAAAATGATCTTCATGTCGAGTGCGAATGACCAGTTCTCGATATACCAGAGGTCGTGCAGGGTACGTTGTCTTTTCTGTTCTTCAGTATCAGTAGGTCCCCGCCAGCCATTCACCTGCGCCCAGCCAGTTATACCGGGCTTTACATATTGCCGCAGCATGTAATGATATACGTTCTCCTGCAGCTGGCGATTAAGGTATCTTCTGTGCGGACGCGGTCCTACCACACTCATACTGCCCAACAAAACATTAATGAACTGGGGCAATTCATCAATACTGTATTTTCTAATGAACCGTCCCACGCGGGTTATGCGGGGATCGTTTACCTGCGTAGAGTGCACTCCGCATGCAGAATCATCGTTTTGCCGCATGCTTCTGAACTTGTACACTTTGAAAGGCCTGCCTCCTTTTCCTATGCGCACGGGGCAATAAAATACCGGCCCGGGCGATTCAAGCTTGATCAGGATACTAACCACCACGAACAGCGGCAGTAAAAAAATAAGCGCTATGATGGCAAATACCTTGTCGAAACAGTTCTTTACCAGCCGGGCATACCTTCCGTCACAAGGCATTTCACGGATGTTCACCGCATCCACCTGTCCAAACCGCGTGATCTTATAATGGCTGCCGAACAACTCATGGTAATCGAGTACGTATTTTACCCGGATGCCATGATAATCGGCAACTGATAAAACCTTTTGGATATTGTTCTTCTGATCGTCGGGCAAAGCAATTACAATTTCGTCAATGTCATTGCTCTGCAGGTACTGGTTAATATTATCGAGATCCCCCAACACCTTTTGACTCTCTATCATGCACACATCCTGGTTATCGCAACTTATAAATCCTTTCAACTGGTAGCCATGGTTATGACTTGTTAACACTTCGTCCTCCACTATTTTGGCTTTATTTCCGGTGCCTGCGACCAGCACAAATTTCTGGTTCCCTGCATCCCTGAACAATCTGTCAATGATAAGGAAACTGATGAGGAAGTCCAGCGCAAAAGTGCCGAATGTCATAGTGATCACCTGTTTCCAGAAAACCATCGGAACCGGTAAATATAAGAGCACTACGAACTGCAGTATTATAAGCGTAACGTAGGTCTTTACATGGCTCGAGATCCGTTTCTTCCATTTCGTGGACAGATCTGAATAACGGTGTTTTCTGAGGTATTCAAACAAGCACCAAATGATAATAAAAACCGATAAAACGATCCAATCTCTTTTAGAAAACCTGAAATCCCTGAAGCAATACAGTACTGCCAGAAATACAAAAATGAGTGGGAATAGATCAACTGCCAGGCTTGAAAGCTCACGTTTCTGTTTTTGACCAGACATAACCACGATCTCTTTAAAAGGTTAATAAATTCAATCTGTTTTACTTTTCCATAGTCAACTGAAAATAGCTTTTCGTCAGGTATGCCATGAAATAATTACCCATTAAGAGCCTTCCCGGGCCTCTGAGCCGGTTAAGCGAGGACCATTTCACTTTTGGATTTTTGAAACCCGCATCTTTTAATACCGCTATCCAGGTATCGGGTGCCTGGTGTTTATGCCATTCAATGGTAGGCACCATAAAATTTTTTACATGGATATCGTTGAAGAAGTTCTTACAGGAACAATCGGTGGCAATTAACACACCGCCTTTCTTCATGATCTGTGACAGGTTTTTAAAAATGGTCACATAGGTCCTGTAACTGGAATCGCTGTCACGCAGGTGAATACATGCTTCTTCATCGAGATGGTTAATTGAATTATTCAGCACTACCACATCATATTTTTCGGAACCTGCTTTCTGCAGGTAATCCTGTAATGTGACCGGGAGCAATTCTACCGGTAACGACTCCGGTAATTCGTTTCGCAGCTCCTGATACCCTGATATCATCCCGTTTCTTGAGCCATCCAGTTCCGGTTCAAGACATACTACTTTCCTGGCTCCTTTCACTGCCGCATACAACGACAGCAGTCCCTTGCCTCCTCCGATATCCAATACTTCTTTTTGCGACAGATCTACGTGATCGAAAAGACCATTGAGATGAAACTTAAGATTACCCTTACTCGAGTAAAGTTTTTTTTTGACCACAATGTCAAAGAAGTGGTCTGCAACCTTCGGTGTCATGCTAGATACTTTAGAAAATGATCGAGAAAATGCCCCTACCAGCAGATCCCTTCATAGTTGGGCAACTCTTCGAGGCCATGAATTCTGGCCAGGTCTATTATGGCTGTTTTCTCTTTCAGCAAATGCCGGTAGTGTTTGGCATCGAAATTCTTATGACTTATAATTACGACCTCGTTGTCAGCGATCGCTGTTTCGAGGTTATTACTGATATGCTCAGATAAATGGGGCAGCCTTTCATTGATATACGCTTTATTGGCGCCCACCAGTTTTGACAGAATAACGTTCTCATCATAAATCGTCAACCGGTATCCCTTGCCGATCAATGTTTCGGCCAGTTCAACATATGGGCTGTAACGCAGGTCATCGGTTCCTTCCTTAAAGCTCAGTCCAACAAGGCAAATGTTCCGCTTTCCTGTATTATGCACCAACTCAAACGCTTTCTTCTGATGCTGCTCATTCGAAGAATGGATCATTGCCAGCACCGGTGTATCCAGGTAATTGTCGTGTCCCAGGGTTACCAGGCCTTTCAGATCCTTGGGAAGACAGGAGCCGCCGTAAGCGAAACCTGGTTTCAAATAGGCCGGAGAAATATTCAGGCGGGTATCCTTGCAAAACAAATCCATCACCTTAAACGGATCGATCTGTAAGGCTTTGCAGATATTGCCTACCTCATTCGAAAAAGCAATTTTGAGCGCATGAAAGGAATTATTTATATACTTGATGATTTCGGCCACTTTCACATCGGTTATTTCAATGGGCGCATCCAGGCAACGGTACAAAGAAGCTACTTTTTCCAGAGCGCCGGTATGATCACCTCCTATTACGGTTATTGCCGGATGGTAATAGTCATGTACAGCGGATCCTTCGCGTAAGAACTCAGGATTTGATACCACTGAAAACCCGGTTCCCCTTTTTTTGCCTGAAAATTCTTCAATGATCTCGCCATATTTTTTATTGGTGCCGGGCATTACCGTACTGCGGATCACCACTGTATGAAAGCTATCCTTCTCCCGCAGGGCCTTTCCTATCTGTTCTGCCGTTTTGTAGATGTACGAAAGATTTAAATGGCCATTCGCAGTGGGAGGAGTACCTACACAGATAATACTCAGATCTGTATTATGAACTGCCTCTTCAGCGCAGGTAGTGGCTGAAATGCTGCCCTTTTCATAACCTTCCCGAATAATGCTGTCAATGTCTTTTTCCTGAATGGTGGGTAAACCTCTGTTAATAAGATCAACCTTGAATTCACTTACATCAACCCCTATGATCTCATGCCCGTTCTTTGCCAGGCAGCCGACGCTGACGCATCCAACATATCCGAGGCCAAAAATTGAAATTTTCATTGTTTCTAGGTTTTATAACGGTTAATCTGCTTTTTCATGAATGCAGTCATGTCATCCCATTGTTCAAGCAGTTGTTTCCTGACGCTGTTTTGTTTTTCCCGGTCAAATTCTTTTCCAATGATCATGTTTATAAAAGGAACTGCGCTGTCACCGGGCAGGTGTTGCAGTATGCCCAATTGCATCAGCAATTCATTTGCTTTCATCTTTCTGATTCCGCAGTACACACTTGGCAGGCCCAGCATGGCGCCCTCCCTGGCCATACTGTCGCCCGATGAAATGACCAGTTTGGAATAATAAATGAGGGAATGAATATCTTTTACCGGTTCCTGCAAAATGGTCCAGTGGGCAGGATACCTGTTTGCATAACTTTTATCTTCAAGCGATAACAAAACTTTGGCCGAGGGATCTATCTGCCCCGCAAAACCACTGATGATGCCATCCTGCTGGTTATAGTAGTTAAATGATTTATTACTTACCTCTCGAACGAAAATATATTCGTGCGGCACAAGCCCGTATGGCTGAAGCGCTTTCTCATCGGGCCGCAGGCGGCTGGGACTTAAATAACTCCACTCTTTCAGGCAATTAAAAACGGATACTTTTTTACTCTTCTCCACAATCGGCGGAAAAAACAATTGCGTGCTCAGCCTCGCATTGATCGAATTCACCTGCTTTCTTTCGGGATCATCATAAAACTGGATCAACGGAATACCCGCCAGTTTACAGGCCATCGCTAATGGAATACTGCTGGCCGCTACACAAATATTGTATTTCTCTTTTCTGATAAGTTTCAGAAAAGCAAGAGTCCGTTTAATATTGCCATCCCAGAGTATTGACCATTTGGTTCCCTTACTGCTTCCCACCGGAATGGTATTGAAGCCAGGGTATTCCAGCTTAATAATATTAGGCAGTTTGCCGCGCTGGAGGTAACAAATGGTTACTTCCCAGTTTTCATCGCGTAACTCACTGGTAAGCCCTTTGAAAAGATTCAGCTGGGCGGGATGTTTGATATCAAATAGGATCTTCATGCTGGACTAGGGCCTCCTTTAGGCATACTTTCCTGAATAATTTCTTTGTTGTTTTTCTTCGGTTTTAAGTAAGGAAAGCGCGACAACTTCATCATTAATGGTTGCCAGATGCCTATCATGCGGCAGATATTCTCTGCGGTAGAAGCGCCTTCCAGAAAACCGAAGCGCGGCAGGGTGAAACTGTTCCGAAGCGACTCGGGTGTCAGGTATTTGGGATCGGAAGAAAAAGCCAGCCGGTACTTCAGGTTCTTTAATATTTGTGCTTCCCTTGTGCTGTAATCGCCGTTGGGGTAAGCAAAATAATCTACTTCCTTTCCTATCCACGACTCCAGCTTTTGCCGGGAAATCTTCAATTCTTCATAGATCTGTTTCTGATTGCAGTTGATCAGGATCGGATGGGTATGCGTATGGGCGCCGATGGTTATATAAGGATATGCAGAAATGGTTTTAACCTCGTCAACCGTCATAGCATCCCTGCCGGGATTGACCTTCTTTTTAATTTCCTGTAAAATACCAACCCTTGTTTGCTCGGGCATTTTTTTCAATTCGTACTTGGTATATGGAATTAAACCTTTTTGTTTAGCCTGGTGCACATAGGACCACCAGTAAGCGCCTTCTTCAACCGGCGATGTAGACACAAAAATGGTTACAGGTACTTCATGCCTGATGGCAACTTCCACTACATTGGGCACGTTCGACCGCCAGCCATCGTCTACCGTAAGCAGTACCGATCCTTTTGGAAAGGGGATCTCCCCATTCTTTACTCTTTCAACATCATCGAGACTAATAAACCGGAAGCCATTTTTTTTGAGCCACTGAATGCACCATTCAAATTCAGCTTTCGAAGGTTTGTGAAAATACAGGGACAAAATACATTTTGAGTTTAGCGCTTTCCTGGTTGCATACCTCACAACGCCTGTAAGGATAAATGAATGCGCTACGACCTGGCACACCAAGTTTCTCAAACTTTTTCTCATACGATCGCGTCATTTTGGGGGTTTATTGACTATTGTTTCCAATCAACTCAGTTTGAACGGGGGCGTGATAATTTGTTTCGGGAAATGGATATGACTTAGTTTTGGTTAAACATTTTCTATATACAGCATGAATTCGCTTAGCCACTGTTTCCATATCGAGGCTGAGATTCACAATGCGTTGGCGCCCTTTGGTTCTGCCCCTGGTCTGTGAAAAGCGGATGGCCTCTTTCAATTTTTCTGCAAAATCGGCCGGATCAAAAGAAGCCAGATAACATCCTTTTGTTTTTCCAAACACCCAGCTTACATCGCCAACATCGGTTGATACGATCGGGCAATTACACGCCATGGCTTCTTTAATTACATTGGGAGATCCTTCCATATACGAAGGGAAAACCAGCACATCTGCCTCATTTAAGTACTTCGGCACATCATTATGCGCTACGGGAAAAGGACATACCAGCTCCACATTCTGCCATTCCAAATGCTGCATGGCAGCCTCTACCAGCGGAAAATTCTTTCCGGGTTTGTTCTTATTGCCCAGGAACAAAACTTTCGTTTTCCGATCTGTTGCAGGTTTGTCACTATGGCCATTCATCACAGGCGGACAGAACTTTTGCATATTCACCCCATTGGGTATAATGTATGACTTACGTTTCAGGTAAACCGATTGCTCAATATTGGCAGATTTGGAGATGATCGCTTTTACAAATGGCTGGATCAACCAGGTCATTAAAGACGATACCCGGCTGCTTAGCACTACCTTTTTCTCTCCTTTGTATTCGCCGTTGGCATCGCTGCCCATTAAGGATAACACCACGGGAATCTTCCATCCTGCACCGATCAGGGCGGTCCACCCTGAATAGGTGAAATGCGCATGGATCAGGTCATAATGTTTTTTCTTCAGCATTTTGCGAAGAAGAAAGCCGGATTTTATGTATCCCTTTAAACCTTTTCCATGAACCGGATAATAATCCACTTCAATGCCCTCGAGCTTCAGGGATTCGCCCTGCTCTTTAATAAAAGGTATGATATCAAACTCTTTGCTGTTGCCGCTGCTCACGAATAGCACTTTCATAAATTATAATATTTTCATTGGCCAGAATATCCTGATAGGTTTGTTCGAAGGCTTTTCCCATTTTATCAAGGGAGAATGACTCGTCAATGATCTTCCTGCTCACTTTCCCAAAGGCTGAACATTTTTCAGGGTTATCAATTAGCTCAGTGATCAATCCGGCAATTTCCTCTTCGGTTTGCCGGGTTACCAGGTAACCGTTTACATTGTTATGTACTATTTCTTTTGTGCCGCCGGCATCATTTGCAACCACCGGTTTGCCAAGGCCCATATATTCAACAATCGAATTGGAGATCCCTTCGCCGTGCACTGCCCTATTGGAAAAAAGAACGCCGATAGTGCAAGTGTTTACCAGCGCTTCCACATCCCTCACGCGTCCGGTAAGCAGAATATTCGGGTTCTGGCGCGCCAGCTTATAGTACGGTTCCCTTACCGAATCATCATCGCAATTATCACCCGCAGCAATAAACGTAATGTCTTTTCGCACCCGGGTAATCAGTTCCGCTACCCTGAAGAATAAAGGGTAATCCTTATTGTTTGAAAATGTAGCCACCATTATTACGGTAAATGGTGTTGCAATCCCGTACTTTGCACGCACCTCCGCCGGATCGGGCAGATTTTCGAAACGGTTCGGGTTGATACCGTTATAGATCACTTTCGCCTTGGCCGGCGGAGGTTTGAAAGCCTCTATACCAGCCCGTGAATTGGAAAGGATCACCGTTGAAAAACTGAAATTGATGAGGTCGATCATCTTTTTGAACGACCACTTTCCTGCTCCGGGCGGCGCTGAGGTGATCTGTCCGTTCACCAGCGGGATCTTTCTGCCAATAACCGCAGGCAGCGCATAGAACGACTGCATGCGTCCCCAGGTATGAATAAGATGTGGTCTGAACTGCTGACATATTTTATAGAACTTAAAGACCACCGTAGGGTCGTTCTTTTTCCATCTCTTCGTAATGACCTCGTACTGAATATTCAGTTTATAAAAAGCGGAATAATCTATTTCCGTACCGGTCACTACTACCTTCAACTCATAGTTACTTTTTTGATTCAGGTAAGTAAGCAGTTCAATTAATCGGCGTTCCTTGCCCCCCCCTTTTAAACTGCCGATAAAAAAGACAATACGGGTTTTTTGATTATGAAGCATCATACTATTGAATTATGCATGTGTAGCCTGATCGGTCAGTTTTATCAGGCGGTTATTACTTCGATAGGGTATTCGATCCATTTCTGACAAATACCTGAGCAGGTTCCTGGCCATCAATTTGTAGCCATGGTTGTGCGCCACATAGGATCTTGCATTATCCGACATCAGCTGGTACAGTTCAGGAGTTATGGAAGCATATTGTTTGCACAGATCGAACACATCATTGTAAATGATGCCAAGATTATACCTCGAAATAATGGAATCCGGATTTACATTCACGCCTGATAAGATCGGCGTTCCCACAGACAGTGCTTCCAGAAACGTATTACTGAAGCCTTCATAGCGCGATGTGTTCAATAAAAACCTGGCATTCGCAATAAAGGGCATAACCTGGTCACGTTGCAGGTATCCGCAAAAGGACACGTTCGGTAAATGTTTTAATTTTTCCAGGTAATAACTGGTCTCCGTATCCGTTTTTGCGCTTTCTTTCCCCGCTATGACAAACCGCTCGTTTCTCAAAATGCTGGCTATCTCAAATAACATTTTCAGGTTCTTCGGGTAGCGGTAAATACCTACCCAGGCTATATAGCGCCGTGAACTCTGGTCAACAGGCTCCTGGCTTTTTACATAAAAAGGGTTGGAGATCTTTATAGCCGATTTATCGGGAAATTTTTTTCCGACCATCATCAACTGATAATTGTTCTGACATAAGATATGGTGAGAAAGCCGGAAGCCCTGGTTTAACAGGAACTGATGGATGGCGGAATTATCTTTTCGAAAACGTTTATCCAACTGGATGTCGCTGGAGATGCGGTGGATCAGTTTAATTTTCAACATCCGGCAAATGATGCCCAGGAAGAAAGAGGTCCATGCAGGAATACCAACATACAGATAATCGGGCTTCGCTGCTTTTATACCCTTATAGGTATGTGGCAGGCGGTAATAAAGCCAGCGCAGCCAGCGCAGTCCTTTGTTGGGTTCATACATAGGAACCAGTTTGATCTTGCTGCACTCTTCCTTAAGTGATTTGTTCCCGGGCGAATTGGTCATTACATATACCTCCTGCCCTTCCTCCAGCAGCCCCATCATCCATGCAAACGATTGAACGGCTGAACCACCACAAGGCTTTTCTTCCTGCATCATAAGATTGATGAGCTTGTCGTCGTAAAATAAAAATCTGGCCATCGTTGTAAGTAGTTTGTTAGATAAGAATCAATTACACTTCTGTCTCTTCCGCAGGCGGCTCATCTTTCGCTAAAGGGATCATCAGTACGAGAAATAACAACAATGTTGAAGCTATCTCGGTGTAGCGGCCGGTAACCGTATAAACCAGGAAGGACCCTGAACAAAAAAGAATTATTAATTTATCAATGTATTGCTTTGAAGCTTTGATCGCCTGGGCGAATGCGGTGCCAATCATCAGCAGGTACAGCAGCACACCGATCAATCCGCTTGAATGGAGTAAATTAGGAATATCGCCATGCAGGCTTCTGTCGCCCAGAAAACCATTACCATAATTGCCGGCGCTGTTGAACAGACCAAACCCAAACCAGGGGCTATATGCATTGTACACGAACATATCGTTGTACAGTAAGTCATATTCTATGAATCGTTTTTCTTCGGCCAGTGCCCGGTCATCGAGTTTACGCAGCTCAACGCGTTCGTTGAACTCCTGCATAAAATCTGTATTGGTATAAATGATGTAACCGGTTAAAACGATCAAACTCATCATTACAAATACCATCTTGGCCTTCTTTTGGGTCATTAATGTTAACATACCCACAACGATGCCGAAAGCGCTCAGGGCCATAACTGTCCGCCGTAACGTGAGCATAATAAAAAACATGGAAACGACGGTGAGAATAACATACATGTGCCTGCGTTCGGTGACCCCTTTTAAAAAAACTACAAATAATGCCGTAGACAAGGTATTGAACGCAGCCGCCCAAAGATTGCCATACATGATGCCTTTTGTGATACCATACATGCCCATGGGCGAGAACTTATATACTGTTGATACGAGGGCATTGGCTATAAACAGTATCAGGATCAGGAAACAGGCATTACACAATTCTTTAAAGATCTCTTCCCTGCTATATTTTGCATAAATGGAGGGAATTACCGCAATCAGCAAAAACAACCAGATAACAGAGAAGAAGAAGGGCCTTATCAGGGTCAGGTTCTCTGCCTGGGTCAATAAAGCAAAAAAATATACGATCAACAGGAAGGAAAAGATATTATTCCGGAATAAAGAAGCATTTTTTACAACAAGTAACAGTACAATAAAACTTATAAGGCCGTAATACAAAAAAGCCGGACTAAGCGTACCAACGATCTTTTCTACAAAGAACAAGGCAGGCAGATAAAAAATACTTAACTCGCCTTTTTTAAGTATCACATAAATGCCAAGTCCATAAAAGCATACAAACTGAAGAAATAAAAAAAACGGTGTCATTAAGGCTTCCCCTTTTTGTGGTTAAATGATACAGGGACTAGCTCATCGCGATTGAAAAACGCTCCCTGGTCAATTGGGTAAACTTCGAATAAAAGGTATCGACGCTCAAATTTTCCCGGGCGTATTGCAGTGACTGCGCCCGCATCTGACTTAATTTCTGATAATCGGAAATAAGTTTTTCCAACGAGGCAGCGAGGTCATCGAGGTTATCCGACTTTACAACAAATCCGTTCTGCCCATTGGTTATATTGAATTTAGCGCCGCAGGTATCCGTGCAAATCACCGGCAGGCCATAGCCCATTGCTTCATTCACCGATACGCCATATTGTTCATTAATGGCCGGCAGTACAAAAATGTCATGGGCGGCATAGAGGTCGGCCATTTTATGATAAGGCACATTCTGTTTAAAGTCGATCAAACCAGTCATTTTCAGGCTGTCTACCTCCTGCTTAATTGTATTCAGGTTAAGTTGCTGCGCGGCTGTTGCACATTCGCCAACGATCGTTGCGGTAAACCGGTACTGGTTCTTCAATTTGCTGAGTGCCCGTATAAACAAAAGGTGTTTTTTTCGTTCCTGGTGATATTTACCCACCATTAATATTTTTGGCCCTTCGTTTGCTATGTGGTTATTGAATTTTTCCTCAGCAGTTACCGCCACAGGCAGTGGCACATAATACATATACTTCAGCGCATTGTTATTCCCGGAGTTGTTGCTTTTTATCGGGGTCATCCAGGCTGCCTTAAAGAAGCGAATGGTCAATTTTTGTTTTAACCGCAAGCGCCATGATCTGGAGCGGTATAAATTCTCCTGGGTATAAAACACGATCCTGGCTTTTGTCATCTTCGCATACAGGGCGGCCATCAGGGAAAACAATTTATAGGGATCACGGATCACTACCATTTCAGGATTCAATTGTTTAAAAACCTGCCAGTACCTCCATGGATTGGGGAAATAATTTTTTCTGGTAGATGCGCCTTTTCCAAAGATCTTTTCGGTGAGTACCGACAGCTTGCTTTGTTTAAATGTGACTGGTGTTATGAGACTATGGTCTTCGGTTGGTCCTATGTTGGCTACATGAAATGTAACTTCATGCTTTTCTTCCAGGAGCTTCTTTATCAACTGCACCTGGTTGGTATGAAAACGAGGGGCCACAAACAACATCTTCATTTGTATAAGGTTTTAATTTTTGCTGAAGCCAGTATCCGATTTGAAGAATTTTATGGAAGCGATTATATGCCGGAATTCCAGCCGGTCTCCGCGGCTCAGTCCGATCATGTAAAACAGCACCAGAGAACTTACAAAGGCAACAGGCGCCAATACGATCATTTGATAAATGCCCATTGTGCCGGCAGCAGTCGCGAGCCAAATGGCCGCCCCAAGCATTAAAAGGGCAGTTATCAATGGCCGGTAGCTCACCGCCATAGCCGGCTGCGCCTCGGTTTTCATGAGGTCAGAAAGTATTTTCCGTTGCCCGAGAAACAGGAACAACCTGCTTATCATCATGCTGATGCAAAGACCGGCAATACCCATCTTATTCGCCAGTACAATTCCGAAGGCGGCGAACAAAGCGCCTGCGATAAGGGTAAGAAATACCTTCTTTTTGATATCAAGGGTAGCGCTGATGATACAGGCATCGTTTCGTACGAAGGTGTCCTGGATGGTCATGAGCATGATCAGCGCATTGGCCGTATGACCGGCAAAATGGTCATTTCCTACCCAGGCACTCAGAAACGACTGATTGAAAATAATAATGGTCGTTCCAAAGGCCGTTGTCAGCAGCAGGGAGATGCGGTTTATATTTTTTCTTACGCTTTTTACTTTATCATATTCCTTCAGGCCAAGCAGCTTTCCTATGCCGGGCATAATGCCCAGGATCAGCCGGTTGATCAGCCCCTGTAATGCGGCAGGGATAAATTTCGTGAGGGAGTAATAGGCTACGGTAACCGGACCAGCCACAATACCCAGTAAAAGTTTATCGCTATTGGTATTTACCATATTGGCGCCTGAGTCGGCCAGGTACCAGGCGCTTAATTTACCAAACCGGAATACATTCGAACGGGTAGGCATTCTGAAGCCGAACCAGTCTACATTTCTTTTCACCACTATATAAAACGAAAGACCGATCAGTAAACTTTCTACCAGGTGTACGCCAGCGAGACCTATCAGGCCCCAGCCTCCGATCAATGCGAGTACTTTTAATCCGCCACCCAGGAGCACGATGCCTGCCCGGAAACCCATGCGTTTGAAAGTAAGGTTCATTCCGCGGAGTACTGCTTCGAACAATTCAAAGAACTTAAAAACGAGGATTGAAAAGATGAGCAGTGAGCAGGTAATACGCACCAGCGTATAATGCGCTTTATCGGCATGGGTTATATAGGGGGCGTACCAGGCGATAATACTGCCAGCGATCAAAATCACCGGCATTACAAATAACATAACGACAAAAGCGGCACCAGCATCACTTCTGAGTTCCTCTACCGTAGCCACGTCCTTCTTTTGTGCAACCGTCCATTTGAGCACCTGCGACGACCTTGTATCGGCAATGTTTACGTAACCGGTAAACTGACCTAACATTTGCCAGATGCCAAATAAAGAAGTTCCCAACCCGGTAATGATAAATGGGTTAACAAGCAAACCGGAGAGCCGGTTTGCTGTATAATCTATCACACTGGATAATGTATTCAGATAGGCACGTTGCTTCAGGTTCTCCCTGCGCTTTCCTCCATTAATTCCAAGATCTTCAGAGGGTTTACTTATTATCGGTTTTTCAATCATTGCAGCGTTATTAATAAATGGTGTTAACCTGGTTCATTTCCAACTGCTCAAATGCATAGTATTCCCTGAACCATTGAATGAATTTGCTTAATCCGGTCTGTATCGGCGTGTTAGGCCTGTAGTAAAAATTGTTTACCAGTTCGTTTATATCTGCCCAGGTGGTTAACACATCGCTTCGCTCCTGCTCTTTCATTTCAATAATTGCTTTTTTACCGCAGTTCTTTTCTATCTCCGCAATAAAATCAATTAGCTCCACGGGACTGTCGTTGCCGATATTATAAACGCGGTAGGGCGCCGGTGAGCAGGAAGGATCAGGGCTGAGCCCACTCCATGAGGAAGCCGGCGTAGCCGGCTGATCCAATACATGTACAATACCATCCACCACGTCGTCGATATATGTAAAATCCCTTTTCATTTTGCCCTCATTGAACACCACGATGGGCTGTTCTTTCATAATGGCATCTGCAAAAAGATAATAGGCCATATCGGGGCGGCCCCAGGGACCGTACACGGTGAAAAAGCGCATACCTGTGGTGGGCATATTGAAGAGGTAGCTGTATGCATGGGCCATCAGCTCATTCGACTTCTTGGTAGCGGCATATATTGAAACCGGGTGATTGGTGCAATGTTTAACAGAAAAAGGCATCTGTTCATTTAAACCATATACACTTGAAGAGCTTGCATATACCAGGTGGCGGATGTTATTGTGCCTGCAGGCCTCTAAAATATTGAGGAAGCCGGCGACATTCGACTGAATATATACATCCGGGTTATTGATGGAATTTCGTACCCCTGCCTGTGCAGCCAGGTGCGCCACCATATCGAATTTTTCTTTTTTGAAAAGCCGCTGGATGTTCTTTTTGTCTTCCAGGTTCATTTTAACAAACCGGTAATTAAGGTATTTATGGCTTTGTACTGCTACATTCCATTCAATACCGGTTCTATCGATACCATTCTGAGCCAAACGGGCATACTTTAAATTCACGTCGTAATAATCATTGATATTATCAAGACCTACCACTTCGTCGCCCCGTTCCAGGAGTTTTTTGGTAAGAAAGTAACCAATAAAACCCGCGCTTCCTGTAACCAATATTTTCATACCTGTTTTTTTGGAAATAGAATATTATACCCGTTGCAATTTTGATTTCCTGCTCGGCTTTTCGCGGTATACGTTTTCATAGCCATAACCATAGCTGTAACCATACATACCTTTAATGCCCCTCGAGCGGATGCCATTAAAGACGATATGCGGATTTTTCAGTGCCTTGAATTTGCTGTTATTGTCAAGGATCTGCACCATGGCTTTAGGTGTGCGTCCATGCCGCATTACAAACAGGGTTATATCGCAGTAATCAGACAATACATAAGAATCAGATACCGGGTCAATGGGTGAGGCATCCAGGATCACATAATCGAAATTGGCATTGAGGTAGTTCAGCAGAACACTCAACCGGCCACTCAATATCTGCTCCCTGGCATTATCTATGCCGCTGCCGGCGCTCACAATGTATAAATTCGAATCCATGCTGCTGCCGATGATCTCTTCCGGCTCTTTTGTTCCTTCCAGGAAATCGGCTACACCTGGTTTATCAACCACACCCATGATCGTAGATGTTTTTGGCTTGCGGATGTCGAGGTCAACCAACACCACTTTATTGCCCGCCAGGGCCAGGCTTCTGGCCAGGTTGGTGCTTATATAGGTCTTTCCTTCTGAAGAAATGCTGGAGGTTATCAGGATCCGCTTCACTTTCATTTCTTTTTGCCGGCCGATCAATCCGATGGCGGCCCGCAGGTGCCTGAACTGTTCTGCTACCACTGATACTTTGGAGCCCGACTTGATCAGGGATTCATTTTCTTTATTGGCCGCAAGTTCTGCGATCACCGGAACCGAAGTGAGAGATTCTATTTCAGAGCGGAACAGGATCTTCTTGTTCAGCATTTCGCGGGCTGATACCAACCCGATGGCCAAACCGATAGCACCGGCCAGCACCGCAAAATAAACCAGCGACTTCTTCGGACTTACGGGCGTAAGGTTCGACTTTGCATAATCGATGATCTTGCTGTCGGAAACGGCAGATGAACTGGCCAGCGCCGTTTGCTCCCTTTTTTCGAGGAGGTAATTATAGATACTCTTCTTTATCACCTGCTCACGACTGATATTCATCAGGTCCCTTTCTTTCTGGGGAATGGACCGCAGCATGGAATTATAGTTACCGCTAATGGCGGTAAGGTCTTTTTTGCTGGCTTCCAGGTTGATCCGGTGTGATCTTAATTTCTCAAGAATGAGCGGGCGCGTTTGTTCAATTTCCTTGGCAACTGCTAAAGCGAATGGATTGTTCTCGGCAGTTGTATTCATCAGCTTACCGTATTCGACTTTGGCATTATATAATTTCTGCATCAGGTCACTCAATAGCGGATCGTTGATACCCACTGCGGCAGGCACATCGTCTGCATTGTTTTTGTTGGATTTAACATAACGTTCCATCTCGTCCAAAGCAGCCAACTGCATGCTCAGATCGGCGATCTTACGGTCGTTGCTGCCCACATTATCCAGATACTGTTTGCTTTGCTGGCTAAGATCCACCACATCTTCTCTGGTTCTGAACGATTGGATCTTATTCTCGATAGAGTCCAGTTCCCTTTCAACTTTTATTAACCGGCTTTCTATGAACTCGAGCGTATTAAAAGCAGTTCCCTTCTTTTCTTCTATCGATAAGAGGTTATAAGCTACCAGTAATTTGTTCAAAATATCTTCCCCGCGCTGAGGCACTTCATCTTTGAATACCAGCGTGATGGTGGTAGATAACTTACTGGCCGCGCGAACTTCCAGATTGCTGATGAAACTGGGCGCTATATTTTTTGGTTTATACAGGCGGAAGAACAATGGCCCCTTTGCCGGTTCCGCCAGCCGTTCGTTGTAATCAAATTTCAGCTCACCATATGGGGTCGAGCACCATTTTTCCAATGGATACACTTTGCCATCAATAACTACTTCCTTGGGCTTTCCTGTGTAAAGGCCCTTAAATTCCCCGGCATTATTGTCGTTATAATAAGTAACTGAAATAGGCACATCCAGCTCGCCCGTTTCTTTCAGTTCCTGGGGATCTTTTACAGAAATAGTAATAGGCGAACTCGTGTAAGCAGAAGTAGCTTTCATTTTCCCTTTATAAGGGGCTTCATAGATGGGCGCATACAACTGTAGTTGGTCCACCACCTTTTCCATCAACTTCCTGGAGTGAATGACCTCCATTTCATTTTCAACAATGTTCTTTGTGGGATAGATCTGAAGGGCTTCCAGTACACCTGATTCATCCACTCCCTTCTTTTCGTCTTTTACCATGATGGTCGCATACGTTTCATAAACAGGAGTAGCATAATACTTGAGATAAGCCCATGCGCCTGCAAGGCCAATAATGATCAACAGAACGAACAATGGCCAGTATGGCAGGTACCAGTTGATGGCAACTGAAACGATGTTCATTTCATTGCCTGATTTTTTGTTAGTTTGCATATCTACCTTGTTAATCGATCAATAATCACAACTGCCAGTGAAAGAGCACTCAAAATAGCCGGCAGCCAAATTCGGGTGTTACCAGCAGTGGCAACTTTCTGTTTATTGGGTTCTACGTAAAGAATATCATTCGACTTGAGGTAATAGTAGGGCGAGGATAACAAGTTGCCTGAATTGAGGTCAAGCCTTTTAACGATCCTCGATCCTTTTTCTTCCCTGATCAAAGTAACATTATCACGCCGCGCATACACGGTCATATCTCCTGCAAAGCCCAATGCTTCGAGAATGTTGATCTTTTCGTCAGGCACATTGATCACCATCGGTTTGGCAACTTCGCCGAGCACCGTTACTTTAAAATTCAGGTAACGAACGGTCACTACCGGATACAAGAGGTATTTGTTGTCGGTAATAACCTTTGTAATACTTTCTTTCAGGCCTTTTTTAGTTAAACCGGCCGCTTTGATCCTGCCCAGCATCGGCATGTCGATAAAACCATCCTGGTCAACGAGGTAGCCGGTTGCCTGGGTGGAGGTGTATCCTATCGCCTGGGTAGATACTGTTACTGCTGTATTGAAAGGCTGGCTGGCGGTTGCATTCGGACTGCTTACAGTAATACTAAGCAGATCGTTCTTTTGAATAACAGGCTCCAGATTGTCAATGGCATTACTGATCTCTGTGTCGCTGATACCATTAAAGTATACCACTTTCTTTGTGTTCGTACAGGATGCACATAAGACGCCGGCCAGCAGTACCATCCATAGCCAGGTTTCATTGAACAGCCGCCCCGGCGGCTTGCTGTGAATTAAGGTTTTGTTTTTTGGGTGCAGTGACTTCACGGTAATATATATATTAATTAGGAAATTAAATGTTCATCTCCCCTCGCTTTGCTGTCTACCACCTCAACGTGCGACTTTGGTATTTCGGCCAGCATGGCATATCCGAGCGTTGGCAAGCAAACCCGCACTGTTTTACCGAGTACTTCCATTACCAACCCCTCCTGTTCCATGAACAGGCCGCATTTAATGCGCACCCTGTCATTTACGTCCACATCAATTTTCTCGAGTCTTACATTGCTGTGTTCGAGCAGGAAATTTTTGATCACCTCTATTTCAGAGTCGCGGATAACAGCCGGTTTACCCTGCCAGGTAACATAATTGAGAACGCCATCCGTTTGCAATACACTTATTCGCTCTTTCTCCGTTACGCGGGCAAATACATAACAGGTAAACAAGGGTTCATACACAATTTTTTTGCGGTCGCTCCATTGACGCAGCACGCGGTTGAGGGGACAATAATTTTCAATGTTCTTGCGGGTAAATAAGGAGGCAACTTTCTTTTCCCATTTGGCATGTGTATATACAGCATACCATTTCTTTACTGCTTTCGGATCTTCTTTTTTGTGTGCAAAGGCTTCGCCCATCATAATCCCATGATTTAGTTTTGGATTAAGTAAAAACATACGCTATAAACAGGGGCAGGTTTTCGTGTAGCCATTACATTGGCTATTGCGCTTTCATTCGTACAGGGCTGGCTCCGGTCATGAAAATCCATTACGGGTTTAGCCGTAAACGAAATAGTGTAATTGGATAATGGATAGAGAAAGAATTACCATGAATAATGGATGTAGAAACGAAAGAAGAATGAAACTAAAGAACTAATTGAATGGAGTCTGTTTTATTCAATAGAGTAAGGTATACGGAATAAAAAGAAAATCGCTGGTTGTTTTTTTTCAATTATTACAATATCAGGGAGTCAGTAATAATCAGAATTGGTTGTTTTAATGTGTTTACGAACTAATTTTTAAACCGGTTGCTTTCCAGGGCAACAGAGCGCTTAACCAATTCATTAACCTTTACATTATGGCTTCATTGCTACACTCGCACTTACGGCTCCGCCAATCAAAATCCCATTATGCTGGATTTAGCTACTAAAGGTTAACATTATGAAAGAATAAGGGGACCGAAAGAGGATAAGAGAATACTCGTTATAAACACAAAGATTTTTTTTAAGACTACCCGGTTTTCATCAACGCTTCACTGGCTCTTACACAAAAGGTCCTGCTCAAACAAGGGCTCCGCCAATCATAATCCCGTATTAATGAGATTTAGACATTTCCGACATCACTATGTTTGGATAATGGATGAAAGTATTAGCAAGAATAATTGGATAGAAAAATAAGCACGAAAGAAAAGAATGACATCAACAGGAATCAACTTATTACACTCATTCGACAAGCGCTGTGGTATTAATTATATTGAACTTACCGCTCATGAATATCACTCAAAATTAAAGATATTTATTTAATACCACCAAATAATTCAGGCTACAATTGTAACGTTTTTTCTTCAATAATGCACGTTTTCAATAAAAACTTTTCCGCGATCAATTCACCAGTGAAATTCAAATCCACCGAAGGTATTTTGCTGTATGATACTTCAAAATGTAACATTTGTGCCATCGTTAATTTGTTTAAATGAGGTACTATATTATAGCTGTGCTTTGTTTGTTTGAACTGCCGGTAAAAAAAGCTATCAAATTTTGATAGCCCTTTTTTATATTATGTGTATTTAGAACAACTACTGTCTGAACGCTTTATTCATCTTTATCCCTATTGTCTTCTTCATCGTTTTCCTCAGCACTATCCTTCGCCTTGTTCACCAGGGAACTAACGGGCCCCTTCATATTCTCCTGAGGATCTGTTTTGTGAAGTGTTTCAGGATCGGGTTGCGAAACAGTATTATCCTTTTCTTCTTCAAGCTGCTGACGGTCTTTGTTTAAATCCTTTTTTAAATCCCTTTTGTCCATAGTCAAACTTTCTATTCATGTATGAAAAATTATGCCACCGTGAACATTCCTCATCTGTGGTTCTACATTCCCCGAAAAATGGATGTGCATCCACAAGCTTTCCTGTAACGATAGAAAATATGTGTAACCGCTACAAGAACCCTACCAGTAAGGCTTTTCCATTAAGGTATTCACAATCAAATGAAAAATTGAAAGTTGTTGGTTCAACTTCGGGATGGGCAAGGCCGTTGGTTACCCCAGCCACCCCGCAAGCACCGCCCGAACTTTTACAACAGACCGGGTGCGCTACCCGTCGGGCGCCATGCCGCTCATGCGATCGATGGTATAAACTGTTAGTAAAGAAGTTTCAATCTGCCCATCGGTTTACCCATAGTTTACTTTCCAATGTGGAAATGTATACTGGTATAGGATTTTTTATTGCCTGTTGTTTTACATTAACCGAGGCGGGCTGCATTCATTCAGGCGCTCCATTATTTATTCCCTTCCGGGTATAGGTCTTCTTCCCCACCCCAACGCCGGTGATCGTCAACTTGTTCCAGTTTGCCGGTAAAACAGATCTGCCCTGGATAATTCCTTTTGCGGTGATCTCCAGTCCACCGAAGCCCATTAATACCGCCTGCAACACGCCGCCTGCACCGGTTGCAAAATAAGGGTTGGTACCGCCTTTGGTTTCGGCTATCACCCGGAATGGCGGATTTAGATTCGGCAGATACGCATCTTTAAACCAATGAAAGGCTTTACTGCTGTCGCCCAGCCGGGCATACAGCAAGGCAAAAACAGCCTGGGTCATGGCAGGCGTGCCTTCCTGGGGCACCCGGGTTTCATAATACGCAAGGTCTTTTCTGATCTGCCTGGGATCAGTGATCTCTTTTAAGGGATAGGCCAGTAAATTCACATCGGCCTGTTTAATGCCCTCGCCTTTGTAAGTAGCATGTTCCTGCGTAACGCCGTCGGTCATTTTTAATATGGGAATATTGTTGGCCACCTGCATCCAGTCAGGGTTGGGTTGTATGCCCAGCACGGTAGCAGCCTGGGTGGCATATTGTAAATTGGCTTTGGCTGCGGCATTGGTAAAAGCATTATTATCTACATTCTCGGCCCATTCATCGGCTGCTACCACATTGTTTATATCATACCGGCCGGCACCATTTCTTTCCACCCGGCTTGTCCAGAAATCGGCCGTGGCGGAAAGTATAGGATAGCCTTTTTCGCGGAGCCATTCTTTATCCTGTGTTACGGCATAATAATTCCAGGCGGCAATAGCCACATCAGCGGTGATATGGTGCTCGAAAGGTCCGCTCAATGCCCATACCGGCGTTTCCTCCACGCCGGTCTCAGCACTCTCCCAGGGATACATGGCGCCTTTAAATCCGTTGGTAAATGCGTTTCGTTTGGCAGCTTCCAGTCGTTGGTACCTGTATTCCATCATGCTTTTGGCCAACGGAGGATGCAATACCAGCAAAGCAGGATACATCCATAATTCCGCATCCCAGAATACATGGCCATTATACCCCAGTCCGCTCAACCCCATGGGCGAAGGGGAATTAGCCGTTCCTTCCCGAACAAAAGAATACAGGTGATACAACATACTGTGCACATCCTGTTGCGCCTGTGCATCGCCATCGATCACAATATCGCTTCGCCATAAACTATCCCATGCTTTTTGATGCCATTGAAGGAGCCGGTTCCGCCCTTCCAGTTTTGCAAATATGGTGAGGCGCTCAGCCGCATTCAACGGATCGTCGTGATGGGCGGAAGTGATGGTAGAACCTGCTATGGAAAAATGATAGCGCTCCCCGGCTTTCAGCTGTTTTGAAAATTTCATCAGGTGCATATTGTTGTCCCACATTTCATGAATGACCCGAGGCTCATGCCCATGTTCTTCATCAAATAAGAAAGTGTTGGAGGCGCACATCAGTAATTTGCCGGTGGGCGATCTGGCGGTTGATGTAAGCAAACTAAGCACCACATGCGGCCGGTCGATCTCATTGTAATAGTTCTGTACGTCTTTCAACGCATCGGGCGCTTCCATTACGCTGGCGCCGGTGATGGCAATATCTTTTCTGGCAGTGATGTTTACATCCATGAGAACGGTGTAAGGCAGATGGCGCAATGAATAATATGTATAACTGATGGTAGCTTTATCGCCATGATCAAAAGAAGCGGTAAAGGCCGCCCGCCGCATATCGAGCTCCTGGCTAAAGCCGGTGATACTTTTAGCATCGATTCGCCGGCCGTCAATGTCCAGATGCATGTTCAGCAGGTTGAAGCTGCGCAGGAAATTACTTACCCGCCCGCGCCCGTACAGATCATATGCGCCGGCCAGCACTATATCTTTTACTTTAAACGGCTCGGGCGATGATACAATCCCGATCATTCCATTGGCAATAGTAATCCCGTAATAATTGGATGGATCAATGGACGGGGCGGAAATTTTCCAGGGATCCTGGGAAAAGCAGCAATCGGCAAAGAATAGCCAATTAATAATGGTGAGGGCATGTTTCATGATGGCCAATACAGTTAAATTGTGTAACCGAATATAAGCAATTCTGCATCATAGATTTTAGCTATTGAATTATAGAAGCAATTGATTATAATTATGTACTCAAAAGCCTAATTTTACCACCCTGCATACATACTGCAGGGATTGTTCACTAAATACCATAAACAACTTATAAAATGGAAAAAGGATCTAACGACATCAGTAAGTGTCCCTTTCATAATGGCAGCCTGAAGCAAAATGTGGCCGGTGGTGGTACCCGCAACCGCGACTGGTGGCCTAACCAGCTGAAGGTAAGTATCCTTCGGCAGCATTCAGAGAAATCGAACCCGCTGGGAAAGGATTTCAATTATGCCGAAGCTTTCAAAAGCCTTGACCTGGAAGCAGTAAAAAAAGATTTGCATGCACTCATGACCGATTCACAGGAATGGTGGCCGGCCGATTTTGGTCACTATGGTCCGCTGTTCGTACGTATGGCCTGGCATAGTGCCGGTACCTATCGCGTATTTGATGGCCGTGGCGGCGGTGGTTCGGGTCAACAACGTTTTGCTCCGCTGAACAGCTGGCCCGATAACGTGAGTCTCGACAAAGCGCGCAGGCTGCTTTGGCCGATCAAACAGAAATATGGCAATAAAATATCCTGGGCCGATCTCATGATCCTCACGGGTAATGTGGCGCTGGAATCAATGGGCTTTAAAACATTCGGCTTTGCCGGCGGCCGGGTGGATGCCTGGGAACCAGATGAAGATGTGTATTGGGGTTCTGAAAACACCTGGCTGGGTGGCGACATCCGGTATGCGCATGGCTCACCTGGTGTACCTAAAGAGCATGGCGTGGTTTCTTCAGATGACGATGCAGATGGCAAGATCCATAGCCGCAACCTGGAAAAACCTTTGGCTGCCGTACAAATGGGTTTGATCTATGTGAACCCGGAAGGCCCCGACGGTAATCCTGACCCTCTTGCTGCCGCTAAAGATATTCGTGATACATTCGGCCGGATGGCTATGAACGATGAAGAAACAGTGGCCCTCATTGCAGGCGGGCACAGCTTTGGTAAAACCCATGGCGCCGCTCCTGCTGATATACATGTAGGCAAAGAACCGGAAGCTGCAGACCTGGAACTGCAGGGCCTGGGCTGGAGCAATAGTTTTGGATCCGGTAAAGGTGCTGATACCATTACCAGCGGCCTCGAAGTAACCTGGACCAAAACACCTACTAAATGGAGCAATAACTTCTTCGAGAACCTGTTTGCTTTCGAATGGGAATTAACTAAAAGTCCGGGCGGTGCACACCAGTGGGTAGCAAAAAATGCAGAGAACATCATTCCCGATGCATTTGATGGTTCTAAAAAGCGTTTACCCACGATGCTTACAACCGATCTGTCTTTACGCTTTGATCCTGTATACGAAAAAATATCCAGGCGCTTTCTGGAAGATCCGGATGCTTTTGCAGATGCCTTTGCCCGTGCCTGGTTTAAATTAACGCACCGCGATATGGGCCCCCGCGCCCGTTACCTGGGCCCCGACGTGCCGCAGGAGGAACTGCTTTGGCAGGACCCCATCCCGGCTCTTGACCATGATTTGATCGATGATAAAGATATTGCTGATCTGAAGGCGAAAATACTGGGATCCGGATTAAGCGTTTCAGCACTCGTTTTCACTGCCTGGGCTTCGGCTTCTACCTTCCGTGGTACCGACAAACGCGGCGGCGCCAATGGCGCCCGTATTCGGCTGGCCCCGCAAAAAGACTGGCCGGTAAACAATCCGCCCCAGTTGCAGAAAGTATTGGGCAAACTGGAAAGCATTCAAAAAGAATTTAACGGTGCTCAATCGGGTGGTAAAAAACTGTCACTGGCTGACCTGATCGTACTGGCTGGCTGCGCTGCTGTTGAAAAGGCAGCCAAAGATGCCGGACATGAGATCAGCGTTCCGTTTACACCTGGCCGTATGGATGCTTCGCAGGAGCAAACCGATGTGGAATCGATGGGCTTCCTGGAACCCGTTGCCGATGGCTTCCGCAACTACCGCAGCGCAAAACTGCCCGTTGCTACTGAAGCGTTGCTGATCGATAAGGCGCACCTGCTCACGCTTACAGCACCTGAGCTGACCGTGTTGGTGGGTGGCATGCGCGTATTGAACACCAATTTCGATGGTTCCAAGAACGGCGTATTCACGAGCCGCCCCGGCGTGTTGACCAACGATTTCTTTGTTAACCTGCTCGATATGAGCACCGCCTGGAAAGCGGTTTCGGAAGACAAGGAATTGTACCTGGGCAGCGACCGTAAAACCGGACAGCCTAAATGGACAGCTTCCCGTGCTGACCTGGTCTTTGGTTCCAATGCAGAACTTAGGGTCATTGCAGAAGTATACGCCAGCGCCGATGGCAAAGAGAAATTTGTGAAAGACTTTGTAGCTGCATGGAACAAAGTGATGAACCTCGACAGATTCGATATATAACATTACCAGATGTGTGTATAATAAAAACGTTCCGGTGCCTGCCGGAACGTTTTGCTTTTTATAAGGCCTGCTTTTTTAGTCTTATCTTTGGCGCCACCTGGTCAAAGCAAGAACAATGAAAGTGAGTAACCTTGTACCATGCGAAAAGATCAGTAATTATGTGGACAGGATCCTGGTCATTGAAGATGTACTGGTCACCAATCCATTTACGCTGCCATTATATGCCAATGGAGCGCCTACCCTGCTGTTTCAAACGGCCCGCGGACTTATCAAGAATAACACCAATAACCTCACGCTGTTTGGCCAAACCGTTTTCCCCGAAACACTCACCATCCGCGACAACTTTACGTTGATCGCCTATTTCTTTAAGCCGTTTGCGTTATTTGCCTTATTTGGCGTTTCTGCGCGGGAGCTGACCGACAACCCCATTGATCTTAATCTGTTGCCGGCATCCAAAACCGGTCAGTTACAGGAACGATTATTGAACGCCACCACCACATCTGCAATGCTTGACCTGCTGAACGAGTACGTGTTCAGCCTGATCACAAAATCAACGGTCGATTCAAAACTGATCCGGTTCGCCACCCAGGCCATTGTGCAAAATGCCAGCAAGGATGCCCTTATCAAAGTACAGAAGGAATTGTATATTACTGAGCGCAGCTTTCAACGGCTGTTTGAAAGGAACATTGGGGTGGCGCCTAGCCTGTTCAGGCGCATTTGGCAGTTCAATAATGCCTTTCAGCAGCTTAACAACCGGCGGTTCAACAAGCTTACCGATATCGCTTTTGCCCATGGTTATGCCGATCAAAGCCATTTTATCCGCAGTTTTAAAGAATTCACCGGTATTACACCCAAAGAATACCTGAAATTCGGCCAGGTCGAATAATGTCGGCTTTGTTCTATTTCCGGTTTTTCAGGGGCTGTTACTTTGTGTTATCAATAAAGCAAAAAACAAAGATCATGACTAATCAAATTTATCCCTGCCTCTGGTTCGATGGACAGGCACAGGCCGCCGCCAACTTCTATTGTTCCGTATTTAAAAATTCAAAGATCATTGCCGACAATCAAATGGTGGTCACCTTCGAACTGAATGGCAAGAAATTTATGGGATTGAATGGGGGCCCGCATTTTAAATTCAATGAAGCTGTATCTTTTGTGGTGGATTGCGAAACGCAGGAAGAGATCGATTATTACTGGGAAAAATTAACGGCGAATGGCGGCACTGAAAGCCAGTGCGGTTGGCTAAAAGATCAGTTTGGCGTGAGCTGGCAAATTGTGCCAACCATTTTACCGAAGCTCTTAAGCGACCCCGCCAAAGCACAAAATGTGATCCAGGTGTATATGAAGATGAAAAAATTCGATATAGAGAAATTGAAAAACGCATAAAGCGACATAACGCCGGGGCTGGCCATAAGGCCAGCCCTTTCAGCATATGCAGTTACATATGTTTCTTAATTAATTTTTCCCAGATATCGTAGCCCTTGCTGTTCATGTGCAGTTTATCGGGCCGGAAGATATCGGCTTTCGGCGAACCGTCTTCCGCCAGCATCGGATGATACACATCAATGAAGGTCCAGTTACAGGAGCGTTCTTTAATAAACGCATTCACTTTTTTATTGAAGTCCTCCAGCTGGCTTTTGTATTTTAGACGGCTGGGGCTGGGTTTTACAGAAATAAAGTAAAACCGGGTGTCGGGCAATTCGGCCGATAACAGCTCGAACAATTCCAAAAAACGCTTAAAGACGGCTTCGGCGGACTGATCATGGCCAATATCGTTTTCACCGGCATAGATAAATACTTTCGAAGGGCGATAGGGAATTAAGATCCGGCGCGCATAGCGGGTGACATCAGCAAGTTCTGCCCCGCCGAATCCACGATTGATGACCGCATAGCCTTTAAAGCGTTGCGAAAAATCGTTCCAGAGCCGGAAGGATGAACTGCCGATAAAAAGCACCTGCTGTTTAGCCGGAGGAGTAATGCTGTCCGCCTTTTCAAACTTCTTAATTTCACTTTCAAACTTTGCGGCCGGCTGCGCTTGTATGATAGCGCATAACAATATACCCAGACTTAACAATAATGTCTTTTGCATAGAAACGGTATGGTTCAATAGCAAAAATAGCGCTTCAGCAGTTGATTGATCACATTTATAGATTGGATGAAATAAAACGCAGGCTACAGCGGCGCTTTCCTTGTTGGTCGAACAGCAGGATTTTTGAACTTAAGCGCAAAAATTCATTTTTGGAACCTGCTTTGCAATTATTGTTAATAGTCCTTTCAAAAGTAGCATATTTGACATTCATCAAATCATATTTCTGATATTCGTGAAGATTTAGCAATAAGCATGGCAATAACTGTGCAAGATGCCGGCCACGTGCAATCGTATACAACTGTATACCAGGCACCATAATATAATGTAATATGCCCACTGCCATCGACCAGCTTACCACAAAAAAACCCGCTCTGCAAGCGGGTTCACTAAATTGCTTAGATCCATTTGTGTTATGCTTTTGACATTTTTCGCTGTTCAATATCCGGCAGAAAACCGGTGACAATACCGATCAGCGGCAGGAATGCGCAAACTTTAAAGACATAACCTACGCTGGTTATATCAGCCAGTTTTCCCAATACGGCTGAACCAAGCCCGCCCATCCCAAAGGCAAAACCAAAGAACAATCCGGCGATCATCCCTACTTTTCCAGGCACCAGTTCTGTTGCATACACTAAAATGGCAGAGAACGCAGAGGAAATGATAAGCCCAATAATGACTGAAAGCACACCACACCAAAACAGATTGGCATAAGGCAACAGTAAGGTAAATGGCGCCGCGCCCAAAATAGAGATCCAGATAATATATTTCCGTCCAAAACGGTCGCCCAGGGCGCCGCCCAATAAAGTACCGGCGGCTACAGATGCCAGGAAGATGAACAGATAGATCTGCGACTGCTGTACCGTTACATGGAATTTGTCGATCAGATAAAAAGTGAAATAGCTGCTCATGCTGGCCATATAAAAATACTTGGAGAAGATGAGCACCAACAGGATGCCCAAAGAAGTGATGACTTTTGCCTTCGATAATGCCTTATGCGAAGCCGGTAGGGCAACCGGCCTGTTCCTGCTCTTTGTTGCTAAATGGCCTTTATACCAGGTTCCTACTTTAAGCAGCACAACGATGCCTAATATCGCTATGAAGGCAAACCAGATGATATTGAATTGACCATAAGGAACAACGATCAGGGCTGCCAGTAAAGGCCCTATTGCTGCGCCGGCATTTCCGCCTAACTGGAAAATAGATTGCGCCAGTCCTTTTTTACCGCCGGAAGCCAGATGCGCCACCCGGGAAGATTCAGGATGAAACACAGACGATCCCATACCGATCAAACTTACAGCAACCAGTATTGCTAAAAAGCTGGAGGCAAATGCCAATAAAATAAGCCCTGTTAATGAAAAGCTCATGCCGATGGCCAACGAATAAGGGCGCGGTGTTTTGTCGGTATAGTGTCCTACAAAAGGCTGCAGCAATGAAGCCGTAAGCTGGAAGGTAAAAGTGATCAGCCCGATCTCAGTGAACGACAAATGAAAATCGTCCTTCAGCAGCGGATAGATGGCCGGGATAACCGACTGCAACATATCGTTTAACAGATGGGTAAAGCTGATAGTGAACAGGATAGAGTATACAGTAGTTTGCGCCAATGTTTTGGGATCGACAACTGCGGTGGAATTGGTTGTTTTCATCATAATTAGTCAGATCATCTGATGTTTAAATACAAATTTTTTTACTGAGCAGTATGTCCTATAATTTTTGCAGCTGTGTTCCAGGCTTTTTTGGTGTCTTTAGCTTCAATGCTTTTCAACAATTGTTCATGCAGGTTTTGTGTTTCCCGGAAATCAGTAGTGTCTGTAAAAATGGTTAAGAAGCCCTTTTTTATTTGCAATGAGAATGTTTTGTAAAGGTCGGCCAGGATCTCATTTTTGGAGGCTACTGCAATGGCGGTGTGAAACCGGATATCGGCCTCAATACTTTCCAGCAACAGGTTTTCAGTAGCTGCTTTCTTTCGTGCCGCCAGCCAGTGGCGGATCTCTTTCAGGTCCTGTTGGGTACGGTTGGCGGCTGCTTTTTCAGCGATCTTCATTTCTATCAGTTGCCGCACTTCATCCAGGTCTTTAAAGGCGGCTCGCTTCAGCCGCTGAGGCAAAGGTTCTTTAATGCCGTCAGCGCCTTCTACAAAGGTGCCCAGTCCCTGCTGAACGCGCAGGAGACCCGAGTTTACCAGTATCTTGATGGCCTCCCGGATGGTAGAACGCCCTACCCCAAAGCTCTTCATCAATTCCGGCTCAATTGGCAATTGCTCCCCGGTTTTGAATTTTCCAAGGGTGATCTGCTGTTGCAATTGGGCAGCTACTTCATCAGCCAGTGACCTGCGGGGAATCATATTAGTCATCATATCATCAGATGATTGCAAAGATATAAGGCGTGCTGGTGATTCTGAAATATTTGCTGAATTAATTTGTTTTAATGACGTTTAATTTGCCGGAGAAGCGGTCAGCGGGATGTTCTTTTATACGTCATATTATATGATGCACTCAATAAGGTATCTGTCGAATACGCCTGCAACGGATGATCATGGTTGTCATTCTTTTGCAGGATATAACGGTGAAGGTTCCGGTTACCAGTTACCGGTTGCCAGTTACCGGTTGCCGGTTACCCGTTCGCAGTTCTGTGTTTTACACCTGCCCCGCCTTTGGCGGCTTACGCATTCAGCGTTTCCATCACCAACTCTGTAAGGAGAATTTATTAACACAATATCATATATGTGGGGGTTTGCTGCACTAAAAAAAGCTCCTTTGGTAAGCTCCGCAGGCAGTCCCCACTCCACCGTTTTAAACATGTTGCTGTAACAGATCAACCAGCTGCTTTCTGGAAGCAAGTCCCGACTGCCGCCAAACGGGCTGGCCATTCCTGAACAGGATCAGGGTAGGCACCCCGCTGATCTGGTATTGCTGGGCAATTGCCGGCGATCTGTCCACATCGATCTTGATGATCCGCACCTTATCCCCTACTTCAGATTTTACTTCTTTAAGCACGGGGGCCTGCATTTTACAGGGACCGCACCATTCCGCAAAAAAATCTACCAATACGGGTTTACTGTCATTAAGGATAGTTTGCAAATTCTCATTCATATATCTATCATTTATTGATCCAGGCACTGATATTAAAAGAGCAGGTGCACCCTGCTCTTTACTGTTTTTGTTTAGTAAGAGAACATACAGTGTCGCTTGTATTCTTTTTTCTTTTCGCTCTTTTGCTCCTGCTTAACAGGCGCTTTTTCTTTATCAGTTCTGTTTGTCCGGCTCAGCCTGGCAAAAGCAACCGCCCCTATAAAGGCAATTAGTATTATGACCACCACAATTCTTTTCATAAACTGAAATTTATATACATAAGTTACGAAATTTAAAACAGTTCACCATATTTTTTTAGGGCCCTACAGACGCGCCAGATTGGGAAAGCTTTTACCTGGCCGGTGGGATATGGGTAACAGTGAATTTGTGCAAGGCAGCGCGTAAACATTGATATCAAAAATTTAAGTGTTATAAATTATCTTGGCTCTTAATTATACATTATTTCCAACACTTATGCTTCCTGGTTAGCAAACGCCGGAGCGCTGGTACAGGCATAAGATTTTATGTGTTCGCTCTGCCGCAAGGCAATTCCCGCTACGCTCAAATTTTCAATGTCATTCCTGGTAACCTTATAACACTCCATCGGTTCCTACCCGGTCGATCGCTTTATTATTTTTCATTAATAAATCAACTTCTATGTCAAGGAAATTTACGTGGAGAAATGCCGGCATAACCTTGCTGGCTGGTTTGCTGTGTACTGGAACGGCGTATGCGCAGAACTGTAATTGCGCTGTTACCATCCCCCTTACGCAGCAATCTTTCAATGCATCCTCGGTACAGCCGGGTGATACAGTATGCCTGGAGGCAGGTATCCGTACCAGAAATCTGTTGATCACCAACGTGACTGGTTCGCACAACAATCCCATTGTATTTATCAATTGCGGTGGAAAGGTCACCTTCAGGCTGGCTTCCGGTCTCTCTTACGGCATCAAATTCCAGGGGTCGAAATATTTCCGCATCACCGGCACCGGCAGCAGCGACCAGTATGGTATTGTAGTAGACAGCGCTGCACAGGGTATGCAGCTGGAAGCCCAGAGCACCAATTTTGAAGTAGATCATATCGAGATCAAAAACTCCGGCTTCGCCGGCATTATGGCTAAAACAGATAATTCCGGCCGGGGCCCCTTTGTGATGCGCAATGTAAGATTCCACCATAATTACATGCATGACCAGCGGACCGGAGAGGGTTTTTATATAGGACAGTTCAACTGGGCTGTAGATGGCAATCAACATGACATCGACACCCTGGAACTCTATGACAATATCACCGAACGTACCGGCCGCGAAGGCATACAGGTAGGATGCACGTATTCGGGAAAAGCCAGGATCTATAATAACCGGGTTATTGATCCCGGCCTTTTAAATTTAACCAACCAGCGCAGCGGCGTACAATTGGGAAATGGTTTCTCCGGCTCATTTTACAATAACTATATAGAAGACCCATTGGCGAATGGCATAACGGTCCTGGGCGTGGGAAATGTTTATGTGTACAATAATGTGATCGTTAATCCCGGTGAGATGGCCATTTACAGCGGTCACCCCACCTCCGAAGCCGGAAAAAATTTCTATTACGTAAACAACACCATTTTGATGGGCAGCAATACCCAGCCGGTCATCCGCTTTGACCCAACCGTTGCCAGCACCGCCTACATTCAAAACAATGCCATTGTACGTACGGCCACCGATACGGCATTCGACAGAATGAGCGGCACCATGGTCGTCAGCGGCAATGTGATCAGAACGACTGCAGCACCATTTAATTTTGAAAACGCCGCTGCTGGTAATTATGATCTGCTGCCGGGTTCAGTGGCTATAAATGCGGGGGTGAATCCTACCGGATTTACTATCCCCTTCGATTTTGAGAACCTGACCCGACCAGTAGCTGCTTATGATGCGGGCGCTTATGAATTCCAGGGTGCACCGGCAGACACTGTGTTATATCGCGTTAATGCAGGTGGCCTTGAAGTGCCCGGCACGCCTATTGCCTGGCACAAAGATAAACAAACAGATCCCTGTCCCTGGCTCAATCCTGCTTCTTCCAATTATACTACGGGCAGCGACCAGCCATGGAATGGAACGAATACCACGGATGCGCCCTCACAAATCTTCAGCACGAACCGCTATGCCTCTTTCGGTGGAACCCAGGTAAGCTATAATTTTCCAGTAAGCAATGGAACCTATGAAGTGCGCTTGTACTTTGCCGAGAACACGAACCAGGCTTCCGGACTACGGGTATTTGATGTGCGCGCTGAAGGCGCTGTTCGCCTCGATAATTTCGATATTTACGCAGCTGCCGGCTATCGCAATGCGCATAAAGAAATTATTTTAGTGACGGTGAATGATGGGGTGCTCGATCTTGATTTTGCAGCCGTAACAGGTAATCCGCAGATCAATGGCATTGCCATTGTACAATCTGCTGCCCATTCAGCCGCCCGGCAGTTACTAAGCCAAACCGAAGCACCGGTGACTGGCAATAACCGCCTGCTTGCCTTTCCCATCCCATTACAAAACCAATTGTATATTCAAAAGAGAGGACTGACTGGCAGTACATTCAGCAATGAGGATGTAGAAGTACAACTGCTGAGCGAATCAGGCACATTACTGTATAAAGCCAGACATCCTTTTACCGGCGGTAATTTGAAACCGCTGAACCTTTCGCCACTGGCGCTGAAGCCGGGCCTGTATTTCCTGAAAATAAAGGGATCGAAAACGAATGAAGTGATCAAATTGTTGAAGCGGTAAAGAGAAAGGGTGAGCCAGATAACAGCTCACCCTTTTTAGTTTATATAGCCAGTTCTCCTACGTATTCAAAGGTGATTTTTATCAATGCATTTTGCCAGGAAACTTTTTTATTGCACGCCGAGCCGTATTTTCGCAAAAAAGGATTGGGCACATCGCTTAATAGAAATAAAACACCTGAATATTAATGGCGCACAATAAACTGGCAGCAATGGGTTTGCATTTACCGAAGGTCATATTCGGCACAAGTGGATTGGGAAATCTGTTTACCGCACTCGATGATGAGATCAAACTCCAGATCGTACAAGAAAGTGTAACGCAATCTGCCGTACCGGCGGTATTTGATTCTGCCGGAAAATATGGCGCCGGACTGGCATTGGAAACCATCGGCCGCTGTTTGCGCACCCTGCAGGTTCCGCAACAAGCTGTGGTCATCAGTAATAAACTGGGCTGGTACCGGGTGCCGCTTACCACCCCGGAACCAAGCTTTGAACCGGGTGTATGGAAAAACCTGCAGTACGATGCCGTACAAAAAATAAGTTATACCGGCATCATTGAATGTTATGAACAGGGTAATGAATTGCTGGGTGGATACAATCCACAGATGGTTTCTGTACATGATCCTGATGAATACCTCGCTACCGCCGCCAATGCAACGGAAGAAAAAAAGCTGTACCAGGATATCCTCGATGCCTACAAAGCTTTGAGCGAGCTTAAAGCGGCGGGAAAAGTACAGGCCATTGGGGTGGGCGCCAAGAACTGGCGCATTATACAAAAAATTGCGGCGGATGTTGAGTTCGACTGGGTAATGATCGCGAACAGCATGACCATCCACTATCATCCCGCAGAGTTGCTGGCCTTTATGGAAGAGTTAAAAAACAAAGGCGTGTACATTATCAATTCAGCCATTTTTCATGCAGGCTTTTTAATGGGGGGTACCCATTACGATTATAAGCTGATCCACCCAGATACCGAAGAGAACAAAGCGATCTTTGCCTGGCGCGAGCAGTTCTTTGAGATATGCAACCAGTTTAAGGTAAAGCCGGCGGAAGCCTGCGCCCGTTTCAGCCTCAGTGCGCCCGGAGTAGGCAGCCTGGCCCTCAACACGACCAACCCGGCGAGGGTGAAACAAAATGTGGACCTGGTGAATGCCGGCATCCCCGCTGCATTCTGGCAGACCCTGCGCTCAAAAGGATTGATCAGTGCAGCGTATACCTGCCTGTGATATACCCACTTATTAAATACCTCACAAATAATAAACGGCATGAAAAAAGTAATTTTAGACCTGGCAGTGACCCTGGATGGATTTATAGAAGGCCCCAAAGGTGAAATTGACTGGTGTATCATGGATGAGGATATGGACTTTAATGGCTTTTTATCTGGTATCGACACCATTTTTTATGGCAGGGTAAGTTATGATGCCTGGGGCAATTATCAGCCAGCCAGTAATGCGCCTCTTGCAGAACAAGCGATCTGGGAAGCGATCCACGCCAAAAAAAAGTATGTTTTTTCCGCCCAGGACAAAGAGGGCGGCAAAGCCACTTACATCAGTGCTGATATTGCCACTGAGGTAAATGAGATCAAAAAACAGGGCGGAAAAGATATCTGGTTATACGGTGGCGCAAAACTCATCAAAACCTTTATTCAATTAGGGCTTATTGATGTATATAGATTATCCGTTCATCCAACCGTGTTGGGCACCGGCAAACCCTTATTTGAAGATCTTCAGGAACGGTTAGCATTAAGATTGCTCAAAGCCAACACCTTCAAATCGGGTGTGGTGCAGCTTATTTACGAACCGATCCAATAAGCCGGAATACCGCCACAGCCATAGCCCATAGCGCCGTCAGAAACTTTATGTATATTTGATTTTTGCAAATTCCCGGTATATGGCCAAAGAAGTAAAGACCCTGGCAGCGTTTTATAAAAGCATTTCCGCCAATATGCCCGACGGCATTGATAAAGCGGTAGGCCATTTTAATGTGTTCAGGATCGATGAGTTCATTGCCCGGGTTCGCGCTACTAAAGGCGTTATGCCCTATAACCGGCGGAATTATTATAAGATCAGTTTGATAAACGGGCGTAACCATGTGGAATATGCCGATAAAGTGATTGAAATTGAAAAATGCGCTCTCCTGTTTGGTACACCGCGCATTCCCTATCACTATGTTCCGCAAAACGATAATCAGAAAGGCTTTTTCTGCATTTTTACCGATACCTATTTTACATCGGCCAAAAACGGCATCGTACTGGATGAACTGCCTATTTTTAAACCCGGCGGTTACCCGGTCTTTCAGCTCACCAATGAAGAATATGCGGAAATAGCTTACATCTTTGAAAAGATGATGAAAGAACTGGCTTCCGACTACGCCTATAAATACGATCTGTTGCGCAATTACCTGATGGAATTGATCCATTACGGACAAAAGTTACAACCCGCTTCTACCCTGCCAACCGCTCATACCGCGGCTGACCGTGTTGCTTCATTGTTCATTGAACTGCTCGAAAGGCAATTCCCCATTGAAACCTTATACCAGCAACTGGAACTGCGCACGCCGGGCGAATATGCCGACAGGTTATCAGTTCATGTCAATTATTTAAATAAGGCATTAAAAGAATCAACGGGCAAAACCACCAGCGAGATCATTAGCCAGCGGGTGCTGCAGGAAGCGAAGATCCTGCTGCGGCATACCAACTGGAATATCTCTGAGATCGCCTGGTGTCTGGGTTTTGAAGAGCTGGCGCATTTCAGCAATTTCTTCCGTAAACATACCGGCCTTTCGCCAAACCCCTTCCGCGAACAATTAGATAAGGTTTGATTTTTGCAAATATTGGATTGTTGTTTGCAAATTCCCCACTCCGCTCCCTGCTACCTTTACACTTCAATTAATGAAGTAAAAAATACCTGAACATGAAACCTAATAGTAAAATACTTGTGACCGGTGGCGCATCCGGTATCGGACTGGGCATTGTTGAACGCTTATTAAAAGAAAAACATACCGTGATCGTTTGTGGGCGGCGGGAAGATGTATTACAGGAATTAACCGCCCGCCATCCGGCTGTAATTACCAGAAAATGCGACCTGGAAAATGTGGCTGAAAGAGAAGCCCTGTACCAATGGGTGGCTGCCGAACACAATGATCTGAATGTACTCGTGAACAATGCCGGTATTCAAAACTGGATGTCGCCCACAGATGAAAACTTTTTTACCCGGGCCCGGCAGGAGATCGCTATCAATATTGAAGCGCCCCTGCACCTCATATCGCTGTTCATGAAACTGCCTGCATTGGATACGATTATGAATGTAACTTCCGGACTGGCCATTTCGCCTTTTGCGAAAGTGCCCGTGTATTCGGCTACAAAAGCTTTCTTCAGATCATTTACCCACTCGCTCCGCTATCTCTTAAAAGACCGCAACATCAACGTAGTGGAAATTGTGCCACCGGCATTGAATACCGACCTCGGCGGCAAAGGCCTGCATGATCATGCACCGGCTGTTGGTCCATTCATCGAAAGCATATTTGAGCAATTGGCGCAAGGCAAGACAGAGCTCAGTTATGGCAGCAGTGCCGACCGGGTGAAAATAGGCGCTGAAGAATTGAAAAAGGAATTTGCCAAATTACATCCATAATACTTAATCTCGTTTAGTACTAATGATCAGAAGCCATTCCATGCTGCCCAGCAGCAGGAATGGCTTTTTTGCTTCTATGAAAAGCCAGAAAAAAATCGTTTACTTTAGCGGTTTACGCAACATGCATGTCAGTATCACTGGAATTACAGCACCTGGAAAGACCAGGTTATAATATAGACCTTTTTGTGCCCAATGCACAGGAAGTACAGGACAAGTACCTGCAGCAAAAGCAGGAAGAAGTACAAGTGTCTTTTCCTCATTGGACCAAGCTTTGGCCTGCGGCATTGGCCATGGCTGATTTTATTCACGAGCACCCCGAACTGTTCCAAAACAAAGATGTGCTGGAGCTGGCTGCCGGCTTGGGCCTTCCCTCTTTTGTGGCTGCCCGCTATGCAAAAACTGTCTGTTGCAGCGACTACCAGGAAGAAGCCGTTGCCACCATGGCGAGGTCTGCTGAACATTTACAACGCTTGAATGTCAGCTGCCGCTTACTGAACTGGAACCATTTGCCTGCCAATCTCACTGCAGATGTATTGCTGCTAAGTGATATCAATTACGACCCCGGCCAGTTTGACCAGCTTTACAGGGTCTTGCAACGATTCCTGCAACAGGGAACAATTGTTCTCTTAACCACACCCCAACGGCTCATGGCCAAACCTTTTATTGAAAAGCTCTTACCCTGGATCAGCGAACAATATGAAATGAATATTTATCATTTACAGCAGCACACCCCCATCAGCTTACTGCGTTTACAGAACGATGGCAGCTGACCGAAAAACTCCGGCTATTATCCCGCCGGTCCAACATCATATACATCATCTCGAAGGCGATGTAAGACGAGCCGCACTATCCTATGTCACATAAAAGCTTTTGGCTACCATCGGTGCAGGCACTTTGCTTTCGCCCAGCAGTTGCCGGATATTTATTTCGATGGTGCGGGCAATGGAAGTCACCGGCGTATCGCTGGGCCGGTTACGAAACGGATCCTGTAAGTGATAAGCGCTTTTTTCTATCAGGAAAAAACAGCCGCAAATAAGCACCAGGAGCGGCAGCTTGAACAAAGCGTTCACATCTTCCAGGGCAATGGATAAAGTGACCACGAAAATATAGATAATGAGATGCAGGTAGTACCTGTATGTGACCGGGAACACCGTATTATTGATCCTTTCGGCCATGCCCATATAATCTACAAGGGAAGAAAGCGTATTGTTAAGTTCAACATAACAATACACATCCACTTCACCTGCTTCTTTCACCTGCTGCAGGTCCCGTGCATTGAGCTGCACAATGGCAAGCGGCTTGTTATTATGCGCTTTTAAGACCTCTATATCCTCTTTACTTAAATACGCATGCATATTTTCTAACGGTGATAAACCCCGCAATGATTGTCCGAGACAATAACACCACGCAATTTGCCGGTAAGCGATCGTCCGGATGAATGCCCCATGTTTTCTGCTCAAAAATGTTTGTAATTGAATGACCAGGTTGCGGGAATCGTTCACAATAGAGCCCCAGATCTTCCTGGCTTCCCACCAGCGGTCGTACGACTGGTTCATTTTAAAAGATAGCAAAACGGATATTGCGGTACCCAAAAAGATGGGAATGTTAAGTGGGATCTCAGGTAAAAGGTTCTCATATCGCTGACTGATAAAATGAGCGCAAAGGCCCACCAGTACAACCATGGTCAGGTCGAACCATACCTTTTTTACCATGTAACCTAAAGGAAATTTGTTCTCTACAAGCATACCAGTAGTTTTTAAAGGACCTGAGTGTGCGCATTGCAAAGTATGGGCCGGGGTCGTCAGGAACGGCAGGATGCTGAAAAATTTTCTTATTTTCTGACAGCCTGATATATCATTCCTGGCATGACCGTGTTAATATTTCACACCTGTTACAGTAAGCCAGGCCTGTGATGGCTTATCTTTTGCATAACTGACTTCTATTAATACCCCCTAAAGAACAGCGATGGTAAACGGAACGATGATGCAATTCTTCTACGCACACTATCCGGCAGACGGAAGCTTGTGGAATCATGCATGCGAAAAGGCTTCGGAACTGAAAGATCTCGGGATAACCGCCGTTTGGTTGCCACCTGCCAGTAAAGGAAGTGAAGGTGCCAATGCAAGCGGCTATGACGCCTACGATCTCTATGATCTGGGTGAATTCGATCAAAAGGGTTCGGTGCGCACAAGGTATGGTACCAAAGCGGAGTTGCAGAATGCCATCCGCACACTGAATGAAAAAAATATTGGCGTTTACGCTGATGTTGTATTGAACCACAAATCGGGCGCCGACGAAAAAGAAAAGATCAAGGTTTACCGCGTTAATCCTGAAAACCGGAAAGAGTTGATGGGTGAACCTATCGAGATCGAAGCGTATACCCGCTTTACCTTTCCCGGCCGTAAGGGCAAATATTCCCAATTTATCTGGGATCACCGTTGCTTTTCGGGTGTAGACTATGCCGACAATCTGAATGAACAAGCCATTTATACCATCGTGAATGAATATGGAGTCGGCTGGCAACCGGTGGTGGCCCGGGAAAAAGGGAACTATGACTATCTTATGGGTGCAGATATCGAGTTTCGCAATCCCTACGTGAGGGAAGAGCTAAGGAACTGGGGCGCCTGGTTTTTGCAGGAAGCACCCTTTGCGGGCGTCAGGCTGGATGCAGTGAAGCATATGACACCCGGTTTCATTGCCGAGTGGCTCGATTTTATGCGAAACCTGAAACAGGACCTTTTTGCCGTCGGCGAATACTGGGCACCGGAAGACCTGTCGATCATGATGCAATTCATGGAAGCAACCGGTGCGCGTATAGCCTTGTTCGATGCACCCCTGCACAATAACTTATTCACGGCATCCAACCAGGGTAAAGACTATGATCTGCGGCAGGTGCTTAACAACTGCATCCTGGAGAAAAAGCCGGAGCTTGCAGTGACCATTGTCAGCAATCACGATACGCAGCCGCTTGAACTGCTCGAGGCTACGGTTCAAAGCTGGTTCAAACCGCTGGCGTACGCGCTGATCCTGCTGCGTGATAAAGGTTATCCCTGTGTGTTCTACGGAGACCTCTACGGCGGTCACTATTTCAACAAAGGGCCCGATGGCAATGAGCATGAGATCTGGCTGGAAAAGTGCGCGAACCTCGATAAACTGCTCATCGGACGGCAACGTTATGCTTATGGCCTTCAGCGTGATTATTTCGATGATCCCAATTGTATCGGTTGGACAAGGGAGGGAGATGCCGCGCATCCGCGATCGGGATGCGCCGTTATACTTACCAACGGCGACGCCACTGCGAAATCGATGGAAATAGGCGCTTCGCATGCAGGCCGGCTTTTTAGCGACCTCCTTGGCAACCATCCGGCGCAGATCAGGATCGGTGATAATGGATGGGCTGAATTTCCCGTAAGCCCGGGGTCGGTATCTGTTTGGGTGCAGCATGGGCAGCCCCACTAAATATTCCTATTTAAACTACATTTCATGGAACAGGCAGCACAGCATTTATGGTGGCAGACAGGGATCATTTACCAGGTATATCCCCGCTCTTTTCAGGATAGTAATGGAGATGGCGTAGGCGATCTGAAAGGGATCACGCAAAGATTGGATTATCTGAAATGGCTGGGTATAACGGCCGTCTGGGTCTCCCCTGTGTATCCCTCTCCAATGGCTGATTTCGGCTATGATATTTCAGATTATAAAGGGATCCATCCCCTGTTTGGCGGTATGGAAGATTTTGATGAACTGCTTCATGAAGTGCATCAGCGCGGCATGAAACTGATCCTTGACCTGGTGCCAAACCATAGTTCTGATGAACATCCCTGGTTCCTGGAATCCCGTTCTTCCCGCAGCAATCCAAAACGCGACTGGTATATCTGGGAAGATGCAAAAGATGGACATCCGCCAAATAACTGGCTCTCGGTTTTTGGTGGCCCTGCCTGGGAATGGGACGAACACACCGGGCAGTATTATTACCATGCATTCCTTACAAAGCAGCCTGACCTGAACTGGCGCAACCCGGAAGTGCAGAAGGCCATGTTCGATGTGATGCGTTTCTGGCTCGATAAAGGCGTGGATGGTTTCAGGGTGGACGTGATGTGGCATATGATCAAAGATGCCCAATTGCGTGACAATCCGCATAACCCTGAATTCAGGGAACATATGCCGGATTACAGTAAGCTCCTGCCCGTGTATTCTACCGATCAGCCCGAGGTGCATACAATTGTTCAGCAAATGCGCGGCTTACTGGATGCCTATGATGAAAGAGTAATGATCGGTGAGATTTATTTGCCTATCGAGCAATTGGTGGTGTATTATGGGATCGGCGACAACAAAGGTGCTCATTTACCTTTCAATTTTCAGCTGATCAGTTTGCCCTGGGATGCACAGCAGATCTCATCGGCCATAGATGCCTATGAAGGGGCATTGCCGGCCAACGGTTGGCCAAACTGGGTGCTTGGCAATCATGATCAATCGCGCATAGCCAGCCGCATCGGACTGCAGCAGGCCCGGGTGGCCGCCTTGTTGTTGTTAACCCTGCGCGGTACGCCAACCCTCTATTACGGTGATGAGATCGGTATGCAGGATGTTCCCATACCACTCGATGAAGTGCAGGACCCGCAGGGTTTGAATATGCCGGGAAAATATTTAAGCAGGGACCCCGAGCGTACGCCTATGCAGTGGGATAATAGTCAGCATGCCGGTTTTTCAACAGCCAAACCCTGGCTAAGGGTATCCAGAAATTTTCAAGGCCAGAATGTCAATCTGCTGCAACAGGATGAAAGTTCCATACTTAATTTTTATCGCCGGCTCATTCATTTCCGCCAGGAACACCCGGCTTTAATGATCGGCAGCTACAAACCGCTGTACACCGATCAGAAAATGATCGCTTATCTGCGGGAATACCAGGAACAGCGTTTTCTCATTGTGCTGAACCTGAGCCATGGCGTTTGTTATTTTGAGCCGCAGATGCCGGTACATGGAAAAATCGAGATCTCGACACACGCCGAGCTGGAAGGCAGTTTTGTGAAAGGGGCCATAAGTTTAGGGGGAGATGAGGGTATACTGGTACGTTTGCATTAAAGGCTTATTTGAAATTCCTTGCTTCACCAAATAGTTTTGCAGGCGCAGGTCTTTCATCGCCCCGCGAGAGGGTCAATAATGCAGCCTGCTCTTTTTGCGAGGCAGTCAAATGTTTTAACAGCCTGGAAAAATTATAACAGGCAGAAACAATTATATGGATCACATCGCCTTCGATTTGCAGTTTACCTTCCACCATGATCAACCGCGATTGCAGGATCTCTTTGCGGTACAGATCGAAGAGGTTTTGAAAGATCACCAGGTTTGCCCAACCCGTTTCATCTTCAATGGTCATAAAACAAACCCCACTGGCGGTTCCCGGCCGCTGGCGTACCAATACCAGGCCTGATACTTTAACGAGGTCGCCATCTTTCATTGAAGCGAGCTGATTGACCGGTGTAATATGTAACTGCTCCAGTTTTTCGCGGATAAAACTTACGGGATGGGCTTTCAATGAAAGCGATACCGACGCATAATCCTGTACCACATGTTCCCCTTCACTCATGGCAGGCAATTGCACCTGTTCTTCTTTTGCTTCCGCAGGTGGCTGTCCCCTGAACAGTTCAATGGAACTGTCCTTTGCCGAAAGCTCCCATAAGGCCTGGCGCCGGTCGAGCCCCAGTGACCGGAAAGCATCTGCATCGGCCAGCATTTCCAGACAGCTTTGCGACAATCCGGTATCCCGCAGCCCATGAATACTTGTAAAACCAGTATTTCGCTTACTCACCAATACTTCTATATCTTCCCTGCGCATTCCCTTTATTTGCCTGAAACCGATACGCAAAGCGCGGTATTTGCCATCGGGCTCTTCGAGGGAATTATCCCAACCGGAATGATTTATATCCACCGGTCTTACAACTACCCCATGGTTTTTTGCATCTATGACGATCTGTGCCGGTTGGTAAAACCCCATCGGCATGCTATTCAATAATGCACATGCAAACACATCCGGATAATAACATTTCAGCCAGCTGCTCACGTATACCAGCAATGCAAAACTGGCGGCATGGCTTTCGGGGAAACCATAAGATCCAAAACCCTCCAGCTGTTTAAATACCCTTTGTGCAAATTCCATCGGATACCCTCTTTCAGTCATTCCTTTGACCAGTTTTTCCTGGAACCGGGTGATCATCCCCTGCGACTTGAATGTAGCCATGCTCCTGCGCAATCCATCTGCTTCTGCCGGGGTAAAACCCGCTGCTACAATGGCGATCTTCATGGCCTGTTCCTGGAATAAAGGAACGCCTAAAGTACGTCCTAATATTTCCTCCAGTTCTTTAGATGGATACACAACCGGTTCTTCCCCATTGCGGCGGCGCAGGTAAGGATGCACCATATCGCCCTGTATGGGGCCCGGACGAACAATGGCCACTTCTATGACCAGGTCATAAAATGTTTTGGGTTTTAACCGCGGCAACATGCTTTGCTGCGCCCGGCTTTCTATCTGGAATACACCGATGGTATCGGCGCGGGAGATCATTTCATACACCGCCGGATCATCCTGCGGAATATTGGCCAGTGTACAATCGAGGTTATAATGCCGTTTAGCCAGATCAAATGCTTTACGAATACAGGTCAGCATGCCTAATGCAAGTACATCCACTTTCATAAATCCCAATGCATCTATATCGTCTTTATTCCATTCTATGCAGGTACGGTTTTCCATCCGGGCATTGAGCACGGGACAGAGATCTGTCAATTTGCCTTTGGTAATAACAAAGCCGCCCGTATGCTGGCCCAGCTGCCGCGGAAAACCCATGAATTGATTGGTGAGCTGCAACACTTTCAGCAAATGTTGATCCCCCGGATCAAGGCCCTGCTGCAGGAGTGTTTTATGGTCAATCCGTTCTGTGATGGAATCCCAGATGGAACCGGATAACTGGTTGATGGTATCCACAGAAATGCCCATGGCCCTGGCTACATCGCGTAAGGCGCCTTTCTGATGTTGCTGGGTAACCGTGGCTACAATGGCGGCCCGGTCGCGCCCATACTTTTCATACACATACTGGATCACTTCTTCCCTGCGCTCATGTTCGAAATCAACATCAATATCGGGCGGCTCATTGCGGGCGGTACTGATAAACCGTTCAAACAAGAGATCGAATTTCGTAGGGTTTACACTCGTGATGCCCAAACAATAACAAACTGTTGAATTGGCGGCAGAACCCCTGCCCTGGCACAGGATCTGTTTTGAGCGCGCAAATCGAACTATATCATATACCGTTAAGAAATAGGAAGCATACTTCATCTGCTCAATGAAGGCGAGCTCATATTTTATGGCAGCTACTGTTTTTTCAGGGATGGTCTCACCAAAACGTTCATGCGCGCCCTGCCAGCTTAGCAGCGTTAATTCTTCCTGCGGCGTGCGGCCTTCACTGGTGATCTCCTGCGGATATTCGTATTTCAGGGAGTCGAGACTGAAGGTACAGGTCCTGGCTATCTTTTCCGTATTCTCAATAGCATCCGGGAATTGCCTGAACAGCCGCATCATTTCGATTGCTGGTTTCAGGTAGCGCTCTGCATTTGCGTGTAAGCGGAAACCAGCTGTATAGATCGTACATTTCTCACGGATGCAGGTAACAATATCCTGGAGCTCGCGCCGCCCGGGTTCATGATAGTGCACATCATTCACGGCTACCATTGGCGCCCCTACCTCCCTGGATAGTTGTGCCAGCCTCACCATATATTTTGCATCATGTGCATAATAGCGGCGGGAAAGAGCGATGTATAGCTGGTCTTTTATTTCCTGTTTGTACTCATGCAGTGCTGCTATAAACGCATCATCAAACCGGAACTGCTCATTCAGGGCATCGGGCGGCACAACAATAAACTGCAAACCCGCTGACAGTTCATATACATCCGTTTTATTTAAATGGCATTCTCCTTTTTCAGCACGCAGGTTACCCCGGCTCAATAACTGGCAAAGCCTGGAATAGGCAGCAGCATCGGTTGGATAAGCCAGGAGGGATGGGCCATCCTGGAGGTCGAGCCGGCAACCAATGATCAACCGTAGGCCTGCTTTTTTAGCGGCTGCATGCGCCCGTACGATGCCGGCCAGCGTATTGCGATCGGTAATGGCAATTTGTTTATACCCTAAAGCCGCCGCATGCTCCATTATTTCTTCCGGATGACTGGCGCCCCGTAAAAAACTAAAGTTGCTGGTTACCTGTAGTTCTGTATACTCCATAACACCTGTTTATATCATGCAAAAAATCCATGCAGGAACCAACCAACCATTTTTTCCGCATCGTAATGACCACTCCTGAACAGCCAGAACCTTTGTCCCGCCTCGTCTTCCACACAATAATAATCGCGGTGCTCGCCTGCTGTCAGCCACCATTCCTGCTCAATCCGTTCCGGCCCATCGGCCTTTACGATCTTATGCAACCGGCCTTTATACCGGAATAACATAGGTGGGTAATCCGGAATGGGCGCTGTAACCTGTATAGGTTGTGGATGGGCAAGTACATGTATGGGCCTTGGCAGATCCATTCGCCAGTTGTTAGTTGGCGGTTCCTGCAATGAAGTTGACAATCGTATGCTTCGTTCAGGCCAGTAATGCGCATCAGGCAGGTACCGGTGAAAACAATTGGCGCCAAAACGGTCGGTGAAGCGATCTAACAACTCCGCGAGGCGGGTATCCTGCAAGCCGTTGCGCTTTTCCCATAACTTTTCCTGGATGGGAACATGATTTTCTACTTTTACCGCTTCCAGTACAAATAGTTCAATCCCTAATGCAGGTTCAATAGTGGGCAGTTTGTTCTCAAATAATTTAAAGAGGTGCTCACCATGGCGGGAAGGGAAATTAGTACCAATGCTTATTGTTATAATGGCATCATCTACCCGGTGGCAATGCAGGCGCAGGGTCCTGATGCCTTTTTCTTCCTGCTCGAGCCGCTTACATAATTTTTCCAATAGCTGTTGTAATGCGATCTCAATGCCGGAACGGGTAACAATGGGTTCCAGGCAGGGCAAGCGCTCCTGGTAAAGTTCTACCGGTTGAACCGGCTGCATATATTCGGGCTCCATACCAAGGGCCTGGTGCAGTCTTTGCAAAAAAGCCTGGCCGAAACGCCGCCGCAGCGAAGAACGCGGCATACTGATAAAGTCCTGTATTTGATGTAAACCTAATTTATAGAACCGTTCCACCAGTTCCTGTTCAATGCGCAGGGAAGCGGGCGGCAATGGCAGCAATGCGGTCGATTGCATATCCGGCTCAATAACCGGCGATGATCTTCCATAGCGTGCAATGGCCCAGGCAGCGCCAATGGTATCGGCCATGCCAACCCGCAGCTGATAACCGCGGCCATGCAGCCGCTTTATAATGGTTGACAGGTAATCTATATCTCCACCCCATAAATGAGCACATCCTGAAGCGTCGAAGATAAGTCCATCCGGCGCATCGATAGCCACATAGGGAGAAAAGCGGATACACCATTCCGCCAGTTTGCCCAATAATTTTTCATATAGGCCAGGGATATGGTCCAGCACTTCCAGGGAAGGCAGCAGCATGCGGGCGTCTGCTACTACCATTCCTTTTTTGATGCCCTGCTCTTCTGCCGGGTTGCTGGCGGCTGTAATTACCAGCCGGCCATGGTCTTTCACAGCAAGCACAAAAGGAACCGTTTGTAATGCAGGTTGACGTACAATAAACCAATCTGTTTCCAGGTGATGGAACCACAGAGCCACAAAACGCTTTTTCATATCACCCTGTTTTTTTGTGCCATTCAGGAATCATTATCCGGGTATTATGCTTAGCAACGAACTGTTTGTTCATCCAGGCGATCTCCCAGGAACCTGGCCGGCCATTCCGAACTTTTAAGAGCTTCACTTGCCAACATGGATAACCAAGTCCTGGCAGCTCATCGATGGGTATACTGGGCACCGGCGATATTTGCCAGCGACATAGAGAGGCGTTGGTATTGCTGTTGTTTCTACTGGCATTCAGCAGGAATCCGGTGACCCGGCTTTTTTCTACCGCCAGTTGTAAACGCCTGCTTGCCGTAAAATCAAGTTCACGGAGGTCGCCGATCACAGCTGCGAGCCCCTGTAGTTTCAATGCTTCTTCCACCGCCCAGCTTACCTGCTTTTGATTATGCAGATCAATAAAAATGATGCGGTGCGGATCGATATTAAAAAAGGCAAGCGCGGGTGGGAAGATGTTCCGGCCTGCACTGATCCATAACACCACTCCTTCGCGCTGCATTAAAAAGGAAAGGATAGCAGCGATGAATCCTGATGTTGCCGCCTTTTCTTCCGGACTGTTCACCATAAATTCATGGATTGCACCCACCGGGAAACGGGCATTCGGGAATGCGGCATTCACAGGGCCGAGATCAATTTTTATAAACGATTCTCCCCATGCAGATCTATAGCCCTGGAGCGGTAAGATCTCATGCTGAAGCTGCCGGATTATATCGGAATTTGGTTGATTCATGCAAAAGCAAACCTACTAAAATACTTAGCATTCTATACTAAAGGCAATAGGCAGAAAGAATGAATAATACATAATGGTGACGATAAACTATTGGAATATAAATTGCTGACATAACAAAAAAAGGATACATCGTACTTAGAAAATTACATCCTGTACTTTTTTGTCATCAATTGATACTTTTGGCAGGAATTGTAAAAGAAAAAACTAAAGGACAGATGTTATACATTTGTGCCGATTATCATAATCTTATCAATCAATATAATATGTCGAAATTATCTTTGAATATACCACATGCACAAACCCAGGAAGAAGCATTGAGCCGCATAAAACAATTGCTGGGCCGTTTACAGGAAGAACAAAAAGGCACAGTGACCAATGTACAGGAGAACTGGAATGGCCCGAACGGCGATTTCAGCTTTTCTGCCAAGGGTTTTAATATTGCTGGCACTATCCAGGTAAGGGAAAATGAAGTGCAACTGGATTCAGACCTGCCTTTTGCAGTAGCGTTGTTTAAAGGACAAATTGCATCTATAATTACAGAAAAAGCAAAGGCCTTGCTTGCATAAAGTGGAGCTTATGTTAAATATGTGATGCTGGAAAGCGCACCAGTTTGTCCGGGAAGAGTCTACCGTGAAAAAGATTCAGGCACGATCAGCCAGTTAACGGCATTATAGCATAGCCATTGGTAACATGTAGTATTGGGGCCACTTCAGATTTTTTTCAGAATCGCCGTGTTGTTTTGACATTTTAAGAAACTATGCGACTTTTCAAAACCCGGTACTCGGTCCTCTTCAGCTTCATCGTGTTCTTCCTTATTATTTCATTGCTTACCAGGCTTATCTTCCTGGGGCTTTACTTCCATAAAGCCAGCATCACCACCGTCCTGGCCATACCTCTGATCCTGGGCAAGGGACTGCTATACGATACCGCGGTTGCCTTGTTTTTCACGAGCGCTTATGGGGTTTACCTGTTACTGCTGCCGGAAAAATGGAACAGGTCTGCCATTAACAAAGTAATAACGTATACCGGCTCTTTCCTGGTTGTGCTCATTGTCCTGTTCGCCTTTTTTGCGGAGTTTGCTTTCTGGGATGAATTTGAAAGCCGTTTCAATTTTATTGCGGTTGATTACCTGGTATACACTTTCGAAGTGATCAATAATATCAACCAGTCTTATCCCCTCCCCTGGTTGATCAGCGCCATGGTAGCCCTCACGGTACTGGTCTTATTCTTGTTCTATCAACGAAACATTTTTTACGATAGTTTCAAGGCTTTTACCCCGGTAAAACACCGGCTCATCATCACAGGCAGTTTACTGGCCGCAGCGATCGCAGCCTGCTTTATGTCAAACAGCTGGGCCGATACCAGTCCAAATCACTACCAGAATGAATTAGCAAAAGCTGGCATTTTTTCTTTTTTTGCCGCCTTCAAAAGTAATGAGCTGAACTATTATGATTTTTATGCAAAAGAAAACGAAGAAAAGGTTTTTCAGACCGTAAGAACAGATCTGACAGACGAGCTAACGCAATTTGTATCCAATGGGTATAGCATTCGCCGCCGTATTAATAATCCGGGTACAGCACAAAGGCCCAATGTGATCCTCGTGACCATCGAAAGCTTCAGCGCCGATTTTATGCAACATTTCGGGAATACACAAGGCATTACACCTGTACTGGATTCCCTGGCCGACAAAAGTATCCTCTTCACCAACATGTATGCAACAGGCACCCGCACCGTGCGCGGTATGGAAGCATTAACTTTGTGTGTGCCACCAACGCCCGGCAACAGCATTGTGCGCAGGACCGATAATGATAGCCTGTTTACCGTAAGCAGCATCTTCAGAAAAGCCGGTTACCAAAGTACTTTTTTCTATGGCGGCGATGGCTACTTCGATAATATGAATAATTATTTTGGCAACAACGGCTTCGATATCTGCGACAAAGGCGGGCGTATGATCCCTGATGAAGCCATACACGCCAAACGCGCCGTGATCCCAAAAGAGGAGATCCACTTTGAGAATGCCTGGGGTATCTGTGATGAAGACCTGTACAATGCGGTTATTCGCGATGCTGACCGGAAATACCAACATCATCAACCTTTTTTTGATTTTGTAATGACCACCTCCAATCATAAGCCTTATACCTACCCTTCCGGGAAAGTGGCCATTCCCTCCGGTTCAGGCAGAGAAGGTGCAGTGGAATATACAGATTATGCCATTGGACAATTTCTGAAGAAGATACAATCAGCCCCCTGGTTCAATAATACGGTCATCATATTTGTGGCGGATCATTGCGCCAGCAGCGCCGGCAAGAATGAGATCAATGTATCAAAATACCATATTCCCTGTATCATCTACAATCTGGCAAAAGACGGCCGCATTATTGACCAGCATTGCTCCCAGATCGATCTGTTCGCCACTTTATTTGGATTACTCAACTGGCAATATGAAAGCAACTGGTATGGACAAAACGTGCTGTTGCCAGGTTACCAGCCAAGAGCATGGGTGGCCACCTATCAAAAACTGGGTTATCTGCTGCCCGACAAACTGGCGGTCTTAAGTCCGCAACAAAAAAATGCCACCTATCAATGGCATAAACAAACAGATGAGCTCGTGCCCCAAAAAAGCATTGATCAAAACCTGTTGAAACATGCCGTGGCTTCTTATCAAACGGCTTATTACCTGTATAAACACGGAGGGTTGAAAGAATAAGCTTACTGCTTCATATGCTCCTTGCTGATGGCAGCCACTTCTTTAAGCAATAAGGGAAAGGCAGGCTGTGCCATACCACCATGATCAAACCCATCCAGTTCATATAATCTTGTTTTGGTATGGCCGGCCAGTTTCATCATGCGCCATAAATAGGCGTTTTCTTCATATCGCCCCAGCAGTTCCTTTTCGCGGTCGCCGGTAATCAGCAGCATGGGCGGTGCATTGTTCCGGACATGATATAAAGGTGCATATTCATCGATAACCGGTTGTGTACCCTTGATGCCTCGTTCATTGCGGATAGTAAAATGCGTGATCGCCTGGCCGCTGAAAGGAATTAGACCGGCAATACTGTCGGCATCGATCTCATAATGCTTCAAATATTTTTTATCCAGGGTGATCATCGTTCCCAGGTAGGCGCCTGCTGAATGACCGGATACGAAGATCAGCCGCTTATTACCACCATAGCTTTGAATATGCTGATATACCCAGGCAAGGGCCGCTGCGGCATCTTCAATATAGGCCGGGGCTTTTACCTTTGGCGACAAACGGTAAGCTACCCCCACCACCGCATACCCTTTCTCCATCAGGGCTGCGGGTATTTCTTTTTTTCCACCCGTAATACCACCCCCATGCAACCACAGGATGGTGGCAAAGTTCTTTGCACCTTTAGGATAGTAAAGATCCAGTTTACATTGGCTATTCATATAGGCATCCTTATTGGCAACCGATGCAGGATAATAGCTGATATCTTTTTCAGTTACATAAGTTTGCTGTGCCTGCAGGCAGGTTACATGGAAAAGAAGGAGGAATGGTAATAATTTCATTCGAATGTTTTTATATATCCCAGCTTTTGTTAACCGGGAACAATATTACCACATTCGTTCAATTGAAAGCTAAACATTTACCTGTAGACATTCTTCCACAAACGAATGCAGAACAGATAACGGTTAGCTGCAGGGAAAGGGAACATCGCCCTCAAAGCATTGAAGCCCATAGGTATAATTATTTCTATAGGCTAAGTATGACCACCAGGCAATTATTAAAACCCACACTTGCTTTAGGCATCGCCGCGCTGATAGTGGTGATCCTGGTCTATGCCAAACCCTTCTTAATGCCATTGACATTTGCAGGCCTCCTGGCAATGCTGCTCCTGCCACTGGTTAAATGGCTGCAAAAAAAGAAGGTCCCTCATGTGCTGGCGATCCTGCTTGCCATGTTCACATTAGTGGCTTTTTTTGCGGGGATCATTTTATTTACCAGCCTGCAAATGGCCAGTATCGGCCAGGATAGCGCCAAATTGGAACAACAGGTTACTAAAAAATATAATAGCGTTCGCCAGTATATAGAACAGGTGTTCAACATTTCACAGGAGAAGCAAAAACAATTAATTGAAAAGCAACAATCATCCGGCTCCGGTAAAACCGGTTCATTCGTGACTGGTTTTTTGACCGGTTTATTCGGCTTTCTGACAAACGCCGTGTTGACCCTCGTGTATATTTTCCTTTTTCTTTTTTTCCGCAGAAAGCTGAAAGGCTTTATTGTTAAAATGGTGCCGCCAGCGCGCGCTGAAGATGCGCTGAAGACAGTGAATGAAGCACAGAAAGTTTCGCAGCAATACTTAACCGGTCTTTTTTTGATGATCGTTTGCCTGTGGATCATGTATACCATCGGGTTTACCATTGCCGGCGTTAAAAATGCTTTGTTCTTCGCCATCATTTGCGGTTTACTTGAAATAGTGCCCTTTGTGGGCAACCTCATAGGAACAGCGCTCACCTTAAGTATGTCGCTTGTACAGGGCGGAGGTTCCAATGTATTGATCGGTATTCTTGTTACCTACGTACTTGTACAGTTTATTCAATCATACCTGCTGGAGCCTTTGATCGTAGGCGCCGAGGTGCAGATCAATCCATTGTTTACCATTATAGGATTGGTTGCCGGAGAAGTACTATGGGGCATTCCCGGAATGGTACTGGCCATACCGATGTTAGGCATCACCAAAATCATCTGCGAGCATGTGCCCCCGCTTAAACCCTATGCTTACCTCATCGGCAATGAGAAAAAAGAGGACACAGGAGTTAAAAAGAAAGTAAAGACCTTTTTTAAAAACGCAGCGGCTGCCCTGAAAAAAAAGAAGTGACCCAAACGAAAAAGGTTATTAAAACATTTTAAGCTGTATGATTATCAGCGGAAAACGCCTTCCTTTTGCAGAGAATCTGTAAAAACCTTGCATTTCTCACTTAATTTTTCTTTATTTGTTTTACACTATCAGCCAACCATTATAGCCCCTGGAGATCAATTCCTGAGAAAAGCACTTAATTAAACCCTTACATACATTCGTATGAAAACCCTATTGCTTTGCTTCCTGCTACCATGTTTGCATGTGTATGCCCAACCTGCTGTTTATACCACGGCCAATGCGCATTCACACAATGACTACCAACAATCGGCTCCTTTTTATTCGGCATATAACCTGCAGTACGGCTCCATTGAAGTAGATGTATATCTAAGCCTGAACGACAATGAGCTGTATGTGGCGCATACGATAAAGGATGTAGCACAAAACCGCACCTTTGAAAATCTGTATCTGAGCCCATTGGCAGACATCATTCAAAAGAACGGCGGTTATGTATATGCCGATACAACAAGGAAGCTGATATTAATGCTCGACGTAAAAACGGAAGCCATTACCACCATCAATAAGCTGATAGATCTGTTTATGAAATACCCGGCCGTTACAAAATGTCCGTCCCTGACTATATTGGTAACCGGCAGTAAACCCCATCATACTACCTATGGTTCTTATCCTTCTTTTCTGTGGTTCGATGGTTTATTAAGCGCCAATTACAGCAAGGAAGCCCTTTCCCGCATCGCTTTGCTGGGCGAGAACTTCATTAATTATTCTAAATGGAACGGGCACGAACCCTTGCCGGAGAATGACTGGGAAAAATTAAAGAAGGCGGTGGACAAAGGCCATGCTTTAGGCAAAGAAATAAGATTGTGGAATACGCCTGATTTCATTGAAGGCTGGAAAAAGCTCATAGAACTGGGGGTTGATTATATTAACACAGACAGCATTAAAGCCCTTGCGGAGTTCTTAAAAAAGAATGGAGTAAGGCAATCATAATCTTTATAAAACAACGATGCCATCCGCTCGAGCGGATGGCATCGTTTATTCATGGTATCCGTCTTGTTTATTGCTTATCGATCTTATATAAGCGGCCGCCGTCGGTTATGGCATACAGGGCTTCATCCTTTCCCTGCGTAATATCCCGGAAACGTTGATTTTCGCTTGCCAGTAATCTTTCCTCCCCTACTACCTTATTATCTTCGATCACCAGGCGTGCGATATGCGTACCGCTTAATGCACCGATAAAAAGATCGTTTTCCCATTCAGGGATCCGGTTGCCTTTGTAAAAGGTCATACCGCTGGGTGAAATAACCGGATCCCAGTAATACACCGGTTGCTCCATACCGTTCTGCTGCTGTATGGGTGGGTTACCAATGGGCTGTCCGCTATACTCGATGCCATAGGTAATTACCGGCCAGCCATAATTAGCGCCTGCCTGCACGCGGTTGATCTCATCGCCGCCGCGTGGACCGTGTTCACTCTCCCAAAGATCACCGGTTTTGGGGTGTATGGCTATTCCCTGTGGGTTTCTATGACCGATGCTGTATAATTCCGGCAACGCACCTGATTGACTGAAGCCTGGATTTCCGGGCGCCGGGCTTCCGCTGGTGGTTATGCGGATTATTTTTCCCAATGCAGCCGTAACCGACTGTGCCAGGGAGCGTGTGGTTAAACTGGAACGTTCGCCGGTGCTCACGATCAGGTGACCGGTATTGTCAAAAAGAATACGGCCGCCGTAATGCAGGTTGCCATTAAATGGTGGATTGGCGCGATAGATCACGGTAGCATTTTCTATGCTGGCCTCATTGTCGGCCAGCCGGCCTTTGGCGACTGCGGTAACGGTACCGCCGCTGACGTTTTCAGCGAACACCCAGTATACCATTCTGTTCGAGGTAAACTGCGGGTCGATACAAAGACCTAACAAACCACCCTGACCAGAAGCATTCACCGCAGGAATGCCGGTAATGGGATTACCCACCTGGCCCGTGTTGGTAACAATACGCATCCTGCCGGCTTTTTCGGTGATCAGTAAACGACCATCGGGCAGGCTGGTGATGCCCCAGGGAGCGGCCAGTGCAGACGTTAGAACGGTTGCCTGGTAGGCAGCAGCAGTCTTCACACCATTTACCCGCGTTTGACCGGCAAATGCGGGTGGGTAATTGGTATTGGGAGGATTGGTCTCCACAGGTTTGCCTGTAGAGGGCGACTCAGGTTTTTTGTCTTTATCATCCTTGGAGCAGCCATTCAACACGGTCAATGCAACTGCAAGGGTGATAAACCAGGAAACAGATTTCATGAAACTTCATTTTTGTGGTGGATAATTAGAGTGCTGTTACCCGCTAAAAAATCGTTCCAGATAGCTGCTTTATCAAAAAAAATTATTCACCTGCCCGTGATCGTGAAAGTGTAACGGACGCGGACACATTAGGGATAATTTTGATCTTTTGTACTGCGTATCTACTTTCAAGGTTCTATAAATACACAAAAAAGCGCCCCGGTGAACGGGGCGCCTATAAAACACTAATGTAGGATATTGACTGAATAGCTTCTTATTTAACCTTGTTAACTTGTGTTTCTTCAACGTAACTATGACTTCTATTGATAGAATACACTTCAGTAGTATTGCCTTTTTTAGATCTTACCGTTACCTTCAGGGCGGCATCACCGAGCTCATCTGATTTCAATAAGAACTTTTTGGTAAGACCAGCGCCTTTGAATGTATCATTAAACAGTACATTACCATTTTCATCGCGGAAGATCACTGTATATTCGTCTTCCACTTTATTGTCCAGGTTCAATTCGAATACCGGTTGATTGTCTACGTTCCCAATGAACTTCAATTCAGATTTATGATCACCTTTTCCGCCATCATTAGCCATTGAAGGAGTAGTAAAAGCCAGGGTAAAAGCCAGCGCTACGATAGCTAATTTTCCGTAATTCCTCGAATCAGTTTTCATAATTGTATGTTTTAAGAGTTTGTTGCGTTTGATGATGCAAACATAGCGCGGGTTTTGAGCCTATGGAAATCAACTCAAGGGCATTTTTAGGATACTAAAACCCCGTATTAAATGTTAAAATCCGCTCTGGAAGCGGATTTCATAAAATAAACAACATGATGTCCAAGACTAAAAAAACAGGGTAAAAAACTATAATTTATTCGGCAATTGTTGCAAATAGTTATAACAAACGAACGCCTGTTATTATTTTTTTAAAGAGCCATTTATATAATGTAAGCGTGCTTTATAGTACAGCCACCTCCTCTCCAAAAATCCTATATTTGAAACCCTGGGAGGATTGTAAATTGCTGGAACCTTCTTCTTTTACAATACCACTACTGTTAACGCTAACGATTCAATAATAAAAAATTGCCAATGAACAGCTGGTTTAAACAACATGCAGACCTGGGTATTTGCATATTCAGATTGTTTATCAGCCTCCGCATTCTGTACGGAGTTGTTGATAACGTACTCAGTTGGGAAAGGATGATCGAGTTCAGCCGCTTTTTGGCAGCATTCCATTTTCCCTTACCGGTCATCGCTGCCATTCTCTCCGTATATGCACAACTGATAGCCGCACTATTGCTGCTTGTGGGCTGGATGACGCGGATCGCATCTTTATTGCTGATCATTAATTTTCTCGTTGCCGTGATCGTTGTTCACCGGAATGATTCAGTAGAAACCATGACGCCTGCCCTGGCTATGTTCTTTGGTGCGGTGTTATTGCTGTTTACCGGACCGGGTAAATTTGCCATCGACCGGGTCTGACGATCCTTCACGTTTCCAAATAGTCACAAACTGCCCTTATATTGGCGCAAACACCCCCGCTCGGATACCGCTGTCCGTTTTATTTTTGTTCCAGCATAAAACAATAGTAAGTGGAGCAGCGACCACTCAAAAAACGGGCGGAACCGAAAAGCCAAACGAGTAGGATCAAAAACAAATCTTATGTCGAACAATGCTGTTTCGCTACACCGGATGCTTAAAGCATCACCTGAAAAAGTATACCGCGCCTTTACCGAAGCGCCTGCCATTGCATCCTGGTTGCCTCCTTATGGGTTCCTTTGCACCGTTCACGAAATGAATGTAAAAACGGGTGGCACTTTTAAGATGTCATTCATGAACTTTACAACCGGCAATAGCCATTCATTCGGCGGAAGCTACCTGGAGCTGAAACCTAATGAGTATTTGAAATACACCGATACATTCGACGATCCTAACCTGCCGGGAGAGATCATCACCACTGTTTCGCTTCGGAAAACGATCGCTGGTACAGAAATAAAGATCAACCAGGAAGGTATTCCTGCTGCTATACCTGCTGAAATGTGTTATTTAGGCTGGCAGGAGTCTTTGGAAAAGCTGGCCAAATTAGTAGAGCCCGAGATCCCCGACGCATAATGCAGGTGCTGCCAGATCCCAATAAAAGGAAAGCCGCGTACATCATTCGTTGTACGCGGCTTTTATATCCTGTGCGCAGTTGGTGTGCTTTAAGAGCTTGCGCTATATTTTAACCGGTAGCTTTCAGGGCTCTTGCCTGTCCAGCGTTTAAAGGCTCTTGAAAACGCGCTCAATTCATTATACCCCATCATATAGGCTATTTCCTTCACGGTATATTTTCCCTGCTTAAGTGTTTGTACAGCGAGATACTGGCGGGCATTGTCGGCAAGCTGCTGAAAATTGACCGCTTCTTCTTTCAGCCGGCGTTGCAGGGTGCGCGGACTCATATGAAAATTAGCAGCCGTTTCCTCCAGCGACACTATGCCGAGGTAGGCATTGGTGATAAGATAACGGTAGATCTTATCCGACAACCGCTCCTTCCTTTTCACCGTATGCAATACAGCAGTCATTTTCTCTTTCAAAAAATGCTGTAGCTCGTAATTCGCCGTGATGATCGGTTCGGCCCAAAAGGAGCTGTCAAAGCTGATGGCGTTTTTCCTGCTTTTAGCTACAGGCTTGCAGCGAAACACGCGTTCATATTCTTCGGGGTTCGAAATATCAGGCATGTAGCTCACCGATAACGGGGTGATCTTATGCAATAACAGCCCATCCAACTCGTGGATGGTCAGGACCATCAATACATCCAGCATTTGAACTGCGGGAACAGAAGACTTCCAGTCTGCCTTCAATGGATTGATCTGTATGGTAAATGATCTACTGTTCCTGGTGACGGTCATATTGAACCAATCGGTCACATGTTCTACCAACCCTGCAGCATTCGTTACTGCTTCGCCCACTGTCGTGCTGCTTTTAATGATCTCGCCTACTATTCCCAGCGCAGCCAGTTGCAGTGATTCGCCAAGGTGTAAACCGAACCGGGCGTCCTGACTAAGGTGCAGCACATTCAGCCAAAGATCGTTTACCTGTTTTTCCGACAAAGGCCGCTTATTGGCGGCAGTTAACCAGGCTGCATCGATATGAGCCAGCTTACAAAGTTGATCCGGTCTCAGATCCCGTTGTGCGGCATAAGCCAAAAGGCCCAGTATAAAGTTAGTTGCAGGCGTTTCCATGCTTATAGATAATAATAACAGCACTAAGGTAAGCGCTTACGGGGAGATAAATCAGGTATTGGCGCGAAAGGTATACATATTGTCGCAAAATGGCAAAAACGCAAAATGGCGCGATATGACAAGTCATGGTCGTCAAATGGTAACAACGATCCGTACTTTTCTTCCCACCTTTGAACCGTCAAACGAACAAACAAACTTTGATCATAAAACAAAAATCGATTCATCATTTCAAAAACGTTTAATATGGAAAATCAGGCAAAAACAATTGTGACCGAATTTCTGACTGCTGTTCAAACCGGTAATAACGGACAACTTGCTGCGCTTTTGAGCCCCCATATTCGCTGGGAGCAACCGGGTGATAATCTGGTATCAGGGATCAAAAATTCATCAGCCGAAGTTTTTGGCATGGTAGGAAAAATGTTTGAGCTATCGGGAAACAGCCTGCGCTTAACGAATATTAAATCAGTTACCGTCAACGGAAATGAAGTAGCCTGCCTGCTGCAATGGCAGGCGTCTAAAGCGGATGGCACTACACTCGATGTAGAGAATATAGATGTTTATACCGTCAACAATGGCGAGATCGTAAGCGCTAAAGTGTTTACTTCCGATATAGCGGCAGAGAACGCATTTTGGTCATAAGACACCCATACCGCATTTCATTTCTGGTATTAATTTGTTAAAAGCCGCGTACATCATTTGATCTACGCGGCTTTGTTACTTACGACGTGAAGATGTTTTGTCTTTGCAGCTAGCAATAAATTGGTCTGCTCATGCTGATTAAAATACCATGAAAAATTGCATTTGTCCTGAACAATTCGCATCTGTACTACTTAGCGCTGCGCTGGCCGATCTGGTTAGCGCTGTAACCTACACAGCGCTTGCCGGCAGAGGAGCAGTCATTTAATTGTAATACAAACACTCAATTTGGCAGTGCTGCATTCATTCCTCATTTTCTCCTCAAGGCTTGTGGTTTTTGTTACGCTTATTTTATCTCCGCTTAAACGGCTGTTTTATGTACTTCAGTAAGCAGAAACCCTTATCAACCCTTACCCAAATTTACTGACGGAGCTCATTTGCTTCTTTTCCCTGGCTTTTAAGGCACCATAATTGTCAACCTAGGCACAAATACTCTTTAGAAAAACAAAGGACCTATGCGAAACATCATTTTGAGTCAATTCTTCCCGGGTGCGTCACCTATCGCAGCCAAAAGATCTCAACCGGGCGTTAAACAAAAGGAATCCGTGCCAACACCGGTGAAATGCATGCCAGACACTTATTTCAGCATGCCCGAAAAGTTCCATTTACACAAAGATTGATTTTAGGTTGTCAGAAGACAGTGCTCAACTGGCCGAAACAGTATTGAAACTATTCAAAACTGTTTGAGGGCTGTTTTACGGCAAATGGAATGGTGCTGCTATTTTGATCAGGCAGCTGGAAGAGAACGTATAGTTGAATTATCATTGCAAGAGTATTGTTAAAAAACAACATGATACTAACACCGAGTTAGTAAACCCTGCCCTATTGTCCCTTGTGAAACTTCTACAGCTTAAGCTATTTTATCCCGTGCAGTATTGGAAGCCAATCTATCCGACTAATAGAAAGCATAATAACACAAGGTTGTTATTTGGTTAAAGTCGTACCTGTAGCTAATCATCAAAAGTAAGCGTCGTACCGGTGTGCCGTGTTTACAGTTGTGCACCAGGATGTATCGTGTACTTCAAGTACGCCATACAACGAAAAAGTAAACTGAAACAGTAATGAAATGCCTTCGCGGTTAACGGATCACAGCTTAAAAAAAAGGCTTGTGATGCGACAGGGAATTCTTTGTCCATCCGCTGACCACGAAGCAAAGCGAGATGCTCTATTTAAACAATTAATTAAAAAACTCAAATGAAGACATCCATGCGTAATTCAGGCAAATTATTTAAGAACAAGCAACTGCTGGCCCTTCCCTTATTAGTAGCGTCTTTATACTCTTGCAGAAAAGAAGCTGTGACAGCTCCCATTGAAAGCGATATAGACAATACTATGACCGAACAGGTCTCTATCAAAGCTATTGGCAATGTACTTTGGCAGGAGAATGCCGATGGGATCTGGTTTAATAATACGTATGCAAAATTGCAGGCAGCAGCCCCCCATTCAATTACACCTTCTGCCGACCAACGCTTTAGTGGTACCAATTCAATTCGCTTCGAATTAAGAGAGAATGACCCCGAAGTACAAGGCGGAACAAGAGCCGAGATCACTTTTCCCATCGCAACAAGCAGCAACCGCTGGTATTCTTATGCCATGTATATTCCCAGCGCTGAATATGCACCAGATGCCACCGAGGAAGTGATCACCCAATGGCACCAGGGCGGCGGCGCTACTCCGGCACTTTGCCTGCGGATAAAAAATGACCGGCTGTACCTGCGGGTGCTTGCCAAAACCTGGATCGATATGGGGCCGCTCGATAAAGACAGATGGCATTCATATGTAATGCATGTGAACCATACAGCGGGGTCAGACGGTGTGGTGGAGATCTGGCGCGATGGTGCGCTGATCGTGAATTACACGGGTGCTAACAGCTATCCGCTCAATGGTAGCTTTCACCTGCCTTTCTGGAAATTCGGGATCTACAAATCATACTGGAATGGCAGCCGTACATCGGCTACCAACAAAAGAGTCATTTACTTTGATGACGTAAAAATGGGCGATGAATACGCCAGCTATTCCGTGATGGCGCCGATGTAATAAGCAGGCTGCTGACAGAACAAAACCTCAATTATACATAGCCCTTCCGGTAAACGGAAGGGCTCTTTTTAGTATACTATGCTTTAGCGGTCATATTAAGATAATATTTCTATCTGGCTGTCTTCAATAAGCGGTCATTACTAACCGTTTATAGCCGCTAAATATCCTTTCCGTCCTATGCGATATCTCGTACCAGCCTTGCTAGCGGGAATTTTGTTATGCACCACATTCCGCGGCAAAGCGCAGTGCCCCGCAGCCATTCCCTTAACCATATCCAATGTAGCTACCACGGAAAGCCGTTGCCAGTCGTCTGGTTCGGCCACTATTACAGTAAGCGGTGGTACGGCCCCCTATGTATATACTATCACGCATGGACCCGTACAACCACCGCCACAATCATCAAACATCTTCGAATCATTAGCTGCCGGCTACTACACCGTACGCATAACGGATAATTGCAATACATCGGTTGTACGGAATTTTACGATTGCCGGATCCTATGGCACGCCGAACGTAAGTGCGTATATCACCAATACCTCCTGTCCCGGTGAACAGGATGGCCAGCTGGATATCATGGTAACCGGCGGGCGTGGTCCTTTCACTTATGCATTGATTGCCCCTTCCCCGGTAACTGTGCCCGTACAAACCAGCAATGTGTTCAATAACCTGCCCGCAGGCAATTATACCTACCAGGTAACCGATTCCTGTGGAAACTTTCAAACACGCACGGTATCCATTATACAGGGAGACAATGCACCGTTTGAGGTCAGCTATCAACGTTTCCGTTACATCGATTGCGACTCCTTCTACCTTCCTTATTATATCCGCCCATTTACCTACGGTCATTACCGTTATCCATATACTGTTACTTTTACCTTGCCCAATAATGTTACCATAACCCATACCCTGGACGCTTCTACTCCGAAGAACAGTTCTGGTTACCTGCTGGATACTTTTTATTTCAGGTTTCACCACACACCATATAGCATGGAAAGCTGGACAATAGACGCGGCTAATAATTGCGGCGCCAGCGGTTCCACCTGGGGCTATTTTACTCCCCTCGATATGTGGAAGCAATTCATTCAATTGTCGGGCTGTGGAGGTCAGTACAGGTATACCTTTGATGAAGGCGATAACAATCCGTCGCGAACCGACCCATCTATATTGCATTGTGCCACGGTGACGTACAGCTTATACGATCCCGGCGGGGCGCATTTGATCACGCAAACCAATAATTCAACCTTCGAGGGATACCCGGCAGGCAATGGCTATAAACTGGTAAGAGAAGATTGTTGTCAAAAAGATTCCATCTACTTTGACTGGGAGCAGGTACCCCCGATCGATATTGCAAGTGCCGGACTTGTGCCCGCCTACACGAACAAGGAAGGCACAACGGCACTGCATCTGGTTATCTTTAATGCATTTTACGGCCATGTAATAATAGAATCCGGTCCGCCCTCGGTCACGTTCAAAGACGGTACGGTGCACCATTATAGCTACCCCGACACTTTATCTGATATCCCTTTTGCATATACCAGTCTGTTCATAAATTATCTGACAGCCGGCAATTATAAGATCTATGCATTGGATACCTGTGGTAATAAAGACAGTGTCAGCATTACCATCGACAGCAGTGATTTACGGCATTCCACCCTGGCTGCCACCCTTAAAAAAGGATGCGTTGATGACAACCGGATCGTGTATACCGCCAACACCAATATCGGCGCGCTTCAATTGGGACATGCAATGGTTTCCGTTTCGGAACGCGGTTATTGGAGATACCTTAATACATCGGAAACGACCGATTCTATGCTGAATGTTCCACCCGGTACGTATACCCTCCAATATCTGTATTCAGATATTGAATATCAGAACTCGGTCAGACATTTAAAAGGCATGAGCGCTTATACCGCAGACACTATTACACAGCGCTTTACGGTACTGCCTTATACCCAGCCCACCTTCGCATCGTTGCCCGCAGCCGTGGCTGTTTGCGGCAGCAACAGAACGATGGCCATGCTGCCCGATAGCAGCGCCGGCGTAGCGCCTTATCAATACATGATCAACGGCGGACCGGTAACCCGGGCCTCCCAGGCAAGCCCAGTATTTAGTAACCTGCCTGCAGGCACCTACAATGTGTTAATGGCAGATGCCTGCGGCAACAGTTATTCACGCAATATCTCAATAGATTCACTGGCTGTACCTGCTATAAATGTACAGGGCACGGCATGCCAGGGAACGCCCCTCACGCTTACATTACCGGGCAATGCTTATTATAGCTATAGCTGGCAACGGCCGGATGGTAGTATTGTTCCTGGCAATACCCTTGCCCTGAATGCGGTCAATGACGCCGATACAGGCCGCTATACCATAACGGTTGCCAGCAATATCAACGGCTGCACCGACAGTAAGAGCAGCACCGTACAGGTAAATTATTGCTCAGTGATGTTGCCGTTACCAATACATTTGCTGCACTTCAGCTGTAACAGGCAAAATGATAAAGTCGTATTGCAATGGAAGACGGCCAATGAACAAAACGCCAGTCATTTTATTGTAGAAAGAAGCACCGATGGCCGGCATTTTACCGCTTTACATCGGATAATGGCCACTGGCACTAAACCGGGCATTTATACAACGGTAGATCAGCAGGCTCCTACCGGCAAACTTTATTATCGCTTATTGATGGCAGATAAAGATGGCAGCAGCCGGTACAGCACCATTGTAACGGTGAATGCCGCCGGTGAACCGATGTTGACAGTAACTCCCCGGTTAATTACCGGCAACAGCGAGATCCGGGTGAACCATAGCGCCGTGTGGAAAGCGGCCCATGTACAGCTCACTACCATCGATGGCAGGGTGCTGATGAGCCGGCCGGTAGCAGCAGGCAGCACGTCAACGCTCTTACCCACCACCGGCCTGGCGAATGGCAGTTATTTCGTGCGGTATATGGAGAATGGCAAACAGGCGGCCGTGCAGGTGGTGAAGTGGTAGATGAGGGTGTGGCTGAAAATACGTATTATAGCACTATTTTTATTGCCAGCTTTAACTATGGAAAAAGAATATTTAATCATTCATTCAGGGATGCCCCATACTCATACCAGGAATATCTACCCCCAAATTTTTGCCAGTATGATACCTATAGAATTTGATCCTTTGATGCAACTCAGCAATAAAAAAGGTAATAAAGCGCCTGAAAGATTTATCCTTAGAATGGATCCGCGGACTGTTGCAACTGATTTTGTTTCGCAATCCTGTATCCGGGCAAGGGGATTACTCATCAGTCCAAAAGCATATGAGGTCATTTCGACATTTAACATTCAACCGGATCATGAAGTGTACCAGGTGAAGATCGAGCATAAGGATAAGGTCATGGATTACATTTGGCTCAATCCCACAAAAGATTATGAAACTGCCATACATTATGAAAAGACCGTTTTCAGTAAATATGATTTTCTGAATGAAACCACTAAGGAGTTCCGGGCTACAAATGCAAAGGACCTCGCAGGACAGCTATTGGATGACACAAATCCCGGAAGAATATTCTGCAGGAAAATTTTTCTGAACGATAAGAGCCTGTTTGAACTCGACCTGTTTTTAATGTATTTCGGTGTTGATGAAATTCTCATTTCTAAAGCACTGCACAAATCCCTTTTAGCCGCCAAATTGAAAGGCTTTGAAGTGAACCGCGAACATGTGCTGTTCGGGTATGAGGGTAATTGATGCTACATAGATAAGGTCACCTGTACAATTGAAAAATAAGAACCATCGTTCAAAAAGCTTATTTTTAAAAGATGAAATATCATTTCGTCAGTTTATTGATAGGCATTTTTTTCATTCCCTCATTTAAAACCTTGCAGGCGCAAGCCGGCTCCGGCGCTTTTATTGCCGGCGATTTTGCCGATCCATCGGCCATTAAAACAAAGGGTAGCTATTATGCCACCGGAACTTCGTCTGAATGGGCGCCGCACTTTCCCATCTATACCTCGAAAGATCTGCGGCATTGGGAACAGACCGGTTATGTTTTTGACAAAACACCTGAATGGGCCTCCGGGTCTTTTTGGGCGCCTGAGTATTATTTCCATAATAACACGTATTACATTTATTATACCGCCCGCCGGAAAGCTGACAATATCTCCTGTATAGGCGTTGCTACCTCAAAATATCCTGACCGGGGATTCAAAGACCAGGGCGTTATTGTAAGCTATGGGAAAGAAGCGATCGATGCATTTGTTTATAACGACAACGGACAATTATTTATCACTTTTAAAGCCTATGGCCTTGATGACCGTCCGATCGAAATTCTCGGCAGCAGGCTGTCTGCGGATGGTTTAAAGCTGGAGGGTGAAGTGTTCTCCTTATTGAAAGATAATAACCGTATCGGAATGGAAGGTCAGAGTATTGTGAAAAACGGCGACTATTACTACCTGTTCTATTCTGCAGGTAATTGTTGTGGCAGTGGTTGCAGTTATAATGTACGGGTGGCCAGATCAAAGAGCTTTACAGGTCCATACGAAGACTATAACCAGAATCCTATTTTAGCATCCAATGAAGCCTGGAAATGCCCGGGACATGGAACATTTGTAAAGCAGGACGATGGTAAACACATCTACATTCACCATGCCTACAACAAAGAAAGCAATGTGTTCACCGGCCGGGAGGGAATGCTGGCAGTATTGGATTGGAGAAATGAAAATGATTGGCCTTCCCTGGTAACTCAGGCAACAAGCAATACCAACCCTAACAATATTGCTACCACATTTAAGGAAAAGCAGGCAGGGCATTACTGGCAATGGGATTTCCGCAACAGCACGCCCGTTGTAAAACAGCAAAAAGGGGCGTTCTACCTGTCTGGAACCTTCAAAGAAAGTAATAAAACAGGTGTGGCATTGACGGTGCGGCCGGTTAGCCATGATTTTGATGTTACCACTACAGTAGTAAACAGCAATGAAGCACTTAAAGGATTGGTATTTTATGGGGATGCGAAAGCAGCCATAGGAATAGGCGCTATCGGCAATAAAGTAGAATTCTGGATGGTGAATGACGATAAAAGAACAATCTTGGCTACTAAAGATATAAAGGCCGGTGTTCCTGTGCAATTAAAGCTCACCATGAAACCCGACCTTAGCTGTGAAGTCTTTTACAAGCAGGCCGAAGCCGGCTGGCAGCAAATTGGTTCAGGCATAAAACAAGACCTGGGCTTTTTGCCACAATGGGACCGAAGTCCGCGGCCTGGTTTGCATTTTAAAGGAGCTCCGGATCAACATGCGGCATTCTCCAGCTTCGAACTGATCAACCGGTAACAAGGATCATTGACATTTAAAATTTGACAGGCCTGCCTTTCAAAGCGAGATGGTTTTTGTGTCAATTTTTTGGTTTAGCTTTCTTACTGCTGAATTCAACTAACCGGTGCAATACCTGCGGGTCATACAACTGGCCGTCCTTGATCACTACTTCTACATTACGCAGGTCGCTGATATTGGTAAGCGGGTTGCCGTCCACGATAAAGAGGTCGGCCTGTTTGCCAGCTGCAATAGAGCCGGATACGGTACTCCTGCCCATGACCTGGGCGGGAATAATCGTAGCTGTTTTAAGCGCCTCGGCAGCCGTGAGGCCACCCTCTACATACAGTTCCAACTCACGGGCCACACTGTAACCAGGGAAACCCATATCGGTGCCGGCTACAATGGGTACACCTGCTTTATACAGCTTATTGACCAATATGCCCATACTTTTAAGCGCAGGTTTATACAACGCTGCAGTGGCCGGATCCAAGCCCATACTTTTAAACTGGATCTGCAGGGTAAGCGGCAAGGTATAAAAAGCCGGTTCCATCCTGGAAACATCTTCCTTAATATTCCGGGTTGCGAGGGTATAAACGCCGATAGTGGGGTCTATTACCGTGCGATGCTGTATGACAAAATCGATAGCTGCCTGGGTCGCCGCATCATTAAAATCAACATTCCGGTATTTATCAGCTTTCATCAGGTCGATCAAAAAAGGCAGATGGTTCACCATATCCATACCCGAGTCAACAGCTGCCCGAAGGTTCATGCCGCGTGGGACATGTCCGGTAACAGTAAGCCCAAGGCGGTGTGCTTCATCGCAGATCACTTTGACGATCGCCGGTTTTACGGAACTATATATTTTGATCTGATCGAAACCCAGGGATTTATAATGGTTAACGGCTTTGATAGCAGCCGACGGTGTATCGGCCTGGATGATCCCAAGCGCTATCGGCCCCTTGCCGTCGATGATGCCGGCCATTAAGATACGAGGGCCTACGCCTTTGCCGCTGTCGATCGCTTTTTTCGTTGCCGTAATAAAATCCAGTTCATTGCCACAATCGCGCACGGTGGTTACGCCGGCGGCAAGATAGGCCGGCCCCCATTCCGTTTGTTGAAAATGGGCGTGCATATCCCAAAGGCCGGGCACAATAGTTTTTCCCCCGGCATCGACGACCCGTATGTTGGGAGGCAGGGTTTGGTGCTTGCCGATGTGAGCAATTTTGCCGTCTTTGATCAGCAGCATGTCGTTGGGAACAACTATGCCTTTCTCCACATCGATTAACTGGCCGCCCTTTATGGCGAGCATCTGTGCCGACCGTTTATTCCCTTGTACGGAAGCGGCAAAAGCGGCCATGCCGTATTGAGCGCCCAAAGCGATGAAAGAGGGCAGCAGGGAAACATAGGCTTCCCGAACCATCTCCGTTTTATCTCCTTCCGCATCGATGGTGAGAATGCATACAAGATCACCCTGCTGATCGGTCCATACCATTTCACTGCCCCAGATCAGGCCGCGGATGCCCAGCCGGTTAAGAATAACGTCTTTTCCGTTCACGGTTAAGGTGTCGATGCCTTCGCGGCGGATTTGCAGTGAGCCGGCAGGAAGTGTATGAATTGTGGCGGGTTGTTTCTTTCGCATCCAGTACTTTAACAGCAACTGCTGAACGGTAGCCGGAGAATACCCTTCGATGGTAAAAGTATTCGGCAATAGAGCTTGCCGGAAAGAGGTATCGGCTGTACGGACAAATGCCTGCTGACCGGTAATGCTAACGGAATCGTGCACCTGTGAAAAGCGCGAGGTCTTTCCTTTCATCAAAAAAGACATCGGTTCACCGCCGGCATTTACGCGGATGCTGGCGGTGAGCGGAACAGGACTGCCCCGGTCGACAAATCTAAAATCGACATCATATTGAGTAATACCATTCGATTTGGTAAGGTGGTATACTTCACGTCCTATGGCTTGCTGAAACTTGTGTAATATAAAAACCCCGCTGTCTGATGAAACGGGAGTCGACTGTTGGGCTACGCAAGGTAAAAGAGAGAGCAAAGAGCAGATGATGGATAAGGTATTCTTTGTCATGTATTAAAGATACGCAAATCGAGATATGTAAGCGGCCCGGCAGCAAAAATCGCATGATGAACTACAACAAATACAGGCGAAGAATGAAGCTTATCTGCTAAAACTTTAATTTTATTTATCATATTCCGAACATTGAACGATATGAAAAAGACATTCCTCACACTGACTGCACTTGCATTTATGTTGCCTGTAATAAGTCAGCAGCCGCTGAAAGTAGGCGTAGCCGGTCTTAGCCACGACCATGCATTGGGGCTGATGCACCAGTACAAGAACGGCAAAGTGATCATTCTGGGCATTGCTGAAGCCGATACCATTCTGATCGGTAGATATAAAAGGAGATTCCAACTGCCCGATTCGATCTTCTACCCTTCTCTTGTGGTGATGTTGCAAAAGATCCGTCCAGATGCTGTGCTCGCTTACAACCCCGTGTATCAGCATATAGATGTAGTAGAAGCCTCTGCGCCCAAAGGCATTTCGGTAATGGTGGAAAAACCATTGGCTACCACCGTAGCACAGGCTAATCGAATGGCCGAACTGGCGCACAAATACAATATTCACGTATTGACAAATTATGAGACCACCTGGTATGCCAGCAACCAGCAATTGTATCAGCTGGTACAATCGAACCGTATTGGCGATGTAAGAAGAATGGTGGTGCACGATGGCCATGAAGGCCCGAAAGAGATCGGTTGCAGCAAGGAATTCTTACAGTGGCTAACCGATCCCGTGAAAAATGGCGGCGGGGCGATTACTGACTTTGGCTGTTATGGCGCTAACCTGATGACCTGGTTAATGAAGGGGAAGGCGCCTGTTGCGGTGACCGCAGTTACGCATCAGATCAAACCGCACATTTATCCGAAAGTAGATGACGATGCGACGATCGTACTGGATTATGGCCATGCCACCGGTATTATTGAAGCATCCTGGAACTGGCCATTCAGTATTAAAGACTGGGAAGTCTTTGGTACCAGCGGGTATTTGCATGCGTTAAATCCGAATACGCTTCAACAAAGATTGAAGAACAGTTATGATTCCGTTCCCCAGCAACAACCTGTATATACGGATAACTTGCAGTACCTGTCGGATGTACTGCATGGTAAGGTACAGCCCGGCAATGATCTTTCATCCCTGGAGAACAACATTATTGTAGTAAGAATACTGGAAGCGGCAAAACGGTCGGCCAGGGAGGGAAAACGGGTCGTGTTGTAGGCATTTCCTAATCGCGGTCATTCGTGTTCGATTTTTAAAAGGGCCATACAATATGAAAAAAACGCTCATCGGGGAGATGAAAGCGCCGAACGATTTTTGGATGTCCCAATCTTTCAAATCATATTTCTCCCATAGAAATCCCGCATTCCGATGGAAATATAGTTTAGGACAAATTGGTTTTTGACATTTCAAATCGGTTCTCTGCGTCAACCCGTTGAGATGACCATTTCTCCCCCAGGAAATAAGCCATATCCTGCGGGGAGTTGGCCTTCCGCTATTTAGAAATAGCTTGCTCCCGATCGGCGATAGCTTATGCTCGATGGGATGGCCCTTCAACCAGTTTGGAGAGAGCATTGAATGGATGAGCGGAACCGTTAATCCAATTTTCGGAGTCATTCGCCCAACCGGCGAAACACGAATCCTGCCAGGGCGGGGCAAGCGCTGATTGGCGGAGGCTTCTCTCCTACTGGCTGACGCTTTAATTTGACCGGCGATGTCAATTTCTGACTGGTTGAAGCAATCCTTTGGTTGGAGTTGTCAAATGCCGAATAGGCGGAGGCCATATATTTGATAGTAATGTCAAATACCAACGAATTCCGGTCATTCAACGGTTTGCGCTAAGACAAACGGAACAGTACCGCACTATCGTTACTTTCTTATTCCATCAAAACCTCTTGACAATTTTCAAAAACGTTGATCTAAAAAGAACTATTTGTACAAAATCAGACCACATTAGACCAGATCAGACCACACTCAATGTTACGCCATTTGGATTGCACAGAGGTAGCAAGTTATATTTGTATTGAACGAAACAAACTGTGCCATATAACCGATCGATATGAATAAGCGAAGAAAGCGACGTAATTAAACAAACGCGATAAAGACGCCAAAACGAAATAAGATGGCCAAATTGGCCAAAATGGCCACCATGTATACAGATTTCATCCGGGCACCCTACATTTGACTTGTCAATCGATTGAACGAATAAACAATGATGTATAACCAAACAGAGGTATACTTACAATTGACCAGGTTCATTACCGTTCCCGCTCCAAAGATGAAGTAGCAGCTTGCAACCGGTAACCATTGCAACTGCCAACCGCCCAAGCGGAAACCAGGATGCGATGGACGCAAATGCAACTCCCATTTGTAATAAGTACAATTGACCCAACAAGTGCATCCCAATAAACCGGGGTTCATTTGTCTCACCAGGCTTCACCTGCCTGGGCACACTTTCATTGGCCAATGAAGGGGTAAAGGCTCTTTTTTGTAGCACTGTTCGAAACAAGTATTCTTAACTCTTTAAACTTCTGGTTTATGAAACTCAGGATCAAGCGTTCGCATAGAAAATGCAGCGATACTTATCTGCTTAAGATATGTAACCGCGTAAAGGAAAGCCTTAAAGGGAATTCTTATTTCCCCGATCCAAAACCTGCATTAGCAGACGTGGAGAAGGCTTTTCAAGACTTTCAAATGGCTGTATCAATAGCAGGCAGGAACGACAGAACCCTGTCATCCGCAAAAAACGACAAAAAAGCCCTGTTGAGCGGGATGATGGATAATCTGGCCGACTATATTACAGCAACCAGTAACGGGGATAATACCATGCTATTAAGCAGTGGGTTCGATCTTAGCGGCACAAAAACCGTATCACAGATACTTGCTCCTATCGAGCAATTGGATGTAGAGATCGGCCCACCGGGGCAGGCAACTACCCGTATTAAAAAGGTGACCGGCGCCAAGGCATACATTCACGAATGTACGCCCGACCCGATCACCGCTGATAGCAAATGGACAAGTGAAACCATTACTGAAAGCGAGAACACTTTCACCAACCTGAGGTCTATCGCTAAATACTGGTTCCGCGTGATCGCTATCGGCAAGGGTAAACAAGCGGTATACTCCGGACTTGTTTCGAGGGTGATCCAGTAAGGTGAGCCCACTCGAGCAGCAGTGATGCCATTTCTTTAGGATCCTGCATAGCCAACCAACAACCGGCTCTTCTGCAGAGAGCTGGTTGTTTTTTATTGTACATTACTGATGCTGAAAAATCGTATTTAGCATCCAACTATAAGCCAGGCAGCTGCTCCCGGAAACATGTCAGTCGTTTGGTAAATCGTGCGTCCAAAGTGAATATATCTAGCTGTGTACCTACAGCACCAGTACCGTTGCTCCGGTTGTTTCCCTGGCTTCCAGCCGCCGGTGCGCTTCTATCACTTCGGTCAGCGGTAAGCGCGTATGGATAGGAATTTTTACAGCGCCGCTTGCAACAACTTCAAAAAGCTCCCTGCTCATGGCAAGCACATCTTCCCGTTTTGCCAGGTGATCGAACAACAATTGCCAGGTGGCGTATACGGAGCCTTTCTTCATCAACAGCATAATATCGAACGGCTCAATGGCGCCTGAAGCAGAACCATAACTAACAAAATAACCGAAAGGGCGAAGACAATCGAGCGAAGAAGGAAAAGTTGCTTTGCCAATGCCGTCATAAATGACATGACAGCCTTCGCCATTCGTAATTTCCTTCACCCGTTTGGCAAAATCTTCCTTCCGATAATCGATCACAAAATCACAGCCATTCTTTAAAGCCAGCTCCGCTTTTTCCGGCGAACCTGTTGTTCCAATCACAATAGCGCCCAGATGTTTCGCCCATTGCGTAAGAATAAGCCCTACCCCGCCCGCCGCCGCATGAATGAGAACAGTATGCCCTGCTTTCACGGGGAAAGTGCGCCGAAGCAGGTATTGTGCCGTAAGTCCCTTCAGGAGCATAGCAGCGCCCGTTTCAAAATCAATGGCATCGGGAAGCTGAACCATATAGTGGGCCGGCACAATGCTTTCTTCCGCATAAGCCCCCAGCGTCATGACATACGCTACTCTGTCTCCTGGTACAAAATCTGTTACACCTTCTCCCACGGCCACCACTATGCCAGCCCCTTCATTGCCCGGGATGAATGGCAGCGCCGGTGGCGTATACACACCGCTGCGGAAATAAATGTCAACGAAGTTCAGTCCTACCGCCCTGTTACGCACACGTACTTCACCCGGACCGGGTTCACCGATAGAAACTTTTTCATAAGTCAGCGCAGCAGGCCCTCCATGTTGGTGAACACGGACGGCATTTATCATTGCAGATCCGGCTGCCCGAGACGTTTTTTCAGTTACATGCATAGTCAAATATTTCTCGTCAAAATTAACAGCGCCCCGAAGGCCCAAACAGGTATAATAAAAGGTTTGTTCTGTAATTTTACAGGTTATGAAACAAAAAATGTTACAACGACCCTTTGAGTTGTATGTGTCGGATATGGAAGAGTGGCAATCGCGACCGTTGATCTATCATTTTTTTGAGATCGTGCAAATTCTCGAAGGTGAAGGGGTGCGGGTGGTAAACCGCAATCGTTTCCCCTATAGTAAGGGCAGCATTTTCCTGTTTACGCCACTCGATTGCCGCGGCTTTGAAATGCAATCACCTACGCGGTTTTGCTCCATCCGGTTTTCAGAAGTGTTTCTAAGCAAATGCAAAAATGCGCAGGACCGTGAACATATATCATCATGGCTAAGGCAGCTGGAACATATTTTTTACCATCATAACCGTTTTGAGCGGGTATTGATCAAAGAATCAGCCGACTGCCAAATGATTGCTGCTTTGCTCAACAATATGGTGCAGGAGTATGACAGAAAACAATCTTATTATGAAGAGAACCTGCAGCATTTTATAACTATGGTGCTGAATATAATTGCCCGCAATGTGGCCGATGGAAAGTTAACGGCGAACGAGGATCCCGAACCGGAACCACTCATCAACCGGATGTTATTACATGTGCATGCAAACATTAATGATCCCGATAAACTACGTATCCCATACCTCGCAAAAGCATTTAATCTGTCGGCTACCTATGTGGGTGAATATTTCAGAAAGCTTACAGGTGAAAGTTTGCAACAGTATATAAGCCAATATAAGATACAATTGGTGCAGCACCGGCTGGCGAACAGTACGCTTACCGTAAGCCAGATCGCCGATGAACTCGGTTTTACCGACGAAAGCCATTTGAACAAACAGTTCAGGAAGCACAGCGGCGGTGTTAGTCCGCTCGAATACCGGAAGAATAGCAAGCGGGTATCACAAAATGTTAATTAATTTAAACCGCCGCTTCCCTTGTATAAATTAAGCGGCTTATCGAGCTTCACTTTTAATACAGTTACATACTTATCTGCAACAGATGCGGGTACATCAATATAAACCAGTCCCGGCACAGGGCTCCAGGAAATTTTTCCCACTACTTTCGATTGCAACTTTGCTCCACTGCCCAATACAGTCACTTCTTCCACTTTGTTTTTAAGACCCTTGATCATTACCGGACCATTCATTTTTCCGTGCAGGAACAAGTATAAGGTTGTGGAATCTTTTGAAAGCGTTGAAGGGCCATAAAAATGTCCCTGAGGCAACCCTCCTACTGTATTGAAAATGGCTTCGCCATGTTTATTGTTCCATGCGCCCAATTCCTTCAAAATATTAACCTGTTCATCCGGAATGGTGCCATCTTCTTTAGGACCTATATCGAGCAGCAGGTTACCTCCGTTTGCGACAGCGTCTACAAAAATGGTGATTATCTCATAAGGAGTTTTCCAGTTGTTGTCATGGTGGAAACCCCAGTTGTCGTTACTGGTCATGCAAAGTTCCCACCAGTGATAGTTAGGGCGTGTAACCGGAAAATTCTGTTCGGGCGTTTCATAATCGCCATAGCCCTGGAGCCGACCGTTGATTATAGCTTTGGGATTAGCTGACAGAATGATGGATCTTACTTTCTGTGATTCCCATTCTTCAGCACTATGTTCCCAATCTCCATCAAACCACCAGAGATCAGGATTGAACATAGTGGCTATCTCGTTGATCTGACCCTGAAAAAAATTACGGAAGCGGTTCCAGCGATCATAATCTTTCGATATTACATACCGGGCACTGTCTTTCAGAAAGGCGGGATAATTATAATCGCTCCAGTCGATAAGCGAATAGTAGGCTCCGCATTTGATGTTGTGTTTCCGTAACTCTTCAAACAAGGGTTTGATCATATCCCGTTTTGCCGGTGTTTTTTTTACAATACTGAGAGCGTTCATGCGGGTATCGTACATAGCCACCCCATCGTGGTGTTTGGTGGTAACAACAGCATACCGGGCGCCGCTTTCATGGATGAGGTTAGCCCAAAAAGCAGGATCGTATTTTTTTAACGTGAAGCCGTTTAGTTGCTTCATGTAATCTGCATAGCTGATCTTCTTGTTATAAAAGCTCCAGGACTCATCAATGCCATTAACTGCATAAATTCCGGCATGAATGAAGATGCCCAGCTTGGCATCGGCAAACCACTGCATCTTTTCACGAATTTCTTTGGGATCGATATTTTTTTGGCTAAAAACTGCCGGGGCAAAAGCAAACAGCCCAAGGGCAAGCAATAGGGGCATTTTCTTCATTGCGTAAATATAAGGCCGGGATCCGTGCGTTCATGAGTGCATTCAAAATGCAAACGGTTGCGTGAAAAAAAATGGGTTTTCGGTGCTGTTTCGAGTCCACACAAATTGTCGCACAAATGGGCCGAGTCCTATAACAGGGATAATTTCAATACCGCTTGGGCGAGAAATTGCCATAGCTTTAATAAATGACAGGTCCTTACAATTACCTTCACATGATCGGGCCAAATTCGTTGAGACGGTGGAGACGGAACTTATGTCATTGCATGAGGGTAACTTTGCGCGTTATTGGATAACGCCTGCTGAGTTCAAAAGGTGGAAAGATGTATGGGATATTTCAGTGTAAAAAGCTGCTCTATCCGGTGCTCAACCTATTGCTTGGCCTAGCAACGATCGATGCCGATCAAGGTTAGTTCTCTAACGCAAAAAAGGCATTCTTTACGAACGCCTTTTTCAACTCGTGAACCGGAATGGTACGGTTTTATCTAATAATATGCTTCGGCAAATCATAGATCTGCTCACAACAAATCTGCTCCATTACCTGCTGCAATTGTGTTTTCAGCATAGCGATCACATGGTTACCACCCTCATCGCCAAGTGCGGCCACACTGTACATAAACGACCGGCCCATAAAGGTAAAATCGGCGCCACTGGCCATTACCCGCGCTACATCCGGACCTGAACGCAGCCCACTATCCATCATAATTTTTATTTTTCCTTTATAGCGATCGATGATCGGGTGCATCGATTTTATAGCCGACTGGCCCGCATCAAGCTGCCTGCCGCCGTGATTAGAGACTATGATGCCATCTACGCCCAACTTAATGCACATTTCGGTATCGGCTTCGGTGGCAATTCCTTTAACTACAATTTTTCCTTTCCATTTATCACGAATGGGTGCTATTTTATCGGCATTCAGCCTGCCGGCAAAGGTGCGATTCATGAAAAGCCCGAGCTGTTTCATATTTAGTCCTTTCGGCATATAGGGCTTCAGTGTGGCAAAATTAGGTGTACCATATTTTAATGTTTTTAATGCCCACTCCGGCCGCGTCATGATCTGAAGAATATTACTCAGGGTCATCCTGGGCGGCATGGCCAACCCGTTTCGAATATCTCTTGGTCTGAACCCGAACGATGGCACATCACTCAGCAACACCAGCACGGGATATTGAGCGGCTTCGAGCCGCTTTAAAATGTCATCGCGTACTGCATCTTCGGCAGGATGATACAACTGGTACCAGGCCCGGCCTTCCGTTATCTGGCTGATGGTTTCAATATCGGCCGTAGTAACTGTGCTCAGTATAAAGGGGATATTATGGTCTTTTGCGGCCCTGGCAAGGATCTGCGGCGAATTGGGCCAGATGAGCCCCTGCAGCCCAACAGGCGCAATACCAAAGGGAGCATCGTATACATGACCAAACAATTCGGTTTGAAGGCTCGACCCTTTGTGTTTGCTCAAATAATATGGGGCCAGTTCCACCTCTCTGATCTCTGCCGTATTTTTATGCAGATTCACATCTTCATTACATCCTCCATCGAGGTATTCAAAGGCAAATTTTGGGATCTTTCTTCTGGCTTTGTTGCGCAGATCTTCAATGGAAGGATAACTGGTGTTATACCTAACTACTGGAACTTGTTTACTCATCGACTGTTTGATTTCAAATGCGTAAAAATAGTCCATTTGTTGAAGAGGGCATCCTGCTCTATAGGCATTCTGTTATGTTCGATTAGTAGTGCCTGCAATCGAAAATGAACAGTACAATGTATCGAAAACGGACAACAATTGAATTTGAATTATTAATAATGAAATGATTTGCAGCAGATTGTGAAAGGGATCAGTACTTGCAGCCGGTAAGGGGCCATTAACTACTCAATGAATATTATGATAAAGAATTATCTGAAAATAGCCTTGCGTAACATGGTTGCCAACAAGCTTTTCACTTCACTTAATATAGCCGGACTAAGTATCGGAATGTATGTCTGTATTACGCTGTTTGCCTGCATTTCCTACGAACTGAGTTTTGACCGCATGTACAAAAACGCAGCAAATATCTACCGGGTAAACATGCAGGCTACCGCACAATACAATTACCAGGTATGGGCGCAGGTACCCAACGCAGTTGGACCTGCAATTGTTCAATCCGTTCCGCAGGTACAATCCATGACCAGGCTTATCAAACATGATTTTGGCGCCAAAGTCTCGATAAAAACCGACAACCGGAACTTCACGGAAAAGCGATTGTACATGGCCGACTCAACGGTTTTTAAGATGTTCGATATCAAATTTAATGAGGGCAGCGCACAATCGGCGTTTGCACAACCTAATTCAATAGTTATTTCACAATCAGCCAGGGAAAGATTGTATGGTAAAGAACCGGCGTCAGGAAAGATCATTTACGTAAATAATCATGACACCATGTATGTTTCGGGTGTTTATGCCGATCTGCCGGCTAATAGCACCATTGATTGCGACATGATCTATCACATCATGGATTCATGGGCCGGCAAAGATGTTTATTGGAGCAATGCCAGTTATGAAACTTACTGTCAGTTGCAAGCTGGCGCAGATGTAAAGCAGGTACAGGCATTGGCCACAAGTCTTATAGATAAAAGCGTAGAAAAAGAAGATAAATATTTTACCAATTTCATATTTCAGCCACTTTCCGATATTCACCTGTATTCTGCAGATATACGTGAAGGCTATTCCAGCAGAATGGGCAATATCAGCACAGTAAAAGCATTGCTGTTTTTATCGATGCTGGTATTGATCATTGCTTGTATTAATTACATGAACCTGGCGACTGCACGCTCACAAAAACGGGCAAAGGGAATAGGCGTTAACAAAGTTTTAGGCGCAGATAAACGCCATTTGCTTGCCCTTCTTTATGCAGAAACGGCTTTACTTTCATTGATTGCCATTGTTATTGGCTATATCCTGGCTTTTGCAGCTCAACCAATATTCCAAAATATCACAGGTATTGTTGTCAATCGTTCAGTCTTATTCTCCACCCCTATTATATTAAGCTTACTGGCAACATGGTTAATGGTAACCATCATTGCCGGAAGTTATCCTGCTTATTCTATGTCGCGCATTTCGCCGCTTGTTTTAATGAACAAACTGAAGTTAAAACACGCTGTGGCGGACTTCATCCGCCGGTTGCTGGTGGTATTTCAGTTTGCATCTTCCATTATCCTCATTATCTCGGTCATTGTCATCCTTCAGCAGATAAACTATATCATGAATAAAGACCTGGGATATAATCCGGAAGGCGTAGTTGCTGTTAACATAAAAGCAGCACAAAATAAGCAACAGGTTGCTGCCCTTACGAATGATCTATACGGGATGGCCGGCGTTGAAGGTATTTCGGCAGTTCAATCCATTCCCGGTGATGTGGAAAGCAGCAGAAGCATCAGAAAACTATCCACAGATAAGGAGGGCTTACCCGTGAAAACCTGCAATACAGATGGTTCAATAGTAAAGACCCTGCAACTGAAGTTACTGGCAGGAAGTTCGTTGCCTTTAACCCTTGCTGCGAGCGATACCAGTTGTTATATATTGATCAACGAAACCGTGCTGAAATACCTTGGTTACAAAACTCCCCAGGATGCCGTTGGGAAATATGTTCACACCGAAATGCTTGATAAATCTATCATTGTCGGGGTGGTAAAGGATTTTAACTACCAGTCGCTCAAAAACGAGGTAGGTGGCTATGTTTATTATGCCATGAATAAAGCACCGGAAGCGAAGAGAACCTTGTTGATCCGGTACAACTCCCAACAGTTACCCCATTTTATTGAGCAGATGCAGGAGCTGTTTAAAGCAGATATGCCAAATGCAAGCTTTGACTATGAATTTCTGGATAGTCATATCCAGAACCTGTATGCGTCTGAACAGCATACAGCAAGAACAGCTACCGTGTTTTCGATCTTAGCCATATTCGTGGCCTGCTTAGGATTGTTTGGATTAACTGCTTTTATGGCCGAGCAAAGAAAAAAAGAAATAGGCATCCGCAAAGTGCTGGGCGCGAGTGTAGCTGGCATTACGAGATTGATAACGGGCGATTTTCTTAAACTGGTGCTCATTTCCATCCTCATTGCTTCCCCCATTGCCTGGTATCTCATGAATAAATGGCTCATGTCATTCAGCTACAGGATCCATGTAAGTGCGTGGGCATTTGTTATTGCAGGTATAACGGCTGTTGTGTTTGCATTGCTTACCATTAGCTCGCATGCCATAAAAGCGGCGGTGGCCAACCCGGTAAACAGTCTGAGAAGTGAATAAATTTTCAACTGGTTTGTAAAAGATCCATGCTGCAACATAGCCACTGTCAAGTGTCAATTTTTTTTCGTCGGTTTTCACTGGTCTGAGGGAATCAATTAACTTAGAGCCCCAGAAAACAATGACGTTTAATAAAACAATGTATGAGCAGCTCAAATGACAAAGTATCGCACAATGTATATTTTGATGGAAAAGTGCAAAGCCTTGGTATGGAAACAGATAAAGGGCCAGCAACAGTTGGCGTTATGAAAAAGGGGAATTATGTATTTAACACCACTTCTCTTGAAACTATGGTAGTTATTTCCGGCGACATGAGCACAAAGCTGAGCGGCGGCGACTGGCTCACGCACAAGCAAGGTGATAGTTTTGAAATAGCCGCAAACACATCATTTGAAGTAATGTGTGCTACGGATGTAGCCTATATCTGTTACTATAGCTGAAAAATACTGCTACTGGCCAAGCCTTATTACGGAATGAAAAAATACCGCATCTATGATAACAGGGCTGCCCCGGGTTGGAGCAGCCCTTCGTCATTTGTACAGCCTACTGCTGCCGCTGAAACCGTAAAGCCAGTGACACCGGTACCCTGTCTTCCAGCAACTCGTCTTTCACAAGTGCCAATACACTGCCTGACTTGTAAGTGATGCCCCATTTCGTACGGTCTATTGTAAGCGACGCTTTGGCAACAATATCATTCCCATTTTTGACGATCGTGGCCGGAAAATGGATCTCTTTTGTAATGGCCCGCAAGGTCAGCTGCCCGGTAATATCATAAGAAGAATCGCTGGAGCCTTTAATTGCTTTGGTTAATTGAAACGTGCCCCTGGGATGCTTCTTCACATCAAAGAAGTCGGGGTCTTTCAGATGCGATACCAGCCCGTTATCGCTGCTAGTGTCTTTTTTGTCGGTAGTGGTAATTGTATTCATATCGAGTTCAAAATAGCCCCCTGCAATATTGCCGTCGGCATCGAAAGCCAGGTTGCCCGCCAGGGGTTTGATATAGCCCTGATGACCATTTCTTCCCATTACATGCATACCTTTCCAATTGATAAAACTTTCTGGTATAACAAGGGAATAACCCACTACACTTCCCACCGGGGAGGAAAGCGCCGGCAATGCAATAGCCGGTGCAGGGGCGGTAGCCGCCGTTGAACGATCCCGGCAGGCGACGGCACCGGTCAGGCACAGAGGTAAGCAAACGAACAATAAGATTGACCGCATAAGATGTTGATTTATGTGATGATGAAAGCGGAAAAAAGAAACCCGCGTTGTTGATACAAACCTATAATGTCCATTTGCTGGAGTGGTAAAAGCCTAGTAAAAACTTTGTAAACGAATGTAAAATCTGGCTGGCGCCACCGGAGCTCGCAGGGAATGCTGTAATTTTAGGTATGAGCTGGAAAGCCTTGCTGGCAATAGGCACCGCCGTTATAGTCATCGTTTGCTGGAATGCCATCCGTGGCGGGGCTGCACTGCCCACTACAGATCAGGCGACTGAAAAGCTGGTGATCCGGCAGATCGGTCACCAATTACTGTTACAGGCCGGCGATTCCTCCTCCCGCATCCTCCCTGTGGAGGAAAGGGCGAACAAGGAATACCTGATCCGGTTTGCGGCGCCTTTTACCTTTTTGACCGATACATTAGTGGCTACTGTGCGCCGGGTCGTAGCGGCTAACGGCCTTCCCTCCAGTTACCTCGTGGAGGTGATCCGTTGCGCCCCTTCGGCCGAAGTGGTCTATGGATTCCGGATATATAAAAACAGTGCCCGCGATATAGTACCCTGCCTGGGTCGCCGGCAGGAAAAATCCTGTTACAATATCCGGATCAGGTTTACAGAAACCGAAGCTGCCGGCACCTACCCGTTTTCAAAGGGCCTGCTGGCAGGTAGCCTGATGGCTATTCTGGTAAGTTTATTATTCCGCGCATTGTATATAAGAAAAAGAAGAACTGCCGACAGGCAAGGCAATATGCCAGCCCTGGAAGCCTCAACCGGGATAACGATGGATGGTGCGGGACCGCAAAACATTCAACCAGATCTGCCATCGGATGAAGTTATACAGGAAGTTCCGGCGTCATCAGGCATTGCTATTGGTAACCTCCTTTTCCTGCGGGAAAGTCAGCAACTGGTAGCTGGTTCTTCCATCATTCTGCTCACAGCCAAAGAAGCCAAACTGTTACACGTATTTGCCAATGCCCAGCAGGAATTGATTGATCGTGACAAGTTGATGAAAGAAGTGTGGGAAGATGAAGGCGTCATCGTTGGCCGGAGCCTGGATATGTTCGTCTCGAAATTGCGGAAAAAGTTGCAGGCGGATCCGCGCATAAGCATCCTGAATGAGCATGGCAAAGGGTATAAGCTGGTCATTGGTCAAAAGGCGGGCTGAGTATCGTCAGGCTCCCCCATTTGCCCGGACGAAGCAAATCGTTGACCCTGGTCAAAAAAATACTGGTAGCAGATGCATGATCAACACCTGCCTATATTACTTTTTTTTCTTTTCTTTCTTGTCACTCTCTTTTTCTTTATTTTCTTTACCATCAAATATGCGACCTAAAAGTCCCTTCTTTTCTTCCTTTTTATCAACAGTATTCAGGTTCACCGAATTCTCAAGGGAAGGGAACAATGCCTGGATAAAAGCATTGCGCAGCAACTGGCCAATAATGGACCATAGATTGACATCCGGATTATCAATATTGCCAGTAAAAGATGCCCGGGTGGCAATCTGGTCTTTCGGTTTGTTGTTCAAAAGCCATGCGACGGCGCCAACGACCGATTCCCAGGCAAGTTTGCCCAGGTTGTCCTTATCCTCTTTCCAACTTACTACTTTCAGGTCTTTTATGATCGGTTTCACATAACCTGTAATTTTTTTATCTTTTGCAGCAGCCTCACAGTACATGCTGATGGTTCCTTTTTCTGCATCGAAATTTCCGTAAGCCTGGAGAAAGTCATTTAGTTTGGTTATGTTCAACGTGGTAAGGCGGGCATTCATATCAAAAGTGGGTTCAGGCGCGAGGGGATCGATCTTCATGGCCAGTTTGGCCTCTCCGTCATAAACGGCGGCAGAGGCTGTTACGGTTGAAGGAAGTTTTTCCTTTACATGTTTTGCATTAGTCAGGTTCAGCGCCGTTACCTGTAAGTTGGTCGCCTTGATATTTACTTTAGGATTACTATGAAAATCCTTAAAATGAATTTCTCCGTCATTGATCGTGAACCGGTTCAGTTTGAAAGGGATTAATTTATCTACCACCACCGTCCAGTCCTTGTCAATATCCGTTTGAGAAGTCGCGGCGCTCGGTCCTTTCACGAAATTGAGTACAGGCCGGTTCACATCTATTTCAGCTACGATCCGTCCATTAAACAGAGCCTTCCATTCAACCGAAAGATCGATGACCTCTGCTTTAAAAAACGGTACCGGCACCTTTCCACTTTTTTTATCGAGATGGATCGATTTAATCGTGTACGCACCTCGGTATAGAGCCACATCAATATCATCAACATGCCCTGTGTAACCATCAATGAGCGTGAGTTGCCGGTTCACATACTTCAACAGAAAATAAGGAAGCACGAGGTGCAGGGCAACCAGCAATACCAATATACTGCCCAGGATTATGAACAGTTTCCGCCTTTTTCGTGATTTTTGGGGAGTGTTTGCCATGGTGGGTGGTTTTTCATTAACAGGTCTTAGCGGTTTACCAAAAACTACTTTCAAAGCCTGTGCCGGGCAGTTACAAGGAGCAATTAGGAAGCAACCAGAGATCAGCAGCCAATTGCAGCATTCTATAAATAAGGCATTTGTAAAATCCCGGGAACACCAGGGGCAGCAAGGGAGCAAGGGCCATTCAACAGGCGATAGCTGTAATACGTATATTGGACGATGATTCCCGTGCATGAGCCACGGCTGACTGATTGAACTTCTTGATCCGTAGTCAAATGCTCTTGTACGGGCATAAAAAAAGCTCCACTTTTTAAGTGAAGCTTTCTTGTGAACCGGATTGGATTCGAACCAATGACCTGCTGCTTAGCTTACCCGCTACAGGTTTCCCTGCTTCCGACTCGCGTCAGAATTTGTGGTCTGGACTATATCTTCACCATTTCAGGTGTGCCACGTGTAGTCTCTACGGAACCTTTTTGAAATCATCAGCTATCCAAACTCCTTGTTGCTGATTATTCAATGATGTTTTTACCCTTAAACTTATACACCTGTTGAAATGCTTTGGATCAAAATAATAACAAGAATCTGTTTGTGGGCAATACACTGCATAAATGTCAATAACTGCCTTGTTTACAAGCTTTGTCATTACTCCTTTGGAAGTGCTGTAACAACTTCTAAAAGGGATCTGAAGAACTCCATTTCTGTTAAGATTTCTGAATTTAACCTGAACGGACTTAAAAACACCATCTTTGTAAATCACTACATCGAATGGTGCATGCTCAGTTTCAGGTGCTAGTATCAAAAATCCTTGCAGGTACAGGTCCAGTTTAACCTTCAAAACACCTAAATCACCTTTGTTCTTGGTATGATGATAAATCATGAAACTATTACCATCAGAATTTACCTTTCACCAGATGATTTCAAGTTTCCTCGGTATTGCCATCTGCATTGTACAGGAAGGTTTCACCGATATAGTGGCATCCACTTATAAGGTTTCGTTTCCCTTATAAGGCTCCTAAGTTTGAAGGCAGCTGCTCTATCCAGCTGAGCTACCGGTCCTATTTTGAACCAATAATTGCTTACCGGTTCAAAACACACCTCCCGACTTTCATCGGGAGCGCAAAAATAGGTCTTTTATCGATATTTTCTCCTATCGCATTCAACTATTTCAACGGGTTTAGCCCCATAACCTTCAGGAAATCACTATTTATCACCGAAATCAGGCTCGCCGTCAACCGGATACACTTTTAAAAAGGCCCTTTTTGACAGTTCTACCACCCACTACATCGGCACAATCTTCCGTACCCGGTTATTGCCCAGGTCAGCCACGTACACAGTACCGTTTGCATCGATCGCCACATCCACCGGCTGGTTAAAACGGGCCGCCGTCCCCACTCCGTCGGTAAAACCACTCACCGTTCCCGCCAGTGTGCTCACCTTGCCCTGATCAATCATCCGCACCATATTATTCGTAAGATCGCCCACGACAATTACGCCTTTCGCGTTTACATCTATTCCATAAGGCTGGTTGAATTTGGCGGCAGTAGCATCGCCGTCCAGCGCCCCTACCGTGCCGGCGCCTGCCAGGGTGCTCACCTCACCGGCAGCGCTAATCTTCCTGATGCGGTGGTTCAACCGGTCGGCCACCAACACATTACCGGCTGCATCAACGGCTATTCCTGATGGATTGGCAAAAGCGGCTGCCGTACCGCTACCGTCTTTATATCCACTGGCACTGCCCGCCAGCGTGCTCACTGCTCCGCCGGGCGTGATCTTCCGGATACGGTGATTGAGGTTATCAGCTACATACACGTTCCCATTGGCATCAACGGCCACATCCAGGGGCTGGTTGAACTTGGCGGCCACTCCCTGTCCATCTGCATATCCGGCCGTGCTGCCTGCCAGTGTGCTCACCGTTCCATCGGGTGTTATTTTTCTGATCTTATGATTATCACGGTCGGCCACATAAATATTGCCCTGTGCGTCGATGGCAGAACGCCAGGGAAAACTGAACTTGGCCGCCGCTGCCGGTCCATCGGCAAATGCTTTTTCGCCGGTTCCGGCAATAGTGCTAACGCTTCCGTTCAATGCAATCTTCCGGATGCGGTTATTGGTGCGATCGGTAACAATGAGATTACCCTGCGCATCGAGGCACACGCCTTCAGGCGCCGCAAACAGGGCGTCGGGCCCTACCGCATCCTGGTAACCTGCGGTACCATTGCCTGCCACCGTAGACACAATGTACTCCTTAGCCGGCTCCTTATATGTAAACACAGGCCCTTCGAGGGTAACATCGCCGACCGTAATAGTGATTTTGCCTGTTTGCCCATTGGCAGGCGACACTACTTTCAGCTCGCCCTTACTGGCATCCAGCACGATCGCGTCCTGTCCATTGAACTGTACTTTATTCTCATCGGCGACCGGACTGAAATTTCTTCCTAAAATGCTCACGATGGTAGCGCCGGTTCCGCTTTCTGGTGATACCGATACGATCACCGGATCCACCGGATTATTATTCGTATCGCTGTCTTTTTCACAGGCTGCTGCGAGAATTAACAGGGGCAGCAGAAACAGCCATTGATATCTTTTAACTGCAATCATATAGTTAAGGATCTGATGTTTTAATTGGTTGATACAATACTCCATCCATTGGCCACTGCGCGCGGCGCGCCGTCTGATGACCAGTTGCGTACCTGCATAATGTTGCCGCGGGGATTGTTGATCATATAGGTTGAAGAACCTCCTCCATCGAGGTTGATGGCTTCTACAGCACCCACGGCCAGCATCATTTGCCCGAGCTTTTGATAGGTAGCGCCATTCGAATAATCGAACCGGCGGCCATCCACCACCATAAAATACAGGATATTGTCTGCCGTAAACCCTACGCAGGTGCGCGGTTCTATGGTCTGGTCGGTTTGCGGTTCCAGCACCTTATTTCTTACCAGGCGTTGATGCCCGCCCAGCGCATGCAGGATCTCCCCTTTTCTTTGTGTATAATCCAATGAATCTCCCAGCATCAACTGACCGGTCTTGCTCACCCCGAAATAACCCCAATCAGCAGCCGGAATGATAGTGCGCACTGCCTGTCCATTCAAATACACAATACCCCTGGGTTCACCGGTATTGCCATTAAAGAAATCGGAATTGGCGGCAAACAGTGGTTTACTGTTCGGGCCCTGAATGTATTTCAGCATGTCGGGAACCGTTTGCCGTGCATACCCGGTACCGCCGAATGGCGTGATCGGTTTCAATGCCAATCCGGGTTGTTTCATATCCACCCGCATTACAAACAAGCGCATGGAATACCCTTCGCGGCTGAGGTAATGTATTTCGGTACTTTGTACGCCGGGATGTACCTCGATCACTGTATCGGTAAAAACCCGGGCTACCAATTGCGTTTTCTCCAGCAGGGCTTTCGATACTTCACTCAGGTTGTTGTCGAGTATGGTCTCCACCGGCTCGTCCTTTTTACAGGCCACAAAGCCGAGCAGCGATAATCCTATTGCAAATGCTTTATAATTTTTCAGCAGCATGTGTGTCTTTTTTTCTTTTAAAAAACATAACCATCGTTCTGGCCCAGGTTTTCATTCACCAGCCTTTCATAATCGGGAATGGGAAATTTCTGCCGGAACCATTCTATGCCCAACTCATTCACGGCCCTGCCGGTACGTACGAGATCGTACCAGCGAAATCCTTCCGCCAACAGCTCACGCCTTCTTTCCAGCGCCACTGCCTGCTGGTATTCTTCCAGTGAGGACGGATTGAGCGCTGACAAATTCCGTGCAGCACGCAACTGATTCAGCCGGTTCAGTCCATTAAGGCCCTGCGCCTCCGCACTGATCAGGTACATCTCAGCGAGCCGGATGATGATCACCGGATCAGTACCAGCCTGTCCGCTCGGGTATTTGTTGATCACGTTGAGATTTGTATAGGTGTCTATCGAGATGGCCTTGCGATTATCGCCGGCTTCGTAGAGGTTCATTACCTCGTCTGTGGGCTTGTACACATAAGACCCTTTCACCGGGTGTGCGTAGGTATAAAATAAAGTACTGAGGGTAATACTGGATTCTTCGGTCAGATTTTCAAATGCAAAGATCACTTCCTTATTATCCTGCTTCCTGAATATTTTTTCAAAGCGGTCGAGCTGAAATAAACCCGAGCTGATAAGTCTTTCTGCATACTCAGCCGCTTCGCTGTTTTTTCCCTGCGCCAGTTTCACGCGCGCCATAAGCGCCTGGGCCGCCTCTCTTGATGCCAGATAATAATCACCATTCAAGCCGGCAATAAATGCAGGCGCCTGGTTCATGGCGGCCAGCAACTCCTCTTCTATGAATTGCCAGATCTCCGCCTGCGCCGTGCGCGAGACCAGCGCTGAGGTGGTAACTTTTATCAGCGGTACATCGCCCCAGCGGGTAGTGAGGTTATAGTAGATATGTGCTCTTAAAAAATGCGCTACGCCGGCTACCTGGGTCTTTTTATCCGAATCAGGCATTTTCTCCAGGATCTGCAGCACATTGTTCACCTGGTACAAAGCGCGGAAATAACCATTCCAATCCTGCCTTACCAGTGAATAATCGGTGCGCAGAATATTGTTGATAAAGGCCAGCGTATTACCGCCGGAAGCGCCGGTAAGATTACCGCCTACCAGGTCGTACATGATATAAGATTCCCTGCCCGGAAAGTTCTGCACCGCATTATACATTCCTTTCATTAATGGGTCCAGGTCTTTTTCTGATACATTATCCGGTGAGGCAGCTGAGTGCGGATAAAAATCCAGTTTCGTACAGCCGGTAAAAGCGATCGCACAAAAAACGAATATTATAAGTGTATGCCGGTTCATTGTATTCCGATTTAACTTTTAAAAACTAATGTTCAGGCCAAAATTGATCACCCGTAATTGCGGAAGGATCAGGTTGTCCTGCCCCATGAATTGGGGATCAAAATTGCTGGTCACTTCAGGATCCATACCTGAATACCTGGTCAGCAGGAACAGGTTATCTGCCTGGGCGTATATACGCACGCGGGTCATTTTCAGGCGGCTGATGACATTCGCCGGTAATGTATACCCGAGGTTAAGGGAACGCAGGCGGATGAAGGACCCGTCTTCAATGAATCGCGATGAGTTCTGCGTATTCCAGGTAGAACCATAAATGGCTCTAGGTGTGCTGTTGCTGGTGCCTGGTCCTGTCCATCTTTCATTCACCGCTCTTTCCGTGATGTTGGCGAAATTGTTCCCGAGTCGATCGACCGTGAGCCGGTAGCTGGCATATACTTCTGCACCGGAAGAATAGGTGAAGAAAATATTCAGATCAAAATTCTTATAGCGGAAGCTGTTGTTCCAACCACCAAAGAAGTCGGGATTGGAAGAGCCCACGATCTGCCGGTCGTTCACATCGATCGCTTTGTTATCGTCGATGTCTTCGTAAATGACATCTCCGGCCCTCACGCCGTTCTTATAAAAGTGTTCAGGTACGTCTTTATCATCCTGGTAAATGCCCAGTTGTTTATACAGATAATGACTGCCTACTTCCTCGCCTACTTTCAGGGTGCGGTTATCGCCTATCAATAAGGCGTCGTTGCCAATGAGCGAGGTAAGTTTATTCCTGATAAAAGAGATGTTGAAATCGGATGACCACTGTACTTTACCGATATTCAGGTTGGTGCCTACAAGGAATTCAAATCCGGTATTCCGCATAGAACCAATATTGCTGATGATGCTGGTGAAACCGCTGGTAGCCGGTTCAGGTTTGCTATATAAGAGATTGTCGGTGTTCTTTACGAAGTAATCGGCGGTGAAATTCAGTTTACCTTTCAGCAGGCTGAGGTCGATACCGATGTCGAACTGGCGGGCGGTTTCCCAGGTAAGGTTCATATTGCCATTGGTGCTTACGCCAATCCCGCTGCTGAGGCCATAGTTCATGCCGCCGCTCATTTGTGCCTGGTAGGCATAACTGCTGATGCCATCCTGGTTACCCGTGGCGCCATAACTGGCCCTGAGCTTTGCCTGCGTATGCTGCCAGTTCCAGAAGTTCTCGTTGGAAATATTCCAGCCTGCCGATACCGCGGGGAAATAACCCCAGCGATTATTGGGTGCGAATTTTGAGGAACCATCGGCCCGCAATGAAAGCGCAAGCAAATATTTGCCATCCCAGGAGAAATTGGTTCTGCCGAACAGCGACAAGAGGGCGCTTTCAGAAAGACCGGTAGATGCGCTGGTAATTTCAGAAGCTACCGACAATACATCGAAAGCGGGTGATGGAAAACCGCGCCCTTCGATCGACGAAGTTGAGTTGTTCAGCTTCTGATATGAGTAACCTGCGAGGGCGCCGAATTCAAGCTTATTGAAGGTCTTGTTGTAGTTGAGGGTATTTTCCCACAACAGGTTGGAAGCAAGGCGGCGGGCATCTGTTAAACTGCCTACACCGGTTCCGTAGGGATGTTTTTCATTGTAGTGCACATTATCTACCGTATACGTAAGATCGGCGCCAAAAGCGGATTTGAACACCAAACCTTTCGCAAGGTTCAGGCTGCCGTAAAAGTTGCCGAGCATGCGATAAGAATTGATGAAGGTATTCTCTTCATTCAGGATCTGCACCGGGTTGTGGTACACCAGATCTTCGGTTCCACCCACATAATATTCGCCATTGGGCTTATAAGGCCGGTCAAAGGGCCGCTGTGGTAATGAACGCGCCATGATCGTAGAGCCCAGGTTGGAACCGGGCACCCGGTCATTTCTCGAATAACTGAAATTGGTATTGGCGCCAAACTCCAGCCAGCTGTTCAACTTATGCGAGAGGTTAAGCTTGCCGGTATACCGCTCAAACTTTTGTGTTTTTACAGCGCCTTCCTGGTTGAGGTAGTTGCCGGAAATATACAGTTTTGTCTTATCAGTACCGCTCGTAACGGAAAAGCCTACGCTTTGTGTTCTGGCGGTGCGCAACACAAGGTCCATCCAGTCGGTATCCGGCAAGCCGGGGTAGGGATTTTCTTTGCGCAGCATATAATTGGTGCTGCCGGGCAGGTAATTGTTTTGCATATTGAAGTTATCGATCGCTTCATTGATCACCTGCAGGTATTGTTCAGAACTGGCCATCTCTACTTTATGCAGGTTGGGCACATTCTGAATGCCGGTGGTATAATCGACCGTGAATTTTGATTTACCTGCGCGTCCTGACTTAGTTGTAATGATGATAACGCCATTGGTAGCTCTGGATCCATAGATGGCGGCAGAGGCCGCATCTTTCAACACTTCTACCGACTCAATATCATTGGGATTGAGCAAGGCCAGGGGGTTCATGTTCTCACCCATATTAATGAGGGCCGCATTTTGCTGCACCACCGGAATTCCATCGATCACATACAGCGGTTCGTTGGTAGCGCTGAGCGAACCAATACCCCGCACCGATACCCGGTTAGAGCTGCCCGGACTGCCTGAACCGGCACTCACCTGTACACCCGGCATTCTTCCCTGGATCAATTGATCGGCACTCAATGCCGGCCGGCTGTTCTCTTCCGTTGGTTTGAACGATGCCACGGCTGCCGAAACTTCCCTGCGCTTTTGGAATCCGTAACCGATCACCACTACCTCGCCCAATTTCGAATCTTCCTTTTGCAGCGTGATCACCGGCATGCTGTTCTTTTCATCGAGCCTGATCTCGCGGGTAATATGGCCTATATACGACACCTCCAACACTGCACCTGCCTTCAGATTTTTAAAACTGAAATTTCCGGCGGCATCCGAACTGGTGACCTGGTTACTGCCTTTTACTTTAATGGTAGCGCCCGAAAGCGGTGCACCGCTTTCATCGGTCACCTTTCCATTTACATCTATGGGTAGTGGCTGTTCAGGGGCCGCCTGCCTGATTACCGAAACGTCGGGTGCTTCGGGTTTGCGTTTGATGATGATGGTCTTGTTGAGGATGCTGTAATCGAGCGATTGCCGGTTGAGCACCTGCTGCATAAAAGAAGGCAAGGGCTCATTGTGCACGGTGATGGTCACAGGATGTGCATTACGGATCATTTTGTAATTGTACATCACCAGGTAACCGGTTTGGGTTTTCACCTCGGCAAAGATCTTTTCAAGCGGGACGTCCTTACCAGAAAAGGTAATGGTCTGCGGACTCGCGGCTAAGCTTATCTGTAAACCAAACAGGACTAATAATAAAGCAGTTAACTTCATAAATGCACATTTACGGTTAAATGTTGGGACCAATAAATTCGATGAAGAAAAAAACAATAAAAGGATAGGCTGGGTAATTTCCCTATGGCATAACGATCAGCCGGTTGCCGGCTTCTATTCTAAAATGAATTTCCATGTCTTCAAAACCCTGCAGTACCTGTGCAAGAGTAAGGTCGCGGCCCATCTCGCCGCCGAATTCCATATTCGGAACTCCTTTTTCATACACTACATCCACATTGTACCATCGCGACAATTGCCGCATCACTTCCTGCAGGCTGGCCTTATGAAAATTAAAGATGCCGTTCTTCCAGGCCATTACTTTATCTACGTTTGGTGAATGGTCAATGGTCAATGGTGAATGTGCCGAAACTATGGCCTGCTGGCCAGGTTTTAAAATTGCTGCAAATCGAGGGTCCATTGCCGATTGCCCATTGTCAATTGCCGAATTGACTTTCACGCTTCCTTCGAGCAGGGTCACTTTTAAGTTCACTTCATCTTCATACGCATTCACATTGAAATGCGTGCCCAGCACAGTGACACTGGTACTTCCTTTTTTTACAATAAAGGGACGTGTTGCCTGTTTGGCCACTTCAAAATAAACCTCACCGGTAACAGTCACTACTCTTTCGTTGGATGCAAATGAAGTGGGATAGGTTATACTCGATGCCGCATTCAACCAAACTTTTGAACCATCGGGCAGGGTAAGCTGATATTGTCCCCCACGAGGAGTGGTCAAAGTGTTAAAGGTCATTGGTGAATGGTCAATGCCTGCCCGCTGCGCCGGGGTCAATGCGTTACCACTCTCTTGGTTTTCCTGCGCATAAACCAATTGCCCATTATTCAACTTTACAATTTTTGCGTTGCCTTGTTCAGCCAGCGTGCCATTGGCGGCACTGTCTAAAACGATCACAGAACCATCGCTCAAAGTAAGCATGGCCTTGTTACCGCCCGGGGCAATATCTATCGGCGTTGTTTGCTGTGTTATTGGCGGCTGCCCTTCACGCTCAGGCGCTTTTTTCGCCAGCATCCAGGTCGCGGTACCGCCTGCCAGTATCAGGATGGCTGCGGCATAACGCAACCAGCTGCTGCGTCCCGTTTGCATGCGGCGGTATTTACCAGCTGCGCCCTCTTGCTGGCCGATCAACTGCCTGAAGTTTTCAAAGGACTGTTCGGCCTGCCCTTCCCTGCTGCTTCCCGCTACCCGGGTTGACTGCCAATCTCTTTCGAGGGCCGCTTTGAGAACCGGTTCAAATTCAGGCAAAACAGCGGCATCGAGGAATTCTTCCAATTCCGCTTCCGTCATCTGCTGTGACAGGTATTGCTGCAATAAGTGTTTGAACCGTTCTGTAGTCATGTTTGAATGAAAAGGGTTCTGTTTAGATATAAAGACACGCGACTTGAAAAAAGGTAGGTATGCCGAAAAAAAAATTTGAAGAAAATCGGAAGGGTGGTTAATCAGGCATGTTAGCAAGCAGATACACAAGCAGTAGCAACAATTCGTCTTTACGTACCGATAAGGCAGTTCTTATATGTTGCAGGGCATTGGAAATATGTTCTTTTACGGTGGTCACCGAAACTTTCATAATGACCGCTATTTCCTTGTGCCGCAGGCCACTTTCCCGGCTGAGGCGGAAAGCCTGCTGCTGACGTTCGGGCAGGCGGCCAATGACCTCCTGTACTATTCCCGCTCTTTGCTTCAGGATCAGCAGATCTTCGGGTGAGCCTGTTTCCTGTAAAAAACGTTCAGTGATAAGCTGCCGGTGTGTTTCGTGCCGGGCGCTTTTGCGCAGGCTGTTGAAGATTTGATTGCGGGCGGTAATAAAAATAAAGGCATTCAGATCGTTTACAGCAAGCAGCGAGCTGCGTTTTTCCCAAAGTTGTAAAAATACCTGCTGGGCGCTGTCTTCGGCCAGTTCATGCACTTTCAGGTACATCAGGGCCACGGAATACACTTTATCGTAGAAGGCAATATAGAGTCTGGCAAACGCATCCTGGTCTCCCTCAGCTATTTGCCGCAATAATTCTTTATCGTTATGCAAGAAATGATGTTCCAATAAACCGCTACTTGTTCCTGCAAGTTATCAATTTTATTTTCTATGTTTTCTTCCAAGGCATTGTTCTTAATATTTACTTAATATGCTGAAGGAGCAAGGCGAGAGGCTACATCCGCTAATGGCGGACAGGCGCAAAATCTGCCAAAGGCAACGGGCGCTTAACGCACCTGTAAGACTTTCAAGGCGTCGTTGTTTATCCCGATAACGATCAGCCGGTTTCCATTGCGCTGTTTTATCAAGGCCATATCCTTCACATCGCCCCGGACCAAAAAGCCACTACGTGCAGGCGGTATGGCTGAAAAGTTTTTCCGGGTAATGCCTTTCAGAAAACAACCATAGCTGGCATCGTACCGCCCTGTCATCACTTCATTCTGATATTCATTTCCCGCCAGCAGCAGATCGGTGAGGCCATCCTGGTCAATATCCTCACACAATATAGCATTTACTGGGGCAAACTGCGCTTCCTGCGGCAAATAATGCGGCCGGAAACGTCCACCACCTTGATTTTCAAACCAGCAACTGCGCGTTTCGGTGCAGGTAAAACGCTGCAAACTGTCTTTTTTACCTTTAAAGATCTCATTGAAACCGGCTTTCGCATAGTCTGCATGATGCAGGAACTGCTTTTTAATGGCCGGCACCTGGTCGGCAAACTGCCGCCGGTTAATGCCGGGGTATAAACGTTTAACACCTGTCTGGTCCTTTATATAATAAAAAGGAATGGGATCAATACTGCCATTGCCATCCAGGTCGGCTGCATACAATTCCATGGGCGTGGAGTCGCTTACCTGGTAATCGCAATTTAAACCAAGGTTGCCTGCCACCAGATCCATATCGCCATCCTGGTCGATATCAGAAGCGGCGAGGCTTCGCCACATGCCGCTCATCTTACCCAGGCCGGTACCTGCCGTCACTTCGCGTAAATGGCCGCGATCATTTTTAAAGAACCGCACCGGCATCCACTCCCCTGCGATCACCAGGTCGGGTTGACGGTCATTGTCAAGGTCTGTCCACACAGCCGCTGTGATCATCCCCGGTTGCACCAGCTCCCTGCATACTGTGCTGGTAACATCCGTAAATACGCCTTTCTCGTTACGCAAAAGATAACTGCGCCCGGGTAATGGGTATCGGTTGGTCACTCTGCTGCCGATAAAGAGATCGGCATCGCCATCGCTGTCATAATCGCCGCTTTGTACGCAACCGGCAATGATGCGAACAGCTGCAGGAATAGCGTTGGCTTGCAATGTAAAATGGCCCTTGCCATCATTGCTGTATAAACGGGGCGCATTGTAGGGTGAATGTTCATCTACCTGGACATTGCCACTGGTCACCAGCAGGTCGGGGTCGCCATCATTATCGGCATCGAAGAAGATACAATCCTGGTCTTCTTCCATTTTTATACTGTCTGTCAGCGCCTGCGCGGTAAATGCTCCGTTTGGTTCTTGCAGGAATAACTGGCCGGAATAATTAAAGGCCCCACCTGCAAACAGATCGGTGAGGCCGTCGTGATTGATATCGGCCGTCGTTATATACGGACCCAACTGCGAAAATTTTTGCGGTAACAAACGTTGTACCGCGAAGTCGTTATAATTACTTTCCACATGCTTGTAAAACATTTGTGTGGCCCGAGTTACATCGGAAAAAACAGCCGGCTGGTCTGAGGCGACCATTTCATTCCATACTCCTGCCGGCTGTTGTTTAATAACCAATAACGAATCCACCGTCACCTGCCGTAATACCTGGTATGTATTGTCGGGCCAAATGGTAACAATGGAATCGATATATGCAGACTGACCCAAACCAAAGAGTAGTTTCGTATCGTTGGTGGAGAAATAACCCCTTACCGGGTTTTGCTCCTGCACCTGCACCTGCCGGCCTGTATACACTTTTACTTTCGCGCCGAAAGCATGCGGGTTCGCCCCCTTCCCTTTTAATTCAATACTAAGAAAGTGTTGGGTGAGCGGTTTCTCTTTTTCGTTCGTATTATTAATGAGTACAAATGCTTCTTTATTGATATTGTTCACTACAAGGTCGAGGTCGCCATCATTATCCAGGTCGGCCCAGGCCGCGCCGTTCGACATAGACGCTTCATTAACGCCGGCCTGTTGCGAAACATCGGTAAACGTATAGTTGCCATTGTTGCGGTATAAATAATTGCCCAGCTCTACATGATCTAGTGATTCGAGTTTCTTATTGATCCGTTTTCTTTGTTCTTTCAGATCGGTTATCCGGCCCATTACAGTGGAACTGAACTCGAGGAAATCGGCATTGATAAAATCGCGTCCAATGCCATTGGTAATATGCAGATCCTTCCAGCCGTCGTTATCAAAGTCGGCCATGAGTACGCTCCAGCTCCAGTCGGTGTTCGAGATGCCGGCCATTTGGCCGATCTCGCTGAAGAAAGGGATGGAACTGTCGCCCCTATTCATAATGCCATTGTTAAGCTGCAACATATTTCGCATATATTCCGGCTCATAGCCATAGGCCCTTTCTGCCTGGTACCGCTCATAGTTCATCACCGACCAGCTCAGCTTGCGGCGTTCATTGTGCTCGGGCATCATATCCAGGGTCACTACATCGGCCCAGCCGTCATTGTTCAGATCGGCCGCATCGGCGCCCATGCTTGAGTAGCTTTGATGTTGGATACTTTGGGCAATACAATTGGTGAACGTTCCGTTTCGGTTGTTCAACCACAATACATCGTTCGTTAAAAAATCATTGGCCACATAGATATCGGGCCAGCCGTCATTATTGAGATCGCTTACTACAACGCCTAATCCATAACCGTCTTCCCTGATATTCGCTGCCATCGTTACATCGGTAAATACCGGATGCCCCGCCTGTGCGATTACACCTTCATTGCGGTATAAGCGGTCATTGGCCGGCGAGCGGCCGCTTTTGTCTCGCGGGTAAATGGTATTGGCATTGGCCGCGCTCAGCAGGTAATTGGTGAGATACATATCCAGGTCGCCGTCTTTGTCGTAATCTACAAAGACCGCCTGCGTGCTGTAACTGGTATCTGCCAGTCCATACGCGGCTGCCGACTCTTTGAATGTACCATTCTGCTGATTGATGAACAGCAGGTTCGGCGCGCGCTCGAGCAGGTTCTTTCCAAATACACAAACATAAATATCATCGAAGCCATCGCTATTGATATCTACAATACTGACCCCCGTGGCCCAGGTATTGGTACCGCATCCGGCTGTTGCAGTTACATCTTCAAAGCGGTTATTGCCTTTATTTATATACAGCTTTGAACTCACCTGGTTACCGGTAAAATAAATGTCCTTTAATCCGTCGTTGTTAAAATCTCCAATGCCAACGCCCCCGCCCATGTAGCCAAATTCATTGATAAAAGAATGGGTAGAATCTGTTTCATTCACCTGGTTAATAAAATCAATGTTCGAAACTGCTGCCGGCAGTGACGTAAATAAGCCATCCTGTTTCTTTGTTGTACAGTTGAACGTAAGGAAGGAATATAATACCGGTAACCAAAAAGCAATGCGCTTTTGTGAGCCCATAGGCGTGTTAATTTTTTTATATAGACCTGTAAGGTCTGTCTCAGAGGTTGGCCGAGACAGTTGATTAACAGACCTGACAGGTCAAATTTAAGAAGACCTGTCAGGTGTGCATCAGCTTACCCATTGGCTAGCTCTAAATGCACACCTTACAGGTCTTCTTACTTAGTATCCTCTGTTTTGCCTGGCTATACCCCTTGCACCGAGTTCGGGGTTGTTATCGATTTCTGCTTGTGGTATGGGTAGTAATTCATCGCGGTTAGCCCTGAAGTAAGGTAGCGGATCCGTTGTAAAATAGCCTTTCTTCCGCCAGCGGATGATGTCGCGGTTACGGATCTCCTCACCACCCAGCTCTACCATTTTCTCATGCATAATGGCCCTGGTGATCTGTTGTTTATTGCCGGTTGGAAACTGTGCCGTGGGATAATGCGGCATCTCAACACCCGGCCGGTCGCGTACCTGATTCAAATATCCTACGGCGGCGCTGAAATTACCCAGCTCGTTCTCACATTCTGCCAGCATCAGTAAGACCTCAGCAAGGCGGATGATGCGTTGATTATTTCCGCCACCGGCACGGTCGGCCACCGGATGTTTATAAATGATGGTGAACTTACGCCAGCTGATCTTGCGTTGAACCCCATGAACAACAGATGAGTTGCCATTCTGATTGGCATCGGTGATCTGCGATTCATTGTTATTGAATAAGTCGCCGGTCTCATAGACCGACATTTTAAATCGCGGATCGGTCTTGGCTGCGCCCTGGCTGGTCTTTTCAAACTCTTCCAGGTATTTGTTGCTGGGGATCAAATTACGCCAGGCAATGGGCGAATACTCCTGGTTGCGCACGGTTCCCTGCGACTGGCTGGGGTCATCACCGGTTCCGCCCCAGTTAAACTGGTTGGGAATATTCTGAAAATACACGGCTTCAAAGATCGATTCGGGATTGAATTCCGTTTCTTCCAGGAAATTGTTCAAATAAGGAATATTGATCGAGTATTGATTGGAGTTCACCACGGCCAGCAAGGCGGTTTTGGCGCTGTCATAATCTCCTTTCTGCATGTATACCCTGCCCAACATGGCATTGGCTGCTCCTTTGGTGGCCCTGCCGCGGTCTTCTGTACCATATGATAATGGCAAAACGGCTGCCGCCTCTTTCAGGTCCCTGATGATCTGGTTATATACTTCTGCTTCGGGTGCCCTTGGCTGAAACTGGTTGGCGGCAGTAACCGGTTGCAGGTACAGGGGAACGGGTCCCCATTTATACAATAATTCAAAATAGGCCACGCCCCGGAAGAATTTGGCTTCGGCCAGACAGCGGTCGCGCAGGGCTGCATTATCGGTTACATTGGGACCATTGGCTATAACGGTATTCGCCCGGTGAATAACGGTATACCAGCCTCTCCATACATCACCCATAACCGCATTGTCGGGTGTGGTATTCCCGTTCAGGATCTGCGCCCGGGGCACTTCCAGTTGACCGCCACCGGCTGCGAATTCATCGCTTCGCAGGTCTTCTACAAAGAACCATTCGCGGCCTACCAGCCATCCGCCATGATAAATGGAATACACGGAATTGGTGCCGCGCAACAGCTCTTCGCTGTTCTTGAAATAGCTGCCCAGGTCGGGATAACTGGGATTGGTCTTATCCAATCTTTTTTCACAGGCTACAATAATGCCCAGTAAAACCAGTACAATAGCAACACTGTATTTATAAAAAGTAGTTCGTTTCATAATAAGCAATTGTTGAAATGAGTCAAAGAAGTCAAATCGGTCAAAGAAGTCAAATTGGTCATATCAGTCAAATGAGTCATTCACTATTGACCTAAAAACCTGCCTGGATACCGAATTGGAAAGAACGGGCAGCCGGATACTGTCCATAGTCTATCCCATTGGTAAGCGTGGTATTCTTTGTCCCGATCTCAGGATCCCATCCTTTATATTTGGTAAAGGTTAACAGGTTCTGTGATGAAATGTACACTCTTATATTGCTTACAGCTCCTTTGGTCACCGATTGCAGGAAAGTACCGGGAACGGTATATCCTATAACAATATTCTTCAACCGCAGATAGGATCCGTCTTCGATCCATCGTGTAGATGGACGAACATTCTGGTTCGGATCGCCGCTGATCGCCCTCGGAATATTGGTATTGGTGTTGGAAGGCGTCCAGGCATTCAACACTTCGGTACCAGCCCCGAATAAACGGGCCATCCCTTCGGTGATGATGCGGGTGGCATTAAAGATCTTGTTCCCCTGTACACCCTGGAAGAACAGGGATGCATCAAAGTTCTTATAGGTGCCCGAAAAGTTTACGGAGTAGGTAAAATCAGGCAGATAATTACCAATAAAGGTTCTGTCGTCAGCTGTGATCAATCCATCGGGTTTTCCATCGGGCCCGCTGATATCTTTGAACCGCAGGTCACCAGGCCGGGTACCCGTAGTTTGGAAAGGACTGGCATCTACTTCTGCCTGTGTCTGGAAAATGCCTTCCACTATATAACCCAGGTAAGACTGGATCGGTTGGCCCGCCATGGTTCTGGTTATGGGCGCCCCGCCGCCAAAATCCTGGTCGCCACCCTGATCGATAGTAGCATTGGGTGTATTCAGATGGATCACTTTGTTACTGATGAAACTGATATTACCGGTGATATCCCATTTAAATTCGCGCTGCTTCTGGCTATAGGTCAGTTGCAGGTCCAGGCCGTTATTTTCCATAGAGCCTACATTGGCCAGTACGCCACCACCGCCAAATCCGAAAGAAGTAGGTGTTGGCACGCTCAGCATCAGGTTGTCTGTCTTCCGGCGATAATAATCGGCCGATAAACTGATGCGGTTACCCAGCAATCCCAGATCTACCCCTATATTCAATTGTTTTGTTTTTTCCCATTCCAGGTCGGGGTTAGCCAATGCATTATAAAAAGAAGCGTTACCGCCGGTAGGGATGGTATTATTGAATGGATACAAAGCACCATTCTGGAGTACCACGGCCTGCCATGGATAATCGTTGGGCAATTGCGAATTCGGCAAGGCGGCAAAGATGCCAATACCATTTAAACCGGTTTCGCCATAGCCCGCCCTGATCTTCAGTTCAGAGATATTCTTTACACCCTGCATGAAGGATTCCTGGTTCACCCGCCAGCCTACAGAGGCCGATGGGAAATTTGCGAATTTATTACCAGGCGCCCAAACACTTAAACCATCGCGGCGGATGGCTGCACTGAGCAGGTATTTTCCGGCAAACTCGTAGTTCACGCGGCCTACATAAGAGATCAGCTCATTTTCGCTTTGGGTAGAAAAGCTCGATGCATTGATAGCACCCACCAGCGTTTCAATACCATTGGAAGTTTGATTACCGCCCTGCTGTGAACCAGACGCCTTTGTCGTTTGCTGTTCGTACACGGCAGTAAGCGCCAGATGGTGGTCGCCAAAGGTCTTATCGAACGTAAGCTGTTCGGTAAATAATAATGTAGTGAAATTGGTGCGCACATCAGCTATCGTAGCCAGTGATGCCGACCTTCCTTTACTGTTAAAAATGGGATCGTAATTATGCTGGTTAAGAGCCACATGATCTACCCCGAAAGTGGATTTGAATTTAAGCCAGGGCGTAAAATTCACTTCGGCATAGGCAGTACCCAGGATCTTCAGGTTCTTACGATAGGAGTTGCCTAGTAGTATTGCATCCATCACCGGGTTGGTGGGGTCGGCGCCATCTACACTGTTCTCGGCGTCTCTGAAACCGCCTTGTGTGGTAGGATCATAAACGGGCATGTAAGGCAACTGGCGAATAACATTCATCAGTCGCGTTCTGTTATCGGTTGTAGCATCATAACGTTGCTTTGAATAAGCAGTGTACAGATTCTCCCCAAAGCTGAATACCTTGCTGATCCTGTGCTCCGAATTGATCCTGAAATTGCCTCTTTCATAATACACGCCCTGCGCAATGCCATCCTGTTTGAAATAACCGGCTGAAGAATAAAAACGCGAGAGGTCATTGCCACCGCTTACAGCCAGGTTATGCTGGGTAATTATACCGCTTTTAAAATAAGCATCCTGCCAGTCGGTATTCGTTTGCGCATAGGTTTGTGTAGTGCCGTTATAGATCGGCTGATTGAAATTAGCCGGTTCCAAACGAGGCGGAAGATCGATATTGGCAGCACCGTTCAGGGCTCTTTCATACCGAAGGTATTGTTCTGTATTCAGCAGGTCAAGGGTATTCCATGCCTTTTGGGTGCCAATATATGAATCGAGCTGTACTTTCAGTTTGTTGTCTTTCTTTCCTTTTTTGGTAGTGATGATGATGACGCCATTGGTAGCTCTTGAACCATAGATCGCTGCAGCACTGGCATCTTTCAATACTTCTACCGTTTCAATATCGCGGCTGTCGAAATGGATGAGATTACCGGTGGGAAATCCGTCGATCACATACAATGGGTCAGAAGCAAAACTAATAGAACTTACGCCGCGGATACGCACGAGTGGTGAAGTGCCCGGGGTTCCGTTATTGGTTACAGAAAGTCCGGCTACGCGTCCCTGCAGCGCCTGCTCTACGCTGGCCACCGGCAGTTCGTTGATCGTTTTGTTGTTCACGGAAGCAATGGCGCCGGTCAATGTACTCCGGCGTTGCGTACCATAACCCACAATGATCACTTCGTTCATGTTGGTTTGTTCGGCCTGCAGGCGGATGGTGATATTGTCTTCATCGCCTACTTTCACCGCATATTCGCGGTAGCCCACCATCGAGAAAGAGAGGGTTTCCCCTACTTCGGCGGTGATCACGAAAACACCTTTTTCATTGGTGCTGGTGCCTCTGTTGGTACCCCGCACCAGCACGGAAACACCGTTCAGCGGTTCGCCGTTTTCGTTAACTACTTTGCCGGTGATGGTTTTCGCCGGTGCTTCTTCTTCCATTAAAAGCTGGCGCGGATCATCGGTCAGGAACATCGCCACATTGTAGGTCTCCCCCTTTCGCATCAGCACGATCTGGTTGCCTGATACGAAATACAGGATATTCAAAGGCGATAATAAAATGTTCAGCACATCACCCAGGCGCTGGTTCCGGGCTACAAAGGAGATCTTTTGTTTGGCCGGTATGCGCTGCGAACTGTACACAAATTTTATATCAGCAAGCTGGCTGATCTCACTGAGTACAGTTTTCATTTCCTTTTTGTCTGCAACCAGGTTAATTCGCTGATTCAGAACTTCCTGCCCGTGTACCGGGCGGGCATACATCATGCCGGCAAAGCCGGTGATCAATAGTAATGGCAGCAATCCTATTCTCATAAACCGGTAGATTAACTGGTTAACGAGTACTTTTTTCATAGTTTTGTACTATTAGTTGGTTAAAGCAATCAGTTTTAATCAATATTTGTCCCGCTGCGTAAGATCCGCAGGACAAATCATCTGCAGCCCTGATATTGGTGCGAACAATATCGGGGCTCTTTTTTTGCCTGTTCTTTTATGGTGGTAACTTGATCATATTGCTGGGTTTATCAATCATTAATAATTATATAGGTTTCTCTTAGCGGCATCCGTTCGATTCAATCACCACCTGCCCATCGATCAGTTCATACTGCGCATCAATGGCGCTGCAGATCAGGTTCAATTGCTGGTAGAACGACTCATTCGTAAGGTCGGCGGTCACCGTGCATTTTTTCAATAGCTCACTGTCGAAAACGATATTGATGCCATACGCTTTACTGAGGTCGCTGAAGACCTTATCGAGCGGTGCATCATCATAGATCAGGGTGTGGCCAGCGCCCGGTGGTAAAATGGGGGTGGGATTATTGAGTAAAACCTTCTGGAACTTTTGCGCTGTTCTTTCATATAACAGTTGCTGGTTCGGCGTTAAAATGATCTCACTCATTTTGGCAGAAGCCACTGTTGCCGATTGAGCATACACACTCACTTTCCCCGTTCGCACGGTAACCTGGATGGTGGTGTCTTTTTCAAAGGACCGCACCGTAAAACTGGTGCCCAATACCTTGGTCACTATTTCATTGGCAAACACGCGGAATGGCCTGTTCGGGTTTTTCGTCACTTCAAAAAAAGCCTCGCCCAGCAAATACACATCGCGGCTGGCACCATAGCGGGTGGTATCGTCGGAACCAAAGGTATGCGCATAACTCACGCGGCTTCTGGATGCAAGGGTAAGGCGGCTCCCATCGGGCAGGCTCAATACCAATGGCTGATCCGAAGTATTGGTATGCTCAATAAGATGTTTGGAAGCCACCATCGAAGCATATGCGAAAGGCTGGGCACTGCTATTCCGAAAATAAAAGTACCATAGGCCTGTTATACTCAATAGCAATACCGCCGCTGCATACCACCATTTAAAGGAAATAAGCCTGCCGGTACGCGGTGTAACCTGCGGATGCTGGGTATTGATCGTATGTAATAAGCGCGTGATCTCCTGCTCCACTTCCGGCGCGCTAATAGGGGTCTCCTGGAACTGTATAGAACTGACGATACGCCTGGCAGTGGCAATTACCAGGTGTTTGTCGGGATGTTGTTGCAGCCAGGTATTCCAGAACAGGTTATCTTCTTCACGCTGTTCCTGTACCCAGCGGATAAAGTCTTCATCTATTACAAAATCTGCTATATCATAAAGCCGGAAGTCCTTCATACAGCTCGGTTATACCTATAAGTTCCGGTTGCCGGCAAATTCTACTGTATAAATCGGATAAATTTTTAAAAAAAGTTTACAACCCGGAGATCGGCAGTTGGCAATTCGCAGTTGGCAAATGGCAGCAGCAGTTGGCAAATGGCAGTGGCAGCGGCTTACTGGTTGAAGATCTCAGCCTGCCACAGATTACGTAATTTCTGAATGGTTTCGTGCAGGAGATTATAGACCGATTGCCGGCTCAGGTTCATTAATCCGGCTATTTGCGCATGATCGAGCTGCTGATAAAATTTAAGATAGATGAGCTCATGCTGGCGTTTCGATAATTGCGCCATGGTCTTGCGCAGGATGGTTGCCTGTTCTTCCGACATCTGCCGGTCGATAATGAGCTTTTCTACAGAAAACTCCTGTAAGAAATCATAGGCGTCTTCTCCTTCCATGGAGCCGGTGTGCAGGTTGTGCTGATGCAATGATTTCAGCACCCTGTTCTTTACAGCACGCAGCAGATAATAACGGGAAGATAAGATGGAAGTGGCATTTTCCCTTCTTTGCCACAAACTGATAAACACCTCCTGGATACAATCTTTTATGAGGGCCTCATCGTTGGTGAAGCGTGCCCCATAATTGTACAGGGCGGTATAATATTTTCGCATGATGGCAGCCAATGCCTGCTCATCGTTTTGTTGCAATCGTTGCAGCCAGCTGGCTTCCAGCTGTGTGTCATTATTCAACATCAGCAGTAAGGAATAGGTTACAAAGCTTACAATATTAAGGCATCCTGGATATTCTTTGCAAAAAAAATATTAGCCTATAGTAACTGTATCAGTTACATAACAGGTAAATTATCTATATCAAATAAGTTCCCTTTCCTTATTTTTATCGCAAATAATAAATGTAATATGGACGTACAAATTGAGGAAAGCTGGAAGACAGCGTTAAAATCCGAATTTGCGAAATCCTATTTTCAAAATATCGTTACCTTTTTGAAGACCGAAAAAATGGCGGGCAAGACCATTTACCCGCCGGGCCCTCAAATTTTTAATGCCTTTAACACAACGCCGCTCGACCAGGTAAAAGTGGTGATCCTGGGCCAGGACCCATATCACGGGCCCGGTCAGGCGCATGGGCTTTGTTTCTCCGTGGCAGATGGGGTGCCGCCCCCTCCTTCTCTCGTCAATATCTTTAAAGAACTGCAGTGCGACCTGGGCGTGCCCATTCCCAATCACGGCAATCTCACCAAATGGGCCGAACAGGGCGTAATGCTGCTGAATGCTTCCTTAACTGTACGCGCTGCCGAACCGATGAGCCATTCCCAGATCGGTTGGGCAGAATTCACCAATAATGTCATTAAAAAGATCTCTGAATTGAAATCGCATGTAGTTTTCATCCTGTGGGGAAAATTCGCGCAGGAGAAACAGGTGCTGATCGATGAGACCAAACACCTGGTTTTGAAATCGGCACATCCCTCGCCGCTATCGGCCCATGCCGGCTTTTTCGGCTGCCGCCATTTTTCAAAAGCCAATGAATACCTGGTTAGAAACGGTATAGATCCAATTAACTGGGCATTGTAAAAGTATGGAAGGCAGTCTCAGGTTAAAGTTGCAGCACTTGCCGCGCTCTGCGGTGTTCCAGGCTTTCAGCTTTCAGTTGAGCCTCAAGGCTGTCATTTACCGCTTCTAACCTGTAACCTGAAACCTGTAACTTGCGCTTTGAACACCGAAGCAATATTTAGAATGAAAATCATCAAAGAAATAGTAGGCAGAATTTGTGCGGCCTGGGCGGCCCTGGTATTTGTGGTTACCTTATTAATAGTGCTGATCCCCTTTCTTATTTTCAGCTACCCGTTCAGCGATCCCAAAAAGACCCGGCGCTTTGCCGCTATTTCCCGCATATGGATGGGCATTTATCTGCCATTGATCGGTTGTCCGCTAAAAGTACGCGGACGAAACCATTTTGTCCCCGGTGAAACTTATATTGTCGTCAGCAACCATAACTCCTTCATGGACGTACCTATCTCCTATCCCGCTATTCCGGGTGGGAATAAAACCATTGCCAAAATTGAAATGGCGAAGATCCCCATCTTTGGGATGATCTATTCAACCGGGTCGGTACTGGTAGACCGAAAAAGCGAAGCGAGCCGCAAGGAAAGTTATATGAAGATGCGCAAGGTGCTGGATATGGGTTTGCATATGTGCCTGTATCCTGAAGGCACCCGTAACCTTACCGATCAGCCGCTGAAGTCTTTTCACGATGGCGCTTTTCGCCTCGCGCTCGACAGCGGCAAAGCCATTATTCCCAGCTTAATATTCAATACCCGGAAAGTATTACCCGCCAGCAAACCTTTCTTCCTGCTGCCGCATAAGATGGAAATGCATTTCCTGCCGCCAGTTGTGGTTCAACAAGGAGACACCACGCAGACGCTTAAAGAGAGAGTGTATCAAATAATGTATGATCATTATACCAATAATGCTAAATGATTCGAGATTTACGATTCCGGGATTTTGAGATTTAATTAGTGGGCTGAACATATAAAAATCTCTAAATCTCGAAATCAGAAATCTTATTGATAGAAGTACCTGGTTCTGTTTAACCGCAGGTCGCGCAGGATACCCGATTTCGGGCTGATCGTAAAGTTGAAGGTACGATATAAACCTACGGGGGTTACATTGATGCTTAACTGCCAGCAGTGCATCTCCCGGGAAATATACATGGTAAAGGTTTGTATGGCAGAGGTCTTGATATCGTAATACCCGTTCATGCCGAACTTCCATTTGGGCGTCAGGTTGAAATCACCGTTCCAGCTGAGGTTGGCATAGGTATTTGTTTCCCACCCCGTATAATCGGGCCTTAATTGCCGGGTGAAGGTCATGGAATAAGATAAGCTCAGCGACCAGGGCACATTGAAATCAGCAAATTCAGCCGGGTTCGCCCTTGCATACATCAATTGCGCCTGCTGTTCTTCCGGTGTCATGATACCCTGTTCCCGCAGGGCCTCTTCTTTTTGCTGCGCTGCTTTTTTATCCTTTGCCTGGCTCTGGAATGAAGTTGAAATGGCAATATTACCACTCGTAATACGGCCCAGTTTACTGAATGAGAACTTCTCCCCTTGCCAGGTGTATTTATTGACCCGGTAACCGAATGCATCTACCTGGTAAGGATCCAGGTTAGCGCCGGCAGTAATATTGATCTTTTCGAACAGGGTGCTGCGCACATAGAGATTGAATGGCGCCAGCTTGAAGGAGTCGGCCATAAAGTTATAGCTGCTGGTAAAACCGAAACCATCTATTAACCTTACCTTTTTAATGCCGCCGTTCGTAGTATCTTTTTTCGAGCGCACCTTGGCTTCTATATTATTATCGATACCAAAGCTGATACCGCCAAAAGTTCCTTCGGAGGGCGGACCATAAATGCTTCCTTCAAAATACGAGAAGCGCTGGAAATGCCCTTCTCCCGGATTTTTTCCAAATGCAGTATCCACCTGTACATTATAGTAGTGCTTGGCGCCCATGTCTGGCCGGTAGCTGGCTGAAACCGTTGGCCTGATCACGTGGCGGATGGCTGCTACCGGACTGTTCTTGCCAAATTTGTCAAACATCCCGAAAATGGCCGTATTAATACCTAAACTGAATGACACATCGCTGGCCCGGTATAATCCTTTCGTCATTTCAACGGTATCCAGTTTATAGGTATTAGGGTTCCACTCTCTTTTCATTCTTCGCTGATACCATTTCTCCTGGTAACTGATGCCCGGTGCAATTTGTAAAGGCCCCAGTTGCGGCAACGATAACTGGATGGGCACAGAGTGCTGTGCGCCCCACTGCGAAGAATCGATCAAAGTCCTGAAACTGAAATTCTCCTCTTTAAAACTTGCCTGGTTGGCCAGGGTACTGTTCAACCCGATACCCAGTTTATGATACCATTTCGATTCACCGGCATATTCCTTCGGCTGTAAGGGATAAAAAGTGTTTACCGTAAAGGACATATTCGGCAAACTCAGGTTGATATCGCGCGTCAGGTTATTCTGGCTATGGTTCGCGGTGGCAGTAAGGTTATATTTTGTACCCCAGGTTTTGGAGTAGGCTATTGACGAAGTGAGTGTATTGGAAAAATTGAGTGAAGGATTGTTTGGTATAAGCCGGTTGTATTGGGTAGAAGCCACATTCACGTTCGCCGAAAAAGTTTGACCCGGCCTTGCCCGGCTGTCAACCGAATGGCTCCAGTTCACACTATAGGTCTTGGTATTGTCGAACTCATTCTTTGAGCCGCTTGATAAAATCCTTGAGGATTGGTACGAGAGGTTCATGGTTCCATTGTACCGGTAGCGTTTACGGTAGGTAGGTGTTAAGAACAACGAATAACCGCCGTATGAATACAAATTCGAACGCAGGGTCACGTCAAAATATTCATTGATCACTTTATAATAGCCCAGTCCTTCCAGGCCCAAACCAAATTGTTCACTTTGAGAGAACTGCGGGGGCAGGATACCGGAATGACGGCCTTGCGATAAGGGAAAGAAACCAAAGGGAATATATATGGGAACAGGTACGCCTTCAAACTCCGGGTGAATGGGCCCCGAGATCGCCAGCTTCTGGCTTACCATTTTCATTTTGTTGGCCCGGAAAGCAAAGTGCGGCGTATCGAGGTTACAGGTAGTGAACTGCGACCGGTATGCAAAGAAATCCCTTTCATTGATCTTCTTTACCTTTTCACCCTGCACATACATCTCACCCTGCTGGGTAATGGTATTTTCGGTGATGCCCTTCTGGTTCTTAAAATTATACTTGATAATATCCGACGACATTTTACTATCGGCCTGCACCATCACCGGTTTGCCCACCATATTACCTGCAGTATCTCTCCGGAATGTGGCCGTTACCATCTGCGACCCCTGATCCATTTCAATACTGTCGGCCGACAGATCCATATCCTTATATTTAACATTTGCTTTGCTGTACAGGATGAGCCTCTTATCGGGCACCATCAGCACCATACTGTCAGACGCTTTATATGCAACCGGTGCATCCAGTGAATCCTGGGAAACGGCAACATTAAAGGTGTCTGTTTTGTTTATTAATGTATCTTTCGAGGGAATGGTATCTGAAGGAATGGTATCTGTTATCCTGAGTAAAGAATCCCTTTTTCCGGGAACCGTATCCACTGCGCGTACAGGTTTTGTTGTATCCTGAACAATGGTGGTTAAGGATTTGGTAAAATCAGGTTTGAAAAAATAATTCGCCCAGATATCAGACGTTAATAGCAAAAGCCATACAGATAAAACAAGGGCCGAACCATCTTTTAAATTATTTTTGCGTCCGTTCATCATATGCAGGTGGTGGCAAAAATAGGTATTAATGCATTAAGAATATGTGAAGATTAATGTCTCCTAAATTCTTGAACAATAAATGAATAAAAAAAATTTATATCGCGGCATTCTAAGTTTTTTTATTGCAGGAATTTTCATTTTTACAGGTATCGGCGTTTGGGCGCAACAGAAACCTGTACTTGGTACGATCATCATTGATCCCGGCCACGGGGGCATCGACCCCGGCGCGCATGGGCAATTCTCTACGGAAGCCGCCGTTGCTTTGTCCGTTTCCCTGAAGCTGGGTAAGGCGCTGGCCGCCGAGTTGCCCGAAAGCAAACTTATCTTTACCCGCACCACCGACGAACTGCCTGGTGGGCTGAACAATATTCATGACGCTTTGCGGTACCGGGCCGATCTGGCTAACCAGGCAAAGGGCGACCTCTTCATTGCCATTCACTGTAATGCTTCCGGATCAAGAGCCGGTGGCTGGTATGCCAAACGCGTAGTAGGATATAAAAACCGCACTGTATGGGTGGGCAAAGGGTCGAAAAAACGTAAAAAGACCGTGCGGGTGCCGATCTATGAAAATTATTGGGTTAAAAACAATATGCACGGCACCGAGACCTATATCTGGGCAGCCGATCGTACCGGTTATAAAGGTGAAGCGATTCAATCAACCGGTGAAACGGGTGAAAATGTAGAGGACAGCTCCAATGTGCTCGACCTGAATTCGCCGGAAGCCATGATCCGGGCCCAGCTCTATGAAAAGAAATATTTTGGCAAGAGCCTGCTGCTGGCCACCCTGGTGGAGGAAGAATTTGTGAAAGGCGGCAGGGTCAGTCGTGGCGTAAAGCAACGGAATGAAAAAGGGATCTGGGTGCTGCAGGCTACCGGCATGCCGAGTATCCTGGTGGAAACCGGTTTTATTACCCAAACAGAAGAAGAAGAATATATCAACAGCGAAAAGGGACAGGAAGAAATTGTGACCGCCATTGTGAATGCGATCAAACGATATAAAGCCAGCCTGGAAGGCGGCATTACGCCGGTGCAACAGGCAAGTTCCGTAAACTCAACACCGGAGCCTGTGCAGCCGGTCAGGGCCGATAGTACCGGTACTCATTAACCGGCCTGCCTTTTTACACATTATCTAATTATTCAATTGGTTTTTAGTACTTTTTGAATATTAACGATTTGATAAGCCAATAGCAGCACTATCTTTGCGTTATACCGGAGGAAAGCGTTTTGAATTTTTTATAATCCCCAATCCCGGAAGGATGCTGCAAAAATTATTTTATTGCCTGTTAGGCACCGGACTTTGCCTGGTTGTGTGTTCCTATAGCACAGCCCCTGCCAGCAAAGCCCCCGCCGTGCCGGCTGCCGCAAGGCCGGGCATAAAAACCATCATCATCGATGCCGGGCATGGAGGCCGCGATCCGGGCGCCCATGGCGATTATTCCACTGAAAAAAAAGTTTGTCTGGCCATTGCCCTGAAGCTGGGCGCGAAACTGAAATCAACATTTCCTGAGCTTAAGATCTATTATACCCGCATGGGTGATACATACCCGGAGATAAAAGCCCGGGCCGATTATGCCAATCGCAACAAGGGCGACCTGTTCATTTCCATTCACGCTAATGCCGCGCCCAAGGTAAAACACACCAAATTTCTCGGTTATAAAACGCAGGTTTACTATACGCGCAAGGGTAAAAAACGCATTAAACATACGCGCCGGGTTAAGAACTACAAGACCTGGTACACCGATAACCCAAGCCGCGGCACCGAAACATATATCTGGGCGGCCGACCGTTCCACCATAAAAGGCGATTATGTAGGGGAACGGATGGCAGAAGATGTGGAAGATGGGGAATATGTTCCAGATATCAATGATCCTGAGTTCAAGGCAAAGTCGCTGTTATGGACAAAACGCTTTTTCAACAAAAGCCTCTTGCTGGCCACCCTGGTACAGGAAGAAATGGCCAAAAAAGGCCGGCTCAACCGGGGGGTGAAACAACGCAATGAAAAAGGCATCTGGGTTTTACAGGCGACGGCCATGCCCAGCATCCTGGTAGAGACCGGCTATATCACCCACAGCGCCGACGAAGCCTACCTGAACAGCAAAAAAGGTCAGGAAGATATGGCTGCCGCCATCGTAAATGCCGTCAAACGCTACCAGGGCACCAGTGCGCCTCAGCCTATTTCAAAGACTACCAATAATAGCAGCACATCTAAGACATCATAAACAGTTATCAGTTCACATTTCTCAGTTCTCAGTTCTTGGTTCGCAGTTGAGCGGCAACCGGCGACTGGAGACCGGCAACCGGCAACTGGCAACCGGCGACTCGTAACCGGTAACCGGTAACCGGCAACCGGCAACTGGCAACCGGCGACTGGTAACCGGTAACCGGCAACCGGCGACCGGTAACCGGCAACCGGCAACCTGTTAACTTTTCAACCAGTTAACTTATCAACTCCCTTGTATTTCAATTTTTTATACTTTTGCTACCAATTGACCGTTTTAACAGGGCAACCTTTAAAACTTAACCCGTTCAGATGAACCCCGGACAATACAAGATTTTCACCCGGTGTGAACAATTGTAGGCAGGGATTTGTCTGGCCATTGAAAACATCATAGCAAATTCAGATGAAAATCTCAAATGAAACTAAAGTAGGCGCACTAACCGCAATTGCGATCACTGTGCTTATACTTGGCTTTAATTTTTTGAAAGGAAAAGGCGCCCGTGGCAAAGAAGTGTATGCTGTGTTTCCGAATATTGAGAAGCTGGTGGTATCCAACCCCGTTTTTATTAAAGGTTTGCAGGTAGGTAAGGTCACCAACCTGCAGGAAATTGATAAAAACTTAAGTGGTATCGTGGTTACCATTACCTTAACTAAAGATATAAATATCCCCCGCAACTCGGTTGCTACCCTGAACAGTGAATTATTGGGAAGCACCGGTGTAAATATCTTTTTAGGCAATGGCGGCGACTTTATAAAAGAAGGCGATACCATACGCACCGAGCGTTCCCTGGCATTGACCGATAAATTGCAAAAATCCCTTGATCCGGCTATCAGCAATATCAATAAAACCCTGGCTTCGCTCGACCTGGTATTGCAAAATCTCAATACCATCCTCGATCCCAATACCCGTAACAACCTGCAGGGTATTATAGCCAACCTGGCATCCAGCAGTCATTCATTACAGCAATTACTGGATACAGAATCCGGTATGCTGGCCAAAACGATCGGCAACCTGAATACCATCACCAGCAGTTTTGCGCGTAATGGTCCGAAAATTGACAGTACATTCAATAATCTGCAAACCGCTACCAGTCAACTGTCGAAAGCAAAGATCTCGGAAGCGATTGAAAGTATGCAGAGAACAATGGCCAGACTGGAAGCAGGCATCGCCAAGATCGATAGTAAGGAAGGCACGGTTGGTATGCTGTTAAATGATCGCCAATTGTATGAGGAGGTCCGGCGCACCAATCGCAGTTTGACTATCTTGCTCGACGATCTGCGGATGAATCCCAAACGATATATTAATATATCCCTTTTCGGACCAAAAGATAAAAAGGGGCCATTAAAAGCACCGCTGGATACACTGAAATAACAAGGAAAGCTTTATAAATGATACGATATGTGTTTTGGCCGCTGATAGCGTTGTTATCTTTTGGCAAAGTGCATTCCCAGGTAATTACCACCCGGCCCGGGGCGGATACTATGAAAGTAGTGACGCTGATAAACGCCGACCGGCTCAGCTATAAACACGACTCATTGATCGACCTGCAAATGCTGGCGGGCAATGTTCAGTTACGGCAGGAAAACACCCTCATCAACTGCGATAGCGCCGTGTTAAATAAAAAGACGCGCTTCGTGGAAGCGTTTGGTAATGTGCATATCGTCGACAACGACACGGTCAACATCAGATCGCAGTACCTGCAATATTATGTTGACACAAAAATGGCCTACCTCAAGAACAACGTATCATTAACTGACAGCAAAAGCACCCTGCTCACCAATGATCTTCAATACGATCTGAATACCAAGATCGGCGAATACCACAATGGGGGGAAACTTATCAATAAACAATCGGTATTGACCAGTAAAGAGGGCATTTATTACGAGGAGCTGAAGGATGTATATTTCAAAAAAAATGTAGACCTCAAAGATCCGCAATACAGCCTGAAGACCGATTCCTTGTTATACAATACCGAATCACAAATAGCCACTTTTATCGCCCCTACCACGATCATCGACAGTTCGAAACGAACCATCAATACCAGCGATGGATTTTATGATACCCGCAACCGGAAGGCTTTTTTCGGCAAACGGCCCATACTGAAAGACGGCGCCGTAACCATTATTGCCAATACGATCGATAGCAACGACAGCCTTGGCCTCAGCTTGCTGCGCGGTAATGCGGTATATGTTGATACTGCCCAGGGCGTATCGGTGCTGGCCAATTTTATTGAAGCCAACCGCGACGATGGCACCTTCCGTGCCACACAGCATCCGTTGATGATCATTAAGCAGGACAAGGACTCTATCTATATCACGGCCGACACCCTCTACTCGGGCCGGCTGAGCAAATTGCCGGGTTATAAAGACAGCAGCAACCTGCAAACCGATACCGCCAGACGCATTACACCTAAAGCCAGCCTGGTTAAAGATTCAATTACAAGGGTAAGGGATACCACACTCCTGGCTGCAGATTCGGCCAGCCGGCGAACAGATACTGCTGCGCTGGCGGGTAATGTAGTTAAAAGCAGGGCCGATACAGTTATTGCACAAAAACCGGTCGTGAAAAAGCCGGCTAAAACAACAGTCCCGGCTGCCGCCGCAAAAACACCGGCCAAACCCGCCAGGCCGGCTAAAGAGAATAAGAACGATAGTACCGACCGCTACTTCCAGGCATGGTATCATGTACGTATTTTCTCCGATTCCATGCAGGCGGTATCTGACAGTCTCTTTTATTCAGGCAAGGATTCTATATTCAAATTGTTCCGCGATCCGGTAATGTGGGCCAGCAATAGCCAGATAACCGGTGATACCATATTCCTGTACACGAAAAACAAGAAACCCGACCGCTTATTTGTGTTCGAGAACGGCTTTGCCGTGAACCTGAGCGATAAGGAAATGTATAACCAGATCAAGGGCAACCGCCTGAACGGTTATTTCAAGGACGGGGAAATTGAGTATATGCGCGCACAGGGCAATGGCGAAAGCATTTATTATGTAAAAGATGAGAAGAACTACCTGGTAGGCATCAACAATGCCACCAGCGACATCATCGATATGCGGTTCAAGAATAAAGAACTGAACAAGGTGGTGTTCATCAGTGAAGTGACCGGTACCATGTACCCGGTCAGGCAGGCAACCGAAGAGAACAAAAAACTCCGCAATTTCAAATGGCTCGAAGACCGGCGGCCAAAAACAAAATTTGAATTGTATGAAGATATCAAACCAGTGGTTATAAAAGACTCGCTGGATATGGTGGATTCATTGGAGCTCGCAGATACGTTGAAAAATGAGCAGCTGCCAGCTCCTGTAGTAACGCCCAGGGCAACTACCCGCCAGGTACCTGGTGAATCGCAGCAAGAACCCAAAAAGGAACCGCAAAAGGAGAAACCCCTGTTTAGAAATACTTCAACAGACAGAAATAAACAACAGCCGCGGGACGTTAAAGGAAGGCAGTAGGGACCGGTGATCAAAAAATTAACCAAAACAAATTTGTAATCCTTCTTTATGTACCCCATTCGATTCGCATACTGCCTGTTGGCTTTATGCCTGGTAACCACCTGTACCTACGGACAGCATCCCTATCCTAAAAGCCTGCTCTGGCGGATCTCCGGTAAAGGACTTAAACAGCCCTCCTACCTCTTCGGCACCATTCACCTCACCGATAAACGATTATTCAAGCTGGGCGATTCAGTTTACCGCGCCATAGAAAAAACGGAAGGACTGGCCATTGAGGTAAATCCCGATGAAATGGGCGCTTATTATATCAACAAAGCCATCAATGAAGCGGAAGGCGCCAAACTGCAGGAGCTTTTGTCTGAAAAGGATTTTAAAAAATACAGCAATGCCCTGGCCAAAAAATTTAAAAAACCGGCTTCTGAAATAACCACCGGCGATATTGTTGCGGCAAAGAACAAATGGATGTCTGATTACCTGGAAAAAGGCGAAATGCCTACTTTCCTCGATGCCTACCTGTATAATATTGCCCGCCGCCAGGGCAAATGGGTGGGCGGCGTGGAAGACATCGCCGATCAGGCAGGACTGCTTGACGACCTGGTTGACAAAACGGATATCGACATGCTGCTGGCCGGCGATTCTTCGAACCTGAAAAAAGCCGCCAACAACATGATGGAGCGGATGGTTGAAATGTATATCAGCCAGGACCTTTCAGGTATTGAATCCATCGGCGCCGGCGGATCTGCCCGGGTAAATGACCTGTTGTTGATCAAACGAAATGTGAAAATGGCAAGGCGGATCGATAGCCTTACTACCCTGCGCACCATGTTCATTGCCGTTGGCGCAGCCCATTTACCAGGTGACAGCGGGGTAATACACCTGCTGCAATCAAGGGGTTTTACGGTAGAACCCGTCTTCTCTTCCCAAAAGATCGATGCCGCCAATTACACATTTAAAGAAGTGAAACTACCCTGGAGCGAAAGCGAAGACAAACAGGGCTTTTATAAAGTATCTATGCCCGGTAATGTCATCGATGTAAAGGTGTTTGGTTTTATCGATATGAAATACCTGTTCGATATATTCACCATGTCGAATTACTGCACGATGTCGTTTGTTACACCGTTTACCCCAACCAATAAAGACAGCGCACTACAGGAACTGGCGCAGAGGATGTTTCAGACCAAAGAAAAGATCGCCGGTAAAAATGTAAGCAACAATGGAATTGAAGGCAAGGAATTCATCCATAATCTGAAAGGTGAAAAAATGCGGATCCAGGCATTTGTGCATGAAAACCTGGTGTATGTTGCCTTTATGAACGCGGTTAAAAAAGACATGCTCAACTCTGAAGATGCCGAACGCTTTTTTAAATCGTTCCTCATTACCAAAAAACAACCGGCCAAAACCGGCGCTTTTGCATTTGTCGATTCGGTAATGGGCATTAGTTTTATTTCACCTGCCGAACTCACGTTCAATAAAAAGCTCAGCAACGACCGCGACGGCTGGCATATCAGCGCTTTTTCCGGCGCCGATGTCTCAGGTGGCACTTATGTCATGCTGTTTTCGAAAGATATTCTTCCAGGCCATTTCCTGCGCAGCGATTCCATTGTCCAAAACTGGTTGATCGAAAGCATGAAACCACAATACACCCGTTTACAGGTAGACACTATTCAGCTGCAGGGTTACAAGGGAATTGTACTGAAAGGTGAACATATTGAACAGAAAGGCATTTATATGCAAACCGTATCGTTGATCAGGAACAACCGGAACATCGTGTTGCTGGCCATCAGCGATTCAGCCAATATGCATACGCCCGAAACCCAAAAGATCTTCCATTCCCTGCGCTTCATTCCGGCGCCGGCTAAAACCTGGGAAATACATACAACCCGGGATTCAATGTTTTCGGCCCGTGTGCCCGGAGCATTCAGGAACGAAGATTCAAGTAGTAACGGGTTTATATATTCTTACGATACAACAACCGCCAGCTCTTACTTTCTAACACCCGAGACCCTGCCGAAATATACCTGGTTTAAAAATGACAGCCTCTTCTGGGAAAACACGGTTATGCGCTATACCAGCAACGATATCCTTATAAAAAAGACCTCTATTGTATATGATGGCCGGCCGGCGGCAGAGCTGTTGATCAAAGACGAGGGCGGCGCCTATAAAAGAGGACGCCTGCTGTTGCATGATGATAAAGTGATCTCACTCATCGTTGTAGGCGATAGTAATTTTGTATATAATGCCGATGCCGACACCTTCTTTAACAGTTTTCGCATTAATACCCCGCAGGTAAACAAAGACTTCATTACGCGATCCAAAGCGGGCTTGTTGCTGTATGATCTGGCCAGTAAAGATTCAGCCACTAAAACGGAAGCGGTTGCAGCCCTTGGCAATACTGAATTCGACGAAGAGGATATTCCGCTTTTACAGGAAGCCTTATTCAAACGCTATTCTGCCTTTTATAGTGACGATGAAGCTACGTATACGAATTTGCGGCTGGCCATGATGCTGGGCAGACTGAACCATGCTTCCACTATTTCATTCATTAGGGAAAAATATCCATTGCTTTCGCAGGAGAATGAAAAATTTAGAAATACGGCACTCACTACCCTGGCTAACCTGCTTACCCAGGCCAGCTACGATACACTGGCCAGCTTAATAAAGCAGTATGGCGCACCAAAAGACGCCTTTGAATATCAATTTACGAGCGCACTGGAAGACAGCCTGGCATTAACCGCTTCCATATTCAATACACTTCAACAGCTGGCAAAAGACAGTACCCATGCTCCTCAAATAGCTGGTCTTACCCAGACCCTGGCAGACAGCGGTTTTATAAAAAAGGAAGCGCTGGCATCCCTGCAAAGCGACTTTATTAATGCGGCTAAAAAATTACTGGCGGGCGTAAAAAAAGAAAAGGTGGAAGCTTATACACTCGAAGCCCTGCTGGCTTTGATCGGAAGCTTTAACACAAGCGCCGGCAACGCTGTTTTAAGAAGTTATTTAACTGTAAAAGACCTGGACTTAAAAAAGCAGGCAGCCATAGAACTGATAAAGAATAAACAAACCGTTCCTGCGGAGGTTTTGCTTGCCTTAGCCGCTGATGATAATACCAGAACCATATTCTACAGGGAGCTGAAAGAGCTGAAAAAAACAGCTTTGTTCCCCGCGGTATACGCAACCCAGCAGGCTTTCGGCAGATCGGCTATTTACGCACTCGCCGCCGAGGACTATGAGATAAAAAAGATCAGCTTCCTGGCTAAAAGAACAGCCAGCTTTAAAGGCAAACCCTATACTTTCTACCTGTACCAGGTGGTGCTGAAAGATGACGAAGCGGCTGGTTACCTGGGCATCGCCGGTGGTTATACAGCCGGCAGCACATCCCTGAAGACCGCGATTTATTTGAACGGTTTATACTGGGACGAAACCTACTCCGCCACTAAGGTGAATACCCACTTTAAAGCATTTCTGAAAAGCAGGGAAAAGTACCACGACGCTGAATAAAAGATATAACCATGTTGTGCCTGTTGAAAGGTACAACATGGTTCAGCTTCATGACTGTCTTTATAATGTAACCCGCTGTTTTGTATTGGCCGATCTGTAGATCGCTTCTACGATCCTGATATCCCGTAAGCCTTCTTCACCCGGTACCAGCATGGGTTTCTTTTGCATAATGCTCAACGCATCATCATCCATTTGTTTGGCCTGCTGAAATGGGATGCTGTAAGGATGATTGATGGTGCCCAGTGGACTGGTAGCATTTTGTCCATTGTACGCCGAATAAGGCTGTACTTTAATTTCACCCTTTTCACAGGTAATATTGAGAAAATTAACATTTTCTCCAAAGCTGGTTTTGATATCGGCCATTACACCACCCGGAAATTCCAGGGTGGCAATGGTTGTTTCATCCAATCCGTTTTTATAGATCTCGGGTCGGGTGGTAGAAGTTTGGGCCGAAACGATGGCAATGGGTTCCATACCGGTGCCCAGCCTTGCTCCCTGTATGGAGTATACGCCCATATCGTATAAAACGCCGCCACCCATTTCTTTTTTCTGTTTCCAATGGTCGGTGCGGTTATCGCGATAACCCGCCGCGCAGTTCACTTTCGTGATCTTGCCCAATTGCTTTTCCTTAACGATCTTACGCCAGGCTTGTGTATTGGGCTCGTGGTGCAGGCGGTAACCAATAGCCAGTGATTTTTTGTTTGATTTACAGGCATTGATCATAGCGCTGCATTCTGCTTCCGTTAAAGCCATAGGCTTTTCGCACCACACTTCTTTGCCGGCATTGGCGGCCCTGATCACATATTCCTTGTGCATAGAAGGAGGCAATACAACGTATACCACATCAATATCCGGGTTATTGGCAATGCTATCAAAGTTCTGGTAGTTGTAAATATTTTTATCCGGAATATTGTATTTCTGTTTCCAGGCTTCGGCTTTGGAAGGCGTGCCTGTAACAATACCAGCCAGGTAACAGTGTTTTGTTTGCTGTAATGCCGGAGCCAGTAGATCGGTACTGTAATAACCTAGTCCAACCAGCGCTACGCCGAGTTTATCTTTATAGCGGCGTTTACCGGCGAACAAAGTATCGGGAGAAAGTAAGAGGATGCCGCTGCCAGCAGCAATCGTTTTAATTACACGTCTGCGGGAAATAGTGTTCATTGTAACAGGAATTGAAGGTTCATAATGGCGTCCACTCAGGTGGCAACTGTAGTGAAGTTAAGCTATTTTTAAAACGCAGCATTGTATATGGCAACATTATAGCGTAAAGGCTTGCCTTCGGCGATGGACTAATTATACGTTAAAAAAGGTGTCAACTACTTTAACAGACAGTTAATCAATACCTTTGGCACTATTTTCGTTTTCATTATACAACCCGCCCGATCGACCGGCGGGTGAAACCATTGATCAATACACCAGCTGGTAAGGGTTCAGTTGTGCAGTTTGCTATCGTGGTAATTCCATAGCTGTTTGTAGAGATTGTATTTTATCATTGGAAATCAAAAAATGTTTTTCATGAAGCGGATCTCCATAACCCTGCCCGTTATACTGTTTTTTATGTTTGTATGCCAGCGGGCTGCCGCCCAGGATTACCGGTTTGCAGCTGGTGTACGCCTTAGTAACTCCTCTCCTACTTTAAGCAGCGCCATTTCGGGTAAATTCTTTGCAACCGATAAAACGGCTATTGAAGGCATCGTTGCCTGGGGCAACCGCTTTGGCATTGGTGCATTGCTCGAGATCCATAATAAATTCAATACGCCGGGATTAAGCTGGTTCTATGGAGCCGGCGCCTATGTAGGTTTCCAGGATGGTGACACCTATCTGGGACCTACCGGTATCGTGGGACTTGATTACAAATTCACCAATGCGCCGGTGAATCTATCATTAGACTGGAAACCGGAACTGGATTTTCTGCCGGATATCAACTTTGTACCAGATGCCTTTGCGTTCACGATCCGGTTCGTTATAAAATAAAGCGGAAGGCGAAAACTCCAGGCTGAACGCTTAAAGCAAATGGCAAAAAGCCAGAGCTATTCACCGGAACTGCATTCATTATGACAACACATCCCGCTTGTAGCCGGGGGATGACCGCATCAGCAAATCAGCAAATCAGCACATCAGCAAATCAGCAAATCAGCAAATCAGCACATCAGCACATCGCCATTTGTCACATTAGCTAATTGTGCTATGCTTCTTCTTTCTTATCAAGTACTCCATTTTACATTCTACATAATAAATAACTGCAAAAACCTGCACAAATAGACGAAGGAATGGTTCAAATTCCCTATTTTATGCGTTATTCATACAGATTTAATCCATTTTCTGCGTATTAATGCTGCATTTCAATTTATATTTGAATTGAAACCAACTAACGCATATGCTGAAAAAAGAACGTCAGGCATATATCCTGCACCAGGTTAACCTGCATAACAAAGTACTTTCCTCCCTGCTTAGCCATGAGATCCGTGTGTCGGAAGATACCATCCGCCGCGATCTACAGGAACTCTCAGAAGAAGGCAAACTGATAAAAGTGCATGGTGGCGCCCTTTCTCATTCATTCAACGATGTTATTTACGCCGGTCCCAGCGTGTATTCGCAGGATCAGAAAAGAATTATTGCTGAAAAAGCAGCCGCTTTGATCGAAAACGGCATGTTCGTGCTTACCAGCGGAGGCACTACCATTATAGAAATGGCCCGCGCATTACCGCCCTCCTTAAGAGCCACCTTTATTTCAGGCAGTATTCCGGCCATCCTGGAATACATGCAGCATCCTAATATTGAAGTGATCATGATCGGTGACCGCGTTTCCAAAAATGCCAAGATCACCATCGGCGCAGAAGCCATTGCCAAAATAAAGAACATCAATGCCGACCTCTGTTTCCTCGGCATCAATGCCATCGACATCAAACGCGGTACTACTGAAAACGATTGGGAAATAGCACAGCTGAAAAAGATCATGATCGATTCATCCCGCAAAGTGGTGTGCTGCACCATTTCAGAAAAGATCAATACCCTGCAGCCGATTCACATTTGCAATATTTCCGACATCGACGTGCTCATCACCGAACTGCCACCCGATGCGCCGATCCTGAAGCCTTATATCGATGCCGGTATCCAGGTGCTCTAACTCGCAACCCTCAGGTACAACGAGCTCCAATAACCGTAAAAACCGGCCTGTAACCAACAGGTTCGAAAGCACTTTCCTACTAACTAAAAAAAACAATTTATGAGAAAAGCCCGTTTCCTTGCACTGATGGCGTTATGCAGCTGTTTGATCAGCGCTGCATTTGGCCAATCGATCAGCGGCGAGGTTCACGACAAAGCAACGAACGCCCCTGTTCCCGGTGCTAATGTCATCACTGGTAAAAGCAAAAAAGCCGTTATTACCGATATCGACGGAAAATTCACCCTGGAAATAACCGATGCGGATCAATTTATTGAAGTATCGCATACCGGTTACAAAGCACAACGGATCCCCATCGTTGCCGGCACTGCTACTTACCAGGTCAGCCTGGAAGCCACTTCATCCCTCGACCAGGTGGTGGTTGTAGCCTATGGCACCCAGAAGAAAGTAAATCTTACCGGCGCCATTGCCACCGTTGATGTAAACAAAACCTTTGGCAGCAAACCCCTCAACGATCCTACCAGGGCATTGCAGGGTATTGTACCCGGCTTAACGATCCAATATGGTAATGGTGGATTAACCTCCGACGCCAGTGTATCCATTCGTGGTGTCGGTTCTATCAATGGCTCTGCCCGCCCGCTCATCCTGGTCGACAATGTACAAACAGACGATCTCTCGATCATCAATCCACAGGATATTGAAAGCATTTCGGTACTGAAAGATGCCGCCTCGGCTTCTATTTATGGAGCGCGTGCCGCTTTTGGCGTGGTGCTGATCAAAACAAAATCGGGCCGTAAAAATCAAAAAGCTACTATCTCCTATACCAATAACTTCTCCTGGAACAAACCCACCATCATGCCCGACTTTGCCGATCCGGAATATGAACTGCAGGCAATACACGATGCGGCCGTCAGGGCCAAACTGCAGCCGGAGACGTTTGGCATGAGCCTGCTTAAATTAAGAGACGGCATTGTTAACTGGAAAAATAATTATGCCGGCAAGAATGGCCTCGAAATGGTGAAAGGGGAAGACTGGGATATTCTGCCTGATGGCCGTACTTACTTCTATAAAGTATGGGATCCGAAAAAAGAAATGTTGCATAAATACACCTTTTCTCAACTGCACAACCTGAATATCGCCGGTGGCAGTGAAAAGATCAACTATTACTTATCCGCAGGCTACAGCTATGATGGCGGTATCATGAAAATGAACCCCGATGCCCTAAAAAAATACAATATTACCGCAGGTGTTAATGCTACGGTGACCGACTGGCTCGATGTTAGTGCAAAGACCCTGTTCCGCAACTTCGAATATGAATACCCGTATGAATACCAGAACTACTGGTATTATTTCTGGCGCTGGGGTTCTTATTTCCCCTATGGTACTTACCAGGGTAAATATTTCAGGACCAACTCCGCTTATATGGCAGCAGCCAGCAAAAGCAAAGTCGTAAGCAACTACCAACGGATCGACCTCGGCGCTACCATCAAGATCAGCAAAAAATTAAATATCCGCACCGATTACACCATCGGCCGCGATAACATCCTGCGTAATGAAGCCAGTGGCCCTGTAATCGCCTGGGATTACTGGACAGCCGGCGCGCTTACCCTCAGCGATATCGCCAGTTCACAAAATGCATTATTCTATACAAACGGCCGGTTAAAGGTAAATACACTCAACTCCTTTGCTACTTACCAGGATAAATTCGGCGACCATAACCTGAAAGTGATCGCTGGTATCAATGCCGAAGACAATGAGAATATCAACTACTTCGTATCACGTAAAGGCTTGCTGGATCCATCACAGCCTGAATTCAATACGGCTGCCGGTGACTGGAGCGGCGGCCCCTCTTCTTCCAATGTTCCCAGGGGCTGGAGCCAGAACGGACATGGTCTAAAAGCCTTTGCCGGTTATTTTGGCCGCATCAACTATGACTATAAAGAAAAATACCTGTTAGAGCTGAATGGCCGTTACGACGGTTCTTCATTGTTCCCGCCACAAGACCGCTGGGCTTTCTTTCCCTCAGTATCGGCCGGTTACCGCATCAGCCAGGAAGAGTTTATGGACTTCGCCACACCTTATGTAAGTGATCTGAAATTACGCGCCTCCTATGGTGAGCTCGGGAACCAGGACATTACTTCTAACGGAAGAAGCCTGTACCAAACCATTATGACAGGCACCCAGGCTAACTGGTTAAACAATTCAGGCATTTATGCGCAAAGCATCAGCCAGCCTTCTGCAGTAGCCAAATCATTGAAATGGGAACGCGTGAACACGCTTGACTTCGGTCTCGACGCCCGCATTCTCAATAATCACATTGGTATCACCTTCGACTGGTTCGAACGCAATACCAAGGGTATGATCCAACAGGTAGCTGTACCCGCATCTTTCGGCGTAGCGGGCCCATATGTAAATGCAGGTAATTTCCGCGCCCGTGGTTATGAGATCAGCATCGACGCGAATTATACCATTGGAAAAGACATTGTGCTGTATGGTACCCTTGGTTTCAGCGACTATAAAACAGTATTCACAAAATGGGAAAACCCCAACATGTCTATCAACAGCAGCCTGAACTATCGTGGAAAGACCTATGGAGAGATCTGGGGTTTTGAAACCGACCGGTTCTTTGAATCTGCAGAAGATGTAACCAAATCACCGTATCAAAAGAACCTGGAAACCGGGAATTTTGATTTCGGTCCCGGGGACATCAAATACAAGGACCTGAATAATGACGACACCATTAGCGCCGGCAGAATGACCCTCGAAGACCATGGCGACCTCAAAGTGATCGGCAATACCCAGCCCCGTTATATTTATAATATGCGTATTGGCGGCAGCTGGAAAAACTTTGATCTCGACATCTTTATTCAGGGCGTGGGTAAACGCAGCTGGTGGGGCATTGGCAATACCATTCTGCCCATGTATCAAAGCCTCGATATCTTATATGCCAACCAGATGGATTTCTGGACACCCGATAATACCGATGCCCGCTATCCTTCACCTTACCCCAATAACCAAACCGGTACCATCGGTGGATTGTTGAACGGCAGCAATAACTTTTACCCACAATCGAAATACCTGCTGAACCTGGCTTACTGCCGGTTAAAGAACGTGTCGATCGGTTATAGCATGCCCAACAGCCTCTTAAGCCGCTATAAGATCCAGAAGCTGCGGTTCTATGTGAGCGGACAAAACCTGGCCGAGATCTCAAACGTAGGCGCCCCGATCGATCCGGAGATCACAGACGGCGGATTGAATTTTACGGGTAGAACATACCCCTTCAACCGGCAGTTTTCTTTCGGCATCCAGATCACCTACTAAACAATCAACACTTACAATTTCACGATATGAAATTTAATAAAGCTTATTTGTTCCTATTGATGTTGCTGGCAGGCGCATCCTGTAGCAAATACATTGATAAAGACAATCCCGATACATTAACCGATCCGGAGTTTTGGAAAGATGAGAACAGTGTGCGGGCCTATAACTGGGAATTCTATAATTTATTCCCTGGTTTTGGGAATGGTTCCAGCACCAATGGCGATTTTTACTTTACCACCTTTACCGATGACCAGCTCCCGTCGGGTTTTTCACAATACCAGCAAACCACGCCAGCTACGAACGGCGACTGGACGTTCACCTATATCAGGAAAGCAAACGTAATGCTCGAACGTATTGATGTGGTGGCCATGAGTGATGATGCTAAGAACCACTGGCGCGGAATAGCCCGCTTCTTCAGGGCCCTGCAATACTATAAACTGGTACAAAGCTTTGGCGATGTACCGTGGTATAGCCGTTCTTATGAAGTTACTGATACCGAAGAATTGTATAAACCCCGCACACCACGCAAGCAGGTAATGGACAGTGTGCTGGCCGATCTGAATTTCGCAATAGCGAATCTGCGCCAGGCCGACCTTCCGAACACGGTAAATAAAGATGTAGCCCTCGCCCTGAAATCAAGAGTTTGCTTATACGAGGGTACCTATCGCAAATACCATACACAGCTGGGCCTGCCCGATGCAGACAAATACCTCACGGAATCCAAAGCTGCTTCTCAGGCATTGATGGCCCGCCCATATGTACTTGGTAACAACTACCTCTCTATCTACAACGCAGATAATTTAGCGCCCAACAAAGAAGTGATCCTGTATAAAAGGTATGAACCTACTTATCTCATGCACTCACTTATTGCGTATTTATACAGCAGTACCGTGATCAGTGGCTTAAGCAAATCAGCTGTAGAATCGTATTTGTGCACTGATGGAAAACCGATTTCTGTGTCCCCATTATATGCCGGTGACGACGGCCTCAATAAAGTGCTGGCGAACCGCGACAGAAGATTGCTTTTGTCAATAGATACAACCTACCTGTATTACCTGGGGCACACTAAAAATGGCTTTACGGCCACAACAGGCTACCGCGTGACCAAGTTCTTACCAGATACTACCACTTTAAAACAGATCCAGACCGGCATCAACACCAATGTTACCGATGCACCCTTGTTCTATTTATCGGAAATTTATCTCAATTATGCAGAAGCGGCTGCCGAGCTGGATAATATGGGATTATATACGATTACCCAGGGCGACCTCGATAACACCATCAATAAGCTGAGAGCAAGAGCAGGTGTAGCGCCATTGACAGTAAACCCCGGATTTACCGATACCAAAAAAGATCCGGAGCTGTCCTCCCTTATCTGGGAGATCCGCCGCGAAAGACGGGTAGAACTGATGATGGATGGTTTCCGCTACCAGGACCTCATGCGCTGGAAAAAAGGCCCCTATATGGATAGCAAATTGAACCCTGATATTTTCCTGGGCGCCAAAGTACCAGCCAATCCGGATATCAAAAGAAATGCGCAGGGTTATATTACACCGTATGCCGCTACCAGTCAGCGTGTATTTATTGACCCAAAAAATTATTTATCTGCAGTGCCTACGAACCAGATCCTTTTGTACCCGGCAGACATGCAAAGTTCTATGCAGAACCCGGGTTGGAAATAAACCCAACGCACAGGGTAACAAGCCTGAAGGCCCCTGTTCCGGCTGCGCCGGAACAGGGGCCTTCTTTCATTTGGTGTACGCAGCACATCTTGTGTTAATTAAAAATCCGCCACGCATTACATCTTGCGTTAATAATCGGTAGCTTTATATAAAATGGTGTTTATGAAACCAACGATCATTAACCACCCTTTCCACGTTATACGTTTGGATTATGTGAGCGAAGCGCCCCTGAGTGCACTCGAACAAACAGCCATTGAAAAATACGTCGAACTGCACAACAGCGCAGAGGCGTATAAACAAGTAATAACACGGTTAGAAACATACTATACCTCGGCGGTAAAACCCTTGCAACAATGCCAGCTGATCTTTGAGAACCTGCAGAACGAGTACCTGCTGCTAACACCCATGTTGCATTATCTGGAAGAAGGCGGCCCCTTGTCGGAAAGTGAAATAGAAACTATTGATGAAAGCGAACGCGTTTGTTACGACACCCAGCCCCTGCTTACCGAGTTACATAACTTTAATCGCAGCTTTGATATTTATGTCGAGGGGTTGAAGACTGCCGAGCATGAATATGCGACTACCGAACAACAGCAGGAAAAACTGGAACAGCAATTTGACGAATTTGATGAGCATTATTTCTCGCCCATCATCCGCGATTATAAGAATATGGAGATCGACATTTGCAGTCTTGATGAGAACTTTGACGATTTCAGGGGCGCTTTTTGTGATCTGACCGGGCGGGCCGATAAATTGTATGATACACGCGCCGCATTTCTGGATAAACATATTCAATTACACAACAAGATCGTGGGGCTCGACAAAGACATTGTAGCTCTTTTTGCGGCCATCAATGGAGAATCGAATTGATGGGGTTTTCGGCCATACCGCAGATGCGCCAAAGCAGCTTTTAAGCAGCAGAAAACCGCAAACCGGCGGCATAACAGGCAAAAAGAACCCCATAAACCGCGTTTTCTTTCCGATTTCATGCAATTTTATGCGGCAAATGGTTATATTTGACATGTAACCACATACACTGCATATGCTAAAAAAAGAGCGTCAGGCCTATATTTTGCACCAGGTTAACCTGCACAATAAGGTGCTTTCTTCTTTATTAAGCCAGGAGATCCGCGTGTCTGAAGACACGATCCGGCGGGATCTGCAGGAACTGGCGGATGAAGGCAAGATCATAAAAGTACATGGGGGCGCGCTCAGCCACTCCTTCAACGAAGTTTATTATCCCACTGAAAATGTTTACTCACAGGATCACAAAAAGATCATTGCCAGCAAAGCAGCTACCCTCATTCAAAACGGCATGTTTGTGCTCACGAGTGGCGGCACCACCATTATTGAGCTGGCGCGTGCCCTGCCCCGTCAGTTAAAAGCCACCTTCATGTCGGGCAGCATACCGGCAATCCTGGAATATATGCAGCACCCAACCATCGACGTGATCATGATCGGCGACCGCATTTCAAAAAGTTCCAAGATCACCATCGGCGCCGAAGCCATTGCCAAAATAAAACAGATCAATGCCGATCTTTGCCTGTTGGGCATCAATGCCATCGACCTCAAACATGGCACTACCGACAATGATTGGGAAGTCGTGCAGTTGAAAAAAGCCATGATCCAGTCGGCCCAAAAAATCGTCTGCCTCACCATTTCCGAAAAGATCAACACCTTGCAGCCCATTCATATTTGCGACATCCAGCATATAGACGTTCTGATCACTGAATTACCACCCGATGATCCTAAATTAAAGCCGTATAAAGACGCAGGCATTCAGGTATTGTAACGCATTCCATTAGCACATCAGCTAATTAGCACATCAGCACATCAGCTAATTAGCACATCAGCATATCAGCTAATCAGCACATCGCTCAAGCGGCATTCCCAAAGAAGAGATACGCCAAGATGATCGCTGTAATAACGCCCGCCAGGTCGGCCAGTAACATGGAGCCAATGGCATAGCGGGTATTTTTGATGGAAACGGAACCGAAATAAACCGCCACCACATAGAAAGTAGTATCCGAGGCGCCCTGGAAGATACCAGAAAGGCGGCTTGCGAAGGAATCGGGCCCATTGGCGATCATGGTGCTCACCATCATTCCCCGGGCGGCGCCGCCGCTTAATGGACGGATCAGCGCGGTAGGCAGTCCATCTACAAAACGGGTATCGGTGCCCAGGAATGCAAAAAAGTTCTTGATGCCTTCCATGATCACATCGAAAGTACCGCTGGTGCGCAGCATGCTTACCGCCACCAGGATCCCAACGAGGTAAGGAATGATGCGGATCGCCGTTTCAAAACCATTTTTCGCCCCGTCTATAAAAGCGTCAAATACGTCAATTTTTTTATATACCGCCCCCAGCACGATCAACAGGAACACCACCAGGATCAGCCCGTTGCTCAACACGCTCGAAAAGAACTGCACGCCATTGGCATCGAGGGTCGTTAGGTACCAGACGAGCAGGCCCACCGCCGCAGATATGCCTGCGATCCACGTGATGATAACCGGCTGCAGCAAATTGATCTTTTGCCGGAAAGAAACAATGAACATGGCCGTCATGGTACCCACAAAGGTCACGATCATGCAAGGCAGGAATACATCTGTAGGATCACTCGCATGCTGGGCCGCCCTTACGGCAATAACACTTACGGGGATCAGGTTAAAGCCCGCGGCATGCAAACAGAGGAACATGATCTGGGCATTGGAGGCCACCTCTTTTTTCGGGTTCAGCTCCTGCAGGCTTTGCATGGCCTTCAGGCCGAAAGGCGTGGCCGCATTATCGAGCCCCAATAGATTGGCTGAAAAATTCATGATCATATGGCCCATGGCCGGATGGCCCTTCGGTACTTCGGGAAATAGTTTTGAGAAGAATGGTCCGATAATGCGCGACAAGAGGTTAATACCCCCGGCCCTTTCCGCAATACTCATAAAACCCATGAAGAGGGCCAGGATGCCGATCAGTTTCAAACAGAGATCTACCGCATCCCAGCAGGTGTCTACAATACCGTTGGCAGATTGTACCCTTACGGCCACCACTTTATCGGCTTCCTTGCGGTAGATCAGGTCGCCCTGTTTTACCCGGCCCATGGTATCCAGGGCTGCTGCCAGCGAAGGTTCAGCCGCAACCACAGGCATTTCTTTAACCTGTACAGAATCCCCCCGTTTTCCTACGACCATGGAACTGAAAACCTGCTTTTGACCACCGGCGAGAAATTGAATACCAGCAACTAAAATGGAAACAATGATAAAGGCACTCCAGATGCGACTTAATGCCATAAGGGAAATAAGATTAAGCGCTCAAGATAAAGGAATCCGGCCATATTTTATCACCCCGTAATACCCTATCTTTGCGCCCCGAAAACAGTTCTAAGTTCTAAGTTCTGTGTTTCGAGCTGGTTGCGTATTAGGCCGGCCATTGATCGTGAGATCGAAAGACGGCAATAACCTCAAACCACAAACCACAAACAATAAACTAGTAAAATGGCTTTACAAGCAGGAATCGTAGGATTACCGAACGTTGGGAAATCGACTTTATTTAACGCAGTGAGCAACAGTGCCAAAGCACAAGCCAGCAACTATCGTTTCTGTACCATCGATCCGAATGTTGGACTGGTTGACGTGCCCGACGCCCGGTTGCAAAAGCTGGCAGAGCTGGTGCATCCCGACCGTATTGTTCCTACGCAGATCGAAATTGTGGACATAGCCGGCCTGGTGCGTGGCGCCAGCAAGGGGGAAGGATTAGGTAATAAATTCCTGGGTAATATCCGTGAAGTGGATGCCATCATTCACGTGATCCGCTGTTTTGAGGACGAGAACATTTTACGGGACGAGGGCGCCATTAATCCTGTAGGCGATAAAGAGATCATCGATATTGAATTACAGCTGAAAGACCTGGAAAGCGTTGACAAGAAACTGAGCCGTATTGAAAAGCAGGCCCGCCTCGATCCCAAGCTGAAAGTGGAATATGACGTACTGGTACGTTGCAAAGAGCACCTGGAAAAAGGCAAAAGCATCCGCGAAATGGGATTGACCAAAGAGGAACGCCTGGCCATTGCCGACCTCTTCCTGCTCACCGAAAAACCGGTGCTTTATGTGGCGAATGTAGATGAAGCCAGTATGCATACCGGTAATAAGTTCTCAGCTGCTTTGCAGGAAGCCGTTAAAGGCGAAAATGCACAGGTGATCATCATGAACAATAGCATTGAAGCCCAGATCAGTGAAATGGAAGATCCGGCCGACAAGCAGATGTTCATGGAAGAATACAAAATGACCGAACCGGCCCTCGACCGCCTGATCCATTCAGCTTATAAATTACTGAACCTGCAAACTTACTTTACTGCCGGTGTACAGGAAGTACGCGCGTGGACGATCCACGAAGGCTGGAAAGCCCCGCAGGCCGCCAGCGTTATTCACACCGATTTTGAAAAAGGTTTTATTAAAGCCGAAGTAATCGCTTATAACGATTATATCACTTATGGTTCAGAAGCCGCTTGCCGCGAAGCCGGTAAATTGCGCATTGAGGGTAAGGATTATGTGGTGAAAGATGGCGATGTGATGCATTTCAGGTTTAATGTATAAATTCAATACAGGAACTTTTTATAGCGGTCGGGGCTGTGCCCTGACCGTTTTTTGTTTCATTATTTATTACAAAAATGGTTGCTTGGCACTTTAATAATTCTTGTAGTAATGATCATGGGCTTATATGCCACTATTCATTTAAAATAAGTTCTCACATTATCTGCACTTCCCCCGGCATTATATAAATCCCTTAATATCAAACTTTCATTGTTTCGCATTGTAATACAAGGAAGTAACCGATTTGTATTAATTTTGCACCATGACAGATTACAGAGAACTGATACCGGCCGACTTTGCACCGGATTCGAGGGTTTGGGTTTACCAGAGCAGCCGGTTGTTTATGATGAGCGAAGCATTGCATATTGAGGAACTGCTCAGTAGCTTTACCGCCAACTGGCAATCGCATGGCGCCCCGGTAAAAGGATATGCCAACCTGTTCTTTGGCCAGTTCATTGTGCTCATGGCCGACGAACACGCTACCGGCGTAAGTGGCTGCAGTACCGACAGCTCCGTTCGCCTCATCAAACAAATAGAACAGTTGTTCAAGGTGAATATGTTCGACCGGCAGATGCTGGCCTTTCAGGTAAAAGATAAAGTGCAAATGCTGCCGCTCGCCCAATTGCAATACGCTGTTGATAATAACTTCATTTCCGCTGATACGCTCTATTTCAACAACCTCGTGCAAACAAAAGAGGAACTGGAAAACAACTGGCTGATCCCCGTTAAAGACAGCTGGCTGGCAAAGCGGGTAACCCTGACTACGTAAAAAAAATGACTAAGTTTTAAGCGGGGCAGTTATTTAGCTAATTAGCACATTAGCACATCAGCACATTAGCACATCAGCACATTGACTAAAACTGCATCATAAAGGCAGTCCCATGCCCTTCTACTGATTGCACCTGAATATTGCCTTTGTGCAGCATCATGATCTGCTTGCACAGGCTCAGGCCAATACCGCTGCCGCTTTTCTTGGTACTGAAAAAAGGAATGAATATTTTGTCCAGCACCTCTTCCGGCATTCCAATTCCATTATCTGCTACTTTGATCACCGTTCGATGGTTATTGGCATAATAAGCAGATAAGATAATACGCGGAGCCGGGCGCTCTTTCACTGCCTCCATGGCATTCACCACCAGGTTGATCAGCACCTGCTCCAGCAGGTTGGTATCAGCATCCAGTTCCAGGTCGGGGTCTTTCAATACAATTTCCAGCTCAATATTCTTTTGATCGAGTGTGGGCTGCATCAGGTGATGCAGATTTTCGAACAGGTCGCGCACATAGATCTTTTTCAAATTGAGCGTAGTGATCTTATTGAGGTTTCGATAGGTTTCTGCAAACTTCAGCAAACCTTCACTCCTTCTCTTAATAGTATCGATGCCCAGCTCCAGGTCATCCATAGAGCCCGACTCCATCTCCGGCCGTTCGGCCAGCTGCTGCAAACGGTATTTCAATGTTTCGGCCAATGAGGAAATGGGCGCAATGGAATTCATGATCTCATGCGTCATTACGCTCAACAGCTTTTGCCAGGCTTTTGATTCCGTTTCATCCAGCGCCTCACTAACATTCTGAAAAGCGATCAGCTTGAACTTGCTTCCCTCCGTTTGAAAGGCCGTAGCCGACATCAATAATTTGAACGATGTTTTTTCAGAATGCGCAGTGGCGATCTTTGTCTCCCCCGGTTTCAGTAAAGTTACCTGGCGATACAGTTCCGTATCCCGGCGGGACAGGGAATGAATGGTTTTCAGGTAAGGCAATTGCAGCATGCGCTTCAGCGATTCGTTCATCCAAACCACTTCGCCATTATGCTCGCGGTACGACAAAATGCCCGTATCTACCAGTTCGAGTATTTTCTGCAGGTATTGGAACTGCGTTTCCTTTTCCTTACTCATTACCTTAAACGTAGAATTGATCTCGTTGAACCCTTTTCGCAAAGGTTGCAGTTCAAGGGGGGCATGTTTTACATCGAAATAGCGCGAGAAATCCCGGTAATGTACCGATTCAACGAACTGATCGAGCTCGGCATGCGCTTTTCGCTGGAAACGGTATAATTCAACGATGCCATAGATGATCAGTGGCGCCATGGCCACCATGTATACATAATAGCCTTTTACCAGCAGGAATGATGCTATGGCCAGGGTTGCAAAAAGAAATAAGACCTGGAAAATGATCCGCCATTCAAAACGTTTATAAAACAAGATATTTTATTGTTTGTGGTTTGTGGTTTGTGGTTTGTCGTTTGTGGTTCCCTCGCCCCGTATTCATTATCCCATTATCACATTATCAAATTATCACATTATCACATTATCAAATTATCACATTAGATATCGTATTTACTCAATCGTCTGTACAGCGCCGTTCGAGTTAATCCCAGTTCCTTCGCAGCGCGCGTAATATTGCCATTGTGCTTTTCAATAACATGCAGAATGGTATTCTTTTCCACGGCGCTTAGGTTCAGCTCATCGGGTTCTTTTTCGCGGGCAGAGGAAGATTCAATCGGTGAAAAGATAAGGTCAGTCGCCTGCAGCTCATGCCCGTCTGACATGATCACCGCCCGTTCAATCGTATACTGCAACTCGCGGATATTACCGGGAAAATGATAGTTCAGCAATTTCTCGATCGCCTTATCATCGAATTCCATTACCGGCTTCAGGTACTTGTTGCTGTACAACTGGCTGAAATATTTTGCCAGCAGAATAATATCGTTGCCTCTTTTTCGTAAGGGCGGCACCATGATCTCTACCGTATTGATGCGGTAAATAAGGTCTTTGCGAAAACGGCTTTCATTCGCCAGTTCTGCCAGCGGCACATTGGTAGCGCAAATAAGCCGGATATCAACAGGCACCGGATCGTTCGTACCCAGCCTGATCACCTGGCGGTTTTGTAATACACTTAATAATTTGGCCTGTTGATGCAGCGAGATATTGCCGATCTCATCGAGAAAAAGGGTACCGCCATTGGCCGCTTCAAAACGGCCTACGCGGTCTTCCCGCGCATCGGTAAAAGCCCCTTTCTTATGACCAAACAGCTCACTTTCGAAGAGGGTTTCCGTAAGCGCGCCTACATCCACTTTTACATAGGCTTTTTTGGCGCGTAATGAATGCTGGTGAATGGCTTTTGCTATCAGGTCTTTACCGGTTCCGTTCTCGCCAAGAATAAGAATATTGGCATCGGTAGGTGCGATCTTTTCGATCTTGTAAAAAATATCGGCCATTATATCTGACTCACCCAGCAACTCGGTGCCTATAATGGAATCGCTGCTGCGTACAGGCGGTGAACTGGATTTGCTTTCCTTTCTTTTTAGCGCATCCTTTATCGTTATGATCAGCTTTTCGTTGTGCCAGGGCTTTACTACAAAATCAGCAGCCCCTTCTTTCAGCGAACGCACCGCCAGGTCAATATCGCCATAGGCCGTTATCATGATCACGGCCGCCTCCGATTTAAACTCTTTCACCTTCTTCAACCAGAACAAACCCTCGTTACCGGTATTGATCGAACTATTGAAGTTCATATCAAGCAGGATCACATCAAAGCTTTGTTTCGATAATAACCAGCGAAGATTCTCCGGATTCTTTTCAGTCACAACTTCCTTTGCTTCTGTTTTCAACAGCAGCCGCACAGCCGTTAGCACATCCACATCATCATCGATCACAAGTATGGTAGCATTCTTCAATAACATAATTTTAAATTAAGATTTCAGTGTAGATGCAACATTCGTCACTACAATTATACCATAATTACAAAGGCGTGGCAAACAATTTTTTACGAAAGAACCACGCGTTTATACCATTGTATCAAAAGCGAACACCGGTTGTATTGGTTGCGAACAGCCATGTATACATTTGGCCTCTAATTTCCTGTAAATCACCTAACTTATATTCTGGCATATTGTTACGGTAAGGAATGGCAGGAAAGCCAAACAGTTGCCGGGCTGCCCGGAAGATCATCGGGCACCGGCCTTCGGATTACATAAAAAACTTATACAGTGGATAGAGTTATCGCTAAAAAAACGTGGACCCCAAAACGCATCTTAAGCATTGCAGGAATATCGGCGATCGTATTACTGATCCTGGGCAGTTTTTATTTTACGTCGGGAAAAAGCCGGCTGAATGTAGATACCGAACGCATCACCATCAGTGAAGTGAAACAGGGTCCCTTCCAGGTAACCATACCTATCAACGGCATCGTATTGCCACAAACTTCCATTTATCTCGATGCCCAGGAAGGCGGCCGCGTAGAACAGAAATTTGTTGAAGATGGCACCATGATGCAGGAAGGACAGCCCATTCTGCGTTTAAGCAATCCCGACCTGGAGCTCAGCCTGGCCAACCAGGAAACCAGCGTGTTCAACGTATTAACGCAAATGCAGATAGCCCGCAACAATGCCCAGCAAAATACCGTCTCGCGCCTGAACCAGATGGCCGAAGTAGACAATGCGCTCAAAGAGGCAGAACGGGTATATAACCTGAATAAGAAACTGGTTGCACAAAAAGTGATCGGTACCCAGGAATACCAACAGGCAGAGAACGCCTACCAGTACCAGCTGCGCCGAAAAAAACTAACGGAAGATATTATGCGGCAGGATTCTGCCACCAATAAGATCCAGCTGCAGCAACAGGAGCAGTCGTACCTGAATATGAAAAAAGCGTTGGACCTGATGAAAAAGAAAGTAGGCGACCTGGTGGTGAAGTCGCCCATTGCCGGACAGCTCACCTCTTTCGACGCTGAGATCGGCCAGAACATCAGTGCCGGTACCAGGCTCGGACAAATAGACGCCACCAGCGGTTTCAAGATCAGGGCCGATATTGACGAACACTATATCACCAATGTATTTACCGGCTTAACCGCTAAGTTTACATTGTCGAACAAAGACTATAAACTCAAGATAAAGAAAGTATATACCCAGGTGGTAAACGGCCGGTTCCAGGTAGATATGGAGTTTGTAGGCGAAGTGCCGCAGAATATCCGGCGCGGACAAACCCTGCAGGTCTTGCTGGCGCTGAGCGATGAAACGCAGGCAGTGCTGGTATCCAAAGGCGGATTTTACCAGGCCACCGGTGGCAACTGGATCTTCAAGGTTAGTGAAGATGGTAAAACGGCCTATAAAGCCGATATTCAGCTGGGCCGCCAGAACCCGGATTATTATGAAGTGCTGGAAGGACTGAAGCCCGGCGACAAGGTAGTTACCTCCTCTTATGAAAACTATGGTAACATGCAGGAACTGGTGCTGAAGAAAGAATGACTCATTATGGTAATTGATGATAGGGAACTGTTGCCCATTCATCATTTCATCAATAATTTTTAAACAACCAATCAAATCATCCATCACATGATAAAGATCAGGGATCTCGAAAAAATCTATCGTACTGAAGAGGTTGAAACGGTGGCATTGAATAAAATCTCCATAGATGTTAAAGAAGGCGAATTTGTAGCCATCATGGGCCCGTCGGGTTGTGGCAAGTCGACCCTGTTGAACATCCTCGGCTTGCTCGATGACCCCGATAACGGCAGCTTCCTGTTCAACAACATCGAGGTAGCCCATTTCAACGAGCGTAAACGGGCCGAACTGCGCAAGCACAATATCGGCTTCGTATTCCAAAGCTTTAACCTGATCGATGAGCTCACGGTTTTCGAGAATGTGGAACTGCCGCTGATCTATACGGGCGTTAAATCGGGCGAACGTAAAAAACGCGTCGAAGAAGTGCTGGATAAAATGCAGATCATGCACCGCCGCAATCACTATCCCCAACAATTGAGCGGTGGTCAGCAGCAACGCGTTGCGGTAGCCCGTGCCGTAGTGAATAATCCCAAACTTATTTTAGCGGATGAGCCTACCGGTAACCTCGACTCCAGCAATGGGAATGAAGTAATGTCCCTGCTGACCGACCTGAACGAACAGGGCACCACCATAATAATGGTTACACACAGCGAACACGACGCGCGGTACAGCCATCGCATTATACGTATGCTCGATGGACAAACAGTACTTGAAAACATTATGGTGTAAGGCCAAAACATTAGCCATGATAAAACATTATGTCAAGATCGCTTTTCGCAACCTGGCACAGCAGAAAGTGCTTACCGGCATCAATGCATTCGGGTTATCAGTAGGCATTGCCTGCTTCAGTTTATTCCTGTTATACGCGGTTCATGAATTCAGTTACGATCGCTTCCATACAAATGCCGGCCGCATTTACCGCGTTGTTGAATGGTGGCAGGGCGAAGGCCGGGCACCCGGCGGCTCCGGCGGTATGTACACGCCCGTGGCAGAAGCCATGAAACGCGATTTCGCCGACGTGGAATACGCTGTACGGTTAAAGGGCGCTGATTGCTTTATGAAAGCTGGTGACAGGATCTTTAATACCTCTATAACCTATGCCGACAATTCTTTCTTCAATATTTTTACGTTTCCCCTGATCTACGGCAATGCCAAAACAGCTTTGCAGCAACCCGACCAGCTTGTTATCACCAAAGAAAAGGCATTGCAATTGTATGGCACTACCAATGTAGTTGGCAGGATCCTCGAAATAAAAACAGACAGCGCCTTTGAACCCTATACCATCAGTGCAGTGGCAGAAAACATCCCGGCCAATTCTTCCGTAAAATTTAACCTCCTCTGCAGTTTTGAGCGCATCATCAACCATCCCGAGGTGCAAAAAAGCAATAAGGATTGGTATATGACCATCGGCCTGGAAGCATTTGTGCAGTTGAAACCGGGCAGCCGGCTGGCGTATGAACAAAACCGGCTCGACCTGTTCAGAAAAAAATATTATAGCGAGGAGCAGAAACCGCGCAAAAAAGGGAAGAAGGCCGAAAAGAAAAAAGAACCGGAGATCCAAACAAGCTTCCGGCTGCAACCTATACGCGATATACACACGAACCCGCAGATCGAGGGAGGAACCGACCCCAAAAACATCTGGCTGCTGATCACTATTGCCGGCGCCGTATTACTCATCGCCTGTATCAATTTTACCACCCTGGCCATCGGCCGTTCCGCGGGCCGCGCCAAAGAGATCGGCGTAAGAAAAGTAATGGGCAGCCAGCGTACACAACTCATAGGACAATTCCTGGCAGAATCCCTGCTGCTCAGTGTGGCTTCTGCCATAACCGGATTGATACTGGCCCATGCCCTGCTGCCCCTGTTCAATCAATTGGCCGACCGGAAGCTGAGCTTCTCCCTCAGCCGTTTTCCCGAACTGCCCTGGTTGCTCGTGGGCCTTACCCTGTTGGTAGCCTTGCTGGCGGGCAGTTACCCAGCGCTGGTCTTATCATCATTCAAACCCATTCTAGTATTAAAGCAAAAGATCCGCGTGGGGGGCGCCAACCTGTTCACCCGCTCACTGGTAACTCTGCAGTTCGTATTGTCCATCGGGTTGATCATTTCCACCATCATCATCCTGCAACAACTATCCTACATCCGTTCGAAGAATATCGGGTTCAATAAAGAGAACGTTGTCATGATCAATGCGCAGGGTATCCATTCAAAAAAGATCTATCCCCTGTATAAAGAGGCGATCCAGTCCCAAAGCGGCATTCTGAGTGTAACAGCATCGGAAATGGGACTGGGATCAGGGGAAGGACAAATGGGTTGGGGCTTTACAGATCATCTTGGCCAGGTGAAGGGGGTTATTGCCTATCCCGGCGATTATAATTTTCTCAACGCCATGGGCATACAGCTGGTTGCCGGAAGGAATTTCAATCCCTCCATCGCCTCAGACAGCATGGGCGCCGTGATAGTGAATGAAGCCCTGGTACAGCAGGTATTGGGTACAACCAATGAAAAAGCCTTGGGTATGGAGATCAGGAATGCCAAAGGCGATGCTGCCACTAAAAAGATCATTGGTGTTTCCCGCAACTTCAATTTTGAAGATCTTACCCATACTGTAAGACCGCAAATGTTCTACCGCCCGGCAATCCTGGAACCTTCCCGCATCTTCGTAAGATTGCAGGCAGGTGATCCCCGCAGGCACCTGGCCCTGCTCGATGCAAACTGGAAAAAACTGGTGCCCGATGCACCTTTCGAATACCACTTCCTCGATGAAAAATTCGACAATTTTTATAAGAACGAAAAACGCTGGAGCGCCATTGCAGGCTGGGCCGGCGGCATTTCTATTTTCCTCGCCTGTTTGGGTTTGTTTGGCCTGGCAGCGCTGGCGGCAGTGAACCGCACAAAGGAAATAGGCATCAGGAAAGTAATGGGTGCCACAGTGACCAATGTAGTGGCCCTGTTGTCGAAAGAGTTTATAATGCTTATCGCCATAGCATTGCTGGTGGCATCTCCCCTCGCCTGGTATGTGATGCATGACTGGCTGCAGGCGTATGCCTGGCGGATAAATATTACCTGGTGGGTATTTGCAGTGACCGGTTTTTTTGCCCTGCTCGTAGCCGTTACTACGGTGAGTGTTCAGGCCATTAAGGCTGCTTTGACAAATCCGGTGAAAAGTTTAAGAACGGAATAACTGGTACCGGGTACCAGTTACCCGTTACCGGGAAATACAAACCGCACCCGCTTCCTTCACCGAACAGGGCGGTAACCGGAAACCGGTAACTGGCAACAGCATCTTTTAAACGATTAAGGTCAAGATTAAGAATCAAAAAGCAAGACTATGCTTAAAAACTATTTCAAGACCGCCTGGCGTAGCCTGAGGCAAAACAAAGGGCTGGCCTTTTTAAATATTTTTGGACTGGCCATTGGTATGGCCTTTGCCTTGCTGATTGGTTTATGGATACAGTATGAAACCAGCTTCGACACTTTTCATAAAAATAAAGACAGGCTCGCTATCATCCGCAAACACACCAAATTCAATAACCAGAAAAATACCGCCGTCAGTCAGCCGCTTCCCTTATATGATGAACTGAAGCGAAACTACCCCGAAATAAAAAGACTATCCCGCATTGATGATGGTACTTACAGCCTGATGGCAGGAAATAGTAAATTCAGCAAAACCGGGTTGTATGTTGATGCTGACTTTCTGCAAATGTTTTCCTTCCCGCTTGTACATGGGAACGCAGCTACTGCCCTGAACGACCCCAATAGTATAGTATTGACAGAATCACTGGCGATTGCTTTATTTGGAAAAGAAGACCCCATTGGTAAAACTATAAAATTAGATAATCAATATACCGTACAGGTTAGCGGTGTAGCCAAAGATGTACCGGATAATTCTTCCATTACTTTCGATTTCCTGGCGCCTTATGCCTTTAAGTTCCGGTTCAACAGAATAAAAAATGCACAAACGCAATGGGGAAATAACTTTTTGATGTATATCGTGGAAATGAAGGAAGGCAGTTCCATGCAGGCCCTTTCCAAAAAGATTGAACCCCTGGTGATGCAAAAACGCAAAGATGGCATTACGCAACTATTGTTCCTTCAGCCATTGCAACAATGGCATTTATATAATGAGTATAAAGAATGGGCAAATACGGGCGGGAAAATAGAATATATCAGGTTGTTTTCCATCATCGGCATTTTCATATTACTGATCGCCTGTATCAACTTTATGAATTTATCAACGGCCCGTTCTGAAAAACGTGCGAAAGAAGTGGGAATAAGGAAAGCGGTAGGGTCACGTAGAATACAACTTATAGCCCAGTTCCTCATTGAATCTGTTTTCACCACGTTTGTAGCCTTCTTACTGTCCATCCTTTTAATACAACTGTTTTTACCCTTACTGCACGATTCCGGCTTTGATAAAATTCGTTTCCGGTTTGGAGATGTATCGTTATGGGCATCGTTATTAACTGTTTGTATTATCACCGGCCTTATAGCAGGCAGTTATCCAGCTTTGTACCTGTCATCGTTTATACCTGTAAAGGTGTTAAAGGGCACATTGAAACAAGGCGTAGCGGCCATTTCATTTCGTAAGGCGCTCGTTGTTTTACAGTTCACCATCTCCATTGGGTTAATTGTATGTACTGTGATCGTATTTCAACAGATCAAACATGCGAAAGACCGTAATCTGGGCTATAATCCCAATAATCTGTTAACCATTGCATCGAGCAATGATCTTCAAAAAAATTATGAAGCCTGGAAACAGGACTTGTTAAACACGGGGTATGTTGAATCGGTGGCACAGGTATCGAGCCCATTGACAGAGGTCAGAAACAGTTGGAGTGATTTTACCTGGCAAGGCAAAACGCCTGGTGCTATTACCTCGTTTGATGTAGTGATGACAGACTGGGACTATGAAAAAACCGCCGGAATAAAAATATCGAAAGGCAGGGGTTTTTCAAGAGCTTATAAAACCGACAGCAATGCCATCCTGATCAATGAAGCAGCCGAAAAGCTGATCGGGTATAAAGAACCATTAGGCAAAATCATAAACTGGAACGATGAGCAATTTACTATAATAGGCGTTGTTCAGGATATGGTTATGCGCAGTCCCTTTAAGCCGGTATCCCCTTCCCTCATTCTTTTCAGTAACACAAACACCTCTGAGATGTTGGTGCGGCTTTCCACATCAGCAGATCTTGCAAAAGCACTGACAGCAATTCAGCCCATAACCGAAAAATACAATCCGGCATTGCCCTTCGAATACAAATTCGTTGATGAAGAATTTGGTAAAAAATTCCTGATAGAAAATCAGGTTGGCAAACTGGCCAGCATATTGGCAGGTTTGGCCATTTTCATTTCCTGCCTGGGCTTGTTCGGCTTAACGGCATTTATGGCCGAACGGCGCACCAAAGAAATAGGCATTCGTAAAGTGTTGGGCGCATCAGTAGCCAATCTTTGGCTGTTGTTATCAGGAGAATTTGTATTGCTGGTGATCATCGCCGGCCTTATAGCGTCCCCATTGGCATTCTGGTTAATGCAGGATTGGTTGCAACAATACAATTACCGTATTTCTATACAGGGTTGGGTATTTGTTTTGGCAGGTTTTCTGGCCGTGCTGATTGCCCTGTTCACCGTAAGCACGCAGGCAATAAAAGCAGCATTGGCCGATCCGGTTAAATCATTACGGAGCGAATAACATTTACAATCACGATCAAAGACGCATGCATATGCTACGAAATTATCTCAAGATCGCATTCAGGAATCTTTGGCGGCACCGCGTTTTTTCCTTTATAAATATTATGGGATTAACCGTTGGTATGACGGCCTGTTTACTCATCTTCCTGTATGTACGGTTTGAATGGAGTTACGACAGGTTCCATACCAAAGCCGATCGGATCTATCGGATCGTGGCAGATATAAAAACGCCTACAGAAACCATCCCGGCAGACCGGCCGGCCTGGGCGGTACCTTCTCATGTACAACTTGATTTTTCGGAAGTAGAAGCATTTACCCGCGTGTTACCCGACAATGTCCTCTTCAGAAAAGGAGATGTTAAGTTTACTGAGTTGAAAACGCTTTGGGTCGACTCCACATTCTTTAACATCTTTTCATTAAAACTACTAAAAGGTGATCCCCACACCGCATTGAGAGAACCTTTCAGCGTAGTACTGTCAGAATCTGCTGCCAAAAAATATTTTGGAAAAGAAGACCCGATGGGCCAAACTATTTTGGCAACCGGCGAAGCTATACCGGCAATCGTTACCGGTGTTATGCAGGATATGCCGCAGAACACCCAGGTAAACGGTGATATTCTGTTATCAATGAGCAGCATCACTTTGAAGTGGGCAAAGGGGATCGATGACCAGTGGAGTAATTATTCGCCCTACGCCTATATTCTGTTGAAACCAGGCGCCGATCCCAAGGCTATGGAAAAGAGATTTCCCGCCTTCCTGGAGAAATGGGCCGGTAAAGAAATGAGACAGTCGCAAATGTTCGTAACCCTGAAACTGGAACAGCTGAAAGAGGTGTACCTGCATTCAAGCCGCGGACAATTGGCAGAAGGCAGCCAGTTAGGGAATATCAGGAACGTTTATATATTTTCTATCATAGCAGCATTCATTCTCATTATTGCCTGTATCAACTTCGTTAACCTTACTACAGCCAGGGCAACAGAAAGGGCCAGGGAAGTGGGCATTCGAAAAGTAGCCGGTGCGGTAAAAACGCAACTGGCGCGGCAGTTCATCGGAGAATCCGTGGTGATCTGTTTTATCGCCTTCCTGCTTACATTAGGGCTTTCCGCATTGTTGCTGCCTTCTTTCAATCATCTTGCCGGCAAAACCATCAGTGAGGGCATTTTCACAAATAGCAGTTTGTTGCTCTTGCTGTTGGGTGCCGGCATGGTGATCGGGCTGCTCGCCGGCATTTACCCAGCGTTCGTACTTGCTGCATTTAAACCAATCGAAGTATTAAAAGGTAGGTTTGCAACCGGAAGCAAAGGCAGTGTTTTACGCAAAGGACTTGTTATAAGCCAATTCGCCATCTCAACCGCATTGATCATCGGTACCATCATTGTATACACGCAAATGAGTTATATGCGTAACCGTAGCCTTGGGTTCAATAAAGATCAGGTTCTTGTTGTAGATACCGATGGCGACAAAAAAACGTCAGCATTGCAAGAGACAATAGCCCATTTACCAGGTGTAAAAGCCAGTTCTTCATCAGGCAGCGTACCCGGCAGCGAACACCAGGGCGCCTACTCTGAATTAGAGAATGTAAAAGGTGATCTGCAAGTCACCAACCTCGACCTGTACTTTGTTGACTTCGATTATATTCCCCTGTACAATATCCAAATGGCAGCAGGCCGGCCATTCGACCCTAAATTTAAAACAGATTCCAGTCAGGCTATGATATTGAATGAAGCGGCTGTGCGGATGCTAGGGTACCATTCGCCTGATCAGGCTGTAGGCAAACGTTTCAAACAATGGGGCCATGAGGGTAAGATCATTGGCGTAATAAAGGACTTTCATTATAAATCGCTGCAACAACCCATTAAGCCTCTGTCAATGCGTATGGAATGGCCTCGTTTTAAATTAATATCTGTAAAAATCAGTCCGGATAACCTGAAAAGAACTATCTCGGCTATCGAAAAAGAATTTAAAACAGCGATCCCTAACCGGCCCTTCAGTTATTATTTTCTCGATGAGTACTTTAACCGCCAATACCAGAATGAAGAACGCTTCGGCAAGCTCTTCCTGAACTTCGCCATCCTGGCCATCTTCATTTCCTGTTTGGGTTTATTGGGACTGGCTTCCTACAGCACCATGCAAAGGACCCGCGAGATCGGCATCCGGAAAGTGATGGGTGCTTCCGTATCAAATATCATCAACCTGCTCTCGAAAGAGTTCCTGAAACTGGTTGCCATCTCATTCTTTATTGCAGCGCCGCTTGCCTGGTATTTTATGCATAAATGGTTAAATGATTTTGCGTACCGTACAAGCATCAGCTGGTGGATCTTCGCTGCCGCCGGGATCCTGGCGCTGCTGATCGCGGTGTTCACCATCAGTTTCCAGGCCTTTAAAGCGGCCATGTCAAACCCGGTGAAAGCATTGAGAACGGAATAGACAATTAGCTAATGTGCTAATTAGCTGATGTGCTGATTAGCTGATGTGCTGATTCAAATAAAGGAAAAAATATGTTCAGTAATTATTTAAAGACGGCCTGGCGCAGTATTGTCCGCAACAAGGCGTTCTCTTTTATCAATATAACCGGATTATCCGTCGGTATTGCCGCAAGTTTGCTCCTGTTCATCGTAGTGCAATATGAAATGAGTTATGATACATTTCAACCGAATTACGATCGCATTTACCGGGTAGTTACACAGGACAAATTCGACAAGGATATCACCACCAACAGTGGCATTCCGGTGCCGGCCCTTAAAGCATTACGCGTGGAATTACCGAACATCCAATTTGGGGCCCTGCGTTCTATCTACGGCAGCCAGATCACGGTGCCTTCCGCCAATAACGGCGCCGGTAACAAGTTCATCGAAGAAAGCGGTATCTTCTATCTGGAACCACAGCTTTTCGAAGTATTTACCTATCACTGGCTGGCCGGCGGCCCTTCGGCATTGAAGGATCCTAACCATGTGGTACTGGACGAAAGAACAGCCGGCAAATATTTTGGCAGCTGGCAGCAGGCCATTGGCAAAACCATAACGCTCGACAATTTCATCCCACTGAAAGTAAGCGGCATTCTGCAAAATGTGCCGGCCAATTCAAACCTGCCTTTGCGGGTACTCGTATCATTTGCTACCCTGCAACAATACGGCGAAGCGTATGGCCATTATGACAGCTGGAACAACACCTCCAGCAACTTCAACATCTTTGCATTGCTGCCGCCAGGTATGAAAGCGGCAGATATGAACAGGGCCTTATTACAATTCAGTAAAACGCACTATGAACCGTTGCGTGGCAATTCCATAAAGACAAATTTCCTGCAACCCCTGGCGGAGATGCATTTCGACCGCCGTTTCGAATCCTTTGCCGATCATGTGACCAGCAGGTCGACCCTCGTCACTTTATTGCTGATCGGCGTATTTATTATTCTCATGGCATGTGTGAACTTTATAAACCTGTCTACAGCCCTGGCCGTTAACCGGTCAAAAGAAATGGGCATCCGGAAAGTACTGGGCAGCAACCGTATGCAATTGTTTAAACAGGTCATGAGCGAAACTACGGGCATTGTATGCATCGCTGTTATAGTTGCTCTTTGCATCGCTTATTTAGTGCTGCCCTACATAAAACACATAGCTTCTATCGAGGAACCGCTCAGCCTGTTTACGCCAACAACAATGGGTATGGTAGGCGGCATCGGCGCTGTGGTCATTTTACTGGCCGGCTTGTATCCTTCGTTCGTGATGTCAAAGTTCAATCCCATCACGGCCCTGAAGAATAGAATGGTATCAGCCAGTGTTCACGGCGTCTCCCTGCGAAGAGGACTGGTGGTCATGCAGTTCACCATTTCACAGATCCTGGTCATTGCCACCGCCGTTGCGGTAAGCCAGATGAATTTCATCAGCAAAGCCGACCTGGGCTTTCAAAAAGAAAGTGTGTTAATTATGAATGTAAGCGCCGACAGCGCTTCGCTGTCGAAAGAAGATGCTTTTAAACGGCAGCTCTTACAAATACCGGGTGTGCAATCGGTAAGTTTCAGCACCGATGAGCCTTCTTCAGAAAATATGTGGACCACGAATTTCGCATATGATCACCAACCAGATGAAAAATACCAGCTCGCGCTGAAATATGCAGATGCCGATTACCTGAAAACATTTGGATTGCAGCTGGTAGCCGGCCGCCCGATTCAACCCAGCGATACCCTACGCGAAGGGATCATCAACGAGACCCTCGTAAGAAAGCTGGGTGTAAAAAATCCCCATGAGGTCATTGGCAAAACCATTAAACTCGGCAATGGTAAGTGGTACCCTATTGTAGGCGTGGTAAAGGATTTTAAAACACATTCCCTGCGGGATGATATCAAACCACTGTTCATTTCAACGCAAAAAGATTTTTATACCCGCTTAGCCATCAAATTGCGCACCAGCCAAATGATGGCAACCAGGGCCGCCATTGAAAAAAGCTGGAACCAGTTCTACCCCGACTATGCCTTTGCGCCTTCTTTCTTCGAAGAGCAAATTGCCCGGTTCTACCGGCAGGAAGAACAACTGTCGCTGCTGTATAAGATTTTCGCAGGCCTGGCCATTTTCATTTCCTGCCTGGGCTTGTACGGACTGGTTTCTTTTATGGTCGTGCAAAAGACCAAGGAAGTGGGCATTCGCAAAGTGTTGGGCGCTTCCATTACCAGCCTCCTGCAGTTGTTCTCGAAAGAATTTACCGTGCTGATCATTGTAGCATTCTTTATAGCCGTACCCGTTGCCTGGTATATGATGCATAACTGGCTGAACAATTTTGTATACCGTGTGCCTTTAAACGCCTGGTTCTTCATTACCGCAATTACAGGTTCTATCCTGATCGCCTGGATAACGGTAGGATATAAAGCGATAAAAGCAGCGGTAGCCAACCCCGTGAAAGCATTGAGAAGCGAATAAGGGTTACAGGGTTCAAGTTCCAGGTTACAGGGCAGTAAAAATACAAATGAGCTGGAACCTGAAACCGGCAACACGCCCGGTGAAAGCGAAGCATTCACAAAAAGAAAGATCAAACCAGATTTATCCATGATAAAAAATTATTTAAAGATCGCCTTCCGCAAAATTTGGAAAAGCAAGGGCTTTTCGGCGATCAACATAATCGGACTGGCCATTGGACTGGCAACCTGTTTGCTCATTATGCTGTTTGTGCTCGATGAGCTGGGTTATGACCGCCATAATAAAAAAGCAGATCGCATCTACCGGGTAGATACCGATATAAAATTTGCCGGTAATCACTTCATTTCTGCCGTAACGCCCGACCCGATGGGCCCAACCCTCAAAAAAGATTTTCCGCAGATAGAGCAGTTCGTGCGTTTCAGAAGTGCCGGTGGCCTGCTGCTTAAAAAAGACTATGAAAATGTGCAGGAGAACAGAGTGGTCTATGCAGATTCCACGCTATTCGATGTATTCACCTTACCCATGCTCGATGGGGATGCCAAAACAGCCTTACAGGAGCCGAACAGCCTCGTACTAACTGCCACCACCGCCCGTAAATATTTCAATACCACGCAGGCAGTGGGTAAAAGCTTCCTGGTCGACAATCAGCATACCTATAAGGTTACCGGTGTTATTCAGGACATTCCTTCCCAATCGCATTTTAAGTTCGACATTTTCGTATCGCTTGCCACCCTGGAAGAAAGCCGGCGAAACAACTGGTTAAGCAACAACTTCAATACGTATGTGGTTTTGAAAGAAGGCGCCAATCCCAAACAGATCGAAGCGCAATTCGACGCCCTGGTAATAAAGTATTTAGGGCCACAGGTGCGGCAGTTCTTGTCGGCCAGCCTCGACGATCTTAAAAAAAGCGGCAGCCATGTAAAGCATTCTTTAACGCCTCTTACCAGCATTCACCTGCATTCTGATAAAATTGCCGAACTGGGCGCCACCAGCAGCATTCAGTATGTATATATTTTTTCGGCCATCGCTTTTTTTATTTTGCTTATTGCCTGCGTAAATTTCATGAACCTGTCAACGGCCCGTTCTGCCAACCGGGCGCGTGAAGTAGGCGTGCGCAAGGTATTGGGTTCATTAAAGTCAAACCTGGTAAAGCAATTCCTTACCGAAAGTATGCTCATCAGTTGCATGGCCCTGGTGCTGGCCCTGCTGCTTACCTTTGCCATGCTCCCCTACTTCAATGATCTGGCAGCAAAAAATATTACATTAAATTTCCGGGCAACCCCCTGGCTGATCCCCATTCTATTATTGCTGGTATTGATCACCGGTATGCTGGCCGGCAGTTATCCTGCCTTTTACCTCTCCTCTTTCAAACCCATACAGGTCATTAAAGGTAAACTGGCCGGGGGTTTTAAAAGAAGCTGGTTACGCAGCAGCCTGGTCGTTTTCCAGTTTGTGATCTCCATTGTTCTTATCATTGCCACCATCGTAATTTATAAACAGCTTCATTTTATTCAATCACATAAACCCGGGTTTAACCGGGATCAGGTGGCGATCATCCACAACAGCGGTCCACTCGGCAGTAAAGCCAGGTTGTTCACTGAGGAAGTAGTGAAATTAGCAGGCGTTGAAAATGCTACGATCTCGGGCTATCTGCCTACAAATAGCTGGCGGAACGACAACCCCGTATTTGCCGATCCAACCCTCGATCGAAGAAGAGCCGTATCCATGCAAACCTGGGATGTGGATGATCAGTACATCCCTACCCTCGGAATGGAAATGGTGGCGGGCAGGAATTTCTCAAAACAGTTCCCGACCGATTCAAGTGCAATCATTATAAACGAAGCCGCTGCAAAAATGTATGGCTTTACAGATCCCATTGGGAAATCCCTTTATTTCATCAGGGATATTAACAAGCCCGCGGAGGTTTCTGCGCTGCATATCGTTGGTATTGTAAAGGATTTTAACTTCAGCAGTTTGCGGCAACACGTTACGCCCCTCGCATTAATGCTGGGTGAGAACCAGGGAAATGTTGCCTTGCGTATTAAGTCGAAACACCTCCCTAACCTGCTCGCCAAGATAGAACACTTATACAAAGCAATAGCCCCGGGCGCGCCCTTTGATCTTACTTTCATGGATGAAGATTTCAATAACCAGTACCGCACCGAACAACGAATGGGGGCCATAGCCATTACATTTTCGGTGCTGGCCATCCTGATCGCCTGCCTGGGCTTGTTCGGACTGGCAGCCTATGCGGCAGAGCAACGCACGAAAGAGATCGGTATCAGAAAAGTGCTGGGCGCTACTGTTAGTAATATAACCGCCATGCTGTCGAAAGACTTTTTGAAACTGGTGATCATTGCAGCTGTCATTGCCTTTCCCCTGGCCTGGTGGATCATGTACAGCTGGCTACAGGACTTCGCCTACCGCGCACCGATCAGTTGGTGGGTGTTCATCATGGCCGGTTCGCTGGCCGCCGGCATCGCTATTGTTACTGTTAGCTTCCAAACGATAAAAGCAGCTATCATGAACCCGGTGAAGAGTTTACGTACGGAGTAATGTGATAATTTGATAATGAAATACAAATAGAACCGGGGTGGCGGCTCGATTTGGTTACCGGTTTCAAATTTCGCGAGCAGTTCACCAACGACCATTCACCTGTATCGAAACCGTACAGTTCCTGTATCGAAAACAAACGGATGTAACTGCAAATCCCTTATAGTATATTGCAAATCACCAGACTATAAACTGGCATGTGGTTAATGTGATAATGTGATAATTAGCTAATGTGATAATGAAATGCAGAACCTGGCCAACTTTACTGAAACTGTAATTTGAAACCAGCAACTATAAACTAAGAACCCAGATCTAAGACTATGATCGAACTGAAGCATATTTCCAAATGGTACCAGGTAGGCGGTAAACCAACATTTATTCTGAAAGACATTAACCTTACGATCAATGAGGGAGAATTCGTTTCCATTATGGGACCATCCGGTTCAGGAAAATCAACCCTGCTGCATATACTCGGGATGCTCGACGATGCTTCCGAGGGCGAATACCATTTTATGGATCAGCCGGTACATAACCTCAAAGAAAAACAACGGTCGCAGATCTATAAACAACATATAGGATTTGTATTTCAGGCCTATCACCTGATAGATGAACTAACGGTCTATGAAAATATTGAAACGCCGCTGATTTACCAGAACATCAAGGCCGGTGAGCGCAAAGCGATGGTGGCCGATATGATCGACCGCTTCAATATCGTAGGTAAAAAAGATCTCTTCCCTACCCAACTCTCCGGCGGCCAACAGCAACTGGTGGGTATTGCCCGCGCCCTCATTGCCAAACCGAAACTGTTGCTGGCCGATGAACCAACCGGTAACCTCAATTCAAAACAGGGCGAAGAGATCATGGAGCTGTTCAGGCAGCTGAACAAAGAAGGGGTAACCATTATCCAGGTGACCCATTCGGAAAAAAATGCGGGTTATGGTTCGCATATTATCAATCTGCTCGACGGCCGGATAGAAGCAAATTGAGCATCGGAACTTAATAATATCCAGGAATAAAAGGATGAAGTAAGGAGTAGGAAAAATCTCAGGATCCGGGATCGCCGGCTTATGTGAGCCCTGGCGCAGGCGGATTGACCATTGACCATTTACCATTGACCATTTAGCTTTGACCATTCAAGAATAAAGAACGAAAGCAATAATGATAAAACAAATATTCATATTAGGGAGTATAGCCATGATGATATATATGGACGTCCGGGCGCAAAGCATTACCGGCCGTCCATTATCATTGCAGGAATGTGTGCAAACGGCTTTTGCCAATAACCTCGATGTGAAACAAAGTGACCTCGATATGCAGCGGGCCGCTGTTTCCTGGCGCCAGTCAAAAGCCAACATGTTACCCAATATCAGCGGTCAGATCGATCATACCCTTAACCAGGGCCGCAGCATTGACCTCAGTACCAACAGCTATGTGAACCAGCAGCAAACCTCGGGCAGCTATTCACTCTCAGGCAACGTGACCCTCTTCAATGGCTTGCGTTTACTGAATACCTTAAAGAGCACGCAATATGCATATGAAGCCAGTAAAATGGAACTGCAACAGCTCAAAGACCAGTTGATGCTGAATGTAATGCTGGCCTATTTGCAAATACTCACCAGTGCCGATCTGCTGAAACAGGCTCAAACGCAAACCGATCTCACGCAGAAACAGGTAGAAAGACTGGAAACCCTGAACCAGGAAGGCGCCATAAAACCCTCTGACCTTACAGATATGCGGGGACAATTGGCCGACAACAAACTAAGCGTGATCACGAACCAGAACAACCTGGAAGCAGCCCGGCTGTCGCTGTCACAGCTGATGAATGTACCCTATAACCGCGATCTGCAGGTGGAAAGCCTGCGGGCCGACCAGCTGGAACTGAACTATGCCACCACCCCCGATAGTATTTTCCAGATCGCGCTGCAGCAACTGGCCATTATTAAAGCAGCCGACCTGCGTACCAAAAGTGCAGAAAAAGCGGTACAGGCGGCCCGGGGAAACCTCTTCCCTTCCCTGGGCATGGGCGCCGGCTTTTATACACCTTATTCAAGCGCGGCCCGCGATTCAGCAGCCAACAAAATTGAATACTATGACCAGCTCAGCAACAATTACCGCACCTATGTCGGACTGGGCATCAACATTCCTATATTTAACAATCTCCGCTTTCGCAACCAGATTACCCTGGCCAAAATTGATCTCAAAAGCGCCGAGTATGTAGCCAAAACCCGGCAGATACAATTGAGGCAGGCCATAGAAAGGGACTTTGTGAATATGACGGCAGCAAAGAACAAATACCAGGCTTTGGTTGACCAGGTGACGGCCTATGCAGAATCGTCCCGCGCCGCTGAAGCCCGCTATTATGCCGGCGCTTCTACCGTAGTCGATTTCCTCATTGCCAAGAACAATTACGACCGGGCCAATGTAAACCTCATTATCGCCCGCTATGATTTTGTGCTTCGCACCAAGATCCTTGATTATTATCAGGGAAAACCCTTGTGGTAAACGGGTATTTTTATCTTTTTTTAATTAACTTAGCGTTATAAGCGGAAGTAGCTCAGTTGGTAGAGCATCACCTTCCCAAGGTGAGGGTCGCGAGTTCGAACCCCGTCTTCCGCTCAGGCTGAAATCTTTGTAAAAGGGTTTCGGCTTTTTTTATGGCTGAAGTGGATACCCGCTTTAGCGCCTGGCCTGAAAAAACAACCCCGGCGATCTACCGCCGGGGCGCACAATTAAGATATGTATGAGCTACTATTGTATAGCTCTGGAAACGATGGGCGAGTATGCTTTTTGCCCTTTGCGGCCAATAGCAACGATGCGGAACCAATACCGTTTATCGGAGATCAACCCGTTAAACGTGTGATTGTTGAAAGTGCTTCCCTCACCCTGCCACACGGTATTGGGACCCGGAGGTTCCATGGCATACTGATGAACATAAGCAACTGCGCCTGACTGTTTCTTTACCCGGATCGTGGCTACGCCTGGTTCGCCAATCTCCACTTCTATCGATTGAATAGAAGGTGCTTTTGAGCCGGTTTGTTCTTCAGTAACATAAAAACCGCTGCTAAGGAGCATAGCCCGGTTGCCATCGCAGACAACGGCAACATAGCCAGCCACCTCTTCCAGCAAAGCCATTATTTCGGCTTTAAGTTGGTTTTTAACAGCCACCATTTCCATGTCGCGGCTTTTGGCTTTTACCAGCGAGGCCTGGAATGCAGGCAGCTTTCTGGCGATATCAGCCAAAGCCGCTGGAGGATTGGCGAAAACATCCTTGTTTTCTTCCATTTTTTCTATTACGCGTTGACAAAGTGATACGATGTCACGTTCGCGTTTGAATGTAATAAGACCCATAAAAAAAGTTTTTTGCGTGATAAATATACCTGTCAGTAAAACCCGTTTCTCCGGACTAATAAAAGACAGGAAACTGAAACAGCTCTATAAACCTGCCTGCTGTTGGATCCTTGTACCGTGTTTACAATAGCAACCTGTAATAAAAGAAGCGCATCTGTTTCCGGTTCGCCGGTGAGCATTACAAAAATCACTGATTGTAGCCTGCTCTTATTATTGTGCGTCTTCACTACACGCTAACTCATTGTGCCGGTACGCATCAGATCGGTTATATCCCCTGTTCCGGTTGACAAAACAAACATACGAAGGCTGCAGATGACCAATTTCCGGTTGACTCACTTAGACTCACTTATGCTCACATAGACTAACTTAAGTCCCTTTTTGACGTTTTTGTCGTGGTATTTTGATGATTCGATGAGTGGGGGCTGAATAACAGCAGTAAACAGGGCAGAAAGAAGGCACTTTCCATGCAACCAGCTGTGATTATGAATTACTTGCACTTATTTTTATTGAACAAACAAACACATTTTATTGAACAAACAGGTACAGTTTATTCAACGATCAGATACAGTTTATTGAACGATCAGGTATGGTTTATTGAACGATCACATATGGTTTATTGAACGATCAGGTGCAGTTTATTGAATAAAGAGGTATTGTTTATTGAACAAACTGACATTGTTTATTGAACAAGCTGACATTGTTTGTTGAATTAATCGCACCCGTTTTTCAACAACCTGGTTCAGTTTATTGCATTCCCGGAACTAATTATTCAACAATCAGCTATGATCTTTCAATAAATAGTGTCGATTTTTAAAGGGTTATGCGAGGAAGAATTAAGAAAATATTGATGAATAGAAACAGGCCGAAATTCCTTGCCTGATAAGATGACATTAAGAAATTAGAAAGGCGATAGTAAGAAAAAGCTGTTGGAATGGTTCCGAAAACAAAGCTGCAACAATACTTAATATACGCATTTTCCCCCTAACAATAAAATTGAATTATCGCATGCCGCAGCGCCTCCGCCACCCATAGCTCCCGGAAATTAATTAAATTTAGGTAAGCTTTAATTACAGCTACCACTATCCGTTATCAAATCCCGGAGGTGTGCATTATGCAAGACCAGCTTATTAATAACGTTTCCGATACAGCGCTCTGGATCGCCGCATTCAGAGCCCTGGAAACAGAACGCCCAGATGCCGTCTTTAAAGACCCGCTGGCGCGAAAGCTCGCGGGTGATCGTGGCTTTCAAATGGTAGAAGCCACCCCCATAAAAGACCATATGGCCTTTGCCATGGTCACCCGTACTACCGGCATCGACCGGCTCATCAACATCGCCATTGAACGTGGTATCGATTCCGTTATTAACCTGGGCGCCGGTTTAGATACCCGCCCTTACCGGATGCCCCTGCCCGTGAACCTGCGCTGGCTGGAAGTCGATTTCCCACATATGATCGAATACAAGAACAAACTGCTGCAGCATGATATACCGGCCTGCCACCTGCAACGGATGGCAGCCGACCTCTCAAACGACCAGGAACGAAAGACCCTCTTTGCCAAACTGGGCAGCGAAACCAGGAGAGCGCTGCTGATCACCGAGGGAGTAGTAGGTTACTTAACCAATGAACAAGGCGCGCAGTTATCAAAAGATCTTTTTGCCGTACCAAATTTTCATTACTGGATCATGGATTACCACGGAGGCCTGCGCCGCCACCGCCGGGCCACCGACCTTAAAAAGATCCTGTCCAATGCACCGCTGCAATTCGACGTGGAAGACCCTATCGGCTTTTTTACCAGCCATGGCTGGAAAGTGCATGAAAATATTTATCTGCTCGACGAAGGCGACCGCATCGGCCGCAAATTGCCGCCATTCAAATTCCCGCTCAGTTTCTTCATCAAACTCTTCCCTAAAAAGGCCCGCGAAATAGGCAACAGAACCTATGGCTATGTGCTGTTCGGAAAATAACCCGCTTTAAAAGGGGCTGGAAACTAAGCGCTTACTCAGGCAGGGCCCCGGAACAACCCGGTTTAACTTGTCAAATTTCAACTTGTCAACTCCGGCTGGCCTCCCCATGCAGGACGGCGTGTCAACCTGTCATTTTTACCCTTTTTTGGCTATCTTTGCCATCCCAAAAACTGAATTGTTGATGTTAGAGCGGATGAACCATACGATGCACGCAGAAAACAGGCAGGGTGAAGCTTATGCTCCCTTTGTTAACGACCCTACGGCATATAACAAAAAATTTTATATAGAAAGCTATGGCTGTCAAATGAATTTCTCCGACAGCGAGATCGTAGCTTCCATTTTAAATGAGAACGGCTTTGGCGCCACCCGCAATTTTGAGGAAGCCGATTTGATCCTGATCAATACCTGTTCGATTCGCGAAAAAGCCGAACAAACGGTGCGTAAACGCCTCAGCGACCTGCGCATTGTCAAGAAGAACAATCCTGGCGCCCTCATTGGCGTACTGGGCTGTATGGCGGAGCGTCTGAAGGCAAAATTCCTGGAAGAAGAAAAGCTGGTAGATATAGTGGTGGGCCCCGATGCCTACCGCAGTTTGCCTGGCCTTATCACAGAAGCCGAAACCGGCCAGAAAGCCGTGAACGTGCTGCTGAGCCGCGAAGAGACCTATGCCGACATCTCCCCTGTTCGCCTCGACAGTAATGGCGTATCGGGTTTTGTCAGCATCATGCGGGGCTGTAATAATATGTGTTCCTTCTGCGTGGTGCCTTTTACCCGCGGCCGGGAACGCAGCCGCGACCCCTATTCCATCCTGAAAGAATGTACCGATCTGTTCGAAGCAGGTTATAAAGAAGTGACCCTGCTGGGCCAGAACGTAGATAGCTACTATTGGGTGCCGGAAAATAATGCGCAGGACATGCAACCTGTTACTTTCGCCCACCTGCTCGAAAAAGTGGCCCTGATAGATCCCTCTTTACGTGTACGATTCTCTACTTCGCATCCCAAAGACATTACCGATGACGTGTTGTTCACGATGGCGAAGTATGAGAATATCTGCAAATACATTCATCTGCCGGTGCAAAGCGGTTCAAGCCGCGTATTGCAGCTGATGAACAGAACCTATACCCGCGAATGGTATATGGCCAAAGTAGACCGTATCAGGGAAATAATGCCCGATTGCGGCATCAGCTCCGATATCATTGCCGGTTTTTGTACAGAAACGGAAGAAGACCACCAGGATACGCTGAGCATTATGCAGCACAGCCGGTACGATATGAGCTATATGTTCTTTTACAGCGAGCGCCCCGGCACCCTGGCCGCCCGCCGCTATAAAGACGATGTGCCCGAAGAAGTAAAGAAGAGGCGGCTCGATGAGATCGTGAAACTGCAGAATGCGCTCAGCCGTGAAAGTAACCAGCAGGATATTGGTAAAACATTTAAAGTATTAATAGAAGGTAACAGTAAACGCAGCGACCAGGATTGGATGGGACGCAACAGCCAGAACAAAGTAGTTGTTTTCCCTAAAGAACATTACGCGTTGAACAAAGGCAACTATGTAATGGTTAAGGTATATGATTGCACTGGCGCTACGTTGATTGGGAAAATTGAAGCTTAAAAAACAATTAGCAATTGGCAATTTGCAATTAGCTGTTTGCAACAACCCGCCAATCCGTAATCTTGTTGCTAATGTTCAATAATAAACGGCAAACTGCCAGCTCCAGACGGCCAACTGCGATCAACCGGCCCTATACTACAAAAGGGCATTTATAATTAATACATACAGGGCATGGCCCTGATTAAAATAATCCGGATCACCTTCATGCAAGATCATTGATGATAACTGCAGGGGGTATCTGAAAAAATTAGTAGTCAAGTGGATATTCAAAGTATCAAAAACAGGTTCAGCATTATCGGTAATTCGCCGGCATTGAACTTTGCCCTGCAGGTAGCTGCACAGGTAAGCAATACCGACCTTACCGTGCTGATCACCGGTGAAAGTGGCGTAGGTAAAGAAGCATTCTCAGTGATCATTCATGCACTATCGGCACGCAAACACAATCCTTTTATTGCCGTTAACTGCGGCGCTATTCCCGAAGGCACCATCGATTCGGAACTCTTCGGCCACGAAAAAGGTTCATTCACCGGCGCTGTGGATGCGCGCAAGGGTTATTTTGAAACGGTGAATGGCGGTACCATTTTCCTCGACGAGATCGGTGAAATGCCGCTCGGTACCCAGGCCCGCCTGCTGCGCGTGCTGGAGACCGGCGAGTTTATCAGGGTAGGTTCTTCCAAAGTGCAAAAAACAGATGTACGGGTAATTGCTGCTACCAATAAAGACCTGCTTACCTTCACGCAAAATGGTAAGTTCAGGGAAGACCTGTACTACCGCTTAAGCACCGTTCCTATCAGGGTGCCCGCGCTGCGCGACCGCCCTGAAGATATACCGCTCCTGTTCAGGCGCTTCAGTGTTGATTTTGCTGAACGTTATAAGACCACACCGGTTCAGTTGGATGATGAGGCGAAAGATGTGTTAATTAATTATCCCTGGCCCGGTAATGTGCGCGAATTGAAGAATATTGCAGAGCAGATCTCGGTACTGGCCTCAGACAAACTGATCTCGGCGAATGAGCTGAAACGGTTCCTGCCCAACCGCGATTTCAACCGCCTGCCGGTACTGGCCCATGCCACCGGTAATCCGGTCTCCAATGGCCACGAATTTGCCAATGAACGTGAGATCCTGTACAAGCTCTTTTTCGATATGAAAAAAGATGTGACCGAGCTGAAGAAGATGTTTGTCGATATCTTGCAGAACCCCGGTACTGCGGCGCAGAATCAATCGTTGATCAATGAGCTGAAGACTAAAGAACTACTGCCCGCTGCTTACGTGCAACCGGTGGGTCCCGTTCAACAGCAACCGGTAATGATCCACCATGATAATGAAGATATTCATCACCATGAAGAAGTAGATGAGTCGCTGAACATTATGGACAAGGAAAAAGAACTGATCGAGAAAGCACTTAAAAAACATAAAGGCAAACGAAAGGACGCCGCCCTGGATCTCGGTATCAGTGAAAGAACACTGTACCGCAAACTAAAAGAGTATGATATTAAAGAGTAAGAAATTGAAATCAATAATGGCAGGTAACAGGTTGCAAGTTACAGGTTACAGGGACCAAAACCCTGAAACCCGTCCGGCGCGGCGGAGATTACCTGCAACTCTTGTCTATTGTCTATTGCCGATTGTCCTGCTGTTTGCCGGTTGTTATAGTTTCAAGGACATTGGTTCCATACCCCAGGATGTAAAGACCTACCGGGTACAATTAATTGAGAACAGGGCCCGGTATGTGAACCCCATCTTAAGTCCGCAGATAACCGACCGCTTAAGGCAGAAGATCACCGGCCAAACCCGCTTAACCGGCGTGCAAACCGATGATGCCCATTACGATATCGGGGGCACCATCACCGGCTATAATGTAACTACATCGGCCATCTCGAACCAGCAGGCCGCCGGGCAACGCCTTACCGTAACGGTGCACGTTGTTTTTAAAAACAACTTAGACCCCTCTAAGAACTTTGAAGCCGATGTTTCCCGTAACTTCGACTATTCGGCCAACCTGACGATCACGCAGGCAGAGGCCCAGTTAAATGAGACCATCGTCAAAAACGTGGTGGACGAAATTTTCAACCGTATTTTTTCAAACTGGTAAGCTGGTATAATGCAATATCACATCCAAACACTGGTAAAACACCTGTTCGATAAAGACTCCTTTGAGCAGGTGACCGTGCAGGAACTGAAGCAGTTCACTGAAGAATATCCCTATGCAGCCGTAGGCCAATTCCTGTATGCTAAAAAGCTTAAGGACAGTGGTTCCTACAATAATCATGAACAATGCGAGAACGCTTCATTATACTTTCATAATACCTTATGGCTGCGCTGGCAATTAGAGCAGAAAGAAGAGGCCCCTGCCCTTACAAAGGCAGAAGAGCCGATGCAGCAGCCAGGGTTCCGGATCGTGGTACAAATGCCTAAAACAGGTCAGCCGGTATATACAGACCCGCCTGCCACCGAAGAAAAGCCGGAAGAAGCAGCCGCAGCGAGCGCTCCTGGATCACCAGCAGCAGCTACCAGTTTGCAGGTGAATGAAGAAGGCTCACTGGTGGAACAGTTGGCGCAGGCTGAAGAAACAGCTACCGAACCGGGCGCCCTGGAGCAAACCGAAGAAGCGACCATAGCAACCGCTTCCGCCGTAGCCATTGCAGAGAACAGTGAGCTGGCAGAAGAAAACATCAACGAAGCAGCCCTGCATGCAGTAAGCATCACAGAAGAAGCGATGCCCCCTGCTGCAGGTATCGATACGCCGGAATTTGATGAAATTGTTCCCGCCGTAGAGGCAACGCCGCTGGAAATAGAAAAGACGAGGGAACAGGATGAAATAGTTCCCGCCGTGGAAGTGACCCCGCTGGAACTCGAGCAGGCGCGCACCGAAGATGCGATCATCCCCGCTATAGAAGCCACACCCCTGGACATAGAAAAAGCGAGGGAACAGGATGAAGTGGTGCCGGCTGTGGAGCTGGCCCCCGGGGAGATGGCCGCCATCGGCGATACTGCAACGGAGCAAAAGCTGGGGGAAGTTTCGCCGGAAAACAGCGAAATGCCGCCGGCGGAGATCGCCATCGATGAAAGCGCAGCATCGGGCATTGCCCCTGAAGAGCAACCAGTTGCTGCCCTTAACGAAACTGTTACAGAAGAACCCGCCGCCATTACAGCAGAAACAGAGCAGCCTGCCACAGCAGAGCCTGTGATCGACAATACAGGCGTGCGGCCGCCGGCTGCTGTTCCGGAACAACCGGCAGCCGAAAGCGCTGGCGGAAGGCCTGATCAGACCACCGTTGACCTTGGCGAACCGATCTTTGAATCCTATCATACCATCGATTATTTTGCATCCCAGGGCGTTAAACTGATGCAGGATGACATGAAAGACCGGCTGGGTAAAAAAATGAAAAGTTTTACCGACTGGCTGCGCAGTATGAAACGCATCGGGGGCCCCATTGAATCCACCACTTCGCTCGACGAAGTGACCAATCAGAGTATTCAGCGCATTGCAGAACATTCGGTTGAAGAAAAAGAGGTGGTCACCGAAGCCATGGCCGAAGTTTGGGCCAAGCAGGGAAATGCCGCCAAAGCCATCCGGGTGTACGAGAAATTAAGTTTGCTTAATCCCGCCAAAAGCCCTTATTTTGCGGGCAGAATTGAACAATTAAAAGCACAGTGAAATGATCTATTTGTTCCTGGTACTTATAATTATAGCTAGTGTGGCCATCGGGTTGTTTATCCTGATCCAAAACCCCAAAGGCGGCGGATTGGCCGGTAATATTGCCGGTTTCAATAGCCAGTTCATGGGCGTAAAACAAACAACCGATGTACTGGAAAAAGGTACCTGGGTTATGGCAATTGCAATTGCCCTGTTATGCCTGTTTTCGGCATTTTTTATCCCCGAGGGTAAAAGCAGCAGCCGCGAACCGGTAAATGCAAGGCCGGCGACATCAGCCCCCGCTCCTGCCAGTGGTTCACCTTTACAAAATACACCCCCTCCGGCGAAATAATATATTGTAAAAAATAGCTCGACCCTGTCTATTTTGGGCAGGGTTTTTTTATTTTGGTGCATGGGCAATGGGCAATGGGCTCATAAAATTTCAACTGGCCCAATTACGTTATTAGCCTCGCAATGGGGTTCTATTCACCATTGACCATTCACTCTTAGCATAGTTCTTGCACTCCTGAGGCTGGAAATGTTGTAACAGATGAAAAAAAATTAATCTATATCCAATGTTCAGAAAACTGGTCACAAGCGTTCTGATTATAGCAGTGCTGGCAGCGGCCCTTGCCGGATGGCAATTCTTTACAGCCAATACTGCATTCCCGCAAAAATCGAAATACCTCTATATACGTACCGGTCATGCGACCTGGCCCGAAGTATTAAAAACTTTCCGCGACAGCAACCTGGTAAAAAGTCCGGCCGCACTCGACCTTCTGGCTACCCGTATGGATGTGCCCGAAAGGCTGAAAGCAGGCCGGTATGAAATAAAGAATGGCATGAGCCTGATGGATATAACCCGGCTGCTGCGCAATGGCACCCAGGCCCCGGTAAGGCTCAGTATTACCAAACTACGCACCAGGGAACAGTTGGCAGGTTTCCTGGGCCGTAAAATGGAAGTAGACTCAGCCGATGTAATAGCCTGGATGAAGAACCCCGACTCCCTGCGGCCTTATGGGTTCGATAGCAATACGGTGATGGCCATGATCTATCCCAATTCCTACAACTATTTCTGGAACGCCTCCATTCATACCATCTTTGACAAATTCTATAACGAATATAAAAAGGTATGGACCGATACCAGGCGTGATCAGGCGCGCAAACTGGGTCTTACACCCGCTATGGCGTATACGCTGGCCTCTATTGTAGAAGAGGAGACCAATAACCTTGAAGAAAAAGACACCATTGCCAGTGTTTACCTGAACAGGTTACGCAAAGGCATGCGGTTGCAGGCCGACCCTACTATCAAATTTGCGATGAAAGATTTTACGCTGCGCCGTATTTACCTGAAATACCTCTCGATAGAATCGCCGTACAATACATACAGGAATACCGGTTTGCCGCCGGGCCCCATTTGCACGCCCTCGCTGCAAACCCTGGATGCAGTTTTACAATCACCACAAACAAATTATCTTTATTTTGTAGCCAAAAGTGATTTTTCAGGCCGGCATGTGTATACCGAAACCTATGAACAACACCTGAAGGTTGCCAAAGAGTTTCAGCAGGCATTGGATGTTGAACAACAGAAAAGAGCAGCCGCCCAGGAAGCCGGTATAGAATCCCCTAAATGAACGTTGAACGAATTATATTAAACTCACCTCCTATTCGCTTTTTCACGGAAAAAAGCAAGAAGATCATCTTGCCCGGGTTCGACGGTGTGCCCCTGTATGATGTGATGATGTTCTTTAAAGAACAGGTGCGCCGGGTGGGATTAACAGAAAGGGCATCGGCCATTTCCTATAACTTCATCATGTCCATTCCGCCCTCCTGTTTGTTCCTGTTCACCCTGATACCGCAGTTGCCTTTCGTCCGGCGGGGACAGGTAAAACGGCAATTGCATGCGATCATCCGCGATATTATTCCGGCCGATACGTATAACAAGGGTATCATCAGTTTTGTAGACAGCTTCTTTAAGGAAGATCATATAGCCTTGCTATCGTTCGGTTTCCTGTTACTCATTTTTTTTGCTTCCAATGGTATGATGGGTTTAATGCGTTCTTTCAATAAGAACTATATCGGCTTTGAAAAACGCACCGGTTTGAATGCACGGATGGTAGCCATCAAACTTACCATCCTGCAAATGGGATTGATCCTGGCCTGCGTACTGTTGTTGATAGCGCAAAGCGCTGTATTGAAGCTGATAGGTATCAGGAACGCCGCAGTACTGGCATTTATTGGCGTATTCCGGTGGCTCTTCATCATCGCCCTGATCTTTTATGCCATCGCCTTTATTTATAAATATGCACCGGCTATCCAAAAGCGATGGAAGCTGGTATCGCCCGGGGCCATACTGGCCACTTTTTTAAGTATCTTGACCACCCTCGGCTTTTCCATCTTTGTAAACAATTTCGGCAAATACAATGCGCTGTATGGTTCCATTGGTACCATCATCGTATTGATGATCATTATCTACATCAATTCCCTGGTACTGCTCATTGGGTACGAGCTCAATGTAAGCATACATTCCATCAAAGCCATGGCGGTCGAGCGGGAGAAGCCCGTGCCCAGTACCACGAGTGACGACCTTATTTTTCATGACCGGGTTTAATAAATACCAACGGTTCACATTATAAATATTTTCCATTTTAATAAAATTTTACCACCGCCTGCCCAGAAAAGCCTAGGTAAAACCATCATTTTTTAGTAAACTTTGCAAAGCTGCTATTGAAGTGATCTGTTACATTGAAAGCTCCATTTAAAATTTTCATGAGCGTTTACAGAATGAAGATCTTATTTCGGCAATTCCCTCCGGCCCTGTTAATAACCATAAAAAAAAATGTCAGATGAAAAAAATGTCGATCAGTTTATTGCTGTTACCCGCAGTGGTGTTTTTATCATTTACTATGAAAGACCCATTACCACTGGGGTCAGCCGTTCCCAAAGCAGACAATAAGCTAAAAGATATTTCCGGCAAAGAAGTAACGTTAAAGGAGGCTAAAAAAGAAAACGGTTTGCTGGTAATGTTTAGTTGTAATACCTGCCCTGTCGTGATCAATAATCAGACCCGTACCAAGGAAATCTGTGAGTTTGCCTCAAAACAAAACATTGGTGTGGTCTTATTGAATTCTAATGAAGCTAACCGGAAAAATACTGAATCGCTGGCTGCCATGCAGGAGTATGCGAAAGGACAAGGGTACAGCTGGTATTATGCAGAGGATAAGAACAATGAGTTAGCCGATGCATTTGGAGCCACCCGTACGCCTGAGTGCTTTCTGTTCGATAAAAATGGAAAACTGGTTTATCATGGCGCTATTGATGATAGTCCATCCGATGCAGCCGGTGTGAACCGGGTCCATTTAAAAGAAGCGATGAATGAAGTGCTAGCCGGAAAGGAAGTATCAGTTAAACAATCTAAGTCGGTTGGTTGTAGTATTAAAAGGATTTCATAACACCAATAAGTCCCGTTTTTAAAATCTGTACAATCCCCTGTTCCGGCTCTGCCGGGTACGGGGGATTTTTTTTATACCGCGGAACGCTACACGCGGAACACGAACGCTGAACCTGAAACGGAAAAGGCAAAACGCTGAACACGAATGCTAAAGCCATTAAGCTTTAATGGCGAAGTGAAATGCTTTAAGCAAGAATGATACACGCAGAACACGAACGTTGAACGCTGAACCTCAAACGCTAAAGGCAAAACGCTGAACACGAATGCTAAAACCCTTAAGCTTTAATGGCGAAGTGAAATGCTTTACGCAAGAATGATACACGCAGAACACGAACGTTGAACGCTGAACCTCAAACGCTAAAGGCGAAACGCTCAACACGAATGCTAAAACCCTTAAGCTTTAATGGCGAAGTGAAAAGCTTTACGCGAGGACGATACACGTTGAACAGAAGGCTCTGGGTGGACAGCAATAACGTTTTAAAGTTAGCGTATGTTTTTGTTATGTTGGTGGCCAGGTTGAACCGGCCGCTTCGCGGACCATGCCTCTTCACCTTTATCATCAAACATAACTTGTTACCAGTTAACTTGTCAACACCCGCCCGTTAACCGTCAACGCATCAACTTGTGAAACCGGTCACTCGTCAACACGTGAGCTCCCCAACTCTTCAACTGGTTCGCACATCAAGCCTTCACCAATCAATGTTGTTCTTCAACATACACCACTTTCCCTGTTGAATTTACTCCCCACACCCGGCAATGTGTTTACATTACTCGTTCACAATATGATCATTATACTGCTTTAATAGGGCAAGGCATAAAATATGCTTCATATACATCAACCTCTACAAACCGTTGCCGCTACTTTAAAAACACCAAAAAATAGTTCAAATGAAAACAACAATTTTTTATTCGTTTGCAGTATGCGCCATGGCCACGATGTTTGCATGTGGAAGTCCATCAGAGAACGATGGAACAAACACAGATTCAACAGGCGCCATAAGATCAGCGCCAGCCAATACAGAAGTTGATCGTGGTACGGGCAGTGATATGACAGCTGATTCCGCGGCTGCTAACCGGGGAACCGCAGGTACACAGGGTGCAGTGGATGACCGCACTATGAAGTTCATCAATGAAGCCGCCATGGGTGGTATGGCTGAAGTACAGTTAGGTAAAATGGCACAGGAAAAAGCAACCAATCCACGCGTAAAGAACTTTGCAGAAATGATGGTGCGCGACCATTCAGAAGCTAACACCCAGCTTCAATCGATCGCCCAGCAAAAGAATGTAACGTTACGTAAAGATCTGGAAGGAGATCATAAAAACCATTATGAAGACCTGAGCAAAAAGAAAGGTGCTGACTTTGACAGGGAGTATATGAAAATGATGGTTGATGACCACCAGGATGATATCAACGCATTTGAAAAAATTGCCGAGAACGGTACCGATCCTGATGTAAAAACATTTGCATCGCAAAAACTGCCTACACTCAGGAAACACCTTGACTCAGCAAAAGCTATTCAGAAAAGTTTGAAACAGTAGGGTTTATTTTTCGTACTAATCATGCACATTGAGTGATGCAGAACACGGAACGCTGAAAGCAGAACGCGTAAACAAGATCCTCAATGTGCATTTTTTTATTACCTAACCTGATCGACTGTTTTTCCTGCCCTTATCAATGATCAACCTTATTAGCCGAGCCTTTATCCAGTTTTTCAACTGTATCAACTATACCCTGCATCAATGTCAGCCTATTTCTTCACGCCGGTGAGTTTACTCACTTCCAGCTCGATCTGCCTGTCGGTCATGGGCCGTCCATAAAACTGCCGATAACCGGTCTTATTATTTACGAATAATGTGGAGGGTAAAGTACCATCCCATTTGGGATCTATCTTCGGACAAAAATAATCGGCATTGGTTTCGTTGAGCCAGAAAAAGGTGGCATCGAAATGTTTCTTACTGATCAGTTCCTGGATCTTGTTAGGATAAGAAGTAGCAAAGTCGAGGCTCACGAGCAACAGCTCTACTTTTTCATCGCTGTACTTTTTTACGGTCTCCATGAAATAAGGAATTTCCTCCACACAGGGAGCGCACCAGGTTGCCCAGCAGTTCACCACCAGCGGATGATCACTGTTCTTAATGTACGCTTCCACCTCGGTGATCTTCACTTTTTTAATGGTTTGCGAAACCGCTGTTGCGGTAAACAATAACAGACCTATTATCTGAATTATGCCTTTCATGCGAAATGTTTGTTGAGTTCATGAGTTATTCACTTCATGAGTAATTGAGTTATTAAGTTCATAAGTTCTTAAATTGATCCATCAAAAGGTTGAACAGAATAACTAAAACCGTGAACTTTGAACTTTGAACTGTGCACTTATACCTGTGAACTGGTTTCTTCCTCAAACCCCCATTTATTAAGCAACTCATTCAATTGAGGCTCCGGCAACCGGCAGCTATCATAATGGCCCGCCAGCTTCTTTTGCCGTTGTGCCTCATACAAGGTGACCGCACAGGCAACAGAAATATTCAATGACTTAATAATGCCCACCTGCGGAATAATAAAATTGCCATCCGCCATGGCCCTGATCTCATCGCTGACGCCAGCATGTTCATTGCCAAATACCAGGGCAATAGGTCCGGTAAAATCAATATCGTATAAATTAACGGCATCACTGCTCAGGTGAGTAGTTAAAATCCTGTCATATTTCTGCCGCAAGGCGCTAAAACATTCTTCGGCATTGGTAAACTGATGAACGGAAAGCCATTTGGCAGCGCTGCTGCTGCTTTTTGCGCCCCATTTTTTATGGCGAGGAATCTTTGTGTTCAGTACATACACTTCCTGCACACCTACTGCATCACAGGTACGCATTACAGCTGAAATATTATGCGGGTCAAACACATTCTCAAGCACTACGGTTAAGTCACTTTGCCGCTTATTCAATACTGCCAGCAGGCGGGCACGTCTTTCAGGAGTCATATTCTATTTTGTTACATGTTTCAGGTTTCATGGTGCTTCCCCGCTTCCAGGGTTGCATGGCAGTTACCTTGGGGCACCAGTTACCGGGCACAAATTAAGGGCATTTTGATTTTTGGCGCCATGCTCAAAATTTCTCTGCTGGTAACCGGAAACCGGCAAACCGTCAACCAGTATTGCGAATCTTGTTCTAAACATTGTATCTTGTTTATTGTAACTTGCCTCTTTTTCAAGTATTTTCACATCAGATAATTGCAAGTAAACCAATTACCTATGCTCAAAAAAATCGCCAAGATCACCGGTATTTCCCTGGCCGTTCTCCTTCTTATCCTGTTCGTGGCTCCCTTTATTTTCAAGGGCAAGATCATTGCTATTGCCAAAGAGCAGATCAATAAGAACATCAACGCCAACGTCGATTTCAAGGACCTCGACCTCTCCTTCTTCCGTCATTTTCCCAGGGTATCGGTAGCGCTCGAAGACCTGCGGGTGACAGGCACCGATGTTTTTGCCAAAGACACCCTCATCAGCGCCAAAGAAATTGATGTAGCGGTTAACCTCTTCAGCGTAATCGGCGGCAAGAATATGAAAATTTATTCGGTTAATATAAACGAACCGCGTATTCATGCCATTGTTACCAAAGACGGTAAAGCAAACTGGGATATAGCCAAACCCGATACGGCAAGCACCCCTTCCACAGATACCAGTTCATCGGCCTTCCAGATGAACCTGAAGCATTATGAGATCAATAATGCGTATGTCAAATACGACGATGCCAGTTCGGGCATGCATACCGAGCTCATTAACCTTACCCATGAGGGCAGCGGCGATTTTACCAGCGAGCTCTTTACCCTGCGAACCAATACAAAGGCCGATGAGATCACCTTCGTTTATGGCGGTATACCCTACCTCAACCATACGAAAACCGGCATTGACCTGGATCTGCAGGTAGACACAAAAAACAGCAAATACTCCTGGAAGACAGATGAAATAGCGCTGAACGATCTAAAACTGGCAACAGAAGGTTTTTTCCAGTTGGTGAACGACAGCACCTATAATATGGATCTTTCCTTTAAAGCGCCCTCCACCGACTTTAAGAGCATTCTCTCATTGATACCGGCTGTATACCAGACGGACTTCGAAAAGATCAAAACAAGCGGTAAAGCCCTTTTCAATGGTACGGTAAAAGGCATCTACAGCGGCAGCCGCTTACCTGCCTACAATATCACGCTCGATATTCAAAATGGATTCTTTCAGTACCCCGACCTGCCCAAGCCTGTTAAAAACATTAACCTGCAGCTGAATGCATTCAATAACGATGGTCAGCCCGATAATACAGTGATAAACCTGCTGAAAGGTCATATTGAATTTGGCAACGATCCTTTCGATTTCCATGTGTTGTTCCAAAAGCCTATGACCATACAGTACATCGACGCAGCCGCTAAAGGCCATCTCGACCTTGCCGGCATTACACAGTTGGTAAAACTGCCCGGCACAAAACTCGCCGGCACCGTTGATGCCGATGTACAGGCAAAAGGCAGTCTGGCCGTTGTACAAAAACAACAGCCCGGCGATTTCTTTGCCAAAGGTTTTGTGAACATTAACAAGCTGTATTATGCGTCGAAGGACTTTCCGCAACCTATTCAGAATACCAGCGCCAGAATAAATTTCGAAAGCCCGGACGGAGTGGCAGACCATGCGGTGATCCAGATTCCGGCAGCACATGCAGAGATCGGAAAAGACGTGATCGATCTAAGTTTGTTACTGAAGACCCTGGCTTCTGATCCTTATTTCGATGGCACAGCCAGAGGCAGTTTCAACCTCGCGAACGTAGCGCAGTTCTATGCCTTTGAACCGGGCACTTCCCTGGCCGGTAACCTGCAGGCCAATGTATCGGTAAAAGGGAAAAAATCAATGATCGATAAAAGCCAGTACGATGCCATACAAACGGCCGGCACCGTACAGGTTTCGAACCTAAGCTACAGGTCAAAGGACTATCCCGATGGCGTAAACCTGAAGAACACCCTGCTCACCTTTAACCCGAAGAACGTAACCGTGAACGATGCAACCGGTAGTTTTCAGGGAACCAATTTTAACGCGAACGGCAGCTTCGACAACCTGATCGGTTATGCGTTGAAAGATGAACCCCTGACGGGTGTCTTGAATGTATCGGCCGATCAAGTAGACCTGAACAAATTAATGGGCACTACCAGTAGCACCACTCCTGCTCCTGCACCTGCAGCAAAGGATACCGCAGCTGCCACCACAACAGCGGCTGCCAGCGAACCATTTGCGGTTCCCAAAAATGTTAACCTTACACTCAATGCCAAAGCAGGCAATGTAAGATACGATAAGGTCGATTACAGGAATATTGCCGGTACCGTGGCGATCAAAGACGAAACCGTTAGTTTGAAAGATGTGAAAATGCAGGCGCTGGATGGAAACATTGCCCTTGGTGGCACCTACTCTACCAAACTAAGCAAAAAGAAACCCGACATTTCGCTTACCTATGACATTCAGAACCTGGATATTCAAAAATCTTTTTTCGCGTTTAACACCTTCCAGAAACTGATGCCCATCGGCCAGTTCATCTCGGGCAAACTAACGTCAAAGCTCACCATGAATGGCAAACTGGGTGAAACCATGATGCCCGATCTGGGTACCCTCACGGGCAATGGCTCACTCCTTTTACTGGAAGGCGTGCTGAACAAATTTGCACCGCTCGAAAAACTGGCAAATACACTTGATATCAACAGCCTGAAAGCTATTACCCTGAAAGACGTGAAGAGCTATTTTGACATAGCCGACGGAAAAGTGTTTGTAAAACCTTTCAATGTAAAAGTGCAGGATATGAATATGGAAATAGGCGGCAAACATGGGCTCGATCAGTCGATCGATTATGTGATCAACATGAAAGTGCCGCGTGAAAAGCTGGGCAGCAAGGCCAATGCCCTGGTCAATAACCTGGCTACCCAGGCCAGCAACAAAGGTATTCCCATCAAGGTCAGCGATATGATCAGCTTCAAAGTGAACCTGGGTGGTTCCATTACCAACCCCAGCGTAAAAACCGACCTGGCCGGTGCAGGCAGCAGTTTGGCCGATGACATGAAAAACCAGGCCCAGGAACTGTTAGCCGCTAAAAAAGCATCGGCAGACAGCGCCATGGCCGCCGCCAAAAGCGCCGCCAAAGACACTTTGCAATCGGTAAAGAACGAGGCCAAACAGGCGGCTAAGGATTATATCGCCAAACAGGTACTTGGCCAGAAGGATACGACAGCCACTAAAGACAGTACGAAGAAAGACATCAGGCAAAGCGCCGAAGACAAGGTGAAAGGCCTGCTGAAGGGCCTGAAGAGGAAAAATTAGCTAATTAGCTGATGTGCTGATGTGCTGATAAAAATACAGACATAACCAGGCCCCCACCTAAGCGCCCCATTGAGGGAAGCACGGCGGGGGCTTTCTATTAGCACATTAGCAAATTATCTCATTAGCAAATTAGTATTCGGAATTCGCTGAAACCCAGAACTGTTTTCGTTTTTAGGCCGTTTTCCCCTATTTTTGTTCACTTCTAAAAAATCTAGCGATTACGAAATCAAAACTATGGACAAACTGTTCTATCTAGTGCCCGTTATGGGTATCGTCGGCTTGCTGTATACTTTCATCAAATTCAATTGGGTTTCTAAACAAGAAGCGGGCTCTGACCGCATGAAAGAGATCAGCACATACATAGCACAAGGTGCAATGGCCTTTTTACGGGCAGAATGGAAAATTCTCGGCTACTTCGTTGTTATCGTAGCCCTCTTGCTCGGCGTAATGGCCAGCGCTAACCCCAACTCGCACTGGGCAATAGCGATCGCTTTCATCATTGGTGCGGTATTCAGTGCTACAGCCGGATACATCGGGATGCGCGTTGCCACCAAAGCCAATGTTCGCACCGCCCATGCAGCCCGCACCAGCTTAAGCAAAGCCCTCGCGGTATCCTTCACCGGTGGCTCTGTAATGGGCCTGGGTGTTGCCGGTTTGGCCGTATTGGGTTTAAGCGGATTGTTCATCATCCTCAAAGTACTTTTTGCACCCGAAGCATCCGTGAACTCCGAGGAAATGATCAGGACCATCGAAGTGCTTACCGGCTTTTCCCTGGGCGCTGAATCAATCGCCCTCTTTGCCCGGGTGGGTGGCGGTATTTATACCAAAGCTGCCGACGTGGGTGCAGACCTGGTAGGTAAAGTGGAAGCAGGGATTCCTGAAGATGATCCACGCAACCCCGCTACCATTGCCGATAACGTAGGCGATAACGTAGGGGATGTGGCCGGAATGGGCGCCGACCTGTTCGGTTCTTATGTAGCCACCGTATTGGCCACCATGGTACTGGGCCAGGAAGCCGTTGTGCAGGACCAGTTCGGTGGTTACTCGCTGATATTACTGCCGATGCTGATCGCCGGTGTAGGGATCTTATTTTCCATTGTAGGGACCCTCTTTGTACGCATCAGTGAGTCTGCCGGTGTTAATACGAATACCGTGCAAAAAGCGCTGAACATGGGTAACTGGGGCTCTATCATTCTTACGGCCATTGCCTCTATCGCCCTGGTGTTCTGGATCCTGCCTGCCGGTGACTTTCACCTGGTACGCGATACGGTTAACGGTTCACTGGTAGAAGGCGCCAAAACATTCACCCGCGAGGGCATTCTTGGCGCTATTGTAGTTGGCCTGGTAGTAGGAACATTAATGAGCATCATCACCGAATATTATACAGCCATGGGTAAACGCCCGGTGTTAAGCATCGTGCGTCAATCCGGTACCGGTCATGCTACCAACGTAATTGGTGGTTTGGCAGTAGGTATGGAATCAACCCTGTTACCGATCCTCGTACTGGCCGGTGGTATCTGGGGCTCTTATCAATGCGCCGGTTTATATGGCGTGGGTATCGCGGCCGCCGGTATGATGGCTACCACCGCCATGCAGCTTGCGATCGATGCCTTTGGTCCTATTGCGGATAATGCCGGTGGTATTGCAGAAATGAGCGAACTACCTGGTGAGGTACGCGAAAAGACCGACGTACTGGATGCGGTTGGTAACACAACAGCGGCTACCGGTAAAGGCTTTGCGATCGCTTCCGCTGCTTTGACCGCCCTGGCCCTGTTCGCAGCCTTTGTTGGTGTTGCCAGAATTCCCGGCATCAATATCTATAAAGCCGATGTGCTGGCCGCCCTCTTTGTGGGCGGAATGATCCCCTTCATTTTCTCTGCGTTGGCTATTCGTGCGGTTGGACAAGCAGCCATGGCGATGGTAGAAGAAGTACGGCGCCAGTTCAAAACCATTCCAGGTATCATGGAAGGAAAAGGCAAACCGGAGTATGATAAATGCGTTGCCATTTCTACAGACGCTTCTATCAAAAAAATGATGTTGCCGGGTGCTATAGCGATCGTTTCACCACTCATCATTGGTTTCTTACTGGGCCCTGAAGCATTGGGTGGATTCCTGGCAGGTGCTACCGTTAGTGGTGTACTGATGGGCATGTTCCAGAATAATGCCGGTGGCGCCTGGGACAACGCCAAGAAATCATTTGAGAAAGGTGTTGACATCAATGGCCAGATCTATTACAAAAAGAGTGAGCCGCATAAAGCATCCGTTACCGGTGACACAGTAGGTGATCCTTTTAAAGATACATCGGGTCCATCTATGAACATCCTCATCAAATTGATGTCGATCGTTTCGCTGGTTATCGCGCCCAGCCTGGCTCAGATCTATAGTAACGGTGATACGCATACTGTACATACAGCAAAGAAAACCGTAATACCTGAGCATAACCGTGATATAACAAATACTTATACAATAGAAAAAAAGATTAACTGAGAATTCCAAAAAAAATTCTCAAAATATTCAAACAACGCCATTATCTTTGGAGTAACAACTTAAGGCACTATATCATACCAAATACCAACGTCCCCATGTTTCTACATCGGGGACCCTTTTTTTTAATATGCTAATGTGCTAATTAGCTAATGTGCTAATGAAAACACACCTCTTCTATATGTTTACACTTATCTCTGAATTAACTAATTAACTTCTTCCGAATTTCTGTATTCAATCAGCACATCAGCAAATCAGCAAATCAGCACATTGGCTGTTCACCGTACCAGCGCAAACCAGGGCGCTTGCACAAACGAACCGGTAAAGCGAACACGCAGGTTACTGTGCACCGTGAGCGTTATATTGTTTACATCATATAAAGTGCGGGGAAACCAGGTAAAGCGGGCTTCAACAGTACCAAAGATGAGGTTCTCATTGCGCGTGCGAATGCCGCCGCCAACAGCCGGGAAAAAGCCGCCCCTGAATACACCAGTTTGTGCAGGTGTCATTAAGGTGGCCCGGCCAAACGTAAAAAATCCGATCCTGAAACCAAGTAAACGCCAGCGCGTATACAAACTGGTTTCTGTACCCGCCGAAATGCGCTGCGTGGCCCGCACGCTGTCGGTACTGAAACGGTCGAGACCAAATTCATTGTTTATATACAAGGGTTCATACACCCTGTGATTATAGATGGCAGAATAACTTATATTGGCAAATTGCCTCATCTTGAATTTAGGGAAATCGAATAAACGGCTGAACCAGGAAAAGTTCAGGAAGGCGCTGTTATCCTGCCATTCCTTTTTATATAAATTGGTACCAAGGGCCAGCGTGTAATTCCAGTAATTATTACGCTTATCAACCAGCCAGTGATCAAACTCCCACCCTACATACAAGCGGTGCAGGCTGTCAACTTTTGCCGGGCCAATGGTTATCTTTCGCATCATCCCAACCGGTATATCTTCCGTTCTTCCAAACCCGTATATGTAATTGGTACGATAGAAATTTATTTTATACCAGGTGAACTGTCCCAACACATACCGCTTATCAACATAACGGGCATCGAAGGAATCGAGCTTCGGCGGTTGTATAAATCGCTGATCGAAATAGCGCACCGATACAAAACGGCGGCGGCGGCTATCCTCGCTGTTTTTTCTTTGCTTATACACCCCGATATTATAACCAAGCCATGCATCACCTAACTGGTATTTGTAATCGCTGAACTGCACGGGCGGTTTCTGGTATACATTGGTGCTTTGATTCCAGCTTAATTCCAGGCCACCGGCAAAGCGCGCATTGGGTGTATATAATGGGCGGTCGAGCTTCAGGTAATAGGCCCTTTCATTTTCAAACCCTAATGAAGCGCCTTTATCGATCGTCGTGTATGCGGCATCTACATTAATAAAAGAACCGAAAAGACTTGTTTTGCGGTACCTGATCTGCGGCCCGATCACCGGATTGCGTGTGCGGTCGTACAAGGCCGTTAATTCCAGCCTTTGCGCCATGCCCAGGAAATTGGCATCGTATACAGACAGCTGAAAATCTTTTATACCCGATGCTTTTACTTCAGCGCCCCAACTAAACACATCGCGCAAACGAACGAGTACATCCACCGAATCTTCATGACTGGTTCGGCGGATAACGATCCGCGCATCCTTGATAAAATTCTGGTCACGCAAAAAACGTTCATTATCCGCCAGCAGGTAAGGATCTACCAGCTGTCCTTTTTTAATGAACAATAATTCCCTGATCACCCAATCCTGGGTATTGGTTTGCAGACGGTCGGCGGTTCTTGTCAACGCACTGATGATGGTGTGGGCCGTATCATTTACGTTTTCGCCGAATGAGAGATTGCGGATAACGATGCGCCGGATCACCTTACCGGTAAAAGGTCGAAAGCTTTCTTCACTTTTTTGAAAGAAAGTGGAGTCCTGGCTCCTATTGTCGGTGACCAGGAAATTGCGGTAAACTTCTTTGGCCAGGGAACCAACCGTTCTTTTGCGTTTGGTGCTATCCTGTGCATACATCGCCGATAAAAAACCGGTGAAGCACCAGCAATAGCAAATAATATATCGGATCGCTACATGCATAATTCATACGGTTGATCAGGGGACTGGGGTGACAATTAACACTTTAGGTGTGTCTACTGTTCAATTACATCATTTATACCACGCAATGTACCAAAGTACAGCCTCCGGCGATTCTCATTGATGTAGAAAAAAATCTACTTTTGTGCTGAATAGCTCCATTAAACTGCTTGCCTATGGCCCCGGAGATCCTCTATTTTGCAATACCCGGCTTTATCGTATTGCTGCTGCTCGAAGTTTGGTATTCCTGGCGGGAACATAAGGAATTGTATGAGGTGAAAGATACATTCAGCAGTTTGGCCATGGGCATCGGCAATGTTATTTCCGGTTTACTGGCAAAGCTGCTTGTTTTAGGCGCATTTATGCTCGTGTATAAGATCCGGCTCTTTACCCTGCCTTTCACCTGGTGGATGTGGGCGCTCGCCTTTTTTGCCGACGACTTCTCTTATTACTGGTTTCATTATACTTCTCATAACATGCGCTGGTTCTGGGCATCGCATGTAGTGCATCATTCATCCCAGCGATACAATTTGTCAACCGCCCTGCGGCAAACCTGGACGGGCAACCTTACGGGCAGTTTTGTTTTCTGGATGTGGATGCCTTTGGTAGGTTTCCATCCTTTTGTAGTGTTGTTGATGCAACAGGTGAGTCTCATCTATCAGTTCTGGATCCATACAGAAACGATCCGCCTGCTGCCGGGGCCCATCGAATTTATTTTTAATACGCCCTCACACCACCGGGTGCATCATGGCAGTAACCTCAAATACCTCGATAAGAACCATGGCGGGGTACTGATCATCTGGGACCGGCTGTTTGGCACTTTTCAAAAGGAAGAGGAGCGACCGGTGTATGGGTTAACGAAGAACCTCGACACGTTCAACCCCGTGCAAATAGCCTTCAGGGAATGGCGCGATATGTTCGGCCAGGCCTGGCGGTCGGGATCCTTCCGAAATGGGGTCAATTACCTGCTGCGCCCACCCGGCTGGAGCCATAACGGGAGCAGCAAAACGGCCCGGGAAATGAAAGACGAACTTGAAAAGAATTGCGGTTAATAGCTAGCTGCCAGTTAGGGGCCGCCTCGGCGATATCATAGGGGTATCTGGCAACCCGGCTTACCGATCAGACGCTTTCTTTCGGCGGCCGCCCTTTTCCTGTAACCGGCCTCAATGGCCACCTCTAAATGCCTGTTTTTTACCGCCTTCCTTTGCCAGCCACAGGAAATTACACCGAGCCGATTATTCATCCTTCCTGGTAACCATCCATCGGAATTAACGTCCACGAAAATTTTCGTTTATTTAAATTGTATTAACAAAACCTTACGAAATTTGTCGTATTTTTAGTCAAATGTTGTTCTAAATATGGCTACTACAAAAACTATAAAACCCACAGAAAGCGAGTTGGAGATCCTGCAGATCTTATGGAAGAAGGGAAATGCCAGTGTACGTGAAGTGCATGAAGAATTGCTGCAAACCAAGGAAGCTGGCTATACCACCACCCTGAAATTGATGCAGATCATGCATGAAAAAGGACTGGTAAAACGCGATGATTCCATCAAAACCCATATTTACCAGGCCGCAGTGAGCAAAGAAAAGACCCAAAAGCATCTACTGAACAAGATGATCGACACCCTGTTTGGCGGATCGCCCGGAGAACTGGTTATGCAAGCCCTGGGCAATCATAAAGCATCGGCCGAAGAACTGGAGGAGATCCAGAAAGTTCTTGACAATCTGAAAAAACAATAATATTCGCTGGGCTGACCTGTAAGGTGCGCCATTTGAGCTTGTGTTTGTTTCAGGATTAATTGTATCCGCAAACTGGCGGATCAGTTTACAAGTAAAGGATGACCTGTGAAGTGCATTATTTGAACTTGCGTTTGCTTCAGGCGTACCTGAACTTCACAGGTCTATATAAATAGTAACCGATGGCCCCAGGACCGCGGCAAACCAACTGGTTATTTATACCAGGGCGGTCCTTACAGGACATCTCCCCGTCCGGCTTCGGGCGGGCATCTTGCCAAACATGATAAAATATTTACGATGAATCTGTTGTACCAATCGGCTTTCCTTAAAGCATTGGGATGGTCATTACTGAACAGCTTATGGCAAATGGCTTTGTTGTGGCTGGTGTACGTGGCTCTTACGAGGAATGGACAAAAACTGCTATCCCGCCAACGACACACACTCGCCCTGTTAACCCTGGCCGGCGGTTCTTTATGGTTCCTGGTCACCCTGGTGCTGAACCTTTACGAAGCTGCGAACGGTCCACAGGTGATCACCTTGTATGTAGAGAACGACAACACCGCACCACATACCTGGCCGGGTGGTTTTATTTCCCAGTGGTTTGAACCGGCCCTGCCCTTTTTATCACTGGCCTATCTGCTGGCAGCCGCCTTTCTTTTCGTTCGATTTTATTTGCAATATCGCCACACCCAGCAATTGTTTACCAAGGGTTTGCAAAAAGCTGATGCGGAATGGCGGATCTTTCTGCAACAAGCGGTACAACACCTGGGTATCAAAAAGAAAGTGCAGATCTGGCTCTCGAACCTGGTAGATACACCGGTAACGCTCGGCATATTTAAACCTGTTATTTTGCTGCCGGTGGCTGCCGTCAATCACTTATCACTCAAACAAGCCGAAGCCATCATATTACATGAACTGAACCATATCCGCCGTAACGACTATTTGGTGAACCTGCTCATAGCCTGTGTGGATGTGATCCTGTTCTTCAACCCTTTTGCCCGCCTGCTGACGGCCATTATTCGCAAGGAGCGGGAAAACTGTTGCGATGACCTCGTGCTGCAGTTCCGTTATGAACCACAAACCTATGCCCGGGCGCTGCTCAGCCTCGAACAAAACCGGGCAGGAACCAGCGCACTGGCCCTGGCAGCAACCGGCAAAGACAAGTTTTTTTTATTGAACCGGGTTAAACGCATCCTGGGTAATGAACCAGTAAGCAATCCATTCAGCCACAGACTGGTAGCCTACCTGCTTTCTACCCTGCTTATTGCCTTTATTGGCTGGTATAATCCGGGTTATGTGATCGTAAAAAAGCTGAAACCGGCGCCTGCCCAGCCCATGGCTTTTGAAGCGGTGCAGGTGTTCACGACCCCGCCTATGCAGGGGCGCCCGGTGCAAACAGCCAAAGAGCCGGCTGCTACCGATAATGAAGCGGCCGCTGCAGAGACCCAATATTGCCAAAAAGATCCATGTACAGAACCGAAGGATGATTATAAAAAACTGGAGCAGCTCATCGAGCTGACCGCTGACGCTAAACTGGCCGCCCTTTCAAAAGAACTGGAAGAACTGCCTGAGCAGTTAGATGAGGTGGCTGCGTTTGTGAACAATGCTGAAGCGGTAGCTTATTCTTTACCAGAAAGTGCACCCGCTCCCCCGTCACCGATGCCGCAGCAGGTATTCCCTTACGTGCCTGGAAACAGTTTTTATTTCCAGGCGGTAGAAGACAGCTCAGTGCCCAAGAAATACATTAAAACCGTTGCCGACCTGAAAGCAAAAGAAGCCATGGAAAAGTCGATGCAGGCTTTGCAGCAGGTTAACTGGGAAAAGCTCGAAGAGGTGCTGAAAGCGCAGGGCATGACCATCGATATTAGCCAGGTGCAGCAGGAAATACAAAACGCCCTGCAGCAGATCGACTGGAAACAGTTGAATGCGGCCACCGAAAATGCCATGGCCGAGGCCAATACCCAGATCCAAAATATGCGGGATGCCTACATCGTGCGGTTAGGGAACTATCAACGTGAAAGAGCATTGCAGCAGGAAAAAATAAAACAAGCCCAGCAACAGATCCTGCTCGACCGGTTAATGCAACATGAACAGCTAAGAAAACTGGAAAAGGAAAAGAAACTGGAACAGGAAAAGAAAAAGAAATGTACCAAACCTTGTAAGAAAAAGAAGATCGTGCAGATCTAAAACATATTCTCCGAGCATCCCCGGTCAGCAGACCGGGGATTTTTTTGCCTTGACTGCCCAATATTTTTAAAAATGCCTCACATATGTTTTATTATAAATATCAATTAAACGGGCTGAAAAATCTCTTTTTGAATCCAAAAGCGGAAAATAATCAGAAAATATCTGTTGAAATTTCTCTTCCATAAATTGCAAGAAACCGGGTAAAATGGTCTTGGAGGGAGGATTGCTTTGGGTCACTACTTGCAAATTTTGCGAATAAATGGCTGTTATCCGGAAAGACATCCTGCAAGGCCGACCGATAATTTGAGATCATGACCGGCCTTTACAAGGCAGGATATTCAGGAAAAATCATGTGCATGGATAAAGTTGATTGAAAGGCGACTGGCTTGAAAATCACCTTCCAGTTTCCAATCGGATCGGATTAATGACAACAAAATCACGAGCTAAAGCTACGAACGGAAAACCACTATGCAAGCTATCAACGCAAATACTTATTCATATTCTTCAGAAATTTGGACACCAAACATTTGAAATAAATCGCATGTAAGCACTGGCTTTAGCCGGCAAATCAATAAGATGGGTGGAGGACATTTTATGACTAACTGGCAGCGGAAAACGTTCGCGGCTGAATGGGTAAAGGTCATTGCGAGGCGATCAATGCCGGCATGAACTCAAAAACAAAATCCCGCCATTGGCGGGATTTGTTGTTCGCAGTTGGTATTGGTTACGCAGACATTACCAAAAGAGATGAAGTGTCTTGTCCATCAAAATCTTTTATCGGGTACCTCTCATTCTAATTTTGTAAGAGGTTCGGCTTCATTTTTATTTCGAAACGGAACTGTGTTAATTCATGGGCTTGTCCATCCGCCGGTCCTGTAAAAACTATTTACAAAGTACAACTGCTTTCCTCCTTTTCATTTTAGCCATTGCCGGCCAGCATATATAGTACTAAGTGATATTCTGCTAGACATCGAAACATCTAAAGTTGCTGCAACAAAATTCTAAAAGACTAAAACAAATTGTAAAACAGTAAATGCTTTGTCGGCAATACTGCCGGAAATTATTTACCTGGAAAGCTGTTTTTCCCATTTCCATAAATGGGAAAGACGATCAAAAAAGGCTCATCTAGCAGCGTCTGTTAAAATCCGTCGGGCATTTTTACCCTCGCAAAACAAGAGATCCAAAATGCTCACATGAGGAATAAACCCAATGCGCTCTTCAAAAACCTGGTGGTATTTCAGCGGTTCCGGGAACTCCGTTTTAAGCGATTTTGGTGTGAGTTTATTCCGCCAATCCACCAAATCAGGAGCCGGTTCTTCACCCGGAATGTATTCAAAATAATTAACATCTAAATCCACTCCCAGCTTCCGGATCACCCATTCAAAACAAGTCTTGTTCCACTCGCTTAACAGTTCAACCGGCTGCCGGTACAAGCGGCTAAGCTCCGGTTCAAAAAAGCTAAACCAGGGCGACCGGTTATAGCAGGAAGTAATGGTTTTCCAATGTTGCGATTGCCATGGCTTCCGGTTATCGACGATCACCTCCTTCATCGGCTTTTTCTGTTCCCGGCCTTCGAGCACCGGAACACTCAAATTGATAGGGCCGTTTGAACCAACCACCACGCACCTGTTCCTGAAACTCATTTTTCGCCACGGTTCATATAAGTCAAAATTTATATTTTTCAGTTCAATTGACTTTTTTAGTAAAGTAACAGGTGGAAAATATTGACTTTCAATAATTAACTTCATAAAAAACTAACTTTCTCAATTTCTGTTTAAGATCGTATTTAAAACCGGTTAAAACATCCACTTTTACCCCTTCAAACCTTGCATTTAAAATTCAACAAATCGTTTTTATATCGCTTATAGTTAACATTTTATTACAAAAATGACTGCTAAAAATACTGGTAGGCCCAAGAGCAGCTTTTAGACAAGTCTAAATTTCCTGGAATCTAAAGTTATTAGCAAGCAAAAATGCTAAAAATACAATCCTTTTTTGGCCGGAAAAATTTATCTGCTACATTGTGGCCCAAAAATCAATGACATGCGAAAAACGATAGGATGGTTGCTCCTACCCCTGATGGCATTCGGCTGTGCAAAACCAACCGGCTTCGATTACCTGGGGGTGAAAAATTTTAAGGTGCTAAAGTTTGGATTGAAGGAGTCGACAGTGGGAGCTGATGTGGAATATTATAATCCGAATAAGTACCCCGTGACCATGAAAGGAGCGGCCGTTGATGTATATGTCAACAACAATTTTTTTGGAAAGACGACCCTCGATTCCACCATTCAAATTCCGAAAAAGGATACTTTTTTGTTGCCGGTGATTCTAAAAGTGGATATGAACAATACCGCTATGGGTGTCATTCAATCCCTGGCCACCGGAACCGATAGCGTCTTCATCAAACTGAACGGAAGTGCAAAAATCGGCCGGGGCGGTATCTTTATAAATTACCCGATCCGGTACGAAGGCATGCAAAAGATCAAATTTTAAAGGCCGTTTATAACCTGCATCACAACTAAACCGGATTTCCATTTTTTGGAAATCCGGTTTTTTATTGCCGGTTCTAACAAAGGCATTCCGCCAATGGGAGTGCCATGCGACGGCAAAAGGTCGCTGGAAAAAAATTTTAGCAGCCGGGTGATTTTTCCGGCAGAGAAGGAAAATACGCAGCACGGAATTATTGCGACGGGCGATCACTAAAAAATGAAGATCGCGCACACAAAAAGCGATGCCTGCCCTGCCCTTTTCTTGACCTTATTTTAAAAAAGTGCAACCGGTTATCAAAAAAGACAGGCTGCCGGCCGGGCTGGTTTTTTGAAATTTCGGCTGTTCGAATTGTATAAATTAACCGGCTGCAGCCTGTCAGGAAATCTGCAAGCCCATTTTTTGGATTGACCGTTTGCACTCCCTGAGGCGTTTTTAGGTTGAACCGGAGAATCGCGCTCAAAATTTTGAACGCTCCGCTATCATTCATGAACCGGGACGCCCAGTTTTCATGTGATTACCTGCTCAAAAACGATCAGCACCGATTGAGCCATACCTGCCAGTTTGGCTTGAAGTTCGAGCATGTTTAGCAGTTAAGGTAAGCCGTGAACGACACCGGTTCTGGCCCGTTTTATTACCATTAAAATGGTTCGCCTCCTCCTGTTTTTTTTAGCCTGGCATCAGTACATGGGTTCGGAACAGCTGTTCCGGGACGTGGTCAGCGGTATAAAAATTAACGAAAGGATGACCCGAAATAATTACATTTGAGAAAACAAGTGGTATGAAGAAAATCGTTTTCCTGGTAATTGCCATTATGGGAATCACCACCTTTGCCTCGGCACAATCTAAAAAAGGGGTTGAAACCGTAACCATTCAAACCCCGACCGTACAATGCGAAAGTTGCAAAAAACGCATTGAAGATTACCTGAAACGCGAAGAGGGTGTTCAGAAGGCAAATGTTGACTTTAAGAAACATGTCACAAAAGTTACATATGTGACTGAGCGTACCAATGTAGAAAATATTAAAGCGGCGATCGCCAATGCGGGGTACGATGCGGATGATGTAAAAGCGGAAGAAGAAGCATACAAAAAACTGCCCAAGTGCTGTAAAAAGCCTGAGGACGGCGGGGGTATGTAATTCCAGATCTTTCCCAAAAATGCATAAAAAAGGTGGGCCGCTCTTCATGGAGGGCCCACCTTTTCACTTTATGAGTAACCAGTTAACTGGTCTAAAAACAAACTATTTACCCGACCAGTTAGCCGGGTCTTTGCGCCAGTCCATTAAGATCTCCTGCTGGTCGCCCGACACGATTCCTTTTTCAACAGCCAGTTCAATGAGGGAAGAATAATTGGTCAGGGAAATATACGGTACCCCTGCCTTTTCAAAATTTTCAGCAGCCACGGGGAAACCATAGGTAAAGATGGATACCATTCCCATCACTTCCAGTCCGGCCGCTTTCAATACATCCACCACCTGCAAACTGCTTTTACCGGTTGAGATCAGGTCCTCGATGACCACCACTTTCTGGCCGGCGGTATAATATCCCTCGATCTGGTTGCCCAGGCCATGCTCTTTGGGTTTGGGCCGCACATATATATAAGGCAGTTTCAACTGGTCGGCGGCCATAGCTCCCCAGGCAATACCTGCAGTAGCCACACCGGCCAGCAATTCAGCATCAGGAAAGTCCTGGAATACCACATTGCACATCTCTGATTTTATGAAATCGCGGATAAAAGGAAATGACAATACCCGCCGGTTATCGCAATAAATGGGGCTTTTCCAACCCGATGCCCAGGTAAAGGGTTGCGTGGCATTTAATTTAATAGCATTACTTTGTAATAACTTTTCGGCTACCGCCTTTTCGTTCGAAGACATATAATTGATTAAGTTATTTGCGGCGAAATTGGTCTTTGCTACCTGAAAACTGAAAATAAGTTATGCACATAAAGATATACTTTAACGACAAACCACTGTTCCTTACCGATTCCATTACGCCTGAGATCGAGCCCTATGCTCATCACGACGATGCCGTTTTGATCGATGAATTCTCGCATGGAGGTATTAATTCCATGATCCATGAAATGCGGCAGGATAAGATCCATGCCGGCATTTACCTGCACAGCAACCTGGAAGAACTCAAAAAAGCCTTTTGGAAAAAATTCATGCTGGTGCAGGCAGCCGGTGGCCTTGTTAAAAACGAAGCCGATGAGCTATTGTTCATATTTCGCCGCGGTAAATGGGATCTGCCGAAAGGCAAATTAGATGACAGGGAAACCCTGGCCGAATGTGCCGTACGGGAAACGCAGGAAGAAACCGGTTTACAGGAAATTGAATTGAAGAAACACCTGCTGAACACCTGGCATACCTATGACGAAAGTGGTCATCATATTCTGAAAGAAACAGCCTGGTATTTACTGGCGGCATCAAAAGCACAGCCATTAACGCCGCAAACCATTGAACAGATCACCGAAATAGAATGGGCAAGTCCTGATCATCTTGGAAAATACCTGGCCAATACTTTTCCTGCCATTGTAGATGTGTTGGTAGCGGCCGGATATCCGCCGGTTGCGAGTTTGTAGTTTGTGGTTTGTCGGTTGTGGTGCTTTTATACCCGGACCCGGTTTTGAGATCAATGGCTTTGGGCAAGGGCTAAGTTTCTACTTGCCTTCCTGCCTTTATGCCTTCTTCAGGATAGCAACGGTCAACCGGCTGATACATACCAATTTTTCCCGTTCATCATGAATTTTAATGTCCCAAACATGGGTTGAACTGCCAATATGCAGTGGCCGGGCAATACCAATGACCAGGCCTTCGCGCACACCTCTGACATGATTGGCATTGATCTCGAGGCCCACGCATATGAACCTTTCCGGATCAATGACCATGGCAGAAGCCACACTGCCCAGGGTTTCGGCCAGTACACAGGAGGCGCCACCATGTAATAAGCCATATGGCTGGCGGGTACGGGCATCTACCGGCATTTGAGCTTTTATATAGTCGGCTCCCAGCTCGGTAAAGGCCAGGCCGATATGCTCAGACATCGTTCCCTTGCCCAGTTGGGCGATTTCATGTATTTGCAGGTCTTTTTTGAACCAGATCATATGGTCAATGTGATAATTTGCTAATGTGATAATCCCGCAAAGCGGGACGAGTTGTGCTACTGTGCTGATTGAAAACATCTAAAAGTTATGCAGCACCTTTTTTTATGGCAACCGCACGGTAAATCATTATCACATCAGCAATATAGCCAATTAGCTAATTGGTATTAAAGGCTTTTTGACACTGCATCGGGTAAGAACTGCCGTGCATCGCCGCCATTGCGGATCACATCCCTAACCAGGGTAGAAGCCACCGAGGTAAACTGGGGCAAACAGGTGAGAAAAACCGTTTCAATATCTTTATCGAGGCTACGGTTCATATCGGCAATGGCCTTTTCATACTCAAAATCATTCACGTACCGGATGCCCCGCAGAATGAAATTGGCCCCTACTTTCCGGCAGCATTCCACCGTCAGTCCCTCATATACTACTACACTCACATTTGGATTATCGCCAAAGATCTCCTTGATCCATTTCATCCGCTGCTCTTCGGAGAACATAGCCGTTTTATTTACATTCCGCCCGATACCGATAACGAGTTTATCGAATAAAGGGAGCGCACGGTGAATGATATCCAGGTGGCCAATGGTGATAGGATCAAAAGTCCCGGGAAAGAGGGCGATACGTTGCATATGCATGAATTGAGTACAAAATAAATGTTCAGCTGAGATACAGTTACAGGTTACAAGTTACGGTGCCAGTTACCAGTCTCCGGTCTCCGGGCAAAACACTTTTGAAAGCCCAATGACAGGTAGTGGTTCGACCTTCAAGGCGCTGGTAACCGGTTACTGGGAACCGGTAACTAATTCATTTCCCTGCCACCACTCAACAGGTACAATACGGCCATACGCACCGCTACCCCATTCTCTACCTGTTGCAGGATAATACTCTGGTTGCTGTCGGCCGCATCGCTATCCAACTCCACGCCTCTGTTAATAGGTCCAGGGTGCATGATCACGATCTTCTTGTTCAGGCTGTCGAGCAGGCGTTTATTGATACCATAGGCCAGGCTGTATTCCCGCAGCGAGGAGAAAAGCACCTGGTTCTGGCGTTCGAGCTGAATGCGCAAGACATTCGCCACATCGCACCATTCGAGCGCTTTTTGCAGGTTATATTCTACCCTTATGTCAAATGCTTCCTTAATGTATTTAGGTATAAGGGTTGGCGGACCGGCAACAGTTACTTCTGCCCCCATTTTCTTTAAAAGGTAAATATTACTCATGGCTACACGTGAGTGCATGATATCGCCAATGATAGCCACTTTCAAACCTTCCAGCCGGCCCAGCTTTTCACGCATCGAAAAGGCATCGAGTAAACCCTGCGTAGGGTGCTCATTGATGCCATCACCAGCATTTACAATGGCTGCCGGAATATGTTTTGCCAGAAAATGGGGGGCTCCGCTGGCGCTATGCCGCATAACCACCATATCTACTTTCATCGATAAAATATTATTCACGGTGTCGAGCAGGGTTTCACCCTTTGAAACGGAGGAAGCGCTGGCCGTAAAATTGATCGTGTCTGCACTCAGGCGTTTTTCAGCCAGTTCAAAAGAGATCCTGGTACGGGTTGAATTCTCGAAAAACAGATTCACGATGGTTACATCCCGCAATGAAGGAACTTTTTTAATAGGCCGTTGTAAAACTTCCTTGAATTGAGTAGCAGTATCTAAAATAATCTGAATGTCCTGACGGGTGAGATCCCGTATACCGAGCAGATGTTTAACTGAAAGTTGCATTTCAAGCAGCGAAATTAAGGGAAAAATGAATTAGTTGCTTGTTTCTGTTCCTCGCTTTAAAATCAGTCCTCACATTAGTACAACTTCTTCTTTTCCATCGCGTTCCTTCCAGAATACCTTTACTTTTTGCGAAACGATGGAATCGATGGAACGGCCGGTATAATCAGGTTGTATGGGTAGTTCGCGGCTGAAACGGCGGTCGATGAGCACGCAGAGCTCCACTTTGGCCGGACGGCCGAAATCGAGCAGGGCATCCAGGGCAGCCCTGATGGTACGGCCTGTATATAATACGTCGTCGATCAACACTACATTCTTATTTTCGATACTGAATGGTATATCGGTTTGATTGGGCATGTGGATCTGGTTGCGCACATCATCGCGATAAAAAGTAATATCCAACTTGCCGTACTGTACTTTTTCAGATGACACCAACTGCCGCATCACCTGGATCATTTGATCAGATACAAAGATGCCCCTTGGCTGAATGCCAATAAAAACTGTATTCTCCAGATTAATATTATTCTCCAGTACCTGGTGACTGAGCCGCCGGATTATTATGGCCAGTTGCTGTTCATTTAAAATCGTCTTCAAGGAAAATATTTTGATAAAAATAAACGCAAATAGCCAAATTAGAAAATTAAGCTGCTTTCCTGACAGTGGCAGGAACTAAATAAAACAGTCTGTTCAAAATATGAACAGACTGCTTAATGTTAATAAGTGGAAACAGATCAGAATCTGAAACCGATGGTAATACCGGTACGGAGACCAAATCCATCGATGCCGCCTGAGATATCAAACTCATCTTCGTCGGCAGTGCCTTCGGCTTTAATGGTTCCCGAGTTGTAAGCGGGCCCAAGAAAAAGGTCAAGCATAAATCCGCTTTCCCAGCTTTTTTCCCAACCAAAAAGAGCACCACCACCCACAGAGGTAAAGGTAACTTTGTCTTTAGTATCGGTGTCTTCGATCTTGAAATTCTGATAACGGGCAAATGGCGCCAGGTATACGCCGTTCATTGCTTCTTTACGTCCGGCAATATAAAAGCGATATTCCGGTGTAATACCAAATCCGGAATATTTAAGACTCGACAATTTAACACCTGAATAAAAGAGGCCTAGTTGAAAAGACTGGTTGTTGGTCGTTTGTCTTTCGTACGAAACGTTACCGGTAGCAAGAAATAAAGACAGGGGATTGATCTTAACAGCATTTTTTCCTTCCTGCGCTTTGGCACTGCCTAATGCTGCAAGGAATGACATGGCAAGTACAAGTTTTTTCATGTAAGGGTTGTTTGGGTTAAAGAAAAAAGAAACATGCATTCTGTTTATACAGAATAATTATTTATGGCAACGATTATTGTAGAGGCTGTAAAGGCCCGATGAGATGAATGACCTTTGAATACAAGTAAGTGTATGCAATGCAAAGTGCATGACCATAGATCCTGGTTTAGGGTTCAGTAAAAATTATCTTCAATCAATGAATGCAATATTGTCTGATGTCATGCCTTCCTGAATCTGTAATAAACGCCCATACATATGTATTTAGTACGTTTGATATACAAAAAAATTTTTAACGGTTGCTGCGAACCGGAACCATATGTTTAAAGTAATATTCCAATATTCTTTTCATGTAATGCTGTATTTTTTGACTTATAACAAAGTACAATTATAAATTCTTAAGAGAGCAAATCGCATCTAGAATATTACGTGCTGTATACGCATCAGGATATAAGTTGCATTTATAACAGACAGGTTATTATGTACATGAAACGCTTAGCTTAACATGGCATTTAAAGTAATGGAACAAAAAAAAATCATGCACACTACAATAATAAATTATTGCGCATTACTTTTTTTTTAAATTTTTGACATTACTTTTGGGCCCGTTAAAAATCACTATAACACCTGGTAAAAACTAAAACAATGAAAAAGGTTTTATTCGCTGCATTCTTACTTGTTAGTTCCAACGCCATTTTTGCCCAAGTAAACAAAGGCCAATGGCTGGTTGGTGGAACAGCTGGGTTTAATTCATTCAAACAGGGAGATTCTAAATCTACTTCGGTTTGGATAAGCCCGAATGCTGGTTATTTCTTCATCGACAAACTGGCTGGTGGTTTACGCGTTAATTTCAACAGCGACAAAGCAAAAGGCGCTGATGACGCTTATACATCTTTCGGCGTTGCTCCCTTTCTGCGTTATTACTTTTTAGATGCTGCTCAAAAAGTAAATGTATTTGCTGACGCTTCTTATGGCTTCGACAAAGCAGGTACTGATGACAAAGCAAGCGGCAACAATTTCTCAATCATGGCTGGTCCTGCCGTATTCCTGACTCCTAACACAGCCCTCGAATTTGCGCTGTATTACAAATCTTATGGCGGTGATCTGTATGAAAACCTGGATGGTGACAGAGAAAACAATTTCGGTTTGAGCATTGGCTTCCAAATCCACCTCGGTGGCGGAAAGAAATAAGCAGTTGGACAATTGACAATACGCAATTGACAATACGCAAAAAAAGAGGCTGTCTTCCAACAGCCTCTTTTTTATTATGTAATCACAAGAACCAAATCAAAGAATCATACACATTTTGCTCCCTGCTTTGCAGGACATGTGGCACTCATTCCATACTGCCAATTGTCTATTGGATATTGTGTTTATTCTTCCGCCATAAACGGATAACGATAGTCAACCGGTGCATTGAAGGTTTCCTTGATCGTTCTGGCACTGAGCCAGCGATAGAGGTTTAAGATAGAACCTGCTTTATCATTCGTACCGCTGGCACGGGCGCCCCCGAAAGGTTGTTGCCCCACAATAGCGCCGGTAGGTTTATCATTAATATAAAAATTACCAGCGGCATGACGCAGTTTAACGGTTGCCTGTTGAACAGCCGCTCGGTCCTGCGCAATAATAGAGCCGGTCAATGCATAGGGAGAGGTTTTATTCACCAGCTCCAGTGTATCTTCAAACTTATCGGCATTGTACACATACACGGTTAATACGGGTCCGAAGATCTCTTCGCACATAGTAACATACATAGGGTCTTTAGCCTCGATCACTGTAGGCTGCACAAAATAACCGTTCGTTTTATCGCATTTACCACCAGCCCAGATAACGGCTTTCGGATCGTTCTTTGCTTTCTCGATATACGATTCAATTTTATTGAAGCTCTTTTCATCGATCACGGCATTGATAAAGTTGCTGAAGTTCTCTACGGTGCCCATAGAAAAACTTTCAATACCGGCGATCAGCTTCTTTTTTACATCTTCTGCCAGGTTGCTGGGGATATAAGCACGGGAGGCAGCAGAACATTTTTGTCCCTGGTATTCGAACGCCCCGCGTAACAAGGCAGTTACAAGCAGATCAACATCAGCACTTTTATGCGCCAGTACAAAATCCTTACCACCGGTTTCGCCCACAATGCGCGGATATGATCTGTAGGTATGCATATTCTTACCAATCGTTTCCCACATGGTGTTGAATACGCCGGTAGAACCGGTAAAATGCACCCCGGCAAAATCGGGATGATTAAAACATACATTGCCTAACGTGGGACCGTCAACGTAAATAAGATTGATAACACCATCCGGTAAACCCGCCTCTTTCAGAATGCGCATGAACATCTGCGCCGAGTATACCTGCGTATGCGCCGGTTTCCAAACCACTACGTTGCCGCACATAGCTGCCGAGGTTGGCAGGTTACCACCGATAGCGGTAAAGTTAAAAGGAGTAACTGCCAGCACAAATCCTTCCAGCGGACGATACTCCATGCGGTTATGTACACCGCTGGCGCTCACCGGTTGCTGGCGGTAGATCTCACTCAGGAAGTGTACATTGAAGCGTAGAAAATCAATGAGTTCACAGGCGCTGTCGATCTCGGCCTGGTAAGCGTTCTTGCTTTGCCCCAGCATGGTAGTACCATTCATATATGGCCGGTACTTGGTAGCAATGAGGTCAGCCGCTTTCAGAAAAATATGGGCGCGGCTTTCCCAGCTCATGGCGCCCCAGCTTTCGCGGGCGGCAAGGGCGGCTTCAATAGCCTGTTTTACATGTTTTTCTTCCCCGGTATGGTAATGTCCCAGCACATGTTTTATTTCATGTGGGGGATGCATTTTTTCTTTTTTGTTGGTGCGCACTTCCAGCCCGCCGATATACATAGGTACATCAGCCTTTTCCTGTTTCAACTCTGCGAGTACTTCCTTCAGGCGCTTCCTTTCGGGCGACCCGGGCGCGTAAGACAAAACAGGTTCATTGGCCGGCAGTGGATAATGAAAATAGCCGAATTCCATAATACATGTGTTTTTGAGCCTGCGAAGTTACTTAGCTGGTTTATATTAAACAAAACCGTCACCGGCGGTCAAAACACTGACTGACAAAATATTATAAATCCGGCTGAAAATCAGGCCTGGCTTTTATCCACAGGGTGTGCACATACCGGTTTTTGCATCCGCCATTCAGTTAAATTTGGAAACATTTACCCTCAAAAACTAACCGTTAATCAGTGATCATTTCCGGAAAATCAAAACTAGCTGATAGTAACAGGTATCATATGCCTGATCTATCTAATATTGTCGTAAAAGACATGCGCGAATACGGCGTTGAGCAGGCCGGTACTTATAAAGGTGGTATTGAAGCCTATAAAGGACTGTTAAACAAAGTACGCAGTGGTTCCATTCTCAGTGAGCAGGACGCCATGAAATTACTGCCCAAATCGGAAGAGAGCCGTATTCGTATTCAGAAGCAGATAGACACATTACTGGAAAAATATTATGAGCTCAAGGGCAAGGCCGATGAAATTCATAACAGTCGCGATATTACGAAAGGATTGGTGCCCGTAAAACAGTCTGAGATTAATCTGCTTAAAAATCAATTAGATGAGATAAACACCCACCGTTCGCATGGGCAAGAGGTTCAGTATAACAGCTTCAGCTGGGGTACTTTTTTATTTTTATTGTTTCTTTTAGTTGCACTTTCGTTTTACTTGTTATACTTTTACATGAGTGTAGCGGATTTTGCGTTGAACGGTGTAGATCCAATGACCCTTTTCCAGGAAGGAAGGCTAAACATACAGTTGTTACCCAGCCTTCGAAGACTGGTCTTTCTTATCATCAATTACCCCCCCCTGATCGTATTCCCCACTATTTTCTTTGCCCTGGGAACATCCATTCATCTGTTCTCGGAAAGAGGCATGAAATACAAGAAAGTTGTTTGGGGATTGCTAAGCCTGGTTTTTATTGGCGACATTTTGCTTGCTCTTCAGGTTCATACCGCAGTGAATGAGATCCTGATCAAGCTTAACCGGGATGAATTTAAAACGCTGATAGTACCGGTATTCGCCGATTCGCGTTTTTACCTGGTACTGTTCCTTGGTTTTGGCGTGTTTGCCATCTGGAGCTCTGTATATTATTTAATGCAGATGGAATGGGGCAAACGCAACCAGTTGAAATTGCGCTATAAACGTATTCATCGTTTACAGGATGAAATACTTCAGCTGGAAGAAAAGCGAATGCTTTACGAAACTGAGTTGCAGCAGATCACCCAAAGAGCGGACGACCTGAGCAAGGAAAAAGACAGACTGGTTCTGCCGGTTGATGCAATTGAAAAGAACATCAATTATTTCAGAGACGGCTGGAACGGTTACCTGGCAACTTTATACGGGCGCGAGAAAGGAGAAGAGCAGATCAAGCTCATCAACGAAAAAACAGATGCCTATATAAAGGAGCTGAAAGAATTTCAGGAATCTTATTTCAAGTAATTTTTTAATAGGTTTCTTTATCCTTGAGTTATGGCACGTTACCTCATCACCGCAATTATGTGCGCCTGGATACTGGCAGGCTGCAATGAAATCGAAGAGGCTGTTAAGGATGCAAAAAAAGATGGATCCGCACCGCCTAAAGACAACTACATTGTATTGCTCGATCTGAGCGACCGGATACTGTATAACAACCAGCAGCAGGTTCCGAAAGATATACAGGTCATTCAATCGATCTACGCCGCGTTCAAATCTAAACTGAATGCAAAAGATCCCACCAGGTTATACTTTACCGTAAATGATAAATTGAAGCTGATGGTAGCGCCCCAACGGACTACCGCAAGCGAAGTATATGACATGGCCGGTAACCTTCGGCTTACGCTGGCTTCAGCACAGCCGGAAGAAAAGGCTAAATTGCTGGAGGAAACAGAAAAGAATTTCAATACCTACCTGCCACAGATCTATAAAAAAGCGGTCATCAGCAATAACAGCACTGCGTATGCAGGCGCCGACATCTGGAAATACTTCAATGAAGACCTGCAGGACGACCTGGAGAAGGATGCACAAAATACCCTTTTCATCATCACCGATGGCTATATGGATTTTGAAAGCCTGCAAGGCCGCGCTTCGCGCAATAACCGTTATACCTCCTGCGCACAGATCATCAATAACCTGAAAAAAGCACCCGACTGGAACAGCCGGTTCAAGGAAGGCGATTATGGTTTGCTGCCGGTTAATAAAAGATTTCCCAATCTGAAAGTAGTGGTGCTGGAGTTAAACCCAAAAGATGACTGGACCGGCGAATACAATCTGCTCACTACGATCTGGAGCAAATGGTTCAACGAAATGGGTATAAAGTCCTATGCCTTTATTAAAGATGACAACATCAATGAAATAAATGAGTCGATAGAAAAATTACTAAAGGTAAAATTACCGTCGTCTGCGAATATTACGTCGGTTTCATGGACACCTGTAACCGATGTTGATCCGGAAATTACGAAGGCAGCGAAAAGCAAATCCAAACAGGAAATACAAGTTGCTGATCCTGCACCCGTTACTGAAATGGCTAAAGAAATAACAGAGAAAAAGGAAAATAGTAAATCTTACACATCGTACAGTTCTTACGCATATTCTGAGCCGGCAGCAACAAAAAAAGAGAAAGAAAATGTTAATAAAAGAGAATATATTCGCGAATCTGCCGTTAAAAGTCAGATAGATACTTCAAAAAGTATCCATTTAAGAACCAATCCGAAAAAGCCAATTAGTAAACCAAAAGAGCAGGTCACTTTTGGTCCTGCTTATTAAAAAACCTTTACTCTTATGCTTCGTAGCCTATTAATCATGGTTGTTACAGGACTGGCAATGGGATTTGCATCTTGCGGCCCCAGTAAACAAGTCCAAAGCCTGACGAAAACCACACAAGAAACACTTGAGTTAGTCAAGAAAGAAGCTCAGCGCGCCATCGCGTTGACAGTCGAAAAAGTTAAAAATTATGAGGTGGATCCTGACATTGGTAAGGAGATCATCCGGAACCTGAAAGACGCCGAGAGAAAGATCGATACCCAGCTCGCCGTTGCAGTTCAACTGGAAAAAACCGGTACCAAAGAAGAGATCCTTCAGTTTGCTGAACGTACTAACGTGATCATCCAAAGTGCGTTGACCGACCTGAAATCGTTGAACGATCTTTATGACATTTCAACTTTCTCTTCATTTGAAACAGCCACTTTCTTCCCCGCTGGTGGTTATGGTATTCCTCCTGAAAAACAGGATGAGGCCAAAAAATCAATCGAGCCTATCGTACAACGTATCATCAAGTTCTTTGGTGATCACCCAAGACAAAGGTTCGTGGCGGTAATTGTATGTTATGGTTTCTCTGACGAAACGCCGATCGCAAAGGAATCTCCTTTGTACTCTCCGCTGCTCGCCAAGATGAAAACAAACAACCCTACCCGCCAGGAGTTGAACGTGAAATTATCAGAACTTAGAGCAAAATCTATTGCCAACCTTCTGGTTGACCTTATCAAAATAAATGAGGCGCTTATTCCCAATCCGAAACTCATCAACTACGACATCAAGTGGATGGGTAAAGGGGAAGAGTTACCTTACCCTGACAGAGTGAAAGACTATAAGGCTGATGACAAACGTCGCCGTATGGTGTCTTTGATTTGGAACGTATTACCCGGTTCTTTATATGCACAAGGCCTCAGCAACGACACTGCAATGAGGTAATATAATAGAAGTATAAACACGAGTAATGCCGGATTGGTTTCAATTACTCTGGCAATATTAATTGGTGTATTCATTATTTTGCCTGCAGACATAGCTACCGCTATGAAACTGCAGGCAAAAATACTTGACTGAGTGCTCAGTGAATGAGTTTCTGGGTTCTCAGCGCTGAAGTACACTCAAAAAAAAATGTGCCGCATGGCGCATTTTTTTTTAAAGTTCGAATGTTGATACCTTAAACAACTTTATAAGGCCTACACTAAACATCTTGAAAAACGAAGCCACACTAAAAAGTGTGGCTTCGTTCATTTATCAAACCTATCAACATTATCTACGCTATCAACTACTCTCCGCCTCCTTCTCCATCATTAAATACGCTTTGATAAAACCATCGAGCTCGCCGTCCATCACAGGCTGCACATTGCCTACTTCAAAATCGGTACGGTGGTCTTTGATCATTTTATAAGGATGGAAAACATAACTGCGGATCTGGCTGCCCCACTCTATCTTTTTCTTCGACGCATTGGTGGCATTCTTCAGGGCCTCCCTTCTGCGCAACTCTTCTTCGTACAGGCGGCTCTTAAGCATCTGGAGCGCCATTTCGCGGTTTTCTCCCTGCGTACGGGCTTTTTGACATTCCACCACAATACCGCTGGGATGGTGCTTTAAACGCACCGCGGTTTCTACTTTGTTTACGTTTTGTCCGCCCTTACCACCACTGCGGTAGAATTCCCATTCCAGGTCGGCAGGGTTTACGTCCACTTCAATACTGTCATCCACCAGCGGGTACACGAAAACCGATGCAAAAGAGGTGTGGCGGCGGGCATTGCTGTCGAACGGTGAAATGCGCACGAGGCGGTGAACGCCGCTCTCGGCCTTTAAAAAACCATAGGCGAAAGGACCATCGAACTGCAGGGTAGCGCTTTTAATACCGGCGCCATCCCCTTCCTGCCAGTCGAGCTCGGTAACCTGCCAGCCTTGTTTTTCACCATACATCCGGTACATCCGCGCCAGCATTTCGGCCCAGTCCTGGCTCTCGGTGCCACCGGCGCCGCTGTTTATCTGCAATACGCCCGGCAGTTCATCCTCCGGCTGGTTAAGGGTGCTTTTGAATTCGGCTTCATCCAGTTGCTGCAGGGCCTTTTCATAAGCTTCCTTGGTTTCATCTTCGCTGGCTTCGCCTGCTTTCCAGAAATCAAATAATACAACAAAATCCTCTACGGCCGCTTTTGACTGGTCGTACAGTTTGATCCAGAATTCGTTTAGCTTAATGCTTTTGAGTATCTCTGTGGCCCGTTTGTTATCGTCCCAGAAGCCGGGCGAAAGGGAAAGTTGTTTCTCTTCATTTACTTTATACTGACGGTTGTCAACGTCAAAGAAACCTCCTCAGTCCACCAAGGCGGGACCTCATATCGTTTATTTTTTCCTGTGTCATGCCGTAAAGATAGTTGAAAAGTTCAAAAGTTGATTAGTTGATACAGATCCCTGGTCTAAGACCTCACGACAATCTGTATACCCTACGGTTTACTTTATCACCTTTACCAACCCTGTCAACTTATTAACTTTGAAACTAAATGAACATTGAAGCCGAAATAGCAAAGCACTACGCCCGCGATGATCTGTACGAAACCATTATAGCAGCATTGGGCAGCGCAGGTGTTCAGGCTCAGCAGGTGACGCACAAAGACCTGTCGCCTGTTGATGAATTCCATGTGCGGGGCCGCGAAGTATCGCATGAACTGGCTATGGCAGCCGGCCTGCAGCCCGGCATGCGGGTTTTAGATGCAGGCTGCGGTTTGGGCGGCGCCTGCCGTCTGCTGGCCGCTGACTACGGCTGTATTGTTAGAGGCATCGATATAAGCGCCGATTATATACATACTGCCCAACAATTATCGGTATTGACGGACCTGCAAGAGCGAACCCGTTTCATACACGGCAGTGTACTGTCGCTTCCTTTCGACAACAATAGCTTTGACGCCGTATGGACACAACACGTACAAATGAATATCGCCGACAAAAAGGCATTCTATACAGAAGTAACAAGGGTATTAAGGCCGGGGGGCCGCTTTATCTATTACGAGATCCTGAGCCGCGATCATTTGCCGCTACGCTTTCCCCTTCCCTGGGCCGATCATACCAACCTGAGCTTCCTGGTTACACCGCAGCAACTGCATACGTTTCTGCTGGAAGCCGGCCTGCAACGTTTACAGGTAAGGGATGAAACCGCCAGCGCGATCGCCTTTTTCGATTCCCTGCTGACCCGGATTACCCAAAAAGGACTACCGGCATTGGGATTGCATTTACTGATGGGACCATCGGCCATGGAGAAATTAGATAATCTCAGCAACAGCCTTATCGAAAGAACTATCGTTTTGGAAAGCGGGATCTATGAAAAAGTTTAAAAATTGAAAAAGTAGGTAAACGAATACAGGGGACTTACAGATCGTCGTAAGTTGCGGGAACAGGCATCTTTGTCAACCAGTCAACCTGTTAACTTTTCAACCCCTTTGAATGTTCAAGTAACTAAATTGCAAACTTATTAACCCAATTGATGAATAAATCAAATATCATGAAACACAGATTTGGTTTTGCCTTCCTGTTCATGGCAGCAGCTGCTATTGTTTCGTGCAGCGACGAGGCATCTAAAAAAACCGGGGAAAGAACTGAAACCAAAGAACCAGCGGTAAAAGAATTAAATATCAGCTATGCCGGTGACAGCATTACCATGAACGGGTTTGTTGCCTATGATACCAGCATCGATACCAAACGCCCGGCCATCCTGGTCATTCCTGAATGGTGGGGACTGAACGATTATCCTAAAATGCGCGCCCGCGAGCTGGCCAAACTGGGATATATCGCCATGGCCATGGATATGTACGGCAATGGGCTTACTACCGACTCACCTTCCACTGCCCTCAAACTGGCAACGCCTTTTTATGCCCATCCTGAAAAGGCAAAAGCACGCGTAGATGCGGCCCTGGTAGCGCTGAAAAGTTTTATGCAAACGGATACTGGTAAGATAGCTGCTATCGGTTACTGTTTTGGTGGCGCCATGGCATTAAATACGGCCAGGCTGGGTGAGGATTTTAAAGGGGTAGTAAGTTTTCATGGCACACTGGTTGGCACACCTGCCAATAAAGACCTGCTCAAAGCAAAAGTATTGGTTTGTCATGGCGCCGATGATCCTTTTGTACCGCAAAAAGAAGTTGACCAGTTCAAAAAACAAATGGATTCAATAAAAGCCGATTATACCTTCAAAGCCTATCCCGGAGCTGTACATGCATTCACGAACCCGCGCGCTACTGAGGTGGGGAAGAAATGGAATATCCCTATTGCCTATAATGCCGCGGCAGACAGCGCGAGTTGGAAGGACATGAAAGCGTTCTTTGATAGTATCTTCAAATAAGATGTTCTCAAATATTAGTAGGCAATGTGCTGATTTGCTAATGTGCTGATGTGCTAATGAAAGTCAGCTACGGTTCTTGCATATGCGTGCGCAACGGGATGTGAGGCCCTGCCGGACCTGGGGTAATCAGCACATTAGCTAATCAGCAAATCAGCTAATTATTCTTGGCCCGGCCTCACCGCCAAAGCGTGGCAGCGTAACGGTGAAGGTGCTGCCTTTACCCGGCTGGCTTTTCACCGCAATACGGCCACCATTTTTTTCCAGGAATTCCTTGCAGAGCTTCAATCCTAACCCGGTACCGGTTTCTTCATTGGTACCTTTAGTACTATAGAACATATCGCCAAACAATTGCTGCTGACGCTCAGCGCTGATGCCTACCCCGTCATCCTGCACATAAATCTCTACACTGGAAGCGCTTTCCCTGGCCCCTACCCGTACATGTCCGTTCTCCCTTGTAAACTTAATGGCGTTTGACAGCAGGTTGCGTAATACCAGGTTCACCATTTCTTTATCTGCATAACAGTACAGTGGTTCTTCGATCTGCGATTCAAGGTGAATACGTTTGTTACTGGCCTGCCAGTGTAATAACAGCAACACCCGGCTGATCATATTCTCTATATCCAGTACTTCCGGCTGCAGCACGGCATTCTCCATTTGCGACTTGGCCCACTGCAGGAGGTTTTCCATGAGGTTGGTGGTATAGTTCATTTCATTCACAATACCGGGCAGCAGGGCCTTTAGTTCCTTCACCGGCATTTCATTGAGATGCATATTATTGAACAGGTTGCGCAATGCATACATAGGCGTTTTCAGGTCATGCGCTATTACCGAGAACAATTTATTCTTTAACTGGTTCAGCTCCGTTAGCTTCGCCGTTTGTTCTTCCAGTAAGCTGGCTTTCTGCGCTATTTCCTGCCGCTGCAGTTCTATCTCAATATTGCGGCGGTGCAATTCATCCGACTTGCTCAGCAAACTGAAATGATAACCGGTATTCTCCTGTTTAATAAAATAAATGGCGTAGAATATAAAAGATATGGCAGTGAGGTGATTGAATACGTAGAAATAGTAGTTAACGGTTACCAGCCTGAAATAAAAATCATGCGGCATAATGCAGGCAACGAAATAGCAGGCAACCGACAGGCTGAAAGCAAAGAGGATATGGGTGATCTGCTGCAAAAAGAAGACCGACAACACCCCATATAATACGAAGAAGAGCTCAACGCCCACATCTACTTTCCCCAGGTATACCAGGCAGGTAGCAATAGGGTATAAACTAAAGTATACCAACCGCGCATGTTCGTAATATTTTTCAGAATTCAACCACAGTACAATAACGCTGATAGCCAGTGGAGAGCCTGCAACGAACCAGGCCAGGGGCGGCAGGTGGTCGTTAAAGAAGATGCCAATGATTGGGACAATGATGCCTGTAATGATCCCCAGGAAATTAAGCTGGTTAAAAATGCTCATTTTCCTTTTCTCATACTCTTCCATATCGGGGGTAATCCCAATGGATTTTATGAATACCCAATAACGCATTAAATCCAGGCGCAAGGCGTGCATACAGGTGTATCGTGTTGTTTCTAAGGAAATTGAATATATGAGAACGCAAAAAAGCGTGATTTATTTCCGAGCACCCGGGAACCGCCCCTTATTCAGCGCATAAGCCCAATGTTATCAGCTTATTAAGCCCAACAGTACCGTCGAAGCTTACTAACGGACATCCCCCGGTCAGCAGCACAGCTCAAAATTAACCTGTTTAGCCTTACAAACCATTTTTATTAACATAATTGCGGCTGAATATCCGTTCAATCCTCAATTGGTAAATTAAAATACTGCTCCATGGTACGCCAGTATTTATCCCGCCTGATAAAGAAAATGATCTCATAAACGGTTTCCTTTGTTTCAACATACCGGTTCAATAAAGCAGCGGTCGTCCTGTAGTCGCTTACATAAAAATAGATGTTCCGGCAATTGTCGTAGGTCTTGTTTCCGGCCAGTATCGTGCGATCGCCCGGGAGCAGGGAGAAAAGCTCCTCTTCGAGGGTTTGCAGTTCTATCAATTGTTCTTTAAATGGGAAACCGTTTTCATCACCGGTATAATTGATATTAACCTGTAATAGCCAGGAATAGGCCGGTTTCTTATCCCAGTACCGGCATTCCATATTGACGGTTAGCAACATCTTTTTCCCATCCTTGTCTTCGGCTTCGAGCAAATGATAAGTATCGGGCCGTTCGGCCGGCACAGATTCGTATTTCTCCACAAACTCCTTTTCGCGCCAGTTGAGGTAGTCATTCAGCTTCGAAATAGGAATTACCTCAATACCCTCGCTGGCAGGAGGCACCGGCCCTGTTTCATAATTATCGATCTTGGTAGCTGTATTCACTTCGCCCAGACCGTTTTCGAGATAGATCATGCCGCCGGCCTGGAACTGATCATCCAACTCTTTATTATACCCGGTATGCGTGATCACGATAGTTACTTCATCAGGATAATCTTCCTGAACGATCGGATAAAAGCTGGTGGTGGCCGTGGTGAACTGAAGCCCATACAGGTCGATGCTGATGCCTTCAAAACCAAGGGCAGGCTTATGGGCCGTGAACACCCAGTTGGGTACTTCGGGTGCTGCTTTTACCAGCTCTTCCACCTTGCTGAACAAGGCAATATCGCCATCTGAAGTAATGATCAGTTCATAGTTACCATTATTATCAGGACCGGCTAATGCTTTAAGATATGGATTAAATGGCTGCATTTGCTGGATCAGTTCCTCCAAAAACGACAAAGCCTGATCAGAATCATTCTTTTCAAGCTCCCGGAACCGGTGTTCATTCTCAACAAACCATTGCCAGAACCTTCGGGCCGCCTGCTCAACTTCTCCTTCCTTTCTATAATATTTGCTTATGCCAGTCATGGTAAATAATTTCTACAATATTGAATACAATATAATCATTTCTTAGCCGTGTTCGCCATTTTGCCCTAACTGTGACAGACAACTGCAATCAGCAGCCGGCTTGCCTTCCTTTGAACACAATAGGGATGCGTATTTCTTCCGGGCCGTTCCTCTTTTTCAACCCATCCAGCCAATAAGGAAAATACCAGGGTTACATTCACGCTACCGGCCTATAGCCGAAGCGCTCCTACAATAATGGATCTTTTTATCTGGTCCTTTAATTGCATGTAATGCATGAATCTGAAAATTTCCTCAGTATATTTGTTTACCAAATTAGATAATATGAAAAAGATCACTACCCGAATTCTGACCTTACTGGTAATGGTATCTGTTTGCACATCACCTGTACTGGCTGCTTCTTTGCCTACTGCCGACAATACTGCTAAAACCGAACCAGCTCCGGCGGCAGTTAATTCAGCTGTTGAAGAATTTAAGAACCTGTCGAGACATGAACGCAAAACAAGAGTTAAAGACGCTAAGAAATTAATGAAAGAGTACAAGGCAGACAAACGGGCTGGTCGTGCTGCTGAGGCCGATCAGGTATTACTGGCTATCCTGGCGATCCTGTTACCGCCACTGGCTGTATACCTGAAAGAAGAAGAGATCACTTCGCGGTTCTGGATCAGCATTATCCTTACACTGCTCTTCTGGATCCCTGGTGTAATATTTGCATTACTGGTGGTTTTTGATGCCATCTAATCCAGAATAAAATGTATTGAAAGGCCCTGACGTTATTGTCGGGGCTTTTTTATTAGCCGGCCAGTGGAATATTATCATGAGTAAAAAGAACAAAAAGACGGAATTTTGTGGCCGGCTTAGCCGATGATAACCGTTTAGATCTATTATGGTACAGGCATATAATTTTTTAGCAAGCTGGCAGTTGTTTCCCGAAAAAGGTACTTATGAATTTGGCGACCGGCCGAAGTCGGGCATTTATAAAATAGAGGCCCTTGACAATGACCGGCTGCTTTGCATTTCCATGAACTGGGTAACCCTCGAGAACCAGGCTTTCGAAAGCCGGTATACCATTGTGCCTGACGGCCGGGAGCACATGTTCGACAACCCCGAGGTGGCAGAAACGCTAAAAGCGACATTTATCGACGGGATCAGTTTTGAAACGGTGTTTTACCGCAACCATGAAGAGGTACTGCATATCCTGCATGAAATAATGCCGAATGGCTATTTGAAGATCACCCAAAAAGGCATCACCCCGCAGTTACAATCCTATACGAATGTTGAATTCTATCATAAACAACTCAGCGTACTGCCCTACTCCGCTTCGGTAGCGGGAGCTGTTATAAAGCCAACAGAAGAAGGTGTGATCAGGCACAAGGCGCTTACGGCCATGGAGGAACAAACCAATATGCAGCTGGAACAGATCCGCAAGCAGATCGAGTTGCTGGCATTACAGGCGCAGGAGATACAAAAACGCAAAGACCTTTCCCTGCTTATTTATGGCGCTAAACTGAATTTTACCCCTGTTATCGGCCATACCTATTATGTATATGAAAAAGGGGATGGCAGTCATTTGCTGTCGATGGTGAGCCCGAAGGAATGGGGCGGCGGCGCCGGCCCTTATAAGAGATTTGTGGCCATGGTTAAGCTGCTGGCCGATCATACCTGGATGGAAGTCGTATAAGCTTCTATAGAACGCTCAATCAGCCAACGGCAGGCAGGTATAAACGCTAATGCTGAACATTGAAGACATTCTGCGACCCTGTGTTTGGGTAAAATTCCAGGAAACCCGGGCGGTGGAAATCTTTTTCCGGAACTATCACAGGCCCCGCGGGGTCTGGTAATTATACAGATTCCCCAAATACACAACCCCGTGCTAATCACACCGGTTAACGCCCTAACGAATTGTCGGCCTGACAATTTTGGAAGCTGCAAGAGCTGTTATAATAGTAAAAATCATACAGCTTCATTATGATCCTACACAATGCCGGCCGCATATTTACGTTTACAGCAACGCAAGGAATTACGGTGTAAGACTTGCAAATACTAAAAATTATTTACATTTTTATCCCTTAATATTCCTAATTAAAAACCAACTAAGCTATGACAGTTCTCGTGCTCTTTATTCTCGCTGTGGCGGTTCTCATTATTGCCAGTATGTGGACCATCTTTACAAAGGCTGGTCAACCAGGCTGGGCCGCGATCATTCCTATTTACAACATGGTAGTTTTATTAAAGATCGTGGGCAAACCCGTATGGTGGATCCTTTTGTTCCTGATCCCCTTCGTGAACTACGTTTTCATCATCTGGACTTACAATATGTTATCCAAGAGCTTTGGAAAATCTGAAGGATATACTGTGGGTCTTATCCTCCTGGGTATTGTGTTCTTCCCCATGCTCGCCTTTGGTGATGCCAAGTACCTCGGACCCTATGGTGATCAGGCTGCTTTCCAGGCTGCGCAGCAACCGCATTTTGATTTCGATGCTCCCAAACCTGCGTAATAGATCTTTACCTGATTATAAAAAAGTCCCGTTATGAAGCGGGACTTTTTGTTTTTTGTGGCTTCTGCTACCGGTTGCCGGTTACCGGTTACCAGTTACCGGTTACCGGTTACCAGTTACCGGTTACCGGTTGCCAGTTACCGGTTACCGGTTACCAGTTGCCGGTTGCCGGTTACCGGTTGCCAGTTACCGGTTACCGGTTTATTGGTCTTTGTGTTTTGCGTTTGCCTTATAATTTGATCTCCACCTCACCGCTGGCCCAGGTCAATAACGCTTTGTTATCACAGGAGCCGCCTGTGCCGAAATCAACATGCAGCACGCGATCGTTGATGGTAATCTTTAAAACACCCTGGGTGATCCAAAAACAGGCTACTGGTTTAATGAGCGGCGATTCTGTATTCTTGGTTACGGTAATACCATTGGCATATTTGATCCGGGTATTGGCTTCGATCGAATATACATCATCGAAACAGGCCGGGGTGGCCGCACCTGCTGCCAATGAAACGGTTTTAGTGCCATTATACGTAAAGCCGCGTCCGTTTGGCCAGCTTATTTTACCGCCTTCAATTTTAACCGAATACTTAACAGCGCCATTGGCACTGAGATTGGTAATGGTCTTCACCCCTTCAATATGCGCCTTGTTTACAAAGTAATCCTGCAGGCTGATGGTAATTACAGCGCCGGCTTTGCGCAATGGGGCAGAAAATGACAAAACTACTTTTCCTTTTCTGATCTTGCCGTCGCGGCAAAGGCATCCATCGCCATAGTCTATTGTAACTGTTTTAGGGAATGTGGTGTCATTAGGTGTAGCAGTAATAGAAACACAGGAGCCGAGTTTCAATTGCAGGTTAACGAACAGATCGATGCGGATACGGGCATTGCTGCCATCTGTTGCCAGGCGGCCATTATCAACGGCGCCTGCTTCGAGGTCGGCGCCGGCTGCCAGTCCGAATTCAGTGATATCATCATATTCACTTTCGGCAGCAGCGTCTTCCATACTCATGGTTTTTGCTTCTTCATCGCTCACGGGTACTTGTGAGCTGTTATCCTTTTTACAGGAAACAACGGATAAAGTGATCAGGAAGAGCATAGCAATAGCAGCTGAAATCTTACATTTCATGATGATACTTTTAAGTGTAAAAAATTGATTGATTATTGTAAAGTGCGGTTTTTTGAAGGCTGCCGGTAGCGCAGGTTTAATGTCATGTTAAAAAAATTAAGATCAACTGCTTTGACTCATTTGACTCATTTAAATCCTTGATCCCTTCGACTTTTTTGATTCTTCATTGCCAATTGATTTTTGCTATTTACATTTATAACTCAATATTGAATTTCCATGAGAGTTGATCTTAGATCCGATACAGTAACCCAGCCCACATCAGAAATGCTGGATGCCATGTTAAGGGCTCATACAGGTGATGATGTATTTGGGGAAGACCCGACCGTAAATTTGCTGGAGAGCATGGCAGCAGAATTATTCGGAATGGAAGCTGCTTTGTATTGCCCCACCGGAACCATGAGCAACCAGATCGCAATTAAGGTACATACCCAACCCGGCGATGAAGTGATCTGTGATCAAAGCGCGCATGTGTATCAATATGAAGGCGGTGGTATGGCCTTTAATTCGGGTGTGCAATCGCGGCTCTTACCCGGCAACCGGGGACGTATTACTGCCGAACAGGTAGCAGCGGCGATTAATCCCGATGATGTGCACAAAGCCCATACATCGCTGGTTTGCCTGGAAAACACCTCGAACAGGGGTGGCGGCAGCTGTTATGACCTGCAGGAAATACAAAACATCCGCACGGTATGCGATAACAATCATTTATCACTGCACCTCGATGGCGCCCGCCTGTTCAATGCCATCGTAGCGCGTAACGAAACCCCCAAACAATACGGTGAATTATTTCATAGTATTTCGGTTTGTTTAAATAAAGGATTGGGTTGCCCTATCGGAAGCATCCTCCTCGGCAGCCAGGCCTTTATTAAAAGGGCGCGGCGGGTTCGTAAAGTTTTTGGCGGCGGCATGCGCCAGGCTGGTTTTATGGCCGCCTGTGGCGTATATGCGCTGAAGAATAATATCATCAGGTTGGAACAGGACCATGAGAATGCGCGGGAAATTGCTTCGAATCTAATCAAAACAACATTTACTGCCGGCATCTTACCGGTTGAAACGAATATCATCATATTCGAGATCCAGCCGCCCTATCATGCAGCACAGGTGGCTGCCGCATTCAAAGAAAAAAATATCCTGGTGATCCCCATCTCACCCACGCATGTAAGAATGGTGCTGCATCTTGACATTACAGCCGGCATGGTGGATTATGTGATCGATACGATCCTCAATTTACAGATCTGATGACTTTGAACTGTGAACCATAAAGTGTGAACTTGGAACTTAGAACTACAACAATGCACTTCAAACTATGAAACAATCCCTGATAGCGGCTTTTCTCTTAATAAACTCCTTAGTTGTATTTTCTCAGAATGACTCTCTTGTATTTGTCTCTGCAAAATGGGAAACCCAAAAGATCGCTCCCGGCATTACCTGGAAACATTATCATTTCAACAACAAGGACCTCTTCAATGCCAATCAAAACATCAATATCATTGATATCAACCTGAAAAAGAAAAGGGCCATCGCCATTGCCTGTGAAGCAAAGGCGCTTAAACCGGTGAGTGAATTTGGCCAGGCAGCGGGCGCTCTTGCCGCTATCAATGGTAATTTTTTCGATATCAAGAACGGCGGCTCGGTTGATTATGTAAGAGTACATGACTCGGTGATCAGCCAAAACAGATTATGGGCAAACAATACCCGCGCAAGGCATCAGCATTCGGCCCTGGTCATTAAAAAGGGAAAACTGCACATTGCCAAATGGGATAGCTCGGCCGATTGGGAATCAAAAATAAAAGCGGCCGATGTGATGCTCACAGGCCCCTTATTATTATGGCAGGGCGAGCGCCAGGCGCTTGACACCGGCGAATTCAACCACCGCCGGCACCCCCGTTCAGCCATTGCCTGTATGAGCAAAAAAAGGGTATTGTTCATTACGGTCGATGGCCGCCATGAACAATCAGCTGGCATGTCGCTTCCCGAATTGACCAATATCATAAAATGGTTAGCAGCAAAAGATGGCGTTAACCTCGATGGCGGCGGCTCCACTACCCTGTGGATCAGCCAACAGCCCGGGAACGGCGTGGTGAACTATCCCTCTGACAACAAGAAATGGGACCATGAAGGGCAGCGGAAGGTGGCTAACGTTATACTAGTAAAGTGATAAGAAATAAGTGTGGTCTCGTTAGACAATGCGCAATGCGCAATGTGATAATTTGATAATTTGATAATGTGATAATGTGACAATGAAATACAGCGTCGGTTAAGCTACGCTTGTGAACCAGTAACTGGTAACCGGCAACCGGCAACGGGCAACTGGTAACCGGCAACCGGCAACTGGTAACCAGTAACTAGCAACCGGCAACTGGCAACCGGTAACCGGCACCTGGCAACCCGCCCCTCCCGGCCAGGAACTTAAAACTTAGTACTAAGAATCCTTTAATTTTGAATCTAATTCAAGAAGTATGCTACCAAAGATCAAGCCTCATCAAACCGAAGCATGGGAAAAACTCGAACGCCATTATAAGAAGATCTCCGAAACACATTTGCGCGAATTATTTGCCGATGATCCTGAGAGGTTCAGGAATTTTTCCATTCAATTTGAAGATATATTATTCGACTATTCCAAAAACCGCATCACCGCCAAAACGCTTTCATTACTGACCGACCTGGCCAATGAATGTAAATTATCCGAGGCCATTGAAGCCATGTTCAGCGGCCAGGCCATCAATGAAACAGAAGGCAGATCGGTACTGCATACTGCCCTGCGCCATATGAGCAATGAACCAATATATGCACAAGGCAGGGACGTAGTACCCCAGGTGCAGCAGGTATTGCAGCAGATGAAACATTTCTGCGAACGCATTCACAGTGGTGAGTGGACCGGCTACACCGGACATAAGATCAAATACATTGTGAATATCGGCATTGGTGGCAGCGATCTTGGACCATATATGGTCACCGAAGCATTGAAACCGTACTGGAAAAGAGACATCCAGGTTTTCTTTGTATCGAATATCGATGCTACCCATATTGTTGAGACCCTGCGTAAGGTCAATCCACAGGAAACTCTTTTTCTCATTGCATCAAAAACTTTCACCACCCAGGAAACCATGACCAATGCCCATACGGCCAGACAATGGTTTCTCGATGCAGCTGGCGATGACAGCTATATAGCCAAACATTTCGTGGCATTAAGCACGAACGAAAAAGAGGTGGTGAAATTTGGCATCGATAAAGCCAATATGTTCGAGTTCTGGGATTGGGTGGGTGGCCGCTACTCATTATGGAGCGCCATTGGTTTATCCATTGCATTGACGGTAGGTTTCGACAATTTCGAATCGCTGTTGAAAGGCGCGCACGCTACCGACCATCATTTCCGCACTGCCCCTTTCGAAAGGAATATCCCGGTGGTCATGGCGCTGATCGGCATTTGGTACACCAATTTTTTCGACAGCCAAACAGAAGCCATTTTGCCATACGATCAATACCTGCATCGTTTTGCCGCCTATTTTCAACAGGGCAATATGGAAAGCAATGGTAAGAGTGTTGATCGCAGAGGTAAAGAAGTACGTTATAACACCGGCCCGGTCATCTGGGGCGAACCCGGCACCAATGGCCAGCATGCATTTTATCAGTTGATCCACCAGGGCACCTTACTGATCCCCTGCGATTTCATTGCGCCGGCTATCAGCCATAATCCTATTGGAGATCATCATGCCAAACTGTTATCGAACTTCTTTGCGCAAACAGAAGCGCTGATGAATGGCAAAACGGAAGTAGAAGCAGAAGCTGAGCTCATAAAAGCAGGTAAAACGCCTGAAGAGATAAAAGCGCTGCTGCCTTTTAAAGTATTTACCGGCAACCGCCCCACCAATTCTTTCCTGGTGAAAAAGATCACGCCCTATACCCTGGGACAGCTCATTGCTTTATATGAGCACAAGATCTTTGTACAGGGCGTTATCTGGAATATCTTCAGTTTTGACCAGTGGGGCGTAGAGCTGGGTAAACAGCTTGCGAATAATATTCTGCCCGAACTGCAGAATGACCAACCTGTAAATAATCACGACTCTTCTACCAATGGGCTGATCAATGCCTGGAAGAAGATGAAGACGGATGCATAATTTTAGTAAGTATACGGTTTCAACATAAAAAAGCTCTGTAGGTAACCACAGAGCTTTTTTATATAGGAAAGTGATGTCTATAAAATTCTTGTACCGAGATAGACCTGGAAGCCCTGGTTCTTCCATTTTTCCCGGTCATCAATATCATTGATGTTTGCAAGGCCAACTACGTAACGGCCGCCCAATTTCAAAGCACCGAGATTTAACTGTACGCCGCCCAGCATCGAGAAATCACCTCTTTTAAAGGCCTCTCTTCCATTCTCAAACACACTTTCATCTTTATTCAAAAGAATTCCGAACTGAGGACCTGCCTGAAAAGAAATGAGTTTGGCAGGGCTAAAACTTAAAAGCACCGGAATGCTTAAATAATTCAGTTTACCCTCTATATCACTTTTGCCACCAGGATAAATATCATTAAAGTTATTAGCCGTTCTGAAGTTGGTTTGATTCCACATAAGTTCAGGTTGGATACCCCATTTTTCAGAAAAATTCAACTCGGCAAAAGCCCCCAGGTTGTAACCGAATTTGAATTCATCTTTCATTGAAGTACCGTCAATTTTAAAAATATTAGCACCGGCTTTGGCGCCTATATGAAATCCTTGAGCAAATGAAAGTGAAGTGAGCGTAGAAGCAATTGTTAATAACGCCAGGGATTTGAGTTTCATATTTTGTTTTTTATGGTTCACCTATAGAATTTCAACTTATATGCCAAGGTTCAACCATGGCTGTTAATTTCCCTTAACAGCTGCGTGAAGAAATGCCTAAAAATCAATGATCAGAAACTTAATCCCGCAGTTATGCTATAAACAGTATTGAGCTTTGAACCCGCATCGAGATCTTGTAAATAATAATCGAACAATACCTGCGATTGCAGCAGGAACCGGCCATTGAGATAACTGCCCCTGAGCGCAAGACAGGCAGATTGAAACGCAAATTGCGTATTATCCGAAATATCGTTATTGCTGGGCAGGGAGTTGGTGCGCACCGGTGAAAAGTTATAGGAATAAGAAGTGTTGAACCCATAGGTTTGTGTACCCGCATTCAACATGGCAATAGGCGTTAACGTTATATTGTCAGATTTGCCTAATATGTTGTACCAGTCGATATCCTTGCGCAGTGAAAAAGTAGCCGAAAGATCGCTCACTGATTCCACGCTTTTTACGATCACATAATAACGGTTCCTGCGCTGCAGCAAACGGGCCAGGCGGGAGGCCTCCCGTTTGTCGTATTCTTCCTTACTGCCCCAGCCATAGCTTACACTGATTGTTGGCCGCAGCCACCATTTCTTATAAGAAAAATAAGCAAACAGTTCGTTCTGTATGGGAGTGGTATAAAAGTCGAGCGAATCCTTGGTAAAGTAGCGGGTATATGCGATGCCCGCCGAAAAGCGTTTTTTGATATAATCAAAGGACGGGCTTACAGAATACTGGTAAAACTGCATTCCCTTATTCAGCAGGGCATAACCGGAGGCAGCGATACCCAGGCCCGACCGGTGAAAATAACCGACCGATGGTGAAAAGATCAGTTTCTTTTCGGTATTTACGGTAACCGTATTCTTGTCGTTAAAGCTGAAAAAACCGGTTCCTACAGCCGTGTTCACCATAAAAAAGCTTTTACGGCCCGCCAGGCTATCGAGGTAAGTATCAAAGTCTTTTAATAAGGAATCCAGTATGGCGGTGGTATCGCCTGCAGCAAATAAAGAATCGATTTTTCCCCCGTTCTGGGAAAAAGTAGGCTGCATAGCAACCGTGAAAATAATCAGAACGAGCAATTTCTTCATACGTTTGCTAATTAACCGGGAAACGGCATAACCGGTGCATAGTGCACGGAATACTGATGAGATAAAAAAAATGCCTGCCGGTTTAATCATTACTAATTTTTTGCTAACTTATATTACCTTAACTATTACGACCATTACACTATGATAACCTGTTTGATCGTGGACGATAACGACTTGTCGAGGCTTACCTTACACCAGCTGGCACTGCAAACCGGGAGGTTACAGGTCAGCGGCGAGTGCAAAGACGCTATAGAGGCACACCGCAATATTACGGCCAATCCACCTGATTTAGTATTTTTAGATATAGAAATGCCCGGAATGACGGGCCTTGAATTGTTGAAAATATTGCCCAAACATACCCTGGCCATCCTCACCACCTCCAAAAAGCAGTATGCGGCTGAAGCATTCGACCTGAATGTGGTGGATTACCTGATAAAACCTGTTAACCTGCCCCGCCTGATGCAGGCCCTTGATAAAGTAAGGGACATCATGATGCGTAGCGATTCTGAGGTAACCTCGGCGGCCGACGATTATCTGTTCATCAGGGATAATAATATTCTTAAAAAATTAAAGCTCGAAGAAATATTATGGATAGAAGCCATGGGTGATTATGTTAAGATCCGTACCAAAACCCAATGGCATATCGTACATTCTACGCTTAAAGCCGTGGAAGAAAAGATCAATTCAGGCCGGTTGATGCGTGTTCATCGCAGTTATATCATTTCCCTTGATAAGATCGACTCCATTGAAGATGGCGCCGTTAACATTACCAATACCCCCATACCCGTAGCCGAAAGTTATCGCAGTAAACTTATTCAGAAAATCAAGTTATTGTAAGAATATAATTAAATTGCAGAGCTCTGTAAACAACAGGCAGCAGACAATAAGCAAGCGGCAAAAGCACAGGTTTTATCATGCGAAAAACCCGGCTTTCAGCAAGCCTGCCCATGCAAATTGTCGATTGCCAATTGATTATCCGTTCCCAGGTTAAGGTTAGGTAATGTGAGGTAGCATCAGTTACCATGAAGCGACAAATCAAACCTAACAGGCTGATATTTTATAGCATTGCGTTTTCGGTGGCTTTTATTGCAGCAGGCATTATTCTTCAATTCAACACCGAGCGGATCATTAGTAAATCCCGCTCAGCCAGCCGCGAAGCCATCGAATCATTTCATTTACATAACAAGCTCCAGAACATTGTTAAGAATGTTATTCTTACCGAAAGTCTGGTAAGGGGCTTTGTAATTACCGGCGACAGCAATTTTATTGCAGGCGTTGAAGACACGCTTTATCTCTTAAAACAGGAACTGGCCGGTTTACAGCAAGCCTCCATGAACCAGTACAACCAGGCTTCCTTTACCCGCCTGGCCTCCCTCATCGAAAAAAGGATCCAGATCAATAATGAGATCATCGATGTTTATACGCGTTTCGGCAAGTCAGAAGCAGAAAAAAGGATCTCGAGCAAAGCAGGCATTATCCTGCGCGACAGCATTACCGATCTGTCGATGCAGCTGGAAAAAGAATTGTACGAACAACTGCAGGCCGGTATCGTACAGAACAGAAAACGTACCGTTATCGTACTGGCCATTAGCCGGCTGCTCACCATACTCGGCTTATCGGGCATAGTGATCTTAAGTTTGCTCATCATCAGGCATATCATGCGCCAGCATCAGCTGATCAAAAAACTGAAACAGGCGCATGACAACGAAACAGAGGCCAGGCAGCAGGCCATTGAATCGGCCAATGTTAAGGAACAGTTCCTGGCCAACATGAGCCATGAAATACGAACCCCTATCAACTCGGTCATTGGCTTCACCAACCTCTTACAGAAAAGCCGGTTAACGGAAGAACAACAGCAATTCGTTAACCTCATACAATCTGCCAGCGAAAATCTGCTGGCCATCATCAACGACATCCTGGACATTTCCAAAATAGAAGCCGGTATGCTGCGGATCGAAAAAAATCCGTTCAGCCTCCGCGGCCTTTGCAGTTCCATAGAAACCATGTTCTATCACAAAGCCCGTGAAAAGAACCTGTCGTTCTCAATATACATCCAGGAGAATATCCCGGATACCCTCAATGGCGATGCCGTACGGCTTACCCAGATAATGGTAAATCTCATCAGCAATGCGATCAAGTTCACGCAAAAAGGCGGCATTTCCATCAATATCACCAGCCTCGCCCAAAACGACGATCAGGTGCAGTTGCGCTTTTCGGTTAAGGACAGTGGCATTGGTATTCCTGCGAGTAAAGTGGAGACCATTTTTGAGCGCTTTCAACAAGGTGAAACGGACACTACCCGCAAATATGGCGGAACCGGGCTGGGCCTTTCTATCGTTAAAAACCTGGTACAGATCCAGGGCGGGCAGATCAGGGTTCTGAGTGAACCCGGCAAAGGCACAGAATTTATATTTGACATCGGATATTCCCTGGTGACGATGGGAGAAGCCATTCCGGCCACAGTAGCAGAAAGAACAGAGATCAGCGCCGGCGCTTTCCCCGATGCCCGGGTACTGGTGGTGGAAGACAATGCCATGAACCAGCTGCTGATAAAGTTCACTTTTCAAAGCTGGAAAGTGAATTACGAGCTGGCCGATAATGGCACCAAGGCTATAGAATGGTTACAGCGCGCCACCTTTCACCTGGTGTTGCTGGATATACAAATGCCCCTGATGGATGGTTATGCCACTGCCCAGGCTATACGTAAAGACCTGAAAAGCGACATTCCCATTATTGCCATGACGGCCCATGCGCTGGCAGGTGAACGCGAAAAATGTTTGAGTTATGGCATGAACGATTACATTTCAAAACCAATCCATGAAAAAGAATTGTACTCGCTGCTGACCAAATACCTGGCTGATGACCGCAATACAAATATTGAAATGTTGAAGAACGAACTGCATTATATCGATCTGAACTTTTTACAGGATATGGTGATGGGTAACACCGACTTTTTAAAGACCATCATCAAACAGTTCCTGAAACAATTCCCCGGCGAAATGGAGGCCCTTAAAAACGCTATCGATCAGAGAGATGCGCGGCAGGTGGCCACCCTCTCCCATCATATTCAATCCACTGTTTCCATCCTCGGCAAGAACACGCCCTTTTTTCAGCAGCTCGAAAAGCTGGAAAAGCTGGCCAAAAAGAACAGTTCCCCCACAGTGCTCTCCACCGAATTCGACAAACTGAATGATTATAAACAGCTGCTGATACAGGAAGTAAACCAGCTGCTGAACGCCCGGGTGTTTTAAAAAACGCTTACCGGACGATTTCAGGCATTCGGCTACACATTTACCCGATTCACCGAAACTGCCCGGCCAAGGGGGTTTTCACAACGTATTTTTGTGTGGTCAATACGAGGAAAACCCCTGAGACCAACTGTAAAATAAGTAGCGATCATTTTATTTTATATAGTTTTTCCCCTAATCCCTAACACCGTAGAGCGTCCTTGTCCCTTTACCGTAGAAATGCCACTGGCATAGTAAATAACCCTAATGAGTTCCTGGTTAAGGCCTGATTTGTAATGCTGAACAGGGAGACTGGCTAAAATGGTTTACGCTGGCCCATTGCACGTAAATGACTTTTCATGTATAACGACCCAAAACTTAGTAGCAAATAGATTTTAGCCGGTCTTCTTTTTACCAAAACCGAAACTAAACGCTGAACCCAAAAGCCCTGAATGGTGCACCCCTTGGACTTACACCCTTACCTGACCAGTAACTAATTCTGATCCGTAACCTGTGCATACATCCGTACTTGTACCCGTTAACCTGGTGTAAGGCCTGATTCAAGCTATCAACTGTTCGTATTACTTCTGAAGCCCTTCGAAACCTGCTTTTACGTAAAAGGAGCGTCTCTGTTTGAGATGCTCCTTTTTTTATGCAGATCCGCCAAAGGCCCTGATTGTACACCTTGATTGTGGAATTTTTGTGTTGAAAAAACAGCACTGATCGTTGAAGGATCTGTTCCGGGAATGCAACAATCAGCGCCTAGAATTGAAATATGCGGTTCGATCTTTAAAAAATCCTGGTTGTTTGTTCAAAAGTCTGTTCAATTCGTTCAAAAAATGCTTCTGTTTGTTAAACAAACAATATCAGTTTGCGCGCAAACAGTATCGGTTTGCAGGCAATCAATATCAGTTTATGCAACAAAGTCTTCTTTTTTTTCAATGATCTTTACAAGTTGTTTAACGAATTGTGCCTACTTTTCAATGATCTGGCCCGATCGTTCAACAAACTGTTCCTGTTGTTCAACAAACTGCTCCCGTTTTGAAACAAACTGGTATTGTTTGCGTGCAATCTGATCCTGGTTGTTCAATAAATGGAGGTGCAAATCATTCATAATCATTCATAGTTGTACAGAATGTGCACCGGTTTTCAGCCAGATAAAAACCTAACTAAGCTCTATTACCGTGATCTCAGGCAGTATGCCAACCCTGCCCGGGTAACCAATAAAACCGTAGCCGCGGTTCACATATAATTTCTGATCGCCCGATTCGTACAAGCCAGCCCACTGTTTATACATATACTGCACGGGGCTCCAGCGGAAGCCGGGCAGTTCCACGCCGAACTGCATACCATGGGTATGGCCCGAGAGGGTTAGGTCGATATCGGAATATTTGGTACGCACCTCTGCATCCCAATGACTGGGATCGTGGCTGAGGAGGATCTTGAAGGGATATTGCTCCGAACCTGGATAAGCCTCTTCCATTTTACCATAGCGGCCAAAATTGCCTTTGGCGCTCCAGTTCTCGATACCCAGCAGGGCAATGCGGTCGGCCCCTTTTTCCAGCACCACATGCTCGTTCATCAGCAGGCGCCAGCCCATTTGTTTATGCACCTGCTTCAATTGTTCCAGGTTCTGCGTTTTCGCTGCATGGCTTTCCCATTTTACATAATCGCCATAGTCGTGGTTACCCAGTGTTGAATACACGCCCAGTGGCGCATTGAGCTTACTGAACACCTCCAGGTACTCTGCCATTTCGCTGGCCCGGTCGTTCACCAGGTCGCCGGTAAACAGGATTATGTCGGGCTTTTCTTTGAGGATCTTTTTAACCCCTTTTTCAACAGCTTCTTTATCCATAAAGCTGCCCGAATGGATATCGGAAATGTGCACAATGCGCATTCCCCGGAACGCTTCCGGCAGGTTCTTAAAGCTCATTTTCAGGCGGTTCACCTGGTAGCGGTATTTATTGCCAAACCCATATACCAGGGTACCGAAGACAGTACCGCCAACGGCCAGTCCAAGCCAGCTAAGGAAAACGGAACGGGAAATTCCCTCCCCGCCCCGGGCAGGATTGCCGGAAGGTTGTTTTACTATTTTGCTGACGACCCAGGTAGCTCCCCGGCGCAGATCGTCTACCCCAAAAAACAGGGCTGCCACCACTTTCGAAATAAAGAGGCCAATAATGACTGCGCGGCCATAGGTTACCAGCCAGCGCGGCCAGCTGTCAAAATTTATATACGGTATTAAAAAGAAGGTCACCAGTGCCGAAATGGAGATCACCCAATACCCGATAATAATGGCCAGCCGGGCTTTGGAAGAAGCAGGCAGCACCACCTGCAGGGCCTGGAAAATGTAAAAATCGAGCAGGGCCATTAATCCAAGGATAAAAAAGAAAAAACCTGAGTTACGCATGTTTGTCTGTAAATTGAATGTGTTCGTTTCTTTAGGAGGCACTACCGTTACCGGAAGCTTATCCGTTCTTATTGGTTATTGCTGATTTACGGATTTCGAGATTTTGAGATTTGTTAGCAGACTGAACTGAAGTGAAATCTCAAATCCCAAAATCGCAAAATCATAGATTGCATTTAAATCAGGTAGACGAACCACATTCATTAAAATTGTATAAACTCCGAAACCTGCATTTCAATAGCGCGTAAGGTACCGGTGTCGTGAATGTCGCCGGAGCCATGCATCATCTTATCGACCAGGGAGATAGGCAGTTTATTGGGATGTACCACCACGCGGAGGTAATGTAAAATACTTGTTAAATGCTCCAGGCCGCGCAAATTGCCGCCCCGGCCGGTGGCCACGCCGGTAAGCAGGGCCTTCTTACCCCACCATACTTTTTTATAGTCGGAGATATCGAACATCAGTTTCAATACCCCGGGTATGCTGCCATTATATTCAGGGGAAACAAAGATGAATTTACTGGTGGGAATGAGGATGTCCTGCTCCAATTGGGTATACTCAGGGGTTCTGTCAACATACTTCCACCCTTCCAGCGTAACAAAATGCGGCGTAATCTGCTTCGATTTTAAAACTTCCTGGTAATGCCTCGCTACTTTTTCAGTATTGCTTCCCGGCCTGTTAGTGCCGGAAACGATGGTATAAATTTCACTCATTGTAAGAATAATAACGTTGAAAACAGTTCACAGTTCACACCTACGTTTCACAATTCAAAGTTCTCAGTTCAAAGTTTATAGTTCAAAGTTTACAGGTTCATAATTTTTGGTTTTCTGTTAGTTTGTAAGTTTGTACGGTATTGGAACTGTGAACTTTAAACTTAATACCTGGAACTTAAAAAAATACTACATGAATTTCACTTATTATGGTCATTCCTGCTTTTCGGTTGAGATCAAAGGTACAAAACTGTTATTCGATCCATTTATTACGCCCAACGAACTGGCCAATAAAGTAGTGAATGCCGATACGGTAGAAGCCGATTATATACTGGTATCGCATGGCCATGCCGATCATACGGCCGACCTGGTATCCATTGCCAAACGTACAGGCGCCAAAGTGATCTGCAGCTGGGAAATTTACGAATGGTTGGGCAAACAGGGTATTACCCATGTACATCCCATGAACACCGGCGGTAAATGGAATTTTGACGCTTTTACCCTCAAGGTTGTGGTGGCCCATCATTCATCGGGTTTACCTGATGGCTCCTATGGCGGAAATCCATTGGGTTTTATTATAAGCTCTGAAGAAGGCAATTTCTATTACAGTGGTGATACAGCGCTCACGCTCGATATGCAGCTGATACCTACCTGGGCTGAACTGAATTTCGCGGTATTGCCTATCGGTTCCAATTTCACCATGGATGTGGAAGATGCGGTGCGCTGCGCCGCCATGATCAAATGCCAGCAGATCATCGGTGTGCATTACGACACCTTTGGCTTTATTAAGATCGATCATGATAAAGCCAGGAAGGCTTTTGCCGATACCAGCTGTGTGTTGCATTTGCCGAAAATTGGCGAAACGGTTACTATGAAATAAGGGCAATACATTAGGATATTAACTAATTAACCGGCCGCAAATTTCCGGGGATCTTTCGGGTAAAAAAGGGCCGAAACAGCGGGTTTTAAAATATTAAAACATTAAATGCTGATAATAAGCCTAATGTAATAATTTTGCGGTCCAATTGGGGCATCCTCCTTTTTTTGGGGGATGCTTTTTATTGTTGAGTTAATACAATTTTATTCACTATCGGGTTTATGAAGGGTAATAAATGCGGTAAATAAGTATATTGTCACCGAAATTTGCCCTTTCTACGGTTTAACTGCCGGAAAAGACGAATTCCATATGTTGATGTTTCGTGTTTTTAGGAAGGCATAGGAGCCGATATAAGTGAACAATTAAAAAAGATCCAACGACCTGCCAGGCTGATCGTGCAACGCGAAGGCAAAGCAGGCAGGAATGTAACTAATCACTATGAGCCGAGTAATTGGAGTAGCCAATCAAAAAGGGGGAGTCGGAAAAACAACTTCCGCCATCAACCTGGCGGCCAGTCTGGCCGTTCTGGAATTCAGAACATTATTGGTAGATGCCGATCCGCAGGCGAATAGTACCAGCGGGGTGGGTTTTGATCTGCACAATATTCAAACAAGCCTGTATGACTGCATGGTAAACAGTACGCCGGGGCGGGATGTGATCCTGAAATCAGAGATCCCCAACCTCGACATCATTCCATCGCACATTGACCTCGTAGGTGCTGAAATTGAAATGATCAACTATCCCAACCGGGAAAGTGTATTAAAAAGCATACTGGAACCAGTGAAAGAGCAGTACGATTTTATTATCATCGACTGTTCACCATCACTGGGTTTGATAACGGTGAATGCCCTTACGGCAGCCGATTCGGTAATGGTGCCGGTACAGGCAGAGTTTTTTGCATTGGAAGGTCTTGGCAAATTATTGAACACAATTAAGATTGTGCAAAGCCGTTTAAATCCAGACCTGGTCATCGAAGGCATCCTGATGACTATGTACGACGGCCGTTTGCGCCTGTGTAACCAGGTGGTAAATGAGGTGCGCAAACATTTTGACGAAATGGTGTTTGATACAATTATCCACCGCAATGCCCGCATCAGCGAGGCGCCCAGCGCTGGTAAACCGGTGATTTTGTATGATGGTCAAAGTAAAGGGGCTGTCAACTATCTGAACCTGGCCAAAGAGATCCTGCAAAAGAACGATATGACAAAAATCAAGCAGGAAGAGCGGATATTAGAATAATGCGGTGGTGTAGGTCCCGCCAGGGCGGGCTTGACAAGATCCAAAACAATAAACCATATACAATCAATGACCAACCCCAAACAAAATAAAGACGCGCTGGGTAAGGGAATCCGTTCCCTGTTGCAGAATATAGATTCTGACCTGAAAAATGCAGCCGGCAACCTTAAAAAAGACGTTGCCGAAACAGTTGTTTCCATTTCACGTATTCCCATCGATCAAATTGAGCCCAATCCCCGCCAGCCCCGTCATGATTTTGACGAACAGGCTTTGCAGGAACTGGCCGATTCTATAAAGCTGCACGACATTGTGCAGCCGATCACGGTTTCTACACTAACCGCCGGTAAGTACCGGCTTATTTCGGGTGAACGCCGCTGGCGAGCTTCCAAAATAGCCGGCCTGAAAGACGTACCTGCTTATATCCGCCAGGCCAATGACCAGGAACTGCTGGAGCTGGCCCTGCTCGAAAACCTGCAACGCGAAGACCTGAACGCCGTTGAAATTGCGCTCAGCTATAAACGCATGATGGAAGAGCTGAACTATACACAGGAGCAGGTGGCCGAACGGATGGGTAAAGAAAGAAGTACGGTGGCCAACTACATCAGGTTGCTGAAACTGCCCCCTGATATTCAGGTAGCCGTGCGGAAGAATGAGATCAGCATGGGCCATGCCCGCGCATTGATCAATGTAGATACTGTAGATAAGCAATTATTCATTTATAATGAGATCAGAAGCCGCAGCCTTTCGGTTCGGCAAACAGAAGACCTGGTTCGCAAAATGTATAAAAGCGGTGGTGAAGCCGGTGTTAAAGAATCGGTAAAACCCACCCTGCCCCCGGCCTATAAGAAAATTGAAGATAACTTAGCAACGCATTTTAGCACCAAGGTCAAGTTAAATCATAACAAAAACGGGCACGGAAGTATTTCGATCGAGTATTACTCAATTCAGGAGCTGAATAAGATTTTAGATCAGATCGGTGTCTCGGCTTAAGTTCGCCTGCATGAAACAATTTGTATTTGTTATTGCAATTATCCTTACAGTACCCGCGCTGGCATGGTCGCAGCAAAAAGACAGCCTCATTGTAACTGATACCAGTGGCAAAGTGGTTGCCAGCTCGAAGGTAAAAAAAGGGCTGTGGCGCGATTCCGCGGGTAACCGAACCTACATACCCCGCAAGGCTGCTATCTATTCTGCTGTTTTCCCCGGACTTGGCCAGATCTACAATAGAAAATACTGGAAAGTACCCATCGTATATGCCGCTATAGGCATTCCCATTTATACTTTTTTTGATAACCGCACCTGGTATAACCGAACCCGTTATGCGCTTGCAGTAGCGGAAATGGATCCTGCCAGCACTGGTTATCCCGACAGCCTGGCAAGTGTACATTCCTCCCTGAGTACATTGGTAAGGCAAAAGCAGATAAACTCCCTGTTGAATTACCGCAATGACTTCCGTAAGAATATGGACTACTCCATTCTGTTCACCCTGCTCTTCTGGGGCCTGAATGTAGTGGACGCCACGGTAGACGCCCACCTGAAAGGATTCAATGTAAATGAAAACCTCAGCATGCAGGTAAAACCCGCTGTATTAGGGAACCGGGCCATTGGCCTCAGTTTGGTGTTTACATTTGACGATAAGCCCTCAAAATAATACCTTAGCTCTTTTTAGTTATTCAGTTATTGAGTTATTAAGTAACGGCATACAGGAACTTATGAACCAATAACTCAATAACTAATGAACTTAATAACTTAAAAAGATGAAAATTGCTTTAATCGGATACGGAAAAATGGGTCATGCCATTGAAGAAATTGCCCTGGAGCGTGGCCACGAAATAGTTTTGAAGGTAGGCATTGAGAATATCGAAGAGAATACCATAGAGAATATTCAAAAGGCCGATGTAGCCATTGAATTTACGGGTCCGGAAGTAGCGTTCGACAATGTGATCAAATGCCTCGATGCAGGCGTTCCTGTGGTGAGCGGTTCTACCGGCTGGCTGCAGCGTTTTGAAGAAGCAACCGTTTATTGCAACAAAAAGAATGGCGCGCTTTTGTATGCGAGCAATTTCAGTGTAGGCGTGAACATTTTCTTTGCGATCAATAAAAAGCTGGCCGAACTGATGGCCCCTCATACCGAATACGATGTGTCGGTTACAGAGATCCATCACACCCAGAAGAAAGACGCGCCGAGTGGTACGGCCATCACGCTGGCAGAAGGCATTTTGCATTCCATAAAGCAGAAGAAAAAATGGGTGAACGAGGTAAGCAGGAACCGGGAAGAACTGCAGATCATCAGTGAGCGTATTGATCCGGCGCCCGGTACCCATATCATCACTTATTCTTCGGAGATCGATGACATTGAAATAAAACATACCGCCCATAACCGCAAAGGTTTTGCTACCGGAGCTGTACTGGCTGCCGAATTCCTGCCCGGTAAGAAAGGTATTTACAGTATGAGCGATGTACTCGGACTGTAACAAATAAATAAAAAGAAAATATAACCCGCATAACCCCGCCCTGGCGGGGTTAATTCTTTTTAGGCTGCGAAAGCCATTGATCAGCCTAAGAAAAATCGTGAACAGGCGGTCTTCGATGCAAAAAACAAATAAAAACCTGGTGGAATTGTTTCCTGCATCAGTTAGCGTACGAGCCGCCCTTACTTATCAATGATTTGATATTACTCAATTTTTATGGCAACCTTAGGTTACTGTCGGTTAATTCAGTAAATTTTAGTAAGATTTACCAAACTACTGCTACATGAACTGTTTCAAACCGGATCATCCTTGTTACACTTATTCCTTTCCTTCATCCTTACAAATCGGATTTGGAAGATCGTCATCTGGCCCACCCTGTATCCCATCTGTTCGAGCCTCTTTTACTCCTTTTTCTGCGTTTTATGGCATTAATGCCGGAAAACCCCTTCCGGCAGCCGGAACGATTTCCTGTTCCGGGTCATCTGTAACAAGCAGTGGCAGAAGATTTGATAGATATAATACTGGCCTGGGGTAGTAAAGTTTGCGCGTTGGTTCAAGCCATAGAAGTCAAACTATTTATCGGCTGATTGTTTAACCTGCCAAACATGAAACGAAAAAAGATCCGCATGGCTATTGCAGAAGATCACCAGACGGTAATCGATGGATTGCTGTCGCTGTTACACAAACATGAATATTTCAAAGCCGTTATCATTACTACGAATCCCCAGGAACTGCTTCGGCAGATGGCTTGCACGCCGGTTGATATTTTGTTTGCAGACATTATTATGCTTTACAGGAATGGCCATGAGCTGGCCAACCGGGTAAAAGAATTGTTTCCCCGGGTAAAAATGGTTGCCCTGTTCGAAAAGGGGCAAAACAATGTTGTTAATGCAATGATCGAAGAAGGCACTATTGCCGGCTATGTATTAAAAAGCACAGATAAACATACAATAACCAAAGCATTGGAAAACATGATTGAGCAAATTTACACTAACGATAAAACTCTACAGGAAATGCCTAATCCTACTGTCCGCCTCAGAAAAGTACCTGCCGAAACCATCCATCTTACCGGCCGGGAGCTTGAGGTCATCCGCCTTATCGAGCAGGAATTCAGTAATAAACAGATCGCTGAAAGGCTGTTTATCAGCGAACGTACGGTTGAAACGCACCGTAAGAACATATTCCGCAAGACAAAGACCAACAGCGTTATCGGGCTTATAAAGTATGCCTATGTAAACAAGCTGGTGGCTATCCGGTAAAATGCTAAACGCTAAAGGCCCAACGCCTAACGCCCGGGCTGAACGCTTGATGCTTAACGCCAAATTCCCTGTTATCAGTTGCCGGGCGTTCCGCATCTGGCTGTCGGCCTTCCGCCTTTTGGTGTTCTGCGTGCCGCCTTCCACGTGCTGCATGCTATCGATCCATTTAAGATAGCGGATGATAAATAAATTATTTTATCTTACGGCCTTATAGCCCTGCGATCCAAGGCGGGGTACTTTTCGTGTTTTAAACTGAAAATACATGCTATCCAAGAAAGCTCAGTATGCCTTTAAGGCCTTGATGTATATGGCTGATAAGAAAGAAAATGAACCCATCCTTATTGCTGAAATATCCAAGAAGAAGCGGATCCCCCTGAAATTTCTGGAAAACATATTGCTGGAACTGAAAAAAGCCGGCATCCTTGACAGTAAAAAGGGCAAAGGCGGAGGCTATTTCTTCAAAACATCGCCCAAGGACATTCCCCTGGCCAAGATCGTGCGTTTGATAGACGGCCCTATTGCCATGTTGCCCTGCGTAAGCCTGTACTTTTATGAACGCTGCAAGAACTGCGATGAAAAGCAGTGCGGCCTGCACGACATGATGGTACTGGTACGGGACGCCAACCTGCGGATCCTGGAAAAGAAGACCGTGGCCGATCTCACCAAGAAAATGATCTGATTCAATAAGATACAAAGCCAAAAGCTTCCCCGCCGGGAAGCTTTTTTCTTAAACGCCCCCTATCTTTAATTCAGCGAGTTTCGCACTTAAATTGTAGCTTTGCGACCGAAATAAACATTTAAAACGATATGTCTACTATCACCAAAAACATTGATTTTTCACTTCCCTATAAGGTTAAAGATATCAGCCTTGCTGAATGGGGTCGTAAGGAGATACGCCTTGCAGAAGCTGAAATGCCCGGTTTGATGGCGTTACGTGCTGAATATGGTCCGTCACAGCCATTAAAAGGCGCCCGCATTGCCGGTTGCCTGCATATGACCATTCAAACAGCGGTGCTTATTGAAACCCTGGTGGCTTTAGGCGCCGAGGTTAAATGGAGCTCCTGCAATATCTTTTCTACCCAGGATCAGGCTGCCGCTGCAATCGCTGCTGCCGGTATTGGCGTTTACGCCTGGAAAGGCCAGACGCTGGAAGAAGCCGACTGGTGCATTGAACAAACCTTGTTCTTTGGTGGCGCCGACCGCCCGCTGAACATGATCCTCGATGATGGTGGCGACCTTACCAACATCGTACTGGATAAATACCCTGAGCTGGTGCAACATATCCGCGGGTTGAGCGAAGAGACCACTACGGGTGTTCACCGCCTGTACGAAAGAATGGCCAAGGGTACCTTACCCATTCCTGCCATCAACGTAAACGACTCGGTTACCAAATCAAAATTCGACAATAAATACGGTTGTAAAGAAAGCCTGGTTGATGCTATCCGCCGCGCTACCGACGTAATGCTGGCTGGTAAAGTAGCCGTGGTTGGCGGTTATGGCGACGTAGGTAAAGGTTCTGCAGCTTCCCTGGCTGGTTCAGGCTGCCGCGTAATTGTTACCGAAGTTGACCCCATCTGCGCTTTACAGGCTGCTATGGACGGCTTTGAAGTTAAAAAGATGATCGACGCCGTGAAGGAAGCCGATATCATTGTTACCGCTTCGGGCTGCCGCGACCTCATCACTGAAAAGCACTTCCGTGCCATGAAGGATAAAGCTATTGTTTGTAACATCGGGCACTTTGATATAGAAATTGATGTAGCCTGGTTGAACAACAACTACGGAAATACCAAAGACACCATTAAACCTCAGGTAGACCTGTATAATATCGACGGTAAAGAGATCATCCTGCTGGCGGAAGGCCGCCTGGTGAACCTCGGATGCGCTACAGGCCACCCCAGTTTTGTAATGAGTAATTCATTTACCAACCAAACACTGGCCCAATTAGAACTGTGGACAAACAGTAAAAGCTACGAGAACAAAGTATACGTTCTGCCTAAACACCTCGATGAAAAAGTAGCCCGCCTGCACCTGAAAAAAATAGGTGTTGAACTGGATGAGCTCACTGATGAACAGGCTTCTTACCTGGGTATACCCAAAGCCGGGCCTTTCAAACCCGAGCATTACCGTTATTAATACAGGCAAGCGAACTATAACTAACAAGCCTGCATTTTATAGAGTAGGAAGTAAGAGATTATTTCCCTTACTGTCCTCTCACACCACCGTACGTGCCGTTCGGCATACGGCGGTTCATTAAACATTAACAGTTTTAGAAGGCTTTACGATGTCCATCAGACTAGTGAA
>NZ_JAFFJX010000004.1 GCF_016924755.1 Longitalea arenae | reverse complement strand
ATGTAAGATACGCTGATGATTGTAGTATTTATGTTAAGAGCAAACGTTCCGGGGATCGAGTAATGGAAAGCATTACCCGCTACATAGAAAAGGAACTGAAACTTGTAGTAAATACGGTCAAGAGCAGTGTAACACGTCCTTGGCAGATGAAACTGCTGGGTTTTACTTTTTACCACCGTAAAGGTGAAAAGGGTATTAGCGTTCACCGTAAGAGCATAGCCTCTTATAAGGACAAAGTTCGTGCAATTACATGCCGAAGCAAACCTTATAGTATGTCAGTGCGACTGGATCGCCTGCGCCAACTAAACCAGGGTTGGGGTCACTACTTTAAACTAAGCGATGCAAAATCGGTGTTTGAAGAACTAGACAGTTGGGTAAGAAGTCGCATCCGGCTATGCTACTGGCAGCAATGGAAAAAGCCTCGCACTCGAATTAAAGAACTAGCAAAGCTTGGCATCCCAGCGAATCAAACCTATCAGTGGGGCAATACCCGCAAAGGCCAATGGCGAACTGTTCACAGTCCTATTCTGCTTAGAGCGCTTAATAACAGCTACCTAAAGAAAGAAGGCTTCACTAGTCTAACAGACATTGTAAAGCCTTCCTAAAACTGTTTATGTTTAATGAACCGCCGTATGCCGAACGGCACGTACGGTGGTGTGAGAGGACAGTAAGGGAAGTAATCCCTTACTTCCTACTCGATAAAACTGGTAAAAACTAACTATCAAACTATTGCACAAAAATTTTCTGCACGATGTCTCTTTGCCTGTCCTGGCCAAGCACCCGTACAAAACAAATTCCTTGTGCGGAATTATTTAATGGAATATCTATTCTGCCTGTTTTGCCATTCAGGTTTTGCATCTGTAATACTTTTCCCTGCGAGTTAACGATCTGGAGCTGTTTGAACGAGTCGTTCAGGTAAACGCTTACCATACCGGCATTCACGATGGTAGGAAAAACGAAGTTTTGGGTAGCCCTGGTGGCTGCTTGCGACAGGATGGGCGAATAATCAAAGTTCCCTGCCTGATTCACCATTCTGATGCGATAAAAGATGCGGTCACGGGCATTGACCGGGTAATGCCTGAATTCATAAATTCTTCCATTCAGGTAATTGCCTGCAGGTAAAGTGCCGGCCTTTTGAAAGTGAATAGCATCCGTGCTGTATTCTATTTCATACAACTTCAGATTATCCGGTTCCCAGCCAGCGCGCCAACGGATCGCGATACCATCGTTAGCGGTAGGTGTTAGGTATAGTTCGCGCATGGCTACCGGTTCAGGCAGTTTGTTATTACCGCTGGCCGTTTCATATACAAACTTTGTTTGCTGACGGGGATTTATAGTACTTTCCTGGCTGTTTTCGTTGGGGATGATCTTCCCCACATTCCTTGGAATAAAATCCGCTTTCGGCTGATCGGGCGCCGTTTGGGCCTGAACCACGTTCATACCTGTTATATTGCTTAGCAACAGCATAGCTGTTAAATAAGCTGTCTTACAACACCAATGGTACACCTGTTTCATAGTGTGCTCTTTTTAAATGAGTAAACTGTTTTAGTTCCTTGCTTGTGTTGGTGCTTCTCAGGTATTATGATTCAAAACTGGTGCCGGGGAAGGGAGGGAGCAGTTGGCAAGGGGTAATAGGCAATGGGCAATAGGGCAATGGGCAATGGGCAAGGCGCCCTAATAGGTATACATAACTACTACAGTCGGCATTTATGGAAAAGCAATTGGCAGTTGGCAAGGGGCAATAGGCAATAGGCAAGGCACCCTAATAGGTATACATAACTACTATAGTCGGCATTTATGGAAAAGCAATTGGCAATTGGCAGTTGGCAAGGGGCAATAGGCAATAGGCAAGGCACCCTAATAGGTATACATAACTACTATAGTCGGCATTTATGGAAAAGCAATTGGCAATTGGCAGTTGGCAAGGGGCAATGGGCAATAGGCAAGGGCACCTCATTGATATACTTAACTACCACAGTAGGCTTCATGTTTTATGGAATAAGCACTTGCAATGCGTTAAGAGAGTAGGAAGGAGGAAGTCGGAAATGAATTGGAGGCAGATAGTGCATCTGACAAATCTGATTTAAGATTTAGAGATTTTGTGATTTGCTCAGGTTGAACTTTCTGATCAATCTCAAAATCCCTAAATCGTAAAATCTGAAAATTTTATTAAAGCGTCTTCAGTACATCGTTCATGCTTCTAACGGCATCGGCGCTTTTATTGAAGAGCGCTTGTTCCTCAGCATTCAAACCGAAGTCAACGATCTTTTCCCAACCGCTTTTTCCGATGATAACAGGAACACCCAGGCAAATATCTTTTTGACCGTATTCGCCATCCAGTGAAACGCAGCAGGTAAATAATTTTTTCTGATCGCGTACAATGCTTTCAACCAGGGCTGCTCCGGCTGCTCCGGGTGCATACCAGGCGCTGGTGCCAATGAGTTTGGTAAGCGTGGCGCCACCAACCATTGTATCAGCCACTATTTGTTTTTGTTTTTCTTCGCTCAGGAATTTAGTAACCGGTACACTGTTCCAGGTTGCCAGGCGAATCAGCGGGATCATGGTAGTATCACCGTGACCACCTACCACTACTGCATTCAGGTCGGCAGGGCTGCAACCCAGGTGCTGGCTCAGTTGATATTTAAAGCGGGCGCTATCGAGCGTACCACCCATACCAATGATCCTGTTCTTTGGCAAACCGGTAGCGGTTAAAGCCAGATAGGTCATGGTATCCATGGGGTTACTGATAACGATAATAATGGCATTGGGAGAGTGTTTCAGAATATTTTCGGCAACGCCTCTTACGATACCGGCATTGGTTCCGATCAGTTCTTCGCGTGTCATACCCGGTTTGCGGGGTAAGCCTGATGTAATGACCACTACATCGCTGCCGGCAGTTTTGCTGTAATCATTGGTACTACCAGTGATGCGGGTATCAAAGCCCAGTAAAGCGGCTGTTTGCATCATATCCTGGGCCTTACCTTCGGCCAGGCCTTCTTTAATATCCAATAATACCAGTTCTTCAGCCAGTTCGGCCCGGGCGATATTATCAGCGCAGGTAGCACCTACTGCACCGGCGCCTACAACAGTTACTTTCATCAGAAAAAAATTTAAGGTGTTGAGCTAATTTTTGCGCAAAAATAGGGCGCGAAGAAAGAATATTGATTTTTATTTATCACTGCCAGCGCAATTGTTCCCAAATTCGAAATAGAACTACTTGCGCTTGAAGGCTGCCAGCAATTTATCAATCTTCACATTGCCCTGGAAAGTGGTCACCAGTGCCCCGTTTTTATCATATAATGCCTGAAAAGGCAGGTTTTGGATCTTATAAAAAGGCGGCAGGAAGAATTTTGTATCGCGGCCCAATTTAATATTGGGATAGCTGGCGATCTTTTGCTCATTGTAAAAGGCAACCATTTCCTCGAAAGGCTGGTAAGTGACCATGATGATCTGGTATTTCGACAGGTCCTTCATCCGTTTCTGCATATCGGCCCACTGGTGTTTACAATGGTCGCAGTCAGGGCTGAAATACATAATGATGGTAGGCTGGTGTTTGGCCAGATTTTCCTTAGATAGAGTGGTGCTGTCTACCTGTAAAATATGGAAAGGTGGCAGGGTAGGAAAACGTTTATAGGCCGGACTATCAGGCGGTAAAGATTGCGCCGATGCCAGTTTTGCCGTAAAAGCCAGAACTAAAACTAAAAGCCGGTTTTTCATCTCTATGATTTGTTGTTTATCGCCCCGACAAATTTCGGGCCTCCAATTTATTTTTCTCAAAAATAGCAGTAAATGAACACGATAGACAGGCAGCAGGTTCATTTAACAAAAAAAGATTTGGTTTATTACGAAGTATTCGTAGATTTACGAAAACTTCGTAGATATGGAAAAGTTGACCATACAGGAGGAGCAGGCCATGCAGGTGATCTGGAAAACCGGGGACGGCAATATCAAGATGTTCCTGGAAAATATGGATCCCCCGCAGCCGCCCTATACCACCCTGGCTTCAACTGTCAAGAACCTTGAAAAGAAAGGACTGCTGCAAAGCCGTCTGGTGGGTAACACCTATATGTACAAACCGGCTATTACAGAAGAAGAATACAAGAAGCATTTTATGAGCGGGGTGGTGAAGGATTATTTTGATAATTCGTACAAACAGCTGGTTAATTTTTTTGTAGAGCAAAAGAAGCTCAGCCCGAAGGAACTGAAAGACATTATTGAGATGATTGAGCGCGGAGGCGATAAAACCAGAGAGAAGTAAGAGGTAGAAACTAGCAATAAGAGATGTATTATCGCCCTCTTACTACACTTAGCCTCAGGCTTCGTACTTCACACATCGCCTTCATGCCTCGCCTTCAAATCACTCCAATACAAACACGATGCTACAATACATTATTAAATTATCGATCAGTCTTACCATCGTTTACCTCTTCTACCAGCTCTTCCTGCGGCGCCTCACCTTTTACAATTGGAACCGCTGGTACCTGCTGATCTACTCGATGGTCTGTTTCGTCATTCCCTTTATAAATGTATTTACCATAATAATACAGCAACCGGCTTTACGGGAATCGGCCTTTATCAGTTACATTCCTGCCATTACCCAAATGGCCGGTACCGATGGCCCTGCCGTTGCCCCGGGCGCCAGCGGTACCAGTTGGATGCAGATAACTATAATGATAATTGCTGCCGGCATGTTGGTGATGATCGCCCGCTTGCTGATCCAGTATTATTCATTGTACAAAATGCGGTCGAAAGCCGTGCTGCTGTACGACGATAAAGTGAAACTGTACCATATCGACCAACCGGTAATGCCTTTTTCATTTGGCCGTGGCATTTATGTTAACCAGCACCAGCATAGTGAAGATGAACTCAAAGAGATCATTCGCCATGAATTCATTCACGTAAAACAACGGCATTCAGTTGATATGATCTGGAGCGAAGTATTATGTATTCTGAACTGGTACAATCCCTTTGCCTGGTTATTGCGGAACGACATCAGGCAGAACCTCGAATTTATTGCCGATCAGCAGGTCTTGCAAACCGGTTTAGACCGCAAACAGTACCAGTACCTGCTATTAAAAGTTGTTGGAGTCAATTCATTTAGTATAGCCACCAATTTTAATTTCTCATCCTTAAAAAAAAGAATAGCCATGATGAACAAAACAAAGAGTGCCCGCGTGCACCTGATCAGATTCCTGTTCCTGTTGCCTTTATTGATGGTAGTGCTGTTGGCATTTCGCAATGCTACCCAGCAGCAAAATCAGCAGCAGCCTTTGAACGTTTCGGTAACCGATACGGTACCGGCAGCTGTAAAAACACCGGCTGCATGGAAAAACGTCGTTACCATTGATGTCACCGATGAAAAGAAGGTTACGCTTCGCTTAAAGAATGGAAAGATTGAGCAATACGATCTCAACGTTCCCAAAGAGAAAGAAGCATTTGAGCGGCAATACGGGGCTTTACCCGAACCGCCTGCACCGCCCGCAGCGCCTGCTGTACCTTCCCGTGACGACAAAGAATTACCAGAAGCGCCGGAAGCTCCCGAAAAGCCTGAAAATATGGAAGCGCAGGAATTGCCTGAAAGACCAGAAACGCCAGAAGCGCCGGAAACTGCGGGCGTTCCTGCACCACCGGCAGCACCAAAGCCACCTGCAGCTCCCGAAAAAGTTACCATCCATTTCCAGGATTGCCTGAATAAAAAGGGATACTGCATAACGGTTGCCGACAATTATGGCGAATGCGTTGTGATCGTAAAGGACAGGAATAAAAAGATCGTGGAAGCCATTACGCTAACTGACTGGCAGAAAGACAAAAACTATGAAGAAAAATATGGCGAAATACCACAGGTACCGGTGCGTGTAAAAAAGGTAAGCAGCCAACCAAAAGCAAAGTCAATAACCTTAACAGAGGTAAAACCGGTAACCGAAGTGCAACTGAAAGAAGTGAGAATAGACGCAAAAAGCGCCGTTGATGCGACTCCGGCGGTTAAGGTAACACCGGTAACCGAAGTGATCGTTATCAATAACAAAACAGAATCAAAGACTGCCGTAAGCACAAAGGCTGCGGTTAAGGCAAACAAGGTGATCGAGCTCGAACTGCAGCCCGTTGAAGTAAAGAGCGTCACAACTGCTGGCGCTGAAAAGCCAAAAGCAGCAGCTGAGCCCCAAAAAAGCAGTTCCGGGCAACCTGCACAGGAACAATAAACAGGATACCTGACCTGAATAGCGCCCAACAGCCACCTCTGCCCGGTTTTTTATGAAAACTGACCATTTTGCAACCTGCCAATTTTGCCATAATTTTGCTCCCACTTTTTAGAACTGTACTTGTTTTTTGACTTTTGAAATTTTTATCATTTATGGCAAATACCTCAGATATCAGCCGCGGCATGATTCTTAAATTGGATGGAAGTTTATACACAGTGGTTGAATTTGGCGAAAATAAAACTGCCCGGGCTGCTGCCAAGGTATGGGCAAAACTGAAAGGCGTTGATAATAGCCGTAGTATTGAAAAGACCTGGAACAGCGGCGATACCATTTACCCGGTACGCGTTGAGCGCAAAACCTTCCAGTTCCTGTACAAGGACGACACCGGTTTCAATTTCATGGATAATGAAACTTTCGAGCAGATAGCCCTCGCCGAGAACCTGGTGGATGCGCCCCAGTTCCTGAAAGAAGGCCAGGAAGTTTCTGTGCTCATCAATACCGAAACCGAGCAACCGATGAGTGTGGAACTGCCTGATAAAATTGTGGTGAAAGTGACCTATAGCGAACCGGGTGTAAAAGGGGATACTGCCACCCGCACCCTGAAACCTGCGACTGTTGAAACCGGCGCCACTGTTAACGTTCCCCTCTTTGTTAACGAAGGTGAGCTGATTCGTATAAATACGAAGACCGGTGAATATGTAGAAAGAGTAAAAGAATAATACCAGTATGTACGTTATAACGGGACAATGGAACTTAAATCCATTGTCCTCTTTTTTTGTAAGAACCCCAATGCCATTTTAAAAAAAACGGTTTTGGATAAATTTAGTGTGTAATCCTTATCTTAGCCGCCTGTTCTACAGGACTTAAAACGACAAACTAAAATTTTTAACAGATGGATTTTAAACAAATTCAGGAGTTGATCAAAATGATCAACAAATCAAATATTGGGGAAGTGACGATAGAAGAAAAGGGATTTAAACTAACCATCAAGCAAAAAGAAGAACCGGTTCAGAATGTCATTGCAGCTCCTGTACATACTGCTCCTATGATGACTGCTATGCCACAGCAAACTGCGGCTACTCAACCTGCTGCCCATGTTACTGCCCCCCCTGCAGAAAAACCAAAAGCTGCAGACGCCGTTGCCGACAACCTGATCACCATCAAGAGCCCAATGATAGGTACTTTCTATCGCAGCTCTGCACCTGGTAAACCTGCATTTATTGAAATAGGCGATGATGTTACTCCTGGTAAGGTGGTTTGCATTATCGAAGCCATGAAACTCTTTAATGAAATTGAAAGCGAAGTGAAAGGCCGAATCGTAAAAGTATTGGTAGAAGATGCTTCGCCGGTAGAATACGACCAGCCATTATTCCTGGTAGAACCAGCTTAATTAATTAGCTAATTTGATAATTAGCTGATGTGCTAATGACAAATAATCGACTGCGTTTGCAATTAGCACATTGGCACATTTACATATTAGCACATTATCAATTAAATCCATGTTCAAGAAAATATTAATTGCCAATCGTGGAGAAATTGCCCTCCGGGTCATCCGCACCTGTAAGGAGATGGGCATCAAAACGATTGCTGTTTATTCCACTGCCGATAAAGACAGCCTCCATGTGCGGTTCGCCGATGAAGCAGTTTGTATAGGTAAGGCTGCCAGCTCCGATTCATATCTCAATATTCCGCATATCATGGCCGCGGCAGAGATCACCAATGCCGACGGTATTCACCCCGGTTATGGTTTTTTGGCCGAAAACGCCCGTTTTGCGGAGATCTGCGGCGAGCATAATATCAAATTTATTGGACCCACGCCCGATCAGATCCGCTCCATGGGCGATAAAATGACCGCCAAAGAAACCATGATCAAAGCCGGTGTGCCTGTGGTGCCCGGTGGCGAAGGTTTACTCGAAAGCCTGGAAGAAGCGAAAAGCCTGGCCAAAGACGTAGGTTATCCCATCATCCTGAAAGCTACTGCCGGCGGCGGTGGTAAGGGGATGCGTGTTGTATGGACCGAAGACGAAATGGAAAGGGCCTACAATACAGCTAGGGCCGAAGCTGGCGCCGCGTTCAAGAACGACGGCATATATATGGAGAAATTCGTGGAAGAACCACGCCACATCGAAATACAGGTGGCCGGCGATCGCTATGGAAAGGTTTGTCACCTCAGCGAAAGAGATTGCTCCATTCAACGCCGCCACCAGAAGCTGGTAGAAGAATCTCCTTCTCCCTTCATGACCCCCGAACTGCGTAAACGTATGGGCGAAGCCGCTATCAAAGCCGCTTCTGCCATCGGGTATGAAAGTGTAGGTACCATTGAGTTCCTGGTCGACAAACACCGCAACTTCTATTTCATGGAGATGAACACCCGGATCCAGGTAGAACATTGCGTAACGGAAGAAGTGACCAACTTCGACCTGATTAAAGAACAGATCAAAATAGCGGCTGGCGAAGCCATCAGCGGATTGAACTATGAACCGCAGCTGCATGCCATTGAGTGCCGTATCAATGCCGAAGACCCATATAACGATTTCCGCCCCAGTCCGGGTAAGATCACTACACTGCATCAGCCTGGCGGACATGGGATCCGCGTCGATTCACATGTATATGCCGGCTATGTAATTCCGCCTTACTACGATTCAATGATCGCCAAGATCATTGCCGTAGCCCGTACGCGCGAAGAAGCCATCAATACCATGAGCCGTGCTTTGAGTGAGTATGTGATCGAGGGAGTAAAAACAACCATACCGTTCCATCAGCAATTGATGAAGAACGAAGACTTTATAAAAGGCAATTTCAACACCAAATTCCTGGATACATTTAAAATGGTGTAGCTTCTTTTTAGCCGGCAGGTTGATATGTTGAAACTTTTAAAACGCTTTCAATATATCAACCTGTTTCCTTTTTAGCTTGTCAGCTTTTCCACTTCCGCATTCAGTTTATCTTCCACGCCATAAAAGGATGCCAGCTTGCGGATAACGTTCTCAACTACGGCATCGGGGCAGGATGCACCGCTGGTAATCAAGATCCGGGCAGGATTGCCGGCTGGCAGGTAATTGGCCGCAATATGTTCTTCTTTCGTATGAAAATTATAATGCAGGATATCCTTTGCAGAAAGTAATTTCTCCGGTGAATTGATAAAGTATGTAGGCAGCTGCTGTTCGCACAATTCAGCGAGGTGCGTCGTATTACTGCTGTTATAGCCGCCTACTACGATGGCGATATCGGCCGGTGTTTGCAACATACCGGTAACCGCCGTTTGGTTATCGTTCGTGGCATAACAAAGCGTATCGCGGGTATCGGCAAAGCGCGTCTCAATATTTTCCGGCGTCAATCCATAATGTTGTTGTATGGTTTGTTTCAGGAACTCAGCAATCGCCTGGGTATCGGTGGCCAGCTGGGTGGTCTGGTTCACCACCCCAATACGTTGCAGGTGTTGGGTAGCATCAAAACCCGCTGAGAACCTGCCCGCAAATTCTGTATAAAATTCTTCTGCCTTTTTTTCGCCGGTAATATATTTTGCCAGCTTTTCGGCTTCGTGCATGTCATTCACAATGACTGATGGGGCATTTCTTGCTGCATGTGAAAAAGTGGCCCTGGTCTCTTCATGTTTGGGTTTGCCATGTATAACGATCGTATAACCCTTATTGGCGATCTGCTCACTGCGGTTCCAAACTTTTTCAACAAAGGGGCAGGTGGTATTGTATTTTTCAACCGGAATGCCCAGGCTTTTCAATTTCGATTCTATTTCGAGCGTTGTACCAAAAGCTGGAATGATCACAACGTCGTCGGCCGTCAATTCCTCGAAAGGAATAAGCTGATGGCCATAATTATCCTGCAGAAATTGTACGCCGCGGCTTTGCAGATCGGCATTGACCTGCGGATTATGGATCATTTCGCTTAGCAAAAAGATGCGTTTACCGGGATTCGATTCTATGGTGCGGAAAGATATTTCAATGGCATTTTCTACCCCATAACAAAAGCCAAAATGACGCGCGAGGTAAATATGCAGGGTGTCCAGCGCCAGGAGGGTGGGGGTAAAGTCTTTTTTCATCTTGTCCTGCTGCCTGCGGCTGTTCTTAATAGCCGTGATCAGTGGACTGCGATAGGTAATAGGTACATTAAATGTTTTCATGCCACCGCGAAGGTACGAAGAAGTTGCCGGTTACTGGTTACCAGGCGCCAGGTTAAAGGTTTTGTAACGCAACGCAATGTAGGAACCAGTTACAAGTTACAAGTGCCCGGTTTCAGGATGGAAGCAGAGAAATATCAGCAGTTGTAAGTGCTGGAAAGGTCGACGGTAATCAGAGGGCATGGAAGTTGTTGGACCATGTATCTTGGAACCTGCAACCTGAAACGTATTTATTCCCGTAATTTTGATTAAACCAACCAGGAATGAGATTTATGCAGCGACGATTTTCACCGGTAGCTTGGAGCATTAACAGCAATATTTATGAGGTAAATGTTCGCCAGTACACCCCGGAGGGCACTTTTAATGCCTTCGCCAACCACCTGCCCCGATTAAAAGAGATGGGCATTGAAATTTTATGGTTTATGCCCATAACCCCCATCAGCAAGGAAAAGCGGCAGGGAACACTGGGCAGCTACTATGCCTGTTCCGATTATAAAGCCATCAACCCTGAGTTTGGCACACTGGAAGACTTTCAATCGCTGGTGAAAAAAGCCCACGATCTGGGGTTAAAGGTGATCATCGACTGGGTAGCGAATCACACGGGTTGGGATCATGTCTGGACCAAATCGAACCCCGAGTTCTATAAGAAAGACGCTGAAGGTAAATTTTACGATACCAATAACTGGCACGATGTCATCGATCTTAATTATTATGATCATAACATGCGTGCGGCCATGATAGACGCCATGCTTTTCTGGGTAAAGGAATGTGATATCGATGGCTTCAGATGTGATATGTGCCACCTGGTGCCACTCGATTTCTGGAACCGGGCCCGGGTTGAGCTGGATGCCATAAAGCCCCTGTTCTGGTTAGGCGAGACGCAGGATGTTCCGTATTTACAGGTCTTTGATTGCCTGTATGGCTGGCGCTGGATGTCGGCCACCCAGAAGTATTTCAGGCAGGAAATAACACTTGGCCAGCTGAAAGATGTGCTGAACCATTATACCTATGATCTGCCGGCCGGTACCTTTCCCATGCTCTTTACCAGCAATCACGACGAAAATACCTGGAATGGCACCGAGTTCGAAAAATACGGTGATATGGCGATGCCCCTGGCCGTGTTCAACTTCACCTGGAATGCGATCCCCCTCATGTATACCGCCCAGGAACTGCCGCTGCATAAGCGTTTACCCTTTTTTGATAAGGATGAAATAAACTGGAATGGAACGCCTGCCCTGGAGTCATTTTATAAAACCTTATTACAACTACGCAAACAGCATCCGGCCCTGAAGGCGGGTGAAGCAACTATTCCCCAACTACTCAATACAAACGATCATGAGCGGGTGCTTGCATTTGTTCGCCGGTCTGAAGGAAAGGAATTACTGGTGATACTGAATTTTTCCAGCCAGGAGCTAACGGTTCAGTTGCCGGGCGCTCAGCTACAGGGTAAATTCACCAATTTATTCAGCCAGGAACAGGTGACGGTGAATGGTTCTTTTTCAGCCCAACTGAAAGGCTGGGACTACCTGGTACTTACACGGTAAATGCGCCGGCAGCAAACACGCTCAACAAAATAAAATAAAAAAGCGCCCCGCCTGAACGGGACGCTTTTTCGTTTATAACTATTGCAGTTTCTAGTTGCCTAAGTTAACGATGATCGGATAAACACCTTCATAACCGGGATAGATACCTTCCAGTTTTACACTGCCTGTGCTGCTTTCAAGCACCTTTTTCAGGTCTTCGGTACTAGTGATGTCCTTGTTATTAGCTTTAATGATCACATAACCTTCCTGGATCCTTACTTTGCTAAGAACACCGCGGTTGCTGATCGATTTCACCACCACACCGCCTTTAACGTTCAGTTCTTTTGCGTCTTCCTTGCTAAGGGTTTCCAGCTCGGCGCCTAATTTATCCAGCACAGAGTTCTTTACCATGTCGGTACTGCCGCTTTTATTCTTTAAGGTAATAGAAGCAGTATGCTCTTTGCCTTCGCGCTGATAAGTAAGGGTGATCTTGTCGCCCGGACGATAAGTTGTAATTTGTCCGATCAGATCGGCGCCGCTGACAACCGGTACGTTATTGATCTTGGTGATGATATCACCTTTTTTGATACCGGCGGCTGATGCAGCTCCGCCTTCCCGTACATTCATTACATATACACCACCGTCATCTTTGATACCATTCTGTCTTTTATCTTCTTCGCTTAAGTTATCCCTTGGATATTCAATACCCAGGTAAGCTCTCTGAACAGTACCGAACTTAATAAGATCAGACACGATCTTCTTCACCATATTCACCGGAATGGTGAATGAATAACCGGCATATGCGCCGGTGGGAGAAGCGATCGCTGAATTGATACCGATGAGTTTACCTTCGGTATTGATCAACGGACCACCGCTATTACCGGGGTTAACAGCCGCATCTGTTTGAATGAATGATTCAACAGGGGCATCGCTTTGGCGGCGGTTGATCTCCAGGGTTCTGCCTTTAGCACTGATGATACCTGCGGTTACCGTTGTTTCAAGCGTTAACGGGTAACCTACAGCGAGTACCCATTGACCAACTTTCAGGTCGTCGGAATTACCATATAACAGAAAAGGTAAATTCTTTGCTTCGATCTTGATAACGGCCAGGTCGCTGCTGGGGTCAGAAGCGATCATCTTGGCCTTAAAAGATTTTTTATTGGTCAGGGTTACAGTAATATCATCTGCACCGTCAACCACGTGGTTGTTGGTCACAATATATCCGTCTTCACTGATAATGGCGCCGGAACCGGAAGCCATTTGCGGAATAGAGCGGTATTTATCGCCACCGAAGAAATCATCCAGGTCGGGGAACAGGTCACCGAATGGATTGTTGCGGGGCAGGTTATTGCTTACCGTACGGGTAGCTTTTGTTTTAATGTGAACAGTAGCAGGAATGGCTGCTTCTGCGGCCGCTGAGAAATCAACCGGGCCGTTTTGGCCTACCACGCCGTTAAAACCGGCATAATTTGCTGGAACCTTTCCGGAATCATTTCCATCCTTTTGGTAAACATATGGATCGTTTCTAAATTGGTTATATCCCCACATGGTAACCCCCGTGGTGGCGGCACTGATGAGGACTATAGCCAGAATTTGTTTCCACTTCATAATCGTTATAGATTTAATGAGATTATACTTGTTTCAAAATATATGCCTGACAGCACAACAAATTAACGTCAGGAAATATAGTAAACCAGCGGAATTGATTTTGTTTAACAATTAATTTACTAAAGTCTTCGTACTTCGCTTACCAAATTTACTAAAAGTAAGCATGAAACACTAAAAATGCATACGTTAGCGTGAAAAGTTAAAAATTATTATAAGTAAAACATTGTGTTTCCAGGTGCAAATATTACAGACTGGTATTGACAGTTTTTCACAACTCCAGCAAAAATTTCATGACATCTACTCCATCAGCATAATCGGTAAGTGAAGGATGCTGCGCCTGGCCAAAAGGTACATGCTTCTTTCCAACGATACACTGCACATCGGCATTGGCAGAAAGCGTTGCGCCAGGTTCTTCATCCTTCCTGTAATATTCGAAATTCAGCTGGCTGATCGGGCTGAAGAGCTCTTTATTCTCGTTCAGCAGGATCGACTGGTTGGTCATGTAATATTGCTTATTGAGAATGAGCACAGCCAGTATATAGTCGTAATTGTTCTTGTATTTATGATGGTCAGTGAGGTGGTCGTATTTTTTAAAGGCATTAAGCAATGGAACGAAATCGTATTGCTCGGGCACGTATAGTTTGGTAACGTTCCGGCAGCCTAAACCAAAATATTGATACACATCGTCGGCCAGTTTTTCCAGTTCTTCCGGTGTTTCCTCACCGGTTAAAATGGCTACGGAAGTGCGGTTGCGACGGATGATATGGGGGTATTTGCTGAAATAATATTCGAAATACCGGGCAGAATTATTGCTGCCGGTAGCTATATAGGCATCGCAGTTTTTAAGCATCTCCGAAAAACTGATCAGCTGGCGGGTGGCTTCGTCCCATTCGTGCAATTGCTGCACCAGGTGTTTAATGAGCACATCGTCTTTGGAGGAAGGTTTAATGGTTTGCCGGTGACCTGATATGAAAACGCACAAAAAGTCGTGGAAACCAACCAGGGGGATATTACCGGCCATGACGATACCTACGTTCCTGGGAGCGGTATTTTCGGCCGGGACATTATATTGGCGGGCCCAGGCTGTCAATAAATCCTTTTGTAAAAATGCAAGCGCGATGGTACGGGTAGCCAGGTCAATAAATTCAGGGGTGAACCAGCTGTTCTGCAAATTCGCTTTCTGTTTGGCAATCTGCCAGTTATCGCTATCCTGCAAAATATATTCACCTAACCGGCTTAATAAAACGATTCGTTGTTGTAAATTCATTCCACCTTATATTTGTTGTGCAAAAATAGATGTATTCAATTCATTTGCCTGCTTTTACCTCAGGTTGCTGCCGATGATGCGGCGGCACCGGGTTCAAAACCCGGGAAAAAACAGAAGGGAAGGGCAGGTTTTAAATTCAGTAAGTTATGGCAATAAAAATCACCGAAGAATGTATCAACTGCGGCGCCTGTGAACCCGAGTGCCCGAATAACGCCATATATGAAGGAGGAGTAGAATGGAGGATCGCTGATGGCACTACTGTAAAAGGATCGTATGTTTTAAAGGATGGAACTGTAACTGATGCCGACACTGCCCATGCTCCTATAAGTGTGGATACTTATTATATAGTTCCCAGTAAGTGTACCGAGTGCCAGGGTTTTCACGAAGAACCGCAATGTGCAGCCGTTTGCCCGGTTGACTGCTGTGTACCAGATGAAATGTATGTTGAAACAGTGGAAGAACTGATGGCAAAAAAAGAAAAACTGCACATCTAGAAAGTAAGGAAACCGGACCTTTGTTCCGGAAAAAATATTTGATGCAAGCTGATATTTTTCCTAACTTTCTTTCAGAATAGTAATGTAGCCTTTGTGCTACTTGTAAGTGGCGGGTGATATTTCCTGCCGTATTGAGGTGAAGGATTAACGACCTTCACCTTTTTTATTGCTCTTTTAAGAAGCAAAATCCCACGCCGCCGACTTCCTGCTTTAACCTTTCACCGGTGTGACTTTCCGGTTTAATTTCGTTTATTTGCTAAAAAATTTTCCAACCATTACATGAAACCCAATATTGCCTTTGTTACCGGTGGTTACTCTACAGAAGCAGAAATCTCCTATAAAAGTGCGCTTACTATTGAAAAGAATATCGATACCGATAAGTTCAGCGTATATAAGATTGATATAACTCCCCAGGGCTGGTATTATGATGGCGGCAATGGCCAGAAAATAACCGTTGACCGGAATGATTTTTCCCTCACCATTCATGGCAAAAAAATAACATTTGATGCCGTATTGATCGGGATCCATGGAACACCCGGTGAAGATGGCAGGTTACAGGGCTATTTTGATCTTACCAGATTGCCCTATACCTCTTGTGATTCAGCGACTTCTGCGCTCACATTCAACAAAAGATATACAGTGGCCGTAGCGGCCTTTGCTGGCATAAATGTTGCCAAATCAGTACATATTTTTAGGCACAGTCCGGTTACCCCCGAAGAGATCCTCAGCCAGTTGACGCTGCCTGTATTTGTAAAGCCAAACAATGGCGGCTCGAGCATAGGTATGAGCAAGGTCAATGATGCAGCCGACCTGGCAGGTGCCCTGGAGAAAGCGTTTAAAGAAGATGATCAGGTACTGGTAGAAGAGTTTATCGCCGGCCGTGAGTTCACGATCGGTGTGTTTAAATCACCTAAAGGCATCATCACCCTGCCGATCACAGAAGTGAGATCGAAAAAAGATTTCTTCGACTATGAGGCAAAATACCAGGGAATGAGTGAAGAGATCACACCTGCACAGGTTGATGAAGCGATTGCTGAAAAGGTTCGCAGTGCAGCCAAAAAGATCTATCAATTGTTTAACTGTGGTGGCGTGATACGGATAGATTTCATATACAATGAAGCCAAACAGGCGCCCTTTATGCTGGAAATAAATACGGTACCCGGCCAGAGCGAAGCAAGCATCGTTCCTCAACAGGTGCGGGCAATGGGCTGGACACTGAAGGACTTTTATTCTGCATTGATAGAAGATGCATTGACGAGAAGAAATGGAAAATAAGTTACAGATTCATCAAGCTGATAAGTTGATAAAGAGATAAGATACCGCAGGCAGGCGAAAGAGGGGATAATGGAACCTGAGCGTTAGCGTTTCACGCTTGCCGATACATTGACGAACTAAAACAAACCGATAGTACCTTGTTTAAATTCATGACAGGGAAACCCCTTTGGGTACACATACTAACAGGCATAGGCATTGTTATTTTACTGGTAGTTGTGTTCCTGCAATCGCTTCACTGGATTACGAGGCATGATAAAACCCTTACCATTCCTGCCGTAACAGGTAAGTCATTGGCAGAAGCCCGCCAAATACTGGAAAGCAAAGGCTTTGAAGTTGAATTACAGGATTCAATTTATAACGACACGGCCAGGCCTTTGTCGGTATTGCGGCAGTTCCCGGAAGCTGAAGCGGTTGTAAAAGTAAACCGTACCGTTTACCTCACCGTTAACAAGGCAATAGCACCCCTTGTTGAAATGCCTAACCTGGAAGGGTTGAGCTTTCGCAGTGCCGAGATCTCGATGAATCAATACTCGTTGAAACTGAAAGATACCGTCTATCGCGCCGATTTCGCCAAAAATTCGGTGCTGGAACAACAATACAACGGTGAACGCATTAAGGCCGGAACCAAGATTCCGCAGGGGAGTGAGATCACCCTGGTATTGGGCAGTGGATTGGGCCAGGAAGATTTCAGTGTGCCCGACCTGGTTGGACTAACTTACAATGATGCGAAGGTGTTGCTGGAGTCGAATGGTTTGAATGTAGGGACGGTGATACCAAACATAGATCCGAATGCTTTTGTTGGCCGTCAAAGCCCTGAATACATGACCCCTGATGGCCGGGTAAACCGGATCCGTCAGGGGCAGTCGGTTGACTTGTGGCTGCAGCCCGACAAGCCCGTGAAAGTGCCTGTAGTGCCAGCTCCCGCCGAACAACCACAGCAACCCTAAAAAAATAAAATAATCGTTTATGCAAAATATAACAGTTGAAGAAGTAAAAGAACGTCTTGACAGAGGCGAGCAATTGAACCTGGTAGATGTACGCGAGCCCCATGAGCGCGCTGAGTTTAATATCGGCGGTGCACATATTCCTTTGGGACAGGTGCAAATGATGCAGGTGGATGAGCTGAATAACCTGAAGAATGAAGAAGTGATCGTGTATTGCCGCAGCGGTAACCGTAGCGGACAGGCAGCTATGATCCTCGAAACGCTTGGATTTACCAATACCAAGAACTTGGCAGGCGGAATGCTGGCCTGGCAATCGAAATTTGGTCAATAAGTAAAAGGCAAGTGGTAAATAGCAAGTGGCAGGTAGGGGAAAAACAATTAGGATGTAAAGAATAGCGGATAGGGAAGTGGTAAGTAACGAACAGGGCTTTGGATTAGGAATGGCGGACACACCCCACTAGCCATTTACCATTTACTACCAGCATATATCTGTATCCTGATTTTTAAATTTTAATCAATATCACCTGTGTTTAAATTCATTACCGGAAAACCACTTTGGGCGAATATCCTGCTGGGTATTGGCATTTTGTTAGTATTGTTTTTTCTTTTCTTTCAGTCATTGTCCTGGATCACCCGGCATGATAAAACACTGGCGGTGCCATCAGTAACCGGTAAATCATTTGAAGAAGCCAAAAAGTTACTGGAAGGTCAGGGATTTGAAGTAGAGATACAGGATACTGTTTATAACGATACAGCAGCGCTTTTATCGGTTGTAAAGCAATTTCCCAACGCCGAATCGAAAGTTAAGATGAACCGTACGGTTTATTTGACCATTAACCGCGACGCGGCGCCCGATATTGACATGCCCAAGCTGACCGGACAAAGCTTTCGCAGTGCACAGATCACCATACAGCAACTGAAGCTGAAACTCGAAGACACTATCTATGCGCCTTATTTTGCCCGTGACCTGGTGCTTGAACAACATTACAAAGGGCAACCCATTAAAGAGGGCACCAAAATACCCATGGGCAGCGGCATCGTGCTTGTGTTAGGACGTGGTACCGGTTCAGAGTTATTGGAAGTACCAGATCTGGTGGGACTTAATTTAAATGAAGCAAAAACAGTGTTGGAGGCAAACGGATTTACTTCCGGTACCACGCAGCCGGAAGGCGCTGACCCCAATTGGTTTGTATATAAGCAGTCGCCCGATCACTTCACCCCTAATGGCAATGTAAACCGCATCCGCCAGGGACAAATTATTGATCTTTGGGTACAGGCGGAGAAACCGGTGAGGCAGATGGTGGATAGTGCAAATGCGCAGCCGTAGACCCGGTTTGGAGAAGCATCTTATAAGGAGTAAATTTGTAAAAACCGTTAATATGGGTGCTCCATCATTAGATCATGAGTTTATGCAATATTGGTCAAAACTGACTTTAGTGGAAAAAGAGTCCCTATTAAATGTTGCAAAAAACTACGTGTTGCTTAAAGAGGAAGAAAGTGATCTGACGGAAATCAGGCATAACATTATTCGGGAAGAACGCGAAAAATATCTTAGAGGAGAAGGCGCCTCATATAGCTGGGAAGAAGTAAAACAAATGGCTATAGATAAAGAGAAGAGAAATGGTCTATAACATCGAGATCAGGCCATTAGCGAGGTTCGAGATTTTTGAAGCATTTGATTGGTATGAAGCGCAAAGAGAAGGTTTGGGGCATGAATTTTTGGAAGAACTGGATATGTTCTATAAAAGCTTAATTCGCAATCCTTTCTCGTATTCGTTTTATGAGGAACCTGTTCGACAGGGAAGATTGAAACGATTTCCTTACACAATTGTATTTGAAGTTTTCGACGCTAAAGTAGTTATTTATAGTGTATTTATGATCAGGCAGGATCCTTCAAAAAAGCGGTCTATGTAGAAAAACGAACCCTGCCGGCAACCGGCAGGGTTCGTTTTTTAGCTGGCATTTCACCTCTTACAACTTCACATTCAAACCCACCATGAAATTGGTGCCGGCCATCGGGTAATAAAAATTTTCGGTGATCACAGAGCCACCATATTTATAACTGTAAGTATAACCATTAGGCGCATACTTTTTATTGAAAACATTATTTACCTGAACAATGAAAGTAGATTCCCTGAACAGGGTTTTCCGCAGGGTATAGCTGATCCTTGCATCCTGTACAAAATAAGGATCAAGACTGCGTTTTTCATCAGATGTGTTATCGAGGTATTGACGCCCTGCATATTTTGCGGGCAAACTGATCTCTACATTAGCACAAGGAATAATGTTTAACATAGCTGATGCAACAACAGCCGGTGAAAATGCAATATCCGTATTGCCATGTACGCTGTCTTTTTGTCCTCCAAAATCATAATCATCATAATACTCGGTGAAGTTTTTGATCTGATTTTTACTGAGCGTTATGTTACCAACGGCATTCAGCCAATGCGTAAATCTGATACCTCCCTGCAACTCTATACCCATACGATAGCTGTCGGGAACATTGCTGCGGGTGTACTCGCCAACATTATTGATCTTTCCGGTTAATACCAATTGATCTTTATACAACATATAATAAAGTGTAGCCGCCCAGTTGTAATCACTGGATTTTCTTTCTACACCTAATTCAAAGTCGTGCAGCTTTTCAGGTTTTGGCTGCTGATCCATACCGGCTTCAAAATCGTTTCGGTTGGGCTCTTTATTTCCCTGCGAATAAGAAGCATATAACTGGTAGTTATTCTTTGAATACACCAAACCCAGTTTCGGATTGAAGAAATCCCAGGTATTGCGGAGCATAAGGGTTGGATTATCAGCAAAACCGCCAATATAATACAATACACGACGGTATTGCAGGTCAACAAAACCCTGAAGGTTTTCACCCAATTGCATCTGGTATTTGGCATAGGCATTCACATCGGTTTTATACGCATCGGTATTATACCAATGATAATTATTGGGAATGCCGCCTTTCTCGGACCAGAGCACTTTGCCGAAATGTTTGCCATCGTAACGATTCCAGCCGCCGCCAACGATGAGTTGATTATTGCCTTCTTTGTATTGGAGGGAGAAGATCTGTCCGTAGAAATAGTTATCCAGCCATTTTTGCTGCACCAGGTCGGTTGAGCGTATGGTATCAGTACCAAATATCAGATCATTCAGTCCGTAGTCGCTGTAATTGCTGAGCGGCTTGTATTCTTCATAATAACCCCGGCCGCGGGTTAAAAAGAAAGCTGTATTAACAGCCAATTTGCCATTGAAGTCATGGTTAATGAACAACTGATAATGATCCTGCTGATAGTTATCGGTTTGATTGCTGTACGTGAAATAATTGTACTTCCTTGGATCAGATGCAAAAAGATTTACAGAGTCCTGTGGCGTAACATATAAATATCCAGGCCCCAGATTGTTATAGTAATGGGCCAGCAGGGCAGAGTCATTATTTTTCAGTTTGGCTTCGGGGATCCCATTCCATGCCTGGTAAGTCTTTTCATTGCCTGAGAATACGTTGAGGCGGATCGACGTATTCTTGTTTAAATAAGCGCCTGACAAATAAAATGATTTCAGCGAGCTGGTGGCACGGTCGATAAAGCCATCGCTGGAGATCTTGGAAACCCGGGCATCGATGGTGAAGTGGTTGTTGATCAATCCGCTTCCTGCCTTAACCGTGTGTTTCCAGGTATTGAAGGAACCATAGCTATTATTCACTTCTACATAAGGGATGGTATTCGTTTCGTTGGTGCTTAAGTTAATAGTGGCGCCAAAAGCGGCAGCACCGTTCGACGATGTGCCTACACCCCGTTGCACCTGTATGCTGTTTACAGATGAGGTGAAATCAGGCAAATTCACAAAGAAGGTTCCCTGCGATTCCGCATCGTTATAGGGAATACCGTTAAGCGTCATATTGATACGTGTTGCATCGGTGCCCCGAATGCGGATACCGGTATAACCCACTCCATTACCGGCATCGGAATTAACGATCACAGAAGGGGTTTGATTGAGGATAAATGGCAGGTCCTGCCCCAGATTCAGTTTTTCAATATCTTTTTTAGAAAGATTGTTTTTCGTGAAAGGCGATTTATCCCCGGCGCGGGTAGCTTTTATTTCAACTGGTTGTAAAAAAAGATTCAGCCTTTCGAGCCTGATATCAATTGGATTGCCGGTACTTACCGGTTGATCGATGGCCTGAAAACCCACGGAACTAATGTGCAAAGTATAATTACCCGGCCTGATCTTTTTGAATTCGAAAAATCCGTTTTCATTGGTCAGCGTAGACATTCCATTGTTCAGTTCTACTGTTGCAGCGGCGATAGGCATTGAGGAAGCATCTGTCACTTTTCCAGTGATTTGGGCCAGCAGGCTTTGGGTTAACAACAGATAGCAAATCCCCAAAAGCATTTTTTTCATGTGTAAATCCCCTGTTTTTTATCCCTATGATCTGTGCCTTTTACTTCATTGGCTCATTTCATTGGGATCCTTTTGTTGAAAAAATGGTTTGAGAGAAATGCTGCGAAAGTGAAGCGTAGACAAATATCGAAGCTACCTTCCCTGCGCAGGCATTACCCTGATCAGGTTCTACGGGTATTTCTCAGCAATTGCGCAATGGCGAAAAAGCACCCCGGGAAACTGAAATCTATATTTAAAGAATAGCGCGCAAAGATACGAACATTATTTTTTTTAAGGATATTGTAACATATCGGCTGCTTTGCCCGTTTCACGAACAAATGAACACTATGTTGAAGGCATTGATAACGCCTATTTTGTTATTTATCAATCTTCTGGCCCTTTGCCAGGAGAAAGTGATCTATGACGCCAACGTGGAGAAACGCCTGGTAGGTGGTTTTAACTCTATAAGGGTCTCCGACGGGATCGACCTGTACCTGTCGCAGGCGGCTGAAGAAGGGGTGGCGGTAAGTGCTGCTGAGACTGGTGATCGGGATAGAATAAAAACCGTTGTGGAAGATGGCGAGTTGAAGATCTATCTTGACAAAGGATGGAACTGGCGAAATAAAAGATTGACGGCTTATGTAGCTGTGCAATCGCTGTCAAAACTGAGGGCAACTGGTGGTGCAGATGTCATTGTCAAAGGAAAATTGAGCTTTGACAAGCTGGAAATGTCCTTAGCAGGCGGAAGTGATTTCAATGGCGAAATAGCCGTTACTGATCTTACGGTTCATCAAAGTGGCGGATCTGATGTGCACATTAAAGGTACTGCCGTAAATGTAAGGGTAGAGGCCAGCGGCGGCAGTGATTTTAGCGGATATAGTTTGAATGCAGACTATGCGATTCTGCAGGTGAGTGGCGGAAGCGATGCAACCATAACTGTTCATAAGGAAATGGCTGCAGAGGCCAGTGGCGGCAGCGATGTGCATTATAAAGGAGACCCGGTGATCAAATATAAATCAGCCAGCGGCGGCGGAAGTGTTTCAAAAAGAGGATAAGATATTACATCTAAAATATATTAATCCTTTACAGATCCTTGAAGAAGTCTTCCGGTTTGATATCCAGTCCGTGTAATACTTTCAGGAAGGTGCTTAAATACATGTCGCCACCAGCTTCGTAACGGGTCATAGCGCTTCTTGAAATATTGATCTCATATGAAAAGCTCTCCAGCGTTGTTCGGGCCTGGCGTTTATTCTTCAGTAGTTTTCCAATTCTGTTTAGCATCTTCTCGGTTTCGGCAGCAGAGAGTTCCTGGGCGATGGGCCTCCGGCCTGTCGGTTTACGTTTTCGCATGTACGCAATTAAGATAGGATTCCCTTATTTTAAAACCCCTGAAAAGGGGGCGCTAAGATATATGTCTTATAATAAATGTCCTTAAAAAAGTACAGGGAAATAAAAAAATTGTAACTTTAATAACGGATAACCGCTGTTAAGTAATGGTTGAATTATTTAATATCAACTATACTATACTGTTTGCGGTAGGTTCATGATGCACGCTAGAGCTTTGTTGCCTTACCTCCACATCACAAATTCAGATAATACAAGCACTACATTCCAGAAAGGTGACGGGGAAACTATTATCCCTGATGATGTTCGATGTTAAAAAGGAAAAGGCGATGACGACCCGCTTCTTTATGGAGCGGGTTTTTTATTTGGTGGGAGTAAGGTCGAAGGTGCGTCTGCCAGCTGGCGGATATGAGCCCTATTGAGATCGTTGTTGTATGAGTTCGCGGATAAACCCTCTGCCGGCAGCAGATTTTAATTCCTGCTCCCTTTTCATTGCACTTGGTTTATCGCTAAAGCTTTCTGTATAAATAATACTCCAAGGCCGGAACTTGATGGTCCAGCCTTTAGTGCCTAATTCATTATGCGATTTGAATCGGTTTTCGAGATTGTTGGTGTAGCCAACATAAATTTTGTCGAATCGTGCCGAGTATAAAACGTAGACTATATACATAAAAAAGGCTTCTTTTCAGAAGCCTTTCCAAAGTTGCGCGGGCAAGGATCGAATGTGCGTCCGCCAGCTGGCGGATATGAGCCCATTCACTAGCTACTTCCGCGCAAATAATAATTCGTATCAATTAGATGCAATAAAAAAGGCTTCTTTTCAGAAGCCTTTCCAAAGTTGCGCGGGCAAGGATCGAACTTGCGACCTTCGGGTTATGAGCCCGACGAGCTACCGCTGCTCTACCGCGCGATATAATATTTTCAATTTTTATTTCAAGAACTCATTGTCGAAATAGCCCCCCTCAATCTTAACATTTTCTTTAGCTTCAAACCCAGCCTTTCAACACCAATTTTCGAACCTCCAACCTTTCTTTACCTTAGCCGTGACGACCCTTCTTCGTTAATTGGGTTGCAAAGATAAAGATATAAATCATTGCCACCAAACAAATTTTAATCTTCTACCTTTGCAGGAATTTTAATGTCAATAATGAAAGCGGGTTTCGTAAGCATATTTGGCCGCCCAAACGCGGGAAAAAGTACCTTGCTCAACGCTCTGATGGGCGAGAAGCTGGCTATTGTATCGCCCAAGGTGCAAACTACCCGCCATCGCATCAAAGGCATTTTAACCGAACCGGAATACCAGATCATCTTTTCCGATACGCCCGGCATCATTGAACCAAAGTACAAGCTACAGGAAAAAATGATGCAGGCGGTTAAACAAGCCCTTGAAGATACCGACGTGGCTTTATTGATGGTTGATATTAATGACAATCACGAAGAAGTAAACGGCATTTTTGAAGCCTTGCGTTTAAAAGTTCCGGCCATCATCGTCATCAATAAACTCGATGAAGCGTCCAGCGCAAAAAAAGAGGAGGTGTTTACTTTCTTTGGATCCAGGCCCTATTGCAAGGCACTTGTGGGCACCTCGGCCCTTAATAAAACAGGGTTGCAGGACCTGATCGAAGCCATCCTGAAATTTCTGCCCGAGAACCCGCCGTTTTTCGAAGGCGATGAAATGACCGATCTGCCTACCAGGTTCTTTTGCGCAGAAATGATCCGGGAAAAGATCTTCTATTTATACCAGGAAGAAATTCCCTATCATACCACTGTTATTGTGAATGAGTTCAAAGAGAAGACTACGCTGGTAAAGATCAGCGCTGATATAATCGTGAACCGGGAAACCCAAAAGGGTATTTTGCTGGGCCAGGGCGGAAAAATGATCAGGCAATTGGGAACTGAGGCGAGAAAAGACATCGAACATTTCCTAGGACAAAAAGTGTTTCTGGAACTGTTTGTGAAAGTACGGCCCAAGTGGCGCGATAATGACTATATGTTAAAAGAATACGGCTATCACTAATAATATTTGAGCAACATTATGGCAGGTTTTACAGTAGCAATTGTAGGAAGACCCAATGTAGGGAAAAGCACCTTTTTTAACCGCTTGCTTGAGCAGCGTAAAGCAATCGTGGATGATGTGAGCGGTGTAACCCGCGACCGGCAATATGGTGTGGCCGACTGGAATGGTAAAACATTCAACATCATAGATACCGGCGGTTTCGTTCCCGAGAGCGAGGAGGTCTTTGAAAAAGAGATCGCCAAACAGGTAATGATCGCTGTAGAAGAAGCGAATGCCATATTGTTCATGGTAGACGCTGCCACCGGCATTACCGACCTGGATGAATCCATGGCCGATGTGTTGCGCCGTACGGCCAAGCCGGTATTCCTTGTGGTGAATAAAGTAGATAACCATGAGCGTTTGCTGGAGGCTACTGAGTTTTACGGACTCGGCTTCGATAATATCTTTTTCCTGTCTTCAATGAGTGGCAGTGGTACGGGCGAACTGCTCGATGCCGTTTCTGCATTGATCACCGATGAACAGGTTGCTGCTGCAGAAGCTGCAGAGGCCCTGCCCAAATTTGCCATTATTGGTCAGCCGAATGTAGGCAAATCGTCGCTGCTGAATGCCTTGATAGGGCAGGAGCGCACCATAGTGAGTGATATTGCCGGTACTACCCGCGATACCATTCACACCCATTATAACTTATTTCAGAAAGAGTTTATACTCATCGATACTGCAGGGATCCGCCGGAAGACAAAAGTGCATGAAGACCTGGAATTTTATTCTGTGATCAGGGCTATTAAAGCCATGGATGAAGCAGATGTATGTTTATTGTTATTGGATGCCGAAAAAGGGATCACCCAACAAGACCTGAACATATTCAGTTTGGCCGTACGGAAGGGCAAGGGCATTGTGCTGTTGGTGAATAAATGGGATATGATGGAAAAGGCCACCAATACAGCGCGGGATTATGAAAATGAATTGAAGAAACGCATCGCGCCTTTCACCGACGTACCCATCATCTTTATTTCTGCGCTGGAAAAACTGCGGATCCATAAAGCCATTGAAATGGCGCTGGAAGTATATGATAACAAACAACGCAAGGTGCCTACTTCAGAATTGAATGATATCATGCTGAAAGCAATAGCTGCTTATCAACCACCTGTTGTACGCGGCAATCCGATACGTATTAAATATGTAACGCAGTTACCGACACATGTACCTTCATTTGCTTTCTTCTGCAATTTTCCCGACGATGTAAAGCAGCCGTATAAGAACTATCTCGAGAACCAGTTGCGTCAGCATTTTAAGTTCACGGGCGTACCAGTACGCATCTTCTTTAGAAAGAAATAATCGATCCTCAACATTGTAATTTTGAATATAATTTTAGCACCGGTAACGGTGCAGAATTATATTATTCATACACTGATGTTACACTAACAGACATTCGAAATAATTGTAATCTTTTTGTTGGTTGAAATAATTAATTCTTTACCTTCGATCCCGGGCTCTACAAAGTAGCATAAACTTTACTGTTATGCCTACAAAAACATTGTTGCTTACTTTGCAACCACTGCTTTATCTTCTCCTTCTAATGTATGTTCCCTCCTTTGCGCAACGCCGATGGGATGGTGAAGCCGGAAATGGCCAGTGGATGACAGCGCAGAACTGGACAGGCGATGTGACCCCGGCTATATCAGATGATGTGATCCTTGATAATACCTTTATTACCGGCGCTTATACCGTTACCTTGCCTGGTGGTAGTAGCAGTGTACAGGTACGATCAATAGCCATTACGCCGGCTTCAGGTAATACCATTGAATTAATACTCCCAGCTGCTAACACGGCCATTCCTGCTTTTACCATGTCTGGCGCCACCTATGGAATGGTGATCGGCAATGGTGGCATTTTTAGAAATGCATCCGGTGCCGACAATGGTTTGCCTGTGTCAATAGCTGATTCGCTAAGAATTCAGAATGGCGGCCGGTATATCCAAAACAGTGCCGGCAGCCATGCCGCGATCGTAGCCGTTCTGTCCAAAGCGCCCGGTACTGAAGAGGGCATTTTTGAATTTGACATACCAACTGCTTCCAGCACCCTTTCCCTGAGTGGCCGTACCTATGGTAAACTGGTGTTATCGGCCAATGCCATGAATGGAACAGTTACTTACTCGGGTTCTGGTATTAATACAATTACGGTAAGAAGCGACCTGCTTGCAGGCACAGGAGTGACCTTCAGCCTGAACTTTGCCGATACATTGTTCATAGGGCGTGATCTTATCCAAGAGGGCGGAACCATTAATCTCGGCAATACTGCCCGTACGCTGGTCACTGTGATCGGCAGGCACCTGGTACAAGCTGCTACCGCATTAATTTGTGAAACAGGCACTGGTTTCCCGGAGATCGTATTCGGCGGCAATGTAAATCAACACATCGATTGTAAAGGGATCATTAAAGACAGCATTGCTGTAAAAATGAATAATGCCAGCGGCGCCACGCTCATGGCCCCCTGGTCATTGCCTTATTTATTAAACCTGGCTAATGGAAAAATAATTACTTCAACGGGTAATCTCTTAAAGTTGCTTCCTGGTTGTGGTATGGTGGTTGACAGCTTATCGAACAAGAGTTATATTGATGGACCGCTTCGTAAGGAAGGCCTGTCTGCCACCAGCCATTTTTTATTCCCGGTTGGAAAAGAAGGCGTCATGCGATGGCTTGCTTTGAAAAATGGTAACGGCCATTTCAATGTAGAATTTTTTAACAGTAATCCGCAGCAGATCAGTAATACGTACGGTTCAGGCATCAATCAAATTTCTCCCGTCGGATACTGGACTGTTCAGGGCGAAACCAGCACTCCGGCGTCGGCTTCCCTTGAATTATCATTTAATGGCCCCAACAGTGGCGTAGGCACCAATCTTACAACGGCAAGGGTTGCCAAACTTGACAATAATGTATGGTTAAATTACGGTAACACCGGTTTTACCGGTACTGCCGGTTCGCGTGGATCTGTAGTGAGTAATAATGTCACTTCCTGGAGTTCGGCTCCTGAACTTTTTACCCTGGGAAGCAGTGTTCCCGTTGAAGGGCCGCTTACAGTCAGTAATAATCCAATGGCGGCTAACAGAAATAATGCAGTAAATGATAATACAGGCCCCTTGCAATTATTGGCTATTAGCAACTCCAATGCTCAGCTGCTTTCTTGCCGCGCATCTCAGAAAACGCAGGCAAAGCTTTGTATTGTCGATAATAATGGCAGGATCGTGAAAGTGATCAATAGGAGTATTGAACGTGGGTTGAACCATTTGCCACTCGCACTGCCAGGCTTGCCCTCAGGTATCTATAGCATTTACGCTTTTACGCCTAAAGGACCTTCGAATATATTGCGGTTTGTTAAGTAACAGGTTGAGTCAAATCAGTAACGATTCAAATCTGTCAATAAATTAAATGAGTCAAATTAATCACAAAGTCAAAGCATTTGACCGTTATGACTAATTTGACTCATTTGACCCTTTGACTAATTCGACTTATCGCCCTTTAGGCAACTTTCAATTTATTCGGCTTGTCCAGTTTTAATTTAGACACCAACTGTTGAATATGCTTTTTGTATTCTTCCAGTGCTTCTTGTTCCTGTTTGATAAAGCTGTTGTCTTCCAGCTTTCCCACTACCTTGTTCATGGCTTCGGTTGATTCATATACCATCTTGCGGAAAGGATTGCGGTAATCCTTGGCGCGTGATTCATAGATCTCTTTCACCATCCATTCCCTGGTATGAATGCTTTGCTGCAACAAGCTCTTGATAATGGCCGGACTGGCTTTTTTCAGATTGATATCAAATACCTCTTTTACGGCAGCCATGGCATGGGCCAGCTTTTCCATGGGGTAGTTTTTCCCTTGTTGCACATAAAAGGCATGTACTGCTTCCCAGTCCTTGATCTTACCGGCAACGATCTGTTTGTTGAGTTTATCAATTTCTGAGCGAAGGATCAATTGTCCGCCTACGTTCATCCATGGAGCGATGACCGCTTTTGATGGCAGGCTTTCGATCAATTGTTCATGGGTTTTAATGTTATTGATGCCGATATGCTCCAATAACTGTTGGGTTAGGTAATACATTACCAATTCCCTGAACAAATGATACGCTTTCATTACCTTTAGAATTCGTACCGGCCGGCGGGTGTTCTCAAAATCATCGGCCAGAATATCCAATTCATTCACAACCGGATCATTCGTATCGAGCAATGCCTGGCCAATGGCAATCATCTCGTCGTCGCTCATTTTTTTATGGTTGCCTTCCCGCTTCAACCAGGCTTTGCCGGTAAATTTCTGCAACAGGGGCAATGCCTGCAGCACATCGTTGATTGAATCAGGCGCCAGGAAATTGAATTCCAGGTGCTGGGTCTTATCAATGCGTTTATCGCGGTCAACATATTTCCAGGAATTGCGGGCCAGGGCGTACATATTATACATGAACCAATAGGCCGGCATCACTATCAGCTGATCATTACAAAGATCATTACTCACCAGTGAGAATGGAAGCTGAATATTTAGTTCCGCAGGATAGTCGCCTTTGGTGAGTATGGTATAGCAGGCAAATTTTGAATTGTGCTTCAGGCTCACACAGAGTCCGGGCCAGAAGCCCCGTCCGGCAACGATCTCACCATCCGGGCTGCGGCTGTTGTGGTTAGAACCCACAGTAGCGCCTGCCGCCATATTGCTTTGTCCCTGGATCAGCGCTGCACATAAGAATGAATTGTTATGGTGCTGCTCATGCGAAGGGAAGATAAGGGAGTTCAACACTTCACAACAGGAAATAGTAGAGTTATCGCCCAGGTAAGAGTTGATCAACCTGGCCCCGTATTTCAATTGTGAATGCGATGCCAGCACGAAACGTACGGCTTTTACGCCATAGAACAGCCGGCATCCATAACCGATGATACCATTCACCAGCTCGCAACCTTCACCCACCTGGGTATTGGCTTCGCTGGAAGAATTAATGGTTACGTTCTTTATCTTGTTGGCGCCTTTCAAATAAGCATCGGTGCCAATCTTCACGTCTTTGATGATACGGCAGTTCTTGATAACGGTTCGGTCGCCAATAGTGCCGTAATAACCACGGAGCGCATCAAATTTCTTCTCCGTGAATTCCTTAAAACGGTTCAACAGTTTATCATCGTCGCGGAAATAGGTCCATAAAAATGCATCACCCGGCAAAATGCCGTCGAATGGCAGAATGCTGCGGCCTGCATTTTCATTACACAATTCCATCCAGATGCGGATGTTCTCCGGTTCGCCTTCTTTTAATATACCATTACCGAATTTCGAGTGATCGGTGGTTGCAATTTCATTACAGTTTACCAGCATCACGTCGTTGCCGATGATGTAATGGGAGATGTAATTCACGTTATCTACTACTACATTATCGCCAAAATCGCAGCTGATAACGGTACTGTTATAAAAGCCTACCGGGCGGCGAAGATTATGATATTCGAGATAGTAAGGTTCCAGTTTGCCAATGCGTACCAGTCCAAAGAACTTACAGTTCTGCACCAGTTCTGCATTGAATGCATCGGATACCAGCAGGTTGTTCCAGTTGTCAGATGTATTGCGGTTGCGCACCAATACTTCAATTTCATAGGCAGACAAGTGGCGGTAATGGATCCCGTTCTTTACCTGTTTATTGCGCAGATAGTATTCATCTTTCCCCTTGGGTAAATAAGGCGCCGGAATGAAGTCGTACCCTAACGAATTGAGCGGTTTGCGATTGATTTCATTCATTTGCTATAATTATGAATGTAAAACAGATTTGTGCATATTTGATAGCGAATAAGAAGGCTAGTAGCTAGTGGTAAATGGCTAGCGGGGTTTCCTGCTTGCCACTCGCTGCTAGCTATTAGCCTCGTTCATATAATAGCATTGCATTCACTATTATTCAATTACTCAACAGTTACCGACTTAGCTAAGTTTCTTGGTTTATCTACATCCAGTCCTTTGGCAACGCCAATGTAGTAGGCCAGCAATTGTAATGGAATAACACTGAGCATGGGAGCAACCAGCTCATCTGCTGCCGGTACTACAATTACATCATCGGCCATTTTAGTAATTACGTCATCACCTTCGGTGATCACGGCTATCACTTTTCCTTTCCGTGCTTTTATTTCCTGGATATTGCTGATGATCTTTTCGTGGTAAGAATCTTTAGTGGCGATAAATACTACCGGCAGATTTTCATCAACCAACGCGATGGGACCATGTTTCATTTCTGCGGCAGGATAACCTTCTGCATGAATATAAGAAATTTCCTTCAGCTTTAAGGCGCCTTCCAGGGCGATAGGGAAATTGTAACCACGGCCCAGGTACAGGAAGTCACGCGCATCTTTATATTTATAAGCCAGCTGTTTAACAGCTTCTGCCTGTTGCAGCGCAGCCGGTATTTTTTCAGGAATAGCTTGTAACTCATTCAACAGATGCAGGAAGCGTTTATTGTCGAGGGTGCCTTTTTCGTAACCCAGTTGCAGGGCAATAATGGTGAGCACCGCCAGCTGGGCAGTAAAGGCTTTGGTACTGGCAACGCCAATTTCTGGACCGGCATGCGTATAGGCGCCTGCGTGTGATACGCGGGCAATAGAAGAACCTACCACGTTCACAATGCCGAAGATCAGGGCGCCCTGTTCTTTGGCTTTTTCAATAGCAACCAGCGTATCTGCTGTTTCGCCGCTTTGTGATATGGCAATGATCACGTCGCCTTTTTGCACGATCGGGTTGCGGTACCGGAACTCCGATGCATATTCTACCTCCACCGGAATACGGCATAATTCTTCAATAATATATTCGGCGATCAATCCGGCATGCCAGCTGGTACCGCAGGCGATGATGATGATGCGCTGGGCATTTTTAAGTTGTTCGATGTTGCTTGTTACGCCCGACATGGTAATGGTTCCATTCGCTGCATCTACCCGGCCGCGTAAGCAATCGAATACAGTGCTTGGTTGTTCAAAGATCTCTTTCAACATGAAATGATCGTAACCGCCTTTTTCAATGGCAGCGAGTTCAAGATCGAGCTGTTGAACAAAGGGGGTGATCTTTTCATTACCCAGGTTCTTCAAAACAAGTTCATCGGGTTTTATGATGGCCAGCTCATAGTCGTTAACGTACACTACCGTTTTAGTGTATTCTATGATAGGAGATGCGTCGGAAGCAAGGAAATGCTCATCGCGATTTTTACCAATACCTATTACGAGCGGGCTTCCTTTACGAGCTGCGATCAGGGTATCGGGGTTATCCTGGTCGATCAGGATGATGACATAAGCGCCTACTACGCGTTTCAGGGCAATACGTACTGCTTCTTCGAGGCTGCATTGGTTGTTCAGCTGAATGTCTTCAATGAATTTCAACAGTACTTCGGTATCGGTATCGCTAATGAAGTTGTATCCTTTCTTTTGTAACTCGCTCTTTAACTGGTTATAATTTTCAATGATCCCATTGTGGATCATTGCCAGTTTTCCGTTTTCTGATAAATGGGGGTGGGCATTGCGGTCGCAGGGTTCGCCATGGGTAGCCCAGCGGGTATGGCCAATACCAATGTTCGCCTGCAGATCTTTACCAACTAGCGTATCTTCCAGGTCGGCCACTTTACCTTTTTTCTTGTATACATTCAGGCCGCCATTCAACAGGGCAACACCAGAACTGTCGTATCCACGGTACTCTAGTCTTTTTAATCCTTTTAAGATGATCGGGTAAGCTTGCTTGTTTCCTATATATGCTACAATTCCGCACATAATTACAGGGTTTTAATTTAATATTAAGTGTTGAGCCAACAGTTTACTGTTGTGTTTTGAGTTAAATATGTTGTGTTGCCGTAATCCGCAAACGGTTGCGCAATATTATCAAAAAAATAGCCATATGCTGCGCAAAAAGACGCAAGGTTAACATACCATTTTAGTAGTACGCTAAACGGTTAATGTTTAACGCTTAACGCGAGATACCACCCGCCGGTCCCAGCGCTTCTTGCCACCAGTTCAAGTAGCAGTTATCACCTGCCGCCAGGCGAAGCGCTTTGGGTTGCGTGCTGCGTTTCGCGTTCTGCATTCCGCATTTCAATAAAAGGAAAAATGGATTAATTCTTTAGCCGGGTTTCAAATAGCCGGAAGATCCGCTTGTATTCATCAGTCCAGCTTTCAGGCTCAATAAAGGCATGATCTTCCATCGGATATACGGCCAGTTCCCAGTTGTCTTTACCAAGTTCTATCAGACGCTGTGTGAGACGCACAACATCCTGGAAGTGAACATTTACATCGATCATTCCGTGGCAAATCAGCAAATGATCCTGTAAGCCTGATGCAAAGTTTATGGGAGAGCTGCGACGATACGCAATGCTGTCATTAAAAGGTTCATTTAAAATATTGGAGGTATAGCCGTGATTGTAATGTGCCCAATCGGTAACGGGCCTTAATGCGGCTCCGGCCCCAAATATACGAGGTTTTGTGAATAATGCCATTAAAGTAATAAAACCGCCATATGATCCTCCATATACGCCAATATGCTGGGGATTTACACCGAGTTGCTGAACCAGGTACCGGGCGCCATCTTCAATATCATCGAGGTCTTTACCGCCCATATAGCGGTATATGCCGGTACGCCAGTCGCGGCCATAACCGGCGCTGCCGCGATAATCGATATCGAGCACCGTATAGCCGTTATCGGCCAGCAGATTGTGGAACATATATTCACGGAAATAACTGCTCCACCATTTATGGGCATTTTGCAAATAGCCGGCGCCATGTACAAAGATCACGGCTGGTTTACTGGCATGAGCCTGCGCGGGCCTGAAAAGCCGGGCATATACCTTCGCACTGTCGCGGGCCGTGAATGTGATCAATTCAGGATCGCGCCAGTTATATGATCTGAACTCATCGCTCTGCGCCATGGTGGTCACCTGTACGGGTTTGAGTTTGGCGTTGCCGCCTGCCGCCTGATTCGGTTGCAGGTACAATTCCCAGGGCTTATTGCTGTATGAATGCAAAAAAGCGATCCATTTTTCATCGGGCGATAACTTTACCTGGTTTGAACCGGTAAGCGTTGTTATGCGTTCTGCCTGACCGCCGTTTACCGGCAGGCGATAAAAATGCTGCTCACCGGGATGTACTTCATTGGTGGTGATATAAAAGTATTTCTTATTGTTCGACAGCTGGGTGTTATGCACTTCATAATTGCCACTGGTGAGTGCTTTCTTTTCTTTTGTTTTAACATTGATGGTATATAGATGCGAATAACCGCTTGCTTCTGACTGAAACCAGAACAGCTCATCATTTACCCAGTCTGAATTAAATACAGGGAATCCGCCGGCGCTGGGCCCGCCGATCCACGCTTCATCGCTTTGCCGGTCGAGCAGCGATAAACGGCCTGTTTCGCCATCCAGTAATAATAACCAACGGTCTTTATTATCCTGTGCCCGCACTTCTACCACGGCATAATTAGCGGTGGGCGCCCAATTGGTGTTTATAAAATTCACCGCACGCAATGACGGGTTCCTGCTTTTTTCGGCATACAGGGCCGGGTAATCTTTTAAGTATGCCGGCAGGTCACGAATGCCCGGTATGGAGTCTGTCTTCACAGTGAGCACCGTATCTTTTTCGGTATCGAACACAAACAATTCCTGGGTGTTTTGTGGTGCGCCCACTTTGGTGCGCGCCGCAAGATCTTCAGTAAATCCGCTTTCGGTAACATAACTGGGTACAATGGTCGTTTTGCCGGCAGCGGTAGCGACCAGGCGATACGAAATAAAGCGGCCATTGTTACTGATCGTAAGCAATGACATGGTCTTGCCATCGAGCGGAATGGCGCGCACTATCTTTTCCTTCGCAAATTGCTTTACCATCGAATCGGCCTGGTCTTTCTTTTGTTTACGCCTTTGCAGCACCACAGAGTTTTCCAGCGCTTCCTGTTGTAACCACTTTTCCTGCCGGTTGCTGCCCGACTGGTTTCCTTTATCAGCGGTGGCGGCTTGATTGCCCCGTGATGCAAGCGCGGGGCTAGCAGCCGTTTGAAAGTTTGTGAGCTGGGTAGTAGCCCCGGTTTGTACATCCCAGGCCCAGGCATTTTGTTCGCGGAGGTACACTATTTTCTGGTCCTGGAATGAGAACAGCGGGTTGGCTTCAACAGCAACGGTTTGCGTTACTCGCTGCCGGATGCCGGTTTTTACAGAAAAGAGAAAAATATCCCCTTCCTGCACATACACATATTGATCGCGTTTGGAATTATATTTTATCTGGTTGTCTGCGATGGCTGTTTGGCGGAAGGCCTGGGTGGATTTCCGGGGCGTTATGGCCGTAGGTGTTATATAATAAATAGAATCTGCGGCTGCTTTTTCGGGGTTCCAGGTAAACAGCAGGTATTTTCCGTCGGCTGTCCATTGCAGGTTAGCGGGGGAGGTACCCATCCATTTGGGGTCGCGCATGATCTTTTCTACCGTTAATGGACTCAGCTGGCTATAGGAAATAAGGACTGGCTGTAACAACAGCAGCAGCAGCAATTTTTTCATACCGGGAAATTATAAGAAAACCCGAAAGAATAATGACCTCAATTTGATGAGTGGTATTTTTTCCATCCTGGTCATTTACTGTTCTATACGCCCTGTTTATAGCAGGATCCCGCTCAAAAATAAATAGGCAACAGAGAAATAGATCACCAGTCCGGTTACGTCTACAAGGGTAGCTACGAACGGCGCCGAGGAGGTAGCCGGGTCGGCGCCCAGTTTTTTCAAAATGATGGGCAGCATAGAGCCTGAAATGGTGCCCCAGAGCACAACGCCAATTAAGGAGAACCCAACTGTACTGCCAATAAGCAGGGTATGGCTCCCATAGGTATGAAAGATGGCATTCCATAAGGCCACCCTGATGAAACCGATAAGGCCAAGGATGGTGCCCAACATGATACCCGAGGTGATCTCTCGCCGCATGACCCGCCACCAGTCGTTAATGGTGATCTCTCCAACGGCCATGGCCTGGATGATAAGCGTGGAGGCCTGCGAGCCGCTATTTCCGCCGCTTGAAATGATCAGGGGAACAAAGAGGGCCAGCACCACTGCTTTGGCGATCTCATCTTCAAAATAACCCATGGCCGTAGCTGTAAGCATTTCACCCAGGAACAGCACGATCAGCCATACCACCCTTTTCTTAAAAAGTTTCATAATGGGCATTTCGAGGTAGGGTTCATCCAACGCTTCCGTACCCCCGATCTTTTGAATGTCTTCACTGAATTCTTCGTTTGCAACCCACAGCACGTCGTCGATGGTCACAATGCCCAGCAGGATGTTCTTATCATCTATTACCGGCAGGGCCACGCGGTTGTTCATTTTAAAGGTTTGATTGGCTACTTCCTGGTCGTCGTTTACATGCAGGGTTATATAACGGTAATCGATAATTTCATCTACTTTTTTTTGCGGGTTGGTGAGAATGATCTCGCGGATACGCATATCGTCTACGAATTCGCCGCGTTCGTTCACCACATAGATCACATCGATGGTCTCACTATCCTTACCAACCTCACGAATGTGATCCAGTACCTCCTGTACCGTCCAGTCAACGCCAACGGCAATATAATCGGGCGTCATCAGCCGGCCTACGCTGCTTTCGGGGTAGCCGAGCAGCGCCAGGGTTACCCGGCGTTCGTCGGGGTCAAGCAATTTAATAAGCTCTTTTACCACTTCACTGGGCAATTCTTCCAAAAAGGCCGTGCGGTCATCCGCAGGCAGCTCGTTCAACAGCTCGGCCGTTTTGAAAGGCTGTAGTTCCTGGATGATCGCCTTTTGCGTGGTCAGGTCAAGGATCTTGAACACACTGGCAGCCCGGTGAATACTCATATTGCCAATGATCTGGCTCGAGTATTCAGGGAATTCATTGATCAGTTCAGCCACTTCGCTGATATTCTGGTCGTTCAGAAATTCCCGCATCTGTAATACATCTTCCTGACGGATCAGGTGCAGGAATTGATCTCTGGCATTTTCAGTTTCCAAGCTCATGGGCCAAATTTAGTCAATAAGCAATAGACAAATAGCTAATGTGCTAATTTGCTAATGGGCAAATTAGCCAATGAAATATGATGCAGCATGCATGTAATTGGCAAGATAACCTGAATGCCTGAAAAAAATCGGCAACCTTGCACTTTGTCAATTGCCAATTACCAATTGCCTTCTGCCAATTGATTATCTTGTGCCCCGTAATTGAAATAATACAAACCCTCATGATACTGCCTTGTTTGTATATAGCGCCCACCCCCAAAATGGGGCGTGGCGTTTTTACATCAGAAAAACTAAAAGCACGTACTGTTATTGAAATTGCCCCGGTGATCGTATTATCAAAGGCCGATCGAAAACTCATTGATCAAACAACCTTGTACAACTATATCTTTGAATGGGGCGACGACCACGATCAATGTTGCATGGCGCTGGGTTATGTGCCTGTGTATAATCACTCCTATAGATCGAACTGCGAATACGAAATGGATTACGAGAATGATCTTATCTCCATTAAAACCGTGCGGGCGATCAGGGCAGGTGAGGAACTGTTCATTAATTACAATGGAGAATGGAACAATGAAAAAAAGTTGTGGTTTGAAGCCATATAAAACTGCCGGCCATAAATGACCGGCAGGGTGTTAGTTTTATGTGGTGTGCAGGCTATTTCCGGTTGTCTGGTTTTTTTGAGTGGAAACTGGGTTTGTACTTCAGCGTAAAGAAAATACCATAACTGTTCATGCGCATACTGCCTGTTCCCAACCCTTTCAACGGTACTCTTAAATAAGGTTCCGCCTGAATCGAGAAATTTCTTCCCAGGGAGCGCTCGAAACCCAGCGACAAATTCCAGATGGAAAACAGATAGTTTGAATTGCTGTCTGTATTCAATGGCACAGGATAGGGGTTCCCGCTCCAGGATGTATAATTAAGGGTGTAATTTTCTTTATCCATCAGGTAAGTAGATAAACCGGTACTCACAAACCAACGGCGTTTCTCGTTATAGGAAACATCGTACCGTACATTCACGGGAATTTCCCACATAGAGCAATTGCCTTCCACATCCTTAAGCGGCCAGTTCCCCCAGTTTGATTTATAATGAAAATACTGGCTATCGGCCTGGTAGTATTTTTTAGTATACAATACCCCGGTATTTACCGACCAGTGGTTCGAGAGGCGGTACCCCAGCTGCAAACCTAAAATATAACCCGTCTTATACAATGGACCAAAGGATACTGCGCTTTTATCCGGACCAGCCACCAGGCCTATTTCGAATGGTTGTTTTATCTCGTTTTTTTTGCGGTCCTGTTTTTTAACCGGCTGCTGCACCTGGTCTTTTACCGAATCAACCGGTGATGCAGGTAACTTATTTTCTGCTTTGGCAGTGGCCGGTGGATCATTGGCCGGCGGGGTAGTTGTTGCGGTGTTCTGGTCGCCTTCAACAGGTTCCGCAGCAGTTGATCGATCTTCGGCTGGAATTGGTGCATCCAACGCGGTTTTACTACCTTGAACAGGATCACCTGCCCTTTTATATCGATCGGTGCTTGTTTGTTGCTGTTTACCCTTTCCCCGCGATGACCTGGTGGAAGATGTTTTGTTCTTTCCGGCGTTTACAGGCGGAATCGTGGCGTAATTCATGGTGAGCGGATTTCTGTGAACACCCGCTGTATTGGTTAGCTTTTGCTTTTTTGCATCGCCCGGTTTGGTAACAGCTTGTCCGCTGTTCTTATCAGGAGTAGATGCCGATGTGCCGGCAGGAGCGGGTTCGATGCGGCCGTTTGTATTAATTTTTGAACTGGTGCCTGATGCCGCGGGTACCTGATCAACAGAGGGCTGTGACCGCGAATATGCTGGTTTGCCGGCATCCGGGTTTTGAGTAGCCTGGTATTCCTGCCCGTCAGTATTATCCGCTTTCGGAGCAATGGAGGAAGCATTTTTTGCCAGTGGTGTTGCAGGCCGGTATGTTAAAAGGGCGGTTACAGCACCGCCGGTTGTAAGGGTAATGAAAAGCAGCCAGAACAAAAAGCGGCGCTTTTTCTTCTTTTGGGGCAATTCTTCATCCAGGCGCTTTTCCAGATGGGCCCATCCAGAAGCGCCTGAATCCACCTCGAAGCGGTCTGCAGCTTCGCGGCTTATACGGTCTAGGTCATTATCGTGGAGGGGTTGCATACGTTTTTACCAAGTTTTTGTTGTTCAAAAGTTTTCTTAGGTTATCCCTGGCTTTCGACAGGTTGGATTTTGAGGCGCCGACTGAAATACCGAGTGTTTGTGAAATTTCTTCGTGGCTAAGCCCTTCGATCACAAATAAATTGAAGACAGCCCGGTACGCCGGCGAAAGTAAGCGGATCGCTTCAATAATCTCTTTATAAGATAACATATCAATACCATTCTCACCCTGGTCGGCAATGGTCTCCGATTCATGCGTAAGCACATGGCCGTTGACCGATGCATTTGTTTTTCGGTAATGATCGATACAGGTATTTATAAGGATTCGTTTGAACCACCCCTTCAACGACAACAAGGTATCTTCCTGACGGGTTTCATCAAACTGGTGAATGTTTTTGAAGAGTTTTACAAAGCCCTCATTCACAATTTCTTCGCATTCCTCCATCGCATTGGTATAGCGGTAACAGATCTTCATAGCAAAGCCCCGGAGAAGGTAATACAACTCCTTTTGACTGTTCCGATCATTTTTGCGACAGCCACTCAATAAAGAGGAAATGTTTGAGTTATCTAGCAAGGGTGTTGGTTTGCGGGAATATTTCTTTGCTAACTAATTGTTTTTCATAACTCAAAGGTTATTACGAAGGAACCTGCCGGCGGGTTGCCTGGTACTGGACAATTTTAAAACAGGGATTCTCTTATAAAGGTATGACTTTGGGCTTTTTTGTAATGTATCCGTGGTATAAAACTAAGGTTTGAAGCAGGAGGTAAGAGAACCCTATTACCGAAATTTTTTATTTTATTTGGCCTTCAGATATTTGAATAGCTGGGATTTGGAAAGGGCTGCCCGAACCTTCCGAGCTTCCGGCTTCGTACTTCCTACTTCTTGAGCATACTTACCGGTGGCTGACCGATGAGCATAAGCGTGCCACGGATATAGGCTTGCACCTGGATGTAATCTTTTTGCGGAAGCAGTCCCACCAACCTGAACTGCTGAAAGGTGCCGGAAGTGCTCATCCAGGGCGTTACCGTTTGATTCAACCGCGCCTCGATCACTTTTTTGTTCTTTTCAATAAGGGCTGCAATGTCGAGTACCGACTGGTTGGCCAGTTGTTTCATGATCTTTTTCCGGAACAGGGCCTTGGCAATGTTGATCATCATATCTTTTGTGTCAAGCGCGAAGGTGACGTCGGGCATACTCAGTACCTGCTTTTCTGCATCGAGAATAGGCGTGCCCGTCAAATGCAATACACCTTTGCGGTTACCGCTAAAAGAAACATCTACCTGAATTTTGCCTTCATTGGTACCCCCGATCTTTACATCCTTGATCACAAAGGTCCTTCCTTCCACTTCAAATGGTTTGTTAACCAAACTGTCGGTCATCAGCTTATTAAAGAAACTGTATTGGTACACAGCATCGAAGTAGGTGCTGATACCGGTGGAATACTCCGAAGTATTAATAGGCGGCAGGGCGGCGTTTGTCACCAGTCGTGAGCTGTCTGAAGAAAATTTCGGTTGCCCGCTGTAACCGATGGAGAAATACAATGTATCCTTGTAAACATTGAATTTACTCACCCGTAATTCCGATGGATTGAGATTTAAAAATCCATAGGTACTGATGGGCATCACACGGCTGCCGCCGGAGCGCCAGCGGCGCAGGAGCTCATTATCGTTCAGGGTTTGAACGAACTTGTCGAAGCTGCCGCAATAGCTCTCGATTGAGGCCTTGATGCTGTCCATGATCTCACCGGTGAGATCGTTTTGCATGAGGGTCACTTCGCATTTATCGAGCGGTTCGATCTTATCTAATTTTGTAGCAGTGATCACCTGGTGGTTGGGCAGGACCGTAAGGGTAGAGCTGATATTCAGATCAACGCGGCGCAGTGGTTCGCTGCCGAATCCACAACTGCCGCTCACCCAGGGCGTTACCTGTTTATCGAATGAACAAACCGTTTTACTGCCGGCGATCTGGTAATTGCCGCGAAAGCCTATTGTTACTTTATTATTAACACAAGAAAAACTAAAGGGCGAGCGTACGAAACGGAATTTATAACGGAAATCACAACCCGACTGGGTATAATTGGGCCATTTGTCGTTGGTGAATTCTTTAGCAGTGCCTGAATCCATCATTGCCAGTAATGGCTTCATATATATCTTAAATGGGATATTTATTCTGGAAGCTGGTAATGCCGGTAGAAGTCGCGATGGTGTTTCTGCAGTAGGTTGAATAAATGTTTTTTTGCTGCTGGTACAGGCAGTTATACTGATCAGAAAAACTACTACAGGCAGGAACCGGGAAATTTGTTTCATAGTGCGAAGAAAGTTTCTATTATTCAAATATAAGGCCGAAGTAAAAGGGAATTTCTGATTTCTGATTTCTTGATTTCTTGATTTCTGATTTCTTGATTTCTCGATTTCGGGATTTATTGAACGTTTAAACCGCTTATAAATAGCCAAATCCCAAAATCCCAAAATCTCAAAATCCCGAAATCCCTAATTTAGTGCTATGAGCACTACTTACTCAGCAACTTATCATAATTCGGTTGGTCATTTTTATCAGGCTATTGTTTTTCTATCGCCGGTCACCATCACTATCCGGTATCGCGATGAGGAAAACCAGGAAAAAGACGTGTACTGGCTCACAAAGGATCTCATTGCCTACAATGAACAGGTGATCGGAAGCGAACTGCAATACCGGAATAGCCGGGGAGAAGTAGAAAGGCTTGGCATCCGCGACCCGCAGCTGGTGCTGGCATTGAAACAAACCTTAAGGCGACATCGGCTGTTCAGCAAAGCGCATTCCCGGGCCCTGGGCAGTATATGGGTTAAGCTTGGGATCATTGCCCTGATCCTGATCGGCATATTGCTGGCGCTGTATCTCTGGTTAGCGCCCTGGCTGGGTGAACGGATCGCGGGCGGAATTGCCAAAGAAAGTGAGATCAGCATGGGCGAAAAAATGTATCAGTCGGTCATACAACAATACAAGATCGATACGCATAAGACGGCGGTCCTGAACGATTTTTATGCGCAATTACATTATGATGTTGGCTATCCGGTGAAAATAACGGTGGTGGAATCGGGCGAAATGAATGCTTTTGCCATTCCCGGCGGTCATATTGTAGTGTATACTTCCATCCTGGAGAATATGAAAACGCCAGAAGAGCTGGCTGCTCTTTTGGGACATGAAGCTTCGCATATTGCCTTGCGCCATTCGCTGCGCAATATCTTCCGCGACCTGGCGCGCAAAATGTTCCTTGCGATGGTCTTCGGTAATGAATCAGGTATAACTTCTGTGCTCATTAATAATGCAGATGCATTGAAACAACTGCAATACTCGCGGTCGCTGGAAACGGAAGCCGATAACAACGGCCTGCAGCTGATGGCGAAAAATAATATCAATACGCAGGGCATGGTGCGCCTGATGCAAATGCTGCAAAAGGAAAGCGGCGGCGCCGAACAATCCTCTTTTCTGAGCACCCATCCGGTGTTCAAAGACCGCATAAGCAATATACAGAAGCAGATCCGGCAATTGCCGGCAGGTTCCACCGGCAATGAGCAGCTAAAAAAATTATTTCATGAGATCTACGAGTAAGATACCTGCTTAGATCAGGATCTCTGCCACATGTTTTTTGATGTTTGATGCTATTTTGGCCATGGGCAGGTCATTCTCATCGCCGCCAAAGGGATCTTCAATTTCTTCAGCGATCAGCTCAAGGCTGGCCAGTACATAGAAAATAAAGGCCACCACCGGTATGGCAATATAACCCAGGCTGATCACAAAGCTGAAGGGTAGGGTCATTACATAAAAGAAGATGAATTTCTTCAGGAACACACTGTATGAAAAAGGGATCGGTGTGTTCTTGATGCGCTCGCAGGCGCCCACGATATCAGTGAATGACTGCAACTCGGCGTTAAGGATGATGAGCTGATCACCTTTAATTTTTCCTTCCAGGTATAAGCGGTTCACCCGCTGTATCATCATGGAGGCTACCTGGTTGGGAATATGGCGGTTGGTATCTATGTTATTCAGTTCAGGATGTTCATGCTCGTCCAGCGCCAGGCGGGTACTTTCGGCATGCAGGTGATGCGCCAGCACACTGGCGTACATGGGAATGATGCGCCGGAAGAATGACCGGTCTGCTTTTTCCTCTGGCCCCAGCATACTGTGCAGTTTTATGGCAAGGTTACGGCTGTTGTTTACCAGGGCGCCCCATAATTTCCGCCCTTCCCACCAACGGTCATAGGCTGTATTGGTACGAAATACCAGCAGCATCGAGATCACGAAGCTGAGCAGGGTATGCATAGAAACGATGTTCTTTACGTGGCTGTTCTCGGCTAACCTGAATATATTCAGTTCCAGAAAAGCAATGATCCAGCAGAAAACGCTGATGCCGATAATAAGTGGTGAAAGTTTACGTAAGGTGTCGGCTTTGTGAAAACGGAAAATAAAGGTAAACCAGTCTTTAGGATTGTATGTGATCATAGTCGCAATTCTTGGTGGCAATATACGGAATTCTCAAAGTCGGCAAACGTGAAACGGCCATCGGCAATGTTGAAACCGTTCAAGGTTGCTTGTCACAAGTTGGAGGGAAAACAGTTGCCGGTTATAACCGGCGACTGGTAACTGGTAACCGGTAACTGGTAACTGGTAACCGGTAACTGGTAACTGGTAACTGGTAACTGGTAACCGGTAACCGGTAACCGGCAACCGGTAAACAAAAGAGGTCCCACATGAACGTGAGACCTCTTATTATTTCAGTTAACCTTTAACTACTTGGGTTTTGCCCAGGTATTTGCCGGTAATGTGGGGTTAATGTCGTAACTGTCGTACGTGATGGTTTGCGCGTGTTTGCCAGATTGCATAACCTCTGTATAAGGTAACAGGATACCGCCTGTTCTCTTGAAATCGGAGTAGGTAAAGGTGGTCGTTCCACTCAACGGATCCACCATGATCAGGGCTTCCAAACGTTTATCCTTGTCGTTGATAATATAACCGGCGCGCATGCTGTTCACCATTACCATTACCGACGACAGCCCATATTGCTGTGTTTGCAGGGTAGCGGTTGATTTCGCCAGGATCTCCGATTTTAATCCCAACAAACCACAGTACAGGTAGCGTTTCAGCTCAGTAACCCGTTGGGGCGACAGCGTAGCATATCCGTTTCCATCAAAGCTCCAGCCGCTATTGCCTTCCATTTGCTCCAAGAGAATGGTATTGCCTTGCAGCGATGATTCCAAACGCACTATCTGGCGGGTAAAGTCGGCCGTCATCGTAAGTGTAAGGTTATTGGTATTCATCACCGCTTTCATGGTGCTGAGGTTATCGATATTTTTACCACCGTGGGTCTGGTTGGCCGCTTTCAAGAGGCTCATACCTGCTTCCAGTACATCATTCGGTTTGGCAGCCACTGCAGTCTCCGCTGGTTTTGCAGCCCCGGCATGTTTCGCCATTTCTTCTTCGTCGAGATAATAGATCTCGCCATTGATAACAACGATCGATTTTTTCTCATTGCTGCTGAAGAAACTATAGCTGGCTGTTTTTCCATTATCGAATTTCAGCTCGAGCTGGCTTTGATTGATGGTATAAGAACCGCCATTACCGCTATTGGTCTTGCCACCTGAAATGGTGGTCCAGTCGGTAGTACGTTTGAACTTGCCGTCAGCGAAATAAAACCCATCCTGTTTACCGGCTGATCTCACGAATTTGTAAAAACCGCCGGGCACTGTATTGGTAATATTCAGTCTTATAAAGGTGGCTGCACCAGACTGGCCGGTTTCGCCGGTAACGCTTAACAGAATGATCTTTTCTGAACCATCGTTCAGAAATTTCATTTTTAACTGGTTTCCGCTGATGGAGTAGGTTCCGTCAACCCGTTTTGACCAGTCGGCTTTGCTGAGATCACTGCAGAAAGAAGAATTAGGTCTGAAGTAATACACGTAATCAGTCCTTACCATTTCGCCGGCATCAGAACTTTGATCATATTCATACGCAGTACCTGCATATACAGCATTGATAGTTTGATTTTGTGCAAAAAGGGTCGAACAGGAGAATAGTAAGCATACAAATAAAACGCCAGTACGGATTCTCGCCAAGGTGTTAAGTGTCATGATAACGTTTATGTGTAAATTTCAAAAAGTCTGCCGAAATAATTAATCTTTATAAATTCAGTTCCAATATGTTTTACGGTAATTATTCAACAAGAGCAAGCAAATAAGCATATCGTTTTTCTGTACTACGATCACACCATTACAAAACCACTGTTCAACACGGAAAGGTTAATGGGATTGTAGTGGTTTGCTGGTTGATCGGCTCAATTCCGGGCGCACAAACGTATCGTTTTAAAGTCAAACGTATGTCCTGTAGTGTCCTGCTCCGGTGCCGCTCTGCACTGCATCCAAAAACGCGGGCACAAACCTATTATTGTGTTGTGTTTGAGTTTGTTACATGCCAGGAGGAACCGTGATAAGTGAATTGAAATGAAGCAGATAGAACGATTTAGGATTAGAGGTGCATTAGAAATACCTGGTTTATAGCAGCTTATTTTAACGGGCGGGAGGCTAAACAAGGATTTAGCGTCTGCCTGGATAAAGCAAAATGCCATCCGGCAACGGCGGATGGCATTATTTGATATAATAAAAAACGTGTATTTTACACTACATGCTTGGGAACAATGGACGGCCAATTTCACGGGCAGGCCAGGGAATAGCGGCCAGTATCAGGATCAATGCAACAACAAAGAACCAGAACGCTTTTTTATACTTCACTGCGTCAGGTATCGCTTTCTTTGCCTGGCCCCTGCCGATAGTAATAAACACGACTGCAATAAGCATCATCAATGGATGTTCTACCAGGAAAAAGCGGTAAACAGCATCTTTCATCACGCTTACACCTTCAGGTACTTTGGTAAAGCTGATCCTTCCAACGAACAAAAGTATTAAACCAATAAGCAGCGTAGTATGCGCCGTGATCATGGTGAACAGCCATATCTTTTTGTCACCTGCGGTCAATGTTTTTCTTCCATTTAAACCGGAAAGGGCTTTGATGATAGAGGCCAGCAACAGTATCAACAGGATCCAGCGGAGATAACTATGTAGTACAACTAAAAAATTCATATGGGGGAGATTTGGCGCAAAGCTAATGGTGGATGAGGATAATCTCAAATTTGATTGTGATTAACTATATAAGCCCTGGCCACACTTACTCCTGTCAAAGAAAACAAAGTGTGGCACACCTTATTCCTGATCTGCATCATTCTTTCCAGTCGGCAATAAAGATATTGGTATCCCGCGTTCCTCCGTTATTCCGGTTGCTGCAGAAAACGATCTTTTTGCCGTTCGGACTGAACATGGGAAATGCATCGAAGCCTTTATCGCGGCTGATCTTTTGCAATCCGCTGCCATCTGCCTGCATTGTATATAAATTGAACGGGAAGCCCCTTTTGTATTCATGATTCGAAGCAAAGATGATGCGCTTGCTGTCGGGCATAAACGCGGGCGCCCAGTTGGCTTGTCCCAATTGCGTTATTTGCCGCGCATCGCTGCCATCGGCATTGGCCATGAACACTTCCATTTGCGTAGGCGCTACCAGGTTCCCGGCCAGTAACTCCCTGTAAGATTGTAATGCTTCGGGTGTTTGCGGTCGTGAAGCCCGCCAGATGATCTTTTTGCCATCGGGACTGAACCAGGCGCCGCCATCATAACCCGGCGTGTGGGTGATCCTTTTTTCTTTACCAGTGTTCAGGTCCATTACATACAATTCAATATCACCGTCTTTCACGCTGGTATAGATCATTTTTTTGCCATCCGGCGAGAGCGTGGCTTCAGCATCATAGCCCTTACTATGGGTGAGTTGTTTAACGATCTTGCCATTGAGATCGGCCATAAAAATATCGTAGCTGCTGTATAATGGCCAGATATATTTATTGCCGTATTTCGACCGGTCGGGCAATGGCGGACAACTATCACCGCCCAGATGAGTAGAGGCATAAATGATATGTTTTCCATCTTTGGTGAAAAATGCACAGGTGGTCCTTCCCTTACCCGTGCTGATCATTTTGTATTGAAATGGAGCGCCGGGCGCTGGTATCTTTCCTGCAAAGATCTGATCGCAGGGAATGCCGTCTTTAACACTGGTGCGTTGGAACACGAGCCATTCACCATCATAACTGAAATAAGCTTCGGCATTATCGCCGCCAAAGGTCAGCTGTTGGATGTTGGCAAAATGCTTTTCTTCCGGATATAATAGCGTATCTGCTGCATGCAGTGAAATAGCTGCCGGCGGTACCTGCGTATTGAATGCAGTAAGTATAATACCCGTTATACCGGTGAGCAGGGAAAACAGGATCCATTTTTTCGCCATGTTATTTTGATTTTATCAGCGTTCATTACCTGTTGGCTGGTAAAGACGCCCGCAAAATGAAGTTAATTTTGTTAAATAGTATGCCTGTCAGAATATTGTCATAAGTACTTTATAAAAATCGGTTAGTTTTGTCCCTGATCGGCATACATGTGGGTAAAGCGCTTTTGCCGGCCTTTGAAAAAAAATATAAAACACAGATGAAAAAATGCTTCTCTATACAGGGATTCTTACTGGCTGGTTTACTGACCTGGTTGTGCAGCTGTAGTTCCGGTAACAACAAGCCATCGGCCACAGAAGTATTAAGCTCACCTCCCTATGCAGGATTGACCGACAGTATCAGGAAATTTCCGCAAGACCAGGAACTGTATTTACAAAGAGCGCTCCTGCTTTCACAGCACGACCAGCATGAACTGGCCATGGCCGATTATAAAAAAGCATGGGAGCTGAAGCCGGATGAATATGTGGCTTTGCAATACGTATCGAACCTGATGCTGGTGAACCGGCCGGAAGAAGCGATCAGCTTGTTAAAGGAAGGTCTGGTAAAATGGCCGGCCAATCCCGACATGCACCGGCGCTTAAGCGAGATCTATACACAAATTGGTGAAACGCAAAAAGCCATTGCTCAATATGATGAATGGGCAAAACAGGATTCGCTCAATTTTGAAGTGTGGTATGAAAAAGGGGTATTGCTCACGCAGTTAAAAGATACGCCGGCGGCCATTCAGGCCTTTGAACAATCGTACAAAGTAGCGCCCATTAATTATAATGGGTTGGCATTGGCAAGTTTGTATGCGGCTACCCTCAATCCCAAGGTAATTACCATCTGCGACGACCTTATACGTAAGGATACAACGGGCATCATCAACGATGTGCTGTACCTGAAAGGCAGCTTCTATTCCGATACCAAACAATACGACAAGGCCATGGCGATGTTCAATGAATGCATTACGCGCGACTGGAAATTCGCCGATGCGTATATTGAAAAAGGAATTGTACTGCATGAGCTGAATAAATACGACAGCGCCCTTAAAGTGTTCACCATGGCGGCTACGGTTGCCAATACCAATCCGGATGCCTGGTATTGGATGGCGCGTATTTATGAAGTGCAGGGAAAAAAAGACCTGGCGCTTGTAAATTACCAACGGGCCTTGGCCATTGATAAGAATTTTGAAGAGGCCCGGGAAGGAATTAATAGAGTGAAAAAATAGGTAATAAGTTGACCCGTTGACGGTTGATCAGTTAGCAAGTTGACGGGTTATAGATTAACAGTTAACGATCGAAAAGGCTGCCCTCACAGCGCCGGCCTGCTAAGTTATATTGGTTACATTTGCTTGACTTTAAAAAAAACAGTGAATGGCGATAGTAGCACCTTCTTTTTTATCGGCTAATTTTTTAAACCTCGAAGCGGATTGCAAAATGATCAATGAAAGTGAAGCCGACTGGATCCACCTCGATGTAATGGACGGCCGTTTTGTTCCCAACATTACCTTTGGTCCCATGATCATCGATTTTATCAGGAAGGCAACACCCAAAGTATGTGATGTGCACCTGATGATCGTAGAGCCCGAAAAATACGTAGAAGAATTTAAAAAGGCTGGTGCTGATCATATAACCGTACACCTGGAAGCCTGTACGCATTTACACCGGAATATTGAACAGATAAGATCACTGGGTATGCAGGCGGGGGTGGCATTGAATCCGCACACGCCGGTTGAATTGTTGAAAGACGTATTACATGATCTTGACCTGGTCTTGATCATGAGTGTGAACCCGGGTTTTGGCGGGCAGAAGTTCATTCAGCAAACCCTGCAAAAAATAACTACCCTGCGCCGCATGATCGACGAAAAGGGACTTGCCACAAAAATTGAGATCGACGGTGGTGTCACCCTGCAGAATGCACCTGAGATCATTAAGGCAGGTGCCCATGTGCTGGTAGCAGGCAATACCGTATTTAAGTCCAAAGATCCTAAAGACACAATTGCGCAGTTGAAAAAAATTAACTGACAGCTATGGCCAAAGACCTTTTCAGCAACCAGGCTTCGCTTTATGCTCAATACCGCCCGGGTTATCCGCGTGAATTGTATGAATATATTGTGCAGCACGTGAAGGAAAAGCAAAGGGCCTGGGACTGTGCCACCGGCAATGGCCAGGCAGCTGTTGAACTGGCGGGGCACTTCGGGCAGGTGCTGGCTACCGATATCAGCGAAAAGCAATTACAACAGGCGCAGCGCCATGAAAAGATCACCTATTCAGTTAGCTCTGCAGAAAAAACTCCTTTTGCCGACAATAGTTTTGATTGCATTACGGTGGCGCAGGCTTACCACTGGTTCCGCTTTGAAGAATTTGGCCGGGAAGTCAGAAGGGTAGCCCGGCCGGGCGCTGTGATCGCGGTCTGGGGTTATAGCCTGGTGGTTAGCGAAAACGAGGGGCTCAATACAATGATCAACTCATTTTACCGCGAAAAAGTAGGCGCCTACTGGGATAAGGAAAGGACTTACATCGATGATCATTACACGACAGTGCCTTTTCCCTATGAACCGCTGCCTTCCAAAGAGTTTCAAATACAGGTGCGATGGACGCAGCAGCAACTTGTCGGATACCTGAATACCTGGTCAAGCGTACAGCATTTTATTAAAGCGAATGGCTATAATCCGGTCGATAAACTGGCAGTAGCTCTTGCGCAATTATGGCCGGATAAAATCACCAGCAACTTCTATTTCCCTTTGTTCCTGAAATTAGGAAGGATAACCAAGTAGATTTCCGATTTCTGGATTTTGAGATTTCGAGGTTTTTAGATTTGCAATCTCTGAATCAAAATAGATCCCAACATCCCCCAATCCTGCAGCGGAATCTTTCACATGGGATTAAAAAACGAACAGTAAAAGATAGCTACATTATATGAAGAAACTTAGATCAGCAATAATCGGTTGTGGCAAAATGGCACAGGTGCATGCGCAGGCATTGAAGAATATTGAAGAAACAGAATTGGTGGCGGTACAAAGCCGCAGTGAAGAAAAGGCGGCAGCAACGGCGGCCCGTTTTGGAGTGAAGGCCTATACAGATATAGCTGAGATGATCCGGCGGGAGCAGGTGCAGGTGGCCGTTATCTGCACACCACATCCTGCACACCGTGCCGGCGCAGTGACCGCCATGCAAGAGGGGGCGCATGTGCTCACGGAAAAACCGCTGGCTGTTTCCCTGGCCGATTGCGACGCCATGATAGAAGCCGCTGCCAAATACAACAGGCAGTTAGGCATGGTAAGCCAGCGCCGCTTCTATCCTGCCTGCAGCCGGATAAAACAGGCCATTGATGATGGTAAACTGGGTACACCCATGCTGGGTACTGTAGTGATGTATGGCTGGCGCGATGAAAAATATTACAACAGCGATCCCTGGCGGGGCAGCTGGGATAAAGAAGGCGGCGGCGTGTTGGTGAACCAGGCGCCCCATCAGCTCGACCTGCTCCAATGGTATATGGGCAGCGAAATGGAAGAGCTCTATGGTGTTTGGCAGAATATCAACCATCCATACATCGAGGTGGAAGACACTGCGGTTGCTGTTATCCGCTTTAAGAATGGCGCTGTAGCGAATATCGTGGTAAGCAATGCTCAAAAACCAGGCATCTATGGCAAAGTGCATATCCATGGATCTAACGGTGCTTCGGCCGGTGTGCAAACAGATGGCGGCGCTATGTTCCTGCCCGGCAGGTCAACCGTATTGGAACCACCGTTGAACGATATCTGGACGATCCCCGGCGAAGAACATGCATTGCAGGCCTTTCATGATGCAGACAGGGCGGAGTTCAATGCCGTTGATCCGGTTGAATATTATGTGCGTCAGCAGAACAGCGACTTCATTAAAGCAGTAGCCGAAAACCGCCAGCCCCTGGTCACAGCCAAAGACGGACGAAAAACAGTAGAACTCTTTAATGCATTGTATCGCTCCTCCAAAGAAAGACAAGTTGTTCGCTGGCCTTTGTAAGCGGCCCCCGGTGGCGTTCCTGAGCAAAAAAATCTACATAACAAGCTGTTTTATAGAAGCGATTGCACGGTGGCATTTTTTGCATAAGTAACAGAAACAGTTTGAATATGGCAACATCAACAGGAAAGTCGAAGAAGAGCTCGCAAAAGGAAGCAGATAAGGATCTTTCCAAAACATATAACCAGTTCAAGGAGTTTGAAGGACAGGTGTATACGGGTATGAAAATAGGCCGTAGCCATAAATGGTATTACGACAAAGGCGAATGGAAAGAGACCAAAGTGACACCTGACCTGTGGACCATCAGTTATGCCGTAACCAAACGCAGGGCGGGCAGAGCGCCGGAAGGGTCGGGCGTTCCCGTAGGAACTGAATACCACTGGTATATACTGGCCCATCAGCACGTTAGGAAATTAAATGCGAACGACTATACGACTGCCCTCACCGGCCTCAAGTATAAACTTGCACATAGAAGGGCCGAAAAAGACAAATGGAATGTGAGCGAAAAAACACAGCGCAAACGGCTGATAAAAATGTTGAAGGATATGATCGTACAATTGGAAAAAGCACCGGAAAACCTCAATGAAGCGCCAGCCACCAAAGCGATCCCTGCACCTAAAAAAGCGCCCGCGAAACGCGCTACAGCAACAAACCGGAAAAAAGCAAGCGTCAGGAAGAAGAAGATCGCAGGGACTATGTGAAAAGAATTCCTCAGCTTTCGATAGCGTTAGAATTCAATCCGATACTCAGAAGGTAGTTATGGCAATGGTTTTGCATTATTAATTCTGAAAACAAATTTTTTTGTTATGGTAATTAACGAAAGAGAATTCCCGGTAGTGATACAGGCCTTTCAGCCATCTGCTAACGGCGAATTATTTGTGGCAGAACAAATGGTAAATAATCAGGCTGAAGTGGATTCATTTAGCAGCCGCTACGCCGGATATGTTATAAAAGCAAGAGTGGTAACACAAAACGAATTGGTAACAGACCGTAACGGTTATCGCGATGACAATACCATCACACGTGATAATACCGTCCGCCGTGACAATACCGTTCGTCGCGATGCTACCACAAGGCGTGCGGGTATGCATCGCCGGGGAATGCCGGCATGGGCCATTTTGTTATTGATAGTTGTTGTACTGGTTGTTGTAGGATTTACCACAGGGTGGATCCAGAGAACCTTTGAATTAAACTTGTGATAGAAGTTCGTTCCGTTTCCGTTAACCGGCGGATTATCATAGCCGCGTTTGAAAAGGTACCCTCCTAATCCACCGGTTTTTTGAAGGTAAAGCAGTAATAAACATATATCAAAAGCTTCAAGTCGAAGGCTGCCTGGCAGCTTTAACTTGAAGCTTTATTATTAGCTGAATTAAATAAGCATATAAGCCATTTGCTATTTTGCTTACGGCAGTTTATCACCTGGTAGGCCCATGCCGGTCACAATTTCGTAATCAAACACACCAGCCATGATGGCCGGATCTTTTTCCATCAAATTTTTCACTTCTTCTTTATCAGTAGTATTGTACACAGCCACCGCAGCCAGTTTGGTATCATTGTCCATGATGGGCATGGTCAATACCATGTGGTTATCGCGCCTTTGTTGAAAGATATAGGGCAGGTGCTCGCTTTGAATGATCCGCGGAGAATCGCTTAGTCCATAGTTCTCTCCTTTTGTTAATACAACGATCACATACGGTTTGATGTTGGCCAGCTTGGCCAGGATCTCGGGCGATACGAACTGAAATACAGGATTGCTCATTGGTTAATTTTTGTTTAGTGTTGGTAATGGAGTGAAAAGAAAATGATCCTACGGGAATGGGTGAATGGGCAGGCCGGATATATCTTGCAATATAATATTTAGAGGGCTTTGCCAGCCTGGCTTTTACAGGTAGGCACAAAAAAATGGGCCGATTAGAAAATCAGCCCCTGTACAAAACACGCCTTCCAAGTAAATATGTTGATGTAGTTACAATCTGTGTTAGGGTTTCGCGCCCTGGTTGGCAATCAGCTTCCTGCTCCATGTTCTTCGTTTCCCTGCTTTCTCCGCATCTGTGCCGCTTCTTCGCTGATTGCGTTGTTGGTATAGTGATTTCCAACCGGGTGCCAAAAAATATATTGTTAATAATCAGATGTTTAGGTCAGTGCCAAAAAGGGCCAATGTCCATGTCAGGGAATGATTTTCCAGGAATAGGTTTCACAGTTAAAGTGCCTACATACAAGTACTTACCCACTTATGTTCAACTTGATCATTTTCAAGTGTGGAGTAGCGTTAGTAATACACGTTATGCTTAACCTTAATCGCTAAAAGCGTAACGCTCATTCTGGTAAGGCGCTTCTCGGGATAGCCGCTTATCGTTAAACGCTTAACGCTCGATCGGGTTAGGCGCTTTGCACCCATACTAATCGCTAAAAGCATAACGCTCATTCGGGTTAGGCGCCATGCGCTACAGGCACCCGGGTTTGGATGCGCCTTACCCTTCAGCCTTCCACCATCAGCCTTCAGCTTTCCACCTTCCGCCGCCGGCGCTCTGCCCTAAGCGTTAAGCCTTTACCAGCGTTTTGCAATGACATCAATTTCAATTAATTTCGACGGCAATTAAAACAAACCCGGGTGAAATTTGTCCCTTTTCTACTGTTATGTTTCGCAGTGTGTTTTTCCGGTACCCTGATAGCCCAAAAAAAGTCGGCCTGGGTATCGGGCCGTGTAGTCGGTGAAAATGAGCAAGCCCTGGCGAATGTGTCGGTTGTGATCTTAGGCCGGTTGAAAGGTGTTTCCACTTCCGATTCCGGGACGTTCAGGTTACAGGTTCCGGCCGATAAAGCCTTCGCCATTGTATTCAGTTATACGGGTTACAAAACCGAGCAACGTAATTTTCTGCTGAATGAACAGGAAGAGGAACACGTGGTGGTGCGGCTTGAAAGGGGCAGCCGCGAACTGGAACCCGTGGTAATTACCGACCAGCGGCAGCGGCGCGAGGCCGGCCTGGTGGTCATCAATCCGAAAAATGCCATCAACATACCTTCGCCCACCGGTGGCATAGAAAGCCTCATAAAAGTATTTGTAGGTTCCAATAATGAATTAACCTCACAGTATTCTGTACGCGGCGGTAATTACGATGAGAACCTGATCTATGTAAATGATTTCGAAGTGTTCCGTCCATACCTCGTACGCAGCGGGCAACAGGAGGGATTGAGCTTCATAAATCCTGAGCTGGCACGCAATGTAAGCTTTTACAACGGCGGCTTCCAGGCCAGGTACGGTGATAAAATGTCTTCGGTCCTGGACATTCAATATAAAAAGCCGCGGCAATTTGGCGGCTCTGCTTATGTGAGCTTGCTCGAGCAGGGGCTGCATCTCGAAGGGATCACAAAGAACAATAAATTCAGCTACCTGGTAGGAGTACGTAACCGCAGTAACCGCAATCTGCTGAAAAGCCAGGAAACCCAGGGTAATTATGTACCATCATCTTCCGACTTGCAGGCCCTGTTGACGTACCAGATCAATGCGAAGAACAGCCTCGAACTGCTGGGCAATATTTCCCAAACCAAATTCACGCTGATCCCAGAATACAGCCAGCTTACTTCCTCTGTATTTTCCCCGTATTTCAGCGCCAATCTGGGACTGGATATTTATTTCGATGGCCGCGAAGAAGACCGCTACCGCACCAATATGGTGGGTTTGTCATTGACCCAACAGCCCAAAAAGAACCTGCGCCTGAAATGGATGCTGAGCCGTTTTGAGAATGACGAAAGGGAAGGTCTAGACATTACCGGCGCATATATTTTTGGCGAACGGGAATTCGATAAAAGCAAACCCGATTTTGGATTGATCAATAATCCACTGGGCGCCGGCTTATATCAAACCTATGCGCGTAACAAACTCAATATTCAGGTATGGAATGCCTCACATAAAGGCATGCTCGATAAGGGCAAACATTATTTGCAATGGGGACAAAGCGCCGAAAGGCAAACCATTAGCGATAAACTGCACGAGTGGGAATACCAGGATTCGGCCGGTTATAGTCTGCCCCATGATCCCAATAACCTTATAATGAGTAAGGTGCTTAATTCAAAAGCAGATATAACCATAACCCGGCTCACGGGTTATATTCAGGATAATATCATTCTGCACGATTCAATGGGTGTCGTATTGCAGGCCGGTGTACGGTATAACTACAATGACCTCAATAACGAACTATTGATCTCGCCGCGGGTTGGCTTTTCATGGAAGCCGGCGCACTGGAAGCGGGATATCATTTTCCGCGGAGCCGCAGGTATTTACAACCAGCCCCCATTCTACCGTGAATTACGCCGTTATGACGGATCCGTGAACAAGGACCTGAAGGCGCAAAAAAGCTGGCAGGTAACAGCCGGCTTCGATTATAATTTCCGCTCGGGCAACCGGCCTTTCCGATTAACTACCGAAGCTTATTATAAGAACATGTGGGATGTTGTTCCGTATGATATTGACAATGTTCGCTTGCGTTATTTTGGCGAGAACCGCGCTAAAGCCTATGCGGCCGGTTTCGAAACCCGTTTATTTGGTGAATTGGTGAAAGATGCAGAAAGCTGGGTAAGCCTGGGTTTTATGCGTACCCGCGAGAACCTGAAAGGAGATACGTATTTTGATTATACCCTCGATTCGGTGGGCAAAGTGATCGATAGCTCCTTACAGGAAGCGAGTTGGTTACGCCGGCCCTCAGACCGGTTCCTTACCTTTGGCATGTTCCTGCAGGATTATCTCAGCACCAACAAGAACTTAAAAGTATATCTCAATTTCCTGTACGGAAGCAACCTGCCTTACAATATTCCCAATAGTGTTAAATACCGCAATGCACTGATCATCGATCCTTATATTCGCATCGACATTGGTTTCAGCGCCCTGCTGCTGGATAGCGAAAAAAGCAACCGCCGCAGTCACAGTCCCTTCCGCAATTTCGAGAACATTTGGGCTACGCTCGAAGTGTTCAACCTGATCGACCGTGACAATACGATCTCCTACATGCTGATCAAGGATTTTTCCAACACTGTTTTTGCCATGCCGAACCGGCTTACGCCCCGTTTGCTGAACCTGAAGCTGGTAGCCAGGTTTTAAGCCCGGCCAGGCCGTTCCACCAGGCACCTGCATCGTACCTCAAGCGCAGCAGAAAGGCAGCATAAGCGCAGGTTTGTTGCATTTTTGCTGTACGTAACACATAGGTATGCCGTAGGTGTTCCGTATCTATAAAGGAACGGGTCATATACGGGACATGTACGGGATATGTACGGAATATGTACGAGACATGGGCGAATCCGGGCCGCGTCAGGTACGCTGGCGACCCGCGCGGCAGGCGTATTCTCCTGCCAGGGACCCTTATGGCCGGCCATTCCCGTTTTACAACCTTTTTTCCGGAAATGAGAATAAGACGTTATAACACGGACGTGTAAGTAGTTGATTGCAAGTGATTTGTTTTTTGGCATTCTTATAGGAATGTTATACACAACCCTAATAAAATGACAAATACTCTTTAACCCTAAAACGTATGCGTATGATGGCTGTCAATGTGATAACAACCCGCCCCAACCCTTTTATTTCATCCCTTACCCTTGAGATCACCGCCTCGGAAGACCAGCCGGGTGTAGTGCGGATGGCCGATCCCAGCGGTAAGATCATCAGTTTGTTCTTGTGGAAACTGAAAAAAGGAGTCAATATCAGCAATATTAATAATTTGAATAAACTGGATACCGGGATGTACCTGCTGGATGTGATGGATGAAAAAGGCCATATCATGTGCAGTACCCAGGTGGTAAAGTAAAATGGTTACCTGTTGGCGCAGATCTCTGTACATGTTTATTTACCGTAACAAAGCAAAAACCCGTAGCTGCGAGCCAAAACGCCGATATACTTTCCCAAATTAATAAAATTTGATCCCAAAAAGAGACGAATAGAAAAGTGCCTGTGCCTTATGTTGTTGATTATGAGTTCATTGAAATGTGGCATTCCATTAGTAATCTTTATTTAAACCATTATTTGTGATACCATTAAGCCATAATCATAATCAAAGCACAGAAAAGCACAAGGCGGAAAAAAACGCTGTTTCGATGCGGCAAAAACTGAACAGGTTGTTGCAGATCGATCAGGCCGGACCAAATGGTCATGAAACTTCAGCAGAAGTTCAAAAAACAGAAATTATGATCCCTAAAGTTGTAGTCCGCCCAAACCCATTTTTCACCTCTATCACATTGGATGTAACCTGCGCACAAGGCAAACATGTAATTGTGCGGATGTTCGATGAGGATGATAAGATCGTGAAGATGTTCAGTTGGTTCCTGGTAAAAGGTATAAACATAACCAATATAAGCGAAGTAGAGTTTTTGCCCTCAGGTGTTTATTCACTCGACATCGTAGACCTGGAAGGTGATGTTTTATACAGCACACAGATCTCAAAAGGCTAGAAAATATTTAACCCCTAACCCCCACGTAGAGGAGTTGTTGCAAAACAGCTCCTTTTTTGTTTTATTTTTGGGCATGACAAAGCTGAGTGTAAACATCAACAAATTTGCAACGTTGCGCAATAGCCGCGGCGGTAATAACCCCGACGTAGTTAAGGCTGCCATCGATGCCCAGCGTTTTGGTGCAGACGGCGTAACGGTGCATCCGCGCCCCGATGAACGGCATATCCGCTACGCGGATGTACGGGCCATTAAAAAGATCATTACTACCGAATTTAATATTGAAGGCAATTGCAGCGAGCAGAAGTTTGTTGACCTGGTGCTGGAAACACAGCCCCACCAGGTAACGCTGGTGCCGGATGCTTTGGGGCAGCTGACATCAGATCATGGCTGGGATACCATTAAACACCGCGATTACCTCCGCGAAATGATCCAGGTATTTCAAAAAGCCGGGATCCGGGTATCCATCTTTGTTGATCCGATTGTAGAAATGGTGAATGGCGCTGCTGAAACCGGTACCGACCGTATTGAACTGTATACCGAAGGTTACGCCCGGGAATATGCGAACGATAAGGAGAAAGCGATTGCCAGTTACATAAAAGCGGCCAAAAGGGCGAATGAGCTGAAGCTGGGAATAAATGCCGGCCATGACCTTGACCTGAACAACCTGGCCTATTTTGCACAGCAGATCCCCGGTTTGCTGGAAGTATCGATCGGCCATGCCCTGATCAGTGATGCCCTGTACCTGGGGTATGAGAATACAATTCAATTGTATAAAAGACAGTTGATGAGTTAACAAGTTACCGGTTAACTCATCAACCGGTAGATTAAGCCAGTACGTCCTGCCATTCTTTTGTTTTATCCAGAACGGATTTTGCGAAAGGGCAGAGGGGCACGATCTTGATGTTATGGGTGCGGGCATATTCAACGGCGGTATGTACCATTTGTTTACCAACGCCTTTCCCTTCCAGGGATTCATCTACCTCGGTATGTTCGATGATCATTTTGTTAGGGGCCATCGTATATACCATTTCAGCCAGGATAGCACCATCCTGTCCTACATAGAACATGCCTTTACCATCTAATTGTTTGTGTTGTATTACCATAATGAATAGGAATAATGCAATAATTGTAAAAATTATTCATCCGGCAAACGGCCATGGGGTTAAGTTATTGCCATGTTGGTAACGTATGTTGATCAATTTCAACTAATTCCGCCCCAACTGCAATTCACCGGTAAAAATCGTATTTTTATTTAAATAGTTGGTTATGGACAAGAAGAAATTGAAGGAAGAATTGCACCAATATATTGATAATCTTGAGGATGAAACGGCTTTGAGCATGCTGCATGAAGCTACTGTTGAATATGAAAAAGCAGGCGGGAAAGATATTGTCGATCAATTAACGCCTGAGCAATTGGCCAGGTTGCAGGCGTCCATTAAACTGGCCGATGAAGGCAAAACGATACCTCATGAAGAAGCATTGAAAAGGATTGAAGCATGGCGTTCGAAGTAGAATGGACGGAGCCTGTTATAAAAGACCTTGAAACGATTGCTGGTTACATTGATAGGGAATGGTCCTGCGCTCTAGGCGATAAATTTGTGGATGAGCTCATAGAGAGAGTAAAAGTGTTAGCGAAACAACCGTTTATGGGAATGGCTTCAACCAGATATCCGTCAATACGAAGTATAAAGATTTCAAAGCATAACAGATTATATTATAGGATTGAAGAAGAAAAGCTGGTTTTATTAAATATTTTTGACCTTAGGCAGCATCCTGCTAAAAATAAACACGGTTAAACAAAAAAAATTTGGTCAAATCATTTTTGCATAGCACTTTTGTAACCGAATGAAAAAGCAATTACAAAATAATCATTGGTGGTGGCATACAGACTCTACAAGGGGCTTGTAAGCTACTGTTTGATGTTTATTAACACCATATTCAGCCCCGACGATACTGTCGGGGTTTTTTTTTGACATTTTTAATAGCGATAACCGAAACCCTGGCACGGTTTAAAAAAAATGTGGCTGCTCAATGAAAAAGATAAATATTACCACCAATTGTAAAAAGCTGCTGGCCGATGTATTTACCCCGGTAGGCATTTACCTCCGGGTGCGGGATCGCTTTCGCGATACGGTGCTGCTTGAAAGTACCGACCACCACGCAGCAGATAACAGCTACTCTTTCATTTGCATCAACGCCATCGCCGGCATCGAGATCACTTCTGCCAAAAGCATCGAATTTAAATTGCCCGGCCTTCCTCCTGAAAAAGCCTCCATTACAAACAGCGCCGAAATACCGGAAAAACTGTGGGAATTCATGCAGCGCTTTGAAGCCACCCCCGGCGGCCGCGAGACCAGATTTGCCCAGGGCTTATACGGTTATACTACCTACGACGCCGTTCAGTTCTTTGATACCATTCAGCTGGGCATTGAACGTAAATCGCCCAACGGCTTACCGGTGATCCCCCTCATGCGTTACCGGCTGTATCAATATGTAATAGCCATCAATCATCATAAAGACGAATTGTTCATTTGCGAGAATACCATGCCCGGTGTTGAAAGTGAACTGGCCGTAGTAGAATCGCTGATCCGCAGTAAAGATGTGCCGGTGTATCCGTTCAAAGCAAAAGGACCGGAAGCATCGAATATGACCGACAGCGATTATATTGATATGGTGAAGAAAGGGATCCAAAGCTGTTTACGCGGCGATGTATTCCAGATCGTGCTGAGCCGGTGTTTTGAGCAGGGTTTTACCGGTGACGAGTTTGCGGTTTACCGGGCCTTACGCAGCATCAATCCTTCTCCCTATCTTTTCTTCTTTGATTATGGCGATTACAAACTGATGGGATCTTCGCCCGAGGCGCAGCTCATCATGCAAAACGGCAAAGCGGTTGTACATCCCATAGCAGGCACCTTTAAAAGAACAGGCGATGATGAAACCGATCAGCGGGAAGCCGAACGTCTCTTACAGGATGCCAAAGAAAATGCAGAGCACGTGATGCTGGTTGACCTGGCGCGCAATGACCTGAGCCGCCTCTGCGATGACGTAAAAGTGGAGCACTACCGCGAAGTACAATACTATTCGCATGTGATACACCTGGTAAGCGAGGTAAGCGGTAAAGTGCGTACCGGCAGCAATCCATTTGCCCTGCTGGCCAAAACATTCCCGGCAGGTACATTGAGTGGTGCGCCCAAGTTCAAGGCCATGGAACTCATCGATGCCTTTGAACCCACTGCCAGAAGTTACTATGGTGGCGCTATCGGCTTTATGGGTTTCGACGGACAATGCAATCATGCCATTATGATCCGCACCTTTATGAGCCGGCAGAACAAACTGATCTACCAGGCCGGCGCCGGGGTGGTAGCCGCCAGCAAACCCGAAAGTGAATTACAGGAAGTAAATAACAAACTGGGTGCTTTGAAAAAAGCGATCGTATTTGCCCAGGAAATCATTTAATGGTACCCGGCTGAAGCAGTAATGACATTATCCCTGTCGCTTGTCCGCCTTCGGGAAAGGTTCCGTTCAGCAGCATAATATAAATGAACATGAAGATCCTTGTTTTCGATAATTACGACTCCTTTACTTACAACCTGGTACACCTGGTTGAAAAGATCCTGCACCAAAAAGTGGATGTACATCGCAACGATCAGATCCCGCTGGAAAAAGTAAAGGATTATGATAAGATCATTTTATCGCCGGGGCCCGGCATCCCCGAGGAAGCGGGCTTATTACTTCCCCTGATCAAAGAATATGCGGCCAGCAAATCGATCCTGGGCGTTTGTTTAGGGCACCAGGCCATTGGCCAGGCATTTGGTGGAAAACTGATCAATCTTAGTACGGTATATCATGGCGTGGCCACGCCGGTGCAGGTCATTAACCGGGATAAACCCCTGTTCAATGGATTACCTGACGAGTTTGAAGTAGGCCGTTATCACAGCTGGGTAGTAAGTGAAGAGGGTTTTCCAAAAGAGCTGGAGATCACTGCCCGTGATGCGAATAATTTCGTGATGGCATTACAGCATAAACAGTACGATGTGCAGGGCGTGCAATTCCATCCCGAGAGTGTGCTGACGCCAAAAGGAGAAGATATTTTAAGGAACTGGCTGAAATCGTAACCGGCGAATGCGCCAGTTAGCTGATGGAAAACAATTAGGTTAACGATTCATTACTCAACGACATGAAGAAGATATTACAATACCTGTTTGAACATAAAACACTGAGCCGCGAGCAGGCGAAAGACGTTTTAATGAACATTGGTAAAGGGGTTTACAATGAACATGAAGTAACGGCCTTTATGACCGTATACCTCATGCGAAGTGTAACCATCGAAGAACTGCAGGGATTCCAGGATGCCCTGCTGGAACTCTGCGTGAAAGTAGACCTGAACGGTTTTCCTGTAATTGATATCGTAGGTACGGGCGGTGACGGCAAAAACACCTTTAATATTTCCACCTTGAGTTGTTTTATTGTCGCCGGTACCGGTCAAAAAGTAGCCAAACACGGCAACTATGGGGCCTCTTCTATCAGTGGCGCCTCCAATGTAATGGAACAGCTGGGTTATAAAATGAAGAACAATCCCGACCAGCTAAAGAAGGAAGTGGATCAGGCGAATATCTGTTTCCTGCATGCGCCTTTGTTCCATCCCGCATTAAAGACGGTGGCGCCGATCAGGAAGAACCTGGGCATGCGCACCTTTTTCAATATGCTGGGACCCATGGTGAACCCGGCTTTTCCGCCCTTTCAGCTGGTAGGTGTATACAACCTTGAAATGGCGCGCATTTATAATTACCTGTTACAGTTAACAGACAAAGCTTTCACCATCATTCATGGGCTTGATGGTTATGATGAAATATCGCTGACCAACGATACCAAGGTGATCACCAACAACGGCGAAAAGATCATGACGCCCGAGCAATTGGGAAAACGCATGGTTAACCCCAGCGATATCTATGGCGGCAATTCAGTAGAAGAGGCAGCGAAAATCTTCACCAAAATATTAAAGGGCGAAGGCAGCTGGGCACAAAATGCGGTGGTGCTGGCCAATGCAGCCATGGCCCTGCATTGCACCGGTAGTTTTAAAACCTATGACGATGCCTATGGCGCAGCGGTGGAGAGCCTGGAGAGTGGGAGGGCGAATGAGGCGTTGAAGAAGCTGGTGGCTTTACAATAGAGCGGGTAGTAAATCGCTGGTGGGCGTGGAAAACGACTAGTGGCCAATTTAAATTCACAATTGATCAAATAGATAATGAACATTCTGGATAAAATAATAGAACATAAACGAACGGAAGTTGCTGAAAGAAAGGAACAGATACCTGTAAAGGAGCTGGAAAAGCAGGCGTTTTACACACGGCCCGTATTATCACTCAGCCAGTTTCTGCTCGATGGATCCAAAACCGGTATCATTGCCGAGTTTAAAAGGAAATCTCCATCGAAGGGTATTATCAATGGAGCGGCCGATGTGGTAGAGGTAACTTCTGCTTATGCCCGCTTTGGCGCGTCCGGCTTATCTGTGCTCACCGACGAAACATTTTTTGGCGGCAGCACGGCCGACCTTATGAACGCCAGGGTGAACCAGGTGCCTATACTTCGTAAGGATTTTATGATCGACGAATACCAGATCGTAGAAGCCAGGGCCATGGGGGCCGATGTTATCCTGTTGATCGCAGCCTGCCTGACACCAGCTGAGGTTAAACGGTTAGCATCTTTTGCCGCTTCTTTGCAACTGGAAGTATTGCTGGAATTACATGCCGAGGAAGAGCTGGAGCATATTTGTGATGAAACAAAACTGGTAGGCATTAATAACCGCAACCTGAAGACCTTTACTGTTGATATCGAACGAAGCCTGCGGATGGCCGAACGCATTCCGGCCGGCAAGATCAAGATTGCCGAAAGCGGCATCAGTTCTGTTGATAATATCAGGCTTTTCAGGCAGCATGACTTTCGTGGTTTCTTAATAGGAGAGAATTTTATGAAAGAAGCGCATCCCGGTGAGGCATTTCATAAATTCATAGCGCAACTGGAATCAAAATAATATAGCGATTGCATGGCCACCCTAACACTTAAAATCTGACAACGCTATGCGAGTAAAAGTTTGCGGTATGACCATGCCTGAACAGCTGGAACAATTAGGCCCCATGGGCGTAACATTTGCCGGATTCATTTTTTATCCCAAAAGCCAGCGTTACGTATTCAAAGGGCTTACCACCAGCCAGATCAGGAAAGAGAACAGTATTAACAAGGTAGGCGTATTTGTGAATGCTTCCATTGAAGAAGTATTACATATGGTAGATGAATGCCGCCTGCACATGGTGCAGTTGCATGGAGACGAAACCCCTAAGTATTGTGAAAAGATCGCAGACTATGTATCGGTGGTAAAAGCCTTCCGGGTGAGTGAGAACGACAACATAGAATGGATGGTGCAATCGTATATGGATGTGTGCGATATGTTCATGTTTGATACGATGGGCGCAGGGTATGGAGGAACCGGAAAAAAATTCAACTGGAATATGTTGAAGGAAGCCAATATCGGCAAGCCATTCTTTCTGAGTGGTGGCATTGAACCCGGTGATGAACAGGAACTGAAGGAATTCGCCACGCTGCCGGTGGGCAAAGCACTGTTTTCCGTAGACATCAATAGTAAGTTCGAGATCAGTCCGGGTATCAAGGACATGGCGAAAGTAAAACAGTTCGTAACCCGATTGAACAGCCGGTATTAAACAATACATATGATTCAAGTACGCATCGCTGAAGAGAAAGACCTGCAAGCCATTCTGGAAATATACAACGACGCTGTTCTCAACACCACTGCGGTTTATGATTATGAATCGCATACATTGGAAATGCGGCGGCAATGGTTCCGGATCAAAGAAGCACAGGGATTTCCCGTATTTGTAGCAACAGAAAATGGAAAGGTACTGGGTTTTAGTTCAATCGGTCCATGGCGTTCCTGGGCGGCTTATAAATATACAGTAGAGAACTCGATATATGTAGCTGCGGATCAACGTGGCAAAGGCATTGGCAAAATGTTACTGGAGCCGTTGATAAAAGCCGCAGAAGAGTTAGAGCTGCATACCATTGTTGCCGGTATCGATGCTACCAATGAGATCAGTATAAAATTGCACAAGCGTTTTGGCTTTAAGGAAGCAGGCCATTTTACCCAGGTAGGTTACAAGTTTGGCCGCTGGCTCGATCTCATTTTTATGCAGTTGGTGCTAAAAACACCATCGCAACCAGTAGAAGGGTAATACTTAAACAATTTCACAAATGACGAACTCAACAACATATCAGCAACCCAATGCGCAGGGGTATTACGGAAAATTCGGCGGTGCTTATATTCCCGAAATGCTGCACCGTAATGTGGAAGAACTGAGATCGAAGTACCTTGACATTATTTACGATCCTGCTTTCCAGCAGGAGTTCAGGAACCTGTTACGTGACTATGCGGGCCGGCCAACGCCCTTGTATCATGCACAGCGCCTGAGTCAACAATACGGCACCACGATCTACCTGAAGCGGGAAGACCTGTGTCATACGGGTGCGCATAAGGTGAACAATACCATTGGCCAGATCTTACTGGCGCAGCGATTGGGCAAAAAACGGATAATTGCTGAGACGGGCGCCGGGCAACACGGCGTGGCTACCGCCACGGTATGTGCGCTGAAAGGGGTGGAATGTATTGTGTATATGGGCGAAAAAGATATTGAGCGCCAGGCGCCGAATGTAGCCCGCATGAAAATGCTGGGTGCTACGGTCATTCCGGCTACCAGCGGCAGCAAAACGTTAAAAGATGCAACCAACGAAGCGATCCGCGACTGGATCAATAATCCGGTGGATACGCATTATATCATTGGCAGCGTGGTAGGCCCGCATCCGTATCCCGATATGGTGGCGCGTTTTCAAAGTGTGATCAGTGAAGAAATACGGTGGCAGTTAAAAGAGAAAACAGGCAGCGAACTACCAACCCATGTACTGGCCTGTGTAGGCGGAGGCAGTAATGCCGCGGGTGCTTTTTATCATTTCCTGGAAGAGCCAACGGTGCAACTGGTGGCTGTAGAAGCCGCCGGCCATGGGGTCCATAGCGGGCTCAGCGCTGCTACCACCCAGTTAGGCAAACCGGGCGTATTACATGGCAGTAAAAGCCTGGTCATGCAAACCGAAGACGGACAGGTAGTGGAACCGCACAGTATTTCTGCCGGGCTCGATTACCCGGGTATTGGTCCCCTGCATGCGCATTTATTTGACTCGGGCCGCGGCGCCTTTTTAAGTGCTACCGATGAGGAAGCATTGCAGGCTGCTTTTAACCTGGCCAAACAGGAAGGTATTATTCCGGCGCTGGAAAGCTCACATGCCCTGGCAAGCCTTGAATACCTGAACCCGGTAAAAGCAAAGCGCTCAGAAGAGGCGATACCGGCGAATGCAATGATCACTAAAGATTCCGTGGTAGTGGTTTGTTTAAGTGGAAGAGGTGATAAAGACATGGCTACGTATATGAAAGCCATGGAGATGAAATAAAAATACAATTGTTACAGGTTCCAGGTTCCAGGTTACAAGGGCCTTGAAACCTGTAACCTGAAACCTGAAACTTGTTTTAGAATGAACCGTATAAGTGATCTTTTTCAGCGGAAAAAAAATAATATTCTAAACGTGTACTGCACTGCCGGTTACCCGCAGTTGAACAGCACCCTGCCTGTAATGAAGGCTTTGCAGGATAGCGGGGTTGATATGATCGAACTGGGCATGCCTTACAGCGATCCGCTGGCAGATGGTCCCGTAATACAGGCCAGCAGCAGCAAAGCACTGGCCAACGGGATGACGATTGCTACTTTATTCGAACAGTTAAGAGGATTCCGTCAGCAGATCCATGTGCCCGTCATCTTAATGGGTTATATGAATCCCGTATTGCAATATGGCTTTGAAAAATTTTGTCAGCATGCCGCGGATGTGCCTGTGGATGGATTGATATTACCCGACCTGCCTGAATATGAATACGAGAACGAATACGGCGCCATTATTCAACGCTATGGGCTGAAGTTCATTTTCCTGGTTACGCCCGAGACCTCTGAAGAGCGCATTCGCCGGCTCGACAGTTTAAGCACCGGCTTTTTGTATGCGGTTTCATCATCATCCACCACCGGTAAAGACAAGGATATGCATGCGGTGAACAGCTACCTGCAACGATTGCAGGATCTGCAACTTAAAAATCCGGTACTGGTGGGTTTTGGTATAAAGGATAAAGCCACTTTCCGGCAAGCCTGTGAACATGCCAACGGCGCTATCATTGGAACAGCATTCATAAAAGCCCTGGAGAATACCCCTGATGTGGAAGGGGCAACCAAAAAGTTTATCACTGATATAAAAAACTGATTTATTAATAATGGACCTGGTAATCATAAAATATAATGCGGGTAATATTCAGTCGGTACTCTATGCGCTGGAACGCATTGGCGTGAATGCTCTGGTTACCGACGATTATGAAAAGATCCAAAGCGCCCGCAAGGTGATCTTTCCCGGAGTAGGCGAAGCCAGCAGCGCTATGCGGTATTTGAAAGAGCATAAGCTCGATGCGGTCATTAAAGACCTGCAGCAACCGGTGTTAGGCATCTGTTTGGGCATGCAGCTGATGTGTGCTTACAGCGAAGAGAATGACACTGCCTGCCTCGGCATATTCGATGAAACGGTTCGTCAGTTTATGCCTCCGGCTACCGGTGAAGGAAGCGGCCTGAAGGTGCCTCAGATCGGCTGGAACAATATCTTCAACCTGCGATCACCCCTGTTCAGCCATTTGCCTGAGAACAGTTATTGTTATTTTGTGCACGGCTATTATGCAGCCCTGGGCGAACATACCATTGCTACCGCCGATTATGTGCAGCCCTACAGCGCGGCGCTGCATAAAGATAATTTTTATGGAGCGCAATTCCACCCCGAGAAAAGCGCCAAAGTGGGCGAGCAGATCCTGAAAAACTTTTTGAGCTTATAATATGACGATACAACCGGTTCCCTTAAACGAAGTATGGGCCATGCGGCAGGCGGTGATGTACCCGCAGGAGAGCATTTCATTCGTTCAGCTGGAAGATGATGAGGCCGGATTACATTGGGGCCTGTATGCAGAAGGCGAGCTGGTTTCTGTTATTTCGGTATTTGATAAGAACGGCTCTGTTCAGTTCAGGAAATTTGCCACCCGCACCGACCGGCAGGGCAGAGGATATGGAACTGCCTTATTGCAGCATGTGATGAACTGGGCGCTTGCAAAGGGCAAAAAGAATATCTGGTGTAATGCAAGATTAAGCGCCACCGGTATTTATAAAAAGTTCGGAATGCAGGCCATCGGCAAAGCCTGGCAGCAGCACGGGCTGGATTTTATTAAAATGGAAAAACAATTATTGCAATCAACGAATATGCAGATCATTCCGGCTATTGATATTATCGATGGAAAATGCGTGCGGCTGACGCAGGGCGATTATGAGCAAAAGAAGATCTACAATGAACATCCGCTGGAGGTGGCCAGGGAATTTGAAGATGCCGGCCTGAAACGTTTGCACCTGGTTGACCTCGATGGCGCCAAAGCCGGTGCTGTAAAGAACTGGAAGGTGCTGGAGACCATTGCCGGTAAAACCTCGCTGGTTATCGATTTCGGTGGGGGCATTAAAACGGAGAAGGATGTAAACATTGTTTTTAACTCAGGCGCTGCCTTAGCGACCATTGGCAGTGTAGCTGTAAAAAATGAAGCGGAATTTGTAAAATGGTTGCTGCAGTTTGGCGCAGAAAAGTTCCTGCTGGGCGCTGATGTTAAAGATGAAAAGATCACTGTAGGTGGCTGGCTTGAGACAACGGACATCTCTATTTACGATTTTCTGCAGAAATATATTGATCACGGTGTGCAACAGGTGTTCTGTACCGATGTAAGTAAGGACGGTCTGCTGGCAGGTCCATCCATTGACCTGTACAAAAAGATCATTGAACGTTTTCCATCATTGCATTTCATTGCCAGCGGGGGTGTTAGCTCTATGAAAGATCTTGAAGGCCTGGCCAATATCGGTTGTAAGGGTGCTATTGTAGGAAAAGCGATCTATGAGAATAGAATAACGCTGGAAGAGCTTAAAAGATTTTGAGATTGCTAATTCTGAGATTTCTGATTTAGGGTTTCTGATTCGCGTTCAAATCCCGAAATCCCGAAATCCCGAAATCGGAAATCAGAAATTGATTTTTGATCGGAGCACCTGAAATTCATAGAAAATTTCCCTAAAAAAAGTAAACAATGCTTTGTAAGAGAATCATCCCCTGTTTAGATATAAAAGATGGCCGCACGGTGAAGGGGACCAATTTTGTAAACCTTCGCGATGCCGGAGACCCGGTTGAGCTGGGGGCCTTATATGCCCAACAAGGCGCCGATGAACTGGTATTTCTTGATATAACAGCTACCGTGGAAAAGCGGAAAACCCTGCGTGAACTGGTCAACCGGATTGCGCACCATATCAATATTCCCTTTACGGTAGGTGGCGGCATTAGCAGTGTGGATGATGTGAACGCACTCTTACAGAACGGTGCAGATAAGATCTCGGTGAATACGGCTGCATTTAAAAATCCGCTGCTGATCGGGGAGCTCTCGAAGGAATTCGGCAGCCAGTGCGTGGTGCTGGCCATTGATACCCGGCAGGAAGAAGATGGGGAATGGTATGTGTATTTGAATGGCGGCCGTACAAAGACGGATGCGCGCTGTTTCGATTGGGCAAAGCAGGGAGTGGAGCTGGGAGCCGGTGAGATCTTGCTTACCTCCATGAATCACGATGGCACCAAGCAGGGGTTTGCACTGGATATAACCCGTCAGCTCGCGACGAAGCTGCCGGTTCCGGTCATAGCTTCAGGGGGTGGCGGCACCATGCAGCATTTTGTAGATGTGTTTGAACAGTCCCAGGCAGATGCAGCCCTGGCCGCCAGTATTTTCCATTTTAAAGAAATTGGTATTCAGGAATTAAAGGGATATTTGCTGGAGAAACAGATTGTGGTGAGACCCTGTTGATGCGTTGCTTTATTGATCAGTTGACGAGTTCACAAGTTGATAATAAAGCGGCAAGTAAGCAGGAAGTGACGAGTAGGCTTCACCATTCATCATTGACCATTGACCATTCACTACAATTCACGACCATGAAAGTAGATTTCAGGAAATACAGCGACGGCCTGGTGCCGGCCATCATCCAGGATTTTGTCACACACCGGGTGCTGATGATGGGTTTTATGAACGAAGAAGCCCTGCAGAAAACAATGGCCGAAGGAAAGGTGACCTTTTTCAGCCGCAGTAAAAAGCGCTTATGGACAAAAGGGGAGGAGAGTGGCAATCACCTGCTGGTAAAAGAGATCTTGTCTGATTGCGACAACGATACCCTGCTTATTAAAGCCCAGCCTTTAGGGCCTACCTGCCATACGGGCGCGGACACCTGCTGGAGCGAGCGTAACCATTCCGAGGATTTTTTGTATTACTTACAGGATATCATTGAGTTACGTAAAAAAAGTGAGGATGAGAAATCCTATGTGCGCCAGCTTTTTAACAAAGGCATCAATAAAATTGCCCAGAAAGTGGGCGAAGAAGCGGTGGAGCTCGTCATTGAAGCCAAGGACAGCAACACGGATCTTTTCCTGAACGAGGCGGCCGACCTGCTTTTCCATTATTTGGTATTACTTAACGCAAAAGGTCATAATTTGCAACAGGTCGTAAGTATTTTACAGAACCGACACTCCAATAAAAAGTAATATGAAGAAGCTGATAGCAGGACTATTTCTACTACCTGTTGCGGTAATGGCGCAGCAAAAAGGATTTGTGATCACGGGTACAGTTACCGGACTGGCTGAGAACTCCCGCGTAACCCTGGTGGATATGAACAAGCCTACGGATACATTGGCGAGAGCCCATGTGACCAAGGGCAGCTTTGTGTTGAAAGGCGCGGTGGCAGAGCCGAACCTGCATCAGCTGAATTTCGATGTGGCTGGTAAGAAATCGGTCTTGTTTATGGGCAATGAGAACATTACCGTAAAAGGTAATATCGATAATGTGCAGCAGTTTGACGTAACAGGTTCCGCTGTGAACAGCGATTTTATGGAGTTCCAGGGCATTTTTAATCCCTTATTTCAAAAACTGACCGCACTGAACCAGCAGATCTATGGCAAACAGAATACACAGGCGAACCAGCAGCCTAACGATTCGCTGATGGCCGCTTATAAAAAAGCCTACGATGACATTGTTAGCGCTATAGATAAATTCGTAGCCGAGAAAAAGGCATCACCGGTAGCGCCATTCCTGTTGGTGGTAACCCGCGAACTGGAACAGGATCCGGTGACCCTGGAAAAGCGGTATAAACTGCTGAGTACCGCTGGCCAGCAGGGATTTTATGGAAAGATCATCCAGGAAGGCATTGCAAACAGCAAAATAGGCGCTGTTGGTACAGATGCGATCGAATTCACCCAGAACGACACCACTGGTAAACCGGTGTCGCTTAATTCGTTCAGGGGTAAATATGTATTGGTTGATTTCTGGGCCAGTTGGTGCAAACCCTGCCGCATGGAGAACCCGAATGTTGTTACCGCCTATAACAAGTTTAAAAGCAAGAATTTCACAGTGCTGGGTGTTTCACTCGATAAAGCCCGGGAACCCTGGATCCAGGCTATCAAAGACGATGGACTGGCCTGGACACAGGTGAGTGACCTTAAGTTCTGGAATAACGAAGTGGCCCGGAAATATAAAATTGAAAGCATTCCGCAGAACTTTCTCATCGATCCCAAAGGAAAGATCGTTGCTAAAAACCTCCGCGGTCCCGACCTGGAAGCCAGGTTGTGCGAGCTGCTGGGTTGTAATTAACAGCAGCCTCCTAAAGGGGGAGCAAAAAAGCCACCTGTGACCAGGCGGCTTTTTATTTACATTTTGCTATGGGCCAGTTGGCGGAGAGCAGTTTCCTGGTTAATTATTTAATTGATCTATTAAAGACGGCCATCTGGTTACCAGATGGCCGTGGATGCACCATTAGCACATCAGCAAATTATCACACTATCCATCAATTGATGTCTTTGCCCTCCTGCAGGGTCTTGATCATTCTTTCCACATTCGTTTTATTGCCGTTGTCAGGGGCTTTGGGCAGGGCTTTCTGCGCATAAGCCAGGGCTTTTTTATAATCCCCGATGGCGGCATATCCTCTTGCCATGCCTACCTGGGCAGTGAACTCATTCGGGTTCTTATCGTAGTTCAGTTTAAACGCCTCGAAAGCTTCCTTGTTCTTTTTGCTTTGCAGTAACTGCCGGGCATATGCGTGGATCTGCTGTAAAGAACCTAAGGGCAGCGCTTCCTTCATAAGGGCCTGCGCTTCGGCCTCGCGGTTGAGTTTGCTTAAATATCCGGCCTTCGTTGATAAGGTCACGAAATTCTTTTGTCCGATAAAACCCAGGCTGATGGCGTTTTCCGCCCATTGCAAACCTTCTTCTAAATTGACATTATGCTGTAAACAGAACTGGGCGGCCTGGTTATAACTTACCCAGCCGGGGTTAAAGGCTTTTTCGGTACGCAGCTCGCTGCGAAATGATTCGAGCTGCAGATTGATATAATCGGTTTCTACCCTGAACGGTATTTTTAGTTTCTCCCATAACAAAGCAATGGTAGCGCCGTTATCGGTTTCATCGCTAAATGCATACGTTAACCATTCCACGCTTTTGTCGAGCGGCTGCGGTTTTACCTTTACCCGCAAGGCATCTTCCTTCGGATCATAATAATAACTGCCCCAGGAATTGTTATTCTTTGAAAAGATCACGGTGCATTCTTCTGGTTCGTAGGCAATAAAAAAGCCGTATTTGCCGGCTGGCAGCTGCTGGCCTTCAATGCTGACCGGCGTTGAAAATTCGATCGTGGTATTTTCATTGGCTCCTGCGCGCCAGGGGGCAGCTTTGCTGGTGCCAAAACCCAGGTCGGCAAAACCCTTATGCACCAGGTCGCCCCAGATCTTTCCTTCGCGGCCTTTAACGGCAGGCCGGTCGTAATGAATGGTAACATCCGTTATGCCGAGGCGTTCGCCAACCATGGCCTTCTTATTGCCACCGTAAGGCGGTATCGTTAACTGTGAATATGAAACGATATAGCATATCAATGCCAGACAAGCAGTCAACATCTTTTTCATGTCGGTAAGTTTTGAAAGAGAAGCTACGGACAATTTCAAAACTTACTGCCTGGTTTTATATCTGTTGTAAAAACGAAGTGTTAGGTGGTTATTGTGGAAAGGTTACCGGTCGCTGGCCCCTGGTCGCCGGTTACCGGGCGCCTTAATTGCGAAATCGCTGCATATAAACAGCATGCATTTCATTCTGACCACGGGTAACCGGTAACTGGTAAACCGGTACCTGGCAACCGGTACCTGGTAACTGGTAACCGGCAACTGGTAACCGGTAACCGGCAACCGGTACCTCTTAATTCTCTTCTTTTTTACCGAAAAGCCTTCTGAAGAAACCTTTCTTTTTCTTCGTATCTGCGGGTAATGCAGAATCCTTGGAGATCTGATTTTTTGTGCTGGTGGCTTCCTGCAGTACCTTTTGTTCCTCCATAGCCTCTTTCGACTCGGTTGGAATATTTTGTGTATCGGGTTTATCGAGGTAAGCATCAGCGCCTCCGTTACCTACATCCTCGCCTTCGGCGCCAGGAGGTGGCGTATGTTCAATGGGGCCAAGATAATCGTAGTACTGGTTGCGCATGTTCTCAGGCTGCACAAATCTGGCCTGCCTGTCGAGCCCGAGGGTTTTGTCCTGGAACGCTTTGGCAAAGAACGCTTCCCAGATAGGTCTTGCAGCGGCGCCACCATAACCCAGTCCACCTTCGAGGCGAATGAAACGATCGTCGCAACCGATCCATACACCTGCCATCAACTGCGGCGTATAACCAAAGAACCAGGCATCCGAGTTGTCATTCGTGGTACCTGTTTTACCACCCATTTCAGCAATGCCCAGGCGGCTGCGTAATCCGGCGGCCGTGCCATAGTCAACCGCTCCCTGCATCATACGGGCCATGGTGTAGGCCGTTGCCTGGCTGATCACCTCTTTACGTTCTGCATCGAAGCGGGCCAGCACATTACCGTTCTTATCTTCAATACGGGTAATGCATACCGGTTTAATGCTAACCCCTCCGGTGGGGAACATACTGTAGCCCCACATCATTTCATACAAGGAAAGCTCACAGGTACCCAAACTGATAGAAGGGTAGGGCTGTACCTTGGTGGGGATATTTATCTGGGCCAGAAATTCTGCAAAGCGTTTCGGCGTAGTTTGTTTGATGATATAGGCTGCCACTTCGTTGATAGAATAGGCCAAACCGGTAGCCATCGTGCGTACCCCCGAAACTTTCGGATTCGGGTTTGCAGGTACATATCCTGAACCGGGGAAATATTGTTGGGTGGCTTCACACATGGTTTCGGGTGTAAAGCCATATTCTTCTATAGCCAGCGAATACAGGAAGGGTTTGATAGATGAACCAACCTGCCGTTTTGTTTTCAGGTTTACGTGATCGTATTTGTAGTTCTTAAAGTCGATACCGCCCACCCAGGCCTTTACATGACCCGTCATAGGATCAGTGACCATAAAAGCTGTTTGCAGCATTTCGCGATGGTACTTGATGGAATCGAGCGGCGACATGATCGTATCTTTTTCCCGTTTGCTGTTCCAGGCAAATACTTTCATGCGTACCTTCTGCCTGAACGATTTCCGGATCTCATCTTCGCTTAGTCCTTCTGCTTTCAAACTCTTCCAGCGGTCGGAATTGCGCATGCTGGCTTCCAGTACATTGGCATGGCCTTTCCATACAGCATCTGTTTTTAAGCTCCGTTGGCTGGCCAGCACGCGCTGCAATACCGGCAGATGTTTGGCAACGGCTTCTTCCGCATACAGTTGCATGCGCGGATTAATGGTTGTGTATACGTGCAGGCCATCTTCGTAAATGTCGTAATTATCGCCATCCTGCTTTTTATGCTCACTGCACCATTTTTTCAACTCCTCCCTGATCACATCCAGGAAATAAGGAGCGATACCATTGTTCTCGTTGAGCTTTTTATAGTTGAGCTTGATGGGATCTTTTTTCAGCGCTGCTGCCTTCGCGTCTGACAAATATTTATTGCGCGCCATTTGATCGAGCACGGTATTCCTGCGCTCGAAAGAGGCCTTATAATTCGTACGGGGGTTATAGGTGCCGGTGGCTTTCAGCATGCCAATGAGTACGGCGGCTTCTTCCACATTCAGGCGATCGGGCTCTTTCGAAAAGAAAGTGCGCGAGGCATTGCGGATACCATATACGTTATCGCTAAAGGAAACGGTATTCAGGTACAGGGCCAGGATCTCCTGTTTGGTAAAATTCCTTTCCAGTTTTACGGCAATGATGTTCTCTTTTATTTTCTGCAGCAAACGGGCGAGCTTGTTCTCTGCTCTTTCATCGAACATATTCAGCGCCAGTTGTTGCGTGATGGTGCTGCCACCGCCTTCTTTACCCATAAAGAAAATAGCGCGGGCCAGAGAGCGGCCGTCGATGCCCGAGTGATCGTAAAAGCGCTCATCTTCTGTAGCTACCAGTGCGTCTACCACATGTTTAGAGATGTCTTTATACTGAACGAAGCTGCGGTTCCCTTTTTCTTTATAATATTTCCCCAACATGGTGCCATCATCCCCATATACTTCGCTGGCCAGGGTGATGCTGGGGTTTTCCAACTGGGCCAGTGAAGGCATTTTGCCAAAAAGGCCGAAGCTAATAAGCGTGATCAACAACACAACTACCAGGAATCCAATGAGAAAAATTTTCCAGAATATTTTAATTGCGCGCGTCATAGTTGGGAGTTTTGTAAAACCGGGATTTACCAACCGGGATTTTACGAATTGCAAAAATCATGCTTTATGGCGGATAAAACCAGGGACGGCTACGAAAGTATTCTTAATAATTTGTCCGGGCCAGTTTTTTAGACGACAAACCCGAAAGGAGGGTTCAACAAGCTCTTTGCATAAACTGGTTAATGCCCGGCTGAATAATAGTAATGTGTTGATAATGAGAAAACAGAACAAAAGGGATTCCTCCTGGGTAAAAGGGCTTCCGGCCACCCGCACCAGGGTATTAGAAAGGAGTTAGAATTTTCCGGGATAATAATCTGAGAGGAACTTTTTCAGTGCGTTAACATCTTTTGTGTTCATCAGGACCTGCAGATTGTTATCGTTGACGATCACAAACGAATATTTGGCAGCAGGCAGCCAGGGAACGATCTCCGTAACGGCCAGCTTACGGGTTTTATCGATGTAAGCGATCGCTTCATCGGCATTGGGGAATACGCCGATCATTACCAGTTTAATGTCGTCGCTGATGGTTTGGTTATTCACTGAAAAACCTTTGGCTGCATATTGCTCGCGGTTATAGCGGTTAAACGCGTTGCGGGCTTCATTTACATACACAGGGTCAACCTTGTCAAGCACAATACCTACATAGTGAGGCACTGCTGCATTATTGGTGAGCACCAGTGGTTTGGGTGCTTCTACCTTCGCCTTCACCGAATCTTTTTTCACCGCTGGTGGCGGCAGCTGTGTAGCAGGCGGTTTCGCCGGGCTAACCGCTTTCTCTGTTTTGACAATAGCCGGTTGCTGTTGGGGCGTTACAGGTACTGTAGCAGGCGGTTGCTGTGCTTTGGGCTCTTTGGCAGGCTGCTGCTCATTTTTGGTGACCGGTTGCTGCTGTGGTTCCGTTTTGGCAACTACAGGCGGCTGCACAACGGCAGGCTGCTGGGTTGCAGGTGTTTGTTGTACAACTACCGGCGGCCTAATAACCGGTGCGTTTGGTGCAGCGGCCACGGGTTCATCAACGATACCGGTGCTGTCTTCTACCGGACGCTCAATTTGCAGATTCGTAAGGTAATCTTCGATTTGTTTGCGGCGGCTTAAGACGTCGATCAATGCACGCGCTTTCGCGGCCATGGGTGTATTCGGGAACAGGCGTGTGATATCCTGCAGAGATTTTGTGGCCGAATCATCCTGGCGTTGTTTAATATAGTAAACGGATTGAATATACAGCAACTGGGGTGTCCAGTAATTTTGATGATACATGCTATCGGCAATCCGCTTTTGCGCCTGTGCTTCTTCAAAATTGCCTTCAATGTACAAGTTGTAAATATTGTCGTACCGCCGGGTCATTTCCAGCTTCGCTGTGCTGTCGGGTGAAATGCGATTGGGGTTCGACACGACCTTTTCAAAGGTGGTGCCCGGATATTTTTGTTTCAGCTCATTCTGCGCAGCTGTTGCTTTTGCCAGATCGCCGGTTTTGGTATAACAATAGGCGAGCAGGAACAGCGCTTCGGGCCGGTGTTTGGTATTGGGAAAACGGCTAAGTAATGCCTCGAGCGTATCGATGGTTGATGTATAATCTTCCAGTCCTTCCAGGTAGGTTTTACCCAGGTAGAACTGTGCATGCTCAATAGAGTCGTTCGAGCTCGTCAATTGCGCCGGTGTAAGCGGTACCATCTTCAGCAATTCCTCATAGGTGAGGGGACCCGCCGGAGCAGCAGCGCCTACCTGTCCTTCATCGGCCATACCACCTGAAATAGGCCCCGCCTGTTTAATAGCGGCCATGCGCTGCCAGTTGTCTACATTCGGGCGATTGCCCCACTGGCCTTTGAACTCAGTAAAACCTTTTGCTTTCAGGGCGTTATTATAGAAGTACCACTCGCCTTTGGCATTGCTGCTGAACATGTCTGACGGACCACTATTATCATTGAACGATAATGGGCCGCCCGATACATCCCCGCCGCCGGCATCTTCTTCCTTCAGGCCCTGGGTTTTGCGCAACTGTTTCACCAGTTTTTTGATATGAGCTTCGCGTTCTTCTTCGGGCATGGCGGCAACGAGCTGCAGGCTGTCTTCGCGGTGAATGGTATTTTGGTAAGCCACGATCCTGGCAAGGGTGGCTTTTAATTGATTCAGTTTGCCCGGGTCGGCCATATCGGGACCAACGTTGGTAATGCTGTCGTAGAACCGTTTTGCGTCGAAGTAGTTCTTTTCTTTGAACGACAATTCCGCCAGCAACAGGAATGCCCTCTGGCGAACGCCCGGATCTTCACCGGGTGAAGCTGTAGCTTTTAATAACAGCGCTTTGGCGCCGGCGATATTATTCCGCTCGAGCTCCATTTCAGCCGCAGCATACAGTATAATATCGCGGTATGCGCTGTAACGGTCTTTCCGCGCCATTTTCACCAGTTCATTAATATTTTCCTGGATCACTTTATCGTCTCCTTTCTTTTGCCGGATGGCATTCAGGCGGGCATACACTTCCATTACCGGGTTCAGCGTATGGCTAACCGCTTTTTCAAAGAAGGTAGCCGCTTCATCGCGTTTATCGGCTTTTTCGTATAACTGGCCTATCAGGTATTCCCACCGCGCCTGCTCTTCACGCGTTTCTGCATTATCGAGCGCCAGGTTCAGATAATAAGCAGCGCTGTCGTACACCTGCTGTTTATAGAACCACAAGGCCTGCATTTCGTGCAGGTCGGTCTTTAAGCGGCTGGGAAACTGCGGGTCATTTTTTAAGGTTTCAATTAAGCCGGCTGCTTCCGCCAGTTCATCTTTCGCCAGGTAGGTCCTGATCTGCCAGATGAAGGATTCATTGCGGCTGGGCGGCCGGGACCATGCTTTTTTCAGCAGGCTGGTGTTCTCTTTGGTAGAAATGGTGAAAGCGCTGCCGCCCTCATCTTTATTGGCATTGGAACCGATCGGTTTATCGTAACCGTCTTTTTCCTTGGGCGAAAAAGCATAGTTAATGTATTGAAAACTGAGGTAGGCGGAGTCAAGGGTATTCTTGAAATAATACGCTTCGCCCATGAGCATGTACAGGTTATCGACCCAGCTATTGCGCAGGTCGTGTAACAGGATGCCGGCATTTGCTTTGTAGATGACCGAATCGAGCTCCGTTTTATCTTTTGCGGTTACTTCGAGGCTGTAGTTGTAAAAGGAAAGCAAACGGGCATAATCGTCTTTATGCTGCGCTTTGGCGCGGGCAATCACATCGGCCAGTTTTTTATAGGCGTTGTAATGATAGTTGAATTTGGTGGTGCCGTTCTGGGTGAAGCGGCGAACGACGTGGAACTTTCTGTCTTCAGTCTTTTCAGAGGCCAGTTTGCGGTTTTCAAACTTCTGCGGCTTTTTCAGGTCAAAAGAAAGCGTAGGCTGCGCATATATTTTCGGCAGCGAAAAAATTAAAACAATAATTAATGCAAGTGTCCTCGTCAAAACCTTTGAATTTCTACCACAAACTAAAATCTTATTAACTGATTTTCAAGAAAATTATTTTGTAAGTACGTTAATTTTTATACGCATGAGCATTCATTAAAATAACTTGTTACCTTTAGCGTTTTGAAACTCTCTCTATGGCTAAATTCGATGCCCAATCTACCCTGAAGCGCTTGCAGAACCGGTACCGGCTGGTAGTGATGAATGATGATACTTACGAAGAGGTTGTGACGTTTAAATTATCCAGACTGAGTGTTTACATCACACTTAGCACCATTTTTGTGTTGCTGACCGGTTTAACGGTGGCGCTTATTGTGTTCACACCGTTGCGTATGTATATACCTGGGTATGGAGATGTTAACACCATGCGTGAGTTGCGGGAACTGAAAGTTCGTACCGATTCACTGGAGCAGGCGATGCAGTATAAGGATAAGTATCTTGATAACGTTAAAAGTGTGTTACAGGGGAATATCAGCGTTAAATTAGACACGACCACGCTTTCCATTCCCCAGCCGGAAAATATTGAAGAATAAATCTAACCATATCGTATGTTCAATCAGAAATCCAAATCCGAAAACGCAGGCGAGGTATCAGCACCTGGCACCGGAGCTGCCACTATCATTGCTGCCGGCACTGTATTAAAAGGCGATATTTCCAGTAATGGCGATATCCGTATCGATGGTTCCCTGCAGGGAAATATTCAATGCCAGGCTAAAGTAGTTATTGGCTCCAATGGTTCCGTGGAAGGCGATATTTCGGGCCAGCAGGCCGACATCATGGGCAAAGTATCAGGCACCATCAAAGTAAAAGAGTTGTTGCAGTTGAAAGGCGGCAGCCATGTAAACGGGAATTTATATGCAGGCAAACTGCAGATAGAGCCCAGCGCCAATTTCAATGGCCAATGCCATATGAACACGGCAACCAATGGCCAGGTGAACGAAGTGATTGCCGATAAAAAAGGCAAAAAAGCTTCTGAGACCGTATTAGAATAGAACTGGTTACGCCCTTATGTACTTGTTGAACGCTCCCTATTCGATAACCTATTTGTTACCGGAAAAGGATTCTATTTGTTACAGGTTTCATGGTACAAACTGCAAGGCATAAATTACTATCATAAATTACCGGTTGCCGGTTCCCAGTTACCGGTTGCCGGTTTCCAAGATCCCAGATGCTGCTTTGTTAGCCGGCAATTGGCCAAAGCCCTATTTCTTAACTTCACGCTTAAATCCTGTCTCAAAGTTTCTCCGTCCTTCCTGGCTTCGTCTTATTAATTGAGAACATCATTTACTTATTAAGTCGTGGACCCCTTAATTGGCCAACTCGTTAACCTGTCAGGTTTTCAACTTTCTGCTCTACCTTTGCCATCCATTTTTTAAAACGATGACAAATAACTCAGTTTCCAGGTCATTCAGGCCCCTGATACTCATTTTTGTAGTAGTTACTGCCTTGTTTTTGACCAACAGGGCCTGGTTCAGCCAACGGGATGTAAATGTGGATGTGCTGATCATTGGCAACCTGATCCTGTTTGCCGCTACTGCGGTATCTTTTTTCCTGTTCTCCCGCTCGCTGGGCTCTAAAAACCCACAGGCGATCGTACGGACGGTTTATGGCGGGGTATTTTCAAAAATGATGATTTGCCTGGTGGCTGTATTTATTTATATTAGCATAGTGGGCAAAGAGGTTAATAAGGCGGGTATTTTCGGCTGTATGTTCCTGTATCTGCTTTATACGACCATTGAAGTGGTTATCCTGATGAAATTGAGCAAGCAAAAAAAGAATGTCTAAGCAGCAGGCGCCATTAGAGTATCTCAGTAAATTCATTCCTGTAACGGCCGTTCCCCGGGTACTGGAGTATCTGCATCAGTACAAGGTTCATTTAACCATTACCCGCGAACGAAAATCAGTGCTTGGCGATTACCGCCACGCGACTTCCGACAAAAATCACCGCATCAGCGTAAACGGAAATTTGAATCCCTACGCTTTCCTAATTACGCTGATCCATGAACTGGCTCACCTGGTCACTTTTATGCAATTCGGGCACCGCGTATCGCCGCATGGCCGGGAATGGAAGAATTGCTATGCCTTGTTGTTGAAGGATTTTATGGGCAAGGAGATCTTTCCGCCCCTGGTTGAGCAGGCGCTTAAACAATCGATGCACGACCTGCCGGCCAGCAGTTGCGCCGATGAAGGCCTGATGCGGGTATTGAAAAAGTTTGACCGCGATAATGGACTGGTGATGGTTGAGCAATTACCCGAAGGGCAGTTATTCGATATAGGCGAAGGCCGCATCTTTAAAAAGGGAAAGAAACTGCGCAAGCGCTTTCAGTGTGTTGAAGTTGAAACGGGCAAACTTTACTTATTCAGCCCGATTTATGAAGTGAAAGCATGTTGAATCAACTGGCAATGATACCGGTTACCAGGACCCGGTTGCCAGGTATTTATTGCAGATGGCTTACTATTTTTTGCCTCGCCCGGTAACCGGAACCCGGTAACTGGTAACTACTACAACTCCTTCAGCATCCAGATCGCACAGCTGAAATGGCCGGTATTCCCAAGCGGGCCATCCAGGTATTTAAATCCGAATTTTTCATATACCGACATCGCCTTACTTAATTCAGGCATGGTTTCAATATACACTTTACGGTAGCCGGTTTCGCTGGCAAATTGCAGGGCTTTTTCTATCAGCGTTTTTCCAATGCCTTTGCCCCGGGCTACAGGCGTCAAATACATTTTTACCAGTTCACAGGTATCGGCTGGCAGGCCAGGTGAAGGAAAAATACCAGCGCCGCCAATGAGTGTGCCATCCGCTTCGGCTACATAATAAATACTGCCCGGCTGCCGGAACAGTTCGTATAACGCATCGGTAGTGGCGTCGTAATAAACAGTGCCCGGCTTATTAGCGCCGAATTCAGTCAATGCATTACGAATGATAACTGCCAGTGCCGGGTTATCGGCCGGTTGAATGGTTCTGATGGTAACAGCTGACATGTACCGAAGATACGATTAATGCCAGAAGTCATCAGTAACCCGGCCTGGCCGGGCATCTTACTATTAAAGGGCAGGATCAACAACAGGTGAGTGTAACGGTAATATCCGGAACTACCGTAAGGAAAGTATCGGAAGCGGAATAAAGCGAACAGAACTTTGTAACGAAGAAGTGATAGTGCAGATCAGGTACTATGCCAGCAGGGCCATCAAACTATAAATGATCACGTAGGTTACAAAGATGAAACCGAAGAATAGTCGTACGGGATTTTTCATTTGCTACAGATTAATCAGGTTAACGTTTGGTTTAAGTTTTTATTATGACAAAAATCTATGCCAAAAGCCGGTTTATCCACAAGAGGGATGTACTAAATTTTACAATTACAGAAAATACGGTGTGTTGCTCGTAACAACACTAGTAGGGGTAATAAAGGGGTAATTGGGCAGTTCATTAAACACCTGGTTTAACCGATGCGATCATATAAACAGCAGCAACATGCATGTTCTCTGAATACAGTTGAACGTTTACAAAGATATAGGCTGCTTATTTATTTGGTGCGAAGGTGACTGACATTAAATATCCCCGATTGAATGTATTGGCGTTAGTAAATGAATGCATTAGGGCTAATAGTAAATGTACGAATTACGATTCTTGTGAAAATACGAGGCATACAGGTTTCATCGTAGTTGTTTCTAAAATAATCGCAGAGATCATTAACTTAATATTATCAGATGCTTTCTAATTTAAAGAAATAGTTACATATTTATGCCGGCAATGGAGCTTTAATCCTTTTAGCTATTTTTGCTCATCCAACGATCAATGAGAACCGAAAACAGAAATATATCTAACAAGTTCGTATCTGTGAAAACCAGTAAAGCTGAAGTATATTGTATTATTACTAACGATATTGCCCGTCTGGTGTAGGCGGGTTTTTTATTGTACGTATCCGTTAGTAATTCAGTTCTTTAAAAGAGTGTGTGATGTAAGGGTATAACCCTAGATGCAAATAAGTTAACCAAGGAGATGAACGAATAAGTGGTGATCAAATGTAAAAAATGCGGCTACTATTTCGATCTTTACAGTGTCAAACAAAAAGATATTAAAGTATCCAACGTCCTAAGAAAAACCAGGTCCAAAAATCCAAAGAAAAACTAAAACGAAAATCCAACGATCCAGGAAAAACCGAGTCCAGTAATCCAAAAAAAACCAGGTCCAGATCCGAAAGAAAAACCAAGTTCCGATGTCCGAAAAACCGAACCCGTATTCCTGTGTAAAACGATCCAAATGTCCAAAGTCCGAAAGAAAAACTGAGTCCACCGTCCATTGAAAAACCAAGAATGATCCAAAAGTCCTTTTGAAAACCGATCCAGTAATCCTTTGAAAACAGAAACCGTCTCTCAAAAAGTAGTTGTCCCCGCTTTCCGTTGCGGGGACATTTTCTTTTTATGGGCATGTTTCGGATCAACAAATGCACCGGAAGCCGGTAATTGTGTTGAGTGGTTTTCGTTAATCCATGCAATATGTTAACTTGTATACGAAACATGCGGCCAGTACTTATTATATGGCTATCAATAGCGTTGGTATTTGATGCAGCAGCCCAGTTGCCCCGCTCAACTGATGGCCAGTACCAGTATTATGGTGAGGTCATCACCGAAAATCCGGCCCATGCCATGGAAAGGGCCAAATCTTTTTTCAATCAGCCATTTCTTATACATTGGGACACAGTAGCCCGCCGGGAGCAAGCAACCAATTTGCTGGTCTCGGGGAAAGGGTATATTAACGTAAAGGCCAAACTACGCGGCCTGTCGACACCTTCTTATGTTCCGGTTGCTTTGCACATGAGCATTGAGATCAAGGAAGGTCATTACCGCTACACCATCAATCATTTTGAAGTTATTGATAAAGAAGGCCGGGCCCATTACCCGCTGGAAGATAAACCCGAATCGGTAAAATCACTGGTGCACTACCAATTGCTTCAAAACACCCACAAGCGGGTAAGCTTTGTGATAGGCTGGCTGAAAAGGTATATGAAGGGGGAGGAGTGATGGGCTGATGGGCTGATGTGCTGATGTGCTGATGTGCTGATGGGCTGATGGAATACAGCGGGTATTACCCTGTATTTCATTATCGAATTATCACATTATCACATTATCACATTATCAAATTAAAAAGTCCCCACTTCAAGCGAAATGGGGACTTTCCTATAAGTGATTTCTAATCTTTTAATTAAGCTACCGCTTTATTTACCAGTGCAGCTGCTTCGCTCAACAGGATGGCAGATTGTACTTTCAATCCACTTTCCTCGATCAGCTTCTTAGCTTCTTCTGCATTGGTTCCCTGTAAACGTACAATGATGGGCACAGTAATGTTGCCAATTGATTTATAGGCATCGATCACCCCCTGGGCAACCCGGTCGCAACGTACGATACCACCAAAGATATTGATGAGGATCGCTTTTACTTTCGGGTCTTTTAAAATGATGCGGAAACCAGCTTCTACCGTAGTCGCATTGGCTGTACCACCTACATCGAGGAAGTTCGCAGGTTCGCCACCGCTCAGTTTGATCATATCCATGGTAGCCATGGCCAAACCGGCGCCATTTACCATACAACCTACGTTACCATCGAGTTTTACAAAGTTCAGGTTGTATTTACCCGCTTCTACTTCAGTAGGATCTTCTTCGCTGATATCGCGCAGGGCTTCCAGCTCGGGATGACGCATCAAAGCATTGTCATCGAGGTTCATCTTACAGTCAACGGCAATGATCTTCTCGTCGGCTGTTTTGAACAGGGGATTGATCTCGAGCATAGCGCAATCGAGCCCTACGTATGCATTATATAAGTTGATCACGAATTTTACGCAATTTTTGAAAGCTTCTCCTTTCAAACCCAGGTTGAAAGCTATTTTACGAGCCTGGAAGGGTTGCAGGCCACCGCTGGGGTGAACCCACTCTTTAAAGATCTTCTCGGGCGTATTGTGGGCTACTTCTTCAATGTCCATACCGCCTTCGGTGCTGTACATGATCACGTTTTGCCCTTTTGAACGATCGAGCAGGATAGATAAGTAAAACTCTTTTACCGGGTTGGGACCAGGATAATAAACATCCTGAGCAACCAGTACTTTGTTCACCACTTTACCTGCGGCGCCGGTTTGAATGGTAACCAGCGTGCCACCCAGTATATTGGAAGCGATAGTTTTAATTTCTTCGGCACTTTTACCTACTGCCACACCGCGTTGTTCGGTGCCCTGGATTTTGCCCTTTCCGCGACCACCTGCATGTATTTGAGCCTTTACAACTGCGAAGTTGTTGCCAAACTGAACTTTTAGATTCTTATATGCTTCTTCGGCCGCGTCGGCTCTGTCGACCGGTATTCCTTCCTGCACCGGTACATTGTATTTTTTCAATAATTCCTTTGCCTGGTATTCGTGAAGATTCATGCCGTAAAAAATTTTGGGCGAAAATAAGCAAAAAAGCGGTTACCTGTTGCCTTCCTTAGCAGTTACTGCCTGCCGATTTCCGGCAACGATTGCGGGGAACACCGGTTACCGGTTACCAGGCGCCGGTTACCAGGCCTAACGTTTGCAGACTCTCGCCTGGTTTAGCGCAAACCAGAATTTGTGATACCTGGTATCAGGTACCCGGCAACCGGAACTGACGAACATTATTAAGCAACCTGAATGTGTTGCCGGGTAACCAGTTCCGTCCAGGCCGGGAGTAGCTGAAAAGCCTCAACTGTGAACAGGGAACGGTGAACCGGCAACTGGAAACCGGTAACTGGAAACTTGTATATTTGCACGCATTTTCAACCAGCAATCACACCAATATTATTAATCAGTTATGCCCGGAATACTCCAGCAATTGCAAGAAACCAGTTCCTTTATCAAAAGTTTATATCCGCACACGCCGCAGGTGGGTATTGTTCTGGGGAGCGGACTGGGAAACTTTGCACAGGAAATTCAGGTAGAGAAAGAAATTCCCTATGAAGCCATTCCGCATTTTCCGGTGTCTACTGTTGAGGGCCACCATGGCAAACTGATCTTCGGCGAACTGGGCGGAAAAAAAGTGGTAGTAATGGCCGGCCGTTTTCATTTTTACGAAGGGTATACGCCCGAACAGGTAGTGTATCCCATCAGGGTAATGAAGCACCTGGGCATTGGGTATTTGCTTTTATCGAATGCCGCTGGCGGGGTAAACCCGGCATTTAAGGTGGGCGATCTGATGGTCATCACAGATCATATCAGTTTAAGCACCATTAACCCGCTGATCGGAAAAAATCATTCAGAGCTTGGCCCCCGCTTTCCTGATATGAGCGAGCCCTATTCGAAAGCGCTTATAAAAAAAGTGCGCGCCATTGCAGCTGCTGCCGGTATAAAATTACAGGAGGGCGTTTATTTCGGGGTAACTGGTCCGACCTTTGAAACAAGGGCTGAATACAAGCTGATCCATCGTTTGGGTGGTGATGCAGTGGGCATGAGCACCGTGCAGGAAGTGATCGTTGCCATACATATGGGCTTACCGGTGTTCGCGGTGAGTGTGATCACCGATATTGGTATAAGAGAAGAAGATAATATCATAACACATGAAGAAGTATTACAGGCGGCGAAAGAAGCCGAGCCGAAGCTCACCATAATTTTCAAACAACTGGTAGCCGGCCTGTGATGCCTGCCGGCAACGCAAAACGCGCCGGCATACAATTAACTTTCTTATAACCGGTAACGGTTTAATAATTATTAATTTGTCGCCTTGTTTAATAATCGTTCATACTTGTTAAGGTTTCAATACATTTTTTTTGTAACGCTGTTATTGCTGACCAGCGTTGTACATACTGCTACTGCGCAGGATGACCTGCTTCGCAGGGCGCAGGGACGTTTCAGTGGCATGACCATGGGACAGGGCGGTGGCGATTCCATTGCCCACCGTACCGGCCTGGAGGATTCTATCACTATTCGTTTCCGTTACCTGGATACGAGCAGGATGCAGAATTTTGATTCCGTTTTGTACGATTTTACAAGGAGAATTCAAATACCCTGGTATCATGTTACCCTGGGCAATTTAGGGAATGCCAGCCGCAGCCTGTTGTTTGAACCCAATATGAAAGCAGGCTGGGATCATGGATTTCATTCTTACGATATCTATAATTTCACGGCAAGCGACGCCCGCTTCTACAATACCACCCGGCCATATGCCGAGCTGAACTATATGCTGGGTTCTCGTTCTGAACAATATATCAGGCTCATGCATACGCAGAACCTGAAGCCCAACTGGAATATGTCGCTTGAATACCGCCTGATCAATGCGCCGGGCTTTTTTCAGAATCAGAACACCAATCACAACAACTACCGCTTTACATCCTGGTATCAGTCAAAGAACAAACGTTACCAGAATTTCATTGTAGTTGTTGGGAATAAACTGCAATCGGGTGAGAATGGCGGGATCCTGAACGATGGTTACCTCGAAGACAGTACCGGCGGCGCTTTTGATGAGCGTTCCAATATTCCCACCAAACTGGGCCCCGACCAGCCGGGCAGCAGAAATTTCTTCAGCACCAATATTGCCACAGGTACTTTTCATACCAACGCCACCTATATGATGCGGCAGCAGTATGACCTCGGACAAAAAGATTCGATGGTGGTGAATGATACTACGGTGATCCCCTTGTTCTATCCGCGGGTGCGGCTGGAACATACCATTGCATTGAACACCTATCACAACCGCTTCCGCGATACATTTTCCGACAGTACTTATTACGATAGCCTGTACTCGGTTAAACTGGATGCCAACCGGCAGGAGTTCTTTTTGCGTGAACACTGGCGCGAGCTCATCAATGATTTTTCCATTTATACTTTCCCCGATGCCAAGAATGCGCAACAATTCCTGAAACTGGGCGCTTCCGTACAAAGCCTGAAGGGAAGCTTCGATTCGAATTATGTTAATTTAGATAACCGGGATTATTATAACTTCTTTGTGCACGGTGAATACCGCAACCGTACCCGTAACCAGAAATGGGATATCGAGGCCCAGGGTAATTTTTATGTAACAGGCTTCAATGCGGGAGACTACAATGCGTACCTGAGCCTGAAGCGCCTGATCAGCCGGCAGATCGGCTACCTGGAAGTTGGTTTTCAGAATACCAACCGCACACCTTCATTTATATTCAACCCGATCAGCAGCTTTTACCTGGATACTGTTTCTAATGCTTTTAATAAAGAAAATACGACCATTCTTTTCGGAACATTTGAACAGCCTAAATTAAGGCTGAAGTTAACCGGCCGCTATTTTCTTACGACCAACTATACTTACTTCACCAATTATTTTCAGGCGGCCCAGACTTCTACCTTGTTCAATGTGCTGCAGGTGTCGGCTGAAAAAATATTCAGGATCGGCGGCAACTGGAACTGGAAAACCTGGGTGGTGCTACAGCAGCGCCTGGGCGATGGTCCGGTTAACCTGCCCTTGCTTTCTACCCGCAACCAGCTTGGCTATGATGGCACCCTTGGTTTTAAAAACCTGCGGATCAGCTTCGGCGGCGAAATGCGGTATTTCACGCCTTACAAGGCACCACAGTATTCGCCCATCATTGGCCAATACTTCTACCAGGATACCACTACCGTGCGTTTACAAATGCCTGATATCAGCGCTTACCTGCACTTCCGCATCAAGAGCTTTAGTGCTTATGTACGGGCCGAAAACCTGAATGCCCTCAAATTTCCCCAGGGCGGATTTACCAATAACAATGTGCCAACGGTCAATTATCCCTATCCTGGTTTACAGATCAGGGTCGGTATTTTCTGGAGTTTTGTTAACTAGGGATCGCCGTATCTCCGGGAACAGCCGCTTTCTTCTGCTGGAACTGCTTGCCGTAACGCGTCAGGATCAAACTGGTCCAGGTGCCGATCAATACGCCGGGTAATATCCATAATAACCAGGTTAAGGACCCTATCTGCATATTCACTACAATAAAGGCGGTTACGGTAGCGGCAAAAGCGCCACCCATTCTACCGCCATGGGTAAAGAACCAATGAAGTTTATTGGCCGGCCGTTTGTAAAATTGCCTGATGTCCTTCCAGCCACTCAGCAAACAGAAAATACCAAAGGTGAGGGGCACGCTTCCCCACATACCCCGCTCGGAGAACCATACATAGCTGAACCCCGTCAATGCCAAACCAGCTACGATGCCCGTGAGGCTGATGAGCCAGTCGAGCGGGGCGGGCCCTTGCTGCAAATGCAGTTTTTTAAGATAGAGGGCCCGGTAACCAGAGCAGGCGAGATAATAGCTGAAAAAACCCACCATGAACAGGAAGGGGATATTCTTTACGATGGAAATAAAAGTGGCTGTTATAAAAACACCGGTCATACCGGCGAAGAACAGTTTCCCGGTAAGCCGGTGTTGCCGCGCCCCTTTTTTGTTAAGCATGGAAAGCAGTCCGCAAGCGAGGGACAGAAAGCCACTGATGATGTGCAGGATGAGCATAATTTTTAACAGGCTGGTCATAAAACTGGTTTTTATAGTAACCGGCGTTGTGCTGGTTCTTTTTACAAAAATGCCTGTAGATCAGTGCGTTTTCCAAATACAAGGGACGAAATGCAAGGGTTTGGGACGGAAAGAAAACTCGCATTACAGGTTGCAGGGTTGCAGGTTCAGGTTGCAGGGGTGCAGGTTACAGGTTGCAGGTTACAGGTTTCAGGTTTTCCTGGATTGTGTTATGAGTTTTGAAGAAGGTCCCTGCGACCTGTACCATGTAACCTGTAACGGCTTTATTTCACCGTTGCACCTAAGACTTCAGATAATCTGGCATTAAGACTGCGGGAAACCGGAATGAGCTCCTCCACATCCCTTAAATGCAGTTTATATCCCTGGGCATTTCCGCTTACATGTTCTACCGCCACCAGGTTCACTATATAGGCGCGGTGACAGCGGAAAAATTGAGGAAAAGCCGACAGGCTCTCTTCTGCTTTTCGTAAAGTGTTCCGTAACAGGTGAAAGGCGGGCTCGTGCCCTTTTATAAAGCAGATGCGGATATAATTGTCGGCAGCAGTAATGTACCGAAGATCGTTGACGGCAACGCTCAACTGTTCTTTGCCGTTCTCACTGGTAAAAGTTAAAATGCCGGGCAGCGCTGATTCAGGTTGCGGCATCTGCTCTGGTTGCTTCAGCTGTTCATCGAGCCGCAAGGCGCCGGCCTGGTATTTTTTTAGCAGCCGCTGTTGTTTCAGTAAAATATTCAGTCCGAGCGGAAAAATACCTACCACAAAGGTGATCCATAAAAAGCTGAACAGGTTATGCACCGATAATTTCGAATGGTACAACCAATGGGTCAACAGCCAGTTGCCGATGGCAATGGGAACAAGGTGCCAGCACATGTGCAACAATTCTTTGCCCACCGTCCATTTTTCTTCCCGGTAAACGCCTGGAAAAAGCCAGGGCAGCAGGAAAGTATTGGCTGTTGCACAAATAAAAGTGACCAGCGCATATAAGGCGGCGTGAAATATAAGGGTAGGCGTGCTCAATGCATCCATGCCAAAAGGTTGCAACAAGACCAGGATCAGGAACACGACCAGCGCCGCATAAAAAGTGTAGCGGAATGATGTACGCGAAGGGCTATCTAAAGGAAACGGCCGGTTAAATACCATAGCTATGTCTTGATGGTATCGTAAAGATACATTTATACTTATGAACAATCATTGTAATACCATATTCAGTTCTAAGGGGTTAAGGAATTAACCCAGGTTAAAAAATAATTATTAGGGAATGAATTGGGCCGGTCTTTTGTACATTTGGGGCGTGAAAAGGACCGTTGCCATTTTTTTCATGAGTATTTATATGCTGTCGTTCTCAGAACTGCACCAGTTTCTGCGCATGCCGGTATTGATACAGCATTTTATTGAGCACCGGCAACAGGATCCTGCTATTTCGCTGCTGGCTTTTTTAAACGAACATTACATTCATCAGTATGTGCATGACGAGGATTACCAGCGCGATCAGCAGCTGCCTTTCCGTCATTCCGATTGTTGCGTGACCTATACCAGTGTTTGTTGTGAATGTCCGGTTACAACTGCAATAGAATGTATTGTACGCAGCACCGAAACGAAGAATGAGTTTATTCTGCACGATGAAGATAATCACTCCTTACTGGCAGTAGCAGATATCTTTCAACCTCCCCGCTGCGCTTAAGATCATTATTGTTTTATTTACCTGAAAAGAACTGGCGATGGCGTTGCTGCTAGAGTAACACCACCTGCAATTGATTTGTATTGATATCGACCGGGTAAGGTGCCTGCATAATACGGATCTGATCCATGCGATGCAAGTATGTCCATAGTGTACCTGTACCCATCCAAAAAGTATTTCATGATCCATTCCATTATCCGTTTTTCTATAAAGAATAAACTGGTGATCGGTTTATTTGTGCTGGCGCTTATCGGTTGGGGCAGTTATGCAGTGACCAGGCTGCCCGTTGATGCAGTGCCTGATATCACCGATAACCAGGTGCAGGTGATCACTATCTCGCCCTCCCTGGGCGCCCCCGACGTGGAGCGATTGATCACCTTTCCCATTGAACAGGCCAACAGCACGATTCCCGGCCTCAAAAATATCAGGAGTTTTTCCCGTTTTGGACTATCCGTGGTAACCATTGTATTTGAAGAAGATGTTGATGTGTACTGGGCCCGTCAGCAGATCGCAGAACGCTTGCAACAGGTGCAAAGCCAAATACCCGCTAATCTGGGAAAACCGGAAATGGGACCTGTAACCACCGGCCTGGGAGAAATATACCAGTATGTAGTGCGCGCTAAAAAAGGCTATGAGCAAAAATATGATCCCATGCAGCTGCGCACGATCCAGGATTGGATCATTCGCCGGCAATTGCTGGGTACGCCAGGTGTGGCAGATGTGGCCAGTTTTGGCGGATTGTTGAAGCAATACGAGATCGCCGTGAACACGTCGCGATTAAAGTCGTACAACCTCACTATCGATGATGTATTCACTGCCCTGGAGAAAAATAATCAAAACACCGGCGGCGCCTATATTGAAAAAGGACCTACGGTCTTATTCATTCGAAGCGAAGGCTTGATAAGCAGTGAACAGGATCTCGGCAATATTGTCGTGAAAATGACCGGGGCCGGTATCCCGGTGTTAATGCGCGATGTAGCTGTTATAGGTTTGGGAAGCGCTACCCGGTATGGCGCCATGACGTATAACGATAAAGGTGAAGTAGCGGGCGCGGTGGTGATGATGTTAAAAGGCGAGAACTCCTCCGCTGTTATCAGGCGCGTAAAGGAAAAAGTAGCAAAGATCCAGCAGACCTTACCGGAAGGGGTGGTGGTGGAACCATTTCTCGATCGCACCAAAATGGTGAACAATGCCATTGGTACCGTGGAAACCAATTTGGTGGAAGGCGCATTGATCGTGGTATTTGTATTGGTGGTGTTTTTGGGTAACCTGCGGGCCGGACTGGTAGTGGCTTCTGTTATTCCTTTGTCGATGCTGTTTGCCATTATATTGATGAATGTATTTGGCGTAAGCGGGAACCTGATGAGCCTGGGTGCCATTGATTTCGGATTGATCGTAGATGGCGCCGTGATCATTGTAGAAGCGGTGATGCATCGTTTGCATCATTCAAAACACTTCTCCGCCGTAAAGCGGCTTAGCCAAAACGCAATGGATGAAGAAGTGCAGCAAAGTGCTTCCAAAATGATGAATGCAGCCATATTCGGGCAGATCATCATCCTCGTGGTTTACCTGCCGATTTATTCTTTACAGGGTATTGAAGGAAAAATGTTCCGCCCCATGGCGCAAACGGTAACCTTTGCTTTATTGGGCGCCTTCCTCTTGTCGTTTACCTATGTGCCCATGATGACGGCGCTTTTGCTCAGCAAAAAGCTTTCGCACAAGAAAAGCTTTAGCGACCGGATGATGGAAGGCCTGGAAAAAATCTACGGGCTTGTGCTGAAAAAAATGCTGCGGTTCCCTAAAACAATTGTTGCCGCCAGTATCGTACTCTTTGTGGCGAGCATTTTTGTATTCTCAAGATTGGGGGGTGAATTTATTCCGGAACTCGAAGAAGGTGATTTTGCCATCGAGACCCGCATGCTTACCGGCAGTAATATCAATGCCTCGGTGAATACATTAACGCAGGCTTCGCATATTCTGAAAACCCGTTTCCCCGAAGTGCTGAAAGTGGTTGGTAAAAATGGCAACAGTGAAATTCCTACCGACCCCATGCCCATGGAAGCCAGCGACCTGATGGTGATCTTGAAACATAAAAAGGAATGGACCAGCGCCGGCAGCTTCGATGAGCTGGCAGAAAAGATGCAGGCGGCATTACAGGAGATTCCTGGCGCCACCTTTGGATTTATGTACCCGGTGCAAATGCGGTTCAATGAACTCATCAGCGGCGCCCGGCAGGATGTAGTGTGCAAGATATTCGGCGAAGACCTAGATACCCTGGCTTTATATGCCAACCGGATCGGTGCGCTGGTGAGTGGTATAAAAGGAGCCACCGATCTGTATGTGGAAACAGTGACGGGTACACCGCAAATTCTGGTGAATTACAACAGAACGGCGATTGCGCATTATGGTTTGAATATCGAGGATATCAACCGGGTGTTGAATACGGCTTTTGCCGGACAAAGCGCCGGACTCGTATATGAAGGGGAAAGGCGTTTTGACCTGGTGGTGCGTTTAGAAAATACCCAGCGGCAGGATATAACGGATGTACAGAACCTGTTAATTCCCACGCCGAATGGCGCACAGGTTCCTTTGAGCCAGGTGGCTTCCGTAACCATAAAAGATGGTCCCAATCAAATACAACGTGAAGACGCGAAAAGAAGGATCATAACCGGCTTCAATGTACGGGGCCGCGATGTGGAAAGCATTGTAGAAGAACTGGATAAAAAAATAAAACAACAGGTGCAATTGCCGGCGGGGTATTACATTGATTATGGCGGACAGTTCCAGAATCTTACGGAAGCCCGCCAGCGTTTGTCCATTGCAGTACCGGTGGTGTTGTTGCTCATTTTAGTGATGTTGTATTTCGCATTTGGGAAAGTTAAATACGGGCTGCTGATATTCTCAGCCATTCCCTTATCTGCCATTGGCGGCATCTTATTCTTATGGATGCGGGGCATGCCATTCAGTATCTCGGCAGGCATTGGTTTCATTGCCCTGTTTGGTGTGGCTGTATTGAATGGAATCGTACTTATTGCCGAATTCAACCGGCTGAAACATCATGGCATACATGACATTAAACAGATCATTATGGAAGGAACTCGCATACGCTTAAGGCCGGTGTTAATGACCGCCTCGGTGGCATCGCTTGGCTTTTTACCAATGGCATTAAGCCAGGGCGCCGGCGCCGAAGTACAGCGACCGCTGGCCACTGTCGTAATTGGCGGGTTGATCACGGCCACCATGCTTACGCTGATCGTTTTGCCGGTATTGTATATGTGGTTTGAAAAAGGCGTAAAGAAGCCGGCCACACCTGTCATAGCAGCGCTTGTTTTATTTTTGGGGATCGGTGAGCCGGCATTTACACAAACAACTCCTGGCCGCACCATGGCACTGGAGCAGATGTTACAGCGGGCAGATACCAATAACCTGTCGTTAAAGGTCAGCCGCAATGGTGTTTCTTATTTCAGGCAATTGCAACGCACCGCTACGCAGCTGCCACGCACCCAATTGGGTGCTGAGTACGGCAACATAAACAGCTTTCAAAACGATACCCGCTTTTACATTAACCAGTCATTTGAATTGCCGGTCGTATACAGGCGTCAGAAAGAACTGTATCAGGCGCAGGAGCAGGCCGTTTCGAGCCAGGTGGCGTTAAAACAGCAGGAATTGCACAAAGCGGTAAAAACCGTTTTCTATAATATGGTAGATCTGCTGGAACGGCAACAATTGTTATTGAGGCTCGACTCTATTTACAGCCGCTTTCTGCAGGCGGCTGCACTGCGGTTAAAGACCGGCGAAAGTACGATGTTGGAGAAAAGCAATGCAGAAGCCCAGGTGCAGCAGCTTAAACTGCAGCAGGAACAGGTAAAAGCCGATCTGCATATCGAGCAGCAGCAATTGCAATGGCTGCTCAACACAAATGAAGCCCTCCTGCCTGAATACCAGGTATTGAAGAAAGAATATACCGGCATAAGCGATAGCATGGCCCTGGCGGGTCATCCCGCCGTACAGGTGCAACAACAGCAGGTAAAAGTAAATGCTGCCCAATCGAATATTGAAAAGGCAAAGCTTACGCCGGGCTTTACCGTAGGTTACAGCAATCAATCGATCATAGGCTATCAGTCGAAAGACGGTATTACACAACAATACTATAATGCCGGTGACCGCTTTAATATCTATCAGCTGTCGGTGGCATTGCCCCTGTTCAATAAAGCCGTAAAAGCGCGCATAAGAGCAGAGCAGGTACAGGTTGAAACGGCCCGCATGGAAGTAGCGGCTACCAGCCAATACATCAGCAATCAATGGCAGCAACTGAACGAAGCCTATAAAAAATATGCAGGGCAGGTGCAGTATTATGAAAGCAGCGGTCTGCAACAGGCGGCCTTAATTACGCGCAACGCCCGGCTGGGTTTTGAAAAAGGCGATGTGAGTTATGTTGAGTGGACCTTACAAATGAACAACGCCGTTAACATAGAGCTGGGTTACCTGCAGGCCGTGCACGCCCTTAATAACACGATAATAGAACTGGAATATTTAACCGGAAAATGAACATGACATGAAGCATTTCATCTATATAGTAGTATTGTTTTTATCCATTGCCTGTTCCTCCTCGCCGGGAGAAAAAGCCATCGAGGCGGAAAAAGAAACGGAGCTGAATGCGGTAGCCTTAACCGGGGCGCAGATCAAAAATGCCGGCATTGAAATAGGGGCTGTAAAAGCCGAGGATCTGAACGATGTGCTGAAAGTAAATGGGGTAGTGGATGTACCGCCACAGAATATCGTTTCTGTTAGTTTTCCGTTAGGCGGTTATCTTAAAAATACCACCTTATTACCCGGCATGCATGTGAACAAAGGCCAGGTGATCGGCATTATCGAAGACCAGGCGTTGGTGCAGCTGCAACAGGATTACCTGATGGCGCAGGCCCGCTTACGATATTTACAACAGGAATATGACCGGCAAAAGGAATTAAGTGAACAACAGGTGGCCGCGGCCAAAACCTTTCAACAAGTAAATGCTGATTTTGCTGCGCAGAAAGTACAGGTAAAAGCGCTGGCAGAAAAACTGCGGCTGATCAATATCAATCCGGCATCATTAAATGAAAATACCATTTCCCGCAGTGTGCCGGTGTATTCGCCCATCAATGGTTTTGTGTCGAAAGTGAATGTTAACATCGGCAAGTTTGTGAATGCTACCGATGTGTTGTTTGAACTGATCAATCCCGATGATATCCATGCGGCATTAACGGTCTTTGAAAAGGATATGCCTAAAATAAAGGTAGATCAGCTGGTAAAAGTGTCTTTCGTAGATGAGCCCGACAAGGAATACGATTGTGAAGTTATACTGGTTACCCGCAATGTAGATATGAACCGCAGTGGCATTATTCATTGCCATTTCAAAACAAGGCCGAAAAACCTGTTGCCCGGCATGTTTTTAAATGCCACGATACAAATTGAACATGTTCCTTCGCTTACGGTGCCCGAAGACGCTGTAGTGCGCTATGGCAACCAGCAATATATTGTGCAGGTAAACGGGAATAAGCATTTCCAGCTGGTAGATGTTGAAACCGGTATCAGGGAAAATGGCCGGGTGGCCGTTCAGTCAAAAGCTATTGAGTTAAAGGGCATGCAGGTGGTTACTAAAAATGCCTATGCCGTATTGGGTAAGATGAAGAATACAGCGGAAGAAGAATGAGTTCAATACAAGTTCGTAAGTTATTGAGTTGTTCAGTTATGAGTTGCATTCGCAACTGATTGAGAACTTGATAACTTACGAACTGAATAACTTAATGAATTATATAATCTTCCCTTACCGGTGAAAAAGCATCCAGCACCTTTACGGCCGTACGCGCATAGGCGCTGTGTGTAACATTGCCCGGGATCACATGTACCATGCCGGCTGTCAGCAGCATTTTTTCACCGCCGATCACCATTTCCAGTTCACCTTCCATAATAAAAGTGATTTGTTCATGCGGGTGGCTGTGTTCCGGCAATTGCGCGCCTGGTTGAATATCTACAAAGGACAGGGTTATATTGTCGCCATGGATAAAACGGCCATATAATCCCGGTACGATCTCTTTGCCTTTAACGTCATCAAGGTGTTGCATAATAATTTATTTATAAACAGAATTATCGTTCTATAAAGCAAACACTGCCGCCTACCCAGGTTTTATCTTTATTATAGGCCACACCGATCATTTTGCCTTTGCTTAAACGGGCCAGGTTAATAACAGGTTGCGGCCTTTCCCAGCCTTTTTTCCATATATACATGATCCTGATCTCGGCTTTGGCGGGCATGTCGGGGGTTTCTATGATCTCGGCATATTGCACTTTCCGTTGCAGGATCCAGTTGTGCGGATCATCGATCTTTTCAATATCTGCCCTTGTTACATCTATTACTACGCCCTGCCCTGCAAAAGAGAACAAAGGTTTCAATACATAATTTTCGAGATCGGCGGGAACCTGTTTTATCTCATGCAGGAAATAAGTAGCGGGCACGTATGGATGGTGGAGAAAGGGCAGCGTGTATTTGCTGATGCGGTAAAACCAGTTAGGATGAGGCACCCATTGCACATTCAGGTCCTGGGTGATATCAACATAATTACCTAATGTATTCTTTTTTGCCTGCAGTTCATCGAAGATAACGCGATTGTAAATGCGCTTCACCGGTGTTTTTTTTCCGGTCCGCATATAATACAGGTCCTTTCCTTCCTGGATTAGCTCGGTAATACAAACAGGTTGTATACCCAGGTATTCCCGGGTATTATAGAAATCGATCCTTGTTTTTTGTTCATGCGGTTTTATTTCCAGCAGAATGGTATTTTCTACCGGCACATCTTCCAGGATCACTTCTTTCAACAGCTGCAAATAGGTTTCGCGGGTATGGCCGTTGAGGAACTGGCTGTAATTTTCAGGAATGGGAAAATGTTCCCTGAAGAGATCGGGATAAAATACCTGGAAGCCAAAGAGACTGGGGAAGCCCTGCATTTCAATAAGGCGTGGCTCTGGTTGCTGCTGGTCGTTCAGGCAGATGCCGAAATCGAAGGCAAACATGGCGCACCGGTCGTTCTCGTTGGGCACCCGTTCCGTGTTGGGGATGGATGCCTCGGTCATTTGTTTAAACGATGGATCGGTAACCACATCGATAATATGCTCACAGGCCTCGATCATTTGAGCGGTAAAGGATCTATCAACAAATACCGGTGTTTCACAAAGCCGGAATTCTATAGCGCCAGGATATTTACTGTGCAGGTCTTTTAAAAATGCTTCATATTTCTCAACGGCAAAGGTGTCATTGAACGCTTTTCGCAAACCGGGAACCATGCTGAATCAGTTTTGACATTGAAGGTAAGCAGAAGTTAGCAGTTACCGGTTACCAGTTAAGCGTTAGGTGCTAAGCGCTTTGCATCTATCGCCACATGTAGAAAGTTGGGAAGAATGTGCGAGTAGGTATACAGGATCTTATCCGGATCATTCAGCTGTTCGATCATCGACTGCCATTTTTCAAACCCATGGTTTTTGATCACCATTTGTTTCTTGTCTTCCCTTTGCAGGTAGCGGCTCATGCCAGGCGCATCCGCTTCCGGATGAAATTGGGTGCCTACCATGTATTCATTGAACCGCATTCCCATAATAGCCCTTTCCAATGGAACATGCGGCCGTTCTTTTTCGATAGCTAAGATGGAAGCGCCGATCTGTTGTAATTGATGGTGATCTGGCTCCACTACCTGGTAGTTGCGGCTGTCAACTGCATAAAAGGGATCCTGCAGGCCGGTGAAAACCGGTTCCTCTTTACCATCGGGCAGCATATGTATGGGAAAAACGCCAAAAGCGGTGGATTTGCGTTTGGTTACTTTGGCCACTCTAAAATACTGAACCGCCAACTGAAAGGAGTGACAGATAAAATATACATGTTTTTTAGGGCCCCGCGTGCTTTTATTGTATTGTTCCAGTTCATATACCCATTCAAAATACCGCCGCTCCCATTCGTGACCGCTGATCACCGGTGAACCCGGGCCGCCGGAAGAAATATATATATCGTAATGTAAATCAGGTGTCTGGCCTTTAAGGCGCACGTCAAATTCTTTACAAACCAGGTTTACGCCATGCGTTAGGCTATACTGGTGCAAAATATCCCTGATGCACCGCATGCCCTCATTCACCTGGCCTTCATACAGATCCAGCAAGGCCACCCGTATGGTTTGTGGTTTATTCATAGTATAAATGCAAAAATAACTTATATACAGTATTTGACTACTGTATATAAGTTAATCCCTAAAAAATTTGAATGTCACTTAATAATAGAACAACCAAACTGAAAAAAGGTTATGCCGGGCCTCGTTATTTTAGCAGCACCTTCATCATTTCTTCGGCTACAAACAGGTTGCCCTTTTCGTTGAGGTGAACGCCATCTGTAGTTAAGATCCCGCGGTCCTTATTCTCGGCATTATTCGCCAGGTTATAGGCGAGAAAGGCCTTGCGAAGATCTACCAGCTGGCAGTTATGTTTCGTGGCAATATTGCGAATGATACCGGCGTATTTGTTCAGGTCGCCGTCCAGCTCATTGGTGAAATCGGTCTTTTCACCAATAGCAGCTGGTGTACACAGGATCACTTTTATATTTTTTGCCTGCAGCTTCTTTAAGATGGCATTATAGAATTGTTCAAATTTGTTGGCATCGGTGCCTGTGCCGCCGGTCTTTTTATGCCAAACGTCGTTTACACCGATCCAGATCACGACGGTTGTTGGATTCTTAGCCATTACATCCTCTTCCATTCTTAGATACAGATCCGTTACTTTATTGCCGCTGATACCGGCGCCTACCAGTTCGTATTGATCTTTTAATCCTTTTTTGTCGATCAGGTTGCCTAACTGCGTAATATAGCCGTTGGGGCCAACACCGGCCTGGGTAATGGAATCTCCAAAGAAAACGACGCGCTGTTTTTGCTGCATACCGGTAAAACTTACTAATGCAATAGCAATAAATGATGTAATGTACAGAAGCAATCTCATAACTATAGGTTTAGAAAGAAATGGCAGCGAATCTAATCACAAATTTTTGATCTTATGCATAAAATTCCCGTCTGCATTGTTCTGCGGTTCAAAAGGGGAAATTGGATAAAAGGATACAAAAAGAAGTAGTTGCGATAAGCGGTAGCAGGAAGGAGCAGTCGTTATTCACCATTGACCATTCACCATTCACCTATTGGATCCTGACCTTAAACTGCCCATTGGAAATAACAGCAGAATCAGCCTTCGGACCGGCATTGTTCAATAACAGCTTTCCTTTAAACGTCCCGCTCAGCTGGGTGCTGCTAACTTCAGTGAAGGTGATCTCTAATGGATTGGTGTCATCGCCCTGGTTTACGAAAATATATTCCGGTATGGTGGTGTTGGGGTTATAAAGGCATCCCACACTGTAGTCGCTCGTGGGGTCTGTTTCTTTGTAAGTGCCGGGCTTAAAAGGGATCAATAGTTGAATGGTAAAACCCAGGCTTTCCATATCGGCCGGATCATTAGATACTTTTCCAAAAACAGAATAGTTTATAACACCGCCGCCAAGATCCTGCTTTATAGCTGCAGGCATGAAATTAAACGTTTTGTCTTTAGTGCCGATCTTGCATTTGATGTAGTATTGCGAAAGGTCGTCATTACGGCTTACTTCTTTACCGCATGAGGCTACAAATACGGCCAATAGCAAAACAGGCCAGCTTTTAACCAGGAATTGTTTCATACCGGAACAGATTTTAACCAAAGATATTTATTTCGGGATTACCGGGTAAGCGTAGGGGACGGGATTGACGGTTTAAACGCGCTAATGTGAATAATTATTGTGCCATTACGTTAAAATGTAATGTGTGGGCACGTTATATGCCCGCCAGGAACTGGCTATGAATATAATCCACAACACTCACCAGGCTGTTCGTTTGTTGAAACACTTTCAGCTGCCGGTCGGCACCTGTGCCTTCTTCCATAAGTTTTGCAATGAAGTTGATGGCATGGCGGCTGCCCAGTTCATCTACCACATCGTCTACAAAATCGAGCAGCTCGTATATCAGTACCCGGGTATTGATCTCCTCTTCCTTGCCAAAATCGATCAGTAATCCATCGATGCCATAGCGGCTGGCCCGCCATTTGTTTTCGTTGATGAGCGCCCGTGAGTATTGAATAAAGTTGAGGTTTTGCAACCGAAGTTTATAGATCTTGGCACAAACGCCCTGGAATAATGCGGCGATGGCAATGGTTTCCTGGATGGTCAAAGGCACATCGCAGATCCTGAATTCAACCGTATTATAAAAAGGATGTACCCGCAGGTCCCACCATATTTTCTTGGCGTTGTCGATACAGTTCGTTTTTACCAGCAGTTTTATGAAATTATCATAATCTTCGATAGTGTCGAAGGTTTCGGGGATGCCGGTGCGGGGAAACTTATCGAATATTTTCGTTCGGTATGATTTATAACCGGTATTTCTTCCTTCCCAAAAGGGGGAATTGGTGCTGAGGGCGTATATATGTGGCAGAAAGTACCTGGTTGAATTCGCTATGTGATTTGCCATTTCCCTGCTTTCCATCCCTATATGCACATGCAAGCCGAAGATAAGATTACTGCGGGCGGCATCCTGCAGCACATCCAGGATCTCTTTATAGCGTACATGGTCGGTTATTAACTGGCTTTCCCAGTGACTGAAAGGATGCGTACCTGCGGCGCCTACCCAAAAGCCGAGATCACCGGCAATATGTGAAATGGTGCGGCGAAGGTGACTCACGTCGTTAAAGGCTTCATCCACATTACGGCAAACATCAGAGCCTACTTCCACCACCGCCTGGTGCATTTCCGCTTTTACTTTATCTTTTATAACTTTTTGTCCTTCTGAAACGATCTTTTGCTGGTGGCTCTTCAACTCACGGCTAACGGGGTCAAGCACCATGTATTCTTCTTCGATACCAATCGTAAAATGCGTTAAGTTGATATTTGCCATTTCTTAATGCTTCTAATGAACTTAATAACGTGGGGAATGAATAACTCACAAACTTATTAACTCTTCTTCATTCTCCCTGTTCTAATTTTTCACCTTTCAGTATTCCCAAAGGTTCCCGGTTTACACTGCGCCGCGTGAATGTGCCCCAGGTAAGATTATCGTGCCCCGCTTCATGAACGATCGCCCTTTCAACAGCATAGGTGGCAGCAGTGTCAACGACCCATTCAAAATTGTCGTCACCGATATGATGCGGGTCGGCATCGGGCACCGGGTTACAAAAATCTATGGCATATGGAACGCCATCCCGGATGGCCAGTTCAACACTGTTAAAATCATAACCCAGGAATTGATTGAGCCGGATTACAATGTCTTCCATCTGGCGCCGCAGGTCAGGAGAAGGGTTAAAATCACATTTATAACGAAGGTGATGTGGATTGCGTGGCTCATAAGGCATGATGTGTACATATTTGCCGCCAATGCAATAACACCGGTAATAGGCCTCATACACTATTTCTTCCTGTAACAACATTACAAGCTGTCCGGTTTCTTTGTGAATTTGAAAGAAGTCGGCGCTATTATGCAGTTTATATACATGCTTCCAACCGCCGCCGGCATAGGGTTTCATGTAAGCCGGGAAACCAACGTATTCAAAGATATTTTCCCAGTCAAGGGGCCAGGCCAGGTTGGCAAAGGACTCAGGACTGGTATCCGCGGGCAGTTCGTATGAAGGAAGCATAACGGTTTTTGGTACCGGTACACCGATCTGTACGGCCAGACAGTTGTTAAAAAATTTCTCGTCGGCGCTTTCCCAAAAGGGATTGTTGATGACGGCCGTTCCGCAAATAGCCGCATTTTTTAACCAGGAGCGATAGAAAGGCACATCGTGCGAAATGCGGTCGATGATCACGTCATATTCAACGGCAGCACCTTGTATTACTTTGTCTATATGAACAGGTTTTGCGGTGATATCGTATATGTTCCTGCTGTTGACGCATTCGATAAAAGCCATGGGGAAGCTTCTTTCACGGCCGAAAAGAATACCGATTTTTTTCATACAAGCACTTTTTGGTGAACAGGTTCAGCGGCACGATCCTGCCTACCAAATTAACAATTCCTGCACATTTAACGTTACGGCTAAAGCAGATTTACCTAATTTTGGCAGCTATGCACACAGAAGTTAGTACCGGAATCATGGTAGAAACGGTTGAGTTGCCATCAGAATCGCTACAACGCACCATTACGATAAATATCTACGGACCCGCTCCGCTTCCTGCTGATAATACACTTGGCTTATTATTATTCAACGATGGTCAGGATATTGAGGCCATGGGCTTCGATAAAATGTTCGGCTACCTGCTGCAAACAGAAGCCATTAAACCATTATTATGTGTTGGCATTCATAGTGGGGAAGACAGATTGCTGGAATATGGTATGATCAGCAGCCCCGATTTTAAAGGCCGCGGTGCAAAAGCCGGCGAATACCGTCAGTTCATCCTGGAAGAATTGGTACCATTTATACATGCGCGTTACAATCAGCTTACTTTTAATGAAATGGCCTTTGCGGGCTTTTCATTGGGTGGTTTAAGCGCGCTGGACATTGTGTGGAACCATCCCGACATTTTCTCAAAGGTGGGCGTATTCTCCGGTTCTCTATGGTGGCGGTCGAAAGACAGAAAAGAGAAAGATTTTAATGAGGCTACCGATCGCCTGATGCACCGGCAGATCAGGCAGGGAAAATATAATCCTAAATTGAAATTCTTTTTTCAGGCTGGCGAGCTCGATGAAACCGAAGACCGCAATGGCAATAAAGTAATTGATTCCATCGACGATACCATCGATGTCATGCGGGAGCTGCTGGCCAAGGGTTGGAAAGAGGGAAGAGATATGCGCTACCTGCAATTACCGGATGGGAAACACGATATCCGCTCCTGGGCAAAAGCCCTGCCCGTGTTTTTGAAGTGGGGATGGAGAGCTCCCAGGAAGCAATAGGCAATTGGCAATGAGCAAATGGCAATGGGCAATAGGCAATAGGCAATAATTCCCAATGGGCAATTGGCAATTGGCAATGGGCAAAAAGGAACAGGCAAGGGAGCAGTTCCAGGAAAACAATATGCTATCTCATGAAAAATGACCTCATGCTGATATGAAAAGCAGCATTTTCATAAAGTAATTGCATTGCTCATCAGGGACAGCGCGTTTTTCATGAAAAGAGCGATAGTTCATTTCAAGAAAGGATCGTTTCTATTGAAATACCTTTTTTTAGTGAAAAAAAGACCCGCTCCAACCAACGTTATCACTGCCTTACCGCGATTTTTATACGACTATGCATAAAAAAAACGTCCCGCCATAACGGGACGTTTTTTTATATGCGTTTATCCTGTTAATTAAAGATATAGCGCAGGCCGAGCTGAATACCCCAGGTGCTGGTGGTTGAATAGTTCGGCTGATAGGCTTTTGTCGGGTTCCTTGGATCAAAAGTGAATTTGGGTGAAGCCTGCAGGAATCTTTCATTACCCTCGTTATTGGAAGGCGTGCTGCCAGCGGCTTGTGTAGGTACGCCCAGAATACCCATATCCTGGAAGGTGCCGTAGGTATAAGAATACCGGTAGCCCCATTCGCTGTTCAACAGGTTCAGCAGGTTGATGATATCAACACTGAACTGCAGGGTATGTTTGGTTGCCCCTCTTCTGTAAATAAAGTCCTGTAACACCCGCAGGTCAAGTGTATGGTTCCAGGGCAGGGTAGCACCGTATTTTGTCATATACTGACCTTTGTGCTCTCTCAGGTATTTGTCGTTTTCAATGAACCTGAAGAAGGCATCGCTTTGTTCCTGTGCTGAGTACACAGTACCACTTGAAGACCTGAAGCCATTTACAAAAGTGATCTCTGAAGGATCTTTTGGTATATACAGAACATCATTGCTTTGTCCGTCGCCATTGATATCAGCACCATAGCGGAAGCTGTAGCGTTCCTGCGGCTGCGCTGCATAGAACAGGCTGAAAGTAGTGGCCATGCGCTGATTAAAGTATTCTAACCGGTAAGATGCATTGGCTACGATACGGTGCGGAACAGCATAGTTGGAATAGCCGATATCAGGCTTATTGGGATTGAAGGTTATGTTATTGGTATTAAAACCGCTGCCGCTTTGGTCAGAGCTGCCAATAGCCACTTCTTTGGCCAGGGTATAGGTATACGCGATGCCCGCTTCCCATTTGTCGGAGAAAGTCTTTTGCAACTGACCGGTTAAGGCGAGGCTGTAGCCCTTGCTGGTATTATCCATAACGATCATCTGGTTAACCAAAGGAACTGGTCTTGCAGCTGCAGCGTTATTAAAGTAAGGGCGTTTATCGGCAACACCGCCCAGCGTACCACTTTCAGGACCCAGGTTGGCATTGCGGAAATAAACGTTGTTGATCATCCTGGTGTAAATAGCTTCCACGGTAGCCGTATAATTGTTGGCGAAACGTTTGTCAACAGCCAGGTTCGAGCGCCATACCTGCGGCATTTTGAAATCCTTGGCAGCTGCGCTGTATGATGAACCGCTGGGAATAGAGGTACCTACCGGCGGCGGATTCTTAGGGATATAGGTCGTTCTGTCCTTGCTGTATCTTATATTGGCCAGCTCTGCGGAAGTCGCCTGGTAAGTGGCGCGGATGACGCCGTTGTCGCCTACCTGGTTCACCAGCCAGATGAATGGGATACGGCCGGTGAAAACACCGGTTCCACCGCGAACAACAAGTGATTTGTTACCCAGTACATCATATGAAAAGCCAAGCCGCGGCGAGAACAGTGGCTTCTGCTCGGGCCATTGGCTTACGTCAAACTGCTCATCAACGCCATTCTCATCTTTGAACACCTGTTTTGCCAGCTCGGGGTTCTGCGGTGGGTCATACGGATACATGGGCAGATCGATCCGCAAGCCGCCGGTTACCTTCAGCTTATTGGTGATGCTGTAAATATCCTGTAAATAAAATCCCAGCTGCGAAAACTTTGCCTCAGGCACCTTTATGCCCAGCGGATTGCTTGGGTCATAGGCCACGGCAAATACAGCCGGCGCCTGGTTCGTGAGGAAATCATTCAACGAATTATAGCGGTAGTAGCTGGGGCCGCCGGCGCTGGTGAAAGAGTTGGCGAATTTCATCGCATCGAAGTTGATACCTCCGGTAAAGGTATGTTTACCCATATTGAAGGTAACATTGTTAGCGATGTTAAAGGCCCGGTCGTCGATCTCGTTCATATAAGAGAACAGATCAGTTCCGAATGAAATATACACGTTGTTCGCATCGCGCATGATGTCAACAAAGGGCATGCTGCTGTTGGGAATACGAACCAGCTGGTTGCTGGTATAAGAAGCGATCAGCTGGTTGCTCCATCTGCTGTTGAAGGTAGAGTTCAATTCAACCACCCCCGACCATACTTTCACATTATTCTTGAAATTGCTTCCTTCATAAGCCATACCGCCGGTGGCGCCGCCGCGCCGGCTGTTATTGATACGGTTGGCGTTAACACCGGTTACGCTCGATGCGTTGATCATATCATCGTCATTGGTCTCCGAATTGGTGTAGCGTAAGGTTAAACGGTGTTGATTGTTGATATTCCAGTCAATACGGCCCAGGAATTTGGTGTTATCGGTCTCAAAATCATATCCTTCATAACCACCGGGGTCGTATTCATAATTATTAATAAGGTGGGTTCTCAAAGCATCCAGGTCGCTGGCCAGTACCGAAGTAGCATTGGGATCAGCATCTGTCGGGCTCTTTTTAGCAACATAGGTCTGGCCGGGCTGGCTTCTTTTTTCTGTTTCCAGGTTCACGAAGAAGAACAATTTGTCTTTAATGATGGGGCCGCCAACGCTACCGCCAAAGATCCTGGTTGAGCGTTTGGCATTGGGCACATCGGTCTCTTTCACTTTCTGGCCGGTGAACTCCTGGTTCCTGTAGTAACCATAGGCTGTTCCATACCAGTTGTTGGTACCTCTTCTTGTTACCGCATTGATACCGCTGCCTACAAAACCTGCCTGGCGAACATCGTAAGGCGCAATGTTTACCTGCACCTGGTCGATCGCGTCCACGGAAATGGCCGAGGTTGCGCCACCAGGTACCATACCATCACCGCCGCGGCCAAAGTTGTTGTTGAACAGAGCGCCGTCGATCATGATATTGTTAAAGCGGTTATTCATGCCCGCAAAACTGTTTCCGTTGCTTTGGGGGGTAACCCTTGTGAGGTTGGTTAAGCTACGGGCAATATTGGGCATGTTTTGCACCAGCCGGTTACTGATATTGGTAGAGGCGCCGGTCTTTTCCGTAGCGGCTCTGCGGCCCGCAGTAACCACTACCTGCTGCATTTCTCTATCAGCTACTTCCGCCAGCAGGTCAAACTTTTCACCCAATGGTATATTGATATCACTTCTTTTGAAAGCACTATAGCCAACGTAAGTAATGGTAACCGTATAAGGCCCGCCGGGGGGCAGGTTGGTGAGGTCGAATACGCCGCCATTCCTTGTGAGGGTGGTAAAGGCGGAACCTGTTGGTTCGTGGCGGGCTACCACAGTTGCTCCTACCAGGGGTTCTCCTTTGCCTGATTTAACAACGCCGGTCATACTACTGGTGGTAACCTGTGAATACCCATTGAGTATTCCGGCACAAAGCAGTAAGAGGGTTAGTAAATAAGCCTTTAAATTTCTCATATATGCGTGTTTAATTTTGCAAACATTGATAAAGGGTACTGTCAGCAAACCTGGCGCAAGAGATCGTTAGTGATCACAGCACATCGGGGTTTCCGGTGCTATAATGAACAGAAATTTGTTTTCATGGCCTATCAGGCGATACCATGGCATGTTTTGAGAATCATGCTGTTGAGGAGCAGTTGCTTAATGTTGCCGCAAATGTAACAGAAATTAAAATCAAACACATTATCTCTATATTAAAAGCAGTTCACAGTTTGTTAACGTCAATCATTACACTGAAATATTACCCAAATACCTGAAGGTCCTGCCTTTGTTTTTTCATGGGGAGAAGCAATCGAGGTTCCTGCTATAGAGGCAAGTCGAACACTTAAAAGGCTGCATGGTAGCCAAAAGTCAAAGATTTATGACACATAATATTATATGTATTAAATGAGGCCAGGCAACCTGCGGGCGGAGAAGTACGAAGTAAGTAGTAGGAAGCAGGAAGTAAGCATTTTGCCTGATTTCAGAACAGGGTGAACAATTTGATTCCCTTCCTGTTGTATATCTGTCATAGACAGCAAATACTCAGGCAGTTATGCTCCCCTTCAGGGATCATGGGTGCGGGCTGTTTGCTTCCCTCTTTTGTTTTAACTTTGCCGAAATTTCAAAACATGCTGGATTCTATCGAAAGTGCCATTGAGGACATAAAAAATGGTAAACTGGTAATTGTAGTAGATGATGAGGATCGTGAGAATGAAGGTGATTTTTTGACCGCAGCACAGAATGTGACCCCTGAGGTAGTGAATTTTATGAGTAAATACGGGCGTGGACTGATTTGCGCTCCTCTGGAAGAGGACCGTTGTGCCGAACTGAAGCTCGACCTGATGGTTAACAATAATACCGCCCTCCATGAAACGGCTTTTACCGTATCGGTTGACTTGCTGGGCCATGGCTGTACCTCCGGTATTTCTGCCCACGACCGCGCAAAAACCATCCAGGCGCTGATCGACCCCAATACCAAACCTGAGGACCTGGGCCGTCCGGGCCATATTTTTCCCCTGCGCGCTAAAAGAGGCGGCGTTTTACGGCGGGCCGGACATACCGAGGCCGGTAATGACCTGGCACGCCTGGCTGGTTTTGAGCCTGCCAGCGTACTGGTAGAGATCATGAACGACGATGGTTCAATGGCGCGTTTGCCCCAGCTGGAAGAAATTGCCAGAAAGTTCGACCTGAAACTGATCTCCATAAAAGACCTCATTGAATACCGCCTGAAAACAGATTCACTGATAGAAGAAATCGTGCGGGTGGATATGCCAACCAAATGGGGCAACTTTAAATTGATCGCTTTTAACGAAAAAGGTACCCCCAACGAGCACCTGGCCCTCATAAAAGGGGAGTGGCAAAAAGACGAACCAGTACTGGTTCGGGTGCACTCTTCCTGCTTTACTGGTGATATTCTCGGTTCTATGCGCTGCGACTGTGGCGAACAGCTGCACGCGGCCATGCAGCATGTTGAAAAAGAAGGTAAGGGCGTTATCCTGTATATGAACCAGGAAGGCCGGGGTATTGGTCTGGTTAACAAACTGAAAGCTTACAAATTACAGGAAAGCGGTTTTGATACGGTAGAAGCCAACCTGCACCTGGGCTTCCCCATGGATAAACGTGATTATGGTATCGGGGCGCAGATCCTGCGCTACCTGGGTATTACCAAATTGCGCCTGCTGAGCAATAACCCGAAAAAACGCGCCGGTTTGCTGGGTTATGGATTGGAAGTGGTAGAGGCAGTTCCTATTGAAGTGGAGCCCAACCCTCATAATGAAAAATACCTGACCACCAAACGTGATAAGTTAGGGCATGAGATCTTGAGGAAGTAGGTGTAGGAGGAAGATACAACTTATTTTATAGGCCATCCCGGTTGACCGGGGTGGCTTTTTTGTACAGTCGCCTCGACAAATTATAAACGGCGCCGGAGCATGCTGTATCAAACTGAGTCAGTCCGTTGTAATAAAAACGAACACCCGGCTCTATTTTTTCTTTGTAAGAAATTGAAGCTCACACTAATATCGAATGGCATATTTTTCACTGCTTATACGTGCCAGGCGCAGCATTGGCAAAACCTGTAACTGGTTTGGAACAGCATCCAAGAGGCAAAACGATATTTATGCTTAAAAATTATTTCAAGACCGCCTTCAGAAATTTGATCCGTAACAGGAACTACACGATCATCAATATCTCCGGTTTGGCTGTAGGTATTGCCGTTTGTATGATGATCTTTATCATTATACAATTTGAAACCAGCTTCGATGGTTTTCACACGAAGAAAGACCGCATTTTCCGGGTGTTGACCGAATACCATCATGCAGATGCTGATAACGCATATGGGCGAGGCGTTCCATTCCCAATGCCTGCCGGATTGACAACTGCTTTTCCGGAAATAGAACAGGTAGCCCCGGTATATGCAAGTCACAATGACGAGTTGCAGGTGCTTGATGAAAACGGGCGGCCAATAAAGAATTTCAGAGAAGGGAGCGGTGTATTCTTTACAACGCCTTCATTCTTTACAATATTCAATTTTCCGTTGCTCGCCGGTTCGCATGCCTCATTAAAAGATCCGAACAATGTATTACTTACCAAAGAGATCGCAGAAACATATTTCGGCGACTGGAGAACCGCGTTGGGCAAATCCATTAAACTCTCAGGAACCTATCGCATCGGTGCCGGATTGTTCAATGCCGGGCCAACAGTGCTCACAGTGTCAGGTATTCTGGCCACCATACCGGCAAATACCGACTTCCAGTTAAAATTGGTAGTGGCCTACGGAACGGATTTCACAGGGGATAAACAATACGGATTTCAAAATCCCAATTGGAATGGAACAGCACCTGATTTTGGCTGCTATGTATTGTTGCCACCAGGTATTGCTGCTGACAATTTCAACCAGCAGTTAAGAGCCTACTCGCGAAGAATGGCGCCTGCGGACAATAAAGACAGCCATATTATACAACCATTAAGTGCGGTGCATTATGACACAGAAACCGGTAATTACAGCAACAAAACGATCAGCCATGAACTGCTGAACGTATTGTGGTTGATCGCAGCATTCATTCTGTTAATTGCCTGCGTAAACTTTATCAATCTCTCTACCGCGCAAGCTGTTAACAGAGCCAAAGAGATCAGCGTAAGAAAAGTTTTGGGGAGTAATCAATATCAATTGCGGTGTCAATTTCTCATTGAAACATTTTTGATCGTTACAAGCGCTGTGCTGCTTGCTTCGCTAATTACTATGCCCCTGTTGCCTTCTTTAAATAATCTTTTGGAGCATTCACTTTCCTTCAATATCCTGGACCCTTCCATTATTTTATTTCTTCTGATAGTAACAGCTATGGTAACCGCTCTTGCAGGGTTTTATCCTTCCATTGTTTTATCCCGTTTCAGCCCGGTGAATGCTTTAAAGAGTAAGACCATCGCAAATACCGCAAAGGGATTTTCATTAAGAAAAGGCCTGGTGGTGTTTCAATTCATCATTGCGCAGGCACTGATCATTGGAACACTCATCATTGTAGAACAAATGAATTATTTTATGAACCGGCCCCTGGGGTTCGATAAAGACGCCATCGTGAATGTTCCTTTCCGGCCGGATAGTACCGGCGGCAAACTGACGGATTATTTAAGGCAGGAATTTATGACCGTGAAAGGTGTGCAGGCCGTAAGCTTTAGTTCCCACAACCCGGTGGAAGACGATAACGATATGTGGACTACATTCAAATTTGACCATGCCACAAAAGAAGCAGGCTTTAAAGTGATCACCAAATTCGCCGACGACGAGTATATGCCAACGTATAAACTACAGCTGGTAGCCGGAAGGAATTTGCAGCCTTCCGGTTTAACAAGAGAATTTTTGGTGAATGAATCGCTTGTGAAAAGTTTGGGATTTAAAAGAGCGGAAGAGATCCTGAACAAAGAAATAAGCATATGGGATGGCCTGATAAAATGTCCGGTGGTGGGTGTGTTGAAAGATTTCAATAACAGGTCTTTTCGCCATCAGTTGGCGCCGCTGATCATTACTACAAACAATACGATGTACCGGCAGGCTTCCATAAAGCTGGCCACAACAGAACTGTCTTCGTCTATGGAAGCTGTTAAAACGATCTGGGAGCGAACATTTCCCCAGTATGTTTATGAATACAGGTTCCTCGATGAGAAAATTCATAACTTTTACAAACAGGAAAGCCAGTTAGCGCAGCTGTATAAAATTTTTGCAGCCATAGCAATATTCCTTAGCTGCCTTGGTTTGTATGGATTGGCCTCATTCATGGCGGCGCAGCGAACAAAAGAAGTTGGTATTCGGAAAGTACTGGGCGCTACTGCAGGTAATATCGTTTATTTATTCTCCAAAGAGTTTATCATACTTATTGCCATTGCCTTTGCGATCGCTATGCCTTTTGCATGGTATTACATGCACCAATGGTTGCAGGATTATGCTTACCGCGTCAGGATCAGCTGGTGGTTATTTGCCGCATGTGGGTTCGCCTCCATCATTATTGCACTTGCAACGATAAGTGTACAGGCGATAAAAGCAGCCATTGCAAACCCGGTAAAAAGCTTAAGGACCGAATAATTGGTTGAAAGATGAATTTGATGTCTATGGCTGCTCCTTAGGCGCCAGCATGTTTAGCTTTTAATTGCTCCCTGTTTCGTTGCGGGATGTATCGTTATTGACCACGGGTGGTTTCAGTTTTTTCTTGCGGTCGGCACGCCAGAGATCGCTCAGCCGTTCGAAGTCGCGGCGGTAACTGATGCTGGCGCCGGAGCGGTTTTGACGTGCACCGGTACCCGCCAGGTAATTGTAGGAGTCGCGATAAAAGAAGGTGAGCACGAGTTTACCGTCCTGGCGTATTTTCCAGTCGGCAGAAATATCCGGCAGGAACTGCAGGTTCTTTGTAGCCTGCACCTGTTGCGGTGATAAACCAAAGTCAACGGCACTACCAAAGGTGAAGGTGAGCCGTTCGTTCAAAAAGCTTTTGCCAATATTGAAATTGAGATTGGTGCGGTCGATATTCAATTTGCTGCGGTCGATATTGTCAACCAGGTTACTACCATTGTACAACTGGGCATTGAAGTTCACCTTAATGCTTTTGTCGTTAAACAGTTTCTGGAAAATGCTGGAGAACTGTTTGCTCAGGGCGCCCGATAATACCCCGGAAATACTATTCACTACCACCCCGCTGAAGGCAAGGCTGCCAATATTGTTCTGGCTGGAAGAAGATACAGGCCCGAAGCTGTTGAATACAATGAGGAAGGCTACCTGTTTATTCAACTCGTTCTGGTCACGCTGGATCAACTGCAAAATGCGCAGGGCATCCGGATCATCCTTTAAGGGGCTGTTCGTAGGCAGCTCTATCTGGAAGGCGATATCCGGCTTCATAAGGCTTTTCGTTAACGAGGCCACCACAATTACTTTACCGCGGTATTTGCGCACGTTGGAGTTGGCATTGGTAACCGCTTCGGTTGCCAGGTCGCTAAAGCGCACATCGTCTGCTTCGTACTCGGCATCGATCTTTATGGTGGCATCGTAAGGGTCGCCCCGCCATTGGATATAGTTACCGGTGTTCTCTTTTAGTTTAAACGGTTTACGCAGCAGACTCTGGAAATTGAAATTATAGTTTCCGCGGTCTATTTCATACCGGCCTGTAATGCTGAAATTGCCATCGGTACCGGTGTTCATTTTAAGGTTGCCATGGCCGTTAGCCTGTATCACATCGCCCGTTAATTCATCGAGGATCACATACATGTTGGCGAAGTTGTTTGCCGTAACATCAAGCGATACGTGCAGGTTGCTGGCATCGGTGCTGCGCACGGCTTTCATTTCGCTACCATACTGTTTCCACACAACAAAACTGGCCTGTCCGCTTTCACGGCCGGTTTGTGAACGGATGTTCAGTTTGGAACTATCGGCCGGTTCGCCGCGCACATCCAGCCGCATATCTTCCAGCGGGCCTTTGAATGTGGCATTGGCTTTGGCGATCAGGGTACCAAAAAACGGGTCTTTGCTGGAGCTGCCGGTATTCAATACCATGAGCTTATTGGTATTGAAAGCAAAATCAAAATACAGGTCGTCAAAAGCCCGGTGTCTTAATATTCCGCGGGTAATTTGACCGGTATTGCCTTTTTCATCCTTGAATTTAAAGGCGCCGAAGTCAATCTGGTCTTCCTGGAAATCAAAAACGGCCGATGGTATTTTGTACAATACATTGGTGTAGATCACCCGCAGTTCGCCATCACGCAATTGCATGCGGCCCAGGTATTTCAGGTCGTTGGGCGGGCCCACAATGCGCAACTGACCTGTAGCATAGCCATCCAGGTCAGTGAAAACGTCAGAAAGGTATTTGTCGAGCAGCCTGATCTTTGTATCCTTAAAGTTGCCGGTAATATCCAGCGGCGCCGTATGGGCCGTATCTGACAGGTTATACAGGCCGTTCAGGTCAAATATGTATTTGTCGTTTGCTGAAATGGTTTTGAAATTTACCCTGTTGGTCACCTGGCTGTAATTGGCATTCAGTTGCAGTTTGCCAATGGAGTCATTGTCGAGCCGGAACATCTCCGCTTCGCCGGCAAGGTCAACCTGTAATTTGCCAAAGGGATCAATAATATCGGCAGTAGCAGTAAGCAAACCTTCGAGCCGGTTGTCGGTAGTTACATAAGGCGCGAAATCGCCGATGTTCACTTTTTTCAATTCTACTTTTATGTCGTTGGTATTGCCAATATCGGAAGGGTGGGTGGTAACCAGGATCTCCTGCTGACCATTATAGATCTTTACGCCCTCGGCCGATACCAGCTCTTTACTCAACACCAGTTCACCATTCTTTTCAATGGTCCAGTTTTTACCATTCAGGTCGAAGTTCGATTCATTAAAGGTTATGTGCACACCGCCCGGCATGGTTTGTACCCGGGCAAACAGGTCGGCCGAGTTGAGGGTTTGATTGGCTGCCGTTTTCAATTGTACCAGCGACATATCCTTCGCTGACCGCACTCGCAGATCAGTACCTGGGAAATGCAGGCTGTCGTTCAGGTATACATCGGCAATAGTGCTGCTGAGCGACAGGGAATCGTAATTGCCGGTGCCTTTCAGATTGAGGTTATAAAAGAAAATATTTTTATAGTTGAACTGCGGCACTTCCGCATTGAGGTCCAGTACATTCTCCTTACTGTTGATGCGGCCGGTAATAGTGCTATAGTTAAAACCGCCGAGGTTCTTATCGATAAAGCTCATGTATTCATCCACTTTTTTGGTGGTGAACACAAAGCTGAAGTTCTCGTTCTTCAGTTCGCGTCGCGATGGTTTAATGTAGCTGGGATAGTATTTATTCAAAAAAGAGCGAACGGCATCGGGCAGGTCCCTGATGGAGAAGTCGCCAACCAGCGCACCATCGAATTCATTACTTACTACAGTGATCACCTTGTTGTTGCCCATGGCCTTTGATTCAATACTGAGCGAATCGAAAGAAATGGGTTTGCTGTCTTTCAGGATAGACGCCTCGTAGATACGTGCAGTACCCAGGAAGTTATCGATATTGCTGCCGGTAAAGTTCATCCTAAACTTACCTTTTACCTCAATACTGTCGCGGGTAAGTTTAACATTCCGGAGATCGGCCTTGCTCACTTCCGCATCAAAATTGAAAGCCGGTACTTTCTGGCTGAAATCGACCAGTCCGTTCAGCCGGGCCGTTAAATTGGGGTCGTTGCTGATCACCTCTCCATTGAACAGGCGTTTGGCAACGGTTCCTTTAACGACTATATTCTGATAATTATAATTGTTTACATCGAGTGAGCGGATATTACCATCCAGTTTGGCGTTCAGGGTGCTGGCTCGCAGGCCCCGGCCGTTTACCGAACCTGTAAAGTTGATCTTGCCCACCTGCGGCGCATCTACAAATTCGCCCAGGGCAAAAGACCTGGTTTCAATGCTGCCGGTGTAAATGGTGGGACCATTGTCGGGAAATTTCATATTCACGTCGCTCACCACTACACCGAGCCTGGTTTCGATCGTACCATAAGTAACAAAGTCTTTTATGAAACCGGTGAAGTTACCCCGGAAACGCAGGTATTCCAGTTTATCGAGCCTTGGTTGCTCAATGCCTTTGAGGTCGGGAATGATGGTGATGGCATCGCGGTAAGTGGTCCTGAATTCATTCGCTTCAAAGTCGATATAGGTCTTATCGAGTTTGGTAAGGCTGTTCAGCCGGATGTTGCCGTTGAGATAAGTGTCTTTGCCGGCTTCAATGATCAGTTTACGGGCGCTGAGGTTTTCGATTGTGCCTTTGACCTTACCGGTAACGCGGATCTCTTTCTTCCAGGCCTGCAGTTCGGGGGCAAAGTATGCGATGTCGTCGCTGTTCAGTACGGCATTCGTAAAATCGCCTTCCATACGTACTTTGTCTTCAAAGTCGCTCATGTCGTCGAAGGTAGCATAACGCATGGCGAAGTAGTTCTGCAGGTGGCTGCGATTGGTTTGAATGTCCAGCCGGGCAAATTCCATCGCTTCGGGATGCCAGGTGACCCGGGCGTTCAGTTTTTTGACCACGAGGCCGCTGCGTTCTTTGGTAGAAAGCAATAAGCCGGCGGTGACCGTATCCTGTTTGAAAACTACCTTGTTAAAAACAGCTTTGATATCGGTGAAGAGGATATGATTGCCATCGAAGTATTCGTATGGGAGCCTGTCTGTTTGCACGTCGTTACGGAAAGTGCCTTTATCGAGGGTAAGGCGGTCAACGGCCACATCCCAATTGCCGGGGTTCCAGCGCAGCTTTTTGGGATCGTTGATGATAGCGGCGGTGTCGGGTTTGGGCCTTAGGGAGTCGGGCCGGTTACCATCGTAGTTATAAATGGCAAAAACCGGTTTATGGATGGTGATGCTGTTGATGTGGGCAGTGCGTTTTTTCAGATTGATCTCATCGGCATCCACATCCATTGAACCCAGCTGCAGGGTCATGTCTTCACCCCGCCATCCATCCGTCTGGATCAGCTTTACGTTCCGGAATTCTACTTTTTCGAGGTCAAGATCGATGTCGTCCTGCTTTTTTACTTCTTTCTTTTTCGGACTGCTGAAATAGTCGGCCAAGAAGCGATAGTTCCAGGTGCTGTCGCTGCGTTGCAGGTGGATGAGCGCATCTTCGAGGCCGATATAGTTCAGAACAATCCGGTCTTTCAGAAAGAACCAGTCGGTCAGATTCACTTTTACGGCGCCGGCATAAAGCAGGGTATCCTTGTGCTGGTCGTTTACGAGGGTGCCTTCGAGCACCATTTTATTGAATAAAGCGAAATCAACGTGTTTAATGCGAACGGTAGCGTGGAGGTTTTTGGAAAGTTTACCGGTGATCTGTTTTACCAACCAGTTCTGGACAAAGGAGGTTTGAATAGCCAGCCAGGCTAAAATGATCAAACCGATCAGCACCAGCAGCACGGTCCGGGATATTTTCCAAAACTTTCTCAGGGTTGGAGCGTATTAAATGTAAAAGTAATAAAACAGTTTCCTATCTGGCGCAAAATCAATACCAATGAGTTGTTTTTGAGCAACTTTTCAGTGGCTTTAACATCCCCGGCAGGCGGTGGTGCGCCGATAGCTGTATTGAACATACGTAAAATGGCTATGAAGGTTGGTTATTTCATTGGTTTTTAACGAACAATTTGGGTAAATGGTTCAAAACAGGTAAACGGGGTAAATGGTCTCTATCGGTAGGGAGCAGTGTGAAGTAAGATAGTTAAAACAGATGGTTAGTCAAAGCAGGGGAGTGGGTATTTGTCGATTGGGAACTTTCTCGCGGCAGACAACCGGACAAAAGGCCGCAGCCGGGACAGCAAGATTTTATTTTAGTTTTTTCAATGCATTGTTTGCGAGCAGTGATTTCATTTGGGAGATGGCAATTTCATTAAGTTGTTGCAGGCGTTGAGATTGCGAAAGTTCCTGGCGAAGGAGAACGGCATTGATGCTTTCGAGGTTACTCAATACCACCAGTTGCTCAAGGCTTGCTTCATCCCGGATATTACCGGATTTCCCGGGATTTTCTTTTCGCCATTCTGTGGCCGTTTTTCCAAAAAGCGCCATGTTCAACAGGTCGGCTTCACTGGCATAAATGGTTCCGGTTTGCTGGCGGGTCAGTTGGGGTGGGATCAATGTTTCTTTTATGGCATCAGTATGAATGCGGTAATTTATTTTGGACAGGGTACGCTGCAGGTTCCATTCCAGCTGATGGGTTTTATTTTCTTCATCTTTTAACCGTTGAAATTCTTTAATGAGGTATAGTTTGAACTCGGGGCTGAGCCAGCTGCCAAATTCGAAGGCGATGTCTTTGTGGGCGAAGGTGCCGCCCCCATAACGGCCGGCCTTGGAAACGAGGCCAATAGCGTTTGTGGCATCGATCCATTTTTTCGCAGAGAGTGTAAAACTGTTTAATCCCGCCTGGTTTTTAAACCTATCGAATTCGATGGGTTTAAAATCCGGATTATAGATCTGTTCCCAGATACCTAAAAATTCAATTGTATTACGGTTCCTTAACCAATTGTATATAATACTTTCATCACCAAATGACCTCACCATATCTGTCAAGGAAATATAATCCTGCTCCTTCACTTCAATGATGGTAACGGGTGTTTCCTTTACCATGATCACCTTGTTGTTAGGCATAGCGCTGATTTTATCGTTTGAAAGTACAACAAAAGCGGCTATGCGCTATTTGATATTGATCAAAAAATGCATATGTAAATGAGAGCAAATGTTTACTTAAGCCGCAGTTTTTGCGGATTGCCAATTGCCAATTGTGAATTGTGAACTACGAACCGCGAACTACCAATTGTCAATCGTGTATTGTGAACTGCGAATTGTGAACTGCTATTGCCTAATGATTCTTCGCCGGATCCTTTATGCCATCACTCTTGTTATAAGCTTCCGATTTTCCCTTTTCGATCGAGAGGCTTTGCCAGCTTCTATCCTTAATGATCTTGCCAATGTAGAGGATCTGTCCAACGTGATAAGGGTAATGCGCCAGTTGCCGGTTGATGGCGTCGATCACGGACAAAGGTTCTTCCCGGATATAGATCGTTTTCAGCAGGTCATTTTCGGTGAGCGCCGTAAGTGCATTCAGAAAGCAGTTCCAGCCTTCTTCCCATAGCAGCAGCAATTGCTCGCGCGAATAATCATGCACCTCAAATTCTTCGTCCCGCTGCCGCCAGGCTTTTTCACCATCTTCAGTGAGGAAATTGGTCCAGCGGCTAAGCATATTTCCGCTCAGGTGCTGGATGATCACAGCGATGCTGTTCGATGCCTCGTTTGGCGTAAAATGCAAGTCGGCTTCCGTTAACTGGTCGAATGTCTTTTCGCCCAGGCCCTTGTAATAGCGTAACCGTTTAATGGCTGTATGCAAAAATTCGGTACCTATTGATGTAGACATAACTGAAAGTTTTAGGTATGATATGAATGGGGCAGGGGGTTAATATCCTGCCGCGGAGTCATCGCCGCGTTTATCGGCCACTGCTTCAAAATGCCCATTTTCATCAATGCGAATCACTTCCGTTCGGCCAATGGAGCCCCGCTGGGTAACCTTGTAACCCATTTGCTGCAACTGCTGCCTTACTGCCTGCGGAAAATCGGCCTCCACGAAAATCTCATCGGGCAACCATTGATGATGAAATTTAGGTTTATTCACGGCATCTTCGGTGCTCATGTCAAATTCGAGGATGTTGATCAGGGTTTGGAACACCGAGGTGGTGATCGTTGTGCCGCCTGGTGTGCCTGCCACGATAAAAGGTTTATTGTTTTTTAATACGATGGTAGGCGTCATAGAGCTGAGCATGCGTTTTCCCGGGGCAATGGCATTGGCATCAGCGCCAATGGCTCCATACATATTGGGAACACCCGGTTTAATACTGAAATCATCCATCTCATTGTTCAAAAGAAAGCCTGCGCCGCCCACCACCGTTTTACTGCCGTAATGTCCATTCAGCGTAGTTGTTACAGCTACGGCATTGCCGTTTTTGTCGTATACGCTGAAATGGGTTGTTTCTTCGCTCTCCGCAATAACCCCCGCCTGAACCACCTGGCTGCTGCCAGCCGTTTGCGGCTTGTAATCTTTCATTCTTTCTGCAGCATACGTCTTGCTCGTTAATTTTTCAGCGGGTACTTTATAAAAATCAACATCGCCGAGGTATTTAGCACGATCGGCATAGGCGCGCCGTTCTATTTCTGTCATCAGCTGTACGGCCCTGGCCGACTGAAAGCCATATTCTTTTACTGGTTTGTCTTCGATCATGTTCATCATTTGCGGCAACAAAATGCCGCCGCTGCTTGGCAGCGGCATGGTGAGTATCTTATAGTTTTTGTAATCGAAAACAACCGGCTGCCGTTCTTTTGCCGTATAACTTTTAAGGTCGCCATAATTGATGATGCCATGGGCCCGTTTCATTTCTTCTACGATCAACCGGGCGGTTTCTCCTTCGTAAAATTCCTGCCTACCCTTGTCCCGGATCCTTTTTAATGTATTGGCCAGTTGCTGCTGCACCAGGGTGTCGCCGGCTTTCCAGCCACCGGGTTTTACAAAGACAGGGGTCACCGTATTGTATTTGATAAAATCCTCGCGGGCATGGTTCAAGCTGCGGGCTTCTGATGCGGTTATTACAAAGCCTTTTTCGGCCAGGTCAATAGCGGGTTGAATTAATTTTTTAAAGGGCAGGCTGGCGTATTTCATGCACTGGAATAAACCCGCAACAGTACCCGGAACTCCAGCTGCCAGGTGGCCATTTTGACTTAATTCCGTTTGTGCATTGCCCGCCTGATCGAGATACATATCACGGTGTGCGCTAGCCGGGGCTTTCTCGCGGTAATCGATGGTGACATCAGCACCGTTTGCGAGGCGGATAACGGTAAAACCACCGCCTCCGATATTCCCTGCACCCGGGTAGACTACCGCCAAAGCCAACTGGGTAGCTATTGCGGCATCTATGGCATTGCCGCCCTGTTTCAAAATGGCAATACCGGTTTCGCTGGCCAGCGGATGCGCGGAGACCACGGCACCATTTGAACCTGTTACCTTTTTTTGAATGGAATAACTATATGGGTTAACCGGTGTATGCGCAGGTGTACGCAGCCCGGAACATGCGGTGAAAAGCAGTACTAACGGGAACGTATATAAAAGGACAGCTTTCATATTAAAGAAAAGGTTGAGTAGCTAAAATTAACAAACCAAAATTAGCTGGCGGTTTTTTTTATAATTACGTTAAATGTTTTAATTTTAGAGCACTAACAAAAACTGTTTACGGGGATCAAACCACATGAGCTTATGAGAAAGAGCCATTGTACACGGCATTTTGCAATCTTCCTTTCATATAAGTTACTGGTTTCTCTGCGGGTTTTTGCTTTCTCTTTATTGTTCATACGGTTAAGATTTCTTGTCAACCCATATATTAACGCAGGCATTGTCATAAACAGCAGTCGGGTCAAATAGCGGCCGCTGCTACGGTTTATATAGATCACTGACGCAAGATCAATTGCGTTCTAATAAAAACTTAGTGGTCACATGAGAAAATAAAAGCATTTCACTTTGGTGAGGTGCTTTTTTCATTTTCAGCGTTTTAATTACTTTCACGGTACATTTTTTAATTATGAAGAAAGTCCCCGCCGGCGTAGTATTGTTATTATTCATTTCCAGTTTCGCACTGGCCCAGGTAAAATCGCCCGATCAGTTCCTGGGATACAAATTAGGCGCCCGGTACACCCCTCATTTTAATATTGTCAATTATTGCAAACAGGTAGCGGAAGCGGCGCCCGATATGGTAAAGCTGGAGCAATATGGCACTACCAATGAAGGCAGACCCTTATTGTTATTGTACGTGAGCTCGCCCGATAACCTGGCCCGCCTGGAAGCCATCCGGCAAAATAACCTGCGACTCGCCGGCATGGCGGCCGATAAAATGGCCCCTGATGAAAAAGCGCCTGCCATAATCTGGCTAAGTTACAATGTGCATGGCAACGAAACTTCTTCTTCCGAAGCTGCCATGCTTACGCTGTTCGAGCTGGTGAATCCGGCCAATACCAAAACAAAAGAATGGTTGAAGCATACCGTGATCATTATCGATCCCTGTATCAACCCCGATGGCCGCGACCGGTATGTGAACTGGTTCAATTCGGTAGTAGGCGTGCAACCCAATCCGCAGCCTTTTACCCGCGAGCATTCGGAACCCTGGCCCGGTGGCAGGCCCAATCACTATTATTTTGACCTTAACCGCGACTGGGCATGGCAAACACAGGTTGAAACCCAGCAGCGCATTGTAAAATATAATCAGTGGCTGCCGCAAATTCATGTAGACTACCACGAACAATACTATAATAATCCCTATTATTTTGCCCCGGCGGCCGAACCATACCACGAAGTGATCACGCCCTGGCAGCGCGATTTTCAAACGATCATTGGCCGCAACAATGCCAAATATTTCGATCAGCAGGGGTGGTTGTTCTTTACCAAAGAACGTTTCGATCTTTTTTATCCCAGCTACGGCGATACCTATCCTTTATATAAAGGGGCCATCGGAATGACTTACGAGCAGGGCGGGCATAGCCGGGGTGGTGCTGCCGTGATCAACCGGGATGGCGATACCCTCACTTTATGGGACCGCCTCTACCATCATTTCACTACCGGCATGAGCACTATTGAAACCACTGCGCAAAATGCGCCAAAGGTGGTGCAGGAATTCAGGAAGTATTATGACAAAGCACGTACCTCACCACCGGGAGAATTTAAATCCTATGTTGTTAAAGCGGATGAAGGCGATAAAATTACCCGGTTAAAGCAGCTGCTCACCCGCAATAATATTGAATGGAATCATACCGGCAACGGCAGCTATAACGGCCTTAATTATTACACCGGTAAAATGGTGTCGTTAAAAACAGACAGCCATGATATTGTGATCAATGCCAACCAGCCTAATGCCAACCTGGTGAAAGTGCTTTTTGAAAGGAATTCCCGCCTCAGCGATACAGTGACCTATGATATCACCGCCTGGTCGATCCCCTTTGTATATGGACTTACCACATATGGATTGAGCAGTTATATAAGCGGTTTGCCAAAGTCGGCAGTAACTGATAAAACGAAAATAAGAACCATCAATGGCCAGCATCCTGTTGCCTGGCTGGTACGCTGGAATGGCCTGAACAGTGTACAATTCCTGAGCACCGTATTGCAGCAGAAAGTAAAAGTGCGGTATGCAGAGCAGCCGTTCAAAGCCGGCAATGAAGATTTTGATAAAGGAACGCTTATAATCACCCGCACCAGCAACCAGTCGCTAGGTACTTCATTAAGCAGTATCATCAATAAAGCAGCCGAAAAAGCAGGCATCGGGTATACGGCCGTTTCTTCCTCTTTTGTTGAAAAAGGATTTGATTTTGGTTCTGAAAAAGTGCACACCATGCAGGCGCCAAAGATCGGGCTGCTGGCTGGAGAAGGTATTTCTTCCCTAAGCATGGGCGAAGTATGGCATTTCTTCGATGTTCAGATCGGCTATCCCGTAAATGTCATCTGGGCTAGCGATCTTACAAAAAATATGTTACGCGACCTGGATGTGCTGATCCTGCCCGACGGTAATTACAAGTTCTTAGCTGACCGCTCGATGAATGAAGCCCTGAAAGACTGGGTTACCACCGGGGGCCGCGTGATTGCATTGGAAAGCGCCGTGGCGCAGCTGGCAGCTGCAGACTGGGGCATCCGCATCAAAAAGGGAGACGATGATAAAGGAGATAAGGACGATATAACCGATAAAAAAGAAGATTACAGTATGTTGCGCCGCTATGAAAACCGGGAGCGCGATTTTATCCCGGGTTATAATCCCGGATCCATTTATAAAGTAGAACTGGATAATTCGCATCCCCTGGCTTTTGGTTACGATGAAACTTATTTTACCCTGAAGCAGGACAATACCATCTATGAATTCTTTAAGGATCTTGGCTGGAATGTGGGCGTCATTAAAAAAGATAACCAGGTAGCCGGTTTCGTAGGTTCAAAGCTGAAAGATAAATTAAAAGACGGCTTGCTCTTTGGCGTACAGGATATGGGGCAGGGCGCTGTAATTTACCTGGCCGATGATCCGCTGTTCAGAAGCTTTTGGGAGAATGGCAAACTGCTGTTCAGTAATGCCGTGTTTATGGTGGGGCAGTAAAGTCAACAGGCAATTGACAATGGGCAACCCCGGATCGATAAATTTCCGTTTGGTTTTGCCTATTGCTTATTGGCATTGCCTATTGATTGACCATCCACCATGTTAAAATTTACCAGCGGATTGGAACACTGCTCTGCATTGTGTTATTTTGCCCCCGGATTAAGATCAAATTTATCAGAATGAATGAATTTTACCCCGGGCGATTACTATTGCTGATTGCTCTGCTGTACGTACTGCCGGTGTCGGCACAAACACCCCCTGCCTATACATCGGCCGATATCTTCCTGCAGCTCAAAAAATTGAAAGTATTAGGTTCCGTATTATATATAGCTGCCCATCCCGATGACGAGAACACCCGTTTACTGGCATGGCTGGCGCGCGAACGATTGTACCGTACCGGTTATTTATCATTGACCCGGGGCGATGGGGGCCAAAACCTTATCGGCGACGAACAGGGCATTGACCTGGGCCTGATCCGCACGCAGGAATTACTGGCAGCCCGCCGCACCGATGGCGCCGAACAGTTCTTTAGCCGCGCATTTGATTTTGGCTTCAGTAAAAGCACTGATGAAGCACTGGAAAAATGGGGTAAGGAAAAAGTGCTCAGCGATGCTGTCTGGATCATCCGCAAATTTCAGCCTGATATTATCATTACCCGTTTTCCGGAAGACAGCCGGGCGGGGCATGGACATCACTCCGCTTCTGCTGTCGTAGCCCACGAAGCATTTAAAGCCGCTGCGGATCCCAATCGCTTTCCTGAGCAATTGGGAGCAGGCGTACAAACCTGGAAAGTAAAACGCATATTCTGGAATACCTTCAACTTCGGAACGACCAATACTACCAGCAGCGATCAACTGAAAATAGATGTAGGCGGTTACAATGCCCTGGTAGGGAAAAGTTACGGAGAAATAGCTGCTGAGAGCCGCAGCCAGCATAAAAGCCAGGGTTTTGGTGTGCCTGGCAGCAGAGGTACGCAATTGGAATATTTTTCCTTCACCGATGGTGAACCTGCACAAAACGACCTCATGGATGGCATTAATACCAGTTGGGCAAAAGTAGAAGGCGGTGCTGCCATAGATGCACAAATTGATGAGATCCTGAAAAATTATTCCATTGCCAACCCCGAAAACACCGTTCCAGCGCTGGTAAATTTATATAAGGGAATACAGGCATTAAAAGACGGCTACTGGAAAAAGCAAAAGCTGGAAGAAGTACAGCGCCTCATAGAGCAATGCAGCGGCTTATTTATGGAAGCCACGACCGGTAATGAACAGGCTGTAGAAGGTGATTCGGTAAAGATAAATCTGGTCATCAATAACCGCTTGGGCGCACCCGTTCAACTGAATAAGATCAATCTCGATGTACTGGACACCACCCTGTCGCTAAACCTGGAAAAGAACCGGAATATCAGCCTTCAGAAAACATTTTATGTATTCACCACCAAGCCGATCTCACAGCCATACTGGCTGGAAAAAAAGATGAGCGATGGTTCTTTTACCGTCGATGATCAGTCGCTGATCGGGAAGCCTCAGAACGAACCAGCATACCAGGTCCGCTTCGACCTGCTTATTGCCGGTCAACCATTCAGCTTTTATAAACCGGTGCAATACAAACATACCGACCCCGTGAAAGGAGAATTATACCAGCCCCTGGTGGTGGTACCTTCTTCAACCGTTACTACCGAACCCAGCATTGTTATTTTCCGTAAAGGAGAAAAGCAGCGTGCTGAAGTAGCCATTACCGTAACCGCTAATAAACGGTTTACCGGTTACAAGGCCCGCATTTCAAAAAGGCTTACCTACGACAACTCTACAAAAACAGATAGCAATTTTACCGTACAGCCAGGCAGTCAACGCCAGTATATTTTTACTATCGACAATGCCATGCTGAAAGACAAGGAGCAGGATTTTGTGCAGGCATTTGTTGAATTGAAAAATGGAACCGAAGAGCAACCAGCCTACCTGAACCTGACTAATATCCGGTACGATCATATACCCCACATTCATTACTTCTACCAGGATGCCATCAAGGTATTGAACATAGATATCAAAACGGTAGGGAAGAAGATCGGTTATATCGAGGGCGCTGGTGATAAAGTGACCATTGCCTTACAACAAATGGGCTATGAGGTAACGGTGCTGAAAGAAAAGGATATTACACCCTTTACCCTGAAACAGTTCGATGCTATTATAACCGGTGTGCGCGCATACAACGTGCATGATTACCTGGAAGGTAAACATGCTGTGCTTATGGATTACGTAAAGGACGGTGGTAACCTGATCGTTCAATACAATACCAGTAATTTTATAAGCTCGGTAACAGACAAAATAGGCCCTTATCCATTTGCGATCTCCCGCAACCGGGTTACCGATGAAAAGGCAACCGTGAATTTTCTGTTACCCAATCATCCCGTATTAAACTATCCTAATAAGATCACCGCAAAAGATTTTGACAACTGGGTGCAGGAAAGAGGTATCTATTTTGCCGACCAGGTAGACAGCGCCTATGAAACTCCCTTGTCGATGGCTGATCCGAATGAAAAAGAACAAAAAGGCAGCCTCATCATTGGCAGTTATGGCAAAGGCAAATTTGTATATACCGGGCTGGTATTCTTTCGGGAGTTACCAGCCGGCGTTCCGGGGGCCTACCGGTTACTGGCCAATATTATTGCATTAAATAAAAAGAAAGGTTTTTAGATGGGCCCATTATCAAAGCGCGAGTGGTTTTTCATAATTGCCATTATTGTCGGACTGATCTTAGGTAAGCTGTTAAAAAAATTGACCATTGGCCTGGTGTTAGGTGTATTGCTGGCATTTATGGCCGTCATGATCTTTTCGAATAAAAAGAAATAACATAAACTCATAGATATGCCACCAGTAGAGAAGGAACGTATACCTGTATTTAAAAAGTGGCGGTACTGGTACTGGCTGGTGATCGGATTTTTGTTATTCCTGATCGTTTTATTTTATCTCTTCACTAAACACTTTGCATGAATTTTTCCCGGTTAGACTGGACGGTATTAGTGTTCACCCTCTTACTCATTATTGTGTATGGGGTGTACCGCAGCCGGACATCCAAAAACCTGGAAGGATACCTGTTAAGCGACCGGCAATTGCCCTGGTGGCTGGTATTGCTGAGCATTATGGGCACGCAGGCCAGCGCCATAACTTTTTTAACGGTGCCGGGGCAGGCGTATAGCGAAGGCATGCGATTTGTGCAATACTATTTCGGTCTGCCATTGGCGATGGTGGTGATCTGTATCATTTTCGTGCCGGTGTTTCACCGGTTAAAAGTGTTCACGGCTTACGAATACCTCGAGCAGCGTTTTGACGTAAAGACCCGACTGCTCACTTCATTCCTGTTCCTGCTTTCGCGAGGTTTATCAACCGGCATAAGCATTATTGCGCCTTCGCTCGTATTGCACAGTATGCTGGGCTGGGATATGACATTTACGACTTTGTTCATGGGTGGATTGCTGATCATTTATACCGTTAGCGGTGGCGCCAAAGCAGTTGCCTACACACAGCAGTTACAGATCATAATTATATATGCAGCCATGTTCATTGCTGCCTGGTGGGCCATAAAGATGTTACCGGCGGGCATCGGCATTACCGAAGCTTTACACGTTGGGGGCAAATCGGGTAAACTGAATGTGATCACTTCGGGTGTTACAGAACATGGATTCGATTGGAAGGACCGGTATAATATCTGGAGTGGCGTCATTGGCGGTTTCTTTTTAGCGCTGAGTTATTTTGGAACCGACCAAAGCCAGGTTGGCCGTTACCTCACCGCCCGTAGCGAACAGGAAAGCAAGCTTGGTTTGTTAATGAACGGATTGGCAAAAGTGCCATTACAGTTTGGCATTCTGCTTATCGGGGTTCTGATCTTTGCATTTTACCAGTTTACAAAAGAGCCGGCTTACTTTAACCTGGCGCAAGAGAGAACGCTGCGGCAGAGTGTCAATGCCGGTGAGTTTGCTGCTGCTGAAAAAAAGTACCTGCAGGTGCAGGATGAAAAAAGAAAGACGGCAATGGCTTTGGGAAATGCATTGAAACAGGATGACGCCACAAAGGTGAATCAGCTGCGCACCCAATTGCAACAGGAGCAGCAGCAGGCTACGCAGGTTCGGGATTCTATAAAAAATATTGTAAAGAAAACGATCCCCGGCAGCGACGGCAACGACACCAATTATATCTTTCTTCGCTTTGTAGGTGATTTTTTACCCAATGGATTGGTAGGATTGATCATTGCCATTATTTTCCTCGCTTCCTGGAGCAGTATAGCGGCTGCTTTACATGCGCTGGCTTCCTGTACCATGATCGATTTTCATAAACGGTTGTCAAAGACCCCAACAACCCCTTTACGCGAGTACCGGTGGTCGCAGGCATATGCCTTGATCTGGGGTATATTTTGCGTGGTGGTAGCACAATTCAGTTATAACCTGGGCAATAGCCTGGTTGAAGCCGTGAACATCCTGGGTTCCTGGTTTTATGGAACGATCCTGGGCGTTTTCCTGGTAGCCATTTTTATGAAAAGGGTAGGCGGCAATGCCGTTTTCTTTGGCGCTATCCTTGCCGAAGCGGTTGTTATCAGCGTGTACTCGCTCGACCTGCTTTCTTTCCTATGGTTGAACCTGGTGGGCGCTGCTGCCGTTCTGTTGTTTTCGGGTTTATTACAAGTGACATTCTTCAGCAAAAGCAGTAAGGTTGAACCAAGGGTTGCTATTAAGAAGTAAGCGTCAATGGTGAATGGTGAATGGTCAATGGTGATAATCGGCTCCATGTGCATCTTTTGGTATTTACTTTGCGAACTTATTTGACCGAATGTTAACTATAGTACCAATTCCATCTGGATATTGCATCGTTCGTACGGCGTAGCATGCCCGACCACCTTCCTGAATCCCAGTTTATGATAGAGATTGATAGCAGGTTGCAGAATGGTATTACTTTCCAGGTATAATTTTTTAGCGCCCAGCGACCTGGCTTTTTCGATGGCCGCTTTTCCCAGGAGCCAGCCGATGCTTTTGCCCTGGGCAGCGGGTGATACGGCCATTTTCGCCAGTTCATATTCATATACCGGATCATCCATTTTGAGCAGTGCACAAACGCCAACCGGTTCATTGTTGTACAGGGCCACAAGAATATGCCCACCTTTGGCAATGATATTCTTCTGCGGATTATCAAGCGCTTTATGGTCGGCGGCTTCCATCTTAAAATATTTCGAGATCCATTCCTCATTCAAGCGCTTGAAAGCTGCGAGGTAGGCTGGTTTGTAATCAACGATCTGCACTTCCCGGCTTTCGCGTAACTTTTTTTGCTCCTGTACACGCCGCAATAATGATTTCTGTTGTAACAGAAACTCCCATTCCTCGATGGCCTTCCACAGATCGTAGCGGGTTTGTGACAAAGCTTCTTCAATGGCATTGGTCACATCGATGTATTGGGGAGCGATGTGCTGTTTGATCTCCTTACCTTTTTTCGAAAGGCCCACTACATTCTTGCGGCCATCCAGTTTATCTTTTTTTTCTGTAACAATGCCCTGTTTTACCATTTCCCTGATAATCGTGCTTACTGATGGATGCGAGTGGCCGATCTCTTCAGCAATGGCTGTAATGGTTTTGTCCTGGCCCTGTGATAAGGCATGAAACACCGGGAACCATTTTGGCTGCAGGCTTACATTGTACATTTTGTACACCTGGCTGGCGTCTTCTGTTATTTGCTCACTTAAGCGGCGGAGGCGGCTGCCCAGCGCCACTTTTCCGGCATTGTTATAAAAGTCCATATCCAATGAATTATGTAATTAGTTACGTAATTTACAACTTTATTCAATCCGGGCATATTTCGGCCATAAAAAGGTAAGAATGGAAATGGTAATAATTCGAGCGGGTCGGCGGAGTACAGATACACAAAAAAGATGGGTCGCGCTCCCTGGCGCGACCCATTCTTACAAATGAATTGTTAGTTATTTCAGCGTAGCCAGCAGCTTTTGATTGAGGGCTACATAGTCATCATTCTTAGCTTCTTTGGCCAGTTCCATCGATTTGTTGGCTGATTCGATGGCTTCCTGCTTTTTGCCCAGTTTGGCCAGGCAATTCGCTTTCTGGTGCATTACCCAGAAAGCTTTGGGATTTGCCTCTGCGGCTTTATTGAACCAATCCAATGCTTTATTCAGGTCTTTGCCAGTCTCCATATAGTACATGGCGGCGCCAAAATAGGGATGGTTCTTGGGATCTTCCTTTTTCATCAGCTCATCGATCTGGGCCATTACTTTGGCATCGATCTCAGTCGTGATAGGAAGCACCACATTCGTTTGATCCCACATCATATGCAATTCAATGCTGGTAGGTTTTACATTGGCAAATTGCATGGTAAAGGTCTCTACTTTGTTCTTAATGCTTTCAGGTTTTGCCTGTATACGCACCACATCATTCTCCTGTTTGTAAGCCGCAGGGGAGGTTACATCCAGTTGTTTAGTGATAATGATGGTCCAGGAACCTTTGTCAGGGATCGTCAGCAAACCATATTTACCGGCCGGTATTTTTTTGCCACCAATAGTTACCTCATCGGCAAAAGTGAGCGTTGTAGCCTGGTTGGCACCGGTACGCCAAACCTTTCCGAAAGGCACCAGGTCGCCAAACACCTTACGGCCTTTAATATTCGGACGGGAATATGCTAATTCAATGGAACCCAATCCAAAATCCTGTTTAATGGTTTGTGTGCTGGAAGGCGCGGGCGTTTTCAGCTGCGCTTCTGTAATAAATGCAAATGCAATCAAGCATCCAATCAAAATGGTCTTTCTCATGACGAACGAATTTGCGCGAAAGTAAGATATAAACGAATTCTATGATAGAAATCCTGGATGAACGGAGCATTAAAATCTGACCATAACTGTTATGCGGGCTTTGCGTCCCCGAAGCAATTTCCAACTGGGGCCATGCATGATCAGCCTTATGGCCTCATCGTCGTAGGGTTTGGCCAGTGATTGTACAATCCGGAAGCCCGATAAGCTGCCTTTTTTATTGACTTCAAAGGAAACCACCACTTTGCCGCTTGCCGGATTAGGGCCGGCAGGTATTTTCTTATTCTTTTCGAGGTATTGTTCAAAGGCTAACCAGCCGAAAGCCGGCTCCGCATCAAACACAACTGTATTCGGTAGTTGGCTGTTATTGTTTGGTATATGTATTTTGTTGCTGGCAGGAGGTGTAACAATTACATCATCTGGCGTTGCATTAGCAGGCTGTAACTGCAACTGGTTTGTAACCGCATTGTTTTGTAAGGTAAAGTTCTGGGTGCCATACCCGCTCACATTCACCTTTACATCCAGTACGGAATCTGTTACCGGGATCTGGAAGAAACCGGATTTATCGGTGATAAAGTTATTGTTGTTCTTGTTTGTCTGCACATAGGCATTGGCAATAGGGTTACTATTAAAGTCGGTCACCTGGCCCTTAATAACACCTGAGAGATTGTTTTTATAAGCCCCGTAAGTCTTTTTGGGATAGTTATCAGATTTTTTGATCGTTATCAGCTCGGTTTCCCGGTCCCTGTCCTGGTTGTAAATATTACTAAGCGGTTTTGAATCTTTAGCTATACCCGCTTCAGCAGCCGGGGGAGGGGCGGCCGCGGATGCCACTTCCTGCCTTGCCCTGCTTTCCTCTTTGATTACGCTTTTAGCGGAGGCTAACTCATCGCGCCGGTATCTTAATGAATCAGTGACTGCTTGCTGACTGGAGAATGCCAGCGGCTCAGTTGCAGTTGCTGTTTTGGCTGCCACATCTTCCGCATCTTTGTTTTCGATGGATGGAGCTGAACGTTTGGTAACGGTCTTTGCCCCCGGTTTTTCGTTTGTGATCACCGGTGTTGCAATCGTGTCAGCCGATTCCTGCGCCGCCGCCGGAGCTTGTTGCTGCGGTTGTATTTCTTCTGTTTTGGCAACGACTGAATTATTGCTGTGTGTTGCTTTGTCTGAAACAAGGCTGTAGATCCATACGCCGGTAATGATGATCACCACAGCGGCTGCTGCTGCCTGCCAGTACCGGAAGGGTTTAAACGCCACCACTTTGCCGGGAGCAGCGGTGCGGGTTTGCAACTGTTGTTGTAACTGTTGCAATTGACCGGTAACAAGGCTTTCGGAATGTGTCGCAAATGCTTCCTGCATGCCTTCAATGGCATCGGCAAGAAATGGATCATCCAGCGCCGCTCTTTCCATCGCGTGCATTTCCCGGGCAGAGAGTTTGCCCTGCACATATCGCTGGATATCTGCTGCGGTATATTGACTGATATGTTCCTTATGATCGCTCATGAATCGGCAGGGGAGACCCCTTTTCCATACATATTTTTAGATTGCGCCGGCCATTCTGAATAAAGCTGCGTACTTTATTCCATTCTATGCCGGTCAGCTCTGCAATTTCTTTATAACATTTGTTTTGCAAATAGAACAGTTCAACGGCTTTCTTTTGCTCCACCGACAAAGTTTCCAAACAACGTTCCAGCTTTTGCAGATTCTCTTCCTTCAGCTGTATGCCATTCAGATGCATTTCTTCTTCCAATTGCATACTGTCTGCATTAAATTCCGTTGTCTTAAGGTTTTTGGGTGTGCGCAACTGCATGAGGCAGTAGTTTTTAGCCAGGGTATAGAGCCAGCTTTTAAAATTTTCCACCTCATGTTTAGGCAATTTAGCCACCAGCTCTTCAAAGATCTGCATCACCGCATCCTTGGCCGTTTCCGGCTGTTTCAGGTATTTCAGGCAAACGCCGTAGAGCAGGTCCATATACCGTTGAAAAAGAATGGCCAGCACCTCCATATTCGCGGACGTGCGATACAGGTCGACCAGATCTTTATCGGGCAACGCATCAGCTGGTATGTTCTTTAAAAATGCCACCGGCGGCTAAAATTAACAAAAGATCTAAAAACGAGCGGATGTATTTACTACAACACGGTTGTACCCCTGGTATATCGTATTTACCTAATAAGACGGATTCCCGGCGGATAGGTTGCAATAGCGGCTTTCTGCATAAATGACGGTTTTGACCGGTTGCATTTTTTTACCGGCTGCTTATGTAATTTTTCGGGTAGCTACATCTTCAAACAAACACAACCCTATGCCAGCATCTATACAATTGAATAGGTAATTGTGAGCAGTGGAGATCTCTCCCGTATATACGTTATGGGAGCTTTCAGCGGTATTCGGGTAACAAGATGGATCAGCAGTAACTCAACACCCACCATCCTGAAAAAGGACTTCACCATTTATCCAAACCCTGTAGTACGCGGCAATAGCATCCAGGTAAAACTAGCTTTGCCACAACCGGGTGATTACAAATTGGAATTAATCAATACTGCGGGGCAGGTAATGCTTATACAACCCCTGTTCATACAAACGAAAGAACAGCAGATAACACTGTATACCCGGCCTGACTGGAGTGCCGGTATCTACTTTGTACGCATTTCGGCCGCTGGCTCAAAAAAGATCTTCCAGCAGAAAGTGCTGTTGAAGTAAGCGGCATAAAAAATCGCTTTATGCGTTCATGCAGGATGCTTAGGTTGTATTATTTTCCATTTCATGGTTCCCATACCGGCCCCAGGGCCGGTATTCCTTTAGCCCTTAAACGCCGGATGGAACTGTTGCAAAGTATCACGGAGGAATTCACGATCGAGATGCGTATAGATCTCCGTGGTAGTGATGCTTTCATGACCCAGCATTTCCTGCACGGCCCGCAGGTCGGCGCCGCCTTCTACCAGGTGGGTGGCAAAAGAATGGCGGAAGGTATGGGGTGATATATTTTTAGTAATACCGGCTTTTTTCACCAGTTCCTTTAACATTAAAAAGATCATCACCCGGGTAAGTTTTGCGCCCCGGCGGTTCAGGAACAAAATGTCTTCATGGCCCTTTTTCACGGGCACGTGCACCCGGATATCCCTTTTATAAATGGTAATGTACTTTGCTGCTGCATCACCGATAGGTACCAGCCTTTCTTTATCGCCTTTGCCGGTTACCCGGATAAAACCTACATCGAGATACAGGGCCGATAATTTCAGGTTCACTACCTCGCTTACCCGCAGTCCGCAGCTATACATGGTTTCCAAAATGGCTTTATTACGGCCGCCTTCTGGTTTGCTCAGGTCTATTTGCGAAATGATGGCTTCAATTTCATCGAAACTGAGCACATCGGGCAGCGCCCGTTTTAGTTTAGGTGCTTCCAGCAGGGTGGTGGGGTCCTTGGTAACTATATCCTCAATAAGGCAATATTTATAAAAAGCACGGATGCCGGAAATAATGCGGGCCTGGGAAGTGGGCGTCATGCCCAGTTCTCCTATCCAGCGGATAAATTGCTGCAGGTCTGGCAGGGTTACATTGGCCGGACTTAACGCATTGTTCTTCTCCTGCAGGAACTGGGTCAGCTTATCGATATCGCGCAGGTAGGCTTCTACCGAATTGTCGGATAGCGATCTCTCCAGTTGCAAGAAAGCCTTAAATCCTTTTTTGTAAGGGTCCCACATAGTGTCAGTGTAAACAAAACCCTGTTCCCGCAACAAAGCTGTTAGCCGGTAACAAAATTTCCTATATTCGTTGCTCAAAAATAAGGCTTCCATAATATTGCCCACTTAAAACACTGTCCACATGCTATTGAGTCTTCGCATGATGAAAAAGAAAATGATGCTGAATCGATCTGCGTTCAAGAGGTTCCTCACCAAACTGGAGAAGGAGCCGCCCCGCGGCCTCGATGCCCTGGCGGTACAAACCGATAAGCTGGTTTGGGCAGAAACCGATTGCCTTTCATGTGCCAACTGCTGCAAGACCATGACGCCCACGTTCACCAATACCGATATCAAACGGATCTCGGCCCATCTGAACATGACGGAAGAGGCCTTTCGCAAGAAATGGCTGAAGAAAGACCGCGCCGGTGATTGGGTGAATACCCGTCAACCCTGCCAGTTCTTAAACCTCAAGGATAATAAATGCTCCATTTATGAAGTGCGGCCTAAAGACTGTTCCGGTTTTCCGCACCATACCCGGCGCCGCATGATCGATTACATGCATGTGTTCAAACAGAACATCGAGTATTGTCCGGCTACATTCAGGCTGGTAGAAAGGATGATGGAACGGTCCAGCGCTGGCAAGGCGGAAGTAGTAGGCATCAAATTAAAGGAGACCGGTAAAAAAGCCGATCACAAATAAACATCTTCTATAAAGAAATAATCAGGTGGCTGGTTGGGCAGCAGGGTGATGGAGAGAATATTATACTGCACCTGCTGCCATTGTGGATACAGGTACATATATGCCCGGGCGCTTTTGAGCATATGATTTATTTTCTTCTTTGAAATGCTTTCCTCGGGATGGCCAAACAGGAGATTGGTCCTGGTTTTTACTTCAATAATATGAAGTACGTTATCCCTGGCTGCAATGACATCTATTTCATACCGGGCATGCCGCCAGTTGCGGTGTAAGATGGTAAAGTTCAGCTGTTGCAAATAATTCACAGCCATGTCTTCCCCTTTTTTACCGGTATCATGATGCTGATAGCTCATTGCATTTTTGTAACATTGCAAATTACTGAAGTTCTATGGCGTACAACACTAAAATATTTAAACTCGAAGGCAAGGTTCAACACTACACCTGGGGTGGAATGGACTTTATTCCTGCCTTATTGCACCTGCCTAATGCTGATAAAAAACCTTTTGCTGAATACTGGATGGGAGCGCATGATAATGTGCCCGCTGAAGTGGTACTTCCTGACGGCAGCCGCCAAGCGCTGAACGCATTCATTAAACAGGATGCAGCCGCTACATTAGGCCTGCCCGTATATCAACGGTTCGGCCGCCTGCCTTACCTGTTTAAAGTGCTCGATGTAAAAGATATGTTGTCGATCCAGGTACATCCTGCTAAAAAAGCCGCAGAATCGGCTTTTGCTGCCGAGAATATGAAAGGCACCCCGCTGAACGCACCTAATCGCAATTATAAGGACGATAATCATAAGCCGGAGCTGATGCTGGCATTAAGCGATTTCTGGCTGCTGCACGGTTTTAAATCGCCGCAGGCCCTCGTGACCATCCTGATGCAAACTCCCGAACTGCAGTTCCTGGTGCCGGTTTTTGAGGGAAAGAATTATCATGCCTTGTATGAGCGGGTAATGACCATGGATCAGCACGAGGTGGATGAACATTTGCAACCACTGCTCGATCGCATCGTTCCCCTGTATGAAAAAGGATTCTTGAACAGAACCCAGGAAGATTTCTGGGCGGCCAGGGCAGCAAAAACTTTTTGTGAGCCTAATAAACTGGACCGCGGGATATTTTCCATTTACCTGTTCAACCTGGTGAACCTGAAGCCCGGTGAAGCTATCTTCCAGGATGCAGGCATTCCGCATGCTTACCTCGAAGGGCAGAACATGGAGCTGATGGCCAATTCCGACAATGTATTGCGGGGTGGGCTGACCAATAAATATATCGATGTTCCTGAGCTCATGCACCATACCCGCTTTGAGGCCGTGATCCCGGATATTTTAAAAGGTACCGCTGGGCCTGTGATCGGTGAAACGGTCTTTCCCACACCTGCCGCAGATTTTGAATTGCGCAAACTTACACTGAAGGCCGGTGTTCCCATTACCCTGACGGCTGCTACTACAGAGATCTTCTTCGTATACGAAGGAGCAGCGAAGGTTTCTGATGGTCAGAGGGAGCTTTCCCTGGGCAAAGGAGAAACGTTACTGGCTATTGCCGGTGCTGAATTTGAATGGCAGGCATCATCTAACGCGGTGGTGTTCAGAGCAACGGTTCCATTGTAAGAAAAGACCGACAAATATACTGTAAGCCATCCCGGTTTAGGGGTGGCTTTTTTGTTGCCGGCTTTCCGGCCAGCTGCTTCATGTGCCTGTTCGAACTATTCGCCAAGCAGGGAAAGCAGTTCTGATCTTGAAATAACGCTCAGTAAGGAATTTTCTGTTTTAATGAGTTTATCGGATAACTCTTTCTTGGTGTTCTGCAGCCTGATTATTTTTTCTTCAACGGTATCCGGCGTAATTAACCGGACTGCCATTACATGTTTTTGTTGCCCGATCCGGTAGCTGCGGTCAATCGCCTGGTTTTCTACAGCGGGGTTCCACCAGGGATCAACGATATACACATAATCAGCTTCCGTTAGGTTTAAGCCGGTTCCACCCGCTTTTAAACTGATGAGAAAAACCCGGATGGAGGCCTCCTGTTGAAAATTGCGCACGGCTGATGCCCTGTCCCGGGTATGGCCTGCGAGGTATTCGAAAGGGATCTGCCTGGCTTCCAGTTCTTTTTGGATAAGGGCAAGCATGCTGACAAACTGCGAAAAGATAAGGATCTTATGCTGCCTGCTTTTGCTTTCAATTTGCTCAAGCAAGATCTCAATTTTGGCAGAACCATCGCCCTGTAACTTTTCATCCTGCAGTAAACGGGGGGAATTACAGATCTGGCGCAAACGGGTAAGTCCACGCAATACATGCATGGCGTTTTTGGGCAGATCTTCATTGGCAAGCCCCGACAGGTAATCGCGCAATTCTTTTTCGCAGGCATCATATACGGCCCTTTGTTCTTCGCCCATGGGACAATAGATGATCATCTCCGTTTTTTCCGGTAATTCTGTGGCTACTTCTTTTTTTGTTCTTCTTAATATAAAGGGGGCTACTTTATGTTGTAATTCCACTGCACGCCTTTTTTCTTTGAAGGTATCGATGGGGGTAGAATAAATACTTTTAAAGTTTTGTTTACTGCCCAATAGGCCGGGGCATGCGAAGGACAGCTGCGCATACAGATCAAAGGTGTTGTTTTCAATGGGAGTGCCGGTGATGGCAATTTTATTTCTCGACTTCAGCAGGCGAGCGGCCTGGTACCGTTGCGATTCGATGTTCTTTATATTCTGTGATTCGTCGAGGAACACATAATTGAACGTAAAATTTTTTAGAAAGCTGATATCGGAGATCAGCGTACCATAGGTGGTTAGAATGATCTCATACTCGTTGAACCCATTTGTGTTTTTTTGTCTGTCGGCGTTGTATAGGGTTAGTATTTTTATCGAGGGGGCAAATTTGCTGACCTCTTCCCGCCAGTTGAAAAGCAGGGATGTGGGCACAACCAGCAAATTGGTGTTCTGCTTTACTTTACTTCTTTGTAAGAGAATAAAGGCAATGATCTGCACCGATTTTCCCAAACCCATATCATCGGCCAGTATTCCGCCGAAATTAAGATCGTCGATAAAATTCAGCCAGTTCAAACCCTGATGCTGGTATTGGCGTAAGGTACCATGGAATGCTTCCGGTATCGCCACTTCTTTTACCGTGGAGATATTGGCCATTTTTGCGGAGTACAGATCCAGTTCTTCCTGCACACCGGCCTCCAGCATATGTTCTTCATACAATTGCTTTACGGCGGAAAAATTTATTTTAGGTGTAATGAGCGTATTGTCGATAATATCGCCGGCAGAAAAATAAGCCGCCAGTTTTTCGATCCATGCCTCAGGCAGAATACCCAGGGTGCCATCGCCCAGTTGTACAAATTTGCTCTTATTGCGCACCGCATGCTGTAGTTGGCTCAGGCTAGCTTGCTGTTTGCCAAAACCAGCTTTTATTTCGGTATTGAACCAGTTGAGCCCACTGGTTACATGAATGGAGATTTTCGCGCGGTGGCTGTTGAGTTTATTCCCTTTTAATTTGTTGAATCCATAGATTGAAATGCCTTCATTTTCCCATGCCTCAAATGCCTGGAAGAACCATTCTTCCCGTAAAAATCGATCTTTATGCAGATAGAAGTAACGGAGGTCATTATCGAGCTGTTCCAGGAAATCGGGATGTTGTTTTATCAGCAAGGCTATGAGCCGCGTTTCGGCTGCTTCATCGCGGTACATGATCTGCACTTTGCCTTCGGCATCGGTATAGTACAACTGTCTTTTTGTGCGAACAGGGATCTCTACATGTCCATATTTTATCACCGGGTCTATTATCACATAGTTTCCCAGCTCGCTCAGGTAAATAAGTTTTTCAAGGGGCGGTTCTTTGCCGGATGGCAGGGTTTGTTCTGTTATCGGGGAAGCTGCATTGGAATAGAAGATGTGGAGGTGATCAGCAAGCGGCTTTAAGATCGTTTGCTGAAAGCTGTTGAATTTGGATTCATGAATGCGGATAAGGCCATTGGTTTGTTTAAAGAACCGGACTACGTTCAGAAAATGAAAATTGCCGAGGGCATACAGCGTATCATTCTTTTGAAAAAAATAATCGTACTTGATTTGCAGGTCGGTCCATTCATGCGGTTTACCATCGATGGCTGCCTGCAATGTTATTTCATAAAATGCTTCCTTGCGCTGAACCCATAACGACAGTTCCTGTACCAGGCTGCCCATCGTGACCGGCTCAATAGAACCGGCGACAATTTTTTCTGAGAACTCCGGGTTGTGGTAGTAGAAGGGAAGCTGTAATGGGTTTTTAATGATGGTTTTTAACGCGTCAACATCGGTGGCAGACTTGCTGGCAGTTGGATTATGCTGAAAGCGGGTAATGGCCGAAAAGAATCTAACCTCATCGATATTTTCCGTTTTCAACATCAACTCTAAGGGATCAACGAGGGTCAGGGGATTTTTTACTTTTCCGGCCTGGGTAGTTTCTGCCTGGTATAACTCGATGTTCAATTGTTTATGGTACTTATAAAGTTTCAGTACAATAAACAGTTGGGTGTTGTTCCTGTCGGCCAGATGCACCGGCAGGAAAACTTCTTCTTTCGGCAATAATTGCTGAAAATCGCTCATGAATGCAGATGTAGCCATAGGAACTCCTCCTTATCCGTTTTCAAACCCAACATCCTCCAACAGGTTGACGCCATCGGCTGCAGCAGTGGCTAATTGATCGCAGCGATTGTTAAATGGATTATCGGCATGGCCCTTCACCCATACAAAGCGGATCTGGTGTTTTTGCATCAGTTTATAAAAGCGGGTCCACAGGTCTTTATTCTTTTTGCCCCCTTTGAAATCCGTAGCGATCCAATTTTTCAGCCACCCTTCCATGACGGCTTTAACCACATACTGACTGTCGGAATAAATGGTGATCGTCAATCCTTCCCGATTCAGGGCTTCCAGTGCGGCGATCACCGCCATCAATTCCATCCGGTTATTGGTAGTGCGGCGGTAACCCGCAGAAAGCTCTTTGCGGCTGCTGCCCCATTGCAAGATCGCGCCATAACCGCCAGGACCTGGATTTCCACGGGATGCACCATCAGTATAAATTACCAGTTCTTTATTTGCAGTAGTTGCCAAATTGAATACAGATTAGTGATTTGAACCGGCAAGATACTATACCTGAATGACACCCGGATTAAAAGCTGGGAGATCCGGATTGTGATTGGCGGCGGCCAGGCTTTCTGAAATGATCTGCCTTGTTTGTGCCGGATCTATTATGGCATCTACCCACAGGCGGGCGGCGGCATAATAGGGGGTAGTTTGTTTTTCGTACCGGCCCTTTATGTCGTTCAATAATTTTTGTTCTTCTTCGGGCGGTACATTACTGCCTTTGGCTTTCATGGCGCTTACCTGTATCTGTAACAGGGTTTTTGCAGCCTGCTCGCCACCCATTACGGCGATCCTGGCGCTGGGCCAGGCATAAATGAAACGCGGGTCATATGCTTTGCCACACATGGCATAATTGCCGGCCCCATAGGAATTGCCGATAATGACCGTGATCTTCGGCACTACCGAATTGGCTACAGCATTCACCATTTTTGCGCCGTCTTTGATAATGCCTGCGTGCTCGCTGCGCGAGCCTACCATAAAACCGGTTACATCCTGCAGGAAGAGCAGCGGTATTTTTTTCTGGTTACAGTTCATGATAAAGCGGGCTGCTTTATCAGCACTGTCGTTGTAAATAACACCTCCCATCTGCATTTCACCTTTGGCGCTTTTGACCATGGTGCGTTGATTGGCTACAATACCCACTGCCCATCCATCGATGCGCGCATAACCGCAAAGGATCGTTTTACCATAATCCTGTTTGAACTGCTCAAAAACCGAGTCATCGGTGAGGTGTTCAATGATCTGCAGCATATCGTAGGGACGGGTAGCATCGGCCGGAATAATACCGTAGATATCAGCTGCATTTTTCTTTGGCGCTTTTGGTTTGCTGCGATCGAAGCCGGCTTTGGGTCTTTGTCCCAGTTTCGACATGATCTTTTTAACCTGGTCGAGGCATTCTTCTTCAGTTGCGAATTTATAATCTGCAATACCGCTGATGGCATTGTGGGTGACGGCGCCGCCCAAAGCTTCGGCGTCGATGTTCTCGCCAATAGCGGCTTTTACGAGGTAGGGGCCGGCGAGAAATATGGAACCGTTTCCTTCCACCATCAGGGTTTCATCGCTCATGATGGGCAGGTAGGCACCACCTGCCACGCAGGCGCCCATGACCGCTGCAATTTGCGTAATGCCCATGGCGCTCATCCGTGCATTGTTCCGGAATATTCTGCCAAAATGTTCTTTGTCGGGGAAGATCTCATCCTGCATGGGCAAGAACACGCCGGCACTATCTACCAGGTAAATGACTGGCAAATGGTTTTCCATGGCGATCTCCTGCAGGCGCAGGTTCTTTTTACCGGTGATGGGAAACCAGGCGCCCGCTTTTACCGTTTGATCATTGGCCAGGATAACACATTGCCGGCCGCTTACATACCCTACACCGGCTACAGTGCCTGCGGCCGGACAACCTCCCTGTTCTTCATACATTTCCCAGCCGGCAAATGCGCCAATTTCTACAAATGGCGTGTCAGCGTCGAGCAGGTACTTAATGCGTTCCCTGGCTGTTAATTTATTTTTCTCTTTTTGTTTGGCGATCGCTTTTTTACCACCGCCCAGGGCTACCTGCGCAAAACGCTGCTGCATTTCGCTGAGCGATCGTTTCATTACATCTTCGTTCCTGTTAAATTCTATATTCATGTAGTTGATCTTGATGTGCTGATGTTAATGTGCTGATTTGCTGATGTGCTAATTATTTTACTATGGCGAGGGCCATTCCATCGTACTCTTTTACCCCAACCATTTGCAGAATAGTGGCTGTGACTGCCGTATTCGCGGCAAGCATGGTATTAAAACGTTGGGCGCCGGCTACGGCTTCATTGGCAGGTTCTGCATCCAGTACTTTGCCTTCGCGAATAACATTGTCGGCAACAATGAGGGTACCGGGCCGCGACAACCGAAGCGCCCATTGAAAGTAATCGGAATAAGGTGGTTTGTCGGCGTCAATAAAGATCATATCAAATGGACCTGCTCCTTCATCAACCAATTCAGGTAATATAGATAATGCCTTACCCGTTCTGATCTGAACCTGCGATGCCAGTCCGGCCCGTTCTATATTTTTTTGAGCCACCGCAGCATGTTTGGGATCTGCTTCCAGCGTGATGAGCCGTCCATCTTTGGGCAGGGCCCGGGCCATCCAGATGGTGCTGTATCCTGCCAGTGTTCCCAGTTCCAGGATGTTCCGGGCATTACACAACAAGGCGAGTATTTGCAGAAATTTACCCTGGTTGGGCGATATACTGATGGCCGGCATGCCGGCTTCTTTTAATGACCGGGTAGCAGCCACCAGGGCTTCATCTTCATGGGCAAGCAAATCACTGATATAATGATCAACGGATTCAAACAATTGATTATTCATTTTTTACTTCCGGTATTTGTTTTATGAATTCTACCAAAGTGAATATATTGTTTTCGAGGTGATACTGTTTTAGTTTTTCCTGGATAGCCGGATAATCGGAAAAGAAAGGTAACAGTTTTTGTTTTGCCTGCTCGTATTTCTTTTCGCGCATTCTTATGTAGATCGGAAACGAAACGTATTCCTGTTTTTCTTCTTTGACCTTTTCAAAAATGAGATTCGGGTAGGTTACGAACCCGCCCTGCAAGGGATCATACCCATAATACAGCACATAATAAATATTGATCTTTCCCGTATAAACTACCTGGGCAAAACTCTGCTTCAGTTTCGACATTTTGTTCAATAACGCATAATGTTCGCCATATACTTCGAGGTTTGTAAGTGTCTTGAAATGTAAACTATCTGTTGAAAATCCCTGGAGGTCGTTTACGCCATATCTTTCTTCATGTTCCTCCGTCATTTTGAACCGGAGCTTTTCGTTAGGTGAGGGAAACCACCTGATCAATCCTTTTTTCTGCGTGGCGTCTTTTAATGTGATCGTACCGGGAACAAATTGCGTGGCAAACGGATAATTCTGCGCGCGTACAGACCAGGTCATGAATATACCAACAATAAAAATTAAACTTTTCATAGTAGTATTGTTATTGTGAATATAAAGAATAATGGCATAATTAGCTAATTTGCTGATGCTAATGAATGCAGGATCTTGGTCGGGATCAGCAAATTGACAATCTATGTGGAGGAAAAAAAGCGCCTGGTTGATATTATTAGGGCTGGCAATAATTATTAAAATCTTTTCATTATTCCCCGATGCAGTGGAAACCTATTATGCAACGGGAATATATCCTGTCATTTCAAAACTGCAACGTTTTTTATTTGGCTGGCTGCCTTTCAGTGCCGGTGATATTTTTTACGGACTGATCATTATCTGGCTCTTGAATAAAGTGTATCTCACTACCCGCAGGATCGTAAAAAAGCAAACTAATAAAAAGTACTGGCTGCATGCGCTGTTGCAAACAGCGTTTGCCGTAGTGGTGATCTATGTGTCGTTTAATGCGTTGTGGGGATTGAACTATAACCGCCGGGGGGTGGCTTACCAGTTAGGCCTGAAAGTAGAGCGGTATTCAAAGGATGACCTGGTGCAATTGATGCAGCAGATCGTCGTTCGCCTCAACGCGCTCGATTCGCCGGCCCGGGTGAACCGGGATGCGCTGCAACGCAAAAGGAATTTGTTCAATGGCGCCACATCGGCCTATGACCAACTGGCCACAAAAGATGCGCATTTTACGTATTCGTTTAAGTCGGTAAAGCCGTCTTTGTACAGTTACCTGGGCAATTACCTGGGTTATACTGGGTATTATAATCCGTTCAGCGGCGAAGCCCAGGTGAATACTACCGTACCATTATTTGTGCAGCCATTTACTACCTGTCATGAAATAGGACATCAGCTGGGCTATGCCAAGGAGAATGAGGCCAATTTTGCCGGTTATCTTTCTGCCAGCTCATCGCAGGATCCTGCGTTCAGGTATTCGGTATATTTTGATCTGTACAGTTATTCCAGGTATTATTTATATGCCCAGGATTCGGTAGCGGCCAAACAGCTCGATGCGCAATTACCGCCGGGTGTTAAGGCTGATTATAAGGCCTTGAGGGAATTTGTAAAGAAGTACCGGAATCCCATCGAGGTGATCATTGACCGCCTGTACGGGCAATACCTGAAAGCCAATGAGCAGCCAGGCGGGAAGTTAAGTTACAATGAAGTGGTAGCCTGGCTGGTGGCGTATTATAAAAAGTTTGGGGCTTCCGCGATCTGAATGTGATAATGTGATAATTCTTGAAATGCCGGGGGCGTTTATAAGAGCGAAACCCCGGGCGAAGCGACCTTATAGCCAGTATTTTATCAGCACATTAGCAAATTATCACATCAGCACATCAGAATTTGTTCTTCCACATCATGCTTTCAACCGGTTTGTCGGGCTGACCGCTGTATTTGGCGTCTTTTTTCTGATTGTATTTGATGGCAATATCACCCTCTACCGGAAAATAGATCAATTGTCCGATCGGCATGCCTTTATACACTTTAACCGGCTGTTTTACCGAGATCTCCAGGGTCCAGTTGCCACAAAAACCCACGTCGCCCTTACCGGCGGTGGCATGGATGTCGATCCCCAGGCGGCCTGTGGAAGATTTTCCTTCCAGGAAGGGTACATGCGCATGGGTTTCAGTATATTCTTCTGTAACGCCCAGGTAAAAAATATGCGGATAAAGCACAAAACCATCGTCCGGGATCTCGAAATACTCGATTTCATTGTGTTTTTTGGCATCGAGGATATGCTCCCGGTAGGTAGCCAGGTATTTCCCCAGGTGCACATCGTAGGAATTACTGCCCAGGCATTCTCTTTTATAGGGTTCAATGCGGATGCTGCCTTTCTCAATTTCTTCCAGTATGCGTTTATCCGACAAGATCATGTGATGTGATTAGTTTATATTTGATTGTTGTTTAACAGACATTTGCTGCCCTTGAAAATTGGTGCAATGTAAAATCTAAAACGCTACTGTGGCATTGTTTTATCAACATAATATTAACGAAAATACAAAATTGGGCATCTGGCGTATAGAAGAGCCGGAAGCGTTTTACCTGGAAAAAGTGCCCCTGAAAAAGGGTGTTTCCCATCCTTACAAACGGTTGCAGCACCTGGCTGGCCGGTTCCTGCTGCCCACCCTGTATGAAGATTTTCCGCTGGAAGAGATCCTGGTGGCCGACACCCGCAAGCCTTTCCTGGAAAGTGAACAATATCACTTTTCCATTTCGCATGGGGGCAATTTTGCTGCCGCCATTGTGAGTAGTAAAAGCAGGGTGGGGGTGGATATTGAGCTGGTTTCGCCGCGCATTATCGCCATTTCGCATAAATTCCTGGATCACGATGAAAAAGTGTTCCTTAACGACTGGATCCATTTGACCAAAATGCACCTGGAGTTGTCTACCGTTCTTTGGAGCGCCAAGGAAGCCATCTATAAATGGTATGGCCATGGCGAACTCGATTTCAGGCGGCATATGCAGCTGAACGGTCCTATAACCTTCAAGGCAGACGAAACCATAGTTCTTCCCTTTATGTTCAGGAAAGAAGCGCCAATTGCGCTTACTGTGGAGGCAAGAATTTTCGATCAGCTGGCGCTGGCCTGGGTAATGACCCAGGGTTAAACCCTTTTAATCGTTCAGCAACAGGGGGTCGGTATCATCAATAAGGTCCAGTTGAATGTTATCGCTGCCGGCGATGCCTTCAATGGATCCTTTGATATGGGAAGCGTTGAGCAGCACTTTTTCCAACTGCTTTTCCCGCATTTTCCACAGTTTCTCCATGGCGTCCCGTTCTTTTTGAATGGATTGTTTCATAGCCTGGAATCCTTCCCGGATGGCTTTCCACTGTTCGCTGAATTCATTACTGGTCAGATAGCCATAGAGCATTTGCATTTTGTCGCCTTTGTTCTCATGGGTTTTGGCCGCTGTAAAGATTTTCAGAATGCCGTCGCGCAGCACATGAACCAGCGCTAATGCATCACTGAAAGAACAGATCCAGATGCCATCGAGCTGGCCAAAGCCCGGTACCTGCTCGGGAAGGGCCTGGGTTACAATGACCCCCACATCGGCAGATGTACTGCGCATATCGGCTTTCAGTTTTTCGATCCAGTTCTTATCGAAATGTTTGGTGCGTTTACTTTCAAAAATGATCTTGCCGCATTCCTGACCCAGGCTGTTGCGGATGGTTAAAATGCAGTCGGCTCCGCGCACGCCTTTACCCACTTCGCAAACCAGGTCGAAAGGAAAAGCTGATTTTAGCATCTCCTCGAGAATAAGTTCCTGTACCTCGCCCTGCAGTTGCATGGAACCCTGTTCTGCCTTGCGCCGCATTTCCTCGGCCAGCTTTTTCTGGTCGTCTAATTGTTTTTCCAGCTCGCGTACCCGCAGTTGGTATTCGGTTTCCTTGGCCGCTATTTTTTGTTCCTCCAGTTTGCGCAATTCCTCGGCTAGTTTTACCCGTTCTTCCTGCAGTTTTCGCTGTACAGAAAGTTCCAGCTCGGCTTCTTTGTTTTTCAGGGCCTGCTCTTTTTGCAGGAATTCCAGTTCTTTTTGCCGGGCCAGTACCAGCTTATTCTCCTGGTCTTTATTGGTTTGCTGCAGTAAATGCAATTTGGTTTCAAAATCGGCTGCGATGGACTTGCGCAGATTCACTTCGATCGACTGTTGAAGCCGGGTAGTTTCTTCCTGCAATTTTTTGGCAAACTCAGCTTCTTTATATTGGGCCTGTTGTATGAGTTCCTTCTCACGTTTGGCAAAATCTTCTTCTTTCTGTTTTAGGAAGTGCTGCATTTTCTCTCTCAGTTCTTTCTTAATATCTTCAGAAACAGCATCTTCAATGGCAAACTTCTGTCCGCAGCCTGGGCATTTGATTTCTGTAGCCATGTACGAATTTTGCGCAATTTAAGGAAAAGGGGGAAAGTGGGCGGTTATAGCTTACTGCATAATATAATGGATGTTACAAATTGGAATTAGTACTGATGTGCACAAGAGAAGATGGCCGTTAATAATAACGTCAGCGGAAACCGGTATTGAGAACGGGCCGTGCAACTGTTTCATATAACCGGTGTTACTGCCATTCACCGCCAGCTACCCGGAAACCTGTACCGTAAAACACGTAACCTTTATCCAATACCTCATATTTTTTTTCAGCATTCAGGAATTTTCCTACTTTCGTAGAAACCTGCACATTTGTTCTTCGTGCAGGGCCCCAGCCAATAGCGACTCAGAGATTGCCCAATATTATTTTCCCTTCGGTCTTACGCAATCGACCTTATCCTGAACGTATTCTAAGTCAGTACAGTACCGTACATATGTTTACTGAAATGTTGGCTTATAATACCACTGGTTTAAACTTCAAGTGATATTTCTGGAAGGTGGCTCTATAACTGATCAGGCAGCTCAAACATGAAGGTTGTTTCCCGATTTTACCAATGGATGTTTACAGAAGACGATTTGTAATTATTCGTGTGGCAATAGCTTATATCTAACGGTTAATCATATTTGTGAATTAAACCCTTCGCCGTGGCTACCCATAAACACATTGCCGGGCTCATTCTCAGGCATCGTAGAAATTTATTAACTGAACAGGAAAAGCAGGAGCTTGAAGCATGGTGTAATTGTTGTGAGGAGAACCGTTTGCTGTTTGACCGGCTAATGAAGCAGGGTGCTGTTGCCGAAAACCTGCTTGAGCTCTATTCTACAGCAGCAGCTGAATCCGGAAAAGTAAAGCCGCTATTTCCTGGCCAGCGAAAAAAGCGACTGACCTGGGGTATTACATATGCAGCTATTCTTGCTGGTCTCTTATTAATGGCTGCCACCGTGTATTCATTAATGGAGAAAAAAACTGGTAAAAAAGCGCTTGCTGTTGTTGACCATGCCCAAAAAAATGAAAGTAGTGGTATGGCCTCTGATGAACACCGCGTGGCGTTAAAGCTGGCAGATGCGAGCATCATATATCTTGATAGCAGTATAAACGGTCATGTTGCATTACAATACAGGTCGGTGATCAATAAAAGGGGCGATAAAGTGCGGTACGAATGGTCGACCGGTAATGCACAACGTGAACTGGGATATAACACCATTACAACACCGAAAGCCAGAAAGTTTGCGGTGGAATTACCTGATGGCAGCAAAGTGTGGCTGAATGCTTCTTCGAGTATCACCTTTCCGACAGCCTTTATTAATAAGGAACGGATCGTACAGGTTACCGGTGAAGCGTATTTTGAAGTAAATCCGGAACCGGTATCGCTGGATTCAGAAACTGCGCAAAAGCCTTTTATAGTGTATGTGGAGTCGCCGCAAAGTAAAGGTACGGGCGCGGCAGTAGAAGTAATGGGAACGCATTTTAATGTGAACGCGTATGGCGATGAACCGGTTATAAAAACAACTTTGCTGGAAGGAAAGGTGAAAGTCAGCAATCAATTTTGCCCGGGGTTCGAAAAAGCGGCAACCATGAAACCGGAACAAATGCTTTCAGCACAACAGCCAACGCAGTCGGCCACTTTAATACCGGGCCAACAAGCGCTGGTCAACGGTGACGGACAAATGGAAATTGTAAAGTATGCAGATATTCAGGAGGTAATGGCCTGGCACAGAGATATTTTTATTTTTAATGACCTGGATATTAAATTGATCATGCAACAGATTGCCCGGCAATATGATTATGAGATTTATTTTAAAGAACCTGTTAATGGTCACTATACATTGACCATAACCCGGCAAACACCGCTTGATCAGATACTAAGAGCGCTTGAATTATCGGGTGGTGTTCATTTCAAATTGGAAGGCAGGAAGATCAGCGTGTCAGAATAGCCAGGGAAAGTGTGATTGTGGAGGTGTTAAAAGATTGGTGCAGCGCTATGGTGAAAGGAACCGGTAGGGGCTGGTTCATTGGCATTTTAATTAGTGTAATATTAGCGAAAAGCTAATCACAAAGTCTTGGAAATGACTAGAATTTTGTTAATGCTTTGTTTGGTGGCGTGTCTTCCGGGGTTTGCACAAACTCAAAAGATCTCTATATCAGAGGAAAATGTCCCGCTCAGAAGGATCATGAAACTGATTCAGGAACAAAAAGTATATACATTCGCTTACAGGAGCGAATACCTGCAAGATATTCCCCGGGTCTCAGTACATGTAAAAAACGGCACTGTTCAACAGGTAATGCAACAGGCGCTCAAAGGGCTGCCATTAAAATACGTAATGGTAGGCGACGGTATCATCACAGTGTGCCCCGATTCTGCTGCCATCATGAGACCAAAGCCGGCGTTATGGGCTATTGACGGACAAATTCTCGATGAAGCGGGCGAATCGCTGGATCAGGTATCTGTCGAGGCAAGCGGTTCTGCTGCCGGTACCAAATCAAATGATGATGGACAATTTAAGATCTCCATAAAGCCCCATACGAAATTAACCTTCAGCAGCGTAGGATATGAAACCGTCGAAAGACTGATCAAGGATGAAACCTATCTGATTGTTCGGTTAAAGAAACACTTACAGGACCTTGATGAAACGGTAATTACCGGCTATGGAAAAACTTCAAAGCGGTATAAGACGAGCTCCATTGATAAAGTTAACCAGCTGGATATTGCCCGCCAGCCGGTATCTGATCCACTGGCAACCCTGCAGGGCCGCATTCCTGGTTTGCTGATCACTCAAAGCAACGGCGTGCCCGGTTCTCCCTATAAGATCCAGTTACGTGGACAAAGCTCCATTGGTATTAAACCGGGCTCCCTGCCCCCGAATGATCCGCTGTTTATTATAAACGGAGTTCCCTATGCGCCCAATAACAATCCCATGCAGGCGGTTACTTCCGGTACCGCGTTGGGTGAGTTTGGAAGAAGTCCGCTTTCATTTATCAATATCGGCGATATAGATCATATTGAGGTGTTGAAAGATGCCGATGCAACGGCCATTTACGGAAGCCGCGGCTCCAATGGCGTTATACTTATCACTACTAAAAAAGGCAAAACAGGCAAACCTTCGTTTACCGTTAATATCAGGAGCGGTTTCAGCAGGATCACCCGTTATCCGGACATGATGAATACCGCACAATATGTGCAAATGCGCCGCGAAGCTTTGGAAAACGATGGCCTGGCCCTTAACAACACCACTGCCCCCGACCTGATGGCCTGGGACACTACCCGTTATACCGATTTCAAGGACATGTTCATTGGCAGTACGGCCGTTATTAATGATGCGCAACTGGCATTATCCGGCGGGTCTAAACGGCTGCAATATTACCTGGGAGCGGGTTATCACCGCGAAACGACCGTTTTTCCCGGCGATCTCAGGAACGAGCGTTTATCGGGGCATGGCAACCTGCATTACCAAAGCAGGGATTCAGGCCTGAATGCTACTTTCACCCTCTTAATTACCGGCGATAAGAACCGGTTATTGACCACCGATCTCACGAGTATCGTAAACCTCGCGCCACATACACCAGTGCTCTATGATTCTACCGGAAAGCTGAACTGGATCGAAGGCGATCTCACCTTCATCAATCCAATGTCATCATTGTTGAAGACCTACGAGTCAAAGACCAGTAATTTGTTAGGGAATCTTGATATCAGTTACCGGATCTTGAAAAACCTGCTATTTAAGACAAGCCTTGGTTATAACCGCCTGAGAATGGAGGACATGAGTTTGTTGCCAGGCAGTAGTTTCAATCCTTACGATTTCCCGAATGCAAAAGGCTATTCTTATTTTGGCAAACTCGTTTATAACAGCTGGATCGTTGAACCGCAGCTCGAGTATAACAAGTATATAAGTATCGGGAAAATTTCCGGCTTGTTGGGCGCCACCATGCAGGTGCAAACGCAGTCCGTAGATAATACCGAAGCTACCAATTTTGCCAGTGATGCACAGTTGCGCAATTTACATGATGCAGGCAGCCTGATCAATAAAGATCTTAAGACCGAATACCGTTATGGCGGTGTTTTTGCCCGCCTGAATAGCATCCTGTATGATAAGTACCTGATCAATCTTACCGGACGTACAGATGGCAGCAGCCGTTTTGGCCCGGGCAAACAGGTAGGTACTTTCTGGTCAACCGGTGCTGGCTGGATATTTTCCAACGAGCCCTTTATGAAGAATAAAAAGAGTGTTGTCAGTTTTGGTAAGCTGCGCTCTAGTTATGGAGTAACCGGTAATGACCAGATCGGGGATTACAAATACCTCGACCAATGGCAGGATATTGTGGGGGCTTACCTGGGTACGAGAGGTATAATTCCTGTGCAGCTGGCAGATAGTAATTACAGCTGGGAAGTAAGTCGTAAGCTGGAAGCAGCCCTTGACCTGGGCCTGTTCAAAGACCGGCTGATGATCTCTGTTGCCTGGTATCGCAACCGCACGGGCAATCAGCTGATCTCATATACATTGCCGGGCCTTACCGGTTTCACCAGTTATGCGGCCAAAAATTCCAGCGCACTGGTACAAAACAGCGGCTGGGAAATTCAGTTGCAAACAAAGAACCAGCTTAGCAAAGACTGGCATTGGAATGGCAATATCTTGTTGACCATACCGCGGAATAAATTAATTGCTTTTCCCAACCTGGCCACATCTTCTTATGCGCACAAATTAACGATCGGTCGATCTCTTTCTACTTTCAATGGCTATTCTTATGCGGGGGTACACCCGGCCACCGGATTATTTAGTTTTAATGACCTGGATGAAGACGGTGATATTAGTTTTCCGGACGATTACCGGGTTATTGGCCATTTAGACCCCAGTTGGTATGGCTCTATACAAAGCAACTGGCAGTATAAGGGCTGGCAATTGGATGTATTCCTGGAGATCAGGAAACAGCAAGCTTACAACTATTTATACTATCTCTATAATGTAAATTTTCCAGGAAAATTGCTGATCAATCAGCCTGCACTGGCATTAGACCGCTGGCAGAGAAGTCCTGACCATGCGGTTTTGCAGCAAAATACCACAGGCGAGCAGGAGGCTGCAAGTAAAGCCATAGAAAAATTTAAAGAATCAAACGGAGGTTTTCAGGATGCTTCTTATTGCCGGGTTAGGAATGTTGAATTGTCCTGGCGTTTGCCGGGCCAATGGTTAAAAAACATTTCCTTAAAGAATTGCCGGATCTATTTGCAGGCGCAAAACCTGTTCACCATTACCCGGTATAAAGGAACAGATCCAGAAACTCAAAACTTATTTACTTTACCGCCCTTACGCACCATTGCAGGGGGCATTGAACTGAATTTTTAAAATTGCACATATGAAACCGAAACCTATTCTTATTTATATATTCGTTTGCGTTGTCATTTTTGCAATTTCATTAACGATGACCAGTTGCAAAAAATTGGTGCAGGTAGATGAACCGGATGATTCCCTGACAGCTTCGATGGTCTTTTCGAACGACTCTTTGGCCCAGGCTGCGGTGGCTGGCCTCTACATCAAAGTAATGAGCAATACAAAGTTCCTGCTCAATGGGGGGATGAGTTTGTTCCCAGGTTTGTCAGCCGATGAGGTTGTGCGCACCAGTGCCATGAATAATGAAGAGCAGTTCACCAATAACGCAATTTTGCCGAGCAATCAATTGATCAATGTTAATCTCTGGAAGGCAGCCTATACCTATATTTATCACAGTAATATTTGTATAGAAGGGTTGCAACGATCTTCCGGGGTAAATGAAACACTCAAGAAGCAGTTAACTGGCGAGGTTTTATTTGTGCGGGCATTGTGTTATTACTACCTGGTAAATTTGTATGGCGATGTACCACTGGTATTAAATACCAACGCCGAAGTGAATGCCCTGCTTCCACGTACGCAGGCTGATAAGGTGTATATACAAATAGAGAGCGATCTGCTGGCAGCGAGGGATGCATTGGCTGGTACTCAATTGAATACCAGGCCTACACAACATGCGGCTATGGCCTTACTGGCAAGGGTCTACCTGCATATGCAGTATTGGGGCCGGGCTGAAGAGATGGCGAATGCCGTCATAAATTCGGGGCTGTTCACGCTCTCAAACGACCTGAACGCGGTTTTCAAAATAAAGAGCCCGGAGATCATTTTTCAATGGGCGCCCGCCAATTTGAATTCGGGTGATGGCTTTATTTTTGTTCCTTCTTCTCCAGCAATTCGACCGACCTATACAATTGACAGTAACCTTTTATCTGCTTTTGAAACTAATGATCTGCGGAAACAAAACTGGATTAAAACGGTGAAGGTTAATAGCACCACATATTCCCATCCATATAAATACAAGATTTACATTTCAACAGGTGTTCCAGATGAATACAACGTTGTATTACGATTAGCAGAACAATATTTGATCCGGGCGGAAGCGCGGGCCCGGCAACTAAGGGTTGAAGAAGCAGTAGACGATATCAATATCATCCGCAGCCGCGCCGGCCTGGCCGAGCTTTCGAAGAATATCAGCAGTGATTTATGCTGGCAGAAACTGGAACAGGAACGGCGGGTAGAATTCTTTGCGGAATGGGGGCATCGCTGGTTCGATCTGAAGCGTACGCAACAAGCCGATGCAGTACTAGGTATCGCAAAAGGCGCTCGCTGGCATCCCAACGATAAATTATATCCTATCCCACTTATTGAACTGGAAAATGCACCCAACCTGGAACAGAATCCAGGATATAATTAAGAGAATAAGAAAAGACGTATCACATCATAAGCCGGGAGTAGGTGTGCTTATTCGTGATACGCCTTGCTGATCTTAGAAGGTTAGGGGTGAGAATAGAGTAACTTGTCGGGTTGCGATGTTATGGGCCGGGGTACGCCCCATTGGTCAATGGAACAATTCGCGGGCGCCCAACCTTTTTCCTGTAAGGTTTTTGGATTGGCGGTGCTTTCATCAAAGCCGGTTATGAAAATTTCATTGGCAACTGTGTTTTGCCGGCCAAGCCAGGCGTTGGTAACATCAAACCAATAATAATTGATCTGTGCGGCTGCAGGTTTGGGTTTGAAATCGGGTTTTACGGCAGCAAGGGCTGTCAGCATAATAACAAATGCAGACAGGAACAAGGTTAGTTTCGCTTGTTTCATAATGTTGGCTGCTTTTATTCTGTAAAAAGCAGTAAAAACATTGAGTGAATGAATGTTGATTAAACCCGTTCGTTTAGGGGCATAAGTTTTCCTGTCCGGTGTTTGCACCGGAAAAAAATGTTGTTAGTAACGCAATTGGTTAGAGTTTGTAGGGACGGAACAATAACTGGTAATAATAGGAATAGCCTGCTGGCATTACGATAGCGTGGTCACTGCAGGTAAGCAAGGACGTAAGGATAGAACTAAGGACGTAAGGATAAAAATAGAAACCTTAGGATAGTTGCAATTCGACAGGATAGAAGTATGTTCTTAAGGATAGATAACGTTCATCAGGATAGAAGTATGGCTGATAACTGAAGAGCAAAAAGAATTAATTCTCTTTTAATGCGCGTAAAGTTAGGGAGAAACAAAATATATTTTGTAAAAATATTTCGTCAATAGGTAGCTGCTGAAGCGTTGTAAAGTATGGCTTGAAAAAACTTATAATGTTTATTTTCTGAATTTTCACCAGCTCGCATAAACTAATTGTCATCGATCATTTATCACCTAAGTGAATACACGAGTACGATAAAGCAAAAAACGCCTGTTGATCCTTCGTTGCGCATTCAATATTTCTACCTACCCAACAACAGGCGCAATTGAAAAACTGCGAACCATTAACCCTTTCTATTAAATCACCGGGCGGTCACTAAATAGTTATCAATGCAACTATTATATTAAAATTATTTTATTGTTATTTAGTAAAAACAGACAGAATTGGTGTTTTTATTTATAGGGTGTGTATCGGAAAACCACTAGTGCTTAGAAGGGTTCCAACGAAAGGGAAGTGGTCTCATAACGGGAATCTCAAAGCAGATCTGTGCAGCAGAGATAATAGCTCAAAATAGTTTATGGTTTATAGAAACCACCGATTTATTACATGGAAGAACACACCGGTTGTTTAGCCATTGGGCCCCAGCCGGTTTTTACAAAAACCTGTATCAGCCTCCATATATCCGTTGTACTAAAGATGCCATGAATCAGAAAGAAACCACCAATGTGTTGCGACATTTCAAAAACTACCTGACATGAGGAATACAGAACATTTAACGAATGAGAAAAGTAAACGTCTTAAGCAGCAAAAGATCCCTGAATTCGAAAAGGTATTTCATTTGTTCAATCCTTCACTTTGTTTTTTCGCCCGCCGGCTGGTAAATGATGCTGCCATCGCCCAGGATATTGTTACCGATGTATTTGTAAAGCTCTGGCAAAAGCAGGCTGACTTCAAGACGGTTTATGCGGCAAAAGCGTTTTTATACATCAGCACCCGTAATGCCTGTCTCAATCATAACCAGCAGGTACAATACCAGGCCCGCATCCGCGAAACCATCCGCCAGCAATCCAACGAAATAGAACCCGGGGCAATGAACGAGGCCATTCATGCCGAGGTTTTACGCCAGGTATATAGCATTGTAAATGATCTGCCCGAGAAATGTAAAGAAGTGATGTTGCTGAGTTATACCAAGGGCCTCGATTGCCATGAAATTGCCCGCCAGATGCGGCTTTCCGTACATACCGTCCGCAATCAGAAGAACAGAGGCGTTCATTTAATTAAGAACAGGTTCCGATTCTCCGAGGAATTTGTGCCTATACTATAGTACTAAGCCTTTCTTCTGCCTTGCAGGATTCGGTAAAACGACCTGCTGCGTATTTCATCAATAGTAAGGCCTGTAGCGGTAGCTTCTTCTTCAGTGATCGCACCACAATTCATAGCTTTTAAAAAGAAGTTCAGCAAACCCTGCCCGGTGGCGGCATCGTCGAATATGTCTTTGGTAAGCGTAGAGATAGCTGCCCGTTCTACAAAGGTCTTCAACCGGAATACCGCATCTTCATAACTGTTCAAAAAGAAATTGTAGGTAGCTGCATATCGCATGGGCAGCTGCGCAGGGTTCAGGTCCCAGCCCTGGTAGAACCCATTGATGAGCGAGTGCATGGTATGATGAAAGCCGGTACGCCATGCCTGGTGTACCGATTCGCGGTTCTCGGTCATTTGCTCATAGCTCAGTTGGTCGCCACGGTGCGGGCCAATAGGCATTACATTGGTGGCGCCATCTGATAAAAAGATGCCTGTACCGGCCAGCGCTACTTTCGTCATATGGTGTGCAAAATCACAAACCGGATGCGCCATGGTCTGGTACTTCGCGGTAATGCCACAGGAGGCTGTATAGTCATAGGTACCAAAATGCGCGGCAATACATCTTCCTTCACTGGCTTTTATAATGCGCAGCAGGGGATTGCGCCCTTCCTCATCCATAATGATCTGTGTGGCTTCCACCATCGTTTCCATTTTCAGGGAACCGGGTGCGAGTTGATGCGCTTTTTCAAACAGTTCGAAAAGGCGTACCAGGGTCACTACCTGTTCTGGTATCGTTACTTTGGGTAACATAACCACGAAATTTTCGGGCAGAATTCCATTGGTATTTTCAAGCAGGGTAGAAAGAAAAATATCCAGTGTGCGCACCCCGCGCTGTTTCAGGTCTTCTGTAAATGGCTTAATACGAATGCCTATAAACGGCGAAATGGTCTGGTTTTTCATTCCTGTGGCCAGCTCGATGGCAGCCTGCACTGCAGTTGCATCTTCTTCCTCATCGGGGCGGTTACCAAAGCCATCTTCAAAATCTATCCGGAAATCTTCTACGGCTTCGGTTTGCAATTTTTGAATGATCTTATTGTATACCGTGTAAGCAAGCCAGGCCGGTTCCTGTTTCCGTAAAGGGGCCGGCATGTCGTTCAGCTTTTTTGTCAATGTTTCAATGGCGCTTTGTTGCCGGGGCAAATATTCGTGACCCGCTAACTGCAAGACATTTGCCAGCACCACAAAATTCGGTGCATAGGTTTGCAGATTCCTGAGGGCAATATCACCCATTTTCACACAGGTGTCGGCTCTGAACAGGTTTGCCCCTCCATACACTGTATGAACCGGCTGGCGCTCAGGCCTGTCGCCGGGATAGGTTTGCTGGAATTTGAGATTGGCCGTTTGCAACTGCGCTAACAAATCCGTTTTCTCTTTTTCCGGTATGGAAAGCTTCATATTTATTCTTTATAGTAATTGGAATTTATTGCTGTGTAAATTAAGAACCCCGGTAGGTAGAGTAGCCAAAGGGATTTAATAAGAGAGGCACATGGTAATGTGAACCGTCGGTAATGGAAAACACCACTTCTACAAAGGGATAAAAGCAAGTCATCAGCAGTTGTTTGTAGTAATCGCCCGTTTCAAATTTCAGTTTATACTGCCCGGTCGGTAAGCGCTCATTTTTTGGCAGCCAGTCCGTGATCCTGCCATCGCTGTTGGTAAATCCCCGTACTATCTCCTTCCAGTCATTATGTTCCAACTGGTATAAAACGATCTGCACACCGGCAGCGGGCTTGCCCTGGGTAGTATCCAGGATATGCGTGGTTAACTGGCTCATGGTGGTAGCTGTTATGGTTCGTTAATGCCAAAGAGTTTTTCAAGTCTTAACCTCGTGATCTTAAGCTGCTCTTCCATGGCAACCTGTATTTCAACCTCCGGGCTGTTATATAATCGCTGGTTAAGGATTTGCAGCATTTCATTGGCAGGTTTGCCGGTTGCGCAAACGATGAAAGTATAACCAAACCGTTGCTCATACTTTTCATTGGCTGCTGCCAGTTCCTGTATGGTTTGTTCAGAAGCCTGCTTCACAGCCGACTGCTCCTTTTCCGCCCATGCGTTAGCCGCGGAGAGATTTTCTTTCAGGGAATTGATATCGCCGATCCTGGGATGTTGGGCAAATGCTTCCCGCCAGTCTGATTCATGGCAGGCATACCATTTTTCCTCGGCTATCTGGAACAGATCAATCAGGTCTTCAGCCGGTAAAGCCTCGAGCACATTGTTTACCCAGGCAGTGCTGCCGCAACAGGTATGCAGCAGTGCTTTCTTTTTCTCTATATCGAGGCCATCGAATTCTGCAATTGTCATAGCCATAGATTTTTCGTTATACTACAGTGGGAAAGCGGTTCACGTTTTTGTAATAGATATATACAGCCGGTTCCTTGCCCATAGCGGTAAACCATTGCTGACAGTAGGGCGCCATCCAGATGGCATCTCCTTTTTTGACGGGGTACCAGTGATGATCGAGCATATATACCCCCTGCCCCTGCAAATACAGCAAACCATGTTCCATGATATGGGTTTCTACAAATGGCAAATGGCCACCCGGATCATAAGTGAAAATATTCACCGCCATATCGAAGGACAGGTTATCGGGCAATAAGACCTGTAAGCGCAGGGCAGGATCATTCAGGTAGCTGGGGGCTGGCACTTTGGAAGCATCGCCAAACAGGGTTGCAGGTACCGGTGCTTCCTGTAATGGCTCATATACTTTATGGAAGCTGAGGATCCTGGTACCGGCTTTTACTTCATCAAAAACATAATCCTTCTGAACTGGTATATATACAAAATGGCCACTAGCTAAATTTTTTGATTCACCACTTACCGTAGCCTTGCACGCGCCTTCAATTATGTAAAAAAAGATCTGCGATTGTTGCGTGCTACCAGTCAGGCTGCCATCCTTTTGCAATGTGATCAGTGTTTGACAAAGCCGGGCGCCCATTTGTTCATTGATGATGACATTCACGGTGCAGTTTGTCCAACCCGGCACATTGCTGTTCACATAGCCATCCTGACTGATCACTGCATGATTGTGTTTTACGACCGATCTTGTTAGCGCTGAAATTTCCATATTAACCGCGGTTATATTTTTGAATGAGCGAATGTATGAATGCAGCCGATACCTCAACGGCAGCGGCCAGGTCATTTAGTTCAACATTTTCCGATGGATTATGACTGATGCCCTTAAAACATCGCACAAATAACATGGCTACCGGTGCTACTGCTGCTACTGCCACTGCATCATGCCCGGCCCCGCTCACCAGTTTCACCAGCTCATACCCTGATCGCTGAATGGCCTCTTCCAGTAACTGATTAAAGGTATCATCACAGCTTACCCCTTCTGTTTCCTGTACCGCTTGCCAGCTCATTTTTATAGTACGCCGTTCGCAAACAGACAGGCCCAGTTGCTGCAATTGTTTATGGCAGCTTGCTAAAATGGCTGCATCTGCATGGCGCAGATCAAGCGTGATCGTCACTTCCCCGGGGATCACATTACTGGCTGCATGCGCGATTTGTACAGTTCCAACGGTGGCCAAAAGCTGATGTGGATGCGTACCCGCAAACCGTTCTACTTCCAGAATAAATGCAGCAGCGGCACATAAGGCATCGTTCCGTTTCGTCATGGGTACGGTACCTGCATGCCCGGCTTCACCTGTAAAGGTGATGGCAATTCTTTTTTGCCCGGCGATAGCTGTTACAAGACCCACCGGAATATTTTTTTCATACAGGACCGGACCTTGCTCGATATGGATCTCAAAATAACCCAACCATTCTTCGGCAGGTATGGCGTCCTGTTGTAACAGGCCCGGATCGCCACCCATCGATCCAATCACTTGCTGCAAGGTATTGCCGGCAGCATCCTGTTTGTTGAGCAGATCCGTATCAAACTGCCCAGCTATTACTTTACTGCCCAGGTAAGTGGTGTGGAAGCGGCAGCCTTCTTCGTCGCAAAAAGCGATCAGTTCCAGGTGAAAGGGAAGCGAAACCTGTTGCTGTATAAGCTGTTCAATCAGGTCAAGTCCGATGAGCACACCCAGCGGGCCATCGAATTTGCCGGCATTCACAACAGTATCTATATGCGAGGCGATCACCAGTGTTTTGGCATTGGCAGAAGAGGATACCAGTCTACCCCGCACGTTGCCGATATTGTCAATCCGGGTTGCTAAACCGGCGGCTTGCATCCATTGCGCAACCAGGTGGCTTCCTTTAACAAAAGCATCAGTACCGAATGTACGGGTAATAACAGCCGGTTCTTCACTGATGGAAGCCAGTTCATTGATCCGTTGCAGGATCCTGGTTGCGCGCTGTTGATATCCGGTTGTCAATTCATAATGAGTTTTCCTTTATTAAGCGCAGGAAATTGTCCCTGCTCAAAGATCAATTCGCCATTTAACCAGCTTTGTTCCACCACACCATACAATTGCTGGTTCAGGTAGGGCGTTATTTTATGTTTGTGATGCAATTGCTCTGCTGTAACGGTAAAAGATCTGTCCGGATCCCAAACAAGCAGGTCGGCATCATAGCCTTTGGCAATTTTACCTTTCGTTTCGTGCAAGCCGGGCAATAATGCCGGTTTTTCACAAAGCCATTTTGCCATACAGGTAACCGGTATATTGCGCTTCCGGGCGCCCGTCCATAGAACCGGTAACGCCAGCTGCAGGGATGCGATACCACCCCAGGCTTTCCTCAGGTTGCCCGATGCAATTTCTTTCATCTCCGGTGGAGCCGGTGAATGATCTGTTGCCACGAAATCGATGATCCCTTCCTGTAAGGCCTGCCATAATCGTTCATTATTCTCTTTTTCACGAATCGGTGGGGCGCATTTAAAAGCCGTTTGTCCGTCAGGAATGGCTTCGGCATTGAAAAACAAATAATGCTGGGCGGTTTCGGCCGTAAGGGGCAAGCCTTTCTGCCGCGCCTGTTTAATTTGTTCAATAGAATCGGCCGATGACAAATGCACGATATGCACCCGGCAATGATACTGTTCACAAAGCCTTATCATAAGGGCGATGGCTTCATCCTCCCAGGCTTTTGGCCGGGAAGAAAGATACTGTTGATAAGAACGATCGTCGTTTCCCGCTTGCACTTGCAACTGGGTAGACATTTCGCAATGTACCAGTAATGGTAAGTTATACCGGGCAATAACAGGCATCACCAGCTGCAGATCGGCTTCTGTTACGTTTGGAAATTCATCGATGCCGCTATGCGTTAGGAATGCTTTAAAGCCCAAGACACCCTTATTGATCAGCTTTTCTATTTCAGCACTATTTCCTGGAACCACGCCGCCCCAAAAACCGCAGTTTACATGTAATTGTCCTTTCGTAGCAGCCAGCTTCTGTTCAAAGGCAATAGCCGTAGTAGTAACCGGTGAAGCATTTAACGGCATATCCACCAGCGTCGTGATACCTCCGGCAGCTGCGGACCTGGTCCCGGTGTCGAAACCTTCCCAATTTGTACGGCCCGGTTCGTTCAGGTGTACATGAGGGTCAATTATACCGGCCATCAGCACCTTTTCGCCAATATCGATTACCGTGCGGCTCGCTTCGCGGGGCAGCGCAGCTACTACATCAGCGATGATACCGTTCCTGATGAGTACCACGCCAGCCCGCATGCCTTCGGGCGTACAAATGAACTTACCGCTGATGGCCAGGTCGAACATACTTGAATATTTAAGTCCGCTACTAAAAATAGACAATTAATTGTTTAAATTGAGTATACATTCCACCAAAATACGCTGCTATGTCAATAAAACTGGGAAAGAACACCTATGGTAAAAATGCCATTAATCTATCCAAGATCATTCGTCATCCCGATTACCATGAGTTCAGGCAGATCTCAGTGAATGTTGTGCTGGAAGGTGATTTTGAAACGGCTCATACAATAGGTGACAATAGCAGGATCCTGCCTACAGATACCCAGAAGAATACCGTGTATGCATTGGCCAAAGAACATTTTGTTTCTTCTATAGAGTCTTTTGGCCTGTACCTGGCGAATTATTTTATAACGAACAATCCCCAGGTGTCCCAGGCCCGCATTGAACTGACCGAGTATAACTGGAAGCGGATGCGTTTTAATGGAAGCGAACATCCGCATGCTTATTGCAGCGGCGGTGCAGAAAAACATACGGCCGCCATTGTGCAAAGCGGGGAAGGTATTACCGTAACCACCGGGATTGCTGACCTGCTGATCTTAAAAACGACAGATTCCGGTTTCGAGCATTATATCAAGGATCAATATACCACCCTTAAGGAAACCAGTGACCGCATCTTTGCCACGCAATGCGAAGTGAACTGGACCTACAATTCCTCCAACGTACTTTTTGTTGAGCTGTTCAACGGTATTCGCACCACGTTGCTGCAAACATTTTCAGATCACCAAAGTCTTTCGGTGCAGCATACGCTGTTTGCTATGGGCGAAGCCGTGTTAAATAAATTTGCCGCTGTTAATGAGATCAGCCTGAAAATGCCCAACAAACATCATATCCTGTTCAACCTGGAACAGTTCGGTGTCGATAACAAGAACGAGATCTTTATTGCTACCGATGAACCCTATGGTTATATTACGGGTACGGTAGTGCGTGATCAGGCAGGTGATGCTAACGATTCTTCACAGCAATGATCTCCGCCGCGATACTAATCGCGATCTCTTCGGGTGTTTGGCTATGGATGTCTATTCCCACCGGTGCATGGATTGGTTTCAATAAAGATTCCGGGATGCCTTCTGAACGGTAATCATTGAACATCTTTTCTATCTTGCTTTTGCTGCCCAGCAGGCCAAAAAACCGGAACTGCTTCTTCCATAAAGCCCTAAGCGCAATATCATCGGTACGGTAACCCACCGTCATTATTACAACATACTGATCGTTACCACCGGCAATCAGCTGCAACAATTCGCTGTAATCCCTGATTATCCGTTTCTCCTGTGCATATACATTTTCCCGGAAAGTTTTCAGGTTCGGGCGGTCGTCGTACAGGTGGATATAGAAATCCATATCGCTTATCATCCGGCTAAGCGCCAGGGCACAATGGCCTGCCCCAACGATGTATAAATGATTTTTGTAGCCGGTCTTTTCCTGGTATAACCATTCTACTTCCGAGCTCATGGAAAAATAATGATCTGTATCGGGTACTGCTCTTGTGAATTGCAAACCGGCCGGAGATAACTGCAGGGTACCGTTCTGGTGTTGCTCCAGGCTGGCTATCAACTCGCTGATCGTATTAGCATCACCGGCAGCGATCCGGTATAACAAAATAGTCTGTTCGCCCGAACAGATCATTCCGCTTTGATTTGAATCGGCCGATTTATTATGGAATTGTTTTTTAATGGTGCTTTTTGAATCGTCGGTATAGGTATTCTGCAAATCGGAAAAGCGAAGTGATACGCCGGCCTTTAACCGGTCTTTGGCCATCTCCACAAACTTGTGTTCCATGATACCACCGCCAATTGAGCCTGCCGCTTCACCCGCTGCATTCACAGCCATGAAGAATCCCTGCCGGCCCGGACTGCTTCCTTCACTTTGCAGCACATACAATAACATTACCGGTACCTCTTGTGCCAGGCTTCTATTTATTAACTGCCAAATGATCAATTGTTTCTTCATGAGCTTGAATAGTCCCTTTCTTTTCGGTTGCGTATAAGGCCATTAATACTCTTTCGGGCGTCATGGGCGCTGCAAATGGGAAATGACCGCTTTTGTTAAAAGCGCGTATGGCGTTGCGTAAGGCAAAATAAGCGCCGATACCATACATGAGCGGTGGTTCACCCACTGCTTTTGACCGGAAGATGGCCAGGTTATCCTGCGGCGTTTGTAAAAAGTCGACCCTGATCTCCTTTGGTACAGCGTATATATCTGGCACTTTATAGGTCGACAGGGCGTTCGAACGCAGTCTGCCCTCTTTGTCGTAGACTACTTCTTCCATCGTCATCCAGCCGATGCCCTGCACAATGCCGCCTTCTATCTGGCCGAGATCAACAGCCTTATTCATGCTGGCGCCAAAATCGTGCACTGCTTTAACGGCGTCGATGGTATAGGTTCCGCGAATGCAATCCACCGTAACTTCAATAAGGGCTGTACCATAAACATGATAGGCAAAAGGATGGCCTTTTTCCCTGGTGGCATCAAAATGTATTTCGGGCGTAGCATAATGCGCATGTTCTGAAAGGCCAATTCGCTTGAGGTGCCCTTCCATGACCAGCGATTTCCAGTCACGATCGGTTTTTTCCCCGTTCACATAGAGGTACCCGTTTTGTAATGATACCAGCTGCTCGTCCACCCCCAGTGTTTCAGCAGCCATTTTTTTCAATCTGCCGGCAATGGCGGTGCAGGCGAGCAGTGTGGCTTTCCCATTCAGGTCGGCAGTGGCGCTGGCAGCAGAAGGTGAGGTATTGGCGATCTTGAATGTATTGGTGGTGTGGATCTTTATTTTCTCGGGTTGAATGGAAAATACCTCGGCCGCCACCTGCAGTATTTTGGTATTTACGCCCTGGCCCATTTCAACAGCGCCGGTGGTAATGCCTACGCTGCCGTCTGTGTACACATGCACCAGGGACCTTGCCTGGTTCATCAGGGTTTTGGTAAAAGAAATGCCAAAGCAAATGGGCATGCAGGCCAATCCTTTTTTATACAGGGTATTGGATGCATTGAATGCATCTACTTCTTTTCGCCCCGCTTGCAGATCATAGATAGTTGTTGCCTTGTGCCAGCATTCAGGGGCTTCACTTTGGGCTTTTTGTCCGTAAGGAAACTCATCACCGGTCTGCAAGAGATTCTTTTCCTGGATAACGGCGGCATCTATACCCAATGCTTCAGCTGCCTTCGCAATAGCGGCTTCGATCATGAACATACCCTGTGGGCCGCCAAAACCGCGGAATGCGGTATTGGGCGGCAAATTGGTTCTGCAGCTATAGGCCGTTGCTTTTACGTTTGGAATATAATAGGAATTGGTGCAATGAAAGAGGGTGCGCTCCAGTACGGCTGGCGACAGATCTGCTGCGGCGCCCGCATTTTGATAGAAAGTAACTTCATAGGCAACAATTTTCAACGCCTCGTTCAAGCCAATTTTAAAGTCGGCAGCATAAGGATGGCGTTTACCCGTCATGGCCATATCTTCCATGCGGTGCAGGGAATATTTAACTGGCCGCTTCAGGTGATGGGCTGCCAGCGCACAGAGCGCTGCCCAGCTGTTCGCCTGATCTTCCTTGCCGCCAAAACCGCCACCCAGCCTGTTCACTTCCACTTCTACCAGGTGCATGGGTAAACCCAGTACACGCGAAACAGCGCGTTGTACCGCTGTTGGGCCTTGCGTAGAAGAATAAATTTTAATGGCATTATGTTCCTGGGGAACAGCATAAGCGCCTTGTGTTTCTATATACAGGTGTTCCTGGCCGTTGGTATCAGCCTGCCCTTCAAAGATATGCGTACACTGTGACCAGCTGCTGTTGGTATCGCCCAGCTGAAAGGTGCGGGGTGGGATGATCAGTTCGCCCTTTGCCTGCGCTTCGCGCGGATCGGTGATCGCGGGCAATGGTTCACTGGTTAGTTTTATTTTTTTGACGGCCGCCCGGGCAGCATCTATCGAGTCTGCTACCACAAAAGCTACCGGCATACCGCAAAAATGAACTTCATGATCGGCCAGCAATGGTTCATCGGCCACAATACCCCCGATCTGGTTTTCGCCGCTGATATCTTTATGGGTGAAAATGCGTATAACGCCGGGTTGGGCAGCGGCTTCACTGGTATCCAGCGCGCTGATAACACCATGGGCTACCGGCGAACCAAAGGCAGCGCCGAATAAAGTGCCATGTATAAGGGGAATATCATCCAGGTAAATGGATTCGCCCCGCAGGTGTGTATATGCATCAATATTTTTCATACGCTTAACGCTGAGCGCAGAACACGAATGACTCAATGCATTGCGTTCTCAAGAATTGTTAAAAAATGTGCTTTCATCAACTGACCTAACAACAATCGTTTATAAGCGGCAGATCCCCGGGCATCGCTGATAGGCGCAATTTCTGTTTGGGCAATGGCAATTGCCTGATCGATCGTTGATGGATCAATGGAGCGGCCTTTCAGGAACGCATTGGTTAGATCCAGTAATTTAGGTACAGGTGCAACACCGCCGGCTGAAATGCGCACATGCGCGATGGTATCATGCAGTATGCTCACACAAATGGCTGAGTTCACACTGGCTATATCGAGGTTCGTGCGTTTGCTTACTTTTTCAAAATTAAATACCGTATCGGCGCCAGGCAGTTCAAAGGAAACGGAGACCAGCTGCTCGCCGGCATCTTTATCAAGCATTTTATATCCTTTATACAATTCCCGCAACGGACACGCTCTTTGTTCCTCTCCATTGCTAAAGAGCAGCGTCGCATCGAGTGCCAGCAGGAAGATCGTGAGGTCACCAATCGGCGAGGCATTGATCAGGTTGCCGCCAATGGTGGCAATATTACGGATAGGGGTAGAAGCGATAAGTTTGATATGATCTGCGAGCCGCGGAAAGTATTGCTGCAGCAGGGGCGATTCGCTCATGGCTGTCACAGTGGTTGATGCACCCATGATACACTTGTTTCCTTCCTGCCTGATGCCTTTTAACTGGTCATCGTCGAACAGGAACCGGATCGATGCTTCCTTCATAACATCATGCTTTTGCACATATACATCGGTGCCGCCCCCAACCCATTCTGTGGCAGTTGGCGATTGCAGTTCGCCGTCGAGCTGCGTTTGCAATGAATACAGTCTTTGTTTGATGCCGGCAAACCAGGACGGCAAAATTCCATGTTCCGCCAGGAATGCTGTGGGGGCTTCTGCCTGCCTGTTATGCATCAGTTGAGCTACTTTGGCAGCGGCGCGTTCGATGGATTTGTAACCGGTGCAGCGGCAGATATTCCCATCGATGGCGGCTATAGCGTTTTCAGTGGTCGCCTGTTTACCGCTGAGACAAAAACCGGCCAGTGAGACTACAAATCCCGGTGTGCAAAATCCGCATTGCGTTGCCGATTCATCATACATGGCCTGCTGAATAGCATTTAAGCCTTCCATGTTCAGTCCTTCAATAGTGACCACATGTTTGCCATGTACATTGCCCAGGGGCGTTAAGCAACTGGTGAGCGAACGGTACTGCAGCTCGTTATTCTTCAATGTTCCCACCAGTAGGGTGCAGGCGCCGCAATCCCCTTCATTACAACCCACCTTGGTGCCGGTCAAATGCTCGTGATAGCGAATAAAATCGAGCAGCACGGTACCCGACGGCATCCTGGTGGCAATGTCTTTATTATTGAGCATGAATTTGATCAATGGCAAAAGGCGGTTTCTCTAAAGTTAACGAAATCCCGGCAAACCAGCATACCTGCCAGCAGGCCCAGGGGTTGCTTACTTCAGTAAGTTCAAATCGGGCTGGGCATACTTATACACTTTGAAATAAAGGGTTGTTTTGGTTTGATAAACCCCTTCAATTTTTGAGATCTCATTAATGAATTGCACCAGGTGGTCATTATCGCGGCACATGACATCTACTTCCAGGTCATAATCACCCGATGTCATCGCCAGAAAACTAACTTCTGGTAATCTGGCTATTTTTTGCGCTACTTTGTCCTTTAAGGTAGCCGGCCGTACATATATAGCTATTTGAGCATAAGCGCCGAATCCTACTTTCGCCGGATTCACGCGGCCAATGATATTAATGGTGCCTTCTTCAATTAATTTATTCACGCGGGTGCGAATGGTGCCAATGGATACATTCAGTTTTTCTGCAATAACGGTAAACGACATACGGCCATCCTTCTGCAGGCAAGAGAGGATCGCAAAATCGAGTTCATCGAGTGGAAAACCATTTTTCTGCATACAGCAAAGATGCGATAAAAATAAAAATACTGTTTGTTTTTTGGTTTAGTACTAAATATTTTTTAATTTACTGATTGCCTTTCTGCAAAATTTATAGTATCTAAAACCGCCTGCTCATGAAGTACGCCCCTGTTCAGAATTACATTAATGGACAGTTTGTGGATGCATCATCGGACCAAACACTGCCCGTTATTTCTCCGCTCGACGGAACGCATTTGTCTACCGTACCAATGTCGGCCCCAAAAGACCTTGATGCAGCAGTACGAGCGGCCAAACTTGCTTTTCATGCCTGGAGCCATACACCTATTAAAGAAAGGGTGCAGGTGTTATTCCGGTACCGTTATTTACTGGAAAAGAATCTGCAGGAGCTGGCCGCGCTGGTGAGTGAAGAGAATGGCAAGACCATGGGCGAAGCCATTGCAGAAATAGAAAAATGCATCGAGCTCACAGAGTTTGCCGTTTCATTGCCTCAATTGGTTACCGGTGAAGTACTGGAAGTAAGCAAAGGGGTAGAATGCCGCACGGAACACGTACCGCTGGGCGTGGTGGCTTCTATTGTGCCCTTTAATTTTCCGAGCATGGTGCCCAACTGGACGATCCCCAATGCCCTTGCCCTGGGCAATTGCATGATCATAAAACCTTCGGAAAAAGTGCCACTGAGTGTGGGGCGCCTGGCCTTATTATTAAAAGAAGCGGGTTTGCCGGATGGTGTCTTCAATGTCGTTAATGGCGACAGTATCATCGTGAATGCCATTTGTGACCATCCCGGTATTTCAGCTGTATCCTTTGTTGGTAGTACCAAGGTGGCCAGGATCGTTTATCAGCGAGCTACTCACCATTATAAAAGATGCCTCGCACTGGGTGGCGCCAAAAATCACTTGCTGGTCTTGCCCGACGCCAAGGCCGACATGACCGCCCAGAACGTTGCCGCATCTATGAGCGGTTGCGCCGGTCAGCGTTGCATGGCTGCTTCCGCCATGGTAGCCGTGGGCAACGTTGATCATATCATCCAGAAGATCTGTGAAGAAGCTAAGAAGATCGTGCCGGGGCAGAACCTGGGTGCAGTCATCAGCAAAGAATCCAAGGAAAGGATTGAACATTATATAACCGAAGCGGAAGCGCAGGGTGCGCGGGTGCTGGTCGATGGCCGGCATGCAACCGTACCCGGCAAGGAAGCGGGTACATACGTGGGGCCTACCGTTATTGATCACGTGAAACCAAATATGGCGGTGGCGAAAGAAGAGATCTTCGGTCCCGTTATAAGTATTATGCGCACGGATACAATAGACGAAGCCATCGCTATTGAAAATGCCAATCCCTATGGTAATGCCGCATCCGTGTTTACGCAGAACGGCGGGCTCGCGCGATATGTGATCGACCGGGCCAGCGCGGGGATGATCGGCGTTAATGTAGGCGTTCCTGTACCCCGCGAACCTTTTTCTTTTGGCGGCTGGAATGAGAGCAAATTCGGGGTAGGCGATATTACCGGAAAAAGTTCCATTGAATTCTGGACGAAACTAAAAAAGTCAACGGTTAAATGGAATCCGGAGGCAGGAGTGAATTGGATGAGCTGAGCTACCATTAGCTGGTATGCTGATCCTGCAGAGCCGGACAGGTTGTGATCATCCCGGCTAGCGCCGGGACAAGTTGTGGTAATGAATTGTTTTACCGTTTTCCATTTTCCGTATCACGAAACGCAAATAAATAATCATGTCAATAGTTAGTACCATCCCTGAAACTGAGGAAATCATTCAGGATAATATGGATTATACGCTCTTTTCGTGGAGCAAGCAAAAGGGCATATCGCCCATTGCCATAAAAAGCGCACGGGGCGTATACCTGTACGATTATGACGGCAAACGGTACCTCGATTTTTCCTCCGGCCTCATGAATGTGAATATAGGTCATGGTAACCAGCGGATAACAAAGGCCGTTATGGAACAAATGCAACAGGTAAGTTATGTAACACCAAGTTGCGTTACCAAAGTACGGGGCGATTTGGGCAAGAAGCTGGCTTCGCTAACACCACCCGGTTTAAACAAAACCCTGTTCACTGTTTGCGGGGCTTCGGCTATTGAAAATGCCATTAAACTTGCCCGCCTGTATACCGGCCGGCACAAGATCATTGCCCGGTACCGCGCATTTCATGGCGCTTCGTACGGCGCCATGACAGCCGGGGGCGATCCGCGTAAACTGGCTTCCGATGCCCAACAGGTGCCGAATATTGTACACATAGAAGATCCGTATTGTTATCGCTGTCCCTGGGGTAAGGAAATTACTTCCTGCAGCCGGGAATGTGTAGGTCACCTGGAACGGGTCATAGAATTTGAAGGACCCGCTAATATTGCAGCCATTCTTATGGAAGGGGAAAGCGGCTCCTCGGGATGTATCAAGTATCCGCCCGATTATTTGCAGAAAGTACGCGCCCTTTGCGATAAGCACAATATCCTGCTGATCGCCGATGAAGTGATGAGTGGGTTTGGCCGCACCGGTCAATGGTTTGGAATGGATCATTATGGCGTAGTACCCGATATGATCGCCACGGCAAAAGGATTAACGTCTGGTTATCTGCCCCTGGGCGCATTGATCGTCAGTGATACCATTGCCGCCCATTTTAATGAGCGGGTATTGTGGCTGGGGCTAACCTATTCCGCTCATCCCGTTAGCTGTGCGGCGGCTCTGGAAACGCTGAAGATCTATGAAGAGGAGCATTTGCTGGGGAATGCCACTAAAATGGGGCAATATCTTGAAGCCCGGGTAGAACAGCTAAAACTGAAACATCCCAGCATCGGCGATTTCAGGAATACCGGTTTACTGGGTTGTATTGAACTGGTGAAGGATCGCGGTACCAAAGAACCGATGGCGCCGTTTAACGCCAAACCAGAAGAAATGGTAATCATAAACAAGGTAGCTGCCAAACTCAAAGAATTGGGCCTCTACACCTTTGTTCGCTGGAATTATATTTTCATTGCGCCTCCGCTGTGTATCACGAAAGAGGAAGTGGATGAGGGACTAATGATGATCAGCGAAGCCATTGCAATTGCCGATGAATTTGTAAATTGAAGAAAGTTCTGGTTTTTTCCCGCCGTACCTCCGCTGACAGGTTTCACCAAACAGGCCATACCGCCGCCTCCGAATACATATGAATAATGAATCACTATACAGTGAAGACCTTGCCCCCGTTCCGGTAGCCAACCGTAAATGGAATACCTGGAACTACGCAGCCTTATGGATCAGCATGAGCCTTTGCATTCCCACTTATATGCTGGCCAGTTCACTGATCGGCGGAGGCATGAACTGGTGGCAGGCCATCCTTACCATATTTTTGGGGAATACCATTGTATTGATACCTATGATCCTTAACGGACATGCAGGTGCGAAATACGGTATTCCTTTCCCCGTCTTCGCCCGCGCAAGTTTTGGCATCCGGGGCGCGAATATTCCCGCTATTCTCAGGGCGATTGTAGCCTGTGGGTGGTTTGGCATTCAAACCTGGATTGGCGGTGCTGCGATCTATCAAATGATCAGGGCATGGGAGCCATCCCTGCCAGCGATCGATCACTCGGCATTATTTCCGCAAGCCCTTCCTTTTATTTGTTTTTTAGCATTCTGGGCGCTTAATATGTTCATCGTTTACCTGGGTGTTGAAAGCATCCGCAAGCTGCTGGTGTTCAAAGCGATCTTTCTTCCTGTGGCAGCCCTGGCATTATTGTTCTGGGCCATCAATGCCTCGCATGGTCTGGGCCCTATTTTGCAGCAGCCTTCAAAGTTTACTACTAATGCTCAATTTTTCGATTTCTTTTTCCCGGCACTAACGGGCATGGTTGGGTTTTGGGCAACACTTTCACTCAATATTCCGGATTTTACCAGGTATGCCAAAAGTCAGAAAGCGCAGATAAAAGGCCAGGCCATTGGATTGCCGCCTTCCATGACCTTGTTTGCCTTCATTGGTGTAGTCGTTACCTCGGCCACCGTTATTATTTATGGCAACACCATTTGGGACCCCGTGGTATTAGCCGCTAAGTTTGAAAGCAAATTACTGGTAAGCGTTGCGATGATCGCTGTAGCCATTTCAACGCTTGCAACCAATATTGCCGCGAATATTGTTAGTCCGGCCAATGACTTCGCCAACCTGGCGCCATCGAGAATATCTTTTCGCAAAGGCGGTTATATTACCGGCGTGCTGGGCATTCTCATTTTTCCCTGGAAGCTGATCGCCGATCCTACGGGGTATATTTTTACCTGGCTCATTGCATATTCCAGCTTGTTGGGGCCGGTAGGAGGCATCATGATCGCCGATTATTATTTCGTTCGTAAACAGCAGTTGTCAACCGCTGATCTGTATAAAACAAATGGATTGTACACATTCAGAAATGGCTATAATTACAGTGCGATAATCGCTTTGCTGCTGGGTGTGGCGCCGAATATTCCGGGCTTTCTTACCACTATAAAAGTCATCTCAACCAACAGTGTGCCGGCGTGGATCTCGCATTTGTACAACTACGCATGGTTTGTTGGTTTCTTTATTTCGGGATTCGCCTATCTGCTGATGATGCGGAATTATAAACCCCTGGTACCTGATTCCATCACCATTAAAGAAGAAACATTACATGTCGCTATTGATTAAAAACGGACGGATCATAACGGCTGACGCGGATTTTACTGCCGATATCCTGGTGGTGGATGAAACCATAGAAAGCATCGGCAGGAATTTGGGGGTAGAAGCCGACCAGGAAATAGATGCTACAGGTAAGCTCGTCTTCCCGGGTGGAATAGACCCGCATGTACATCTCGATATGCCTTTCATGGGAACATTTTCCAGCGACAATTACGAAACCGGCACGCGGGCCGCTTTATTTGGCGGTACAACCATGGTCATCGACTTTATTCTGCAAAAGCAGGGAAACAGTTTGCAGGCAGCGCTGGAAGAATGGAGGTCGCGCTCCGATAATAATTGTGTGGGCGATTATAGTTTTCACATGGCCGTGACCGATTTCAATGATAATACGCGCACGGAAATACAAAAAATGATCGAGCGGGAAGGGATCGTTTCCTTCAAAACGTTTATGGCGTATAAAGGAGCGCTCATGATCGATGACCGGCAAATGATCGGCCTGATGGAAGAAGTGAAGAAATATGGCGGTTTGATCAATGTGCATGCGACCAATGGCGATATGATCGATTACCTGGTGGCCAAACACCGCGCAGAGAAAAAATTATCACCCCGCTATCATTATCTGTCACAACCTGAAATAACCGAAGCGGAGGCTTCTGAACGGTTTGTAGATATGACCTATTATACGGGTTGTCCGGGCTATATTGTTCACCTTACCTGTGAGGGCGCTTTAAATGCCGTTCGTAATGCCACCCGCAGAAATCAGAAAGTATTTGTGGAAACATGCATTCAATATCTGCTGCTGGATGCGTCTTTGTATGAAAAAGATTTTGAAGGCGCCCGCTGGGTAATGAGTCCGCCCCTGCGCGAGCAAAAAGACCAGCAAACCCTGTGGGCAGGAATTAACCAGGGATTAGTGCAGGTAGTGGCAACGGATCATTGTCCGTTTAAATGGGAGCAAAAGCTGATGGGCAAAGATGATTTTTCCAAGATCCCGAATGGCCATCCGGCCATCGAGCATCGCATGGAATTATTGTACAGTGAAGGTGTTCACAAAGGAAAGATCAGTTTGAACAAGTTTGTAGAAGTGGCCTGTACGAACCCTGCAAAGATCTTTGGCATGTTCCCCCGCAAGGGAACCCTGGCTCCGGGCAGTGATGCAGACATGGTGATCTTTGACCCAAATGAACAACATACGCTGTCTGCGGATACTCATCACATGAATGTCGACTACTCCGCATATGAGGGCTGGCCGGTGACGGGAAAAGTAAAAACCGTGATCCTGCGTGGAGAGCTTGCGATTGACAATGGGAAGTGTCTTGTGCAAAAAGGATATGGAAAGTTTATTAAACGGAATAAGGTCAGCCAATACATTTAGAAAGCGGAAGCCAGAAGCCGGAAATCAGAAGCCAGAAGCCGGAAGGCAGAAGGCAGTAGAAACTTAGAACTTAAAACGTATATATATGGCAAGGATCATTAAATCGGGTTTAATACAAATGAGTTTGCCGAAGACGGAAGGGGAGGGCACCATTGAAGACATTAAGGAAGCGATGGTGCAAAAGCATATTCCCTATATTGAAAGGGCCGGAGAGCAGGGCGTACAGATCCTCTGCCTGCAGGAAATATTCAATACCCCGTATTTCTGCCCCGGGCAGGATCGCGCCTGGTATGAATCGGCAGAAACGGTACCGGGACCAACGACTGAACGGATGGCCGCTTATGCCAGGAAATACAATATGGTGATGATAGTCCCCATATATGAGAAGGAACAGGCCGGTGTGCTCTATAATACAGCAGCAGTCATTGATGCAGATGGCAGCTATTTGGGAAAATACCGGAAGAACCATATTCCGCACACATCCGGTTTTTGGGAAAAGTTCTTCTTTAAACCGGGCAACCTGGGTTACCCGGTGTTTCAAACCCGGTATGCAAAAATAGGTGTGTATATCTGTTATGACCGGCATTTTCCCGATGGGGCAAGGGTCCTGGGGTTAAATGGCGCCGAGATCGTGTACAATCCTTCGGCAACGGTTGCCGGCTTATCGCAATACCTATGGAAACTGGAGCAACCGGCACATGCGGCCGCCAATGGTTATTTTATGGGTTGCATCAACCGGGTGGGACAGGAGAAACCCTGGAACCTGGGTAAGTTCTATGGCTCTTCTTATTTCGTTGATCCACGGGGACAAATATTCGCCATTGCATCAGAAGATAAAGATGAATTGCTGGTAGCCGATTTTGATCTGGACATGATTGAAGAAGTACGAAGTATCTGGCAATTTTACAGGGACAGAAGACCGGAGACTTATGGCAAGTTGGTGGAACTGTAATTTTTTATAGTTGCCGGTTTCCAGTTGCCAGTCACCAGGACTTAAGTTTCAGTTTGCCTGCCTTCTATCAGCATTCATTTACTCTGCGCCCCGGTAACCTGTATCCGGTAACTGATAACTCAATTCCTTTAAACCTGTATGGATGCTTAAACTTGACATTAAAACATGCCTATAAAGAGCAACAGATTAACAGCTGAACAATACGAACAGAACTTCAGCGATATTCACCCGCCATTCGACAGCAGGGAGTCGGCGCTGGTGGAAGCCAACCGTTGTTTGTTCTGCTATGACGCACCCTGTATTAAAAGTTGTCCAACAGAGATCAATATTCCCAAATTCATCAAGCAGATCAGCACAGACAATGTAAAAGGGGCGGCCCATACCATTTTTGTTGCCAATATAATGGGAGCTGGTTGCTCACGGGTATGCCCGGTAGAGAAACTTTGCGAAGGCTCCTGTGTATATAATTTACTGGAAGAACCTCCGATACCTATTGCCCGCCTGCAACGTTATGCCACGGAGCAGGCCATGGAAAAAAAATGGCAGTTGTTTAGCCGCAAACCAGCTACCGGCAAGAAAGTAGCTATTGTAGGCGCAGGTCCGGCGGGATTAAGTTGTGCGCATGTTCTCAGCCGGGAAGGAGTGGAGGTAACTATTTATGAAAAAGAGAAAAAAGGCGGTGGGTTAATGACCTATGGCATTGCAGCCTATAAAGTAACGCCTCGCTTCTGTGAAGATGAAGTGAACTATATCATTTCGCTTGGCGGCATTACAATAAAGTACGGCCAGGAGCTGGGCAACAATATTACGCTGGCTGAGCTGAAAGCACAATACGATGCGGTGTTCCTGGGATTTGGGGTTGGTCTCGCCCGGCAGCTGCAAATTCCCGGTGAAGAACTGGAAGGTGTGGTAGATGCCATTCGTTTTATCTATAACATCCGGGCGGGCGTATACGAAGAGGTGCCGGTAGGTGATAAAGTAGCTGTGATCGGCATGGGCATGACGGCGATCGATGCAGCCACACAGGCAAAAAGATTGGGAGCTAAAGAAGTTACACTGGTTTATCGCAGAACGCAGGCTGAAATGCCTTGTACGGAAGCAGAACTGGATCTAGCCAAACTTGATGGTTGCCGCATCATCTGGCTGGCGGCGCCGGCAATGATCAAAGGAGAAGCAGGAAAAGTGACTCAACTGGTTTGTAATTTGATGCAATTGGGCGACCCCGATGCCAGTGGCCGGCGTATGCCTGTTGACACCGGTGAAAAGTTCATACTGGAAGTGGATATGGTTATCAAGGCTGCCGGACAAATTCCATTTGAAGAGATGGTGGCCGCTAACCAGTTACAACAAATGCAGGGAAGGATAATAGCTGAAAAGAATGGCGCCACGAATATTCCGGGGGTATTTGCCGGCGGTGATTGTGTAAACGGTGGCAAGGAAGTGGTGGATGCCGTACAGGCGGGTAAATTAGCTGCTCATGCAATATTTGACTATCTGCATTCATGAATTTTTTCAGTTCCTGAGTTATTCAGTTATTAAGTTATTCAGTTCCTGAGTTATTCAGTTCTTGAGTTATTGAGTTGTTGCGAGTTGTTGATGTCATATTCTTGAGTTAGCTATTAGTCGCGAGGCACAAACCACAAACCACAAACCACAAACCACAAACCACAAACCACAAACCACAAACCAAAAACCAAAAACCAAAAACGATAACCGTAAACGAACGTTATGGCTGACATATCCGCAAACTTCCTCGGGATACAATCGCCCAACCCATTCTGGTTAGCGAGTGCGCCTCCTACCGATAAAAAGATCAATGTGCTGCGCGCTTTTGAAGCCGGTTGGGGCGGCGTGGTTTGGAAAACGCTGGGCAGCCAGGTAAAAAATGTATCGAGCCGCTATTCTGCTGTCAACTACAATGGCACCAAAGTAATGGGCTTTAATAATATTGAACTGATCAGTGACCGTCCGCTGGAGCTCAATCTGCGCGAAATAAAGGAATGTATTAAATTATTTCCCGACCGCGCCATGATCGTATCGCTGATGGCGGATAATACCCGGGAGAAATGGCATGAGCTGATCGCGCAGGTAGAAGACACCGGTGCCCATGGCCTCGAGTTGAATTTTGGTTGTCCGCATGGAATGACGGAACGCGGCATGGGCGCTGTGGTAGGGCAGGACCCCGAGATCGCCCGGCTGGTGGTGGAATGGGTGATGGAAAAAGCAACCATTCCCGTTATAACCAAGCTCACCCCCAATGTGCATTCGGTGGTGCCAACCGGGAAGGCATCGGTTGAAGCAGGTTCGAATGGGCTGTCATTGATAAACACCATTCAGTCGGTTACAGGTATCGACCTCGATACCTTCGTGCCGAATCCTTATGTAGCCGGTAAATCGGTTTTCGGCGGCTATTGTGGTCCGGCCGTAAAACCCATAGCCCTCAAGATGCTGGCTACTATCAGTCAGGACCCTGTAACCGCTAAAGTGCCGGTATCGGGTATCGGCGGCATCAGCACCTGGAAAGATGCCGTTGAATTTATGCTACTAGGTGCCACTACGGTACAGGTATGTACAGCAGCCATGAAACATGGGTTCCGCATTGTTGAAGACATGTGTGAAGGATTGAATAACTGGATGGATGAAAAAGGGTTTAGAACCATCAATGATTTCATTGGCAGATCGGTTCCGCATCTTACCCAATGGGAGGAACTGGATATCAATTATCATATTGTCGCTAATATCGATCAAACCAAATGCATCCATTGTGGTCTTTGTTATATTGCCTGTGAGGATGGTTCCCACCAGGCGATCAACCTGCAATATGGCAGGCCATATAATACCTATACCATTAAAGAAGAAGAATGTGTAGGTTGTAATTTATGCAAGCTTATTTGTCCGGTAGATGATTGCATTACCATGGTAGAACAACGCAAAGGCCCTGATTATGTGAACTGGAAAGAATTCCAGCAACGGGGCCTTCCGCTCAACGATCACTAACGGAAGAAGATATATGCAAAGACACTCATGTGAATAAAAATATTTTCCATCCTGCCAACTTTTCTATTGGCTCATACTTGCTAAACAAGGTAATTTAGAAGAAATGCTAAAGCGGCACGCTAAACGCTAAAGCTTATACGCGGAACGCTAAAGGCTGAATGCCGGACGCTGAATCAGAAGGCGGACAGGCACCGAAGCCTGACCCGCGAAATTCCCTGCAGGTTACATAAAATAAGTTATAGCCATTTTGGTATCCAGGCCTTTTGCCTCTAGCCCCGTGCTATTGGCCAGCATTGTATTGCGCGTGCCCACCAGCCAATGACTTAATAACCCTGTTCATATTGATCATTCACCATTCACCAATCAAACCTCATAACTATGAAACAAATTATTTACACGTTGTTCCTTTGCATTGTAGTGCAAACCATAACAGCTCAAACGCCACCCGCTACCTGGCAGGAGCATTGGTTTGAGCATAACCAGCTGCTGAGCCGGAAGTTCTATGATAATGACGTGGCCGTTTATTACGATAATGATGTCAGTAATTCGGTTACCTGGCCATATACTTATATGGGCGATGTATGGCGCTATGTAAAAAATGTGTATGGCAATTTCGGCAGCGACCCGCACCTCTTTGCCATTTTTCACACCAATAAATACAGTGGCGGCCATCCTTCCACCTATTTCGATGCCAGTCATGATTACCGCAATGTCATAGATGTTGGTCCTTATTCCTGGACGAGCGGCACCGGTGGCGACCTTGACATTACTACCCACGAAGTGGCGCATATTGTAGAAGGCGCCAGTAAAGGAATTCATGGCTCACCGGCCTTTCCTATCTGGGGCGATAGCAAGTGGGCAGAGATCTTTATCTATGACGTTTACCTGAAGCTGGGCAAAACCAGTGAAGCTACCCGCTGGTATAACCAGATGCAGAACCAAACGGATAATTTCCCGGTGGCCGGAACCCATTGGTTCCGCGACTGGTTTTATCCCATTTATAATAATTATGGCGGTACACAGGTGCTGAACCGGTTCTTTGAATTGCTGGCCCAGCATTTTCCTAAAAATGGCAACAGCTATTCGCGGAATATGAATTGGGGTGAGTTCATTCATTTCTGGAGCGGGGCTGCAGGGGTAAGCCTGAAACCGCTGGCTACGGCGGCCTTCGGTTGGACATCCACCTTTGAAACACAGTTCAACCAGGCGCGTAACGATTTTCCCTTTGCCTATGGAACGGGCGTTGCGTATGTGTATAAACATTGTAATTATGGCGGTTATGTAACTGCCCTGCGGGTAGGTAATTATACATTGGCTCAGTTGCAGAACCTGGGCGTTTTGAATGACGATATCTCTTCCCTGAAAGTAAGCAACGGCTACCAGGTGCAATTATACTGGGATGATAATTTTGGTGGTAGCTCAGTAACGCTTACGGCAGATAATGCCTGCCTCGTGGCCAATAATTTCAATGACCTGGCAACATCCCTGCGGGTAACAACTACCAGTCTCGCAGCCAGCGCCGAAACTGCTAACCTGACCGAAAAGCAACTGGTCATTTATCCCAATCCGGTCAGGAATGAGCTGCGGTTCAATCTGCCGCAATCAATTTCCGGTTCGCTGATCAGGATCCTCGATGTAACGGGCAGGGAAGTATACCGGACAAGATTTACTGCCAACAGTATTGATGTATCTAAATTGACTGCTGGCGTGTATACGTTAATGATAAATAGTAACGATAAGAGTTTCACCAAGAAGTTTGTAAAGAAGTGACAATAAGACCTGTAAGCTGTACTGGTTGAAGTTGCGCATGTAGCAAGTTTTGTACAGCTGACAGGTTTGAGTAAAATGACCTGCAGGTTCGCTCAAGCGCCTGCTTATTCAAGAGCCACCGGCGAACCTTACAGGTCTTTATGATCTACGAACTCTATAACTAACAAGCCAAATAACTAACTAATGAAATATATTATAAACGTTTGCCTGCTTATAAGCCTGTCACAAACACTTTTGGCAAACGCTGGTTTGTATGCCGGCGGCCCGGTTTATAAGAACCGCAATTATTCCATCAGCGAATTAAAAGGTTCCGGTTATACCTGTCTGGTGGTATGGACCATTCACATCGATGCCAGCGGTAACCTGAATTTCAATGCCGAATTTCCCCTGGTGCAAAATGGCGTGTATATCGGCGCTTCCTCCTATCCGAACTTTGTAAGTGATATTGCATCGTTGAAAACAGCGCCCACCACCATTAACCGCCTGGAATTTTGTTTAAGCGCCTGGGGCTCTTCTACCTTCGCCAATATCAGGAACCTGATCAATGCGCAGGGAACCGGGCCTTCAAGCATCCTGTACCGGAATTTCCAGGTGTTGAAAAATACCTTTCCCACTGTAGATGCGATAGGGTTTGATGATGAAAGCACCTACGATGTGAATTCGGCCACCGCTTTTGCGGTTATGCTAGGTGGTTTGGGTTTCAAGATTTCGCTGGTGCCTTATACGGCTGCTTCCTTCTGGACGGGTGTGGCTACCAATACCAATAACCAGCGGCCGGGTACGGTTGACCGCATCGACCTGCAATGTTATGCGGGCGGTGCAGGTAATAATCCCTGTAACTGGAATTTTGGCAATATACCCGTGTACGCTGGTTTATGGGACCAGGAGAAAACAACCAGCCAGGTACAAAGCCAGCTGACCACCTGGAAGAACAATTGCGGCATCGACGGCGGCTTTATGTGGTTATATGATGATTTTGATAATACAACGGGTACAGAAGCCTATGCAGCTGCCATTAACAATGCATTTGCCGGCGGCGGCGGAACAACGGTGGCCACCTTTTATAAAGATTGCAACTACAGCGGTAATTCGGTGGCGCTGACCCCCGGAAATTATACCTTGAGCAGCCTGCAGGCGCGTGGTATTGTGAATGATGACATTTCTTCCCTCACCGTACAGAGCGGTTACCGGTTAACGCTGTATTGGGACGATAATTTTGGCGGCGCCAGCCTGGTTAAAACGGCCAGCGATGCCTGTTTGGTAGACGATGGCTGGAATGATAAGGTTTCTTCTTTAGTGATAAGCACCCTTGCCACGGCTGCTGCGGCGCGTGTGCAGGCAAAAGAAGGAATTACGATTTCCAGTTCACCCGGCCAGCAGGAGTTAAAGCTTTTCGACGCTCCGCCCCAGGGTAATATTCCAATACGGATCTACGATATCATGGGGCGGACTGTAATGACGGTTAGGCCCGTCTCGAACCGGATCAATATTGCGCGTTTGGCGCCTGGTGTTTATGTGTTGACGTATTCCCTGGATGGACGACAGGTAAGCAGGAGATTTGTCAGGTAGGTAGCAGGTATTTTATCCCCACCGCAACAACATTTTTCTGTCTTTCCTAGAGAAAACGCGGGAGATAAAGTACATTAGGACCATGGCCCTTATATCAAAAGGAAAGTTCAACAACCGGCAATGGCTATTGATCCTGATCCTGTTTGCCATGATGTCGGTTATTTCGTTCTATATTTTTCAACACGCATTTGCGTATAGGTATGTACAGGTTGATGTGCTGGTGGCCGCCACCAGCCTCAGCCTGTTTTTCTTTTTTATATTGCTGGTCACCATGCAGGGTTTTAAAGCGGTTGACATTTTCGAAGATCAGCTGAAAGTAAAATGGCGTTTTACTTCCCGTTTTATCAATAGGTCGGAAATTGCCGCTTTTGGCGTTACCACCCGGAAACAGATCAATTACATCATTCTTAAAACAAGCGGTGAAGATGTGGTGTTGCCCGAACCGCTGATCAACAATCACGAGGAACTGATCTTACAGTTGCAGAAATGGAAGATCAGGCGGAAATTCGATCTGCCCATCACCCGCCATTCCCGCTTCGAGAACCGGGGAACGGGTGTGGTGCTGATGATCGCCGGCGCATTCCTGTTGGGCTTTACGATCAAGTCGGTTATTTCACCGGAATTCTCCGTAGACGGCAGCAAACTGATCACATTGACCGGCCACCTCAGTATGCCACCGGAGATCAAGACGCCTTCTAACAGGAATCCCTATGGCTCTATGCAGTTGTATTTACTGGAATACCCCGGTATCAATTTTCATATCGATGGGGTAGGGTATAATGCGCTTCCCCTGAAACAACTGCAGGGCGCAGGCCGCGGCACGCCGGTTGAATTGTCTATTCTTAAACATGAGTACGGCGTTAAGATCACGAAGACCGAAGTGCCCGGTTATTTTGAAAAGCATTTTCAATGGGCTACTATTTATACCTATAGTCTTACCCTGAACGGTGAACAATTATTGACGGTAGATACCTACAATGAAAGCAAACATTCGCTGGATAACAGCAATAAAAAATGGAGTGTGCTCATTGCCATCGTAGCCATTGCCATGTTTGTTTATGGCAACCTGCTGTACCGGCAAAGAAAGGATATACCCCTATCTACTGCCACACCAGTGGAGAAGCCTGCAAGACCGATCACCGATAAAGTGAAATAACCCTCAATACTGACAGCCATTTACCGGTAACACGGAAACAACCACTGCAGGTAAGCTGCTGATTTGCACAAACTCGATTAGCTATTGCTGTTGAACCAGGCATCTATGAACCCATCGATCTTCTGGTTGCGCTCAGCAGAAGGCATTAAATGGGCGGGCAGCGGTATGTCACGGCTAAGCTCATCGGGCATTGGATCGCGGCGGCAGGTCTCGATGGGAATAATGCCTGACCAAATTGGCAGCGCTTTGTCTTCTTCTTCATCGTTCGGCATGCCGGTACGTATTTTAGCAGAAGCCTCATCAATATTGAACGCCAAAACCGTTGTTTTACGCACTTCATTTTCTTTCATTGGCCGCAGGTAATTCCAGCTGTCCGGCACTATTTTATTGGTTAACCATTCCAGTGCACTCCATTTTAAACCCGGCTCCTCGATTTTTTCGCCTTGTGCAAATAAGACCACCGACCGGTAATTCACTGAATGGGAGAATGCCGATTTGGCCACCACGAGTGCATCAAGCAGGGTAACTGAAATACAAACCGGAATGCCTTTTTCCAGTTCCCAAATAAAATGACTACCCACTGACCCATGGATATACAATTTATCTTCATGACGTACAAAAGCGGTAGGAATGGAAAATGGTTTGTTTTCAAATACGTAGCTGATTGTACAGAAAAGCGCCTCGTCTAAAATGGAATAGATCGTTTCTTTATCGTAGTGCGCTTTTTTAGCTGAGCGGCTCGGAATTAGATGTGATTTTGGTGCCATGCTGCTTGGTTTTTTACAAAATTGTATCTTTATTGGATGGGTGTAATCATCCGGTTTGTATAAAGTAAGTAGTCCAGTTTTACCATGCAGGCACTTTCGACCCTTATTTCGATAGATAAAAACAGCACGCAACCTGTATACCTGCAGATTGCCAATCAATTGATGTTGTTCATTAAGGAAGGTAATTTGCAGGCGGGGCATCGCCTTCCCAGCACCCGGCAGATGGCCGACTGGTTACAGGTGCACCGCAAAACAGTTATCCAGGCATATGATGAACTGCTGGCCCAGGGCTGGCTAGAAAGCCGTACCGGTAGTGGCACCTATGTGGCCAAACATTTGCCGGAAATCCATCCGCGCAGTTTGCTCAACGGAACCGTTAAATCTTTTAACCCGGCACATACCGCAGGTTTTGAATTTGAAGCCGCACCGCACCTCGATAAGCCGACCATGCTGTCGAAGCATAAGTATCACCTCGATGATGGATTTCCCGATTCGCGGCTGGCGCCCCTGGAAGAGCTGGCGCGCGCGTACAGAAGTCAGCTCATTACCGGCAATCCGTATGTGCGTTTAGGCTATGGCGATACATTGGGGTCTTTATGGCTCCGGCAGGTGCTTGCTTCTTATCTGAATGATACAAGGGGTTTAAAGGTCACCGCTGAGAATATTTTGATAACCCGCGGCACCGTAATGGGATTGTATCTTTCCTGTACCGCTTTTTTGCAACCGGGCGATATTGCTGTAGTAGGTGAGCTGAATTATAACGGCGCCAATATGAATTTTTTACAGGCAGGTACCCGGCTTCTAAAGATCCCGGTGGATGAACATGGTATTGTGGTTGAAGCGCTGGCAGCCATTTGCCGTAAACAAAAGGTGCGCATCGTATATGTTACCTCGCATCATTTTTATCCTACGACTACCGCCTTGCGGGCCGACCGGCGTATTGAATTGTTGAGACTGGCTGAACAATACGGCTTTATCATTTTTGAAGATGATTATGATTACGATTTCCATTACCTGAGTAAACCGCTGCTGCCGCTGGCCAGCGCCGATAAGGCGGGCATGGTGCTGTATTGCGGTTCTTTCACCAAATCAATTTCCCCGGCTTTTCGAGTAGGCTACCTGGTGGCTTCCGAAAATGTGATCCGCCACCTCGGACAATTGCGCCGTATCATCGACCGCCAGGGCGATAATATGCTTGAGAACGCTATTGCTGAACTGTTGCAGCATGGGATCATTCAGCGCTACCTGCGCAAAGCCATGCGCACCTACCGGCAACGGCGCGATTATTTTTGCGAATTAATGAGCAGCCACCTGAGCGACTACGTGCAGTTTCAGGTGCCGGTGGGCGGTATGGCCGTTTGGACGCATTTTGATCCGGCCATCGATCTGGCTGCGCTTTCACAGAAAGCCCTTCAGCATGAGTTGTTTTTTTCTCCGGGATTCAGAAATGATGAAGTATCACCTGTTCTGAATGCCACCAGGCTTGGGTTTGCATCCAGCACACCGGAAGAGTTGGCCACTTGTGTGGAGATCATGCATTCACTATTAAAGAAAATCTAGCGAAACAATGGGCAATAGGGCAACTCTAATACCTATACCCACTGTATTCTGTCTATTGCCAATTGCGTATTACCCATTGTCTATTGCCTATTGTCATTATCACATTATCTCATTATCACATTATCACATTATCAGCAATAACTATTGATTTTAAACAACCACAAAATAGGGCCACTAAATAAAAGTATTTATCAATTAAAAAAACTGGCAGAATTTGACCTTTTCACACGTCCATATTTGTTAGTCTCATCATTATTAAATTATTTTGTCATGCAACCTGCAGCGAATACCGCATAATACCCAATTGCCTTAGGTGTTGGCTGTTCTGCTGTTCGCTTTCACCCTTCGAATACTGAACTGATCAAGGTTTGCTGTAGTGGTAGCAGTACACACCCACAAGCCGGTCTTTTAATCCCTCCTGCAGGTTAATTCATTTAATGTTATTAGTTTCTGTTATTGGCCATTGATAAATATCAAATGGTAAGGCGCGAGATTTGTTACATAAATTATTATTGAATAATTGCTATGGAAAATGAACAGCCAGTGTCAATTGCTGTAGTAGACGATCATGCGATGTTGCGACAGGCTATTACTTTACGGTTAAATTTACTCGGATTTAAAGTAGTACTGGAGGCAGAAAATGGAAAGGATTTTCTTGATAAATTATCTCAGTTGCAGGCGCCGCCGGCTGTTTGCCTGCTTGACATCAATATGCCGGTGATGGACGGTTTTGAGGCCGCCATAGCCCTGAAAAAACAATGGCCCGATATAAAGATCCTGTTCTTCTCAATGCATAACAGCAAAGCGTATATAAGCAAGGCGCAGCAGCTGGGAGCAGATGGATTTTTATCAAAAGACGCTTCTTTCGATGAATTGAACGAGGCTTTAAAAGGTTTAACGAACAAATAAACTGCCTATCTTTTCAAAAAGATAAAAATGGCGCCAATGAGGGTTAATACGATCACTACCTGGCGATAGAGATCGTCTTTGATCCCGGCCACCAGTTTTATGCCACACCAGAAGCCCAGGATCAGGAAGGGCACCAGGGCCAGGTCGGTCAGCAGGGAGCTGAGTGTTATATTCTTCCAGTAAAAGACCTGGAAGGGTAGTTTAAACAAATTAATAATAAGGAAGATCCAGGCGCCGGTTCCAATAAAATCATTTTTGGGCAAACGCATGGCCAGGAAATAAATATTAGAAAAAGCACCCGCCAGGTTGCCCAGCATGGTGGTAAATCCCGAGACCAGTCCCATCCCGGATACAAATAACTTGTTATCGGGGATGACGAGGCTTTTGCGAAATTCGATCACCAGCATGATCAGCACCGTACACACAATGATGGTGGCCATTATTTTTCTGAATAAAGCTTCATTCAGGTCTTTTCCCACAACAACACCCACCAGGATGCCGATGATCATCCAGGGCATTAATTTAATTACATGCGGCCATTGCGCATGCCGGTGATAATACTTTACCGCCATAATATCAGCTGCACATAATAAGGGCAGCACGATGCCCGTAGATGCTTTTCCGCCAAATACGATGGTCATTATAGTAACATTCAGCATGTCAATGCCTTTCAGGCCGGCTTTGGAAAGCCCGATAATAAAGGCCGACAAGGCTATGAGGATCAGGCTGGTGGTAGAGTACGTTGCAAACAAACCCATGTGCGATCAATATGATTATATAAAAAGCCAAATATAACATTCGCCCCCCTTTTTGTAAACATTCGACTACCCTCATTATGGTCTGTGCTAAGTACATTCACAGACCTTAAATTTTATCATCATGAAACAGAAACTAACGATTGCCCTCGCCTTCATTGCCATTTTCTTAACCTGTTGTAAAAAGAACAGCAGCACGCCCGAACAGGCGGTAGAGGCTGTTTGGTCGTCCAGCGCCCAATGGGGTACCTGGTCGAACGGCGGTTACACCCTCTACAATAATATTTGGGGAAGTGGCGCCGGTTCACAAACCATTTGGGCCAATAGCTACAGCAATTGGGGCATTTGGGCGAACCATCCCAACACCGGAGGTATAAAATCCTATCCCAACAGTACCCGCCATGTGAACCGGGTGCTTAGTTCACTCAACGCACTAACCAGCAGCATCGGTATCAGCACCCCATCGGGCGGCGCCTGGACGGCCTGCTACGATGTATGGGACAACAACCACCAGCATGAAATTATGCTATGGATGAATTATACCAGCAACAGCAATGGCTCAGGAAACATTAAACCCATTTCTTACAACTGGAATGCCTCGGGCAACCCGGTGCCGGTGTTCACCAATGTATCGGTAGGCGGCGCCACCTGGAATGTTTTCCGCGGGCACAATGGCGGTAATAATGTGTATTCTTTCCTGCGCACCAGCAAAACCAACAACACGACTGTCGATATCAGGGCCATTGCCAATTGGATCAGGAACCAGGGCTGGTTTGGTAATATCACTGTTGGTGATGTACAGTTCGGCTATGAGATCACTTCAAGTTTTGGCAATAATGGTTCGGGCCTTCAATGGACAACCAACAGTTATTCTGTAAGCTTCAATTGATAACTGCCCGTCCATTTATGAACAATTTCTTTACAAACTGCACCAGGTGCTGCCTGATCATTATGATGGCCGCCTGCCGCAAGGAGGCGCCCGTTATCGCGAATACAACACCCGGCCTGCTTATTGCGGTGAATACGCTCAGAAGCATCGGTTGTGTTTGCGGCGATACCTGGATGCCGCCGGTGAAAGCATTGGAATGGAATGATACCCTCGCTGCTGCTGCCCTGTTGCATGCCCGCGATATGGAAGCAAATAGTTACTTCAGCCATATTTCACCGGGCGGTTCATCACCTATCCAACGCGCGATCATAACAGGTTATACCGGCCATTTTGTGACGGAAAATATTGCCAAAGGCTTTACGTCACCCGAAATGGTAATGGAGGCCTGGCAACAAAGCGAAAGCCATTGTAAAGCCATGATGGATGGTTCGCATACCGACATGGGCGCTGCCAGGGCGAATAGCCATTGGGTGCAGGAGTTTGGCAGTCACTAATCAGTTCACAGTTCATAGTTCACAGTTCATAGTCGCTGCCTCCGAAAAAAGGTGGCCCTCCGCCGAGGCGAGGGGCCACCTTTACTATATTGATCGTTCCGCTTCGGCGTTCCGCTTCCGCATTCCGCTTCCGCATTCTGCCTACTGTTTTACAAAACGCACCGACTGTTTATCGGCCGTGATCACAAAATAAGTACCGGCAGGCAAACCTGTCAGTGGCAGTTGTTCTTTCATGTTTTTGATGGTGAACTGCCGCAGTACGTGGCCCTGCCCGTTAACCAGGCGGGCTGATGTTCCTATCAGCGATGTACTGTTTACCTGTACGGTTACCGTAGCCCGCGTTGGGTTCGGGTATACCTGCAGTTCATTACCGGTTACTGCGCAAGACTGGTTTACCGTGACAGTTTTTGAATAAGCACTGCGGCCATCATTATCTACCTGCTGGAGTCTGAAATAATTGGTCCCGCGGGTCAATCCGGCATAGTTGAATGAATAAGATCGCGTACCGCTTGCATTACCATGGCTTTTAACGGTTCCAACAGATTGCCAGTCATTGCCATTGGTTGACCAGAGCACAGTGAAATGGCTATTGTTGTGCTCACTGCTGGTTTCCCATTGTAAACGGGCAGTCTTGCAGCCAGTGCTGTTCGCGTCAAAGTAAGAAAAGCTGGCCGGCAATGGGGTTGCAATATAGGTTTGTACTTCGCCATTATTGCCTACCGACCATCCGTAAAGACCGCTGACAAAGTGCACGCTTCTGATTTCACTGCTGGTGGAACCGGCCTGCCCCCGCCAGGTAGCGCCCCCATCTGATGTATACAGGATGGTACCGCCTTCGCCCACGGCCCAGCCATCGGAGGCTGAGGTGAAGAAAACTTCATTCAGGCGGTCATTGGTGCCGCTGTTTTGGTTTGACCAATGGGCGCCGCCATCAATGGTTTTGCGAATGATTCCATTATCGCCAACGGCCCAGCCGGTATTGGCATCGAGGAAATAGGCTCCATATAATTCCTGTTGCGTATTTGCATCAAGTTCGGTCCAACTGGTGCCGCCATTGTTGGTCTTATAGATCTCACCCTGGTCGCCGACAATGAATCCCGTGTTGGCATTAATAAATTGAACATCGTATAATGCCCGGTTGGTGGGACTGTTCAACTCATTCCATGTTAAACCGCCATTGGTAGTTTTAAGAATGATGCCGCTGTTCCCGACTGCCCAACCGGTAGTAGCGCTGACGAAATGTACGCTCATCAATGTGTTTGAAACATCGCTGTCCTGATCCTGCCAGTTGATACCACCGTCTGTTGTTTTAAGTATGGTGCCATCGCTTCCAACGGCATACCCCGTATTGTTATTTATAAAAAATACGCTCCGCAGATCATCTGTGGTACCGCTGTTTTGGCCTGTCCAGGTCACACCACCATTGGTTGATTTACGAATGGTGCCATCGTCACCAACCATCCAGCCGGTAGTAGTGGTTACAAAGAAGATATCACGTAAGGTCCTGTTGGTATTACTGGTTTGTTCGGTCCAGGTATGGCCGCCGGCATTAGCCGTTTTAATAATAGTACCATCGGCGCCAACCGCCCATCCGATGGAGTTGTTTACGAAAAACAGTCCGTATAATGTTGCTGAACTGCCGCTGGTTTGTATTCCCCAGGTGGCTCCGCCATTGGCGGTTACCAGCACTGTACCGTTCTGGCCTACAGCCGTGCCATCGGTGGCATTGGTAAAACAAATGCCGTACAGATCATCGTAGGCAGGGCTGTTCTGTTCCGTCCACGTGTTGCCGCCATTGGTGGTTTTTAAAATGGTGCCATTGTCGCCGGCCACCCAGCCGGTATTCGCATCCACGAAAAACACCGTTCTTAACCTTTCCCAGGTATCACTGTCTTGTTCAAACCAGGTATTGCCGCCATTGTTGGTCTTTAGTATGATGCCGTTGGATCCAACGGCCCAGCCGGTGTTGGGAGAAATAAAATATACATCAAAAAGGTCTTCGTTGGTGCCGCTGTTCTGGTCTGTCCAGCTAGAGCCATTAGTGGTCTTTTGAATGTCTCCATTTTCAGTAACAGCCCATCCGGTGGTGGTATTAATAAAGAAAATGCTGTTAATGTCCTCAACGGTATTGCTGGTTAAAGCGCTCCAACTGGTGCCGCCATTGGTTGTAGTGCGAATAGTGCCATTATCTCCGGCTATCCAGCCCAGGGTTGTACTAACAAAGAAAACACTATTCAATCGTTGATTTGGATTGCTGGTTTGGGTGGTCCAGGTAGTGCCGCCATTGACAGTTTTTCTGATGGTACCGTTGGCGCCTACGGTCCAGCCGGTATTGGCGTCTTCAAAATGAATGTCGTACAGCGTTTGGTCGCTATTACTGTTTTGTGCCACCCATTGGGCGGAAGCGCCCGTGGCCATACATAAAATAACAAACAGGACCAGGAAGGCCCGGTTTTTCTTACAAAAAACGGTTTTCATAACGGGTAGGTACTAGGGATTACGGTTTTTATAATAGGATCCAGCCGGTAAAAATAGATGTTTTCATCAAGATCCCTAAGACAATACCCTTGTTATTTTTGTAAGTGTTTAATTTACAGGTTTATAGCTTAGTATGAATTTTTGAAAAATTCCATTTTTGAGATTTTTCCCATTAATGAGTGGCGGGGCAGTTCCGGTTTACCGGGGTTGGACATTGTCGTCAGGGCATGAGTTGCCAGCCGCCGGTTAGCGGGCAGGGGTAAACCTGTTTCGCTGGCGGTTAGTGATGTTATTTGAGACAGTAGGGAGTCGTAAAAAAATAGATCCGGACAGGAACTGCCGGATCTATTGCCAACACAAAAACTACAGAGGATAAGAACGTTTTTGTGCTCGATGATGCTTTTAAACTAATCCGGCCTGATAGCAGGACCGGAGATTAACAATATAAATGAAATACCAAATAGCATCGGGCTTTTACATGACAACCACGCCCGACCGAACTGATACTAATATACGAAGAACATATACAAGGCGTACCAGCGCAGATGCTTTGTAAAATTATTTTGATTAATGTCAATTCGTGAATTAACAGGAGGTCCGGTTATATTTCATTGATATTATTGATGTAAGAACCTTTAGTATTTAACCTGAACTTGAGCAGGGATAATAAAAGAGGAAGTTACTAAAAGCACATACAAACTATGACCACCGTCATAGTTTTTCATGTATAAAAAACATAAATTGTTGTATTGTATTTACTTCCTGCCAGATATCCTGCGAATTTTACCATTGGAGATAACCTGCAAAATTACCCGGTATGACAATGCAAACTAAAAATGGATATCCAGAGGTTGTTCTGGCTGCTCAGTGCGAATCTTCTTATTTCTATACTACCGCAGACTGGCTAAGGCATGAGATCGGCATTTCTTTTTGCAATAAGGAGAAGCAGGATAATGTCATTTACTGGCAGTTTTATTTTGGTGCAGGTATTGCTGTGTTGAAGTATGACCCATCAACCGGCATTTCTCTTTGTCCGGCCCGCTTTGGCAACGCGACGATTGAAGAAAAAGCGGCATTCAAAATGTTGACAGACACACTGAGGATAATTAATTAACCGATCGGGTAAGGGTATTCTTTAGGTCAATAGTACATAAAACATTAAGAAGCATATTTTATCAATTTTCCGGTTATTTAGAATATTTAAAATAATTATTATATTTGTCGTGCAGTTGATCGAAAGAGGCCGAACTAACGTTAACGCATGATGCTTATCTTCTTCTTTGGTTGCGCATACTCTGATTTTCCTGAAAAACGCTCATTAATCAATTCCCTGGCCAATGTGCAGCATCAGTTGCTGCTGTCTGAAATTGCTTTGAAAACAATTGCTCGATTGTAATACTATTAAATGTTATTATAGTTTGTCACTGGTATACACCGCCATGACCATTTAAACTTATTACACAATGAAAAGACTGCTTGTTATTGAAAACAATACCGAGAACCATAACATGATGGAAAGTACATCATTGTTCGAAAATGGTTCTAACGCTTATGCACGCGTTAAACATACCGACCGGTTAACAATGTTATTCCAGCAGAATACGAATATCAACAAGTATAAGAAGAAACAGGTTATTTACGAGGAAGGCAATCACCCCGTGCAGCTCTTCTATATCAAGAAAGGAATTGTGAAAACATATAAGAGTAACCCGGAAGGGAAGGAGTTGATAACCGGTATTTATAGTGAGGGCGAATACCTTGGCTATGTTGCTTTGCTCGAAGAAACGGTATATAAAGATATAGCGGTAGCGGTAGAATATGCCGAGCTGGCCGTTATCTCGAAAGATGAGTTTGAATTACTTATGGAAACCGATTGGCAGGTAGCGAAAAAGTTCATTACCCTGCTTGCAAAGGACATTACCGATAAAGAGCAGTTGCTGTTAGGGCTGGCTTACAATTCCCTCCGCAAAAAAGTGGCGGAAGCCCTGATCCTGTTAAGCCGAAAATACAAAGATGCTATCAAGATCAGCCGCGATAACCTGGCAGCCATTGCCGGAACAGCTACCGAATCGTTGATCAGGACTTTGGGCGAATTCAGGCAGGAAAAACTGATCGAGATAAGCGAGGGATATATTACGATCCTTAACGAAACGAAATTGAGAACAATGTTAAATTAATAGTGCTACCGGCGCTCAGTTAAAAAAGGTAGATTAAAACGGGATACACGCAGAAGCGGGACCATCTGCTTCTGGCAATTGCAGTCCTCCCGAAGTATCGGGAGGGCTTTTTATATGGCGGAATCTTTGCTAGCTAAGTCCCAATGCTTTCGATCTTACCGAGCTGATCTCATACTTCACGCTGGTGCCGCGTTTGGTATCGGGTATTTTATGTGTAGCTTTTGAATTGGGTTTTACAGACAGGAAATCCTCGTATTTCGTTTCATACACGCTGCCATTGGCTTTCACATACATTATTTTTACGCGTACTTTATCGAGGGTATAATCGGTTGGATTGGTTACACTGATCTCTAAATTGGAAATTCCCCCAAGGCCTTTTTTATCGTAATCATTGCTTTCTGCCTTAACATACAACCTGATATTATTCCGGATCATTTTTTTTATGCTTGCATCGCCGGCGGTAATGGCGCCATGCGGACCATGTTTTATGGCCTCAAGCTTATCCGTAGCAGGAGCGGCTTCTCCCTGTCGTACAACAGCAGCCAATACACCCAGTACAATAACGAATGGAATGAGTATGATCCAGCGTATGGAACGTTTAGGCTCAACATCTTGCTCTCTTGCTGATGGGATAACAGGTTTTTTCATAATGTCGGATTTTTCAGGAAAACGATGCTAACAAAGCGCTAAAATAAATTTTTTTTCTTATTCCGGGAAACGGAAAAACACGCGTAGAAATGCTGGTTCTCAAGCGGCCAATAACCGGATCATACCACTTGAATAAGAACAGGCCCCGGCATTGCCGGGCTTTGTTTACCTTTGCGTTAGGCCATAACGTTATGATCGCACTTCAGACATATATTCCGCCAGGCTTGTCAGGTTTTGTAAAATCTTTCTGGCAGATCAGCGTGCATGGGTTAAGTGGACCAACTTATAAAGAAGACATTTTACCAGATGGGCACCATGAGATCATTTTTCATGTCACCCGTCAAAAGGCCCGGAGGACTACAGAAGGCGCTTCCTGGATCATAGAACCGGATGCATTTTTTGCGGGGCAAACCTTACATAGTTATTCGCTGGAGCTCGAAAACAATTCGCTGCTATATGGCATCCGGTTTCATCCACATACATTGCATATTTTATTTGGCTTTCCTGCCGACCTGTTAACGAATAACATCTTACCGCTGCATGATATTCCGGCGGCGTATGTTTTAAAAAATTGTATCACTGAAAATTTTGAAACAACCTGCAGGAACCTCGAAACGGCATTACTGCAACGCTGTAAAAGGGCCGATGTCTCGGCCAATAAGTTTCATTACATTGATTATTCCGTACAGGAAATAATAAAGAAGAGAGGCGATATTTCGATCTGTCATTTATTGAACAGAACAGGTATTTCACAAAGATACTTTGATACGTTGTTCAGGCAGTCCGTAGGCATCACGCCCAAATCTTTTTGCAATATTGTCAAGCTCAATGGCCTTATCAGTTATAAAAATAAACACCCGCATAAAAAGCTTACGGAATGCTGCTATGAATCAAACTTCTTCGACCAGTCGCATTTTATAAAGTTGTTCAAATCAGTTACCGGCAAGTTGCCAAAGGAATATTTTAAGAATTATCATCATATAAATGATCATTTCGCTGATTTGTGATCAGTTCATTTTTTTACATTTTTTTCTTGCATGCGCATGATAGCTTCGTTGGAAAATAACGTATGAAAGCCTTTATTGCTCTTCTGCTGATCGTGACTGGTCATGTAATGGCTCAGGAAAAAGAGGTGGCGCATTTTTCGTATTGGAAACCAAAAGCCGGGCAGGAAAAGAATTTTGAGCATGGTTATAAAGAACATCTGAAGTGGCACAAAGAGAATGGAGATACCTGGGCGTGGTATGGCTGGTATATTATCTCGGGTGAAAGGAGCGGGCAGTTTGTAGATGCTACCTTCGATCATGCGTGGAGCGATTTTGATGAACCGGTAAAACCCGCCGAAGACCAGGCCGACAATCGCCTGCACACCTACCCTTTTGGCGATTTTATGGGAGGAAGTAAATTGCTATACCTGCCGGCATTGAGTATTGCAGACAGCAACAGCCTGCAATCGAAATTCCTCCGCCTGGTTTCAATGAATGTGTCAGATGGGGTAGCCGCTAAGAAGGTGATCGGGCAGTTGAAAAACAAGTATCAGTCAGCCGGTATCAGATCCTTTATGACTTTCCGCCTGGTGGATGGCGGCAACCTTAACCAGTATTGTCTGTTGATCGGATTGAACAATTTTGCAGCATTCAGCCGGGTTGAGCATCTGCCGGAAGATGTGTCGTCGATAGAGCAGGCCATGAAGATAAGAACGATCCATTCAATGACTTCGGAAACGCTGGTTTACCGGGCCGACATGAGTTTGTTTCCCTGACATCCCATAAACATAATGTTTACATAGCGGCCGGGAGACCAGGCCAGCGTTACCGGATTTTTTTATCCCGAACCGGCCTGTTAACAGAAACATCATACTGTATCCGTTTCTTTGGATATTTTTAACCAAAGAACACGATGCAGGTGAAGAAACATTTGTTAGTAGCAAAGGCGGCTTTATTACTGCTCGCCGCCACAGCAGGGAATGCTCAGGATACCCTAGGTCAAAAATCCACCACGCCGGTGCGGCAGGAGCGTACCCCCGATGTACTGGCCAGGCTTATCCGGGGACCCTATTTACAGGTAGCCACCAGCAACAGCATTATCATCCGGTGGCGTACCGATGCCATGACCAGGAGTGTCGTGAACTATGGTGAGCAGGAAGGTCAATTGCCAATGAAGGCTGAAGACGGCACACTTACCCTTGAACATAAGGTTCAGCTGACAGGGCTTAAACCACAAACCAAATATTATTATTCCATTGGTGGTGGGGCAGGAGATACCCTTCAGCAGGGAAGCGATAATTATTTTATGACCCTGCCCACACCGGGCCAGGAAGGTGTATACCGCATTGGCGTATTTGGCGATTGCGGTAACAACTCTGCCAACCAGCGCCAGGTGCGCGATCAGGTGATCAAATATCTTGGTGACAATTATATGAACTGCTGGATACTGCTTGGTGACAATGCGTATTCTTCAGGTACCGATCCCGAGTTCCAGGAAAAGTTCTTTAATATCTATCAAGACAATCTGCTGAAGAAGTATCCGCTATATCCTTCGCCCGGCAATCATGATTATAATGATTTCTACCAGTACAAGGCCACGGCGCAGAATACGCACGATATTGCTTACTACCAAAACTTCTCTATGCCTACCAAAGGCGAAGCCGGTGGAGTTGCTTCCGGTACCCAGGCATTTTATTCATTCGATATCGGGAATGTCCATTTTTTGTCCCTGGATTCTTATGGAAAGGAAGACAGCCTGACCCGGATCTATGACACGACCGGTGCCCAGGTGCAATGGGTCAAAAAAGATTTGGATGCTTTCCATAATACCAAACGAGGATTTGTGATTGCCTTCTGGCACCATCCGCCTTATACCATGGGATCGCACAATTCTGACAAAGAAGAGGAACTTGTGAAGATCCGCGAGAACTTCATCCGCATACTGGAACGTTATGGCGTTGACCTGATCCTTTGTGGACATAGCCACCTGTATGAGCGGTCACGGCTCATGAATGGTCATTATGGGATGGAAGCCAGCTTTAATGCCGCCATGCATACCCTGAGCACTTCATCTGCGCTTTATGATGGCAGTAAGCATTCATGCCCGTTCATTAAAGATTCTGTTAACAAGGGAACGGTATACGTAGTAACCGGCTCAGCCGGTGCATCAGGCGGAAGCCAGCCCACCTATCCACACGATGCCATGTATTATTCGCATTTTGAACATGGCGGCGCATCGATGCTGGAGATCACGGAGAATAAACTGGAGCTGAAGTGGATCTGCGCGGATGGCGAGGTCAGGGATCATTTCGTAATGATGAAGGATGTAAACAAGAACCGAATTATACGCGCCAAAAAGGGCGAGCAGATCAGGCTGACCGCATCGTTTGTAGGAAACTATAGCTGGTCAAAACGAAAAGAAAAGACCCGTAGTATCACTGTTACCGCTACCGGTAAGAAAACGGTGTATGAAGTAACGGATCCGTATACCTGCCTCAAAGACCGGTTCGAGATCCTGGGTAATTGATCCGCAAAAGATTTAATCGAAGAACGTTGGTGAGCCTGCCTGAAGCAGTAGCGAAGGTGGGCTTTGCTGTTTGTAATGATTTCGGTTCCCAATCGAGCGCCAGTGATCTAGTATTCCCTGGATTGCACATTCTTTTTGTTGGCAGCGGTTTGTTCTTCGGCGACAAAGGCGAATGGCTTGGGACGAATACCGGCGCCGAAGCGCCCCACATAGGCCCTGGTAAATTCAGCGCCAAAATAGAGTATCAGTGAAGAATAGTAAACCCATACCAGCAAGACCACCAGCGAGCCTGCGGCACCATAAGTACTACCGAGGTCACTTTTACTGATATAAAATGAGATCAGGAATCTGCCGATTATAAACAGCAAGGCTGTAGCGAGGGCCCCAGGCCACACCTCGCGCCAGCTGATATAAGCAGCAGGCAAAACTTTAAATATGATCGCAAACAGGAAAACAGCCAGGAAAAGCGTAAAAGCATAACTAACCAGAACCATCAACCATACCCCGATCCCGGGGATCAGCTCACTTATTTTTTTACCAAGCCCCTCCATAAGCGCTGAAGCAGCTAAAGAAACCAGCAGCAAGAAGCCGATGCCCGCAATAAGACCAAAAGACAACAAGCGGCTTTTCAGCAAGGTCTTCCAACTGTTATTTGGTTTCATCCTCAGGTGCCAGATGGTATTGATAGAGTCCTGGATCTCGGTAAACACCGAAGTGGCTCCGATCAACAGGGTCACTATACCAATAATGGCAACGATACCACCTCCACTGGCAGCAGCACTTTTGATCAGTTGCTGCACCTGTTCGGCAGCAGTTGGGCCTACCATCTGGTTAATTTGCTCGTATAATGATCCTTCCACCGCTTTCTGTCCCAGGAAGAGGCCAGCCAGAAAGATAATTACCAACAACATGGGGCCAAGTGAGAAGATCGTAAAATAAGCCAGCGAGCCACCCAGTTTAGGTATTTTATCTTCGGAAAAGCTTTTAAAGGAATCTTTAAGCAGTGTACCAATGCCTCTGGCTGAAAATGCTTTCATGTCTTTTTAGGAATGACATCAATTACTATGCACAACTCAACAGGTTCAGGCGACATGATGCCTATTCAGGCTGCAGTAAATTTATGCTCATGATCTTATAGAATTTTAACTGCCATGGTTTGCAGCCTGAACATGGGTTGTACGCCAAAAATTTCCTCATCCATTTCCCCATTCATTGGGTCCGCGCGATCAGGCCGCGGCCTTTGTGCCCAGGCCTTTGTGCCCGTACCTGAATTGTACCGAACGGGTAGCTTTGATGGTGTGCAATAGTATTGGGATAGCTCTAAGATAGCTCAGAGATAGCTCTAAAATAGCCTTGGGGACCTGGTGCGCAAGACCAGTCCCTGACCACTCCCTGGCCAGTCTCAGCGTAATCTCCGAGCACGCTACACCAATTTCCCTAACACTCTGTGCGTACCCTGTCTCCCCCGTATCGTACAGTTGCCTGGCAGAAATGGCTAGTAAATACACGAACTACTATGGGAAAAATCGCGGTATTTAAGCCTATATACTGTCCATTAGAATTCCATATTTAGGATAATAAGTCCAATTTTTGGAATTATTGGCCTTTAAATGAGTTGTTCTTCCAAACCTCATCAAATATGTAGGTTGTACATAGAACTGAGTATAGTTTTAAAAATCAACAGATAAGAGTCATTGAATAAGTTATGCATCAGCTAGGTCAAACTCGTATGGCACAGCACTTGTTTCATTCTACCAGTTACCTTAAAGTTTACCTTATGAAGAACTTTTACACCTTTTTCTGTAAGATCTATGTACTTATTTGTTTAACTAAGTCATCGAAACTGCTGTTAAGCTTTCGCAATCAGCAAAACTTTCGTCCGAAAAAAGTACTATTACCAGCTTTTCAGTTTCTGTTTTTGTGTTTCGTGAATATTCAGGCTAATTCTCAGACGCTCGATTGGAGCTCTTCTTTTTCTCCTGCATGGACAGACGGTAGTGTTTCGGGGACAGCTACTAATGTGAGTGGATTCGGTACCAATGTTTCTGTTAGTGTCAATAATTCGCAGGCAGGTACCTATCAGCAAGTAACAACCGGTGTAAATGCGCCGGCAGTTAATACAAACAATGGCCGCTCAAATTTTTTTATTCTCGCTGGCACTACCGATGCACTGGAAATTGATGTGAACTGGACAAGTAATACGGCTTATGTAGATGTGATCTACAATTTTTCCCAGCCGGTTTACAACTTGTCTTTTAGGGTAGGTGACATAGATAAAGCCGGGCCTTCCAGTACCACTTATTTCGACAGGGTAACTATTACAGGTCAAAATGGTGCGACTGCTGTCTTACCTCAAACAATAACACCAGTTAATGCTAGCGGAAACTATATTGTTATTTCTGGCAATGTGGTGCACGCTAATACAACCGCTGGTGTTGGTGGCAATGCAAATACCAACAGCACAGCTACTTCATCGCAACAGGGAACGGCAGAAATAAGTTTCGCATCACAGGCTGTAACGCAGGTGACTGTTCGTTACGATAATCATCCATCATCGCAGGCCAACCCGGCTTTGCAGGCAATAGCTATTGGCAACATGAGTTGGCTCTCCGCGCCGCTGCCAGTTGATCTGATCAGTTTTGTTGGAAAAGCGGTTGATGACAACGCCTGGCTTAAGTGGAAAGTAGAAAATCAGGTAAATTTTGAGCAGTACGAGATCGAATATTCACCGCTCGACTCCAATCATTATACAGTCGTTGGAAAAGTGTATTCAAACAATCAATCTGCCGGTACTTATGAATTCACACATCTTAATGCCAATTCCTATGGGAATGTAGGATACTACCGGTTAAAAATGATAGATCGTGATGGAAGTTATAAATACAGCCGTATCGTTTCAGTAAGGTTTAAAGATGGGACCAATGTGAACGTTCGACCGACTATAATGTCCAAAGGCGAAGTAATACACATTACTGTAACAAGTCCATTGAGTAACTACGGAGTAAAAATTGTTAATACAAACGGGCAGTTAGTCGAATCAAAAACGATGAATGGAACTGGTTTACAAATTGAAACAAGTAAATATAAAGCAGGTACCTACTTCATCCAAATAGAGGGTTTAGCAGTACGGAGAATATATAAAGTACTAATACAATAAGCCTGGTGGGAGAAACTTGAAATATTTGACGTTTTAAACTAAGCGTAGTTGTGATCAATTCTAACGCCGGTTGGGAAAGCCTTCCATATCCGGTTTTTCTCCTCCGCTCACCAAAGTGACAGGTATCACATTTTTAATGGATGATGCAGACCAGTGGATATTGCAAAGCCATTTGTTGGTCTTACTCAAAGCCCTGGCACGCATTCGCGTGCCAGGGCGTTTTTGTTTGTACGCATTCGCAAGCAAGCCTGCCTGTTTCCCAATAAAAAAGCCCTCCCGACTAGGTCGAAAGGGCTTTGTGCCCAGGACAAGATTCGAACTTGCACGCCGTTTCCAGCACCACCACCTCAAAGTGGCTTGTCTACCAGTTTCAACACCTGGGCACTTGAATTGGGTCGCAAATTTAATTGATTTACTGATATGTTGGAAAGAAATTTAAGAAACCAGAGATCCGGAACAAAAGGTGGTGGAAATAAGGCAGGAAGTGACTGATTAGGTACCCGGCAACCGGCAACCGGCACCCGGCAACTGGCAACTGATAACGGGTAACTGGTAACCGGTACCCGGCAACCGGTACCCGGCAACTGGTAACCGGCAACCGGCAACTGGCAACCGGTACCCGGCATTCTACTTAAGCACGATCCTGAACGTCGTTCCCTTGCCCGGTTCAGAGCTCTTTACAAACAGCTGCCCCTTATGGTACTGCTCAATAATTCGCTTCGACAGGCTGAGTCCAAGCCCCCAACCCCGCTTTTTGGTTGTAAAGCCGGGTTTAAAAACCTTGCTCACATTATGTTTAGCAATTCCTTTACCCGTATCGGTTACATCAATAAAGGTCTGCCCGTCCTGTTGCCAGATAGTAAGCGTGATCTTGCCCTTACCCTCCATGGCATCGAGGGCATTTTTGAGCAGGTTCTCAATTACCCAGTCGAACAGGGGCGGGGAGATCATGGTATAGATCTCATTAAAATTGCCGGTGTTCAGTTCAAACTGCACTTTGCCGGTGGCGCGTTTCCGAATGTACTCCACCATACTCGACACCTGGGTAACAATATTGTGCTTTTCGAGGTGCGGCGTGCTGCCGATCTTTCCAAAACGATCAGATACCAGCTTTAACCGGTTCACATCTTTTTCCATCTCATGCACGATCTTTTCATCGGAATAGGTTTCTTTCAGCATTTCCACCCAACCCTGCAGCGAGGTCAATGGCGTTCCCAATTGGTGCGCCGTTTCTTTGGCCATGCCTGCCCAAACCTGGTTTTGCGATGAACGGAAACTGGTGGTCAATGCCAGGATCGTTATTATAATGAACATACTTACAATGAACAACTGCACCAGCGGGTAATACCTCACCTGGTTGAGCAAAGAAGTATGGCCGTAATTGTACAGGTTTTTTTCTGCGGGATTCAAAGGGTTCACCCATTCTATAGTTGGGTTCTGTGATCTGAATTCCTTTAATTGCTTCCGCACATAATTGCTGTCATTGGCTACGCTGGCCGAGTCGAGATTTACATGATCGAGAATATGTCCCTTTTCGTCAGTAACAATGATGGGTACCGTATTATTTTCCGCAATGATGATACTTACCAGTTTATCGCTCAGGCCGGTGGTATCGTGCAGTAATAATTTGGTAGCTTCAACCCATTCTTCTACTTTTTGTCGTTCTTCGCGGGCTATCTTCCGCGCCAGATACTGAGAGTAAAAGATAGTACCGCTTACAATTGCTATAGCAATGAGGGCTAAGCCGGTTCTCCAGTTAAAAAGCGGTTGAATCATGTAACTAATATATAAAAACCGTTCCTTTGCATCCTTTACCAGGTTGAATTATTTTTACACCAGCATGGCAACACCTCTCGTATCCATAGTGATCCTGAACTGGAACGGACGGAATTTTCTGCAGCAGTTTCTGCCGTCAGTGCTGGCGACTACCTATACTAATAAGGAAGTGGTGGTGGTGGACAATGCATCTTCCGATGACTCCGTTTCCTACCTGCAAAAAAACTGGCCCACGGTGCGTATTGTACAAAACAAAGCCAATTATGGATTTGCGCAGGGCTATAATGAAGGGTTGAAGAAGGTGCAGGCAGACTATTATGTGCTGCTGAATTCCGATGTGGAAGTAACCCCGAACTGGCTGGATGCTATGGTGAAGCTGCTTGAAAATGACAGAACCATCGGCGCCTGTCAGCCCAAGCTGCTGCAATACGATAATAAACACCTGTTTGAATATGCCGGCGCCGCAGGCGGCTGGCTCGATTGCCTGGGTTATCCATTTGCCCGCGGCCGCATCTTTGATGTTTGCGAAAAAGATGAGGGACAATACGATACGCCGGAACCCATTTTCTGGGCCAGCGGCGCAGCCATGTTTGTGCGGGCTAATTTGTATCATGCCCTGGGCGGACTGGATGAATACTTCTTCGCCCACCAGGAAGAGATCGACTTCTGCTGGCGGCTGCAATTGGCTGGTTACCGGGTATTTGCCTGTCCACAGTCAGTAGTGTACCATGTAGGTGGAGGAACCCTGCCCAAAGGCAATGCCCGCAAGGTATTCTTGAATTTCCGGAACAACCTGGTGATGATGGCCAAGAATCTCAGCCGCTGGGAGGCAATATGGAAGATCAGTTATCGTTTTTGGCTGGATTATATCTCAGCTTTTAAATCGTTACTTTCAGGGCAGAAGACCTATTACCGGTCGGTGATGAGAGCGCATGGCGCATTTTTGAAGTGGTTATTTTTAAAACGAAAGAAGGGATTATTTCCGCCGAAGAAAAAAGGCGAGCTCTGTGGATACCTGCACAAAAGCGTTGTTTGGAGTTATTTTATTCGGGGCAAAAAGACTTTTACAGAAATTGTTGATAATAAAAGGTGAATTTTTAGATTGAACTATTATTTTTGCACTGCAATCAAATGAGTTATGGCACAACTGGAAAAAGATCCACGCGATAAAGACTTTAAAAGAAGTTGGGTAAATTCATCCGTATTCCTGTTTTACCTGCAAGTATTTTGTATTCTGGCTTTTGTACTGGGCGGCTGCTACAGCTTGTACGCTCATCGTTACAAAGGAAAACCCAAGGTGGAAGTGCCGGGCAATACCCAATACACTCCCCAGTATAAATAAATGATTTTTAGGGAGAAAAATTTGGTGAGTATTAAATAATTCCTATTTTTGCACTCCCAATAACGAAAGCAACGAATCACCAAGCGATAAGTTGCAGCAAATAGAAAAAAGTTCTTTTCAAAATATTGTCGCCGCTAAGGCGATAAATGCGGAAGTAGCTCAGTTGGTAGAGCGCAACCTTGCCAAGGTTGAGGTCGCGGGTTCGAGCCTCGTCTTCCGCTCTAAATTCCATCCACAAGGTGGAATTTTTTGTTTCACTAAGATCCTAAGGTATTGTGCCGGGATCAGGTATTTGGTGTAGATTTAAGATAAGGTTTACCCGGGTGGTGGAACTGGTAGACACGCAGGACTTAAAATCCTGTGGCCAGCAATGGCTGTACGGGTTCAACTCCCGTCCCGGGTACTTCGGGGAACAATCCCCAACTCTTTGACAGGGCTACTATTTCAGGTAGCCCTTTTTCTTTTCCCCTTGAAATATTTGATTGAAAATTATTATATTCGCAATGTCTTCTGTTCCTGCGTCATGTAGCCTCTTTTCTTTGACGCATTTCAAGTTTTCGTAGTTACATAAGTGCCATTTTTTGTTTCGTTTCTTTTGTGCTCGTTTAATAGTATCAGGTTATTGTATCAGGTTTTTTGTTTTTGTTTTTCAGTTTCATTTAAAGTTTTAGTAAGCCTTTATTAGTTAACTTTTTAAAATTAACGTTATGAAGCTTTCTGAATTTATCCTATTAAATGAGGTGGATAAAAAGGGTGCAGTGATGAATAAGGCAGTTGCGTTGGCTCAAAGAACCTATCCCGATGTCATTGTTTTTCTTTTTCAGCTGGAAGATTACTATGTAGAAGCTTATTGCAATAAAGCTGACAAATCTATTGAAGAATACCGGGTTTTACCGGATACAAATGCAATAGGCCATTACCTGGAAGCGATTCCCATTGATGATTTATTAAACTGATTACTTTTTTCAATGAAATGTCCTGTTGCGGTTTAAAACCGCGACAGGCTTTTCTATTATTTCTATGGAAATGTAAAAAATAAGTATTACCTTCGTTCCGTCAATTTGAGCCTCGCATTAGTATTCATTAATTACATTGCCTAGTAATCTGCATTATAGTTAGTTTCTTACTTCTTGCCTTCCTCGAAATTTTGTCATTAATTAATTTTTACAAATGAACATTTATGTTTCAAACTTAAGCTTCAACGTACAGGATGAAGACTTAAAAGATTTCTTTGCTCCTTATGGAGAAGTTACTTCTGCTAAAGTTATCACAGACAGGGAAACCGGCAGGTCAAGAGGTTTCGGCTTTGTTGAAATGGCCGATGAAGCTGCTTCAAAAAAGGCAATCGCAGAACTTGATGGTGCCACTGTAGAAAACAGGACAATCAGCGTATCTGTTGCAAAACCAAAAGAAGACAGACCTTCCCGCGGAAGCAGCAGGGGCGGTTTCAATAATGGAAATAGTTATAACAAAAATAGATACTAAATTCATTTTCAATCACTCATGAAAAGCCCCCAATGGGGGCTTTTTTATTCTCCCCAACTCTCCCACGCAACATTAAATTTCATTGCCAGCTTCATCCGCGCTTTCATCTGCAGACGTCCTGTTCCAAAATACATAATAAAAAAACTTACTGGATTATTAGTTCATTCGGCCGTCTTGTTTGTTATAATCTTATAGCAATCCTGCTACTCCATGTCCAGAACCCACGATATATACAAACAGGTTGGCTTCATCCAACAGGTACTTGCCCAGAACAAAAAAGCCATCGGGATCTTTATTGCAGCCGGCTGCCCGCTTTCGATAAGAGTACATGAAAGGGAGGAAAAAGGGAGGAAGATCACAGATCCCTTAATTCCTGATGTGGCGGGTTTAACCGACATTATTATTCATCAGCTGGCCGGCAACGAAAAAGAACCAAGCCATTGCGACAAGCTGGTAAAACAAATGATCGAAGATGGCCTCATCAACCCCAATGTGGAAGAAATGCTTAGCCGGATCCGTTCCTTAAAACTGGTGGCCGGAAAAGGAATGGTGCGTGGTTTTGTTGCCCAGGAACTGGCAGAACTGGATAACGCTATTTGTCAAATCATTTCTGAAAAAGTGGACAAGGAATTACCTGAGGCAGATACCCCATATCACGATGTTGCCATCTGGGCCAGATCCATAGAAAGAGAAAAACCGGTTCATATTTTCACAACGAATTACGATCTGCTTATTGAACAGGCTTTTGAAGAAGAAGGTTGTCCATATTTCGATGGTTTCATAGGCGCCAGAAAAGCTTTTTTCGACCTAGGCGCCGTTGAGAATGAACGATTGCTTGATCCAAGATGGACCAGGTTATGGAAAATTCATGGCTCCATTAACTGGAAATTAGATAAGAAGAACAATGTAATACGAAGCGATAAAAAAGATGACAAGAAAGGCTACCTCATTTATCCATCTCACCTGAAATATGATCAAAGCAGAAAAATGCCCTATCTGGCCATGTTAGACCGGCTAAAAGAATTTTTACTGACGCCTTCCTCCGCTTTATTCGTAACTGGTTTCTCCTTTAATGATTACCATATCAATGATGTAATGCTGCAGAGCCTGAAAGCAAATCCAACTGCGATGGTCTTTGCTTTTTTATTTGGCGAACTGGATGATCCGAAATATGAAAAAGCCAGGAACTGTGCGAAGTCTGTACCTAATATCAGCCTGATGGCTTTTGATAAAGCGATCATTGCACGCAATGAAGGTGTCTGGAATATGAAGAACGAAGAACTGATCAAAGACATTCCCGGAAACGCCGCTGTGCTGTCTAAAAAGACGATCGATAATAACGGAAGAGAAGAGGAAGTGAAGGAATTTCAATTGCGATTAGGGGATTTTGCCCGGTTTGGAACCTTTCTGCGCGAATTAAGTGTCATTAATAAAGACGAAGATGAAAAGCCTGTTATATAAACCCACCTTATTAGGAATGGTGCAGGACGTAAACGGCACCTCGGTCAGCGTTACACTGAACAATAACCAGTTAACCGGGCTTACTTTTGTGGAGGGGGAAGGGTACCGGGTAGGGCAGGTCGGAAGTTTTGTTAAGATCCCTATCGGCTATCTTGATCTGTTTGGAATCGTCAGCCAGGTGGGCGCCAGTGCCGTGCCCGAGAATATAGCCGATAAAGAACCTTATGGTTACCGGTGGATGAAAATTCAACTGATCGGTGAAAGTTATAAAAAAGGTATTTTTCAGCGGGGTATTTCCCAGTATCCAACCATTGATGATGAAGTGCATTTGGTTTCCGAAGACGATCTGGCTGGCATTTATGGTGAGCATGAAAAGCAGCATCATTTGATCAGGATCGGCCATATTGCCGGCGCAGAATCGATCGATGCACTTGTGGATATAAATAAGTTGGTCACAAGACATTCAGCGATCGTAGGATCTACAGGTTCCGGAAAATCAACCACGGTAGCTGGTTTATTGTCGTCATTGTCCGACGAAACCAGGTTCCCCGCTTCGAGGATGTTGATCCTGGACGTACACGGGGAATATGGACATGCACTGCAGGACAAAGCCAATATTTTCAAAGTCAACCCCGACCCCCGTAATAAAAGCGAAAAGCCGCTGCATATTCCATTCTGGGCCATGAGTTTTGATGAGCTCTTATCAATGACTTTTGGTGAGGTGGATGAAACGAATAAAGGATTTATCCTTGAAAAAATAACTGAGTTGAAGCGAAAATCATTTCGCAATAATCATTACAGCGGCATTTCAGAACAGAATTTAACGGTAGACACACCCATTCCCTTCAGCATTCGCCGGTTATGGCTGTACCTGCACCGCCTTATTTACTCTACGCACCCGGTGCCAGGTACCGGACAAAGATTTTGCAATATAACAGACAATTTTGACACCGCTAATACAACGGAAGCATTTGTAATAGATGAAACTACCAACCGGCCGGTACAAACAGGGGATGCAGAAAATATTATTCCCCCGCATTACCAGGTTCAAAAAGATAAACAGATTTACCTCAGCGCCATCAATTTAAATCTACGGAGGCCATTGGAAGGACTGGCGTCGAAATTGAAAGATCCGCGTTACGATTTTCTTTTTAAGCCCGGTAGCTTAACGCCCGATCTGGATGGAAATACCAGGGAGGACCTCTCGACGCTGATGCAATCATGGATAGGCTCGGAGAAGCGCATAACCATTCTCGATCTGTCAGGCATACCCTTGCCCATTATGAATGATATTATCGGCATCTTGTTACGTATACTTTATGATGCGCTGTTTTGGGCCAGGAAATTATCACAGGGTGGTAAGGAGCGGCCTTTGTTGGTAGTGATGGAAGAAGCGCACACCTATTTGAATAATACTGCGGATGGATTGGCCGCTTCCATTGTACAGCGGATCGTTAAGGAAGGCCGTAAATATGGCATCGGAGCCATGATCGTTAGCCAGCGGCCTTCGGAAATAAATCCCACCATTCTTTCGCAATGCGGAACATTTATCGCTTTGCGGTTATCGAATCATACGGACCGCTCGCACATTACCGGTACGGTATCAGATAACCTGGAAAGTTTGACCAGCATGTTACCGCTACTCAGAACAGGGGAAGCGCTTGTTTTGGGTGAAGCCGTAAAGCTGCCAATGAGAACGATCATTGAACCACCCCCGAAAAATAAACGCCCCGATAGCCAGGATCCGGTTGTTTGTGACGAAGTAAGCGGTGAATTATCAATGCATCCCGGTGGATGGAATATTCGTATGGAGCCCAATCCCAATTACGACGAACTGGTGCTGGTATGGCGGCAACAGAATCCCACCTTACCCAACATCCAAAGGAAATAACATGGAATACTTTAGAAATTTCTCTTCAGCAACCGTTGCTAAAATTGGTTATGAGCATTCAAATGCTGCGCTTGAAGTTGAGTTTCACAATGGCACCGTGTATCAATATTTCGATGTCCCCGAGCAGGTATGGGAAGCTTTTAAGGCTTCGGCATCGAAAGGTGAATTTTTAAACAACACCTTGAAGGGCCAGTTCAGGTATTCGCGGGTATAGATCCAGGCGCTTTCCAAACGCTCCCCACATCATTCGCAGGCCTGCTAAAAAATATTTTGCGCTGGATTCCTGCACGTCCATTGTCCAATTCTACGGCTATTGTGGTGATATTACGTTATCATCAGGGAAAGTGGATATTTCATAAAGAAGGCCGCCTTCTATTTAGAGGCAGCCTCTTCGCCTTTTGTGGATCTCGTAATTCTTTCGTTAAACTGGTCAATTTTATTCGGCGACTAAAACCCGTCATACTTCATTAACTGCATTTTACTGATCCTTCTTCTCTTTCACCAACTGTCCGTCTGCAGTATATTTCACTTTTGTTTCAGGGTCACCACTCAGTTTTACCAGGTAGTAAGCACTACCGTCCTTGTCTACCCTGTAAACTTCATCAATAGTCCTGTCGGCATAGGCGCCTTTGACAGCATTTGATACTGCTGATGGAAGTTCAGAAGTTCTGATCTTCATGCCCTTTGACATCAATTTACCATCAGATCCAAACGAAGCCATATGGTCAGTACCATTTACTTCAAACTCAACTTTGTACTTGCCCTCCTTCATTTTCCATTCTACATCTTTCGCATTCGGAAATGCAGATTTGAAGCTTGTTTTAACGGTAGCAGGCACATCACTTTCTTTCAGCTCCTGTGCGTCCTGTGTCTGCGTCTGTGTCTGTGTTTGGGTTTGTGTCTCGGTTTGTGCAGACGCAGCCAGTCCCAAACCTGTCGCAAACAGGGTTGCAAAAATTATCTTTTTCATACTTCACGTTTTTTTTAGAGGTAGACACAAATAGCAAGCCAAGAGCTTTGCCAGAAGTGTTGATAATTTTGGACACTTCGTTTAACGGCTTGTCCCTAAACAATATATGTATATCGCTAGGGCCCGTATTTGGAACTTGCCGTAAGTTTTGCGGGTCGCCATTCCCGCGGCGGTTTGCCGGGTTTTTGTAAGGGCGTTCCCTTTTGTATGCCGAGCCTATCTATGCAGCACCACCTCACTGATTCTGCTTGCTGGATTCTTGCAATCGGCCTCTTTATGAGAATTTCCTATTGACTTGTGCCCGGCAGTTCTTTAGCGCGGCATTTATTAAGCCCAGCAATACAGATCTGCTTTTGGGACGGGTACTTTAAAAGCAAAGAAGATTTTCAATCGTTTTGCCGAACGAAGCGAACCTGCCCGGAGGGGATAGCTCTTTTGCTTGACTGCCATCAACTTCCTTTTAAAAGGCCTAAGTATTACCAGATAATTATTGAGAAGATTGGTTTAGATTAGAATTATATTAAATTTATATTAGAAATTTACATACCTATGTAAAATCGCTTATTGCCGCCCGTAGCCTTTCAAACGATCAGAAGACCTGTTCCTCATCGTAGCATCTTACCGAAAAACCGTATTTCTCCATTTCCTCTGTTAAATAAAGTCTGTATTTAAACCCTAAACAACTGCTTATTATGCATACCAAAATGGGAATGCTGGTAATACTTATTGCCATGCTATTTAGTGTTCGTACTGTAGGACAAACTACTAACGCTACTGTATATACTGATAAAGCGGACTATCAACCCGGCGAAGTAGTGATCATTGAAGGTGATGGCTGGTTGCCCGGTGAACCGGTGAAGCTGGATATCGATCATTCTACAGTAACGCACGGTAATACTGTATTATATGCAACGGCTGACGCTAATGGGCATATCAGGAATGAGCAGTATATTATTCAGCCTTTTCATCTGGGAGAATCTTTTGTATTAACAGCAACCGGCATGGTTTCGGCGCAAACCGCAAAGACCACCTTCACGGATGCGGAGCTTTTTTCCGCGACGATCTCGCCAACAACTGGTAATTCAGGAGCAAGTATTTCTTACACAATAAGGGTTACAAACTTATCGTCAGGAGGTGGTGCGGAAATTTTGGAATCGATACAGATTAGTATTCCCACAGGTTTTTCGAATATCACTACTACTGCAATTTCAACATCAAACAATGCAAGCTATCCTTTTGAGTTTGAAACATCAGCTGGTTATACAAACGGTTACAGCAGTACTGCAAATCATATCCGCTGCAAAGCATCAGGTAGCGGGCTACCTATACATGTTCCACCAGCAGCGGCAGCTTACGTAGATATTACTTTTACTGCTACTAATCCAAGTATTGCAACCCAAACAAATTATACTTTTACGACCCTGGCTTCCGAAAACAATAACTATACGTTTACTGGCTCAAATGGTATTCCCATAGTCAAAGTTACTGGAAACGAACAGCACCCTGTAGTAACGGTATTAGCCTGCACAGCACCTACAGTGTCATCGCAACCTGTTTCGCAAACGGTCACTTATGGTAATAATGCTTCCTTTAGCTTTGGCACCAGCAGTCCGGCAACTTACCAATGGCAGGTATCTGTGAGTGGTGGCGGCTGGGCCAATATTTCGAATGGTGGCGTTTATGCGGGTGCTACAACAAGTACGCTTAGCTTAACCAAGCCACCTGCTTCATATAATGGAAATCAATATCGATGTATTGCCTCAAACTGCACACCGGCTAAAACCACTACGAGTAACGCGGTTAATTTGACGGTTAATAAAGCCAGTCTGACTGTCACAGCCGACAATAAAGAAAGGCTGTATGGAGAAGTAAACCCTGCTTTTACCCTCAGTTATTCCGGCTTTGTTGGCAGCGAGAGTGCCTCTGCGCTTACGACGGAACCAACAGCATCCACGGCTGCGACTGCGACAAGTGGGGTAGGTACTTATGCCTTAGTGCCCGCCAATGGGGTTGCTGCAAACTATAATTTTATTTATGTCAATGGAACGCTGACCGTTAACCAACGCGCTATTACTGTCACGGTCGATACGAAGAGTAAGACCTACGGGGAAGCTGATCCGGTTTTGACTTACCAGATAACATCAGGAAGCCTGGCCTTCACCGATGATTTCACCGGAGCACTGACAAGAGCCACTGGTGAGAATGTCGGTCTGTATGCCATTCAACAAGGCACCCTGGCATTGAACGGCAATTATGATTTGACTTACATAGGCGCCAACCTGAGCATCAACCAACGCGCCATAACCGTCACTGCTGATGCGAAGAGTAAGACCTATGGCGAAGCTGATCCGGTTTTGACTTACCAGATAACATCAGGAAGCCTGGCCTTTACCGATGATTTTACCGGAGCACTGGCAAGAGCCACTGGTGAGAATGTGGGTCTGTATGCCATTCAACAAGGCACATTAGCATTGAACGGCAATTATGATTTGACTTACATAGGCGCCAACCTGAGCATTAACCAACGCGCCATCACCGTCACTGCTGATGCAAAGAGTAAGACCTATGGCGAATCTGATCCGGTTTTGACTTACCAAATCACTTCAGGCAGCCTGGCCTTTACCGATGATTTTACCGGTGCATTAACAAGAGCCGCCGGTGAGAACGTGGGTTTATACGCCATTCAACAAGGTACACTGGCATTGAACGGCAATTATGATTTGACTTACATAGGCGCCAACCTGAGCATTGGTCAACGCGCCATCACCGTCACTGCCGATGCAAAGAGTAAGACCTATGGGGAAAGCGATCCTGCATTAACCTATCAAATCTCTTCAGGCAGTCTGGCCTTTAGCGATGATTTCACCGGTGCACTGACAAGAGCCGCCGGTGAGAACGTTGGTCTGTATGCCATTCAGCAAGGCACCCTGGCCTTAAACGGCAATTATGATTTGACTTACATAGGCGCCAACCTGAGCATCAACCAACGCGCCATTACCGTCACGGCCGATGCGAAGAGTAAAACATACGGCGAATCTGATCCCGCATTGACTTACCAAATTACTTCAGGAAGCCTGGCCTTTACCGATGATTTCACCGGAGCACTGACAAGAGCCACTGGTGAGAATGTGGGTATCTATGCCATTCAACAAGGCACCCTGGCCTTAAACGGCAATTATGATTTGACCTACATAGGCGCCAACCTGAGCATTAACCAACGCGCCATAACCGTCACTGCTGATGCGAAGAGCAAGACCTATGGCGAAAGCGATCCGGTTCTGACTTATCAAATAACCTTAGGCCGTCTAGCCTTTACCGATGATTTTACTGGTTCTTTAACCAGAGCTGCCGGTGAGAATGTGGGTATCTATGCCATTCAACAAGGCACATTAGCATTGAACGGCAATTATAATTTAAGTTATGTCGGCGCCAACCTGGCCATCAGCCAACGCGCCATCACCGTCACTGCTGATGCAAAGAGTAAGACCTACGGGGAATCTGATCCGGCATTGACCTATCAGATCACTTCAGGCAGTCTGGCCTTTAGCGATGATTTTTCCGGTGCATTAACAAGAGCCGCTGGTGAGAATGTGGGTATCTATGCCATTCAACAAGGTACATTGGCATTGAACGGCAATTATAATTTAAGTTATGTCGGCGCCAACTTAAGCATCAACCAACGCGCCATTACCGTCACTGCTGATGCGAAGAGTAAGACCTATGGCGAATCAGATCCGGCTTTGACTTACCAGATAACCACAGGTACTCTGGCCTTCACCGATGATTTCACCGGTGCATTGACAAGAGCCGCTGGGGAGAACGTTGGTTTATATGCCATTCAACAAGGTACATTGACATTGAACGGTAATTATAATTTAAGTTATGTCGGCGCCAACCTGAGCATTAACCAACGCGCCATAACCGTCACCGCTGATGCAAAAAGTAAGACCTACGGCGAATCTGATCCGGTTTTGACTTACCAGATAACATCAGGAAGCCTGGCCTTTAGCGATGAATTCACCGGTGCACTGACAAGAGCCGCTGGCGAGAACGTTGGTCTGTATGCCATCCAACAAGGTACATTGGCATTGAACAGCAACTATGATCTTTCTTATATCGGCGCCAACCTGGCCATCAGCCAACGCGCCATTACCGTCACTGCCGATGCAAAGAGTAAGATCTATGGGGAAAGCGATCCGGTTCTGACTTATCAAATAACCTCAGGCAGTCTGGCCTTCACCGATGATTTTACTGGCTCCCTGACAAGAGCCGCCGGTGAGAACGTGGGTCTTTATGCCATTCAACAAGGTACACTGGCATTGAACAGCAATTATGATTTGACTTACATAGGCGCCAACCTGAGCATCAGCCAACGCGCCATCACCGTCACTGCTGATGCAAAGAGTAAGATCTACGGGGAATCTGATCCGGCATTGACCTATCAGATCACTTCAGGCAGCCTGGCCTTCACCGATGATTTTACTGGTGCATTAACAAGAGCCGCCGGTGAGAACGTGGGTTTATATGCCATTCAACAAGGTACATTGACATTGAACGGTAATTATAATTTAAGTTATGTCGGCGCCAACTTAAGCATCAACCAACGCGCCATTACCGTCACCGCTGATGCGAAGAGTAAGACCTATGGCGAAGCTGATCCCGCATTGACCTATCAGATAACCTCAGGTACTCTGGCCTTCACCGATGATTTCACCGGTGCATTAACAAGAGCCGCCGGTGAGAACGTGGGTTTATACGCCATTCAACAAGGTACATTGGCATTGAACGGCAATTATGATTTGACTTACATAGGCGCCAACCTGAGCATTAACCAGCGCGCCATTACCGTCACCGCCGATGCAAAGAGTAAAACCTACGGCGAATCTGATCCGGTTTTGACTTACCAAATCACTTCAGGCAGCCTGGCCTTCACCGATGATTTCACCGGTGCACTGGCAAGAGCCACTGGTGAGAATGTGGGTCTGTATGCCATTCAACAAGGCACCCTGGCCTTAAACGGCAATTATGATTTGACTTACATAAGCGCCAACCTGACGATCAGTCAACGCGCCATTACCGTCACTGCTGATGCGAAGAGTAAGACCTATGGCGAGGCTGATCCCACCTTCACTTATCAAATCACTTCAGGCAGCCTGGCCTTCACCGATGATTTCACCGGAGCACTGACAAGAGCCGCTGGTGAGAATATAGGTGCTTATGCTATCCAACAAGGTACCCTGGCGTTAAATGGTAACTATAATCTTTCCTATATCGGTAATGATCTCACTATTACCAAACGCGCCCTTACCATTACAGTTAACAACAAAACAAAAGTTTACGGCGCTGCGCTTCCTGTGCTCGATGGTATTGAAACCGGTATTGTTGCCAGCGATAATCTTACAGTTAGTTATAGCACAACAGCGACAGCCGCATCAGCCATCGGCAATTACCCCATCACTGCAACGCTGAATGATCCGGATAACCGCTTATTCAACTACACCGTATCAAATACACCGGCTACACTAAACATAACTGCTATTGCGGTAATTACCTATGCCAGTACGAATGTAACAACGCAACAATATAGCGATACCGTAACCTTTATGGCCACTATTAATAATGGTGCACCAGTCGTAACCGGCGCTCATGGAGCAGCAACCACCGTAACCTTTAAAGTAGGGAACCAGGTAATGGGCACTGTACCGTTAACTGTTTCAGGAACCAACCTGGTGGGCATACTCGCCGACATCCAACTGGTAGAAGGCCTGTCCGGTCAAATGGCGCCCGGCGGAAAAACCGTCACAGCCATTTTCAATGCGCCGAATGCCAATTATGGTTTGAATAGCAGTAATAATACCTCCACCTGCTTACTGACCATCACCAGGGAAAATGCTGATATTACTTATACGGGAGCAGACTATGTTTCCCTGCCAAGCACCACAGCTACGTCGGTAACCTTAAGTCTAAGTGCCACCATCCGCGATCTGTTCCCAGGTGCAGATGGCAACCGGGGCAATATTAAAAACGCAAAAGTCACCTTTAGAAGAGATAACCCCGTATCAGGCCCCATCTTAGGTACCGCTAATATAACGCCCGCCCTGATGACGGATTCAACCGTTGGTACGGTGGTAACATCTTTTAACTATACATTGACCAGTACAGAGCAACAGGCTGGTGGTGCTAACTTACAGGTATATGCTGTTGCCGATAACTATTATACCGGCGGCACTTCCGATGTGGCCACAACTATCACCATTGCGCGCCCAGGTGCTGATTTTGTAACCGGTGGCGGTTATTTACGGAATACTTCCTGCAATGGGGTAATAGCCGGTACAACAGGATTGAAGACCAATTTCGGTTTTAACATGCAGTATAATAAATCGGGGTCCAACCTGAAAGGCCAGTGTAATATTATCATCCGTTGCAATGGCCGGATCTACCAGGTGAAAAGTAATGCTGTAAATACACTGGTGGTTTCCGCTAAGACGTCAAGTGGTACGCCCGCTTATTTTAATACCAAGGCAAATTACAGGGATATCACCGATCCTTTGAATCCCATCTCATTAGGTGGTAACATAGACCTCACCGTTAGAATGAATGATGTGTCATCGGGTGGGCAGAATGACCAGGTGAGTATATTGTTAATGGATCCTGCTACTTCGCAGGTGATCTTCTCCAGTAACTGGAATGGTGTTCAAACCGCATTGCAGAACCTGGGCGGCGGCAATGTTTCTGTTCGCAGTACGCCTTCAACTACCCAGACAGCTTCTATTGCGCGGGTGGCTGCACCGGTAGAGATACCTGCTCCTGTAACGCCATTTACGGTGAAGGTGTTTGGTAATCCTGCTTATGACTACTTCAACATCAATATCCAGGGCGCTGCGGGTAAAATAACGCTTCGCGTAGTGGATGTGCAGGGCAGGATGGTTGAACAGCGGGATAATGTACCGGAAGGGTCACTGCGGTTAGGACAGGCATATCAAAAGGGCTTCTATTATCTCGAAGTAAGACAGGGCAATAATATCAAACAGATAAAACTGGTAAAATTATAGTGTGATCCAATATGCAAAGGGGCGGTTCACTTGAACTGCCCTTTTTTATGTAGCGGATCTTTTAGTCGCCGGTTTTTTGACCGTCTTCTTTACAACCGTGTTATAATAGGCGCACACTTTCTTCATCAAACAAATAGGGCATTGCGGTTCAGGCCTGCAGATCTCACGGCCCAGGAAAGACATCGCCATGCCGGCATCCCACTCATTTCTTGGCAATATTTCCATCAATTGCTTCTCGATCTTTTCAGCATTGGTTGAATCTACAATGCCCAGCCTGTTGGCGACCCTGATCGTATGCAGGTCAACAATAATCCCTTCCGGTTTTGCATTTGCTCCACGCCGGATCACATTGGCTGACTTCCGGCCGATCCCTGGCAGTTCGACCAGCGCTTCTATTTCAAGCGGGATATGTTTGTTATCTTTTATTTTTTTAGCTGTTTCAACCAACCACTGCGCTTTGTGTGCAAAGTTTCTCACTTTGGTAAGATAGGGGAATAAGGATTTAGGATCCGCTTTAGAAAGCGCCCGCATGTCCGGGAACTTTGTAAAAAAGTCAGGCGCTATCTGATTGATCAGATCATCACTCGACTGCGCGGATAGTACCACCATTACAATCCATTGATAGGCATTTTCTGCCTGCAGCGGATGTTTGCTGTTCTTATATTTTTTCAGCAGTGGTTTTATGGCAGCCGGCCAGTCAATCGCTAAAGCTTTCATATAAAAAATATTAAACGATTAAAGCTACTGTAAGAACAGCATAAAATGATCAGTTGTTCAACTATCCAGTTTGATGTGAGCGACTCCCTCAAAATGTTGGGAAGCCTGGTCTTTTGCCTGAAAACAGGAATTATTTTGTTTGTATGTATGTACAAAGTACTTACATTTGAGCACCCAACCTAAAACAAGCCATATGGATCGCCTGTTGCCTGTATTACTGTTGCATGCATTGACCGCATTATGCAGTTGTTTCACCTCAACTGTTTTTGCCCAACAGGCAGGAACCGCGCGCCCCAACATTATATTCATTATGGCCGACGATCACGCTTACCAGGCGGTCAGCGCCTACGGTTCCCGGCTTATACAAACGCCGAATATCGATCGCATAGGGCGGGAGGGCGCTATAATGAAGAATGGCTTCGTCACGAATTCCGTTTGCAGTCCAAGCCGGGCGGTGATCCTGACGGGCAAATATTCTCATGTAAATGGCCTAAGGGACAATGGCACTTACTTTAACGGGGCGCAACAGACGCTGCCCAAGATCCTGCGGGCAAACGGTTACCATACTGCCATCGTAGGTAAGTGGCATTTGTGGAGTGAACCTACAGGTTTCGATCACTGGAATATTCTGCCGGCCCAGGGACATTATTACAATCCACCCTTTATAAAAATGGGAAAGGATACTGCGTATAAAGGATATGTAACGGATGTTATTACCGACCTGGCTTTGCAGTGGATCGATCAGCATAAGAAAGGTCCCTTCTTTCTGATGCTGCATCACAAGGCGCCGCATCGCAATTTCATGCCGCCGCTGAAATACCTGCACAAATACGACAATACCGCATTCCCTTTACCGCACAATTTTTATGATGATTACAGGAACCGTCCGGCCCTGCAGCGGCAACAAATAACGGTAGCTCATGACCTCGATATCCGGTACGATAGCAAAATTCCCTGTGATACCTGTGCGGTCACGAAGATCAATGATTGGGCGCCGGCTGAATACCAGCGGGAAATAGAGCGGTTGACAGCGGCTGAGCGCAGGCAGTGGGATTCAGTGTATCAACTGGAATATGAGCAATTCAAAAAGATCCACGATTCAGCTTCCCTGGTGAAGTTCCAGTTCCGCCGGTATATGGAAGATTACCTGCGTTGTATTTTGTCGGTAGATGATAATGTAGGAAGGGTATTGGATTACCTGGACAAGCACGGGCTGGCTGAAAACACCATTGTGATCTATACTTCCGACCAGGGCTTTTATCTGGGCGAACATGGCCTGTACGACAAAAGGTTCATGTATGATGAATCCTTTAGAACGCCCATGGTTATCCGTTATCCGGCGAAGATAAGACCCAAACAGCAGGTAAATGCCTTTACCTTGAATCTGGATATCGCCCCTACATTACTTGATTATGCAGGCATTTCCATTCCGGCCGACATGCAGGGAGCATCTATGCAGCCGCTGCTGCAAAAAGGAAAAGCGCCCGGCTGGCGAAAGGAAATTTACTACCATTATTATGAGCTGTCATTCGGCCTTACCCGCCATTACGGCATTTATACAGGGCGGTATAAGTTAATGCACTTTTATAATCCGATCAATGCTTGGGAATTATATGACCTGAAAAAGGATAAACAGGAAATGAATAACCTATATGACAATCCGAAATATGCAAAAATAGTACAGCAGCTCAAGACCCGGTTACGCCGCCTGCAGCAGCATTATAAGGATGATATCGGAACTGAGGGGTATGGGCGCCGGTAGGTAATTAAAGATAGCCCCGGCACAGGCGGTCAAGGTCATTCATGGTAAACCAACCGCGATTGCATCACGGCAAAGCAATAAAAAAGCAACGGTGATAGCTATTTTACATGAAAGAACAACACATGGTTACCCCGTAGGGGTCACTCTCTGCGGCTTTCAATTGTATATACAAAGCTGTCCGCCTTGTAATAACCCAGGTTGTACTCGATCGGCCGCTCTCCCTGGTCGTAAACAAATCGTTTTCTGAAGAGGATAGGGCTGCCCGGCTCTATTTCCAGTTTGCCCGCAATGAATTTACCAGCTGCTTTTGCACTGATCTCCTCTTTCGATAAATTGGCTACCACCCGGTAATCCTTCTCCAGGATCTCATACAAAGGGCGCTTGAAGTCTTCTTCTCCGGTAAGCCCCACCCGGGGATGAAAGAACGAAACAAAATACACGAAAGGCCCTTCCGGACGGCCTCGCAGCCTTTCCAGCTTCAGTACTTTTTTCTGGGTGGTGATGTCGAAGAAATTAGCCACTGCTTCATCGGGATATACCCAGGTAACGTGTAATTCAAAATTTTTAATAGGAATACCACGCGCCTGCATCTCCTGCGAAAAACTCAGCCAGTTCTTCGATTTGGAACTTACCGATGCTTCTGCCACTTTGGTGCCGATCCCTTTCTTACGTATCAACAAACCTTCATACACCAGCTTGTTCAGCGCCTGCCGCAGGGTCGTACGCGAAATGGCCAGTTCCTTGGCCAGGTCTACTTCATTGGGTAAAAATTTTCCATCGGCAAACTGCGGATCCCGGATCAGGTTCCGTAACAGTTCTTCCGCCTGTAAATGAAGCGGGACGTGGCTTTTATGGTCTATGCGAAGCTTCATGCTGGTGCTGTTTTTCGTGCAGTTCAGACAAAAATAGAAAAAAGCGGCTGAAATGTTTGTATGTTTATATGTATGTACATATATTTGATGAGAAATTGCTTCCAAACTAAACTGCTTGTATATGAAAAAAACGATCCGCCGGCGTATTGCCACTCCTGAAGAATGGTACCTGGTATACCGGCCGCCAGGGTTTTACACCCACTAAAAACATTTTGCTGTACCAGGCGAATGTCAACAAGAAATCGCTTCTGTTTTTCGGCTTCCCTGATCATCTCTCCAACATTAAGAGGCGCTACCAGATAAATCTTCATCCTTCTGTCCGAACGCTATTAAAGCAGTCCGCTCTCCTTATTCTATGTAACGTCATTATTTAATTATTCAACCTGCGTTAGCATATGAATTCCCCCAGATTATTTACTACCCCAAAAAGAAAACTTTCTTTTGATTGTAGTAGCAAATGGCGGCCATCAACCCGGCCATCGGTTGATCGCGCCAACAAACAGCAGCCTGCTCCGCTTATGCAAGCTGCCGCACCATGGCCGAAAAGCTTTTTGCCTATTACCATACAAATTATAGGGCTGCTGTTGATGAGCAGCCTGCAAACCCTCTCCGCCCAAATCAATAATCCTGTTAAGGGATTTGTGATGAGCGAAACCGGAAACCCGCTGGCGAAAGTATCGGTCATCGTGAAAGAAACAAAAAAAGGCACTTCCACCGATTCCCTGGGACTGTTTACCATCGATGCACAAAAAGGGCAAACCCTGGTTTTTACCATGACAGGTTACGCCTCGCAGGAATGGTTGATACGGGATCTGAGTGCGATCAATATCAGCTTGTCGCCCAGCGCTACTTCACTTGACGATGTGGTGGTCATCGGTTATGGCGCCCGCAGGAAAGCTACATTGACTGGCGCAGTGGCATCGGTTACCGGCAAAGAAGTGGTGACCACGAAGAACGAGAACGTTCAAAATATGTTAACCGGTAAAGTGGCCGGTTTACGCGTAATACAAAACAGCAGCGAGCCCGGTAGTTTCGACAACGCATTCGACATAAGAGGGCTGGGTAATCCGCTCGTTGTGATCGATGGGGTTCCCCGGAACAATATCACCCGCCTGAACCCGGCTGATATCGAAAGTATCTCGGTGTTAAAGGATGCATCTGCTGCGATCTATGGTGTAAGGGCTGCCAACGGTGTGGTCTTGATTACCACTAAAAAAGGCAAAAAAGGAAAACTGAATCTGACCTATAATGGAACGTATGGACTTCAATTCGCTTCGCGTTTGCCCAAGCCCGTTGGCATTTTTGACTATATGACCCTGGTGAACGAGCAACGCATGCACAATGTGAACGGAGGTACGCCACTGTATACAGAAGCCGATTTTGAAGCTTACAGGAATGGAACCAAAGTCGCTTCCAACTGGCAGGATGCCATTATCCGTAATTCGGCGCCCTTCAGCCAGCACGATATCAGCGCATCGGGCGGAACGGATAATACCACATATTTCGTGAGCCTTGGCTATATGGCGCAGGATGCTATTTTCAAAAGTGATGATGTAAAATATAAGCGCTATAATATTCGCTCCAACCTGAGCACCAGGATCTCCAAACGCCTGACCTTCGACGTGAACATGTCGGGCATTCTCGACCAAAAGAACCAGCCTTATATTTCTCCCTGGTATGTCTTCCGCAGCCTCTGGTATCAGCCGCCCGTTCAAAACATTTATGCGAACAATAATCCCACCTACTTTAACAATGTGCCCAGCAACCTCAATGGTGTGGCGCATTCCCGCTCCGATGTGAACGGTTACATCATTCAAAGATATAAGTGGTTTCAGTCTTCAGTAAGTTTAACGTATGAAGTGCCGGGCATAAAAGGCTTAACCTTGAAAGGGCTGTACAGCTATGACTTCAACGACAGCAGCAACAAAGCCTACATGAAAGCGTACAATCTGTACAATTACGACGCCAGCACCGACACCTATAAACCGGTACCACAGCAAACACCTGCTACCATCAGAAGAGGATATGCGGAGTTGCCGGCCAGCTTGTTACAGGCATCCATGAACTACAACCGGCAGTTCGGCGGCCACAACCTTTCCGCCCTGTTTTTATATGAAAGGAATACCCGCAGTGCAGATAATCTGTATGCCCAGCGGGAACTGGCCATTGCAGTTGACCAGCTGCTGGCAGGTAATAGCACCAACCAGCAGGGAAATTTATTATCACATAATTTGTATAAGATCATCAATGCCTCCTACGTGGGGCGGCTGGCCTATGACTATGAAGGAAGGTATTTTGCCGAGTTCACTTTCCGGCAAGACGGTTCCTCCAAATTCGCTGTAGATAAACAATGGGGGTTCTTTCCGGCCGGCTTTGTGGCCTGGCGGATCTCAGAAGAGAATTTCTTTAAAAAGAGTTCAAAGCTCTCCTTTATTAATAACCTGAAGTTGCGTGCTTCGTACGGGCTTACCGGTGATGAGAACGCATCCAATTATCAATTCATTACCGGTTATAATTATCCCGCCGGCGGAAGCGCTACCGGTACACCCGGCGGAGCCGTCTTTGACGGAACCTTTATCAGCGCCGTTCAAAGTAAAGGACTGCCCAATCCTGATATTTCCTGGTACACCGGCAAAATGCTGAATATAGGAGTTGATGTGCAGGCCTGGCGTGGCTTATTAGGTGTTAGTGCCGACTATTTCCGCCGTGACCGAACCGGTTTGTTAGCTACGCAGGTCTTAACCTTACCCGATGTTGTTGGCGTTGGATTACCGCAGCAAAACCTGAACGGTGACCGCACAGAAGGTTTCGACCTGGAGCTAAGCCATGAGAACCGTATTGGCGCATTGAATTATATGGTGAAAGGTGTGTTTGGTTATGCAAGGACCATGAATACCACCCGCGTGGCTGCAAGAGCTGGGAATTCTTATCTCAACTGGAATAACAGCACCTACACCGCCAATCGATGGAACAATATCTATTGGGGATATGGCAATAATGGTCAGTTCCAGTCCTATGAAGATATTGTGAACAGTCCTTTTTATATTCCACGGAATACGGTGGTGGGCGATTATATGTATGAAGACTGGAATGGCGACGGGCAGATCAGCACACAGGATAACCGCCCCATCGCTACCGCCGGGTTGCCGAGCATAACCTATGGTTTTACGGTGAATGCAGCTTACAAAGGCTTTGATCTGAGCATGACCTGGAATGGAGCCGGTAAAGTGTACGTATCTTATTTTGAGCAATTGAATACACCGCTTTGGGCAGGCGGCGGGGCGCTGGAGCAATTTATGGACAGGTGGCATCCGCTTGATCCCACCGCAGATCCCTATGATCCCAAAACAGAATGGGTGCCCGGCCATTTTGCCTATACCGGTACGGTGCCATACACGAACACGTTAGCCAATGCATCGAGTGCGGCTTACCTGCGCCTGAAAACGGTTGAACTGGGATATACCCTCCCGCATAAATGGCTTGCAGCAACAGGTTTAAAAAGCCTGCGCGTGTATGCCAACGGTTACAACCCGGTAACGTTTACCAAACTCCGTTATCTTGATCCGGAACATCCATCTTCACAGTTTGGTTACCTGTACCCACTCGATATTAAACTCACCTTCGGCGTAAACATTCAATTATAATCATTGCCATGAAAAAGTGTATATATATCATACTAGCGGTTTTTTTTATTGGGCTGGCGGCCTGTGAAAAGCTGGATGTACCACCGTTGAACGTAGTGCAGGACAAAGACATCTTTACCAATGAAGCGGGTATCACCTCCTATATGGCACGCATGTACAGCCGCCTGCCGATCGAGGATTTTAAATATTCACCCACCATCAGCTTCAATGCATTTGTGATCGGCTCTGCCAGCGGTCTTACCGGTGAAGCATTGAGCCGGGATATGCCTAATACCATCGAAACCTTCAACTATTGGGGAGATGCGTACAGCCTGATCCGGGAAGCCAATTACTTTATGGAAACGCTGCCTGCCTATGCCGTTCATTTCAATACAGGCCAGGTGAATAACTGGCAGGGTGAAGCGCGGTTTATCAGGGCCGTCACTTATTTTGCTCTCGTAAAACGATATGGTGGCGTGCCGATCGTTGATAAGGTATTGACAAAACCAGATCAGACCATCGACGAATTATCGGCAGGTATTGAAGAATTGAAAATTCCACGCTCAGCAGAAGAGAAAGTATATGACATGATCGCTGCAGACCTGGATTTTGCATGGGATAATTTACCGGAAACGAATAAAGCTGGCAGACCCAATAAATATGCAGCAGCGGCTTTTAAATCCAGGGTCATGCTGTTTGCCGGAAGCATTGCCAAGTATAATACCATCCATTTAACAGTTGGTTCAGAGCGTTTGTGCGGCATCCCGGCGGAGAAAGCAAATACCTATTTTAAAGCCAGCTTTGATGCAGCAGCCTTGCTGAACGGGAAGTATTCATTGTATACCAGGAATTTTGTTGCCGGTGACAAAGCTGCGATCTACCAGAATTTTGTAAACCTCTTTCTGGATGCGGCCAGTCTCGAAAACATTTTTATCCGTCAGTATAAATATCCCGATGCCGTGCATGCTTACGATGCATTGAGCGTACCCAAACAGTTGGAAGGCCCGGGCGGTAATTATTCATCAGAAACAAATCCCACACTTGATTTTGTAGAAATGTTTGAAGGCCTGCCTAGGAATGCTGACGGTACTATTCAAACACTGGATGGCAGCGGTAAGTATATTCTGTATAACAATACAATGGAGCTGTTTGCCAATGCCGAACCCAGGCTGAGAGCCACCGTCATTCTACCCGGGGATATGTTCAAAGGGCAAAGCATTGAGTTCCGGCGTGGGATATACACCGGTAGTACCGCCGGCGGTATCAGCCGCTTGCTGCCCGCTGGTTCTACACAGAATTATCCCACCACAAATATTGTACAATCAGCGGCCGTATTGCAAACGCCGTACACTTTACCCAATGGAACGAAGATGAATCCGGCCGGCGCCAGTGGCATCTTTACCAATCTGGCTGCCAATGGTCCCGGTGGCAGCATTACCGGATTTTCTGTTCGCAAATACCTGGTGCCCGATAAACCAACGGCGGAAGTGATGACCAACCGGTCTGAACAAAGCTGGATCGAGATCAGGTATGCAGAAGTGCTGTTAAATGCGGCTGAAGCCGGTTTTGAATTGAGCGAAGCGGGGCAGGGCGCCAATTACCTGGCAACAGCTTTGAATAATATCAATCTGATCAGGAACCGCGCAGGCGCCACACCGGCAGTTACACTTACGATCGATACGATCAGAAAAGAAAGGAGAAAAGAGCTGGCCTTCGAAAATAAGATCTATTGGGACCTGAGAAGATGGCGCATTTTGGATAAGGAACAGAACAGCACCTTGTACAGAGTATTGATGCCATTTTACGCAGCAGAGACCGGCAAGTATTTCTTTGATGCCCGCACCGATGAAAGAAATGTCCGGTTCACCTTTGATACGCGGTGGTACTACCAGCAGATCCCCACAGGCGCTATTACCAAGAGTCCAAACTTAGTTCAAAACCCTGGCTTTTAATTTCTTTCTATATGAAAAAGACATTCTATTATATCATGGTTAGTATGGCGCTTATGACAGCGGGCGCCTGCTCAAAAGTAGACAACTATGCGGCTCCTGATCAAACATTAAGGGGCAGGATCATTGACGCCGGTACCGGTAAAAATGTGCCCGGCGAAGTATCGGGTGAAAACGGCACCGGCACCCGCATTGAATTGCGGGAACTGAGCTGGAGTGATAACCCAACGCCGCTTTACCTGGCAACCATGCAGGATGGCACCTATAACAATACCAAGATCTTTGCCGGTCATTACAGAATATCAGCCGACGGCGCTTTTGTACCGTTGGTACAAACAGGGGCTAATCCCGTTGATAAAAGTAAAGAAGTCGACATCCAGGGTGGCGTTACAGAAGTTGATTTTACGGTGGAACCTTTCCTGCGCATAGAATGGGTGGGCGAACCGGTTCTGAATGCCAATGGAACCATAAGTGTTACATTTATCGTTACCCGCGGTACCAATGATCCCAATTACCAATTGAATGTTACGGATATCAATTTATACATAAATCGTTTACCCTATGTAGGCAGTAATGCGAATAGTTTTGATCCGCGTTATTCCACCCGGGTATCGTACACCGGCACCAATGGCAATAATCTGCTGGGGCAAACGCTGACCTTTACCAGCTCCGGCGGTGCTTTACCCGATCAACGTGATTGGTATATGCGGGTAGCGGCGAGAACTACTTATCCCAACCTGGGTCGTCCCTACAATTATAATGAAGTAAAAAAGGTGTCGATCCCTTAAGGGAAAGATAACTGTGGCGCAAAACCACAGTGTATTAGTGGTCATAAACAATATGTATGCGTAGTATGCGGTCTCTTGTATGTTGGTTGGTATGTCTAATGCTGGTTTTTTCATTAAACAGAACAACAGGCAATGTGCAACATAGTAACGAAGTGCTGTCATTTACCTGTGAAGTAAAGCCCTGGTACAAATACCGGAATGATGGAAAAGCCGGCAGAGAACTTGTGTTGTATATTAAAAGCGGTACCCTCACCGGCCTGTCAACGGTTACAATTCAATGTAACGGTATGCAGGAAACGACGGAGTGGCCGGCAACCGGTCCTGGGGATTCCATGGCTGTATTATTACCGGCAGGTGTTGGCATACAGGAAACAACCGCAACAGTCACCATCCATACAAATAACAACAGCAGTACGAACACGGTACTGGTTCCAGCTAAAAAGCAATGGACGGTATATATCTATCCGCATGCACATCTGGATATTGGTTATACGGCCTTACAGGAAACTGTTGAAAAGTTGCAGGTGCGCAATATAGATGTGGGCATCGATCTGGCGAAGAAAACACAAGATTACCCCGAGGGTGCAAGATTTGTTTGGAACCCGGAAGCTACCTGGGTGGTGAACAGCTACCTGAAAAGCGCTTCAGCAGAAAAAAGAAAAGAACTGGTGGAAGCGGTTAAAAAGGGCTGGGTGCAAATAGACGGCGCCCATTCCAACATGAATACCAGCACCTGTTCGGAAGAGGAGCTGATGCGGATGTTTCGCAACCAGCAATATATTCAAAGCGTGACCGGCGTGCCGGTGAACACGATGGTGCAATTCGATAACCCGGGGGGCAGCTGGGGACTGGTGCAGGCGGCTGCACAAAACGGGATAACCGGTTTTATCAGCTTTCCCAATTACTACGATAAACGCAGGACCCTTGGCCATAAACCGTTTTACTGGATGGCGCCCGATGGAAAAAACAAAGTCCTGTTCTTACAGGCAACACCCTATGGCATTGGGTACACTATTAAAGGAAGTAAATACGGGTTACAAAAAATACAATCCTTTACCGATACCTGCGACCGCCTGCATACGGAAACACCCATGTTGCACTTCATCGATCCATTTATTTTTGAAGAAACCGGGCGCCTGGAAAGGGATAACTCTCCTTATGACATCATTGCCATTACCTGGTCAATGGCTGATAATTGTTTGATCGACGCCGATCTGCCTGAAGCAGTGAAGCAGTGGAATACCATGTACGCTTACCCTAAGCTGAAAATTGCAGGCGCAAAAGAAATTTTACACGCTTATGAATCCCGGTATGCTAACATAATTCCCACCTACAGCGGCGATTTTACCGAATACTGGACGGATGGTTTAGGTTCGGATGCAAAGCGCGTGGCATTGAGCCGCCAGGCTAAAGAAGACCTGGTGCAGGCAGAAACATTATGGGCATTATTGCATCCGAAAAAAACGCCGCCGCTGCAAGCCTTTTTTGATGCCTGGGAAAATCTATTCCTGGCAGCGGAACATACCTGGGGTGCGCAGAACCCTGGCACACCCCTGGCTGAAAAGATAGAAGCCAACAAAGGCGCTTACTTTGAGCAGGCTGCACAGCTGAGCAAAGATCTTATTGGTAAAGCCCTGGAAAGGGTTTCGGTATCGAACAGCGATACCATTGCTGTCATCAATACGCTCTCCTGGCCACGCGCCGGCCTGGTGGTATTGCCGGCAGAACAATCCAGGGCCGGCGACAGGGTGGTCAATGAAAACAACAATGATGTATTGGCGCAGCGACTATCGAATGGGGATCTCATTTTTCAATCGGGCATTATACCTGCATTCGGCGCTGCATTATACCGGGTGGTCCCGGGTAAAAACAGTGCTGCGCAAACTCAGTCAGCAAGCACTGCTTCTTTGCAAAATGAGCGTTTGCTATTGAAAATAGATGAAGGAACAGGCGCTGTCAAAAGCCTCATCGATCTGAATTTTAACCGGGAATTGGTAGATCCTTCCTCGTCCTTTCAGCTGAACAGCTTTAATTATGTGCCCGGCGTCTGGAATGGGAAAGACAGCAGCGGTGAGATCATTCCGCCTGCAGCAATGAACATTCAATTAAAAGAACAGGGGCCATTGGTCAACTCTTTACTGATCACGTCTAAAGCGCCAGGTTGCAAATGGCTAAGCCGTGAAGTGCGCCTGGTTAAAGACCAGCCGGTCGTACATTTTATCAATACCATTGATAAATTACCCATACGAAAAAAAGAAGCTATTCATTATGGATTTGCTTTTAATGTACCCGGTGGAAAGATCCAGATGGATATTCCCTGGGGTGTTATGAGGCCGGAGCAGGATCAGTTGCCCGGCGCCAACAGGAACTGGCTGGCATTCCAACGATGGATAGATGTGTCGAATACCGATTATGGCGTAACCTGGACAGCCATTGAGACGCCCCTGGTTGAATTGGGCAGTATTACCGGCACCATCCTCGATGGCGCCCGCCAGGTTGACCGCTGGATAAAAAAAATACCGGCCACCCAAACCATCATTTCCTGGCCGGTGAACAATCATTGGGATACGAATTTTTCTCCGGAACAGGAGGGGATCATTAGAGCTAGCTATAGCATGCTGGTGCATGGCAAATACGATGTGGTTAGTTCAAACCGCTTTGGAATGGAGCAGCACCGGCCATTGATAGCGGTCCCTGCCAATAGCAATCCCATTAAGAAACCATTGATCGCGGTGGATAATGCCAAGGCGATCATTACAGCATTGAAAGTAAGTGATGATCAGCAGGCATTGGTCGTTCGCTTCCGTTCCCTTTCCGCTAAAACAGAAAAGTGTAACTTATTATATCCATCGGGGGTACCGAAATCGGTTTACACCTGTACGGCCGGCGAAAAACGCTTACAACGCAGCACAGGATCTATTGTATTACCGAAATATGGAACAGTGAGCCTGCGCATGGTATTTTAAACGCATCGCCACATTAAGAACGTTAATTACGCAGCATTAAAAATAGTAAAGTATGTACGAAACATCGGAGAACATTGTAGGTAAAAGCAAAGGTGCAGGAAGTAAAAGACGGGTCAGTTCACAATCATTATTGCCTCAGCAAATGCATACGGATGCGATAACCAATGGCGGCTATAACATGTACCCTGCGCATGGCCTGGGAGCCAACAAGATCTTCAGTGGATATGGATCATTGGCAAAATGGATCGCTGAACACCGGCAAATTATAATCGATGGATATGGTGGGATCTTCTGGAAAGAAGTAAAACAATGCCTGCAAACCGAATTGCAGGCATTAGGAAAAAAGGTGCAGTGGATCGATGTAAGTACCTGTATGAAAAAGGAAGAACAGATCGAAACCATGGTAACGCCTTTTTTGGGTGCACCCGATGCTGTTTGGGGAACAAAATACAATGGCACGCTAAACGACTTTTTCAATGAGCAGGCACTCTTGTCCCTGCACCCGGCTACCGATGTGGATTGTACCATTGTCTTTGGCATTGGTGCTGCTCTCGTAAACTGGAATGTGCCCATTGTTTATCTGGATCTGCCCAAGAATGAAATACAATACCGCATGCGCGCCGGCAGTATCACTAATCTGGGTGCTAAAAAGGCAAGCCGTTCTGCAGAGATGTATAAGCGTTTCTATTTTGTTGACTGGGTGGTTTTGAATGAGCACAAGAAAAACATTTTACCAACAATAGCGGTGATCGCCGATGGGCAATGGAAGGAATCCCTCAACTGGATGCCGGGCGATTCATTGCGGGCGGGTTTATCAAGTCTCAGTCAAACGATCTTCCGGGTGCGGCCCTGGTTTGAAGCGGGCGCCTGGGGTGGACAATGGATGAAAGAGAAGATCCGCGGCCTGAATAAAGAGGAAGTGAATTATGCCTGGTCCTTTGAACTGATCGTGCCGGAAAATGGCCTGGTCTTCGAAAGCAATGGAAACCTGCTGGAAGTATCTTTCGATTGTTTAATGTTCCGGGAAAATAACAATGTACTTGGCAAACATGCTGCATTGTTCGGTTATGAGTTCCCGATCCGTTTTGATTTCCTCGACACCTGGGAAGGCGGCAATCTATCTATTCAATGCCATCCCCGTTTGCCATATATCCGCGAACATTTTGGCGAGACCATTACCCAGGATGAGACCTATTATATTCTCGACTGCAAAGACAATGCACAGGTATACCTGGGCTTCCAGGAAGGGATCGATCCAACTGCCTTCCGCCAGGTGCTGGAGAACAGCAAAGCCAATAAACAGGTGGTGGCCATTGATGAATATGTGCAATCGCATCCTGCCTCAAAACACGATCTGTTCTTAATTCCCAATGGCACGGTGCATAGCGCCGGTATCAACAACCTCGTGCTGGAGATCAGTGCAACGCCTTATATTTTTACCTTCAAAATGTATGACTGGTTAAGGCTCGATCTGAACGGGGAGCCGCGGGCCATCAATATCGATCATGCATTCAATAACCTGAACTTTGACCGGAAAGGCGCGGCCGTCGCCAATGAACTTATTTCGAAACAGGTAGTGATCGATCAGGGCGCCGACTGGCAACTGGTGCATTGTCCCACCCATGCGGTTCATTTTTACGATATCCACCGGCTTGAATTTATGTCGCGTGTTTCCGTAGAAACAAATAATACCTGCCATATCCTGATGCTGGTTGAAGGCAGTGCCATTTCTGTAGAGACAGCCGATGGGGCTATTGCTACTTTTCATTATGCGGAAACCTTTGTGATCCCGGCTGCTGCCAAAAGGTATACGCTCATCAATAAGGGTGCGGGCATGGCCAAAGTTGTAAAGGCTTTTTGTAAAGAAAATATAACCGAACTTAAATAAATATCACGTCGAATATGAAAAGATTGTTCTTGCTTTTGCTCATGGGTAATTGGACCTTATTCACCATTGCTCAAACCAAAGACCCGGTTGACTATGCGGATCCTTTACTGGGAACTTCTGAATCGCGGTGGATGCTGAACCCGGGCGCCACCATGCCTTTTGGCATGGTACAACTCAGTCCGGATAACCAGGGCGGCGTCTGGAAATCGGGGTATGAATATACATTGAATAATATCGGCGGGTTCAGCCATATTCATTCCTGGACCATGGCCGGCTTATCGGTTATGCCTACAGTTGGGGCACTGAATACCCGCCGTGGTCCTGCCGATGGTCCTACCACCGGCTGGACGACCGGTTACCGCTCAAGAATTTATAAAGAAACCGAAAAGGCCAGTCCGGGTTACTATGCAGTTACACTCATGAATGGCAATATTCATACAGAGCTTACGAGTACTACCCGCGCCGGGTTCTTCCGCTTCACTACGCCGGAGGAAGAAGAACTGCATGTATTGCTCGACCTGGATATTCCTTTTGAGAACACGGCCGAGATCCTCGATGCCAGGATCACCAAAGTGACCGACAAAGAAATTGAAGGCTATTCGAAACAAAAGTGGAGCTGGAACGAATACACCGTTCATTTTGTCGTTCGCTTTAACAAAGCGATGGAAGGTTTCGGCGGATGGACTGGCAATAAGAACAGCAACAATGTGAAGGAAGTGACCGGCAAGGGACGTATGGGCGCTTTTGCCGATTTTCACACAAAGAAAGGCGAGGTGTTATTGATGCAGACTGCTATTTCCCTGGTGAGCATCGAACAGGCCAGGTTGAACCTGGAAACGGAAATGAATCCTTTCAACTGGGATTTCGATGCAGTCAGGAACAATGCGCGGAAAGTATGGAATGGTATGTTGAGCAAGATCCAGGTGCAGGGCGGAACGGAGGAAGAAAGAAAAAAGTTCTATACCAATATGTACCGCTCATATGTAGCCCGTACTACCTGGAGCGATGTGAATGGAAAGTATGTAGATGTAAATGAAAAAGTACAACAGGTGCGTCCTGATTCACCGGTGTACGGTTGCGATGCATTATGGAATACCTTCTGGAACCTGAATCAATTGTGGGCGCTGGTAAACCCCGACATCACCAGCAAATGGGTGAAATCATTTTTAGAGATCTACAGAACCGGTGGCTGGTTACCCAAAGGTCCCGCCGGTATCGAGTACTCAGGCATTATGGAAGCCTCGCACGAGATAGCGCTTATCGTGGGCGCTTATCAGAAAGGGATCCGGGATTTTGATGCCGAGACTGCTTTTAAGGCCATGGTGCATCAGCAAACAACACCGGGCATAGTAACGCCGGAAAATGGGTATGCAGGCAATAAGTTCTTTGAGTCATATATGAAGCTGGGCTATGTGCCAACAGAGGAAGGCCAGGTGTCCAACACGCTTGAGTATGCGTACGACGATTGGTGCGTTTCACAAATGGCCAAAGCACTGGGCAGGAAAAAAGAGTATGAACAATTTATCAGGCGCGCCGGAAATTACAGGAATGTATTTGATACTTCTACCAAATATATCCGGATGAAACACCGCGACGGATCCTGGGTGAAAGAATGGAATCCCTATTGCTGTACCTCTTTCAGCGGCACCGGTTACCTGGAAGGAAATGCCTGGCAATACAGTTTCTTCAATCCGCACGATGTGCAGGGGATCCTGAACCTGATGGGAAAAGATGAATTCAATACCCGGCTGGAAGAAGGATTCAAAAAATCAACCCGCTATAATTTCAATGCAGAAGGCGATCTCTATGATCGTATTCCCATCAATCACGGCAATCAGCCCAATATGCAGGCGGCCTGGTTATTCAATTATTCCGGCAAACCCTGGCTAACCCAGCATTATACCCGGGAGATCATGAACCGGTATTATGGCGCTACGCCATTACACGGCTGGCTGGGTGATGAAGATGAGGGCCAGATGGGCGCCTGGTATGTGATGGCTGCCATGGGATTATTCCAAACAGATGGCGGTGCTTCCGTTAAACCATTTTACGAGATCGGCAGTCCTTTGTTTGAGAAAGCAACGATCCAGCTGGATCCAACTTATTATCCCGGCAAGACCTTTACCATTGAAGCACGTAATGTATCTGACAAGAACCGGTACATTCAATCGGCCACCCTGGATGGAAAGCCATTGACCAAACCCTGGTTCTATCATGCAGACCTGGTAGACGGTGGTTCACTGGTGTTGGAAATGGGGCCCGAACCTAATATGGAATGGGGCAGCCAGCCTGGTGATGCACCACCTTCCATGTCGGCCGCTCCCAAAACCAAAGCATCGAAAAAATAATTCACCGGTTTAAAGGTATCAACCATGGATACACGTAACAAGAGCGCTTACCTTTTTATGATAACCCTGGTGGCTTCGCTGGGTGGATTTTTATTCGGTTTCGATATGGCGGTCGTTTCAGGCATCCTGCCCTTACTGCAAAAGCAGTTCTCCCTCTCGGCTTTCCAGGAAGGCTGGTTTGTGTCTTCTGCTTTGGTGGGTTGTATTGTCGGCGTGGCTATCTCGGGTGAGTTGAGTGACCGCCTCGGCCGGAAGAAACCGCTGCTGCTGGCCGCTTTCCTGTTCCTGCTGTCGGCGCTCGGTTGTTCGCTGCTGCCTTCATTAACGGGCATCATTACCGCGCGCATAGTAGGGGGTATTGGGATTGGACTGGCTTCCAATGTGGTTCCTTTATATATCTCTGAAATAGCGCCTGCCCGTATCCGCGGACGGCTGGTCACTTATTATCAACTGGCAGTAACCCTGGGTATCCTGGCAGCGTATTTAACGAATTCCGCCTTGTTGAATTACGCCCTGGAACATACAAACGATACGGGCGGGTTGATGCATACCTTTTTAGTGCGTGAAGTATGGCGCGGCATGTTCGGCATTGGTGTAATACCGGCGCTCTTTTTCGTTTTGGGACTGTTCGTAGTTCCAGAAAGTCCGCGCTGGTTGATCCGGCGCCATCGCGAGCAGGAAGCAACAGCGATCCTCAACCGCATTAATAATCCCATCGAGGCACATGCCAGCCTGCAGTTGGGAAGGCAGTCCCAAAAGCAGGCGCCCATCTCATATCGCAGCCTGTTGGAGCCGCAATGGCGAAAAGCATTGGTCATTGGCATTTTGTTGCCCCTGTTCTCACAGTTCAGCGGCATCAATGCCATTATTTACTATGGTCCCAGTATCCTGAGCAATGCAGGTATTTCATTGAGCAATTCCTTACTAAGCCAGATCATCTTCGGCGGGGCCAATATGTTATTTACCCTGATCGCCATTTGGAAAGTTGACAGCCTCGGCCGGCGGCCCTTGTATTTGGCCGGAACCGCAGGCGCTACCATCAGTTTGCTGGCCACCGGCATTTGTTTTTATGCCGGCGCTACCACCGGTTGGCCTTTACTGCTCTGTGTGCTGGCCTTCCTGGCGTCCTTTGCATTTTCTATAGGGCCTTTAAAATTTGTAGTGGCGTCAGAGATCTTTCCCGGTATTATCCGCGGCCGCGCCATGGCCATTAGCATTATGGTCATGTGGATCGCCGATACGATTGTTGGCCAGCTTACACCCATATTCTTAAAAAGCATCGGTACTGCTTTTACTTTCTGGTTTTTTGCAGCCTGTTGTTTGATCGCGTTTATCACAGTATATAAATTATTGCCGGAAACCAAAGGCAAATCGCTGGAGCAGATCGAAAATGACTGGAAAGACCGGGCGAAAGAGCAGGACCTGTATGTGACACCGGTTGGTCACTAATTAAAACATTCATCAAGAACCGATTTCATAAGAAGATGAGCGAATCATTCGTAATAGGAGCTGATATCGGCGGATCGCATATTACTGCGGCGCAGGTTGATGTGCACAGGAAGCAGGTGCTTTTGCCTTCCTTAGTACGTTTGCCTATCGATTCAATGGCGGCAGCAGCCGAGGTGATCGAAGCATGGGCTGCATGCATCAGGCAGGCGATGCAGGATAAGAGGCTTACAAAGATCTGCCTCGCTATGCCCGGCCCTTTTGATTATGAGCAGGGCATTTGCCTTATCAGTGATCAGGACAAGTACCCACTGTTATATGGACTGAATGTAAAAAAAATGTTGGCACAGGTATTAGGTATACAGCCATCAGCTATTTATTTGAACAATGATGCCGCCTGTTTTTTACAGGGCGAAGTATTTGGTGGTTCTGTGAGCGGCTACCAGCAGGTGATCAGTGTAACGTTGGGCACGGGGCTGGGAACAGCTGTTTTTGCAAATGGCCAAGCCACAAGCGCCGATCTCTGGAATATGCCATTTAAAGAGGGGATAGCGGAAGATTACCTGTCCGCCCGCTGGTTCGCAAACCAATATACCGCTATTGCGGGCAGCCTCATCAGTGGTGTAAAAGAACTGGCCGGCCTGGCCATGCGCGATGAATCGGTGAAAACATTGTTTACCGAATTTGGCAGGAACCTGGGCGCTTTCCTGATCCGCTTCATTGAACAAACCGGTGCAGCGGCAGTCGTGATCGGTGGCAATATCGCTCAGTCATACCCTTTATTTAAAGAGGCTTTGCACGCACACATACAAAGACGTTTTCCCGAGGTCCCGATTGTACGATCGGAGTTGGGCGAACTGGCCGCCCTCCTGGGTGCGGCTGGCTTTTATTTTAATCATCTTCATACCATCCCTGATCAAAAAAAATAAGTGTTTTGAAAAAAGAATTGTTTGCCTTTGTTGCCCTGTTCATGGTGGTTAGCACTGCCTGTATGGCACAATCATCAACGAACTATACCTCATTTGTAGATCCTGCTATTGGCACGGCACATTGCCGCTGGTTCCATTATACGCCAGGCGCTGTTCCTTTTGGCATGGCCAAACCTGCGCCATCAACCAATGGCTCTTACGGTAATGTACATGGCTGGGACGCGACCGGTTACGATACCCGGCATGAATCCATAGAGGGTTTTCCCAACTTTCATGAATTCCAGGTGGGTGGAATTGTATTTGCGCCAATTACAGGCAAGCTGCAAACCACACCAGGCAAGCTGGAGCATCCGGAGGAAGGTTACCGTTCGCGCTTTGATAAGAAAGATGAAATAGCTACCGCAGGTTATTATTCGGTAGTATTGAAGGATTACAAGATCCAGGCAGAATTGACGGCTACCAAACGGGTGGCTTTTCACCGTTATACATTTCCGCAAAGCGGGGAAGCGCATATCCTGTTCGATATTGGCAATAAGCAGGGGGAAAGCGGTCCGGTAAAAGACGCCAAAGTGTACCTGCTGCCCGATGGCCGCGTTGAAGGATATGTGACCACATTGCCGGTGTATGTTCAGAAATACCAGCCGGGTGGGGAAGTGACCATGTATTTTTCTGCCCTGATTGATAAAAAACCTACTGCTTTCGGGGTATTCAGTGGTAACAATATAACAGCTGGTAAGAATGAAATAAGCGGTAAAGGCGCTGGCCTCTACCTTAGCTTTTCTACCCGGGACAAAGAAGCGGTTACCATCAAGGCGGGATTGTCGTATACCTCTATTGAGAACGCGCGTTTAAACCTGCAAGCAGAAGCCGCTGGTCTATCGTTCAACGATGCCAAAGAAAAGGCGCTCAGCACCTGGAATGAATACCTGGGAAGGATCCAGGTAGATACGGCGAACCACGATAATACGGTTAAGTTTTATACAGGCCTGTATCATGCATTATTGGGGCGCGGACTGGCCAGCGACGTGAACGGCGCTTATCCAAAGAACGATGGTACAAATAAACAGATCCCATTGGATAAAAATGGCAAACCAGCTTTCAATCATTATAATACCGATGCCGTATGGGGCGCTTACTGGAACCTGACGCAATTATGGGCCCTGGCTTACCCCGAATATTATTCCGACTTTATCAAGAGCCAGCTTCTGATCTATAAAGATGCAGGCTGGCTGGCCGATGGCATTGCCAATAGCCGCTTTGTATCCGGGGTGGGCACCAATATGGTGAGCATCGTTTTTGCCGGCGCCTGGATGGCAGGCATCCGCGACTTTAATGTACAGGAAGCATATGCGGCCGCAAGAAAAAATGAGCTGGAAGGTAAAGACCGGCCGCGCGGCGCCGGCAAACTGGATGTGGATAGTTTTATTAAAAACGGTTATGTAAATCACTTAGACAAAGGCAGCAGCTGGGAGGAAGTGTGGAAGTTCTCCGCTTCCCACACGCTGGAATATGCCTTCAGCGCCTATGCGATGGCGCAATGGGCAAAACAGTTAGGAAAGGAAGCCGATTATAAAACTTTCCAGCGGCTGTCAAAAGGTTGGGAGCATTTGTTCGATAGCTCTTTGAAACTGGTGCGCCCGAAAATGGCCAATGGTGCTTTTATTGATAATTTCGATCCTTCACAACCCTGGCGCGGCTTCCAGGAAGGCAATGCATGGCAATACACGTATTTTGTACCGCAGGATCCAAAAGCGCTGATCGCTAAAGTGGGCGCCCATACCTTTAACAGCAGGTTGGATAGCACTTTTGTGATTGCCGAAAAAGCATTGTTCGGCGGTGGGGCCAATATAGACGCCTTTGCCGGCATCGCAGGCATATACAACCACGGTAACCAGCCGGGCTTACATATCTCCTGGTTATTTAATTTTTCAGGCAAAGCTTCTTTAACGCAAAAATGGGTGCGGTCGATCTGCGACAAATTCTATGGCACCGAACCCGTACATGGTTATGGTTTTGGGCAGGATGAGGACCAGGGACAACTGGGGGCCTGGTATGTGATCGCTTCCATGGGCTTATTCGATGTAAAAGGATTAACGGATGTAAACCCACAAATGGGAATAGCAGGGCCTCTATTTAACAAGATCACCATTCAACTGGATCGAAAGTACTATCCCGGTAAACAGTTTGTGATCGAAACGAAAAATAACAGTGGAGAAAATATCTATATCCAATCCATGCAGCTCAATGGAAAGAAACTGAAGCAGCCTTTTATTTCATTTGCCGATATTACAAAAGGAGGGAAGTTGCAGCTGCAAATGGGCAATAAGGCCATTGATAAATATTGAATCCCTGCCGATGAGTGATTAGTGTGCCACCCTTCCAGGGTGCGGCAAACTAATGCATAAAAAAACAGGACAGCGGCAGTGAATGCTGATGTCCTGTTACCATTCTTAAAGAAGTCCTGTCTATTGTTCTGATCCTGCCTTTACTTAAACAACATGAACAGGCGTAAAGCCGTCCTCGCTTTCTGCGGGTACGTACTCTTCTGTCATTAGTTCTTCAATGGATTTTTGCTGTTTTTTGTGTTTTCTGCGTTGGATCCAGTGATCGAAGATCGCATAGATAACGGGTACAATGATCAGCGTAAGGAATAGGGAACTGATCAAGCCGCCGATAATTACCCAGGCCAACCCATTTTTCCATTCAGCACCAGGTCCCGAAGCTATGGCTATCGGTAACATACCAAAGACCATCGCAATAGTTGTCATCAGGATCGGACGAAGCCTGGCGTGGTTTGCCTGGATCAATGCTTTGAAGGTAGATTCACCAGCCGCTTTGCGGTGATTGGTGAAGTCAACCAGCATGATCGCGTTCTTACATACGAGACCAATGAGCATGATAATACCCAGGATCGTAAAGATGTTCAATGAATTGTTGGTTAAACCCAGTGCCAGCAAGGCGCCGATGAATGACAGGGGTACAGAGAACAATACCACTAACGGATATACAAAGCTGTCATATAATAATACCATCACCAGGTATACCAGTAAGATGGCGGCCAGCAAGGCAACACCGAGGGTACCGAAACCTTCGGATTGGTTTTCCATATCACCGCCCCATACATAACTTACACCGGCTGGTTTTTTTATTTTTTCAAAGGCTGCCTGCCATTCTGTAGCTACTGTGCCGGTAGGACGGCCTACTGTTTGTCCCTGTACGGTCACAGAAGGGCTTTTATCTCTTCTTTCGAGCAAACTGGGGCCTGAAGCTTCCGTGATGCTGGCGAACTGCGATAATTTGATCCGCTGGCCCTGGTCATTTACAAACTCAAGGTTGCGTACATCTTCAATATTCGATCTGTTGAAGCTGTTGTAGCGGATATTGATATCATATTCATATTCACCTGCCCTGAACTTGCCATCGGTATTCCCGTTGAAAGCGGTTTGCATGGTGGCACCTACGGTTTGCAGCGATAGACCCAGGCTGGCCATTTTATCTCTGTTCACCTGCACATTGATCTCGGGGTTACCGGCTTCAACGGTGAGTTTTGTTTCGGCAGCGCCTTTTATTTTTTTCAGTTCCTCGTGTGCTGCATTGGCAAATGCCATGGCGCTGTCGAGTTCAGGCGCCATTACTACCAGCGCCAGGGGTGCATTATCAGCAGTACCCAGGATACTTACCGGTGTTGTTTTCACTTTGGTGCCCACCAGTTCTTTTTGCAATTCTCTTTTTATTTTGGCGGCATACACATAAGAATCATCCGTTCTGTGTTTACCGTCAACCAGCTTCACACGGATCTCCGATTTGTAAGCCGTTGACTGGCTTCCTGCCATACCTTCACTGGTTTGTCCTACAGTAGTAATGAGGTCGGTGATCTCCGGCTTTTTGCGCAGGAATGCTTCTGCCTGCCGGGTTACCTGGTTGGTTTGTTCAATGGATGCATCCTTGGGCAATTCCATTTGTACCATGAATTCGCCGCGGTCGCTTTTGGCGAAGAACTCGCCACCAATAAATCCACCGGCTAACATATACAATGATGACACAAAGAGTACCACTACTATGCCCAGGGTGATGCGTTTATGGTTCAGCGACCATTTCAGGATATTGGTGATCCAGTCGGTAAAATTGCTAAGGCCTTTTTCAAAACCCAGGATGATCCTGCCAAATATCGATTTGCCTGAAAGGTGTTCCAGTTTTCCGAAGCGGGATGACAACCAGGGTACAATGGTAAATGATGATAAGAGCGACAAAAGCGTGGCAATAATAACAGTTACGCAGAACTGTTTAATGATGTTCGATACCAGGCCGGTACTAAGGGCTATCGGCAGGAACACCACCACGATCACCATGGTAATGGCTGTAACCGTAAAGCCGATCTCCCTGGTAGCATCGAAGGCTGCGCGAACGCGGTTCTTACCCATTTCCATGTGCCGGTAAATGTTTTCGAGCACCACGATGGCGTCGTCGACCAGGATACCAACCACGAGGGAAAGACCGAGTAAACTCATCAGGTTAAGGGTATAACCTAACAAAGCCATTCCAATAAAGGTGGCGATCAGCGAGGCGGGAATCGACACCATGACGATCAGCGAGTTCCTGATGCTGTGCAGGAAGAACAGCATCACCAACGCCACCAGCACAACTGCCAGCAGGAGGTCATGCACCACAGAATCCGCCGCTTCCAGCGTAAATACGGTACTGTCGTTTGCAATCTCGAGCTGTAATTGGCTTGTTCTATATTGCTCCTGCAGATCGGCAATTTTCTTTTTCACGTCTGCCGCTACCGCTACTGCATTGGCATCGCTTTGTTTGATGATCTGTACGGCAATGGAGTTCTTCTGGTTAACCCTCGAGATCTTCTCCACCTCTTTTTGCGCATCCTGCACATCAGCAACGTCTGACAGGCGTACTGAAATGCCGTTGTGCGAAGTGAGCACCAGGTTACGCAATTCTTCTACATTCTTATACTTACCCGACAAGCGCACGAGGATGCTTTGTTCCCGGGTTTGCACATTACCGGTTGGAAAGTCGAGGTTAGAGGCCACGATCATCTGCTGCACCTGCAGAACAGAGAGGCCATATCCCTTCAGCTTTTCGGCATCGAGGCTTACCTGGATCTCTCTTTCTTCACCACCAACCAGGTTTACCTGCGCCACGCCGTTGATGCGGGAGAGGGCAGGACTGATCCGTTTGTCGACCAGGTCGTAAAAGGATGCTTCATCCATTTTGGCGGAAGCAGACAGCGTGAGGATGGGAAGATCATCCAGCGAAAATTTATTCAACGATGGCGGATCCACATCTTCAGGCAGGTCTTTTAATATGGCATTGATCTTACGTTGCGCATCGTTCAATGCATAGTCTGCGTCGGCGCCGCTGTTGAGCTGGATAGTGACCAATGAAATACTTTCCATTGATTTCGACTCCAGCTTTTTAATATTCTCCAAAGAGGCTACGGCATCTTCAATCTTTTTGGTAACGGTATTTTCGATTTCTGCCGGTGATGCACCCGGGTAAACCGTTGTAATAGTTACCGCATTACTGTCGAACTTTGGGATCAGTTCATAACCCAGTAAAGTGTAACTGAACAAACCACCCAGCGTAAGGATCGTAAACAATACGATCACGAGGGAAGGCCGTTTTATAGATAATTCAGCTAATTTCATCCTGATCTTTTTATTTTATTGTGAAGGGTGTGCCGGCTTATTGAAGGATACTTATCTTAGAGCCATCAACAAGGTTGATCTGCCCACTGGTAATTACCAGGGTTCCTTCAGTTAACCCACCCAGGATCTCTACCTGATCACCAACTACACGGCCGGGGGTAACGGTCTTCAGCCGGGCAATGCCATTGTCTGCTACAAATACCTGTTTGCTGTTCACACTGCCTACAAAGGCAGTACGGGGTATCATGATAACAGCCGATTGATCGGGAAAATCAAAAATGGCGGTTCCGTACATACCGGCTTTCAGCTGATTGGCGGCATTGTTGGTGATCGTGATCTCCACCGGAAAGTTCAACGCTTCATCGGCTTTGGGCGCAATGAAATTGATCCTGCCTGAGAAAGTCTTATCGGGGAAAACGCTCGCCTTTACCTGTACCTGTTTGCCGATGCTCAGGTAAGGCACCTGTGCTTCGTTCACCGTCACATGCAGCTTGAGCGTTGACACATTTACGATATCAAATAATTTGGTACCCGGTGAAACAACACTGCCTGGTTCAATATGGCGCTTGTTTACAATGCCATTGATGGTGGCGCGAATGCTGGCATCGCCCAGGTTGATGCGGGATTGTTCCAGCTTCGCTTTTGCGTTGGCTACATTCAACCTTGCCTGGTCGAGCTGTTGCTGGGTAACACCGCCTGTTTTAAAAGCGTTCTCATAACGCTGCAGGTCGCTAAGGGCGGTTTGATAATTGGCTTCCGCATTGTTGAGGTCAACCGACAGCTGATCAACGCGGATAGTAGCTACTGTTTGTCCTTTACGTACATAACTGCCTTCATCTGCAAGCACCTGAACCACGCGCCCTGATTTTTCTGCTGCGAGGCTTAACTCCTGTGCCGGCGCAAAATTACCGTTGGCTATTACATCCAGGTCGGGAATGGCGCGTGATACTGTATCTATGCGTACAGATACCGTGGCATTGGTTTGGGCTACGATCTGTGTTTTCTCTTCCGACCTCTTTTTGTTGTTCGAAAGTACCCTGGCAATAGCGCCCACAGACACTACGATTACTACGATGGTTACAATGATCCTGACGATCTTCTTCTTCATTCTATGTTAGTTTAAGAGTGTTTTTAAATTTCCTTGCGCTTTGATCAATTGAATTTCTGCCAGCCGGTAATCGAGCAGGGCAGCGGTATAATTGTTCTGCGCTTTGGCCAATGCGTTCTCTGCATCCAGCAGGTCGGTCAGCGGGGCTAAACCCTGCGAATAGTTATTTTGTGAATTGGCATATACTTCTTCGGCCAGGGCTACATTCTCTTTTTGCGTATTCAGGGTAATGATGCTGTTCCGAAGCTGGGTAGTGGCGTTCTGATAGCCGAGGTTCAGCGAGAGCTCGGTGTTCTTAATATCCTCCTGCAGCTTTTTTATTTCAATATCAGCCTGCTGTACTCTTGAACGGGTGGCAAAACCATTGAACAAAGGGATCTTCAGGTTCAGGCCGATGGACGAATAATCGAACCAGTTGGCACCGGTGCCAACCGGGAATTTATTAGCCAATCCCTGGTAACCATAACTGCCCGAAAGCGACAGGGACGGATAGTAGGCGGCTTTCTTTGCTTCTTTTTGCAGGTGCAGGAGCTCCTCCTGTTTTTTCAGTACCTGGTAGTCAGCCAGCTTTTTAACATCCGGTGCACCGGCGATCATCGACATGCTGGGTTGAATGCTGTCGAGTGCTGATGCGGGAATGCTGATAGGTGTTTCAATGGGTATGCCCATATAAAATTTCAGGGTGTTCTCCTGCAGTTGAACGGCATTGAGCAATTGCTGCTTTTGCGCTTCGAGGTTCGACAGGTTCACCTTGCTTCTGTCGAGATCGATCTTTTTGGCCAGGCCGTTTTTATGTTGGCCTTCTATGACGTTCTTCACGCGGGTAGTGGTAACTATATTACTGTCGACAATGGCGAGCTGCTGGCGTTGCACCAGTACCTGGTAGTATTGCGTGGCTACTTTTTCAATCACCTGCTCATCGGTTAAGCCAGCTACCAGCTGGTAGTATTGTTGGGTGGCTTTCGCTGCTTTTAAACCCGTAAAAACAGATTTATCGAACAGGGTTTGCGACAGGGACACCGAAGCGTTGCTGTTCCATTTTTGTCCGAACGGGATCAGCAGGGTTTTACCAGGCTGGCCAGCCAGGTCACCAGGTACGGCGCTTAACTGCAAAATAGGATTGTAGGTAAGGCCGCCATTGGCATTCACCTGCGGCAGCGCCTGTGACCTGGCTTCGTCAATTTTATATTGACTGTTCTCTTCATCGAGCCGGGCTTTAACGGCCTCGGATTTGTTCTTCAAGGCATGTTGTAATGCTTCTTTCAGCGAGAGCGGCGCTGTTTGGGCTTTTGCCAGCGACAAAACGCTCACTCCTGCCACCAGCAATACCACACGTTGCACTAATTTTCGAAGCGATGGATTCTTTTTCATTAATTCTGTATTTAGTTGAGCTGTTTCTTGTTTAAAAGGGGTTCGTTCTTTCCCGTATACTGAGCGCTGTTAGAAAAGCTGTACTTGGCCAACTCATTCTCCAGTTGGGGAACAGCCTCCGGTGCTATTATGCCATACAGGAACATATACATGGCCTGCCTGAATACTTCATCTTTTGAATAGTCATTGACAAGCTCGGCAGCGAACTCGAAATCCTTTTGGATATGCTGTTGTAAAATGGACACTACCAGTTTCGGATGCAGGCTGCCCCTGAACATACCTTCAATAATGCCCTGCTCCAGCACTTTCACGAGCCTTGATTGAATGGTGTTGTTCATGCTGTTCACCAGCCAGGCCGATTCTGCCGGATAATGCTTTTGCAGGTCGGTGAAAAATGCCGGACAGGTCTTTTTACAGAAGTCTACATTCACCGCCATGTAGCGCAGCACCCGCTGCAGATTGTTGATGTCTGCATTTTCCGCCGCTGCCATTGACTGGTTGTAATTGCCGGCTACCTGCCTGCATACCTGTTGCACCAGGTCGTGCCGGGAGGTGAAGAAGCGGTATAAGGTCTTCTTCGATATGGCTAACCGCGAGGCGATATCATCCATCGTAAAGAGCTGAATACCCTGGGTGGTGAAGAGCCTGAATGCGGTTTCTAATATGATGATCTCGTTCATTAAATATTCGACTAATTTGGTTTATTGGTCAAAGGTAATATGACTTTTCGACCAAATTGTAAAAATGGTCGAAATAAAATGTTAAAGGCCTGTGAAAGCAGGCGGTCAGTGGGGTGCCTTGGTCAGCCGCTGGCATCAACCCGCTTATTTAAATGGCTGAAAAACAGTATATATTCACTTTACACATCTGAAACTTTATAAATGTTGATTGTTTCTGGGTTCCTGGAACCGACAATCAGGCCGGATTTTGTAATTTTGAAAGAACCAATCAAAATCGACCAAAAATGTCGAATAGTCAAGATGTAAAAGATCCGATCAGGGAGGAAATACTTAACGGAGCCCGGGATCTGTTCGAAAGGTTCGGCTTTAAAAAGACCACCATGGAGGATATTGCCCGGCAGGTAGGCAAGTCGAAAAGCGCTTTATATTATTACTACAAAACCAAGGAAGAGATTTTTGAGGCCGTTATTTTGAATGATATTGAAGCTTCGCAGGCCAAAGTGGCTGAGGCGGTAAAAAAAGAATCTACTGCTGCCAGCAAGTTCCGGGTATTGTTCACCAGCCTGCTGGAAGATGTAAAATTCAAAGCCAATAAATTCTCTATTTTCAAATCAGACCTGTACGAGAACCATTTTTTGTTTGAGAACATCGTGAAGAAGCGCGACTCTTATATCGAGGAGTTGATAAAAGATATTCTTATTCTCGGGATCAGTCAGCAGGAAGTAAAAATGATGAACAATGCAGAGATGGGTTTGTGGGCCAAGTTAATGAATATAACGTTGAAGGGTACTGCGAATAAGATCTTCCTGGAAGATGAATTTAATTTGAGCAATAGTCAGCTGGTCTTTATAGCGGATACATACTTTAATGGGGTAAGGTCTTAGTTTAAGTACCCTACCCCATTTTATGATCAACTCATATCTTCTTATTTAATCTACATCCCACCATACCGGTTCATAGATCAGCCTGATGCCGGGAAAGTTCACATTCCTGGTCACTTCAGAGCTGGGATATAACAGGCGGGCCGGCATTCGCTCATCGCCTAATGCAGTTGCCAGCGACACCGTAAAGAAATCCGGGTAACCGGTACGGCGCCATTCGGTCCAGGCTTCAAAGCCCTGGTTGCCCGTCATGGCCAGCCATTTTTGAGTGATGATGGCTTCGATCTGTGATTCCATACCTTCTGTCCATTGAGCGGCCGGCGCAGAAGCCAGGTAAGTTTCAACACCGGGTACGTTATAGGATGCAAAGCTGGCCCTGATACCCTGCCTGAACAGGTTAGCCGCAGATACCCCTGTATTTAACCATCCTCTTACTACTGCTTCCGCCTGCAGAAAATAACTTTCAGCGGCTGACATGAATTTAACCGGTGCATTGGCCGACTGGTCGTTCCGGGCATTGGCGCCAACGGTCGCTGAAGGCAAACTAAAGATCCGGGTATTTGTTCGGTAAGAGCCCTGCTTAATGCCGATGATGGAGTCGATGGTGCCGGCTGTATTTCTATACCTGGTGAAGAAAACCTCTGCCCTTGGGTCGCGGTTCTGGGTCATAAATTTTGTTACCGTTTCACTGGCCACCAGATTCTGCACGCGGCTCAGGCCCAGCATTTCGGAGAACAGCGGATTTTGATTTCCACCAACAGCACTGTATTCAATTTGTGCATCGTCTTCGAGGAATTCAGAACCATTCAAGGTGGCGATACCGGCGGCTGCTCTTTGGGGCGCTACTTCTGATAAGCGTAATAAAGCCCGTAGTTTAAATGTATTGGCAAAGCGCAACCACTGCTCCATGTCGCCCTGGAAGATCAGGTCATCCGAACCCGGATGTACTTCCGCATCTACATCGATCAGCGAGATGGCCCGGTCAATAAAGATCAGGATGCTGTCATACACCTGTTGCTGCGGGTTATACACAGGATTGGTGATGGCCGGGTTGGCCGTCTGGGTCAGGGGAACATCGCCGAATGCATCTGTGGCTAACTGGAATGCATAGGCCTTCATTATATATGCAATGGCTGTATATTGATTGGAAGCCGCTTTTCCCTGTGTAAGGTTCAGTATTTCCTGGATGTCTGCAATGGCGTCTGAATACAGCATCCGCCAGGGTCTGTCGAACGAAGTCGTCGTTACCGAGTATTGATCAAGGCTCCTGTATTGTGAGGAAGTAGGATTTTGTGTCCAGTACTGCGCCCAGATGCCGCCATGGATCTGCAGCGGGTTGCCAAGCGCATGGCCGATGGCCGCCTGGGCTGCGGGCAGCAATAATTCAACAGAAGCGTTTGACGCCAAATTGGGATTATCGTTAGTATCTAAAAACTTTTTACAACCGCTGATGCCGGTGAGGGCAACCAGTACAAACAGCAGCCATTTGGTTCTTTTATGGAAAGTTGTCATAATTCAGGTATTTAAAGTTGATCAGAAGCTGGCGCTAATATTAAAGCCGAAATTCCGTTGCGAGGGTTGTGCGGTGAAGTCAAATCCCTGCAGGTTGGTGGCGCCCGCTGAATTTATTTCCGGGTCAATGTATTTATTCTGGGATGGTGTCCACAGCACCAGGTTATTCCCGAATATGCCAACCGTTAGATCGCCAAGAAAAGAATTCTTCAAAACACTCTTCGGAATTCTATAACTCAGGCTTACTTCCCGCAGCTTAACGTACGATGCGTCAATTACGTTCCGTCCATAAGGCAGGTTGCTGAAGTAGTCCTGCGGCAAAAGCCGGGCGTCGGTATTGGTAACCAGTTTATCGCTCTGGTCATAATACACTGAATTGGGAAAGATATAAGGTTCGCGGCCATATTCTATGGTTTCGTAGGAGGTGCCCACGAAAGCCATGATATCTTTCGTGCGGGAAACAAACTGTCCACCCTGTTTCGTATCGAATAGGATATTAAAAGTAAATCCTTTGTAGCGTGCAGATGCTCCCCAGGATGCGAGATAATCAGGATTGTATGAGCCGAAATAAACAGCACCTGGTGTTTCAAGCGGAATACCGGTTGCCGGATCAACAATAACCCGTCCCAGGGAATCATGCAGGATATCTACACCATAAAAAGTGCCATATGGTTTTCCTTCCGCAGCCACGGCCGACATATCTGCTAATCCACCCAGCGATACCTGGGTTACACCTTCCAGTTCGAGATCAATCACTTTGTTGCGGTTGCGGGTGTAGGTACCAAAGAGTTCCAGCGTGAATCCGTTCTGTGTGCGTATAGGTGTACCGCGAACGCTTAATTCGATCCCTTTATTTTCGACGATCCCACCGTTGATCACCATGCTGGTAAAGCCCGATGCTTCTGAAATAGGAATGGTAAGGATCTGGTCTTTTGACCGGTTCTGATAGTAAGAAAAATCAAGATAGAACCGGTTATTCCAGAAATTCAATTCTGTACCAATTTCATAAGCGGTAGTGATCTCGGGCTTCAGGTTCGGATTACCGATCCGTCCGAACCGGGTAATGCCTGGTATACCGTTAAATGGAAATGTCGTACTACCGAAGTTTCCTTCTATCTCGGGTCTTGCAAAATAATTATTGAGCAGGAACGGACTGGCGTCATTACCTACCTGCGCTACACTGGCGCGGATCTTACCATAATTCAAAGCGTCGGCTATTCTGCCATCCTTCATTAATTCTGTAAACACAAACGACGCACTGGCGCTTGGATAGAAGAAGGACCTGTTATTTTCCGGCAGGGTAGACGACCAGTCGTTGCGTGCGGTAAGATCCAGGAAGATCATTTCCCGGAATCCCAAAGTCAGTTGCGCATAAAGACCCATGAGGCGCCGCCGGCTGAACTCATTATAATTATATAATGGACCATTACTGTTGTCCAGATTGTACCAGCCGGGCACGATCAGTCCGAATGATTCATTGGTGCTTGCATCCAGAATGGAAGAGACCCTTTGGCGGATATTATGCCCCAGCATCAAACTTCCGGTGAAATCATCACCTACATTTTTCCTGGCGGTCACCATCAGGTCGTGCACAATTTCACTGATGTTGAAATTGTTTTCGCGGTACTGGCCTACTTCCGACTGCACATTTGAGCGCGAGTAGTTACCGGTGGTTTCGTCTGCCGGATAATACGTGAATTTAGGATACATGAACCTTCTGCGGTCAGAGTATACGTCGGCGCCCACTCTTTCAACGATATCCAGCCATTTAAAGGGCTGATAGGTGATGGTGAAATTTCCGGTGATACGGTCCAGCTCATTTTCATTCTTATAGTTCTGCAGGATATAATAAGGACTTACGGTATAACCGCCATAAAAGCCATATACCTGTTCGCCCCGTTCGTTCAAAAAGCCATAACCGTAGTAGGGATTACTCAGATCACCCATTTCATGGAGCGGGATGTCGCGCGGTGTTTGCAGCACGTTGTCATAAACCGAGCCGGGGCCCTGTCCGCCCTGCACCAGGTTACTGTTCAGCCTGGTATAATTGATACCGATACTGGCGCTGAACTTATTATTAAAATGGGCGGTACCATTAAAGCGGGCATTGTATCTGTTGTAATTATCTTTCTTGGTAGGCATTATACCATCGGAGTTCAGGGCATTCAACGACAGGTAAAAAGTTGTTTTTTCACCTGAGCCGGCAAAAGACACGGTGTTATTGATCATTCTTCCGGTCTCGAAGAACTTTCTGATATTATCTTCCTGTGCGGAATATCTTTTCATTTGCCGTACGCCATTGATCTCCTGTCCCCATTCCTGAAGACTGTCATTAAATGGAGGGCCCCAGCTCCAGTTCTCAATTGGATCGAGATAATATTCCAGGGTATTGTCGGGGTTGATATCAATTGCATAACCCTGGCCATAACTGTTCTGGAACCTGGGCAATCGCAGAATGTTTGAGAATGTGGTGGTTGAACTTACGGTTACTTCGGTCTTCTGACCTCTTCTTCCAGATTTGGTAGTGATCACCACCGCGCCATTGGAAGCTCTTGAACCATACAATGCAGCAGCAGTGGGTCCCTTCAATACTGTTATTGATTCAATATCTTCAGGGTTGATATCGTTACCGCGGTTACCAAAGTTAACGGTGCTTCTGGGGTCAACAACGCCGCTGGTTTGGGTGGTGCGCACATCGCTTCCGCCCAGGAAGTCGGAGTTATCGATGGGTATACCATCTATTACCATAAGGGCCTGGTTATTGCCCGTGATGGAGGAACCGCCTCTCAATACAATACGGGAAGAACTGTTCGGAGCGCCGGCAGTGCTGGTTATATTAACACCGGCTACTTTTCCCTGTAAAGCGTTTAATGGACTTGTGTTTCGTCCTGTTAGCAATTCTTCACTTCTTATTACGGGGGCAGAATAACCCAATGATCTTTTGTCGCGCCGAATGGCGTTGGCTGTAACGATGGTTTCAACAAGGGTACCCGCTTCCACCTGCAATGTAACATCGATCACATTGCGGTTCCTTACCGGTACTTCCATGGTCTGATAACCTACGAAGCTGAAAACCAGCGTGGCATTACTTTCCACATTGCTGAAGCTGTACTGTCCGCTCGCATCTGTTGAAGTACCTGTATTGGTACCTTTGACAGTAACGGATACGCCCTCAAGAGGCTGCTGATCATTTGATGAAACAACCCTGCCATTGACCGGAATAAATCTGTTTGCTGGTTTCCCGCCTGCATTGGCTGAGCGGGGCAGTGATAGAAGAAGAAGTGAAAGGATCAGGCAAAAGAGAATCTTGTGTTGGTTGAGATCAATTTTTATCATAGCCGTCAGTTTTAAAGTGCACAAAATGATCTGTCTGGGAGAGGATATCCCCCCGATATTAATTTCAAACAAGCTTGTATAGAAGTAACTTTTAATTTGCTGAAAATTTCATGCCCAGTCATACCGATTATTCACGATGCGTATGAGGTTCGTTGCAGGTTGTTTAGAAATTATGAAATAGCATGAATTAAAAGAAGCACAATTATGACCAACAGTGCCCGGCTTGAACAGTTATTATTTTATGATGGCGGTCAATAAAAAAGCTGTATCGGAAAGTGATACAGCTGGTTATCAAATTATCAAATACTTGATATCTATCAGCAACGAACCGATTGCTGGTCGTAGTTACGTTAGTAACAGGTCAGATACCTTAATACCGGTTCCTTCCAAAAATAGCGCCTCTTATAAGTGCAATGATCAACGTGAAAAGCGCCGAACCTACCACAGCCCATATTATGGGAAAAGTTTTTCCACCTACTTTTATTGCGAAGATTTCCGGTAGTCCAAATTTGCCGGCGATCCAAAGCCCGATGTAGGCGCCAATAAAACCTACAACAATAGATACGAGGCAGCCGCCCAGATCGTAACCAGCGAGGGATTGGCCAACTGCGCCACAGATGGCTGCAATTACCAGAAGAATTAATAACTCTGTGAGTGTCATAGCGTAAAGTTTATTCAATGTTTGTATAAGCAATTTGAGTGCCGCATTGATGGCTAATCACCGGAGGGTAGATAGACGTTTACCGGTTGGCGTGTGGGAACCTGCTTTCATCATGCTTGCAGAAGCTGAAAATAAAAACTAATTTTGCGCATCTAAAAGAACATCGTCAAGCCTTGTGTTATGTAATTGCTTCTTCATATAATCTTTTCTGATCCGAAGCGCTATAAAAAGCGTGTTCACACTTATCTTTTATCCATACATGAAAGAAGTTATTGTTTCAGCAGACTTCTATCAGTATAATATCTATTTTATGCAATCCGTGAAATACGGTCGCACCTATCATTATCCATTTTCGCCTGGCACCACCAGCGATGACCGGATCAATTATGATTACTGGAGCGACCTGCAACAAATAAGAACACTTATTCATACCGAGAAGCTCGATGGCGAGAACAACTGTTTGAGCAAATGGGGCGTATTTGCCCGCTCACATGCAGCACCTACCACTTCACCGTGGACATCATCGCTGCGGGAATTCTGGCAACTGGTAAAAAACGACCTGGGCGACCTGGAAATATTTTTAGAAAACATGTATGCTGTGCATTCCATCCGCTACCAGCAGTTGGAACACCATTTTTATGTATTTGCGGTACGCGAAGGCGATCAATGGTTGAGCTGGGAAGAGGTGCAATTCTATGCAGCGATGCTTGAACTGCCTACCGTTCCGGTGATAGAAACAGAAAGCACACCCGGCAACAGGTCGGCCTTCGAGCAAAAGGTACTGAATATAACAACTACTGGCGGTGCCTTTGCTCCGGTTGATAGCATCACCGGCAAACCCTGTACACTGGAAGGTATCGTGAGCAGAAATGCAGCGGCTTTTCATCGTGATGCTTTTTCGCACAATGTATTTAAATGGGTGCGCAAAGGCCATGTTAAAACAAACGAACACTGGACCCGCAACTGGAAACGGGCTGCCTTGAAACACGAAGGAGGTAATGATGTGGACCTTGACTGAAAACAAAGATTGGGATCATTTACACGAGCGCTTCAGCTGGGTTCGTGAGATGGATGATATTCCGCAGGACCCTGTGCATCATGCTGAAGGAAATGTGGCTATTCATACGCAGATGGTCATGGAAGCATTACAGCAACTGGAAGGGTTTAACGCGCTTTCTCCCCAGCATCAGGAGCTCATGTGGGCGGCTGCCTTGCTGCACGATGTAGAGAAACGTTCAACCACGGTACAGGAAGCGGATGGCCGTATCACTTCAAAGGGCCACTCGAAGAAAGGGGCCATGACTGCGCGACGCATATTATATATGGAAGAACCCGCGCCTTTTGCGATCCGGGAACAGATCGTACAGCTCGTACGCCTGCATGGCCAGCCGATCTGGGCCATGGAAAAAAGGGACCCGGTATGGACGGTGATTGAAGCCAGTGTAAGCATAGACACGCAATTATTGGCGATGCTCGCAAGAGCAGATGCGCTGGGGAGGATAAGTGCTGACCAGGCCGATCTCTTGTATCGCATCGGCTTGTTTGAAGTAATGTGCCAGGAGCAGGATTGCTGGGGCAAAGCAAAGGAATTTAAAACAGCCAATGCCCGCTTCACGTATTTCGAAAACCCGAAGAACGGCCCTGATTTCGTTCCCTTTGATGATTTTGGCCCAACAGTGATCCTCATGAGCGGCTTGCCGGGCGCCGGTAAGGATACCTATGTGCAACAACATTATAAAGACTGGCCGGTTATAAATCTCGACAACATCCGCAAAGAGCATAAAATTGCCGCCACCGATAAAAGCGGCAATGGCAGGGTAGTGCAGCTGGCCAAGGAAAAAGCGCGGGCGTATTTACGCAAAAAGCAGGGATTTGTTTGGAACGCTACCAATACTACCCGCCAGATGCGCAGCCAGTTGATAGAGCTGTTTATTACGTATAAGGCCTATGTTAAATTAGTGTATGTAGAAGTGCCCTATGAAAAATTGCATGGGCAGAACAAAGGCCGCGAGGCGGTTGTACCGGGCAGGGCAGTGGATAAACTGGTATCGAAACTGGAAGTACCGGCGCCCTGGGAAGCGCATGAAGTGATCTACCACGTTAAAGATGAATAATAGTTACAGAACGGTTTTATATAGAGCCGTTCTGTTCCTTTTTGTTGAAAGTTCCGGTCACGGTTCCGGAACGAATTCAGTGCCATCGGGCCGGCGAACCCGTTCTACTATAAACATGTATTTAATATAATGGAATGGCACCCAGAGGTCATTAAAACCGGGGGAGGGGTTATAGCTGTGCAGGCAAAGCATTTCGGTGCCGGTGTTTTCTTCTGGTGTTTTGATAGCACAGGGACTTTTCAATAAACAGTATTGTTCTCCCTTAAAATCTATAATGAAGACCATTGGGCGATGCAGGGGAACATCGCTAATGCTGTTGATCGATAACAAGCGGCCCAGTACCAGGCTGCCGCCGGGAATTGACCTGGCCGTATGATCCGTCATGCTGTTACCCTGGTTGGGAAACCAATAATACTGTTCACCGTCGATCTTTCCGGGAGTATCAATATAGAATTTTGGTGTACCCAATGCTTTTTTCAGTTCCTGGTCATCATGATTGGTCATAGCTAATTCTTGTATATAAAGTTAGTTATAAGCCATTTATTCATCTGTGTATTCAGGGAAATCCAATAAAAAATCCCCCCGGCACACCGGGGGGATTTTACATATTTGAATGGCAAAACACTATTTAAACAAATTCACCGTAGCGCCAATTTCGTAGCCGCCATCGACATACGATCTAATACCACCGGTTTGTGCGGTGTACATTAACTGGATAACGGCTGTTCTTTTAATGTTCACACCAATGCCGGCAGTAAAACTTTTTGAGGTATGATACATGGCCATGATGTTGGCCACATCGTCAAGGAAAGAAACATTCACGCCCGCGTCGATGATGTCGTCATAACCCCTGATGTTCCGGTAAGCGAGCTTCGGTTCTATGGTGCTTACAGCCCCTTCGTTCTTGAATTTGTAAGAAACTGCTGAATAGATGAGGGTACCGCCGTTAATGCCGCGATTAACCCCGGTGAACAGGGCCCTGATATTCGGCAATGCTGCCTGCAGGTTCCAGTGCTCATCGGTATAAGCCATGCCATAATCGCCTTCAAAATAGTTGTCACGGGCATTGTAAGCCATCAGGGCCGGATCGGTAAGATCTCCATCGACCTTGCTCATATCTACCCGTTGAAAATTGAATGCAAGCGACATCCCGAAATGCAGGAACTGGTTGCGGGTAGCGCTCAACGGCATGTGATAGGCATATGATAATCCCAGCCGGGTCCGGTTGATCAATCCGGCTACATCGTTCATAACATTTACACCCAGCCCGCCCCTGTTGCCGGTATTCACATCGGCCGAAAAGAAAGTGCTTACCGGGGCGCCATCGATGCTGTTTTGCCATTGACGCCGGTGGGCTGCATTCAGGTGTAAACCCGAATCGATACCCGCCATAGCGGCATTGCCCAGGTATTGGTTCTGAAAGAACATAGTGCCCGAAGGATCCAGCAGGCCGGTTGCATTGCTGGGCGATTGGGCAAGGCTGTTCTGTACAAACAGGGCGGTTGATAACAGGCTGCATACAACCATCGACCGTAGCTGTTTGGTATATCTCGAATTTATTATAGAGCGCATGATCGTAAAAATTTAATGTTATCAATTTGCTTTCAGGATGATGGTAATATACCCTTTGGCGGTTTTGGCGCCACCGGAGATACTCAGGAAATAGTAGTAAGTGCCTTCCGCCAACGGATGACCGTTCAGTTTTCCATCCCAGGTGTTGTTATAATTCCGCTGACTATATACCAGTCGTCCTGCCCGGTCGAAGATCTTCAGTTCGTTATCGGGATAGCTATCGATATTGCGGATCACCCATCTGTCGTTTTTGCCGTCGCCATTGGGCGTAAGCACATTGGTAGCGTCTACTTTAAAGTCTTCGATGATCGACATATTGAAAGCCGCTGTGCTGCTGCAGCCCAGGGCGCTGGTAGCAGTTACCCGGTAAATGGTGTTTGCCTGCGGCCTTACTTCGGCGATGGCGCTCTGTTGACCGCTCACAATACTGCTATTCGCTTCCCAGGCATAGGTGGCGCCGCCTGTTGCGGTGAGATGCGCGATATCACCTTTCGAAATGCTGTTGCCTTTATCGCTGGTGATGGTTATTACCGGCAGCGGGTTTACCGTAATGGTGAAGCTGCGCTGATAAGTATCGATGCCCCCATTGGCCGTGCCGCCATTGTCTTTAATGGTCACCGTGATAGTAGCTGCACCCGAAGTGACGCTGTTCTTCAGCCGGTAACTGATCAAACCTGCGTTGTTAATGGTAAGCGCATCAAAATAAGCCTCGTTGCTGCTAATGCTCAAGGTATAGGTTTGTGCGGGTTCTACTGCCGAGGCGCCGTTTACCTGGATGGTATGGGCATCTGTGGTGGCGCAAATACTCACATTACTGATCGCATCGAGCACGGGCGCCTTATTGATAGGGGCAATAGTGATCGCTACCGGGGTGGCTGCGCTGGTATTGAGGCCATCGCTTACAGTTACTATTATGGTAACGGTATTACCCACGTTATTATTAAGGATGGTTCCGTTTTGAACACTGAGGTTGCCGCTTCCATCGATCGCAAAGGCGCCGCCTGATGCATCGGATGTGATCAGCCAGTTCTGTAAGGTGCCTGTTGCCTCGGTAGCGGTTACTTTGCCGACTGGTGTACCGGCGCTGCTGTTCTGCAAAATGCTGAAGTTTTGTGCAGCCGTGATCACCGGTGCCGTAGCGTCGTAATTAACGGTAATCGTATTTGAAAGCTGGTTGTCGTTGCCAGCAATGTTTATTGCTGAACCGGCAGGCAGCTGTATGCTCACCGAACCATCGGCGGCCGGCGTTACCAGCAGGGTATAAGTGATATTGTCACTTGTTTGCAGGTTACTGGCTGTACCATTCGCAACCGTAAAGTCGCCAGCGCTCAGTGCGGTCACTGCTTCATTGAAGACCACCGTTACGGTAAATGCTGTATTTACGCGGGCTGCGGCGGTAGTTGATAAGGTGACTGCCGGGTGTGCAGTATGTACAAACACGCCTGCCGTATTGCCTGGATTTTGCAAGGTCAGGGCAGCATTATTGGTAGACTGGTCGATAATCGTGGCGCTGTTCAATTGCAGGCTGCTGCCCAATGAAATACCATCCAGGTCCATATCGCCAGCCTGCACCGTATAACTGAAGGTGAGGGCATTGGTGAAAGCGGTGCCGCCGGTATACATTGCCTGTACGGTACTGCTTCCGATTACAACAGGTAGTGTTGGCGCGCCGCTTACCCGTACGTTCTCGTTCCAGTTAATGGTGAAAGTGAGCACATCACCTGCTTTGTAATAACCATTCACCGGCACTGCTACTGATGTTATCACCGGTGGATTGGGATCGTACAAATAAGAAATATTGTTGGAAACGGTGTTACCGGTGCTGGCATTATTTACGGCCACATGCGCCGGCACCTGAACACCCACACCGCCTTCTGCAACTGGCGTTATCAGAACAGTATAAACAATATTATCTGCCGTTTGCAGGTTGCTGGCGGTAGCGTTGGTAACACTCAGATCACCGGCAGTGAAACCGGTTACCGCTTCGCTGAAGGTGATAGTGGCAGTCCAGGCGGCATTCAGGGGGAAAGGCGCCGGCAGGCTTATTGTTACTGAAGGCGTCCCTGTATTTACAATGACTGCACTGGTATTGCCAACGCTGTTCAAGGTTGTATTCGCATTATTATTAGCTGCATCTTTAATGGTGCTGCCATTCAAGCCCAGGGCGTTCAACGCAATACCATTGGCATCCATATCACCCGGCTGTACCGTGTACCGGAAATCAATTGTACTTCCGCTGTTGGCGATCATGGTTGCCTGCACAGTGCCGCTGGTTAACGCAATTTCAAGCGTGGGTGTTCCTGCAGCAACTGTAATCTGCTCGCTGAAGTTAACCCTAAAGTTCAACTGGTCGCCGGCTTTATACACGCCATTGGCAGGCACAGTTACCGATGTGATCACCGGTGCAGAGATATCATAGATGTAAGAGAATGGGCTTGAAGCTGAATTCCCGTTGCCTCCTATGTTCTGCGCAATATTTGCCGGCACCTGCATGGTTACCTGGCCTTCTGCGGCCGGCGTTACAGTTACTGTATAAGTAAAGCCATTAACCGCCTGCAGATTGCTGATGGTTGCATTAGTGGTTGTAATATCGGCAGCCGTAAATCCGGTAACATTTTCGCTGAAGGTAATGGTTGCTGTCCATGGACCATTCAGGGCAGGCGTGCCGCTGATCGTCACCGTTGGTATCACTGTATTAACAAAGATATTATTAGTAGCACCAACGTTGTTCAGGGTAAGGTTGGCATTGTTGCCGGCTGCATCCCTGATGGTGCTGCCATTCGCGATAAGATTAGTTCCAGCCACGGCTATACCATCCATATCCTGGTCGCCATTCACAACGGTATACCGGAAACTGATCGTGTTGGCGCCGGCGCCGACATAGGCAGCGTTTACGGTAGTGGCGCCAATAGTAATGGGCAGATAGGGTGTTCCGCCTGCTGTATTTAAGGCAACAGGTCCATCAAAGGTCACTACAAAGGTCAATACGTCGCCGGCCTTGTAATAACCGTTGGCTGGTACATTCACCGAAGTGATCACCGGCGCTGTAGCATCATAAACGATCGAGAGCGTATTGGACGCCGTATTGCCATTATTACCAACATTGAATGCAGCGTTGGCAGGAACACTTATAGTATATGTTCTGTCGCCGGTAGGGGTTATCAGAACTGTGTAGGAAATATTATCTGTTGTTTGCAGGTTGCTGATGGCGGCGTTCAATACATTAATATCCGACACGGTAAAACCTGTCACTGCCTCACTGAAAGTAATGGTTACGGTAAATGGCGTATTCACCTGGGCAGGTGCCGTTGTTGACAGCGTTACGGATGGAATGACCGTATTCACCCTTACAAGGTTCGTGGAAGCCACATTGTTCAATGTGAGACTGGCGTTATTACCGATGGCATCTACCAGGCTGCCGCCATTCAATTGCAAATTAGTGCCAACCTGAATACCATCCATGTCATGATCGCCTGGCTGCACTGTATATGCAAAGGCCAGCATGCTGCTTCCTGATCCACTGGTATAGGTGGCCTGTACGGTTGTTGCGCCAATGGTCACAGGCAGGCCTGGCGTACCGGTCACCGTGGTATTCTCATTGAAGCCAACAGTAAAAGTGAGTACCTGGCCTGCTTTATAATATCCGTTCGCCGGAACGTTCACCGACGTAACGATAGGTCCGTTCGCATCGATCGTCCATGTATAGTTTGCGGGTGCTCCAATATTTCCTGCGGCGTCCCGCGCACGTACGCTGAGGCTATGGCTGCCATCGGCCAATCCGGTTAAGGTCAAGGGACTGCTTACTGCAGTAAAGGCCCCGCCATCGAGACTGCCTTCGAATGTGCAACCCGTTTCAGAAGCATCGAAGCTAAATACTGCTGTACTGCTGGTGGAAGGGTTGGCAGGTTGGGTGATCAGGTTGGTCGTGGGCGCTGTGAGGTCAAGGATGATCTGGTCTGAGAAACTTGCCACATTACCCGCCTGGTCTCTCAGCTGCATGTTCACCGTTTTAGTACCCTCGCTAACAGCAAGCATCCAGTTCTTGGTGGCGGCCAGGTTTTCATAAGCGCTGTAGGCGCCGCCATCATTGTTGAACTGCATTTGCATCGCAGTATTATCATTCGCGGTAATAGTTAATACTACACCGGCATTGTTGGTAGCCGTTGCACCGCTGTTTATAGTAATAGTTCCGGTAGGAGCTGTTTTATCTATCGTATACACCTGCCCGCCGGTAAACGGTACATTCGTGATCGAGGGAGTGATGCCTGTTCCGTTTACATCCAGCCGGATGGTGCCATCACCAGTGCCGGTGTTTACTGTTACGGTATAGGTGCTTCCACTGCCACTTACATTAGTGATGCTGGCGCCGGTCAGCCCGGTAGTTGTCAGGCCAAATGAACTGGCTGTTACATTACTGGCTGCTCCGCTGAAGGTAACTGTATATTGTACTGATGTGGCATTGCTGGGGTTGGCATCGCTGCGGTTCACGCTGGAAACGGTAATACCGGGCGGTGCAAGTGTTATCAACCTTCCATTGGGCGCCGCTGCCATATCACCTGCGTATACGGTTCCTGTATTGTTTACTACCAGGCCCAGGGGAAAGCTACCCGTTGTAGCGCTTAAGCCGCTGTACAATTGCGTACCGGTGCCTGCCGGATCGGCATATTTCATCACCCGGTATGTTGTACTGTTTACGAATTCCGTTGTATAAATATTATCTGCTGCATCTATGGCCAGTGCGGTATATACTTTATTGGAACCAAGCACAGCAGCCCCAAAACCAGGAGCCGTTAACTTCCAGAGTTGCCCGCCGTTGTTCACCGGAAAGTCGAGTACGTAAATATTGTCGTGGGAGTCACATACAATGCCCCAGGGATATGTAGTGTTAAGGCCGGCCGGCAGAGGAACACCATTCCACAGTACAGTTCCCGCCATATTTTCGGCGCCGGATGAATAACGCACTAACCGGTAATGGTTGGTAGCGTTATTATATTCCATAGAAAGCAGGTTGTTCGACCGGTCGATGGCAAGGGTGGAAAAATAGCGGCCAGACTGTACCACTGTTGCCGTGTAAGAAGGGGCTGTCAGCTTGATGATCTGCCAGCCAACAGTTTCGTCGGGATTTGTTACAAACAGGTCGCCGGCAGCGTTTACTGCCAGGCCCCAGGGATAGGCCTGGGCCAGGCCGCCTGCAAACGTTAAATTACCATAGATGACGGCAGGGGTTGCATTGCCACTGGTGTATTTAACAATTTCTCCCTTACCGGTCGAATGATTGAGCCGCACGCCATAGATATTATTACTGTTGTCTTTGGTCAGGGCGGTGTATTGGCTGCTTTCAATAGTAGTTACTGTATACTGCGCGCTGCCGTGCAACGTACAAATAAGCAGACCCAGTAACAGCATGTAAAAATGCTTCATGGTGTTTTGTTAATAACAGAGAAAGGGGTTTTGCCAGCCTGAATCGCTTTCACGATGGATCGATTCAAATTCCTGTGCATCGAAGCGCATCCCTTTTCCCTGGTCAAGAATAAGTTTGTGTATTTGGTTTCCCGTTGTTGTAAGCTTGAGGATATTGGTGGCAGGTAAGGCAAAGCCTGATCTTGGAAAGAAATTCCTTTCGCCTCTTGGGCCATTGATAATTCCCTCGCGTAATTGTTGCTTCACGGTATCCCAGTCTCTCTTCAATGCGTAGGGCAGAACCTCTTTCCATATTAGTCCGGCCTCATACCCCATTAGCGCGTAGATATTGGCGGGTTGTTTGGCCAGGCTTTCGAATTTCTTTACGAACACCTGGTTCGATGTATCTTCTGATTCCCGGATCCATTGCTGGGCAGTGTACATTTCAAGATCGATGTGTTTGATATCTGCAAGGATATCGTCATAAGCCATCGTTTCCTGTACCAGCAGGGGGATCTTTTTATGAAAACCGCTGCTCAACCATTTTTTGAGGAACACGGTGCCGCGGTCGCCACTGAAGATGGCATGTACATAAGGAGGTGGGTCTTTGGCCAGGCGGTCGAAAAAGCCGCCCAGCTCCATACGGTTCTGGTCGTTGGGATCGTAGGGGATCACCGATAACTGCACCTGTGTGCCGCCGGCAGCAGCAACACCCTGTTGAAAACTGCTGTTCAAATGATAGCCGGCTTCGTACACCGGCATAATGAGATGCCCGCCGCTGCCATAGGTTTTCTGCGCCCAGTAGCCCAATGCGAATTGCGATTGCCATAACTGATGGGAAGCATAAAAAATATCAGGACTTAGCAGCGGGAAATAGGGTACATGTTCCCCCATATCAAAAAAGAAAGCCGGTTTTCTTTCCCGGTCGATCAGGGGGGTGATATCGGGAATGGCTTTATAACTGACCAGCCCCGATATAACATCTACCCGGTTGAAGAAAAGCAGCTTCCGGGCTGCAGTTTCCGTATCACGCGCACTGCCCAGGTTCGTGTATTCCTGCATGAACTGAATGGAACGCTGGCGCACGGGATCAAGCTCCATACCCAGCAGCCAGCCGGTGAGCATGTGCTGCGCATAATAGGGATAGGTACTTGAATAGGGCGTCAGGAAACCTACGGTAAGGGGTGCGGTCATGTGCGTGTATAATGAATGCTTCTAAAAAGCGATTGTATTAGTTTCTGCTTGGGTAAATACCTTCCAGCGCAATCACATAGTTCATGGCCAGATAAGGCTGCATGATTGAAAATGGCTGACTGCCACCTGCAATGTTCGTAGTGATATTGCCACTCACAGGGCTTGCCGCAAAACTGGCACTATTGTCCTGCGGGGCATAACCGTTAATATTGCTGGCGCTGGGCCCCGAGCCGATGGTTGGCAATTTCGCGGGTACCACCGTATTGCCGGGAATATTTGTGGTACCGGCAGCTGTACTGGCTGAAAGGGAAACCGTTAAGGTATTACCGCTGGCGGTATGGTTATGTGCAGGCATATTGGTGATCAGCAGGGTCGTCGTTGGCGTACCAGCCATCTCGCCCTGGGTGTAATTAGGCAAACCGGGGCCCTGGCCAGTACCGATAGGAACACGGCCGCGCAGGTCAGGTAATGCAAAAGTGGTTTGGCCGTTGCCGCCATAAGTGGTTCCCAGCAGGGAGAACAGCGCGGTATTTTGGGCTATTGACAATAGCTGGCCCTGGCAGAAAGCCCAGCTTCTTGGTGCAAAATTGCCGCCGAATAAATTGATCTGTGCTATTAACGGATTATCCATGTTCCTTAAAATTTAAAAGTTATCTAAAAATGCTGAACGATACTGCGGAACACCGAACGCCCTTTTTGATCCGAAGGTCTATTGCGTTTTGTGTATCCTTGTCCGCTTTTGGCGGAGCTTGCGTTCGAATTATATATAGAAATTTGGAAACTCAATAGTAGCGCCATCTTGCTGTGCCGACAGTTTGGCCAAAACGCCTATCACGCTGTTCGTTGCTGCTGTACAAACCGGTAAATGACCAGTGGCAGGCGCCGAAACGGCTTTTACGAAATCATGCAGCGCCAGGGCTGCAGATTCATGACCAGGCAATTGCTTATACCGGTGTAACTGTTGATCGGTTGCAGGAAATTTATCTTTCAGATCGATGCTGGCAGTGCTTGCCCCGGTAAGCCGAACGGTTCTGGAAATATCCATCCAGCTGCCGCCGGTGGCCTGTAACCGGAAGCCGGTTGAAAAGGGCTGACCGGTAGGCGCATTTGATTGCAGATAAACCGTTTGACCCTGCCCGGCATGCAGGCGGATCGTGTTTACGAGTCCATTCGCAACGTATAAGCGGCCGCTTTTGGCGTTTGTCTTAGTGATCACATAATCCTGCAATTGTTGCTGTACACGCAGCGATACGTAGGGATTGTTTGCTGAAATGCCCAGCAATTGCGCCGTTGCGGTTGCCGGATACAAGGCATAAGGCAGCTTGTGTTCATTGGTTTTGTTCAAACTGGCATAAGCGGCGCCCGCATGAATGGATTGCAGTTCGCCTAATTCGCCAACCTTTACCATTTCCTGAATAGCTAGCAGGTCGCGGCGATAGCTTAATTCATCGAGCGTAATATATTGTTTGCCGCTTTGCTTACTGATGTTCACGATATCCCAATGCTCTTCTACCGTACTGCCCATGATGGGGCCGCAGGCCACGTGTTTTCCGGCCAGTAAAGCAGCCTTTGCAATTTCATAATGGGTAAACCAGGGAGTGCCGATGATCACCGCATCAATATCAGGGCGGGAAAGCAACGCCTCGTAAGCGGAATTGCCTTCCTCGTAAAAGGCAGGAAGTGTCAAACGCTTTCGTTGAAATAATTCTTTGGTTGCCTGCAATGCGGCCAGGTCATGCTCGCCAATGGCGATTACTTCAATGTCTTTGTGCAGCAGCGCTGTTTCCAGGTAAGTACGGCCCCAGGCACCTGTTCCAATAAACGCTAAACGCAAACGGGAACCGGTGGAAGCGGTTAACCACGACGGAAATAAAGTAACAGCAGGAGCCAGCAGGGCAACATTTTTAATAAACTGTCTGCGGGCGGCAGTAGTTGGTTGAGGGGTTTTCACGAGTCAGGTTTCGTAAATAATGCCGCAAAGATATATGTTATTTTAAACAGGCATATTAAATTACCCATATGAGTGGTAGTGTCATATTGATGGTAATTTTAATGTAGGCTGACTTTCAATGACCCATACTTGCTGTTTATTTTGCGGAAAACACAATGGTAACAAGTTACAGGCAGCAGCACAATGCAGTTACCGGTTACCAGTTACCTGTTACCGGGCAAAATATCAAGGGTGACTTACTGTATCGGTCAGCTCGATATTCAGTGGCTGGTGAACCAGAGGCCGGAAACCTGGTATCATGCAACCCTGCAACCTGAAACCTGCAACCTGAAACCTGTAACCTGGAACCTGCATTAGATCTCTTTCATATTGAACGGCAATTTCCGGATCCGTTTTCCGGTAAGATCGAAAATTGCATTGCACAGGGCCGGGGCAAAAGGTGGCAGACCTGGTTCACCAACACCACCGGGTTTTTCTTCATTCTCCATAATATATACCTCAATATCGGGCACATCGTTTATACGAGGCATCTGGTATTGATGAAAATTGGTTTCAACAGCTTTGCCGTCGGCAAAATGAGTCTCATGGGTAGTGGCGGCGCCCAGGGCCATTACGATACTGCCTTCAACCTGCGCCCTGATGATATCAGGATTTACATACCAGCCACAATCCATTACGGCTACTATCCGGTCTATTTTCAATTTACCATCTGCCTGGCGCGAAACTTTCACCGCTTCACCCACTACACTTTTAAAACACTCGGTGATGGCAACGCCCCAGCCGGAATTTTTGGCCCTCGATCTCCAGCCGGTCTTTTCTTCCAGCATATCTATCAATGCCGCATAACGTTCTTCGCGCAGGTGCTGGCGCCGGAAATCGAGCGGATCTTTTTCAGCGGCAATGGCCAGTTCATCCATAAAGCTTTCGTAGGCAAAGCCATTGGTAGAAGAATACACCGACCGCCACCACATAACGGGGATCGTTGAGTCGGTAGGGATATCGGCGAAACTGTAATGTTCAATGCCATTAATAAAAGCTTCTGAAAGTCCTTCCGTGGTGCTGTCGTTATAACTGCTTTTATCGGCCTTTGGCCACTGGTGCCCCATATTCTGGGCAGCCATTTTGGTTTGAAAAGCGGCAATGCGGCCCTGGTTCAAGCCGGCCTTGCATTCGTATACCGCACCAGGGCGGAAAGGTCCCTGTGTCATATCATCCTCGCGCGTCCACACTACCTGCACAGGCGCTTTTATTTCTTTTGAGATCAGGGCCGCTTCGGTAGTATAATCGGTAAATGCTTTTCTGCCAAAACCACCGCCTAAAAAGGTCATGTGCACAGTAATATTCTCCATGGGCAGCTTTAACCGGTCGGCCAGGTCGCGTTGGATCCAGTCGGGTCCCTGGATAGGACCATAGATCGTTACCTGATCGCCTTTTACATCGGCTATACAATTCAGTGGCTCCATACAGGCATGCGCTTCGTATGGGGTTTCGTATACGGCTTCCAGTTTCTTCGCTGCTTTGCCGAAAGCAGCTTCAAAATGGCCACCGGTACGTTGCGACAAACCCGGCTTTTTCAGATCTTCCTTCATGCGGGTGTATAAACCGGCCGTATCCAGGTGTTCAAACCCCGACGTATCCCATTCCACTTTCAATGCCTTGCGGGCCTGCATGGCGGCCCAGGTATTATCGGCAACAATGGCTATACCTTCCCTGATCGTATCGAAAACCGGCATTTGCACTTTGATAACATGTTTTACCCCGGGCATTGACCGTACGGCACTGTCGTCAACATGTTTCACTTTTCCCAGGAAGTGCGGACTGCGTTCTACCACGGCATATAACATACCGGGTAATTTTTTATCAAGGCCAAATATCGCTTTGCCATTTATTTTATCAGCATTGTCCTGCCGGGGCAATGGCTTGCCGATGATCTTGTAATCTTTTCTTTCTTTTAGTGGAACGGTTTTCGGCGGCGTAAGTTTTGCGGCTTCTTCTACCAGTTCACCATAACCGAGCTTTTTATTGGAAGGGCGGTGAATGACGGCGCCGTTCAGCGCATAACATTCTTCTTTCGGCACCGTCCATTTTTTGGCAGCGGCTTCCAGCAACATTTCACGGGCAGTGGCGCCAGTTCTTAGCAAATGTTTATAGGCGCCCCGTACGGTAGAACTGCCACCGGTGATCTGGTTGCCATATTTGGTTTGATGGCCGGGTGCAAAGGCGATCTCCACATCGTCGAGCGATACTTCCAGTTCTTCTGCGATCATCTGCGGCACGGCCTGGAATGAGCCCTGTCCCATTTCTGACCGGTGGTTCAGGATGAATACTTTTCCGGTTTTATCGATAGAAATAAATGCATTCAGGGGAATGCCCAGGTTTTCTGCGGTTTCAGCAGTCATAATGGTACTTTCTTCTGCAAGGGCAGGAAAGTAAAACCCTATAGTGAGCGCGGCGCTGGTAAAACTGCTTAGTTTCAGGAAAGCGCGGCGGTTGATGGAATTTTTTGATTGCATAACAAGTTTGATTTAACAGGTCGAAGCTTCATCGGAGAACGGAAGAAAAGGTTGCATGCAGCAGGTTCAGAAACCTTTTGCCGGTGGCTGTTTCATCAGAGCGGCTGCTTTATGGATCGCTTTACGGATGCGGGGATAGGTGCCGCAGCGGCAGATATTTCCCTGCATGGCGATATCGATGTCCCGGTCGCTGGGGTTTGGATTGCGCTTTAACAAGGCTGCTGCCGACATGATCTGCCCCGTTTGGCAATAACCGCACTGGGGTACCTGCTCGGCCAGCCAGGCTTGCTGCACGGCATGTGAATTATCGGTACTCAAACCTTCAATGGTCGTGATCTTCTGATTACCTACTGCGGAAACGGGCATAGAGCAGCTGCGGATGGCATTGCCGTTGAGATGCACCGTGCAGGCGCCGCACTGGGCCATACCACAACCATATTTGGTTCCAGTTAAATTTAAGAGATCGCGCAAGACCCACAGCAGGGGCATTTTCGGATCAGCTTCTACAGCATGCGTAGTGCCGTTGATACTGAGTTTGTAGGAAGCCATAAAATTGGGTGATTTAAGAGAATGTTAAGGTACGATATTGAACATGCGGGTTCTCAAATATTATTCTAATGGCTATGGAATTATGCCCAACGCCGTTGGTCGAATTTGCATAAAAATATGTGTACCAACTGTTGTAACTTTAATATAATTGCCATAGATATAAATCAGTTTACATGAAATGAGCCAAAAAATTTTCGGGCAAATTGACGGCAGAAGCGCAGCAAATTTTTATGGCGAATTCCAGGTGGCTAAAAAAGAAATTAAAATTAGCACATGAAAGAAATACAGGCCATCATACAGGCCTTTGAGGAAGCGCAGCAGCAGGGCAAACAAACAGCGCTGGCTACAGTAGTGCATGTACAGGGTTCTTCCTATCGCCGTCCGGGGGCGCGCATGTTAATTACCCAGGATGGACAACTCACCGGAGCTATCAGCGGTGGTTGCCTGGAAGGCGATGCCTTGCGCAAGGCCCTGCTCGTAATGGCGCAACAGCAACCCATGCTGGTGACTTACGATACAACGGATGAAGACGATGCGAAATTAGGGGTTGGACTAGGCTGCGAAGGCATTATACATATTGTTATAGAACCGATCGTACCGGGCCGGCCTGATAATCCCATTCAATTATTAAAGGACATCAACGCCCAGCGCCAACATGCCGTGCTGGTCATGCTGTTCTCATTGAACGACCGGCGCGAAGTGCAGCCCGGCACCTGTTTGCTGCAATTACCTGGTGGAACAGTTTCCGCACGTTTAAGCAATGAAGCCCTGCAAAAGGCCATTGCAACGGATGCTAAAACTGCTTTCATCAACCAGGTGTCGGCCACAAAAACATATGTAGCGGAAGGAAAACAATTCACGGCCTTTATTGAACTGATAAAACCTGCTGTGTCGGTGGTCATCATTGGCGCAGGTAATGATGCCATACCGGTGGCGCAAATGGCGCATGTACTCGGCTGGCAGGTAACCGTAGCCGATGGCCGGCCGGCCTATGCAACAGCAGCCCGGTTTCCCACGGCTACCCGGGTGCTGGTGGCCAAACCCGATCAGGTAATTGAGCAGGTTACCGTAGATGCTCAAACGGTATTTGTGCTGATGACCCATAATTATAATTATGACCTGAAACTGTTCCGGCAATTGCTCAACCGGGGTTTACCCTATATTGGCATGCTGGGCCCGCGTAAAAAACTGGTGCGGATGCTCGATGAATTAAAGGCCGAAGGCATTGAACCAACGCCGGCACAAATGGCAGCGGTATTTGGTCCGGTTGGCCTGAACATCGGTGCCGAAAATGCTGAGGAGATCGCATTGTCCATCGTTGCAGAGATTAAAGCCGTTATTGCCGGCAGAACCGGTGAATCGCTACGGAATAGTGCTGATACCATTCATCCCCGGGTGGAGAAGGAGATCGAGGAAGTGAAGCTTGGTGATTAGGGGGCATTGGTGGATGGTCAAGGGTGAATGGGGCAATAAGCAACAGGCAATTGGCAAAAAGGCAATGGTCTGTTGGCTGAAATGAATGGCCAATCAGGTGATCCTTGGTTCTATTATATCGCATTGAAGTGTATATTTTAGATCTTGAGCGCTGCTTTATTGTAATTGCGCTTTACTTTATGCGATTTGAGCTATTTATTTTGCGAGTTCAGTTATCAGTTTGCTGAATGGAGTATTTATCAGGTAATATCTCCGGCTCATTGGAAGATATTAGTTATTGATACGGCCAATTCATGATTTACTTTCATAAAAAGAGATGGCTATATGAACAATGTGCCTTCTGCTTTACCAAAAGTGCCAGCTGCTACGAAAGAAGTTGGACGCAATCCGGTTAACCGACTAACCAATTCGAAAAACGGTTGCACCAATTCGCTAATGCGGTCGCTGAAGTGGTGAACAGTTTGAGAAATTCCCGAAAAGGAAATATGAATTCGACAGGTAATCGATCGAATTCACAAAAAGTAATCCTGAATTTGACAAAAGAGAGATCATATCGGTAAAAATTAATCATAATCTCAACAAAAAAGTGATCAAATTCATTAATAGAACTGTTGAAGTAAAAAAATTGACCGGAAGGTCGGGTTCAGGGCTTTAAAGTGGGACATTAAACCATACGCAGTATAAAAGAAGTAAGGTAAGCGCAGCAATCAATTTACATTAACCAAAAAAATAAAAGCTTCCCGTTAAGAGGGCTGAATCCCTCTTCAGGAGCTTGAGGCCTATGACAATCTTCCATACCGATATCGTAATTCTCGCCGCAGGAGCATCTACGCGTTTAGGCCAGCCGAAACAGTTATTGCCCTGGCAGGGAAGCACGCTCTTGCGGCACGCTGTAGAAACGGCTTTGGCTGTCACCACAAACCCGGTGGTGGTCACCGGCGCCAATGCAGAAAGCCTGGCCAGCGCAATAGACGCCGGCAAAGCGAAGATCGTGTACAATCCCGATTGGCAAGAGGGGATCGCCTCCTCCATCCGCTGTGGTTTGCAAACCTTGCTGAACCGCACGCCAGCACCTGACCAGGTGATCTTTATGGTATGCGATCAACCCTTTGTAAGCCCGGAATTATTGCTGGAGCTGATCAATGAACGGCAAAACACCGGTAAACCCATTGTGGCCAGCGCCTATGCCGGCACCCTGGGCATCCCGGCTTTGTTTGATAGCACCTTGTTCGCGCAACTGCTTGATCTACAGGGCGACACAGGTGCAAAACAATTGATAAAGGCAAATCCCGGCAATACCGCTGAAGTGTTATTTCCGCAAGGAAATATCGATATCGATACGGTGGGAGAATATGAAGCGTTAATGGAAAAATTGAAAAGTTAATATCGTGTGCCAGTTAACGGGTTGACAAAGTGGTGGAATTTAATGAGTTGGCGGAATTGGCACTTTCACGGGAGGCTAAGCAGCTATTTTGCATAAAGCCAAAAATCTGTAGCAAGCCTAACTATTTGAACTTGTTAACTAGTGAACTTGTCAACTAGTTAACTTAATTTTACTACTCAACCAATGCAGGAAATGATAATTGATCAGTTTAACAGGGTGCACGATTATTTACGGATCTCATTGACCGATAATTGTAATTTTCGCTGCTTTTATTGTATGCCTGAAGAGGAATACGAATTTACGCCCGCTTCCAAACTGATGCAGGCGTTTGAAATAGAAGCCATCGCGAAAACATTTGTAAGTATGGGGGTGAAAAAGATCCGGTTAACCGGTGGCGAACCGCTGGTACGGAAAGATGCTGCCGACATCATACTTGCCCTGTCGAAACTGCCTGTTACCTTAACGCTTACTACCAATGGCGCCCGCCTGCATGAATTTATACCTACGCTGAAACAGGCAGGCATCAGCTCACTCAATGTAAGCCTGGATACCTTACAAGCCGATAAATTTCAGCTCATCACCCGCCGCGATCAGTTTCAGCGCGTATACGACAATATTCACCTCCTGCTCGAAAACGACATTCGCGCCAAAGTGAATGTAGTAGTGATGAAGGATTTCAATGAGCAGGAGATCAATGACTTTGTTGCCTGGACGAAAAACACGCCTGTGCATGTACGCTTTATTGAGTTCATGCCCTTCCAGGGTAACCGGTGGACGAGCAATAAAGTGCTTACCTGGCAGCAGATCCTGCAGATCGTTGAAGCCGAATATTCCTTCATCCGCCTGAAAGATGAATTGAACGATACCGCTAAGAAATATATGGTGCCCGGCCATGCCGGAAGCTTTGCCGTCATCAGTACGATGAGCGCTCCCTTCTGCAGCACCTGCAACCGGATGCGCCTCACAGCAGATGGTAAAATGAAAAACTGCCTTTTTTCAAAAGAAGAGACAGATCTGCTTGGCACCTTAAGAAACGGGGGCGATATCATGCCCCTGATCCGGCAGAGCATTCATGCAAAGGCCAGGGAGTTGGGCGGACAACTAAGTACCGATTTCGAACGCCTGGAAGCCAGCGCCATCCAGAACCGCAGCATGATCACCATCGGAGGTTAATATCAGCGTCATGATCTCTGTAAAAGAAGCAAAAAATTTGATCCGCGCCAATGCCAGGGCATTGACGCCGGTAACCATACCATTAGCCGCCGCCGCAGGCCGCGTGCTCGCAGCCGATGTTTTGGCCAGAACCGATATCCCCGCATTCAATCAATCGGCTATGGACGGCTACGCGCTATCGTTCGCCGGTTACGAATTACATAAGAAACTGAATATTCAGGGCGAAGTGCCCGCCGGTGCGCCGGATCTCTCGCTGTTAGAGGCGAACCAGGCCATGCGCATCTTTACCGGGGCGCCTGTTCCGGCCGGGGCCGATACCGTGGTGATGCAGGAAAAAGTGCAAGCTGTCAGTGGCCAGCTCACCATTCTTGACGATCAGTTAAAAGCTGGCAGCAATGTGCGGCTAAAAGGTTCAGAGATAAAAGCCGGTGAACAGGTTTTATTGAAAGGACAAAGACTAACGCCGGCAGCGATGGGCTTTTTAGCCACAACCGGTGTGCCGGAAGTAACGGTGTATCCAACACCGATAATGAGTATCATCGTTACTGGTAATGAACTGCAGCAGCCCGGTAAGGCATTGTTGCATGGCCAGGTGTATGAATGCAATTCATTTCAACTGCGGGCGGCATTACAGGAATTGCAGATAGAAAAGGTTCCCGTATTTGAAGCCAAAGACGATCCCAAAACAGTAAAAGATACCTTGCAAAATGCATTGGAGAATAGCGATGTGGTGCTGTTAACCGGTGGCGTTAGTGTAGGCAATTATGATTTTGTGCCCGAAGCCGCAGCAGCCTGTGGCGTAACCACCCTCTTCCATAAATTAAAGCAGCGGCCTGGTAAACCCTTGTTCGTAGGAACCAAAGGAAATAAATGGGTATTTGGATTACCCGGTAATCCTTCATCGGTACTCACCTGTTTTTATGAATATGTGATACCGGCTTTGGAAAACCTGATGCAGTTGCCACCGGTGATAAAGACCATTACAGCAACACTATCGAAGCCATATACGAAAAATGCGGTGTTGACCTTTTTCCTGAAAGGATATTATGACGGACAAACCGTAACGCCGCTGGATGCCCAGGAATCGTACCGGCTTCGATCCTTTGCCATGGCCAATTGCCTCTTGTGTTTGCCTGAGGAGAAAATGGAATACAATGCCGGGGACGAAGTGGAGGTTCATTTGCTGCCGTCATAGTTGAAAGTTCATTCATATTAGTTATTGAGTTATTGAGTTAATGAGTTATTGAGTTTGTATTTTTCCTTATCAACTGTATTGACTCTATCAACTTATAAAAGATCACCGCTATCAATTTTACCATGGAGCTGTCATTTTACGGTCTTCTGTTTATAGTCGCCTTTCTCTACGCTTCTGTAGGTCATGGCGGAGCGAGTGGTTACCTGGCCCTGATGGCTTTGTTTGGCATAGCGCCCGAAGTGATGAAGCCCACCGCCCTGATGTTGAACCTGTTTGTATCCCTTACTTCCTTTATCCAGTTCTATCGCGGTAAACATTTCAAATGGCAGATCTTTCTGCCCTTTGCCATTGCTTCCATTCCCATGGCCTACCTGGGTGGATTGATCCACATCGACGGCGATATCTATAAAAAGATCCTGGGACTGCTCCTGTTAATACCGGTGATTCGTTTCTGGTTCTTCAGTAATCTGGATGTGACCGGGTTCAGGCCTGCGAATGGGATGCTGTCATTGGTGATCGGTGGTACTATTGGTTTTATATCGGGCCTTATTGGCATTGGCGGCGGCATCATTTTATCACCCATTTTGTTAATGCTTAAATGGACCGATCAAAAGCAAACGGCAGCGATCAGTGCCCTGTTCATTTTCGTGAATTCGATCGCCGGCCTGCTGGGACAATTACAGAAAGGTATTCATTTTAGCGCCGATATGTATTGGTATGTGGCCGTCGCCTTTATCGGCGGACTGGCAGGCGCCTATTTCGGCGCATTGCGGTTCAAGCAGGCGGTATTGAAGAATATCCTGGCTTCGGCATTGCTGGTAGCCTCTATAAAACTGATCTTTGCAGCTACCGACAAAAAGCCAGCGGATAAGAATATGCAAGCGCCAGCGCGGGTGAGCAATACAGCAAATTGAACGCTGGAAAAGCAGGCAAAGGCCATATTCAATTTGTTAAGTAAATTTGTGGTCATAGCAATTCGAGATCATAAAGAGATCTCAGATCAGGCATCATCAATCAGTAAATCATTTTTATGCCGGTACAGGTTATTGTGTTTGGACAACTGACAGATATTATGGGAAACAACCCCGTAATGGTCGACAATGCGGCGGATACCAGCGAATTGATCGAGCAATTGAATATCCGCTTTCCCGCCCTGGTGAATAAACCATACATTATTGCCGTTGACAGGCAGATTGTAACCGGGCATACTGCTTTGTCGGGAAACAATACCGTGGCCTTATTGCCGCCGTTTGCAGGAGGATAGGTTCAAAAAGAAAAAGGCAAAAAGGCAACAAGTTTCGGGCGGCGCAGGATCGGTTACTGATAATAGGAACAGCGGCTATTCACCATTGACCATTCACCATTGACCATTCACCAAAAGCATCATCATGATCACAGAACGCAAGCCAAAGAACATATTTACGCAGGGGCCCATTGCCCCTTCCTTTATTGCCGACAGCATTCAAAAGCATGAGACCAAAACAAATATCGGTGGTCATAGTATTTTTTTGGGACAGGTAAGAGCCGATCTTATCAATGGCCAAAAAGTAGCGGCCATAGAATATACGGCCTATGAAGAAATGGCTTTGGAAAAAATGCATGTGATCAGGGAAGATGTTTTTGCCAAATATCCGCTGGTCTGTATGCACGTGCATCACAGTCTGGGTAAGATAGCGGCCGGCGAAATTTGCCTGTTCGTCTTCACCTCCTCGGCCCACCGCAAAGCAGCCATCGATGCCTGTACAGAAGTCGTGGAAAGACTAAAAGCCGAATTACCGATCTGGGGAAAAGAGATCTTCGAGGATGAAAGTTACCAGTGGAAGGAGAATAAATAACTAATTAGCTAATGTGCTGATTAGCTGATGTGCTAATGAAATACAATGTGCTGATTAGCTAATTAGCTGATGTGCTTATGAAATACAGAAATACAATGTGCTGATTAGCTAATTAGCTGATGTGCTAATGAAATACAGTGAAAACAGCAATATTCGAAATATGAGCGTTGCCGATTGTCTATTGACCATTGCCCATTGACCATTGCCCATTGCCTTGTCTATTGCCCATTGACCATTGCTCATTGACCGTTCACCAAGAGAGACTAACCAAGAATGATAAACATAACCCACAAAGTAAACAGTTTACGCCAGGCCATCGCCACTGCAATTGTGAAAGTATCCAAACAGGAAACCATCGATGCCATTCAGCAACGCAAAGTACCCAAAGGCGATGTGTTTGAGTTCAGCCGGGCGGCAGGATTGCTGGCCATCAAAAAAACAAGCGATGTTATTCCCGATTGTCATCCACTACCGGTTGAGTTTGCGGGTATCACACATGCCGTGGAAGGGCTGAACATTATTATAACTGTAGAAGTACATACTATTTATAAAACCGGGGTAGAAGTGGAGGCCATGCACGGCGCATCGGTAACGGCCCTGACCATGTACGATATGCTGAAACCGATCGATAAAGAAATCGAGATCAGCACCATAAAGCTCGTTAATAAAAAAGGCGGCAAAACCGATTTCAAGGACTCTTTGACCAAAAGCCTGCGCTGTGCGGTGATCGTTTGCAGCGACAGCATTTCAGCGGGCGAAAAAGAAGACAGGGCCGGTAAGGTGATCCTGCAAAAATTAAAACAATATAATCTTGCTGCAGGCGTATACGAGGTGATCCCCGATGAAGTGGATCTCATTCAGGCAAAAGTGAAACAGCTGGTAAGCGAAGAATACAATTTGGTATTGTTTACCGGCGGCACCGGCCTTTCTCCACGGGATGTAACACCCGAAGCTATAACCCCCTTGCTCGATCGCGCCATTCCCGGTATTATGGAAGCGGCCCGTCAGTACGGGCAGCAGCGCACACCCTATGCCATGTTGTCGCGGGGCCTGGCCGGTTTTATCCAAAATACCCTGGTGCTTACCCTGCCTGGTTCAACTAAAGGCGCTGAAGAGACCATGGACGCCTTGTTCCCATATATACTACACATTTTCAGAGTAGCCGAAGGCATGAGACACGATTAAGAGATTTTCGATTGCGGGATTTTGAGATTTACGATTTATTTAATCCAGGCCCAAGAGATTTTCGATTGCGGGATTTCGAGATGTACGATTTATCTAAAACCAGGGGTTTTCGATTGCGTGTTTTTGAGATGTACGATTTATCTAAAACCCAAGGGGTTTTCGATTGCGGGATTTTGAGATGTACGATTTATTTAATGCAGGCCCAAGAGAATTTTTCGATTGCTGGATTCGGGATGTAGAGATTTATTTCATTGCGGCCTTTTGACAAACCGGCAAATCCCAAAATCTCAAAATCTCAAAATCTCGAAATCAGAAATCCCGAAATCAGTAATCCCGAAATCAGAAATCCCGAAATCAGAAATCCCGAAATCAAGGGATCGCGTGAATCGTAGAAAAAAGGCCACAATTTTATCGCTGACCTATAGAGTATGTAAAATCGGTAACGCTTTCTCCCGGGCATGCTTGGTATAGTATTTTGATAATTAATGCAATTCTTCATTATACTATCCACTTTAAAATTATAGATTATGCACAGCAACCGGGACAAATTAATGAGCTCAGCCTCCTGTCAAAGGCTTGCTTCTGTTGTTGGAGGAATGATGTTAATTGGCAGTGCATTCAACCGAAATTCTTCCAGACGTTTTTTAAAAGCCGCAGTAGGTTGTTACCTGACCTATAAAGGACTTGCCGGCAAACGGACCTTCGGTGAAATGTATCAATCCATTGAGAAAGTAGCCCACGGCCGTTCTCTTAACTTAAGGGTATCGATGGTGGTCAATAAACCGCGCGAAGAAGTATATGCCGCCTGGCGCAACCTCAGCAACCTGCCTTCATTCATGAAGCACCTGAAACGGGTGGAAGAACAGGATGAATTATACTCTAATTGGGTAATGGAACTGCCAGGCCATGTAGGCACCCTGCAATGGCATGCAGAGATCGTAAAAGAACGTTACGGTGAAATGATCGCCTGGCAAAGTCTGCCTGGTTCATCGATCGATAATGCAGGTAAAGTAGGTTTCCGCGACTCATTGGGCGGACAAGGAACTACCGTTGATGTAGTGCTTACTTATCATGCGCCCTTGGGCAAAGCCGGCGAACAGGTGGCCCGGTTATTTACACCGGTGTTCAAAAGGATCATCGAAGACGAAATAAGAGGTTTCAAGGATTTTGTGGAAACACATCAAACGGTATTAATACCCAATAACACAAGTATGAATACCCAATAGCACGATGTAAGAAGTGTAGATTATGAGGTAGGCGATCTTATATTCCCTGCCTCATATTTTTATTTAAAGCCTGAGCTAATTAGGAACATATTCTCTCAAATGCACTGAAGCCTCAAAGAAACTGGTAAGGATCAGAATATCTTCGGGGCTGCACCATTTCATTCCTTTTGCATCGTATACCGGCGCCACCGCGGCAGGCGGCGCTGCTACCGGCAGCATGTTATTCAGGTTCTCCAGTAATTTTGCTTCGCTGAGGGCTTCCCGGCCATGAGGTTCGGGCTGCTGCTGCGGCCAGATATTTTCATATACTTCCTCCTCATAGGTCTTGCCTGACAGAAAAAGTATTGGTATCAATTTATTGTCCTTCCTGATCCGATGGGCCAGTAAGAGGTTGGTCTGTACCGACTGATTATTATCCAGCAATACCAGGTCGGGGTTTTTATCAGCATAATATTGCCAGGCTTCGGATGTATTTGAACAAAACCAAACCCGGTAACCGGCCTGCTGTAACACCCGTTTAACAAAAAGGCCCAACACCAAATTATCTTCTGCCAGTAATATAGTAACCCCCTTCATAAAATGTATTAATGACAATTTGCTACAATAATTGTGTTACATAACAATTATTTTCGCTACAGGTTGCCGCCTTATGCGGAAACCTGTAGCGATCAGTGGTTATTTAACATTACTATAGGAAATGTCCTTAAAGAAAGTTACTAATCCTTCCATGGTAACCTGCACAACGATCGTCTTGTCGTTATTCGAAAGTTCTACAAAGTAATTGTCCGCGCCGTCGAAGGCATTGCCATATAACATCATATCGGTGGCATTATATTCATTGTCATCGAACAGGATAACAAACTGTGGTATAAAATTTCTGTAGCGCTTGGCTATTTCCTTTTGTGCATTAGCGGGAAGATCGGTATAGTCGGCGGTGGTTGTGGTGCCGATCAATGCATGATCATAGTCATAAAAAGCTTTCATGTCCTTTCCGTTCAGGGTAAAAGCCGCTTCTTCATAACCGATCCGTTTCCATTGTACATGCGCGGCATTGGGAAAATCGGTGAAGAAATGTTGTTCGGTGCTATAGCTGGGCGTGCTGCCTGCTTTTTCTCTCTTGATGGCGCGGTTCTCTTCCCTTTGTTCTTTGTGTAATTTATGGGATACAGGAAAAATTGGATCATTCAAGGTCAGGATCTCCTGTGAAAACGCCGATATAGCCGTAAATAATAACATACTGCCGATAATAATTACATGTTTCATACTTCTGTTTTTTAGCGTTCATGTTGTTTTTGCAACTCTATGACGATAGAAAGGCAGGATGGTTGTGGCGAAATGGTTCGATTAACAGCGGGTTAACCAAGAGCACAACTGGCAATTGACAATCAGCAACAGGCAATTGCTCTTGCTTAGCGGGGAGCAATGGGCAATAATCAGGCCGTTTATGTGCAGGAAACCATAAACGGTAAACCAAAAACCATAAACTCTTTTTAAATGAACGCAGATCTTCAATCACAGGAACAACAGTGTATTGAAAACCTATAAATGATCGAGGTGTGGCATCAAATGTTTACGCATTGCATTCGGATATGCTTCGGCATTGTTGCTATATAATATTTTAACCAGGTCGGCATGGGTTACCGATCCTACGGAAGTATGATCCAGCTTGGATTCGTATTCCACTACATATTCGAAAACCGGCATTAGAATATCCTGGAAACGCTTCAGGGTGTCATTACCGGCCATTTCATATAAGGTAGAGTGAAAATCAACTTCGCAGCGGATGCGTTCAATTTGTGTGGTGGCTTTGTGCTCGCGTTCTACAATGGCATCGAGCTTCTTCAGATGCTCATCCGATTTCCGGCGGAATAAAAGATCACCAAGGCCTACTTCCAGTACGAGCCGCAGCTCGAACAATTGTTTTCGAACATTTTCATCGAGAATGGTAGGGTGGATGATCAGTTCCAAACCTTTCATAACATCTGGTTGGGTGAGTATCATGCCTCTTTTCTTGCGCGACTCGATCATTCCCAGCATCCGCAGGCGGCTGAGGGCTTCGCGCACAACATTCCGGCTTACGCCCAGCGCCTGTGCGATCTCAGTTTCCTTGGGAATAGGGTCTCCTGGTTTAATGGAACGTTTTATGATGTACTCGCGCAGGTGGTTCTCCACCTGATCGGCCATCGTGGTATAGGCGATCGGCTTAAGCTTAAAAAGATCTTTGTCAATACTCATAATCTCAAAAGTAATAAAAAGTTAGTTCAATATGTAAGACTTAATGGAAATTAGGTATTTAGCGGCGCCGAACGGTCCCTGCGGGTTAGTCAATCGATTGCGTGAACCGGTAGTCCCCTGATCGTTCATGGCGGTTTCTGCCCTTGTTCGAAAAAGCGGCATTCCTGTGTATTTAATTATTTAAAGTATTGAAAAACTGCATTCTATACAGTGATGGCAGAGGAAGTCCAGTTACTTTTCCAGGCAGCGGCGCAATGCGGGGAACAGGTTACAAAAATATCAGGCCCAAATTCACGGGCAAAAATATTTGGAAGAAATAAGGATAGTTCTATATTTGTATTATGTAGAACATAACTACGTATTGCAAAACTAACGACAAAGCCATTTATGAAAAAGATCCTCTCCTGGCTATTCACTGGTTGCTGGTTATTGATAAGTGCGATGGGCTTCGGGCAAACCAATCCCGTTGTTACAGGTACCGTTACCACCACCTCCACAGCCGAAAAGCTTTCAAATGTAACTGTTACAGTTAAAGGAACGAACAAGGCCGCTGTTACGGGTAACAACGGTCAGTTTCAGCTCAGGGTAAATTCATTGAATGATACCCTCGTATTTTCATACATAGGCACCCAGCCAAAAGAAGTGGCTATCAACGGCCAGCAGGTGGTGAATGTATCACTCGACGCTGAAGCCACTTCGCTTACTGATGTAGTGGTGGTTGGGTACATGACACAAACCCGTAATAAAACGGCCGCCGCTGTATCGAAGCTGGCTGCCGAAGAAATGGTTAATACCCCAAACCCGAACCCGGTGCAGGCCATCCAGGGAAAACTGGCCGGAGTTTCGGTACCTATTGTAAATGGACAACCGGGTTCAGGGGCCAATAATATCCTTATTCGCGGCGGCACCAAACTGAATGCCTATGGCACCGGTTTGGGTACCAGAGAGGGCGATGCCAACAGTTCTGTCGATAATTCAAGTCCCTTGTTTGTGATCGACGGGGTGTTCAGGTCATCGATGAATGATGTGAATCCCGATGATATCGAATCATTACAGGTAATGAAAGACGCTGCATCTACTGCGGCCTATGGCGCCCGTGGCGCTAATGGCGTAATTGTCATTAAAACCCGGTCGGGCAAGTTTGGCGCAAAACCGGTTGTCACTTTCAATTATCGCCGCAACTGGGAAACACAAATGCGAGATTATGATTATTTAAGCGCAACAGAGTATCTCGCACTGGCGCGTACCACTGTCAAAAACACCAGCGATCCCCTCAATAAAGACAACCTTTTGAACCAGGGTGGATTCTCTGCCGGCACCAAGGTCTTTACGCAAAAAGGCGAATATAACAACTCCATTAATTTAACCGCATTATACGACAATATCGTGGCCGTAGAAGGGCAGGAGTATGTCGACAATCTGCTGGCGAAAGGCTGGCAGGTAATGGATGACCCTATCAATCCCGGTACCCGCTTGCTTTACGCAGATAATAATTACCAGGACCTCTTATGGAATACCGGCATCTCTGATAACTATAATGCCAGTGTGACCGGTGGCGGCGAGAATGCTAACTACAATGTGTCGCTGGGTTATGTTGACCAGGCAGGTATTTTGGTAGGAACCAACTACAAGCGATATAATGTACTGGGCAATTTTGGTTTCAAGGTTACCAAAAATTTCAAGCTCGATGCCCAGGTGAATTACCAGAATGTGATCCCGAACTATGTTGAATCGTATACCAATGACCTTGTGCGGGGTACCCGTATTACGCCCCTGATCCGTATCTTCCGCGATGATGGTACGCCTGCATTCGGGGAAGTACAAACCACCCGCAACCGTTTTCATACCCTGAAGTACGACGATGTACGCGTGAATACCGAACGTATTATTTCCCGTTTGGCTGGAGACCTTACCATACTGAAGGGGCTGCATTTCAGGCCATCGGTTTCCTATATCCTGGATGATAAACGCAACATGTTGTTCCGGAAATCATTCCCTGGTTTACCGCAGATGCCTACCAACCGCCAGAAGTATGAGAACACCAATAACATGCGCCAGTTGATGGTTGACCAGATCCTGCAGTACGACCGTTCTTTTGGCGATCATAATCTCAGCGTGCTGGCAGGTTTCAACTATACCCGGGAACAAAGGAACATTATAACGGTGGGCTCACAACGCGCTACCAATGATTACGTATATACCATTGAAGAACCTACCACCGCAATTGTGAACGGGCAAACGGTAACCAATGTGACCGATCTGAAAACGACCCTCGTAGAAAGGAGATCAGCCAGTTATTTTGGTCAGTTCAGTTATGACTACGATAATAAATACCTGCTAAGCGGTTCGCTGCGGTATGACGGCTTCTCTTATTTCGCGCCGGGAAACAAGTACGCAACCTTCCCCGCTTTATCAGTGGGCTGGAACCTGCATAATGAAGCATTCTGGCGCAGCAAATGGATCAACGCATTGAAGCTGCGGGCCAGCTGGGGTACAGCCGGTTTAAATGACCTGGACCTGGGCGATACCTATGGAAGTTATTTAGGTACCACCTATGCACAAGCGTCTGGCATCGTGCGCGATAACCTCGCCAATCCGCGGTTAAGATGGGAATCTACCCAAACCACCGACCTGGCTTTTGATGCCGCTTTCCTGCAAAACCGCATTACATTGACCGTTGATTTTTATAACAAGCTTACCAAAGACAGGATCGCGTCGAAACCATTGCCACTGGAAGGGCCATTCGCCAACATTACTTATAACAACGGAACATTAAGGAACAGGGGCGTTGAAGTGGAACTGTCCGCCACTGTTTTAAAATACAGGGAATTTACATGGAAAACCAATTTCTCTTTTGCACTGAACCGTACCGTAATTGTTGACCTGCCGGATAATGGCCGGGCCAAGAACCGCCAGAATGGTGGCACGGTATACGATCCGGGTTCAAAGACCGAAGTGGAAGTAGGCGGTTTTGCTGAAGGTGAACGGCCCTACAGTTTATATGCCTTTAAAGTAGAAGGCATTTTCTCAACAGATGCAGAAGCAGCTGCCTGGGGTAAAAAAGACCTGATGGCTTCGCCTGCGGGGCAGGCCCTGGGTAAAAGGGCCGGTGATTATATCTGGGCCGATCTGAATGAAGATAATGTCATCGATAGCCGCGACATGGTGTTCATGGGTTTCCGGGCGCCCGATAAGATCGGTGGTATGCAAAATACCTTTACCTATAAAAACTTTACATTACGGTTCGCCATGGACTATGCCCTGGGGCATGTGATCAGCAATGGCGCACTGGCCAGGTCGTTAGGGCAGGGCCGGGCATTTAATGAAGGCGCACCCGCAGAAGCGCTGGGCGATGACATCTGGAAACAGCCCGGTGATGTAGGCAAGAAATACGCCCGCTTTTCTTTTGCCGATTTTGATTTTGGTCAGCGCAATTACATTCGCCAGGTTACCGCCGTTGGAACCAATAACTCTTATGGGGTCGACGTAAGCACCATGTTTGAAAAAGGCGATTTCCTGGCCTTCCGTGAAATATACCTGGGTTATGAGTTACCAAGAGAGCTCGTGAAGAAAGCACGTATTGCCGGTGTGAATGTATTCGGCAGCATTTATAATATCGGTTATCTTACCCGGTATGAAGGTGTGAATCCGGAAACCTACAGCGGCTTCGATGCCATCGGTTACCCGCGCCCCCGTCAGTTTTCCTTAGGCGCCACCGTGAGGTTCTGATAAACTTATTCATAACGATTGTAATTACAACATATGAACAGATTATTTCTTTTAATTACAGCTTGCTGTTTGCTGTTGATAGGCACTGGTTGCGAGAAATTGCTCGAAGCAAAAACAGATTCGAATATTACCGATGCCGACTATTTTCAAAATGAAAGTGATTTTGAGCCCTACGTGGTCGGAATATATATGTACCTGCGGGGATCGGCCCGAACCGGTCCACAGAACATCACCGGTATAGCTAATAATATTACCTATGGAACGGAGCGCAGCGAGGAACTGATCTCTGCGCTGAACTCGCGTTTCACGCAGGCGTGGACGCACAATATAACCCCTACTACCGGCGCCTTCGATTACACCAACTGGTACAAGGCCATTGGCAACTGTAACCTGTTACTGGCCAGGATCGGGAACTTTAACTTTACCAATGAAAATGCGAAGAAAAAAGTGATGGCAGAAGCCTATACTTTGCGGGCTTACATTTATTTCAGCCTCATCCGCATTATCGGCGACACGCCGTTAATGCTTGAAGCCATCACTGATGAACATGTGCCTCAATTGCCCCGGTCGAAAGCACCCGATGTAATGAAGCAGATCATAGCCGACCTCGATCAGGCAATAAGCCTTTTCCCTGAGAAAACGATCTCCAGTAAATACCGTTTCTCCTACGTGGCAGCGCAGGCATTGAAAGCAGATGCCAAATTGTGGAGCGCCAAAGTGCTGGGCGGCGGCGCCGGTGATTTCAACGATGTTATTGCTGCAGTGATCGAGGTAGAAAAAACAGCTGGTCTTGCCCTGCGCACAGAGTTTAAAGAAGTAACTACTTCACGCGCCAACAGCGAGATCATCATCGCTGCCTATTTTAACCGCGATGAGAGCTTTAACAATTACGCCATCAATGCCCTGCCTTACGAAGCAGGTATTGCCGGCGCCACGAACAAGGATAGCCTCCCTTATTGCATCACTACAGCCAACGGCCAGGGCGCTTACCAGATCAGTGCAAAATCAAAAGCCCTGTTCGCGGTGAATGACAAACGCATTCCGTTTACCTGGATCACCGAAAGGCAGGGTACTACTCCCAAAATTTCCTGGATCACCAAATTGCCCGGTAATAAATATGCTGATGACCGGGTGCCCGATAATGATGTCATCCTCTACCGCCTCGCGGAAGTATACCTGATGGCGGCGGAAGCCTACGCCGGTATCGACAATACCACCAAGGCCATTGAATACCTGAACAAGACCCGTACCCGGGCAGGCATCGGTAATTATACCGGCGGTGCCGACAGACCTAGTGTCGAAAAAGAGATCCTGGATGAGCGTGGCCGTGAATTATTCTTTGAGAACAAGCGCTGGTATGACCTGGTGCGTTTCCATAAAGGCGGAACCATCAATGTATACACCTATGTACCCAACCTGGTTGGAAAGACCACGCCCCTGTACTGGCCGCTGGCTGCCAACGTATTGGCGAATAACGGCGAATTGCGTCAAACGGATGGCTATTAGTTAACAGGCAAAGACCTGTAAGCTGCATTATCAGGGGCTTGCCCTTCAGCGTGAGCATCCGCAACTGACGGTCGCACGACGCCCGGGTAACAATAAAGAATTTGAATATTAAACTTATTTCCCCCTTCAGGGGTATACAATGAAACCACTACAGGCAGCAGATATAAGAGGTAACTGGGCCACTTTGTTATTACCGATTAATGACGATGACAGTATTAATTACAATAAGCTGTCGGAAGAAATAGATTTCTTGATCCGCATGCGGGTGGATGGCATCTATTCAAACGGCACGGCGGGCGAGTTCTATAATCAAACCGAGGAGGAGTTCGATACCGTCAGTAATATCCTGGCCGATAAATGTAAAAACGCCGGATTGCCTTTTCAGATCGGCGCCTGTCATACCAGTCCGGTGATGGCGCGCGAGCGCGTAAAGCGGGCAGCAGCCCTGCAGCCCGGCGCCATCCAGGTGATCCTGCCCGATTGGTCGGCCCCGGCGATGCGGGAAGTGATTTACTATCTGCAGGTATTAACCGAAATAGCAGCACCTGTTGGTTTGGTGCTCTACAATCCGCCCCATGCCAAAAAGAGATTGACGCCTGAAGAATTTTACCAGCTGAAAGAAGCCGGCATCAACCTGGTAGGTTGTAAGACCGTAGGTGGAGATGCGGCCTGGTATACAGCCATGAAAAAATGGGCGCCCGAAATTTCGATCTTTGTTCCCGGCCACCACCTGGCAACGGGGATCAGTTTAGGCGCTCATGGCGCTTATTCAAATGTCGCCTGTTTGCATCCCGCGGCAGCGCAACAATGGTATGAACTGATGTTGACCGATCTGCCGCGGGCATTGAACATTGAGAAATGGATCCAATTGTTCATGAGCCAGTACATTCAACCTTTTATCAGTATCCACGGCTATAGCAACCAGGCGGCGGATAAATTACTCGCAGCTATCGGCGGCTGGTCGCATGTAGGTACCCGTTTACGCTGGCCCTACAAAGGCATCGATGAAGGCGAAGTAACCAAACTGCAGGCGATAGCACATGAAATGATGTCGGAGTTTTTCCTGCTGCATGCAGAAGCACCCGCCCTCCAGGAGATAAATAAAAAACAGACAGATTAACGCCATGAAAATAGTAAGATTTTTCCTGTTCATTGGTTTTATTACACTCATAAGTGGAAGCACTCCCGTTTGTGCCCAAACGAAACCCGACACCCTTTCGCTCTTCGTTTCAGGTACAGACGGCTATAAAAGCTATAGGATCCCGGCGATTGTAACTACCACCAAAGGCACTTTGTTGGCTTTCTGCGAAGGCAGGAAGAACAACGCCGCCGATGCCGGTGATATTGACATGTTAGTAAAACGCTCAACAGACGGTGGTCGTACCTGGAGTAAACAGCAGGTGATCTGGGACGACAGTACCAATACCTGTGGTAATCCCTGTCCGGTAGTAGATGAAGAAACAGGTACTATTTGTTTGATCATGTGTCATAACCTGGGCGATGACAAAGAAGAAGCCATCAATAAAAAGCTAAGCCGCAGTACGCGCACCGTGTGGATCAGCAGGAGCAAGGATGATGGACTTAGCTGGTCGGCGCCGGAAAATATTACCGCTACTACCAAGAAAAAGGAATGGGGCTGGTATGCAACGGGTCCGGGCATTGGCATTCAAATAAAGAATGGTGCGCACAAAGGCCGGTTGGTAATACCCTGCGACTTTAGTTATGACGATTCAACCACTATTCCAGCACAGGGACATTTGTCAATGGGCTCGCATAGTATCTACAGTGACGATCATGGCGCTACCTGGCAATTAGGTGGCACCATTACGCCCAAGATGAACGAGTGCCAGGTGGTGGAAGTGGCAGATGGTAATGGCACCCTGCTCATGAACATGCGCTCTTATTTTCAACGCAATTGCCGCGCCCATGCCATTAGTTATGATGGTGGCATTAGCTGGACGGGCCCCGTTGATGTACCAGAGCTGATGGAACCGGTTTGCCAGGCCAGTATTATTCGCTATGCCTGGCCAACGAAAAAAACGAAAAGTACAATGCTGTTCCTGAACCCTGCTTCCGCCAAACGGATCAACATGACCATCAGGGCCAGTTATGATGAAGGAAAGACCTGGCCGGTCATCCGCACTTTGCATGCAGGGCCTTCCGCTTATTCAAGTATGGCTGTTTCACCCGATGGAAGCATCATTTGTTTATACGAAGCAGGAAAGAACAGACCCTATGAGACCATTGTTTTTCAAAAACTGAATGCCAGGGAATTGTTGACCCAATAAATTTTTTAATACAATATAATGAGCACACACATGAGCCATCTTAATGGATTAATATCTGCACCCTTTACACCCATGCATCCTGATGGAACGATCAATTTCAGTAAGATACCCGATGTAGTGAACCTGTTAATTGATAATAAGGTAAAAGGCATGTTTGTTTGCGGCAGCACTGGCGAAGGACCGTCCCTGACCACGGAAGAAAGAAAACAATTGGCAGCCGCATTTGTGAAAGCAGCCAATAAAAGATTGCTGGTGTTTGTGCACGTGGGGCATAACAGTATTACCGAAGCCCGGCAACTGGCAGCCCATGCACAGGAGATCGGCGCTGACTATATTTCCGCAACGCCATCAACCTATTTTAAGGTAGATTCCATCGATCTGCTGGTAGCCTGCCTGCAGGAAATCGCTAAAGGCGCACCCGCTTTACCGTTATATTATTACAATATTCCGGCGCTCACCGGTATCAGTCTCGACATGGTAAAACTGCTGGAAAAAGCAGGGGAGGCCATTCCTTCTTTTGCCGGGATCAAATATACGGCACCGCTGATCCACGATTACCAGGCATGTGTTAACTTCAGCAATAATAAATACGATATATTATACGGCACCGACGAAATGCTTTTAGGCGCGCTGGCTACCGGCGCCAAAGGATTCATCGGCAGCACCTATAATTTCATTGCGCCATTGTACAATGCGCTCATGGAAGAATTCAAGCGGGGTAATCTGAAAGAGGCCCAGCGCCTGCAATATATTTCTGTAGAAATGGTGCGGGTGATCGTAAAGTATGGCGGTTTGCGGGCGCAAAAAGCGATGATGAAACTGATCGGCTGTGACTGTGGCAACGTGCGTTTTCCGCTGAATCCGTTTAAAGAACATGAATACAGGTTACTCGAAGCTGACCTGAAAAGTATCGGTTTCTTTGATTGGGTATGTAAGCCGAAAGCGGCAAGTGTAGTGTCTTAAGGGAATCGATTTGAATAATAGTGATGAACAGGCGTGAAACGCTGAATGGCTGGTGGTAAATAGCTAGTCACTTACCATTTACTACCAGCCATAATGTAATGCAATATGAAAAAAAGCTTCTTCCATATAATTTTTCTCCTTGTAAGTTTAACCAGCTTCGGAAAGGATTCCACCAAAACCTACCTGCAATGGAGCCAGTTACCTGCTATCCCTGACCAAACGGGCCTGGCCGGATCTTTTGCCGGCGTATCGAACGGCGCCTTACTGGTAGCAGGCGGTTCCAATTTCGGCGCTGGCGCCCCCTGGAATGGCGGCGTTAAAACCTGGTACGACAATATATATGTGCTGGAACAGCCGGATGGCAACTGGAAACAGGTGGGTAAATTACCGCATCCGCTTGCATATGGCGTATCCTGTACTTTTCAGGATGGGGTGATTTTTGCCGGCGGCAGTGATGCCCAAAAACATTATAGCGAGGTGTTTTTGCTGCGTTACAAAAATGGCCGTATTGAAACCGAGAACCTGCCCGCTTTACCCGCGCCTTTGGCGAATGCATGTGGTCTTATCATTGGAACCAAATTCTATATTGCCGGTGGTATAACATCGCCAACGGCTACGCAGGCGGAAAAAAATTTCTGGGTAATGGACCTGGCGGCGCCTGCTGCCCAACGCAAATGGACCATATTGGAAAGCTGGCCCGGACCAGCCAGGATGCTGGCAGTGGCCGGTACCCAGGAAGGCGCTTTCTACTTGATCAGCGGCGTGTCTATTTCAAAACAGGCAGGTGACAGCAGCGTTCGCCGCAGTTTCTTAAAAGATGCTTACAAATACATACCCGGTAACGGCTGGAGCCGCATTGCAGATTGTCCGCAATCTGTAGCGGCAGCACCTTCACCAGCCTTCACTACCGGGCAAACACACTTGTTATTATTTGGTGGTGATAATGGAAATTATTTCGACCAGAATGCGACCCTGAAAGAAAAACATCCGGGCTTTTCGCGGGAAGTAGTAATGTATAATTCATTAACCGATAGCTGGAGCACCATCGGCCAGGTAATTACCGATAAAAAAGCAGATGCCGCCAGTAATCCCCTGGCCAGTACCTGGGCGCCGGTAACCACCACGGCCGTTGTCTGGAATGGCAATCTCGTGCTGCCAGGCGGCGAAGTACGCCCAGGCACCCGCACCAACCGCGTCTTAATGGCCACACCGGTGCAGCCGCCCGGGGGGTTCCGCCTGTTAGACTGGACGATCGTGGGCATTTATTTTCTGCTGGTCATTGCCATTAGTGTTATTGTGTCACGCAATATGCAGCGAACCACCAGTGGCTTCTTTCTTGGCGGCGGAAAAATTCCCTGGTGGGCAGCCGGCTTAAGCATCTTCGGTTCCAAACTCAGTGCGCTTACCTTTATTGCCATTCCGGCCAAAGCCTATGCTACCGATTGGGTTTATTTGCTGAACAATGTAATGATCGTAGTGGTGGCGCCCATCGTAGTATATTTCTATCTGCCTTATTTCCGCAAACTAAAGCTCACCAGCGTATACGAATACCTGAACATCCGCTTCAACCGCCAGGTAAAATGGCTGGGCAGTTTAACTTTTGTTCTCTTCCAGGTAAGCCGCCTGGGCATTGTCATCTATTTGCCTGCCCTGGTGCTGAGTGCAGTGACCGGTATCAATATTTTCATCTGTATTATCGGCACCAGCCTCATCACTACGGCGTACAGTGTATCGGGCGGTATTGAAGCCGTGGTGTGGACCGAAGTAATGCAGGTTGGTGTATTGCTGGGTGGCGCACTGGCTACCTTGTTCTTTATCGCCGGCTCGCTGAATGGCGGGTTCGGACAATTATTCACCGAGGCCATGGACCACGACAAATTCCGCTTAGCCATTACCGACTGGACCATCACCGAGCCGGTATTGTGGGTGGTTTTTGTGGGTGGTTTTCTAACGCAGCTGGTTACTTATTCTTCAGACCAGGTGGTGGTGCAACGTTATCTTACCACATCTACCGAAAAAGAAGCAAAAAAATCGATCTATACCAATGCCATCCTGGTAATACCCGCTTCCCTCATCTTTTTCAGCGTGGGAACCGCGTTATGGGTGTATTACCGGCATCATCCCGCCGCATTGAACCCGCATGGCCGTACTGATGATGTTTTTCCCTGGTATATCAGTAATCAATTGCCTACGGGCCTGGCCGGACTGGTGATCGCTGGTTTGTTCGCAGCCACCATGTCGACCATCAGCAGCAGCATGAATTCCATTGCTACGGTGATCACCACCGATTTTTACCAGAGTGCACGCCCAGCGAGCACCGATAAACAGCGATTTGTATTTGCCCGCTGGACAACGGTAATCCTCGGTGCTTTGGGATGTTTGATTGCCGTGTACATGGTGTACCTGCGCAATGCCTCCATCTGGGATCAGTATATCAAGATCATCGGTTTATTCGGTGGCTGTTTGGCAGGTATGTTTGTGGCCGGAATCTTCTTTCCGCGCGTGCATAGCGCCGGAATTATTACCGGCTTTATTGTCAGCGCCATCAGTTTGTATTTCATTCAGGCCGCAGGGGTCATCAATTTCTTCCTGTATCCGGCCGCAGCTGTGCTTATTTGTGTGTTGGTGGCCTATATCACCAGCCTTGTCTGGCCGAAGAAGTCAGTGAGCAATGCGCATTAAATGCGATGGAAGTGTTTTAGATTACAGGTTGCAGGGATGCAATGGGCAATGGTCAATGGTCAATGGGCAATGGGCAATGGTCAATGGTCAATGGTCAATGGTCAATGGGCAATGGTCAATGGTCAATGGTCAATGGGCAATGGTCAATGGTCAATTGGCCACTCGGCCACTCGGTAACTGGTAACTGGTAACTGGTAACTGGTAACCGGCAACTGGTAACCGGTAACCGGCAACTGGTAACCGGTAACCGGCGAACCGGCAACCGGCAACTGGTAACCGGTAACCGGCGAACCGGCAACCGGCAACTGGTAACCGGTAACCGGCAACTGGTAACCATTTTGTAACTTGTGCCCCTCAACGCAATACGATGCAGCATTCCCCGGATTATTCCCATATCGACAGCTACGAGAAAGCCGAGCAATTATATGCCCGTAAGGAGCTGGTGAAACTACATTTAATGCCATTGGACTGGGGCGGACAGGATCTTGCTATGAACATCATCTATGTACCCGGATTTGTGGTGGAAGAGAAAGCGCGTATTGATGGTATCATTGAAGAGCTGCTGGCGGCCGGCCATAACCTGAGCTATTCCGCTTCTCCCGAATATAAAGGCAATAGCTTCATTGCCAGTAAGCTGGTTATAAAGGTTTCCGGCGACCGTCAAATGGAAGCCGCTATCGAGATCTGGTAACAGGCGGATAGAGCGTTGAAATACTGCTTAAACCGAATAATATTGAAATCAAAAATGGGCAATCTGCATTAGCAAATTGCCCATTGAATTTCATTATCACAACTTGTCCGGCCTTCAGTGGCTATTATGACATCCCGCCATTTGCCTGTATTATCACATCATCGCATTGTATTCATTGTATTTCATTATCACATTATCAAATTATCACATTATCACATTAGCAAATCAGCAAATCAGCACATCATCTATAGCTGTATTCAATCTTCCCGATCAACATCTTATTCTTCCCGTAACACTCATCCCGCTGCTTCAATCCTTTTTCATCGTATTTGTACATCCATTTCTGGTAATCAGCGCCGCCGGCAGTAGTTACCAGCATCATCGCAATGCGGCCGGCATCATCATATTCGAAAATATAATCAGGTAACAGCCTTTTTGCGCGGTTATTATACCTTACCACATCGGTTAAACGGCCTTTGTCGTCGTGATAATAATAGATCACCGGTTGTTCAACACCGCCATGTACGCTTCTTTCTTCCGCCACGTTCTGTTTTTCATCCAGTTTAAAAGTCACGACGGTGGTGTCTGTGCTGTTCTTTATTTTCAGCATCTTTTCCGGTTTACCGGCCTGGTTATAGAACCACAGGTGTTGTTCCCTGGTGGTATAACCACCTGGTGAAAAAGACGTATTGGTAATACTGGTAATAAGATTATTGGCGTCGTATGCGTATTGAATGATCACCTTGTTGCCGTCGGTGGTATCGATGCTTTGCGTCAGCTGTCCCTTCTCGTTAAAATAATGCGTGATCTCATCTTTGCCACTGAGGCTGGTAGCGGTTTCGGTAGTAATGGTAGCATAGTTAGCTGCCACCGCCTGGGAACCGCCAAAACCCTCGATGGGCTGGTTGTTGTTATCAAAGCTGGTCATTCTAACTGATCTTACTTTGTTGGCCTGGTATACTGCCCTTTTTTTAACAATTTCGTTACTCATCACCAGGTCATTATAGTAATGTTGACTGTATGCGGTATGAGCAATAAAACTAATAAGAAGAGATAACCCCAAGATTCTGGTCATATTATAAACAGCTTATTTTTTTAGCGCTTTAGTAACGAAGAATTTGGTCCAATAATACAACGTAACTGTGAATTTTTCTGTAAAATAGCCTGTTTCCTTATTTTTAGTTAAAATTTCTGCTTTGTCACATAGTAAAGAGCGACATGAGAAGATCTGCCTGAATTGTAATACTGCCCTGCATGGAAGATATTGTCATAATTGCGGGCAGGAAAATGTTGAGCCAAAAGAAACTGTCTGGGGCCTGATCACCCACTTTTTTTATGACATCACCCATTACGACGGCAAATTTTTCAGCACTACCAGGTACTTGATAACCCGCCCGGGATTTCTGCCAAAAGAATACATTGAAGGCCGCCGTGCCCGTTACCTGCATCCCATCAGGATGTATGTATTTTCTTCGGCTGTATTCTTTATCATCTTTTATTCCATCTTCAGCTTTAATATGCTTGACCGGCAACGGCAGAAAAAAGAAGTGGAAGACGCGGAAGTCACGAAAAACAGTCTTGATTCGGCCAAATTACAGGCATTGTCGCATGCAAAGGATGAAAACGATTCTGCTGTGATCGAGAATGCCTTTGGCATTGCGGTGCAACCTTACCTGTCAACGCTGCAGGCAGATACCGCCGGAACAACCGATGAGTGGAAGGAGAAAATGAAAAGAAAAGAACAGAAAAGAGCTGAGCGGGCAAAGAAAAGGAAGGCGCGGTACGAGTTCAATATTGTTAATCCCGATCAGAAATATAGCAGCGTTGCCCAGTATGATTCTGCACAGAAGGCGTTGCCGGCTAAAGAGCGGGACAGTTGGCTGGAACGGAAAGCGAAACACCGGGAAATAGAAGTGCAAACGCGGTATAATGGCAACAGGGACGCCATGCTGAAAGATCTGTTGCAGAAATTCACGCATTTATTTCCGTATATGCTATTCGTTTCATTGCCACTCTATGCCTTTTACCTGAAATTGTTGTACATCAGGCGCAAGCAGTTCCTGTATGTAACACACGGCATATTTTTAATATATCTGTATATCTTTACCTTCATTGACCTGTTGATATACTTTGGTATTATGAAAGTGCGGGAGTCGTTGAACTGGGACTGGCTGGGCTGGCTCGAAGCGGCAGTATTGTTATATGGAGTATGGTATGCCTACAAAGCCATGCGTAAGTTCTATGGGCAGGGCAGGGGAAAAACACTGCTCAAATTCTTTATACTGAATACATTCGCTTTCCTGTCGCTCCTTTTCCTGTTCACGGCATTCTTTTTATTTGCAGTGTTTAAATTTTAACAAATTGGTTGATATATGGCACAACAACAAGCGGTAGCGGATGCATTTATGCGCCTGGTAACAATTATGGATGACCTGCGCGAGAAGTGTCCCTGGGATAAGAAGCAAACGGTTCAAACCCTGCGGCCTTTGACAATTGAAGAAATGTATGAACTGGCCGATGCCATTACCGACAACGACTGGAAGGGCATTAAAGAAGAAATCGGCGACCTGCTGTTGCATATGGTTTTTTACGCCAAAATAGGCGCTGAACAACAACAGTTTACCCTGGCGGAAGCCATCCATGGCATTTGTGAAAAGCTCATTCACCGCCATCCGCATATTTATGGCGATATACAGGTAAAAGATGAAGAAGAAGTAAAGCAGAACTGGGAAAAATTAAAGTTAAAAGAAGGAAAGAAGTCCGTGCTCAGTGGAGTTCCGCTGTCGCTGCCGGCCGTGGTAAAAGCTACCCGCCTGCAGGAAAAAGCCCGCCAGGTAGGGTTTGAATGGGATAACCGCGACCAGGTTTGGGATAAGGTCGCCGAAGAGACCCGGGAACTGCATGAAGCGGTAGCCGCCAATGAACAGCACCGGATCGAAGAGGAGTTTGGCGACCTGCTGTTTTCACTGATCAATTATGCACGATTTTTGCAGATAGACGCAGAGAACGCCCTTGAAAAAACCAATAAGAAATTTATTTCGCGGTTCACCCGGATGGAACAACTGGCATTACAGCAGGGTAAAGCCCTGGCCGATATGACCCTGGCGGAAATGGATGCCATTTGGAACTCGATCAAAAAACAAAACCCCGATACTTGAAGCAATTGCAGCACAAATTATTAAACAGGCAGACATATACATTATTAGCCGCCATCAGCCTGTTTACACTTGCCTATTTTTTGAACAGGTATGTCACCGACGTTACTTCTCCCCGGTATTTTGCCCATCTTATTCAAAACAGGATACAGGAAAAGGAAAAAGACTTTCAGCATATCACCAGTGACACCGCCTTAATGGGTTCGCTGGTTGATCAAACCTATAGCGAAGCGACGCTGCAACGATTGCTCGATACGGAAAGGGGATATGGCCTGTACATCTACGACGAAACCGAAACAGAATATGACGCAAGGCCTGTGCTGCTTTTCTGGAATACGCAACTGATCCTGCCGGTAAAAAGAGCCCGGGAAGACAACGAGGCCAACCATATGGAGCGCTTGTCCAATGGGCTGTATGTATCGGAAGACAGTATGAACAGCCGCTGGGAACGTTTGTCGAACGGCTATTATGTGCATACGGCCAAGGTATTGTTGTTACGGAACGACCGCCGCCTGGTGGCAGAAGCGCTGATACCGGTGATGCGCAAGTGGCAGTATAATGTGGAAACCGAAAATCTTCAAAAGGAATTTTTGGGCGTGAAAGGCGCTACCCGGCAGGTTGATATTTCCAATACGGTGACCGATTTCCCGGTAAAAAGTTTGTCGGGGGACGTTTTGTTCTACCTGCAACAGAACACCATGCATGGCAAACCCAATAATATCTGGGTCATATCGGTCATGCTCGTTGGTTTTTTCCTGTTGTTTTTGTTCCTGCACCAACTGGCCGACTATGTGGGCCGCCTCTACGGTACCTGGTATGGCGTGGGTTTGCTCGCCGGTGTACTGGGCGCCCTGCGCCTGATCGTCTACGGCTTTCCCGACATCCTTGCCTTGCGCCAGTTTGAACTGTTTGACCCGGCCATCTATGGCTCCAGCTATGTATTGAGTTCACTGGGCGATCTCATGATCAATGCCCTCCTGTTTTGCTGGGTGGTCACTTTTATTAACCGGCGGATAAACGTTGCCTCCATACGCCCCTACCCGGAGCCCTGGAAGAACTGGCTGGTGCTGGGCGCTGCAGTGAGCGCCCTGGTGATCGTAACCTTTACGTTTGCGGCCATCCTGCAAACCATGGTGTCAGATGCCAAGATCTCGTTCAATGTTACCAACTTCTTCAGCCTCATTGCAACGCCCTACAGCTTCGTAGGTTTTGTGGTGCTGGCGACACTGGCGCTGAGTTATTTCTTCCTGTCGCAGATCTTACTCACCGCATCGGGAAAACTGGTTGGCGACCGTAATTATTTCATGTTCATTATAGCGGCCGGCATCGGCCTGGTGATACTCACCTTCACGGGCAACAACAGCATTGTTGAGTTGAACCTCTACGTACTGCTATGGCTGCTGGCTTTTATGTGGCTGATGCAGCAGCGCATTTTTGCCGGTCACAATTTAAGGTTGAATGTGTCAGGCGTATTATTCTGGCTGTTTGTGTTTTCCTTTTCGATGTCGGCCGTGATCGTTTTTGAGAATGGCAAAATTGAGCTGGAACAACGCAAACGTTTCGCCGAGAAACTGGCCTTACAGGCCGACCCCTCGAGTGAGCATATGCTGAGCGTTACCCTGGCATACCTCGATAGCAATTTTGTGGTGCAGAATATGGGCCGCTTCAGCAAACCGCAAACCAATGCCTACCTCAAAGACAGCATCGTTCAGAAAAGTATTGAACTGAATTACCGGTATAATTTACGCATCTTCACCTTCGACTCGGCAGATGCACCTTTATACAATGACCAGCAGGCGTCGTACGATACCCTGAACACCATCTTCCAGATCCAGGGTAAAAAAACAGCCATCCCCGGCATGCGCTATTTTGAGCAGTCCTTCGATAAGTTCTCTTACATCTTCAGGCGCGAAGCTTATAATAACAAACAAAAGCTGGGCACGCTTTTCATTCTGGCCGATCCGCGGCGCTCAAAGTATGAAGCGCTTACACCCGAATTGTTCCAGCAGACCAATGTAATGCTGCCCGAGCAGTATTCATCCGTGTATTCCTACGCCATTTACGACAGTACGCGAAACCTGATAAGGAATTATAATGATTACGCTTTTCCAACGCATTTGTCGCCCTACCTCATACCCCAGAACGAATTTGAACGGCGCCGCAATAATTCATTTGAAGAATTGTGGTACCGGCCTTCCTCCGACAAGGTGGTGATCATTGCCCGTAAAAGCAATACGTTCATCGAGGCCATTACCTTGTTCGCGTACCTGTTCAGCACCTTTTTATTCCTGCTGGCATTTTACCGGTTAAGTTCGGTCATTATCCGCAGCCGCTTCCACTGGTCAGAGTTGAAGCAGGTCTTTCAGTTAAATATCCGGTCGCAGATCCATAGCACCATCCTCATGGTGAGTTTGCTGTCCTTTGTGGTGATCGGTGTGGCCACGATCCTGTTCTTCATCAACCGGTACCAGCGTAATAACCAGGACCGGCTTACCCGTGCCATGGGCATCATGGTGAACCAGGTGCAGTCGCACATCAACCAGCACCATTCATTTTCTTATGATACGGTGTTTTACGAACCGGTGTTCAGCGAACAGATGGAAAGGCTGATCCAGGAAATATCCGAAGTGCATGGCATGGATGTAAACTTATACGACACCATCGGAGGTTTGCGGGTAACTTCGAACCCCGATATGAATATTTATATCAGCGGGGTATTAAGCAATAAAATGAATCCGCTGGCCTATTACCGCCTGTATCATTTACAGCAGGTACAAACCGTTACCAATGAACAGGTGGGGAAACTGGATTACCTGAGTATTTATGCCCCTATCCGCAACGAGCGGGGTCATGCCGTGGCATTCCTGAATATTCCTTCTTACAGCAGCCAGGGTGAATTGAAGCAGGAGATCTCGAACTTTGTGGTCACTGTGATCAACCTCATTGCTTTTATCTTCCTGGTGGCAGGTGGTATTGCCCTGATCATCACTAACCGGATTGCCCATTCATTTACCATTATCAGTCAGAAAATGCGTGAAGTGAACCTGCGCAAGGTGAACGAAGCCATCGATTGGAAACGGGATGATGAAATAGGCGTATTGGTGCGCGAGTACAACAAGATGGTGCAAAAGCTGGAAGAAAGTGCCGAAGCGCTGGCTAAAAGCGAACGCGAAGGCGCCTGGCGGCAAATGGCCCGGCAGGTAGCGCATGAGATCAAGAATCCGCTCACGCCCATGAAGCTGAGCATTCAATACCTGCAGAAAGCCATCGATAATAACCAGACCGATGTGAAAAAGCTAACAACCAATGTGGCGAAAACGCTGGTAGAACAGATCGATCACCTGTCGAAGATCGCTTCCGATTTTTCGCAGTTTGCGAATATTGGCAACCCGAAGAACGAGGTCTTCGACCTGCATGAAATGTTGCAATCCCTTGCTTCTTTATACAATACGGGCGGCAACCTCGATTTCAAATGGACGCCCGTGGGGCAACGGGTATTGTTATTTGCCGACCGCACCCAGTTGAACCGCCTGTTCACCAACCTGCTGCAGAATGCGGTAGAGGCCTGCGCCAACCGCGAGCACCGGATCATACGGATGAATGAACAATTGAATGGCGAATATATTACGGTAAGTGTAACCGATAACGGCGAGGGAATTCCTGAACAAACCCAGTCGCGCATTTTCACGCCTAATTTCACGACCAAAACATCAGGCACCGGTCTGGGCCTGGCGATGAGTAAAGGTATTGTTGAACAGGCAAAAGGAGAGATCTGGTTTGTGACCAAAGAAGGAGCAGGAACGACTTTCTATGTGAAAATACCGTTGTTGAGGGCAAATTAATGCTATGGTGGTTGATTGAGCTTCGTAGATGGCGTTTATGGTTTGTGGTTTATAGTTTGTTGTTGCTTCGCAGGTTCAGCATTTCTCATTAATCTTAGCATTATAAAATTCAAAAAATCGCGAGCTGCGAAACTGTTCGGACCGATGAAATTAAAAAACCATAAACCACAAACCACAAACCACAAACGCAAAGCTATATTGACTTAACTTTCTTTCTATTAATCACGTATTCTTCAGAATCGAAAACGATAAATTAAAGAACCATAAACCACAAACAACAAACCACAAACGCCAACTTATATTGACTTAACTTTCTTTCTATTAGCTAAATATTCTTCAAATTCGCGGAGCGTGAAACTACTAAGATTCTGTTGTTTGGTCAATCCGCCTTTTTGCGCGGCAAGTACACCATAGCGGCAATCATCATAACCTTCCACCGAGTGGGCATCGGGGTCAATCGAGATCAATACTCCTTTCTCGATGGCATAATCAATCCAGCGCCAGTCGATATCAAGGCGGCGGGGGTGTGCATTCAGCTCAATCACCACCTGGTGCTCGATACAGGCATCGATAATGGTTACATGGTCAACCGGATAACCAGGACGGCTCAATAATAGACGCCCGGTCATATGCCCCAGGATGGTTGTATATGGATTGCGGATCGCGTTCAGTAACCGCATCATGGCTTTGTCTTCCGTCATTTTAATATTGGAATGCACCGATGCGATCACCAGGTCGAACGTGCTGAGCACATTATTGGAATAATCCAGGGCGCCATCACCCAGAATGTCACATTCAATACTCTTGAATATTTTGAAGGGCTTTAGTTTTTCATTCAGCTCATCGATATACCGGTGCTGTTCGCGAATGCGTTCTTCGGTCAAACCATTGGCATAGGCGGCGCTTTTACTGTGATCGCTGATCACCAGGTATTCATAACCCTTATCGATACAGGCTTTTGCCATCTCTTCTATCGAGTGCACGCCATCGCTCCATTGGCTGTGGCTGTGAATAATGCCTTTGATATCGCCGGGTTCGATCAGCTTCACCGGGTTGTTCTTTACCGTCTTCAGCACGGTGGCCTGCTCGCGCATGGGCGGTGCAACAAACGGTAATTCCAATGCGGTAAAGATGGCTTCTTCCGACTGGCAGCCAGCGGTCTTGCCCCAGCCTGGCAAGGCCTGGCAGGCGCTGACAAATTCTTCACTGCCGCTTGTATGGAAGAGCACCGCAGCGAAATTGTCCGGGGTGGCCGTATAAAATTTCAATAATACATTCTCAGGCCCCATTACTGAAAAGATATCCTCCAGTGTTTCGCGGGTGGTATAGTTATTAGCGCCCAGGAAAGCCAGCAATTCCGTGTTGGTAGCGGTGGTCACCCATTCGAGCCGGTCGATGATCTCAGCCTGTCGCCTGAATTGTCCGGTAAGAGCGAACTGCCGCTGCGGGAATTGTTTTTTCAGCGTGGCGTCAATTACGACAGCATAAGGTTCCGTTTCGGCATACAGGTGGCTGCCCTGGTTCTTCATATAGAACTCGATGGATTCCTGTACATTCTTTTGCGTTTTCTCACCAAAACCTTTGAAGAGCAGGAGCCGGTTCTCGTTGCAGGCATACAATAACTCACCTACCGATTCAATGCCCATTTCTTTCCAGATCGTGGCGATCTTTTTAGGGCCGAGCCCTTTTATTTTAAGCATTTCCAGCACGCCCGGCGGTGTTTTGGAGATCGTATCTTCCAGCACACTGAGTTTGCCGGTTTGCAGGATCTCGATCACTTTTTTTGCCACCGAATCGCCGATGCCTTTTATGGTTACCAGTTTTTCCTCCGGCATTTCTGCCAGGGGATGCGTTACTTTTTCAATCGCAAAAGCGGCGCTGGAATAGGTTCGCGACCGGAACGAATTTTCACCATGCATTTCCATCAATTTGGCCAGCAGGGAAAATTGATCGGCAATAAAGTAGTTATCAATCATTTCTAATGTGATTCTAAGTTTGAACTGGCTGCTAAATTAGGTTTTTAGGTTGAAAGAATATCTGGCAGGTGCTGGTGGCTAGCCTAACTCCACCACCAGATCGTCCTGCTCCACAAACACACCCTCATTCAGCAAAATGCTTTTCACCAGGCCCGTGAACGGCGCTACGATGGTCGATTCCATTTTCATGGCCTCGATTACAAATAAAGGTGTATTCTTTTCAACGTTTTCGCCGGCTTTCACCAGTATTTTAGACAGTTTGCCCTGCAGCGGTGCACCGATCTCGTTATCGGCAGCAGCTTTCTTATGCGTGGGTTTTACCGAGGTAAAACTTTTATCCTTTACAAAAATGGACCGCGTTTGACCATTCAGTTTAAAGAATACCTGCTTATAGCCATTCTCATCGGTTCCGCTTGTATGCAAAAATTTAATGAGAATGCTTTTGCCTGGCGCCAGTTCTATAAGGGTTTCTTCATTTGGTTTCAACCCATAGAAGAAAACAGGGGAGGGAACATAATATACTTCACCAAACTGCATTTTGAACTGGTGGTATTCATCAAATACTTTGGGGTAAAACAAGGCCGACAACAGATCGAGGCGGCTGTACTGTTTGCCATATTTCGTTAGAAATTTTTTCCATTCCATGTCCAGGTTCAGCGCATGTAAATGGGCGTTGGGCCGGTCGGTAAAGGCTTTTTCATTTTTGAGAATGAGCTTTTGCAGCGGTGCAGGAAAACCGCCGGGGGTTTGTCCCAGGTCGCCCCGGAATAAACCGATCACTGAATCGGGGAAGGAAAGGGTTTCGCCTTTGTCGAAAATATCCTGTTCCGTATACCCGTTGGCTGTCATGAAGAGGGCCATGTCGCCTACCACTTTTGAAGAGGGCGTTACTTTTACGATATCGCCAAAGAGTTTATTCACTACCACATAGTTCTTCTTGATATTGCTGAACTGGTGTTCAAGGCCAAGCGAACGCGCCTGTGGCCGTAGGTTGGAATATTGTCCGCCCGGAATCTCATGATCAAATACTTCCGCCGTACCGGCTTTTAATTGCGATTCAAACGGATAGTAGTATTCGCGTACATCTTCCCAGTAATTCGAAAGCTCATTCAGTGACTGCAGGTTCACCGGCAATTCACGCGGGTGGCCTTTCATCATGGCCACAATGGAATTAAAATTGGGTTGAGAGGTAAGTCCCGACATAGCGGCGAGCGCAACGTCAATTACGTCAACCCCGGCTTCTATGGCCTTTAAATAGGTGGCCGACTGAATGGAGGAGGTGTCGTGGGTATGCAGGTGAATGGGAATATCGATCGCTTTCTTCAGCTCACTCACAAGGATACCCGCCTGCATGGGCTTTAGCAATCCCGCCATATCTTTAATGCCGAGGATATGGGCGCCGGCGTCTTCCAGGCGTTTGGCCAGGTCGATATAATATTGCAGGTTGAATTTTTGATTGCGTTGCGGGTCCAGGAAATCGCCCGTATAACAGATACAGGCTTCGGCCAGCCCGCCCGTTCTTTCGCGAACGGCATTGATGCTTACCTTCATGCCTTCGAGCCAGTTGAGCGAGTCGAAGATGCGGAAGATATCGATGCCGTTCTTCCAGCTTTCTTCAATGAATGTATCTACGAGATTGTCGGGGTAGGCGGTGTAACCAACGGCATTGGAACCGCGGATCAGCATCTGGAACAGGATATTGGGGATACGTTCCCGCATAAGTTGTAAACGTTGCCAGGGGCATTCATGTAAAAAGCGCAGCGCTACATCGAAGGTGGCGCCGCCCCACATTTCCAGGGAAAAGATCTCGGGATGATTTTTGGCAACTGTTTCCGCCACCTTCAGCATATCGGTGGTGCGTACTCGTGTTGCGAGCAGCGACTGGTGTGCATCGCGGAATGTGGTATCGGTATATTGAATGGCGGGATGCTTCTTTAACCAATCGACAAAGCCCTCGCGGCCCATTTCGGTAAGCCGGTCCTTCGTGCCCTTGGAAATATGCTGTTGCAGGGCATCGGGCACAACGGGTGTGCGGAAAGTGATAGCCGGATTTACAACAGGTACATCCGGGTGGCCGTTCACAATGATCTCGGCCAGGTATTGAAGGGCTTTGGTACCGCGGTCCATCCGTGGCGCAAAGTGAAAAAGCTCTGCATGGTTATCGATAAAATCAACGGTAGCGAGCCCGTTTTGAAAGGTGGTATGTTGTAATACATTTTCAAGGAAGGGAATATTTGTCTTAACACCGCGGATGCGGAATTCTCGTAAGGTACGCACCAGGCGGTCGCAGGTCTCTTCCAGGTTGCGGCCGCTGGCCGTGATCTTTACGAGCAATGAATCGAAGAAGGGGGAGATGCTAACGCCGGGGTAGGAGCTGCCTTCATCGAGCCTGATGCCCGGGCCGCCGGCATTGCGGTAAGCGATCAAGGTACCGAAATCGGGTTTGAAATTATTCGATGGATCTTCTGTAGTAACGCGGCATTGAATAGCTACCCCGGAGATCTGTAACTGTTGTTGCGAAGCGATATTGATGGGCGGATCGGTGAGCGCATAACCCTGGGCCACCAGGATCTGGCTTTTTACAATATCGATACCGGTTATTTCTTCTGTAACCGTGTGTTCAACCTGGATGCGCGGATTTACTTCAATAAAATATATGTTCTCCGCTTTATCGACCAGGAACTCCACTGTGCCGGCATTGTTATACTGTACCTGTTTGCAGATGCGGATGGCATACTCGTGTAATTTTTGACGGGTCTCGGTTTTCAGTGACAGGGCGGGCGCTACTTCCACCACTTTCTGAAAGCGGCGTTGCACGGAGCAGTCGCGTTCAAACAGGTGAACGATATTACCATGATGATCGCCGAGGATCTGTACCTCGATGTGTTTGGGCGATTCAATGAATTTCTCAAAGAACACCGTATCGTTGCCAAAAGCTGTTTTGGCTTCGTTACGGGCTTCCAGCACTGTTTTCTCGAGGTCTTCCTCATTGCGTACGACGCGCATCCCACGGCCACCGCCACCTGCAGCGGCTTTAATGATGATGGGGAAACCGATGCGGCGGGCTTCCTGTAAAGCGATCTCGATGTTTTGTATATCGGCTTTACTGTCTTCGATCATGGGCACGCCCGCCGTTTTGGCTACTTTTTTAGCGGCGATCTTATCGCCCAGCTGATCCATAATGTGAGCGGTGGGCCCCACGAAGGCAATGTTCTCTTCGGCACATCGCTGGGCAAAACGGGCATTTTCTGACAGAAAACCATAACCGGGGTGAATGGCATCGGCTTTTTCATGTTTGGCAACGCGGATGATCTCTTCAATATCGAGGTAAGGTTTTAGCGGATCATCGTTTTTCCCGATCTGGTAAGCTTCATCGGCTTTATAACGATGCAGGGAGTACCGGTCTTCAAAAGTGTAAACGGCAATGGTTTTGATGTTTAACTCGGTAGCAGCGCGTAGTACCCGGATGGCGATTTCGCCCCGGTTGGCAACAAGGATTTTTTTAAACATGACAAGCAGTTGTAGTTTTTGTTTGTATATCGATAAAGGAAATCCCTTTAATAGGTATAAGGCTCGATGCTTAGGGCCAAAGGCCCAGGCGCAACGCTCAATGCTTCGCCAAAGGTTCAATGCTCAAGGCTTAAGCTGAAAGCCGAATGCGCAAAGCTCGATGCCAAAGGTTCAACGAATGTATGAACCAAGGTTCCAAAAGGGCCCTGGCGTTTGCATTGCAGCTTGCGCTTTTGTCGTTGTGTTGCGCTTTTAACCTTCAGCCTTCAACGGCTATTGGTGTAATGTTAACATACTTCATAGCACTTTACAATCCGGCACAAAACACATTGACTACATTTTCACATGTGACTATTAAAAAACGGTACCAGGGTTATTGGTCAGGTTTATTCAATAGAATAATTTGAAGCCATTCACAGAAACTGATAAAGTCTTATGTAAAATAGAGGGGATGCTAAAGATCGGTGTAAAAATAAGCAATTAGGGGCAAGGCTTGGTATGTAACGCCAAATGCTTAACGCAAAGGCAACGGGGAATGGTCAATGGTGAATGGGCAATGGTCAATGGTCAATGGTGAATGGGCGATGGGCAATGGTCAATGGGGCGAAGCTTGGCTTCAGGATGCCGGCGCAAGCTCCGGTTTCGAATGCAGGCTGGCCGTTGGTTTCAGCTGATGAAAGAGATGGGAATGAATAGAGATGTGCGTATGGAAGGGGACAAAAAAAAAGTCCTGAATGAAATTCAGGACTTTGATATTTTTTGCTTTCCAAGAAGCCGAAGTTATTTCTTCTTTGCAGCTTTCTTTTTCTTTGGAGCGGCTTTCTTAGCAGCTTTCTTTGCAGCTTTTTTAGCAGCTTTTTTCTTAGTTGCCATGTTTTTGTGAATTTTAACGGTTAGTAAATAGAATTTAACTAGTGTAAAAATAAAAACTAATTTCAAACCGCCAAAAAATTTTTCACATTTTGTGAAAAATTCACTATACACTTAACATGTTACGCAACCGCTACTACGCTAACGATAGTTTTATCGTTCCTGGTCTTTCTGAATTCAACAACACCATCAGTTAATGCGAAAATGGTGTAGTCTCTTCCGATACCAACATTTTTTCCGGGATGATATACAGTGCCGCGTTGACGAACGATGATATTACCTGCGATAGCAGATTGACCACCGTATATTTTAACGCCCAGGCGTTTGCTTTGTGAGTCGCGACCGTTCTTTACACTGCCTTCCCCTTTTTTATGTGCCATGGTAGATTGTTTGTAAGTTTATTAATGACTTATTTAAAACTTCAAAAAACAAATAACAGAACCAAACAAAATTCCAAAACCCAGATCGCAGGATCCAAACGATTCGTTGGAGCTTGTGATCTGAAGTTGGAGACTATGCGATAGCTGTTACTTTGATCTTTGTGTAGTGAGTGCGGTGACCGTGTTTCTTGCGGAAACCTTTTCTTCTTTTCATTTTAAAAGCGATCACTTTATCGCCTTGTACCTGATCGAGGATCTCAGCCTGAACAGCACCTTTTACAGCACTGCCAATTGACAGTTTACCTGCATCATCTAACAGGAGGATCTCAGAAAATTCAACTTTGTCTCCGGCTTTACCGTCCACACGCGGTACAAATAAAGTTTGGTCCTTTTGAACCTTAAATTGTTGTCCGGCGATTTTAACTATTGCAAACATAGGTTTCCAAAATTAGGAGTGCAAAGGTAAGGGTTTGCAGCAGATTGAGAAGGCTTTAGCGAAGATTTTTTTCAGGTTTTTGCCCCGAAAATGGCCGGTTTTCCTGCAAATTAGTGAGAAATATTGATTGTTAGCCATTTACAGCGACCTTTATGATCTATATCAGGGCAGGCGTTAAAAATAGTCGCCGGTTACCAGTCGCCCCGTTACCGGTTGCCAGTTGCCAGTTAGCAATTACCTCAACAACCGGGGGCCGCGAAATCGGGCATCCGGCAAACCGGTAAGGGTAACAAACGGGCTTCAGTGAACATTCAGACATTGAGCGAGTTAATTATAGCTTTGAACGATTTGCAATAAATCAATCTTTGCGCATTTCACTAATTGACGTAGGTTTGTTTCTCCTAACGATGGAATACGGGATTCAATGAAAATAAAATCGTTTCTGGCAAAACCATTTGCCCATTATATATATAAAGGTATCAGAAAGGGCATGGCCACCGCTGTAGCAGACCAGGAAAACATCCTGAAGGAACTGCTTAAAACAGGTAAGGCAACTGAATTTGGTAAAGATCACCGTTTACCGGAAATAAATGTGCACGAAGAGTATGTACAGGCGGTGCCCATCCGTGACTACGAACAGTTCAAGCCCTATATTGAAAAGATCAAGGAAGGCAAGCACAATGTGCTCTGGAAAGGGCTGCCTATTTACCTGGCTAAAACCTCCGGCACCACCAGTGGTGTAAAGTATATTCCCATCAGTAAAGAATCGATCGACAACCATATCAACACGGCGCGTAATGCCCTGCTCTGTTATATTGCCGAATCAGGTAATACCACGTTTACCGATGGTAAAATGATATTCTTATCCGGTTCGCCCGAACTGGAACGCATTGGTGGAATACCTACCGGCCGCTTAAGCGGTATCGTGAACCATCATGTGCCCAGTTACCTGCGCAAAAATCAGTTGCCCTCTTATGAGACCAACTGTATCGATGATTGGGAAACCAAGCTCGATAAAATAGTGGCAGAGACCATTAACCAGGATATGACCCTTATAAGCGGCATTCCGCCATGGGCTCAAATGTACTTTGACAGGCTGATGGAAAAGACCGGTAAAAAGATCAAGGAATTATTCCCCAATTTCTCGGTACTGGTGCATGGCGGCGTGAACTTTGAACCCTACAGAACGAAATTGTTCGATAGCATCGGCGCACGCATAGCCGCTATTGAGACCTTTCCCGCATCGGAAGGATTTATGGCTTTCCAGGATTCCCAGGAAGCGGAAGGATTATTACTCAACACAAACAGCGGTATATTTTTTGAGTTTGTTCCCGCTGGCGAAATATTCAATGCCAACCCTACCCGTTTATCGCTGAAAGATGTGAAAGTGGGCGAGAACTATGCCCTGATCATAAACAGCAATGCAGGTTTATGGGGATATAATATCGGTGATACCGTTAAATTTGTTTCCACAAATCCGTACCGGCTGGTAGTGACCGGTCGTATCAAACATTTTATTTCGGCATTTGGCGAGCATGTTATTGGTGAAGAAGTAGAACAAAGCCTTATAAAAGCCGCAGAAGAAGAAGGCGTGCATATCACTGAATTTACTGTGGCGCCCATGATTCAGCAGGGCAAAGGAAAATCTTACCACGAGTGGTTCATCGAATTTGAGAACAAACCTGAGAACCTCGAACGTTTTGCCGAGAAGGTGGATGTGAATCTGCGCAAAAAGAACATTTACTACAACGATCTCATCACTGGCAATATATTGTTACCATTGCATATTCGCCCGGTTAAAAAACATGGGTTCATAGATTACATGAAATCCATTGGTAAATTAGGCGGTCAGAATAAAGTGCCCCGGCTCAGCAATGATCGTAACATTGCATCGGCACTGGAAAAATATGTAGAGTAGTTTTAACGTTAAGGCTGTCTGATTAAGCTTACTAAACAAATTATTGAAACCGGAACATGTCGAACAGTTTTCCACAGAGACGCATTGCAATATTTGGATCAACAGGCTCAATTGGCTGTCAGGCGTTGGAAGTGATAGCCGCAAATCCCGACAAATTCACTGCGGAGATCTTAACCGCTTTCGGCAACGACGAGCTGTTGATAAAGCAGGCCCTTCAATTCAATCCCAATATTGTGGTTATTGGCGATGAAAAGAAATACCTCACTGTAAAAGAAGCCCTTTCACACACCGATATAAAAGTATTTGCCGGCGAGCAGGCATTGGAAGATGTGGCTGGCATGGATTGTTATGATATGATGCTGGCAGCCATAGTAGGTTTTGCCGGCTTACGCCCTACACTATGCGCGCTGGATGCAGGAAAAGCCATTGCCCTGGCCAATAAGGAAACACTGGTAGTGGCTGGTGATATCGTGATGCAGAAGGCTATTGAAAAAAGGGTGCCGGTGATCCCGGTAGATTCAGAGCATTCCGCCATATTCCAGTGCCTGGTAGGCGAAACCCGCAACAAGATCGAAAAAGTTATTTTGACGGCGAGTGGCGGACCATTCCTGGGCAAGAAGCCCAATTACCTGGTGAATGTAAAACGCGACCATGCGCTGCAGCATCCCAACTGGCAAATGGGCGCCAAGATCACCATCGACTCGGCAACCCTCATGAACAAGGGGCTTGAAATGATCGAAGCCCGCTGGTTGTTCGACCTGGGTCCCGAGCAGGTACAGGTACTGGTTCATCCCCAAAGTATTATACATAGCCTTGTACAGTTTGAAGACGGCAGCATAAAAGCACAGATGGGACTGCCTGATATGAAGCTGCCCATTCAGTATGCGCTGGCCTTTCCGCACCGAATTCCCAACCAATTCCCCCGGTATAATTTCAAGAACCCCAGTCAGCTCACGTTTGAGGAGCCCGATACCAAAACATTCCGGAACCTGATACTGGCCACCGAAGCTCTTTTCAGGGGTGGAAACCAGCCCTGTGTGCTGAATGCCGCCAATGAAATAGCCGTATTTGCTTTTTTACGGAATCGTATTGGCTTTTTAGATATGACCGACCTCATAGAACGCACCTTGCAGCACGTGCCGGTGATTGAAAAACCCACGCTGGAAGAATATTTTGACAGCGATGGGGAGGCCCGTAATTTTGCTGCCTCACTGATAAAGCTATAAGGAAGGGCCTTTTTTCCGTTAATTTTTGTGAGCGGTTGGCTGAATTGCAGGATTATTCGATATTTTGGGTCTATTTTATAATAAACACACCGCTTATTTAGCGCATATATGATCACATTGTTAGCAATAGACTGGGCAGTAGTAGGTATCAAAGCAGGGCAATTAATATTGTGCTTATCTATCCTCGTCATATTACATGAAATGGGCCATTTTCTGCCCGCCAAATGGTTTAAATGCAGGGTAGAAAAATTTTATTTGTTCTTCGATCCCTGGTTCTCCCTGGTAAAAAAGAAGATCGGTGATACCGTTTATGGTATCGGCTGGTTACCCCTGGGCGGATATGTTAAGATCTCGGGCATGATCGACGAAAGTATGGACAAAGAGCAGATGAAGCTGCCCCCGCAACCCTGGGAATTTCGTGCTAAGAAGCCCTGGCAGCGCCTGATCATCATGATCGGCGGTGTTACGGTCAACCTTATACTCGGCTTCTTTTTATTCGCCATGATCTTATGGGTATGGGGCGAAGAATACCTGCCTGCTAAAAATGCAGTATATGGTGTATATGTCGACAGCCTGGGTAAAAGCATTGGTTTGAAGGACGGCGATAAGATCACGGCCATAAATGGAAAAGAGGTGGTGAATTTTTCGCAGATCAGCACTAATATAATTCTGAATGAAGCCAAGACCATTCAGGTGGTAAGGGACGGACAACAGATGGATGTAGCGGTACCGGAAGGCACCATCAGCCAGTTGTTAAAACGGAAAGGCGATCCGCTTGCTTATCCCCGGTTCCCGGCCGTAGTTGACAGTATCAATAAAAGCACCGCCAAATTCACTTTGGGCGCTTTGCAGAAAGACGACCAGATCATTGCCTTCAACGGCACGCCCATCAGTTCGTTTTATGAGCTGAGTGATATCAAAAAGAATTATAAGGATAAAGAAGTGACCTTAACCGTATTGCGGAATCAAACCGATACGGCTGAAGTAAAAGTGCGTTTAACGGCAGATGCCAGCATTGGCTTCTATCCACGTTCGCCCGATAAGTTCCTGAAATTTGAAGTGAAGAAATACAGCTTTTTTGAATCTTTACCGGCTGGTGTTGTAAAAGGATGGGAAACCCTGGTCATGAATGTGCAGAACTTTAAACTGTTATTCACCAGCAAGGAAGTGAAGGCCAGCGAATCGCTCGGCAGCTTTTTGACCATCGGAAATATGTTTGACGCCAAATGGGATTGGGAACGTTTCTGGAGAATGACGGCCCTGCTAAGCATTGTACTGGCGTTTATGAATATTCTGCCCATACCGGCCCTCGATGGCGGACACGTACTGTTCACCCTTTATGAAATGATCACCGGCCGTAAACCAAGTGATAAATTCATGGAGTATGCGCAGATGGCAGGTATGATCCTTTTGCTGGGCGTTATGGCCTATGCACTGGGACTCGATTTCTGGCGATATTTATTCAAGAACTAGCGTTTGGATATACATCTTCAAAGAATGCCTCCGCCCAAACCGGGGGCATTTTTTATTTCAAATACCATATTTAGGAGATGCGCCTATATTGGGCATAGCTGGAGCTACCATGGCTGCGGCCGCGTTCAATTTCGGCTTCTGCCCGGCTGCGCAATGAATAGCGCTAAAAGGCTCTTGTCAGCAGCGGTGACGATATGTTATTGAAAATGAAAATTTAATAGTAAGTGGTGTAATATTGGCAGAAGCTCGAAAATTGCATTAATTTTGCACGTTGTTGTTTGCTTTTGTGCTTTAGGTATTGCCGAACGGTGCGGCTGACGAATGTGATCCGGTTACCGCAGTAAGGAAATAACCACAAACCACAGACAACAAACCACAAACCCAATCGGGGGTGTATGGTTTTGACAGCGTAGATCTTTGAAGGTGTAAGCATGTCGTGCGTTGGATAATTAGCACGTAAATCTGAATATTCAAACATTAAATGGCAATACTCAATTTGCCATGGCTGCCTAATCAGTGATTAAGTAGTCATTAGGGCCGCCGGGCAGGTCGTTCTGTTACCACGCCCCGCCGCCGACTCAAAACAAATACAGAATGCTGTAACCGTAGGCTGTGCCGGTTACAAAAGACTATTCAGCTAAGGAAGTGATTGGTTCGTCCGGTTCCTGTTACTTCCCGACAAATAATGCCGGAATAAACATGTAGAAAGCTTTTGAAGGATATGTTTGGACACCGGTTCGAATCCGGTCACCTCCACTTAAGGAAACGATCATCTGATTGTTTCCTTTTTTTGTTTAATCAATAGCTTGCATTTCAGTATTTCTTTCCCAGTTTAAGTTGAAAAGGTGTTCGATAATTATTGTCAAATTCTTAATACAACCCACGAAACAGACAACAAGGAAAATATGAAAAAAGTTATTGCAGCAATGAATATGACGCTTGACGGCTTTTGTGACCATACCTCAGGTGTCCCTGATGAAGAAATACATCAGCATTACGCTGACATGTTGAGAAGTGCTGATACCGCTTTATTTGGCAGGATAACCTACCAGCTTATGGAATTTTGGCGAACCGTACTGGAAAATCCGACAGGTGATAAAGCAATGGACGATTTTGCAGTCGCAATAGACAATACCCCAAAGATTGTGTTTTCCCGCACACTGAAAAATGTAGATTGGAAAAGTGCGAAACTAGCAAGTCAGGACCTCGAGAAAGAAGTTTTGGAACTCAAACAACAACCGGGTAAAGACGTTTTTGTATGCAGTCCGAGCTTGATCGTAGCTTTGACCCAACTTAATTTAATAGACGAATTTCAACTTTGTATTCACCCGGTTATTGCAGGAAGTGGTTTACCCTTATTTAAAAACATCAGCGAAAAAATTACCCTTAAACTTATTAAGACAAAAACATTTGGCGGTGGCGCCGTCATTCTTTATTATGAACCGGTAAATGAAAGAATAATGAACCGCTGACAAGCAGTATGTCGTTAGGCACTGACGTAGACAATTCAACAGTTCTGCTGATTTTAGCTGTGCAGCCGACACTACTTTTGCTCCTGTTGCATTTCCGCTTTCCACCTGGCTTACTGCACTTCCAGTAATTCCACATCAAATACCAATACGGAATTACCGGGAATGCCCCTGTAATCATTACATCCGTAAGCCAGGTAAGGCGGAATGATCAATTTTATCTTTCCTCCCTGCCTGATAAGCGGGATACCAATTTGCCATCCCTTAATGACGCCTCCCAACGGAAAACTCGCTACGCCTCCATCGAAAGATGTGTTGTTGGTGAATTTACCGATATAATTTGCTTTCACAGTTGAATTGATCGTGGGCGTTGCACCGCTGCCGGGCTCAATGATCTGGTAATACATCCCACTGGCATGTTTGGTAGCTGTAATGCCATTTGCACTAATATAATTTTGCATTTGCGCATCATCTTCTGCCACTGTGGTACATTTATGATCTTCTTTATCCTTATTGCTACAGCCCGTCAGCACAAAGACGAGTATCATACTAAAAAAAAGAGTAATCAAACGCATGTATATTCTAAGTTTAGGGACAAATATAGTGTGGAGTTAGTATATTTCACGAAGTAAGCTGATCTATAGGTCGCTGAATTATGTGTAGGTCGAATAAATTGTTTTGACTAACTCTTAAGCTCTTCCGCCAGTCCGATAAGCAGCCCTTCAACACCACGTATGTAACAGAGCCGGTACACGTTCTCGTACTGAACCACCTCACCTACGAGCTGAGCACCATGTTGGGTGAGCCTGGATACCATTTCGTCGATGTTCTCAACGGTGAACATGATACGCAGATAACCCAGTGCATTCACCGGTGCAGTCCTGTGATCGGAAATTGTCGGTGGAGTGATAAACCGGGACAGTTCAAGCCGGCTGTTGCCATCGGGGGTAACCATCATAGCGATCTCCACGCACTGATCACCCAGTCCGGTTACGCGGCCCGCCCATTCACCTTCAACAGTGCCGCGCCCTTCAAGCTTCAGGCCAAGCTCAGCAAAAAAAGAGATGGCGTTATCGAGGGATTCTACCACGATGCCGACATTGTGCATTTGCAGTAATTTACTTTTTGCCATAGTGTTATCTTTGTTGTAATGCTTTCTTTAATTCTATGTGATTTCCTAGCGTTCACTGCAGGCCCTGATCGTTGCTGTCAATGATCTACAATCTAACAATAATTAGCGGATGTAAGAAATGATAGCACTATCCTGCTGCAACCGTTTGCGCAAGTTTAGTGGTTGCCATCTCAAAAAACAAGTAGATTTGTTCAAAGAACCGGATGCTTACAGAAGCGCATTCGGTAATAATTTCCTTCAAATTTATCTATCAACCAAGCGCCACCTAACGATGCGGTATATACTTACTATTGCAGCTTTCATAGCCGGTTTTTTCTCTTTTGCACAGGATGCCGGTCTCGTCATACGATCAAAGAACGCCGTAATGGCTTCCCGGGATGCACGAGCAGGAAAGCAAGTTCCATCATCCGTTTTTGTAGGGTTTGCAAGCAGCAGTATGCGCTTTAAAAAAGAAGGAGCCCCGGCTATAAAACAAGAAACGGCCTGGCGCATTTCTGCATGGAAAGGAGAGAAGGTGCACACGCAGCTGCTGATCTGGGCAGAAAAAGATATTGATAATATCAGGGTAGTTTCCCTCGATTTGAAAGACAGGCAGGGCCATGTGATCAAAAAAGATAACATTGTTACCGGTTTTGTTCAGTATGTAATGACCGATGAATTTAAGGCCGGATGCGGTAAACGCAAATCCGCCGAATTAGACTCTTCCCTGGCAGCAGATATCATCAACACCGATCTCCCTTCATTGAAACTTCAGCGCAACACCCTGCAACCGGTATGGCTTAGCATTAAAGTGCCGGCAGATGCAAAAGCGGGTGAATATGCAGGTACGGTTACCGTGGTGGCGGATAAAAAATATGTGTTGAATATTTCACTGCATGTAATTGACAAAAAATTGCCAACCCCTGATCAGTTTCAGTTCGAGCTGGACCTTTGGCAACATCCCGTGGCAATCGCAAGGGTGCACCAGGTGCCGCTTTGGAGTGATGCGCATTTTTCATTAATGAGAAAGTATTATACTATGCTCGCGGGCGCCGGTCAGAAAGCAATTACTGCCAGCATTATAAATGAGCCGTGGGGACATCAAACCTTTGATGATTATCCGGGCCTGATCAAATGGACCAAAAAGAAGAACGGTGAATGGAGCTATGATTATAGCCTGTTCGACAAATACGTTTCATTTGTGATGAGTTGTGGTATCAGTAGCCGGATCAACTGCTATAGCATGGTGCCCTGGAAGATCGAGTTCAGGTATTATGATGAGGCGTTGGGAAAAGATACCGTGTTCACGCAGCCAATAGGTAGCCCCGCCTATAACGAATTTTGGTCGCGGATGCTTACCGATTTTACGGCGCATTTAAAAAGCAGGAACTGGTTTGCAAAAACCACTATAGCCATGGATGAAAGACCAATGGCCGCTATGCAATCTGTTATTGCATTATTGAAATCGATCGGTAAGGATTGGCGGATCGCATTGGCGGGTGATTACCATCCGGAAATTGAAAAGGATATTTATGACTACTGCGTGGCTTCCCGCTGGCAATTCCCTGAGGATGTATTGACGAGGCGTAAAAAGGAAGGAAAGATCAGCACATGGTATACCTGTTGTATGGAGCCTTATCCGAATGGTTTTACTTTTTCTCCTCCCGATGAGCACGTTTGGATAGGATGGTATACGGCAGCAACCAAAATGGATGGTTATTTGAGATGGGCGTTTAATAGCTGGACAAAAGATCCGCTCACCGACAGCCGTTTTACCTCGTGGCCGGCTGGCGACACCTATCAGATCTATCCCGGGCCGCTTAGTTCGATCCGTTTTGAAAAACTCGTTGAAGGCATCCAGGATTTTGAGAAAATAGAAATGCTGAGAAAAGAGTATTCCCGTAATAAGCAGACCGGCAAATTGCAGGAACTGGAAGCGGCATTGAAAAATTTTGACATAAAAAAGTTGTCGGCCACAAACGCAGCGGAGATGGTGGCACAGGTAAAGAAAGTGATCAATAATTAGAGAACCACCCCTTTTAAAAATCATGAAGAAAATTTTATTTCTTTTCTTATTGGTCGCTTCCTGTTTCCCGGCCATGCCGCAGCAGCCAGCTATCATTCCGCTGCCCCACAAATTTACCAGCCTGGATGGCGAATTTGTTGTAAGCGACCATACGCCCATTATAATCCGCGAAGCGGCTTTCCGTGAGCAGGCGCATTTCCTGCAGCAGGAATTGCTTGAAAGAAATGGACGAACGCTCGCTATTCAGGCAGAAAGCACCTTGCCACCTATTGTTATTGACAGGCTACCCGGAGCGGGCAAAACAGTAGGTGAATATAAACTGCGCATAAGCCCCAAAGAGATCAGCATAAGTGCCAGAAGCCAGGAAGGCGCTTTTTATGGAGTGACTTCCTTACTTCAACTGATTGAACAATCGGCCGGCAAAAACGCTACTGCCGGTATCCGCTGTTGTGATATTGAAGACCAGCCGGCCTTTTCATGGAGGGGAATTCTGCTGGATGAGTCGAGGTATTTTTTCGGAAAAGAGACCGTAAAGCTCATACTCGACTGGATGGCATTTTATAAACTTAACCGGTTTCACTGGCATCTTACCGATGACCCCGGATGGCGTTTGGAAATTAAGAAATACCCAAGGCTTGCTTTAGTCGGTGGCATTGGAACTTATCACGATTCTTTGTCAACTGCTAAATACTACACACAGGAAGAGATCAAGGAGATCATTGCTTATGCAAAACAACGGTTCATAGAAGTAATACCTGAAATTGACATGCCGGGGCATGCCGCAGCAGCGAACAAAGCATATCCTGCATTCAGCGGCGGCGGATCCAGGAAGTATCCGGAGTTTACATTTAATCCTGGCAAGGAAGAAACATATAACTACCTTACTGCAATTCTCAAAGAGACCAATGCGCTTTTTACGTCTGAAATGATCCACCTGGGCGGTGATGAAGTGCATTTTGGTAATGAGCAGTGGAAAACCAACAAGGATGTGCAGCAATTGATGCAGGATAAAAAGCTGGCCGACCTGAAAGCTGTTGAAACCTATTTCATCGAGCGCATGGCCGATTCGGTGGCAAAGATGAACAACAAGGCGCTCTTTTGGGACGAAGTGGCCGGCAGCTCATTCGAGCCGGCTAACAGCATCATATTCTGGTGGCGGCACGACAGAACCCAACAATTGCAGCTGGCGCTTTCCAAAGGATTTTCCGTTGTGCTGACTCCACGCATCCCACTTTACTTCGATTTTGTTCAGGATACAACGCAGCGCATTGGCAGAAGATGGAATCCCGACGGCGCTTACAACCATTTACAGTTATTGTACGATTTTTCGCCCTCCCGGTTATACGAGCCCAAACATGCACCGTTGGTCCTGGGTTTGCAGGGTTCGGTGTGGACAGAGCGCATTTCAACGACAAATAAACTGGAATACATGATGTTTCCACGCATCGCGGCGCTGGCAGAAGCGTCATGGACAACCGAAAGCAAAAGGAAAGATTTTGCGGGTTTCAGCAGGCGGCTCGAAAAGCATCTCGAATTATTCAGAAAGCACCGGCTTTATTTTTATAATCCTTTTTCGCCCCGGGAAAATCCTGAACCCATCGTTCCTGGTTTCATCAATCCCTGACAAACCCGGCGATACATCCATGACCCGTAAACAAAAGCATTATCTACGTGTTATTCACTTAAACACAGGGCAAAGAAGATGACAGCGAAAAATAAAGAGATCCTGTTAAAAGGGAATGCAGCTATTGCTGAAGGGAACTATGAAGGTTTTTTGTCGTTATGCACAGATGATACGGAATGGATCTTTGTAGGCGATACAACCTTAAAAGGAAAGGAAGCCGTTCGTCAATGGATGGCAGACAGCTACCTGGAACCGCCAAAGGTTACCGTGGAGAACCTGATTGGGGAGGGTGATCATCTAACGGCTATCGGCATAGTAACTATGAAAGATAAGGATGGTAACTGGGTCGATTACTCTTACTGCGACGTATGGCAGTTTCGCGACGGCAAGCTGGCTGCATTAAAAGCTTTCGTCATCAGAACCGACAAATGAAAAGGTAGATCTTAGCATTTAAAGAACGATGGCGCATGCAGGTGAACAGGTGCCCTTCGAACTGATCTGATCTACAGAATCTGTATGGGATAACTCCGGATCAGAATACTTTCCTGGCGGAACTGCTGCTCCAATTGTTTTTTGAACGGTGCCCAAAAGCCAGGGTCGATCTTGTCTGCCATCACTTCATAAATGATCAGATCATCTTTCACCGTATGCGCTTCTTCCTCTTTCCAGAGTCCGCTTACTGGCGCCCGTTGATACATGGTTACCCCGCCGAAACCTTCGTTAAGCTGGCGGCTGATATTTATATACCAATCCCCGGTAAAACGCTGACCCGAATTGTCTGCCAGCGGCAAAAAGATTTGAACGAGTACTTTCTCCATGCCCGTGAACGATTAAAACTTATGCCAGGGCGCCTTTTTATATCCCCCAACGATCAGGGAACACTATTTCTTTTCGTTGATCCCACTGGTTTGTTTGATCTCCTGCTGTACCGCCTGCGAACCTTTACGATAGCGCGGCCAGGTAAAAGGACTCCGGGGAGGCCGTTCGTCGCCAAATAACACCCCCCATTGCTTCAGGTGATCAGAACGGTCGAATACCACCTTCAGCATGGCCACGATCGGTAGCGCCAGAAACATGCCCGAGATACCGGCGAGCGCCCCACCTGCAACAACGGCTACTATGCTGGTAAGTGCATTGATGCGGATCTTGGAGCCGACGATCTTAGGCATCAGGATATTATTATCGAGGAATTGCACGGCGGCAATGGCGATCAGTACAGTGAGTATGGGCGATAATTGGTCTGAGGAAGTAAGCGTAAGTAGTACGCCAATGAGGTTGCCGATCAGCGCACCTATGTAGGGGATCAGGTTAAGAATAGCGAACAGGACCCCGATCAGCAGCGCATGTTTGATGCCAAACAGCAGTAAGATGCCCCCGAGCAGGATGGTGATATAGGCAATTTGCAGCAGCAGGCCACCCAAATAACTTTTTATGATGCTTTGCATTTCCTGCACCGTCTCCCTGACCCGCTCATGCTCAGCTTCTTTGTACCAGAGAAATACAAAACGCAGCAGCAGATTGCGATAAAACAATAAGAGAAAAATGTAGATCGGAACAAGGCCAAAAAAGATCAACAGTCCGGTCAGCGACGACGCAATGCCGCTTACATATCCTCCTGCGAAATTGACCAATTTCTCGCTTTGCTCGTTAAGCAGTTGCAACTGCCGCTCGGTGGAAAAATTCGTCTTGCTGTTGATCCAGCTGCTCAGCCGCTCCAGGTGCACCGTTACATTGGCTTTCAGGGTAGGGAAATCTGCGATCAGCCGTGAAAATTGGGCGGTGATGAACCATACGAGCAGCGCCATGCAGGCAAGGAGCACAACCAGCACGATGGCAATAGCCAACATCTCCGGCAGCTTTTTTCTGGTGAGCCATTTGAACAGGGGATAAAGCAGAATGGTAAGAAAAAAGGCGAGCAAGATCGGAGAAAGGATATTGGCCGCATGAACGATGAAAAAGAAAACAACCGCCAGTCCGAGGATTTCGATCGAGCGCCTGACTGTTAAAGGAAGTCTTTCCACAAGTTTTTATAAGTAGTGCTGTAATTCGCATGCCACCCAAGAATCAATGGCGCAACAATACCCTGATGGCTGCTTCCTGCAACCGCCTGTGGCAAAACTGTTTCCTGAAAACGATTTATGTACCGTGCTGTCTGAGCGGAAGTGTAATCACAAACACAGCGCCAACCCCTTCTTCCCCTTGCGCATAAATGTCGCCGCCGTGCCGTTCTACGATCCTTTGGCATAATGAAAGGCCAAGCCCTGTTCCTGCGAATTCCGCTTTGGAATGCAAGCGGGAAAAGGCTTTAAATATAATTTCAGCATAATTCTCTTTAAAACCGATGCCGTTATCGGCTAAAGTGATCTGAATGTTGTTTTTATCCACTTCTTGCCAGCTTATTTTAATGACCGGGGGCACATTGGGTTTAGAGAATTTCAGCGAGTTGTTGATCAGGTTGGAGAATAATTGATACATTAAAATTGTCGATCCTTCAAGGGTTGGCAGATCAGCGAATTCGATCTTTGCGTTTTTCTCCTGTATGGCCAGCTCCAGGTCTGTAATGATCTGATTCATCACTTTTGTGAGATTAACGGCCTCATTCAGCCTATCATCTTCTTCAAACGAAGAATATTGTAATATCGCATCGATCATTTCATAAATGCGTGCGGAGGCATTTTGAATTTTGTCGAGATAATTTATTCCTTTTTCAGGCAGGTATCGCCCATATTCACTGCTTAAATGATTGCTAAAGATCCTGATCTTACGCACCGGTTCCTTAAAATCGTGTGATGCTACATGTGCAAATTGCTGCAGTTCTTCATTTGAACGCTTCAACTGCCGGGTGCGCTCGGCGACCAGGTTTTCCAATCTTTCTTCAACCGACTTATGTTCATCAATATCCGTGCTTGTTCCCACCCAACGAAGTACCTGGCCGTTGGCGCTTTTGATTGGATAAACCTGTGTCAGGAACCACCTGTAATTGCCATCGCGTCTTCGCAAAGGAAACGTAAGTTCAAAAGGTTCCCCCTGGTTGAAGGCGTTTTTAAACTGGTTAACGAGATCGGTATATTGAGGATGGTGGAAGCTTTCCCAATCTGTAACAGCCATTTGCGGTGGCGTCGTGCCTGTATAATCATACCAGCGTTGATTATACCAGAATATAGCTCCTTCGCTGTCCGCCATCCAGGCAAGGTTTTGAATATTATCGGCCAGTGTGCGGAATTGCTCTTCGCTTTGTTTAACTTCTTCTTCAGCCCGTTTTTGTTCACTGATGTCCTGTATTACCGCAATAAAATAATCCGGATTGCCATCCCTTTTCTTTGCCATGGACACCGTAAGGTTCGACCAGATAAATGAGCCATTTTTCTGGATATATCTTTTTTCCATGGAGTAGGTGTCTATCCTGCCGCTTATAAGGTCTGCTACGAAGTGGAGGTCGGCATCCAGATCGTCCGGGTGGGTGATCTGCTGAAAATTTTTTGCCAACAGTTCTTCCTTCGTGTAACCCACTATTTCGCACAAGCGGTCATTCACCATTAAAAAGGTGCCGTCGAGACCCACGTGGGCAATGCCTACAGCCGCATTCTCAAAGGTGCCGCGGAACCGCTCTTCGCTTTCGCGCACCGTTTCTTCGGTGAGCTTTTCATGGGTGATGTCCCGAACCACACCCGTAAACCTGACCGGCTTATTCGCTTCATCGAAACTTGTTTTACCTTTTGAGTGAAGCCAACGCACTTTGCCGTCGGTGATACCGACCGTACGGTATTCATTTTCATAAATACCACCGTTTGCAGGTTCCAACGCGGCCTGGATCCTTTTGTTTGCCAGCTCCCGGTCTTCGGGGTGCAGCACATTGAAAAAAAGATCCAGGCTGGCCACGCTATCAACGGGTAATCCGAACATCTGCAACAGCCGGTCAGACAGGATCAATTCTCCGGTTTGGGGGCGGTAGTCGAAATAGCCCAGATCGCCGCCTTCCAACGCTATTCGAAGCTGCTCTTCCTTTTCTTCAATTTTCTTACGGGCAAGTACAGAATGTGTTACTTCAGTGTATACGGTGATCACGCCTTTGATCTCGCCCTGCGCTCCTTTCCAGGCGGTATATACTACATCATAGTAACCCTTATAGAGCTGTCCGTTCCTGATAAATTCAATCGGTACTTCCCGGCCTTCAAAAGGTACTCCGGTCCTTAGCACCTGAAGCACAATATGAAAAGTAGGTGAATGCTCAAGTTCGGGGGAGATATCAAGCACCGCTTTTCCAACCAACTCTTCCTGGCTTTTACCCCAGATCTCACACGCACTTTGATTTGCTACCAGTACGGTAAGTTCCTCTCCCTGGTAAACGGTGATCCCAACTGCAGCCTGCGCCAGCAATTCAAAGGAGCGCCTTTCATTTTCCTCGATCGTTTTGCGGGAAGCTACCTGTTCCGTGACGTCTGTTTCGATGCCTATGACACCTATAATTTCATTATCGGAAGTTCTTAAAGGCTCATATCTGAAGTTCAGGAACAGGGCCTCAGGCTTTCCGCCCCGGGAGATCTTCACCGGCAACTCATGAGCGATAAAAGGTTCACCGGTCGAAAGAACATGCTGAAGGATCTGCCCGAATCCATGCTGCTCCAGCGCTGGAAAAACGGTCAGTACCGGCTGGTGAATAACGTCATTATATTGTTTTCCCCACAGTTCCAACGCTTTATCGTTAGCGATCTCCACGGTGAACAAGGGACCTTTTAGCAGGGTCATGGCAACAGGCGCCTGTTTGACAAGCGTATATATCAGCTCCAGCTCTATATTATTTGATGGTTCAGATGAATTCATCATGGTTTTATCCTCTTTAGGGGGCTATAAATGTAAGCGCTGTAAGCCTAAATAGTGGTTTAACATATAAGCAATTTTTAAACCAGACGAACTGTCATTTTAAGTCGATGCCTCGTGATGAGTGTAGTCCTGTATCTAACCAGCGGTTATGCAGGTTATTCAGTCAGGGGATCCGCAGTTGATATCCACCCGTTCAAAAAGACAATTTTAATAATATGATTGCCAATTGGATAAGTTTAGCATAGCTGACGTACTTATACAACCGCAAATACCAAAAGCTGGCATTATAATTGACATTCGGGTTCTTCTACATAAACAAACCTGATTTTAGCACAATCAAACACAAACCGATCTATGAAGCAATTGCACCAAACTTTGTCTACTATTTCACTGCTTACGCTGATCACATGTACAATTTCTACAATAAGTTGCAGTAAAGGGGGCGACGATAAGGATAACAACCCTCCGGGTAACGATAAAGAGACAGTTATTTTTACAGACAATTTCGACAATGCCAACACAGCCTTATGGCAACCAGGTACCAGTGGTCCGGCGGTTAAATCGGTATCCGGTGGATTTTTTTCGGTTAAATATGGGGGCACCAGCGCCATGATGTTCAAAACCTGGGCATCCAGAAAACTTTTTGGCGACAATGACAAAAAGCAGGCGATCGAAATTTCGCAACAGCATGTAGCAGGCCATAAGTATGATAAAGGCGGTCTTGTTTTCGCTGTGAAGGACGCAAACTATATTCTCGGTTTCCAGGTTGGTGAAAAAGAATTTCGCGTGTATTCCCAGATCAATGGAACCACTACTCAGCTGATCAACTGGACAAGTTCTTCCGCTATCAAAGGCGCCTTAAATGAGGTGAACAAACTGCGCATAACATTGGTAGATGGTAAACTGGCTTTTTACATCAATGACATCCAGGTTGGTGTGTTGGTAGCCGGCGCTGTTACCTCGCTCGATTATGTGGGTTTCGATCTGGTAAAAGGGGATGCGCCGGAAACAACCTATAAAGTAGATTATATCAAAGCGTTTCTCTTAAAATGATAAAGGGCTTACATGCGTTACAAAAAACCGGACTAATTAGTCCGGTTTTTTTGTCTTACCGATCTAAAAGAAACATCCCCCCGGTTTACCGGGAGGATGCTATAGTTAGTTGTGATCTATGCTGCTAATTTTGCAGATACCCATAATACTCTGCATCGGTTGCACAATCCCACCACACAGGCATACTCCAGATATTTGGATCCGCTGCATGCGGGTTGATGGCAAGCGCATTGGTAAGGTTATAGTTCAGTTCAAGCGTAGTAGGTAACATCCAACGGCGTTGCCAGTACCTGGGATCGGTTTTGCCCGCTCCTGTATATTGCGCGTTGCCGGCAAATAAAGGTCCGCGATCATAGCCGGGATAAACCACGCCAAAGCCGCCTACATTACCGGCACTGAAATTAAAGCGGCGCATATCGTTCCAGTTCTCAATGCTGCAGCCCATGGCAATATATTTTTGCAACATGATGTCGGCCATGGTAAGATCACCGGCACCGGAAGCAAGGGCACTACTGCTGAGATAAGCAGTGATAGCGCTTTGCGCCATTGGCGCCATATCCGGATTGGTATCAGTATATCTTGCGGCCTGCCATGACGCCAGTTTTGCCTGCATCATGTCGAGGTGCGCCTGGATACCTTGTTTATAGGCTGTGTAGGCGTTGCCAACATCGCCTTTTCTCATATACACTTCGGCCTTAATAAAACACATTTCATGGTAAGTAAGGATCTCCTGGTCAGAAACAGGACGAACCTGGAAGGAGCCTGTAGAAGCCACGGCGCCGGCTGTAAAGGCGTCTCCAGATGGATACCAACTGACGTCTTTTTCGGGCTGGGCAGGGATGCCCGATGTGGCCAGCGCGCTGCTGCGCATATTTACATAAACAGTATCCCCGGCATAAAGGTAGTTAGGACTGTTTATAAAGATCGATCCCGGCCTGTAGGTGACCGTTACCGTATCTGCCACGTTGGTATAAGGCCGCCCGGCTGCAACCTGCGCCGCGATGAAATTGGTACGGTCCGCGGCATTCTTGATAGTATACTTTATCGTCGTGGTATCCTTGGCATAAGCCGGTGTCAGGATAGAAGCAGGGCCACCTTTCGACAGGCGGGTGGCTGCACCATACATATCAACACCTATAGAACGGTTCCAGGTATACGATATCACTTTGCCGTTGGCGGCTACCTGAATACCAGACATGGAAGCGGGTACAATTTTCGTCATGCGCGGATCTGTTACGCCGGAACCACGCATATTGGTCAGCAGGTCATAATGGTATTTTGAAATGCGTTGATTACTGCCATAGGCTGCATAATTAAAGTTGCCGTTCGTTACCACCGGATCACGTATCAAATAATCGAGCACGGTACTGTTATTCAGGCCGGCCTGTACCACATTGTCGGCAATGGACTGGGGCCCTTTAGACAAACAATATAAAATGGAATCTGCATTGTACAGGTCCGATTTTTTTGACAGTTTGAGCATATAGCGGGCTTTCAGACCCCAGCAGAATTTAATCCATTTGTTTACATCGCCGCCATTCCACATATCTCCTGATGCCAATGGCGGGGCGGTGGCTTCCTGCGTTCTGCTGAACAGATCGATCGCTTCATTTAGTTTAGCCATACAGCCATTGTAGATCGTTTTGCCATCATCAAATGCCGGACTTGCTATGCCCGAGATGGCTTCTGTATACGGCATTTCACCATATACATCCAGCATTTGCATAAAACCCAGGGCATGGAATACATCAGCCGTAGCCATATAATGAAAGGCGCCCTTTTTCTGCGCGGAACTGTACAGGTCGTTCAGATTGGAAGCGACTTCTACAAACCAGGTTTGATAAGGGGTGACATTACCGGTATGGGATGTCCATGTTGTGCTCAGCGCATTACCGGCGGTACTATTGCTATAGTAAACGCCCGACTGTGCGGCAGTCCGGAAATTCGTAACCCCCGCGGTATAACAGTAAAATTTTTGGATCCAGGGCAACCTGTTTTGAACCAAAACAGTTTCGTTGTTCGGATTATTAGGGTCCGTATTCACATCCAGCCACTTTTTACAGGATGTTGATCCCAGTAAAAGCAGGCAACCTAAAATGCAATATTTCAAATTTCTCATAGTTTGCTTTTTTTCATTCATTAAAACGTAAGGTTTATGCCAAAGGTGAAACTGGCTACTGCAGGCACGCCCAGGTAATCGATACCGGTAGAGCCCGAGCCGCCTGTTCCGCCTGCTGCACTAACTTCAGGATCCATTCCTTTGTAATTGGTCCATGTATATAAATTGGTGCCTATTGCGGTTGCTGACAGTTCTTTGATGATCTTTTTGCTTTTCAACATACCGGTGAAATCATAACTTAACGACAGCGAACGCAGTTTTACCCAATTCACGGAAGTAATAAAATTCATGGAATTTGCTGCGTAGTTTGCCCAGTACTGTTGGATCATATGCCTGCCGGAATAGGTTGTTCCGTTAATGGTATATGACTGATCTGCATTATAGGTTTGCGTAAAATCAGCGCCGGTCTGACTGTTGACGCCACTTACGGTCACTGATTGACGGTCATTCTCCAGGGTTCTTTTACTTAAACCGTTTATGACCATGGCATATTCAGTTCCGTTATACACATCTCCGCCTTTACGAAAATCGAGCAGGAACGATAAGATGAATTTCTTGTAACGGAACGTATTGTTAAAGCCCCCGATGAAACTGGGTTCCCGGTTACCTACGATGGGGTTATTGGTGTTCAGTTTGTATAATCCGGTGGTAGGATCTACCTGGTAGCGTCCATTCGAAATTTCCTTTTTATCCGCATCTGTTTCCCGCAAGTAGGTGGTACCGGTCATGCCCAGGAAATAGCCACCGTTCGGAATGGAAGCTGCTTTTACGGTTCCAAATTGAGCGTCTGTAGGATAGAAATAAGCTACGCCTGGCAGGAAAGCGCCCAAACGGCCTTTGTTATAGGAGAAATTCAGCATTACATCCCATGCGAAATCCTTTCTTGTGATTGCTTTACCGGTAAGGGCTATTTCCATTCCCTTGTTAATAACGGAACCTGAGTTAATAGACGTCAAAATATAACCGCTCGCATTGGACAAACGCGGTTGGGCGATCTGATTTTTTGTCTGGCTGTGATAATAAGTATAGTCCAGGCCAATACGATTATTCAGGAATCGCAGCTCGCCGCCCACTTCCCAGGAATTCTGAATTTCAGGCTTCAAAAAAGGATTACCGCTGGTGTATTGATTACCGATGCCGGTAAAAGAACCAACGATGATCGGATCATTGACATAAGTAAGGGTGGCATAGGGATTGGCGTCTTTACCAACCTGCGCCCAGCTTGCCCGCACTTTACCAAAGGAAAGATGGGGCATTTGAGGCAACAGTTCTGTAAACACCAATGAACCGCTGATGGAAGGATAAAAATAGGACCTGTTGTTTAAAGGCAATGTAGAAGACCAGTCATTGCGTCCGGTTGCCGTGAGATAAGCAATGTCTTTATAAGAAATACCAAATTCACCATAGGCGCCTACCAGCCGTTTTTGGGTGGTGGCATCCTTGAAGAATTGATTGGTGTTTGCGATGTTGCCGAAGCTTATGGTACCGGCAGTTATAAAATTGTGTCCCCAATGATTCTGGTTTACCCATTCGGTATTTTCGGTAGTGCTTCCCAACATCAGGCGGGTTTCAAAAGCGCCGAATGTTTTGTGAAAATTACTCATCACGGTGGTTGTGATGAACGTATAGCTGTTCAGGTTTTTGCTCAGGCGGCCGTTCTGGTACAGGGGGATCACAGCAGAACCCGGGGCAATATACGTGTAATCATTTGTGTTGTACTGATCATAGCCTAAACGGGCAATGATATCCCACCAGCTGGCAATTTTATAATTACCGTTAATGCCTGCGGTAATACGTTTGGTCTGGGAAGTTAATTTGTCTTTATTAATGATCCAGTAAGGATTGTCTGTATCGGTTTCCAGGGGAAGTGTTCCGGCGAACTTGCGATACTGGGTACCGTCGATGTTCTCATACTGCTTCATGTCGAATACCTGGGGCCAGCTGTATACAGCGCCCATGGCGCCATTGCCGCCACCGCTATATAAGCCGGCTGTAGTGAGTGTTCTATCAGTTTTCGCAATGGAATAAGCGACGTTCGCATTCAGGGTCAAACGGCCATATTTTTGTTCGCCGTTAAAACGAAAGGTCGTTTTCTTAAACCCGGTGTTGGGAACGATGCCCGTTTGATCAAAATTAGAACCCGATAAAAAGAAAGCGCTGTTCTTGGTGCCGCCCGATACGTTTACATTGTTATCATACACCATGCCGTGCTGAAAGAAATCACCTATATTATCGTACACGGTTTCTGTAGGTTCAATGGCCTGTCCCCAGGAGTTATACGTGATATCGTTGAAGACCCCGTTGCTGGCGTAGGAACCGTTCCCAAATCTGGTTTGTGCTTCGGGCAATTTATTCGCCCAGGAACTGATCACTTTACTGGCTACATTCACTTTTACCGTACCTTCCGCGCCTTTCTTGGTAGTGATGATCACCACGCCGTCTGCTGCTCTTGATCCATACAATGCAGCAGCAGCAGCCCCTTTCAGCACCGACAGGCTTTCAATATCTTCGGGGTTAATATCCATAACCCGGTTCGAGTATGTGGTATTGCTGCGGGTGGCGCCATCGGTAGCGGAATTACCGGTGACAGAAGTTGAATTGTCGTAAATGACGCCATCTACAACAAATAATGGCTGGTTTTGCCTGCCATCCGACGTAGAGTTACCACCGCGGATCGTGATAGACGCCCCGGCGCCGGCTGCACCGCTGAACTGGGTAATGTTTACTCCGGGCACTTTACCAACCAGGGAGTTAACCACATTGGTATTTTTATTCTTCATCAGTTCCTGCGCATTTAATTCGGTGACCGAATATCCCAATGCCTTTCTTTCCTTTTTAATACCCATGGCCGTAACCACCACGTCCTGCATCTGGCCTGATGCGCTGAGTGATAGACGTATTTCCATGCCGGCGCTGGCTTTTACCCTTTGTTTAACATAGCCTACATGGCTGAATTCCAGCATGGCGCCTTCATTGGCTGTAATGGTGAATTTGCCTTTGATATCTGTGAGCGCCGCCCGGTCGGTGCCGCTTACACTGACCGTTACACCCGGCAGCGGTGCACCTTCTTCTGAAAGCACCGTTCCGCTGAGAGGAACTCCTTGTGCTATCAGGTTCTTCGAGATCATGTCGAGCACAATGATCATGATCAAACTAAAAAGCCTCCATTTTCTCATGAATTTTCTCATAACAGTTTTTTTGGGTCAATGAATCGATGGTTGAATACGGAAAGGTTTTTCAGTTCAATACTAATATTGAACGGTTCAGATGCATTGTTTTCATAAGTCCTGATCTGTAAATGCCCTGGTTCCGTGCAGGCGCCTATAGTGCCTGAATGCCCGGATCGACATACGGGTGCCCTGCTTGATCATGGGGTGGAAGCCCTGGAATGTTGTTGATGATTAAAAAACACGGGTGGCTGAGCAGGCATAATAAACCCCTGGTATGCAGGTTTGCCTGGTATAATAGATGTGCCTGACGCTTCTTTCTAAGCATAAACAGTTCGTAGTGGTTATTTTCAAATATAATGCTGTTTAACGCAAAAAGTGGCACAATAACAAGGCAATAACGCAATTTATGCGGTTTTTAATGTGCAATGATGTTATACATGCAGGATTTTGCAATCTATATCACCGGCTATCATCGGTTTTGGCTACAGGAAAGCAAGAACGCGAATAGCAAAAATTTATAATATAGTAATAGGGAACAGGAAACCTGTTTCCTATGATCAGCTGACACAGGCAGGAAGGACAATTAGTTGCCAAAGTCAACCTATTTTATTTACTTTGTATTAAACAAGGGGAACTGGTAATAATAATACAGGGGGTATATTATGAAGACAATTGCATTGAATGATATTACAGTAAGGAGCCAGCTGCTTCCGGGCGATCTGGGTTATATAGCCTATATGCATGGCGAGCTGTATGCCAGGGAATGCGGCTATGGGTTAAACTTTGAAGCATATGTTTTAGGCGGACTGGGAGAACTTGCCCATCAATATGACCCGGCCTTGGACCGCATCTGGATCTGTGAACATCATGGCCGGATCATAGGCGCCCTGGTTGCCCAGCACCGGCAGCATGCCATACAATTGCGGTACTTTATCTTTTTACCGGAGTACAGAGGCGTTGGCCTGGGAAAAAAATTGATGTCAGAGTTTATCGCGTTCATGAAACAACGTGCTGTGAAAGATGCTTACCTGTGGACCACCGATGAACAGCATGCTGCCATTAGCTTATACACCCGGTTTGGCTTTACACTTACCGAAGAAAAGCCGTCCAGGGCCTTTGGCAAACTGCTTGTAGAAAGGCGGTATGACCTGCACCTGGCTTAAGTTCAGAATGTTGCCGATGGCAACAATAAAGCTTATACACATTCTAAAGCATCAAAGTACATGAAGGATAAGACCAAATTGATTCAGGACATCCGGGAATTTAACCGGTTCTACACCCGATTGATCGGTTTACTGGATGGTCACCTGCTCGACAGTGATTATTCGCTGGCGGAAGCACGCATTCTCTATGAAATATATACCGGAAAACAAATAAGCGCTTCACAGATCGTTTCTACCTTGCGTATGGATAAAGGCTATGTTAGCCGGATCCTGAAGAAATTTGAAAAGAACGGGCTTATCAACAAAGAGAATTTCTCTACCGACGCCCGGGTATCCTTACTGGCATTGTCGGAAAAAGGCCTTAAAGTCTTTCATACCTTAAACCGTGCGTCAAACGACCAGGTAGATGCGCTGATAACGCCATTGGCCGCCAGCAAGCAAAAAGAACTGGTGAAACATATGCAGGAGATCATGCAGATCTTAAATGGCAGTTAATAAACAACAATGATGATCTTGTAAAAAAGGCCATAGAATCCGGATCCATGGCCTTTTGACATTCGTTCATTTATTTTGCTACCAGCGCCTCTCCCTCAAAGACCAGTCCGGGCCAGCCATGTTTCATGAACTGCCTGATGTTTTGGTGATCTGATGCATCCGGCGTATTCAATACCGATTGATAGTGCTCGGCAAACAGGTAAAGTGTATCTTCCTTGCTCAGGTCATTTAGTTTTGCGAAAGAAAATACCTTAGCGCTGCCCTGGTTCCGCGTTGCTTCATTATACACTTCGCCATTTTTAAAGGCCGTGGGCTGATGCTGATAATAGCTTTCTATGAATTCAATCACCTCTTTGAATGTGATTGCATTGTTTTTTAATTTGTTGATCAGGATAGTGAGTTGTTCTTTCATTGAGATACTATGTATTTAAAATGTGAGTCCTTCCCGGCAAAAATAACTATTTCCTGAGCGTAAAACCGGCTATTGCTTTTTCTGCTCCATTAACAATGACGGAGAGCTGGTGGGCGCCGGGGTAGAAGGTCCTTGTTGTGATCAGTTTAAAGGACTGGCTCCGTTCGACAGTGACAGCTTCTCCCTGCTGAAACAGGCGTTCACTGATCTTAAATACTTTCCTGGCGAGCGTACCGTTCGCTTTCAGGTAATAAATACCATATTCAATACGCACCGGCTGCGCCGCTTTCCCATTATTAATTACATTGAACCGGAACCGTAAGCTGTTGCCGATCTTCACAACCGGTGTTAGCACTTCCAGGGCGGTCAGCTCTATATGCTGACTTTCCAACCCATAATGCGCCAGAATGCCAGTATGGCCTTTTTTCAATAGCGTCCGGCTTCCATGTTTGATCACAGCATCTACCTGGGGGTTGATCCCTTGCCATTTACGGGCAAGCGTAATGACTAGGTCGGGATGATCTTTCGCAATATCATTGAGGCTGTTGGCCACACTGCGACGGACCGTTTCTGAGGGGTCGTTCTTTAAATTCTCCAGGATCGGAAGTAATACAGCGGGGTCCTCCACAAGGGCCGGTACCCGAAGTGCCCAGGGCAGGCGGGGGCGCGAGCCTTCACTGGCCAGCCGGCGCACCGCTTCGCTTTCGTGTGTTGACCAGCGCACCATCTGCGCCAGCATAGGTTGATAATATCGAAGCAAAAAGGGCCGCACCGCAAACTCACAACTTACATACTGAGTGATATATTCCAATGCCCTGACGGAATTGTCGTAGTTGTTCAGGCCAAAGGTTTCCACATAATCCGGCAGGAACATATGTTCCAGTCCGCCCCGGGGAAATTCATGTTTCCGCCACCGGTCAACTATGGCAAACAGCGTTTTAATGCTAGCCGGTCCAAAGGTTTGCGGCATAAAGGCATGCATACAGCGCGCGGTAAACTTCATGCGTTCCTTCAGCTCCATCGATTCAAAGTCCTCGTTCAACAGCAAACGTTTGAATTTCCTTTTATCAAATCCTTCGATCGTATGAACAAATGAATTTGACAGGCGGTCGTAAAATGCGGGAGAATAAAGGTCTTTAAGCAGCGAACTCATGTAAGAAATTTGATTGGCAAAGGTAAGGCCGTACCGCTTATCTTCTACCAACCGGGCCTGCCTGCTTAAAGTTTTAACTGTGCCACCGTTTAAAAACGTGGCACAGTCATTTTTTGATCAACCTTATAATTTTTCCAGATCTTCCATTACATCCATTTCCCCATCTATTACTTTGATCGTTTTAAAACGGTTACTATCTTCCATTTTTACCAGGTACGCAGTTTGATTATTAAGCGTGACCTCGATCACCAAAAAAATGCTGAAGTCATAATAAACGGATTTTACCAGGTGCCGCACGTCAGCTGGCAGTGTGTGTTCAGAATAATAGCGGATCGTGGCTACATGTTTCCCTTTCCTGGTATAAAACACCTTCGTTTCAATACCATCGCTGTAGAAATGAACCAGTGATTCGCCGTTCTTCAACACGGTCCATTTTGCATCCGTTGCATTTTCATAGCTTGTGATAAAGTTCTCGGTTGCTTTTGGATGAATGTTTGCAGCATCTTTCGATTCGTAGGGTGGTAACTTATGGGCTTCAAAAGAAAATGCCGGCCTCAGCTTTTTGTTATTAAAGGCAAGCTGCGCAAAGGTACTGTTCGATACAGTGGTCAGTAAAGCTAATACCAGACCAATAGAAATGCATTTTTTCATGGCTATACTTTTTAATTTGACTGGTGAAATGAATAATGGAGCAAAAATAGTTTGATGGAATAGCGTTCGATAACGCCAGTGAGCCATTGACGGTTATACAGGATAATTGACCTTAACCAGGGAGCAAAGGGCTTTACGGTGGCAAACCGGATAGATCATCGGCACCATATTAATGTTTATGCGGTTGTAATTTTTTCAGCAACAATTCTTTTCTGCTGCGCGAAACAGGCACTGTTGAACCATCGCTCATGGTAAGATAGCCGCCTTCTCCCTTAATATATTTGTCAACCTCGTTGAGGTTTACAAGAAAAGAATGGTGCACGCGAAGAAAGGAATATTCTTCAAGCATTTCCTCTATTTCTTTCAGGGTGCGCGATGCAATGATCTTTTGTTTATCCTTTGTGAGGAGGGTGGTATAATTACTGTTCGAACAGCAGCTGAGGATGGAGTCTACTGCTATCATTTGCAAACCTTCCACGGTAGGCAATGCCATTTTTTGAATGGTCATTGCGGGCGCCTTCATTTTTTGCAGCAGGATCTCAAATTGCTGTGGCAATGGTTGTTGAACGTGCTGAATGGCTTTTTGAACGGCTCTTTGCAGTTCATCCCTGTCGATAGGTTTTAGCAAATAATCCAGGGCGCTGAACCTGATGGCTTTTATGGCATATTGATCATAGCTGGTGGTAAATACCAGTTGAAACTTTATTTCAGGTAATTTTTGCAGCAGCTCAAAGCCATTCATCTGCGGCATTTCAATGTCTAAAAATACCAGCTGTGGTTCTTTCACCTTTATAGCCTGCAGGGCGCTTGCTCCGCTAAAACAGGTGTCAGCTATGTTTACCTGCGGGCAATAACGGTGCAGTAATGTGGTGAGGCTCTCGCAGCAATAGGGTTCATCGTCTATTATAATGGCATTGATCATATATTGCTTTATTAAGGCATGCATTAATTTATCAAACGGGTTCCGTGTTCCTTTTTATGCGGATGGTGAGCTGCACCCTGGTACCGGTAGCACGTCCATCTTGGTCGAACAGGTCCTCAATGGCAAGTACATTCTGGAGATCTTTAACGCCATTGAATAAGGCCAGTCTTTGCCGGGTGATTTTCAAACCCATGGATTTTTGTTTTTCAGGCGATTTGCCTTCCACTGTTGTTGCCGCTTCCCGGCCGATGCCATTATCAACAATGGAACAATGTAAGAGGTTATTTTCTTCACTGAATGCTATGCTCAGATGTTTTTTCCCTTCTTTATGCAGCAGCCCATGCCAGATGGCGTTCTCTGCAAAAGGTTGCAACAGAAGCGGAGGAATGTAGATGAACGAAGCGTCTACTTCATTTTTAAAAGTAATTGTATAATCAAAAGCTTTTTTAAAGCGGAGCCTTTCCATATCCAGGTACAGTTGCAGCATCTCCAGCTCATCTTCCAAGGTGATCACTGCTTCTTTCGAGTTGTGCATCACCATCCTGATCAGCCGGGCGAATTTGGTGAGGTAATCAGAAGCCGCTTCCGATTCATTTTTCAGGATAAAGCTATTGATGGAGCTCAGGCAGTTAAAGATAAAGTGAGGGTTCATCTGGGCGCGCAGGGCCTGCATTTCCAACTCAGTGGCCTGCTGTTGAAATGCAGCCTGCTTCCTGTCATTTTCAAGCTTCTGGATCTGCAGTTCATTTTGCAGGATCTTTCTTTTCAGCATGATGAACCTGATAAAAATAATGCCGAACAGTAAGAGCAGCCCTATGACAATGGTGAGCATTTTTTTATGCTCCGATGATTGTTTCAATAGCTGTTGCTGTAACTGGTTTTCTTTGTCAAGCAGTTTTATCTGCTCCTCGTAGCGGTAGGCTGTAAATTTTGCTTTAAGCTGATCATTGGCTATAGATTCTTTCCAGTAAATATAGTTCCTGTAATAGAAGTTTGAGCTGTCTGCCTGTTGCATGCGGTCGAAGGCCGTGGACAGGATCAGGAACCCATCCCGGATAAATTGTTTGGCCCTGGTTTCCAGCGCAATGGCTAATCCCTTCCGTCCATACTCTAAAGCGGCTTCATTGTTCTCCAGGGCCAGATAGGTTTTCCCAATATCGAGCAGCGCCCGCATGATCTCATTCCGGTCGTTGAGTTTTATATGTCCGGCCAGGCCAAGTTCAAAGTTCTTCAGGGCATTGTGATAATCTTTTTGTAAAAGATAACATTCACCGGTACTGATCCAGTACACCCGTAAATAAGCTGACTTGTCTTTCGTTGGTTTGAATAGCCTGTAATAATACCAGGCAGAATCAAACTGCTTCAAATGGCTGAAAACCTCTGCAAATTCCATTTTAAGCCAGATATCTATATCGCCTCTTATCCGTTCATTCCTGATATGGTCATCATCCATCTGAAGAACCCTTCTGAAATAGATCAAAGCGTTCGGATAGTCTTCTATATGGGCGTATAATTGGGCAATATGATATAATGTGGTCGATATCCAGTGTTTGTTTTTTGCTGCACTGGCAAAGTCATAACTTTCCCGCGCCATCAGGAAACTTTTCTCATAATTCCCGGTTTGCCGGTAAATAGCCGACAACCAGGTTAAGGCTTCAATTTTTCCCAACGAACTGTTTTCCGCTTTAACAAGGGCATATCTTTTTTCTGCATAATAGATGGCTTCATCGAACCGGCTTTGTGCAAATATGGAGTAAACAAGATAGTAATACACGGTACTGATGCCTTCTTTTTTGGCTGTTTTTTCATACCAGTAAAGCGATTCTTTGCCCCATCTTTCCGAGTTGATGAAATCGTCATCAAAATGTTTGGCAATTTGTGACAGGCGGCAGCGGCTTACGGCAAGGCCATACATGTAATTCAACGCTTTTGCCTGATCACCGGCCCGGACAGCATAATATTTAGCAGAATCTTTGTTTTCAAGCAGTATATAGGCATTACTCAAAGCGTTGAGGCAATCAATTTCGTTCGTATCTTTTGCGGTAAATAATGCTTTTTTCAGGCTGTCGACATTTTGGGCCCGTGTTACCATAGACGCCGCCGGCGCAAGTATCAATATCATAAACAGCAGTCGCATGTTCAATTTGCGTATAACTAAATTTAGGTATTCAAGGAGGTAAGCGGAAACTACAATGAGCCGTTGGCGGGATTGAAAGGATAATTAGTGAAGGGCAGGGGGTAGCGGGCGTTTAAAAATTACTGCAAATCTTAAAAATAATTTTTGATAATGGGCTATAAATTTTCAATAGTTTGATTGTTAATGAGATGAGCTGGGGTATTGATTATTTATAATTTCTTAAAATAAAAATTACCTTTCTAAATTTATGCCTGTATAGGTTTGCGGCTCATTAACAAAGTATAATCCGCTATCATTATTTAATTATCCATACCAAGACATGTTAAAGAGTAATTTCATTGTTGTTTTATTGAGCGTTTTTTCATTGAGTTGCAGCCAGACCCAAAAACTGGCTGCCCCCTTAACGCCGATTACGGTTTTAAGTTATAATATTCACCATGCCAATCCGCCTTCGCAGTCTAAAGACATTATTGACCTGGATACCATAATAGCAACTATTAAAGCTTCCAATGCCGAATTAGTGGCCATCCAGGAGCTGGATAGTATGACAGCACGCAGTAACAGGGTGTACCAGCTGAAGGTGCTGGCGGAAAAGCTGGGTATGCATTATCATTTTGAACGCACGATCCCTTATGAAGGCGGTGCATACGGGATCGGTATTTTGTCAAAATACCCCATCGAAAAAGCAACAGGGTATCAGCTGCCGGCAATAAGCGGCATCCCAACAGAACCGAGAAAGTTATTGGTGGCCAGGATCATTATTAACCAACTGCCCGTTTATTTCGGGTGTACGCACATCGATTTTAAGAACAGTGATGTAAAAAAGCGCCAGGCGCAGGAAGTGGTAAAAGTGTTAGGTCCGCTGAAAAAACAGCGCCTGATCATTGGAGGTGATTTTAATGCGGTGCCTGAGGAAGAAAGCATTCAATACCTGCTGCAGCATTATAATAATGCTGGCAGCATGAACGCCTATACGATCCCTGTGGAGCAGCCGAAAAAGAAGATCGACTATATCTTTTATCAGCCAAAGCGGCTTTCCTTTATACAGGACAGCGTCTTCAGGGCGCACAATTATGGTTCAGATCATTTACCGGTGATGGCCAGGTTTACTGTTTTAAAATGATTTATATAAATTTGGGCAGCCAACCATAGTCAAATGACGAAAAAAACGATTGCCTGCCTCTTATATTTATTGATTGCCCTGCCGCTTTTCTCACAGGATAAACTGAACTGGAAAAAGCTTTCCGTATTGGTTTACGCTAAAAATGGAAAAGGATATGTGCATGCCAGCATTCCCGCTGCTGTGGGCTGCATTCAACAATTGGGCCGGCACTATGGCTTCAGGGTAGATACTTCCAGCAATCCGGCGGTAATGACCCGCGATAATTTACAGCAATATAAGCTGCTCATTTTCGCCAGTACCAACAACGATGTGTTTGACAACGATGCACAGCGCCTGGCTTTCAGGCAGTATATAGAAGCGGGTGGAGGGCTGGTGGGTATACATTCCGTGTTAGGAACAGAACGCAATTGGAAATGGTTTAAAATGATGTTGGGCGGCACTTTTTCCTGGCACCCCAAATTCCAAAAGCTAACGGTAAAGTGCATCGATCCGCGCCATCCTTCCATGGTGGGTTTGCCAAAAGAATGGATAAAAGAAGATGAATTGTATTTTGCGAAAGAGCTCTATCCCGGTCCAAGAACCCTGATGGCCTTTGACATGACTTCCTTAACCAATGCTGATACCGCGCTTGTTAAAAAGAATGCCGGTGCTTATGCTGAATTATATCCTGCTGTTTGGACCTACGATTACGATGGCGGCTACACCTGGTGTACAGTGTTGGGCCATGATCAAAAGGACTATAGCGATCCGGTTTTTATCCAACACATCCTGCAGGGCATTCGTTATGTGGCCAGCCGTGTTGGAACCATCGATTACAAAAAAGCGTATGCGGCTAAACATGATGAGCCGGTGCAATTTTGATAATATAAAAAACATTTTTTGAAAAATAGTCACACATAGAGGGCGTTTTGTGTAGGTTCTTAACCTCTGTATCATTAAAGCATTGATTTGCTACCTGTTTTTATCTTCTCTCCATCCCGGATTGGGAATTTTATTTTCATTTCTTAACATTGATCATTATCTGTTACAGTTAGAACTTTAAAATGAATGATGGCATACCTTTAGCAGGACATAAATGTATCCCTTTAAAGCATTGATAAGCCTGACCCTGATTGTCACCATTAGAGCCCGTTTTGTAATCCATCCTTTTGTTCCTATCGATGCCATCTTCTGATCCTATTGATCAAATGAGTTGTTGCTGACCGAACGCAACGGCTAATACATATTTTGACCGGTTAAAAAGGGCGATGCCGAAAACCCTTGAACAGAGTAGGCATAGTGTTTAATCATTAACTTATCAATCATGGAAGTACAAGAATTAACCATCCAGGAAATGACAGAAGTAAATGGTGGACTCTTAGGTCTGTTAGGATCAAGCTGCTGCAAAGATCGTTGCGACGATGATGACTGCGGCGGTATTGAAGTGAAAGTGAAGCTTTCTATTGGCATTTGCCTGTAGGGTTGCTGCCTGCCAAATAGAGGGATAGCGATGCTGTCCCTCTATTTGCACAATCACTTATGTTAACGCTTACCAGTTAATAAGATCAGCAATAAATCATGCATGGGTCAAACCGGATATATCCTTCATCGGCCGCCTCATTTTATATTGAAAAGCATTACCGCGATCACCGGAATGGCAGCCTTGTTTTGTATTGGCTGTTGTTGGGTTTGTTTATTGTAGCTTTTATCCTGCTGTTCATCGTTCGCGTGGATATTAGTGTTAAAAGTAGTGGGCTTTTCCGGTCGGCCCGGGAACGGACTGAAATACGGAGTCTCGTAGCCGCTACCGTAGAAAAAGTACTTGTCAGGGAAAACGATCATGTTACCGCCGGCACACCTTTAATACAATTATTGGCAAACTCAGTGAACGATAAACAGGGTGCAGTTATCGCGCAAAAGAACGAGTTATTGAGGCAACAGCAGGACCTGCAGCAATTACTGGCAGGCAGGAACCAGCAGTTGCGATCTAAATTATATACACAGGAACAGCTCGTTTATAGAAGTAAGATCAGTGAAATTAGCATCCGCCTGGATGTGGCCCGTAAGAATTTCGACCGTTATAAAGAATTGTACCAGGAAAGAATTATCTCTACCGCCGAGTTTGAAAAGTTTGAAGCAGCATATAGAACCGCGCAAAGCGAATTGTCATTGCTCAAAGCACAACAGCGCGACAAATGGCAATCGGAGCTCACTGCCCTGAACATGCAGTTAAAGGATGTACAGGCACGCCATACAGCTTATACCGAAGAACAGAACCTGTACACCATTTCTTCCCCCACCACTGGATTTATTCAGCATTTAAAAGGAATTGCTCCGGGCAGCCTGCTCACGGCAGGTGAACTGATCGGTGAAGTGAGCCCCGATTCAGGCCTGCTGGCAGAAATATATGTTTCACCTAAGAATATCGGGTATATCCACGAAGGTATGGCGGTGCGCATGCAAATAGATGCCTTCGATTATAATGTTTGGGGCATGGTGACCGGTAAAGTAAGATCTATTTCCCCGGATGTTTACTTGGGAGAAGGGCAGCCATTATTTAAAGTATGGTGTGAAACCAATGACCCGGTACTGCGGTTGAAGAATGGATACAAGGGTATCATAAAAAAGGGAATGACGGTACAGGCCCGGTTCCTGGTTACCCGCAGAACCCTGTTTCAGTTGCTGTTCGATAAAGCAGACGATTGGCTAAACCCTAACCGTATACCTGATGAGCACTGATCAAAATACATCGCCGTTTGCAAAAAAGACGGCCATTCATAACCGCTGGTGGAAGCCGCGCCGCAGGTATATCATTAAACAGCATGATCTCACAGACTGCGGAGCGGCCTGTCTGGCCTCCATTGCTGCATTTTATGGACTGCAGCTTCCTATAGCCCGCATCCGTCAATATGCAGGAACAGATCTTAAGGGCACCAATGTGCTGGGATTGATAGAAGCAGCTGCCCGGCTTGGATTTTCTGCAAAAGCGGTAAAAGGCGCTTTTGAAAGTATCTACAAGCTGCCGCATCCGGTTATCGGGCATGTGATCATTGACCAGCGCCTGCATCATTATGTGGTAGTGTATGCAGCTTCGCCGAAAGGCATTCGTGTAATGGACCCCGCCAAAGGGACTATGGAGCTGATGCGACCAGATGAGTTTAAAGATATCTGGACGGGCATTGCGGTATTGCTGGCGCCGGCCGACCATTTTATACCGGGAAAAGCAAGCACTTCGGTGGCTGAGCGTTTCCGGCTGCTCTTGCAACCGCATGTCCCGATGCTGATACAGATCATACTGGGCGCCATGGTATATACGATCCTGGGGCTCTGTACATCTGTTTACTTACAAAAGATCATTGATTATGTTTTGCCTGATGGCAACCGCAACCTGCTGAACCTGATGAGCCTGCTGATGATATTCATTTTACTGGTACAGATCATTATTAATTATTTCAAGGTAGTATTAACAATGAAAACCGGCCAGCAAATAGATGCCCGGCTCATCCTGGGTTATTATAAACATTTATTGCGATTGCCGCAGCAGTTCTTCGATACCATGCGCGTGGGAGAAATTGTTTCGCGCATGAACGACGCGGTCAAGATCAGGGTTTTTGTGAACGATGTGCTCATTAACCTGGCAGTGAATGGCTTCATTCTCATTTTTTCCTTTGCACTGATGTTCACGGCTTACTGGAAACTGGCACTTATCTTATTCACCGTAGTGCCGCTGTATGCGCTGGTCTATTACTTTTCTAATAAATTCAATAAGCGAACCCAGCGCAAGCTGATGGAGAATTCCGCAGAATTGGAGGCGCAGCTCGTGGAGTCGCTGAATGCCATAGGCACCATTAAACGTTTTGGCTTGGAGGAATATTCAAATATCAAGACCGAAACACGCTTTGTGCGGTTGCTGCAGACTGTTTATCATTCCGGTAAAAATTCGCTGTTGGCAGGCAGTGGCGGACAGCTTGTTTCCGGTTTGTTTACCGTCGTGCTCTTATGGGCCGGCAGTGTTTATGTGCTGAACCGCCAGTTAACGGCAGGGGAGCTGTTAGGTTTTTATGCGCTGATGGGTTATTTTACAGGACCGGTAATAGCGCTTATTGGAATGAATAAATTAATGCAGGATGCCATCATTGCTGCCGATCGCCTGTTTGAAATTATGGACCTCGAAGTAGAGTCTTCCGCCAATACCACCAGGCTTACCAGGGATCAGATGGGGGATATCTGTTTTAAGAATGTGCATTTCCGGTATGGTACCCGCGTGAATGTGTTCAATGGATTGAACCTGAGCATTGACAAAGGAACCATCACCGCCATCGTAGGAGAAAGTGGGAGTGGCAAAACGACCCTCTTATCGTTAATGCAAAATATCTATCCGTTGCAATCGGGCAGTATCCAGATCAACGGACTTGATATTAAGTATATACATCCGGCCAGTTTGCGTTCATTGGTAAGTGTGGTACCGCAGGAAGTGCACCTCTTTGCAGGGTCCGTTGTTGAAAATATTGCATTGGGCGAATTCGAGCCGGAAATGAAGAAAGTGATCAGCATCTGCAGGCAGTTGGGTATCCTGGAATTTATTGAAGCATTGCCCGACGGGTTTATGACCAATATTGGAGAGAACGGGATGAACCTGTCGGGTGGGCAACGCCAGCGCATTGCGATTGCCAGGGCCCTGTATAAAGAACCGGAGCTGTTGATCCTGGATGAAGCCACCTCCTCGTTGGATTCATTATCTGAACAACATATTCAAAATGCCTTATGCGATTTGCGCAAAACGGGTAAAACGATCTTACTGATCGCACACAGGCTGGGCACGGTGATGAATGCCGATAAGATCGTAGTGCTGCACCAGGGCGAAGTGGTTGAGGAGGGAAGCCATGCCGCCTTACTGGCGAAAGGAGGCGCGTACACCCTCCTGTGGGAGCAGCAGGTTTATGGAATAAAGAAAGAAATGAACGGAAGCGCTGACAGTCTTCAGGCAAGCTGACAATGTTATTTTTTACAGGAAACCGGAAGTGGACAATAGTTTTCATTTCCGGTTTTTTATTTTTGGCGTATTTTGGAAAAGTATTGCTAATTGACAAGGCAGCGTACTCAGCGGCCTTATGCAGCTATTAAAAGTATCGAAAAATCGTAATTATTGTATGAGCAGTGCCCGTGTGAAGAACACCAAAAGCAAACGACAGGTTATCCACTTTTTACCCATCTACGGCTGCATTGCTACCGGTATCATTTATGGCGCTATTGGCGTGATCGCCATCCTGTCGTTTCTTAAAGTGCGGCATGGTGGCGCAGATGAAAGCAGCCTGCTGGCCATTCTTGATGAATATATTATTGGCAAAATAATCATCTGGCTTATACTGTTAGGTACTTTGTGTTATGTGCTTTGGCGTTTTTACGAGGCCATTACAGATCCCTATGATTACGGGAAGCAGTTCAAAGGGCTCATTAAGAGAATTGGTATCGCACTAAGTACCGTAGCAGATATTCTGATAGTATATGCTGCCGTCCGGGTCTTACTGGGAACCAGCCATTATCAAACGGATGGAAAACCCCGCGAAGAACAGGAAATGGTTCAGCATATGCTTCGGCAATATGGCCAGTGGCCGGTTTTAACAATTGGCTTGGTATATGCAGTTACGGCAATTATTCAGCTATTTTATGGTATCACCCGGGGGTACCGCGAGCGGGTTGACATTGAACGCTTTCCAACTTATTTCCAGCATATCGTACATGTGCTTGCATGGGCAGGTTATTTCGGCAGGGGCATTATTCTTGGCATCATCGGATTTTTCTTTGTGAAAGCAGGTGTAGTGGAAAATGCACGCTATGTGCTGAATACTGATCAGGCCTTCGACTTTATCGGCGACCATGTGGGGCATGTTTATTTTATAATCGTTGCCCTTGCAACGATCTGTTATGGCCTGTTCATGTTTGCACAAGGGATTGCCTATGATGTGGATCGGGATTGATGATATATTTACGTGACCCTATGGTTCCTCTTTTTTGCCCGGCTCATCAAACTGATCTTTGATCGCCTTCCATATTTCACGCGCAATTTCCTGTCCTTCCACCGTACGGATGCGATCGGTGATCTTTACTTTTCCATCTACACTGAATTCAAGCGGATCAGGAATAAAATCTGTCAAACTGCCTCCCTGCTGGTTATCTGAAACCCTGTAGATCCTTTCATTGCCTGTTTGTTCCACTTCCAAAGTAAGATGATAGGGCTTATTATTTAACAGTACAGTGATTATTTGTTTTTCCATGTTACACATATGCAACTCATATGCCCGGCACAGGCCAATCCGGCTACTCCACACCCTTCACTTTCATCTCCAACACATAAACTGCTTCAGATGCTGTAATGAATAACTTATTTCTTTGTTTGCCGCCAAAGGCGACATTGGCGGTCCATTTCTCCTCTATGGGAATAAACGCGATCTGCTGGCCCTGATTGTTAAAAACGGTAACACCTCTGCCGGTGAGATACAAATTACCTTTGTTATCGATCGTCATGCCATCGGAGCCCATATGTACAAATAGTTGTCCATTGCTTAAAGACCCGTCCTTATTGATCGCGTACTTATAGGTCTTGTTTCCTTTGAGATCTGCCACGTACAGCGTTTTGCCGTCGGGCGTACCTGTAATGCCATTGGGTTTTTGCAGACTGTCTATCACCGGTACCGGCGTTTTGCTGCCGCGGCGAAGCACATACACTTTTTCTTTTTCCAATTCAGGTTTGGTCCTGGTCCACCAGCTGCGCTGGTAATAAGGGTCGGTGAAATAGATATCACCTTTGGGAGATGCCCACAGATCATTAGGGCCATTCAACTTTTTGCCATCCAGATCATTCACCAGTACGGTGATCTTTTTATCCTTGCTTATCGACCAAAGCTGGTTATGTTCGTCGGCACAGGAGAGCAGGTTGCCCTTATTGTCAAAGAACAATCCGTTCGATCTGCCGGCGCTGTCGAGAAAAACAGACAAGCTGCCATCGGTTCCATATTTCCAGATCTTATTGTTGGGCTGATCAGTAAAATAGATGTTTCCCTGTTTGTCTGGCGTCGGACCTTCGGTAAAACTGAATGTCCTGGCAATAAGCACCGGTGTGGCCCCCTGGGCTATGATGCCGGTATCGGCATCCACAGAGCAATGTTTTTGTGCTTTTGACATTTGCAGGCAGCTTAGTGAAACAATGAACAGGAAGATGCTTTTTCTCATGGAGCTGAAGACTGGTTTTATGGCAGCTTACTATGTAAGATACTGAATAATGCTCCAATGAAGGTAAAAATCCCTATTTCAAAGAACTGTGATGGTTACCGGTATTCGGTGGAGACAAATGGCAAACCACCCGCCGGCAGGCGGATGGTTCATTGCCATTTTGCAAGTGATTTGTTAAGCGACTCTACATATTGGTAATGGTGAATAACGCATAGAAGCAATGCATGCGGTCGGTATTGGAGCAGAAACGGCCGGTCATATAAGTTCCGTACTTATAGTCATTCGGTCTGCTTTGCATCTGGTCTGAACCTGCAAATACTTCATGTAACATTTTGTCAATGGTCTCTGTGCGGTTCATCCCATGAAAACCCAATGCTGCCAGATCATTGTCCTTATGGTTGGTGTTCACATTAATATAGAACTTTAACAACACCCGGTTCTCACTGGCCAATATGGGATTAATGGTGATACTTTTTTGCTGAAAGTAATTTTAAATGATGCTTCTCTGTCAATTGCAGTATGACATGGCATTTGTTAACAGCAGAATCATAATTCTTTTTGCTGAGCAGCAGCGCCTCATTAAGTGACTGCCTGATAGCAGACGTATCTGGTGATGAGAATTTCTTTTGACAAAAACTGACCTGGCAGAAATGAAGTGCAGGTATTAGCAGCAGGGTTTTGGCAGGCAAGAGCTTCATATGATAAAAATAGATTATCTATTTTCTAAATTAGTGCTAATTTATGAAAATAAGCGGAGATGCTTTAGCGTTTGCTATTCCAATTTCGCGTTTTTTGCCGCATCTTTATACCAACCTTTAAAACCCTATGCATACAAGAATTGCAGAAATTCATTCGTACCTCCGGCATAACGATCATTCATTAGCTGTACGCAGAATACTCGACGCCTCCCTTGATACCGCAGACATGTCGTTACTGAAAGAAGCCATCACGGTGAGCAAAATGTATCATGAGTTCAAGACCACCGAATTGCCTGCGGCTTTCTTTGAAGCGGCCACTACACTGTTGGGAAAGATCGATCACGTTACTGAAAGATTTACATATGAGCCGAAAATGCTGGCAAGCGCCCGCGAGATCAGCAAAACCTATTCGGCAGGCAATTTCAGTTTACAACCCATCAGTTTACAGATCAATACCGGCGATGTACTTGGGATAGTAGGAGAAAATGGTAACGGCAAAACGACCCTCTTGCGTTGTATGGCCGGCCAGCTGGCCCTGGACTCGGGTGAATTGCATTTTGCGCAACTGGAAGCGCCTGATCATTATGATATAAAACATCACCTGGCGTTTATTCCGCAACGTATTCCGCGCTGGTATGGATTGTTAAAAGACAATCTACATTTCTCCGCTGCTATTTCAGGCGTAAAAGGTGAAGAAAATAGAGTAATGGTTGACTTCATGCTCGAACGGCTCGACCTTACGCCCTATGCACACCTTACCTGGAACCAAATTAGCAGTGGCTATCGCACCCGCTTTGAAATTGCCCGCATCTTGTTACAAAAGCCGCGCTTATTGATACTCGATGAACCGCTGGCCAACCTCGACATCAATGCACAGCAAAGCATTCTCACCGATCTGCGGTTCATGGCCAAATCGGTGCATAACCCCATGGGTATCCTGTTAAGCTCACAGCAGCTGCATGAAGTGGAGAAGATCGCTGACACCGTATTGCTTATTAAACAGGGTACCTGTTTGTTCAGGACCGGTGAACAGGAAAAAACGGCCAGCGCCTTTGTGATAGAACTGGAAACCACGGCCAGCAGGGAATCCCTGCTCAGCGTGTTGAACGGGCAGGGCGAGCTGCAATTCAATGGTGGTTTCTATACCATTACTTCAAAGGAATTAGCGGCCCAGGCCTTGCTGTCGCAACTAGTGGCAGGCAAGATTTCCATTTCCTATTTCCGCGACATTACCCATTCTACCAAACGCTTCATTTAATACTTTACCCATGAACTTAAAAAGACCCCTGGTGCCAGGGTTCCTGAAAAAAGCCGACGAAAAATTATTGCTGCATAAACCGGGGATCTGGAGTACACGCGCCCACCTGGTGGTGTATTACGGAATTTTGTTCATGCTGCTCCTGGCAGGCATTTGCTTCCTGGAACAGAATGATGTAAGAGATTATTCTACCTCCGATAGCTGGTTAGGTTTTGTCATCATGATCACGATCATAGCGCTTACGGTCTGGCTCATTTACCTTTTGCGCTTCAATGTATTTAAGAAATATGGGATCATTCATCCATTCTACAGCCTGGGTGCTTTCTTTTTATATTTCATAGCCACCGGTATCATTATTCTGTTTACCTATGTTCATCCGGTTGTTGAAAGTGTGCGTGCAAACCTGGCATTCGGCGATGAAGAGATCGTGCGCGATATCAATGCCATGAACCTTAAGATCTGCCAGCTGGAATATAACGCGCTGCAGCAGCCATGGAATTATGATACCGTTGTAAGAGTTAAGGATCTGCCCGTGCCGGCCGTTGACAGCAAATATGACGAAGCAGCTTACGAGACTGCTACCACCCCGGTAAAAACGGGACCGTACGGTTATATAAGAATGGATACGACAGCCTTTGATAACCTGGTAAGAAGTGCCGACAGCCTGGTCAGGTTAAATGATACCATGTACCTGCATTACGATGAACCACACCTCACCTTTATCGACAGCTATCTGGCAGATGAGTATACGAAAGAAAAGATCCTGACCTCCTTCCAGATCTATGATAAAGCGCTGCGGCATCCGCCAGCGGCCGACAGGGCGCTTATCAGTAAAGAGCTTGGTGCTTTATTCAATAAGTATGATTATCCTGGAAGCGGAAGATCATCTGCCGATACGGAAATAAATGAACGGGCATCTGTTTTTGACAAGATCAGCAAGAAGTATAAAGTGAGTTATATCGACGGAAATATCGATCATGTTGTTTCAAAGAAATACCGCTGGTCGGAAAGGCGGATGGCCGAATATGTGCGCCTGTTCTATTATTTCACCTTAGGTATCACGCTGCTGATCTTTATATTCAGACATACCACTGTGCGCACATTTTTCCTGTCACTGCTGGCCGGCGTGCTGTTGACCATCTTCACGGCATTGATGATGTCGTTTTCGCATGGCGACGAGACCGTCTTTTTGATGTGGATGATCATGTACACCATCTTGTTTTTTGTGGGTTCCACGGCTACCTGGACCACTAAAAAGAGAAATGTCATAACCGGTATCATGACCAACCTGTTTGTATTTGTTGTTCCGATATTCCCTTTGTTGATCGTAGCATTATATTATGCCTTGAAGAAGGATCAGCTTAGCGAACAGGGGCTTTCAACAGAATTGCCCAATATGTATATCCATCTGCTGTTGGCTGAGATTGGCGGCGGCATTTTATTCCTTGCACTGCTGGCTACCTATATCGGCAAAGTATACCGCCGCTGGTACGCCCTGCCGGAGAATTAGTTTTTAAAATGACGGTAAGTTTAAAGATGTGTTTTATGAAACAGTTATTTCCTGGTTTATTGGCAATAGTATTATTCTCCTGTGGGCAGAAACCCACTGCTGCTATAAGGAGCGACAAAAGCGATACCATAAAAACCACTGCTCCTGTTTTGGCAAAAGACAGTGCGATGGATGCTCCAATCGGTGCAGCTGACGAAGAAAGCGGCACCTTCTTCTTGGTGGAAGTTGCCCGGGGGAACAATTATGATTCCCTGAAGGATCTGTCCACAAATGTTGCCGCTATGCTGGGAACCAAATTCCGGATGCTCGACAGAGTATACAAATCAGGCAAGGGCATAATTGTAGCCGAGGATTCGGAGGATGAAATGTACCGGGGAGAATATTTTCCAAGAAGGCCTTTTGATGACCAGCATTTCGTAAGTATTGAAATGTCGAACGGTTTCATCGATAACGAAGCCGACACGCTGCAAATGGTCAGCATCGCGGGGATCTATTCTTTAAAAAGCCAGGCAGATAGTGTCGCTTCCCTGCTGAAAGATAAAATCCCAACCGTAAAAACGGTGAAGCAGGAAATGTATTTAGGATGTATGCATTGATCCGGTATTCCGGCTAAAGGCTTTTCTTTGCAGCTATGAGTATGCAAAAAGCGATTCCTTTTTTATTAATGGTGATGTCGTTCGCGCTTCCATCCATGGCCGCCGATACTTCACATGTGGTAGTGTCGTACAATAAAGTAGTTACAGATCCATCAAAAGGCGTAAACGCCTATAGCCGCTGGACACGCTTCCCCGGTAATGAAGTACCCATCAGGAAGATCATGCTGTATGTAAAGTTCGGCTGTCCCGATTCCATGCGATGTGCCGATTGGGACTATTCTGACCGCATCGTATTGAAGCAGCGGGCCGGTTCAAGCAGAACAGCGCTGAACTATACCATTGCCCAAATGCTCACACCCTACGGCGGCGCTTTTTCAAAAGGATGGCATTTTCAATGGCAGGTAGACCTTACTGATCTCAGCCTCATACTTAGAGACAGCGTGGAGATCGAATACATTCATTCCGGCTATGAAGAAAATAAAGACCGGGGCTGGAAAATACAACTCGATTTTGCTTTCATCAAAGGACCGGCTGTTGCCCAACCACTGGCATTTCACCCGGTGTATAATGCCGCATTTCAATACGGCAGTGCAAGCGCTCCGATAGAAAAAGAATTAAGTCCATACCGGTTTAGGCCCACCGCCAAAAGCACTACAGCCCGTTTGTATGTATTGCAAACAGGCCACGGCATGGATAGTTTGGGCTGTGGCGAGTTTTGTAAACGTTACCGAGAGATCTGGTGGAATAATAAACTGGTCAGAAAAACAAATATCTGGAAAGAATGCGGTGATAATCCTTTGTATCCTCAGGCCGGTACCTGGCCATTCGACCGCGCCAACTGGTGCCCCGGTTATCTGAATCAGCCGGAAATCACAGACCAGCCCCTTCTCACGAACCAGGAGAATGTAGTGGATCTGCAGATGGAACCCTATCAAACGAGCGATCGCAATGTAATTGAGAACATATTTGCGTACCTGGTAGAATATGGATCGCCGGTATCAGCCACCGACGCTTCCCTGGAAGAGGTTATCGTGCCTTCAACCACAGATATCTACCGGCGGCAGAACCCGGCCTGCAGCAATCCGGTTATTGTCATAAAGAACAATGGCGCTGCTCCTTTAACCAGCTGCCAGATCAGGTATGGAACAAAAGGATTTCCCACGCAGGTGTATAAGTGGAAAGGAGATCTTGCGTTCAATCAAACGGCGCAGGTGACACTGCCTGGCACAATCAATTTTACCAGTGGTTTGAATGCATTTACAGTGAGCCTGGAATTACCCAATGGCAGGAAAGACGGCTATCCCGCCGACAATAAGCAGCTCAGTTATTTCGAAAGCGTTCCTGTACATGAAGGCAGGATGGTTATACAATTTAAAACCAATAACCGGCCGGCAGACAATAGCTACAGTATTAAAAATGCATTGGGAGAAATTGTGTTTGAACGTGCGCTGGGTACTTTACAAAAGGACAGCATATATAACGATACGGTGAGGCTGCAGCCAGGATGTTACCGGTTCGAAGTGCAGGATACAGCTCACAATGGCCTCGAATTCTGGTATGCCGTGAAAGCAGGCCGTGGCCTTTGCCGCATATTGAATACAAAAGGGCAGGCCCTGCAGCATTTTGACTCGGATTTTGGCAGCCAGGTGAATTATGCATTTATGGTGTCGTCCGACAGCACGCAGTGGTCGAAGCCCGTCAGCGAGGTTTCAGTTGGCTTGTTTCCGACTATGACAAAAGGTAAAGTCGTTTTGGATTATTTCAGCAATGAGCCGCAAGACCCGCTTGTTCAAATCGTAGCCGATGGTGGTGATAATGCCGTAATAGAAGAACATCAATATCACCAGCTCAAAGCAGCCAGCTTTCAGTATGATCTTTCTTACCGGCCTCCCCAGCGTTATTATTTAAAGGTTTTTGTAAAGGATAAACTGGTATTTAATAAACGGATCAGGGTGGTTGCCAGAATGCCTGAATAGAAAAAGGCCGCATCATCATGTGAAAAACGAATATTAGCTGGTAAAACAAGGGTGGTTACAAGCTATTTTGTATATTTCACCCGTTTTAGAACGTCGCTTTTGCGATCTGAATCCTGCGTATGGATTTAACGTTCTGTTAGCAAATATTTACGTCGACTGTAATACAAAATTCATAATGAACGAGCATACCATCGATAGTTTGCGGGAGGCATTGAAGCATTCGCCCAACAATACACCGCTCAGGTTATTGCTGGCTGATACCTTGCTGGGTTTGAACCGCCTTGAAGAAGCAGAAGCTGAATATACATTGGTACTGAGATCTTCAAACGATACGAAGGCCAAGATCGGTTTGGCAAAGGTCTTTTACAGGAAAGGCAATTATTCTGCCTGTAATGTTATCCTCGAAGAATTTATTGAAAGCGGCCGCCCCGATGTGGAGGCGCTTACCCTTTATGCAAAGGCATTACTGAAGGAGAATTCGATTGCCCGCGCTATTGAGACCTATAAAAAAGCGTTAGCCATTGATCCCAATTGTTTCGATGAAGAGCTCGATAAGCATTTGCGGGTAAAAGGCGGCAGCCCGGTAAACGATGAAGAAGCGGAGGAAGAAGTGTACGATAGCCGTTTTCTGCAAAAGCCCAACATCAATTTCAGCGATGTGGGCGGCATGGATGCGGTGAAGAAAGAAATAGAATTAAAGATCATCAAACCGCTGATGCATCCCGAACTGTATAAAGCCTATGGCAAAAAGATAGGCGGTGGCATTTTATTATATGGCCCGCCCGGATGCGGTAAAACATTTCTCGCAAAAGCTACGGCCGGACAGGTGAATGCAAAATTCATCAGCGTTGGCCTCAATGATATCCTGGATATGTGGGTGGGCAACAGCGAAAAGAACCTGCACGAGATCTTCGAACTGGCCCGGTACAATACACCCTGCATTTTGTTCATTGACGAAATTGACGCTTTAGGCGCCAGCAGAAGCGATATGAAACAATCTGCCGGCCGGCACCTCATCAACCAGTTCCTGCAGGAACTGGATGGTATTGATGCGAGCAACGAAGGTGTGCTGATCATTGGTGCTACCAATACGCCCTGGAACCTGGATCCTGCTTTCAGAAGACCCGGCCGCTTCGACCGCATTGTTTTTGTTCCACCGCCGGATGAAACGACCCGGGAGTCTATTTTAAAGCTGAAGCTGAAGAATAAACCAACGGAGGGCATCGACTACGGGCAGCTGGCTAAGAAAACGGAGCATTATTCCGGCGCAGACATTGATGCCATTATCGATATCGCCATTGAATTAAAACTGGAATCTTCCTTTACAGACGGGATACCAAAACCTATTGAAACAAAGGATCTGTTGAATGCCGTAAAAAAACATAAGGCAAGTACCCAGGAATGGTTCATGACCGCGAAGAATTTTGCGATGTTCGCCAATGATTCCGGTTTATATGATGACATTCTTTCCTATTTAAAAATTAAAAAGTGATATGACGGAGTATAGTCTATCCAAAGTGGGGATCCTCATTCAACAGAAGAAGTACGACGCAGCGGAAAAGATCTTGAGACAGTTACTGGCCCAGGAGCCTACCAATATTCATTACCTGGCCCTGCTGGCTGAATTGAACCTGCAGCAGGACCGCCTCGAGCAGGCGGAAAGTGTTGTGGAAGATGCCATCGGGCTTTCTCCGGATACGGCGCATTTGTATTTTATTAGATCCCGTGTAGATATTCAGAAAGATAAATATGACGATGCCGAAGCCAGCATCAGGCAAGCCATAGAACTGGATCCTTATACGGCCGATTTCTTTGCCTGGTCTGCCAACATAAAACTCGCGCGTAAGCAATACGAAGAATCACTAAGGCTGGCCAACCAGGCTTTGGAAATTGATCCCGAGAACCTGCTGGCGCTGAACGTAAGAAGTACGGTATTAATAAAACTTAACCGGAAAGAGGAATCGTTTCAAACGATCGAAGGCGCATTGCGGAACGACCCTAACAATGCCTATACGCATGCCAATTATGGCTGGGGTTTACTGGAAAAAGGCGATCATAAAAAAGCATTGAAGCATTTTAAAGAAGCACTGAAGAATGATCCCGATTTCGATTATGCGCAAAAAGGAATGATCGAAGCACTCAAAGCCACCAACCCGGTGTACCGGCTTTTCCTGAAATACTCCTTCTGGATAGGTAATCTATCCGCCAAATACCAATGGTTCGTTATCCTTGGCTTGTACTTTGGCACGCGTGCACTTAATGCGCTGGCCGAAGCCAATCCCAAACTGGAGCCATTCCTGGTACCATTGATCATTCTATTGGTGCTGTTTGCTTTCTCCACCTGGGTGATCAAACCGCTGAGCAATCTCTTCCTACGATTCAATCCCTACGGAAAATTCCTGCTCGACCGTAAGGAGAAAATAAGTTCAAACTTTGTAGCCATCAGCCTGCTTGTTTTTACAACCGGCCTGATTTTGTATTTTTTCCAGTCTGATGTACGTTATCTTTTTGTGGCGGCATACGGGCTCATCATGATGGTTCCGCTCAGCGTTATGTTCATTCCGTCAAAATACAATACATTATTCATTTATACGATTGCCATGGCGGTGCTTGGCGTGGCGGCACTGGCAACCGCTTTTGCCCGCCACCCGGTATTTGAAACCCTCGCTTATGTGTTCTTTTTTGGTTTTATTGCTTTTCAATGGCTGGCTAATTTTGTGGTGATCAGGAGCAGCAACAGATAAAGCAGCTGTGCCACCCTTTCAAAGTGTGCCAAAGCCTGAACAATTACCGGCCCTCACTGTTATTGACAGATTCAAAAGTTCATGAGTAATATCCTGCGGCAACATATTGAACGGATAGTGCCCCTCACCAATGAGGAATACGATCTTGTATTGGCTCATTTCACGGCCAAAAGGTTTAAGAAACACCAGATCATTATCCGTGAAGGTGAGCAGGTATATAACGACTATTTCCTGCTCAGCGGACTCATGAAATCGGCACACATAAATGCTGAAGGCAGGGAGCACATCCTTTTATTTGCCATGCAAAACTGGTGGATCACCGATCTGCAGGCTTACCATCATCAAACGCCCGCCACTTTACAAATAGATTGCCTGGAAGACAGCGAGACGCTGTTCATTAGCCTCGACAAAAGGGAAAAACTTTGCCGCGAGCTGCAGAAAATGGAAACCTTTTTCAGAAAGAAAACCACGGAAGACAGTATTCTTTTGCAGCGAAGGATCCAATGCCTTATCAGTGGAAGCGCTAAAGAACGTTATGAGAGTTTGCTGGCACAATATCCCGGCCTGTTTCAACGCGTGCCCAAAACGCTGATCGCTTCTTATCTGGGTGTAACCCGGGAAACGCTGAGCCGCCTTGCCTAGCGCCTGCGTGATCTTTATCACAGTGAATTCGTGACAATTGTCCTTTCAGCCCCGCTGCCATGTTGTGAATTTTGTATGAAAATCTACAACATGGAATACAGGAATTTAGGCAAGTCGGGTTTAAAAATACCGGTATTAAGTTTGGGAACAGGCACATTTGGAGGCACCAATGAATTTTTCAAACGCTGGGGCGAAACAGACGCCAAAGAAGCCACCCGGCTGATAGACATTTCACTGGAAAGAGGTTTGAACTTCTTTGATACCGCCAATGTGTATTCGCAGGGCGCATCGGAAGAGATCCTGGGAGCCGCTATCAAAGGCCGCCGCGATAAAGTAATTATATCCACCAAAGCTACATTCAGTATGGGGGAGCAGCCAAATGACAAAGGCTCGTCCCGTTATCACCTGATAAAAGCGGCTGAAGACAGTTTGAAACGACTGGGCACTGATTATATCGACGTTTACTTTATGCATGGATATGATAAAGAAACGCCGGTGGAAGAAACCCTGCGCACATTAGATCACCTGGTGAGCAGTGGAAAAGTAAGATATATCGGCGCATCGAATTTCACTGCCTGGCAGCTGATGAAATCACTGGCGGTTGCTGAACGGAATAACCTGGAAAAATATGTTATTTACCAGGGCTATTATTCTCTGATTGGCAGAGATTATGAGCAGGAGTTAATGCCCATGCTGCAGGACCAGGGGCTCGGACTAATGGTATGGAGTCCGCTGGGCTGGGGCCGTTTAACCGGAAAGATCAGGCGGGACAGCCCCTTGCCGGAGGGCCGCGTGAAATCCGGGGGACTGGTGGGGGCACCGCCTGTGGCCGATGAATACTTGTACAAGGTGATCGATGTGCTGGAACAGATCGCTGTGGAAACAGGCAAAAAGGTTTCGCAGATTGCCATCAACTGGTTGCTGAACAACAACACTGTTTCGAATGTCGTAATTGGCGCCCGCAATGAAGAACAGTTGCTGCAGAACCTGGAGGTTACCGGCTGGCGCCTGGCGCCCGAGCATTTGGCGAAGCTCGATGCCGTGAGCGAGCAGATCCCGATATATCCACATTGGGTAGGGGAGCGGTGAGCCGGTTACCGGTTACCGGGTGCCGGGCCAAAAAATCAGGGCAGTCTGAGAACTGTCACGTATCTTAAATTTTCTGGCCCGGAAACCCGCGACTGGGAACCCGTAACAACTTTTCGTTTGCTAAACCCTTACCTTCACGCAAACGATAAGCATGCGAAGATTATCATACCTCTTAATGTTTTCCGGCTGTTTGCTGGCTGTTTCCGCACTTGCTCAAAAGGGGTCGAAACAATGGATCTCTCTGTTCGATGGAAAAACGCTCACCGGCTGGAAGGTGGGCCAGAACGCCGCTACCTTTTCTGTGGATAGCGGAAGGATCGTTGCTCATGGAAATGTGGCCCACCTGTTTTACGATGGCCCTGTGCAGGGCCACAACTTCAAAAATTTCCATTTTAAAGCAGATGTGATGACCACGCCCGGATCAAACTCAGGGATCTATTTTCATACTGCCTACCAGGAAAGCGACTGGCCTAAAAAAGGATACGAAGTACAGGTAAATAATTCGCATACCGACTGGCGCCGCACCGGAAGTTTATATGCAGTTAGTGACGTAAAAGATGTGCTGGTAAAAGACAATGTATGGTTTACCGAAGAGATCATTGTGCAGAATAAAAAAGTGACCGTGAAAGTGAACGGAAGAACGGTCGTAGAATACACCGAACCCAAAAATGTGCAACGGCCGGCGGATATGAACGGGCGCACATTATCGAGCGGAACCTTCGCCTTGCAGGGACATGACCCAAACAGTAAAGTTTACTACAAGAATATCCAGGTGAAAGTTTTGCCTTAACAACGCTGGAGAAATTTCCGATTTTGAGATTTCCTGATTTGTGATCGGGTGAGATTTGCATGTCAGGTAAATCTCAAAATCTCGAAATCTCGAAATCTCGAAATCTCAAAATCTCAAAATCTCGAAATCAGCATCCTCTATGCTAGATGCCAAAATTCGACACATTGGTTTCGCCCTTCAGGGGCGCCGGGGGAGCCAGGGCACGTAACTTATTACTCAACTCTTCGCCAATGCCTTCGTGGTGATCATCGATGAAGTCGGCTAAGCGCGGGTCATTGGTCATGGCCAGGTAGCAGGCAAAATTATCGGTGATGATGTCGCTGTTGTTCTCGGCGAGCAGCCGGTTTATGAATTTTGCGTTGTCCTCTATATTCAGGTTGGAAGCGATGTATTTATCGATCTTAAGAATGAGGTCGAGGAAAAAATCGACGGTGGCGCCGTAGATATTCTGAAAACGGAAATCGTATTTGGTAGGACCGTAAATATATTCGTTGCGGCCGGTCTTATTGGTCTTGATCCATTTTTTTAATTTTTTGGAACCTACATAGGGCAATATTTCCAGGCCTACATTGCTGCCTGCCATATTGCTCCTGGAGCTCCAGAAATTGATCTCTACAAAAAGGTCCCTGGATTCTATTTTTACTTTAGGCCGGCTTTTAGTGTACTTGTATCCCTTCTGCTGATAGTAAAACCCGATGGCCTGACAAAAGGCATCGAATATTTCAGCAGGCGGTGTGGAATCGCTTTGATTGGTCAGGATGCTATCTTCTGTCCAGAATGTTGTCATATACTTTGCCGAAACCGGATGAATTTGCCAGTAATTTACCAATAAATATCACTTCAATTGTATCAATAACGATTTTACTGGCCACCTTGTTGAAAGTAAAATACAATTGAATGACGATTAAGCAGATACAAATTAAATTAGTAACACGATCTTGATTAGGATCATTGGTTTAGAAATATTTGTGTTATGATGGCGGTCATTGTTTCCGTTTTCTTTTGGGTGTACATTTATATCAGATTAATCGATGGGTGATCAGTTAAGCAGGAAAATTAGTAACACTGTTTCGCTATTGTTTGAAAAGAGGCAAGAACGGAAACAGAAAACTAACTGTCCGGAAAAACAGAAAAAACATTCTGTTATCTTAACTCGAAGACCTGAATTGGTTAAGCAAACGCTGATAGCATCGCGGTTAGTAATAACACAAGCTACCAACGTTAGACGGGGGCGGTTCGAAAGGACCGCTCTTTTTTATTAGCTGATTTGCTAATGTGCTGATTTGCTAATTAAAAACCCCTTGATCATCGGAACTGTATACCATCAGCACATCAGCACATCAGCAAATTAGCACATTGTTCCCGATCAGCACATCGTTTCTCGTTGATTATCGGAACTGTATTCCATCAGCACATCAGCACATCAGCAAATTAGCACATTGTTCCCGATCAGCACATCGTTTCTCGTTGATTATTGGAACTGTATTCCATCAGCACATCAGCAAATCAGCACATCAGCATATTATTTCACGATTGCCTTTATCGTCCGCATAGGCACCACCATCGATGTGAATCCATTGTTCAAGGCATGGTTCAGGTCGAGCAGTGATTTCTCCAGTAAAAAGGTTTGTATCAGCACCCGGAAATCAGATTTGTCGGCAGGCACAAACTGGCTGCCGCTGACCGTATCCAGATATGCTTTCATGAAAAAGCCGGTCATATAATGCGCCCATAAACGAATAAAGGGAATATACTTCGACAGATCTTCTTTCACGATATGATTGTTCTGTTGGAATCCTTCATATACCGCGTTATGAAATGAGCGCAGCATGGTGGCCACATCGTGCAGCGGAGATCTTTTTAATCTGCGTTCGCTGTAGGGGCGAAGCGGATCGCCGCCATAACCTTTGATCGAAATATCCCTTCCGGTAAGCAATACCTGGCTTAAGGTGTAATTCCCATGGATGCGGATCTTCAGTACATCCAGTTTTTTGGTGTATATCTTTTTGAACACGTTCAATACATCATCGCGCCGTTTCAGCAGTTCTTCAGCGTCGGCACGCAGGGAGGCGGGTACTTTATCCAAATTTCTTTTCAGGTTCTGAAATACTTCCCGCACCAGTGATACCATGGCCGAGAACAGCGACCGCTGGTAGTGTAATGAAAATTCTTCCGGTTTAAAATCTTTCAGCGATATACCGGAGGCCAGCGCCAGGTGCATTTCTCCGGTGCGGGTACCGATCAGGCGGGCCTGATCGGCAGCGCGGCTGCTTAGCAGGTCCCTCAGTTCATTCGGCAATTGCTCAAAGGCCACCGGATCGGTAAGGCTGCCCTGGTGTTCCCAGGTAGGCAGGTTGTCCTGGTTCATGGCCAGTATCCGTTCAATATAATTGTACACGCGCTCCAGCATATAAGTATAGCCATTACCGTGGTTCTCTTCCATCTTTTGTATCATGCCCATCGTGATCATGCCTTTTTCCATGCTCCATTCAATGGCGCCGTGGAAAGTGGGCACATAGGGGAACTTTGACTGTTCGCTCAGGAAATGCGTGATCTCTGCGTCGGGATTGATATAGTAATCCACCCGCCGGTAAAAGGTCAGGAAGAAACTGTTATCATAGGTAATGGCAGTCTGATACCGGTTCCCTTCATGCATTTTTGACCGGATGTCGTCATGTTGTGCGGCATAAGTACCGATGGTGCCGTTATTGAAGAAACGCAGTTTGTTATTATCCCTGCCTGCCAGGGTTTCATTGCGGGCTATATGCTGAAAAAGCCATTGCTGGAAACCGGTGACAAACAGCGCATCTACCAGCATGCCTTCCTGCTCACCCACATGCATATGGGCGATGATGGATTGGGGAAAACTGCTTTCCAGCTTTCTGGCTACCGCATTTTGAGCAAAGGTTATTATGAGCTGGTATAATTCCGGTAAACCGCTTTCATACGTAACTTCTATCAGTAGTAGTAAAGCGTCGTGCGGTTCGAGTGGTATGGGCACATGGTTGATGATCTCTATATTGTAAACAGAGCGCGCCCGGCCGGTAAACCATTTGGATTGCTTCAGGTACGCCGCCAATACGGCATTTTCCAGTTCTGTGCGGGTTGATTTACTAACGAGATCCTCGAATTTCTTTACCTGCAGCAGTGGAATTGCTTTTTGATCATCTATTTCGGGATGTGCTTTTTCAAGCGAGAACCAGAGCCAGGTGTGCGGGCCCAGGGTAAAAAAGTATGTCTCAGCCTTACCTACGGCCGGGAATTTATTCCGGCTCATGAGTTCTATAAGGGCAAATCCTTTATAACCTTCGAGGGGAACTTCGGCTACCTGCGCAAATTTCGACAGGTTCACTACAATGAGCAAAGTTTCGTTTTCATACTTCCGCAGGAAGGCAAGCACTTTGGGATTGTCCACGTTCAGGAACGTGAGATCGCCACGGCCAAAGGCCCGGTGCTTTTTGCGCATGTTGATCATGCGTTTCATGAACCAGAACAGCGAGGAAGTATTGCGGCGCTGCATTTCTACATTTACCGACTCGTAATGATACTCCGGATCGAGGATCAGGGGCAGGTAAAGCTGATGCGGATTGGAACTGGAAAAACCGGCATTGCGGTCGGGCGACCATTGCATGGGCGTGCGTACGCCATCCCGGTCGCCTAAATAAAAATTATCACCCATGCCGATCTCATCGCCATAATAGATAACGGGTGTACCGGGCAGGGAGAACAGCAGGGAGTTGAGCAATTCGATCTTTTCGCGGTTATTTTCCATCAGGGGCGCCAGCCGGTGCCGGATGCCCAGGTTAATGCGCGCCTTGGGGTCTTTTGCATACACTTTATACATATAATCCCGCTCTTCATCGGTAACCATTTCCAGCGTAAGCTCATCGTGATTGCGCAGGAAAATAGCCCACTGGCAGGTGGGTGGAATAGCGGGTGTTTGATCGAAGATATCGGTGATCGGATAACGGTCTTCCATTTGCAGCGCCATGAACATGCGCGGCATTACGGGGAAGTGATAGTTCATATGGCATTCATCGCCCTCGCCAAAATAGGAGGCCGAATCTTCGGGCCACATATTGGCTTCCGCAAGCAGCACAGTGCCGGGGTACTTCGCATCTACATGTGCCCGTAACCGTTTCAGGAAAGCATGGGTTTCCGGCAGGTTCTCGCCATTGGTGCCTTCGCGTTCGAACAAATAAGGCACGGCATCGAGCCGGAAACCATCAACGCCCATATTACACCAATAATCGATAATGTTGAACACTTCCTGCTGTACCAGCGGGTTGTCGTAGTTCAGATCGGGCTGGTGATGAAAAAAGCGGTGCCAGTAATATTGTTCGGCAACCGGGTCCCAGGTCCAGTTCGACGCTTCAAAATCCTGGAAAATGATCCGCACGTCCTTGTATTGGGTGGGATCATCAGTCCATACGTAGAAATCCCTTTCCGGTGAGCCCTTGGGTGCGGTGCGTGCCCGTTGAAACCAGGGATGCTGATCAGAAGTGTGGTTAATGACCAGTTCGGTAATGATCTTCAGGTTCCGCTGATGGGCCTCATCGAGCAGGGTCTTCAACTGGCTGATGTTGCCATAGGAGCTATTGATATTATAGTAATCGGCGATATCGTAGCCATCATCACGCAGCGGCGAAGGATAAAATGGCAGCAGCCAGATCACATTCACTCCCAGTTCCTGCAAATAATCCAGCTTTTGCAGCAGACCGCCGAAATCACCCATGCCGTCGCCGTTGCTGTCACAGAACGCTTTAATGTGTAATTCATAAATGATGGCATCTTTATACCAGTGCAATTTATCGTTTAATACAGGTGTTGTGGATTTCATTATTACCGGTTATAATACAATCCACATAATTTTTATGCCAAAAGAAAATTCTTCCGCATGCTTTCTGCAAACAGCCGGGCCGGGAAGAAAATTGTTAACGAAATTTTTAGTAGAAGAAAAGCCGTTAATAGATTGATTATTATCAATTATCAGCCGATTTATGCTGCGTGTGTACCTAAAAGTTGTAAATTAGTCATTCCCTTACGCGTACCATAAGGGAGTTTAAGATACCCTGGAAGGCATTCTGATTAGCGAGCTGCAAAGCCACTATTGGCAAAACCATTAAAAGATTGATCAGATGACCTTTGCTGCCCAGAAACAATCCGTTACAGCTCAACAAACCACCATTAACAAAAAACGTGTCCGCTCGCAAATACTTCCCTCTTTCAGTAAGATCCCATTGGCTACAAAACCATTTTTTAAACAGTGGTACATTCATACCGTTGACGTTACCAAGATCATGCGGTTAAATCATGCCGATGCGCGGCAGTTGTTACAGAACCTGCGTCAATTTTACAGTAAAACAAAGCGGGACCCTATTACCGTGGATGAATTCTGTGCGTTTACCGGTATCAGTAAAAGCTATGTGCGCATGCACCTTGTCTCAAGGGTGATGGAGCATGACCTGAAGCGGCACTGTGAATCGGTGGCAGTTTACTGGTGAATGGTCAATGGTGAATGGCAGGGCTGGGTGATCAATTGAATAACGATTGTGATTCTCTGTTCTGAAGGGCTGTTTCCCATTCGAGCAGCATATCGAGTGTTGTTTCTATATTGATGATCAGCTTTTCGGTGCAGGTGATCAGTGTGTCGAGGTAATAAGCTACGTGCGACATGACCTGAACCCGGCTTTTGTTTTCTTCCTGCTCAGTTTCTTTCTGCAACAGAATATGAAAATACTGGTAGTACTCACCGATCTGATACATAAAATCTTCAATGATGCGGTGCATGGTAGCTATTTCTTCACTGTCAACCGACTGGTTAACGGCAAAGCTGTTCTCATTGGAATAACAGGCATTCAGGTTGCCCATTAATAATTCCTGGCCGTTGAGATCGTATTCATTCACCAGCTCAAGGAAAGAGCCGATTAATTCAATAAGGTGTTTGTAATAGTGGGCAGTGAAGGGTTCCGCATTGGCATGGGCCGTTAATTCCTCATAGGTTTTTTCAATGAAAGCGGAAAGCCGTACAGTATCCTGCGTGTCTTTTTGCGTAAGCTTGGTAAAGAGGCGGTAAATGATGGCATTATCAAACAACTGTTCATTCAGTGACTGCCCAAGGGCGTTCAATGCAGCTTCCTTCATCCGGCCGTAGTTGCTGATGACGATATGCTGGAAGGGTTTTTCTTCTGCGAAAAAGGAAACGGGTTGTTCCTGTCTGAATTGTTTGGTGAAGCTGCTGTTGAAAGGATAGCTGGACATAACAGTGATTTAATAGTGAAGGAAATTGAAAACCACATCACAATAATACAACCTCCAGAGAGCGGTTTGCAAGCATATTGACCTGTAATCCATCTTGTTACTGGTTAATATACCAGCCACTAATCATTATTATGTATGACGTAGGGGCAATAGCTAGGTTTAATGAGGTTTAATGGTGGGTATCACTTACATAATAACGGCGATGCACGAAAAGTTATTGGGCCCGCATCGCCAAAAATGTGTTAGCTGATTGATTTATAGCAAAAGATACCCAGTTTCCTTATTGCGGCAATCACCATTAATCGGTGACCACCGTCATTGTTAAAATTTAAGTGGGATAATATATTTGATAAAAGCAGCAGATTAAGGGGTTATACTCCGGAAGATGGATTGCTAAAACTTAATTAAAAGTATAGCCATGAAAATAACTACCAGCCAAACACCGCCCCGACAAACGTTCCGCGATATAGCCCATTTGCATATAAGCAGCCCTGAATTTCTTTCAAACGAGTTGATTCCTTCCCGTTTTACCTGTGACGGCGCTAATGTGAACCCGCCGCTGGAGATCCACGACATTCCATCGGGCGCCAAAAGCCTGGCCCTGATCATGGATGATCCCGATGCGCCTATAAGGCCCTGGGTGCACTGGCTGGCCTGGAATATTCCCGTGAGCTCGCACATAAAAGAGAACACCTGCTTTAAAGAGATGGGCGTCAATGATTTCCGGCAGAATAAATATGGCGGTCCCTGCCCGCCTTACGGCGTTCACCGCTACTATTTCAAAGTATATGCACTGGATACCCAATTGAAGTTGCCCCACGAATGCAGCAGGAATGAGTTGGAAAGAGCTATGAACGGACATGTGCTGGCTTATGGGGAATTGGTTGGTCGGTATATGAGGAGATAAATTTTGTTGTTTGTGGTTTGTTGTTTGTTGTTTGTGGTTTGTGGTTCCTGCGGCAACGCGTAACCGGCAACCGGCAACTGGTAACCGGCAACCGCTAACTGGCAACCGGTAACTGGCAACCGGCAACCGGTAACCGGCAACCGGCAACTATAAACTCCGCTTTACCGTAATAACTACTGCCTTCGATACCGGCGTATTGCTTTTCTTCGCCACATTGTTTACCGGCACCAGCACATTGGTTTCCGGAAAATAAGTTGCCGTGCATCGTACCGGGATGGGATAGGGTACCACCAGGAATTTATGGGCTACCCGTTCAACACCGTCAGTATGATTATAGATATCCACCACATCGCCGGCTTCCAGGTTTCGCTGTTCCATATCCTGCTGGTTCATGAGTATTACCCGCCGTTCATTATAAATGCCCCGGTAGCGGTCGTTCAACCCATAAATGGTTGTATTGAACTGGTCATGACTGCGAATGGTCATCATAAGCAGTTCATCGCCGGCTAATTGAATGGTAGTTATGGGCGCAATATTGAAATGCGCTTTTTTTGATGCGGTATTGAAAGAACCTTCGCGGTTACAATTGGGTAAATAAAAACCGCCCGGCTGCCGAACCCTTTTATTGTAATCGGAAAAACCGGGGATCGTGCGTTCGATATCGTTGCGTATAAGATCGTAATGCTGCAGGTATTTATCCCAGTCGATCGTACTGCGTTCACCTAAAGTAGCCTTGGCCAGCCGGCATACGATCACCGGCTCACTCAACAACTGGTCGCTCACCGGCGCCAATACCCCTTTTGACAATTGTATAACGCCCATGGAATTTTCGCACGACACAAACTGTTCTTCCCCGTTCAGCAGGTCTTTATCGCTGCGGCCCAGGGTAGGTAATATCAGCGCTTCACGCCCATGTACCAGGTGACTTCGGTTAAGCTTTGTAGATACGTGTACCGTAAGCGCGCATTTGCGCAGGGCCGCGGCCGTATAATTGGTGTCGGGTGTTGCAGATAAAAAATTTCCCCCCATGGCAATAAATACCGAGGCTTTACCGCCAAACATGGCTTTAATGGCTTCTACCACATCGTAGCCATGGTGCTGTGGTGGTTTGAATTGAAAATTCCGGGCAATGGCATCGAGTAATGGCTGACCCGGTTTCTCATAAATGCCCATGGTGCGGTCGCCCTGCACATTGCTGTGCCCGCGTACCGGGCAGGTTCCTGCACCGGCTTTGCCGATACTGCCTTTGAGCAATAACAGGTTTACAATTTCTTTAATGGTATCTACTGCATTGGTATGTTGGGTGAGGCCCATGGCCCAGCAGGCGATGATCTTTGTTTTGTACTTCAGCAGCCCAGCTACTTCCTGCAATTGCGGCACGGATATACCGCATACCTGTGATAAGTGTTCCAGCTTTTGTGCCTGCAGGTCATTGATAAAGGCTTCATAGCCTTCGGTGTTTTGCTCAATAAAGCTGCGGTCGAAGACGCGGCCGGGTTCCTGTTCTTCGTATTGCCATAACAGGTATTCAATGGCTTTCAACAGGGTCATATCGCCATTGATGGTGACGGGCAGAAAAATATCCGTTAGCGGAGTAGCTACACCCAGTAAACCCTTCAGCTGTTGGGGATTATTGAAGCGCATTAACCCGGTCTCGGGCAGCGGGTTCACCGCAATGATGCGGGCTCCGTTGGCTTTGGCCTTTTGTAAGGCCGTTAACATCCGGGGGTGATTGGTGCCGGGGTTTTGTCCGAGTATGATGATCACTTCGGCTTCATAAAAATCTTCCAGTTTCACCGAGCCCTTGCCAATGCCCAAGGATTCGCCCAGGGCCACGCCGCTGCTTTCGTGGCACATATTGCTGCAGTCGGGCAGGTTGTTGGTGCCATAGGCCCGCACGAATAGCTGGTATAGAAAAGCCGCTTCGTTACTGGTGCGGCCCGAGGTATAAAAAATGGCTTCGTCGGGCGTGTTGAGCTTATTTAACGCGGTAGCGATCTTCCGGAAAGCTTCGTCCCAGGAGATCGGTTCATAATGTGTACCGCCTGCTGGCAGGAACATGGGCTGCGCAATACGGCCTTTGCGGCCAATTTCATAATCGCTGAGGGCGGCTAATTCGGATACACTGTTCTGTGCAAAGAATTCAGGTGTTAATTTCTTCAGGGTTGCTTCTTCGGCAATGGCTTTTGCACCATTCTCGCAATATTCACCCAGGGCTGAGCGCTCATCATCGGGGTCGGGCCAGGCGCAGCCCGGACAATCATACCCGTCTTTTTTATTCAGGTGGGCAAGGGCTTTCCAACCGCGGCTGATACCGGCTTCACCAACCACCTGCTTAATGGTTTCTGCGATCGCCGGCAGTCCGGCCGCTGATTTTTGTACAGGGCCCAGCGATAAGCCAGTGAACTGTTCAGGGTTTTCTGCGCCGGGAATATGTTCGGTTGAGTCGCTCATGGTATGATTTGTTAGTTCACAGTTCTTAGTTCAGAGTTCTTAGTTGGCGGTTGGCATTAGCAGTTCTTAGTTCAGAGTTCTTAGTTGGCGGTTGGCATTAGCAGTTCTTAGTTCAGAGTTCTTAGTTGGCGGTTGGCAACATATCCAATGCTGGGTTCGGTTATTAATTTAAACCATGAATGTCGAACCACAAACCACAAACCACAAACCACAAACTACAAACTATATATTGATCCGCTGTTCCCCGGTATAGATATTGAACCTGTCCTGCCGGAGAAAGCCGATCAGGGTAACATCATGTTCTTTGGCAAGTGCTGCGGCCAGGCTTGAGGGAGCACCTACGGCAGCAATCACCTGAATGCCGGCCATCACCGCTTTCTGGATCAGTTCGAAACCGGCCCGCCCGCTCAATAGCAAAATATGTTGCTGTAATGGCAGTTGGCGGTTTTGAAAGGCCGCCCCGATCACTTTATCAACCGCATTGTGCCGGCCTACATCTTCGCGCAGCAGGCTGCAGGTACCTTCAGTGTCGAACAGGGCAGCAGCGTGCAGTCCACCCGTAGTCTCAAATACCACCTGTTTTTGCTGCAGGCTTTGCTGCATTCCGTAAAATAAGCCGGCAGGCAAAACCAGTCCATCGGGCTCCTGGCTGAAGGGCGGTTTCGTTTTAATAGCATCGATACCGGTTTTGCCACAAACGCCGCAGCTGGAGCTGGTAAAAAAGTTGCGTTCAGCCTGTTGCAATTGGGGCAGCGCGCCCGGCGCCAGTGTAACCAGTATCCTGGTGGGCTGGGCAAGAATATGTTTTATTTGGTCGATATGTTGCAGAATGCCTTCGGTGAACAGGAAACCGGTGGCCAGGTCGGCATCATGGCCGGGCGTGCGCATGGTAACGGAAATGGTTTTTTGTTCATAGCCGCTTGCATCCTGCCAGCCCAGCTGAATTTCGAGTGGTTCTTCCACGGCCAGTTCATCATCAACCTCCGTTTGTTTTCCGGCATTGATCTTTTTAATTTTAATATGGGCCGTTGATCGCATACAACAAAGTTAGTGAAAAGGGAGAAGGGGTTAGCCAATGGGCAGGGAGGCGGATGTTACAGGTTACAGGTTGCAGGTTGCAGGGCTTGTCCCGGTCAGCGTGGTTGCAGGGAGTAACCAATGGGCAATATGCAATTGGCAATGGGCAAATGTTACAAGTTGCAGGTTACAGGGCTTGTTCCGTTCGGCGTGGTTGTTAGGAGTAACGAATAGGCGATGGGCTAGGAGGGGGGTGTTACAGGTTGCAGGTTGCAAGTTGCAGGGCTTGTTCCGTTCGGCGTGGTTGTTAGGAGTAACGAATAGGCGATGGGCTAGGAGGGGGGTGTTACAGGTTGCAGGTTGCAAGTTGCAGGGCTTGTACCGGTCAGCGGGGTTGCAGCGCTCAGCGCGGTTGCAGGCTGCCACTGAGAACTGTGAACGGTCAACTTTGAACTTTGAACTGTGAACTGCCAACTGCCAACTGAGAACTGTGAACTGCTAACTTTAGGAGAGCGCGGGCAAAAAATAATTAAGTGTGATTTTGACAGATATGTTGTTTTATCTTAGTTTCACAGTTCCGGCCAGGCCGGCTAACTTATACTTTTAAATAACGATCACCATGCTGCCATGTATAGTCCTTTCTATAAACCATCAATTCTTTATACATTCATTAATTATTCAACTTAAAGCTCTTTCATGAAACGCTTTGCTTTGCTTTTAACCTGTACAACGCTGATCGCTTTTAACATGCTTGCCCAAAACAACCTGACCTTTAATGTAAGCGCTGCAAAAACTACTATCAGCCGCCAGATCTATGGCCATTTTGCTGAACATCTAGGCCATTGTATCTACGGCGGTTTCTATGTAGGGGAGGGAAACACGAAGATCCCCAACAGCAACGGGGTGCGTACTGATATAGTTGACGCGCTCAAAAAATTAAAGATCGCCAACCTGCGCTGGCCCGGTGGCTGTTTTGCCGATACCTATCACTGGAAAGATGGTATCGGTCCTAAAGACAAAAGGCCCAGCATGGTAAATACCTGGTGGGGCGGCGTTACCGAAGACAACAGTTTCGGCACACATGATTTTTTAAATATGTGCGAACTAATAGGTACGCAGCCTTACCTCGCCGGTAATGTAGGCAGTGGTACCGTGCAGGAACTCATCGACTGGGTTCAGTATGTGAACTTCGACGGCAAAAGTCCTATGTCGGACCTGCGCCGGCAAAATGGCCGCGAGAAACCCTGGAACGTTACCTATTGGGGCGTTGGTAATGAAGCTTGGGGCTGCGGCGGTAATATGACCCCCGAATATTATGCAGATGTTTACCGCAAATACGCCACCTTCATGACCGGCTGGTCGAACGAGACCAAAATTTTCCGCATTGCTTCCGGCGCCAATTCAAAAGATTATAACTGGACAGAAGTACTGATGAAAAAGATCCCGCATAATATGCTGGGTGGTTTGGCCCTGCATCATTACTCGGTCATTGAATGGAATAAAAAAGGCCCGGCCGTTGATTTTACCGAACAGCAATATTTTCAAACCATGAAATCGGCGCTCTTCATGGATTCACTGGTGATAAAACATTCGGCCATCATGGATAAATACGATCCGCAGAAGCGTGTAGCCCTGGTAGTGGACGAATGGGGTGGCTGGTACGATGTGGAAGCAGGTACGAACCCCGGTTTCCTGTATCAGCAAAACACCATGCGCGATGCCATGATCGCCGGTGCCACCCTGAATATTTTCCATAATCATTGCGATCGGGTTCGTATGGCCAACCTGGCCCAAACCGTGAATGTGCTGCAGGCTGTTATTTTAACCAAGGAAGAAAAAATGATCCTCACGCCAACTTATCACGTGATGGAAATGTATAATGTACATCAGGACGCCAAACTGATCCCCTTAAAGATCAAAAGCAACGATTATAAGCTCGGCAATGAAAAATTACCAGCCCTGTCTGCATCTGCTTCCCTGGATTCCAACGGCGCCATGCATATTTCGCTGGTGAATATCGATCCTAAAGCCACGCAGGATCTTGCGATCAACCTCGAAGGAGGAAATTACAAAACAGTAAGCGGCCGTATTCTTACATCCGCCAAATTACAGGACCATAATACCTTTGAGGAGCCTGCTAAGATCAAACCGGCCGCATTCCAGGGCGCTACCTTGAAAGGTAAAAGCCTGAATGTAAAAATGCCGCCTTTTTCTGTAGTGGTACTGGAGTTAAAATAGTGTACCGGTGATAGGGAAAATATCAGATATTTGACAAATTTTCAAAGAACCCGATTGTAAACTTAATAACGGATCTCCCATGAATAGATTGATTTGCCATGTCGCCATGCTAACGCTGGTCACAAGCTTAGCATCATGCGGTGGCGAAAACAACCAACCTTCAACAGAAAATAACCAGGAAATGATCAAAGCAGGTGTAACAACAAAAGACTGGGGTGAAACTGACGGCAAAAAAGTACAGTTATTCACCCTTACGAATAAAAACGGCCAAACGGTAAGCATCACCAACTACGGCGGTATTGTTACTTCATGGATCACGCCTGATAAAAATGGCAACAAGTCAAGCGTGGTGATCGGAATGGAAAGTTTGGATGAGTACCTGAAAAAGCCGCCTTATTTCGGCGCTATTATCGGCCGTTATGGCAACCGTATCGGCGATGCCAAATTCACACTCAATGGCAAGACCTATACACTGGCTGCGAATAACGGAAAGAACAATCTGCATGGTGGTAATAAAGGTTTCGATAAAGTGGTGTGGGATGCAACACCCGCTGCCGACAGTACGCCTTCACTGACCTTAACTTACCTGAGCAAAGATGGGGAGGAAGGTTTTCCCGGTAACCTGAAAGTAACGGTTGTGTATACCTTAACGGATGAGAATGTACTGAATATCGATTATTCCGCAGAAACCGACAAAGCCACACCTGTTAATTTAACGAACCACAGTTACTTCAATCTCACGGGCAGCACGGAGAATACCATTTTGAATCACACCTTGCAGATCAATGCCGATCATTATACCCCGGTAGATACTACGTTGATCCCAACGGGTGAGATCAAGCCGGTAAAGGGTACACCTTTCGATTTTACCAAGGCAGAGACCATTGGCGCCCGCATCGACGCCGTGCCCGGTGGTTATGACCATAATTTTGTATTGAATCGTAAGGACAGCTCGCTGCAACTGGTGGCTACCCTGGCCGACAGTGTCAGCGGCCGTAAGCTCGAAGTGTTTACTACAGAACCCGGTCTCCAGTTCTACAGCGGCAATTTCCTCGATGGTACTTTTGCGAGTGGTGGTAAACCGGTAAAATTGCGCACCGCATTGTGCCTGGAAACCCAGCACTTTCCCGATTCACCCAATAAACCCAAGTTCCCTTCAACTATTTTACAACCCGGACAAAAATACCATACTGTAACCCAGTATAAAGTGTCGGTACAATAGAAACGTATCAGATATTTATCAACCCCGTCCCGCCAGGCAGGACGGGGTTTCTTTTTTACAATAAAACTGGTGGTAAGGATGCTCTTTTTACGTATTATTCAACACAACATAAGAAACTGTCATTGAAAAAGTATAACACAGCAGCATGACAAGAACGCCCCCTTTTAAGATCGGATTGTTTGGTATTGGATTGGATACCTACTGGCCCCAGTTTGCAGGTTTGAAAAAAAGACTGGAAGTTTACCTGCAGCAGGTGCATACACAAATTGCCACGCTGCATCCCAACATCGTAAATGCCGGTCTGGTAGACACTGCAGATAAAGCCTTCGAAGCCGGCTACCGGTTTCGTATTGAAGGCGTAAACATTATTTTTCTGTATGTAACAACCTATGCCCTTTCGTCAACCGTATTGCCGGTGGTGCAACAGGCGAAAGTGCCGGTGATCGTACTGAATTTATCACCTGAAGCGGCCATCGATTATACAAGCTTCAACCGGATGAACGACCGTACGCGCATGACGGGTGAATGGCTGGCTTATTGTTCGGCCTGCCCGGTACCGGAGATCGCGAATGTGTTCCTCCGTACCGGGATACAGTTTTACCAGGTAACCGGCATGTTGAATAAAGATCCGGAATGCTGGAAGGAGATCCTCGAATGGGTGGAAGCCGCTAAAGTGGCCCACACCATGGCGTTTAACCGCCTGGGTTGTATGGGACATTACTACAGCGGCATGCTCGATATTTATACTGACCTTACCCAGCAATACCGCTTCTTCGGCGGTCATATTGAATTGATAGAAGTAGACGAGCTGGCGGCCTTGCGGCGGGAAGTAGCAGCGGAAGCCATCGAAAAGCGGGTGGCTTTATTCAAGTCCACTTTTGATGTGCAGGCAGATTGTTCTACGGAAGAATTGATACGCGCCGCGCGTACCTCCGTAGCGCTGGATAAATTGGTTGCTTTATATCAGCTTGGTTCCATGGCCTATTATTACAAAGGAACCGGCAATGCCGAGAATGAAGATACCATCAGCTCGATTATTCTCGGTAATTCATTACTTACGGCCAACAATGTTCCTGTGGCCGGGGAATATGAGATCAAAAATGCGCAGGCGATGAAGATCATGGATAGTTTTGGGGCCGGCGGCTCCTTTACGGAATACTATGCCATGGACTTTAATGAAGATGTGGTGTTGATGGGTCATGATGGTCCGGGCCATATTGCCATTGCAGAAGGAAAGACCAAAGTGCGTCCCTTGTATGTGTACCACGGTAAAGTGGGCAGGGGACTATCTGTAGAAATGTCGGTGAAGAACGGGCCGGTTACCTTGTTGTCGGTAGTGCAGCAGGGCGATGGAAAGCTCATGCTCTTAACTGCTGAAGGCGCTTCTGTTCCCGGACCCATACTGGAAATAGGCAATACCAATAGCCGTTATAAGTTTTCCATTGGCGCCCGCCGATTTGTAAATGACTGGAACAGTTATGGCCCCGCTCACCACTGTGCAGTTGGGGTGGGGCACATAGTCTCGAAGATAAAAAAGTTAGGGCTGTTATTGGGTATGGAGGTTGTGCAGGTGTGTTAGGATTTTGAGATTTCTGATTTCTTGATTTCAGGATTTAAAATCTCAAAATCAGAAATCCCGAAATCAGAAATCCCGAAATGAGAAATCTCGAAATCAGAAATCTCAAAATCAGAAATTTATTTTATCGCCACGATCTCCCAACCCACTGGCTTTTTAATAAGATGGATGCCCAGATCATGTTCATACCTGATCATTTCCAGTTCGAACACTTCATTGCCAAAGCGCAGGTTCGAGATCCTGATCTGTTTAATATAATCAGGTAACATGGGTTTGTACAATGTAAGCTTCTTGTTATACGCGTCGAAAGTGACCCGTAAACAACCCTGAATCAGGAGGAATACTGCGGCTACCGACCAGGCCTGGGGTGAACAGGCAACGGGGTAGGCGGTCGGTGATTCTCCGCGCCGCAATGGAAAGCCACAGAACAATTCGGGTAATCGCTGCTGTTCTATAAAAAGTGAAGCATCGAATAATCCCTGCATCAACCGCAATGATTGCTGCATCATTCCGTACCGGGCAAAGCCATACGCCGCAAGCGCCGTATCATGTGGCCATACCGATCCATTGTGATAGGACATGGGATTATACCTGGCTGCGCGCGAAGAAAGGGTACGAATGCCCCAGCCGGTGAACATATCTTCATTCATCAGTACATTCACCGTGCGCACGGCTCTTTCAGGGGTGGCAATACCGGAATATAAAAGATGCCCAACATTTGAGGATACAACCCGGCAGGGCTTTTTATCACCATCCAGCGCCAGGATATACGTGCCTAATTCCTCATCCCAGAACACCTCATTGAAACGTTGTTTCAGTTCCTCTGCTTCTTTTTTCAATTGATCTGCCATTTCGATATGGCCCAGGCGGGCAGCAATATAAGCCGCCTGTTTTTTGGCATCGTATACATACCCCTGCACTTCGCATAATGCTATGGGAAAGGAGGCCAGTTCACCATTCTCATGCGAAATGGAATCATGTGAATCTTTCCAGCCCTGGTTGGCCAAACCGCTCTCTGCCTTTCGCTCGTATTCTACAAAACCGTCGCCATCCATATCGCCGTACACTTTGATCCAGGTTAGTGCCTGTAAAATATTATCCCAGATCTCGCGTATGGTCACCAGGTCATCGGTACGTTTGAGATAATGCCCCGCGAGCACGATGAATAAAGGCGTGGTATCAATGCTGCCATAATATAATTTAAAAGGAATTTCACCCGTCTCGGCCATTTCACCTGTCCGGATCTCATGTAAGATCTTACCCGGTTCGGCATCTTGTAATGGCAATACTTCTTTGGCCTGCCTTTTAGCCTGGTATAATAAAACGCCTTTGGCAATATCGGGTGCTACCCATAATGTTTCCAGGGCGGTAAATGTGCCATCGCGGCCAAACACGGTGTTATACCAGGGCACACCTGCATAAGGATAACTTCCATACGGCGTTTGCACCAGTAATGACAGCAGATCATTCTTCGAGCGGTTGATCCAGTTATTGAACTGCTCGTTATCGGTAAAGATATCGGCGATCAGTTCTTTGCTTTTTTCCATGCCCGTTCTGATCTTATTGAATGCAGCCGAATAAGAGTCGAACTGAATGCGAGTGGTATGTACTGAAAAAACGGAAGTGCAGTTGATGCTGTAGGTTTCCTGGGGACCCAGCTTTATTTTATAATAGACCCTGTTCTCCTTTATAACGGCAGGCGCCGGATCAAAATGCAGGTTGGTTTGCCGTTCCACATTGTCGAGCCCTTTATAAGAAAGTAAGACATGGTTTTTGGCCGATACCACCGGGATCTGTACAGAACCTCTTTGTTTCCGGGTGATGCCCCTTACTTCAAAAATATCACGGAAATCGGCATCAAAGCTGATGGCGAGTTCCGTTTCATGGGTGTCTGAACCATAATTATGCAGTGTGATCAGTTCATGGCAGGCGCCGTCCTGCAGAAATTTACTGCGGGAAATATGTAAAGTGCCTTTGGGAATGACCATGTTCTGCTCGTCGTTGATATCGGGATTGGTAAGATCAACCGACATCATTTCATTCTCGTTCTTGATATTGGAGCTAAGCAACATGGGCCGGTAATGGTTCAGCTCCAGTTCCATATCGCTGAGGAACCGCGTGCCCTGGTGATAAATACCCTGCACACAGGTACCAAATTGTTTGATATCCCCCCAGCGGTCAAAAATGCCGAAAGTATCGCCGTAATTCAGTGTAAGCACACGATCATCTGCATACGAAGAAGAGGCCAGTATGTAGTATTTATCATCATGCAGCTTCACCAGGGTGTCGTGCTTTTTCATGATCCAGTGTTTTGTGTCCGGTTATTATTTTCTATACGCTGGCGTTAAGGAATACGTAAGTTTGGGTTGTTTGAATACCATTTTTTCGTATAAGCGAACATAGTTTTCAGCCATTACAAGATCGCTGAACCTTTTTTCAAAGGTCTCACGGCAGGCGGAGCGGCTGATCAAATGAATATTTTTCAAGGCTTCAGCGGCTTTATCAATATCGTTCACGATGAATCCCGTTTTGCCATGTTCAATGACCTCAGGAACAGAACCATGGTTATAAGCAATGACAGGCGTGCCGCAGGCCATAGCTTCTATAAGCACCATGCCAAATGGTTCGGGCCAGTCGATCGGGAACAGCAATGCTTTGGCGTTTGCCAGCAATGGACCTTTTTCTTCTTCTCCGATCTCCTGCAGGTATTCTACATGCGGTTGATCGAGCAGGTGGCGGATCTCTTTTTCAAAATAACTTTGATCGGCCTTATCAACCTTAGCTGCGATCTTGATCTTCATATTGGCCTTACGTGCAATTTCAATAGCGCGGTCGGCCCTTTTTTCCGGGGAGAACCGGCCGAGGAACACCACATAATCACCTTCCCCCTTACCGAAATTATAGAGGTCGAGTGGTAAACCATGATAAACAGTGCCCACCCAATTGGCCATGGGTAATGGCCGCCTTTGTGCATTGGAGATAGAGATCACCGGGGCATCATTGAACTTTTTGTACAATGGTTTTAATTCCGGAATATCCAATCTGCCATGCAGGGTGGTAAGCGATCGGGTATCACAGAACCGCATCACCGGAAAATGCAGGTAATCGGTGTGAAAATGCAGCAGGTCAAATTCATGCGCGCGATCCATTACTTCCTGTATTTGCAGGATATGACCCGCTACCTGGTCTACAGAGTTACTCAGGCGTAATGCAGTGGGAGTAACAGAGACCAGTTTAGCTTTCGTTATGGAATCGCCTGAAGCAAATAATGTTACATCATGACCTAATTTTACCAGTGCATTGGTGAGGTAAGCAACTACCCGTTCAGTACCGCCATATAATTTTGGCGGAACAGATTCGATCAGCGGAGCAATTTGTGCAATTTTCAACATAGCCAATAATTTCTGATTTTTAATTCAATTAAAATTATACGGCGATGGATGCATAGGGGCATGCTGAAATGTGGTTGGGGAAAAATCGCATCAGGGGGGCATATATTGGATATTATAAAGCATAGGTACGCGCCTGATTTTATATATTAACTCTTTCTGAATGAAAGGTATTTATATTAAAATTCCACCGAGCAATACGCAATTCGGATGCCAGGGGAAGCAATTGGCTGATGTGCCGATTTTCTAATGTGCTGATGTGCTAATATGCTGATGTGCTAATGAAATACATGCCTTAATGATATAGAGAAACTAATACTTTCTCAACGCTATTAACTATCTGAACTTTATTAAGCTCTTATCAACGCTGTCAAATTGTCAACTAATTAACTCCCTTCCTGAACTCACCTGGTGTTACACCTGTTTTTTCTTTAAATAGCTTGGAGAAATAAAAATTCGATTCGAAGTTGAGCTCGAAGGCGATCTCTTTTACCGATTTGGTAGTAGTGGTAAGCAGCTCTTTTGCTTTATGTATTTTTAATTGGATCTGGAACTGCCCTGGTGCAAGACCGGTATATTCTTTGAATATTTTTCTGAAGCGCGAATAACTGATCTGCAGCTCATGCGCTACATCAACCGGCGAATAGTTCTGATCGATATTCGACCGGAACAATAAGCGCGCTTTATCAACGATCGCTTCTACATCCTGTCCGGAAAATTTTTCCTGTTGTGATAAGGAATATATATTGCCAAGCAGGTGTAACACCGTTCCTGCAATAAGTGGTTGGTAACCGGCTTTTTCTTCCCGGGTTGTATGTATGATCTCCTGGAACAGGTGCACCAGTGATTCGTGGTAACCTACCGGTATAACAGGATGGTGTGGCGTAAAGAATTTTTTATGCAGCAGGTTTTCTACAATGGGGCCATTACATCCAACCCAGTATTCATCCCAGCCTGTTCTTTCATCGGGTTTATAACGATGCCTTTCCTCGGGAAACAGTAAGATAACAGAGCCGGCTGTAATTGTTTGCGGGCCGCTGCTTTTCGATTCAAAAATACCGCCGCCCTGGGTGATATAAATCACCTGGAATTCGTGTAAGACCCTTCCTTTTTCCCAGTTAAAATAATGGTGCGCAGGATGTGTGGCGTAGGGATAGCTGCTTCCTGCAACAATATGTGTGCAGCCAGTATTCAAAACACTTAATCCCCAGCTTTCATCCTCTTCACTTACCGGCAGGTATTTATAATAATTGACCATTTTGTTGCTTTAATATCAAAAAGTACAACGCAAATATCAAATCAGGTAAATAGCCGGCACAATAATAAGAATAATTTTATCGGGCACATTGGTTATTTATCGGTTCAACAGCAATAAAACGATTGTAAACCATCTGATATGAACCTGAACACACCTGATAGCCATTTGATCGAACTATGGCGTACCGGTAATGAAAATGCATACCGTATATTATTTGATCGTTATTTTTTTAAACTGTACAGTTACACCCTGAAGCTGATCCCTGACAGCAGCGCATCGGAAGAGATAGTGATGGACGTTATGCTGGCTGTTTGGCAAAAGCGCGACCGCCTGAACAGCAATCTCTCTTTATCAGCCTACTTGTATAAATCGGTTAAGAACCGCCTGATCGATCATTTGCGCAAACAGAACCTGCGTACGGTTTCACTGGACCAAACAGCCGTGGAGCCACCTTCTTATTTCATTACCGACAGCCGCATCCTGCACAAAGAACTGGAGTCTTTATATAGAAATTCGCTTGACCGCTTACCGCCGCAAAAAAAACGCATCTTTACCATGAGCAGGGAAGAGGGAAGCTCTTACAAGGAGATTGCAGACAGATTGCAATTGTCAAAAAACACGGTGGAGAACCATATGGTGGCCGCGTTGAGGTTGATGAAAGAAAGAATGTCCATGTGCTGATGTGCTAATGTGATGATGTGCTAATGTCGATGTGCTAATATGCTGATGTGCTGATGTGCTGATGTCGATGTGCTAATGTGCTGATGTGCTAATGTGCTGATGTGCTAATGTCGATGTGCTAATGTCAAAGTGCTGATTTGCTAATTCATCTGTATTGGTTTTTAATTAGCACATTAGCTAATTAGCACATCAGCTAATTGTGTTTTCATTAGCACATTAGAAAATTAGCTATTTGTGTTTTCACTAGCAAATTAGCACATTAGCACATCAGCTAATTAACAATAGTGACCTCAATCCCCCTGCTTTCAAACTGGGCTACAAAATGTTCGGAGATGCCGCTGTCGGTAATGATCTGATCAACTTCTTCCAGTCCGCATATGCGGCCAAAACCACGTTTGCCGAATTTTGTGGAATCCGAGAGCACGATCACTTTTTGGGATACATCGATCATTTGCCGGTTCAGATGCGCTTCCATTACACTGGTTGTGGTAAGGCCAAACTCGAGGTCAATACCATCCACACCCAGGAATAATTTGCTGCAGAAGAAATCGGTCAGGATCTTTTGCGCATAAGGTCCGGTCACCGAAGAAGAACTTTTTCGCAGGATGCCTCCCAGTTGCATGATCTCGATATCAGGATGTTTATTCAATTCCTGCGCTACGGGCAGCGAGGCGGTAATGACGGTAACATTTTGTTTGGCCGGAAAATTCTTGGCCAGGGCCAGTACAGTGGTGCCCGAAGCAATAATAATGGAATCGTTATCCCTGATCAGCTGCGCTGCGGTAAAACCGATCTTCATTTTTTCTGCTGATTGCAATTTCTCCTTTTCATTGACCGGCCGGTCAATCGTGTAAGGGTTGTTCAGCGTAGCCCCGCCATGCGTCCGGAACAGCAGGTTTTTATCCTCCAGCAGTTTCAGATCCTTTCGGATGGTTACGGAAGAAACATCGAGCTCCTTACAAAGCTCCAGTACGTTCACGAAACTTTCCTTACTCAGTTTGTTCAGTATAAATTGGTGGCGTTCAGTTTGTGAGATCATAATTGATGTACCAAATTAAATGAAAATTGTGAGATGCTTGTACATGTACGGTAGTTTAAACTTCTTTGATTGCCAGGGAACTTACTGTACAGCTTCACACCTTGGCCGGGTCTACTTCAGGTCATCTCCGGTAATGTTCCGTACTTATTCCGTATATATCCCGTGCATGTATGAGACATCCGGGAATAAACCAGTTGAAAAGAACAATAGATTACCGGATCTGATTCGATGCAGTCCAGCCTCAGGTGCGATACCTGGATATTAAATGGGTGCACTCTAGTACCGGCCATTCACACCAAACGTCTTTATTATGGCTATGAGATGAAGTTTTAAACAAAATACGCCGGAAATGAACTGGCGAAAGGAAAGAATTGATCTACCTGCGGCAGGCCTTTGAAAGTTTCAAAATATTATCTTCGTGCTTTCAATTTGTTTCGTTAATATTGCAAATAGAAAAAATTGAAATAAAACGAAAGTTTCTGTTATAAAATGGAAGTGGAAACCGTACAACACCGTGATACCCTGATCAACCAACTGGATGTTCAAAAGGTATGGGACCTGCTCGTCATTGGGGGTGGGGCAACCGGCTTAGGCATTGCGCTTGAAGCAGTTAGCAGGGGATACTCTGTATTGCTGGTAGAACAGGCCGATTTTGCGAAAGGCACATCCAGCCGCAGCACCAAACTGGTACATGGTGGCGTGCGCTACCTGGCACAAGGTGATATTCAATTGGTTAGAGAAGCCAGCATCGAAAGAGGCCTCTTATGGCGTAACGCTCCGCATTTGGTAAAGAACCAGACTTTTATTATTCCGATCTATACATTCTGGGACCGGCTGAAATACACCATCGGTCTGAAATTATACGACTGGATCTCGGGCCGCCTGAGCCTGGGATCTTCTGTTTTTATTCCGCGCGCCAAAGCATTGGCAAAATTGCCCAATATAAGATCTGAAGGCCTGGTAGGCGGTGTGCTCTATCATGACGGTCAGTTCGATGACAGCCGCCTGGCCATTAACCTGGTGCAAACGATCATTGAACAGGGCGGCGTGGCCCTTAATTATATGAAGGTAACGGGTCTGGTGAAAGACAAAGGGCAAATTGGAGGTGCAAAGATCACCGATGTAGAAACCAACCGTTCCTGGGTTTGTAAAGCCAAAGCCGTGATCAATGCCACGGGAGTGTTTGTTGATGAAGTGCTGCAAATGGATAACCCCACCGGTACAAAAAGTATTACAGCCAGCCAGGGTGTTCACCTGGTGCTCGATAAAAAATTCTATCCCAGCAGCGATGCCCTCATGATCCCTGCTACCAGTGATGGACGTGTGCTGTTTGCCGTGCCCTGGCATGGCAAGGTGGTCGTGGGCACCACCGATACGCCGGTGAAAGAAGCATCCCTGGAACCCCAGGCCCTGGAAAAGGAAATTGCATTTATCCTGGAGAACGCATCCCGCTACTTTGTGCAGCAGCCTAAACGAAGTGATGTGCTGAGTGTGTTTGCCGGTTTACGGCCCCTGGCTGCGCCACAGGGGGGCAACCAGAAAACAAAAGAGATCTCGCGCAGCCATAAGATCATGGTAACACCCTCGAAGCTCTTTACGATCTTAGGCGGTAAATGGACCACCTTCCGCAAAATGGGGGAAGATATGGTGAACCGCATCGAGCAGGAATTGCAATGGCCGCATAAGAAAACAGCTACGCGTAATCTGGCGATTCATGGGGCTGTAGCCACGGTTAACCAGAACGATCCCCTGTATTTTTACGGCAGTGATAAAGAACAGGTAAAAGCGTTGATGAACGGACATTCAAATGAATGGCTGAGTACCAGCCTGCAGATCCACGAGGCGCAGGTCATTTGGGCGGTGCAGCATGAAATGGCGCGCACGGTAGAAGATGTATTAAGCCGCCGCACCCGGGCCCTGTTGCTGGATGCCCGCGAAAGCATTCGCATGGCGGAACCGGTGGCAGCTATTATCGCAAAGATCTTACAAAAAGATGACCGCTGGATCAAGGAGCAGGTCGCTTCGTTTACAAAGCTGGCGGAAGGCTATGTGCTGAAAGCGGAAGGCTGAAGCAAAACGCTGAATCCGCCAAAAGCGGACAGGCGCTGAAAGCAAAAGGCTGAACCCTAAAGGCCGAAGTCGAAAGCAAAACGCAAACGTTTGTCCGGGCCATTCTTGCACTGCTTGCAACCAGCGCCGTGATGATGGCGTCTCTGGTAGCCGAAAAACAAGAATGCTGGAATATGGAAAGCGTAATCCCCGCAGAGCGGATTGACCATTCACCATTGACCATTGACCATTGACCAATCACGACTGAAAACTAATCTGTATAATGAAAAGACGCAAATTCATTGCCTCGCTTGGTTGGCTGACTGCAGGATGGGCATTGACCCCTTTGGCGCCGGCGAAAGCATTTCTTCCGCTCGGAAAGAAGATCAAGGGTTCCGTAAAAGCAAAAGGCAAAGGCCTGAAAGACGTAGTGGTAAGTGATGGATATTCGGTGGTAAGCACCGATCGGTCAGGAAAATATGAAATGGAACTGCATCCCAATGCCACGGCCATTTTCGTATCTACCCCTGCCGGTTATGCGTTTAACCATGAAAAAGGACTTTCCCGCCATTACCGCCTGGTAAAAGATCTTAATAAACGCAAAGGCATCGACTTTGAACTGGAAGCGCTGACGGTAGATGATACCAATCACCAGTTCATTATCTGGGCCGATCCGCAGGTAAAATCAGAAAAGGATGTTAACCGCATGATGGCCGAATCAGTGCCAGACGTGCAAAAATTTGTGCAGGCAGCCAATGGCGCCCTGCTGCATGGTATTACCGTGGGCGATATTGTTTGGGATAATCATGCATTATTTCCCAGTTACAATGCAGCCGTTGAAAAAATGGGCATTCCTTTCTTTCAATGTATCGGCAATCACGATATGGATTATAACAAGGGCGGTGATGAGGTGTCAGATGATACCTTTCAGCAATATTATGGTCCCACCTGGTACTCCTTCAACCGCGGCAAAGTGCATTATGTAGTGCTGGATGATGTGCGTTACCTGGGTAAAGACAGGGAATATGACGGTTATATTTCCGAAGAACAACTGGCCTGGTTGCAGAAGGACCTGGCTTTCGTGCCCAATGATCACCTGGTGATCGTTTGTGTGCACATCCCCGTGCATAATGAAGTAAAGAACAATGAAGCATTATATGCGGTGTTAAAAGGCCGTAATGTGCATATCATGTCGGGCCATACCCACTACCATCGAAATGTAATAAAACACGATATATTTGAGCATAACCATGGTACCGTTTGCGGCGCCTGGTGGACCGGACCCATTTGTGGCGACGGTACGCCCTCGGGTTATGGCGTGTATTCGGTAAAAGGAACCGAGTTGAGCTGGTATTATCAGTCTACCGGTAAAGAAGCCGGCCACCAGTTAAGCATGATCGTAAAGGATGAAGATGCCGCCAGTAAAAAGCTGCAGGTGAATGTATGGAACTATGATCCGGCCTGGCAGCTGGAATGCTGGGTAGATGGCGTAAAATACGATGCTTTGAAACAGGAAAAAGGCTTCGATCTGCAGGCGGTTGCCTTGTATCAGGGCCCTCAATTGCCTAAACCCCGCGGGTTTGCCGAACCAAAGAAAACAGATCACTTGTTCAATGCGGTTATTCCGGCCGGTTCAAAGAACGTGAAGGTGGTTGCTACGGACCGGTTCGGGAAAAAATATACGGCAGATTATAACGCCTGACAAAACAAATATATTTGTTGAATCGCAATCACTGATTTTCGGATTTTGTAAAAACAGGAACTGATTGAACAAAAGAAATCCCAAAATCTAAAAATCTCAAAATTTGCAATAGCACATATGAAAAAACGGATGATTGGACTGGTTACAGGAACCTTAATGATGTGCCTGGTGGTATCGGCGCAGGAGGCCAAAGTAGATAGCACTATCCGTCCGGCCGCTTATGCCCTGAGATATGGATTGTTCAAGAACTATCCCAATTCAACAAAAGATATCATCTTCCTGGGCAATAGTATTACGCAGGGCGTCGACTGGGCAGAATTATTACAGAACAACCATGCACGCAACCGCGGCATCAGCGGTGATATCACCTACGGCGTGCTCGAACGGTTGAAAGAAATAACAGAAGGGCAACCTGCGAAAGTTTTTATATTGATCGGTATTAACGATATTCAGCATAATATACCCGATTCGCTGATCGTGAACAATTACCGCCGCATCATCAGGCAGATCAAGGCGGAGTCGCCCAAAACAAAGATCTATTTTCATACACTCCTGCCCGTTAACAACGAGTTCACCCAGTTTAAAAAGCATTATAACAAAGATGAACATATTGCATATGTAAATGCAGAGCTGAAGAAAATAGGGGCAGCAGAGAACATCACGGTGATCGATCTGCACCCGCATTTTCTCAATGCCGACAAAAAGCTGGATAAACGCTATACCATGGATGGCCTGCATTTAAATGCAGAGGGGTACAGGGTTTGGGCAGCTGTGCTGAAACCATATTTGTAAAAGTTCAATACCGTTCATGAGGACATAGGCAGGAGCTACAGGTTACAAGTTACAGGGCCTTTTATGCAGGTTCTTTACTCTTGCAACCTGGAACCTGAAACCTGGAACCTGTAACACGTACTTTAGATCGATCTACATAAATGTAATAACTAACGATAATAACGAAGTAAACATGCCTCAATACATCTTGTCTTTCGACCAGGGAACAACCAGTTCACGCGCCATCATCTTCGATCAGGCAGGTTCCATTATCTCTATCGCCCAGAAAGAATTCACGCAGTTATATCCGCAGCCCGGTTGGGTAGAACATGATGCCGGGGAGATCTGGGGCACCCAACTGGCCGTAGCCGTGGAAGCGGTAAGCAAGGCCGGATTGAAAGCAACCGATATTGCTGCCATTGGCATTACCAACCAGCGCGAAACAACCGTGGTATGGGATAAAGAGACCGGCGTTCCCGTGCATAATGCCATTGTATGGCAGGACCGGCGTACCGCCGCCTTTTGCGATGAGCTCAAAATACAATCGGGTAACCTCATACAGGAAAAGACCGGGTTGATCGTAGATGCTTATTTTTCCGGCACCAAGATCCGGTGGATCCTCGACAATGTTGCAGGCGCCCGCAAAAAAGCCGAAGCAGGAAAACTGGCCTTTGGTACTATTGATACCTGGCTGGTATGGAAGCTGACCGGCGGTAAAGTACATGCAACCGATATTACCAATGCATCGCGCACGATGCTTTTCAATATTCATAGCTGCCAATGGGATAAAGAGCTGCTGCAATTACTGGATGTGCCCGCATCCATGTTACCGGAAGTACGCTCGTCGAGCGAAGTGTTCGGGCATACCGACGCACAGATCCTGGCTGCGCAGATCCCTATTGCCGGGATTGCGGGTGATCAGCAGGCGGCGCTGTTCGGGCAAATGTGCACAGAACCCGGCATGGTGAAAAATACCTATGGCACCGGTTGCTTTATGTTGATGAATATCGGCGACAAACCGATCGTATCAAAAAATAACCTGGTAACAACCATTGCCTGGCAGATCGATGGCAAAGTGCAATACGCCCTGGAAGGCAGTATCTTTATCGGCGGCGCCGTAGTTCAATGGCTGCGCGATGGCCTCGGCATCATTACCCATTCTTCCCAGGTGGAAGAACTGGCCAAACAGGTTCCTGATAACGGTGGCGTATACCTGGTGCCCGCTTTTGCCGGACTGGGCGCTCCCTACTGGGATCAGCATGCCCGCGGCACCATCGTAGGTATCACAAGAGGTACAACAGCCGCCCATATTGCCCGCGCAGCCCTGGAAAGCATAACGCTGCAGACCATGGATGTGTTAACCGCCATGCAGGCCGATGCAGGTTCGCCCATTAAAGAACTCCGGGTCGATGGCGGCGCTACCGCCAATGACCTGCTCTTGCAGATCCAGGCCAATGTGTTACAGGCAACCGTTATAAGGCCTGAGATCACGGAAACCACTGCCATTGGTGCGGCTTACCTGGCCGGACTGGCCGTAGGCTACTGGAAAAATGTGGATGAGATCAAAAAGCAATGGAAGCTCAATAAAAACTTTTCACCGGAAAGCGGCAATGCCATTGCGTTGACGAAGGGATGGCAGAAAGCGATCCGGGCGGCAAAAGCGTGGGCGGAAGAGTGATAATTAGCTAATGTGCTGATGTGCTGATGTGCTGATGTGCTGATGTGCTGATGGGCTAATGTGATAATGTGATAATCGCGGTTCCGGGTTACAGGATGCAAGTTGCAGGGGTTGATAACGGCAAGCTGGAACTTGTAGCCAGGAACCTGGAACTTGAAACTTGCAACCGGTAACCGGTAACCGGTAACAAAAATGAGAACCTTAAAACAATAAACATAGCGGGTTTAACCTAAAAAGATTGCTTATGTCACCATTTACCGCCGAATTCATCGGCACTATGTTCTTGATCTTGCTGGGAACAGGCGTTGTAGCAAACGTGATCCTGAAAGGAACCAAAGGAAATGCCGGTGGCTGGATGGTGATCACCACCGGCTGGGCCCTGGCTGTATTTGTAGGCGTTGTTATTGCCGGCCCCTACAGCGGCGCACACCTGAATCCGGCCGTTTCCATAGGCCTGGCCATTGCAGAAAAATTTCAGTGGAGTGAAGTGCCCATGTACATCCTGGCGCAGGTGCTGGGCGCTATGTTGGGCGCCTTCCTGGCATGGTGCATTTATAAAGATCATTTCAATCAGACCAGCGATCCTGATACCGTGCTGGCCGTGTTCAGTACCGGACCAGCGATCAGGAACAATACCTTTAACTTATTGAGCGAGATCATTGGCACCTTCGTGCTCATATTTGTGGTGTTCTATTTTACAGAAGCAGAGATCAAGAATCCGCAATCGCCTATCGGGCTTGGTTCACTGGGGGCTATTCCCGTTGCCTTCCTGGTTTGGGCCATTGGCCTTTCCCTGGGTGGAACAACCGGTTATGCCATTAACCCCGCCCGTGACCTGGCCCCGCGGATCGTACATGCTTTATTACCTATTAAACATAAAGGCAGCAGCAACTGGAAATATGCATGGATCCCTATTATTGGTCCCATCATCGGCGCCATCATTGCAGCTTTGTTATTCATGCTTCTGAACTATTTAAATAAGACCGTATAATGAAACGTATTGTCGTATTATCTGTGATCGCAGGCTGTGTGGCAGCCTGCACCGCCTCCAGGAAGCTCTCCATGCCTGAAAACTATCCTGCCTTTTACAAGGAAGGGCATCGGGGCACCCGCGGCTTAATGCCCGAGAATACCATTCCGTCTATGAAAAAAGCAGTGGAAGTGGGCGCCAATTGTATTGAAGTGGATGTATATCTTACGAAAGATAAAAAAGTGCTGATCTCGCATGATCCTTTTCCAAACATTGCGCATACACTCTATAACGATGGCAGTGAAATAGCCAAAGCAGATGCTAAAAAATATGTGTGGTACCAGATGAATTATGAAGACATCAAAAAATTTGATGTTGGTTCAAAACCCTTTCCTGCCTGGCCGCAGCAACAGAAAATAAAAGTAGGCCTGCCCCTGCTGGGCGAGCTGATAGATTCTGTAGAAGCTTATGTGACCGCAAATAAGCTGCCGAAGCCGATCTATAATATCGAACTGAAAACATCCATACGCTTCGATAGCCTCAAATACAATGCACCACCCGCCGAAGTCGTAGATGCGGTAATGGAAGATGTAAAAGGCCGGAATATTGGTAACCGCTTTTATATTCAATCATTTGATGTACGGCCCCTGCAATATGTGCGCAAGAAGTATCCGCAGGTCGTGATCGGCTACCTGACCACGGGCAAGAACCTCGACAGTAATTTCAAAAGTCTCGGATTCTACCCGCATATTTATAGCCCGGAATTCAACCTGGTGACAAAAGCCATGGCCGATTTCTGCCACAGCAAAAACATGAAGCTGGTTCCATGGACGGTAAACGACAAAGAAAAAATGAAGCGCCTGATCGCCGACGGTGTGGATGGCATTATAACTGATTACCCGAATTACTTTGCAGAAATAGGTAAATGAGTTGAGATCTAATACACCAGTTACCGGTTACGGTTTCCAGCTACAGGGAAGCGGTGACCGGTAACATATTTATCCTTTTTCTACCCATAGCCAATTACATTCCCTCCTTTAGGTGCACTATCTTGCAACAAATTATTGTAATATTTTCATTTGTTGTAAATTCATCGGCATGAAAGGTAGTTTTTGCAGGGTAATCAAGAAGATCCTTCCGGTTTTTTGTTTGGTATTCTTCCATTCTGTTTCATTTTCACAACGATTTACTGATCTTGTAAACCCGTACATCGGTACGGCAGGCCATGCGCATGTGTTCCTGGGCGCCAATGTGCCTTTTGGCGCTGTGCAGCTGGGTCCAGACAATGTATTCCGCGGCTGGGATTGGTGCTCGGGTTACAATTATACCGACAGCATCATCAAAGGATTTTCTCATACCCATTTAAGCGGAACCGGCATGCCCGACCTGGGCGATGTGCTCATTATGCCATTCACCGGCGCTATAAAAACCGGTAAGGTAACACCGGAGCAGCCAGGCGCTGGCTGTTCTTCCCGCTTCTCACATAAGAGAGAAAAAGTAAGACCCGGTTATTATGCGGTGACCCTCGATGATTATAATATCCAGGTACAATTGACAGCTACCGAGCGGGTAGGTTTTCACCAATACAAATTTCCCGCCGGCGGGGGCGCCCGCATCCTGATCGATCTGAAAGAGGGTATTGGCGATAAAGCGACAGAAACGTATATCGAAAAAGTGGATGATTCTACGCTTTACGGGTACCGGTTCTCAAAGGGCTGGGCGCCGGATCAGCGCTTGTATTTTGCCATCCGCATATCAGCCCCCATCCAGCAGTTTGACATTTATGACAATGACAATAAGCTGGCATCATCATCAGCAAAAGGAGAGGGGATCAAAGGATTCATCAGTTTTGACAAAGCGCCTGCCACCGTATTTCTTAAAGTGGGCATTTCGCCGGTGAGTTCGGCCAACGCGCTGGCAAATATCAATGCCGAGATCCCGCACTGGCATTTTGATAAAGTGGTGAAGGATGCAGATGCCAAATGGAACCGGGAGTTGGGAAAGATCGTGATCAACACCAAGGACGCTACTACGAAAAAAATATTCTATACGGCCCTGTATCATACGATGATCGATCCGGCTGCCTTCAATGATGTGAATGGTGAATACCGCGGGCCCGATAAAAATGTGCATAAAGACAGCTTTCAGAATTATACGATACTTTCCCTCTGGGATACCTATCGCGCATTGAATCCATTGTATACCATCACGCAGCCCGGGCGGGTGAATGATATGGTGAATACCATGCTGCACATTTATCAGCAGCAGGGAAAATTGCCCATCTGGCATTTGGCAGGTAATGAGACCAACCTGATGCCCGGCATGAGTGGTGTTCAGATCGTAGCGGAGGCCTACCTGAAGGGCTATCGGGGTTTTGATACTGCGCTGGCATTTGAAGCAGTAAAAAATACCTCCCTGCGCAATGAGTTTGGATTGGATTATGTAAAATCCCTCGAATACATTCCGCACAATAAAGTACAGGAATCGGTGGCCAAGGCCATGGAGTATTGCATCAGCGATGGCAGCATTGCCCTGATGGCAAAACAAATGGGCAAACCGGAAGATGCGGCGCTGTTTGCGAAAAGGGCCTTGTATTATCGCCATTATTTCGACAGCACTACCAAATTCTTCCGTGGAAAAAATGAACAGGGCGAATGGAATAAGACCTTTGGTCCGGGCCGCACCAGCCATCCCTGGATCGACGATTATTGTGAAGGCAATGCCTGGCAATATACCTGGCTGGTGCCACAGGATGTGGAAGGACTGATAAAACTGCTGGGTGGTGATGAAGCGTTTATCAATCGCCTGGATACTTTCTTCCAATTGAAAATAGAATTCGATCCGCAATCGCCGCCTGATATTTCAGGTATGATCGGTCAGTATGCGCATGGTAATGAACCCGGGCATCATACCACATACCTGTACACCTACGCCGGCGCGCCCTGGAAAACGGCGGAGAAAGTGCGTTTCATTCTGAAGGAACAATACCTCGACAGCACCGATGGCATCAGTGGTAATGAAGATTGCGGCCAGATGTCGGCCTGGTACATCTTTTCTTCTTTAGGATTTTACCCGGTATTTCCTGCCAGCGGCGTTTATGTATTGGGCAGTCCCCTCTTCGATAAAGCCAGCATTCAGTTACCGGCCGGAAAGAAGTTTACCGTAGAGACAGTCGGGAACAGTGCGAAGAATATTTACATCCAAAGCGTAACGCTGAACGGAAAGCCCTGGCCGAATACCTATATTTTCCATAAGGATATTATGAAGGGAGGAACCTTGCGCGTAGTGATGGGCAGTAAACCCAGTCAAAGTTTTGGTAAACTTCCTGCTAACAGACCGGGATCGCGGTATTGACATCCATACATCACCATATGAAAAGAACTGCCAGTTTGTTATTACTAATGATTGTTGCTTCCAGCCTCTTCGCTCAAAAGAAGGTGTTGGACATCACTTCCTTTGGTGCCGTGGGGGATAGCATAACCTATAATACGGCTGCTATTCAAAAAGCCATTGACAGCGCATCGGCTGCCGGTGGCGGTCAAGTATTGATCCCGCCGGGTAAATTCGTCACCGGAGTTATTCAGTTGCGTTCTGGTGTTGAATTGCATGTATCGGCCAATGCCGTCTTACTGGGCAGCACCAAACGAAGCGATTATGGTACTGTGCGGGCATCTGCGTTGATCGTTGCCGATAAGCAGCATCATATTTCCATTACGGGCACCGGTACCATCGATGGCCGCGGCCGCGAAGTGGTGCAGGATGTAGACCGTATGTTGAAAGAAGGAACCCTGCAGGATCCCCAATGGCAAACGGTGAATCCCTGGGGGCAGTTGCGCTCAGCCGAGTTCAACCGTCCGCACCTGCTCACCTTCAAGAACTGCGACCAGGTGAGCATTAAAGGCGTATTGTTCAAAGACGCGGCCTGCTGGGTGCAAACCTACCGCGAATGCACCAACCTGGTCATTGACAGCATCCGCGTGCAGAGCACGGCCTATTATAATAACGACGGGATTGATATCGACGACTGCCGCAATGTGAAGGTGACCCGGTGTAATGTTAATGCCGATGATGACGGCATTTGTTTGAAATCGGGTAACCCCGATACTTTTTGTGAAAATATCGAGATCAGTGATTGCGTGGTGCGCTCCAGCGCCAGTGCATTGAAGTTCGGCACCGCTTCTCATGGCGGGTTCAAACAGGTGCGGATAAATAATATAAAAATCTACGATACCTATCGCTCGGCCATCGCCCTGGAGTCGGTCGACGGCGGTATCCTGGAAGATGTTACCATTGAGAACATCAGGGCCACCAATACCGGCAATGCCATCTTCATAAGGCTCGGTCACCGCAAAACAACAGCGCCCGTTGGAAAGGTGCGGAATATTAAAATAGCTAACGTACAGGTAGAAGTGCCGGCCGGTAAACCCGATAAAGGGTATGAAATGGAAGGACCGGTAGTCAACTATCCGCACAATGTTTTTCCTGCTTCCATCACCGGTTTACCCGGTCACCCGGTAGAGAATGTTTCGCTGGAAAATATCACTGTTACATATGAAGGTGGCGGCAGTAAAGAGGTGGCGTTTTTTGCGCTTGACTCCCTGCACCAGGTACCCGAAAAAGCCGGGGACTATCCCGAATTCTCCATGTTCGGCGAACTGCCCTGCTGGGGATTGTACGTGCGGCATGCCAGCGGCATTCAGCTCAGGAACGTAAAAATGCAATATAAAAAAAACGATTTCAGACCGGCCATGATCTTTGACGATGTACAACAATTGCAGGCCGAGGGTTTACACATACCAACAGCCAGCTCAACACCGGTCATCGTATTAAAGGATGTGAAAATGCCCCGGCTCACTGGTCTTCAGGTTCCTTTCGGGATACCCAAAGCGATCATGATCTGGAAACAATGATCGCTGCCTTCTAAGTTAGTGAACGGCAGACAAATAGACATCACTCCCGGTTAAATTTGGTAGTCTACCCCTCATGCAGGAAATTGCAGCCCTGTTTATATGCCCGGCAGCAGCCGCTGTACCGGGAGACTCACCTGGAATATCATTGAATTCCGTTAACTAAAATCATTATGAGCATTCTTTCAAAATTTTCATTGGCAGGAAAAACCGCACTGGTTACAGGCTGTAAAAGAGGCATCGGTAAATCAATTGCAGTTGCACTGGCCGAAGCAGGCGCAGACATTATCGGGGTATCTGCGAGCCTGGAATTAACAGGCAGTAAAGTGCAGCAGGAAGTGGAAGCTACCGGCCGTTCTTTTAAAGCCTACCAGGCCGATTTCAATGATCGTAAAGCCATCTATACTTTTATCGACAAGGTGAAAGGAGAAAATGCGCCCGTTGATATCCTGTTCTGCAACGCCGGTACCATTATGCGTAAACCCGCAGCCGAACACCCGGATGAATACTGGGACGAAGTGATCAACGTGAACCTCAATGCCCAGTTTATTTTAAGCCGCGAATTTGGTAAGGACATGATCCAGCGCGGAAGTGGTAAGATCATCTTCACCGCTTCTTTATTGAGTTTCCAGGGTGGTATTACGGTGCCTGGTTATGCGGCCAGCAAAGGCGCTATTGCCCGCCTTACCATGGCCCTCTCGAACGAATGGGCTTCGAAAGGCGTACAGGTGAATGCCATTGCGCCCGGTTATATATCAACAGACAATACGGAAGCATTGCGTAATGATCCCGAGCGTGCGAAGTCGATCCTGGCGCGTATTCCTGCCGGCCGTTGGGGCGAAGGCGATGATATGAAGGGCGCTGCTGTATACCTGGCCTCTCCGGCTTCTGATTATGTTACCGGAACCATTATTACCGTTGACGGCGGCTGGATGGGGAGATAAAACAATTAGCTGATTTGCTAATTAGATAATGTGCTAATATATCAAGCCGGAATGTTCGTAAAATAAAAATTTACGCGAAAGCAAGCATTAAGGAGTGCATTCTATTAGCACATTAGCACATTAGTAAATTAGCACATTCACAAATCATGGTCATAAGCTGCACGTAAAAACGCAACTTTACTCATCAATGACTATTATACAATTAGAGAATTATGGATAACAGATTAGCAATAAGTCCGAACGAAGCAAAGCAAATGGATACCGCTGCTTTGCGCAAGGCTTTCCTGATAGATAAATTATTTGAAGCAGACCAGGCGCATTTTACGCTTTCCCATTACGACCGGTATATTGCCGGCGGCATTATGCCTGTAACAAAAGCGGTAGCGCTGCCCAATCCCGAGAAACTGAAAGCAAAATTTTTCCTGGAAAGAAGAGAGATGGGCATCATCAACGTAGGTGGCAAGGGAACCGTTACCGCCGATGGACAAAGCTATGAGCTGGATTATAAAGAAGCATTATACATTGGTAAGGGAGCACAGCACGTACAATTCACTTCTGCCGATAAAAGCAAACCTGCCAAATTCTATATCAATGCAGCGCCGGCACATCATACCTATCCCACCAAAAAGATCTCAAAGGCGAATGCCGAGGTGGTGGAACTGGGCAGTCCGGCTACCGCCAATCACCGCACGATCAACAAACTGATCGTAAGCAGTGTGCTGGAAGTTTGCCAGTTGCAAATGGGTATGACGGAACTAAAGAGCGGCAGTGTATGGAACACGATGCCGGCTCATACCCACGACCGCCGTATGGAAGTGTATTTCTATTTTGAAATACCCGAAGGACAGAGCGTTTGTCATTTCATGGGCGAACCCCAGGAAACCCGCCATATCTGGATGCAGAATGAGCAGGCTGTGATCTCGCCCAACTGGAGCATTCACTCCGGCGCCGGTACTTCCAACTATACCTTTATCTGGGGTATGGCAGGGGAGAACCTCGATTATGGCGATATGGATCATTGCGCTATTACAGAACTTCGCTAGTATACTATACTATTTAAATAAGGTGTGCCACCGTTTAAAGTATGGTACACCTGAACTTAGGATGTGCCATTCCACCACTCAGCGGCGGAATGGCACATTTATTTGGTGTATGCCATACCTTTTTCCTTCTTATTGAGGCGGTTAGAAAAATATTTTTTAAATGTGGTCAATACATTTAAATTTATTGGAACGATTTGACTGCCATCAATGACCACAACTGCTATTCATACCGACAACCTTTGTTGGCAACGCCTGCTGCAAAGTGATAAAGAAGCTTTATACGAGCTGTACACCAGGTATTATCACACCTTGTTATTTATCGGCCTTAAGCACATCCACGACAGCGATCTCGTGAAAGATGTAATACAGCAGCAATTCCTGTATCTCTGGGAAAAACGGCATACGCTGCTGGAAGCCAAAAATGTTCGCAGTTACCTCATCATTTCATTCTTACGCCGCTTAACGGGCGATTGGGTAAAAGCCCGCCGCACGGTGAACCTGGAAGTAGCCTGGAGCAAAAAGGAAGAAGAGGGATTTGAAAGTTCCTGGGAAGAGACCCTTATTATAAAAAATGACAATGAAGCCATGCGCAGGAACCTCATGGCCCTCATCAATGAGCTGCCGGCCCGGCAACGCGAGCTCATCATGCTTAAATTCTACGAAGGGATGAGCTATGAAGCCATCACCCAGAAAACAGGGCTCACGCACCGCACGGTCTATAACAAGATCCATGAAGCATTGTACAAAATAAAACAAAGACTCATACAACCCACTGTTGTTTCTGGCATTCAATCACTTGTTCTGCTCGGTATTGCTTTTATTTCCCTGGTTGAAAAATTATTGTAAAAAAGACGGGTAAAAAAAACGGTCCGCGCACTCTACTTATAAAAGCGCGGAAATGCAACATAAGTACGGCACCGTTGAAGACCTGTTAAAGGATGAGAGCTTCATCAATTATTGCCTTCGCACCAATGAACAGGACGTTCATTACTGGGAAAGCTATATAGCGGCCAATCCGGCCAAGAAAGCGCTGATAGAAGAAGCCGTGCTGGAATACCGCCTATTGTTCTCGGCATTGGCGCAGGCAGATATGGAAGAACAGCTGGGGAACCTGAAACAAAAAATGGCCGGCAGTGACGAAGCGCCGGTGATCGATCTGAACCGGACGGTACCAACGCATAACCGCCTGTACCGGCGATTTGGTTCCATGGCGGTAGCCGCCCTGGCAGTGGTTGCCATTGGACTTTACCTGCTCTGGAAAACACAAAGTACATCACCCCCCCGGTTTCACTCTACACAATATGTATGTAAACCCGGCGAGCGCAAAAGTTTTCAATTTCCCGATGGCACCCAGGTGATCCTGAATGCCGGCAGTGAAATAACCCTGAATGAAGATTACGCAACAAAAACCCGTGAGGTATTCCTGAAAGGGGAAGCATTTTTTGAAGTGCAGCATAATGCAGCTGTTCCCTTTATTGTGCACACACCGAGTATGGATGTAAAGGCCCTGGGCACTGCCTTCAATGTAAAATCGTACAACGACGAACAGAAGACCGAGGCCGTGCTGGTGCGGGGCCTGGTAGAAGTGACCCTGAAAAAAGATAATAACCGGAAGCTGCTCCTGCACCCGGATGAGAAAGTACTGTGGAAGGAGCCTAAGCAGGATAATGAAGCAGGCGCTGCGGCCACCGCGGCTGACAACAGGCAGGAACAGGCCCTGATAACACCCGTAAAAAAATCAGACAATGGGGAGGTAAAAGAAATTGCCTGGGTGCAGAACAATCTCACATTTGAAGATGAAGCATTTGAAGAAATAGCCTATCAACTGAACCGATGGTACAATGTGAACATCCGGTTTGAATCGAACGACATCAGGTTATACCACTTTACCGCCACTTTTAAAAAGGAGAAAATTGACCAGGTGCTGAATATATTGAAGACATCGAAGAAGTTCAACTACCGGTTTGAAGACGAGCAACATATTGTGATATATAAATAGGGGAATGCGGCAACATTCCCCTGCTTAAAGCCGAAACAGGTTAACGTGATTGTATTGGCCTGTTTCCATTATTCATCTTTAAACTTTCTAAAGGTATGAAAAAAAATCATCCGCCAGCGGTGGATACCTTTCTTTACACGGCATTCGCCAAAGTTGTAAGGATTATGAAACTAACGACTGCTTTATTAATTATTGGTTGCCTGCATGTATCGGCCAAAGGACTTTCCCAGGAGGAGAAAATTACCTTATCGTTGAAGAATGCATCCATACCGCAATTGTTTAAAAGTATTGAAAAACTGACCGATTACCGCTTTGCCTACAGCAATGATATTCTGCCGCATGATTTCCTGGTGACCATTACCGTAAAAGAAACACCTGTATCTTCTGTCTTAAAAACAGCGCTGTCAGAAACGGGCCTGCATTTTAACCTTATAGATAATGAAGTGATCGTGATCTCAAAGGAGACGCATGGCCTGGCCGCCATTTCGATCAGTGGTATTGTAACAAATGAAGCGGGTACGCCGCTGGCCGGGGTTTCGGTATATGTAAAAGGCTCGGCTTCCGTAGGCACCATTACCAATGAGAAAGGTTTTTTTAAGTTGGAAGTACCGCAGGAAGCAAGTGCCCTGGTGTTCTCGTCGATAGATATGCAAACTACGGAAGTGCCCATCAGCGGCAGAACAGAGATCAATGTAGTATTGAAAAGAAATATTACGGAGCAGGAAGAAGTGGTGATCATTGGCTATGGAACCCAACGCAAAAAAGACCTTACCGGTTCTATCAGCACCGTTGATCCAAAAGTGTTGAACAAGATCGCAAGCAACGATGTGCTGAAAGCCATGCAGGGCCAGGTAGCGGGCGTTAGTGTGACCAGTGGCGGACAACCGGGTGCGGCACCGGCGATCAAGATCCGTGGCATAGGAAATTTCTCCAATAATAATCCCTTGTATATCATTGACGGCGTGCAAGCCCCTGTGAATGACCTGGTGATCGCAGATGTTGAGACCATCCAGGTATTGAAAGACGGTTCCGCCGCTGCTATTTATGGTTCACGGGCTGCCAACGGCGTTATTATCATCACGACGAAACGTGGTAAATCAGGCAAATTCAAACTGGATTATAATGGCTATTACGGCGTGCAGCATATTGTAAAACGTTATGATGTAGCCAACACCCAGCAATATCAGCAGCTGGTAAACGAAGCAAGCGCCAATGCCGATCCGGTTCAACTGGTAAAACCGGCCAATGATCCCAACTCGAGCCTGTTTGTAAAAGACATCAATACCAACTGGCAGGAAGAAGCTTTTAAGACCGGCAATATCCAGGAACATACAGTAGGTATTTCCGGTGGCACCGATGCCGCCAAATACTATGTATCTATCAATTATTTCGATCATACCGGTACAGTAGCCGGTAAAGGCCCCACCTATAACCGCTATTCATTTCGTATCAATACCGACTTCAAACAGGGCCGCTTCAAGTTTGGCGAGTCGTTCAATTATGCAAAGATCGACCAGCGCTTTATGACCTTTCTGCACACCGGTAATATACTCGGTTATATAGTGAATGCTATTCCTACTTTACCGGTTTACGACTCCACTACCCGGGATGGCTTTAGCAGCGCCAGTCAAACCATCCATGGTTCCTACACCGCCAATCCCATCGGTTTCAACAATGTGCTCGACAGTAAGACCGAACGCTTTCGCTTTATCGGCAATGCCTACGGCGAGTATGAGTTTATAAAAGGATTGAAGTACAAATTAAGTCTAAGCTACGAAAGAACAGATTGGCGCGATTTCTATTTTGAGCCCATACATGACCTCGGCTGGTTCTATGTGAACAATATTGCCAAGCTCAATGATTGGCGGGGATCTGGCAATACCGGAACGATAGAAAATACCCTGACCTTCGATAGACTCATTGGCCGCCATTCGGTCAATGCCATGGTTGGACAATCAACGCTGGAAAGTAACCTGTCGCGCACTTTTTCCCATGCAGAAGGATTTACCCAACCGTATTTACCGGTATTAAGCAATGGCACCTCAGGCATCACCGCTACCGGAGATCTGTTTAAAAGCCGGCTTTCTTCTTATTTCGGCCGGGTGAATTATATCTATGACGACCGGTATTTGTTAACAGCTACGCTCCGCCGTGATGGTTCATCTAGGTTTGCACCGCAACACCGCTGGGGAAATTTTCCTTCACTGGCATTGGGATGGAAACTACACAATGAGCAATGGTTTCAAAAAGTTTTGCCTGCTTATGTAGATCAGCTGAAGCTGCGGGCGTCTTATGGCGAACTGGGTAACCAGGAGATCGGCGATTATCAATACCAGGCTTTTATTAACTCGTATGCGCATGCGGTCTTTGGCAACCAGCTGGCCCTTGGTGCTACCCAAACCACTTTTGCCGTGCCGGATATAAAATGGGAAACCATGATCAGCCGGAACATTGGTATCGACGTAGAGCTCTTTAAAAAACTCACTTTCTCAGCCGAATATTTTCACAACACTGGTAAAGACATTTTATTACGCGTGCAGATCCCCGGTTCAACCGGCGTATATCCCGGCGAATCACCGGTGGTAAATGGCGCATCTATCCAGAATTCGGGCTTTGAGTTCCAGTTAGGGTATGCTGATAAAAAAGGCAGTTTTTCTTATAACATCAACGCCAATGTTTCTACCCTCCGCAATGAAGTATTATCATTGGGTTATGGCGACAATCCCATTTACGGGTATGGCAATTTGACCAAAACAGAAGTAGGCCGTGAAGTAGGGGAGTTGTATGGCTGGGTGATCGATGGTTTATTCCAGAACCAGGCAGAAATAGATGCCCTGAATGCCAAGAGCCCTATTAAACGGTACCAGGAAGAATTGACCCGTCCGGGCGACTACCGCTTCAGAGACCTCAATGGCCGTGATGCGAACGGAAAGCTCACCGGTGCGCCTGATGGAAAGATCGATGATGATGACCGTACTTACCTAGGCAGCGCCATTCCTGATCTGTATTATGGTTTAAATGCTTCGGTTTCTTATAAACAATTCGATCTGTCGGTAGTAGCTTCAGGTGTTTCCGGAAATAAGATCTTCAACAGCATTCGCGCCGGTATTGAAAGCGGCGCCGGCTGGGATAACTATGGAACCAAATTGCTGGATCGCTGGACGCCCACCAATACAAATACGGATGTTCCGCGCGTCGTTATGTTCGATCCCAATAAGAATGGCCGTGCTTCCGCCCGCTGGTTAGAGAATGGCAGCTTCTTTCGCATTACTACTTTACAGCTGGGTTATACCCTGCCGCAACAGATCCTGCAAAGAGCACACCTGTCTAACCTCAGGATATACGTCACCGCACAGAACCTGGTCACATTTACAAAATACACGGGTTTCGATCCAGACTTTGCGAATAACAATGGCTTGTTCGACCGGGCAATAGATAATGGATCTTATCCCAACCGCCCGTTTACGGCCAATGAAGCAGGCGGATTGCCCAATCCCCGTTCCTTTCTGTTCGGATTGCAAATCGGATTATAAGCCTCAAGGGAGTAACAACAAAACTGTAAACAATGAACATCAAACGAATCATATTAACTGCTGCGATTGCTGTTTCCGGTATTTCCTGCGGAAAAGATTACCTGGATCTTACGAACCCCAATCAGCAGACAACTGCTACCTTCTGGAAAAATGAGAACGATGCGGTAATGGCGGTAAATGCCGTTTATCAATCATTATACTATGACGGCACTTTTTTGCGCTTTGCGCAATGCGCCCTCGATCTGCGTGGTGATGATATCATGAGTCCCAGCCCCTGGGATGTATTATCCAATACCGGCTCTTTCAAGCTGTTCAATAATTCCATCATGCAGCAATGGTTATGGATCGCTTTTTATGGCGGTGTAACCCGTGCCAATTTCGTACTGGATAATCTAGACAAAGTTCCTTTCAAAGATCAGAACCTGTATAACCGCCTGAAAGGCGAGGCGCTGTTCCTGCGCGGCCTGAACTATTATTACCTGGTGACCTTCTTCAATAATATTCCGCTGGTGACGAAGTTCTACGAAAATTCATCGGAATACTTTCCGGGCCAGGTATCACCCGAGGATGTATGGAACCAGGTATACCAGGATTTTGATGAAGCATCCAAACTGTTACCGGCTTCATATGGAGGCGCCGATCTGGGCAGGGCAACCAAAGGCGCTGCCCTGGCTTTCCTCGGAAAGAGTTATCTGTTCAATAAGCAATACGAACTGGCTGCTGCAAAATTTAAAGCAGTAATGGATCTGGGTGTTTACGATCTCATGGCCAACTATGGCGATAATTTTACCGATGCCTTTGAGAACAACAAGGAATCTATTTTTGAGGTGCAGTTCAGCCGCGAGGTTGGTGGCACTACACTGGGGTGGATCAGTTCACCGGGCTCTGACTGGAGTAAAACAACCGCCCGGGCCATTACGTTTGCTCCTGCGCCTTTTGGCTGGAATGACGCCGCACCCACCCAATGGATCGTAGATGAATTTAAAAAAGAAAAGACAATAAGCGGTGAAGACGATCCCCGCCTGCGCGCCACCATTTATTACAATTATCCGGGTTGTAAATTATACGGACAATCCTTTCAAACCGTATATGCTGCCGAGCTCAATAAACTGGGCGTAAAGAAATATGGCAATGGTGACAAGAATATACCCGATGAGAAAGACTGGCGTTCGGGCATCAATGAACGGTTGATGCGGTATTCGGATGTGCTGCTGATGTATGCTGAATGCCAGAATGAACTCGACAACCGGGCGGAGTGCGCCAAACAAATTCAACGCGTGCGCAACCGCGCTAACCTGCCCGACCGGGAAGGGGAATTTGCAGCATTGTCAAAGGAGCAGATGCGCGAACGCATTGCCCATGAGCGGGCCCTGGAATTTGCGCTGGAAGGACACCGTTTTGATGATATCCGCCGCTGGGGCTGGTTACAAAATCCTGCCAAACTCGCCGAGCTCAAATCCCATGATCCTGAGTTCAACAGTTATGTACCCGGCCGCGAGTTCTTCTCCATTCCGCAGGCAGAAATGGATGTGAACAAGAACCTGCGGCAGAATAGCGGGTATTAGCCCGGTTTGGGGAAAAGACCTGTCAGGTGGGCTCGCCCCACTACATTCCTAAAAAAATAAAGTTCACCTTACAGGTCGTTCACAAAGGAAGAAATATTTATAATTGTGCAAATGACATTTTCCGCTTGTCAACTGAATAAGTAATGCATATTTTCAGCTACAACATACGATTGCTGTTTGCGGTGGTGTTCATCGGGATTGCCGGTTGTGAGAAAAAGAAAGACGATGAACCGGTGAACCCGGGCACACCGCCACCGGGGCCGGCCTTCGACATTAATTCCATTACAGATACCTACGCAGCGATAGCGCCCTTTGCGTACTATGCCCAATGGGGGCCATACAATGTACATGACCCTTCCATTGTGAAAAGCGGGGATTACTATTTCTGCTTCAGTACCGATGCAGCCTATGGTACAACCGTGCGGCCAGGCATTCAGATAAGAAGATCAAAGGACCTCGTTCAATGGCAATTTGTTGGTTGGGCCTTTAACACTCTGCCTGCCATGGGCGCCAATTTTATTACCCAGGCGGGCGGCACGCCCTTTCAGTCGCTATGGGCGCCCTATATCATGAAAGTGAATAACCAGTACCGGCTGTATTATTCGCTGTCGTCGCCAACTTTGCGCTTAAGTGTGATCGGGCTGGCTACCGCCACTGCACCGGAAGGTCCCTGGACGGAGCAGGGACTGGTGGTCACTTCCCGCAATGATTTTCCGGCAGTGCAAACCAATGCCATTGATCCTACGGTGGTGGTTACCCCGGGCGGTGAACACTGGATGTATTATGGATCGGCCTTCGATGGCATTTATGTACTGAAGCTCAATGCAGGCACTGGTTTGGCCGCCACCAGCGGCGACAAGGGGAAACGGATCGCCCAACGTGGTTTTACCGGAGGCGTTGTAAACGGAAATATCGAAGGACCCGAAGTCATTTATAACGGTCAACAGAACAAGTATTACCTGTTTATCGCCTATGACTGGCTGGAAACAAAATACAATGTACGGGTAGGCCGGGCGAGCTCACCAGAGGGACCGTTCCTGGATTTTAAAGGCCGGGATATGAATATCGAGGAAGATAATATTCCCATGATCCTGGCGCCTTACCAGTTCCAGGGGCATGGCGGTTGGCAGGGCGTATCGCATTGTTCCGTTTTTGAGAGCGGGGGCGCCTACTTTATGGCACACCAGGGCAGGCCATCGGTTGATAAATACTTCATGGACCTGCATGTGCGCAGCATCTTCTGGACGACCGATGGCTGGCCGGTGGTTTCTCCGGAACGTTATGCCAATACAACCCAAAGCACGATCACGCCAACTGAGTTAAGCGGTGAATGGGAACAGATCGTACTGGGATATAAAGTGGTGCCTGGCTATTCAGCGGAACAGGTGGATGCCAACCTGCAGGTGGCAACTACGATCACGCTGAATGGCGACGGAAAGATCAATGGGGCGGCTGCCAACAGCTGGACCTATACCGCACCCTGGCTTGCATTAAAATGGAATAATGGCGCTTACACGGATAAGGTATATGTTTCCAGGGAACGTGATTGGGAGAATAAGAAAAGTACTACATTGGTGTTTACTGGCTTGAACAACGAAGGAGTTGCGGTTTGGGGGAAAAAGAAGTAGTTAATAAGTTATTGAGTGGCCAGGTTAATAAGTTGAGAGCACTCAATACCGAATAACTCAATTACTAATGAAGTTAATAACTAAGCATTAAATAGAATGATAAAACGATCAACGCTTGTATTATTGATAGTGGCAGTGCTGAGCATGCCAGTATTTTCCCAACAAAACCATACCCTGGTAGTGAAAGCCGCACAGCCAACGGCCACCATTCAGCCCACCATGTGGGGCGTGTTTTTTGAAGATATCAACCTGGGCGCAGATGGCGGTATTTACGCCGAGCTGGTGAAGAACCGTTCATTTGAGTTCTTTAAACCATTGATGGGCTGGACGGTGAACCGCAAGAAATTCGTAGAAGGCGAATTGCTGGTGATCAACCGTACCGATGAAAATACCCGCAATCCCCGTTTTTTGCGCATTACCATGAACAATGCCGCCAAAGGCGACCTGGGACTGACCAATGAAGGTTTTCGCGGCATGGGTATTAAAAAAGGGGTGCGGTACGATTTTTCTGTGATGTATCGCCAACCTCAGGCACACACGAAATTGCATATCGAACTAATAGACACATTAAAAAAGGTTATTGGCGATACCGTATTGTCGCTGCCCGAAGCAGGCGACAACTGGAAGAAAGCAGCCGTAAGTTTTCATGCAAGGGAAACTGTACTGAAAGCAAAACTGAATATCTGGTTTGAAGGCAATGGTACGGTAGACCTGGATATGATCTCCCTGTTTCCCGCTGATACCTGGAAGAACCGCCCCGGTGGCATGCGTGCCGATATGATACAATTGCTGGCCGATATGAAACCAGGCTTTATCCGTTTCCCGGGCGGTTGTATCGTGGAGGGATTTGACCTTTCCAACCGCTACCGCTGGAAGAACACGGTGGGCCCCATTGAAGAAAGGCAGTTGATGATGAACCGGTGGAATATCGAGTTCCCGCACCGGGCGGCCCCTGATTATTTCCAAACCTTTGGACTTGGTTTCTTTGAATACTTTCAACTGGCAGAAGATATTGGCGCCGAACCACTGCCCATCCTGAACTGCGGCATGGCCTGCCAGTTCAATTCAGCAGAGGTGGTTCCCATGCAGGCGCTGGATCCTTATATCCAGGATGCGCTCGATCTCATTGAGTTTGCCAACGGCGATGTTAGCACGAAATGGGGCAAGGTAAGAGCCGATATGGGCCATCCGGCGCCATTTAATCTGAAGATGATGGGCATCGGCAATGAGAACTGGGGACCGCAATATATTGAACGGCTGAAAGCATTCCAGACGGCCATTAAGGCAAAATATCCCAATATCAAGCTGATCTGCAGCTCAGGCACGGATCCCAATGGCGAGCGTTTCGATTACCTGAATGGCGAGCTGCGCAAGATGAATGCAGATTTTATAGACGAACACTATTATCGCAAGCCTGAATTTTTCCTGCAAAATGCGAGAAGGTATGACAGCTATCCCCGCACCGGCTCCAAGGTCTTCGGTGGCGAATATGCATCGCATGTTGACAAAACGGTTGGCCACAACCGGAATACCTGGCTGGCAGCCTTGTCAGAAGCCGCTTTTATGACCGGTCTCGAACGCAATGCCGATGTGGTACAGATGGCTTCTTATGCACCGCTCTTTGCACATGTGGACGGCTGGCAATGGGCGCCTGATCTCATTTGGGTGAACAACCTGCAGTCCTATGGAACGCCTGATTACCATGTACAGAAATTATTCTCCCTGAACAAAGGTTCCAAAGTAGTACCCATTACATTGAACAATGATGTAGTCGCCGGGCAGGACAGCCTCTATGCTTCGGCCTGTATCGATGCGGCTACCAATGAATTGATCATTAAAGTGGTAAACGCTGCTGACAAACCACAGGTCAATACCTTACAATTGGATGGCGTAAAAAAGATCGCTGCCAAGGGAAAACTGACCGTGATGCAGTCGGAGCTCACCGCTTTGAATTCATTCGAGCATCCAACCAACGTAGCACCTGTTGAATCAACCATTAATATAAAAGGTAAAAAGATCGTTTTGAACAGTTCACCGTATTCATTCAGTGTGCTGCGGGTAAAGTTGGAATGATGTTTTATTAACCATTCAAAACTTGCCAAATGAAAAAAGACTTACCTTATCTGCTTGTTTTGGGAATGCTGATGCTATCGCAGCCCGAACAAGCCAGCGCCCTGGGCGGCGCCTATCAATCACATGATCCTTCCACGCTCATCAAAGACGGAAGCCGGTACTGGATGTTCACCACTGGTAATGGCATTTATGCAGCGTATTCGAACAACCTGTATCAATGGACATCCGGTCCCAAAACAGTATTTCCGGCTGGAACCTGGCCATCGTGGATCAACGCCGCGGTACCAGGGTTCAACGGGACCTTCTGGGCGCCCGATTGTATCTACATGAACGGGAAATACTATATCTATTATTCCTGTTCAACATTCGGGTCTTCGGTATCTGCCATCGGTGTGGCTACATCACCTACGCTCGATCAGCATTCATCGGCCTACGTATGGACAGACCTCGGAAAAGTGGTTTCATCTTCCGCTGCCGGTGATATCAATGCGATAGACCCGGCTATCTTCAGGAATTCAGATGGCAGGTTATACATGTCTTATGGTTCCTGGCATGGAGGTATCGGTATTGTTGAACTGGACCCCTCAACAGGCAAAGTAAAAAGCGGTGCCGCTGTTACCCGAATTGCCGGCGGTAATGGCGCCGACTGGGAAGCTCCCTGTATTGTGAAGAACGGCAGTTATTATTACCTCTTTGCCAATCGTGGAACCTGTTGCAATGGCACCAGCAGTTCCTATTATATTGTTGTAGGACGCTCAACGAGTATTACGGGGCCCTATGTTGACAAGAACGGTACCGATATGCGCAACGGCGGTGGTTCGCTGGCGTTAGGAGCTTCAGGCCGCTATATCGGTCCGGGCCATTTAGGCCTGCTGACAGAGAACGGATCGAACTTTGTTTCCATGCATTATTATGATGGCAACGATAATGGGAATGCCAAATTAGATATTGCCAACATGGGCTTTAGCGGTGGCTGGCCTTTTATTACCCGTGACTGGATCGCTGCGGGGCAATACCGGGTTACCAATAAACACAGTAACCTGGTATGGGATGCCTGGGGTTGTACCGGCGCATCGGGCCAGGGCATTGCACAAGGCACCTGGGCGAATATCAACTGTCAGAAATGGGATTTTGTTCCGGTGGGCAATGGATACTACCGCATCAACAATGCGCTCGGTGGTCTTTCAGCCGATGTGATCAATTGCGGAACGGCGGCGGGAACGCAAATGCAGTTGTATGCCTGGCTGAACAATAACTGTCAGAAATACAAGGTTGAGCGCCTGGCAGACGGTTCGCATATTATTACACCGGCCTCAGGTACGAGGATCGTGAGTATTGCCGGTTCTTCCACGACTGCCGGAACCAGGTTGAGCTTGCAGGATTATTCCGATTGCAATTGCCAGAAATGGTTGATTGCAACACCTGCGGCCAGGGAAGCAGTTAACCAGCTGCAACCGGTATTGACCGATGAACGAGGGCGAAGTATTTATCCAAACCCGGTAGCCAGGGGCAAATACCTGAATATTGTTCCCGGCTCGCCTGGAAAGTATATTGTCACCAACATCTACACGAGCGATGGCAGGCTGGTATATACGAACAGGCAATTGTCTGCAAACATAGTACAGGTGCCTGTGCCGCATACAACCGGCATCTATACCATACAAGTGGTAAGTGATGAGAGAACGATCATGAAGAAATTGATAGTCGAGTAATCTATAACATTTTTAGATTTCGCGATGTAGAGATTTTGGGATCTATCAGCTTTAGAGCTGAGGAGATCCCAAAATCTCTTAAACTGTAAATCAAAATCCCGAAATCAGAAATCGCAAAATCAGAAATCCTCCATTACAAGCAATCCCTGCATGAAAGATCTGATTATTTACATTTCCATTGTTTTGTTTTTGTGCCCGGCCATCGCGTTTGCCCAAACAAAGCACATTCCCGCACATGATCCGGTGATGATAAAACAGGATAGTGTGTATTATATGTTTTGTACCGGTATGGGCATTACCGTATGGTCGTCTGTTAACCGGGTTGATTGGAAAAAAGAGAAACCGGTATTTGCAGAGGTGGCGGGCTGGGTGTTGAAAGAACTTCCCGGTTTCAAAGGTCATACCTGGGCGCCGGATATCCGCTATCATAACGGCTTGTATTACCTGTATTATTCCGTTTCTGCATTTGGAAAGAACACTTCCTGTATAGGTGTGGCTACCAATAAGACCCTGCATCCTTCCTCACCGGATTATCGTTGGCAGGACCATGGTAAACTCGTTCAATCGGTTCCCAACCGCGATGACTGGAATGCGATCGATCCCAATCTTTTTATCGATGACGACAACACCCCCTGGCTTAGCTTTGGTTCTTTCTGGAATGGTCTAAAACTCGTAAAGCTGAACAAAGACCTGGTATCGCTCGAAGAACCGCAAGAATGGCATAACCTCGCCAGCCGCAGAAGGGATGCCAGCCTGCCCGACAGTGTCGCCGGTAATGCCGCCATTGAAGCGCCTTTTCTATTTAAAAAGGGAAAGTACTATTACCTGTTTGTGTCAACCGATTTTTGTTGCCGCGGGTTGAAAAGCAATTATAAAGTGATGGTGGGCAGAAGTGAAAAAGTAACAGGGCCCTATACAGATAAAAATAATATCCCCCTGATGCAGGGCGGCGGTTCCCTCGTGATTGCCGGCGATACGGCCAACTGGACGGCAGTAGGGCATAATTCGGTATACCAGTTTGATGGCAGGGATTACATCGTATATCATGGCTACGATGCGAAGGACAATGGTAAAAGCAAACTGATCATTCGTGAATTGAGTTGGGATGCCGCCGGATGGCCGGTGGTTAGTGATTTCTGATTTTAAGATTTCTGATTTAAGATTTCTGATTTTGAGATTTAGAGATTTTGTGATCTGCCAAAAATTGCCAAAAAACACAATGCCATCCCCAGGCGTTGTTTGTCCGCAATGTTCGTATTCGAAGCGTCAACCACATCGGTCGAACATCTGACGATCCCACCTACGGCCAATGCGACTACGCGGCCTGATACGCTGACGATCTGTGCTAATTAAATTAAAATTAAAATTCCCGAACGACAAACCTTTCTTAAGCATCGGATTCCCTGGGTTGAATTATGCAATCGTTCCCGGAAATGTTTCGATGACAATTAACAGGCACTGCCTGCGCAAGTGTTGGGTTACCTTTTTGTATTTAGACAGGATGGAACAGGATGAACGTTGGAACAGGTAATTCTAATTTTAGTCACTTCAGGCGATTGTAAACTATAAATAGTGCCAATATGAGAGTACCGCAACTTCAACCAAAGGGTATTTGGTTAATATCTTTCTTACTGCTGTTTTCCATTTTTCAGGCAAGATCACAGGACACCACCGCTAGCAAGGTTGTTACCGGCAGGATCACAGACGATAAAGGCAATGGAGTGCCCGGCGCCACGGTGCAGATCAAGGGTACCGAAAAGCGTATCATTGCCAGAGAGGACGGTACCTTCTCTATTTCGGGGGTTACCGGTAATGAAAGCCTCGTGATCACCTCAGTTGGTTTTTCTCAGCAGGAGATAGCGCTGAACGGAAAAAGCACTGTCTCCATAATACTGGCCGGAGAAAAAAATACACTCGACGATGTAGTCGTCATCGGGTATGGAACCCAAAAGAAAAGAAATGTAACTGCTGCTACTGTACAGTTCGATGCCAGTAAGCTGGATGAGCGGCCGGTAACCAGGGTCGACCAGGCGCTGGTTGGCCAAATGGCCGGTGTGGCCGTTAAGCAAACCAGTGGCGCATTGGGTAAAGGCTTCAGCATTCAGGTTCGCGGTACAGGTTCTATTACAGCCGGTAACGAACCATTGTATGTGGTTGATGGTTTTCCCCTGTCGCCGGCTTCGCCAAATGCTGCCGGTAATTATGCGGCCGGTAACCCGCTCGACAATATGAACCCCAATGATATTGAGAATATCCAGGTGTTGAAAGACGCTGCTGCTGCTGCTATTTACGGTTCCCGCGCTGCCAACGGTGTTGTGCTCATTACCACAAAACGCGGTAAATCGGGCCGGGCAAGAATTGAATACAGTGGGAATGTTGGATTTGTAGAACGCAGCAGAAAACTCGATATGCTGAATGCAGAGGAATGGATCGACCGGGCCACAGAAATGATCAACGCAAGATATGTTGCGGATTATGGTTCAAAAGGCGCCACTGCCAGCGACGATTACGAAACGCGTCGCCAGTTACTCAATAAAAATCTGCCTTCCCCCATTCAACCGGGTCAATATAATACAAACTATATGACCGATCCCCGCTGGGCGCAGGAAGGGTATCCGGGTTTGCGGTTCATCGACTGGCAGGATGAAGCTTTCCGCAAGGGCCTTACGCAAAACCACCAGGTTTCAGTAAGTGGCGGTACCGATAAAGTGCGGTATTATGTGTCGGGTAATATGACCAAACAGGAGGGCATGGTGATCAACACAGATTATACCAGCTATTCCGCCCGCGCCAATGTGGAAGTGAATGCTACCAAAAAATTGAAACTGGGTTTGAACCTGGCGCCTACCTATTCGATCATCAATGATCCGGGCGTAGAAGGCAAGGACAATATCTTTCACCAGCTCCTGAGTATGACCCCTGTACAGGAAGAGAGCATGGGATTATATCCGAATGCAGGTGATAATGGTCAATACCCATGGAGCGTTTCAACCAATAGTCCTATCGCAAAGTTGCAACAGATCATCGGGGAGACAAAACGCTTTCGTACCATCACTTCGGCTTTTGGCGAATACCAGATCTTACCGGGTTTGAACTTCAAAACAACCCTTAACCTGGATAATACCGACCAGGACGCCAAGAGCTTTACGCCATACCAGGTGACCAATGCCCTGGCTACCCGGCAGAAAGATCTCACCATACGTTCAAGCGGAAGCTTCAGCAGCTATAAAAAGCTCACCTTTGTAAATGAGAATACGCTTTCGTACAACAAAACGATCAACAGCGTACATGATATCTCGGCTTTGGCAGGTTACTCGTATAATTCTGAAAAATACGATAACCAGCGTCTCGCCTCTAACGGGGGTTATAACCGAGATAACGTGATCACCCTGAATGCAGCCAACGGGTATACCGGGGAAACAGTAGAACAAAGAAATGTGCTGCTTTCCTACTTTGGCCGTGTGCAGTATTCCTTTGACGGCAAATATTTGTTTTCAGCCAGTTTACGCCGTGATGGATCGAGCCGCTTTGGCAAGGATACCAAGTGGGGCTGGTTCCCCAGCGCTTCGGTAGGCTGGAGGGTATCGGATGAAAATTTTATGAAGGGTGTTTCCTTTGTCAACGATCTGAAATTAAGAGCCAGCTGGGGTAAAGCCGGTAACTATAATATCGGTAATTACAGCAGCGTTGCGATACTGTCATCCTATAACTATTCACTGAATGGTGCTGCTGCACTTGCGCAGGCGCAGGGCAGAATTGCCAATCCCAATCTCACCTGGGAAATGTCTGAAACTTTTGATATGGGTGTTGACCTGAGCGTTTTCAATAACCGCCTTAGCGCTTCTTTCGATGTGTACAACAAGCTGAACACCCAATTATTATTGAATGTGCCCATTCCCTGGGTAACCGGTTTTGGTACCCAGCTTACGAATGCCGGTTCATCGCGCAACAGAGGCTGGGAAATTGAGCTTACTTCGCGGAACCTTGTTAAAGGACCTGTTCAGTGGACCACTTCACTTAACCTGAGCCGTAATACAAATAAGATCGTGTCTTTAAGCAGCGGGCAAAACCAGATCATCATCCCTTCTGCCTATGCAGGAGCGCAACACTCCATACTCCGTGTTGGCGAGCCGATGTACAGCATTTATGTAGTAAAACAAATTGGCATCCTCACGCAGGAAGATATCGATAAAAAAGTGGCTTTGTTCGGGCCGCAAAAAGCAGGTGATCCCAAATACGAAGATTTTACGCCCGATGGCGTCATTGACCTCAATGACCGCCAGATCGTAGCACATCCCAATCCTGATTACGTGTATGGTATCACCAATAATGTTCGCTGGAATGGATTTGATCTGACCGTGCTGGTTCAGGGACAAAGAGGCGGATCCATCTATTCGCTGTTGGGACGCGCCCTGGGCAGAACCGGACAGGGGGTAGTTGATAATGCATTAGGTTTCTATCGCGACCGCTGGCGTTCACCGGATAATCCCGGTGCAGGAAAAGTAGGTAAAGCCTATTCAACCTTTGGACAGATCGCGAATACCGACTGGTTATATTCTTCTGATTATATCCGTGTTCGCATGATCACCCTTGGTTATGACCTCAACCGCTTAATCAAATCGAAGAATATCGTGCAGGGAGCCCGGGTGTTCATCACTGCCGAGAACTTCTTTGGCCATGATAAATACAAAGGCGGGTTGAACCCTGAGGCTAATAATACCGACCTGAGTGGCAACGAATTTTATCTGGAACCAGGCGATTATGGTGGTTTGCCTTTGCCGAAATCATTGATCCTGGGTGTAAACTTTTCTTTTTAATGCCGATAACTGAAATCGATATGAGACGTCCATGGCAAAAATTTCAAGATGACACGAAGGGATCTGCCAACTGGCGGATGGCCATGGAAAGTTCGATCTGGCAAAAACACAATAAATATTTTCAGATGAAAAAAATACTTGGAATTTCATTGATCGCAGCCGTGGGTTTCCTGAGCGCCTGTGAAAAAAAGCTGGATCAGTTACCTATTTCAGACGCACCTACCGAAACTTTTTATAAACAAACAGTTGATTTTGTACAAGGCGTAAACGCAGCATATAACGGATTGAGAACCTATCCCGACAGATTGTTGAATTTATCGGAGACCAGGTCAGACAATTTATATGCAGTATCAGACGGTGGTGTTCGTGAGTGGGAGGGCATCAACAGTTTTCATAAAACAATTGCCGGCAATGCATACGTAGCAGAAGCCTGGACCGGAAATTTTAGTGCCATTTCCAGAGCCAACCAGGTACTGGAACAATTAGCTTTGAAAGGTGAAAGTATCATTGCTGATGCTGCTTTAAGGACCCGCCTGGAAGCAGAAGCCAGATTCCTGCGCGCCTTCTTTTATTTTGACCTGGTAAGATGGTTCGGTAAACTACCGATCATCGACCATCCCGTGCTGGCTAATGAAGCGTTGGAAATTGGCAGAAGCCCGGTGCCTGAAGTGTATACTTTCATTATGAATGATCTGAAATTCGCTGCTGACAATTTGCCCGATGCGTACAAAGATGCAGCGGATAAAGGACGGGCTACCAAATATGCAGCAAAAGGAATACTTGCATTGGTTCATATGACCCGCTCGGGCCCCACCTATGGTATTGACGGACCTGGTTTGGGTTTAAATGAATGGAGCCAGGCGCTTACCTTGTTGAATGAGATCATCGACAGCAAAAAATATTCTTTCCTGGCTAAGTATACCGATATCTTTTCTTATACGAATGAGAACAATGCGGAAGTTGTATTTGATGTACAGTATAACAACGGATCGAATCCTATAACAGGTGGTACTTTCCCCTGGCTGCTTGCTCCGGATAACTGGTTCCAGGAACTTGGCCTGGGAACGCAGGGCGGTTTAACCATCAGGCCCGTCGCGAACAATCTCCTGAATTCTTATGAAGCCGCTGATAACCGCAAAGCCTTTACCATTCAATCTGGTTATACCGCTAGCGGCATTCCTGAAAGCCGTTCCTTTTTCAAAAAATACATCGACATTACAAAAGTGCCCAAGAATAACCGGCTCGACTGGCCGATCAATTTTATCGTATTGCGCTTTACAGATGTGTTGATGTTAAAAGCAGAATGTATCCTCAAAGGAGCACCGGGTTCACAAACCGATGTAGATAACATAGTGAGCCAGGTGAGGAATCGCGCTGGTTTGGGGCCGGTGGCTAATATAACGCTTCCACAATTGATGGAAGAGAGAAGAAAAGAGTTTGCTGCTGAAGGAAGCCGCTGGCACGATCTCGTACGCAGCGGATTGGTGGAAACGGTAATACCCGCATGGATAGCAACAGAAGATGTACAGCGCGTAATGCAACCTTTTGATAAAAATTACATCTTATATCCAATACCCCAATCGGAACTGGATGTAAAGCCGGGCTTATACGAACAGAACAAAGGATACTAAACGGATTGCATGTAATGCAACCAGGTAAATAAAAAAGTCCGGAACAATTTACATCCCTTGTAATTGTCTTCCGGACTTTTTATATAAACAGCTACTATATGAATAAAATATTGTTTGCATTTTTCAGCGCCATCTCCCTCACATCATTGGCACAGCCTGTTCTGGAAACCGGATCGCGGAAACCAATGCCAGATACATGGATCGATGCTTCCACAAAACATATGATTGTACGGCTGACCAACAAACCGGGTGATAATGCCAGCTTTTATTTTCACAACAATCCCTTTGTTGGTAATAAAATGGTTTTCTACAGTACCGACAGTTCCCATGGCCGGCAGTTATATACGGTAGATCTCAAAATGCGTAAGCTGGAGCAAATTACCCACCAGGGCACTCCGATGAATGGGGAGATCGTAAGTGCAAAAGGACGTAACGTCTATTACCAGATCAAAGACAGTGTGTTTGTAACTAATATCGATACAAAAAATACCCAACTGGTATTTGTATTCCCTGCCGGTTTTAAAGCCAGCGTTACGACCGTAAATGCCGATGAAAGCCTGCTGGCCGGCTATCATAGCACCGATGCTGAAAAAGAGATCTACAGGAAGAATCCCGCGAAACACGATTACTTTCAGAAAATTTACGAGGCCCGTTTACCCCGTACCCTGTTTGTTATTGACATTAATAACAAACAGCTGAAGCGGCTGTTTACGGACAGCGCCTGGTTAAACCATGTGCAGTTTTCTTCAACCGACCCTAATTTGTTAATGTTCTGCCACGAAGGTCCCTGGCATAAGGTGGACCGTATCTGGACCGTTGATATTCGCAATGCCAGTAAAGACAAAGCAAAGCTGATGCACAAACGCACCATGGACATGGAAATTGCCGGTCATGAATGGTTTTCGCCCGATGGTAAAACCATTTGGTTCGATCTGCAACAACCACGTGGCAGTACATTTTTCGTAGCGGGTGTAAATGTAAAAACCCTGGAAGAGAAAAAGTATAAACTCGACCGCAATGAGTGGAGCATTCACTTTACCACCTCGCCCGATCAGCAATTATTTGCCGGCGACGGCGGTGATCCCGGCCAGGTAGCAAAAGCCCCTGATGGCAGATGGATCTATTTGTTTAAACCGGAGGGCGATCATTTTAAAGCAGAGAAACTGGTGAACATGCAACACCACAATTATAAGCTGGAACCCAACGTACATTTTTCGCCCGATGGAAAATGGATCATCTTCAGAGCGAATTTTGAAGGAAGCACGCAGGTGTATGCTGTCAAGATCTAAAAGGAATTCCTGTTAAACTAAAGCTAGCAGCAAGTGGTGAGTGGCTAGTGGGAATACACGATCGACCAGCCTTACAAGCGGCAGGTAATCCGGGAGCGAGTTGCGACTGGAAATTCTTACTTGCTATAAGATGGTTACCACTTGCCGGTTACCAGTTACCAGTTGCCATGTAACCGGTAGCAAATGCAATTCACCAACATACATGCACAGATGATAAGGAATATTATATACTCAGTAGCATTGCTAATAACGGTCATCAGCACTGAGGCACAGATCAAATGGCCTGCTGTACATGCAGTTACAAAACCCTGGACCCGCTGGTGGTGGTTGGGCAGCGCCGTTACTTCAAAAGACCTTACTGCCAATATGGAGCAGTATGCGGCCGCTGGTTTGGGCGGCCTGGAGATTACACCCATCTATGGCGTGGCAGGCTATGAAGATCAGTTTATAGATTATCTATCACCCCAATGGATGCAGGTCTTCTCACATACCCTGAAAGAAGCCAAACGGCTGAATATGCAGATCGATATGGCTACCGGCAGCGGCTGGCCATTTGGGGGCGGGCCGTTGATCGGTGATGCAGAGGCCTGCAAAGATCTTGTGTACAAAACCTGGTCGGTAAAAGCTGGGGAAAGCATCAACGAACCGATCGCTTTTGAGCAGCAACCCTACCTCGATGCCATTGGTAATACACTGGCCGGTCAGAGCGGTTTATATGCCGGCGGAAATTCATCTGTCGCTGCCGCATTGAAGAACTATGCACATTTTAAAGATGCTACAAAACTGGCCGAGCCTGTGTTTGCCAATAAAAACCTGCAGGCACTGGCTATCGACCAGTTGAAATATAAAAAGAACCTGCCACTACAGGTAATAATGGCTTATGGCGACAAAGGCCAGGCCATTGACCTCACAACGAAAGTAGATGCAAAGGGTATATTGAACTGGAAGGCGCCATCCGGTAACTGGACGGTATACGCGCTATTCATGGGCTGGCATGGTAAAATGGTGGAAAGGGCTGCTCCAGGCGCTGAAGGCAACGCTATTGACCATTTTTCTGAAACTGCGATCAAGAAATACCTGAGCTGGTTCGATAAAGCCTTTGCCGGCAGCGACCTTAGCGGGTTACGCGGCTTTTTTAACGATTCCTATGAAGTAGATGATGCGCGCGGACAAAGCAATTATACGCCTGCTTTCTTTGAAGAATTTAAACGCCGCCGCGGCTATGATCTGAAAATGTTTTTACCACAATTGTTAAAAAAGGAGCGCGATGAAACCAGTTTGCGGATATTGTATGATTATCGCCAGACCATTGCCGATCTCTTACTCGAAAAATTTACCATTCCCTGGCACAAATGGGCGCAGGCTAAGGGAAAAATAGTACGTAACCAGTCGCACGGTTCACCGGCCAACATCCTGGATTGTTACGGCGTGGTAGATATTCCCGAAACAGAGGGCACCGAATTGCTGCGCTTTAAATTTGCGGTATCCGCTTCACATATCCTGGGCAAGCCGCTGGCATCCGCAGAAGCGGCCACCTGGTTGAATGAACATTTCAAATCGAACCTGGGCGACGTAAAAGAATCGATCGACAAATACTTTATCGGTGGCGTGAACCATATCATTTACCACGGTACCAGTTATTCGCCCATCACGGATCCATGGCCAGGCTGGTTATTCTATGCAGCTGTACATTTTCAACCGGTGCATCCGTTCTGGAAAGACTTTGGTACCCTAAATAATTATGTAACCCGCTGCCAGTCTTTTCTGCAAAGCGGTAAACCTGATAATGACGTTCTTTTATATTTTCCCTTCAGCGATCGTAACTCTACACCAGGCCGTGACCTGTTACACCATTACGATGGCATGAAAGGATTTGAACATACCGATTTTAATAAGGTGGCAGAGCAAATGCTGCAAAAAGGCTATGCTTTTGATTTCATTTCCGATAAACAGTTAGCGCTGGTAAACACCAGCGGTTCTCTATTAAAAACGCCCGGTGGCACTTACCGCACCATCGTACTGGCCAATACGAAATATTTGCCCCTTCCAACATTACAGAAACTGGTAGCGCTGGCAAAAGCGGGCGCAAGGATCATTGTGTACAAAGAGCTGCCAGAAGGGGTACCTGGCTACGGGCAGCTGGAAAGCCGGCAAAAACAGTTCAGGGATCTAAGCGCTACATTGGAATTTGTTACGGAAGGCGGATTGCAAAAAACAATAACCGGTACAGGCGCTTTTTATAAAGGAGAAGATCTTGAACAGCTGCTGGCAGCAGTCAATGTAACGCCGGAGCCCATGTACAAGGCCGGTTTGCAATGTATTCGCCGGAGTATCAATGGCGGTAATTATTATTTTATCAGCAATACCTCAGGCAAACGCGTCGTGCAGTGGGCGGCCCTGAACCGCAAAGCCGTGAGCGCAATTGTATTCGATCCTATGCAGGCACAAACCGGCATTGCCAAAACAAGGCTTGTAAATAACCTGCTGGAAGTGTATCTGCAGTTGGAACCCGGCGAAAGCTGTGTGCTGCAAACGTCCACTACTACATTAGAGGGCCAGCCCTATACCTATTATTCAGCGGCGGGTGAAGCTGCGGAGATCAAAGGAGCCTGGGACCTGCAGTTCATCAGCGGCGGTCCGGGGTTGCCGAAAGCAACAACCATTAATACATTAGGCAGTTGGACGGAGTTACCCGATAGTGCCGCCAGCACATTTGCCGGTACAGCGCGATACAGCATTCATTTTGCAAAACCATCGACAGCGGCGCCAGCCTATTCGCTTGACCTCGGCAAGGTGGCATGGAGCGCCGAAGTGGCGCTGAACGGTAAAACCATCGCCACGGTCCTGGGGCCCATGTACCGGATAACCATACCCGCTGGTCTGTTACAATCGGATAACCTGCTGGAAATAAAAGTGAGCAATGGCATGACCAATCGCATTATCGATCTTGAAAAACGGGGTGTTCCCTGGAAGAAGTTCTATAATACGAATTTCCCGGCAAGGCTGCCCGAAAACCGGGCAGCGAATGGTTTATTCACTGCGGCAAAATGGCAACCGGAAGTATCGGGCTTATTAGGACCTGTAACCCTCACGCCTTTACAGTAGTGATAACAGGGTTGAATAGATGGATGGTTTGATTGTTGGCTGGTTGAATGGTATGAAGTAAATTCGAAACTTTAGTAATGACCATCGTACAATTATCAAACCATTAAAATGAACAATATGATCAAACGATTCATGTACCTCATGGTGTTGACCGGAATTATGAATGCCGCGTTGGCCCAAAATAAACAGGAAGCAGCGGTAACTGCCGCTGTGGAAAAATTGCGTAAAGCCATGATCGATGGCGATAAAACCGGACTGCAGCAAATAACCGCCGATCAGTTAAGTTATGGCCATAGCAGCGGGCGCGTAGAAGATAAAACCCAGTTTGTAGAAAATATTGTTACGGGAAAATCAGATTTTGTAACGATTGATCTTTCCAATCAAACTGTGTCTGTATCCGGCGATGCAGCGATCGTACGGCATGTATTGGCTGCAACGACCAACGACAGCGGCAATCCCGGCAGTGTTAAACTGAATATCCTGCTGGTTTGGCAAAAACAAAAAGGACAATGGAAATTGCTTGCCAGGCAGGCTGTTAAAGTTCCTTAGATTATAGTTCACAGATTTTAGTTCAGAGTCTAAAGTTCAAAGTTCTTAGATGGTAAGCTGCCAGTTATTAAACTAATAGATTTATTAATTGACCATTGACCATTGACCATTCATGATGATGAAGAGAATACTTATAATACTGGCTTTTGGCATTGCTGTAACGAACAGCATGGCGCAGCAAGGGGGCATCGACAGAGAGGCCGTCGTACGCAGACATACCATTCATATCAATAAACCCGATCCCCTGGGCTCATTGACCGTTGGTAATGGACAATTCGCTTTTACCGCAGATGTAACCGGATTGCAAAGTTTTCCGGCCTACTACCAGAAGGGCGTTCCCCTCGGAACCCAGTCGGAATGGGGCTGGCACAGCTTTCCCAATACGGAAAATTACCGGCGGGAAGAAACCCTTAAAGAATATGAGCTGAACGGGAAGAAGATCACTTATTGTGTGCAGGTGAAAGAACCTGAACGCAGCCGCAAAGCCGTTGACTATTTCCGCGTGAATCCACACCGGCTGCAATTAGGTAATATCGGATTGGAGATCACAAAAAAGAATGGAACCCTTGCTTCCATAGAAGATATTCAGAACATCGATCAGCAGCTGGATATGTGGACCGGAGAACTGAAAAGCAGTTTCACCGTAGAAGAGGTGCCGGTAGTGGTATCAACCTTTGCACACCAGGAACAGGATGGAATAGCCGTATCCATCAATTCACCGCTCCTGGCTGAGAAACGTATCGCCATCCGTTTGCATTTTCCATATCCCAATGGAGAATTCAAAGATGTAGGCACATTTGAAGGCGATAGCTCCAAACATCGCTCAGAGCTATACAAACCGGCATCGTTTGGGGGCGCCATCCGCAGAACGCTCGATACTACCACTTACTATGTACAATACACTTTTAGCAGGGCTGCTTCGATTAACATGCGCCGGCAGCATGATTGTATTGTGCAACCACCGGCAGGATCAGGCGATTTTCAGGCTTCGTTCTATTTTGGTCCGGCCTTACAAAAAACAGTTCCTTCCTATATTGAAACAAAGATGAGCAGCAACGCTCAATGGATGAAATTCTGGAAAAGCGGAGGTGCTGTAGATCTGGCAGGAAGTAGCAACGAGCGGGCGAAGGAGCTCGAAAGAAGGATCGTGTTATCACAATACATTACCAGGGTACAGTGCGCCTCGACTTACCCGCCCCAGGAAACCGGCTTGACCTACAACAGCTGGTTTGGAAAACCGCATCTCGAAATGCACTGGTGGCATGCCGTGCATTATGCATTGTGGGGGCGAACTGAATTGATGGAGAAAAGCCTTGACTGGTATTTTACAGTAGCCGATGGCGCCCGCGCACTTGCGAAGCGCCAGGGCTTTGATGGCCTGCGCTGGCAAAAAATGACTGATCATCATGGGGCTGAAGCGCCTTCTTCAGTAGGCGCCTTCCTCATCTGGCAACAACCGCATTTGATCTATATGGCGGAATTGGCGTATCGCGCCAAAAAGGATAAGAAGGTATTGAATAAATACAAAGACCTGGTTTTTGGAACAGCCGATTTCATGGCTTCCTTCCCTACCTGGGATGCTGAAAGAAAGAGATACAATCTGGGCAAGGGATTAATACCGGCACAGGAATGTTTCGATGCGGTGAAAACATTTAATCCAACCTACGAACTTGCCTACTGGCAATGGGCCCTAACCGTGGCGCAGCAATGGCGCCAGCGCCTGGGATTACCGCGTCAAAAGAAGTGGGATAGTATTGTAAAGCAATTGGCCCCCCTGCCACAGGCGAATGGTGTATACCTGGCCACAGAAAGCACACCCGATTGTTATACGAATGAACGCTATATCACCGATCATCCGGCCGTATTGGGCGCTTACAGCTCACTGCCTGCCAGTGACCGTCTCGATACAACGGTCATGAAGAACACCTATGATCTGATTCTAAAGGTTTGGAAATGGGAAACCACCTGGGGCTGGGACTTTCCGTTAATGGCCATGACTGCTACCAGGCTCAACATGCCCGATAAAGCGATTGATGCGCTGTTCATGCCTGTACAAACAAATACTTACCTGGTGAATGGACATAATTACCAGGATGACCGCCTCACCATTTATCTTCCCGGCAACGGTGGATTATTAAGTGCGGTTGCCATGATGTGTGCCGGTTATGATCAGAATAAGAAGACCACCCCCGGCTTTCCGAAAGACGGAAGCTGGACAGTGAAATGGGAAGGGTTGAAACCGATGTTCTAGTTATGTAAGCGTGCCACGGTTTTAAACCGTGGCATGCTTACTGACAGGCAAATGCATCAAGCAGCATATACATAACAAACATTGTCATATCTATCAATGTACCAGTACGCCAACGATGTTCCGTAAGTTTCCATACTTCATAACTTCTCTTGCTATCCTTATTTCTGCCGGGGTCAATGGGCAATTCGTAAGCGGCAACCGGTCGATGCCCGTCCTTAATGAACCATCGCGTACAATAAAGCAGCGGGCTATTCATTACACACCACAAGGAACAGATTTCGTAACTGTCAATGGAAAGCTGCGTTTCAATCGTGCCTTGTATGGCACCAATACCGGCTTCCGGGTAGAGGCTGGCGACCTGCCTGAATTTGCTTTATATATGCCGGGCATGGGCGGCAATTTTAAATTGGGATTGATCGCTGGTAATAAGAGCATATGGTTAACGGCAGCAAAAACCATTAAAGCTACTTACCGCCCCGGTTCCATGCTGTATGAAGTGAAAGATCCGATACTGGGAAGCGGTTCCCTGCACATTACGGTACTTGCACTGGCCGATGCAGAAGGTATGATCCTTAAGAGCCAGTTTGTAAACGTAAGCAATAAAGTAAGCTTGTGCTGGGCCTTTGGCGGGGCTACCGGAAAAAAGTTCTCACGGGATGGTGACATAGGCGCTGATCCCGAATCATCTTTTTATTTAAAACCGGAGTATTGTAAAGACAATCGTTATACGATCACTAATAACAGTTTTCATCTTGTTTATGGAACCGGCCGCCATCTATCCGCTATCGTGCCACCGGCTTCTGATATGCGGTTAACAGATGCAGCGCAGCAGGAGAACCCACTCGTTCTATATCAGAGTAAAGACACAACCACTCCGGCCATTGCCGGTAAACTGCCTGCCGCTCCCGGCGCTTTTTATTTTTTGATACAAGCGACCGATACGGTCAAAGGCACATACAGCAGCCTGGCGGCAACATTTCATGCCGCCGAAGCAGCCCGCAAAAAACTGGCGAGCCGCATCACCATCGTAACGCCTGACAGTTGGATAAATACATTAGGGGGCGCATTAAGTGTAGCCGCAGATGGTATCTGGGAATCGCCCACTTATTTGCACGGAGCCGTTGCCTGGCGTATGCGTTTACCCGCCTGGCGCGGCGCTTACGTGGCTGATGTATTGGGCTGGCACGACCGTGCCCGGACGCATTTCAGCAGTTATGCTTTGTCACAGGTAACTACTCCGGCCAGCGGACCCGTTGTTTTTGATACGGCCCTGCATCTTGCCCGGCAGTTGGAAAAAATGGGCACCTCCATGTTCAGCAGCGGCTATATCTGCCGTAATCCCAATGGAGATATGCGTCCACACCACTACGACATGAACCTTGTATTTGTCGACCAGCTCCTGACTCATTTTTTTTATACCGGCGATTCAGCTTATATAAAAGAGCAATGGCCGTTATTGAAACGGCATTTAGCCTGGGAGAAAAGGAATTTTGATGTGGATAATGATGGTCTTTACGACGCTTATTGTTGCATTTGGGCGAGTGACGCCCTGCAATACAGTGGAGGGGCCGTTACCCATTCTTCCGCCTATAATTACCGGGCGCATTTGGTAGCAGCACAACTGGCGCCTGTTGTGGGCGAAGATCCTGCTCCTTATCAAAGCGAAGCCAATAAAATATACGATGCCGTGAACAACCAGCTCTGGATGCCGGAGCTGGGCTGGTATGCTGAATTCAGGGATGCGCTCGGCGAAAAATTATTACATCCTGCTGCAGGCCTGTGGACCATTTATCACGCTATTGATGGCAGGCTGCCCGATGCATTTAAAACATACCAGGCCTTACGTTATGTAGATAGATCCATTCCGCATATTCCTGTTTCTGCAAAAGGGTTACGCGATTCAAGTTTTTACCTGTTAACCACTACCAACTGGCAGCCTTATACCTGGTCCCTGAACAATGTAGCACTGGCGGAAAACCTGCACACGGCATTGGCCTACTGGCAGGGTAACCGCTCGGAAGCCGCCTACCGGTTATGGAAAAGCGCCCTTGTGGAAAGTATGTACCTGTCTTCAAGCCCGGGCGGATTTCAACAGCTGTCTTATTATGATGCCATCCGGGGCGAGTTATACCGTGATTTTGCCGATCCCATCGGGATGGCCGGCCGGTCCTTAATAGAAGGCTTGTTTGGTATTCTACCAGATGCGCTGAGGGATACATTGACCATAAAACCCGGTTGGCCTGCTGCCTGGAAAACAGCTTTCCTGCAAACGCCTGATATAACGCTTGATTTTAAAAGAACCACTGCTGCCGATCAATATATCCTCAAACCTTCTTTTCCGCGTTCCATGAACCTGCAATTGCGCGTACGGGCATGGAAAGATGCCATTGAATCGGTAACGGTAAACGGCCAGGCGGTCAACTGGCATAGTTTACCAGACGCAGTGGGTGAACCAGTGATCGAAATTGCCACCGGCAAAGCCAAACAATATACGATCCTCATTAAATGGGCAGGCGCCCCGGTTGCACCCATGCGGTACGACAGTATATATGCGCAGGGAGCACAATTAACAGCCGCTGCTCCTGCCGGCTTTATTCAATCCATCTTCGATCCGCAACAGGTTCTACAGAATATTATGTTGACGAGTAACCAGGTGCAGGCGACCATTCAGGGCACAACTGGTCATAAGACCGCATTCATCCAGTTAAGGCAGGGTGAAATGGTTTGGTGGCATCCTCTTGCTTTTGAAGTAAAACAACCGGTTGAAATTATTGCAGCCGATAATTCCAATGATCAACAGATACAGTTCCAGCTTAAAAATAATGGTGCTGCAAAAACCGGTAAGATCCTCGTAAATGCCAATGCGGCTGCTTATCCTCAATCGATACAATTAGCAGCAAACGCATTAAGCGATGTCATCAGTATCCCTCCCAGCTTTCTTGTGCCGGGTAATAACCATGTTCGATTTGAATGGGAGGATGGGCAATATACCGATACCCTGATTTTAAACTGGCAGGTATCTGCCAGCTACAACACCCATTTTGAAAAAGTGGATCTGTCGTCATTGTTCAATGATAAGGTGAGCAATATTTTCAGGCAGGCGTATTTGTCGCCCCGGCCACAATCACCCACATTACAATTACCGGTGCAGGGCATTGGCAACTGGTGTTATCCGTTGGTACAGCCGCTTATTGACGATGCAGGTTTACGTAAGGCGGCCCAGAATAATGAATTAGTGTTGCCCCAACAGATCCCTTTTGCAACACCTGCCGACACATTGGCGAAAAATATTGTGTTCACGTCTAAATGGGATAATTATCCCGATTCGGCTATTGTGCCGGTGTCTGGCCGCGCCAGTCATGTGTATTATTTAATGGCCGGTTCTACTAACCCAATGCAAACCAGGCTGCTAAACGCTGAGCTAAGAGTGCATTACAAAGATGGTACAGCAGATACGCTGGCCCTCGTGAACCCGCAAAACTGGTGGCCAATTGAGCAGGACTACTTTATCGATGGGCTTGGTTTTACAACTGATGCACCGCGTCCGCTCCGCCTGCAATTGAAAACGGGAAAAGTATATACATCCGCAGCCGAATACACTACTATAAAAGGCTTCTCGAATATGGCTATTGAAGGCGGCGCCGCTACCATCCTCGATATGCCGCTCGATCCTGGAAAAGAACTTAAATCTATCAGCCTCCATACGCACGCCAATGACGTGGTCGTCGGACTAATGAGTGTTACCCTTGCCCGCTAATATCTTCTAATATTTTTTTAATCCCGTGCCACTTTTTCAAAAAATGCTTCGTCTTGAACCCGCGGCATGTGCGGGTTTTATTTATGGTAAATAGTTATCATGTCATAAATATTAACTGAGCTGAGCAGTTTTCGGGGTGTTCTGTCGTCAATTTAAAATTCAATGGAGTTAACCAAATAAGATTGCATGCGGTTTCTTACCCTTTTTGTTTTACTATTATGTACAGCTCAATTTGTTACTGCACAAAATAAAATAAGCGGTAAGGTAGTGGATGCTATGAATAAGCTGCCTTTACCCGATGCTACAGTTACGATCATCGATCCTCTTGATTCATCAGCCATTGGTTTTGCCGTAGTTGATAAAACAGGTTCATTCGAGATCAAAAACCTGAAAACAGGAAAATATGAGCTGGGCATTACATTTACCGGTTATGCGCCTTATAAAAAGAACCTCGACATTACCCAAACGCAATTTGTTATGGACATGGATACTGTATTCATGTCGCTCGATACATCGGCTATGCTGGGCAGTGTAGTGGTACAGGCACCGCCCATATCGATAAAAAAAGACACGATCGAATTCAAGGCCAGTTCTTTCAAAACAAAACCCAATGCCACTGTTGAAGAACTGCTTAAAAAACTGCCCGGTGTTGAAGTAGACAAGGACGGCAATATCACTTCGCAGGGGGAAGAGATCACCAAGATCTATGTGGATGGAAAGGAATTTTTTCTCAATGATCCAAAGCTGGCCACCAAAAATCTGTCATCGGAAATGGTAGAAGCGGTGCAGGTATTCGATGATATGAGCGATCAGGCGAAGTTCACTAAAATAGATGATGGCAGCCGCAAACGCACCATCAATATCAAGCTGAAGAAAGATCGCAAGAAAGGTGTTTTTGGCCGCACCAGCGCATCGGCAGGTACAAGTGACCGGTATGAAGGAAGTGCTTCCTTCAATATGTTCAATAACGACCGGCAGATCTCCATACTAGGCGGCGCCAATAACATTAACCGGGTTGGATTTACCAATAACGACCTCGTGAGCGCTATGGGTGGCATGGGCAATGCAGGGGGTGGCCGTGGCGGCGGAGGCCGCGGCCGGGCTGCGGTTGGCGGGGGCCCTGCTGCCAATAACGGGAATACCAGGTCATGGAGTACGGGTATTAATTTCCGTGACCGGTGGGGCGCTAAAGTTGAATTTACCGGCAGCTATTTTGTTTCGCAAACAACCACCACTAATTTCAGTGAGAGCTTTAGGCAAAACTTTTTCTCCAATGACTCGGCAGCCAATACAAACGCAACCTCCAACAGCTCAAATACGAATGTCAATCACCGCTTTGGCTTCAGGCTGGAATATGAAATCGACAGCATGAATTCTTTGCTGGTAACCCCCACCTTAAACCTGCAAAAAGCCAGGTCGTCCAATTACGACTCATTAATTACCGAATCAGCGAGCCCGAAAATGAAATACAAAGCGATTGAAGGTGTAAACGATCGCTCGAATAACCGGGAGGGAAAAAGTTTTACCAATGATTTCCTGTTCCGCCACCGCTTCCGTAAACCGGGCCGTACCTTTACCTTGGGTTGGAGTACGGCGCTGAATGGTAGTGACGGCCATGGGTTAAATATGTCGCCTTATTATTTCTACAATGCCGATGGCACACTGAACCGCATAAACAATCGTCAGCAACGCAACGATCAGTTGACGCGTTCCTTTAATAATACGCTCAGTACTTCAGTTACTGAAATGATAGATTCCAGTATGGTTTGGGAATTGAACTATGCATACACTATCAATCGCAGCAACAGCGACCGTGATACCTATGATTACGATTCCACCACCATGGATTTCGATAGTATCAATAAACAGCAAACCAATTATTTTGAGAACCTGTTCACCGCCAGCAGGCTGGGAACCAATTTCAGGGTCAAAAAGGAGAAGTTTAACTATCAGTTCGGCGGCGCGGTGAATTTCGCCTCCCTGGAAAACCTGAGCAACCGGGCTACTACCGGTAAGGATAGCACGATGCGTCAAACCTATACCAATTTCTTTCCGAACGCTTCTTTTAACTGGAACCCAAAACCCCGGAAGAACCTGCGTTTTCATTACCGGGGCAGCACGCGGGCTCCCAGTATCAGCCAGTTGCAGGCAGTGGAGGATGTGAGCAATCCGCTGAACATTCGCACTGGTAATCCCGACCTGAAACAGGAGTTCACCCATAACATCAATCTTACTTACAGTACATTCAATCTTACAAATTTTCTATACCTGAATATCAATGCCGGCGGCAGTATCATCAGCGACAAGATCGTGAACGGCATCAGTACGCTTGATACCGGTGTGTTGTTGACCAAACCGGTGAACCTCGACGGCGCACAGAGTTTCAATGTTTCAGGTACTATTGGCATTCCCCTGAAAAAAGTGACCACCGGCCGGCGCAGTCCGGTGAATTTAAACCTCACCAGTACTTTGCGGCAAAGCCGGGATGTAAGCGAACTGGATGCTGTTAAGAATTATAATTATACGCGGACCCTTGGCCAGCGCATTTCATTTAATTATTTTATCCAGGATAAGCTCGATCTGCAGGCGAATGCCAGTTATAACTACAACGATGCGCAATACAGTGTGCAGAAAAATTTAAACTACAAATATTTCGATCAGCATTATTCAATTGATATAACCTACACCATCTTCAAACGGATAATGATCAACAACGATTTTGATTATTATGTCAATACCGGCCGCGCGCAGGGATTCAACCAGCCCATCCCGTTATGGAATGCCTATGTTTCCTGCCTGTTATTTAAAAAGCAGAATGGCGAATTGCGGATCAGTGGTGTTGACCTGTTGAACCAGAACAAAAGCATTAACCGGTCGGTAGGTGATAATTATATTGAAGATACCTACACCCGTGTACTGCAACGTTTCTTCCTTGTGAGCTTTATGTACAACTTTAAGAATTTCGGCAAAGGGATGTTCCTTGGCAGGGAGAACAGGCAAAGAGGGGGAAGGCAGAACTAGTCTTTCGCCCGCCGCAGCGTCAACGAAACGTTACCATTAATAGAATCTTCCTATTAAGCGATTATCTACAATCATCCGTTTGATCTCCGCCGGATCGATCGGTCCCTGTTTGCCATAGATGATCTTACCACCAGGTTCTACCAGTAGCGTATAAGGCAGGGCGCCCTGCCATTTGGGATCAATGGCTTCAATGAGTTTGTATTTATCATCTGATGAAAACAGGTAATTGGTATTCGATGCCTGCTGTTGCTGCAGGAATTTCAATACTTTGTCTTTTTTGCCAGGATCATCGGCACTGATGCTGATAAATTCAAAATCCCGGCGCCGGTACATCCGGTTGATCGAAACAAATTCCGGGAATTCCGTAACACAGGGGCCGCACCAGGTAGCCCAGACATTGATCAAACGTAATTTGTCTGAACTGTTTTTCACTAACTCTTTCAACCCTGCTTCGTCTATTGAATTCAGCGTGACCGGTTCTTTGGCCCACTCCTCAAATCCTTTTTTTACCAGTGCATTTTTATCGGCCCATTTAACGGAACAGCCGAATACTTTAGTGGTTTCAACGGCTACCGGTTTGTTTTGCAGCAGGGCCTCAATAGCATCGCGGGTGTTTAGTTCCGTAGGTGTTTTACCTGGTTTTTCTACATTGTCGATACGGCCCTGGTAACGCAGTTTGCGCGTTTTATCGAAGATAAATACATGCGGTGTGGCAACCGGCCCGTACGCTTTGGCGCTGGCCTGGGTATCTCCATCGTATAAATAGGGAAAATTGTATTTCTTGTTTCGGGCCCTGATCTTCATTTCTTCAAAAGAGTCACTCATATCGGTGTAACCCAATTCGTCTAATCGCACAGACCTTGGATCATTGGGGCTTATAGCCACCACGGCGACGTTTTTGGCGCTATAGTCTTTGGTCAGCTGAATGATGCGGTCTTCATAGGCCTGGGCGGTTGGACAATGATTGCAGGTAAAAATGATAACCAATACATCCGCATTCCTGAAAGTGGATAAGGTATAGGTTTTACCATCCGTACCCGGTAATTTGAAATCGGGTGCGGGGGAGCCTATGGCAAGTGTTTTGTGTTCCTCGTTTGTATGCTGGGATAAGGCAGCAAGCGGTAGTATCGCAGGCAATAGCAGCCGAAGAAACAATCCTTTCATGAGCGATTATTTCTTAAAAGTTACGATTTTTTAAGGAAGATCATTCCTGCTTAAAGGACACTACAGCCTCAAACGCCTTTTTCGGTTTCCGTTCCTGGTCGAAGAGCATAGGATAGTTCTTCCGGCCATTTACCGGGTATTCATCCAGCCAGGTACGCCGGTCAGACACACCCCAGAACGTAATACCGGTGATCACATTTTTATAGTCCCGGAAAATGCGAAAAACTTTTTTGTATTGCTCCAGTTGCTGTTGCTCCCGTTCGGCCGTGAAGCTGTCATTTTCATCCGGCCTTTTGGCGCGACGGTTCTTTTCCCAGGGATACACAGAGATATCCAGCTCTGTGACCTGTACTTTTAATCCAAGGGAGGAAAATTTTTCAATGGCCGCACGCAGCTCATTTTCAGAAGGCTCATAAATTGACCAATGGCCTTGTAAGCCTACGCCATGAATGGGTACTTTGGCATCCACCAGTTTTTTCAGCAACTGGTAGATCCGTTCCCTTTTCTCAGGCCGCTCTGTATTGTAGTCATTGTAAAACAACTGGGCATTGGGATCAGCTGCATGCGCATATTCAAAAGCCTTTACTATAAATTCATCCCCGCAGATCTGATACCACAATGAATTACGCAATACCCTGCTGCTGGCATCGTCGACTGCTTCATTCACCACATCCCAGGCGTAGATCTTTCCTTTATACCGGTTCACCACAGTGGTAATATGGTTTTTCAGCCGTTGCAGCAGCACATCTTTACTGACGGTGTTACCTGCAGCATCTTTGAACAGCCAGCCAGGTGTTTGCTCATGCCAGCACAGGGTGTGGCCCCGTACTTTCATGCCATTCCGTTGGGCAAAATTCACAATGGAATCAGCCGCCGCCCAATTGTAAAAATCCTCCCGCGGGTGAATAGGACCCATTTTCATGGCATTTTCCGGGGTGATGCTATTGAATTGCCGGGTGATCAGTTCCGCATCAGCACCTGTTAATGAGCGCGGACTAACTGCTACCCCAATGGGAAAATAATTTATATAATAATCTTTGAGCCCCCTGGTGCTGGTGTTTTGCGCTGCTGCCGGAAGATGAGACAGCAGCAGGAGCGCGAGGCAGACTATGGATAACTTTTTCATATATGCATAATTTGTAATTGTCAATTGTCAAAGTGAATGGTTTATCTAACTGCACCCACTATTTACCCGTTGCCGGCGGTCCAAGATAGCTCTTACGAACCCCGCCCCAATCGATCACTATCTTTTGCAGCACAATACCGTTATCAAGCGGCCAGATCTTCAAAGTGTGAATACCTGCTTTCGGTAATAGATGTGTGGATGTGCTGATGCGGATATTATTGCTCACTGATTGCGCCCAGGCCCTTTCTGTATTATCTGCATGCAGGTTCACCACCTGCGGCTTTTCATCATCGAAGGAAATGGCATACCGCAGTCCGGATGATTCATTAAAAGGCAGGGTAGGTGAGCAATAGAGCATCACTTTGGTAACGCCTGAATCAATCGAATAGAGTTTGTATGCCAGGTGCGCTGAGGACGGATGCGCTTCTTCTGCAGGGCTGGCTTTGGAAAGGTAAGAGATACCATTTCCGGTTCTGCCAATATCATGAATTTGCAGCCAGCGGCCATTTGTATCAGTGACTGCTTCCAGGTACCTGTCGGCTTCTATGGAAATATGGCCGTCGCTTTCTACATAAGTGGATGGGTCCGGTTTCGGTAATTTTATTTTTTTAATGACTGTATAAACCGTTATTTCTTTTTTGCCGGGGCCGCCAATGATCACAGGCACCTGGTGCTCACCTTCCGGTACGGCTGACCAGTTTACCGTTATCCAGATGCGCTTTTCTTTGTCTATTTCTCCGCTCACAGATGACAATCGCAGCCAGGCTTTATTGGAGCGAACCGCATATTTAAAAGAAGCACTGCCCCGGTTGAAGATCTCGATATAATGTGATGTTGGCCGTTGCGGGTAGAAGATAGGAAGTATCGCCTTCGATGTATCATCAGGCCAAACAAGTTCAGAGCCTTCAATGGCAATGCCCATACTTGCACCAGCCACAGGCGTAATGGTCTTCACCAGGGGCATTTTATTCACCGGTGGTTGCTGCCAGTAGGTATAGCCAATATGTGTTTGGTCCATCATATGGTTCCATTTGCCATTGGCCATTTCGCGGTTGTATTGCCTGGTTAGTAAGGAATCTGTGTTAAATAGTTCCTGTACCCGGGCAGCCAGTGCATTGGTAGATGCACGGCCCTGTTTTGCATACAAATGATTTTTGCCGGTGGTCACATACAGCTCATTGAGGTTGGCGCAGGCTTTTATGGGGAACAGCACCAGTTGGTAAAATGCGTCTTTTGCGTTTGCTGGTAATGCTTTTGAAATGGCTTCCGCCTTTGCTGCCAATGCATTGTATTCCTGTACTACCTTTTCAGCTTCCTGGTAATTGATCAGGCTGTAGGTATCCGGCGCCAGCAGCTCAGGTTTACGCCGGCTATTGTACTGGGTATAAAGGGCAAGCAGGCGGGCAATTTCTTTGGCATGCCGAGGGCCGAATTGTTGTACGGCCCAGGCTTCGGTATAGGCCCGGGAACGGTCGGTTCTGTATTGCTGCGGCGCCCAGGCATGATCCAGAAAAAAGGAGATGGGCAGTTCCATCGGTTTCAGATCGCCAACATTTACGATCCAGATGCGGTTGACCCCATATTCATAGGCCAGGTTCATTTGTTCCCAGGTGCGTGCAATGGTGTTCGTATTAAGCCATTTGTAATTGCGGGGGCCGCCCACATAATCGAAGTGATAATAGATGCCGTAACCACCGGCCCGTGGTGCTGCGTTTCGTTTTGGCAGCTTGCGGATATTGCCCCAGTTATCGTCACATAACAGCAGCGTAATGTCATCAGGCACCCGCATGCCCTTGTCGTAATAATCCTGCACCTCTTTATACAAAGCCCAGAGCTGCGGTGTGGCAGATGCGTCCTTTTTGGTTACATTCGCCAGGATCCTCCGTTGATCCGCTACGATCTTTTCCAGCAGAGCGATATTGCTTTGCTCACTCATCGGCTCATCGCCATCGCCGCGCATACCTACGGTAACAATGCTTTCATAATTGCGCATCCGGCGGATGCCTTCCTCCCAGAATTTTTTCAACCGTAATTCATTGCTGTCGTAATTCCATTTGCCAGTGCCGTACCGCCGCCATTCATCATGTGCCCTCAGCATGGGTTCGTGGTGGCTGGTGCCGATCACAATACCGTATCGATCGGCCACTATTGGATTTAATGTATCATCGTCGTAAAAAGCATTGCCCCACATGGCCGGCCACAGGTAATTGCCTTTGAGGCGAAGCAGCAGTTCGAATACTTTTTCATAGAATAAATGATTGAAGCCGCCGAAAGTGGCCTTGCTCCAACCTGACAAAGCGGGGGCTTCATCATTGAGAAAAATACCGCGGTAAGTCACACCCGGACGCTGGTATTGTTTGATGGCGCTGTTATACCAGCAGGCGGTTGACCGTTTCACGGGAACATCGGCCCACCAGTACCAGGGCGATACGCCCAGCTGTTTCGATAATTCAAATACACCATAGGCCGTGCCGCGTTTATCAGCTCCGGCAACCACGAGTGCCTGGGCAACACCGGGCAACGGATCGCGTATGACCTGTATCTGAAAGGCCTCCCATTTGCCTCTAAGGCTGTCTGCTGACAATTTTTTCGATTGAACCAGTTGTTGGATCATCGCCGACTGATCGAGCGAACCTATGATGATGATATTTTCAGGAGCCGTGGAAAAGGAATGGGCAGTGTCTGGTTTGCGGCCGGTAATTTTTTCTATATCAATTTGCAGTAAGGCAGCTGCTTTTTGCACCAGCCAGTGATCACCGCCATCTACATACAGTGGCGTAATTCGCTGATCTGCAACAATAGGAAATGCACCCGGAACTTTATTGGGAAGGATCGCTTGCTGCCCGACAGCAACATGACTGAACACCCAGGCGAGTAGTATCAGGACTGTTCTTTTCATATGAAAACAATGTACGTATGATGATCATACGGAAGCGGCAAATTCGCAATTTCGATCGGATGATGGGCTTACCTGAAACAAAAGTGCCAGTGATTAGAACAAAACTATCCGATGGTAACGGTTTGCTATGGAAATACCGTAGCAAACCGTATTATAATCATCTAAAAACCGATGGAGTTACCGCCATCTACCGGCAATACCACGCCGGTAATATATTTGGATGAAGCGGTGGCCAGGAACAGGGCTGCATCCCCGATATCGGAAGGGGCGCCCATTACGCCCATAGGCGTACGGCCAAGGGCTTTGTTCTTACGTTCCGTATCCTGGTTAAATGCTTTTGAGGTCATATCGGTGGCAATAAATCCCGGTGCAATACAATTGATGCGCAGTCCCTGGGGCGACAATTCTGTCGCCATGGCCCGCGTCATTCCTTCAATAGCGGTTTTGGAAGCCGAATAAGCAATTACTTTGGGAATGCCATACTGTGCCGCCATGGAACTGATATTGATGATACTTCCTTTTTTATGAGGCAGCATGGTCTTCACCACTTCGCGGGTCAATGCAAATACGGCTACCAGATTCGTTTGTATTACCTTTTGAAAATCTTCATTGGTCACTTCGATGAACTCTTTCTTCATATTGATGCCGGCATTGTTCACCAGGATGTCGATATGTCCAAACCGGGTGATCACCTCTTTCACCAATGCGGGTATCGCTTCCAGGTCGCTCAGGTCGGCAACAACGGGTACACATAAGGCGCCCAGTTTTTGTTTAGCCTGGTGTAGTTTTTCTGGGTCACGGCCTACAATAACGGTTGTGATATTGTGCTGCACAAATTTTTCTGTAATGGCCAGGCCAATGCCAGAACCACCTCCGGTTACGATCGCTACTTCTTGGTTAACTGTGTTCATTGATACTAGGTTTATATATCTTACTACTATGTTATTTTCTTCGCGGCAACCCAGGAAGATCATCCCACCCCTGTATTCCATTATCACATTATCATATTATCACATTATCACATTGATCAATGCGGGGCATACGGAAAGCTCAACGCCTTATAATAGTCCAGTGTTTTGTCCGGTTTTTCATAACCGGCGGGTATGGGTCGCCGGGAAAAAGTTTGAAAATACAAGAGGCAGGCATTGCGCCACCACACGGCTTCCTGTTCCTGGATCGCCAGCAGTTGTTTTACTTCGTTGAACCGCTCTGCATCGATAAGATCCTTCATCCGGTCCCAGCTGCGTTGCATCCAGCGCACAGAATCCACACCGCTATAGTATTTATCACATAAGGTTTCCCACAGGGTTTTGCCGGAACGCATTTTATGGTCCCAGGGCACATGGTGAAACCATAACAGTAAGTCTTCCGGACAGGTATTTATATTTTCATATTGCTGCCGCACGGCTGGCTGGTATTGCGCAAGCGCATTGCTGCCGGTTGCTGTACGGTTGAATCCAAGGCCTGCAGAGTCTGCTTTATGAAAGTAAACCGGGTTCCAGTCGGCACGGGGTGCTTTATCGTACCAGGGGGCTGGACCGTAATGATGGCCGTAGCCCATGATATGATGCAGACCCAGCGGCGTCATGTAGTTCACCATGATCTCCCGCGAAGCCAGCATGATCTGCTGTACCGTATCCACAAAGGCTTTTTTATTGGTAAAGGTCTGCCTGATCCATTCGTTGGCAACCTGCGCCGGTGCAAGCGAGGGTTCCCAGGCCAAACGACCCAAAGAATACCAGTTGCTCTGGCCAAAAGGATGGCCGGTCCAGTTGATATCGCTGCCGATATTGGAAACGCCTGCCATGCCGCTGAGGCTATGGCCGTCAGCCGATCCATCGATGATTTCTGCCACTGTATAGCCGCTGCCTTTCGAATGGGTATCGGCATTCAATACTTCGGTAAAGAGCGGTGCCAGGTATACCAGGTGTGTGGCAAAGCCCATGTATTCCTGCGTCAACTGGTACTCCATCATCAACGGCGTTTTAGGCATAGCGCCAAAAAGCGGATGGAATGGTTCCCTTGGCTGAAAATCTATCGGACCATTCTTTACCTGGATCAATACATTTTTCCTGAACTGTCCGTCGAGTGGTTTGAATTCATTGTATGCCTGTTTGAAACGATCTTCCGGTGATTCGTTGCTGTACACGAAGGCCCGCCACATGACAATGCCACCATGTGGGGCAAGCGCATCAGCCAGCATATTGGCGCCGTCGGCATGATTGCGCTGGTAATTCTGCGGACCGGGTTGTCCTTCTGAATTGGCTTTTACGAGGAAGCCGCCAAAATCAGGAATATGCCGGTAGATCTCATTGGTCTTTTCTTTCCACCATCGTTGCACTTCCGGATCCAAAGGATCCGCCGTTTTAAGTTTTCCTATTTCAACAGGGGCGCTAAAGCGGGCTGTGAGGTATACTTTGATATTGTATTTTCTGAATACGCTGGCCAGCGCCGCTACTTTTTGCAGCCAGCTTTCTGTAAGGATCATGGCGTTGGCGTTCACATTGGTGAGCACCGTGCCATTGATGCCGATGGACGCGTTGGCGCGGGCATAGTCAATATACCGCTGATCGATATAACCGGGCAATCGTTGCCAGTCCCAGATAGAATTACCGGCATAACCGCGTTCCACCGTACGGTTCAGGTTATCCCAGTGGTTCAATAAACGGAGCTGTATTTTGGGCGTGCTGATAATATTCAGCTGTTGAATGGGTTGATGGGTTTGCAACAATCGCAGAAAATGAAAGGCGCCGTATAAGACACCGGCTTCTTTATTGCCTGCAATTAAAATAACATTTTTGCCGTCGCGCCGGATCGTACGGATTATGAATCCTTCATTACCTAAACCTGCCAGGGTGCTTTCGCCCACCAGGGTGCGGATAAAAGGCAAGTGGGAGGGCAGCCCCATCATGATGGTTCCATTGATGACCGCCATTTGCAGGGGCACTTTTTTGCCCAGCAATCCGGAAAGCCCTGTTTGCAATTCCTCGTGAGCGGCTATGAGCCTGCCATTGTCAGACGGACAACTGATACTGGTGAGCTGTTGCCGGTATTGTTGTAAGAGCGCAGCATTGTCAATCGTATTATACCGCAGCCATAAGCGATAGCCGTTTTCTCCGAGTACAGAAACAGAGAGAAAAATACCTATAATAATTCCAGTCCATTTTTTCATATGAAGTCAAAGTTTCAGTGGCCGGTTACCAATTGCCAGTCGCCGGGCTTTTATTGCAGATTGCAGCCGGTCAATTATTCTCTCTGTAATGGGAACTCTTGCCGGCCAATTGTCTGTTGCCAATGGTTCTTCACTCACTGTCTGATATTATTTTTTGCGAAGAAGCCCTGATGATCAGTTCTGACCTTAATAATATCGTATTGGTGGCGTCAATGCTGTTCACGCCATTTAAATGATTTATTAAACTGGCGGCGGCCATTTCTCCCATTTTATAACCGGGGTAGTTAATGGTTGTAAGATTCGGTTCTATAACGGTAGAAACGGGGTCGTTGTTAAAACCGACAAAAGCGATATCTGCCGGAATGCGGATGCCCGCTTTTTTCAGCGCGATCATACAACCAACGGCACAATTATCATTTGCGGCAAAAATGGCATCCGGCAATGGATTCATCTGCAAGATCTCGGCGGCGGCCTGTACACCGGCTTCCTGGCTCAGGTTATTGATGAGTAAATATTTTTCTTCGAAAGGGATCTGGTGATCGGCCAGCGCCTGTTTGTAACCCGCCAGCCGGTCAATATATACATTTCGTTTTGGTGTGGCAGTGATATGTACGATGCGGCGGCAACCCTGGGCGATCAGGTGAGTGGTAGCTTCGTAGGCGCTTTTGCGGTTATCGATCTGTACACTCGTGCATTCTGGATGATCATTCACCCGGTCGAAAAAAATGAGCGGGATGTTCTTTTTAATGAACTGGTCGAAGTGGGAAATATCGTCTGTGTCATAAGCGAGGGAAACCAACATGCCGTCAACCCGGTTATTGAACATGGTTTTGGCGTTGGTGATCTCTTTACCGGCTGTTTCCGACGACTGGCTGATGATAAGGGTATATCCTTCGTTGTTGGCAACGCTTTCAATACCCGCGATCACCGTACTCATGAAATAGCTGTTCAGCCGCGGTACAATGACGCCGATAGTATAGGTACGCTGTTCGCGCAGATTACGCGCGAAATGGTTGTACCGGTAGCCCATTTCTTCGGCCAGGTCGAAGATCTTTTTTTTGGTTTTTTTGCTTACGACAGGGTCGTCTTTCAAGGCCCGGCTTACCGTAGCTATTGAGACGTTCAATTTACGGGCTAGGTCGTAAATTGTTACTTCTTTTGGTTTTGTCATACAATCGCTTACATATCTGATAGTAAAGGTAAAATAAAATTATTTTTAAAAAAACAATGTAATCGGTTACATTGATACATATTTCTCTCTAAATTAGTGTCGAGAATTGCTTATCAATTAGTTGCCATGTTGATAAAAAGGTTTGAAAAAAGGCTTCGGCCAAACCATATTGATATATTAAAGACGGAAAGTCCGGCAGAAAGTTACAACCAGGGGTTGGGCTTTTTCCAGACTTTTTTGTTCAATGGTGAATGGTGAAGGGCCAGCGGGCGAACGAAACTGTTACAAGTTGAACGGCTGTAATGGTCAATGGGCAATGGTGAATGGTCAATATGACCGGTAACCGGCAACCGCCCCCTTGTAACCTGAAACCTGTAACCTGTAACCCAGTATTCGGGTAATGGGCAACCGGCCCCTTGTAACCTGAAACCTGTAACCTGTAACCCAGTATTCGGGTAACCGGCAACCGGTACCCTTGTAACCTGAAACCTGTAACCTGTAACTTCTAACCTGCGACATATTTATGATCCGTATAACATTCTTATATCTATTAAGCATACTCACCATAGAAGGTATCGCCCAGGTCAAACTTCCCCGTTTGATCAGCGATAATATGGTGCTGCAACGCGATACGAAACTAACCATCTGGGGATGGGCTTCCGTTGGGGAGAAGGTGAATATCCGGTTCAATAATAAAAACTACGGCACTATAACCGGAGCTGACAGCAGCTGGTCTGTCGTACTGCCGGCCCAAAAAGCGGGCGGTCCTTATGAGATGGAGATCAGCGGCAGCAACCGGATACTGATCAAAAATATCCTGATCGGCGACGTATGGGTATGCTCAGGCCAATCGAATATGGAATTACCGATGGAGCGGGTAAAGGAGAAGTATGCAGCCGTGATTGCGCAGGCAACCAATCCGGCCATTAGGCAGTTCAATGTAGCCACTACCTATGACTTTCAAAAAGCCCGTAAAGATTATGAATCCGGCAGCTGGCAGGCAGCCGATCCGCAAAGCGTATTGCAATTTACGGCCGTAGGCTATTTTTTTGCCAAAGCCTTGTATGAAAAATACCAGGTGCCTATTGGCCTGATAAAAGCAAGTGTAGGCGGCTCACCGGCAGAAGCCTGGTTAACGGAAAACGCATTAAAGGCATTTCCGCGACACCTCGAAACGCTTGCGAATTTCAAACGCCCGTCATTCATTGATAGCATCCGCAACCGCGATAAACAAATCCGCGATAACTGGTATCAGCAGATCTGGGCCGGGGATAAAGGTTTACATGATACCAGGCCCTGGTATGATCCTGCCGCGAACACAAGCAACTGGAAAACCATGCCCGTGCCCGGCTTCTGGGATGATCACGGCTTGAAAGGCGTGAATGGGGTCGTGTGGTTTAAGAAAGAAATAGAGGTGCCTGCTTCCATGACGGCCAAACCGGCGAAACTGTTATTGGGCAGAATTGTAGACCAGGATTCGGTATTTGTAAATGGGCGCTTTGCCGGCACCATCGGTTATCAATATCCGCCCAGAAGGTATGAATTACCGGCAGGTCTCTTACAGCCAGGGAAGAATACGATCGTAGTGCGGGTGATCAATAATGCAGGGCGTGGGGGCTTTATACCCGATAAGCCCTATAAATTAACAGCAGGCGGCGACACGGTTTCACTAATTGGCGATTGGCAGTTTGCCCTGGGTACTACGGCCGCACCATTACCCTCAGCCACCTTCTTTCAATACCAACCAACCGGTTTATTCAAAGCCATGGTGTCGCCGATGTTGAATTACCGGATCAAAGGCGTAATCTGGTACCAGGGCGAAAGCAATGCCGGCAGACCGGTTGAATACCGCAGCTTATTTCCGGCGGTGATCAATACCTGGCGGCAGGAATGGAAGCAGGGAAATTTTCCCTTCTTATTTGTGCAGCTGGCGAATTATATGGAACCAAAAGATGAACCCGGTGAAAGCAGCTGGGCCCTGACAAGGGAAGCACAGTTAAAGACCCTGGCCCTGCCCAATACCGGTATGGCTGTGATCACAGATGCAGGCGAGTGGAATGATATTCATCCGCTGAATAAAGAAGATGTGGGCAAACGCCTGGCCTTATGGGCGCAGAAGCAGGCCTATGGTGACAAGAAGGTGGTGTACTCAGGCCCGTTATACGAATCCATGAAAATAGCGGGCAATAAAGTGATCCTTCATTTTACCAGCACCGGCAGCGGCCTGATGGCTAAAGGCGGTAAACCATTAAAATATTTCGCTATCGCAGGCGCCGATAAAAAGTTTGTCTGGGCCAATGCTGCCATCGAAGGAAATAGGGTAGTGGTGTGGAGTGATCAGGTGCCTGCGCCTGTAGCTGTGCGTTATGCCTGGGCCGATAATCCGGAAGGGGCAAATTTGTATAATAAGGAAGGATTGCCGGCCTCGCCTTTTAGAACGGACACCTGGTGATGTGAATGGTGAACAGAAAAACCAGTTTGAATTAATAGGATGTTGCAGGTTTCAGGGTGCAGGTTTCAAGGCTTTATTTAATAAGCTTAAAAAGAGATGTCGGCAATCGCACACAGGCACCCTGTAACCTGAACCGGTAACCAGTCAACCACTTAAGAAAGTACTACATATGGAATACACTATGCGTTGGTTCGGGCCGAATGATCCCGTTCCTTTACAACATATCCGGCAGGCAGGATGTACCGGCGTGGTAACCGCTTTGCATCACATTCCGCCAGGCGAGGTTTGGACGATCGACGAGATCAACAAACGCAAAGCCATGATCGAAGCCGCCGGCATGAGCTGGACGGTCATTGAAAGTCTTCCGGTACATGAAGACATAAAAAAGAAAAGCGGTAATTACAAACAGTATATTGAACATTATCAGCAAAGCCTGCGGAATGTAGCGGCCTGCGGCCTGAAGGTGGTCACATATAACTTCATGCCTGTCCTCGATTGGGTACGCACCGATATTGATTATGAAATGCCCGATGGCAGCAAGGCATTGTATTTTGAAAGGCTGGCATTTATCGCTTTTGACGTATATATGCTGGAAAGGCCCGGCGCAGCCATGGAATACACGAAAGAAGAGCTTAATGCTGCCAGAAATTATCTCGATACCATTTCGCCTCAAAAAAGGGAAACATTATATCGCAATGCCCTGCTCGGATTACCCGGCAGTGATGAACCATTTACCAAGGAGCAGGTGCTTGCCGCATTGACAACCTATCACCAGATCGATGCCAGGAAACTAAAAGAGCATTTGTTCTATTTCCTGCAGCAGGTGGTACCGGTGGCTGAAGAATGCGGACTGAAAATGGCCATACACCCGGATGATCCGCCTTATCCAGTGCTGGGACTGCCCCGCATCATGAGCACCGAACAGGACGTAAAGGATCTGCTGCAGGCTGTGCCCGCCCAGGCAAACGGGCTTTGCTTTTGCACCGGTTCCTTTGGCGTACGGGCAGATAATGACCTGCCGGGCATGGTTCAACGTTATGGCGACCATATTCATTTTGTGCATTTACGCAGTACAAAACGGGATGGCAACGGTAATTTCTTTGAAGCCGATCACCTCACCGGTGACGTTGATATGTATGCGGTCATTAAAGAACTGGTGCTCGTCATGCAGCGAAGAGGAGTGTCATTGCCCATGCGGCCCGATCATGGCCACCAGATGCTGGATGACCTGAAAAAAACAACTTATCCCGGCTATAGCGCCATCGGCCGTTTACGCGGACTGGCGGAATTGCGTGGCCTGGAGTTGGGCATCACAAGAAACTTGCAGCAACAGCCGAAGACTTGCTGATTCAGAGATTCGGGATTTCGAGATCTGCGCAGAAATCCCAAAATCCCAAAACCAAAAATCTCAAAATCCCGAAATCCCCGGCTCATGGCATACTTTTTTTATATATCCAAACAGATACCTATGTTCTCACCATCGCATTGTTTATGGGGCGCGTATTTAGATATGGTATTGTATGGCTGATGCTGTTACCATTGCCATTTGCTGCGGAAGCGCAAAAGGAACTGTTCAGAAAAATGGACAGTTTAAGCAGGATCCCTCCTCCATTAAAAAGAGGCAACCAGGACAGTATCAGGCGAGAATTCTACAATCAAACCACCAAGATCACTTTTCCTGTTTACTGGAAATTACTCGCCAGCGACCTGAAGCAACAGGTTACTTCTCCCTTTCATGCAAAACCCCGGCTCTGGTACAGGACGGCCCTGGTAGCAGGCGTCACTGCCGGCACATTGTTGTTGGATGTACCCATCAGTAGAAATGCGGTGGACTGGCGAAAGAGCAGCACCACCCTGGTGAGCACCAGTAAATATATCACGCGATTTGGCGGCGCTTATGAAGTATATACGCTGGCCGCATTGGGAACTTACGGCTGGATCTTTAAGAATGAAAAAATAAAGACCACTACCTTGCTGGCTACGCAGGCATATATTACCTCAGCGGTGATCTTCGAAGCAGCCAAGTTCCTATCGGGCCGGCAGCGGCCTTATTATTACGATCCCGAAACCAATACAAACAGTCCGGCCTGGCACGGCCCCTTTTACCAGTTTAAGAAAGATGCAAATGGTAATCGACCCGACAGTTATTCCTATACATCATTTCCGTCAGGACATACCTGCCTGGCTTTTGCGGCAGCTACCGTGTATGCCATGGAATACAGCGACCGGCCACTGGTAAAGATCGCTTCCTACAGCGCCGCTTCCTTAATTGGATTGAGCCGGATCACCGAGAATAAACACTGGGCTTCTGATGTATTGATAGGCGGCATACTGGGGCATCTGATTGGCCGGCAGGTAGTGAATAATTACCACCGCTATGCCAAGCTGAAATCAGAAGAAGCCGCCGAAAAAAAGAAGAACAGCCTTACGTTTGCCCCGCAGTTTCAGTTCGGGCGGTGGCTGCCGGGCGTTGTGTATACGTTCAATTGAGATCGTCAATGGTGAATGAATTGGTTACCAGTTACCTGTTTCCAGTTACCGGGCAGAATCAATAACAGGCTAAGCATTGGCAGGCATACTGGCATTAAGCGCCTGCTAACAGGCAACCGGCAACAGGTAACTGTAACCTGCCCACTCGCTATTTACTACCAGCCACCAGCTCCCTGTATTTACTATATAATTTCTGCGACACTTGTACACTATTACCAACCGGTTCAACAGGAAACGCCTTTTGCGTCTTCACCCATTTCCATTCCCAGTTCCGGATCTTCTCTTCAAACTGTTTCAGATCGGGTTCTTTGCCTGTGCGCAGTGATTGCTGCAGCATGGAAAAGAATTGCTGCCAGCGTGGTTTATAAAAATCATTCAGCAGGCCGCTCCACTGGCGGTTCGAGTATTCATGCAAAGGACTATTGGCATCGCCCCACAAGGTAATAAGGTCGCGCGCATTTTGCTCATACAAGGCTTTTTCATCAGCGGTGGTACCGTGGCTGCGTGCTGTGGATATCCAGGGGCCGAGCATAAAATCTTTGCGGGTTGCCAGCAACTGATCCATATCACTGATAAGCTGCAAAAAAGCCTTGCTGTATTTATTGAAAGCAGCGCTGTCTTTCTCTTTATAGGCAGCCACCCACTTCTTGTGTAATGGTGCGGCATAGTTAGCGAGCACCTGGCGGGTAATATCTACCAGGTCGTAACGGAAGCCATCTGTATTAACGCCTTTGCCGGCTGCGCCTATGAACAGGTCCCAGGCAGGGAGCAGGTCTTTCGGAGCGTAGTTCAGTTTAGTGCGGGTCCATACAGTGGTGGAGTCAAAAGTTGGGCGGCCTGTAATGATCGATTCAGCGCCATCCCTGATCTCTTTACCATTATATACGGTTTGCCGCAGGATCTGCCAGGCATTCACCAGCTCCTTGCCGGCGTTGGAGTAACGGTTCAAGATATATTCAGGTAACCAGCTATCCAGGTCAATAGCAGTTGTTCGCCAGGTATGCTGCATCATCAGTTCATATAATACCGGGTTTTGCTCAATGGCTTCCATGGTCAATCCGATGCCCCATAATTTGCCCGACGCGGTATCGTTCAATGCCTGAGCCGGACCGGCAGCCACCCCATCCATGCGTCCGAACAAATTCACATTGCCACCGAAATTGTGCAACATATTCCAGATCCAGGGCTTGCCATAAAAAGCGTTAGTGCGTTTCCAAACAGGCTCAATTTCAGCGGCCAGATCGAGCAGGATCATTTTATTGTCAGGAACCGCTTTAAGCAAGGCTTCAATCTGCGGCGCCTTCCAGAATTTACGGTCGCTATAAAAAAGCCAGCCCTGCATAACCCAGGTAGCAGCCGTATCAGCCTGCTTCATGCCTTCATAAATGCGGGCGCTCAATGCCGATAAAAATGCGGGGTCGTCAGAGGGTGGTTCATTTTCATTGAAGGTGTCTGCAGAATACAGGTGATCGGTACCAAAGAGTTTGGTTTGGGTTTGCAGGAAACGTTTTCCGATCTCGGCAAACAAAGGATCCTCTGCATCCAGAATATAAGTGTCAGCAAAACCATTCGTCCAGTTGGTGGCTTTTAGTTTTGCATTGGGGTATTTCTTTTTAAATGCCGGCAGTACGTGACCTGTGAAGGCGGGCAGTACCGGTTTCATGCCCAGTTCTCTTTCGCGTTGCAGGATCTTTTCCTGCAAAGCCGCATGGCTTTTCATCCAGCTCATGGGCAGCGGACCACCCCAGGCATCCAGGTTTCCCATCCAGAACCAGGCGAAGTAGGCCGGACCACTAAAGAAGTTCTTCAGTTCTTCATCGGTAAAGCCCATTTCCTTATATACCACATACCAGGTGTATTCCTCACCCGTGATGGCCAGGGGCATATTGATGCCATGCAAAGCCATCCAGTCAATTTCTTTTTGCCAGCGATCCCAGTCCCACCAGCTCATGCTGTAATTGAATGTGCAGTAATTGAGATAATAGCGATAAGTATAGGGCGTGGCCTTGTGCACTTTTTTTGTTACCACCGGCAGTTTGGCCGGTAATGCCAGGTTAGTGCCGTTCCAGGTGATCTGGCAATGACAATATTCAGTGAGGTAATGATATAATGCAGAAGCTACTGAAGTACCATTATTACCACGAAGTACAATTTTACCGCCACGGCTCTCCACTTCAAAAAGATCTTTTCCGTTTTCGGCCGCTATTTCTTCTACGATAAAATGGTTGGCCTGTTTTGGTATTACGCGTTGAATGAGTGCATAAGAAGCTTTTACATTCAGTTGGGCCGACATTGTTACAGGCAATAGCAGCGCCAGGCTGAGCAGCAGGCCAATCGTACGGGGTTTTCTGAGTTGTTTTAGCATAGATCGTTTCCCGGTTATCATACCAAAAGGGTTAGGCCGTCAAGATAAATCCAATTTTATATACAGCCAAAAAGGCCCGGCCAAACATGGCAGTTTATCACGAAACCGGTTTCGTAGTAAAAGCTGGGAAATACCGATAATGCTTGATGCTGCTGCTGGATACGTGATTGAAGCAGGAAGGAGGAGGCCGGAAGAAGGCGGTTCAAAATAAAAAGCAGGACGCAGAATAGGTTCTCTTCCTATTTCTTACATCCTACTTCTTATATCTTACTTCATATGCCTGAGTAAAGATCACTTTACTTCAAAATGATCATCCTGAAAAAGGATCAATGCTGTAAGTGATAGCGCATTCTGCTTTCCAGTTTATCGAGGTTCTTATCTCTCATTACAGTGAATGAAAATTTCTTGCCTGTTTTGGAAGCGGCCCGAACAACTGCATCTATCACATCCCTGATCGACAATTTATCCTTGCTCTTGAACTCTACATTGCCGGTTTCCGCTTTTTCGCCGGCAGCTATAAATGATTCCTTCTGCATCTCAGTGTACAGGTTGTTATAATCGTTGGGGTTCGCACTATGCAATTCAACGCGGGCAGTAAACGTGTTCATATAGTTTATTTAATGGTTTGAAGTAAATGCACCGGCTTCACTAATTCATTACCGGATGTTTATGTTAATATTAATTATCGCTATGAAAATCTAACTCAATTCATTTGAATATACCTGATTTGTTTAACGGCCTCTACTATTAAAAAAGCGTGCCAATATGATGTAATGGGGATATAATAACAAAGACCTTACAATTGTTAAAACCGATTGCCCCCACCTGAACCATGCTAAACAGGCAGGGGTTTAAACGGTCAACGGAAGCTGAAACAAGAATCAAAGCTTTCTGCTGTTACATTATACGGGTGAGCCTGGACTAAGCACGGTTGCGGCAGGCGTTATATGTTCTTCTTTTGATTGTTCCACTTCATCACCTACTTCCGGTCCATTCGCTGCCAGTTCACTGCCTTCTTTTTTCGATTTGAAAATTGGCCACAGGAACTGCGCATACCATTCTTCTTCTTTGTAATGTTTCAACCCATATGATTTCGGATACTGGCGGGTAATGATCCCGGTCTTGAAAATGACATCCCACAAAAAGAACATATTCCCAAAATTGCCTTTGTAATGACCGACCCCATCGTCGGTAGTATCCGCATGATGCGCATGATGAGTAGCCGGCGTGGAAATAAGCCTTTCGAGCACCCAGCCCACCGGTTTTAACCATTTGATCGTATAGAAAGGTTTATCCCAGGGTATGCTTGAATGCGCTCCCGTGGTAATCAGCGATTTGATACCGGAAACAAACAATGCAGAATAACCAAGACCCAGATAGGTGAGAGAAGTTGTTAAATAGATCTGCGAAAAGAAAATGGTATAAATAATATTCTGTCTGCCTGCCATGGCCATGCCCATATAAGGGGCTGAATGATGGGTGCGGTGAAAACGCCAGAGGAAAGGCAGCTGGTGGTGCAGCCGGTGGTACCAGTATTGGGTGAGGTCATCCGCAATAGCGATGATCAGAAATCCCCACCAGAACGGGATCCAGGCAAAAGCATCCTTACCGCCCGGTAAAATGACAGGTAATACTTTCAATCCAAAATAAGCGATCAGCGGTCTGAGCACGATCTTAGGTACAATGAAACATACGATATCCAGTATGCGCTCGTTCTTTGTCCACTTGTTTTCATACAATCCCACTGCAAACTCAATAATACCCACCACAATCATAATGACAGGCAAGCCCCAGGTGCGCAGGTTTTTAAAAACGGCTTCAATGAACCAGGGCGCTTTAAACGGTAGTTCTGTACTGGTACTTTGTTCCCAGGGACGTACACCGCTTACATAAAAACTTAGGAACATCAGTACGACCGGCAATGCATAGATAAAGATGCTGATCAGGGCATCGCGGCTTATTTTTTGGGTGAGTGTTGGTGCTGATTTCATACTATAAGTCTTTGTTTAATTGGTTATTGAAATAAGGTATAGGCTAGCCAGATACCACCGGCTATAATCGCCAGCGGTAGCAGGAAAACCAGGATGCCAACGGCGATCTTCTTTGATATAATAACAACATCTGTAAGCGTCATGGTAAATAGTTTATGGTAATGAATTATGTTCAACGATCACTTTATTCAACTGACCGGTGAATACAAAGGGTGATTTATACAGCGGCGTTACGGCAGAACCATTGTCTTTACCAACATCCAGCCCTTCATCATAAGGCATAATGGTAGCATCGGCTTTCGTGATGGTGCGTTCGGCGACCTTTACATCGTTGATGTATAAAGCTTCCGTGCCGGCTTCATCAGTCAGGTTTTTGGCAGCTTTGTATATAAGGTCATAGCGTAAAACCGCTTTGCCCAGGGGTAGTGGCTGCGTAGATTCCAGGTATACCAGTTTGCCATTATTGTTGTGCGCCACTTTCAATTTGCCTTCATGCACAAAGAAGCTGAATCCTGTGAAGCGGCCGCCGGTGGCCAGTAACACACCTTCTGTATTGTTGCCGCTTAGCTCCACATCGGCTTTCAGGCTGAAGGAGTGTTGGTAGAGTGCCGGGCCTGCGCGATTGGGCAACTGGGTTAGACCCGGATACAGGACGGCCTGCCGCCGTACATCGAAGGGGCCTTTGGTGAGTTTTTGAATACTGCGAACGGTCGTATCACCGAGCAAAGGATATACATTGTATTTCTGCGCTTCCTGTTCAAAGAGCGCCTGCAGTTCTTTTAATTTTTCGGGGTAAGCAGCTGACAGTTCTTTTTGTTCGTTGAAGTCTTCCTGCAGATTATACAATTCCCATTTGTCATTCGCAAAAGAAGTGCCGTTGCGATGGTAGACCTGCGCTTTCCAACCGTCTTTATAAATTGAGCGGCTGCCACTGATCTCATAATGTTGTACATGGTGTTGGCCGGGCGCCTTCGGATTGCTAAGGGTATAGACCAGGCTAATGCCTTCCAGCGGTTCCTGTTTATAGCCATTGATCACGGCTGGTACGGTAAGTTTTGCAATGTCAATGGCAGTAGGTGTTATGCTGTTGATATGTGAGTATTGCGTTCGGATACCTCTTTCTTTAATTCCATTGGGATAGAAAAGGACCAATGGATTACGGGTGCCGCCTTCACTGTTGGCATCCTGCTTTAACCAACGGAAAGGGGTATTGGCTGCCTGTGCCCAGCCGGCCGGATAATTAGGACCCGATCTGGAAGTGCCGATATCATCATACAGTTTCTCGATGTCCCGGATGCGGTCTTCGTATCTTTCAGTGAACAAACTGCCATCGATATATTCATTGATGCCATACGCATGCCCGGTAATGCCACCTTCTTTACTGGCGCCATTGTCGCCAATGATCAATACAACCAGGGTATTGTTGAGCTGGTCGATGGTCTTGAGATAATTGATGAGCCGGCCAATTTCAAAATCAGTGTGCGCGAGGAAACCGGCATAAGCTTCGAAGAAACGGGCAAATACCTTCTTTTCTACCGCCGATAACGAATCCCATGCTTTTACCCCTGGGTTGCGAACCGGTAATGTTGTGTTGGCAGGAACAAGGCCCAGCTTCTTTTGCCGCGCCAGCACTTCTTCGCGGTATTTATCCCAGCCCGCATCAAAACGGCCTTTGTATTTATCGATCCATTGCCGGTCAACCTGGTGCGGACCATGCGTTGCTCCTGGTGTGAGATAGAGAAAGAAAGGTTTATCAGGTGCTGCTGATTTTTGACCGGCAATATATTCAATCGCTTTGTCGACCAGTACGGTGGTCAGGTGTTTTCCTTGCAGATCGGGTTCTATTTTCGACGTGTTCTCCCATAACATGGGCGTATACTGATCTGTTTCACCGGCCATAAATCCATAGAAGCGATCGAAGCCGCGTCCGGTTGGCCAGCGGTTGAAGGGACCAGCGCCGGTAAGGTCGGGGGTAGGGGTTATATGCCATTTCCCAATGGCAAATGTATTATAGCCATTTTCACGCGCTATCTCGGCAATAGTGGCTTTTTCAAAAGGCATATAGCCATGGTGCCCCGGCGCATCAACGGCCAGATCGATCACTGTATTCACGTTCACCGAATGGTGATTGCGGCCTGTTAACAGCGAGGCACGGGTAGGGGAGCAGATGGCGGTGGTATGGAAGTTCGTGTAGCGAAGCCCGTTGTTGGCCAGGCTGTCGAAGGTGGGCGTTTCCACCAAACCGCCAAAAGCGCTGCTGGCGCCAAAGCCCACATCATCGAGTAAGATATAAACAATGTTGGGGGCATGCTTAGGCGCCACCGGATTAAAAGGTCTATTGCCCGGTGTTGTTTCCGACAGGGTTCTGCCCGCTTTACCGGCAAATGATTGTACCGGGCTGTATTGCGCCATTAAGGAGCTTACCGCAGCAACCTGTATCGTCGTTGCGAGTAGCTTTATTAGTGTTTGTTTATTCATTTGAGTTGTTCTTGGTTTTTTAATGGTGGTCAATGGTGAATGGTCAATGGTGAATCCCTGTATTCAATTATCACATTATCACATTATCAAATTATCACATTGTATACGGTGTATTGCATCAGCACATCAGCACATCAGCAAATCAGCACATCAGCACATCAGCACATCAGCACATCGTTCTTACCTGTCCCACCACAACCTGGGCGATTGATAATTGGAACCGGGCGGCGTGTTTTGGTTCAGCGAGGTTTCGTTTTGCGGATACGGAATACGCCGGGGTATATGTCCATTCGGATTGGCGCTATGGGTGGCGTTCTGCGCCAGCGGTATCGCCGGGTAGCCTGTACGGCGGTAGTCTGACCAAACCTCCGGTTGCAGGAACAGGGCAATGTATTTCTGCGTGATAATGGTTTCCAGGTCGGTGGCAAAGTTGCCGGTAAGCCTGGCCTTCGCGGCGATATAGTCGTTTTGTTTTTGCTGCGTGGCATAAGGATCACTGCTATTGCTGATCACTTTGGCAAAGGAAGCGCGTACGGCCGTTTCCAGTGCGGTTTGTGCTTTGGGATCGGTTGCATTTAAAATAAGCCGCGCTTCCGCTTCAAGGAATTTGGCTTCTGCATAACTTACAAGTATTACCGGTGATGTGGCTGTACCGTAATAGGGGCCTATACGGGAGAAGGCGCCTGGTACGCCGGCTATACTTCCCTGGTAGGTGCTGCTGCCGGCGGGATAATTCGTGGCAAAATAGGCCCGGCGGGGATCTACATATGCGCCTTCGGGTTTGGTGTTCGCATCAGTGACCTTATTGCCGTTTAACAGGTTCACGAAGGATGCGCCCAAACCGATCCAGCCCGGCCGGTTGGTATTCTGCTGGTAAAATGGGTTGGCATTGGTGGTAGCAGCGCCAAATACGACCTGTGCGTCAGCAGCATTACCTGAAATGCCGCGCCAGTTATTACCGTTATACAGGTATTCCAGCACTTTTTGGGCGGCGGTATTTGCATCGATCTTGCTCAGGTGAATGGCATACCGGGCCTTTAAAGTATAGGCAGTCGCGATCCAGTTTTGGATCACCCCCTTGAATATGACATCGTCTGAGGAAGGAACAGCGCCCTGGTTGGCAGCCAGCGGCTGCGACAGATCGCCGATGGCAGAATCGAGCTGCAATTGTAAGTATTTATAGATCTCCTCCTGTTTATCGTATACCGGGTTGGTAATACCATTGCCATATAACGATTCTTTAAAGGGAATATCGCCGAAGATATCGGTCAGCGTAGCATAGGAAAAAGCCGTTAATACGCGCGCAATGCCGCTGTAATAAGGCAGTTGTTGATCGGCAGCAGTTTGTTGAATGATCTTCAGATTGGTGAGCGCATTGGTATAATAACCCACCCAGGTGCCATTGAAATAGCCCGGCGAGGTGGTATAGTTATCAAAGGGTGCGGCATCGCCATTGGCGCCGGCCGCCTGTTGCGTATATATATTGGTCAGTAAGCCCGCATTGATGCCGGTATTGAAGGCCAGCGAAACTTCGGTGCCGGTCAATACCGCGCTTAGGGAAACTTCCGTGGAAGCATTGGGATTAACATTGGTCTTTGACAGATCGCATGAGCTTACTGTGATAAGCGAGGCGGCAAGAACGACCATGCTTGGTATATGATTCAAACGTATGTTCATGGTTGTATTTTTATTGGGTTAGAAAGTGATGTTCAGGGCCAGGCCCAGGCTGTGCGTATTGGGGGTTGTCCAGAAATCGATGCCGGAGAAATTCGCCAGGCCGTTACGGGTGCCCAGATCAGGGTCACTGCCGCTGTAATTGGTGCCCAGGATGAAGTTGCGGGCCGTGAGCGTAACACTGGCCGCCGAGATCTTTGCGGGCTTTATTATTTTGGCAGGCAACTCGTAGGTAAGGTTAACATCTTTCAGCTTTACCCAGTACACATCGTGTTCTATATAAAGGCCCTGTATGCTGAAGGTCTTCCGGTACCAGGCCTGCGACAAAAGCGCCGGGATGGTATTGGGTTCTCCCTTGCTGGCCGTAACCCCGTCAAATACGGTAGTAGACCCCCTTTCTGCAGTAGACGCATCCACGCCGTTGAATACCATTTGCAGTTTCGGCGCATTGAAGATGTCGAACCCGAAACGTCCGTCCACAAGAAAGGAAAGCGTGAAGGGACCCGATTTAAACTCATTCCTTAAGCCGAGGTTAAAATCGGGATTGGGGTCACCGATCCTCGTAAAGCTGGTATTTACCACGGGGTAGCCATAGTTACTGCTGCTGATCTCGTCGTCGATCACGACTTTGCCGGCTTCATTTCTTTTTACGTCAATGCCGTAAAAGACGCCATAAGGGTCACCGGCCTGGCCGCGGGCTTCCATCCAGATGCCACCCAGGATCACATTATTGATCGTGTTGGTAATGTAGTTGACCTTACTGATATTCTTGCTGAAGATGGCGGTGGCGCTCCAGCTCAGTTTTTTCTTTTTGATAAAATACTGTTGCAGCGATGCTTCAATGCCCTGGTTGGTGATACTGCCGGCATTGGTGAGCGTGTATTGTGCGCCGGTAGAGCCGGGCAGGGAGACCGGAATGATCTGGTCTTTACTGTTATTATTATAGTACACCGCGTCGAGGATGGTACGGCTGTTGCCAAAATGTAATTCTGTGCCCAATTCCCAGGTGCTTATTCTTTCCGGTTTCAGGTTGGCGTTCCCGATGGTAGTGCTGTAGCTCAACCCGGTTTGACCATTGAACGGAAAACTGATGCCGCTTTGGATCCAGCCGCTGGCAGCAGTGGTGCCATAGTAAGTATCCAGCGAATAAGGATCTGCGTCATTGCCTACCTGGGCATAGGTGGCGCGGATCTTACCAAAGTTCAGGGTGCTGCCATGCAGGTGCAGGGCATCGGTGAAAATAAAGCTGCTGCCGATAGAAGGGTAGAAGAAGGAGTTCTTTCCCTTGGGAAGCGTGCTGGTCCATTCATTACGGCCGGTAAGTTCGAGGTAAAGCCATTTCTGGTAATCCAGTTTGATGTCGGCATAACCGGCCACCAGTTTCTTCCTGATCGTTTGATTCACGGTTTGGGTGGATGACGCATTGCTGATATTGAAATTACCGGGGATGGTCAAACCATCGCCGCGGGTATTGATCTGGTTCCTGTAGGAACTATAATAATTGTAACCGGTGATCACATTCAGGTCGATGTCATTGGTAAGTCGGTGCTGCGATGATAAGAGAAAGTCGAGGTTATTATCCCGGCGGCTGAAATTTACATCGTTGATGGTGCCGGTAGATATGCCTGATGTGCCGCGGCTCCAGGCGCCTTTTCTTACATCGGTATAATTATCGATACCATAGCGGGCCGTTGCTTTCAGCCAGCTGTTGATATCATAGTTAGCTTCGGCAAAAGCAATAAAGCGGTTCAATTGGTCATGCTGCGGATTCATGTTCAATGACCAGTAGGGATTATCCCAGCCAATACCATTGGCATAGGAGCGGCTGTCGCCCCAGGGTTTTGCGGCCGTTGGGGGCAGCTTGTATGCTTCCGGATGTTTCCAGGCATCTTTATACCCGTTGGTGATATCGAAGTTAACAGCCGAGTTTACCAGGGCGCGCACCACATTCGTATTAAAGCCGCCCATCAGCGCCCGGTTATGCGCGCCATCCTGGATATAGTTGAGCCCGCCCGATAGTTTCAATTGATCGTTCACCGTATAATCGCCATTGAAGCGGAAAGTATAGCGGTAGAAATCAGTAGTAGGAATAATCCCGGTTTGTTTAAGATTGCCATAGGAGAAATAATAACCGGCATTACCGGTATTGCCATAGAGGCTGATATTATTATCAATCGTATAACCATTGATGAAAAAGTTATCTATATTGTTGTACCTGTTCACGGGTATACCATTCGAGAGCGGACTGCTTTGGCCAACGATCGTACCATTCTTGTCAAAATTACTCGGCTGGTTGCTGTAGGTGAGCGTGTCGATCAGGGCGCCCCAATTCTCATCGGAACCGGTGATGCCGGGTTGAAAATAATTACCACCCAGGCCATTGGAGAATTGGGTTTGCCGGGGCTGCATGCGGCGGTTGATCTCGTCCACGGTAAAGGAACCACTATAGCTTACCTGCAGTTTTTTAGCGGTAAGGGCGCTGCCTCTCTTGGTATTGATGACTACAGCGCCATTCGATGCACGGATGCCATAGAGCGCAGCAGCGGCTGGACCTTTTAATACGGTGATGCTGGCAATATCAGCGCTGTTGATATCGATACCGCGGTTGCTGGGCGTTGCCAGGGAAACCGAATTGGTGATAGAGGGTAAGATGTCCTGGATGGAGTTATCGACCGGAATACCATCCAGGATGAAGAGAGGCGCGTTGTTACCGAGCAGGGAGCTGTTTCCCCGGATCTTTACAGATGAAGAACCGCCGGGCGAACCACCCGAACTGTTGATCTGCACACCGGCTATTTTGCCGCTCAAAGCGGCTACCACATTGGCTTCCCGCGATTGTACCAGTTCCTTACCCTTCACTTCCGACAAACTATAACTAAGCGCTTTGGCGCTGCGTTTAATACCTACGGCCGTTACAACAACTTCATCGAGGTGTTTATTTTTCTCTGGTAAAGTGATCTCTGTATATTTTGCTGACACCGTGAATACGCGGGTAACATAGCCGACATAACTGATGGTGAGCGTGGCCGGTAAACGTTGCCCGGTCAGAAAACTGAATTCGCCATGATCGCCGGTCAATACCTGGTGGGTGGTACCATTGATGTGCACGGTAGCGCCGGTCAGCGGCGTGCGGTTCTTTTCATCGAGGATCTTTCCACCGAATGATATATTTTGAACCGGTCCTTTTTGTACATCAACAGGTGGTGCAGTGTCAGGACTGGTTTGTGCCATTACGGAATTAAAAAGAGCAGTTTGAAGAACGAAGATTGGTAAGTAGTACGCCTTCTTCATTATCTTTGTTTTGGTGAATGAAAAAAGATGCCATCACCTGGCTAATTATAGCTGGTGTGGTGTGATCGCTAAGCCTTTTATTTGCCAGGCCGGGACTGCTGGAACAGTTTCCGGCCATTTTTTTGCCGTCTTATCATGCGCTTACTCAACCGCATGTTCATTGGTCTGGAATCATCACGATGAATTCTGAAACATCTTTTATGTATTTAATGTGAAGAGTTGGTATTTACCGGTATGAGGTAAGGGCTGTGCAAGGCAATGCAATCGGGGATCAGCAACAGAAGCTAATACAACAACAGACGTGTATGGTAAACTTCGCGATATACATTATTAATTGTTTATGCTGATGAAAACAGCTTCCGGATAGGGTTCCGGAGATCCCTCGTTTATACTTGATGGTACAAGATTACTATCTTTTTATAAGTCCACCAAAATAATGGACTTATATTTTTATGTAACCTGTATCAGCTTTAGAGGCTTTTGGTAACTGGTAACCGCTAACTACTCAAGAATTAAAGCAAGTATTGCGAACAGATCTATGATCCAAAGTGCTAAGGAAATGTCCTTCCTTTTCCCAATAATCAGTTTAATAGCCGTCCAGCTAAGAAAACCCCAGATGATGCCCTGGGTAATGCTGTAAGCAAAAGGAATGATGACCATCGCGAGGAAAGCCGGTATGGCTTCATCGAGTTGCAGCCAGTTGATCTTTGTTACGGGTTGAACCATGAACACACCTACCAGTACCAATGCCGGTGCAGTGGCAATGGCCGGCACAACCGACAATAGCGGCGCGAGAAATAAAAACGGTAAGAATAATATGGCGCCGGTAATGGCGGTAAGCCCTGTTCTGCCACCTTCTTTAATGCCTACAGCAGATTCAATATAAGCCGTACCCGGGCTGCTTCCTACCAATCCGGCCAGGGTAGTGGCAACAGCATCGGTTATTAGTGCAGGTTTTATATTACGTGGTTCGCCATTCTCATCGAGCAGGTTGGCAGCTTCCGATAAACCGACGAGGGTAGAGAGGCTGTCGAACATATCGGTAAAGACAAAGGCAAAGATCACCGGTACTACAGACCATTGCAGGGAGTTTACCAGGTCGAGCTTCAGAACAAGACTGAAATCCGGCGCAGCAAACAATCCTTTCCAGTGTATCAAAGGAGCTGTTTCCGTGGCCCACCAGCGGCCCAGCGGCAATGCAGCCAGTGTGGTGAATACAATACCAATGAGAATAGCGCCTTTCACCTGCCGGATTACCAGCACGGCGGTAAAGAGTAATCCGGCGAGAAATGTAAGGAGGGTAGGATGTAATTTCCCAATGCCTACGATCGTAGCTGGATGGTGCACAATGAAGCCGGCATTCACAAGACCAATAAGGGTTATGAACAATCCAATGCCAGCTGCAATGGCATAACGCAGCGGCCGGGGGATTGCGCGAACGATATAAGTCCGGATATTGAAGGCCGACAGGATCAGGAAAATGATTCCGCTCCAGAAAACAGCGCCCAATGCTACAGGCCAGGGCACTTTCATGCCGATGACCGCAGAGAAAGTGAAAAAAGCGTTGAGGCCCATGCCAGGCGCCACAAGCACCGGGTTCTTTGCATACAAGCCCATCATCAGACTGCTGAAGAAGGAAACCAACACGGTGGCTGTGAGCACCCCGCTAAAGGGCATGCCTGCCTGGCTAAGAACGGATGGGTTCACTACAATAATATAGGAAGTGGCCAGGAAGGATGATGTACCGGCTATGATCTCGGTACTGTATGCCGTTCTGTTTTGGGATGTGTTGGCTGAAAACATGCCTGAAGATAAGCTTTAAGTTTATTGTATTCAGGTCAAACTTGTTGCAAGCTAGTGAGGCAGCGCAATCATTGCCGAGCCAAGATTGCCCATTGCCTATTGCCAGTTGCCCATTGCCTATTGCCCATTGCCCATTGCCCATTGCCCATTGTCCATTGCCCATTGCCAGTTGCCCATTGCCCATTGCCAGTTGCCCATTGCCCATTGCCCATTGCCGATTGCCCATTGCCTATTGCCCATTGCGCATTGTCCATTGCCAGTTGCCCACTGCCGATTGCCCATTGCCTCATCTTAACTACGTCCAGGTTGGTATTTAACCAAGGTTTGCTGGTTCAAAACGGAATGCGAAAAAGACATGAAGCAATCCAGCATCAGGCAGCAATGAGTACAGGAAAAAGCGACAGCTAGGTAGCACCGCATAAGAAAAAGTCCCCCGGTATTCCGGAGGACTCGTTCATTTCATAGGTGGGTATTATTAGTAACCGGGATTCTGATCCAGGTTTGCATTCAGTTTTCTTTCTGACGTAGGGATCGGGAATATTCTTCTGCGGATATCTTTATTCATACCAGGTGTATAACCCGAAGTGGCTACATCGCCAGGAATAGGATATTCCACTTCATACTTGCCAAAACGGATCAGGTCGTTGCGGCGCCAGTTTTCCCAGTGTAATTCACGGCCGCGCTCATCGAGCAGTTCATCGAGTGTAACGGAAACGGCTAGTGGCGCTTTTGCCCGGGCGCGTATTTTATTGAACAATACGAGCGCTGTTTGCAGTTCGCCGTTTACGGTGGTAGCGGAGGCGCCACGTACGATGGCTTCTGCTTTCATTAAATAGATATCTGCCAGGCGGAAGATGGGCATATCGTTACCGCTCATGCGGGTAGCCGCTGTTGTTGATTTATCAGGATAATATTTTATAGAACGAACGCCCATGCAACGGGCCAGGTAATCATTGCCTACATCGAACGGTTTTTTACCGGTCATGATGATGGGTTTGGTGATCTCCAGTTGCCAGGTTGTATCGTTATTGGTGCCGGTATAGCTGGCATCCAGGTCTTTCTTTTTGATCTTTATGGTGAACGGTGTACCATCCCAGTTATACTGTTTGCCGATCAGCCAGGTATCGTTGCGTTCATCACCGGCCAGGTTGAATTTGTCGTGAAATTCGGGGGTGGTGCTGATGGAGATACTCAGGTTGCTGGGTACGCCGTATTTAGGCCATAAATAAGCCATAAACGCATGGCGGGTGAACTGGTTACCATCCAGCTGCAGTGCGTCATAAGGAATGGCAAAAATAGTTTCCGTAACATTCGGGCCATTGTCAGGCGCAAATACCGATGCGTAGCTGGCATCGAGCTTATATTGGGTATTGGCAATAACACTGTCGCACATAGATACAGCTTCCTGGTTACGGGCAGCGCCTGTATATACTTCTGCATTGAGGTACATTTTGGCCAGCAGCGCATATACCATCGCCTGGGTCGGATGTCCGTACGTTAAGGTGGCGTTATTGGCGTTTTTAACAGGCAGGTTCTTCACCACCGCTTTGAGGGTTGATTCTATATATTGAAAAACTTCCGCCCTAGATCTGGTTTTAGGCAGGGCGAGCACCGGGAAGGTGTCAACAATGGGAACATTGCCATAGAGGTCCATCATAAAGAAATAGAACAGCGAGCGCATAGCCTTTACTTCGGCAACGGCATTGACGCGAACCGGATCTGTTTCTGCCAGGGTTGAATTGGCAATATTGCTCAATACGCGGTTACAGGTATTGATGGCGCCGTATCCCCATTCCCACACATCCTTTACGTTCGGGTGATCTGGGGTATAGGTGTGGTTATGATGCTGGCGGTACTGGCCGCCATCATCATAGTTACCATCACGGCCAGGTAATATTACCTCATCGGTGGTGAGCTCCTGCATGCGGAAATATTCGATGGCGTATTTACTCGCGAGCTGCGTGTAGATGGGGCCGATCAGCGCCTGGTAGTCGGCCGCTGTTTTTGGAAAATTGGTATCTATGTATTGTGATTCCGGAGTAACATCCAGTTTGGTACACGCACCAGCTGCCAGAGCGATAGCTGATAATGCGATTACAATCTTTTTCATAATTATTTATGTTGCGTGAACTTATTTTGTTTGAATACAATAATGAAACAGCATCCGCTTAGAACGTAATGTTGGCGCCGATGATGAAGGACCTGGTCTTCGGATAAAAGTTCTTGGCATCGATGCCCGGAGTAAGCCCGCCGATATTGATCTCAGGATCGATACCTCTGTAATCAGTGATGGTAAACAGGTTGTTGCCAGATACATAAAAACGCATTCTGCTGATCGCCTTCACTTTTGTTTTCACGGTATAACCCAGGGTGGCATTATCCATACGGATATAAGTGCCATCTTCGAGGAAACGGTCTGAGGTGAGGTAGGCAATGTTATCAGTGAATGCTTCCCCTTTGGTGAACTGGGGAATATTGTTGTTTTTAGAATCGGCCGGGCTGTTCAGTTGGGCCAGGGTATTGTTCAGGATCTTGTTACCCGTCACTCCTCTTAAGAAGAAATTTAGGTCGAAATTTTTATAACTGAAGCTGTTGTTCCAGCCAAACATCAGTTTAGGCTGTGCATTACCGGCAATAAAATAATCTGAAGTGAGTGGCTGGCTGGCAATGGTCTTGCCATCTGCTGTAAGGAAGGTGCTGGTGCCGGCATCGTTCTTACCCATATAATGCCAGAGGCTGAAAGTGCCCAAAGGCTGGCCTTCCATGATCACCTGGCTCCAGTTGCCTGATTGGCCTTTACCGCCCAGGTAAGCTGTGGGGATAGAGGTTAACGCAGGGAATTTGTCATTCGCCAGTGAAACCACTTCGTTCTTATTGTGTGAAAAGTTTAGCGAAGTGTTCCAGTTGAAATCTTTGGTAGTAACCGGTGTGGCATTCAGGCTTACTTCAATACCTGTATTCTTCACCTCACCCACATTGGCAGTGAGAGTGTTTACAAAATACTGGGTGGTTGATACGGGATAGTTATAAATAAGATCAGAGGTGTTTTTGATATAATAGTCAATAGAACCGCTCAGCCTGTTATTCAGTACGGCGAAATCTAGACCGATATTGGTCATCGCGGTGCTTTCCCATTTCAGGTCCGGGTTTTCGTTCTGTACAGGTAATAAACCGGTAGGATACTGGCCATTCAGATAGAAGCGGCCACCGGAGCTGTAGCGTACGATAGAGGTAAAGGCATCGAAACCCAGGGAGTTACCCGATACACCGTAACCGGCTCTCAGTTTCAGATCATCGAAGATCGTCTGGTTGCTCATGAAAGACTCCTGGATAATGCGCCAGCCCGCAGAAACAGCCGGGAAATAACCCCAGCGGTTGTTCTTACCAAAGGCAGAAGAACCGTCGTTACGCAATGATACCTGTAATAAATACCTGTCGTCGAACTGGTAATTGATACGGCCATAATAAGAGATCAGGCGCAGAGTACTGATAATGGGGTTATCAAATCTAATGTTACCTACAATGTATGGGTTACTCACATACATATTGTAGAAGGTAAGCAGGTCGTTGGTATAACCCTGGGTTGAAACGCCAAAACCGTCACCCACGCGGTCCTGTTGCCAGGAATAACCACCCAGCAATTTGAAATTATGACGGCCAAAGGATTTATCGTAGTTAAAGAAAGATTCAATGACCTGTTTGGTATTTTCATAGCTGCCGCGGTAAGCGCGGCCATTAGCGCCTACTGCCTGCCCGGAGTAAACATTGTTGTAAACGTTCCGGGTGGTTTGTTCTTTCTGGCCTGAAATGCTGAGGGTATAAATGAGTCCTTTCAGGATCTTCACTTCGGCCAAACCAGTCAACAGGGTCTTTTCTTCTTTGCTCTCCAGTACGTTGTTGGCCAGGATGCCCACGGGGTTTAAATAACCACCGCGGCTGAAATCTTCTGTAAAGGAACCATCGGGGCGGCGAACACTTACTGTTGGCATATAGGTAAGCATGTTACCGAATAAAGCGCCCTGATCAACATCTTCTTTTTTGGTGGTGCTGTTGGTCAATGATACACCCAGTTTCAGGCGTTCGTTGAAGAATTTGCTTTCCAGGGTACCCCGGGCAACAATGCGTTTCAGGTTCGAGTTCTTAACGATACCCTGGTTGTCGAAGTAGTTGATGCTGGCGCCAAACAAGGTATTGCCTTGCGAGCCATTAAAGGCCAGGTTATGGTTATGCGAAATTCCGGTGCGCATTACTTCATCCTGCCAGTTGGTGTTAACACCACTGTCGTTATATTGTGATAATAAGGTTTGTCCGTTTTTGGCCAGGTACTCCCGCAGTTCATCACCGCTCAACATATCAATTTTATTCGATACGGTCTCGACGGCCACATAAGGATTGTACGACAAGCTGGTATGACCTTGTTTTGCTTTGCGGGTAGTGATCATAATTACCCCGTTGGCAGCGCGTGAACCATAGATGGCGGTAGAGGAGGCATCTTTCAGCACATCGATAGATACGATATCGGTAGGGGCTACCAGTTCGAGGCTGGCGCCGGGCACACCATCGATCACATAGAAAGGTTCGTTGGCGCCTTCACGCAGGGTAGAAGGGCCGCGCAGGATAACGGTAGGCCGTACGTTGGGGTCGCCGCTGCGGGCGATGTTCAGGCCGGGCACTTTACCCTGCAGCAACTGCGTGGGTGAACCAGTTACTACCTGGTTGAAGTTTTCGCTGCTGATGCTGGTAATGGAGCCGGTGATATTCCGTTTGCTCGAACGGCCATAACCGGTTACCACTACATCGCTTAATTGTTTCGATTGCAGGACCAGCGCAACGTTGATATTGGTTTGATTTCCTACTGATACTTCCTGCAGCACGTATCCTATGGAAGTGAATTGTAAAACTGCTTTTTTGGATGGAGCGGCGATCTCGAAATTTCCACCTTCATCGGTCATTACCGAGCGGCCGCTTCCCTGTACCGTAACGCTCACATTGGCTAACGGTACATTGTTATCACCTGTAACTTTTCCTTTAATTGTGCGATCCTGTTGCTGGAAGGCTAAAACCGGCAAGCTCATTAACAACATCAAGGCTGTTAATAGCGCCAGGTTTGTTTTTTGTGCAAGCGGGAAACAAAAAAAACGCATGATTTTTTTTCTCATAATAAAATGTTTGGTGTAATGAGATGTTAACCAGGGAACCCTCTATAAATTTAATTTTAAAAGCGGCCAGCTCCGTTAGTGATAGGAAAAGATGGTTTATTTTTTTTGAAAAGCGGTGCAAAGGGAAACTTTCGATGTTACTAAAATGTGAACCGTAGATTAAATTTTGGTTGTAAAAGGCGCGTGGTAAGTGGCGAGTGACGAGTAGGGAAAGCAAGTAGTAAGTAGCAAGTGGCGAGTAGGGGAATACAGGAAAGCGAGTGGTAAGTGGTGAGTGGTGAAAACAAAACGAGTGGCGGGTAGGAGTGGGGAAACAGGGAAGAATAAACGGAGGGAAGCGGGTGGTCGTGCGTGATAAATATCCTGCTAGCCATTTACCACTGACCACTAGCTGTTCAGCGCTTGTGCCAGGCGGAAGCCCCGGGATCTACCTGGGGTTCCGCTGGACTTTGTAATGTTTGCGTAGGTACAAACATATGCGTAAAAACCATAACGGGCTTACGAATCAGGGAAAACAAATTATTAATTCCGAAATAGTATTTCCACTTATGTGAACCAGCTATTATAAATCATACCTTTGGATACCGGTTATGGTCCTGTTGAAATGTGCATATCCCGCCTGTTGTACCATCCGCGTCTATAATATATTGCATGAAAACGCTGAAAGATCATATTAAACGCAGCATTTCCGTTTCGGAGAATGAGTTGACGCATATGGTGCAGTTATTTCAGCCAATGACCCTCGAAAAAGAGAGCCATCTGATCAAAGCGGGGCAGTATTGTGAAAATTATTACTTTGTTGAAACCGGCTCGCTACGGGTGTATACGATGGTTGATAACCTGGTGGTCACCAATTGGTTTGCTTTTGAAGGGAATTTCTTTACTGATCTTGAAAGTTATACTTATGAATGCCAGGCCAAATTCAATATCCAGGCCATTGAGAACTGCTCTATATTATATATATCCAGAAGTAATATGAATCTGCTGTTGGGACAATATCCCGCCTGGGGTGAGCTGGTGCGTAAAACCTGGGAACATGCATTCCTCCGGCTTACGCAGATCGTACTGTCAGTACAAACCATTTCCGCCAAAGGCCGTTACGAGCATTTGTTCAATCACCGGGACTTCATTCAAAAGACCCCGGCGAAAGACCTTGTGGCGCTTTTGGGAAATCCGGATCCTTCCATGAGCAAGAAGTAAAAAGCACCTGTAAGCTTCATCCATCCGTCTTGCATTATTAGAAAGTTGAATCAGGCCAGACTGGCTCTTCAGGTGCAATCGAAATCCTGTCCGACAGCGCATGGTCATGTTAATTAGACAAGCTCAGGTGGTGCATCCACCAAACGCAGACAGGCTCTAAAAGGTCTTGATTTAAGAATAATAGATCAGGTTCGCCCTTTTTTCCTGGTACTCTTCATCAGAGATCTTTCCCTCATCTCTTAGGTCTATCAGTTTTATCATTTCTTCCAGCTTGTTGATGGTTGGCTTTACCGGCTGGTTGATGGCCTGGCTGCCTGACCGGTTGCTGCCTGGTGTTTTCACGAGCAACGCAAAGAGGATCAATGCAAGGGGAACTATCAGCGAGAGCCAGAGGCCATTGCCTGAAGATACTGTTCCAAATGCCGCCACTACGATACCAACGACCGCTACAATTAAAACAAGCCGGCGCTGTTTGTGCATGATTAAGTTCATAAGTACACGTTTATAATGAAGAAATGGTAGTTCGTTTTGAAACAGCAGTAATTTTCCACCATCAGCCGGGGCAGCTCATTCATTGGGATGGGAAACAGAAAACGTAAAAAGCGTACAAGTCTTTCTATGGTGGTTATTTAACAGCAGTGCAGCTTTCCTGGGGAGGGAGATGTTCTTTCTAAGTTACTAAAAATAGTTGAAAACTGACAAGTTAACTTCAGGAGTAAATATTCAGATCGCTGTCGTTTTTATTCCTCTTGTTATTTAAGAAAAAAGATAATGCAAGGCCGACCAGGAGAATGCCGGTGACTATGGGAAAAGCTATGGAATGCATAATGCCGTGTTTTTCATGATTAGACGGTTAACAGCGGCGTATATTGTAATGGTTTGTAAGTTTTTGGTTAATAGGAGTGCCACACTTTTAAGGTGTGGCACTCCTGAATAGCGCACTGAAAACCGCGCCCTGGTTAGCGCTTGATCAGTTTCTTCGTTATCGTTTCTTTGCCGGTATTTATTTTAATGAAATAAACGCCCGTGCGTAAACTGGTGATATTGATGTGCTGGCCGCTCATGATGCGCGGGGCACTGTAGACAATAGCGCCATTTACGTCAAGGATCTTCAGATCGAAAGATTCACCCATATTGCCATACCGGATAACCATTTCATCGTGAACCGGGTTAGGCAGGATCTGCAGCGAAGCTGTAAACTCCGTAAATGGAATCGCGCCCTCTTCCACGCCGGGGGCCATGGTACGGGCAGCCGCCGCCTGGCGAACCACCACGGAGCTGGTCCAGTCGTTCAGGTTCACCGCAGTGCCTCCGGAAAGTCCTACGTTTACCAGGCAGGTGGTATTGCTTCTGAACAAATAGGCCGGACCGGCGAAATTGTTATCTCTGTACAGGATCACTTCATAACCGCTGTTCACCTTTAAGGAAGAAACATCATCGTTGATAGCGCCAAGAGCCATTAACTGGTTCACCGTGTAGGTACCCACCGGCAGGTTAATGGCATAGCCGCCGTAGTTGCAATGTTTATACACGATAGCACCGGGTGGGTTGTTGATGATAAAATTCACCTGTGCAGTGGCTTGTCCGCCGCGATCGTCTGTTGCCACCGCCCTGATGGTATAGGTGCCGCCAGATGCATTCGACCAGGTAAATGAATATGGACTGGTAGCATCTTCCCCCAGTTTCGTATTGCCATTGAAGAATTCCACTTTGCTGATGGCGCCATCACCATCCGAAGCGCTGGCATTGATGGTAATAGTGGCGGGCGCGGTATAGGTGTTGCCACTGGCCGGTGAAGTGATGTTTACCGTTGGCAGGGTATTGGTCACCGAGCGGATGCGCAGCGATGCCGCGGAATCATTCCAGCCGCTGCTTACCAGGCAGGACACATCTCCTGTATAACCTGCAAAGGCGCCGGTGAAATTGTCGTTCTTATACAGCACCACTTCAAAACCGGGTGATATTTTAATGGAGGAGATGTCTTTATTGGTAATGCCGCGTGCTGTGAGTTGCGCGGTCGTATAACCGCCTTCATTTAAACCGATGGCAAATGTACCGGTGTAGTTGCAATCTTTATAGAAGATGGCAATGCCGCTTGGGGTAGAACCGCCGGCCACCGTGCCCGTTATGGTATACGCGCCCAGCGAGCCGTAATTGGAATAACCGGTAGTGGCGGGATTGCCGGAACCCGTACCCGTAACCGAGACGTAATAGGTGCCTGCGGCCAGCGTAGTGCTGATGCTGGCATTGAGGGTAGTGGGGTTGGAACTGGTAATCGCGGTTCCGTTCATATCGTATAAAGTGGCGAGAATGTCCAGGCCGGGATACCAGGTATTGGCATTGAAGCTAAGGTTCACATTACCGCCGGCCGTATTGAAGGAGAACATATCCACATCGCCGGTACGTTCAATAACACCGGAATTGTTCACTGTACCCGAGGCATTGATGGTAAGTGCAGTAGCTGCTGACACCGAGTTGCCATAATCATCGGCCCGGTAGCCAACTCCATAAGTGGCGCCGGCGATCATGGCCAGATCATCCTGCGTAGTGCTGGGGTTTGCATATTCGCCCTTACTCCATTGCACCAGCGATTTATAATAACCAACACCCATGATGGGCGCCCAGTTGCCCTGGCCCTGGTAATAGTCTTCATCGGGGCTCGTTCTGCCATCGTGCGCAAGGCCAAAGGTGTGGCCCACTTCATGGGAACCGGCTTCACCCGCCGCTCTGGCGCCACTGTTGAAGACCCAGCAGGGTGTTTCGTCATTCCATCTGAACGAACCCAGATAAGCTACCCCGCCGGCTCCCGGGGCAGCTGTATTGGTAGGTGTAAAAATGCAACGCATTCTTTTCGTTTTTGGATACGTATTAAAAACGGCCTCACTGGTAGTCACATTCAAATGAAAAGGACGAAAATCCTCGCTGATCAATCGCCATACATTTTCCTTGTCAGCATCTGAGAGGTTAGCCGGGGCTGCATTGATAGGATTCCCGTTGTTCCAGCCAGTACCGGAAACATATTGCCCGTCGAAATCGAGCAACACACAACCATTGCCGCCGGGATAACTTTGCAGGTCGGTAACCGCAGCCACTGCATTGGCTGCCGGTTCATTAATGCCTGCCTCGTCGCCGGCCGTTGTAGCCGCTTTGTTATAATCGATACAAACTACCTTATCGATATCGGTTTCTTCTACAAATACAGCACCCTTCTCATCTGAAAAATATGTGTACGCTTTTTTGGTATTCCGCAGGAGGATATGACCAATCACAGACTTGCCATCGATCATCAGGTAGAAGGAACTGTTAGGCACATTTTCAATGCTGCCGGATAATTGTTCTGACTGTGTGCCCGTTGACCGGCGAAAATTAATGGCTGCTGGTAAGGTGAGCGAGGAAGAAATTCTTAATTGTAAAAGACTTTTACCATTCGGTTGTTTTGTTTTGAGTAACTGGTTGCGATAGTCGTTCAAGACATTCGAGCTATTGCCGATCGGAAAACGTTTGTCCTGCCCGTATGTTACGGAGCCTATAGCGCAGAGGCCTGCCAGCAGGTACAGATTCAATTTTTTCATGTTGGTTAATTAAGGTATCGAATAAGTGTAAAACGAAACCCTGTCAGGCAAAAACCTTTCCAGGTTGCATACATATTTTTGTATATGTATGCCGGGGGTTTAAGCTGACAGGGTGTATTAATTAATCAGCGGGCTATATAAATTGCCTACTTAATGAACTGACGGGTGATCTTATTGCCATTCTTTGAGAATACCAGGGTATAAACGCCGGGCGCTAGCGAAGATACATTGATCCTGTTGGAAGCAGCGCGGCCCGATAATACCTGTTTACCGTTGATATCAAAAATGTTGATAATTCCACCAGACAAAGATTCTCCACTTATATTCAACTGTTGTTTTACAGGATTGGGGTAAATGGTGAATCCTTTACCGGTTTGTGTCGAATTGCCGTTCTGGTTGTTTGCGACTTCAGCGCGGGCTGCAGTGGTTACTGGCGTAATACGAACCCAGTTCAGGTTCCAGCCGCCTGCCTGTGCATACACACCGAAATTGTACGTGCCGGCATTGATGGTGACGTTATGCGAAACGGTTGTCCAGTTCTGCCAGCCACCGGTAGATGGAATATCTACCTGGCCCAGTTGAATGGTACCAGCGTTCAGATCGCAGGAAACACGGCCGCCGCCATTGAGGCTGGCAACACGGTATTCTACTTTATACGTGCCGGTGACGGGGAAGGTGATATTGTAGAAGGCCATCCAGTCGGCAGCATCGATCCAGCCTACGTTGGAACCGCCGCCTGCATCTGTAGTAGCTTCTATTTGCACACCCGCCATGCTGTTATAGTTTTCAGCCTGGATCAGGATGCTGCCGGGTGGGGGAGGATTTGTGCCACCTCTTTGCAGCACAACTTCATGAATAGCCGATAATAATGAATTAGGATTGCCGGCGTTAAAGTCGCCCGACAGTTCCCAGATCATTACACCATTGCCCTGATCAAATGCCAGGTTCGTTTTGTTTTTGATGGTAGTGATACCATTATAGTATACACCATTGAAAACATCGGCATATGGGTTAGCGCCCCGGTTCACCAGCTGTGCATAAGTTTCCCAACTCGGCCGGCCATAGAAGGGAACACCCAATACACATTTTTCTTTAGGCAAACCACGGCCCCGCCAATAGTTCATTGACTGTTGCGCATAGCTGAAATTGGAATGATCGCCGTTGTTGGCATCATAAGCCATCAGGTTCAGGAAGTCAACCACATTGAACACGCCGTTCAGAATGCTGCCGCCGTTCACGCCTACCACCGCCGCCGTCAACAGTTTGCCGCGGTTGTGCATTTCAGTGGAGAGCTGGGTCATCAGCGCAAGATAATTGTTGGCGGAAGCGCCGGCATCGGGATATTCCCAGTCGATATCAACGCCATCGAGGTTATACTGGTTAACCAGGTTGATCATGTTGTTCACGAAATTGGTGCGGTAAGTAGCATTGGCGGCAAATTGCTCGAAGCCGCTGTCATTACCGTCGTTCCAGCCACCTACAGAGATCATAACCTTTACGTTATTGGCATGGGCTCTTGAAACCAGCGCCTGCAGTTTGCCGGGATTGTCCAGTCCCTGCAATCCGCCGGTAGCGGTTGGTAGTATAAATGCATAGTTGATGTGGGTAAGCTTATTGTATTGTACGGTATTTACATCGCCCGCCCACGAAGGCATGTAACCGATCACTTTGAACTGCGCTGTAACGCGTTGCACAGCGGCAAATAGAAGCACAAGCAGGAAGATCCTTCCCGGTAGATTTCTCGTCATGATTTCAGATTTTAAAAGTTGGGATTTTATTTCACGAACTCTTTGGTGATTGTTATGTGGTTTTTAGTGAATACAAGCGTATACACGCCGGGAGATAATTTCGACACGTCAAGCTGGTTGCCGGCCGGTCTTGCAGTCAATACCTGTTTACCATTGATATCGAAGATGCGGATGAGGCCGCCTGCCAGTGATTCTTTGCTGAGGATGTTCAGTTGTTGTTTAACCGGGTTGGGGTAGATCGTAAATCCTTTACCAGCCTGCACCGGATGATCGGTAAGGTCATTCACCATTCCGTTTTGTGCAACCCTTGCCGTTGATAGCGGCGTAATGCGGATCCAGTTCAGGTTCCAGCCACCGGCTACGGCAAAGATCCCGGGGTTATAAGTGCCGGCGTTTACCTGTACATTGTGAGAGATGGTGGTCCAGTTCTGCCAGCCACCGGTGGCGGGCACATCGAGCTGGCCCAATACAATGGAACCTGCGTTCAGGTCGAGTGACAGACGGCCGCCGCCATTCAGGCTGGCTACGCGGTATTCAATTTTATAAGTGCCGGTAGCAGGGAAATTAACAGCACCATAAGCCATCCAGTCGTTGGCATCTATCCAGCCTACGTTCTGGCCACCGCCAGCATCGGTTGTAGCTTCCGTTTGAACGCCTGACATGCTCGTATAGCTTTCAGCCTGGATCGTTATGGCGGTGCCCGGGTTGCTACCGGCATCCTGGTACACGCGTACATAATCGACATACATTTTTGCAGGGAAGCCATTCGGGTCGATATTAAAGCCGGGCCAGTTGCCGCCCACCGCCATATTCAATAAAATAAAATGGTTGTTGTGAAATTCACTGGTGCCGTTCACACCGCCGCCAATATACATTTCATGGAATTTAACGCCATCGAGGAACCAGCGGATATAATTGGCGTCCCACTCAACGCTGTAGATATGATAATCGGTCACTGTGCAGGCGGTATTGCCACTGAAGGAAGCATAGTTGTTGTTATGATCTCTCCAGTGTGGGGTGCCGTAAGTTCTGTTTTCGGCATTGATGTGCTCCATGATATCGATCTCACCACAGTCGGGCCAGCCTACGGTGGTAATATTATCGCCCAGCATCCAGAACGCAGGCCAGATGCCTGAGAATGCCGGCATTTTAATACGGGCTTCTATTTTGCCGTATTTCCATGACTTTTTGCCCTGAGTTTTCATGCGGGCAGACGTGTAATTAAAACCGCCAAAGGACTCGCGTTTTGCAGTGATCACGAGCTGACCGTTTTCGATGGCGGCATTTTCGCGGCGGTAATATTCCAGTTCATTATTTCCCCAGCCGCTGCTGCCGTTGCCGGTCTCAAAGACCCAGTCGGCGCCAATGCTGGTGGTAAATTCGTCTTGCCATACAAGCTGCCAGTTCTGTGCCTGGGCATTTTTCTGGAGAGTGGTTAGCGCTCCCAGTAAAAAGGATGTTAGTAGAAACTTTTTCATTTGTAACAATTTGGTGTTTTATAATAGTGAATCGAGAAACATGAATGGTCAATGGCCAATGGGCAATTGGCAATGGGCAATCGACAACCATCGATAATTGACAATCGGCAATAGACAATGCTCAATCGACAATCGGCAATAAACGATTGGCAATAGAGAGCCGCTCGCAGCGGTGCTGAGAGTAACCGGTAAGGGTAACGGGTAACCGCAACCTTTTGTGACCAGGGTCAACATCAGATAATCAAAGGGGAAGAAATGGCTATAACTAAACAGTATCAGGGAAGCGGGCAGTGCCCACTCAGTGCTAAGGGATGCAACTACAACTTAATTACTGTTACAGGTAAGTGATTGCTGCGAAGAAGGTAAGGCAAAAATCACTCCCATTTACTGATATCGCTAAATCGTTTGTAATGTCAAAGCTATACATGATTATCATGATGAAAAAGAGTAAAATTACTCGATAATTACATTAACAGACGATCAGGCACAGGTCCTGATTATCGAACCTATAACAATGATGTAATGTGATATCTTAAGAAGAACTTATTTATTTTTTGATGAATTGTTGCCATACATGTGTTCAGCTTTGAGAATCAATTTAACAGTAACGGATACCATTAATGTGGAAAAAAATAAAACTGTTTTACTAAACAGAATATTTCAAAGCGCTTTTACTTTGCACTTGCTTCTGCAACTATATTACTGCATTTACAAATTACCTTCTTCACCAATTATTGTTGAACGCTGAACGCTTGCTAGCGTTTTAGCTTTACCTAATGCTTAACATTAAACGTTTAAGGGCGAATGCCTGCTATACGTTTTGTTTGCTAAAGCTACACGTTAAATGTTTAAGGGCGAATGCTGCTATACGTTTTGCTTTGCTAAAGCTAAACGCTTAGCCTTCGCAGCAATCGATCCGCGTTAAGCGTTTCGCGTTCCGCATCCTATTTATGTATTGTTAATCTAAAAAATGCCTTACAGTATGAAAGCGTTGTCTACCCTCCGCAAAAAGCGCCGCTGGCGATGTTTGCAGTATGTTCATTTGGCTATTTTGTTTTGTTTGTTTTCCACCACCCATGCGCAGGTCAGTCCTTCCGTTCCGGCTACCACCGCACAACACACGAAACAGGTGATCGGTTATATTACCCAGTGGGATGCCTGGAAGGAAGTGTCGAACCTGGTTCCCAAAGGCGGCTTCAATCATTTGAATGTCGATTATTCTCAGTACACCATCCTGAATTTTTCCTTCTTCGGGGTAGCCAGAGATGGTTCCTTACACAGTGGTGATTTTCGTAATAAGAATATTTACCAGGTAGGTGCGGTGCAGGAACCGGCGCCCCTGGTCAACGAAGATATTTACAGCAGCTGGGACCTGTTCCTGTTATATGGCGAGTTGGAAACATTATATTTTGTTTCCGATGGCAGCTATGCTTACAGCCTGGGTTATCGCAATGAAGGCAGCGGCTGGCGCAATGTGAATACCGGCAGAAGTGGCGCCTTCCCTTTGTCGATCCATAAACAGGGTGGAGCGCCCGGTATACTTGAGCTTGCCCATTCAAAAGGGGTGAAAGTAATGGCGTCGATCGGGGGCTGGAGCATGTGTAAACATTATCCTGAGGTAGCTGCCGATGCAGCCAAGCGGGCCAAATTCATTGCGAATTGTAAGGAGCTGATCGCAATGGGATTTGATGGTATTGATTTCGACTGGGAATATCCCAATGATGCCGGTATGAATATCGAGCATTACAGCACGGCTGATTATAATAATTTTGCCACCCTGCTCGAAGAATTGCGCGCCGCTATCGGCAGCAGCAAACTGATCACTTCCTGTTTTGCCGCCTCGCCCGCAAAGCTCAGCGGTTTCAACTGGACCCGCATGAACAGCGTGCTGAATTACATGAATATGATGACCTATGACTATAATGGCGGATGGAGCAATAAAGCAGGTCATAACGCCCCATTGTACGATTATCCCGGGATGGAATACCAGGGTTTTTCCCTGGATGGAACGGTGCGGGGTATTCGTAACCTGGGCATCAATATGAGCAAGGTGAACCTCGGCGCTCCTTTTTATGGAAGAGGTGTGATCACCAGTGGCGCCGCTGCGCTGAATGCGCCTACTACCAAAAGGGCGGAGACCGTGCAACCCGATGGTCCTATTCAAACCTGTGCCGACTTTACCAACTGGCAAAGAGACCTGTGGGACGGTACGCCTCCTTACAGCTATATTTTGCAGGCAACCGGCAGTGGCTCCGGCTGGACCGACCATTGGGATGATGTTGCCAAAGTGCCTTACAAAACAAAAGGCAACTATTTCCTGAGCTATGATAACGAGAGATCCATTGAAGCGAAAGCGCAATATATCAAGGACCAGGGACTGGCGGGGGTGATCATCTGGCAGGTGTATGGCGACATGACGGAGATGACCAGCAGCACGGTGGCAAAAGGCAAACTGATCTTCTGCCCCAATACCAAATCGAAGCTGGTGAATAAGATCAACCAGGTGTTCGCCAATGGCAGCACCGGTGGTAACCAGGCGCCAACGGTGTCGGTTACGGCGCCCGCCGATAACGCCACATTTACCGCACCCGCCAGCATAACGCTTATGGCGAATGCAGCCGATGTTGATGGCAACATTACAAAAGTAGAATTCTTCAATGGCAGCACACCTATTGGTTCTGCTACTACTTCTCCTTATACGGTCAACTGGAACAATGTAACTGCAGGCAGCTATTCAGTTACAGCGATTGCTACAGACAACAGCGGCGCTACTACCACTTCTTCGGCTATTGCATTGACGGTAAACCCTGACAATGGCGGTGGCAATGGTGGTAATAAGGTGATCGTAGGTTACTGGCATAACTGGGGCACTACCACAGGAACACCTCCTTATATCCGTTTGCGTGATGTGAACCCGAAATACAATGTAATACAAATAGCCTTTGGGGTTACCGCTGGCGATCAGGCTACGGTCAGCTTCACACCGGAGGGCACTTCAGTAGCTGATTTCAAAGCTGATATCGCTACCCTGCAATCTCAGGGCAGAAAAGTACTCTTATCACTCGGAGGTGAGAATGGTGTGCTGCAGCTGCCTACGGCTGCGGCCAAAACTGCCTTTGTGAATTCAATGAAGTCGCTGATGGATCAATACAATTTCGATGGATTTGATATTGACCTGGAAGGCGGATCGAACCTGGTGTTGAACAACGGCGATAATAATTTCATGAATCCAACAACGCCTAAGGTAGTCAATCTGATCGCTGCCTGTAAAGAGATCATTGCCTATCGCAAGGCCGCAGGCAAAGATTGCTGGTTGACAATGGCTCCTGAAACCTATTATGTTCAGGCTGCTTATGCATCTACCTACTCTCCATTGGTGGGCGCTTACCTGCCGCTCATCTATGGTTTGCGCAATGAATTGACCTTCATTCATCCGCAATTGTACAATACCGGTCCAATGACAGGTATGGACAACAAGAATTACGCTTCAGGCAATGCAGATTTCATTGTGGCGATGACAGAAATGTTGTTGACTGGTTTCCCGGTAGCTGGTACCAGTCAGACTTTCCCGGCCCTGCGTGAAGACCAGGTAGCTTTTGGGTTACCGGCTATGACCTCAGCAGCGGGCTCTGGTTACACCACACCAGCGAATGTTAAGAATGCGTTGAACTACCTCATGAAAGGCCAGTCTTTTGGCGGTGGCTATGTAATGAGAAAAGCCAGCGGCGGTTATCCCGGACTGAGAGGTATCATGACATGGTCTGTTAACTGGGATAAAGCCAACGGCGATGAATTTGCCAATAATTATTACGAGTATTTCTTTGGCAATACCGGTGGTAATAACAATGCGCCCGTGGTAAGCATTACATCACCTGCGAACAACGCCAGCTTTACTGCACCGGCTACCATTGCTATGACAGCTTCTGCCAGTGATGCAGACGGATCTGTAAGCAAGGTGGAATTCTTTAACGGTGCAAGCAAATTAGGGGAAGCTACTGCAGCTCCCTACGTTTATGCCTGGAGCAATGTAGCCAATGGCACTTATATATTAACTGCCAAGGCAACGGACAACAAAGGCGCTGTAAGCACTTCGGCTGCTGTAACCATTACGGTAGGCACAGGTGGCGGCACCGGTTGCAATGGCATCGAAGCCTGGAGCGCTGCCAGGGTATATGTAGCTCCGAACCAGGTTGTATATAATAATAAAGTGTATGAAGCCAAATGGTGGACGCAGAATGAGCAGCCTGATCTGAATACCGGAGATGGTAAAGTATGGAAATACATCAGCGATTGCAACGGCGGGGGTAATAACAACGTTCCTGTAGTAAGCCTGAGTTCACCGGCCACTGGCGCTAATTTCCCTGCTTCTGCCACCGTTACTATAACTGCTACTGCCAGTGATGCGGATGGTTCAATAAGCAAAGTAGGGTTCTATAACGGCGGTACCTTATTGGGGGAAGTAACTGCTGCGCCATACAGCTATACCTGGACCAATGTAGCTGCTGGTTCTTATACCATTACTGCAAGAGCTACGGATAATAGCGGGGCGGTTACCACCTCAGCTGCGGTAACTATTACGGTTGGTGGAAGCACAGGCGGCAATTGCGCCGGGGTGGCTGAATACCAGCCCTATCCAAAAATTTACAGCAAGGGCGACAAGGTTACCTACAATGGTAATTTGTACGAAAGCCAGTCGGATGCCCTGTACAATGTAACACCCGGCACAGCGGACTGGTGGTGGAAACCATTAGGCGCCTGCAGTGCTGCTTCGTTGGCCAGTGCTGCTACCAACATGGCAACAACTGTTGGCGGCGCTTCTGTCGTGCCCAACCCCATCAACGGCAGCCAGGCCCAGGTATTAAAATATGCAACCGCCGGCGACCAACTGATCATAGAAGTGCAAAGCGCGCGTGGGTATGTGGTGAGCAGCCGTTCTTATACTGCTGCTGTAACCGGTGTAAATGCCATATCAATTCAAACCGGTGGATTGGCTAAAGGCATCTGGATCGTTCGCATTACCAATAAGAACACAGGCAATGTGAGTACAACGCGGTTGGTGAAACTATAGGATCCCGAACTGTGTGTGGCCAAAGCGATGTGTAGTGAAGTATTGGAGTGATTCCTGGTTTCACGCCATAACACAGGTTATTGGAAAACCAAAGTAGAAGGTCCAGGGGTCGGGATCTCAGGTTCAAGCTGAATGCTTGGCCCGGGTCCTGCACCCCGGGCCTTTACTTTTTAATTGTATTGCTGTTGGTTCTACATGCCGCCGCGTGGAGTTCTATTCATTATCCCATTTGCACATTGTCGAATTTGCTATTGGGCTTTTGCTCATTGCTGCCGCGTGGAGGTGTATTCATTATCACATTATCACATTGATCTTCTACTCCTTCATTTCACTCACCAGCCAGGTGATAAGGGCGCCGAATAAAGCGATCAATGCAATGGACCAGCGCAGGTTGAACGCTTCGGCAATAAAACCAACGGCTGGCGGAACAATCAAAAAGCCAAAATAACCAATGGTAGAAACACCTGCAATGGCGGGCCCGCCGCTCATGTGTTTGATCTTACCCGCCATGCTGAAGACCATGGGCACTACACATGAGAGTCCAAAGCCAGTCATCATAAAACCCAATGCGGTTGTAATGGTATAAGGAAAAACAGCCGCCAGCAACAGGCCGGTCAGTATTAACAGACCACTGTATTTGAGCATATTTTTTACGCCGATGGTATTAGACAGTTTATCACCGGTCAAACGGCCGATGGTAATAGCAACCATATAAATAGCATAGCCAGCCGTTGCCATTTCCTTGGAAGCAAACACCGCTTTTCTCAGGTAGATAGCGCTCCAGTCATACATGGTGCCTTCACAGGCCATGGCCGCAAAACAAATGAATCCCAGTTTCAGCAGGGCTTTATCGGGCATCCTGAACTTTGTTTTTTGTAAGCGCTCATGGGGTTGCGGTTGCTGGTGTACAGTGTCTTTAAAGAAATATACACACAAGCTCGTTAATATAACGCACACGCCGAGGAAATGCCAGGAGGGGGGAATGCTATAGCTCACCAGCAGCGAACCGATGGCCGCTGCGGCAAAACCGGCAATACTCCAGATGCCATGAAAGGTGGTAATGATACTGCGCTCATACATGGCCTGTACACCGATGGATTGTGCATTCGCCGAGATATTGAACAGGTTGCGGGAACAGCCGAAGAAGAACAAGACCAGCACGAGCTGCCAGGTTTCTGTAGTAAAACCTACCAGGCATAACATGATGTTGAAAATGACGGCCCCGGTAAACATCGTATACCTGCTGCTGATGCGGCGCAACAGATAACCCGTTACCGGTAATGTGCACATGAGACCGGCAGGCAGGGCGAACAACACGGCGCCCAGTTTACCTTCACTTAAATGTAAATTTTGTTGAATGGTTGGAATACGGGAAGCCCAGGAAGAAAACCCAAAACCCGACACGAAAAAGAATACCGCCGTAGCAATTCTGGATTTTCGGGGGGAAACATTGATCGGTGCACTACTCATAGATAAAACAACGAGATTAATATTCAATCAATTTAGCTGTTGCCGGTTACCGGATGCCGGTTACCCGTTTTCGCGGCAACCGGTAACACCTGACCGGGAACTGGTGACAGTTTTAAGCGGTCGCCGTTACTATCATTTTCCGGTCGAACATAACCTGTTTGCGGTAGCCGGTAGGGCTTACGCCTTTGTACTTTTTAAAGATGCGGTTCAAATGGCTTTCGTCGGTAAAATGTAATTCAAAGGCAATCTCGTTAATGCGCATATCGCTGTGCAGCAATCTTGTTTCTACCAGTTTCAGTTTATAGTTGGTAATATATTGTTGCAGGGTTTCATCGGTATGTTTTTTAAAATACTCGCTGAGGTAGTTCACCGATATCTTGAAGGTGTTGGCAATTTGTTCCGCCTTCAAAAGTTCAGGTTTATAAATATTGGCCTGTACATAATGAATGATCTTATAAATGGTTTCATCGTTGTGAGAATCATACTTCTTTTTTTGGGGCGCCTTTATATACAGGTTGCGGGCAACAATAGAGATCACGGTGTTCACCATTTGATGAATGATCTCCTGGTGATAGGGGTCTTTATTGATATGTTCTTTAATTAAACCTTCTATCAATGCCTTGACTAACACCCGGTCGTTCATCCCTTTTAATATACAGCCGGGTGAATGCGTGGTATTATGGAAAATGAACTCCAGCTTTTTGATCCATTCATTCTGTTGACTGCTGGCCTGCTCATTCTGTGATTTAAAATAAATGTCATTAAAACGGATCAGGAAAAATTTAGTAGTTGTCCTGACCGTCAGCTTATGGGAGTCCTGGGGCGTGAGCAGGAAAAGATGGCCGTTACTGTATTCGAATTTATTCTTGTTAATGCAATGGGTGCCGGCGCCATCGATGATATATACCAGTTCAAAGAAGTTGTGCTTATGGGTTGGTTTGAGGCACTCGTCTGTTTCTTTATAAAGTATCTCAAAAGGCTGATGGAGATTCTCCGTGTTCATGCCTGTAAAAGTACAGAATAAACCCAAAATTGTACAACAGATTATCGAACTGGAATTTGCATTTTTACATTCCTATTATAACTTGTGCAGTCTGGTAAATGCTGATCATTGATTACCTGCTAAATGAACGTTGAGCAAACATACTGTCTCTGCAACGATGCTTTCCATTAAAAACAGATTAAAAAGGTGAAGGGTGAAATCTTCCGGCGGGGAAGGACTGTTTCACCGATAACGTTCAATTAACAACCATGGTCTTACGCGAAAGAATTTACGGGTTATATTTTCTAATTACCGCAAGAACCCCAAAAAGTACTATGCGTGTTACTACACTACCGGTGATCATTATGGTGCTGTTATTGTTTGAATTGTACAATTCTGCAAGGGCCCAGTCTTCTTCACCGCTGTTATTATCCGAAGCGATCAATACCGGATTAAAAAATTATCAAAGCATAAAGGCGAAGAAGAACTACCTCGATGCTTCCGCTGCATTGGTGCAAAATACCCGCAATGAATATTTGCCCAACGTGATTGCTTCGGTGCAACAGGATTATGGCACCATCAACGGACAGTATGGTCCGCTGGGCGCCGTAGGTGTGCCCGGCCTTGCATCCAGTGGTCCGGTCAGTGCTTCACAGAACTGGAATGCGTCCTTTGGTTCCCTGTATTTTATAAATACCAACTGGGAGTTCTTTACATTCGGGCGCCTTCGGTCGAAGATCAACCTGGCCAATGCGCAGGTGCAACGGGATTCCGCTGACCTGGTGCAGGAACAATTCGTTCATAGTGTAAAGATCGCCAGCGCTTACCTGAACTTACTCACTACGCAGAAGCTGGTGCAGAATGCACAGGCCAACCTCGACCGGGCCCTGTCGGTAAAACAGGTGGTGACCGCAAGAACCCGCACCGGATTAAATGCCGGGGTTGACTCTGCCATTGCCAATGCCGAAGTCTCCCGCGCCCGCCTGGCCCTGATCGATGCAAGGAACAACGAATTGCAGGTGCGCAACCAGCTGGCGCAATTCCTGAATGTGGCGCCTGCCGCTTTTGCGCTTGACACCAGCTTTTTTGCAGCCATCCCTGCCGAGACAAAAACGAATGCGGCGGTTACGCAAAATCCGCAAATAAAGTTTTTCCAGTCGCGCATCAATCAAAGCGATGTAACGACAGCCTATTTGAAAAGAAGCATTCTGCCGGGCGTGAATTTGTTTGGTGTTTTTCAAACCCGCGGATCAGGATTCGATCATACCTATTCACCGGCCAACAATCCAAAGTATTCACAAGATTACCTGGATGGTATTAAACCAACCCGCAGCAATTATGTGGCGGGACTGGCCATTACCTGGAATATTACCAGTATCGCTAAAATAAAACAACAGGTAAAGGCACAACAGTTCATTACCGAGGCCTACCGGAATGAGTACGACCAGGTGAACACGCAATTGCAGGATCAACTTATCCTGGCCGATCAGCGCATGGAGAACAGCCTGGAAAGTGTGCAGGAGGTGCCGCAACAATACCAGGCCGCTGCCGATGCCTTTTTACAAAAAAGTGTTTTATACAAGAATGGGTTAACCAATATTGTTGACCTGCAGCAGGCGCTGTTTGCGCTGAACCGGGCTGAGACCGATCGCAGTGTGGCATATATTAATGTGTGGCAGTCATTGTTGTTGAAAGCTGCGGCTTCAGGCGATTTTGATCTGTTTCTAAGACAGGTTAAATAGTTTATAGTTTATGGTTTATGGTTTATAGTTTTTAGTTCTTTATCTCTAAGCCGACAATTAAGCATTTCCGCTAAACTTTTAAGCATCAAGTGTTCAGCGTTTAGCGTTTTAAATAAAATTTATGAATCTGATTCGATTAGCATTACGGAAACCCATAACGATACTGGTGCTGGTAGCCGGTTTGTGTTTTTTTGGGGTAAGCGCAGTGCGCAGCATTAAAATAGACATCTTCCCCAAGCTCGACCTGCCGGTCATTTATATTTCCCATCCCTTTGGTGGTTATACACCTACTCAAATGGAAGCCTTTTTTGGGAAACAGTATGTGAACCTCTTATTGTATGTATCCGGTGTAAAGAGCATTGAAACCAAGAATATCCAGGGGCTAACGTTAATGAAGCTGTCTTTTTATCCAGGCACCAATATGGCCCAGGCAGCAGCGGAGGTCAGCGCCTATTGTAATCGGGCCCAGGCAATATTCCCCCAGGGCTCGCAGCCGCCATTTATTCTACGCTTTGATGCCTCTACGCTGCCGGTGGGGCAGCTGGTATTGAGCAGTGCGGTTCGCAGCAATAACGAACTGATGGACCTGGCCAATGTGTATGTGCGTTCTTCCTTTACTTCCATTCCCGGCCTGGTTTCACCTGCACCTTTTGGTGGTAACGTGCGTACAGTGGTGATCAAAGCCGACCCTGAATTGCTGCGTGCACACAATATGACACCCGATCAGCTGGTAGCGGCCATACGCATCAACAACCAAACCTCTCCTTCCGGTAATGTGCGCATCAACGATAAGAACTATATAACACCTACCAATACGACCATCAAGACCATAAAAGACTTCGAGAATATTCCTTTGTTCAAAGGCGGTGTGCAGAACCTTTACCTGCGGGATGTAGCGACAGTTGAAGATGGCGCCGATATTACTTCAGGTTATGCCTTGGTGAATGGCAAACGGTCGGTATACCTGCCGATCACCAAATCGGCCGATGCCAGTACCTGGGAAGTGGTGCAGAACCTCAAAAAAGCCATTCCAAAATTCCAGGCCCAGTTACCCGATGATGTAAAGCTGTCGTATGAGTTCGACCAGTCGGTATATGTGATCAATGCAGTAAAGAGCCTGATCTCGGAAGGCGCTATTGGCGCTATTCTCACGGGGTTGATGGTGTTGTTGTTCCTGGGTGATGCCAGGGGCGCTTTGATCGTAATATTAACTATTCCTACCTCCATCATTTCAGGTGTTTTGTTCCTGTCGCTGTTCGGGCAAACGATTAATATCATGACCTTAAGCGGTCTTTCATTGGCCATTGGCATCCTGGTCGATGAATCCACGGTAACCATTGAGAATATCCACCAGCACTTTGCGATGGGAAAACCGAAGGCGCTGGCCATCTGGGATGCATGTAAGGAGATCGCTTTTCCCAAGCTGCTTATTCTCTTGTGTATTTTGGCGGTTTTTGCGCCGGCCTTCACCATGGGGGGTATACCCGGCTCATTGTTCCTGCCCCTGGCATTGGCGATCGCATTCTCCATGATCACTTCTTATTTCCTGGCGCAAACCTTTGTACCGATCATGGCCAACTGGATCATGAAGGCGCATCCTGCCAATCATAATACCCTGCAACAGGTAAACGCCACGGTAGCACATGACAAGGATACCTGGGATCAAAAAAAGGTACTCCTGGAAAAAACCGGTAAAAATGCTACCCGCTTTGAAAAAGTACGTGCCCGCTTCCTGCGCTTCCTGCAACGGGTATTGCCCTACCGCAAACCTATAGTAGTGGCCTACCTGGTATTGGTGAGTGGCGCTGCCGTTCTGTTATTGTCGAACATTGGGCGCGACGTATTGCCACGTACCAGTTCCGGCCAATTCCAATTGCGGATAAAAGCGCCTGAGGGAACCCGTATTGAGCGTACCGAAGGGTTTATGCTCAAAACACTGGGGGCATTGGACGAGCTGATCGGTAAAGAGAATATCTCTGTAACCTCTGCTTACGTCGGCCAGCACCCGGCTTTATTCAGCACCAGCCCGATCTACCTCTTCATGCCAGGACCTAATGAGGCGGTGGTGCAGGTTCAGTTAAGCGAAGAGTTTGAAGAAGACCTGGATGAACTGAAGGAAAAGATCAGGGCGAAACTGGCTGCTGCCATGCCCGAAGTAAAATTGTCTTTTGAACCTATTCAACTGACCGATAAGATCCTGAGCCAGGGATCGCCCACGCCGGTGGAGATCCGCATTTCGGGCAGAAATAAAAAGCTGAATGAGGAGTATGCCAACAAGGTGATCGATAAATTGAAAACGATCCCTTACCTGCGGGATGTGCAATTGGGCCAGTCGACCAAATACCCGGCTATCAATATCAATATCGATAGAACCCGGGCTGCGCAGTTGGGGGTCGATATCAATGATATTTCCCGTTCACTGATCACTTCTACTTCTTCATCGCGTTATACCGAGAAGAATGTGTGGGTGGATGAAAAGTCGAACCTCTCGTACAGCGTCATGGTATATGTGCCGGAAAACAAAATGACCAGCCTGGAGAACATCGGCGAAATTCCGATCTTAAGCAATTCACCACGGCCGGTACTGAGCGATGTAGCATCCATTACACCCGATACCACTTATGGCGAGAATGACAACGTAGGTGCCATGCCGATGTTGAGTGTTACAGCCAATCTAAATAATAAAGACCTGGGTACCGCTACGGCGGATATTAAAAAAGCCCTGCAATCGATGGGGGAATTGCCTCGCGGACTCACCGTTGAACCAAAAGGTTTGAGTGAGGTGTTGACCGAAACGCTCGATAGCCTGCAGGGTGGTTTGCTGGTGGCTATTGTGGTGATCTTTTTGATGCTGGCGGCAAATTTCCAGTCATTCAAAGTGTCGGCGGTTATCCTTGCGACAATACCTGCGGTGGTATTCGGGTCGCTGGTGATGTTGAAGCTGACTGGTTCTACCCTGAACCTGCAATCGTATATGGGTATCATTATGTCGGTGGGTGTGTCTATCGCCAACTCGGTGCTGCTCGTTACCAATGCGGAGCAATTGCGCTTACATAATGGCAATGCCTGGGAATCGGCCCGGGAAGCAGCAGCGCTGCGCTTGCGGCCTATCCTGATGACCACTATTGCGATGGTGGCAGGGATGATACCCATGGCTTCGGGTTTTGGCGAAGGCGGCGACCAGGCATCCCCTTTGGGCCGTGCCGTGATTGGCGGTTTGATCGCTTCTACCGTTGCGGCTTTATTCATTCTGCCCCTGGTATTTGCCTGGGTGCAGGGCAAAGCGTCTACCCAATCTGTATCGCTTGATCCGGAGGATAAAGAAAGCAAATATTATCAAGGCGAATAGAAATCATGGTGTGCCGCATTTTCCGCAGCGTCAAAAGCAAATGTGGCATACCTCACAAGACAATAATAATTTTGTAAAGAACATATAGAAAAAGCGCATATGCAACTGAAAAATCTAATACACCGGGATCCTGCACAACAACCGGTTTTCAACCGGCTGATAAAAGCGAGCACCGGATTTGTGCTGGGGGGGCTTGGCCTGCTGGTCTTAATGCAAAGCTGTAAATCAACCAACGGAGAAGAACCAACCAATAAAACCAAAGCTGCTCCGGTGGTTGTATCTACCGAAGTTGTGCCCCTGCAAAAAGGCATGTTATCTACTTCTTTGCAGATACCGGGTGAACTGGTGGCTTTTCAGCAGGTTGACCTGTATGCCAAGGAAAACAGCTTTGTACGCAAGTTGTATGTAGATGTGGGTTCTGAAGTAAAAACGGGCCAGTTACTGGTAACTATGGAAGCGCCTGAGCTGAGCTCATTGGAAGCAGCAGCACAATCGCGCCTGAAATCGCAGGAAGCCCTCTACATTGCCAGCAAATCAAATTATGAACGCCTGCTGGAGACCAGTAAAACGCCCGGCACCATTTCGCAAAACGACCTCGACCAGGCCCTGGCCAAAAAGAATTCAGACTATGCACAATGGGATGCGGCCAAAGCGCAGTCCCGCGAAATTGCTAACAGGCGCGGATACCTGGAGATCAGGGCGCCTTTCAATGGTGTGATCACCGCCCGCAACGTGAATCCTGGTGCTTACGTGGGACCATCAGGAAAAGGTTCCGAGTTTCCCTTATTCACCCTGCAGGAGCAAAAGAAATTGCGTCTTGTGATCTATGTGCCTGAAGCCTATACCGGTTTCCTGAACCAGCAGGACAAAGTGCATTTTGCCGTAAATGCATTTCCAAATGAAAAGTTCTCGGCACAGGTAAAAAGGCTGGCGGGCGCCCTGGACAGCAGGCTGCGCTCGCAGCGGATTGAAATGGATGTAACCAATGCGAACAAGCGATTGTTGCCAGGCATGATCGCCAATGTGATGATCCCTTTGTCAACGAAAGACAGTTCCTTCATTCTGCCCAAAACGGCCGTGGTGAGCTCACAGGAGCGGGTGTTTGTAATAAAGGTAGTGAATAATAAGGCGGAATGGGTAGACGTAAAGAAAGGCCGTGAAAACGATGGCAAAGTGGAAGTGTTTGGTGCATTGAATGCCGGTGACCTGATCGTAAAGCAGGGGAGTGAGGAGCTGAGGGATGGTTCTGCTGTTAATGTAAAACAATAACTCACAGTGCACAGTTAATACTTATAGTTCAAAGTTTGTAGTTTACAGTTAGCATAGAAAAAAGCAGAAAGCCGTGCTGTGAAGCGCGGCTTTTAACATTTATCAACAGTATAAAGCTTTTAACTATTTAACTATGATTTATTAAAGATCAGTTCACGCACCAGGTTGATCTCGTCCTGGTTAATGGTATGACCCATGTTTTTATAGATCTTTTTTGTTACCTGAGCATGTAATCCAGACAATATTTCAGCAGAAGCGTGTACCCTTTCTACCGGCACGTGCGGATCGGGATCGCTGGTGCCAATGAAGATGGGTGTTCCGGCAAAATCGCCTGAATAATTCTGCTCATATATTTTATCGCCGATCAATCCACCGGTAAAGGCAACCGCCCCGCCATAACGGCTGGCGTTGCGGCTTACAAATTCCAGCGTTAAACAGGCGCCTTGTGAAAATCCCAGAAAATAAATATTTTCTTTTTTTATGCCTGTGGCCTCTACATCTGCTACTACTTCTTTCAACAGGTCGAGGGCGCTGGATAACCAGGGCTCATTGTCTTTGGGCACTGCCAGGAAGGAGTAGGGATACCAGGTATTGTTAGTGGCCTGGGGCGCAAACAGCGCGAAGTCGTTCACCGGCAAATACTCCGCAAGCCCCAGAATATCTTCTGCACTGCCGCCTCGTCCATGGATCATAATTAATGCTTTCGTCGCTTCGCCTGTTTGCTTTCCAGTCCGTATAACTTGTTTTGTATGCATGATCTTATTGTATCAGTTTGGGTAATACTCTTTCTATCGTAGCACGTTCCGGTTCGTATTGTACCGGCAGTTTCAAATGGGTACCCAATTCATTGACCGGTTCATCGATGGCAAAACCCGGATTATCGGTCGCCAGTTCAAACAATACACCGCCCGGTTCGCGGAAGTATAATGAGTAGAAATAATTTCGGTCTATTTTCGGTGTTATATTATAACCTTTGCTTTCAATAATTTCGCGGAAATGCATAAGCTGTTCCTCGTTCTTCACGCGGAAGGCTACGTGGTGATTGGTACCGCCAGCTACCAGTCCGTGCGTTACTTCAGGTTCTTCTACCAGGTCAACGATCGCGGCATTTTCAATGGCATCGGTTACAAAACGGTAACGATTGCCTTCCTGCTGCAATAATTTATAACCGAAGATATCGGTAAGGATGCTGGCTGTAGGTTTAATATTCCGCAAGGCCAGTACTACATTGTGAAATCCTTTGATGGCGACATCTTTATTAATATCACTGGTTACCCAGGGTGCGCGGTTATCTGCTTTGGCTGGAACCACCAGTTGAATACGCAAGCCATCGGGGTCTTCAAAACGAAGGATCTGTTCGCCGAACTGTTCGTCTATTTGTCCGAACCGTACCTGGTGTTTTTCAAAATGGTTGCTCCAGAAATCGAGGCTGCCTGCGGGTACCGCATAACCTATGTCGGTAGCCATGCCGGTGCCTACGCGGCCTGGTTTTACATGTGTCCAGGGAAAGAAGGTGAGAATGGTGCCGGGGGTGCCGGTCTCATTGCCAAAATAGAAGTGATAGGTACCCGGATCATCGAAGTTCACGGTTTTCTTTACTAATCTTAATCCAAGCACTTTGGTATAAAAGTCATAATTGCGCTGGGCTTCACCGGCTATCGCCGTAATGTGATGGATGCCCAAAATTTTATCTTCCATAATTGTAAATTCTAATGTGAAGCTGAGATAAGGTTTTGGTTATGTGAGCCGGTCAGGGTATTATACCATGTCCGGCTCTTCGCATGCAAACCGTGCCGGGGCTTACCTTAAGCGGCTTGTTTAATGAGCTGTATTTCTGCAGTGAATTTTATATCATCGCCTACAACTACATTACCAGCTTCGGTCACGGCGTTCCAGGTTAAGCCAAACTCTTTTCTGCTTACCTTACCGGTTACGGTAAAACCCGCTTTTGTTTGTCCGTATGGATCAACTACCACACCACCAACTTCTACATTCAGTACTACGGGTTTGGTAACGCCCTTAATGGTAAGTTCGCCATGTAATTTGCCTTCATCACCATTAACGTCAAGCTTGTTACCTTTAAAGACGATCTGATTATGATTGCTGGCGCCGAAGAAATCATCACTTTTCAGGTGACCATCTCTTTGCTCATTGTTGGTATCGATAGATGATACATCGATAGTTGCTTCCACATGGCCGGGCTGGCTGAAATCGTCACCTGCGGTTTCTGCTACTACATTGAATTTGCGGAACTGTCCTGTAACCGTGCTGATCATCAGGTGTTTTACTTTGAAAGTTATTTCGCTGTGCATTGGGTCGAGTGTCCATTTAACTTGTGCCATTGTTTTATTTTTTTGTTTTGTTACTAATTATTGACATCACAAATGTCGCTCAGAAACCGGGGCCGGGGAATAGTGATATAATGGAATCTGTTGTACATTTTACGGGTAAGGCCAATCTGTTGATCGGCTGAGGTGCTAATATGTTAATTGGAAGGCAGTTAGAAAGTGCGATAAAGCAAAAAGGTCAGTAGAACACGTCTACTGACCTTTTATAATTGTCTTACCTGACTAAATTTCTGCCTTTAGCGTTCGCCTGCTGCCTGAGCCTTTAAGAAAGCTTTAACAATTGCAGGTCGCAATGCACCCTTACCTCGTCGCTAAGTAAGAGGCCGTTCCGGTCGAACAACTGGTTCCAGGTGATATTGAGATCTTTGCGATTTAAGACGGTATTCATTTCAAAACCAGCTTTTGTATTACCCATAGGATCGGCGCACATGCCCAGAAAAGTGGCGGTAAAGCTGAATGGATGTTCAATGCCCTTTACCGTTAATCTGCCGGTTACCCGGATATTCTTTTCCTGCATGGTCACTTCCGTTGAACGGAATTGAATGGTGGGGAAATTTTTCGAATCGAAGAAATCGGGTGACCGTAAATGGTTGTCCCGCTCGTTGTTGCCGGTATTTAACGAATGGGTATATATAGTGAGGTTTATTTCACTGTTACAAAACCCGTCCTGTCCGCTCACTACCGTGCCTTCAAATTCCCTGAACCAGCCTGATACAGACGAGATCAACAGGTATTTGGCATCGAACCGGATGGTCGAGTGGGTGGGGTCGATGGCCCAGGTGGCTTGTTTTACAGTTGTGTTCATACTTATTCAATTAACAAAATAAGTGAAAATCAAATTGCCCCGCAATTGACCTTAGAAGGATGTTGATGTACAATTCATGGATAAAGCGGAAGTGAAATGGGTGGCTGACGCCTGGGTGCTTTGGTTTAAAGTTCTTTGGTCAATTTGTCTATCATTACATGAAGCATTTTAAGTTCTTCGCGGTTACGGTGGGGTCTATCCAGTCTGGTAGCGGCTACGATCACCATTTCGAGGTCGGGCACCACCACAATCAACTGGCCGCAGGCGCCGCTGGCAAAAAAGGTCTGATGACCATTGGTCTTTCTTCGCCACCAAAAATAGCCATATCCGTTGGCATTCGGAAGTATGTCCCAATAGTCGAGCCGGGCCTGTGCTTCGGTTGACGCTTCTACCCATGACCGGGCAATGACCTGTTTGCTGCCTGCTTTGCCTTTATTCAGGTACAGCAATCCAAAACGCATCATGTCGATGGCGGTCATATACATTTCGGAGCCTCCCATCTCACGGCCGACGGGGTCAACATCCCAGCGCCTTATGGTGATGCCTGCCGGATCAAACAGGTTCTTTTTTGCAAAGGACCGCAGATCCGTACCCACGGCTTTAGCCACAGCCGCGCCAACTATCGACGTTGCAGGGGTGCAATACACGAACTTTCTGCCCGGTGTATCGGAAAAGGGCAGGTCCAGACTGAACTTGATCGGATCGGATGAATTGAGGAAGACGCCCGCCATTGTCCCAAAATCATTCCATTCAAACCCATGTTGCATAGTAAGCAGGTGTCTGAGCGTTAGCGTCCTTCTCACTGAGTCATTGTACGCCAGCCATCCGGCAAACAAGACAGGTCCTTTGTTTGAAACACTACGGGGCTTACCATATTCGGGAAGAATGTTCACTACCGGCGTATTGATATCGGCTATGAATTTTTTTTCCAGCGCAATACCTGTCATGGCTGATACCGTGCTTTTGGTAATAGATTTAATATTGAACCACGATTCTGCTGTGGCCCCATGAAAATAATGTTCATAAACTATGCCTTTTTTACGCCATACGATAAATGCGCCCAATGCTTTGCTGCTGTCTTCCAGCTCTTTTGTAAAGGCGTCGAAAAAGCCGGGTTTAAAACCGGCAGAATCGGGCGAAAAATTTTTTAAAGGCTGCGGAACAAATTGGGCGAAGGAAATACTAAAGATGAATAAACTGATAAATAGGGTAGTTAAACGGAACATGGTATTTGTATTAATAGATGTAGCTGCCTGCCGGTCAGCGGTTTCTGAAATAATAACTGAGCTTGTAGAACTTTCGCTATAAACCCTGGTTTTTAGCCCTGAAATCGGAAAAGCTTTCGCCGGATGCATTTTTGAAAAATTTACTGAAATGGGCTGTATCATCGAAACCCAGCTGGTAGGCGATCTCCTTCATGGTAACCCGGGAATATACAGCCTGGCGTTTTGCTTCCAGGATAATGCGTTGCTGAATGTGATGACTGGCCGGGGAACCGGTTATTTTTTTTACTACTTCGTTCAGGTGGTTGGGGGTAACGGCCAGTTCTTCGGCATAATCGGTGACCATTTTTTTGGTGGTGAAATGTTTTTCTACCAGGGCAAAGAATTGTTTTACCAGGTCAATGCTTTTTGATTGTGCTTCGCTTTCCCTTGGCCTGTCGTACTGGCGGGTAAGGTAGATGAGAAAAATCTTCAAAAAACCACGCAGGATCTCTGCCCGCAGGATAAAAAAATTATTGAACTCCTTCTGCATTTTCGTGACGGCGTCCTGCATTTCAATACTCATTTCTTCATTCACCTTAATAACCGGTGAATTGGAAAAGGTATAAAAGAGGCCGGTATTGAATAACAGATCATAATTCTCTTCGGCGCCGCCCAGGAATTCAGCCATGAACGAGATCACATAACCTTCTACAGGACCTGTGGTATTGAGTTGATGTACCTGTCCGGGCGTGATGCAATACACAGCATTATCTTCCAGTTCATATCTTTCCAGGTCGATGAGGTGGGTGCCCCTTCCTTTTTTAACCCAGATGATCACAAAGTAATTATGACGGTGGGGAACGGCATTCTGCTGGAACCGGTTCTGCGCAATCCACTCCATGGTATGTATCTCGAAAGGTACATTTACCACCGATTTGCTCAGTTCCAGTAATGGATTAGTGATGGACATGGTTCTTATTAACAGACTTCAATAATAAATCTTTTTGACGGTAAAAATCGATCTTCCTGCAAAATAGTGAAAGATGATGATCCGCGATTGACGGGATCACCCCTTCAGATTGTCGCATTTCACCCTTTTGAAATTCACCATACGGTAGTAGGTTTGTTGCATCAATCAATTACTTAACTTATAATTCAGAAGTATGCGCCGACTCGTATCATTTATGCACGTTTCATTGGATGGTTTTGTAGCTGGTCCCAATGGAGAAATGGATTGGATAAAGGTAGATGACGAAATTTTCGACTATGTGGGCAAACGCATCGATGGAAGTGATACGGCTTTATACGGCCGGGTGACTTATGAGATGATGGAAGGATACTGGCCAACAGCAGCCGATCAACCGAATGCCTCCAAACATGATATTGAACATGCTGCCTGGTATAAGAAAGTAGATAAGGTGGTTTTGTCGAAAACAATGAAGGGGCAGCAACGGCCCAATACCATGGTGATCAGTGATGATATTGAGCACCGCGTGAAAGCATTGAAACAGCAGGCGGGGAAAGAGATCATCATCTTTGGCAGTCCTCGCGCTTCACATGCGCTTATGCATTACGGATTGATAGATGAGTTCTGGTTATTTTTGAATCCTGTTCTCCTTGGCCAGGGCATTCCTTTATTTAAGAATATACAGGAAATAACCAACCTGAAGCTGGTCACCAACAAAGCCTTTGCGAGTGGGGTAATTTGCTTACAGTACCAAAAAGAAGGGAGTGGGAAGTAGTGAGTTCCTACTTCTTATTTCAGCTTTTTACATTCCCAAAACTCCATTTTCAAGAATACCTGCTTTTATGGGTACAACAGGTACTTCTTGCGCATTTTTTTATATTGAGAAAGGCCGGGTTCCCAGGAAGCCTGGATCTGTTTTACGGTTTTGCCAGCTATGATCTGTTTTTTGAATTCCGGCGTGCCGGCCAGGAAGTCGATATTCCCGATCTGTTTGCTGATGCTGCGGTCAAAAAAGCGTTGTTTGTCGGGGTAGGCTTTATATAATTCAATCACCCATTCGATATTGATCCTTCTGCTTTTGCGCAGCTTCGATACATCATAATTGCGCAGGTCTAACCCGTAACAAACTTCATTCATATACAGCGGTGTTTCGGCCATGCCCGGAATGCTTACCGGCGTATAAGAGAAGCTGTATTTGCCTTTTAATGCCGGGGCGCCCAGTACGGTGAACGGGAACTGGGTACCGCGGCCATGGTTAAGGGCAATGCCCTCAAAGAGGCAGGTGGAAGGATACAGCATGATGCTTTGCTGCGTATTTAAATTGGGCGAAGGTTTTACCGGTAATACATATTCCATGTCATGGTTGTAATTCTGAACCGGGATAACGGTGATCTTACAGGTCATTTTATTGGGCAACCACCCTTCGCCATTGATCATTTTGGCGAATTCGCCTACGGTCATCCCATGGGCGATCGGAATAGGAAATTGTCCGATCCCCGATTTGTAATTCATATCGAGAATAGGGCCATCTACAAGGTAGCCATTGGGATTGGGCCGGTCGAGGATCAATAATTCTTTATTGTTCTCGGCACAGGCTTCCATCACATCGCGCAGGATATTTATGTAGGTATAGAACCGGCAACCTACGTCCTGAATATCATAGATCATGATATCAACATCAGCCAGGTCCTCTGCCGTAGGTTTTCTTTTTTTGCCATATAAGGAAATAATGGGAATGCCGGTTGCAGCATCGGTTTCATCGGTTACTTTTACGCCGGCACTGGCCTTACCCCTGAAGCCATGTTCGGGGCCGAAGGCTTTTACAAATTTGACACCCCGGTTTATGAGGCTGTCTACTACGTGTTTGTTCCCAATGATACTGGTAGGATTGGCCAGGATCCCAACTCTTTTGTTCGTGAGCAGGTGAATGTATTTTTCAGTTTGATCGGCGCCCGGGATAATGGGTGAAGTGGTCACAGGTGAACCGGAAGCGGGTGGCTCATTCTGGAAAGCTCCCGGTTCAGATCTTACCATCAGAGCAAGAAGCAATGCCAGTACGCAATAGATCTTCATGATTGAAATTTGTATGAATGAAGCTTATTTGATTTCTGCAGGCACTAAGATAACTTCTTCAACGATTCATGCTGTTTATGAGGGTGATTTTTTTACATTTTAACCGATGCCTTTCCTGTTTATGCAGAGCCGGGGCCAATAGTTCCGGCTGCGGTAGGAAGTTAAGCAGAAAGACGCACCCGTTTAGAGGTCGGGTATTCCATTCTGCCAGAAATATCGTTACGTGCAGGGCACGTTTTTTTATGGTCATTAAGTAACATGGAGAAGATGCCGCTATATACTATTGGCCATGGCAGGCGGAAATCGGATGATTTTCTTGCCCTGCTGAAAGAGTATGGCATTGAATATCTGGTGGATGTTCGTTCTCAACCCTTTTCGAGGTTCAATCCGCAGTACAACCAGAATGCATTGAAGCGCTTTTTAGAGGAGCATGCCATCACCTATGTTTTTATGGGCGATGAATTGGGGGGCCGGCCAAAAGATGCAAGCTGTTACAGTCACGGAAAAATTGATTACGAAAAAGTGAAAGAAAAAGACTTCTTTAAAAAGGGTATAAACCGCCTGAAAACAGCTTACAATAAAAATATCAGGCTGGCCATCATGTGTAGCGAAAGTAAACCCGGTGAATGCCACCGGGCGCGACTGATCGGCCGCTATTTGGCTAACGATCTTATTAACGTACATCATATAGACGAAAGCGGCAGCATAAAAGATCAGGCAACGGTGATGAGTGAACTTTACAAGGGGTTCCCGCCGGATGATCTATTCAGTAAGTAATAAACTATCCCATCATGAAGCCATTCACCTGGATGAAAAGGATCCTTCTGTTTCAAGGCGTGTACTACATTCTTACCGGCTTGTGGCCTTTGCTGCATCTGCCCTCATTCCTGGCCGTTACAGGTGATAAAACAGATATCTGGCTGGTGAAAATGGTAGGTTGCCTGGCCGCCACTATCGGCATTTATCTGATCTACAGTCTGAGAGAATCACCTGCCAGGCTACTGGCTATCTTATCCGCTTTCAGCTTCGGCATAATTGATGTGTATTACGTTTACCAGGATGTTATATTACCCGTTTATCTCGGCGATGCGATTGTAGAAGCTATCCTGATCCTGCTGCTCTTTATTGTAAAAAAATGACCAGGATCAAAAACTTGCTTCAGACCGGCTGATTGATCTCTGTTTTTGGCTTTTGTTCCTGGCAGTGACCGTTCGTCTCTGATATTAACCAGTTATACAGATTCATACAAAAAAGTTTTCCCCGCGGGGGATACTTTGCCGCCGCTGGTGCGTCTTTATAAAAGGTATTTAATATTATTGTTTATTCTGCTGACCTGAGGCCTGTTTTACTACATGATCATGCCCCTTTTCAGTATAACTCAAGAAGTAAACCAACGTATCATTATGCAATTCAACAAGGTTTTTGCACTATTACTGCTCCTTTCGGCAGCCTGCCAAAGTATTGCCCAAAACAAATATCAGTGGAAACAGGCATCCGCTGGCGGTTACACGTATAAATATGTAACCAACGATCCTATTCAGACCAGGTTCTATACCCTTAAGAACGGGATGACTGTTATTCTGACTGTTAATCACAAAGAACCGCGCATTGTATACCGCATGGCGGTACGCGCCGGCAGCAATAACGATCCCAAAGACCATACCGGCCTGGCCCATTATCTCGAACACCTGTTATTCAAGGGCACCAATAAATATGGTACGCTCGACTGGGCAAAAGAAAAGCCCTATTTAGATAAGATCGATGCTTTGTACGAGCAATATGGCGCTACCAAAGACGCCGCTGCCCGTAAAGCGATCTATAAACAAATAGACAGCATTTCCGGTATCGCTTCCCGTTTTGCCATCGCCAATGAGTACGATAAAATGATGAATAATATCGGTTCCCAAAAGACCAATGCGCATACCTGGGTGGAAGAAACGGTGTATGAGGAAGACATTCCCGCCAATGCCGTTGATAAATTCCTGACTATTCAGGCCGAACGTTTCCGGCAACCGGTGTTACGATTGTTCCATACCGAGCTGGAAGCGGTATATGAAGAAAAGAACCGCTGGCTCGATAATGATGCTGCCAAAGTACAGGAAGCCATGATGGCCGGATTGTTTCCCACGCATAACTATGGACAGCAAACAACCATCGGTACCGTTGAACATTTAAAGAATCCTTCCCTGATTGCTATCAGGAACTACTACAATAAATATTATGTACCCAACAACATGGGTATTATCCTGTCGGGCGATTTTGATCCGGATCTGATGATCAAAAAAGTGGATCAGGCATTTTCCTATATGCAACCAAAACCGGTGCAGGAGTATAAATCTGCGCCTGAGAAACCGATTACAGCACCGATCGTGAAAGAGATCTTCGGACCCTCTGCCGAGAACATGCGCATTTGTTTTCGTACACCCGCTGCCAGCGCCCACGAAGCGATGGTGCTTGACCTGGCTTCGTCTATCCTGTCAAATGGAAAAGCCGGTTTGTTCGACCTGAACCTGAACAAACAGCAAAAGGCGCAAATGACACAGGCCGGTTTGCAACAGTATAAAGATTATGGCATATTCATGTTGATAGGCACCCCTAAACAAGGCCAGCAACTGGAAGAAGTAAAAGGCCTGCTGATGGAACAACTGGCATTATTGAAGAAAGGAGAGTTTGAGGAAGGGATGATCAAAGCCATTGTGGCCAATACCAAATTATCCCTTCTGCAAAGGCTTGACAACAGTACCCATTGCGCACAACAACTGATGGATGCCTTTATCAAGAACCGTTGCACATTGTGGGATAAAGATGTAAGCTACCTCGATGATATGGCAAAGGTTACAAAGGCCGAACTGGTCACTACGGCAAATAAATACCTGAACGATAATAATTATGTGCTGATCTATAAAAGAAAAGGGGAGGACAAAAATATCGTAAAGGTCGAAAAGCCGGCCATTACGCCCATAGAGACCAATGCTGGCAAATCTTCTGGCTTTCTGAAAAAGATGGAAGCGATCGCGGTATCGGATATTCAACCCCTGTGGCTCGACTATGATAAAGATATCACACTTTCCAAATCCGGTATTGCCGATGTATTATATGTACAGAATAAAAGCAACGAGCTGTTCTCCCTGTACTATCAGTTCGACATGGGCACCTGGAATAATAAACTGCTGCCACTGGCTGCCCAATACCTCCAGTTCTTAAGCACGGATAAATATTCAGCTGAACAGATCAGCAAATTGTTTTACAATATCGCCTGTAACTTCAATATCAATACCACCAATGAAATGACTACGGTGACCATTAATGGTCTGCAGGAGAATTTCGATAAAGCGGTTGGTTTGTTTGAAGAGATCCTTGCCAATTGCAAAGCCGATGAAGCCGCATTGACAGCATTGAAATCGAGGCTGATGAAAGCCCGCGCGAATGCCAAGGCCGACAAACAAAGCATTATGCAGGGGCTGGTTTCCTATGCACGGTATGGTGCAAAGAACCCATTCAATACAGGGCTTACGGATGCCGAGATCCAACAGTTGAAAGCGGCTGACCTCGTACAGGTCTTACACAGCCTGATGCAGTATAAACACCGCATTATGTATTATGGTCCGCAAACAGATGCGGCTTTCAAAACATCCATTGCAAAACTGCATGCGGTACCGGCTGCCTTTACCAATTATCCTGAACGGGTAAATTTTGCGCCGGCCGTTCAAACTGCCAATCAATTATTGTTTACGAACTACGACATGGTGCAAAGTGAAATTGCCTGGGTTAGAAACGATGTGGCTTATGATGCCACTAAAGAAGCGGTGGTGAACGTATTCAATAATTATTTCGGCGGCGGCATGGGCTCTGTGGTCTTTCAAACGATCAGGGAATCCAAAGCACTGGCCTATTCAACATATGCTTTTTATAATACACCTGCCCGCAAGGAATATCCCTTCTATATGGTGGCCTATGTAGGTTGCCAGGCCGATAAAATGAATGAAGCGATCAAAGGCATGAATGAATTATTGACGGAGCTGCCTGTTTCGGAACAGCGTTTTGAGCTGGCCAGAACAGGATTTAAAAAAGACCTGGAAACCCAACGCATCACCAAGGAGGGCATTATTGCTTCGTATTTGTCGGCCCAGCAAAAAGGCTGGAAAGGCGATTTCCGGAAAGAAGAATATGCATCCCTGTCTTCGCTGACTATTCAGGATGTGCAGAAAATGCATAAAGAGCAGATCAGTGGCAAGCCTTATACCTATTGTGTAGTGGCATCTGATAAGAAGATCAAGGTTGATGATTTGAAAGCAATTGGAGAAGTAAAGACCCTGACCTTAGAGGAGCTTTTTGGATATTAAGTTCACGGTTCACAAGTTTATAGAGTATAAAGGTGGGTTCCTTCAGGGGAGCTCACCTTTTTGCTTATGCCATATGTTATTCGTGCAGCGTCACTAAGAACTAGGAACTGTGAACTTTGAACTGTGAACTTAGACTGTGAGTTTGGAACTGTGAATATTTCGTACATTTAGTGTCTAATTTACGTTTATAACCAACATTGCTGCGTATGAAAAAACTTGCCTGCTTTTTTGTATATGTTTTTGTTTGTATGGGAATGCATGCAGAGGCCCAAACAGCCCGGAAAGTGAAACCCAAACTGCCCGCCGGCAGTAAAGCCATCAGCCCCCATCTGTTTGGAATTTTCTTTGAAGACATCAACTATGCCGCAGATGGCGGCCTCTATGCCGAATTAATTCAAAACCGTTCCTTTGAATATACCGCCAGTGATAACCGCGAATGGCATCCATTAACCGCCTGGCGCTATACTACAGAAGGTTTTGGTTATGGAACGATTTCCGTTGAAACAAATGCCCCCATACACGCCAACAACCCGCATTATGCAGTGCTTAATGTAGAAGACGAGGGTAGGGAAGGCGTGGGGCTCACCAATACGGGATTTGATGGTATTGCTATAAAAGCCGGTGAACAATATGATCTTTCCGTTTTCCTGAAACAGCTTAGTGATAATGCCATTCCTGTCACTGTTTATCTGAAAAGCAGAAAGGGAAAACTTTCCAACGAAGCTGCTTTTAGTACGCAGTCAAAGGACTGGAAAAAATATACCGCAACTATAACGGCCACGGAAACGAATGACAGCGCCATGCTGGTGATCGTGGCGAAAACGAAAGGCAAACTGGCGCTGGATATGATCTCCCTTTTTCCGCAAAAGACATTTAAGAACAGGCCGAACGGCTTAAGGGCCGATCTGGCGCAAGCCATTGCCGACCTGCAACCGAAGTTCATGCGTTTTCCCGGTGGCTGCCTGGTGCATGGCGATGGATTGGGTAATATTTATCATTGGAAGCATACGATCGGGCCGGTTGAACAACGCATTGGCCAGCGTAATATCTGGAATTATCACCAGTCAGTGGGATTGGGCTATTTTGAGTATTTCCAGTTTTGTGAAGATATCGGCGCTAAACCGCTGCCGGTAGTAGCCGCCGGTGTAAGTTGTCAGAATTCAGGCGGCACCTGGCGCATTGGCGGCACCGGACAAAAAGGATTTACGCAGGAGGAAATGAAAGCGTATATCCAGGACATACTCGACCTCATAGAATACGCGAACGGGTCGCCGGCAACAACGTGGGGGGCTAAACGCGCCGCTGCGGGTCACCCCGAACCATTTCACCTGGAGTATATAGGCATTGGCAACGAAGATAAGATCACCCCGGTTTTCAGGGAACGGTTCAGGATGATCTATGATGTGGTGCATGCCAAACATCCGGAGATCACGATCATTGGCACTACCGGCCCTTTTCATTCGGGCGAAGATTACGACCTGGGCTGGCAATTTGCAAATGAAATTAAAGTAGATATGGTTGATGAACATTATTATGAAAAACCCGAATGGTTTATCAACAACCTGAAGCGATACGATAACTATTCCCGAGCTGCGTCCAAAGTATATGTAGGCGAGTATGCCGCGCATGATGCAGGCCGTAAAAACACGCTGCGGTCGTCATTGGCAGAAGCTTTATACATGACCTCACTCGAAAGGAACGGAGATGTGGTACAGTTCTCTTCCTATGCTCCTTTACTGGGGCGCCGGGGACATACTCAATGGAATCCCAACCTCATCTACTTTACCGGAACCCAGGTATGCCCTACTATCAATTACTATGTGCAAAAGCTTTTTGCCAATAATGAAGGGGATCTGTACTATTCAAATATCATTACCGCCAATGTACCGGATACCGCTAAAACTTTTGCAGCTTCTTGTGTGAAGGACAGTAAAACAGGCGATATCATTTTGAAGATAGTGAACAGGGACTCTGTGGTTGTACCAGCGAAAATAAACCTCGGAAGCCTCGGTTCGCTGAATGGAAAAGCAACCGTTACTACCCTAAGTGGCGATCCAATGGCAGAAAACCGGTGCGATGCTGCACAAAATATACTACCCAAAACATCAAATATTACGATCAGCAAGTCGTTTTTATACCAGGCGCCTGCATTTTCGTTGTCTGTCATCCGGATTCAAAACAGGTCAATGGGTAAAAAATGAAATGTGGAGAAAAAATAAACGTTCTTAGAACAATAAATAAGCCTGAGCTCTTATTATCTTAATATAAGTTGTAACATTAGTCCCGGCATACCGGGACTCTTTTTTTACTTATTGGTGTATTTATTAAATTTGCTTTCCGTAACCATCAATGGGCATTGGTGCCCACCCTTTAAAAGCAATTAATCAGTACTATGAAAAAGATTTCCATGATGCTGGCCTGGCTCTTCTTCTCCTGCCTGGCATTTTCCCAAACCACACCATATGAAGTGTATGCCATTAAATATGGATCGCTCGTCCACGACTCACTGGCCGTTAAAAAAGAAAATGACAGTGTAAGTATCGACTTTATGGTGTGGCTGGTCAGAGGCAACGGAAAAAGCATTCTGATGGATGCCGGTTATTTATACAGTTTTGTTTCCGCCAGGGATTTTGACATGATCGATGATTTCAGGCCCGATTCTACTTTACAAAAGCTGACCGTTCGTAACGAAGATATTACCGACATCATTTTAAGTTATCAGCACCTCGCTAACGTGAACAATGCCGATCAATTCCCCAACGCGCAGGTATGGGTTCAGAAAGATGATTACAATTACTTTACCACTACCGCCTGGCAGAAAGGCGGTGTGAACAGCGAGTTCAACCGCAGGGAAGTGCGTAAGCTGATAGAGCTCCATACCAATGGGCGGGTAACGCTGATAGAAGGTTATAACAAGGAAATTATACCGGGTGTAAAAATGTTTCCAGGCGCAAGGCAGCCCGTGTTACCGCAGTGTGCATTGGTGAAGACCGACCTGGGCAATATGGCGCTCGCATCGGACAATGTCTGGATATATTACAATTCAAGTTTTGTAACGCCTGCGCCTACCTTCAGCAGTTTCGATGCCAACGGCTATGTAAAGTCGATGCAAAAAATGCAGATGCTGGTTGCCGACGAGAAATTCATTTTGCCGGGCTATGATTCTGCGAGTTTTTCCAAATTTCCTGTGATCACGGAAGGCGTCATCAGAGTGCGGTAAGCACTAACAATATTAATAAACATAAAGTCTGCATATACAAGATACCCCGGCGATACCGCCGGGGTTTTTTTATGTAAAATCCAGCACAACGCTTATTGGTGGTATTTATTTTCTACTTAAATTCGGTTACAGGCCCGCCTTCTATAATATCATTCCTTTTTTGACAGCTTAACTGAATTTATTAAATAAAAATTCAATACTATGCCGCGGAAAGAATCAAATGATGTGGAGAAGTTGATATCATTGCTGGAATATATGGCTAATGGTATTAACCAAAACGAACGCAGAACGGAAGACGTATACAGTCTGGGCTTACTGCAGCCGCTTATGCAAGGATATCCATATTTGGGGTTTACAGGTTTTTCCATGCGGCCTTATTGTATTAACCATATAATAAACGATATTATTATTAATGGCCGGCAATGTATCATAGAGTTCGGTGCAGGTATATCTACTATATTGATCTCGCGGCTTATTAAAAAGAATGGCCTGAATACGACCGTCATTTCTGTTGACCACGAAGACGCCTGGGCGAAACTGATAAACGAACAACTTAAAAATGAGCAATTGTGCGAGGTTGCCACCGTTATTTCCATACCATTAAGACCCTGCGATCTCGCTTTGGACGGAAGTTTATGGTATGCTGTTGATCTTTTGAACCTTGCACTGAAAGACCGGCAATTCGATATGGCGATCATTGACGGACCTCCCGCCTGGGAGCCATCAAAAGAAAGGGCGAGATACCCCGCTCTCCCTTATTTGATCGATAGATTACAATCCAGATCATCGGTATATCTGGATGATGTGAACCGCAAGGGAGAACAGGATATCATTGAACGCTGGAAAAAGGAATTCGGGCTGGCGTTCAATATTGCCGGTTCAAGCCTCGCCTGGTGTACGCTTGGTCAGGCATTTCATACGGCGCCCATAAGAAGCCATTATTGAGGATCCCTTTTATACGGCTGCCTTGAAAAAAACATCACTTCATACCAGTTGTCGATTAGCCCCGGATTCAGCAAACATAATTCCACTATCGCCAGTGTTCCATAACCATTTAACAGGGCCGGAGGCAGCTCCAGAAAAGAAAGATGGGTGAGCAGATCTTCAATCACAATGCGGTATTGCTGTGCCGGATGATAAAAATTGAGCAGGCTGAACAAGACCAGTTTCTGGAATTGTTGTTCAGTGGTGAGGCCTGAGTTATCATCAGCAAATGGAATGATACGTGCTATGTAATCTGCAGCCTGCGATTCCCAGAATTTATTGTTATTCAACCGGGCCGCGATCAAATAGCTGGTGGCCACATAAAGCAGGTCAAGCCATTCATCCGGTTGCCGGGCAGCTCTTTCATCATTCATCACTGATCCCGATAAAATATATTCCGCGTAATTTATAGCGTCATACATGAGTTTTCCGGTGACGGGGGAATTTACCTGCACTTTAATTCCTGAAATGATATAAAGTATTTCAGCAAGATTACAAAGGTGCATGCGCCTGTTGTTGGCGTTTGAATCCTGCTGGTCTGGAATCGTCAGCGCATCCGCGGTTTTTTCCGCCAGATCGTCGAGTGACAAGATCAGGCATTCCAGGTGGCCGATGGTTTTATACCGGTTGGTCGCGGCGTTCCTGCTTTGTGCTCTTTGTATAAAATAAGCGATCTTTCCCAGGGTTCCATGCGATAAGGATGGGTTCTCGTCCCGGCTGTAACAAACTGCATTATAAAGCATGCTGTCAATAGGCTCCAGCACTTCATCTGTATTGATATCTTCCATCAATTCATTTTGTGCCAGCCATTCTATGGCCCAGCCTACCCCGGTGAGGCCATTGGCAAAACTGAGGTCACCGCCCGGTACGCCGGTCTCACTTACCGAGTCTAATAGTTGCAATCCTTTTTCGGCAAATGAGGCATCAGCGCTGTGCCTGGCCAATAAATAGTAAACAATAGCCATGCCTGTATGGCCATTCCATAAACCAGTATCGGTAATACCATCCGGCTCTTTGTTGGCTTCTCTTATAAAGTTCTCTGTGTTTTTTAATAATTCGATTGTTGTGAGCATCGTTGTATTATTTTAAGTTACACCATTCCCAGGTATCAATATAAGTTTCCAGCTGTTGTTTGTTCATATCGCTGATCCTGAAATACTCTTCCATAAAATGCACATAATAGTCACTGTTGGGATAACCGGAGTTAATGTTGCGCGCATGCGGCAAATGAAATAAAGGTCCTTGTATCCGTTTCACCTTGTAACCAAGATTTTTCATTCGTTTAGGCCGTTCAATATCTTCGGGCCCCCAACTGGTAAAATGTTCATTCTCCATTCCCGCTGCGATATATGCTGTACGATTGAGAAATGCAGCACCGCCATAAGACCGCCGGGATACAAGATGAAATTTTTTAAGATTCAAACTAAGCAATTCCGGATCGAGTATTTTCTCCATCATACTCTTGAATATATTGGTAATGCCCACAAAATCTCCATCATAAGGAGAGACCATGGCGGCTGATCCCTGCCTGATCAATTGAACACTCTGCACGATCTGATCGATCGGGAATACCACGTCGGTATCGTAGATGGCGATTATCTCCGTGCTGGCATTTTTAATAAGAATATTATTCACCTTGGTTCTGTGAAGAAATACATCGCTGTCTTCAATAAATATACATTTACAGCATGCCGGCAACTGTGAAACATCAATTTTTGAACCGGTATCTGATTCTCCTATAAGGATATTCGTTTTAAAGTATTTATTGAGGCAGGCCGTTACAATATAAAGGTTCTTTAGCCTGCTTTCACCGTCAATGCGAACCGGTATCAGGAAGGTGACATCGCGCAGGTCGATCCGGTCTTCGTCTAATTTTTGTCTGTATTCTTTAATAAGTTTTACGAGGTGGAAACTGGCTGTTTTTGAATAATCTATCGTTTCCAGCTCCTGGTCATAATAAGGAACGAAATGCCGGTAATTGATCTTCCTGAACAAGGGGCCGGGACTGTTTACCGCTTCCCCTGAATAGTGTAATATTTTAGTTGTGGCCCATTCTTCAACGGGGCTTTTCGCAATCAGGAAATTCAGGTCGGGGTGAATACGGCATTGCACTCCCTGTAACAAAGCGTTCCAGAATACAACCCACATGTCGGCGCACCAGCTTTGAACGCCTATAAAGGTCGCCTGGGGTTTTCCAAACTTTCTGTAAAAAAGTTCCGCCTGCCGGTGATTGTGGTCTTCCATCAAGGTATACAGGGCTTCACAATCGCGTTCTACCTTGTTCCAGAAGGCCACTGTTGTTCTCTTTAAAAGATACTGGGCGCCGCCGCAGTTGACATCATTTTGCACAACCACTTCCGGGTCGATGCCCACAACGGCACACATCGCTTTAAAGGTCACTTCTCCGCCATTCTGAATAATAAACTCACTGCCGGTATAAGCCCTGGTGTCGGAGAGGTACCATACTTCATCCCTTACCATTTCTTCAAAATCGGGCAACTCGCGGAATATGATATCCGCATCGTGATAGAATATAGCTTCCTGTTCAATGTGTGGATTTGCCTGCAGGTGTTTTTGAATAATATGTGGCCGGATAGAAGACAGGTAGTTGTTTTGTTTTCTTGTATCGGCGTAAGTAAAAAAGCAGGCTTTATCGCTGTTCTGTGCTATCAGGTCCTGAAAATAATGTTGCAGCCCTTTTTTAGGATCGTAGCCGATCAGCACATGAATATTTTCCGCAGGTATGCCTAACTGGTTAAAATTATACAATTGTAATTCCAGTTGCCAGGTAAAATAATAATCATCTGGTTGAGCTGAAAGAAAGATCATAATACCTATTTTGAATTTTTACAGTTGAAACCGGTCTACCAGCATGGATAGAAAGGTTCTTTCTTTAATAATGATTTCGAGGTTCCCGATCATTCCTTTTTTGGTGTTTATAGCTGTGCGATCACATTTAACATACAGTACCGGTGCATTGTATTGGGTATGGTCAATACGGCAGATCTTACCATTCATGTGTTCTTTATCATTAAACTTCAGGTTGTTTACAGCTATCTTTGCTGCCTGATCGGGTTTTACTTCTTTTGAAATGCTGTTGTTCAATGCAAGCACCAGCACAACAGAATCATTTTCATGGCCGGCTGTTTCGATGCCGGCAATTTGGAAATGGGTTGTTTCCCGCATATACAGCGGAAACCTGTTAAGCAGGTAAAATGCTACAAGCAGGATGAAAAGCATTACCCTGTTGCCGTATGCAATAAATGAATGCGGTGGTTTACACATTATTTCCTGCACCTCATTATTCCTGATCTCGTATTTATTGTCTGGCATGTTCTTTTATCCTCCCAATTCAAGTTGGTTTTTTACCAGTTCAAAATATCTTCCTTTTAATCGTGTGAGCGATTCATGATTGCCCTGCTCTGCTATTTTCCCGTTTTTCAGCACAATGATCTGGTCTGCATTTTTTACGGTGCTCAGCCTGTGTGCAATGATCAAAACGGTTCGTCCTTTGAAAAAGTCATTCAGGTTATCGATGATGATGCGCTCATTGTTAGCATCCAGGCTGCTGGTAGCTTCGTCGAAAAAAAGATAGTTTGGGTTTTTGTAAATGGCGCGCGCAATCAGGATCCGTTGCTTTTGCCCGCCGCTTAATCCAATTCCTGATGGGCCGATCTTGGTCGTATAGCCCAGTGGCAGCTTTTCTATAAATTCCTTTATATTGGCAGTGACCACTGCATTATCCATTTTCTGAGGATCGATCTCTTTTCCGTCCATTGCAATATTTCTGGCAATGGTGTCGGAAAAGATATATCCATCCTGCATGACCGAACCGGTTTCCCTGCGCCATAATCGGGGTGAAATGGTGCGCAGTTCCCTGTCGCCGATAAGTATTTCACCGGCAACCGGGTTGTAAAAGCCCAGCAGCAATTTCATTAGTGTGGTTTTTCCGCTACCGCTGGCCCCTACGATGGCAGTCACCTTACCTCTTGGGATGGTCAACGATACATTATTCAGTACAAGGGGCGATTTAGGGCCTTCATACTGAAAGGAAACGTTTTTCAGGTGGATATCTTCGTGGCTGATCGTTTGATTCGGTTCAATGTTTTCGTTTTTCTCTTCCTCTTTTTTGTTATGGATCTCCTGCAGCCGGCTCATGCTCAGCCGGGCATCCTGTGCCGATTTTACAAACGATACCAATTGTTCTATGGGCCCGTTCGTTTGTCCAACGATATAAGAGATGCTTAACAGCACACCCAGGGTTATATGCCCGTTTATAGCTTCATTGGCGGCAATAAATGAAATGACGATATTTTTCAAAGTGGTGAAAAAAGTAAAGCCTGTTTGCTGGTATTGCTCGAGCGCGAGGCTTTTAATATTGAGCCTGAAGTACTTTAATTGCAATTGCTCCCATTCCCAGCGTTTGGGCGTTTCACTGCCATAGAGTTTTATTTCCTGCATGCCAGTGATCATTTCATATAACTTGTCCTGGTTTTCCCGGTTCCTGGCGAAACGTTTATAATCCAGTTGTTTTCTCCTTTTTTGAAAAAGCAGGATCCACATAACACCAACAGTGCTTAATACAATGAAGATCGAAAAGATGGTTACACTGTAAAAAGCAATGACGAATGTAAAAAAGACAATGTTTATGATCGAGAATACGGAATTGAGCACCGAACCGGTCAGAAAATTTTCAATGCGGTGATGATCATTAATACGCTGCGAGATATCGCCCACGGTTTTGCTATCAAAGAATTTGATGGGTAACCTGAGCAGTTTTATTAGAAAATCTGAAATAATGTTGAAACTGATCCGCGTATTCATATGTAATATCAGCCAGCTTCTGATGATGTCAATTACTGTTTTTCCGATGAACAAAAAGAGCTGTGAGAGAAGAACGAGAAAGACAACCGATTTGCTTTTGTTGTTCACTCCCTCATCGATCATCATTTGCATTAAAAAGGGAAAGGCCAGCGAAATGAGTGTGGTGATCATCATGCCGGTCAGCAACTGCACAATATATTTTTTAAATGGCAAAAGATACCGGAACAGGAACCAGGCGCCGGTGGTGTTTTCTTTAACTGTGTCCCTTATATAAAAATCCGGTGCAGGTTCCAATAATAACACGGTGCCCTTGCCGTCTGCAGTGGAGATCCAGGCCTTTAAAAAAGTTTCCTTATCAACTTTTACGATCCCGTGGGCGGGATCGGCAATGACAAAGCTTTTTTTTTTACTTTATGCAAAACGATAAAATGGTCCTGGTTCCAATGCAAAATACAGGGTAATGGACTATCATTTACCAGCCGGTCGAAAGATAAATACGCCATCATGGTCCTGAAGCCAAGGTTTTCGGCTGCATCGTTGATGCTTAAAAGGCTTACACCTTCGCGGGTCAGGAAACAAAGCTCGCGCAGGTATTGCAGTGAATAATCCTTGCCATAATATTTGGCGATCATCTTCAGGCAGGTAGGGCCACAATCAATGATATCATGCTGGGCATAAAAAGGGAATGTCCTCATCAGTATGCTGCTAAAGTTTCCAGAAATTTATTGATAACGATCTTGCGCTTTTTGGTTTCATCGAAGTCATTCACGCAATAATCCACACCTTCGTGTTCAACCGCCTGCTGGGTGCAGCCCCCGCCACAGATAGGCAGTATCGCGCATTCAAGACAGGGTTTGTTTTTAAACTTGCTGTTGAGTCTTTTTTCCAGTTTTTCATTCCAGTTAATGGTACCGTTGTCAGCCAGGAGGCCTTCACTGTTTTGGGTAGTGAAGTCGCGGGCGGTGCACTTGAATACCTCTCCATTGTAATTGATGGTCGCATGATTTCTGTGATCACCGTAGCAGGAATTCAAAACGGAATTCAGGGAGCCGCTTTCCACGGCAAAACCCTGTTGCCTGAAGTAAACCCTGGTTTCGTACAATTGATCGAAGAGATCCTCGTTTTCCTGCCATACAGCGTGGAAGTCGAAGGTCATAAATCGCCTTGCTTCTTCTTCTACATGAGAAAAATCGGCAGCTATGTCGTTTATACCGTTAAGCGTGTCTGCCGAGCAGTTGATCCTCACAACGACTGTTAAACCTGCACGGGCGAGTGAAACGATGTTTGCGGTGATCTGGTCATATGAGCCTCTTCCTTCTGAAATAAAACGTACTTTATTGTGCTTTTCGCGGTTGCCATCCAGGGTGATCTGGAAAAAATTAAGCCCATATTTTTTGGCGGTTTCGATGGTTTCATCGTTAATGAGCAACCCATTGGTCGTCATGGACGAAAAGAAGGTAATTCCCCGCTCGCTGGCAAGCGCAGACACCGCTTCGAGTATGGGTAAAACCACCTTTTTATAGTATAACAAAGGCTCTCCACCAAACCAGCCGATCGAGAACTGCTGCAGTTGCTTCTTTTGTTCAAATACATTGTTTACGTATTTGAGGGTATGATCGATCGTCTGCTGGTCCATTTTCGAATCTTTTATATGCGTTTCATAACAGTACCAGCATTTGAAGTTACAGTTCATGGTAGGGTTGATATGCAGTTCATACCGGGTTTCGTCATTATCAATTTTATACGAATACTCTTTTACCCGTTGAATTTCATCTAATGTTTCATCTACCAAAAACTCTTTTTCACAGAGAAAAGAATAAAATGCCGGATGCACTTCGCCCAGGTCATCGAAACTATTCTGTTTAAAACAGGCATCGTACATTTCGTACAGCATTGGTTCAAGTACGATATATTCAGACGTATAGCTGTTGAACCCTACTATTTTATCCTCGTGCGGGAAGAATATATTGAATTTACTCGCTTTCATTGTTATTAATTAAACTGGTGAGCAAACTAAAACTGGTTGAGCAGTTGATATAAATGAGGGCAGGGGGCGAACACAACCCTGCACAAGCAGATCATGTACCTGGTTATGCAACGCCCTGTTTTTCCTGCCAGCGATGGATAATGCAATCAACCGTGGAACTATCATCCATTCATTCATTTACCTGGCAATCTTTAAAAGAAGCAGGTCCCTGAGTTGACGCAAGTTGGGGTGCCCGTATTAGTGGTTCTGGTACAATCGCCCGAGTTCGTGCAATTGGACTTGTTCTCACTATCATAAGTTACATTGAATCCTCCTTTAATGGAAGCAAAACCACCCTGTAGCGTGCCATCCTTTTCTTGCAACTTGTCCATTTTCTCCAGCAGGATCTTGATTGTCTTTTTCATTTTTTAAAAGTTTAAATTTTAGCTTTTTTTACATGTAACAGAATCCTGAATTGGTACAGCCGAGGCCTGTATTGGTTTCTTTTCTGCAGTTACCTGTGTTAGTGCAGTGCATTGTATCATTAGTACTGCTAACTGCTGCATGAAAACCACCTTTGATGGATCCAAAACCGCCCTGCAGGGTGCCATCTTTTTGTTCCTGCAGTTTGTCCATTTTCTCCAGCAGGATCTTGATTGTCTTTTTCATGATTTACATTTTTAGTTAATAAATAATTGCTACATTAAACAGATCATACTGTTGCTACAGGAGTATACGTTGGTTGATTTTGAGCAGTCAAAGGTGTTTGAGCAACCGGCTGGCGTATCATTTACCCCAAAACTGGTTGCGCTAAAACCACCTTTAACAGATGCAAAACCGCCCTGTAACGAGCCATCGCTTTTTTCCTGTAGTTTGTCCATTTTCTCCAACAGGATCTTGATTGTTTTTTTCATTTTTTGAAATTTATGGTTAATGAAAGAAAAACGGTATTGGTTAGCCCGGTAAAAGGTGGGGATGATATAGCTACTACATTAAACAGGTATTGTAGTTCGTGCACGTAGGCGTACCGGTATTGGTCGATTTGGTGCAGTCTTTTGTATTGGAACAGCTTTGATTGGTACTATCTGAAAAGCTGAACCCACCTCTTATGGAGGCAAAACCGCCCTGTAATGTGCCATCATTCTTTTCCTGCAGCTTTTCCATTTCAGCTGCCAGGATCTTAATTGTTTTTTTCATTTTTTAATTTTTATTAGTGAAAGTATCGGGCAAAAAAGTACAGACCTGGCATGCGATGCCAGCGCGAGGTTACATAAAGCAGGATGTAATGAGTGCGCAGGAGAGCTATATAACGCACACACCGGGGTTACCGGGGCAGAAATTAGTGTACTGTGTACAATTACCTGTGTTGGAGCAGTACTCGTTTACGGTATTTGAATAATTGTACCCACCTTTAATAGAGGCAAATCCACCCTCTAGATGACCGTCTTTTTTCTCCTGCAGTTTGTTCATTTTTACTGTCAGGATCTTGATTGTCTTTTTCATATTGCTGGATGAAGGTTTGTGAAAGGCTGATTACATAAAACACTGTACATTGGTACAGGTAGGTGTACCGGTATTGGTAGATTTTGAGCAGTCTTTTACGTTTGTACAACTTTGGTTGGTGCTGTCATTAAAGTTAAGGCCGCCCCTGATGGAGGAAAACCCGCCCTGAAGCGTTCCATCTTTACTTTCCTGCAGCTTGTCCATCTTTTCGAGAAGGATCTTGATCGTTTTTTTCATTTTTTAAATGTTTATGGTTATTGAATAAGGAATCATAGCACATTTTTTACATTCGATGTTAAGGGCTGCCGTCTAATACATTTGCCATGGCTATGTAATTGTTTAAAACCATCAGCATTTTTTTATCGGCATACGGGCTATTCATAAAGTAAAGAATATCGCTATCCTGGAGCTCACGGTAGCCCGTCAATCCACCAAGCAATGAAAGGAACTTATTGATGCCCGTATATTTTAAATCGTTAGAAATGCTGCTGAAATCCAGGTCAATCAGCGGTGTTATAAGCGTTATAGTTGCTTTCTCAACCTGGCCGGCATCTTCTTTTGAGCTTGACAGGATCCTGTTGCAGGCATCGGTCAGCACTTCCACCATCATTCCATATTGTGTGATCTCGAGCAGCTCATTTTCCGGAACGTCATTGATGAACTGTTGGCTATGGAAAGCGCCCGATTTATGATACATATCGATTACACTTTCTGTACATAATGAAATGGCCTTTTCTACTTTATGCTGCGCAAAGTAGATCCTGCTGAGATTAAGCCTTTGTTGGATGTCGACAAAGAACATGATTTGATGGCCATTTTCATAAAGCCTATTAACTGATTTGCTTATCTGCTTTGTTAAGCTGGCTCCTGCTTCGTAATTTTTACTTTTATAATGGTAGTAACAGAGCCGCTGGCCATAAAATGCCATTACCCAGTCGAGTAATGAAGGGGCGAGTGTGCTGCTGATGCTGTTGCATGCTGAGTATGCAAAAACAGCTTCCTCCAGTCTATTTTGTTTGGCCAGCTGAAAGCAGTGATCAAATGCTGTAACAGCCTCCACATATTGCGCCTGTTCTTCTTTTTGAAAAAGCGCATTTACCATTGCCGTTATATAAAAACCGCCAGGATCTTGCCGGTAGTTAAAGCTTGTTCCGCTGCTAGCCAGTTGCATGTTGAACACATTTATTAAAATGCTCTGTTATTGTTTGAGTCGCCCGAATGCGCCTCGCCTTTTTTTAGTTTTGAATTGCCAAATGTATACCGGGCCGAAATGTAAAACCTCCTGCTGTCATTGTTCACCATATTCGTGGTCACTATGTTGTTTACCGTGCTGCTGAACGGCAGGTTCAATGTTTTGAATATATCCGATATCCGGAAGCTTAGCTGCAATTTATTGTTCAGCAGTAAGTATTTGCCAGACACATCGAGATAATACCAGCTTTTGAATTTGTTGATACCAATGATCTCCGGAAACTGATAATAGAAATTGAGGCCGCCGATGATCGTTCTTGCTTTATTGAAAAAAATGCTATTGTCACTTCGAATGCTGCCTGCCCATCCGGCAATGGTAGGGGTTAAGCTGGATCTGGAAATAGATTTATTCCAGTACACATCCACCTCATTCATGCTCTGCAGCCACTTTATCTTATTAAACGTGTAATAGGTGCTAACGACAAAAGACCTGGTCGATAAAAAGTTTGATGGTCTGGTGATCGTAATATTGGTTGCGGAATCTACTTCTCCGATCCTGCCCACCTGTTCATTGCTAAAGCTGTATTGGGCAGATAAGTCAAGATCTCCAATGGTTTGATTCAGCTCAAAATTGTTGGAGATGGAAGGCAGCAAATAGGGATTCCCCTCAGAATACATGTATTGGGAAGAATATTGGGGGTAAGGATTAAAACTGTTAAAACCCGGCCGGTTTATTCTTCGGCCATAGTTGGCAGATATGGAATATTTATCACTTACCCGGTGCGACAAATAAGCCGTTGGAAACAGCTCGAAATAGGTATTTTTATTGATACTGTCATGCCCCAGATAAGAGGCTTCACCGCGGGTTTGCGTATTCTCTGCTCTTAAACCGGTCTGGAAAGACCATTTTTTACCAAGATCCCTTTTGTAATTTATGAATAGCGCCTGCGTATTCTCCGTAAAGGAGAAAGCATTGGACGTGTTCAGCTCTTCAACGTTCCTGCCAATATTATTAATGATCAGGCTTACATCGTTGCTGCTTTTTATAAAGTTTATTTTTCCGCCAATATTTACTTCGTATTTTTTGGTCGGCAGCGTGGCAACCGCATTTAAGGAGTAGATAGTGGACGCCAGGGTATTATTGGAAAAGGTTTCCGATGTTCTGTCGGGCATAGCAACACCATCGGCTCCTGTCATTGTGCTCTTTATTTTATTGGGAAAATCAAATCCATTGGAGAACCAGTCGGCATCAACTACCAGTTTCTTTTTGCGAACTGTGTCGAAGTATTTTACATAATGAATATTGGAAGATTTGGAACGGTAGGCGATCTTGTTTTTGTTCTGTTGTTCTGAAATGGAATCAGTTTTCTTTGTTTTGTTATTGGTAAAGACCGTACGGATATTATTGGTTTGGTAAGGGAAGGAATAAAAGATATTAAATGAAATGCCCAGTGAGGCCGTCTTTGTGAGGTCTGCATCAAAACCGAGCTGGCCGCCCGCAAACTGCGATTCTTCTTTCTCTTTCATTTTTGCATCCTGTGTTCGATCGGGATACAGGATAGTGGTGGTAAATGCCGGATTTTGATAACCCCTCGCAGCATTTATACTGCCATAATACCTGATATTTTTTTTATTGTAATTTATATTGAGGTTGGGATTGACTCTTGGCGATGGTGGTGTGGTGAGGTTGAGATTCACTGTTCCTGTGTATCCCGGCTCCCTTTTCTTTTTAAGTACTATATTCACCAGGCCGCTACTCCCCTCTGCGCTATACATCGCTGGCGGGTTCGAGATCACTTCAATGCTCTCAACAGATTCGGCGGGTATCGATTTTAGATAGGCGGCCAGCGATTCAGACGGCATTTGTAAGATCTTATCGTTTATCATTACCCGTACCGATCCTTTGCCGATCATGGAGATGGCGTCTTTGTCTACTCTTATCTGCGGTGTTTTGCCCAGCAGTTCCAACGCATCGGTACCAACGACATTTACATTGTTTGCCACGTTAAAGATCAGGCGGTCGGCTTTTCTTTCTATCAGCGGTTTTCGGGCAGTGAGTGTTACCTCCTTTAACTGGCCTGGTAAAGGAGTCAGGGCAATGGTCTTAAGCAGGGTGTCATGTGTAAGAAAGACAGACATAGTTGCTTTTTGATAATTGATGAACGAAAACTCGATGCTATAGTTACCGCCGGCCAGATCGGTTATTGAGTAAATGCCCAGGCTGTCTGTTATAGCTGTTCTGTAAACAACGGTATCTTTTTTAATAACAATGGTGGCATAGGGTAAGGCCTTTTCACTGTTTTTATCTATTATTTTCCCCTTTATTGTTTGTGTATACACTTCCGTAAAAAAAAGTGTAGAAATAAGGAGGATCGCAATTCTCATAGCAACATTAATTAATTGAATATTTACAGTGACGGGCAGTCGACTTACCCGGTGTTTGGGTATCGGTTATCACTTTCCTTTCTGGCCCTATATGGAAGATAACTAAAGTCCGGGGAAACACATTAGCAAAACAGAATATTTGTTATCTGTACGCTTATGTGGCAAAAGAGAGTCTGTTCACTTAATTATCCTATCTGTAAATTATGGTAAAATCTTTATTTTTATATTGTGGGAAACCACAATAATTAAACCTTATTTGAATGATGCTTGCCAAAAAGTATTTAATTCCCGTTGCTATTTCCGATGACCATGCCATGGTTCGACAGGCTTTAAAATGCGCTTTTCTTTACCAGGGAAAGATCAAGATAGTGGTTGAAGCCTCCAGCTATTCCGAATTACTTCAAAAGCTTGCTGTTTCTAAAGTAAAGATCATTATAATGGATCTGGTCCTGCCCGATCTGAACAGCACTGTAGAGGCAATTCGTCAAATTCAACAGCTCATACCTGATTCAAAAATACTCATATTGACCATGCACAATGACGATCGCATTAAAAGAGAGTTATTGGCCGTCGGTGTATTTGCATTTATCCATAAGGGTGATGAGTTTGAGCTGCTTATTGATCAGATCTTGATGGCTTCGAGAGCTATTACGTCTCTGGAATGCCGTTCGGGCAAAGACATTGACGATAGTGATAGAAAACCGAAACAGGGATCTGAGGATGCTTTGTTTTCTCAAAGGGAAAAATTGATCCTGAAGCTGATCGCTGATGGGTATACTAATATGGAGATCTCCAGGATCGTATTTCTCAGTGTACGTTCTATTGAACAGATCAGGCATAAAATGAAAGAACGCGCCAATGTGACAAACACCGCCAGCCTGATAGATTTTGCCATCAGAAATGATTTGATACAGTAAGGAATAAAATAGCCATATGAAACTTTTCTATTTAATACTTGCCCATAAAAATCTGCCGCAGGTAAACCGGATGATCAATGCTTTAAGGCATGAGCAGGCTGAATTTTTTATCCATTTTGATGCACGCATACCCCTGGAAGAGATCCGGAGATATCCCTTTTTCAATACACCCGGAATAACTGTCATGCGAAACCGTCACAAGATTAACTGGGGTGGCTATAATATGGTACGGGCAACCCTTGGGCTGATACGCGCCGCCTGCAGGAAAAAGGAAGCCGGTTATCTTATTTTACTAAGTGGCCAGGATTTTCCGATCAAGTCACCAGCATACATTTATGACTTTCTGAAGGAGAACAACGGACGCGAATACCTGGAGTATTTTGCCCTGCCCAACGATAACTGGGGATTGAATAATGGTCTCGACAGGATCCAATATCTATGGTTTGTTGATACCATCGACATCGAAAGCTGTTACAAACTCTACGAGATGCAGAAGTATAATGGAATGCAAAGGCTTTATTTTCGCGAAGTGCCACCCTACGGCGGTTCACAATGGTGGTGTATTACTACTGAATGTGCTGACTATGTGTTGCGGTTTTTGCGAAACAATCCGGTGTATGAAGCGTATTTTCAATATTGCTTTATTCCGGATGAAACTTTTTTCAATACGATCATACTGAATTCGCCCTTCAAAGAGCACACAATAAATAACAACCTGAAGCATATCGAGTGGGTGGGGGGAGGTGCGCATCCGCGTACCTTCACCATGAATGAGTGGGATGACCTGGTGCAATCTGACAGGTTATGGGCCAGAAAATTCGTGGACGAAGGCAATTCACCGGTGCTAGACCGGCTGGAAGCACATATCAAACAGGTAAGTACTGCTGCGAACGGCCATGCAAAATAGTATACCATTAGTCTTTTACAGGATGATATAATTTACCGGCATATTCAAGCCGGTTTATGAAAGGCCTGTATCGCATGGTGCCGGTGTTTATAGAACCACTCTGGTCCGGATCATCATCCAGGTAAAATTTATTCTGCTGACCTTGCGGTACAAATTGCCCTGTACCGCCGAAATCTGCTATCTGGTATCCTTCCAGTGAAAGGATGGTCGGCAACAGTACCTCATGATGTCCGCGCCATTTATCGACGCTTAAAATAAAATCAATACAACTTAATGCAGCATATGAGATGCGGTAAAGAGGATTGAATGACCTGATACGCAGGTTATGCGGTATCCTGGTATTGAAGTGAAACAAGGTATCCCACCAGTACCAGGATGGCTCTTCCTTGAAGGTCCTTAGGTGTGAACTGATAAAATCAGGCGGTTCAGGTTGCAAGGTGAAATAATTAAAAAGGTCTTGCCAGGGACCATTGAAACGAACATCGTCCTCGATAAACCAGTAAAAATCATATACCGGGTTTTTCCGATAAAAATCCAGCAGCGGAAAATGATTATTACCTGGTATCAGTTTATGGGATATAGGGATATAATGCAGATCGGTGAGAAGATTGTCAGAAAAACAGCTGGTGTTGATACCGTTGAGCGCTTCCGGAAGAACAGCTGTTGTTTGATGATATAACAGGAACAGGTCACCCAGCGCCTTTGTAGCCTGTTTTAGCTGTTGATAAAGTGTGGTAATTGGAGATGAGCATTTGTTGCTAAGTAACAGGAATGCTTGTTTCATTTTGGAAAAGGTTTATCGATGAGCATAGCTGATCATTCAGTTTTTTACAGTTTCAGCTTGCGCGCTTTTTTTAATGTAATATTCCAGCCTGGTGACCAGCGAAACGCTTAAGCCAAGCTGTTTTATGACCGAATATAAAGTGCTGCGGCAGAAGGCCGGCAATCGATGTTCCGGAATGCTTCGCAAGATCATTTCATAGCCGGCTAACCATGGCGGTAACCAAGAAGGCAGCACGGCAAATTGATTGCCTTCCAGGTGGCTTTTTATCTCATGCAAAAATTCGCAGTTGGCAATATATTCTTCTTCCAACTGGCTTGCACATAGGAAGCGGTCATCTATAAAGATGGCTGTACCTGCAAAGGACGATAAAATGGTCTTGGCAGCCTTTTTGTCTTTCAGGAGCGCGAACTGCAGGTAAAGGGCCACGGTTAATAATGTTTCATCATTCACAGGTTCGGTGCAGAAGGCTTTTATCATCAAATCTGATAACAATACCCGGATCATCAGCATCTCCCTGTTACCGGCAGGTGTTTGGCCATGCCTGCCCGGGATGATCTGCAGCGGAAAGTTGTTTGCAAAAAAAGCTTGCAATTCTGCTAGGAGCAGAGGGCTTTGGCCGGCAGTTGCCTGTACAAAAAGCCGGATATTGCTGCCATACAACTGACTAAATTTAATTATGCGCATGGCCATTAACGGCTTGATGGCGCCTGAATTCAAAAAGCCATCCAGCACGTCGAGGAAACGTGGCCATTCTTGCTGTGGGGAGAAGAAGGAAAAAGCCAACCAATCGTTTTCAGGCAGCATAGTGAATGAATGTAAGGTAAATTTTTTTTACTACTGTCTGGTACATGCCTGCCTTCGTCTTTCAGTCTGCTGAATGAAAAAGGGCTTCAATCACTTGAAGCCCTTGCTGACCTGGGTGTCCCCGCAGAGACTCGAACTCTGGACCCATTGATTAAGAGTCAATTGCTCTACCAACTGAGCTACGGAGACGAAAAACCTTTATGCCTTATTGTCGCATACAGGAGTGCAAAAATAAGGGGTTAATTCATTCCTGCCAAGATTCGCGGTCTTAAAATATGAAATATTGCAACTGCAACACGCTGGTTTGCAGAATGTAATTCCATTCATTCCTGCCAGGGATATGCACCTGCGATGGAGGCCGGCAGCAAGAGAGGCGGCGAAGGCTGCGTTATTATGCAAGCAAGATAACTCTGTTTTTAAGGTGAAGGCAGAAGCTTTGAACTTATCTTTTCACGATACCTTTTCTAATAGATATATATTAAGGGTAAGTAGGTAACGTCGAATTATAAGTTAATAGAAAGTTATTAAGCTGCCCTTGAAAGAAACGGATTTTAACACGCTGAATAAGCAGATAAGTGTTGATATGTTAGTGATAGCTGCCCCGGCGTTTCCGTCGGGGGCAGCTTGCGTTATAAAATGTTTGTTTGATATCTATCAAAAAAACAGAAAAATGATATTATTTATTTTAACAATGCGTTGTTCTGATCATTTTCTAATTTACCTTCGGGATCGAATCAGCATTCATCTTTATCAGGCAGTTTAATTCTTCACTGCATAATTCGCCCCCTCGTTAATCCTCCGTTTACTTCTTAGTTGTATCCGGCAAACCATTCTTTCACAGTCCGTGCCAGAATTTAATGGCTATCTTTTATGTAAGTGCACTACACTAATTATTCCAATCTCCAGCTCGATGTAGGCTTTATCAAGCCGCACGCTTATTTAAGGTTGTCTCAACTTTTTCTCCGGTTCGCAATAGCTATTCGTGTACAAAAAAGCATGAAGGGCTAAACGGTATCGGCTTGTCTGTAAAACTTGAGATCATGATAAACTATACATATGAATTAGAACGATGCAATGATCATTTTGGATCTGCTTTTCCCAATGTCTTATTCACTATAATACCTCGTTTTTATAAATCGTTCAATAAGTGCCATTGCAGCCTGCAATTGCATATGTTGAAGATCCACTGTGCCCGGGCGCCATGCGCTACATTCCTCGTATAACGGGATTCTTCATGACCATGCTTTGCTGTTTCCCCGAAGCAGCAACCGGGTAACCCATGCCATTATTTTAAAGCATTTTCTTAATCCTCAATTATTTTTTATGAGAATAGTAACCCTGCCATATCAGCGTGGAAGGGGTAGTTATTTGAAAATACTATCCTTTTTTCTGTTAAGTCTATTTCTTATCCCAACAAAAATATTCAGTCAATCGGGTAATATTGACCAGATACGAAACGGGCCCGCGAGTGCCCCGAGCAAAAATTTCTGGGACAGCTTTGCTAATCCAATGCATGTAAACGGTAATGCCGGCGAATCGAATGCACACTATGTAGAAGGGCATTCTATCTCTTACAGAAGCCTTATAACAGGTGTTACCGTCAATCAGCAATATGAATACACCATAGAATATGACACCAAACACAGCGGAAGAATGGCAATTGATTATCTCACGCAATTTCAACGCCTGCTGCCACACCAGCAGTTTGGCCATGCGGCCGAAGTGATCAATCCAAGGATCCTGGAAAGTGGCAGCAATGAGTTTTTATTGCGTTTGGTTGATTCCAATACATTCCCTATTCCGGCGCCACAACAGGACAGTACTCCGGTAACTGGGCAACCCCAAACAAGTTTCAACGCATTAACAGCCAATGAAAGATTATTTACAATTTACAATGGAGTTATCACCAGTATCCAATACGTTAGAGAAGAACCCCTTACCACTTCTGCAACTGAGGCGAAGACTTCGGTAAGGATCAGGTTCACAGCCCATGACGATTCTGTATTACTGGCCTGGGGCGGGCATATCGCCAGCCAGCTTGACTGGGGATTTTTAAACCCCACCACGCCTCGATCGGCGGCCGGTATCAGTGGATCGCCCTATCATATGCGGCAGCTTTCCATGCGAACTTTCCCTGGTTTGGTAAACATCTCAGGTGTAGGTAACCAGGACAGGTCATTATCTGCCAAAGCGGTAATAGCCCCGCCAACCTGCGGTATCAGTGCGGCCCAGTTAGCTTGCCCCGAAACAGATACGCTCACATTCAGGTATCAAAACGGCGCAACTACCGGCATTACTTTCCAGTGGTCGATCACAGGTACCAATACAGCAGGAGCACAGATAGCAGTTGGTGGCACCGATAGCGTTGTAAAGATCGTTCCAACAGGAACCGACTTTGTAGCAGGAGGTACATTTGACCTGAAACTGAAAGTAACCAGGAATGGTATATCCGATTCGTGTACACGATCACCGGCGGCTACCATTCAGAATGTACAGGTAACAGCTTCGGCCAGCCCAACCACTATTAATCTGGCTTCAGGCAATACCTCGCAGCTAACGGCAACGGCTACGCCGTCACCGAATACCTTGTACACTTTCTCATGGACACAAAGTCCGGCTACAGGTGGTTCACTAAGTGCTACGAATATCTCTAATCCGGTATTCACGGCAACCGCGCAGGATACTTACCGCTTCATCGTTACAGCCACCCAGATCGCAGCGCCGAATTGCGTGGCGAAAGATACAGTAGACATCATTGTAATAAATCCGCCTGCTCCATGCGGTATCAGCGGACCAGATCCGGTTTGTCCGAACACGACGAATACCTACAAGTATGATCCGGATAACAATGGTGTCGCCGACACAATTCCGGCTAATTTCACCTTAACCTGGAGCTTCTCCGGCAACAGCAACAATGCCACCTTCAATGGACCGTTAAATGATACAACCGTGTCGGTAACTGCCGGTGCAGATTGTGAGACCAGCTACAGGTTGAAGATCTTGCTTGTTTCCACATCAGGATTGTTAAGGGATAGCTGCTTCAAGACAGTAAATGTAAACGTGAATGCCCACCTCGTGCAGGTGTGCCCGGGAGATACAACGCTGGCATGTGGTGCATCTACAGATCCTGAAACCAGTACCGGAACGCCAGCAGTACAGGATAATGGTTGCGGTATTAAGGTTTATTACACCGATGTGATCACCAGGACCTGGATCTCCGTAGACGCTTGCGGAAACAGGGATACCTGCACACAAATCATCAGGGTGGATTCCTGTATAACCACCAATACGATCCCGAACGGTTCGGCAAGGATGATCACGAGCAGCAATACGGCGCCTGCAACACAAGGCACTGTAAAAGCTGGTGGTTCCGGTCAAATTAAGAGCTCGGCCGGGAAGACACCAGCAATGAGTCCTAAGACCACTACCCTGAACACAGCTAATAAAGATCTGCAGATCCAGGCTTTCCCCAATCCTTTCAGTAATACAGTTAACTTTCGCTTTACTTCACCTGTAAGCGGCCGGGCTGTACTGGAAGTATACAACACACAGGGACAACGCGTGGCTATAGCGTTTGATGGAAGAGTAGATGCCGGTGCTGTTAAAACTGTACAATACAGTACGCGTTTAAATAACCAGGCACTAATTTATAAACTTAAGGTAGGAGATAAAACGGTAAGAGGCACCGTATTGGAACTGAAGAGGTAAACGTTCCCTGGGATTTTTTAAAATGAACCAGGGCTGCTTCATCAAAGGCAGCCCTGGTTTTTTATACAGTAAAGCGGCCTATAACGACATTACGTAGGTATAATAAGAGGCGGCAACCGGAAATAAATCATAGTCTATCCAGATATATCTGCTATCACCCCAGTTGGTGCACAGGCTGGTAACAGCACGATCAGTCATGCCATATACACTTGTAATGGCACTGTAATAAGGCATGCATCAGCGCCTTTACAAATGATAATGGAAGGAAGAGATTGCAGTAAATGGATCGGAAAAAAACACGCCGCGCTAATGTGTTTGTAATTGTTCTTCTGCTAGTGTAACCGGATCTTTTCTTGGATCTATAACGAGGAGTAAGGCAAATCAACAGGCCTTTTATGCACAATCATTATGCCATTAATGATTTTCTATACTATTCAGTGATTTGATCAGCGCATTGAATGCTATATGATTATATTTGAAAAATCTATTACAGCTATTGAAATGGCGAATAAGCCGTTCCTTTTAATTGGAACCGGCTGCCAAACGTTTAACATTATGATCATGAATACAATAAAGCGTATGGGAAATTTTACCCGCCTGGTAATTACCGGTTTTATTACGTTGTTAATGGTAAATACAAAGGCGCAAACAACAACCATACCCTCCCTCATCCCTTACCCGGCTTCACTCACAACCGGCAAAGGAGAATTTATTATTACACCCGGTACTGCTATCGTCTATGAGCCTAAAGATGGGTTTGATAAGCCGTTGGCCGAATTGTCACGGCTCATTCCATCGGGCAGATCATTACCACGGCCCTCAACCAAAGTGATCGAATTGCAGAAAGATGCTGCTATTGCATCGGCCGAGGGATATAATATTGTTATCACTGAGCAGAAGGTGCTGCTGAAAGCGGCTACAACGGCCGGAATGTTCCGTGCCGTACAAACCATCCGGCAATTGCTGCCGCCGGCTGCAGAGAAAAAGACAAGCAGCACCGAAAACTTGACGCTTCCGGCGCTTTCCATTACCGATGCGCCTGCTTACGCCTGGCGCGGCATTCACCTCGATGTGGCCCGTCACTTCTTTAGTATCGAATACCTGCAGAAGCTCATAGATAGAATGGCCCTGTACAAGCTCAATAAACTGCATTTGCACCTCACCGACGACCAGGGCTGGCGTGTAGAGATCAAAAAATACCCTGCCCTCACCGAACAGGGCGCCTGGCGAACATTCGATAAAAACGATTCTTTCTGCATGCGCCAGCAAAAAGACAATCCCGATATGGCCATTGAACCGAAACATATCGTTCAACGCAATGGCAAAACCATGTACGGTGGTTTTTATACGCAGCAGCAATTGAAAGACCTGGTGCAGTATGCTGCTGACCGCTTTATCGACATTATTCCCGAGGTTGATATGCCCGGGCATATGATGGCTGCCATTCATGCTTTTCCTGACCTGTCGTGCGAAGGCGGAAGCCAGTGGGGTGAACTGTTCTCTACGCCTGTTTGTCCGTGCAAGGAAAGCACTTTTGAATTTGCACAGAACGTTTTTAGCGAGATCATGAACATTTTTCCTTCTGAATATATTCACCTTGGCGCCGATGAAGTGGATCGCAAAAGCTGGGAACAAAGTTCCCTTTGCAAACAGTTGATGGAAAAAGAAGGATTAAAGAACTCGGCAGAACTGCAAAGTTATTTTGTAAGAAGAATGGAAAAGTTCTTTCAATCGAAAGGCAGAAAGCTGATCGGTTGGGATGAGATCCTCGAAGGGGGCATCAGCCCTACGGCACATGTTATGTACTGGAGAAGCTGGGTGCCTGAAGCACCTATTTCGGCTGCCCGTAATGGTAACCAGGTTATTATGAGCCCCGGCAATCCCCTGTATTTTGATAACCTGCCCGATGCACATTCCCTGGCAAATATTTACAACTTTAAGGTAGTGCCCGAAAAGCTTACGGCTGCAGAAGCGAAGTACATCATTGGGGCCCAGGCCAACCTGTGGACAGAACGGGTTCCTTCCGAGAACCGCGCCGATTACTTATATTTTCCCCGGATGCTGGCATTGGCGGAAAGAGTTTGGAGCCAGCGGCTCGACTTTACTGCCTTTGAACATCGCCTGCCGGCCCATTATAACCGGTTGGAAGCACTGGGCGTTCACTACCGCTTGCCCGACCTGGGTGGTTTTGCCGGACAAAATGTGTTTGTCGACCAGGCTATATTAGCCATCAAAAAACCCCTGCCCAACCTGGTGTTACGTTATACCACCGATGGCAGCTTGCCGCTTACCAAATCACCCGTACTGGGTAAGTCGCTGGTCATTAAACAACCGGCAACAATTAAAGTGGCTGCTTTTACACCCGGTGGTTTGCGGGGAGATATCTATACCCTCGAGTATAAAAAAGAAAAGTACCGCGAGCCGGTCGCTACCCTGGTTAGCAGGCCGGGATTGAAATGCAATTATTTTAAAAAATATTTTCTGAATACCGGTGGTATGAGATCGCTTCAGCCCGATAGCCACTTTGTTGCGCAAAATATTGTAGTGCCGGCAACTGTTAATGCACCTTCTTTTGGTTTGCAATACCAGGGTTATATCGATATTCCTGAGACCGGCATTTACAGTTTTTACCTGCTTTGCGATGATGGAGGCACATTGACCATTGCAAATAAAGAAGTGGTGAATAATGATGGCCAGCATGCGCCACAGGAGAAAAGCGGACAAATTGCATTGCGGAAAGGATTGCATCCGTTTGCCCTGCACTTTATTGAAGGCGGTGGCGGGTTTACCTTGCAGCTGAAGTACAGTAAAGGCAACGGTCCGGTAATGAATGTTCCCGACAGCTTCTTTAAACACTAATAAAACGGTCCCGGCTCAACCGGGACCATTTTTCTGAATGCTAATATCTAAACTAAATCGGAAACGCTTTATTGCTCCAGTTTAATCTCGCCGATATCAGTTGCCTGACCATCAGTTATAGTAACGCCGTCTTTTGCGGCATTTTTATAAGGAGGCTTGGCCTCAATGATCACGCGGTAAGTGCCTGGTTTAGCATCTGTAATTTCAAAAGCTCCCTTATTGATATCAGCTCTTAATGTGTCAGTGGAAGACAGTGCCCATGCTCTAACTGCAGCATCTGCCGGATTCACTGTTCCTTTGATGGAACCAGTTCTAACAGCATTGAAAGCAAACAAACCGGCAGCAGCAAATGCGAACGCTACCAAACTCATCTTGGCATTTTTCATAACTCAACAAATTATAGGTTTAATAAATAATGATTGCCTAATCTTCTGCTACAAAATTCGCGGCGATAACAAGGGTGGAATTATATAAGATCATCGACGTTCATCAGATAATCGTCAATGGGAAAGACAAGTACTATGCCAGAAAACGCGAGTTGAATATGAAAATATTTTAACATTTTTTAACCGGCCTGTGGCATAATAAAATGTTTAAAGCCCGTGTGGAATTTTTTCAACACAACTTGTATCTTCGTTTGTGTACCATAGTTAGTGTGTTCATCTTTTTATAATACAATGTAATAACGAAGTGATGCAGGTAGTGAAGGCAACAAAGGTGCTGAACGGCTTACATGTGAATGATCTTATTGGGTGCCGGGACCTTACAGGCGGCTGAAACCGTTTTCGGGTCTTTTACCGTAAAACATGGCCATATAGCTATTTTTAATGAAAACCAACATTTTTTAAGGATATTACGTACCTAATACGTACGATCAACCAATATGATGAATAAAAATCTACAAAGCCTGATCACCTGCTTTGCGTTTATATTGGGATGCCTGGTTACCGGTAAAGCGCAGGACAGGTGCGGAACCATGCCCGCGTTGGAACATACTTTTAAAAAGAATCCCACCCTCAGATCGCGTTTTGAGGTGCAAACCCGTAATATCCAACAGGCTGCAAGGGAAAGAAAGGCCCGTCAGCAGGCGCTTCGCATAACAGGTGCCACCATGTATATACCGGTTGTATTCCATGTCGTATTAACCAACCAGGCATGGGTTACAGACGCCCAGATCCAGAGCCAGCTTGATCAGTTGAACCGCGATTTTGCCGGCCTTAACCCCGATTCTACCCGCATTCCGGCGGCCTTCAAACCGCTATTTGCGAAAACAAATATCCAGTTCAAACTGGCCCAGCGAACCCCCGGTAATGAGCCGTCGACCGGTATTGAGCGGGTAACCACTTTTCAGCAGGATTTCGATATAAACGACTCCCGGGTGAAATACAATTCAACGGGCGGCGCCGATGCCTGGGACAACACCCGCTTCTTTAACGTATGGATCACCAATCTTTCGGGCGGCTACCTGGGATATGCCACGATGCCTGGCGGCGCCATTGCCAGTGAGGAAGGAGTGGTGATCAAATACACCGCCTTACCGGGTGGTATCGATCCATACGATGTAGGCCGCACCCTGGTGCATGAATCCGGCCATTATTTTGGCCTGAACCATATCTGGGCAGATGAGAATTTCTGCAACGCCGACGACGGTATTGACGATACCCCCAGGCAGGGAACCTATACATCCGGTTGCTGGAATGGGGTGAAACTGGATACTTGCGCCAAAGCTTCGCCCGGCATCATGTACCAGAATTACATGGATTATACCAATGATGCCTGTATGGTGATGTTTACCGAGGATCAGAAGATCCGGATGGAAACCACGGTAAGTATGTACCGGGCTTCCCTGCTCACTTCGAATGGCGCCGACCCGGTAATTGCATACAATCTCGATGCTTCGGCCAAAAGCATTACCACGCCGTTACAGCGTATCTGCAGCCCGGCTTTCGCCCCGGTAATCACTTTGCGGAACAACGGGGCAATGACTTTAACCAGCGCTACGATTATTGCCACCCTCGATGGTGGAGCGGCAGCTTCCACTACCAGCTGGACCGGCTCACTGCCGGCATTATCAGAAACGCCGGTTACCCTGAATGGGCTAACGGTGGCCGAGCCAGGCGCCCATGTACTCACGGTCGTCATCGCATCGCCCAACGGCAGTACCGATGAAAATGCGGGCAACAATACGATCACTCTTAATTTCCTGTATCAATTGCCGGTATCGCCCCCTTTAACGGAAAGTTTTGAAGGCAGCGCTTTCCCGCCCACAGGCTGGGATATTCTAAATCCCGACCAAAATATCGGCTGGTCAAGAACGACGGCTGCAGCCAGAACCGGTACTTCAAGTGTGGTGATCCGTAATTTCGATTATGCATTCAATGGCCAGAAAGATTATCTCCGGCTGCCGCTGATCAATATTCCCAGTGGCGATTCTGCATTCATGACCTTCCAGGTGGCGGCGGCTGTAATAACAGACCCGAAAGACTCCCTTAATGCCTTCGATACGCTGGAGGTACTGGCGAGTAGGGATTGCGGCGCTACCTATACCTCCTTGTATAAAAAAGGAGGTAGTAATTTAATAACCCGGGCGGCTGCTACCACCACATCCTTCGTGCCCACATTCAATGAATGGCGTAAAGATTCGGTGAATCTGACACCTTTCATCAATAACGGAGAAATACTTCTGGCTTTTGCCAATACCAATCAACATGAAAATAATATTTACCTCGATGATATCAATGTATACAGCCTCAGCATAAGCCCGGTGCTTAAAACAAAAGGCTTTTTGATAACGCCGAATCCTACCACAGGCAGGATCACCGTGCAGTTCTATCCCTATCCGGCATTTATTAAAGGCATAAATATCTTCAGCAGCACCGGTCAAAAGCTGGCATCGCAACGGTTGAACAGCACCGGCAGCAGCGGCTACAGTTTCGATCTGAGTATGTTTGCCAGCGGCGTTTATATTTTACAGGTAGTGCTGGGCGATAAAGTGATCACACAGAAGGTGATTAAGCGCTAGGGTATGCAGGTTGCAGGTTACAAGTTTCAGGTTGCAGGGAATACCGTTGCCGGCTACCATTAATCAGGTTGCAGGTTACAAGTTTCAGGTTGCAGGGAATACAGTTGCCGGCTACCATTGATCAGGTTACAGATTACAAGTTTTAGGTTGCCAGGGAGAATGCCGGCGTTTTTGTTAAGCCCCTCAAAGGAAAACTGTGCACGGGACACCTGCCACCTGTAAAACCAGAGAACCATTGGGAGCTCAATTTCCGATACAATGGTGCATGTAAGCCGCACGACTATAATTTTCTACTCTCCAAGCGTCCATCTTCCAATACAGCCGCATGGGTTATACAGGAAGGCAGATCCTTGCTGTAATGACTTACATACAGCAGCGTGGTGTGAAAGGTTTCACACAATTGATTGATGAGTGTTTTAAAATAACCGGTCTGTTCCTCATCCAGCCCCTGGCAGGGTTCATCCAGGATCAGCAGGGGCGGATTCTTTACCAGCGCCCGGGCCAGCAATACCATGCGTTGCTGCCCCAGCGAAAGTTGAAACAGCGGCCGCCGTTGTACGGTCTCCAATTTCAGTAAAGCGATCCAATGCCGTACCTGCTCCTGCTGAGCCGCATTTATTTGCCTGAAGAGGCCGATGGTGTCGAACAGACCCGAGGCAATTACATCGAAACAGGAAGTGCCGCGGTCAAAGTACAGGTGCAGTTCAGGAGAAACAAAACCGATGCGGCGTTTGATGTCCCAGATGCTTTCGCCGCTTCCCCGCCGCTGGTCGAAGAGGTATAACTCATTGGCATAGGCTTGCGGATTATCGGCTGTTACCAGGCTTAACAATGTGCTTTTACCGGCGCCATTTGGTCCGGAAATACTCCAGCATTCACCTTTCTTCACTTCCCAGTGAACGTTTTGCAGAATTGTTTTTTCGCCGTAGCGGATGTTTACGTTCACCATTTTAACTGCCGTATTGAAGTGATTGGCATCACCCGTGGCTTTTAATGTTTTAATGATCTCGGCAGGCAGGGCAGGCGCAGTTATAATGGACTGCACAGGCATAACCGATCGTTTTCCTGCTTTAACCAGTTCGCCTTTTTCGAGCAGGGCCACATGGGTAATGCAATCGGGCAGTTCCTGCGGCGGCGTCACCAGAATGATGGTGATGCCGCTGGCAGCGATGTTATCGATGATCCGGTGCAGGGTCTGCCGGCCTTCCACGTCCAGCCCCACAAATGGATTATCCATAATAAGTACGGCCGGATCGAGGAAAAGGGCTTTGGCCAGCTGTAGCCGTTTATTTTCGCCGTTTGAGAGCTGGATCAGCGGTTCGTCCAGCACATGCCCAAGGTGAAGTTGCTCGATCCAGTTGCTCGCTGGTGATGCGCTGAGAAAGGGTGCGAGGGCTTCCTGCACGGTGAGGGTGTCTTCCGAATCGGCCGAATTATAGCGCTGCTGGTAATAGAAATCGCTGGTATTTGACCGGTTTTTGAAATGGTGCTGTTGTTCAATGAGTAAAATGCGGTTTGCATGGGTATGGTTGGGCAAATGGTACGAAATGGCGCCGCTGTGAAAAATGGTACCGGCCATAACATGGGCCAGGGTGGTTTTACCGCTGCCCGACCTGCCCACAATGGCCCATTGTTCTCCGGGTTGAATGGTTAGATTGATATTTTTTAATATATTGATGCCATTGGCAGTAACCGAAACATCGTTCAATTGGGCCAGTGCTGTACTCATGAATTAACTATTTGTGGATCAGGCTGCAACTTACAAAGAGAAATGATCTTTGCACCTTATAAACCAATTAAAGCCAGGGGCCGGCCCAATCAAATCTTCGGCCACATAGCCAATCAACTTTAATTTTCCACACTAAGTTAATAACTCGATAAAAAAACGGTTGCCGTCATTTGGCTATATTTGCCCGTTCAGGCGTTTTTGGTGTACGATTTGCACACAGGGTGCGGCTGCGCCTTTTTTTGCCTGCATATGGCAGTTATAGATTGATAATGAATTACATAATAGGTTGGGGCAGATATGATAAATAGATGAATAACGAACCGGACGTACAAGTGAGTGACACAACTGTAGCCCAAAGCAGCACCGATGCTGGCCATATAATGGAAAAATGACATTTGAGCGGTAAAAAGCAGCAATACTCAAAACTCAGAACATAGAAGAATATCCGTATAAACATGGCAAAAACAGAAAAAAACGACTTGTTTGATTATACCGAAGACTCGATACGATCGCTTGATTGGCGGGAACACATCCGGCTGCGCCCGGGTATGTACATCGGTAAGCTGGGCGATGGTTCAAGCCCCGATGACGGTATTTACGTATTGATCAAGGAGGTGATCGATAACTGTATCGATGAATATACCATGGGTTATGGTAAACAGATAGATATTACCATTAACGAAAAATCGGTTACTGTACGGGACTATGGCCGCGGAATTCCCCTGGGTAAAGTGGTGGAAGTAGTGAGCAAGATCAATACCGGCGCCAAATACGATAGCAAGGCCTTTCAGAAAAGCGTGGGTTTGAACGGGGTAGGTACCAAAGCGGTGAACGCCCTGAGTACCTATTTTAAAGTGACCGCTTACCGCGAAGGCCGGGAAAAAACGGCTGAGTTTGAACGCGGCGTGCTTACAAAAGACCACAAAGAAAATAAAACAACGGAAAGCAACGGAACCCTCGTTACTTTCATTCCCGATGAAACGGTATTCAAGAACTTCCATTACATTCATGAGTACCTCGACAGCCAGTTGTGGAACTATTGTTACCTCAATGCCGGTCTGGTCATTAATTTCAATGGTAAGAAATACGTTAGTAAGAACGGTCTGCTCGACCTGTTGCAACGCAAAACAAATGAAGACGAGCTGCGCTATCCCATTATTCACCTCAAGGGAGAAGATATTGAAGTAGCTCTTACCCATGAGAATCAGTACGGCGAAGAATACTATTCATTCGTAAACGGACAGTATACGACCCAGGGCGGAACCCACCTGGCGGCCTTCCGCGAGGCGGTTGTAAAAACCCTGCGTGACTTTTATAAAAAGGATTATGATGCGGCCGATATCAGGGCCAGCATTTGCGCCGCTGTATCGGTGCGCGTGCAGGAGCCGGTATTTGAGTCGCAGACAAAGACCAAATTGGGCTCACAGGTAGTGTATGAAGGCGGTCCCTCCATGCGCAATTTCGTGGGCGATTTCATGTCGAAGGAGTTGGACAATTACCTGCACCGCAACCCTTCCGTAGCTGATGCCATGAAAAAACGCATCGAGCAAAGCGAACGGGAGCGCAAGGAACTGGCCGGTATCAAGAAGCTGGCCAACGAACGTGCTAAAAAGGCCAACCTGCACAACCGCAAATTGCGCGATTGCCGCTACCACCTGAACGATGAGCCAACCGGCCGCGATAAGGAAATGATCATTGAGAAGGCAAAAGAAAGTACCATCTTCATTACAGAAGGTGATTCGGCCAGCGGATCTATTACCAAATCACGGAATGTGGAAACCCAGGCAGTCTTCAGCTTGCGTGGTAAACCGTTGAACTGTTTTTCACTGACCAAAAAAGTGGTGTATGAAAATGAAGAGTTCAACCTGCTGCAACACGCGTTGAATATTGAAGAAGGTTATGAGGGTTTACGCTATAACAATATCATCATTGCTACCGATGCCGATGTGGATGGTATGCACATCCGCCTGTTGATGATGACCTTCTTCCTGCAGTTCTTCCCCGACCTGGTAAAGAATGGTCACGTGTACATCCTGGAAACACCGCTCTTCCGCGTGCGCGATAAAAAGCAAACATTCTATTGTTATGATGAAGCCGAAAAACAGGCGGCTATAAAAAAGCTGGGTGGCAAACCCGAGATCACCCGCTTTAAAGGATTGGGTGAGATCTCACCCGAAGAGTTTGCCCGTTTTATTGGTCCGGAAATGCGTAAGCAACCGGTGATCATCGAGCAGGGCGAGCACGTGCAGCAGTTGCTGGAATACTATATGGGTAAGAATACCCAGGAAAGACAGGAGTTTATCATTGACAACCTGCGGGTAGAGCTGGATCTGGTGGAAGAAGAGGAGGAGAAGAAATAAGAGTTACCGGTTGCCGGGTCCCGGTTACCGGTAAAAATTCGGAGCGCCTGATCACAGGTATATTGATCGACATTCAAGGCGCTGCAACTGGTAACCGGTAACTGGTAACCGGCAACTGGCAACCGGCAACCTGCAACACAAAACAGTTAACCAGGCCATCTTTTTATAGAAAGAATAAAGTTATATGTAAATGATCCATATAGTTTTTAACGAAGCTGATGTAGAGGTTTTGAAAAAAGCCATCGAGCTCGATGAAACATTACAGGGCGATGTGATCCAGATAAAAGACGATTATGCGGTTGGTCCCATAAAAGACATATACTCCGAGGAAGGCATTGAGGCCCGTAAGCAATGGTGGCGCGAAGTGCTGGCCGGCGGTGATTACGACGGTAAAGTAGATACCGGCGAGGTAGATGATATGAAAACCGTCGTTGACCTTATTGTTCAGTTAGCGCGTAATCCCGACGAGAAAGTATATATCTGGGCCGCCCAGAACAAACACGATGTAAGCGGTTACTACTGGCTCATGAGCCAGCTAAAGGACTTTCAGGGAAGATTGTTCATACTTTATTTGAACAACCTGCCCTTTATCAATGAAAAGGGATTGATCTTCTATCCCGAATGGCTGAGCCAGATCCCACCCAGAGAATTCCTGAAGGCCAAAAAACTGGCCCGTCCCATCACGCTCAGTGAATTTGAAGTAGACCCCGATGAATGGACGCGTTTGCAAAACGAAGACAAAGGCGTGCGGTTGCTGGAAGGCGGCAAGAAACTGGCCCAGAAGGACTATGATTATTACGACGAGGAACTGAAGAAATACATTACCACCGACTGGCAGAAAGCCAGCAAGATCATTCATAATTTCCTGAACAAAAGCAAGCAAACGACCGGCGACGCCTATATGCTCTGGCGTTTAAAGCAATTGCTGGCTGGCGGCAATTACGATGTACAGGGAGAATTGAAGGGAATGAAGGATTTTGAGGTGAAAGGTAAATCGGCTCAGGCTGCTGCAGTAACGGAAGAAGTACCGCAGTAGTAATCAGGAACAAGGAATGAAGAATGAGCCTTGAATGACGATCAATGAAGTAAGTTAATGTCTATGGTTCCGGAACGATAACCATAGACTACAAACCAGAAACTATAAACTTATAATGGCAAAAAGCAAAGACAATAGTTTTTTACAGCAACACAACGATTCAGGGGTAACCGGCCAGTATAAGAACTGGTTCCTTGATTATGCTTCGTATGTGATCCTCGAAAGAGCCGTGCCGGCTGTTGAAGACGGATTGAAACCCGTGCAACGCCGGATCCTCTATGCTATGAAAGAAATGGATGATGGCCGTTTTAACAAGGTGGCCAACATCATCGGGCAGAGCATGCAATACCACCCGCATGGCGACGCCAGTATTGGGGATGCCCTGGTGAACATGGGACAAAAAGACCTGCTGATCGAGACCCAGGGTAACTGGGGTGATGTACGTACCGGCGATGAAGCAGCAGCCCCCCGTTACATAGAGGCCCGCCTGAGCCGTTTTGCGCTGGAGGTTGCTTTTAATGCCAAAACCACCGAATGGGCGGTAAGTTACGACGGCCGTAAGAACGAACCGGTAACGCTGCCGATGAAATTCCCCTTGCTGCTCGCACATGGCGCGGAAGGTATTGCCGTGGGTTTGGCTACCAAAATATTGCCACACAACTTTTGTGAGCTTATTGAAGCGGCTATCAAATACCTGCGTGGAAAGAAATTTGAGCTCTATCCCGATTTCCAGACGGCCGGCATGATAGACATTACCAACTACAATGAAGGTAAACGTGGTGGTAAAGTACGCGTACGGGCGCATATTGAAGAAGTTGATAAAAAAACACTGGCGATCCGCGACGTTCCTTATGGCGTTACCACAACGCAGCTGATGGATTCCATTGTAAAAGCCAATGAGCAGGGCAAGATCAAGATCAAAAAAGTAACCGATAACACGGCCGCCGAAGTAGAAGTGCTGATCGATCTGGCGCCGGGCATTTCACCGGATATTACGATCGATGCGCTGTATGCGTTCACCGATTGTGAAGTGAGCATTTCTCCCAATGCCTGCGTGATCGTTGATCAAAAGCCAACCTTCATCAGTGTACATGAGTTGCTGCGCATTTCAACCGACAAGACCAAGGACCTGCTGAAGCGCGAGTTGGAGATCAAACTGGCCGAGCTGCAGGAAAAATGGCATTACACCTCACTGGAAAAAATATTCTTCGAAGAGAAGATCTATAAAGAGCTTGAAAAACGCTATTCAACCTGGGAAAAAGTATTGGATGGTATTACCGAAGCCTTCAAGCCCTATCGCAAACAGCTTCGCCGCGATATCACCCGCGAAGATATTGTTAAGCTTACGGAGAAGCCGGTACGCCGCATTTACAAGCTCGACATTGATGAGCTGAACGAGCAGATCAAAGGGCTCGATAAAGACATTAAACAGGTAAAACACGACCTGAACAACCTGGTTGATTTTGCCGTTGCTTATTATGAGGGATTACTCCAGAAGTATGGTAAAGGCCGGGAGCGCAAGACCGAGATCAAACTGTTTGAAGCCATTCAGGCCAAGCAGGTAGCTATTGCCAATACGAAACTCTATGTGAACCGGGCCGATGGATTCGTAGGTAGCGGTTTGAAAAAAGATGAATTTGTAGTGGATTGTTCTTCACTAGATGATATCATTGCCTTTACCAAGTCGGGCAAAATGAAGATCGTGAAAGTATCTGAAAAAGCCTTTATCGGCAAGGATATCATTCATGTGGCTGTTTTCCAGAAGAACGATGAGCGCACTACCTATAATATGATGTATGTTGATTCCAAGACGGGCATCACCTACGCCAAACGCTTTAATGTAACGGGTATTACGCGCGATAAAGAATATGATCTTACCAATAAAGGTGCTGAGAAATCAAAAGTACATTACTTCAGCGCCAACCCGAATGGCGAGGCGGAAGTGGTAAGGGTTATATTAGACCCGAACAGTACGGCCCGTAAGAAGGAATTTGATTTCTATTTTGAAGAGCTGGAGATCAAGAGCCGTCAAAGCCTGGGTAACCAGGTAACCAAGTTCAGGGTTAAATCGGTTAAATTCAAAGAAGCCGGTAAATCAACGCTGGGGGGTAAAAAGCTGTGGTTCGACGATCAGTTCGGCCGCTTGAATACCGAATCGAAAGGGGAGTACCTGGGCAGCTTCCAGCCAGAAGATAAGATCCTGGTGGTTTACAGCGATGGCAACTACGAGATCACCGACCAGGAACTGACCCAGAAATTTGATATCGAGAAGGTGATCGAGATCGAAAAATTCGATCCGGAGAAGATCCTGACCGCCATTTACCTGGATAATGACAAACAGCAGTTCAATGCAAAACGGTTCAAGATCGAGACCACAACCTTGCGCAATAAGTTTATGCTCATTAAAGAAGGGGAAGGCAATTACCTGGAAGCGGTGACCACGCATCCTGAACCGATCGTTCAAATTAAAACGGGCAGGGGAGCACAGGTTCGCACCCAGAAGATCAAGATCGCTGACATGGTAGAGGTCATGGGCTGGAAAGCGGTTGGTACCAAACTGGCCGACTTCAGCAAGAGCACCGAATTTGAATGGGTAATGAAAGAGCAGAAAGAAGATCCGGAGCAACCGGAGTTGTTTTAAATATTAAAGCCGTCTTAACGTAAATAAAAAATGCCTTCCGTTCGCCGGAAGGCATTTTTCTATAGTAGTGCGCCCGGCACGGGCGCAAACTCTAGGGTGGAAGTCCCGAACGCACCTTGATAGTGGGAAGCGTTAACCAAAGGCAAGGGTGTCCTTCGTGAGGGGGAATCTAAAGGAAGCCGGCGGTAAATCTC
>NZ_JAFFJX010000003.1 GCF_016924755.1 Longitalea arenae | reverse complement strand
TTAATGAAACTCCTATATCTTGCTTTTAAAGATCAATCTGTTGGATGGATCGGTCCCATACATGGATGGAAACAACTTTATGCACAATTAGCTATTATCTTTGAAGACAGGATTAATCAACCGTAAATCCCACTGACACAGTTTATTGAATAGACCCGCCAATAATAACTTAGGCGCCCTTGCTCATAGCTTTAAATGGCTCAGCAGGTGATTACTTTTTCTCATTTCCTGATCCTTTTAGGGGAACTGTAAGCTTTAGATTGTCGATAGTAAGCTGTTGACCGTCGATACCATGCTGCTGACTGTCGAAACTTCGTTATTGATCACTGATAGTAAGTTGTTTATTGCCAACAATAAACTTATTACTGTCGATCCTAGACTATTAATGGAGGCTACTAAAGTTAATTTTTACAATATTGAGTTTAAAAAGCCTGCATAGATCCTTTTTGTTATGATCAACCCGCTTTTTGGTGCGATCATTTCCCTTTTTAAGGGAATAAAAACGGTTTTTGGCGCCGTTTGTACATTAAAAACGGGCAAAACGAGCTCATCGAACCGGATATTTGAATTATGAACAGGAAAAATAATGTTATAAGTGAGTGAACAGTGATTATCGCGCCGGTAATTTTACTTAATTCTACGAAGTTGATTCCCTTAATTCAAAGGCCATTCCCTTAAATGAATGCGTTCCGCTTATTCGGCTCACTCAATATATTCAGCGATCGATTATCCGCTTGTAATATTGGCCTGGCAATGGGAACAAGCTCGCCGCTGACCGTTAAATGATCCCTGGATACATTGCCGATAAAATAAATGGAGGCAGCAATCGAGCGGTGTACTTAAATAAAAATATCCGTAGAAAGTTTTTTTAACGCGCTCTGGGCATAACTCAAATAGGAGGGAAGAGAACCAATTCGAACACCCTTTATTCTGAATTGCTCAATAGTAATTGCGTAACAGAAATTTTATGTTCCTTGATGAATATAGGATCCGATTTAATCAGTGGTGTAATTACAGTTATATCAAATGATGCTGGCAATGTGCTTGCATTCCGCATAAAATCGCTTGCCTCATCTACAAACGCTCTGAATCTGAGCAGTTTTTCGTTAAATTCAATTCGAAGGTTGAGAAATTCAGCTCGTAACACATTGTGCTGATGCATCAATACATCGAAATCTGTCATGACGATAAATTTTAAGTGAAATACTTACCGTCAAAGCATGGGGAGTAGACAAAGCATGCCGTCCTGGATTCGGCACCGTTGATTTGAAGGCTCAAATCATGTAATGGCCATAAGTACCCTGAAGGTAGTATAATATTGCGAGAGAGCAAATTAAAAATGGATAGTGCACCAGGATAGCCTGGCAAATGGCGTTGCTTTATCCAGTATTGATGTGTTTTAGAATGTCTAAACCGGGTTAATACTTATGTACAATTACATTAAAATCAGCCGCTGTTGAGTAATTGGCAGAGGCAGTGCTTACATTATGTACCCTTATTGTCACTGTGTTCGGCGCTGACACGAAGGCATCGTATACTTCTCCGTTGGTATAACCTGTTTTTTTGCTCACTGTTACCGGATCGCCCACTGCTGCACCTGTGACGTTCACAGTAGTGGAAGCACTGCTGCCTGCAGCTACAACGCCGGGTGTCCAGTTTGTTGTTTCCTTTAAAGTTCTCGCCGCCGCTTCCCATGTTGGTGCAGACGATGTGCTATGAGTTGTCAATACGTACCCATCGGTGCCAGCGGGTAATCTCGTTAATGCACCGTTATTATTTCGATAATAGATATCGTAATTAGCGTCATTGCTTAGATTAATTTTCACGCTACCGTCTACCTGCCATGCAGCGGTATTAGTGCTGTGTAGGTTCTGAATTTGCCCAACCCTAAACCCTACCGCATCGCTTCGATAGCCTATGCTTGTTCCACTCGTCGAGTGCAGGGCTACATTAGCTAATGTGCGATAAGTGAAAGCTGAGCCATAATAGTTGCCACCGGTCGCAGTAGTTGCACCGCCGAGGCTGGTGCTGTTCGCAAGGGGTAAAGATGTACCACTATAGTTGCCACTGTATCCAGCATTGAAATGTTCGATGCCTGCGTAGTTATTATTGTCTTGTGAGAAGTACAATGATGATAGCGCTGTAGTTCCCCCATTACTATTATCAATCGAAGCGTAAGTATTGTTGTTTATGTTCGTCGCAACGCTGAGTTTAGCTCCGGAAAAAACCACTTCGCCATTGTTGCCTGCAACCACCCGTACCCCCCGCAGGATATTACTGTAATCGCCATCGTAGCCCCATACCGTAGACCAACGACGTTCGGCATCACCTAACTGCGTTGTGTTTGTTGTTGTAGCACGAAGCGTTGCTTTATCCGCAACAATTATTTCATTGCTGACAGTCATCGTAGGCATGATTACTGTGTTAAAGTTCTGGAAGTTCCACGTTGGATCGCCATTAGATGTCTTGCCAGCAAGATTCGCAATCACCCCTTTGTCGCTATCATATAAAAGAGAAAAATTGTTGGTTTCACTCAGCGCCCAGGAGGAAGAAGCGCCTGTGCTCGACGGCTCGGTGCTGAAGTAAACGCGGTCAGTATAGGGGTGCTTTAAGTAGCTTCGAGCTACCGCGTGATAATGATCAATATTGAGTGTTCCCTCAGGATTTTTTCGCGCGGTATATGATTCGCCACGTATTTGTCTTCCCTGAAAATCGCCAAGAAAAGTATGTATCTCGCCGGCAATTGTATCGCCAGGAGATGGTATATACATATATTCCGTAGAGCGGCCAAAGAAAGGCTTTCCTCCTATGATAGGACCGCCGCCGTAGTTTAGATTCCACCCCTCATGCATAACGTTATCGCGTATACCTACACCCGTATAAGCTGTTGCTCCCAGTCCAAACGAATACGGCACATTTCCGTAGGTTCTGTCAAGCGGCAGATATTGCCACACATATGTACCGGCTGGTGATCCTGGCGCTGATGGTTTTTCCTGATCGAAGATATACAGAGTGTCTGTTTTGTTTCCTTTACTCATTACTCCCTGTAAAGTGCCGCCGTTCAAACTTGCATTTTGAGCGCCATTTTGTGCACGTGATGCTAAGAAGTTAGTTAATAGTAAAAAAAGAAGGAGATAACGGGCCATAAACAAATATATAATTTATTTAATAACATTTGATCAAGAAATAATTCATCGGTTGTCGCATTTTTCGCCAAATCATAATTTTCGTTTTTTGCGCGGGCATATGTTAGCTTATTTACCGGCGCATACCTTAAGTTTATTGATATGTGTTAAATGAACGCTTTGGTTCGATTTGGCGTGATTTGAAACATGAAATCTTTCATTGAGAAGCCAACGTTGAAAGGCTTTTGGTGAACTTCCTCCATTTCAACTACAACAAAAGTAGATTTGGCTACAGCCGGTTTTTGCCAGCTGTTGACCTTTGCATCAACAAAACCAGCAAAAATGAAAATTGTAGTTACAGGTTCTTTAGGACATATTAGCGAACCCCTTGCAAAGGAATTGGTAAAAAAAGGACATGCGGTAGTCATCGTCAGTAGTACTCCGGAAAGGCAGAAAGCAATTGAAGCATTAGGCGCCGGGGCCGCTATAGGCTCAGTTGACGATGTGGAATTTTTAACCAAAACGTATACGGGTGCTGATGCTGTTTATTGCATGAATCCAACCAATTTTTCAGCCCCTGACCAAATTGCTTATTACGAACATATAGCAAATTGTTATGCAAAAGCCATTTCCCAGTCAAAAATCAAACGGGTGCTTTACCTTAGCAGTTATGGCGCTCACCTGCCTTCCGGAACGGGCTTTGTTACTGGCTCGCACAAGGCAGAAAAGATCTTAGACGCCATTCCAGACATCCAGTTGACACATCTCAGACCAGGTTATTTCTATTACAATTTGTTTGGATTTATTCCTATGATAAAAACCGCAGGTTCCATGGGGGGTGTATATGGTGGTGATGCCAAACTGGCGCTAGTGGCGCCGGTAGACATTGCTGCTGCCAGTGCAGAAGAGATCCTGGACCTGGGCAGTGCAAATAAGGTTCGTTATATTGCCAGTGACGACCGAACCTGCAATGAAGTTGCCGCTGTATTAGGAAAGGCAATTGGAAAACCGGATCTGAAGTGGCTTGTTGTACAAAAGGAAGAAGTCCTTCAGTCCCTTCTGACAAAAGGTGTTCCGCAGAATGCAGCAGAGAATTTGATTGAACTGGGACTGGCGGTTAATTCCGGCATCTTACGGGAAGATTATGAATTGAACAAACCGAAGCCTGGAAAAGTAGCTCTTGAAGATTTTGCTGTTGAATTTGCAAAAATGTACTATAAACAATAAACGAAAAGGTCAGCCGCTTAATTTTCCGGGGAACAGCAATAAAAAATTAGTATTTTAATGGAAAGCCTTAATGTATGATCAAACCATATCGGATAAAATCAATTAACCAGTTTCACGAGTTTAGAAATTTGCCTAAACCGAAACATCCGTTGGTCAGTGTAGTAAGGGTAGAAGATATAAAACATTGTGAAGAACCGGTCACCCTGGTTTTGGACTACTATTCGATATCACTAAAAAGGAATTTTAGCGGCAAGTTTAAATATGGTCAGCAGCAGTATGACTTTGATGAAGGCGTCATGTTTTTTATTGCCCCCGGCCAGGTTTTTCGAATTGAGCATCATCCAGACGAAACACGAACACAAACAGGCTGGATGTTGCTCATTCATCCTGATTTTTTTTGGAATACGCCGCTTGCCAAAACCATCCATCAATACGAGTATTTTGATTATTCTGTGAATGAGGCATTGTTTCTTTCCGGGAAAGAAGAAGCAACGATCATCGGCATTCTGCAAAACATTCAGGAGGAATATCATTCGAATATTGACAATTTCAGCCAACAAATTATCATTTCGCAAATTGAAACGCTGCTGAACTATTCGCAGCGGTTTTATCATCGGCAGTTCATCACGAGAAAGATCACGAACCACCAGGTCCTCGACAGGTTAGAAAACTTCCTTACGAACTACTTTAACAGCGGCAATCTTATAAATAATGGTTTACCAACTGTACAGTTTATCGCACAGTCTTTAAACCTGTCACCAAGCTATTTGAGTGGACTATTAAAAATGCTTACCGGTCAAAGCACACAGCAACATATTCACGAAAAGCTGATTGAGAAGGCGAAAGAAAAGCTTTCTACCACCGACCTGACTGTCAGTGAAATTGCCTTTGAGTTAGGCTTTGAACATCCTCAATCCTTCTCCAAGTTATTTAAGGCCAAAACGAATCTCTCGCCCCTGGAATTCAGGCAATCATTTAACTGAGGCGAAACAAATGGAGTAACCTTTTTGCCCGAAACAACACGTCCATATGTAATGGACATTTTATAAGCACCTGATTTGATTCCGGGGGAACAGGCGAATTTGGTTATATAATAATAGTTTTGATTTTTTGTTTCCTGGGCTTACTTCTTTTACAATAGTTACAATTGTCAGTATAGATGGCCCCGTCAGCAACTCGAACACTCTGGCGGCTGCACGAAGAATGCCTAAAACGACACGTCTATTGCCAAATATTCACCTGTATTAAGATTCATAAAGGGTGTTTTCATTTGTCATTATCTTTGATTCTAATGACATCTATAAGTATACGCAGCAATGTGTAGATGGATGATCTTTACTTATTAATTGTAGCAAACCCCCTTTTCCGGTTAATGAGCCTGTGTCCTAAACCCATACTCCATTTAAATAAATTTGAATATGGTAAAAATATATTGTACAAATAATAGTGAACTCGCAGAGTTTGAAGCATCAAGTAGAGGTTACCGGTCAGATATTTTTGTAAAGCTAGATTCAGGCGCCATCTATCAGGTAAATGTTTATGATATTGTTCGATTAAAGCAGGATTTTGAAGAGGAAATCGATTCGGAAGGTTATTTTTCAATTGAGCCAAATTTAATTTTGGTGAAGGAGGTGGTTATGAGCCAGATTAGGTTAACTATTGAAAAGCTGGTTAAACAAAAATTCTTCGATTATTTAAAGCCAATTCACGAAAGTGAGGTCGATGTGAATAAATTAGTAGAGGTTTAGATGTAATATATCCGTTGATGAAAGGCGATGCATCTACTAAAATGGATGGCAGCTTTCAAATGATGGGAAAAGATATTCCGATGACTATTAAAATTACAAAGCATATTACAGGGAAAAAGTTATAAACGTGAGATTTATAGAGTAGACAAGAATTAATATACTTTTAAACAAAAAGTAATAAGACCTGCAAACCATTGGTTGCAGGTCTTATTACTTTAAAGTTACAAAACATACCAGGCCATATCAAACTCCTAAAAAATTTGATGTAAAGCTAAGTTGCCAGAGCAACTTACCAGGGAATTTCTTCTGTAACAGGATTATATTCCTCGCTGAAGAATTTTCCTGTAGGGCCGTCGTTACCGATAGTGGCGTATTTTACGATCCGCCTGCCAGCCTCTTCTACAGTGCCTGTTCCGCGATGGTTATTGAAATCGGTTTTAATAAAACCCGGATCCACCATATTCACTTTAAACGCTGTATTTCGCAACTCGTAGGCCAGGTTTACCGTGTACATATTAAGCGCCGTTTTTGAAGGAAGGTAAACTGCGCCTTTGGTGGTGTAATATTTCCAGTTTGGATCGTTGTGCAGCGTAAGCGACGCCATGCTTGAACTTACATTCACGATACGGGGCTCGGATGAATTACGCAACAAGTCTATGAATGCCTGGGTAACCCTTACCACGCCATACAGATTCGTTTCGAAAACCTCTTTAAATTTTTCGATGCTGGTATCGAGTGCCGACTGGGGCAGGCCTCCGCTGATGCCCGCATTATTGATCAACACATCCAGTACATTTGTTTTTTTGCCTATGCCTGCACGTGCAGCTTTTACAGATGCTTCATCTCCCACGTCTATCTGCACCGCTTCTACTTTGTTCAATCCTTCGGCTTTTAGATTGCTTGCCGCTTCAATTCCATTTTCTAAATTACGGCTGCCTAAATAAACATAATAACCCTTTTGCAATAATTGACGTGCGGTCTCAAAGCCAATGCTTTTATTGGCGCCTGTGATAAATGCGAATTTCATTTTTACTTTGTTTTTTGATTTGATAACACAAAGTTGCGGCTGGAAAAAACGAAATCATTTGCCATTTGGCAAAAAGCGTTTCAGCGGATGCTCTTTCTTATCCTGCTTAATGATGACTGTGTAATGCCCAAATAAGAAGCGATATATGACAGCGGAATGCGGTTTGCAAGCGTTGGGTATTTTTCAATGAACTCCCGGTATCGCGTAGTAGCATCCTGGGAAACCAGTGGTGTTACCCTTTCGAGTTTTTCAGCCAGGGCTTTTGAAACTATCTTTTGAATGATATGCTCCCAACCCACTATGGTATTGGTAATTTCTTCCCAGTCGCGCATAGAAAATACAATAAACCGGCAGTCGGTAGCCGCCTGGATATATTCAGTTGAAGGAACATTCTTTAAACTAAAAAGCAAGTGGTTCTCTTCGATAAAGATCTTAGTGATCTCTTCGCCCTTGTTGTTGTAATAACAGATCCGCACTATACCTTCCACAATAAAACCAACATACCTGAACACTTTTCCTGCTTCTATAAAATATTCCTCTTTACGAAGCTCCAACGCTTTCGCTTTATTGGTTATCAGGTCAATCTGTTGCTGGTTTACATTGCCAAACTGTAGGATGAAGTCTATAAACTGGTTCATTGCCACAAGATAGGAATATTCATGTTTTACGGATTTGCCATTTGGCAAATAATTGGGTGCTCTGGTTAATGAAATAAACATAAACGAAAAGAACCTGCAAATATTGATTTGCAGGTTCTTTGCTTTAAAACGATACGTTATCAATTCGGCCATCCAAATGGCGAACGGGCAATGTTATCAATCGCCCATACCTCGCCCTCGATGGTAATTACATAAGCCCTGTTACCAATGATCTCCAGTGAAGTTGGAATATCCAATTCGTCAGCCACTACCGTGAATGTCTGATCCGCGTTAACCATTACCAGTGAGCCCGTATTAGGCAGCGCAGGCGTACCCGGAGGGCCGGCGACAAATTCACCCTGCGACAATGCAAAAGGTAACTCGCCCGGACCGTGCTCCACATCAACAAGTAATGGAGCTCCCGAAGCTACATCCAGAAGCGAAGCAAATTTGCCACTTAATAAAACGACCTTTCCGTCTTCAGGACGGTGCGGCGAAGGGCCGGCCTGGGCTACGTAAACAATATCGCCTCTCACCGCTAAGCCGGTGGGAACGATATTATCAAACTGCCGGGCCACGGTGATCTCACCATCCAATGTAATATGCAGCACCCGGTTAAGGTGGCCATCCGTTACAAGAAAGCCACCGCGATAACGATCGATCGAATACAATACGCCGGTTGCAAGCTCAAATTCAAAACCGGTTGGCGGGTGGGCCATGTTGAATGCGCCGATGTCTGCAATAACTGTAAAACGGTTCGGACCGTCAATCCGGTATATGCCATTGACCTGGCCGGTCGGAAATGCAGGATCGTCAACCAGCGTAACAAGCGCATACGCTGTATTGCCGATGAATATAACGTCTACAACTCCGCCAAAGCCCACCTGGGGGATCAACGTAGGGAGTCCACTGGCGAAGCTGGATCGAGCGCCCGTCTTCGCATCAATGCGATAAATGACGCCCGCCTGGGCGTCAGGAACAAACAGATCGCTGCCAGGACCTACGGTGCTGCCGAAACAGACTCCTAGTCCCTGGGCCAACTGCCATGGCACACTGGTTTCGTTCTTATTTTTCTGACAGGCAGGTAGCAGAAAAGTAAACGTTAGTAAGGCGAATGTCGCCTTGAGTAAATTGCTGTGCATAATCCTCGTTTTAAAAGTGAATATTACTATTCATGGGGAAAGAATTGGCATAGATGCCATCATTTACAATCCTAAAGGAGTACAGCAAGAAAGATGTTTTGTATAAGGAGGTGAAATCTGAAGTTGAAGTAAAGATAGAGGCTTATACTGAAAGTGAAATTAATCAAATTGAACCAATATTAAAGCGTATATATCAGATATATTATAGATACGCATCAACAAATGTTAACGAGATGAAGTCCCCGGGCTGATACCCGCTTGATCGCTGTTGGAACGATGGACAAGCAACCGGTATCACACCGAAATAATGATTTTCGTCAATTTTAAGAGCCGGCATTACATGCTTTCCTTCCAGCGTTTGCCGGAGGCGTTCTCCTTTGCATGAACTTATTGCCGTTCCATTTGCAAACTTAGTAACTCGGTCGTACACCAATTTATGTAATCTTCTTTAGTGACACCAGCCTGGCTGTCTCGTTCTATGTCATCTATGATGCGCATGTCCCAAAAACTTTCTGCTGTGATCGCAGCGTTTTTCCTGGCTTCATCAGTATATCTGCCCGATTCCTTCGGGTACGACTCTGGGAATAACTTTGCGTTTTGACGAAACCTTTGTTGAATTACCTGTTGAACGTCTTCTTTCATATAGCTTTGGTTTTAAGATGATCAGCGATATATTTTAAAGCAACGCCCGGGTCATTTCATGTAACAGCAGCAAGAATTATTCCGCGCTTGCCATAAAACCCCGGCCCCCTTCGTAAAATTCCCTGGTAAACTTTCTCACGTCTTGTCAGCCAGTTATTGGCAACGTGTAGCTTAAAGCATAATATATTATCTAAGAAAGCGTTCTGCGCCAATTTTTAAAAAAATGGCCAAATATTTGCTATTGAGCTTACCCGATATATGTTCTTAATTTGCCATTAGCCAACGTTAATGTGTCATTTAAGAAATCCGTAACCCCTAACACTATTTCATGAAAACGCTGTTGTTTTTTATTTTGAATTCATTTGCCCTTGCCTCCCTGGCGCAGCAAAAACAAACGGTTGAGCCGGCTGACACAGTCCTGGCAACTTACATCCAACAACAATTTTACTCCGAAAATTTTGTAGACAGTTGTTATACCGGAATTCATTTCCTCGAAATCAGTTTCACCGCAGGATCAATGTCCACATTTATTTCGGGCGACCTCAATTCCGTTTATAAAAAACGTCTTGAAAAGCTGCTTGCTGATCCCCTGAAGATCTGGGATAAGCGCTATATCGCCTATTGCAAAAAGAATAAAATTCACATCGTACAACCAATTTTATTTGTCATAAATGCAAATTGTTACAGGTTAAAAGACTCTACCAATGTTGCTGACCCTTTGACCAAGGCAACAGTGAATGAATTAGCCGTCAAGATCCTGAGCAGTCAATCTTTAACGCTAAAGCAATCCTTTAATCAAATAGGGCTTGCGCAAAAAGGAAAAGCTACCCATTGCATATTCGTTGCTCCCTGTATTATAAGCAGCAGGTTGAACAAACAAAAAACGATGATGTGATCTGTTGCAGGTTTTCAGGTGCTGGCTGAAACAAACCGGCTGGTTCAATAATAAATAAGCCAGGACTTGTTAATACAGGTCCTGGCTTAATCTTTTATACGTGACTCAACCAATATCCATTGAAGGATCGGGTTCATTTTCGTAAACTTTAAGGGGCCGATTCTTTTTAGCCAAGTCAGATCGATGGTTATCAAACAGATCTTCGCTGAGTAAGCCGGTTTTGTAATAATCTTTGGCAGTTGAAAATAAATGTATAATTTACATATAAGAAACTGTTTTGACCAACTGGTAATCTTCTCATATGGATTACGGACTGCTTGCTGATAACGTATTGCTTAAGTTTTTGAAAATAAGCGATGAACTTGCTTATAAAGAGATCTATCTACGCTACTGGCGAAGGCTGTATGGTTCCGCCCTCAGCAAAACCAATAGTAAAGAGGTTGCCGAAGATATCGTTCAGAGCGTGTTTACCGATCTCTGGGACCGCCGGGAAACTCACCAGATCAATAATATCGCCGCTTACCTCGAAACGGCCGTTAAATACCAGGTAATTAATTATATAAAGGCCGCCATCTCCAAACGCACGCAGTACAGCGGGTTCAGCGAGCTGCAAAAGCAGACCGAAAATCCCGCCGATCTGCCCCTGCTCGTGCAGGAATTAAATGAGGCCATTGATAAAGCCATCAGCCAGCTGCCCCAGAAAACCCAAACCATCTTCCGCCTGAGCCGGTTTGAAAAGCAATCCAACAAAGACATCTCCCGGATCATGGACCTCTCCGAAAAAGCGGTTGAATATCATATTACCCAGTCCCTGAAGTCACTGCGCTTTTTTCTAAAAGACTTTATTCTCTTTGAGCTCCTGTGTTTCTTCTTTGAACATGTCATGCATTAACGGGCTGGCATTTACCCACTGGCTCATTACTTCCCCCAAAAAAATAGAAATTTCTTTTAGGGTAGAACAGCTATCTGTTTACTATTTAATATAAGTGCCAAAATCGTTCAAATGAACCATAAAGCATTCCGGCAGTTGCTGAAAAGATACCTGGATAATTCCTGCACAGACGATGAAAGAGCCATCATCGATCGGTGGTATGAGCTGTTGGATCATGGTAATACCGACCTGTCGAAACGGGAAATGGACGAAACGGAAAGCCGTCTCTGGAATAAGCTGCAATCCGCTGCAAAGGAAAAAATGAGCGCATTGCCCGTAAAGAAGCGAAGCATCGGCTGGAAATATGCCGCTGCTGCCTGTTTGCTGGGAGTGGTATTGCTGGCCGGCATCCTATGGTTCACCAATAACAAAGAAGCGGAAAAGGGCAGTGCGCTGGTAGCCGCAAAATTGACCGAGGGATTCCTTGAGCAACGCAATACGGGCAATACACCCCAGCAACTGAAACTGGAAGACGGCAGTGTGGTTACCATCTACACTGGTTCCAGGTTGGTTTACCCAAAACATTTTACTGCCGCAAAAAGAGAAGTATATCTTGAAGGCGAAGCTTTCTTTGCCGTGAGCAAAAATCCCAACCGTCCGTTTTTTGTTTACAGCAATAATATAGTGACCCAGGTGCTGGGTACCAGCTTCGACATCCGCGGCAGGAATGGTCAGCTTGAAGTGGCCGTTAAAACCGGCAGGGTAGCTGTATATGAAAACAAAGAGCAGATGGGGCCGGATAAAATGAAACAGCGTTCGAACGGTGTCATCATTACACCCAATCAAAAGGTGACCTACTATCAGCAGGAAGGACATTTTGTTACATCCATAGTAGATCAACCAGTACCGGTGCCTAAAGGCGCGGAAAACACCGAAATACCGGGTGGTTATAATGAAACCCCTTTACACAAAGTGTTGAACGACCTGGAAACTACTTATGAATTGGAGATCGTATTGGAGAACGAAAAGATCAGGAATTGTTTGTTCACGGGTGACCTTACAGGTCAATCCCTCTTTAATAAACTCGAAACGATTTGCCTTGTCTTTGATGCAACCTACGAGGTAAAAGGCACCAAAATACTGTTAAAAGCAGCCAAAGATTGCCCAAACTGATTGCTTATTGATAACCAAAAAAAACTGCCATATGGGAGATACACCTACTTAGATTTCTGCAAAAATAAAAGCCAGCAATATTCGCAGTATTGCCGGCCTTCAACATCCCCGCTGAAAGTGGGGTGGGTTTTGCCCGCTCAGAATATTCACGTCCAAAACCAACACAATTTATGGAAAAAAAGTTACTTATTGCTTTAACCCGGTTAGCAATGAGATTAATGATCATTCAGATACTGATTGCTTTTGCTGTCTTCTCATCGTATGCTACTGCCACACACGGGCAGGAAGCGCTCAATAGAAGATTGTCCCTGACTGTTACCGATACTGAATTAAAAGCGGTATTGGAAAAAGTACAAAGGGCGGTAGATGCCAAATTTGTTTTCAGCTCCACCATTATAAACGTAAAAAGAAAGCTCAGCTTTTCCGTGCAGGATAAGTCCCTGGCCGAATTCCTGCAGAAGATCATCGCGCCTTTAGGCATTCGTTACAGGGCGGTTGATAACCTCATCATCCTGTATGATGCAAGAGAAGTGGAACCCGGTCATAAAGCTTCCGTTATTCTTATTACCGGAGAGGAAGAAAAGAAAGCGCTGAACCGCGATATCTCCGGGGTGGTGGTAAATGATAAAAAAGAACCGGTAGTGGGCGCTTCTGTCTTCATTAAAGGCACTACCATTGGAACTACAACTGATGCCAGTGGTAAATTCCGGTTAACAGTGCCCGCTGATGAAACCGTAACCCTTGAGATCTCTTCTGTAGGTTACCAAACCCAAACGATCGATGTAAGCGTGAACACGGCTTCCCTGAACATTACTATGAATGCGAGTGTGGGCGGACTGAATGAAGTGATCGTTATAGGATATGGTACGCAGCGAAAAGGCGATGTCACCAGCGCCGTAGCATCGGTAAAAGCGGAAAATTTCATCAAGGGCTCTGTACGGGATGCGGGTCAGTTGATCCAGGGAAAAGTAGCCGGATTAACGGTGGTCAATCCAAGCGGCGATCCTACCGGTTCTTCCCAGGTCATATTAAGAGGCCAGTCGACCTTAATGGGCCAGAACCAGAATCCCCTGGTGCTGATCGATGGCGTTCCCGGCGATCTGCGTATGATCACACCGCAGGATATTGAATCCATCGATGTCTTAAAAGACGGTTCTGCCGCTGCTATTTACGGCACCCGCGGTACCAATGGCGTAATTTTTATCACCACCAAACGCGCAGGCGCAAATAATAAAGTATCGGTAGATTATGGGGCATTCGCCAGTGTGCAAACCATTGCAAGAAAATTAAAAATGTCTACTGCCGCCGATATGCGCGCGCAGATAGCAGCAGGGCTAAGGCAGAACCAGTTGATCGATCATGGCGCCAGCACTGACTGGCTGAAGGAAATCACCAGAACGCCGTTTTCGCAGGACCATAATCTCACCATCCGAGGCGGCAATGCCACTACCAATTACCTGGCCAGCCTGAACTACGATGAAGCCCAGGGTTTATTCCTGAAATCATACAACCAGTTATTTTCAGGCCGCTTCGACATCAATCACAATATGTTCAACAACCGGCTTAAGCTGAACATCAATGCCTTCAGCTCTTCCCGGAAATTGAATGGATTCAATACCGGCGAATACTTACAGGCCTTGCGGCAGAACCCTACCGCTCCGGTGAAGAACCCCGATGGTACCTGGTTCCAGGAGCTCAGCAAATTTGAATACCAAAGCCCGGTGTCTGACCTCATGGAAAGTGATGGACAAACCAATGAGGCGCTCACAAGATTCAACGGGTCCATAGCCTATATCCCGGTCAAAGGCCTGAAATTATCCGCCTTGTTCTCTTACTCAAAATGGATGCAGGAATACGGCTATGCCGAGACCAAACAACACGCCTCCACGCTCAGGGATAACCGGAATGGTTTTGCCCGTACCGGTGGCGCTCAATCCATAGACCGCCTCACTGAATTAACGGCTGAATATTCAAAGCTGCTGTCGAGCCACAACTTCACCCTGCTGGGCGGATACAGTTACCAGGAGAATGATTACAATAATCATTATATGGAGAACTGGGATTTTCCCACCGATATCTTCAGCTGGCATAATATAGGCCTGGGAAGGGCTGTGAGCAGCGGGGACTTTGTAAATCTGATCCGCAACTCCCGGTCAGCAACGAATTTGATCGGCTTCTTCGGGAGGTTCACCTATAACTATGATCAGAAATATTTGTTCATGGCAAGCATTCGCCGCGAAGCTGCCAGCCAGCTCTGGGGCACCAATAATAAATGGGGCACGTTCCCGGCGGTATCTGCGGGCTGGCGCATCAGCCGGGAAGCATTTATGGAAGGCCAGAACATCTTCAATGAGCTTAAGTTAAGAGCTGGCTATGGTGTTACCGGTTCCCAGCCCTCCGACCTTTTCCGCGGCGTTGCATTGCTTGGTTATAGCGGCTTTGTATTGTCGAACGGAGCATGGATCCAAACGCTGGTGCCCACGCAAAACGCCAATGCCGATCTGAAATGGGAAGAAAAACGCGAAACAAATATTGGTCTCGACTTCAGCTTGCTGAAGAACAGGATCAGTGGTAGTATTGACCTTTATAACCGCCAGATCCATAACCTGCTTTATTTGTTCGAAGTGCCGAGTCCGCCCAACCTCTATAACCGCACCCTGGCCAATGTGGGTACGCTGGAGAACAAGGGCATTGAGATCTCGCTCAATTTTGTGCCCGTATCTAAAAAAGATTTTCAATGGAACTCGACGCTTAACTTCTCTACCAATTCCAATAAGCTGAAGAGCCTTTCCAATGATCTGTATAAGACTTCCACGGATTACCTGCGCGTGGGGGCCATATTCCCGCCCATTCAAACTTTCTCGCACCTGTTACGAGTGGGTGGTCAGGTTGGTGATTTTTATGGCTACAAAGTAGTGGATATTGGTAATGATCCGGCAGATGCCGGCAACTATGGCCAATGGATCTATGAAGGACAAGATGGCAAGCCGGTAAACTATACAGCCCTGGGCCATTCGTTTGAAGATAAAAAAGTGATCGGAAATGGCATGCCTAAATACTACCTGGCATGGAATAATAACTTCCAGTATAAGAACTGGGACCTGGCCATCACCCAACGCGGCGCCTTCAAATTCCAGGTGGCGAACCTGCAGCGGATGATGTTTGAAAATCCCACCCAGGCGCAATACAATTTATTAAAGAACGCGTATGATCCGGTATTCGGAAAAACACAGCTGAGATCGCCGGTTGAATTCAACAGCTTTTATATTGAAGATGGTGATTTCTGGAAGATCGATAACATAACGCTGGGGTATAATGTAAAGAATACAGGATCAAAATATATCAAGGCTGCAAGATTCTATATAGCCACTTTGAACACTTTTATTATTACAGGTTATAAGGGTATTGATCCCGAAGTGAGTTTACGCAACCCCACCTCCAATGCACAATCCGGTGTGGTACAGGTACCCACTTCAGGGCTCGATCCCGGAATGGACTCACCGTTCAAATATCCAACCACCCGTTCCTTCAGTGTCGGGCTAAATGTATCATTCTAACCTTTAATTAATAAAGACATGAAGAAGACGAATCATTATATAGGGCATGGCATGATAGCGCTGTTGTTTATTCCATTGCTGTTGGCTGCCTGCACAAAATTGAAGAACGATTCCTATAACCAGATCATAGCAAGTGAATTCGTACCTACCAGTTCTGAATTGCCGGCATTGGCGGGCGCTGCTTATGTTGACTGGCGCGGCCTGCTGCTGCAATGGAATACCGTGTACAGGGCCCAGGAGGTTTCAGGCGATCAAATGCTTACGCCTGCCAGGCCGAATGGCTGGGTAGATGGCGGTGTTTACCGGCGGATTCACGAACACAAATGGACAACGGAAGATGATATTGTGATCAATATCTGGACGAGGGCATACCAGGGTATTACCAATTGTAACCGCATTATTTACCAGGTGCAATCAGGCGCCATACCGGTTGCTGAAAAAGATACCGCTGCCCTGGTGGCTGAAATGAAATTGCTGCGCGCGTCGTACTATTGGATCTTATGCGATATTTATGGCAATGTTCCCATTGTTGACAGGTTTGATGTTCCTGCCGGCTTCCTGCCAAAACAAAACACGCGCAGGGAAGTATATGATTTCATTGTAAACGATCTTCTGGCAAACATTCCAAGAGTAACGGATGAAGTGAGCACCAAAACCTATGGTAAATTCAATAAATGGGCCGGGCTTGCTTTGCTGGCGAAAATGTATTTGAATGCCGAAGTGTATACCGGTACACCGCAGTGGGATAAATGTCAGGCGGTTTGCGATACCATCATCAACTTCGCAGTAAGTTCAGGTAAAATTGCGCTGGAACCGAATCAAAAGAATGTGTTTGTTACCAATAATGAAAATTCGAAAGAGATCATTTTTGCATTGCCTTTCGATTCGAAATATGTAAATGAATGGAATTCTTTTGATATCCATATGCAAACCCTGCAGCCGGAAAATCAAAAGACCTATAACCTGCAGTTCTCGCCCTGGGGTGGTGTATGTGCAGTGCCGCAATTTATAAACACCTTTGATCCGGAAGACAGCCGTCTGCTCGACAATTATATCCGCGGACAACAATTTACGGCAACAGGCGATAGCATTTTTGGTACTATGGGCGCTTATGTGGGGAAGCCGCTGGCCTATAGAAATGAGCTGCCCGGCGTTGACAGGTCTGAAGAGGTAGATGGTTTCCGCCTGGGTAAATTTGAAATAGCCATGAATGCTACCAACCGGCTGAGCAATGACTGGCCACTGTTCAGGTATGCAGATATCCTGATGATGAAAGCGGAAAGTTTATTGCGGCTGGGAAGTGCTGATGCGGCAGCTGCCATTGTAACGCAGGTGCGCCAGCGCGCCTTTAAACTCAATCCTGCGAAAGCGCTTGTAACCGGCGCCCAGCTGCAGGCGGGCAGCATCTATGATTACGGACTTCGAAATCACCTGACCTCCACATTCGAAGGCGGCGCCGATATCAGGTATGGCCGTTTCCTCGATGAATTGGGCTGGGAATTCAACCAGGAAGCCCGCAGAAGAACCGATATGATCAGGTTTGGGGTGTTCACCAAAAAATCATGGTTGTCGCACGCTCCCAATGGCGACTACCGGGCTTTGTATCCCATTCCAAAAACAGAAATAGATAAGAACGCCAACCTGAAACCAAACCCCGGTTATTAATTGACACCTCATTTAAACTTACCGGGCACAGTCTTCAGTGAAACCGCTTTAATAGAATGCCCCGGCCACCGGCCGGGGCATTTATTTTCTTAGGCCAGGCAAACCATTGCCGTCGCACTGGCTGTACCTGCTTATCACGGCCTTATGCAAACGAATCTTATCCGTCTTCTCCATCCGTGATCTCGCTGCCAGCGCCACTGCTGTCTTCCTGGGATCGACGTTTATCTTTGTTATCAGGAAGATTTTCATTAGCCCTGGGATTAGGGTTCTTTTTGGTTACTTCCGGTGACTGGCCGTTTTCGAATGCATTTTTCTGCTCTTCTCTTTTCTGATCTTCTTCACGTTTACTCGAAATCATATGCTTTTTTAGTAAAGGGCAAAAAAACTATGCCAGGCAGCGCCTTGCGGTACCGCCTGGCATGTAGCAAATGAACCTTGTGCTAATTTCTGAAAACCAAAAACTTGAAGTTTATGCGTGTGCATGCACACCTTCCGCAATTTCTTCCACCATTTTTCTGTTAAACGCTTCCAGGTCTTTCGGACTCCGGCTGGTTACCAGCCCTTTGTCTACCACCACCTCTTTATCAACCCAATTCACCCCTGCGTTCATGAGATCTGTTTTAATGGCAGGGTAGGAGGTCATGGTACGCCCTTTCAGAAGACCTGTTTCAATCAATAATTGCGGACCGTGGCAAATGGCCGCAACAGGTTTACCCGTATCCAGGAAATGTTTCACGAACTGCACGCATTTTTCATTGAGGCGCGCTTTATCAGGGTTCAACACACCGCCGGGAATCACCAGCGCATCATACTCCTCTGCATCAGCCGAGTCGATGGATACATCAACGGGCAGCTCAATGGACCAGTGATCGTGATCCCAGGCTTTCACTTTATCGGGCTGGGGAGAAACGATCGCCGTTTGGGCGCCTGCATCCTTCAACACCTGTAATGGACTTGTGAGCTCTACTTCTTCAAATCCATTTTCCGTAATGATCGCTACTCTTTTTCCTGCTAATTTTTGTGTAGCCATAATATATAATTTTTAGATATGAGTAATTGATCTTACTGGCTCGAAAACCGGTACCAGTCTCCCCTTGATGCATAAAAACTGTACCGCGCAATCAGCCGCTGAGCGGGCCGCCGATTGCTGAATTTGCTCTACGGATTTTTTTACAAGTACACCATTGAAATAAAACAGCATCACGGCGCCGTTTTTCTTTGGGGGTAAACCAATTATTAAGTATCTTAGTGGCTAAGATAATTACCCAAAAAGATATTTATGGATAAAGACCTGCTGAAACAATTGAGAAAACTCAGTCAGCAATACGCATACACTTCTATTCAGATGCATGAAGCCGTTGCCCGGAAGGCGGGCTTTTCAGGGACTGACCATAAATACCTGGGCTTTTTTTTACAAAAAGGGGCGATGACTGCAGGTGAGCTTTCCAGTTTGACCGGATTGACAACCGGGGCCGTTACCGGTTTGATCGACCGGTTTGAAAAGAAAAAACTGGTCAAAAGGCAATTTGCAGCAGCAGACCGGCGAAAGGTGATCATCGAGCCGAACACCAAAAACATTATGGCGCTTTTAGAGCCCTTGTATAAAGAATACAGGAATAAATCCGGGAAATTAATGGCTTCTTTTTCCGTAGAGGAGCTTAAAACCATCGAGGCCTACTTTGTAAAGGCCATTGAGATCATGACGGAAACCACCGATAAACTAAATAATAAATGATATGTCGCAGATGATCAGGAATTCTTCATTGGTACTTCCTTTTCAGGAACTGGACAGCACACAATTGATGCTGGCAGGAGGCAAGGGGGCTAAACTCGGCGAATTATCCAGGATCGGCGGCATCTTGGTGCCGCCCGGATTTTGTGTTACCACTGAAGCGTACAAACGAATGCTGGAATATAACCCGGTGTTTGACAGTTTTCTGGATGAATTAAATAATTGTAAAGCAGATGAACGGGAGCGGATGAACCAGCTCAGCGCAGCTGTTCGTACCGCCATCGAAAAGATCCCGGTTCCCCATGATCTTGCCGAAGAAATAGCAGGTTATCTCAGTAAGTTGGGCGACAATGACGCCTATGCCGTGCGGTCAAGCGCCACAGCGGAAGACCTGCCCACGGCCTCTTTTGCCGGACAGCAGGATACCTATTTGAATGTGATCGGCGTGGAGGCCATTCTGCAACAGATCAGCAGGTGCTGGGCATCGCTGTTTACAGCGCGGGCAGTAAGCTACCGCATGCAGAACGGCTTCGATCACCGTAAAGTGCAGCTGGCGGTAGTCATTCAAAAAATGGTCTTTCCGCAGGCATCAGGTATTTTGTTTACGGCCGATCCCGTCACTGGCAACAGGAAAGTAGTGTCTATTGATGCCAGCTTCGGTCTCGGAGAGGCGCTGGTGGGCGGACTGGTAAATGCGGATGTTTATAAAGTACGTGAAGGTAAATTGATCGATAAGCAAATAGCTGTAAAGAAGCTGGCGGTAGAGGCGTTGAAAGAAGGGGGTACGGTAACCCGGGCCATTGAAGCGGACAAGCAGCAGCGCCAAACACTCACAGACGAACAGATCATCACGCTTGAAGGCATCGGCAGAAAGATAGAAAAACATTTTGGCCAGCCGCAGGACATAGAATGGTGTTTGGTGGATAACACCTTTTATATTGTTCAGAGCCGGCCGATCACTACTTTATTTCCCATTCCGCAAGCAGATGATGCCCGAATGCACGTGTATGTATCCGTGGGTCATCAGCAAATGATGACCGATGCCATAAAACCATTAGGCTTGTCTGTATGGCAGCTGACGGCCGCCCGCCCCATGTATACAGCCGGTGGAAGATTATTCGTCGATATCAGTGAAGAGCTGGCTTCCCCTGCTAAAAGAGAAGTGCTGGTAAATGTGCTGGGAAAATCTGACCCCCTGATGCGCGACGCGTTCATGAACATTATCGCGCGGGGCGATCTCATACAATCAGGACCTGATGATGAGCAGCAGCCTGCAGGTAATGGCAATCAAGGCCCGCCGCCAATAAACTATCAAACATTACAGGATTATGACCCTGCCATTGTCACTGAATTGATCGAACGCAGCGAAGCATCGATCAGGGAATTAGAAGAAAGTATCCAAGCGAAATCCGGCGCTGAGCTGATCGATTTCATCCTGGAAGAAAAACAGGCCATGGGCAAGCGGCGGGCCGACATGCAGGGCTTTGGGGTGGTCATGACAGCGATGAATGCCTCCGCCTGGATCAATGAAAAGATATTTGAATGGTTAGGCGAAAAAAACGTTGCGGATACACTTACGCTGTCTGTCCCCCATAATATTACCTCAGAAATGGGACTGGCGCTATTGGATGTGGCAGATGTGATCCGCCCTTACCCGGAAGTGATAGCGTATTTACAGCAGGTGAAAGAAGATAATTTTTTGGATGGCTTGCTGCAATACAGGGGTGGGCGCGAAACCAGGCAAGCGCTGGATGCCTTTCTCGACAAATACGGGATGCGATGTGCAGGTGAGATCGATATCACAAGACCCCGCTGGCGCGAAAAACCGCTCGCCCTGGTTCCTGTAATTCTGAATAATATTAAGAACCTGCAGCCAGGCGCCAGTCATCGCAAATTTGAACAGGGACGGCAGCAGGCACTGAGAAAGGAACAGGAAATATTAGACCGGTTACAGCAATTACCGGATGGTGCGCAAAAAGCCCGGGAAACGAAACGCATGATCGACCTGGTGCGCAATTTCATCGGTTACCGCGAGTATCCCAAATACGCTATAGTTTCCCGTTATTTTGTATATAAAAAGGCCTTGCTGAAAGAAGCTGAAAAACTGGTACAGGCCGGGCTTATTCATGAAAACGAAGAGATCTATTATCTCACAGTGGAAGAACTGGGTGAAGTCATCCGCACCAGCAAACTGGATCACCAGCTCATCAACCAACGCAAAGCGGAACAAAGATATTTTGAGAAATTAACACCGCCACGGGTGATCACTTCAGACGGCGAGATCATCACCGGGCAGTATAAGCGCGGCAATCTTCCGGCGGGGGCTATTGTGGGACTGCCTGTTTCTTCCGGATGTATTGAAGGAAGGGCGCGTGTCGTTCTGAAGATAGAAGATGCCGACCTGGAAGCGGGGGATATCCTGGTGACTGCTTTTACTGACCCGAGCTGGACACCCTTGTTTGTTGGTATTAAAGGCCTGGTCACCGAAGTGGGTGGATTGATGACGCATGGCGCCGTTATTGCGCGGGAATATGGCTTGCCGGCCGTAGTTGGCGTCGAGAACGCTACCAAACTGATACAGGATGGACAACGCATCCGGGTACACGGAACCGAAGGGTATATTGAGCTCCTGTAAACTGGCAACATCCGCATCGATCACTGTCTTCCCCGCAACGTGTCATTGGGAAGTTTTATGGTATCCAGTTTGAGGGGCACATTATTGTTTTTCCCCGGCAACTGGTTTGTCATTTTTGCCGAACCGGCCGTGCCGCTGGCATTGGTGTGATCATCCGGATTGGCGGTGATAGGCATGGGATTTTTGCAATACGCCAAACACAGCATCATACCGCCCAGCATGCATGAAAAGATACATTTCATATGTTTAGATTTAAGGCAAAACCTTTCTGTAGCATATAAAAAATTCGTTCCCACTTAGGATAATTTCTGGTGCTGCCCTTTGTGGATATTCAACCCCACCGGTGGCATTGAATTTTCTGGAATTCATTTAATACTTGAACACTAAATTGAATTTTATGAATACCAGGGACAATCAAAAGGAGCAAAACAAAAAGAACATTACAGGTGATAAACAAGCCGATTTTGCAGGAACGAATCCTGACAGGTACGGTGATCCCAAACCGGCCGAAGAGCAGGATAATCCGATCCAGGACCAGGAAGCCCAGAATGTTAAGGATGGTGACCGGATGACAGGTGAGGAAGCGGAACGTGCTAAAAACAAAGCTAAAGAAGGCATCAGGCAAAACCGGGATGAATAGGATCTGCCGGCCGGTTGGTTATTGAATGGTATAATTCAAGTATTTTTTGTTGAATGATCTCCTGTGCTGTGTATGTAAAAAAATGCCCGCGGTTTTTCAGGAAGTGAATGCGCAGCCAGGGAACGTTGGTGAGTTGTCCCCTGGCAAAAGCGGCATTCGCCGGATAGGCCCAGCTGTCTTTTTCACCCTGCACATACAACACAGGTACCTGGATGCGGTTCCAGTAAGGAAGCATTTGGGTCAGTTCATCATAATGATGAAATTTCTCGGTATTGATCGACCGCAGCAGGCGCGGCATGAAGCTGCGGATAAACGGTGTTTCAAGCACAGGGGTAACCGAAAAATATTTTTCTTTACCGGGTTGAATGGGTGGAGCCAGTAATAATAACCCGTCTGCAATGCCCGGTTTGTTCATTAAGATCCGGCAGGCTATGGCCGCGCCATAGGAATAGCCAATAATTATAAGCGGGCGTCGGATGGAGCCAAACCCCTCTATCAGTTTTTCTATCCTGTTTGCCTGTTGTTCTATCGATGGCTCCGGAACACCGAAACCTGAATAGCCATAGCCGGGCCGGTCAATAGCAAGCATTTTAAACTTTTGTAACAACCGCGGGTCAGTAAGCAAGGGTGCATAAAAACTTAATGAACCAGGTGAGCCGTGTAAGAATAGTAATGTTGGTAAGTTATCATTACCTACAGCCACATAGCGTAACATCCGCCCATCTGCATTGAAATACCGGATCCTTGCATCAATTTGTTTTTTCCTGAAGAGGCGCTTCAGCGCTGCATCACTCTTCCGGTGTTGAACCAGCTTATCCAGCAAAAAACAGGCAAGCAGGGAAAACACCGGCACGCCTGCCAGCCATTTCAACAATGTCCACCTTCTCTTATGAATAAATGGGTGTTGCATATTGCCGCTGTACTGGAAGTATCAGTAAAAAAATGATACCATGTTATATCGAAGATCTCCGCTCATTGGCAGATGGTATAATTTTTACTGTTTCAGTCTTTGAAATCGCCTATCCTGCACCTGAATAAAACAGATTATGAAGTATCACTGGTATCAGAATTCCATCTTTTACTCACTCGATGTAGAAACTTTTTTTGATTCCAATGGCGACGGCATTGGAGATTTTCAGGGGCTGATCGACAAGCTCGATTACCTGGCTGCCCTGGGCATTACCTGTATCTGGCTGCTGCCGTTCTTCCCATCCCCGAACAGAGATAATGGCTACGATGTAAAAGACTATTACAATATAGATGAACGCCTGGGCAACCTGGGCGATTTTGCCCAACTGATAGATAAAGCCCAGGTGTATGGCATCAAGATCATCATAGACCTGGTGGTGAACCATACTTCCATAGAACATCCCTGGTTCAGGGAAGCAAGAAAAGACAGGAATAGCAAATACCGCGACTATTACGTCTGGAGCGACGAGCCGGTGGAGTTTGAATCGGTCGAACTGAGTTTTCAGGGTGAAGAAAATACGATGTGGACCTTCGACGAACAGGCCGGCCAGTATTACCTGCACCGTTTTTATAAGGAGCAGCCCGATCTGAACATCATGAATGCGGATGTGCGCGATGAGATCCTTAAGATCATGGGCTTCTGGCTGAGTATGGGGGTAAGTGGTTTCCGCATCGATGCAGCGGCGATCATCATTGAACCACACGGCATCAAAGGCGCCGAACAGGAGGAGCTGGAAAAATTCTTTGAGGAAATGCGGCATTTTCTCGCCGCCAAAAAAACAGATGCCATCCTGCTGGCTGAAGCCAATGTAAAGCCCGAAGAAGTGGCCACCTATATCAAAGGCGAGTCGCGCATGCATATGATCTTTAATTTTTTTCTGAACCAGTACCTGTTCCTGTCATTGGCGCAGGGAAAGGTACAGCCCCTGATTAAAACATTGCGGAAGTTACCGGGTATACAACCTGCGGGGCAATGGTTGAATTTTCTGCGGCAACATGATGAGCTCAATCTCAATCTGCTCACCGATAAGGAAAGGCAGCAGGTGTTTAAACAGTTTGCGCCGGATGAATCTATGCAGATCTATGGCAGAGGCATCCGCAGAAGGCTGGCGCCCATGCTCGATGGCAATGATGCCTTGCTTAAACTTTCCTATAGCATCTTATTAAGCCTGCCCGGCGTTCCCCTTATCAGGTATGGCGATGAAATTGGTATGGGCGACGACCTCTCGCTGGAGGGCCGTGAAAGCGTAAGAACGCCCATGCAATGGACCAGCGAACCGAATGCCGGTTTTTCTACCAGGGCAAAAGGCAGGAAGGTGATTGAAAAAGGAAAGTTTGGCTTCCCGAAAATAAATGTGCTGTCATTACAAAGCCAGGGCGATTCGATCCTGAACTGGATCGAGCGGCTGTTCAGCATCCGCAAGCAATGTCCAGAAATAGGCAGCGGCGAATTTGAGATCATCGAGCAGGACAATGAATGTTTATTTGTGCACCACTTCCGGTCAGAACATGGCGATCTGTGGTTCGCGCATAATTTCAGCGGGGACCCGGTAACATTCAGTAGAGAAGAACTGGTAGGTAAATCAAAGAAGTGGGTACATATCTTCGGTAGCAGGGATGCTGGAGAGGATAGGGCCCTGCAAATAGATGGTTATGGATTTCACTGGTGGCGATCAATCAACAAATAACAAACCTGTATGGCGATCACCTGTTATCATGCTTCACATGAACAATTCAGTCCGGCCGAATTGCTTGGCTGGATGAAGCTCGTGGAAGCAGCCGGTTTTGATGCGGTTCATAGCTCCGATCATTTTTATCCCTGGGGAGAAAGGCAGGGACAAAGCGGATTTTCTTTTGCCTGGCTGGGCGCTGCGATGCAGGCCACCCAATTGCCTTTTGGAATGATCTGCGCCCCTGGCGGCCGATATCATCCTGCGGTGATCGCACAGGCGGCAGCTACGCTGGCCCAGATGTTTCCAGACAGGTTCTGGCTCGAGCTGGGCAGTGGAGAAGCATTGAATGAACATATTACCGGTGAGCCCTGGCCCGATAAAGATACCCGGAATAAGATCCTGTATGAATCTGCGCAGATCATCAAGCGGCTGCTGAACGGAGAGACCATAACGCATGAAGGCGCTGTTACCATTAAAGATGCGAAACTCTATACAAGACCGCGATCGGCGCCACCGATCATTGCTGCGGCTGTAACCGAGCAAACAGCAGAATGGCTGGGTTCATGGGCCGAAGGACTGATCACTATCCATAAACCCCTCGATAAAATGAAAGCCACGATCGATGCTTTTCACAGAGGGGGTGGCAAAGGCAAACCGCTCTATTTGAAAATGCAGTTATCGTATGCAAGGACCTATGAAGAAGCATTATCCGGTGCATTGGATCAGTGGCGAACAAATGTGCTGCCCTCTGAAAAGTTGCAGGAAATGTATTTGCCGCAACATTTTGATGCGGCCGCCCGCGATATAACGGCAAAGGACATAGAAAAGATGGTGCTGGTGTCTGAAGATCCGGCGAAACATGTGGCCTGGATCAAACAATACATCGAGCTTGGTTTTGACCACATCGTTTTACACAACGTAAACCGGCAACAGGAATTATTCATCAAAGATTTCGGCGAGCAGGTACTGCCCAAATTGAAATAGCTGTTCACCGCCATCTCATAGTTATACCTACTTTCTTTTTAACCATAACGCAGGAACAGGAATAATACAAATATTCATGGATCGGTTATCTGCCGATAACATGGCTGATTGAATTTCGATCTTTGTTCCGTCGGGGCTCATCGTTGGATGCGGATGATCTGCAGCGCTGGTCTTATGCCCCGTTGAGAGCAGGATCATTTCGCCCGTACGCCGGTCGATCAAATAAATGCTGCGCGAGAAATCGTCGCCTACAGCAAAACGTCCATCGGCCGAACCATGCACATGCCATAATCCGCTGCCAGCTTTTGTTTGTCCGGCAATCACCATTTCCCTGGTTCGCAGATTCACAATGGCCAGTCCCGTTGGTTTCTCCCGCGTGCCTGATGGTCCCCAGGCAGTTTCCTGGCCGGGATTGGCGCCATGCCAGGCCGTGCCTGTTGTGTCTCTTGTGGCGGCGCCGGCAATTTTTCGGTGGCCCATGATCGCCATCGCTACTTCGTCTTTGCCGATCACTGCTTCATGCGTAACCCACTCGTATTCCGATTCGGGGTACAATGGCCGTAAACCCGAACCATCCGCCATTACCGTCCAGGTACGCTGGGGCGATTTGCCGCCGGTTTCCCAGCAGAATACAATTTCACCGGGCACCCAGGGATTGGTTTGAATATGGCCGATCTGAAAGGGCACTGAAATGATATATTTTATTTCACCGGTGCTCAGGTTCATGCGGGCAAGGCCTGCCGGACCGGCACCCATATTGCGCGGACCAAAATTGCCTTCCAGTTTGGTGCCGGGTGGCAGCTGTTTGGCTGCTGCTGAACGGCTAACGCGAAAGTATATCTCCTTTTCGTCCGCATCGAGCGCCATGTCGCCACCGCCGTTCAAAGAATCGGGAATAATACCGCATACCCGTTGATAAACGGAAGCAGGCTGCATATTGCCTGACCTGCTATGCGCAAATAGTTTTGCGAGGTCGGTCTCTATCACCTGTAAAGGGCCGTTTCGCCGGCTGCTGTCCATGCTGCGCATATAGTACAGCTTCATCGATCTTCTGGCCGCACAAAGCATCCCCGTATAACCACCTTCGGTGATCTGCACCTGGTCGCCGGTTCTTTCATGCACGGCCAGCACTTCTCCCTTTACCCGGCCGCTGCGAAAAATAAGCCATTGGCCGTCAGCCGTCCATTGATTATGGGTGGGATAGATCTTTGCATCTCCATGCGGTGTGCTGGTTAGAAATATTAGTTGAACACCGGTGACCGGGTCTTTTATTATTTTCCGTTCTGATGGAAACCGTTTGCCAATTTGCGCATATAACGAAAAACCCGTCAGCAGAAAAAGGCATAAAGAAGATACAGGCAGAAAAGTTTTCAATTTCATATAGCAATGCAATGTTCTTTTTCCATTCAAATATATCAGGGAGAATTTTAGTAACTGTCCTGTTGTATGCGGCAGGCAGGATTGACCATCCCTTAACATTTAAATAATATTCGCATATTACTCTATTCTTGATTTTTGCGCCTGCAAATAATCGGTTCCCATATTTAATCAACAGATATACAGTTACCTCATGACCAACAGAAGAGCATTTTTAAAGAATATAGGTTTTACCGGATCGCTGTTTGCGATGCCCTCCGTATTCCTGAACGCTAAACCGGTTACAAAACGGGCGCCGAACGACCCGGCCCTTCGTACCCTGAAGGGAATAGTGCACAGCAAAGGAAAAGGAATAGCGAATGTTGCCGTCACCGATGGTATACATGTTACGCTTACTGATAAAAACGGGCGCTATGAATTGATCACCAATGCCGGCGCCGAATTCGTTTACATAAGCGTACCTGCTGGTTATGCGTTCCCGGCCGATAAAGGGATAGCCGCATTTTATGCGCCATTGCCTAAAGGAAATGATACTGTCAAAAATGATTTCCCGCTGGAGAAACTGGAAGTGGATGACCGCAAACATAATTTCGTGGTGTGGGCCGATACGCAGATGATCTCAAAAAAAGATGTAGAGCTGTTAAAAAGCCAGTCGGTTCCCGATCTGCAGGCGCTTGTAGCTTCGTATCCAAAGAATACCCTGTTCCATGGTATTGGCTGTGGTGACCTGGTATGGGATAAGTTCGAATTGTTTGAAGATTATAAGCAGGCGGTGGGCTCCTGCGGTATTCCGTTCTTTAATGTGATCGGTAATCATGATATGAACAACGACGCCCGGGCTGATGACGGTTCAGCCAAAACTTTCAAACAGCAGTTCGGCCCTACTTATTATTCCTTTAACCGAGGCGAGATCCATTACGTGGTGCTGGATGATGTTTTCTTCCTGGGCGCCGCTAAAAAATACATTGGCTATATTACCGAGAACCAGTTGCGGTGGCTGGAGCAGGACCTGGCAACGGTAAAACCCGGCAGCACCGTAGTAGTTAGTGTGCATATACCTACTTTTACTCGGCAGGCGAAAAGAGATAATAAAGCCGAAGAACTGGGCGGCGTGGTCGCCAATCGCGAACAGCTGTATAAATTACTGGCTCCTTTCAAGGTGCATATCATGAGTGGACATACGCACTTTAATGATACCTGGGAGAGGGGCAATATGATGGAGCACAATCATGGCACGGTCTGCGGCGCCTGGTGGACGGGCCCGATCTGTGGCGATGGCACTCCTTCGGGTTATGGTGTATATGAAGTAGAGGGCAGTGAGATCAAATGGTATTATAAAAGCACCGGCAAGCACAAGGAGCACCAGTTAAGGGTGTATGCGAAAGGAAGATTGAAAAGCGCTCCGGATGAAATATGCGCCAATGTCTGGAATTGGGATAGTAAATGGAAAGTGGAATGGTTTGAAGACGGTGTTGCCAAAGGCGCCATGGAAAAAAGGGTTTCGCTGGATCCCTGGGCCATTGAATTATATGCCGGTCCGGAATTGCCGCAGAAGCACAAATTCGTTGAGCCTACAACGGCCGATCATATCTTCTTTGCCAAACCATCAGCGGCAGCCAAAGAAGTACTGGTAAAAGCTACCGACCGGTTTGGAAATATTTTCGAGGAAAAAATATCACTCTGACATATTGAACAAAATGAAAAGACCGCCGGCAATGGCGGTCTTTTTTCATAGTAAGCTTTCCTATGCAAGCGCTATAAAAGATCTGAGAGCGATCGGTGTTCAGTGCTTTTCATTTTGAGATAAAAATCATTTCCCTGGAATTCAAACAGAGGTGTTTCTTTCGGATTGCGATTGTACTTATCGATAAGACTGTTTACTGCATCAATGATATATGGGTGTTGATAGAGCTCTCCCACCCAAAGGTTATGTATTATTTTGTAGTCGGTAAAAAACCGGTGTTCTTCGTTTTCCCAGGCGCCGCCATAGTCTGTGCTTAACCAGTTGTAGAAAAGCAGGATCTGTTCATGATTGCTGAGCTGCGCCCTGAGTATTTTCAGGTATTTCATCTTGCTTTCATAATCTGTTAATGCATCGCTGTAAGCAACAAATTTGACTATCAGGAACAAATGCCTGAAATAGTGGCCTAAGGAGCTCGAGTAGCCTTTATATTCTCTAAAGTCAATCGGGTAGGAAGGATCCGATTCATTCGGTCCCTCGATTATCCTGAACCAGGAATGCGATAATGAATCTATATCTATATAATCGCTATTCCAACCCCAGAAAAAAATATCGTAAGCGTGTTTGTATTCCTGGATAAAGGGCAGGTGATCGTAATTGATATAACCCAGGAAGGATTTAAATTCATCGGCCATCGTAACAAATGCCTGCCGCTTTGATACCTGTTTTCCATGTACAACACTGGTTATACAAAGTTCATCCACGTTCTCTTTATGCAGCCGAAGCATTTCAAAGAACTGGCTTTCGAATTGCTGGATCTTGTTTTGGGTTTCCTGGTATAGCTTCTCTTTTTTATACTGCCTTTCCGTTTGTTTTATCTGGTCGGTGAAAAGCTGAACCTGTAATTTATTGGCCCGGTACTGCATATAAAAAGCCAGCCCGGTAACGATGACGGCAGAGAGATTAATAAAAGGGCTCATCAGTCCGCCGATGGTATCACCGATTTGACCGGTGCTGGAGAAACCGGCAGCGGTATTCGTAAATAAAAGCGGTGAGAAGGGAGCGAACAGAAACAGTATTGCCGCCAGCGTTAGTAAAGTTATAATGAGCGGGGTGAGGTTTGTTTGATAGTCCTTTTTCCTGTCTTGCATAAGGAACTATTTATTGTCAGAAAATACATGATATCAAATGTATAGTTTTCCGGTCGCAGTTAGTGCACCGCCCATGTTTATTGCGCTTGATGGTGATCAATATCTGAAGATCCGGGGGGAATTACAAAGCTGCTGTCAGCTAGATGTGGGTGGTCTATTTTCCAGTTGTGGATAAAATATTTACTGAAGGTTTTGATGTATTGATAGTACTCGTATTCCGTTTCAAAGTTTTTCAACTGTTCATAGCTGGGGCGGTACTGGATCATAAATGTATCCAATGCCGGCGATCGAAGGCCGGTAATGCGTTTTACCAGCGCTTTGGTGAAACGGTGATCGACATATTTTTCCCGTTCTTCCCTTTCCAGCCGGGCTTTCAGTTTTTCCATGCTCCTGATCTTTCTGGTGTTAAAAAGGAGGTCGAAGCTGATGCCGAGCCCAAAGCCGCTACCCGGAGCAGACGCCAATACAGGGTCATAGTCAAAGACTTTTTTATATTCGGCGCGGTTGGCCAGTGAGTCCATCCGGTAACTGGGTTGGCGAACGGTTACGGAAGCCAGGCTATCAACGGCTACGGGCAGACTGATATCGAGTGGTTGATCGGGCGGTAAATGTTTAACCGGGAATTTGGAGGTCATTTTGCCCAGGTAGGAAAAGTAAACGGAGTCGTCGGCGGGCACTTTCAGGCTGTAGCGGCCCAGGGAATCGGTTATCGTGCCCGTACCAGAGCTGCTCAACACGCTCACATGCGGCACGCCGAAACGGGCCTGTTTATCATATACAGTGCCTTTGATAAGTACCTGGCAAAAAGCTGCCTGGTTTGTCTGCACGAATAGCAGCAATAAAATGGTTGTACGAAAAATGATAACGCACTTCATGCTTTGCCCGATTTAAAAAGCATTAATAGCCCGGCCGGTTATTCTTCTGTGTGCAGATAAAAATAAAAAATTTTGGGAATTAATGTGCAGAATAGGACAAAAGCGACATTTTGCAGATAGGAAATAATAGCCGCCTGTGCGGAACCTTGAAGATAAAAAGCTATCTCCAGGCAGGTAAGTTCCCCACCTGAAGACAGCTTATACAATGGAACCAATTAAGAAATATCAAACTGCTCTCGCCATTCATTTTGTTATAGATCCGCCTCGAGCCTTCGGCTGATCTCCTGTTCCAGTGCATCGGGCAATATGGAGCCTTCATCGTCTATGGCGGTCAGCCGCTTTATCTCCGAATCCCAGGTAAAGACATGCTCGGGGCCGCCGTTTACACTTATGTAATACCGTTGCTCACCATTAAAGGTAAACGGTTCTGTGATCACTGAATAAGGAACATCGTCAACCAGCAGATCGTATGTTTTACGGTTAGAAGGCTTCCTTTCACGTACTGCATCGTCGGGGAATGCTTGCAGGCTTTGGCGGTTGGCCCCTCTGCCTGAACTTCCTTGTTTGTTATTATCTCCACGTCCTGACATAACTATATATTTTACGAGCAAAAGCACAGGAATTATGCCAGCCCTTTACCTTGGGGGAAGGGCAACAATTCGTGGAATCTATTGTCCAATGCCACCCGGCAAAAAGGGAAAAGGATGCCCCGGTCAATTTGACAATATGAATGATAGTTTCACTGGCCAGGCCCTTGAATTTCGATCAACATTACTTATTTTAGGCGCTTTAAGCAAGTGCCTGCAATTCCTGCTACATATAACGAAGAAAGTGTGATCCAACGCTTGCAAAAGGGCGATAGCGATGCATTCCTGGAATTGTACAATCATTATCACCCGGCCCTTTATCACTATGTGCTTCGCTTTGTTAAATCACCAGCCATTACCGAAGATCTGCTGCAGGATGTATTCCTCAAGATCTGGGAGATCAGAAGCCGCATCGATCCTTCGCTTTCCTTTAAAGCCTACCTCTACCGGATCTGCCGAAACAGTGTTTTCAAACGCTTGAAGAAGATCGCCGTGGATGAGAACCTGCGGATGCAGGTTATGCAGCAGTTTACGCAATCGGTTGCGGACGCTGATCTGAAATTGTTATGGCAGCAATACGAAGAAATTTTACAGGCTGCTATCAATCGATTGCCTCCGCAGCGGCAAAAAGTGTTCAGGCGCTGCCGTGAAGAAGGTAAAAGCTATGACGAGGTGGCCAATGAGCTTGGCATTTCCCGCAACACAGTGAAAGAGCATATGGTACTGGCTATGAAACTGATCAGGGAACATTTGGATGAATATGGCGATACGCCCATGCATTTTATGTTTATGTTATTTTTAATGACAGATTGCTCCGCTTTTGGCTGCACGCTCAGCTGAGATCATGCCCCCGAAAAAAATAATTACAATTTTTTTTCTCCACCACCCACCCTTATTTCGCGTTCGGGGATACTATATATACAACGCAGCCAAATTCTGTTTATGCCGGAAACCAATGAATACCTTTCGCAGCTTCTAACCCATTATATAAATAGCACTTGCACACCGAAACAGGTGGAAGAACTGATGCAATTGCTTCAGCACGATACCGCCAACCGCGCCCTCTTACAGCAGTTACAGGTTGCATTTGATAAAGCCATGGAAGGGAAGGCTGAACTGCCGGCCGCCATCAGCGACAGGTTACGCAATCGTTTGTTGCAGCAGGTGCAAGCGCCCGTTACGCCCTTATATCAGCGCTTTTATTTCCGGGTAGCTGTAGCTGCAGTATTTATACTTTCACTGGGCGCCGCCTGGTTTTTGTTCCTGAAAACAGCGCCGGTACAGGAAGTCGCCAGGCATAAAGAGGCGCCACCGGCAAAAATGAGGGTCACAAAAAAAGCAGGCGCCTACATCACACTGGCCAATGGGGAGATCATTGAATTAGGGAATGCTGATCAAGGACCTTTGGCCGGTAAGGATAGCATCCATGTGTTAAAACTGGCGGACAGCCGGATCGCATACGATACCGCTTCGCACAAGGACGCTGCTGTCACCTATCATACCTTAACCGTTCCCCGTGGTACCAGGAGGATGCAGGTGATGCTGGCAGACGGCTCCATGGTATGGCTGAATACCGCATCCTCTTTAAAATATCCCACTTCTTTTGCCGGAAACCAAAGAGCCGTTGAGCTGAATGGTGAGGCTTATTTTGATGTAAAACATGATGCTGCCAGGCCCTTCACTGTACATACAAAAGATCTTGGGGTACAGGTCCTGGGCACCGGCTTCAATGTAAGCGCATACGATGACGATGAAGGAACGAACGTCGTACTGGTGCAAGGCAGTGTTGCGGTACATGGGCAAAGCCTTTCGGGAAACCTTACAAAACGGCTGCTGCCCGGTAATATGGCCAGCTTTCGCAGCGGTGCAGAACGGATCGCCACCAGTTCCGTTGATATTGAAGAATACATCTCCTGGAGAAAGGGCTACCTGATATTCAGACAAACGCCGCTCGCCCAGATCGCCAAACGGATGTCGAGGTATTATGATGTACGCATTAATACCGACGTGCTGCTGCATAGTGATGAAACATTTTCGGGCAGGCTCGATCTGCAGCATAATATCGAAGCGATCATGAACCTGGTATGCCTCGGAACGCCGTATTACTATTTACCAAAAGAGCAAAAACTGGCTTTAAGAAAATAAATGAGATAACCAATTTTTAACTAACTGCGCACGTATGAAAATGAATGGCTGTAAATGTCCCGGCCAGGGACAAGCCCACCTGCTATTTTTAAAGATCAAGTTCACCGTTTTTTTATTGTTCATTGGTATGCTGAGTGTTTCGGCAAAGACCTATTCTCAAAACACGCGGGTTAACCTCAACCTGAAGCAGGCCACATTGCCGGAATTATTTGAGGAGATCCAAAAGCAAACCGGCTATCTTATTTTTTACCGCGATAAACTGCTAAAGCGGGAAATGAAAAAGACGGTTCATTTTGAGGAAAAGAATGTGCCTGTTGCGGATGTGCTTAAACGCGCACTCGATGACACTGGTTTAACCTATGCCATCAGCGGCCGGCAAATTGTTATCACCGCCAAAGAAGAAGCTGTTGCCACCAGGCAGCGCGATACATTGTTGCCAGTGCGCGGCCGGGTATACGATACCCATGAACCGCCGCTTGCATTATCGGGGGTTACGGTGACCATTAAAGGCGCTGCTGTAAGCACCATTACTGATGCGGATGGTTATTTCACCATCAAGGCCCACAAATACGATGTGCTTGTTTTTTCCCGGGTTAGTTTCAAACCGGTTGAGTACACCGTTACGAAAAGCGATAACGCCCTTAACATTTCCATGAAAGAAGAGGTGAACGACCTGGAGCAGATTGTGGTGGTAGGGCTTTCAGAACAGAAAAAGAAACATATTGCAAGCTCAGTGGCCACCCTGAATGTGGCTTCGAATATCACAGGCAAACCCATCACCACCTTATCACAAAGTTTGCAGGGCGGTGTTACCGGTTTACAGGTTACCCAGAATTCCGGGTTACCGGGTGGGGATGCTGCTACCATCAAGATCAGGGGCATCAGTACCCTGGGCAATTCCAATCCCCTGGTATTGGTAGATGGCATTCCGATGGATATGAATCATATCGATCCCGTAACCGTGCAAAGCGTTACAGTGCTTAAAGATGCGGCCGCTGCGGCCATCTATGGGGCCAGGGCCGCCAATGGCGTAATTGTCGTTACCACCAAAAGAGGTATGCCCGGCAAGGTGGCCGTTACCTATGATGGTTATGTGGGCATACAGGCGCCTTCCAGTTTGCCCCAGGTGGTAGACGCCCCGGAATATATGCGCATGTATAATGAAGCGCAGCTCAATGCCGGTAAACAAGCCACCTATTCAGACAGTGATATTGAAAATACGATCGCCGGTACCGATCCGGTAAGATTCCCCAATACCAACTGGATCGATGAAGTGATCGACCAGCGGGCGCCCATTACAAGTCATACCCTGGCTGTGAGCGGTGGTAATAACGTGGCGCGTTTTGCTTTATCGGGTAACTATTTATATCAAAAGGGCATGCTGCCGGTAAACAATACCAGCCGGTTCAATATCAGGGCCAATACTTCTGTAACCCTCAGCAAGAATTTTGTGATCAACCTCGACATGCTGGCCATCAAGAGAAATACGCTTACCCCTAACCGGGCAACTGCAACGGGTAATACCGGTAACCGCATGCTGGAAGATATTTACCGGGTACCGCCTACCATTTTGCCCAAATATCCGGAGCTAGATGGGCGCACCATTTACGGCAGGTATGTAGATATTGTTAACCCGGTCGCCTATGCGGAGCGAGGCGGCCAGCGCAAATATGAAAGCGGACAAACCAGTATCAACCTGCAGCCTAAATGGCGGGTATTGCCCGGTTTGAATGTACGCGGTCAGTTCAGTTTCCGCTTGAACAGCGACGTTAACCGTGATACCCGTAATACCTTCAACCACTTCGATTATTATACGGGCCAGTTGCTGCAAACCTGGACCATGCAAAGGGCCGTGACCACTACGCGGTCTACTTATTATTACCTGGGCGCGAATGCCGACTACACAGTTACCCTGGGTGACCATATGTTGTTTGCCATGGCCGGTTATTCACAGGAAGAGACCAATTCCGGTGATTGGGATGTTTCTTCCCTGATCTCGGGGTATGCGAAACTGAATTACTCTTATCAGAATAAATACCTGCTGGAAGGAACGATCCGTACGGATGGCTCTTCGCGGTTCAGTCCGAATAACAGGTTCGGCTATTTTCCTTCCGTCGCCCTTGGCTGGAATGTACATAATGAACATTTTCTTAAAAATGTGAGCTTTATCAATAACCTCAAACTCAGAGCTTCCTATGGTTACCTGGGGAACGAGAATATTGGTTTGTATAAATACCAGACCCTGGTGAACTCATCCAGCGGGGTGGAAACAACCTATGGCAATCCAAATATCACCTGGGAAACCGTACATATGACGGATCTTGGCGCCGATATCGGTTTGTTCGATGGTAAAATGGAAATGACATTCGACTACTATGATAAAATAACCAACGACATCATCCTGAACCCATCCTTACCGCTGGTAGGAGGCTTTGAAGGCGAAGTACCGGTGAATGCCGGTAAGGTACAGAACAAAGGCTGGGAATTGTCGATGAATTATAATGCGAAGGCAGGAAAGGACCTCAGCATTTCTATCCGCCCCGGACTTTCATACAATAAGAACACCATCCTGAGCCTGGTGGCTGGTCCCTACATCAATGAGACCGGTACTAACATCGACCAGGTAGGCAGCCCTATTGGCAGTTTGTATGGTTATAAAACAGATGGCCTGCTGCAGGCAGCGGATTTTGATCATTCCGGCAAAGCGCTGGTGCCGGTGTTGCCCAATGCAGCGCCCGGCGACATCAAATACCTCGACCTGAGTGATGATGGTGAGATCAACGCAAAAGATCAAACGCTGACCGGTAACCCGGTGCCACAATTGAACTACTTCTCTAATTTCAGGATCGCCTATAAAAAGCTGGACCTGGAATTCCTGATCCAGGGTACCGGTAACAGTGATGCTGTATTATTGGATATGTTCGCCCTGCCATTAGACCTCAGCAAAGATGGCGGCGTGCCTACAAAATATTATGCAGCCAATTACTGGACGCCGGAAAGGACCGGTGCCCGTTTCCCCCGCTTGTCAACCGCACCTGCCAATAATAAGTTATCATCTGATTTCTGGTTTCAGAATGGCGCCTATCTGCGGGTAAAATTCATTCAGCTCGGTTATGATCTCACATCTCCTTTCATAAAGCGAACGGGCATCAACTCCATGCGCTTATATTTCAATGCGCAGAACCCGCTCACCTTTACCAGCCTGAAATTGACCGATCCGGAAAGCCGCGGCAATCAATGGACCTATGGTATTATGAAAACCTACACGTTCGGATGTAACATTCAATTCTAATTTGCCACAACATGAAACAATTTATTTTATTTATATCGATGCTTGCCGGTGTTATACTCTTTCCCGGCTGTAAAAAATATTTGGAACATGATCATCCCACCAGTATCTCCGATGCGGAATGGTGGAACACTTCTGCCGATGCAACCAATGCCCTGAACTCGGTGTATGCAGGTATTCCCGACGGTTCTTCCGGCAGGCAATTGATGTTCTTGTCGGCATTGAGTGATGAAGCGGTTGCACGCCAGAGTACCCGCGGCGATTATGAGTCTTATGTAAAAGGATTGCATAACCCAACCTGGAATGTGGGGGCCGGCATCTGGGAAGATGATTTTAAAGATATCCGCCGTGCCTGCCGCTTTTTAGAGAATGTTGACCGTTGTTTTATGGATGATTCCCTGAAGATCCGTTATAAGTATGAAGCCAGGGCATTGAGGGCTTATTATCATATGGAGCTGCTGATGTTCTTTGGCGATATACCTATTGTACGAACTTCGGTAACCCCTGCAGAAAGTTACCTGGAAAGAAATAAGGAGGCAGATGTGTACGATTTTATTGTGAGTGAATTGACCGACTGCGCCCATCACCTGCCTGCAGTTTATAATAATGCCGATCTGAAAAGAATCTCCGCCGGCACCTGCTGGTCGCTGATCAGCCGGCTGGCCTTGTTTTACAAAGAATATGAAACGGCCAGGGACGCTGCCAAAAAGGTGATCGACCTGGGTGTATACGAATTGTATAAAACCGCTGCCAATCCCAGGAACAGTTATGCCGATCTTTTTCTCTATACCGGTGAATTGAATAAAGAAAGAATTTTCTTCAGGGAAAACACGAGTGGTGGACAACAATGGAACACCTTTGCGCCGCTGGGCGTAGGTGGAAAGACGGTGCTGTCGCCTACAGCCGCTGTAGTGAATAATTATGAAACCAAACAGGGAAAAACGATCTGGGAGCTCGGCGCCGATTCAGCGGCCATTTATCAGAAAGATCCCAATTACAAAAACAACCGCGATCCGCGGCTCATTGCTTCTGTGTTGTTACCCGGACAAACATTTTCGTCTTATGTCCTGAAGCCATTTGATGCTGCACAAACCAATCTCGATCGCCTGGGTGCGCAAAATGCGACAGCTACCGGTTATTGGGTGAAAAAGTATCTGGATCCCAAAGACCGCACCGGCACCCGCACGCTGGATTATATGATCATCCGGTATGCAGAAATATTACTCAACTATGTGGAAGCGCTGGTGGAACTGAAGCAATGGGATCATCCTGATGTGGTGAAGTATTTAAATGAGGTGCGGGAGCGCGCCTCCATGCCGCCGGTAGATGTTACAAGATATAATACGCAGGAAAAACTGCGGGAGCTGGTGCGCCGCGAAAGGCAATCGGAGCTGGCATTTGAAGGCGGGCGTTTTTATGATATCCGCCGCTGGGGCATCCTGGGCATGGTGATGAATGGACAGGTATATGGGGCTGTTGATCCTGCTACCAACGAACCGGTTAAAGTGGAAGTGCGCTCCTGCAATGAAGCCCGTGATTTTCGCTGGCCCATTCCGCAACGGGAGATGCTGGCCAATCCCGCGATGGAACAGAATGATCACTACTAGTTGAAACAATAACAAACAAAATATATTCAATGAACAGAAGAAATCTCATTAAGCAGCTTGGGCTAAGTATCGGCGCTACGGTGATAGGGTCAGAAGCAATGGCCCGTTTGGCAGATGGCACCGTTGTATATGAAGTTCCAAAAAATCCTTTGCACAAGCGGCTCGACAAACCCGTTACGGCCATTACACTGGGCGCCGGCGGCCGTGGCAATGTGTATGGCAACTATGCCGCCAAATTTCCGGAGATGCTCAAGATCGTTGGCGTGGCCGAACCGAACGCTATCCGTAATGAGCGCTATACCAAAAAGCACGGGATTGCCGATGCCAACCGCTTCGATACCTGGGAACGCGTATTCGAACGGCCAAAGTTTGCCGATGCCATCATTATCACCACGCCCGATAACCTGCATTATGCACCCTGTATGAAAGCATTGGAAATGGGCTATGATGTACTGCTCGAGAAACCGATAGCGCCAACCGAAAAAGAATGCCGGAACATTCTCGCGCTGGCCAGAAAAACAGGCCGTATTGTGGCCGTGTGTCATGTATTGCGTTACGCACCTTACTTTGTAAAAATGCGGGAGCTTATAGCGCAGGGAGCCATTGGTGAAGTGATGAGTGTGCAGCACCTGGAACCTATCGAGCACCGGCATATGGCCCATTCTTATGTAAGAGGCAACTGGCATAATTCAAAACAAACCACGCCCATCATACTTGCTAAATCCTGCCATGACCTCGATATCATAAAATGGATCATTAATAAACCGGCCAAACAGATCGTGGCCATGGGCGATCTGAAATGGTTTAGAAAAGAGAACGCTCCGGCCGGAAGCACGGCCCGCTGTACCGATGGCTGCGCGGTTGAGCGCAGTTGTCCATATTCAGCCATCAAAACCTACCACGATAAAAGGGAAAGGGTAGGAGTATTTGATATGCCGGAAGACAAGGCGAAACATGCCGAGCACATCATGGAAAAACTGCGCACGACCAATTACGGCCGTTGTGTGTACCGTATGGAAAATGACCAGCCCGATCACTATATCTCGAATATCAAATTTGGGGATAATGTCACCGCCAGTTTTTCGATGGAAGCCTTTACTTCCTACGAGCGGCGGCGTACCCGGGTAATGGGTTCAATGGGCGATATGGTAGGCGATATGACGGAGCTGGTGGTCACTGATTTCAGGACCGGTAAACAAACGAAGCTGGTGCCCATTGCCGAAGATGTAGAAGGCTATAAAAATAATGGTCATGGTGGCGGCGACTGGTTGCTGGCGCATGACTTTGTACAGGCCGTGTCGCAGCAAAATCCCAAGTTGTTGACCTCTACCATTGAAGAGTCCATCGAAAGCCATATTATGGGTTTTATGGCGGAAGAAAGCAGGAAGAAGAATAAGATCATGGATATAAAAATATAGACCCCAAGTGGCCTGTAAAGCACAATGCCAGGCTGCCGTTTTAAAAAACCGGCTCGCCTGGCATTGTTATATCAGATCATGCCGGCAGATCAGAACTTGATCTGTAATTTCTGGGACACAAGTTGATTGTTTTTATAGTACTCGAGGACCCACTCTTCATTCTTTTTGAAAACAATACCCGCCGAAGGGCCGCCTTCCGCGATGTAATAGTCGGGCAGGGAAGTCTTCAGCAAGGTCAATACCTTTTTGGGGGTTGTATCAATTAACTGGTAGCCATTCGCGGTCGGTTGTGCGTATAAAGTGCCGGTAGCGTCGGTAATGGCCGCAGCTGCGGGAGCTGCCGCTGGCCGGCTGGCCTGTGAAGCAGGAGCAGCTGCCGGCGCTGCTGTTGGTTGTTGCGCTTGTGTAATGGTTGTGCCGTCGTATTTATAAGCCACATCGTTGAGGGAAGTAAAAGCATCCCTTAAAGCGAGATTGTATGCGGTATGATACTCTTTTTCGCGGCTTTTGCCTTCCTTGCTTTTGAAGATCACATTGCCCTGGCAATCTTTCAACTGCAAAGTGAGGTTGGTAACGAAGATGCCTTTTTTCTCCACTACTTCCGCGTTCAGCGCATTGCATTTGTTGGCCACTACTTCCGGCGGCAAATTGGCGTTGCCTACAAAAGCAGTAAACCCTTTATCTTCCAGCAGCAATTTCGTCAGGGTGTTCAGGCCATATTGATCATCTGATCTGGAGAAACCAAACCTTTCGGGTATAAGTACATATTTGTAATTGTTGAGCGTGTTTTGCGAATAGACCGAGATCGTAAATAACGTGAGAACAAGTAATAAAGGTGCTTTCATATTTTGCTTCATATCTTACGAATATACAAAAACTTGCAATTTGTTCATTCGCAGATAATCAATGTGTAGGTTCCGGCAAATGCCTGCAGTTATCATATTCGTTATTAATTTAATTTTGTGATCCGGCAGTACAAATGTGATCAGATCTACAATGAAAAAAGCAGCCATACTCCGCGAGCGCTTCGAAGCCTGTATGTTAGGCGGGGCCATAGGCGATGCCTGGGGCAGTGCGTTTGAAAATCTGAAAATTCCGGACAGTACCACTGCATTCTACCTGAGTAAACCTAAAGAAACGAATCCCCTATGGGCATTTACTGATGATACGCAATTGACAATGGCCACCTGTGAAGCGCTTTGCGCTTCCGCTGATTTTCGGCCCGATCTGCTGGCGGATGTATTCGTGCGTTATTATAAAGAGAAAAGATTATCGGGACTGGGTGCAAGCACTTTAAAAGCCATTGTAGAACTGGAAGCTGGTGCTCATTGGAGCCAGGTTGGCCGCACAGGCGAGTTCGCTGCCGGTAATGGCGCGGCCATGCGGATAGCGCCATTTGCGTTCTTTGGAAATATGTCAAGAGAAAATATCAGAAGCGCCTGCTGGATCACACACCGGAATGATGAAGCATACGTAGGCGCCCTGGCCATATTTCTTTCCCTGAAAGCAATTGTAGCAGGTGAGTGGACGGGTAAAAATAATTTGTTTGAGCTTATTATACCGGCACTGCCCGATACCCGCGTACGGGACAGATTAATGGAGATCAATGCCATTCAATGCAAGTCAGATATAAAGACCATTGCCGCACTGGGCAACAATGGATACGTCGTAAACTCGGTGCCCTTTGCCATTTTTGCGGCTACCCAGGCCGGTAGGATCGGAATGTATGAGATGTATAAAAGTGTTATCGGGTGCGGCGGCGACACCGATACGAATGCATCACTGGCCGGACAAATAGCCGGTGCACTTCTTGGCATCAGCCATTTACCCAAGGAGCTGTTATTGAAATTGTCGACCGTTGATGGATATGACTGGGTGAGGTCGGTCATTGATAGAACGAAAGGTCATATCAAGTATGCTGAATAAACAATAGTCCTGCACTTACTTAGGTGTTCAGAACATCGAACGGGTAAAAAAACAGTATTTTAACGGTATTTATCAGACCAAATACGTGAAAAACACCTGCTTGTAAGAAGGGGGTTATTTGTAATCTTGGGAAGGCTATAACAGCTTATATCCCCAATTACAATTAAACCCCATTCATTATGCGACTACATTGTTTTATTTCGGCAATGTTGCTTACAGCAACGATCTACGTTTATGGGCAACCGGAGCTAACAAGAGAGGACACATTGCCTGCTCAAAAAGCGAAAGATCCGGCCAACAGAAAAAGGCATGTCAAAGATGGTATTGCAACAAAACAGGAATTTATTGCCTATGATGTTCAAAATTCCGAGTTTGTTTCCATTCCGAGCTGTATTAAGGAAGGGTCGGCCGTTATCATTAAATACCTTAATGTTAATCCCTGGGCGGTTAGTTCCAGTCCTGTATTTACAGCTGTTAATGCCAATTATAACAACGGCATCGCAGCGCTGCAGACTGGTTTGGCTGCGGTGGCAGGTGCTAAAGGCGCCGGCGATAAAACTGATAGTACAGCGGCTTTAACGGGTGATGCAAAAGATAATAAAAATAAGGACGCTAGAAGATTTACAAAGTTAAAAGCTGGATTTCTTATCAATATAGAACGTGGCTGGCTGCAGCTAAAAAGAGAAGCGATTGACCTCAAGGGCATCATGACGATAGATACATTGATGAAGCAGGCAGCAGCCAATGCGGCACTATATACTCCACAGCAGATGCAGGCGGCCTTCCTCGCCCCGGTCAAAGTATATGGAGTAAATAGTGTAGAAGAGATCACCAGCATAGTTAAAACGAAAGTTGACGGCATACTGGAGAAAACACAAAAAGTGGAAGAAGAGATCCTTGGCCTTCAGAACGTACTTGATTTGTTCTCTTCTGTAGTTTCCACGGCCGAAAGGGAAGCCACACAAAAGCTGATCAACGACCTGCGTAAAAAGAACAGTGAGATCACGGCCATTTATCTGGATCCAACGCTCCTTGCCAATGCGGCTGTCATGCAGGCGAATGCACAGAACATGCTTTCGGTGCCATTTAGTTTACGGCCCCGTAAGATCGGTAACGCCAGTGGCGATTATATTGAGTTCTCTGATGAACTCAAGGATCAACGTGGAGCTGTGATCACTACCATTGAGCCGCAGCGGATCAAAACATATGGCGGTGCCCGGGTGAATGCCAGTGTTGGCCTGGCTGTTAACATTGGGGGCAATGATGCCGAATACCAGTTCCGTAAAAATCCTAAAGATGCTACCGATGGTCCGGATACTGCACTGGTTGAATTGTACACAAATAAGAAGAATAACCTTTATCAATTCTCACCGGTTATAAATGTGCACTGGTACAGGACCACCTGTCATGCCATACAAACGATGTTTACCATTGGGCTTTCTCCCGATTTTTCAACACTAGCCAAGTCACGTTTATTCATCGGTGCTGGTCTTGGCTTTCCTTCCAGCATTGAATTAACGCGGCGGTTGGTGGTAAGCGGAGGTGTTTCGATCGGTTATGCAGAACGCATCAAACCAGAATATAAAGACTGGCCAAGTTATAAGCGGTTTGAAGAAATAGAATCCACTGAATTGACGAAAAAAGTACTTCGTCTGGGTGGCTTTTTATCGGTCTCATTCAACTTTAGCTCCGCGCCCAGTGAAGATTGATCCGCCTGTTTTAAATAGAACACGAATTGTTTTTAAAAATAAAAATCAAAGCATATGTCACGGCAAATCCAAAGAAAATCAGCACCAGGCGTAATCCGTCCGCAGGCTGCAAACAATGAAGATCCTTATTTGGCAAAGGTGATCAAACTGGTGCCTGCTGACGTCATTGCGGTATACTTAGGCGTATTTACGCTTATTAAGAATCAGGCGCCCAAACCTGGAGATGATGCACCGATGCAATGGATCGTATTGGCGTTGGTTTTGATCATTATGCCGTTTTATCTGAAAAGAGCAGCGGGTATAAAAGATGGTAAACAAATAATGGTAAGCATGGTCTCCTTTCTTATATGGGTGCTGTCATTAGGCGGTCCCTTGTATTATTTACCGCAAGGGCTTTATTCTCCGCAATTTATCGGAGCCATACTTGTGCCTATTTATACGCTGGTCGTCCCGCTGGTGACCTATCCTCCTTCCGGCGATCCGGTTCCGTCAAATCCGGTACCACCTACACCTCCAGTACCAACATCACCTCAAAATACATAACTACTTATGCCAAATAAGAAATTAAACCGAAGTAAGCCATCCTCTAAAAAAGCCAGCCCCAAGAAGGTAAATGAGGCCAGCAAGCGAAGTACCGCCACTAAAGGTGACATTCAGGGTGGCGCAGAGGGCAAGAAAGCAGGCGCTAAAGCCGGTAAGATCAAGAAAGCGAATGTACATAAAGAAGAGGCGGTTGAGGTAGTTCTTAATAAAGACCTCAAAACCGGCACAAATGTAGTTGTTGAGAAAAAAGCGATGAATGTTACGGTTGTAACAAACAGGATGACCCAGGCACTGAATATATCGCCGGATATTGGTATATCCATTGATGAACCACTTTCAGGGCTGGGAGCAAACAAGGAACTGCAGGAGAAACTGTTGACTTTTATTAAGGACAATCAATACACCAAAACCAAAGTAGCTGCACTATCGTCAGAAGCAATACCACAATGGCTTGGAGGCGTTCAAGGTGAACGAAAATTATCTGGCCTGCCACGATTTACCGGCCATAAATTGGTGGTCCTTAACCCTGAATCGAGCACGAGATCGCAAACAAAAACGGCGAGCCGTTCTTCTATACGTATGGCCAATATCCGCGATTTTACGACTGATAAGAATTTTAACCTGGAGGCTGCACTCGATCAGGCAGATGGCCTCATATATGATAAACTCAATGTGGCCATTGTGGGCGGCCAGAGCCAGGACAAGCTTGGCAAATTGATGGCTACCACTGATGGAGCGAATAAGTTTCTGTCTACCGAACCGGAACGCTTCATTTATTCTTTATCCGGGGCTACTACTAAAATTGCCGATGATGCCAATGCAACGTGGGGTATACATGCTACTAACGTAGGCGGGGCACCGCATTCCGGTAAAGGCGTGAAGATCGCCGTTTTGGATTCTGGGTCTACAGCTTCACATCCTGCTTTCAAGGGCCGGAAAATTGTGAGCAGGTCATTCCTGCACGACAATCCAGCTGCAGACGACGAATACGGCCATGGCACCATGTGTGCTGGTATCGCTTGTGGCAGTACCCATAGCGGTTACGGCTACAAGTACGGCGTGGCACACGGTTCTGACCTATATGTAGGCAGGGTGCTGGATAGCCAGGGTAATGGCCGTGATGGCGACCTGCTGGCCGCCATTCAATGGGCGGTGGAGCAAGGTTGTAAAATCATTTCGATGTCTGTAGGCGGCGTTACAAATGCAAAAGAAAAGTATTCACCAGCCTATGAGAGTACGGCCTCCGCCGCTTTCCGGGAAGGTGTTTTGCTGATCGCTGCTGCAGGCAATGAAAGTGATCGCCAGTTTGGCCTGAAAGCCCCGGTTTTACATCCAGCCAATTGTCCATCCATTATGGCTGTCGCTGCTGTGGATGCGCAAATGGAAATTTATAATGGCGGATGTGCAGGCATAGAGCCGGGTGGTGGTCAAATAGACATTTCCGGACCGGGAGTTGGCATAATAAGCAGCTGGTTACCACAACAATACTATGCAGTTGATACCGGTACCTCGCTTGCTGCACCATTTGTAGCTGGTGTTGCTGCCCTCTATTGGGAAGCAAATCCGCAGGCAACTGCCGCCGACATATGGGTGAAATTAATGCAAACAGCAAGGAGATTGCCACATAGCTCGGCCGACGTAGGGGTAGGGCTGGTATATTACACCTGAATTCGGTAAATTTGGCTAATATTGATCTGACTTTATTTATCATCGATGAAGGAAGAACGGTTTATAGCAACAGTTGAAGACAAATATCAAGTTCAGGAGATTGCCGACGACCTGAAGCGTTTAGGGTTTCGTATTGACAATGTGCTGAGGTTAGGCGGTATTATCATTGGTAGTTTAAATGGCAAACGGCTTGATCAGGTCAAGATCAAAGGCGTTAAAATGGTGGAGCGGGAAATGAATAATCGCGGTATTTAAAAACTGATCTTATACCAGCGTGTTGCCATTAGTTTAAAGTCAATCTTTGTAATTATCTTATACATATTTTCCGGCTACACCCCTGGCACAATATTATTACTACATCTTGCATGAATAAACCACTTGCAGGATTGATCGGCGGTTTGGCCGGAGCCATCACCGTAACAGTATTACATGAGTTACTGCGCCGCAATTTTTCAGATGCACCGCGGCTCGACAAACTAGGCGAAGAAGCATTGGACAAAACGGTTGCTGCAGTAACCGGCCGCCATGTGCCTGCTGAAAAGCAATACCCGGCATCCCTGGCAGCAGATCTTATTTCCAATACCTTATACTACAGCACCGTTGCATTCAAACCCGGCAGTGCTTTGCTTACCGGTACCGTGCTCGGAGCAACAGCAGGGGCTGGCGCCGTGAAACTTCCTGGCCGACTGGGATTGAACGCAGCAACCACAGCCGCAACATCGAACAGGAGAATGCTTACCATCGCTCTCTATACCATTGGCGGAATAGTAACAGGTTTGGTCACCCGGCGGCTGACGCAAACAGGCAGGGCCATGTAAGGTGCCTCCGGATTGCAGATGATCCTCCTATCTTGCAAAAATTCCCGACATTTGCGCTCTTTCAACAACTATGAAGGTTTGCATTGCGGAAAAGCCCAGCGTGGCCAGAGACATTGCAGCTGTTATCGGCGCCAAAGAACGGAAGGAGGGATACCTGGAAGGCAACGGCTACCAGGTTACCTGGACCTTCGGGCATTTCTGTACCCTCAAAGAACCGCACGATTATACCGAACAATGGAAATACTGGCGGCTCGAAGACCTTCCCATGATCCCGCGCAGTTTTGGCATCAAACTCATCAACAACGAAGGGGTTCAAAAACAATTCAGGATCATTGAGCAACTGGTAAGCCAGTGTGAAGAAGTGATCAACTGTGGTGACGCCGGCCAGGAAGGAGAGCTTATTCAGCGCTGGGTACTGCTGAAAGCGCAATGCACCGCCCCCGTAAAAAGATTATGGATCTCTTCCCTTACCGAAGAAGCTATCCGCGAGGGCTTTCAAAAACTAAAAGAAAGCAGTCAATACGATAACCTGTATGCCGCCGGCAGCGCCCGCGCCATTGGCGACTGGCTGCTGGGGATGAATGCAACCCGCCTGTTCACCAAAAAATTCGCCCAGGACAAAACGGTGTTGTCTATCGGCCGCGTGCAAACACCCACCCTGGCCATGATCGTGGCGCGGCAGAAAGAGATCAATGCATTTAAAGCAGAAGAATATTGGGAATTAAAGACCATTTACCGCGAAACGGAATTCACCGCTACTATCGACCGCATTAAGGTATTGGAAAGGGCTGAAAAAGGCCTGGCCTATTTGAAGGAACATCCTTTCGAGATCACATCCTTTGAGCGAAAAGAAGGCAAAGAAGGTAATCCCCGCCTCTTCGACCTGACTGCCCTGCAGGTGGAAGCCAATAAAAAATACGCTTATTCGGCAGATGATACCCTGAAATACATTCAGAACCTGTATGAGAAAAAAATGGTCACCTATCCACGGGTAGATACGACTTACCTCCCCGAAGATATGTATCCGAAAATTGCAGGCATCCTGCAGGATATGACGCCTTATGCGGCGTTGACGGCCCCCATCCTGGCCAATCCCATTCCCAAATTAAAAACGGTCTTTGACGACAAAAAAGTGACCGACCACCATGCCATCATTCCCACGGGTGTTTATCCTTCCAATCTGCCCACCGAAGAAAAACGCATCTATGACCTGGTAGCCCGGCGTTTTATAGCAGCCTTCTACCCGGAGTGTAAGATCGCCAACACCACCGTGCTGGGCAAGGTAGGGCAGGTGCCTTTTAAAGTGACCGGTAAACAAATCCTGGAACCGGGCTGGAAGGAAGTGTATGCGAACGACGTGCAAACAAAAAAAGACGAGAAGGAAGAGGAAGAAGAAAAGATCCTGCCTGTATTTGCAGTGGGAGAAAGCGGTTCACATACGCCAAGGATCCATAAAGGAAAAACAACCCCGCCCAAAGCGTTTACCGAAGCCACTTTGCTGCGGGCTATGGAAACCGCCGGTAAACAGGTGGAAGATGAAGATCTGCGGGAACTGCTGAAAGATAACGGCATTGGCCGTCCTTCTACCCGCGCCAATATAATTGAGACCCTGTTCCGCCGGAAATATATAGAGAAACGTAAGAAGAACATTTACGCCACGCAAACCGGTATCGACCTCATTGACACCATTCAAACCGAGTTATTGAAAAGTCCTGAGCTCACAGGCATCTGGGAACGCAAATTGCGCCTGATCGAAAAAGGCGAATATGCTATTGATACGTTCAAGCAGGAGCTGATCCAGATGGTGATCGATCTTACCGCAGAAGTGAAAACGGCTACTTACAAAGTGATCACCATTGCGCCTAATGAGCCGGGGAAAAAAGAAAAAGCACAGGAAGAAAAACCCAAAAAAGAAACGAAGCCCAGAGAACCCAAAAAAGCGATCGTTATCGAGGAACAGCAATGTCCCAAATGTAAATCGCATTTGTTGAAGAAAGGCAATACGGCCTATGGCTGCGCCAATTTCAGGGCCTGTGGTTTCAAGGTGCCCTTTGAAGTATTTGGCAAGAAACTGTCCGACAAACAGATCGCTGAACTGGTCACGAAAGGGAAGACGGGTAAGATGAAAGGCTGGAAGCTGGCAGGTACTGATGGGGAAAGCGAAGGAAAACTGACCTTGAACGCAGGTTTTGAACTGGAGATCGAGTAGCGCTCGAGGTAACAAACCCGGGTTAACATTGTTCAAATAATAATGTAAAATCTTTGTCAGGTCATTGCCTCATAAAGCATTGTTAATCAGCTAATGGGCCATGTGAAAATATCTTGACAATTGTGTATTTTTGCACTATGAAAAGTTGGAACAGCGTCACAGAAAAAGAGCAATTCTATACCATTTTAGAGAACTCGTCGGCCAAGCCGCAGATCATCTTTAAGGACAGCACCACCTGCGGTATCAGCGCCCATGCAAAATACAAGCTGCAAAACGGCTTTGAGCAGATCGCAGACAAAGCCGATTTTCATTACCTGGATCTGCTTACTTTCCGTCCTATTTCCAATCTCATTGCGCAGGAGTTGAAAGTCACACATCAGTCGCCCCAGATCATATTGGTGAAAGACAAACAGGTGATCTATACCTCATCACATAATGCCATCGATCCGGCTGTGATCGCGCGGCATTTGTCGTAAGGCTGAAAGCCAGGTTTGAACGCCTGGTCTGAATGCAAAATACCTGACGTCAACGATACGCGTTTGGCAAGTCAGTGTTTTGCGTTCCGCGTTTTGCTTTTCCCATCCTGCCCCCGGCGTTTAACGTTCCGCGTTCCGCCTTCTTATCCAGTTCCCGTCATCCATCCATCCGAGCCACCACTTACACATACATTATAGATAATTAAGTCTACCATTTTGGTGGGTTTTATGATTGTCCATATATTTGCATCGTCCCCAACGAGTCACAATATGACAATGAATAATTCACCGCGACCCCTGTTATATCTGTTTAACTTGTATGTACCGTACACTTGTTGTTGCTGCTGTACCGGGTAAGGATCCTTTGTTATCAACACTTAATAGTTATTACTGAACGGTCCGCCGCGGCGTGACTGTAACGGCTTGCTTTGCCCATCCATTATGTACTGATGGATGCAGATAAGTATTCCAATTTTCAATCTATAATGTATGCTACAGAAACATGGCTTGCTCGTGCTGATACTCCTTTTCAGCACCGGGCTGTTCGCTCAACCAAAACAAATACGCGGTGTAGTGCTGGCCGCGGAAAATAAACAGCCGCTCGAAGGCGCAACGGTAACCATCAACGGCTTTAACCAGCCTGCTATCACCAATGCACAGGGGCAGTTTGAGTTACAGTTGCCCAATGATAAAGCTTTACTGACGATCTCATTTGTAGGCCGGGAGACCGCTCAAATAGAAGTGAAAGCTGGTCAATCAGACATTACTATTCTGTTGAAAACTGCTAACAATACCCTGGAGGAAGTAGTAGCCGTCGCCTATACAACCGTAAAGCGGTCTGGTTATCCCGGCGCAGTGACTACCATCTCTGCCGACAAGGTGAATAACCGGCTCACGCCGAATATCTCCAATGCGCTGCAGGGCCTGGCGCCAGGCATTCAAACAACGTCTGCAAATGGGCAGCCTGGTAACAGCTCTACCATCCGCATTCGCGGCGTTGGCAGTATTAACGCCTCCAGTGCACCGCTGTTTGTGGTAGACGGCGCCCCTTATGAAGGAGATATCAATGCGCTTGATCCGGCTGATATCGCCTCCATCAATATTTTGAAAGATGCCACGGCAGCGAACCTCTACGGCTCGCGTGCGGCCAATGGCGTTATCATCATTACTACCAAACAAGGTAAAAAAGGGGCTGATGTGGCCATTAATGGCACGATCAACCATGGCTGGAGCAGCCGTGCAGTGAAGGATTATGAAAAGCTCAATACCGATCAATATTTTGAACTATACTGGGAGGCCCTGCGCAATAAAGGCCTTTCCAGCGGGCAAAGCCCGGCGCAGGCAGCTGCTGCCGCCAGCAGGCAGGTAGTGCCCAACCTCAATATTAATCCATACGGCCCTGCTTTTCCGGAGCCGGTTGGGTTAGATGGAAAGATCGTTCCAGGCGCAACTCCCTTATGGAATGATGATTGGGAAGAAGCGATGTTGCAGGATGCCAGATACACCCAGGCCCAACTCAGTTTTTCAGGTGGTGGTGAAAAGTCAACCTATTATATAGGTGCCGGTTATACGAACAACCAGGGCGCCTATCTTGCTTCGGGTTTCAAACGATATAATTTCAGAAGTAATCTTACACTGCAGGCAAAATCATGGCTGAAGGTGGGCCTCAATCTCAACGGAGCCAGCACTTCGCAGGATTATCCGACATCGTCTGATTCCCGGCAAACCAATGTCGTACTGTTTGGCCGCAGCATTCCCAGCTTCTATCCGATCTATCAACGCAATCCGGATGGCAGCTACAAGCTCGACAACAACGGCGAGAAACAATACGACTATGGCGCTTACCGGCCCAATGGTGCCTTACCCCGCTACAATCTCATAGGTTCCTTACCGTTGAACAGATCCAGGAATACGAATGAGAACGTTTCTGCCCGCACTTTCCTGGAAGCAGCGCTTACCAAAGCTTTGAAACTGAAAACAAGCTTCAACCTCGATTATATCAATATCAACCAACTGTATTATACCAACCCGCTTGTAGGCGAAGATGCGGCCATTGGTGGTACGGTAAGCAAACTCAGCACCCGTTTTGTAGCTTATACCTGGAACAATATAGCTACCTACGATCTCGACTTCGCATCAGCACATCATCTGAACCTGCTGGCCGGACAAGAATACTATTACCTGAACGGAAGTGGGCTGAATGGAAGCCGGCAAAAGTTTGCGCTTGCCGATCTGTATGAACCAGTGGCTGCTTCACAGCTCAATGATTTTTCCGGTTTTGCAGACAACTATGCCAAACTGAGCTTTTTTGGTCAGGCACAATACAATTACCTGGGTAAATATTTTCTTACCGCCTCCGTTCGCCGCGATGGTTCTTCGCGCTTTTCACCCGACTCGCGTTGGGGTACTTTCTGGTCAACCGGCGCTTCCTGGCGCATCAGTGAAGAAGAATTCCTGAAACCGGTGAACTGGCTCAGCGCATTGACGGTAAAGGCAAGCTATGGTGCTTCGGGCAATGATAATCTCTCTGGTACCGGCGTATCAACAAGCGCCAACCTGGGCTATTATTCGTACCTCGCACTCTACAGCATCAGGAACAACCTGGGCAATGGGGGCGTGGTCACTTCCCGCCTGCCTACACCGAAGCTCAAATGGGAAACAAACCTGAACTTTAATACCGGTATCGACTTTGGTATCCTGAAGAATCGCATTTACGGTACCATCAACTATTACCGAAGAACCAGTAAAGATCTTTTATACTCGAGGCCGCTGGCAGGTTCTACCGGCTTTACGTCCATCAGCGCCAATATCGGTGAACTGCGCAACACCGGGGTTGAACTGGAGTTAAACGTTGTTCCCATAAGTACCCGGGACTGGAAATGGACGGTAGACCTAAACCTTGCACACAACAAGAATGAGATCACTTCATTGCCGCAAAAAGAGATCATCAGCGGCACCAAGAAACTGATGGTGGGCACTTCTGTATATGACTTCTTTCTACGCGAGTGGGCCGGCGTAGACCCTGCAACAGGAAATCCATTGTGGTACAGAACTACCGCGGATGGCAAAAAGGAAACGACCACCAGCTATGCACAGGGTACGCAGTACTATGCAGGCTCTGCACTGCCCGATGTAACCGGCGGTATCACCAATTCGATTAGTTATAAGCAGGTGGAATTATCATTTGTGCTTGCCTATAGTATTGGTGGTAAAGTGCTGGATGCCGATTATATTTCACTGCTCACCGGCGTAGCCTCACTCGGCCGTAACTGGTCAACGGAATTGCTCAACCGCTGGACACCCGATAACCCCTATACCAATGTTCCCCGGTTCACCACCGACGATCTGGCCTGGACCTCCACGTCAACCCGTTTCCTGTATGATGCTACCTATGCGCGGTTGAAACAGGTATCCCTCGGGTACAATATTCCTGCAGATCTCCTGGGAAGAATTGGCCTCAGATCGGCTAAGGTTTATGGACTGGCAGAGAACCTGTTGACTTTTTATGGTCATAAGGGAATGGATCCCGAGCAGTCCATTGATGGCACCACCTATTACCAGTACCCGCAAATGAAAACGGTGTCAATAGGCTTGCAGGTAGGTTTGTAATGTTCACAATAAATATCATTTGTATGAAATCAATCAAATCATATATACTCATTGTTGCAGTGGCCATCGGTTTGTCTGCCTGCAACAAACAATTAAATACATCCCCCTCAAATGCAGTTTCTGAAGAGATCGTTTTGAAGACCGTTGCCAATTTAACGGCCCTCTCGGAAGGCACCTGGGCATCGATGATGGACGATTTTTACGGCGGTACCTTCGGAAATCCTGGTTTCAAGACCATTACACTGGTGAGCGAGGCCATGGGCAACGATGTGGCGCTGATCACTACCAAATACAGTTTTGCGCCTGTTTACCGGTTTACGCAAATGAGCGATAAAACGCAAAGCCGGTTGAACGCCATCTGGAACCAGCTGTATAAGATCATTAACAGCAACAATATCATTATTGCCAATGTAGACAATGTAAGCGGTGATGCCACCGCGAAGAAGGTATTGAAAGGACAGGCACTCGCCTTGCGGGCGCATACCTATCTTACCATTGCTTCCTTCTATCAGTTCTCCTACCTGAAAGATTCATTGGCGAAGACAGCGCCGATCTATACAACGCCTACCTCTGACACTACCCGGGGTAATCCGAAAGCAACGCTGAAAGACATCTATACCCTCATCTTTTCCGATCTGCTCGAAGCCAGAGGATTGCTGGAAGGCTACCAGCGTACGGCGAAATACAAGATCAATACGAATGTAGTGAATGGACTGCTGGCACGCGCTTACCTGAATACGGGAAGATGGGCGGCGGCAGCAGAAGCTGCCAATGAGGCATTGAAGAATTATCCGCTTATGCCGCCGGCCGATTATACCAAAGGATTTAATGACGTAAACAATTCCGAGTGGATCTGGGGGCATCCGGAAATTCCCAGCCAGAGCGATGGCAGTTACAGCTTTCACTTCCTGGATGTATCATCGCCTTCGGCTTATTATTACAGCTTCATGGCCGATCCTTTCTTCGGAGATCTTTTCGAGCATGGCGATATCCGCAAAACCCTTTTTTCCTGGGATGGGAATCCGGGCCGCGAAGGTCATCTTCAATATAAGAAGTTCAAATTCCGTTCCGATCAAACCGGCGACCTGGTATTGATGCGAAGTGCGGAAGCTTATCTGATCAAAGCCGAAGGGTATGCTCGTGACAATAATATCACGGAGGGGGCCGCTGCACTCAATACCCTGCGCAGCGCCCGTGGCGCCAGTACATTCGACCCTGCAGGCGCTACGAAAGAACAACTGATAGAAGCGATCCTCATCGAAAGGCGCAAAGAACTGTGGGGCGAAGGTTTTGCCCTGGCCGACATCATCCGAAATCAGTTGCCGGTTGTGCGCAAGCCTTATGTAGACGCCGGCGGAAATGCGATACAGGTAACTATCACCACACCCGATGGCACTACCAAACAGGTGCCGGCAAGATACCATACCGAGCGCAGTTTTGCCGGTGGCGCTCCCTTTATTGCCAATAGTCCGAATTACATATTCGCTATACCCCAATCCGAAGAGCAGAACAATCCGAACCTGTTCAATTAAACCAGAACGGTGATGATGGAAATGGGCGTCGCTGATAAGGGACGCCCATTTTACTTTATGGAATGTCAATTGCATTCATTTATAATAAAGTAATTATGGCACAAGCAAAAAAAGCAGCCAGGAAAAAAGCGCGTCCGGCAAAAAAGACAGCAAAAAAAGCGACTGTTAAAAAGAGCGCCGGCAAAAAGAAAGCGGCTAAAAAATCAGCCGCCAAAAAGAATACACTGGGTGTAAAAAATTCGCTGGTCAATAATATCAATGCGCGCAAGAAAAAAGGTACTTCAAGGCCGAAGAACAAATCGACCGTTTCGAAAAGATCTTACAAGGCCATGCAAAACAATTGGGAAAAGAAATAAGTGCCTGACTTCATCGTTCAGCTTTTCCGCCCCAACAGGAAAGCCCCGATAAGCACACCGGCCACACCTGCAGCCACCAAACCCGCTTTTGTGTTCATCGACCGGATCATTGGTTTACGCCAGCCGCCATCTACGCTGGTGCCATAAGGAACCGTGTGCAAAATATTACCGCTTTGATGCTCCATCGGCGCTGCCTGTTTAAGATAAGTGCGTATGACCGAAGAGGTAATAGTGCGGGTTAAAGCAGGGAATAACATATAGGCCATGCGCAGGAAGACAGCGGATGCGCCAACTGTTTTTTGTGGCCGGGGATTATTGATCAGCGCCACCACCGCCCTTGCTACTTTCCGGGGATCGTATACCGGCGGAGCTGGCTTCAACATTTTTCCGGTATAATTGGCCGCATGCTGTATACCCGGTGTATCCAGGAAACCCGGATACAGATCACAGATATGAATGTCAGGATAATCCTGCAATTCACCTTTCAATGATTCGGAAAAACCACGCAGGCCGAATTTGCTGGCAGTATAGGCAGCTCCATAGGGTGTCGGAAACCAGCCACCCACAGAGATGTTATTGATCAAAATACCATAACCCTGTTCCTTAAAGTAGGGCAGCACCGTATGCGCACCATGGATATATCCCAACAGATTCGTCCTTATAACACTTTCATTTACTTCCGCAGGTATCTCCTCTAAATTCCCTGCTGCCAGTACCCCGGCATTATTGATCCACACATCGATAGAGCCCCCGAACTGAAAAGCCTGTGAGGCGAGCTGGTGAATAGCGTCTAGTGAACGCATATCGGCAGGTACTGCCAGGGCCAGTCCGCCCAATTGATTACATTCTGCCACCAGTTCATCCAGGGCATCCTTTCTGCGGCCCGCCAACACCAGTTTTGCTCCCTCCCGGGCCAGTTCCAGGGCCATGGCCTTGCCCACGCCGCTGCTGGCGCCGGTGATCACAACTGTTTTGGTACTCATTGCTTGTAGACTGGTATTCATAGACTTTTATCTTAATTTATACAAGAAATACGCCAGCCAAAAATGGGCTGGAAGGGGCGAAATTTACTTTCTGACATATTAAATGCTGCCAGGCAACCTCAAACGGCCATCCTGCGTATCACATCTCCTTTTTTTCAATTAGTATTAATTGATAATATATTTCCCGATCCAGTAAACCGATTTCCTTTTCTCGTAAAGGCAGGAAGCGGCCATCCTGTTCCTTTGCATAAAATTTCCCATCAACATGAAAAAAAGGATACTGACACTAACTGCTTTGGCATGCGCCGTTTTTATTACTTCCTGCGACAAAGACGACGATGCTCCTTCTTATACAGTACCCGGCACCTACAATTTCGACAATGCGGAATTTGCGGAAGCGACTGCTTCTGTGAACATGTGGCAGGGCTTTCAGTTCTACCTGGGCAGGGGCGCTACCCGGCAGCTTAGCCAGGATACCGTGAATTATTTATGGAATAATACCAATAACGCCTTTACTGCAGAATTCATTTCAAACCTGCCTAATACGCCTCAGCAGTTGAATGCTTCCGGATTCAATCTGGCATCGAGAACAGCTGATGCTGCTATCATAAAGGCTTTGGCCGACTCAATGGTTAAAATAAGCCAGTTCTATAATACAGCTGGTTCAGAAGGTAAAGCCGGGAAACAAGGCAACCGTATATTCAATCATGCCGGTATCGAGTTCAACCAGCTTGTTGCTAAAGGCATGATGGGGGCTATGGTATTGTCAAAAGTGATCCAGCACCTCGATGCTGCTGCCAATGCCGATAACAATACAGTAACGCCTGGAAAAGGGACTGCCATGCAGCATGAATGGGATATGGCATTCGGCTATGTGGGCATCGCTACCGACTACGATACGTCAAAAGCGTATGCGAGCACCGATCCCAAGAGACCGCTTGCTATAGGCGGCTATTTTGCCGAAAGAGGTAAATATATTAAAGCAGGCGGTATTGTCTTCGAAGCCTTCCGCAAAGGCCGGGCTGCAATTGCCGCCAAAGATTACCAGGGCCGGGATGCAGCCGCCGCCACCATCAAAGAGTTTTTGGAAAAGACCATCGCTGCCGCCTGTTATCATTATGTAACAAGTCCGCAGGCAAAAACCAATAAGTCTGACCAGTTACATGAACTGTCTGAAGGTTGCGGCTTTGTTATTGCATTAAACTACCGCCCGGCCAACAGCAAATTGAGCGCTTCGGCTTATCAAAGCCTTATCGGTATCCTTGGGGCCAATCCAAACCTGTATACACTTATCAACGATGCCAGCTTTACCAAATTAAAGCAGGCGCAACAGATACTGACGGCAGCGTATGGACAACTGCAACCTTAATAAATTGAGCAACAGATAAATTAAAAACTCCCGGTTTGTACCGGGAGTTTTACGCATTGTATACATTTAATATAGCTGTATAATGAAAAAAGCATTCATGGGATTCCTGGCTGCTACGGTGATAACTGCCGGTGTTTTTTGCAGCAAATCAGGCAATGGTGATGACAACGGTAATGACAATGGATTCGACAAGACCGCCATGCTCACTAACTATGCCGATCAGCTGATCATTCCTGCCTATCAATCCTTGCAGGAGAAGGTGAACGGTTTCCAGGCGCTTGCCAACAGCTTCCTCGATACCAGGAGCACGGCCAATCAACAGGCATTGCTGGAAGCCTACAAACAGTTGCACCTGCAATATACCCGGGTAGAAGCATATAACCTGGGTCCGGCCGTGGTTGCCTCCCTGGAAGTATATTTGAATTATAACGGTGGCCTCGATTATAATTTTGCCAGCAATGGCGAGCTGGTTGGTTTTTCTATCGACAGCACTACGATCGAGAACAATATCAGTTCCGGCAGTTACGATCTTTCCCTTTATGTACGCAACTCATTTTATGCGCAGGGATTTGCCGCGCTCAATTACCTCTTTTTCGGGCCGAACGCCATTGCGAAATTCAATACCAATACTGCGAACCGGGTTAAATATGCAAAGGATGTGATCCACCGCATGAAATCGCTGGTCGACAGGATTAATACGGACTGGACGGCCTACCGTACTGAATTCATCAGCAATACCAGGACCAATGTGGGAAGTCCTATTGGTAATATGATCAACGCCATGGCCTATGAGCTGGATGTACTAAAGGGACCCCGCATCGGATGGCCCTTTGGCAAACAATCGAATGGAATTGCCTTTCCCACCAAAGTAGAAGCGTATTTCGCCGGTAATTCGGCCGCGCTGGCCCAGGAAAGTATGCGGAACCTGAAAAAGGTCTTTACCGCCAATGGCAGTGGTAAAGGATTGTCAGATTATCTCATATCGCTTGACAAAGCGGAGCTTGCCAGCCAGGTAACAGCACAGTTTGATCTTCTTATATCAAAGCTTGACATGTTACCTGACCCGCTGTCTACTACAATTACGGCGCAACCTGCCAAAGTCGAAGAAGCATATAAGGAGATCCAGAAGCTTTTGACTTTAATAAAAACAGATGTGGCATCGGCTACAGGCGTTCAGATCACATTTATGGACAATGATGGCGATTAACAGGCAAAGCTGGGAGAAACCCGTTTCCATAACACCGCTCATCACCTTCCGGATAGCGTTCGGACTACTCATGTTTGTCAGTACGCTTCGTTTCTGGTGGCGCGGCTGGGTAGATGCGGTGTATGTTTCGCCCTCCTTTCATTTTACATACTGGGGTTTCGAATGGGTGCAGCCATTCGGCAGGCCGGGCATGTATCTCTTGTATTCAATAATCGCCTGTACGGCATTGATGATCGCAGTGGGTCTCTTGTACCGCCTGGCAACAGTGCTCTTCTTTATTTGCTTCACCTATGTAGAGCTGATCGATGTAACCACCTATCTGAATCACTACTATTTTATAAGCCTGGTAGCTTTTTTAATGATATGGTTACCCGCCAACCGCCTGTATGCTATAGATGTCTTAATAAAACCCGCTAAAAGGCGCTTACTGGTGCCCGCATGGACGATCGGCATCATCCGCTTTCAGCTGGGAGTGGTTTATTTCTTCGCCGGCCTGGCCAAGTTGAATCCCGATTGGCTGCTCGATGCGCAACCCATGAAGACCTGGTTACCGGCCAAAAGCCATCTTCCCATCGTTGGCGCCCTGATGTATAAAGACTGGGTGGCTTACCTTTTCTCATGGTTTGGCGCCCTGTATGATCTGTGCATTGTATTTTTTTTACTGAACCGCAGCACAAGGTTATCGGCATATGCTTTTGTTTTGATCTTTCACATTTCCACCGCCATCTTCTTTCCGGGCATTGGTTTGTTCCCCTATGTGATGATCGTTAGCAGCCTGATCTTTTTTTCCAGCTCTTTTCATGAGCGGTTATTATCTTTTCTCCCCGGCTATAAAGCGTCTGGTCACATTGTAACCGCCTATACGTTTACCTATAAGAAATGGCTGTATAGAATAATGCTGGTGTATGTTGGGCTGCAATGTCTGGTTCCTGTACGTTTCCTGCTCTATCCTGATCATTTGTTCTGGACCGAAGAAGGATACCGCTTTTCCTGGCGCGTTATGTTGATGGAAAAAGCAGGGGCGGCCTATTTCACGGTAAAGGATAAAACCGGAAAACAGTTTTATACCGTGAACAATGCCGAATTCCTTACGCCTTTGCAGGAAAAAATGATGAGCACGCAGCCTGATATGATCCTGCGCTATGCCCATTTCCTGGCAGATACGTATGCCCAAAGAGGTATAGCGCAACCCCGGGTATACGGGGAAGTATATGTGACCCTCAACGGCGCTGGTTCGCGCCTGTTCATTGATTCCAGTGTGAACCTGGCGGCAGAACGCTTCAGCTGGAAACATTACCCATGGATTTTACCGTATAAAGCAGCTAACTGAGATGAAAAAATTGTTTGGTATCGTTACTGGTATGATTTGTATGTTAACTACTATGGCGCAGGGTTCCTTTACGATAAGCGGAACCGTGCGTTTTCAGCAGGAAGCGGCTGAACAGGCCACGGTAGTTTTGTTGCCATCCGGTATACAAAGAATGACCAATGAAAATGGCTTCTTCCGATTTTCCAAATTGGATACAGGAAGTTATGCATTGAAGATCTCCCATGTAGGCTATGCTACCCAGATTATACCTGTACATATTACCACTTCCAATGAAAGCCTGCACATTACGCTTCAGCCTGCAGAAGTTTCCAGCCTGGAAAATGTAATTGTCGCGGGGAGAAAAGGCGAGTCGGCCTCCGGCAAACTGCAGGATGTTTCAGGCACGGCGATCTATGCCGGCAAGAAAACGGAGCTGATCAACCTGAAAAATATCAATGCCAACCTGGCTACCAATAATACCAGGCAGATCTATGCCCGTATACCCGGCCTGAATATCTGGGAATACGATCATGGCGGATTGCAGTTAGGTATCGGCGGACGCGGACTTAGTCCCAACCGGTCGTCTAATTTCAATATTCGCCAGAACGGATACGACATAAGCGCCGATGCGCTGGGTTACCCGGAAAGTTATTATACGCCTTCTACCGAAGCGCTTGACCGCATCGAGATCGTACGCGGCGCAGCGAGCTTACAGTACGGTCCGCAGTTTGGCGGGCTCGTGAACTTTGTAATGAAGGAAGGACCGAAACAGGAGAAATGGCGGTTTACCACCAGGCAGACCATCGGCTCCTTTGGATTCTTTAATTCATTCAACAGCCTGGGGGGCACCATTGCTAATAACAAATTGAATTATTATACCTTTTACCAGTATAAAAAAGGCGATAGCTGGCGGCCCAACAGCCATTATGATCAGCACAATGCGTATGTGCATCTGGCCTATAATCTTACGCCTCGCTTTAAGGTGACAGGCGAATATACCCTGATGAAATACCTGGCCCAGCAGCCGGGTGGTTTAACCGATGAACAGTTTAAGGAAGATGCTTCCTTATCAGTAAGGGCCCGTAACTGGTTTACCGTTAACTGGAACCTGGTGAGCCTCCTCTTCGATTACCAGTTCAATGAACATACGCGTTTGAACTGGCGGAATTATACCTTACAGGGCAGCCGCGATGCATTGGGCGTGCTCACTTATATCAACCGCCCTGATAATGGCGGCAACCGGGATCTGTTGGCTGACGATTATAACAATTACGCTTCGGAACTGCGTTTTATTCATGATTACGCTTTGTTACATAAACAAAGCACATTGCTTATCGGCGGCAGATGGTATAAGGGACTGACCGACCGCCGGCAGGGCAGGGGCAATGATGGCAGCGGCGCCGATTTCGATTTTGAGGGGGAAGAGCCGGATGCTTCAGCTTTCCGTTTTCCCGGCAATAACCTGGCCTTTTTTGCAGAGAATGTATTCCGGTTAACACCCCGCTGGAGTATTACGCCCGGCATCCGTTTCGAACATATCAATACAAAGGCCAATGGTTACTATTACAAGCGGAATATTTTCATAGCCGATGAAAAGATCCTGGAAGATAAGTCGAACCCGCGTTCATTTGTTCTGCTGGGTTTCGGCAGCTCGTGGAAGTTTCCAAATGGCACCGAGCTCTATGCGAATATTTCGCAGAACTACCGCTCCATCAATTTTAACGACATAAGGGTTGTTAATGCCAATGCCAAAGTAGATCCTGAGCTGAAAGATGAAGACGGTTATAATATCGATGCGGGCTTCAGGGGCAATTATAAAGGCTGGCTCTATGCCGATCTCAGTGTCTTCCTGTTGAAGTACAATAACCGTATCGGCTCGGTATTTACCCGGGATACCAGTTTTATGACCTACCGCCTGCGTACCAATGTAAGCGATAGCCGCAATATAGGAACCGAGGTATTGCTCGATGGAGATCTCCTGAAAGCATTTGGAATGAAATCAAAATACAGACTGAACCTGTATACCAGCTTTTCATTGATCGATGCGCGGTATATCAACACCAAGAACAGCGCTATTGCAGACAAACTGGTAGAGAATGTTCCGCCCATTGTATTCAGGAGCGGCATCAGCTTTGCCGATCCGCATTTCAATATTTCTTTGCAGTATGCGTACCAGGGCAAACAGTATTCAGATGCTACTAACACCGAGATCACGCCAACGGCCGTTGATGGCGCTATTCCTGCCTTCAGCGTTTTAGATCTTAGTATAAGTTATAAATGGAGAAGCCTGGCCTTTTTTACCGGTATCAACAACCTTGCCGATGAAAAATATTTTACGCGGCGGGCCGATGGTTATCCCGGACCTGGGATCATACCGGCAGACAAGCGGAATGGGTATTTTACTGTTCAGCTCAGTTTGTAGCTACCACTTTATTTCCCACTGCGATTGATCATTTACAAAATAGATCAAACCATTGCTCATATGATGCAGGCTTTTTCCTGCGGTGTCGGTGCTGGTTTTGGTTTCATAAACCCGTACGCCATTATTTTCACGCGTAAGATAGTTGATCAGCGCGGTGAGCGTGGGTGGAATTTCATGCAGCCACTGCTCATCATTTTCTTTTACAAATGCCTGGCTCATGTTTTTACTTTTTTGATCTTTTGCTGAACCGTTTGTTTTCTCTTGGTCCAGCGGGCAAGCGGTTCAGGCAGCATTTTGAGGTTTCCTTTTTTATCCATCAATCCCACGGACCTGCCGAATTTTTCCATGAGTTTTTTACTGGCGGTGCGCGACTTTGCCCCTTCAAAGATCTGGTTAGTCTGTTTTTTCAATCGCTCGCTAAAGACCTTTAGCGCCTGATTGATCAGCTGCAATTCCTTTTTATATTCTTTCTGTTTGCGGTAATGGATCATCAGCCGGTCGTAAGGAAATGGATCGGTAGTACCGCTTTTTGTCTGTTGTTCGTATAATTCAATATTTTCTGTCGCCGTCGCCATTTTTACTATAAATGCAAAAACCGAACCCCGGCATATTGTTAAAAATAACTGCTTATCAATCAGGCTGCTGTAGGAAAATGCGCAAGGCCTGCCGGGCCGCCGCTGACGTTTTTGTCGGAAATATGAAAAAGGCTTTAGTCAATTCGGGCAGTTCAATTGTTTTAATAGTACACTGATCAGTACTTTAACTGAAGCCCCGATGTTTCCACACCGGGGCTTTTCTTTGGCAGCAACCGTTCCCATGTTAGAAAGATTCCAGGAACGACAGGTAGTCGCCAACACTTTTTTCAATTCTGTCTGCCCGGGCATTATGTTCCATGCCATAAAATACAAATGGTGGTTGGTAGGCTGCTTTTACATATTCAAAGGTGATCTCAAAAGGGGCGGTGAGCTCTTTCATGGTGTACCTGTATTTGCCGTCCGCCCTGTATTCTTCTTCATCGATGCCCGCTGATATCGCCAGCGCAATTTTTTTACCCTGCAGCTTATAACCGCTTTTACTTCCATAAGCCCAGCCATAGGTCAATACATCATCGAGCCATTTTTTAAAAAAGGGTGGACAATTAAACCAGTAAAAAGGAAACTGAAAAACAATTTTGTCGAAGCGCTCGATCAGTTTTTGTTCTTTTATAATATCAATTTTTTCGTCGGGGTATTCGCTATGCAGGTCATGGATGGTATATTTTTGCGGGTGTTTTTTCAATTCGTTCATCCACCGTTTATTAACAACCGATTTGTTTAAATTGGGATGGATCACAACTATTAAGGTTTGCATGCTGTTATCTTTTTTGAGCTGCAGACAAATTTAGCAGTAAACGGAATTGCCTGTAAGGCAGCATCCGATTGTAGGGTACTATAACTTTTGTAAGTATGACCAGAGTAAAAGAATCATCTTCACAGAATGAGAATAAGAAAGCGCTTGCGGCTGAGTGTATGGAGATCTATGCCGCAAATATCATTGGCGGTCAATGGACCCTGGCCATTTGCTGCCATTTGATCAATGGCAAACTGCGTTTTGGTGAATTAAAAAAGCGTTTACCCTGGATCACCGAGCGTATGCTGGCGCTTCAGTTGAAAAAAATGGAAAAGAACAGGCTCATAAAACGAACTGTTTTTGCAGAAGTGCCCCTGCGGGTAGAATATGAGCTTACTGAAAGCGGTAAAGGACTGCAACCTGTTTTAAAGCTGCTCGAAGAGTGGGGGATAAAACATCTCAAAAGCGGGAATAATTAAAAGCCTGTGCGGCCGTTATACTATGGTGCGTTTTTGGGCGAAAACTGCACGAAAAAAGCCCAAAACAACACGCTTATTAGTTTCACCGGCCCTGATTCATAATTTTTTATAGTTTCGCGGCGGTTAATTGAAGTCCTTAAGCCTGACAACATGAAAACGATCACTTTTTCCCTGGTAGCTTTTTTTGTAGTAAATGCTTCCTGTAAAAAGGAATCAACAGGTAATAGCAGCACGGGTTCCCAACAGTTAAAGACCTATACCGAAGATATTACCGCTGTCGGAGGCCGTACGGTAGAAACGTATAGTGTTAATTACGATGCCGCGGGCCGGCTAAGCAGCCTGGTATCCGTAACAAGACCCGGTTACCGCCAGGAATATACCTACGAGCATGATGATGAATTTACATTTGAAAAGATTGAAGGCAATAAAGTAACGGAACACAGCACCTATTATCTGAACAGCCATTCGCTGGTTGACAGCGCCTATCAATATAAGCTTAACGACACCCTTTCGTTCAGGTATTTTTATGACGAAGAGAACAGGCTCATAAAAAAGAAGGAATACATACATTCTTACCTTATTTCGAAGCCGGTATTGGTTAACACCACCAATTACGTTTACGATCTGAAAGGAACACTTACGAAGGTCTCGGAGAGTTTTGCGGAGACTACCTACCGGTACGATTCCGTGCATGAAAATACCGTGCAGCTGGAGCCATTCTATTTTCCGTTTGTGGCGAAGCTGCCTACCCATACCTATGCTACCCGCCATGGACGAACCATTCAAATTGAACACAGCTACCTGTACGATGAGCGCAAAAGGCTTCACCAGGAAACAGCAGCCGGCAGTGATGGCAGAACAATCGTGAAAACCTATACTTACCAGTAGATTTTCCGGCTGATGAGATAAAATAACGCCTGTTTTCTGATGGTTTAAAGCGGTGGAGACCAATGCCGGAATTTGATAAAACCCTTGCCCGGCCAGCGTTTTACAGGCCAATTGTGCTGTTTGGGATCATAAAACAGTCCAAAACATGCTTTTGAGGAAGGGAGGCCGCGATGTAATTTTACATCAGAAACAAAGAGATAACAGGATAAGAAAAGTGAAAGGGATAAATTGGTTATCTGGTTTCAAATAAAAGTAGATTTTACGATTTTTTTCATATGGCAAGCAATCGTTAGAGGTCGGCTGTTTCTACAGAGGACCTTTTTTCTTTTTAGCCCTACCTTCATTCGTTAGAAGCGGTTGCCAAAGATCCTTCCCAATAAACCGCCGCTATTCCTGAATCCTCTTCCGCCGCTTAACATGCCGATCAGCGAACCCAATCCACCACCGGCCATCATGCCGCCCATACCGCCCAGCATACCAGTTCCGCGGCCTCGACGGCGCAGCGCATTGGAGACGATTCCGCCAAGGATCAAAGGTCCTGCGATGCCCAATAACCCTTTCATAAGATTGCCTGAATTAATGCCCGCGCCTTTCAGCTTTTCCGTTAAACCAAGCGATGATAAAAAGGATGGCTTTGCCTTTTCTTCGGGCGGTACATCCTTAGCAGCAGTTGCTTTATCGGTAAATTCATTGAGTAATGAAAATTGCTTTTGGTCAACCCCCAGGTATTGCGAAATTTCCTGTACCCGTTGCTGCTCTTCCTGGCCGTAATTGTTATCGGATTTTGCAAATGCGATAAGATCTGCTACCAGGGAATATTTGAGGTCGCTGTTCTTTAAGATATCCAGGCATTTCCTGAGCTCTTCGCCGCTTAACTCGCTCGCTGCCTGGATCACCGCTTGTTTCTGTTGCTCAGAAATATCGGCCGCATCGCAGAGGGCTTCAAGAGATTGCAGCTCTTCCTCCGAAGCATGCCGGTCTGCAGTAGCAATGGAGGCAATGGCGCCCAGGTAAGCGCCTTTCTCCTGGTCGCTATAACCTTCTAAAACGGTTGAGGTTTCCATATATGAATTTTGAGTAATGAGCTTTAAAATTCATGCCAGCGCATCAGGCAAGTGTTCGAAGAGTGATTGAGTAACGCGTTGCTGTTACCGGCGCTGTGCTGTGTTCCCAGTCGCTCCTCGCCGGCCCCTGCATGATGTATAGAGATCTTTGCCTCACGGGGAAAGAGATGCTGGACTTTCTTGTTCGTAATGATCTGTCGTACGGCCTTAATTTAAATATGCAATCCCCTGCCAGTGAGATGCCTGCGATCCGGTCAAAAGGCGGCGCATCGCGGTGCCAGTTGATCACGGCGCCCATGGGATATTCTGTGACCAGCAATTCTGCAATTTGTTCGCGGCTGATCATTAACTGAGCCGCTACCTTATCGATCAGCCAGTCGAACTGGCCGGGTATCGGCTGGCCTTTGGTCAATTGCCGTGTTGTGAAATTATAATCGTAACCAAAGCTGGCGACTTTTCTTTTTGCGGTATATCCCTGGAATACCATGGCATGCAGTTCCAGCTGCTCAATAACTGCCAGTAATTCCGATTCCTGTTCTACCGTAATAAATTCCGGGGTGTAATGAAATCCTTCCGGGAGCAGGGGCGGTTGATCAAATAATGTTAACAGGCTATTCATCGCGCTAAGCTTTATAGTATGCTTTGGCATTACCAATTTTTATATGCTAAAAATGCGCCAGCAGCGTGGTATCGTAATTGTACACATACGGCACCGCAAGCCGGATTTTATCATATGAAAAAAGGAATATTGATTGTTATCATCCTGGTTGTCACCGGATTGATATTCTGGTTGATAAGAAAACCAGGCCATGATAAAAATAAGTTGCAGCAAACGGGTTCCACACGACAGGCAGATGCTGTGGGTTTATTGTGGTATAAGAACAGTGTCATCTACACCCTCGATGTAGAGGTGTTTAAAGATTCCGATAATAATGGGGTGGGTGACTTTGATGGTTTGACCAGCAGGCTGGGTTATATTGATTCCCTGGGCGCAGACGCTGTCTGGCTGGCCCCATTTCAACCCACGCCCAACCGGGATGACGGTTATGATGTAAGCGATTATTATACGGTGGACGAAAGACTGGGCACCCTTACCGATTTCAGGGAATTCATGGCGGCCGCAAAAGAGCGCAATATGCGGGTGATCATGGACCTGGTGATCAATCATACTTCTGATCAGCATCCCTGGTTCAAAGCGGCCAGCAAGGACCTGCGCTCTCCCTATCATGACTGGTATATCTGGTCGGCTACGAAGCCCGACAATATACATACTGGTATGGTATTTCCCGGCGTTCAAAAGAGCACCTGGACCTATGCGCCGGCTGTGAAGCAATATTATTATCACCGGTTCTATGAATTTCAGCCCGATCTAAACACCCAGCACCCCGGGGTGGAGCAGGAGATCAAAAAAATAATTAAACACTGGATGGACATGGGCATAGCGGGTTTCCGGCTCGACGGTGTTCCGTTTTATATAGAAATTCCGAAAACGAAAGGCGATAAATTCGAACATCGTTTCGAGATGCTTACTAACCTGCGGCATTATGTGCAATCGCTGCGCAAAGATGCGGTCATCTTAGGGGAAGCCAATGTGCTGCCTGAAGAGCAGGAGGACTACTTTGGTAAAAAAGGGGATGGCATGCACATGATGTTCAACTTCTTTGTGAACCAGCATTTGTTTTTGTCGCTTGCCAATGAGAACCCAACGCCCATGATCAGGGCCATGAAAGAAACGGCAGATATTCCGGCTGTTGCCCAGTGGGGACAGTTCCTGCGCAATCATGATGAGGTTGACCTGGGGCGCCTGAGCGAAAAAGAAAGACAGACCGTGTACGATTCCATGGGTCCGCAGCAAAGCATGCAATTGTATGACCGCGGCGTCAGAAGAAGGCTGGCGCCCATGTTGAACGATAACCGCAAAAAACTGGAACTGGCCTATGCGGTGCTGTTTAGTTTGCCCAGTACACCCGTGCTGCGTTATGGTGATGAAATTGCCATGGGCGATGATCAGGAGCTGAAAGAGCGGGAATCTGTAAGAACGCCAATGCAATGGTCAGCCGAACGCAACAGCGGATTTTCTATGGCTGCCAGGCCGGTAAGACCGGTGATTGACAGCGGGGAATATTCTTTTCACAAACGGAATGTAGCCTTGCAAAACGGCGATAGCAGCTCCCTGTTGAACTGGACGCGTTACATGGTACAATTGCGACGGCAGCACCCCGAAATAGGCGCGGGCAGCTGGAAAATACTGGAAACTGACAATCCATATATTTTTGGTATCGTATATAGCTGGCAGGGAAAAAGCCTGTTGAGTGTAATTAATTTTTCAAGAGCAGCACAGGCCTTTCGCGCCGGCGACAGTGTATTGAAGGATGCTGTTGCAAAACCAGTTATTAACAGGGGCGCACTGATCGAAACCGGTAAAACAGAATGGAAGCTGCATATAGATGGCTATGGATATGGCTGGTTTGAGCTTGTTAAATAGGCCAGCGGCAGCAATTATGATAAAAACAATAAGCTTTTTTTCCGGCTGGAGACCAATGCTGAAATTCAATGAAACCTTTGCGGGATCAGGGTTTTGCCATTTATTTAGCAGCTTTGGGATCATAAAACCAGTAAAAACATGCTTTTGAAGGTGCTCTGCGGCAATGTACTTTTACATCATCAACAACGGTAGCACGGTAAGAGGAGCAGAAAAGAAGGAGCTACCACGAAGCAAAAGCTTCACACAAAACAGACTTAGGTTTTTTTTCATATGGCAAGCAATCGTTAGAGGTCGGCTGTTTCTACAGAGGACCTTTTTTCTTTACCGCCAAACCCCAGAACTCCCAGCCCCAAAACCCCGACCCCCAGACCCTCTGAAGGGGCTTAGAAATACCCGCAACCCCGCGAATCCCCCCAAATGCCGGATCCCCAAACCCGCGAACCGCAAACCCTGAATCACCCAACCCTTAAAGAGGCTTTTGAATTAGTGCAAACCCTAAACGGGCTTCGACCCCAAAGCCGCGATGAAAGGAGCTTTACAATTATCCACCAAACCTGCCACTTTAACTGTATCCACTTCCTGTGAGGTGTTGAAAAAACAGCACAGATCGTTGAAGGATCTGTTCCAGGAATGCAATAAACAGCGCCTGGATTTCAAATATATGGTTACATCGTTCAATAAACAGGGGTTGATCGTTGAAGAAATGGGGTCAGATCGTTCAAAAAATTGTTCTGAGTATTCAACAAACAGGTTCGGTTTGTTCAACAAACAGGTTCAGTTTGTTCAATAAACTCCGCTGATTTTTCAATGATCGATACCTGATTGTTCAATGAATTGGGTGCTAGTATTCAATAAACCATACCAGGTTGTTCAACAAACTGGTATGGATCGTTCAATAAACTGTTATTGATTGTTCAATAAACTGGTATGGATCGTTCAATGATTTTAGGTGCAAGTGACTCATAATCACACATAGTTATGAGGAAGGTTGAACGCATTCAGGGCATTAAGCCGGGCCAGTTTCAGTTGATTTGCTTCCGGATCCATCCCTGTTTATCCTGCCATTCGACGAAAAAATAGTCTTTATAGGCGCCTAATAAACTCACCGTACTGCCGCTTTCCAGGGGCATTTTTACGGCAGCATTGCTGTCGGGCGCGTTTAATAAGGGCAGTACCTGAGACAAACGTCGCTGTTGCAAAGGCGAAACGCTTATGGCGGAACCCGCTACAAGTCCAATGGTACTATCGGGCAATTGCACTTTATAGAATTGATCGGTAGCCGCCTGTAGTTTAATGATGCTTCCTTTGGGCAGGTTTGTCTGCCGGTTCCTGATGCCGGAGGCTTCAGTATAAAATGCCGTATTCGTTGTTGTGCGGGCGTATTTTCGAAGATTTGTGGTATCTGTGCGTATTTCCTTCGCTTGCTCCCGCCGTGGATTAACGAACGGTAATGGGTCCACAGGCCCATCCATGGTATAAATGCCAAAGTGCAGGTGGGGCACGGTATGTTTGGCATTACCGGTATTGCCGATCAGGCCGATGGTATCACCCACCTGTACCGACTGGCCCGCCTGTACCAGCTGCTGGTCAAGATGCGCATAATACAAGGTGTAACCTTTGCCAGCGGCCCGCAGGAACACCACTTTACCACCCAGTTTGTTTTCGCTCACATTGGTCACCATTCCATTGACAGCGGCCAATGTTGGCGTTAAACGGGGCGCCTGGATGTCGATGCCTTCATGGCGCCTGGCCCCCGCATCGCGGTCGGCCCCCCAGATACTTATAATGCGGGGATTACCGCTTTTATGTACGGGAAAGGCCAGGGATGGCGCAGTGTTTATGGTGACCGTATAGGCCAGTCCCTGCAAGAGCTCAGGCTGCAGCCGAACGATATACGACCCTTCTTTCGTGATCTCATAAGAGATGCTTCCGGTAGCAGTATCGGCTGCCGCCAGCAACTTCGGCTGGCCATTTGTTACCGGTTGCCATAATTCGGTAAATAACAAAATGCCCGAGACGGGATTGGTATTAACGTGTACAGTCACCTGATCTCCGCGTTTCGCTGAAAAGAGATAACTGGTGGCTGCTGGCATATTCATTTCAAAATAGCCGGTTTCTTTATAAGGAATGCTAACAGGCAAAGGGCTTTCCAAACTTTTATCAGCTGCAGCGATCCATAATTTTCCCAGCCGGGTTTTTTCCAGTCCGGCCTTTTCAAGACTGTTGCGGTAGGTTTCATGGGGCGTTCTTTTCCCGAATAAACCTGGCTGTGATGGGTGGCAGGATGCCAGCGCCGCTATAAACACTATACAGTAAAAAGCAACTGCACGCATGTTCCTGTTAATTAAAGCCTGCAATACATAATTGATGGTATTGTTACTGGTCTGCAAATCACATACCGCCAGCTTATTCAGGGCAATGAATCGGTTATTACTGAAAAGATGGTGAACAGACCATAACCATTGTTGACATTCCCGATGCCCGTAGCTGGTACCTTCAAAGAAGGAAAACCCAGTTCATAGTCCTGGCTGCTTATATTTTTGAGATATTTATAGCAAACTTCACTAATAGCGTATCTTTTTAAATAAGGCTTGTGCACAACACCTGAATCGTCGCGAATTGTTTCCAGGGCTCTTGGCCAGGCGCTGAGGGTTATCGTTTTTGTCGTTCCATCGAATGATCGATCGTTGAAGAGGATGAGCTTGGGTTCGATACATTTACCTTCACCAGTAGGTAAGAGATCTGCCTGTTTGCGGTCGATGGCCGGATCTGCAGCATATACACACAGCAAATTAATGCCGGCATGTGTGCTGGCATGTAATGAGGTAAGATAATAATTGCTAACTCCTGCAGGGTCCTGGAAACTGAATTGTACATCATCCAGGAATTGGCCAACATCATCGAGCCGGGCATTTTTAATATGCGACACCGACAGGGTAGGCACCGGGGCCGTTGCTGCGGCAGTGGCTTCCGCAGTTGGATAACCGGGGGCGCCTGCTTTTATAGTATAGGTCTTCCCGGGTTCGGCGCTGGCTTGCCGGCTGATGTATTTTTTCTCTTGTGGATAAAAGAGCAGGCTGTCGATAAAAACATCATTTGCATACAGCGCCACCCAGGCGTTCTTAATATAACGCTGCGTATCGGGCATCTGGGTGTTTACCGTGCGGTCGATGCTAACCATGAACCGGTCGCCTACGGCTATATAACCATGGATCACCAGTTTTTGCGTATGGGGCAATGCGATGTCGATCGTGCGGGAGCACGAAAACAATAAGATCAATATAAGGGGTGTTCGTAACATAGACTAAAATTTAAACTGGTAGCTGATCGAAGGAACGATCGGGAAAACAGCTTTTGCTTTTACATGAAAGGTGTTTTGATCATTTCTTCTGATCTCATCCAGGTAAAAGATATTGAACCGGTTATACGCATTGTAAATACTCACCAGCCAGGTGCGGGTATAATGTTTTTTCGGTTTAATGAATTTGAGCGACAGATCTAACCGGTGATAGGCGGGCAGCCGCACATTGTTGCGGCTGCTGTATACATCGATCAGTTCCCAGGTATAAGGGTCATAATAGCTTTCATCCGGCAGGGTGACGGGGCGGCCGGAAGTATACAGCCAGTTGGCGCCTGCTTCAAAGCGGGCCGACCTTTTCCAGACAGCGGCCAGTTTTATTTCGTGCCGCCGGTCGAATAAAAAGGGAAATGACCGGCCCTCATTGATATCGTCAAACTGCCTCGTGCTTTTGCTTATTGTATAAGCAGCCAGGCCTTGTAACTTCCCTTTCGTTTTTTGCAGCGACCATTCAATGCCGTATGACCGGCCCTTGCCCGTGGTCACTTTATCTTCCCAGTTATCATAGGCGTTGAAGAAAACAGACTGGTCGATATAGTCAATGACATTTTTCATGGTTTTATAATACAGGTCCATACCAAAGCTATATACCTGTTTATGATGATAACTGACACCCGCCGATGCCTGCCGGGCTTTTTGGGGTGGAACCCGGCTGGTCACGGGCAGCCATAGATCGGTAGGCAAGCCGATATTGCTGTTCGATAACTGGTGAATGAACTGGTTCATTTCATGGTAAGAGGCGGAAAGGGTCCAGCGTTTTTTCAGCTGGTATAACCAACTGAACCGGGGTTGCAAAGAAGTGAACCCATTTTTTTGTGCATGGAACAGACTCAGGCGGATACCGATATTGGCTTTCATGCCCGGTAACAAACGGATATCGTCTTCAGCATATACATCATATTCCCCGGAAGTGGATGCCGCATAGTTGACGCGGGTATCGTTCAGTACCACATTGGCTTCCTGGTAAAAATAACTGCTGCCGGGCTGGTACCTGTGAAAAGTGGCCGAGAGGCCGGTCTTAATAAAATGGTTGGGGGATGGCAGATGATCCAGGTCGGCCCGGATGCCCCAGTCACGGATAGATGAGTGGTAAACATTCTTTTCCTGGTAAAAGTGATCGGGATCAGTGAGTTTTTCTTCGTAGGAACTGATCGTTTTGAACCTGTACCGGCTGTACGTGGCTGTTACGTTCGAAAATGTCTTTTTGTTCAGCACATGGTTCCAGCGCAGCATACCGGTCATATTGCCCCAGGAAAATCCGTCGCGGCCTTTATAGGAATCATAACGGCCCTGGTAGTTCGTTCCTTCCGCTTCCTCTTTCGCAAGCAATTTATCCTGCCCCAGGTAACAGCTCACATAAATATGATCTTTTTTGCCGGCTTCGAAATTCGCTTTTGCGTTCAGATCGGTAAAGAATGGATTCATCCTTATATCACTCTTGTTAATAGCCTGAATAGGGCGCAGGAAGAGGTCTACGTAGGTTCTGCGGCCGGAGACCAGGAATGAGGATCTTCCTTTTTGTATGGGTCCTTCCAGGGTGAGCTTCGAGAAGATGAGTCCAACACCGCCCTCGCCATGCAACTGGTATTTATCGCCTTCTTTCAGCTGTACATCTACTACCGAAGAGAGGCGGCCGCCATAACTGGCAGGTATACCTCCTTTCACGATAGCTGCGTTTTGAACGGCATCTGCATTGAAAATGCTGAAGAGGCCAAAGGCATGGGTTGTATTGTACACCGGCACCCCATCGAGCAGAATGAGGTTTTGATCGGCACTGCCGCCTCGCACATGCAGGCCGCTGGTGCCTTCATAACCGCCCTGGATCCCGGGCAATAACTGCATGGTCTTTAAAAGGTCTGATTCACCCAATAAGGCCGGCACTGATTTTACAAAGGCCGATGTGAGATTCATTTTGCCTGAAACAAATCCTTCGGGGGCAGTTTTTTTACCGGCGGCCTGTACGATCACGGTTTCATTCGGTTGGTCGCGAATGTCGAGCTGTATATTCAACGAAACATCTGATGTTAATGGTACGTGCTGTTCTTCCGTAATATAACCGGCATAAGATACCTGCATGGGGATCGTGCCGGCGGGCAGGGTAATGGAGAAAAAGCCGTAGGTATTACTTGTAGTGCCGGAATTCAGTGTTGGAATAATAACGGAGGCGCCGGTCAGCCTTTCCCCGGTTTTTTTCGCGGAAACATAACCGCTGATGGTATATTTTTTTTGCGAACTGGTGTCGGCCACCAAAATGATCTTATCTGTTTGTTCAACAAATCGTACAGGCTGTTTTCTGCAAATGACGATCAATACATCTTCCACTGTTTTTTCCTGTCCGCTCAAACGAATGGGTTTGGCCAGTTTTACAACGGATGAACTGTAATTGATAAGAACACCCGGTTGCTGGTTCAATAGCTCCAGCAACTCGCCGGTAGTGCCGGTAAGGCGTGGCAAACTGACCGGCCTTTTCAGCATCTGGCCCTGGCAGGTAGCGCAGAGCAATAGGAACGCGATGAATAGCCGCATGATTTCCTTTTTTAAGATTGGGAACAGGTAGTGCCCTATGCCGCCGGATCTACAAACTGCGGTTTAGCGGGCGCTGATGATGTACTGCCGGTTGCTTTCCTCTTTGATGTTGAATGAAGTAATAAGGGATAGTTCCTGCAGCACTTTCGTCAATGGCTGGTCATTAAAGGTAACCGTTATGGTAGTGCCTGCCAGTTGAGCTGAATCCTGCCTGTTGAGTATCATATTTACCTGGTAATAATTGCTGAGGGTAGCCATTACCTGCTGCAATGGGGTATTCTTAAACACCAGCTGCTTCGACTGCCAGGCGTTGAAGTTCACGTCGGTATTCATGGCCTTCTGCAATCGGTTCTGCCCATATACCGCTTTTTCCCCGGCTGATACGAGCAGCTTGCTGGCCGTATCATGCGCTGCATTGAATTTTACCAGCCCCGTTTTTACGATCAGCTGCACAGAGTCGTTTGCATTGATGACCGAAAAGCTGGTGCCCAGTACCGTTACATGCGCGGGGCCGGCGTTCACGATAAAAGGCGAAGCGGTATTACGCACTACACTGAAAAATGCTTCGCCCGTCAATGCCACCGCGCGTTTGCTGTTCGTAAAATGAGCGGGGTAATGCAAGGCAGCCCCCTGGCGCAGGTAAACCCGGCTGCCATCTTCGAGTTTCACTTCTTTTACGGCGGTATCGGCTGCAACGATGCGCATCCTGTTTGCATTAAACAGCTCCCAGATCAGCAAGCCTATCAGAAGAGCGGCCGCTATGGCGGCGGCCCTGCCGAGGGTAATGATCCAGCCGGTTTTTGCGGGCTGCAGTTGTGCAGAAACTGTTTGTAATGCCAGTTCGGTATCAAAGTCGATGGGCTCCTGTTCGGCTGACTGATGCCATAACTTTTCCAGCAAGCGGTAATCAGCCTCGTTCTGCGCGCTGGCGTTTAACCATTGCCGGATATCAGCTGCTTCCGCTTCGCTGGTTTGGCCGGTAAAATGTTTGGCCAGCAGATTGTAGATGTCTTCACTCATACCTGTATATTTAATGGCCGGTAAACAAACACCTTGAAGACGAAGGTCCCTGCAAAGATAACCGGACGGTTATCTTATAAAATAACCGACTCTTATGTCCCTTTCATCGTTTTCGGTTTCTTCCTGGTATAGGGTCAGCTCATGTGCGGTCAGTTGCCTTATGCGCCATGCTTCGTCGTCGATGATCACCGTGCTGTCGTTTACCAGCGTATATTCGAATATTTCTTCTTCAACACCTGTTGACAGGGTTCTGTAGGCATACACCAGATTGTCGTTTTTAAAGATCACTGTGTCGCCGGTGGTGCCGCTTGTTTCTTCGCGTTCCTGTAGAACAGGTACCGGTTTGTAATATTCCTCTATGCTTTTATCGAGCTGCCATTTGCCCAGCAACATGGCCCTGGTGGCTGCAAATTGCTGCAGGTCATCGTTCCGGTTGCAACCCCCTGTAATAAGTATTGAAATACATAATGCAATAACACAGATCTTTTTCATAACTGTACCTTTGGGTTATTAAATAACTACTGTTGTTTGGGGAGAAACGCAGCGTTTTTTTAAAACCCCTATCCGGCACCCGACTTTATTTTAAATAATGGCTCACCAGATAAAAGAGCACGATATAGGGTACGTTATTTTGTTTGGCATAATCCCGTAAAATACGCAATGCCTTGCCCATCTGGTTTTCGACGGTTTTTACGGAAAGTCCCAGTTCATCGGCGATCTGCTGGTAGCTGAGCTGCCCAAAGCGGCTGAGCTTGAAGATGACCAGGCATTGTGGCGGCAGGAGCGCCAGGGCCTTGCTGATGATCTTGTTGATGTCGGCCTCCGTGGTGGCTTGCGGGTCAGGAGTGGCCGCCAGCTGCGCCCCTTCCGGTTCAACCATATATTTGCCCGCCTGTTTGCGCAATAAGGAAATACAGCCGTTTTTGGTAGCTGTGAGCAAATAGAATTTAACCTGGTCGGTAAACATGACCGCCGGTTTCTTCTTCCATAGTTTAATAAAAACTTCCTGCGCCACATCTTCTGCGTCTTCTTTATTCTTTAGGAAAGAATACGCATAGTTGGCCAATGCATTATAATGCGCCCTGAAAAGCTGTTCAAATCTTTCATATGAAGGATGGTCAATATACATCAAGGCAGATTCGCAGGTAGATTATTTGAACTAAAATACGGTCTTTTTCCTATTGCAGCGTCCAACCTTTCGGCAGGGCTCACCCTTTTTTCTTTACTTTACATTTTGCGGTTGGGTCGTGCATGATTGCCGGCGTTTTGCCGTCAGATTCATATATTTTATTTTAAAAAGTTCATACATGAGAAAATTGCTGCTACTGGTTAGCTACTTTGTAGTAAATTTTTGTTTTGCGCAGGAAGGGTATAAAAAACCACCTAAGGAAATGGCCGAATTGCTGCTGGCCAAACCCACCCCTGCAGTAAGTGTAGATGGAAAAGGCGCCTGGATGCTGCTGATGGAACGCAACAGTTATCCATCTGTAGAAGAACTGGCACAACCGGAGTTAAAGCTGGCCGGCCAGCGGATCAACCCCAATAATTTTGCACCGAGCCGCCAGAACTTCATCAATCAATTCATGCTAAAAGACATTAAAGCGGGAAAAGAATACCCGGTGAGCGGCCTGCCTGCCAATATGCTGGCAGCGAATATAAGCTGGAGCCCCGATGATAAAAAGATCGCATTTACCAATACGACGAGCAAAAGCGTTGACCTGTACGTGATCGATGTGGCCAGCCGGAAAGCCACCAAAGTGAATAAACGCCCGTTGAACCTGATCCTGGGCACTGACCTGCTGTGGATGGATAACAATACCCTCTTGTATAAGACCATCGTACAACCAGCCTCAGCAGCGCCCGTCAAGTCGCTGATGCCTTCCGGCCCCGCCATCCAGGAGAACCTCGGTAAGGTGGCGCCCAGCCGTACCTACCAGGATCTTATCAGGTCTCCTTATGATGAAAAACTCTTTGCATTCTACAGCACGGTGCAACTGGTGAAAAATGTGAATGGTGTGGAAAGCAATATTGGTAAACCAGACATTTACAGTTCTTTCAGTTGTTCACCTGATAAAAAATATTTACTCATCCGCACCATTAACAAACCATTCTCTTACCTGGTGCCGGCCTATGGTTTCAATGCAACGGTGCGCATTACCGATCTTACCGGTAAGGTGGTGAAAGTGGTGGCCACCCTGCCTTCTTCAGAGCTATCGCCTTCAGGATATGACAATGTCTTAAATGCACCCCGTGGATTCGAGTGGCGCGATGATGAAGCGGCTACCCTTGTCTGGTGCACACCGCTCGATAGTGGTATTTACAAAAGCAAGACCGATTTTCATGATGCAGTATATTCATTGAGCGCTCCTTTTACCGCTGAGCCCAAAGCGCTTTTCAAGACCAGCTGGCGCTTTGGCGGCATACTGTGGGGCAACGAAAAAATGGCCCTGGTCACTGAACGCCTGCAAAGCAAACAAAGCGTACGCTTCAGCGGGTATGATCCTGCCAGCGGCCGGTTGGAAACCCTGATGGAAAGAAATACCACCGATGCTTACGGGAACCCTGGCACGCCGGTTACCGTGAAGAATAAATATGGCCGCCCGGTAATAAAGCTGATCGATAATGATACCAAAATGCTGATGAATAATCCCGTTGGCAGTTCACCGAAGGGCGACCTGCCTTTTATTGCCAAATTCGATCTCAGCACGAAACAAAATGATATTATCTGGCGTTGCCCGGAAGGTTCTTTTGAAACGGTGGTAGAAGTGCTGGATGCCGATAATTTGGTACTGCTCACCCGCCGGGAGTCGCAGCAGGAGATGCCGAATTATTATATTAAGAATCTGATCCGCCGGATAGCAGATCAGCCTATCACCAGTTTTACCAATCCCTATCCCCAGCTGGAAGGCATTCACAAACAAAAGATCTTTTACAAAAGAGCCGATGGTGTCGACCTCACCGGTGACCTGTACCTGCCAAAAAATTATGATCCCAAAAAAGATGGTCCGCTTCCTGTATTGATGTGGGCCTATCCCCGCGAATTCAATTCTGCTGCCGATGCGGCGCAGGTGCGCGGCACCAAAGAAAAGTTTACCATGGTAAGTTATGGGGGACCTGTTTTCTGGGTTACACAAGGTTATGCGGTGCTCGATAATGCGGAGATGCCGATCGTTGCTACGGATGCCAATAAAAAGCCCAATGATAATTTCATCGATCAGCTGCGCATGAATGCAGAAGCCGCTATCAATAAACTGGCCGATATGGGTGTAGGTGACCGTAACCGGGTTGCTGTTGGCGGACATAGCTACGGCGCCTTTATGACCGCCAACCTGCTGGCGCATACGAACCTGTTCAAAGCAGGTATTGCGCGGAGCGGGGCCTATAACCGCAGCCTTACGCCATTTGGTTTTCAGAATGAAGACCGTACTTACTGGCAGGCGCCCGAATTATATGCGGCGATGAGCCCTTTCAGTTATGCCGATAAAATAAAAACGCCTTTATTGTTGATCCACGGTGAAATGGATGATAATCCCGGCACTTTTCCCATTCAAAGTGAGCGCCTGTTCAATGCCGTTAAAGGACATGGCGGCACGGTTCGTTTTGTAAGCCTGCCTTATGAAGCGCATGGTTACAGGGCCAGGGAAAACCTGCTGCACATGCTGTATGAGCAAAATGCCTGGCTGGAAAAATATGTGAAGCAGGCAGGCAGGGGGAGTGAAGAAGGAGGCGGCAAAAAAGGATTTTAACTAATGATCGATGACCCGGTGGCATCCTCAGCTGAGGATGCCATTTTTTTTGGGGCGTCCCCGCCAGTTTTGCCGTTCCACCACTGAAGTTTCTTATTGCCATGATCGGCTGAATACACAAGCCTGGCATGGCGCCGGGGATGCAACAAAATGGGCTATAAAAACCCCATTTTTTGCAAGCGCTTTTCGGTTATAGCATATTGATTTGTAATGGTCGCTGGTATATTTATTGAGGTCTTACCATAAAACAATATTGTATGGGAAAAGATAGAGAAGGTAAATTTCACCCCGGCAAAGGAAAGCCCTCCGGTGCGAATAAAAGCGAGCCGGAAATTCCCGCTGATCTGCCGGTTCGGCACCCTAATAGAAATACCAGCAAGGGTGAGGATTTTTCAAAGACTGAATCAACACAAAACAAGAGTAGAAACGAAACGTATACAGAGGAGGTAACGAAAACCCAGCCGGAAGAACTGGTTGGTGATCTGACAAAAGACATTTTTATTGAACTAGCAAGTTATGAACAATCGCCCTGTATCAGTATCCTGATGCCTACGCATAAAGCGGGTGTGGAAGTGAATGAGCAGGTTGATATGACCGTATTCAAAAGCGCCTTACAGCAGGCTGAAAAGATCCTGAATGACCAGGGAACGGATACGATCCTTATCAAAAAGATGTTGAAGCCCGGTTACGATCTCTTACGGGAAGACAAGTTCTGGCGTTCACTCAATCATGGACTGGCGGTATATATAGCCGATGGCTTTTTTAAATATCTAAAACTGCGCGCACCATTGATACAACATGTTCGCGTGAATACATCTTTTTATGTGAGCCCGCTGGTTCCTTTTATGGTTCGATCTGAATATTTTTACATACTCGACATTGCCAAAAAGTTCCCCCGTTTTTACCGCGCCGATGCCATAGGTATTGAGCATTTGCAGGTAGAAGAATTGCCCAGCGGTGTAGATGATGTGGTACAGGTAGAAGAAAAAGGTGGTAATGGTGTCTTCAGAACGGCAGGGAAAGCAGGTCCCGCCGCGAACTTTCACGGACTAGGTGCAGGCCGGCCGGATGAAAAAGAGAATATTGCGATCTACCTGGAAGAGGTGGACGATACCATTTGGCAAACGCATCTTAACCGCGAAACGGTGCCCTTATTACTGGCGGGGCAGGACTTCCTGATCCCCATCTACCGGTCGGTATCCGATTATAAATACATCTGGCCCGAAGCATTGACCGGTAATCACCACCAGCAGAACGACAATGAATTGTATGAAGAAGCCATGCAGGTGATGAAACCATACTTCGATCAGCCATTAATGCGGGCCCTCGAAGATTATGGGAACAAATCAGCCACTGAATTAACGTCTACCAATGTAGGTGTAATTATACCGGCCACCTATTATTCAAGAGTTTCTCATTTGTTTGTAAGAAAGGGCAGCAGGATCTGGGGAACCTTTAATGAACAGGAGAACAAACTGGATATTCTGGATAATGAATCAGAGACAGTGGATGATCTTATCGATAAAGCTGTGATCAAAACCATCCAGAACGGCGGCGAAGTATATTTCCTGGAGGCCAATGAAATGCCGGAACAGGGTGAACTGGCCGCTATTCTCAGGTATTGATGGATGCCCAACCAACTCGTCATACATCAAAAAAGGCCGTCTCGAATTGATCGGACGGCCTTTTGTTTTGTAGGAATATCTTACATGGTTAGCCTGCCTTCAATGGAATCATCCAGTGTTTTACCGGTGGCGGCGCCTACCATCATTTTAAGAAAAGCAATGGCCTTGCCGTGTTTGGTATCCCAGTAATAGCCTTCTTCCGGAGTTACTTTAATAACGGTGATGCGCGGATCATCCTTGCCTTCCGTAAACCAGGTCTTCATGATCGGTTCCCACAATTCTTCAATTTTATTCCGGTCGGTGATGATCTCTGCTTTACCTGTTAAATACATAAAATCGGCATGGGCCGATCCCTGGAAAAACAGTTTTACTGTATGATCAATGGCTATCTCCTGGTTTTTATGACTGTCACTTGCGCTGAGGAACCAAAGATTACCCGCTTCATCAATTTGTTGTACACTCATCGGGCGAACGCCGTTCGATTGCCCGCTGACGGGATGTCCTGTATCAAAGAAACAGGTCTTTGCTTTATCAACCAGTTCGCGTAACTTTTCAATAGCCGCTTCATTGCTCAGGTTTTCGCGATTCTTTTCCGGTTGATTTTTGTTAATGCTATCCATAACATTTGATTTAATATAGCTTGTTCAACAAATATGCCGGGTCATTTATTTCTCAATATGCACCGGCCCGCCCGCTACTTCAGTTTGAACATGAGCGCCTGCCAGGGTAATAATGTCAATTCATGTGCATCGTGTTGCAGGGAGGTTTCATTGTTATTGATCAGCTGAAATTGTTTCTTTTGCAGTTCCTTCGGGATCTTATAAGCGACCAGGTCATTGGAAAAATTAAGCACGATAAGGGTCGTCGTTTTTTCAAGGGTGCGGGTATATGCATATACTTTTTCATGGTCCACATCATACACTTTGTATTCGCCATAGACCAGTTCCAGGTGATCTTTTCTTAGCTGCACCAGGTGCCTGAAATAATTGAGTGGTGAATTCCTATCGGCATCCTGTGCTTCCTGGTTGATATACACATGGTCATTATTTACCTTGATCCAGGGTTGGCAGGTAGTAAAACCGGCGCAAGGTGTGGCGTCCCACTGAAAAGGCGTACGGCCATTGTCGCGTGCACCGAATTGCTGGTCTTTAACGAACTGCTCTATGTCTTCATTTTTAGATTTCAGGTAATGATACATGTACAAGGTTTCAAGATCCCGGTATTCATCGATGGATTCAAACTTGATATTGGCCATACCCAGCTCATCGCCGTTATAAAAAATGGGGGTGGCGCGCATCGTGAGCAGGAAGGTCATCAGCAGTTTACAGGAGGGAATCCTGAATTCCGGTGCATCATTGCCCCATCGGGAAAGCATCCGCGGTTGATCATGATTGCCAAGGTAAATGGTGCCCCAGCCTTCTTTGGCAAACACATCGTTCCATTCCGTATATAATTTCTTAAAGGCCGGCAGCGAGTACCCATTGGGGTCGGGCCGTTTAAAACCCTCTTTCGCGTAACCGAGCTCCATACCCTTAAAATGGTACAACATGTGCAGTTCCTGCCGGTCTTCATGCACAAAGAGCAAAGCCTCCTCTTTTTCAATACCCGGCGTTTCGGAGATGGTGACCACATCTTTATAATGCTGCAGTACTTCGCGGTTCATTTCATGCAGGTAATCATGCAGTTTAGGCCCTTTGGAATAGAAATAAGAAAAGTCATTCTTATATTTTTCAGCCAGGTCTTTTTCTGACACTACCGGCCATGTAGTGTCTTTTGAAATATAGGAAATGGCATCCAGCCGGAAACCGTCGATCCCTTTGTCGAGCCAGAACCGCATCATTTGATAGATCTCCTGCCTTACTTTGGGATTTTCCCAGTTAAGATCGGGTTGTTTGTTGGAGAAATAATGCAGGTAATAAGCATCTGTTGAGGGATCGTATTGCCAGGCGTCGCCTTTTTTATCGAAAAAGCTGTACCGGTGTGGTGGTTTGCCTTTTTCTGCAGGCCACCAGTGGTAATAGTCGCGATAGGGATTATCCCTCGATTTCCTCGATTCCACAAACCAGGGATGTTCGTCGCTGGTGTGATTAACGACGAGGTCCATGATCAGTTTTATACCCCTGGCATGTAAACCTACCAGCAAAGCATTGAAATCGGCGATGGTGCCAAATGTGGGTGAAATAGCTTCATAGTTACTGATATCGTACCCGTTATCATCATTGGGGGAGGCATAAATGGGATTGAGCCATACCAGCCCCACACCCAGGCTTTGAATATAATCCAGTTTTGAAATAAGGCCCGGCAGATCGCCGATACCATCACCATTACTGTCCTTAAAACTCCGCGGGTAAACCTGGTATATCACGGTTTCTTTCCACCATTCTTTATCTTTTATCTGCATACGTAAAGATTAATGTTGTTAAAATTTAGCAATTCCGATACCACCTGTTCCCGGGGTGGCGGGGTATGAATTTTGAACGTTTAACTGCATGGCAAACAAAAAAAATAAACAAGAAGGACTGTCAGAGCAGGTCCACAGTGAATTTGAGACCAGTGTTGGGAACGATTTCAATGTAGTGCGTGAAGAAACGCCTAAAAAGCTCGATGAGAATGACAGGGGTACGGCGCTTAATCAGCTGCCCAATGAAGATCATGTTAAAAATGAGCAGCAACCAGGTGAGGAGCCGCCGAAGATGAATGCGCCGGAGGAAGGCTGAGCGGCCGGTTCAGGGGTTGGCGGGCCGACGGGATGATCGGTTGAGGAGTTAACGGATTAACAAATAATTACAGTGGAGAGCATCAGGATGCCGTTTCAACTGGTCAACTAGTTAACTTTTCAACTTAAATTTGCCCCTCAAATTCCTGCGGTTGAAACATTTAAAAGCGCTTGAGACCTATTTCTGGAAATACCGGTACCGGTTGTTCCTGGGCATCCTGTTTATCGTTGTTTCCAACTATTTTGCCGTGCTGGCGCCCCAGGTCACCGGTTATGTATTTGATGTGGTGCAACGCTCATTTGGCATTGAGCAGAAGAAAGCACCTGTACAGTATGACTGGCTGGTGATCTATTTTATCGGATTTGCCGAAAAGCACAGGACCATTTCTGTTATTGCCCTCTGCGGCATTACCATCCTGGTGCTTGCGCTGATCCGTGGTATTTTCATGTTCCTGATGCGGCAAACCATCATCGTGATGAGCCGGCATATTGAATTCGATCAAAAGAACCAGATCTTCAAGCATTATCTCACCCTCGATACCAATTTTTATAAGACCCACAGTACGGGCGACCTCATGAACCGCATGGCGGAAGATGTTAGCCGGGTGCGGATGTTCACGGGACCGGCCATTATGTATTTCATCAACCTGGTGTCGCTGATCTCCCTGTCGGTATATTATATGTGGAAGAAAGATCACATGCTTACCATGTATGTACTGGCGCCGCTGCCCATTCTGGCAGTTACCATTTATATAGTAAATACCATCATCAATAAAAAGAGTGAAAGGATCCAGGCATTACTGAGCGATCTCACTACCAATGCCCAGGAATCCTATTCCGGTATCCGGGTCATTAAATCCTTTGTACAGGAAAAGGCCATGTTCCAGTTCTTCGAGAAGAACAGTGAGGAATATAAAACGAACGCTATTGCGCTGGCGAAAACAGAAGCCTTGTATTTTCCATCCATGACGCTGCTCATTGGTTTGAGTACCTTGCTTACGATCATGATCGGCGGCATTTACGCTATTTACGGAAAGCATGATATTCAGATGAGCACCATTGCCGAATTTGTGATGTACATCAATATGCTCACTTTCCCCGTAGGTGCAATCGGGTGGACGGCCAGCATGATCCAGCGCGCGGCGGCTTCTCAAAAACGGATCAATGAATTCCTGCATACCGAGCCGGCCATTGTGAACCCGGCAAATGCGCAAAAACCGGCTCTGCAGGGCAGTATTGAATTTGATAATGTTGATTTTGTTTATCCCAATACCGGGATCCAGGCGCTTACTCAATTCAATTTGCAGATCAAAAAAGGACAGAAAGTGGCGATCATCGGTCATACCGGCAGCGGTAAAACCACTATTGCGCAATTGTTATTACGCATGTACGACCCAACGGTGGGCAGCGTGAAGATCGACGGCACTGATCTGCGGCAAATGGATCTGCAGGAATTGCGGCGCCAGATCAGTTATGTGCCACAGGATGTGTTCCTGTTCAGCGATACTATTAATAATAATATTCTGTTCAGTCCGGCTACGAATGATAATGCCAATAACGATACTGTTGTAAAGGCAGCCCGCTATGCGAGTGTTGAACGCGAGATAGAGCATTTTCACGACAAATACGATACAATGGTAGGGGAGCGGGGTGTTACACTAAGTGGCGGACAAAAACAACGTATTTCGATTGCGCGTGCACTCGCCAAAGACCCGCAGATCGTGGTGTTTGACGATTGCCTTAGTGCCGTTGACGCCCGCACAGAGAAAGAGATCCTGGGCAATTTAAGTATCTACCTGCAGCATAAGACGGCTATTATTATCACTCACCGCATTTTTACCCTTTTCGATTTTGATATCATTGTTGTGCTTGATGAAGGGAAGATCGTAGAGACCGGAACACATAATGAATTATTATCATTAAACGGTTATTATGCGTATTTATACGAACAACAGCTGCAACAGGAGCGCGAAGAAGGTTAAAATAGGCCGGAAATGGGGATAACTAAGGGAAATTACTTCGTAAAATGCTAATGAAATTTTGTTGATTCTAAAACAATATTATATTTGTAACGCTTTTTTTTGTGAAAATTTGATAATTGTTAACTGCAAAACTTAAATGACTGTGGCGTACGAAAACAACGACAAACGTATGGAAAGCGTTTATAGCAAACGCATAAGAGCTGGGAAAAGAAGAACCTACTTCTTTGATGTGAGGGCTACCCGTGGAAATGATTACTACATTACCATTACGGAGAGCCGCAAAAAATTCAATGAAAACGGGTACGACAGGCACAAGATCTTTCTTTACAAAGAAGATTTCAACAAATTCTTAAAGGCATTGACCGAAGCAGTAGATTATGTGAAAACTGAACTGATGCCGAATTTCGATTTTGACGCCTACAACCACGATCAAGTTGCAGATACAGATATCGATGAAGTAGCTGAAGCTCCGGAATTATCACCAGTAAGCACCGCTTCTAACAATGGAACTGGTTCTGCTGCTGATGCTGGTGAAGAAGTTGATAAATGGTAATATCTCCATAAACGTTCTTTGATCTAGCAAGCTCCCGCAAGGAGCTTTTTTTTATGCCTGCAGGGCAGCGCCCGCGCCCGCTGCACAGGATGTTTCACTGAGCTTAAGCGTTCGTCAGGGGCGATCCCGGATCATTATAAGCTCAATGATCAGAATATTAAACGCCGTTGCCTGATTTTCCTGCCAAAACATGCATCGATCCCCTTGATTATTATGCCTTTACTGCACTGGCATTAAACTTGACATATATGCCAATTGCCTTCAATTCATGGTATTCTAAGCAATAGTATGTTATTTTGTCACAGATAATCTAAGTAATGAAAGAAGCGAAAATATTATTCACGCCTGAAGATGAAATGGATTTTATTCCTATTATTCCCCTGAATGAAAATGAAGGAGATAACAGTGCAGATATAGTCATTCCGTCGGAATTGTCACTTTTACCGTTAAGAAATACCGTTTTGTTCCCCGGTGTGGTTCTGCCGATCACTGTGGGCCGCGATAAAAGTATAAAAGCTGTAAATGATGCTTATAAAGCTGACAAACTGATAGGCGTTATAGCGCAAAAAGACAGTAATGTGGAAGATCCTGCGGTCAAAGACCTGGAAGATATCGGAACCGTGGCCAAGATCATTAAAATGATCAAAATGCCCGATGGCGGCACCACCGTCATTATCCAGGGCAAACGCCGCTTTAAAGTGACCGAGATCACGGCAGAAGACCCTTATTTCAAAGCCCGCATCGAATTGCTGGAAGAGGATGAAGCCCCTAAGAATGAGGATTTTAACGCCTATGTGGCCAATATAAAAGAGCTGGCCGGCCAGATCATTCAGCTTTCGCCCAATATACCCTCTGAAGCTTCGATCATTTTACGCAATATCGAAAACCCGTCTTTTCTCATCCATTTCATATCAAGCAACCTGAACACAGAGCTGGCAGAGAAACAGAAACTGCTGGAGCTGAACAATATTGAGACCCGGGCCGACCTGCTGATGAAACTGTTGCAGCGCGAGTTGCAGTTTGCCGAACTCAAGAACAAGGTGACCACCAAGACCAAAACGGAGCTCGACAAACAGCAGCGCGAATATTTCCTGCAACAGCAGATGAAGAGCATTAAAGAGGAGCTGGGCGGCGATACCAATGAGCGGGAAGTAAAAGAGATGCTGAAAAGGGCGGAGGCTAAAAAATGGACCGAAGCCGCCCGGGAGATGTTCAAAAAAGGGGTGGAAAAACTGGAGCGTATGCACCCGAGCACCCCTGATTATTCCGTGGTGTACAATCACCTCGACCTGATGCTCGACCTTCCCTGGCAGGAAGTGACCGAAGATCAGTACGACCTCAAAAAAGCTAAAAAGGTGCTCGACCATGACCATTATGGCATGGATAAGGTAAAAGAACGCCTGCTCGAATACCTGGCGGTGCTGAAATTGAAAGGGGATATGAAAAGTCCGATCCTCTGTTTTGTAGGCCCTCCGGGCATTGGCAAAACCTCCCTTGGCCGCAGCATAGCCACCGCTATTCAGCGTAAATATGGCCGCATCAGTCTGGGTGGTTTGCATGACGAAAGCGAGATCCGCGGCCACCGCAAAACCTATATCGGCGCCATGCCGGGCCGGATCATCCAAATGCTGCGGAAACTGAAATCGTCGAACCCCGTCATCATTCTCGATGAAATTGATAAGGTAGGGAACGATTTCCGCGGCGATCCTTCTTCTGCTTTGCTGGAAGTGCTGGATCCCGAGCAGAACAATACCTTCTACGATAATTACCTGGAGCTGGAGTATGATCTCAGCAAGGTCCTCTTCATTGCTACCGCCAATGATATCAATAATATTCAACCGGCGCTGCGCGACCGGCTCGAGATCATTAACCTGAGCGGTTATGCCGTGGAAGAAAAAGTACAGATCGCCAAACGGCACCTGGTTCCCAAGCAAAAAGAAGCGCATGGTTTGAAAAAGATCGAATTCAAGATCGGCGATACCGTTTTGCAAAAGATCATCCAGGATTATACGCGGGAAAGCGGCGTTCGCGAGCTCGACCGCTACCTGGCTTCCATTATGCGGTATGAGGCAAAGGAATATGCCCTGCACGAAAATGTTAAAAATACACTTACCGAAAAAGACATAGAAAAGATCCTGGGCAAGCCCAAATACAACAATGAAATATATAAGGTAGCCAATATTCCGGGCGTATCTATTGGCCTTGCGTGGACCTATGTTGGCGGTGATATTCTGTTTATGGAAACCAGCCTTAGTGATGGCAAGGGCGAGCTGAAGCTCACGGGTAACCTGGGCAATGTAATGAAAGAAAGCGCCACTACGGCCTTGACCTACCTGATGTCGAATGCAAAAAAGGCAGGCATCAACCCATCCCTGTTCGAGAAGAAAAGCATTCATGTGCATGTGCCTGAAGGGGCAGTGCCGAAGGATGGGCCCAGCGCCGGGATCACCATCATGACCTCTATTGCCTCGGCGTTGACCGGTAAAAGGGTAAAACCCTATCTGGCCATGACTGGCGAAATAACCTTGCGCGGTCAGGTGTTGCCGGTAGGAGGCATCAAGGAAAAAGTGCTGGCTGCCCGCCGGGCGGGGTTGAAAGAGATCGTGCTGTGCTGGCAGAACGAGCGCGACATCAAGGAAATTGAACCTGCTTTCATTAAAGGGTTAAACTTTCACTATGTTAAAACCATGCAGCAGGTGCTTGATATTGCATTAGGGTGAGGTGATTCTTCTACGAAAAAGAACAAGATCCCTTTAATAGGATTTTAATATGAACTTTTAAGACATCATTGAACAAATAACAATTCAACCCTGTTAATAATTATTCAACCGAGATTTTTTTTCATGTTGGTTGTTTTAAGGGTTAAAGAAATTCCTCCATGTCAATGGAGGAATTTTTTTTTGCCTATTTTCGTACGGTAGCGTACATGCAAAGCAAACTGCATATATTAATATTTTTATTGATCCTTACCCGGGCAAATGCGCAAACATTGGGCGGCAATACGGTGTATAATTTCCTGAAACTCTCCAATACGCCCCAGTTAACCGCTTTAGGCGGCATCAACATTACCAATCAAACCGCTGATATTGGCCTGGCTTTTAACAATCCGGCTTTATTAAGGCCAGCCATGCACACCCAAACATCAATGGTTTTCAACTCTTTTTATGCGGGCATCAGGAATTACCATTTAATGGCAGGTTTTCATCATGAACCGCTTAAAACCACTTTTGCCGCCGGTGTCAATTATTTCAGTTACGGCTCTATGCCCGAAACAGATGTAACGGGTAATGTACTGGGTACGATGCGGCCGGCAGATTATGTGGTGCAGCTCAGTGCAACGCGGCAATATGGAGAGCGCTGGCATTATGGGGTTACTGCCAAATTCATTCATTCATCATATGGGATCTATCGTTCTTCGGGCGCCGCACTGGATGTAGGTATAACGTACAGCGATTCTGCTCATTTATGGCAGGCCTCCCTGGTGGCCCGGAATATGGGCGCCCAGTTAAAGAAGTATACCGGCAGCACCGCAGGCGATCTGCCTTTCGACCTGCAAGTGGGTATTTCGAAACGGCTGGCGCATGCGCCATTGCAGTTCTCGCTTACGCTCTTTCAATTACAGCAGTTCAATACACGTTATAGTGACACTTTATTTAATAACGAAATAGGTTTGGCACAGGATAGCAAGGAAAAAAAATATATATTTGACAAGTTTTTCAGGCATGTTATCCTGGCTGTGCAGTTATACATCGGCGATAAAGTAGAAGTAACTGCCGGATACAATTACCTCCGCAGAAAAGAATTGAATGTAACGAACGCTGGCAATGGGCTAAACGGGTTTTCAATGGGAGCCGGCGTGTTATTTAAAAAAATCCAGATCCGTTACGCGAGGAGTTATTATCAAAATAATTCTTTTTATAACCAGTTCGGCTTAACCCTCAGGCTAAACGATTTCGGTCAGGGCGGACGTGATAAATAATTGTTTCCCCTTAATTTTTTGTAACCGCTTTCCTTAAACTTTTAAAATTTAAGGGCATGGAATTTTGTTTATCCTGCAAAATGTTTAATCTTAATTTGCCATTAATTAAACCTTAGCTTAATGATCAAAGTGATTATAGCAGATGATCACAAACTGGTACGCGAGGCCTGGAACCTGCTCTTGAGCAGGGATAAAAGGCTGTCGATAATAGCCATATGTGAAAACGGCCAACAGGTTATTGAAGCCTGTAAAACGCTTTCACCCGATGTCGTTTTAATGGATATTAACATGGACCCCGTGAGTGGTATTGAAGCTACCAGAGCCATCCGGGCATTTACAAACGCCATACGTATAATTGGAATCTCTGTTCATACCGATCTTCCCTATATCAATGCCCTGATGCATGCGGGCGCCAATGGATATGTTACCAAAAACTCTTCCGGTGAAGAAATGGTTCGGGCCATTATGCTGGTCATGGAAGGCAAACAATACTTCTGTAAGGAAATAGCTGATGTGCTCGACAGCAGTATATTCCCGAAGTAAGATCTTTCTTCCTGGGATTATGAAGTAAGAAACAGGCGGTATGAAGCAGGAGGAACACAGAAGAAAAATGAACAAAAATAAAAGTCCGAAACGGGTGTTTGGCACTACCTGTTCCGGACTTCTTTATGCTGTATAGTATTACTTACTTAAGCAAGTACTTTCTCTTCTTTAAATGCTTCCCGTGGCGTTAAGCCCAGCATATCAAACATGGCTTTATCTTCATCAAAAGAAGGGTTTGGCGTGGTTAGCAGCTTTTCGCCGGTAAAAATGGAGTTAGCGCCGGCCATAAAGCATAATGCCTGGTCTGATACGCTCATGGTTGCACGGCCTGCACTTAAACGAACCATTGCTTTAGGCATCAGGATGCGCGCAGTAGCGATCATCTTTACCATATCCCATACGTCTACTTTCTGATTATTTTCCAGCGGCGTACCGGCTACAGGCACCAGTGCGTTGATGGGCACACTTTCCGGATGTTCGGGCATGGTGCTCAGTGTATGCAGCATTTTGATACGGTCTGCATGGGTTTCACCCAGACCAACAATGCCACCGCAACAAACAGAGATCCCGGCTTTGCGTACATTATCCAATGTATCTAACCGGTCGTTGTAAGTACGGGTAGAAATGATCTCTTTATAATATTCCTTGGATGTATCCAGGTTGTGGTTGTAGGCATACAAACCCGCTTCGGCCAGTTTCTGCGCCTGTGATTCGGTCAGCATACCAAGCGTGCAGCAAACTTCCATGCCCATTTCATTTACGCCTTTAACCATGTCGATAACGCGGTCAAAATCGCGGTTATCCCTTACTTCGCGCCAGGCAGCGCCCATGCAAAAACGGGTTGAACCGGCCGCTTTTGCTTTGGCGGCGTATTCCAGTACCTGCTCTTTCTGCATCAAGGCATGTACATTAACGCCTGTATTGTAACGGGCTGCCTGTGGGCAATAGGCGCAATCTTCAGAACAGCCTCCGGTTTTTATGGAAAGCAGCGTACAGACCTGTACTTCTCCGGTGTTGTTATACTGGCGGTGAATGGTGGCAGCGCGGTAAATAAGCTCGAGCAATGGGGTATTGTAAATTTCCTGTATTTCTTCAATAGTCCAGTCGTTTCTTATAATTTCCTTCATTTCGAATGATTTACAGTAAAATATATAGGTGCGAATTGCTGGTTTTTCCCTGGTATTGCTACCTTAAGAAGCTGTGAAGATAGGGAAAAACATGGTTGTGTTTATTGCAAAAGTATCGTGCTGTCCTTTAATAAAGGGAGCTTTGTATGGAAATACTTATTCATTACAACCCGGAAGGTATTCACCGGGCTTATGCTATCGTATAACATAGAATAATCTTTATCTGAGAAATAATAAGTGTTCAGGTTCATAAAATGTTTTTCCCTTTGTCCGGGCACAAAAGGAGTATCACGATATCCATGATCACCCTCCACAATTACAACCCGGGGCCGCGAAAAGTTGCGATCGGTGGCATTTAATATTGAGTCGATCCAGGTATTGGTATACATCAGCTGTTCAAGGTAGGGGCCGGGGTTGTTGTTCTTATTGTAGATAGATGAAAAATCATTGGTCCTGTTGCCTTTTCTATCCAAATAGAAAGGGGCATGCGGCATCATAACATGGCTAAAGACAAATTTCGGTTGCTCATTCTGTGTTTTCAATTCCTGTAATACCAGCTGCCAGTTCTTCTTATTTCTTTCGATGAACTGCATTTGCTCTTGCCGGTCTAGTTGTGCCCGCTTTTTTCTCAAAGCAGGGCTCAGCCTCCAGATATTCCATAAAATATCCCTGGTGATCCTGCCGAACAGGGTTTCATGATAAAGTGCATTGCGTTCAAAGTTTTCGAAATAACGGAATGTGCTCACCGGATAATTGGTGAAATGATTGAACCCGAAATTGTGGATGGCATAACCCGATTGCCCGAGTAGATCGGGTAACCGGCTCTCCTTGAATGACTGACAGCTTTGTAACAAAGTAAGGGTGTTGACAGTCTCATTTTCCAATGGCCGGTTAAAATATTGCAGGTTAAAGGTAGAGCCAATTGATAAGGGCGTTATATTATAATTGCTTTTCGAATTGGTTGCTATATAATAGTTATTCTTTTTAAAGGAAGAATCCAGCAGGCTGTTGTCAAAGCCAAAATAATGCTGCAGGCTGCGCGAGCTGGCATATTCGTCAAATACAATAAAGAAGATATCAGGTTTTTCGCATGGATGGCAATTGGCTACCGGTTTAATAAATTCATTGTGAGAGGCAAGGTTGTTCTCCTGGTTGTTTGTGATCGTTTTTTGTGCCAGGATCACCAGCTCCATGCTGACCAGGATAGTGAAAAGGATGGTAAAATATTTGTGGGCCTTATCAAAGTTGCCAGCCTTCTTTTTGCAGTACCAGCTGAAGAGCAGCAAGCTGATCAGCAAAACAGGCAATACAATCGTATAGGAAGAAAAGGATCGGATGAACGGGGTTGTTTTTACAAGATCATGGGCCGCTCCGAAAAAGAAGAAGGGTATCAGCAGGGTGGTAGCCCATACCCCTGCTTTGGTAATTGATCTGTACAGCAGCCGGCCGGTGACCAGTAAAACGGCTGCCAGTAATACATAATAAAGAAAGAATTCGACAATGGTTGGCGCCGGTAACAGGCTGAAGTATTCGTTGTTTATATGTAATATAAAAAAGGCTGGTAGGAAGAATGTATGGAAGGGAAATTTTTTAATGCTACTCAGCTTCATTAGGCTTGGCTTTTTATCAGGGGGTCAAAGATAAACGTTTATCCCGGTTGCTTGATTCGCTGCAGGTGATATAAAACCCGGTGGGTTCCCGGAACAGGCTGCCTGCTGATGACCTCGAAGTACTGAAAGAACAGGTTCTCGAAGTTGGTAATGGTATAGTCCGGGAAAGTATCCGGCCTGCTTGCCAGCATTTGTTGCACCTTTTCATCTTCCTTGGGCACAAACTCAATGATCAGTTCCGGGGCAATGCTATTGAAATAGTCTGCCAGTACCGGCAATGAAATGTTCTTACCAATAACCAGGTGATGAATGAGGGCCAGGGCCGCCACCAGATCGGTTTTGATACGGTCGTGAAAGGCCGCGCGTTCCTGGTTGTGAAAGCCAATGGCCGGCGATGGATTGGCAATATCCAGCATCAGAGGCAGAATATTTTCGATCCTGTTTTTCTTTACCTCCTGGTACAATCTTGAAATGCACCGGTTATCGGCATCGGTGGCAATCACCTCCATCTGGTGAGCTGCAAATAATTTGGAAAAATAGCCGTCGTTAGCGCCCAGGTCAAGCACACTGCGGGCCCTGGTTTGCCCGCAAAACGCCTGTATGATCTTTTCTTTCTCCTGCAGGTATTCGCTGCTCAGGATGGTGTCTTCGTAATAGTTGCTCCAGGTCGTTTTATACGTTTTATTCACCGGGAAACTCGCAATGATGTTCGTCAGGTGGCTGACCACATCGAGCAGCTTTTTTTTGCTGAAAGCGCCATTGGGTTTGTTTGTTCGGGCGCTGGCGCTTGTGCTTACAGATGCGCTGTGCTGTAAGTATACATGTAACCACACGCCCAAGCTTAGCCGGCTTTTCAATGGCAGGAGTTTGGCCACAAAGTCAACCGGTATGCCGTCGATATAAGTGCTGAGGATCTTTTGAATATCGGTTTTCAGGTAGTGCTCGAGGTAGAGCGGGAACAGGAAACACTGGCAGAACTGCCGGTAAGCGATCCACGGTTGTTTGGGATCGTAGCTGTTGAAAGACAGTGTGTCGATGAATACCGGCCTTCCTTTATGGAACTGGATATTGTAGGGTGTGGCATCTTTCAATATCATGCCATGCTGGATGGATGTTTTCAGTATGGAAAGGGTAAGCAGGGCAGCGTCCTGGAGTTGTTCAAAACACCATTCGTAGGGGTAAGAGATGTAGGGAATGGCCTCGGGCCGAAGGGTGGTGAACCATTCAGTGCTGTTGGTTATGTTTTCAGCTAATTCTTCGTGGGATATCAGCTGTTTGCTGCCGGTTAGCTGCTGGTACAGGCCGGAATCCATCAATTGACGGTATAAGGCGGCATAATACTGGTTTACCTGCCGGTAAATATTTCCTTCCGATTGGAATACAAAACCCGAAGGATCTTTAAATGATGAAGGATGGCGCGTGTATGTTGTCATTTCACAATATCTTCTCCCTCTGCGTCTTCTTTTTTAGGCTTGAAGAAAAAAGCCTTGATCTTCCACCAGATATTCTTAAAGTAAAATAACGCGCCCAGGATAGCGGCAATGATCATTTGTATCAGATAACTGCCGCTGCCGGGATCAACGTATAATAAGATGTATGATTGGATCACAAATAGCTGAGATTTGTTTTGGGTGTTAACGTTAACAAGGTCTCATACATTAAGCGAATGGTTTGCTCTATATCGCTTTTATGCAGCATTTCAACCGTTGTATGCATATAACGTAATGGAATGGAAATTAGTACAGAGGGGCAGCCGTCATTGGCATAGGCAAAGGAATCGGTATCGGTACCGGTGCTGCGTGAAACCGTACGCAATTGCACGGGGATCTCATGTTTTTGAGCCACATCCTGCACCAGGCTCAGCAGTTTGTTATGCACTGCGGGGCCGTACGCCAGTGAAGGGCCTTTTCCGCAGCTTACATCGCCTTCGATCACTTTATTGATCATGGGCGTATAGGTATCGTGCGTAACATCGGTAATGATGGCCACATTGGGTTTTATGCGGCGGGCGATCATTTCGGCGCCGCGTAAGCCAATCTCTTCCTGCACGGCATTCACCACATATAAACCGAATGGTAATTGCTTTTTATTTTCTTTGAGCAGGCGTGCTACTTCAGCGATCATAAAACCGCCTACGCGGTTATCAAAGGCGCGGCCGATAAAATAGTCATAGGCCAGTTCGTCGAAGCCATCCTGGTAGGTCACCACCGCTCCAATATGAATGCCCAGTTCTTCCACTTCTTTTTTAGAGCGGGCGCCGCTGTCGAGGAAGAGGTTTTCCACTTTGGGCTGCGGATCCTTGGTATCGGGATTATGTAAGCGGGTATGAATGGCCGGCCAGCCGAAAACCGCTTTTACCGGTCCTTTTTTTCCATGAATAAATACCCTTTGCCCCGGTGCGATCACATGGTCAACACCGCCATTGCGTTTCAGGTAAACAAGCCCTTCGGGGGTGATATAATTCACAAACCAGCTGATCTCATCGGCATGTGCCTCAATAACCACTTTGAAAGCAGCATCGGGATTGATCACGCCTACAGCGGTACCGTAAGGGTCAACAAATGTGGTATCAACCAGTGGTTTTATATAATCTAACCATAATTTTTGCCCGCCGCTTTCAAAGCCAACGGGTGATGGGGTATTGATATAGGTCTTGAGGAATTTCAGGGATTGATCAGACAGCCTGGAGATCGTCGTTGCAGGTGCGGCGTTCGTTTTACTTTTAGCCATATTTACAGTATTAAAAGATTAGAGCCTGTTCTATATATGATAAATATATCAATTTAATCAGCGCAAAACTACTTATTTGAGATGAATATCGTTAACAGGGAGGAAAACATCATCAGCCCGTCGAGCACGAAATAATAGAGGTAGTCGCTGAAGTTCTTTTTAGCTACCGGGTACAGCACCGTGGTAATGGCTCCGGGAATGAGCAACAGAACAATGGTGAGCGCAGAAAATCCGTAAAAATATAAGCCAATGGTGCTAACTGCAAAGCCGGCTATTGACAAGCCAAACAGGTTGTCAATACCGCGTTCGTTAAAGTAAGTGATCATACTGCGGATACCCGCTTTTCTATCGTAGTCGCGGTCGCGGTAGTCGAAAATGATACAAATGGCGTAAATCAGCAGAAAGCGGCTGGTGCAGAATAAAAAGGAGTCCGGATGCCAGTGATGGTTGTCGATGGCGATGGGTAAAAATGTGGTCACATACATCCATACAAAGGCCAGGAACAGGGTTTTGCCCACGGCTATCCGGCTAAGCCATGCAAAAGGCCCGAATCGCAATTTGGGAGCTGAATAAAGAAAGGTTAGCAGCACGGCGCCGCCCAGCCAGAACCAGTGTTCTATAAAATGAAAGAAATACCAGGCCGAAACAATAGCGCCTATGGCTGTGAGTACGAGATGCAGCTTTTTGTGATGCAGGGTCCAGCGGACGCGGGCATTTTCACTGGTGGCATCAGCGCTCAGGTACCAATGAAAATTATAACTGCACAGGGTAGAAAAAAATACAAAGACCAGATACCCGTAAACGTCATATTGCAGGTACAGTAACTGATTGGTTTGAACGACCATCAATAAGGCACAACCGGCGATGAAACAACTCGAAAACAGGAACAGATCAAATGAATATTTCAACATCCTTCAGCGCTGTGGTCCGCAAGTTAAGATCTTTCTATTATAAGCTGGTCGGTAGTAATGGTGTCGCTTACATTTCCGGATTTGTCTTTTACCACGATCTTGAAGTTGATAGTATCGGGTTCTTTGCCAAATGGTTCATCCGGCTTGGTGTTTGGGGACCCTGTTGCAGCAAGATCGGTATTTTGTAAGGTCACCTTTAAAACGCCTTTCGATTTTTCGGGAAAGTCGGGCAACGGGTAAGGCAGGTAAGGGTTCAGTAATGGCTTTTGATTTATATTGAGCCGGTTCTTGTACAAAAAGACGGAGTCCAGGTCGCCCTGTTTATCGGTAAATTCCATTTCAATTTCTGCATAGGCCCCGCTTAACGCCGACACATAAGTAGGGTTAATTGACTTTATTTCAATGGTGGGTTTGTCTTCAAACTTATCTTTGCTGCAGGCAACGAAGAGCGCCAGGCCTAAAAAGCTATATAAAAGGAATTTTTGCATATATTTTAATTAACGAATACAAATTTACAAGCCAAAAGTTGCAATAAATGTATGATTTGTGAAATAGAAGATAAAATTTTTACGGTTGAACCAGCTGATTTTGAACAACTGGCGCTTGAAACCTTCCAATTCCAGTACAATAATAATGCTATTTATCAGCAATACGTAAATGCCCTCTCGATCGTTGGGTCAAAGGTGCGGTCGGTTGAACAGATCCCTTTTTTACCCATCCGTTTTTTCAAAACGGCCGATATAAAGACCACCGCCTTTGAGCCGGAAGCCGTTTTTGAAAGCAGCGGTACGACGCAAACCATCAACAGCCGGCATTATGTAAAGAATTTGAATATGTACCGGCAAAGTTTTTTAAAAGCGTGGGAGAAATTTTATGGACCGGTGCAGGATTGGTGCGTGATCGGCTTATTGCCTGCTTACCTCGAAAGGCAGAACTCTTCCCTGGTGGTTATGGTCAATGACATGATCAGGCTTAGCCGGCATAGGCACAGTGGCTTTTATTTATACGAACATGAGAAGCTGGCCTCGGTATTACAGGAACTGGAAAAGGAGGGACAAAAAACAATATTGATAGGGGTTACGTTTGCATTGCTTGATTTTGCGAAGAAATACCCGATGCCGCTGCAGCATACCATCATTATGGAAACAGGGGGTATGAAGGGGCGCCGCCGCGAAATGACCAGGGAGGAGGTACATTTACTATTGACGGCTGCGTTTAAAACCCATGCCGTGCATTCAGAATATGGCATGACCGAGCTCTTATCACAGGCTTACTCATACGGAGATGGTGTTTTTAATTGTCCGCCCTGGATGAAAGTGCTGGTGCGGCAGGATGATGATCCATTGGATGTTCGGCTAACCGGCAGCGGGGTGATCAATATCATTGATCTGGCCAATCTGTATTCCTGTTCGTTCATTGCAACGGATGATGTTGGTATTGTTAAACCCGATGGCAGTTTTGAAGTATTGGGCCGGGTAGATACCAGCGATATCAGGGGATGTAACCTGTTAATCGCAGGATTATAGATTTTAACAAGCTGCTATGCAACGTTTATAGTAGATCCTGAGTCAAAGGCTAAAAGAAAAACGATATGAAATTTTTATTTATTCTGATTGCGTTACCGGTTTTAGCATCCAAATGCAATAAGAACAAGGAAAATGATGGTTATTTAAGAGGTAAGGTTGTGCGTATTTCATGTGCCAGCTTTGTAGTGCAGGTATTGAACAATGATTCATTTGGAGAGGATGGCTGGAAGGATATGACGAATAACAATGTGCAATACGATAATGTATTTACGGCGAGCAATGCCTGTAAAATACCCGCCGGCGTAAAAGCGGGAGCCACCATCCGCTTTAAAGCGAGCAGTTCCAAGCCGAATGATTGTGTGTATTGTATGATGTTTGACGGACCACCCACTGCAAAATATGATATTACAGATGTGATGATAGAAGAAACAAAGTAAGATAAAACGTATGTCAAACTGCCTTGGGGAACCGGGGCAGTTTTTTTTATGTCAGCTGTTGATGCTCGCAGTGGATCGCTGGCCCAACTTGCTCCATGCAGTGTGAAGTTATTTTAGTAACTTCAGGTAGAACCCTATTAAACCATTCAGTCATGGAAACAAAATCAACGCACGGTTTTAAGATCGATGCCGGGAATGATCGCTTCAATGAGGTAATCACTTTTTCAGGGGGCAGCATTGCCTGTAAAGTATCCTCGAACGATAGTAAACAAGGTTTTTGTGTGTACGATACTACTAAAATGGCTAAAGGAGGTCCACCTTATCATTTTCACTACACGCAGGATGCGTTTTTCTACATTTTGGAAGGCGAATTTATTTTCAAGATCGGTGATGATATTTTCAACGCCAAAGCCGGCGATGCAGTGTTCGCTCCGCGCCAGATCCCGCATACATTTGCCAAAATAGGTGATCCGGAGGGCAGAATGCTGATGGTATATCAACCTGCCGGTACGATGGATGAGTTTTATTTACAAGCCAGTCAGCTGCCGGATGGCACCCTGCGCGATTTTGAACGTTTATACCGGATCCATGGCATGGAAATAGTGGGCCCGCCTTTAAAGTTTGAATAAAAAGAATCAGCTAACGATAAGCAACCGGCAGTAATCCTGTACAGTTTATGGTGCGTTGTTGCTGATGGCTTTCAAAGGCCAGTTCGATCAGGCGGATCGTGTTATAGCCATGTTCTATTCTTTCCCGCACCGGTTTATTGTTTACGATGGTCTCATACAGGTTTCTGTAATATTGCGCATAATCTCCTTTATGCGAAGGATAGACCTCGCGCAGCAGCTTCCCGTCTATTTCTGTATGCAGTATGCCATAAATAGCCGCTTTTTCCTGCCCCCAGTCATCGCCAACCGGTGGCGCACCGGCCCGCAACAAAGCTTCCTGTGGGTCTTCACCCGATTTTACAAATGATCCTTTCGTGCCATGGATCAAATAGCGGGGGCCTGGTTCACGCACCAGCATGCCGGCCTGCAGAATGACTTTCAGAAAACCATAATCGAGCCGCAGGTCGAAATAGTCATCTACCCTGGCATGTGGCCGCTGCAGGCGGATATCGGCGCTTATAGTGTTGGGGAGGCCAAAGAGATACAATACCTGGTCGAGCAGGTGCGGGCCCAGATCGAACAAAATGCCGCTGCCGGGCAATACGTGCTCGCGCCATGCCTGTGGCCGTGCTTCCGCCCGATAGCGGTCATAATGGCCTTCAAACGTATGTACCTCACCCAATAACTTTTTATCGAGCACATCCTGTATCGTGAGGAAATCGCTCACATACCGGCGGTTCTGATAAACGCTCAATACCTTGCCCGTACGTTGTGAGATCTCAAGCAATTGTCTGGCTTCTGCCGATGTATTGGTGACCGGTTTTTCCAGTACCACATGTTTGCCGGCTTCCAGCGCCGCCTTCGCATAGGGAAAATGGGTTTCATTCGGGGTAGTGATCACTACCAGGTCAATAGCATCGTTTTGCAGCAATTCTTCAAAACTTCGCAGCACCTGCACATAGGGAAATTTTTCCTTCGACTCCTCTTTATGCCTTTCTACCACCGCAACCAGTTGGTAATTGCTATTGCTTGTTATAAACGGGGCGTGAAATACTTTTGCGGAGATCCCGTAGCCTACCAATCCGACCTTTATGGGTGTATGCATGATCACTGAATTAATTGATAATTGATAAAGTTGATGAAGATACAGTTGATAAAGTTGACAAGTTAATGAGAGCGCCTGACAATTTAAGGCCCCAATAATTCAGAAAGCGGGTTCTGCCTTTATCCAATGCTACCAACTATACACTTAATTTCCTGTCCCTGGCGATTATCTTCCACTCACCACTGAGTTTACTTTGCTCAATGGTAAAGGCTCGTTCGTATAAAGCGATGGTTGGACAAACATGTTGTGGGATGCCATATAATACATCACCGGGTTGATAGGAATGGCCTTCACCGGCATATAATACAAGGTGTTCTTCACTTTGCGAAACGGCTTTAAGACCAGGTGCATTCAGGAAAAAGACCCGTTTCCCAAGCTCATTCTCTGCTGCGATCGATTTATGGCCCAGGTCAACACAGATATGACTGGCATCGGGCAATGAGATCACCCGGCTTACTACCAGGGCGGCTATTTGAAAAGCCTGTTCGGGACATTGATCGAGGTAGCTCTTATCCCAGAAGATAAAGGTACCCGGACTGCATTCCACTTCTTTGCGGTTGGCGTGGATGGGAAAAGCGGGCGATCCGCCGGCAATGATCTTAATGTTGGAATAGCCCATGGATTGCAATGTCGTTTTTAGCGTTTCTGCCATAGCAAATGATTGGTCGCTGCTGGCTTTGCGCTCTTGCAGGCTGCCGCGGGTATGCCCGTCGTAAGCGTGTAGTCCGGCTATTGATAAACCCCTGGCTTCTGCACAATACTTGTACAGGGCAATGGCTTGCCCGCCCGGCGTTATTCCTGTACGGTTTTGTCCCACATTCAGATCTATATACACGGTAATGGCCGTGCTGGCCGCCGCAAAAGCGCTGGCAATGGCGGCTGCGCTGGGGATATTGTCGACCAGGCAGGCAAAATGCGTGTTCGGGAATTGTTGATGCAGCGTTAGAAAGCGTTTTAATTTAGGACCAATGGGCTGGTAGGCCAGTAATACATCGGGAGCCCCACACATAGCTAACATTTCTGCTTCGGCAATGGTAGCACATTTGAATTTGCCGATGCCTGCGGCCATCAATAGTTCAGTGGCTTCTTTAGACTTGTGGGTTTTTACATGCGGGCGCAGCCGCTGCGGGTCATCGATCATTTGGGTAAGGGTGGCGATATTCTCTTTCACCCGTTCGGGATATATGACCAGGGCGGGGGTATCCAGTTCCCCGATATTATCTATCTGATACCAGTTCTTTTCCATTGACTGTTGTTTGTGCCCGTTCGCGGTCTGCCGCGAAGCGGGTTGCGGCCAAAGGTAATGATTATAGCAGGTTCCGTGTTTGCATCCGCTGGAGGTTCAGATAAAAAGATCCATGATCAATACACCGATCAGCCCTACGACAGAAACGATCGTTTCCATGACTGACCAGGATTTTATGGTATCGCGGATGCTGAGGTTGAAGTATTCTTTATACATCCAGAAGCCCGAGTCATTTACATGGGAGAATAATAAACTGCCGGCGCCGATGGATAAGACCATGAGGTTAGGATTCACGTGCATTTGCGGGATCACCGGCCCGATGATACCGGCAGCCGTTAAGCCGGCAACAGTGGCCGATCCCACACAGATACGAATGATGCCGGCTATTATCCAACCGAGTATCAGGGGATGGATCTGCCATCCTTTGATGTTTTCTGCAATGGCTTTACTTACGCCGCTGTCGGTGAATACCTGTTTCAGAACGCCTGCGCCGGCGACGATCAGGAGGATCACGGCCACATCTTTGATGGCCTCGCCATAAATATCCATGATCGCTTTCATGGAACGGCCGGTATGAATGCCCAGCGTAAAGGTGGCGGCCAGCAATGAGAGCAGCATGACGATCACGGGATCGCTTAAAAAACTGATGAATTGGAGTGCAGGGCCGCGTAAGACGAGATGTACGGAAGGGATCTTGTTCAGCAATATAATAATAAGCGGAATGCTAGTGGTGATGGCGATCAGCAATACGGGCAGCAGGGCGGTTAAAAAGCTGTTTGCCGCGTTAGGCATTTGTTCATCGGGTATTACTTTGGTTTGAAATATCTGCAAAGGCGTGCTGCGAATATGCCTGAGCGTTTTTGAGAACAAAGGTCCCGCTATGATAATAGCCGGAATGGCCAGGACAATGCCATATACCAGGGTAAGTCCCATATCGGCTTTAAGCTGCGTTACCAGAGCCGTGGGGGAGGGGTGCGGCGGTAAAAAACCATGGGTTACCGACAATGCGGCCAGCATGGGCAGGCCAATGTAAACGGCCGGTAGTTTATATTGGTATACGACTGAGAAGATCAGCGGCACCATCAAAACAAATCCAACATTATAATAGAGTGGAATGCCCACAACAAAGCCGGTGACCATCAAAGCCCATTGCAGGTGTTTCTCCCCGAATGTGCGCATGAGCACCTGGGTGATCTTTTGGGCTGCGCCGCTTTCTGCTACCAGTTTACCCAGCATGGCCCCCAGTCCAATGATGATAACCAGGGAACCCAGGGTATCGCCAATGCCTTTTTGAACGGAAGTAGTGATCTTGTCAAGGGGGATGCCCAGTGAGAGGCCGGCGCCAATGGATACAAGCAGAAAAGCTAAGAACGGATTCAGCTTCACCCAGGAGATAAGCAGCACCAGGGCGATAATGCAAAGCAATACGATGAATAATGTGGTCATGATGAATGGATATGGCAGTAATGGTACCGGTTAAACGAAATTGCCCACAGGGTGGCAATATTTCCACTTGCTACTAATGTAACGATCTTTTTTGTGAAATAATGGTAAAATCAGCCGTTGTAGAGTATTGCACATTCATTCCCGCTGCAGATGATGTTCAGGTTCTTTGGGCCAATAGTAGGATGATACCTAACTGATTCCCTGGTTTCCTTTTTGCCTTGTTGCCTCAACGCCTTTTATTAACTTGCCGCCATGGATTCTCTTACGCATATTGTATTGGGTGCCTGTATTGGTGAATTGTTTATTGGAAAGAAAGCGGGCAAACGCTCCCTGGTTATGGGGGCTGCTGCGCAAAGCCTGCCGGATATTGATTTTGTTGCTTCTTTCTGGATGACGCCTACCCAGGATCTGATTGCGCACCGGGGAATCACCCATTCATTATTGTTCGTTTTAATAGTAACGCCTTTGCTGGCCTGGCTGGCCGACCGATGGCGGCGTCCGCACAATATCCGGTTTTCGATCTGGCTTTGGTTTTTTGCAGCAGAATTGGGCACGCATCTGCTGCTTGATTGCTTTAATGCCTATGGCACCGGTTTGCTGGAGCCTTTCTCGCACCGGCGCTTTTGTATGCATGCGATGTTCGTGGCTGATCCGCTATTCACCATTGCGCCGGCCATCATTGCGGTATTGCTGTTTTTTATGAAGCGGGACTTTAAGCGGAAACGCTGGGCGACCATTGCCATCGGCTGGTGTGTATTTTACCTGGGTATCGATATATTTAATAAGTCGATTGTTGAGGGCGCAGTGCAAAGAGTGGCCAGACAGGAAAAAATTGAATACCGGCGGCATTTTACCACGCCTACACCGTTAAATAACCTGCTGTGGTATGTAGTGCTGGAAGATGATAAAGGGTATCATATCGGTTACCGGTCGGTGTTCGATCGAAAACCACATATCGACTTTACCTATTTCCCGCGAAACGATTCGTTATTAAACCCCGTAAGAGACCTGGAAGAGCTGAAGGACCTGTTTATTTTTTCGCAGGGCTATTATACCATTGAGCGGGAGGACAATTACCTTGTGTTCAACGATCTCCGCTTTGGGCAGCGGGTAGGCTGGTATAAACCAAGGGCCGGGTTCGTTTTTCATTATTACCTGCAGCGGCCTTATGGCAATAATATGGTGGTGCAGCGGGGGCGTTTTGCCAACTGGGATAAGGCGGCTTTTATGTCGATGCTGCATAGGATCAAAGGGGAGTAGTATGACAATTTGCTGATGTGCTAATTGCTGATGTGCTGATTTGCTGATGTGCTGATTTGCTGATGTGCTGATTTGCTGATGTGCTGATGTGCTGATTTGCTGATCCCGCGGAGCGGGACAGGTTGTGCTGATACAGTTATAAATGGCGGCCATGGTCAGGGGCAGTTCCTAATGGATCAACTGCAAATCATCGTTGTTTAAAGTAGAATGTAAATAAGTAGAAAATAATTCTCACCAGCCAGTAGGCGCAATATTGGATGAATCGCTGAAAGATATTATACTTTTTATTGAATTCATCTTCGGTCACCAGCACACAATCATTCTCCAGCACCGCTTCCAGTTTTTGCTGCACATGCGCCGCGAATTCAGGATCATTCACATCGATGTTCAGTTCTACGCTCGCATAAGCGCTGATATCATTCACGTTGTAGGAGCCAATGGTCACCCATTTGCTGTCACGGGTGGCCATTTTGCCATGTAGTACCGATCTGGTATATTCATACAGCCTAATGTTGCGTTTCAACATCCAGCGATACATGTACCGTTCGGCATGTTTGGCCAGTTTTACATCCGATTTTTCCGCTACTATGATCCGGATATCAATACCGCGTTTGGCGGCTCTGGAAAGGTGGTGCCTGATGATGGTGCCTGGCAGGAAATAACCCGACATGATGATGACGTTGGAAGTGGCTTTCTTCAGCATATCGATATAACTGCGGGAGATCTGGTTCTTACGTTTCACCCAATCGTTCCTGCGAATACGGACGGGGCTGTTACCGGTATTGGGAGGGGCAGGAAATTCATGGCGCAGGCTTCGTTTCAATGCCATTTGACCAGGTTTGGCCCACACATCGATACATAATCTATAGAGCGCTACAGCAGCCGGGCCTTCCACCAGCAGCGCCCAATCGAGCCAGGCAGGCTGATCTTCCAGGTCATTATAACGGTTGCTGATATTGATGCCGCCTACCAGGCCGATGCGGCCATCTGCCACCAGCACTTTATGGTGCATGCGGCGGCCAAAGTAAAAATTCTCACTTTTTAAAAGCGGTTCAAAAAAACGGAATTGGACACCGGCGGTGCGTAATTCTTTTATAAACGCAGCTGATAATGCTTTGGACGCATAGCCATCGGTAAGCAGATAAACATGAACGCCGCGTTTGGCCGCATCCATCAGGGCATTGCCTACTGACCGGCCGGTTTCGTCGTCTTCATAAATATAAACCTGCAGGTGTATGGAAAATTTCGCCTGCTTGATCAATTCGGCAAGCGTCGTGAAATAATCCCTGCCTCCCCTGACCAATCTAACCTTATTATTCGGAATATATGCTGATGATTTTCTACCGGTACCACGTAACATAAGCGCCAAGCTACAAAAATATTTCACGCGGAGTAAATCGAAAGCAGGGTAGCTGAGGAGCCAGGATCATTTTTTACCGGGATGAACCGTGATAAGTCTTTTATTGATAGTGAAGGTAACGCCGCCGGTATATTCAAGCATATGCAGCACTGACCTGATATCTGATTCTCTTTGCACTTCGCCACTAAAATGCAGGGAGGGCACACCCTTATCATAAGTAACATCCATGTCGTACCAACGGGCCAGTTCATTCATGACCATCCGCAGGGAGGTATTCCTGAATACAAATTCTCCGTGCTTCCACGCTATTTCCTGTTTTACGTCTGCATCTTCAACAGTAACGGTACTGTCTTGTGCGATTAGTTTTTTGCCAGGGCTAAGTAAATTGCTTTTATTATTCCGGTTTACTTTTACCAACCCTTCGACAACGGTAGTTTGCGAACGGTCATCTTCTTTATAAGCAGAAATATTGAAGGAAGTGCCGAGTGCCTGTACTACCATATTATCCACATGTACGGTAAACGATCTTTTGCGGCCACCGGAATGGGGAATTACCGATGATTCCACTTCAAAATAAGCTTCGCCGGTCAATACCACGCGGCGGTCGTCTGAATTAAAATGAACGGGAAATTGCAGGCTGGAAGCGGAGTTCAGCCATATTTTGGTGCCATCATCGAGGATTAGCTGGTATTCTCCACCCCTTGGCGTACGAAGGGTGTTGGAACCAGTCGTATTGGCGGTGGCGCCGGATAATTTATATTGCAGCTGTCCATTTTCATTTTTCTGAATGATCACATTACCCTGCCGTGCAATGCTGCCATTGTTCATTTCGCTCAATGGAACGGTTGAACCGTCGGCCAGGATCAGCACGGCTTTCTTTGTGTCGGGCTGCAAACCCGGGGCTTTCTTTTGCGCAATAACAGCAGACACAGGCGCTGCGGGCTTTTCCGCTTTATTAAAAGAGAAGTAAGCAATGCCGCCGGCCACCAGCACGAGTACGGCTGCTACCATATACCACCAGATTCTGAAATATACCCTTTTGCCGGTTACTTCATTAAGCAGGATCTTGTGAGTTAACTTTTCAAATGCCTGGTTATGATCGTAGCTGTTCAGTTCGTTCAGGTCATAGCTCAGTTTTTCCACATCCATCAGTTCCCGGAATAACAGGGTGTTTTCCTCATCTTCCTGCAACCAGGCTTCTAATTCCTGCTGTTCGGCAGCTGATAGCCTTTCCTGCATATTTCCAATGATCAGGGAGGCTACATGAGATACTTTGTCAATGTTTTGCTCATTCATCAGAATAAGTTTAATGCTTTATTTAGTAAGGCGGGTATCGCGGGATCGCTTCATGACCTTTTATCAATACTGCAAAACCATGCAACAGGAATTATGCTACGATCTGATATTATTGTAAAAACAACAGTTCTTTTGATTTGTACTAAAGGGTATGGCGAAATCTTTAATAAATTGACAGGTTTACAGAATAATATTTAAGAATTGGGTAGGAATGCTAATGATTTAGCTGTTTTACCCGGCTTTTACATAAAAATTTTCTTACAATCGGGGATGGTATTATGTATACGGATAATATGATTCGGTTCTTATGTAGTGACAATAACCAGGCGTATTGTAATCATCCGACACTTGAAAAAATCTGCCCTCTATTAATATAAAACAAATGAAGTTCTGGATTTACCCAAACAAAATGGCAAAAACCTGAAAGGTTATGATTGTAATCAAGCAAAGTATAGTTATTGTTAATATGTGACCATTGAAGAATTGACAAGTTGATAAGTTGACAGCGTTAACACGGTAACACAGCAGGAAGCTTAAGTTGTTAACGTGTAGGAAAGGAGGCAAGGCGGCGAGTTGACTGGTTGATAAAGTTCACAGCGTTGGTAGCGGTAATAGCCAGGAGGCTTGCGTTGTTAACGTGCAGGAAAGGAGGCAAGGCGGCGAGTTGACTGGTTGATTAAGTTCACAGCGTTGGTAGCGGTAACAGCCAGGAAGCATGCTTTATTAACGTGTAGGAAAGGAGGCAAGGCGGCCAGTTGACTGGTTGATTAAGTTCACAACGTTGATAGCGGTAACGCCAGGAAGCATGCTTTTATTAACGGGTAGGAAAGGAGGCAAGTCGATGAGTTGATAATGTTGATAAACTTGACAGATTTGGTAAATGTACCACTGTTCATGAAATTTTAATTTAAACGTGTAGGGGAAACTAATAGGTTGACTTGATAAAATTGATGGGGCACGTTAACAGATTGGCAAATGACCAGTTAATGCGTTAATAGGGTTGATAAAATTAAGGTAACCCCGTTCGCAAGTGTGAAACAGAAAGGAGAGTGAATGCTAAAAGTCTTATGAGTTCAGTGGTTGACCAGTCAATGTAAGTAATAAAGGAGATAAAGCTCATTAAGCCGCTTTACGGGTGATTTGGGATCAGGGTTAAGGGCCTAAGGCCGGGGGGGTAAAAAAGAAAGCCGGGTAAGACTACCCGGCCGTGGGGGATTCCTGCGCCTCTTCTGTACCAGGAAGAGGGATAATTGATGCACATGAGGAATGCGAATGAGAAAAAAACTACCTAGTTACGATTAGGTTGATGATATCTATAAACCATATAAGAGCATCGCAATACCCGTATAGGTGTAAATTTTGTACTGTAACTAATCAGAAATGCTTTTGGAAAAATTGCCTACTAATGTGGAGCCTTTAGATGCTTTTAATTTCGTACATACACGGGTGTGATGTGTATAGATGGATTCGGTTTGAATGGATACCTGGCGAGGCAGGGAATAAGCATAGCTTAATAAATTTATATAGAGATGTTCGAATTTTTAAAAAAAAGGGAGAGTAGAAACACTCCCTTGTAGTGACCCAACCAAACAGTCACATGAGATTCCCGCTCGACATTCCGTCTTCTCGTCTGGCTGAAAGAACGAAAAGTACAGAGCATATATCGGGCGGATAAAAAGGCCTGATTAAGCCTACTCGTTCATTTATAGGTCAGGGTTAAGTTGATATAAATCACCACTAACCCACGCACTAGTAAACACATCATACAGTTGCTGCTGTGGTCGCCACGATGGATTGTTACACCTTAACTGAACTCTGTATAACAATCCCTGTATGTTCTTAAATATTATTTAATAAATTGGTTAAAGCGTTTTAAATGGCTATACTTTTAAAACAATCTCATTAAATACATTTAAGCGTAAAGAACTTTTTATTTATATCCCGCACGGCCGAATAATTGCTGGTTTAGTATTAAAACAACTTTCCACGCATTTATTACTATTCCAAATGAAAAAAAATTTAATAAAAATGGATAAATGGGTATTTACACCTGCCGGGAGCTTGATTTTTAGCCTAAAGTCGAAGGTCAGGCTGGAAGATTTATGTTTTGGCAATTGTCGGAAGTGATGCGTAAGAGCGTACACAATAGCAGAAAACTCATGAGGTCGCGGTCGCGAAGCCGTAGCTTAAGTAATTGTATAGCCCGCGCTTTTTGATTTTTAACCGTATGCACTGAGATATTCAGCAGTGCGGCAATCTCCTGGTTTTTTAAGCCTTCCAGGTAGCCCAGTTTTAATACTTTCCCACATTGCTCGGGCAGGTTGTTGATCTCATGCATCAATTCTTTTAATACCTCAGCCCTGATCATTTCATTTAAAACGAACTCTTCCTTTTCTCCTGTTATATAAGCCAGCTGTTTTTTGCTGAGGGAATCGCGTTTGGCTTGTTTTAAATAGTTGAGGCAGGCATTACGTACGGTGATATACATAAATGCTTTTATATTCTGTACGGTTTCGAAGTCGCACCGTTTATGCCATAATTTTATAAAAGATTCACCAACAATGTCTTCTGCAGCTGCTTTATCGGCCAGCAACCGCTCCGCAAAGAGGCACAAAGGATTATAGAACTGCTTTAACAAGGATTGCAAAGCATCGGGAGATCCTTTTTTGAAAGAGACAATAATATCATTTTCCAATGAAAGTGAACGCATCAGGAAGATTGTTTTTTGCTAACCTTGATAAAAATGTCTAACTAATTTACAACGAGTTACGGTAAATCATAAACGCATTACGGGTAGGACATGCTCTTTTTTGTTTCTGGTTATCAGGCTGCAATTCATGGGGATACCGGGCATAGTTTGATACAGTAAGATAAGGTGAAGCTGATGCAGGTTACCGGAGAACATGGTAAATCCTGGTGTTTTATTGCAGATTAAAGCCACATAATACTTTCCTCTTACAAGCACAAGATTACAGGTAAAAAACAAATTCTCAAAATCAAGTATGGGTTAATGTGACTTTTTTTAGGGGTAATTTTCATTTAACGGTAAAGATTACCCTTGTTATATTCACCTGTTTTCGCTCGTCCGCTTCATGTAATAAAATATCAGGCCATAGGCCGTTAGCCCAACGCCGAAGAATGGTGCTGAATTTTATGATCTTCATCAGTAAACAAAGCAGGGTTTGCATCCAACAGCAGTTAGAAGCAAAACGACTTAACCGATACTGCAAAGAGTTAACCGGCTGATAAGCAAAATCATTATTGCATCAGCGTTATTAGTGCTTGAAAAGCGCGGGATTGTCCGCCCCAGACATTTATGAGTGCATAAAATGACTATCACAGTGCAATTGCTGACTACACAAGCGTCAGTTACAATGAACTGTAATACAATTTGCTGCATAGGCAGCGCATAATAAGCCCGTTGCGGGTGCTTGCTTCGCAGCCCTGAAGCTGTAAAATGTGAAGGCGTTGTAAGTGGATGTGCAAGGAGCTCCTGATCGTTACTGACCCTTATATCCTTCCACCTCAGCGATCTTTACTTCACTGATCAGTGGATGTAAAACGTTCAATACAAAATTATACTCCTGCTTTATGATCACTGAAGGGATCTTCAATAAAAGGGTATCGTTCTTTGTTAATAACCCAGAACCCATGTCCCGGCTTTCTAAACTATGTGGTCGCTGCAGCCAGTTGGGTGGTAGATCATCGGGCGAGAGCTGTTGTATGGAATGATCGGGCACTTCCAGGGTGGTAAAGGAAAGGGTAGGAGGGATTTTATCGATGCCGGTATGGGCTGCATATTCGAGTAGCGAAAGCGCCCTGCTTTCTGCCAGATAAATACAGGGAATACCTTCATGATTCCATCTTCCGCCATTGACTTTGGCTCCCATACCCGTTAGGTCATGGGCATATTTAGTTTTTCCGATCCGGTAAAGCAACATATGGTGATGCCGTTAGGTTAGTATACGCCGTATTCTATACGGCCCAATTCTTTTTTTACTTCTTCAATGCCATACAGTGTGTCGAGTAGTTCGAGGGGAGCTTTACCACCCAACGTTAAACTGGGCATTTTAATCCAGGCGTTAAAGCGCTCTTTGCTTTCGAGTACGTCGCGACCATAACTGAGCAGTTCAGCTAAAAGCATTATGCGTTCGCTGGTAGGCTGATCGAACCTGTCATCGCCTTTCTTTTTGATCAGTGTAGTACGCGAAACAGAAAGCAAAGTACTTAAAGTGTGGTAATCCAGATCTGTTTCAGATTTAATAGCTTCCAGTTGCTTTTTGGTAATGCCATTTCTGATGATGCCGATCTTGTACTGGGAAGTAAGTGCTTCGAAATTGAAAGGCCCGGTGCTTTCCGTATGTAAACGAGGTGCAATAGCCGGGGCAGGAGCTGAAAGGGTAACCGTTTGCGTATGATCATTTGCATAAGCGTGAGTGACCCCATTGCCTGTAAAGTGATTGGTATTAGCGTGGTGTTTTTTATTTCCAGCCATAAGGTTAATGGTTTTCACTCAAAGCTAACTAACTTTTTTCCGTTTTTGAACACCTATTCCCGCTTCCAGACATTTTTTGATTAAAAGCAATTTCTTTAATCGTTATCGTTAGTATGTTCGTTATAGTGATGATCGTTGGGTGAGGTAGAAGGGGATTTCAATGTGTTCGGTTGATTGTTCCAGTATAAGTTGGGCAGTTTTTTCCCCCATCATCTGAAAATCGGTTGATATGGTGGTTATGCCATTCAGGATGATCTTTTTCAGGGGTGTTTCATTATAGGAAATAACGCCCACGTGTTTGCCCACTTTTAACCGGGTGGCCAGGATCTTTTCTATCAGTATCACGAGGTCGTTCTCCATCAGGTTTATAAATACTTCTCCTTCCTTGATGGGTTCATTGGCGATATCGTGCACCACCTTATAGTTAAACGCATATTGCTGGCAGAAGCGGTAAAAGCCTTTCAATATTTCAACCGGGTGATAGGTGTATTCCGGAAAAATGATCTTTATCGTATGGTATTTGCTCAATGGTTCAAGCGATTGTTCCAGCGCGTCATAAATATCTTTTTCAAAATTCTCATATACGGCGCCGTATTTACCTTCCACACCGGGTACCAGTTTATCCATCAGGATCAATTTTTCTTTTGGCAGGGTATTTATGACCTCTACGGCGTTCTCACCCCCGTCAAGAAAGTGGGGAATGATCACATAGTGGCTGTAATCGTTCTTTTTATTATGGATAAGTCTTTTGAAAAAAGCGAAGTCATTATTGTATATATAGAAATCGATAGATGCCATTTCGCCGAGGGAGGCTACAAAAGCATCGTAAATTATTTTCTTATGCGGGCTCAGTTTATTGAACAACAGGAATATCTTCAGGTGCTGCCCAACCTCCGTGTTCTTTACAAAATATCCTTTGCCCGGCACTGAACCCAGAATGCCGATCTTTTTAAGGTGCTTGTATCCTTTTTCAGCCGTATCGCGGGATATTTCAAATTCAAAACTAAGTTCGTTAATGGAAGGCAGCAGTTCATCTTTCTGGATTTTCCCCTCACCGATGGCTTTAATAATGGAATTGGCAAGCTGCAGATACTTGGGAGTAGCAGAATAATAATCGATAAATAAATGCTGAAATATGGAATCTTTTTTCATGTTAGGCGCTCCGGTTATACAATGGCTCAAACCCATCAAAATTAGTTAAAGCATTAAATATTAAGCGGGTTTTGTAAAAAAAGACCATGATGGACCATGATGGGCTAATAATCGGTAACTTCTACTTTCACCTTTTTAATCCGGCATAGGCTGGCCATATAGAAAATTGCTACAAATGAATGCTATTCTTGGAGTTATATTTCATTTTTTAGGAGGATTCGCTTCCGGAAGTTTTTATATACCGTACAAAAAAGTCAAAGGTTGGGCCTGGGAAAGTTACTGGATCGTGGGCGGTTTGTTTTCCTGGTTGATTGTACCACCGTTAGCCGCCTGGCTTACCATTCCCAACTTTTCAGAAATCATCAGTCAGGCTGGTGGTGGCGTAATAGGCTATACGTTCTTATTTGGTATCCTGTGGGGTATTGGCGGGCTGACTTATGGCCTGGGTGTACGGTACCTGGGCGTTTCACTGGGCAGCAGCATCATCCTGGGCCTTTGCATGGTCTTCGGCTCCCTTATCCCTTCCATTTATTATGATCTTTTTCCGCAGGAGAAAAAAGATACTTTCAGCACCCTGATAAGCACCCCCTGGGGGCTTACTGTTTTACTGGGGCTGGCCATTTGCATACTTGGGATCGTGATTTGCGGAAAGGCAGGCACCCGTAAAGAAAAGGAGTTGATGAAAGGCGGAACCGATCCGCATGGCGCAGTGGTAAAAACCGAGTACCGCTTTGGTCTTGGTCTGGCGGTGTCGATCATCTCGGGGGTATTGAGCGCCTGTTTCAACTTTGGATTGGAAGCCGGTAAACCGATGGCGGATGTGGCCAATAACTTATGGAAGGCGGCCAATCCCGGTCAGGGCGAATTCCTTTACCAGAATAATGTGACCTATGTAGTAGTATTATGGGGTGGCTTGACCACCAATTTCATCTGGTGTATGATCCTGAATGCCCGCAACAGAACGTTCGGCGATTATACCAATAAAAAAACGCCGCTGCTGAGCAATTACATTTTTGCTGCCCTGGCGGGTACCACCTGGTTCCTGCAATTCTTCTTCTATGGCATGGGCGAAAGCAAACTGGGCAACGGCCCCAGCAGCTGGATCCTGCATATGGCCTTTATCATTTTAACGGCCAACGCGTGGGGATTGATCTTGAAGGAATGGGCAGGCGTTAGCAGGAAAACGAAGTCAACGGTTATTATAGGCATCATTACGATCATCGTGTCTGTGTTGGTAGTGGGATATGGTAATTCGTTGCGTCCTTAAGCTGAGCTGCTGCAGCCAATACAGAGCAACTAAGCCAGCCTTAGCCGGCTTTTAAAGAATATATAAAAAGAAACAATTAAAGATCAGACTATGTCAGCAACAAGTGCAGTAAAGTTCAAACATGTAAGCTATTTGTGGGATGATGCCAAAGCGGCTGCCCTGCAAGGCGATGAAGTAGCATTGTTAATTTACCGGAGTAATTTGCTGGGCGCCGATCTGCGTCTCACCAACTACGGTGGTGGCAATACTTCCTGTAAAGCCATTGCAAAAGATCCCTTAACCGGCAAAGAAACCGAAGTGATGTGGATCAAAGGCTCGGGCGGCGACCTGGGCACCATGAAGAAAAGCGGTCTTGCTGCCTTATATGTTGAACGTTTACGCAGCCTGAAAAACGTTTACCGGGGTATCGAACACGAAGATGAAATGGTAGAACTGTTCAACCATTGCATTTTTGACCTCGCTTCAAAAGCGCCTTCCATCGATACACCGCTGCATGGTTTCCTTCCTTTCAAACACATCGATCACCTGCATCCTGATGCTGCTATTGCCATAGCTGCAGCCAAGGATGGTAAAAAAATAACACAGGAATTATTCAATGGAACAATAGGCTGGGTTGAATGGCAACGCCCTGGTTTCGATCTTGGGTTGAAACTGGCGAAATGCCTGGAAGAGAACCCGGGCATCCGTGGCATCATGCTGGGCTCACATGGTTTGTTCACCTGGGGCGATACAGCGTATGAAAGCTATATCAACACCCTGGAAGTGATCGAGCGTTGCGCAGAATACATCGAAGAAAAAGTAAGTAAGCAGAAAGCTGTTTTTGGTGGTGCTAAAGTTGCGTCACTGCCTGCGGCACAACGTACATCACAAGCTGCCGCCCTGGCCCCTGTATTACGCGGCTTCTGCTCGAGCTACCAGAAAATGGTTGGTCATTTCACCGATGATGAAAGAGTGTTGAACTTCATCAACTCAAAAGACCTCGAGAAACTGGGGCCTATGGGTACCAGCTGTCCCGACCACTTCTTACGTACGAAGATCAGTCCGCTGGTGTTGAACTTAGCGCCGAACGAAGACCTGAGCGATGTAAGCAGGATCAAAGAGAAACTGACGCCGCAATTCGAAGCCTACCGCGCTATGTATGCAGACTATTATAATACCTGCAAACATCCTAACAGCCCGGCTATGCGCGATCCCAACCCGGTGGTGATCCTGTACCCCGGCGTAGGTATGTTCACTTTCTCGAAAGACAAACAAACAGCCCGCGTAGCCGCCGAGTTCTACATCAACGCCATTAACGTAATGCGTGGTGCAGAAGCCATTTCTGAATATACATCACTGCCCCGCCAGGAGGCTTTTAATATCGAATACTGGTTACTGGAAGAAGCCAAGCTGCAACGCATGCCCAAGCCCAAAGCTTTATCGGGCCGCATTGCCCTGGTAACCGGTAGTGCCGGTGGAATAGGGAAAGCTATAGCCAAGAAATTTGCCGACGAGGGGGCTTGTGTGATCATTAACGACAATGACGCCCAACGCCTCGAAGGAGCAAAAGAAGACTTCAGCAAATCATACGGCAAAGACGTATTTGCCGCTGTTGTTCTTGATGTTACCAAAGCCAGCGATATTAAAGGCGCCTGCGATGCAGCGGCCCTGGCCTTCGGTGGGTTGGACATCGTAGTAAACTGCGCTGGTTTATCCATTTCAAAACCCATTGAAGAGCATACCGAGAAAGACTGGGATATCCTGTACGATGTACTGGTGAAAGGTCAGTTCTTTGTAACCCAGGCTGGTGTTGAAGTGATGCGCAAGCAGGCGATCGGCGGCGATGTGATCAACATCGTGAGCAAGAATGCCCTGATGAGCGGTCCGAACAATGCCGGTTACGGTTCTGCCAAAGCAGCCCAGTTACACCTGAGCCGTTTGAATGCGGCTGAATTAGGAAAAGATCATATCCGTGTGAACGTGGTGAATCCAGATGCGGTTATTTCTGACAGTAAGATCTGGGAAGGTGCATGGGCGGAAGGACGCGCCAAAGCCTATGGTATCAAAGTAGAAGAGTTACCTGCTTATTATGCCAAACGCACCCTGCTGAACGAGATCATTTTGCCTGAAGACATTGCCAATGCCTGCTTCGCGGTAACTGGTGGTTTGCTCAACAAATCAACCGGTAACGTGATCAATGTAGACGGTGGTGTAGCTACGGCCTTTGTACGATAATTAACCGTTTGCGGTTTGTGGTTTGTAGTTTGTTGTTGCTTCGCGCTTTGGAATGGCCGATAAATCAGTCATTAAGCGATCAGTTGTGAAGCTGCACTTTAGTAACTATAAACTTTAAACCATAAACTATAAACAAACATTGCTATGCCAAGAGTTGCATTCAAAATGAAACTATTTCCGGGTTATGAAGCCGAATACAAAAAACGGCATGACGCTTTATGGCCCGAACTAAAGGAGTTATTGCATGCAACCGGCATCAGTGAATATTCGATCTTTTTGGATGAAACCACTAATAGCCTCTTCGGCGTTTTACAGGTAAACGACCCGGCTGCGCTGGACAATTTACCTGCACACCCGGTTATGCAGAAATGGTGGGCATTTATGAAAGATATCATGGAGAGTAATGCTGATAACTCCCCGGTTTCTATTCCGCTAAAGGAAGTTTTTTATTTGCCTTAAGCGTGGTGGAAGAAGGATTTTGGAATTTTGCGATTTCGGGATGTTGAGATTATTGCGAGCGCTAACTCAAAAGAGAGCTTGAAATCTGCAAATATCAAAATCACCAATAACCAGCGTAGCTATCTTTGGTGTACATAAGAATCACGTTACAAACAATCATTCCTAAATACGATTGTATGCAAATAGATAAGTATAAAATAGACGAGCACAATAATAGTCTCCTGAAAGAACATAAACGCCGGTTCGATTTTGCTGCAGAAGGGGTTACCGGTTTAGATGAAATTCTAAAGAAGCTGGTTGATTTCCAGATCGCCATTCCCAGCTGGGCTTTAGGCACCGGCGGGACCCGTTTCGGCCGTTTTTCAGGTGGTGGCGAACCCCGCACCCTCGAAGAGAAGATCGAAGATGTAGGATTGTTACACAGCCTTAACAAAAGCGGCGGCGCTATTTCCCTGCACATTCCCTGGGATATTCCGAAAGATGCGAAAGCCATTAAAGCACTGGCTGCCCAACATGGTCTGCGTTTCGATGCTGTAAACTCCAACACCTTCCAGGATCAGCCGGATCAAAAGCTAAGTTACAAATTCGGTTCCCTGCAGCATGTTGATAAAGCAACCCGCAAGCAGGCGATCGAGCATAATATTGAAGTGATAAAACAAGGCGTAGAACTGGGTTCAGACTCTATCACCGTTTGGTTATCGGATGGTAGCTGCTTTCCCGGTCAGTTGAATTTCCGTAAGGCATTTCAACGCACCCTGGAAAGCCTGCAGGAGATCTATGCTGCACTGCCCGAGCACTGGAAGATGTTTGTTGAGTACAAAGCTTTCGAACCGAACTTCTACTCAATGACTGTTGGCGATTGGGGGCAATCGTTGCTGTATGCCAGTAAACTGGGACCTAAAGCGTATACGCTGGTTGATCTTGGCCACCATTTGCCGAATGCCAATATCGAACAGATCGTAGCCCTCTTGCTGAGCGAAGGCAAACTCGGTGGTTTTCACTTTAACGACTCCAAATACGGCGATGATGATCTTACGGTCGGCAGCATCAACCCATACCAGCTCTTCCTGATCTTCAATGAACTGGTGGAAGGTATGGATGCCCGCGGCATGCAACATGCTACCGACCTGGGCTGGATGATCGATGCATCACACAATGTAAAAGATCCGCTGGAAGACCTGCTGCAATCGGTAGAAGCTATCAAGATAGCGTATGCGCAAGCCTTGCTGGTTGATACCAAAGCATTGCAGGCTGCCCAGGAAGTGAGTGATGTGGCCAAAGCGCAGGAAATTCTGCAACAGGCTTACCGTACGGATGTAAGAGCCCTGGTAGCGGAAGCCCGCATGCGGGCCGGTGGTGCTTTGCAACCGTTGCAAATGTATCGTCAATTGAAAGTAAGAGAGCATCTTATTAAAGAAAGAGGTCAGAAAACAGTAGCTACTGGTTTATAAATGTAGCTTCTTGTTAAAAATAAATGTTGCCGGTTACCAGTTCCCGGTTTCCGGGGCCTGTTGACTGGCAACTTCTAGCTTAACGGGCTCCCCGGTAACTGGTAACCGGTACCCGGTAACAGCTCAACAGGCTTTCGAATGTAAAAGTGAGTGATAATAGCTTCCTAATGAGTAGAACTCCCGTCATAGCGATTTTTGATATTGGCAAGACCAATAAAAAGTTATTCCTTTTTGATGAGCAGTACAATATAGTGCTTGAGAAAAGCGAGCAGTTCGAGGAAGTAAAAGATGAAGATGGGGATACCTGCGAAGACCTTTTTGCCCTTACCAACTGGGTGCATTTGTGTTTAAGGGAAGTGTTTGCGGATAAGCGCTTCCAGGTGCGGGCCCTGAACTTCAGCACCTATGGCGCCAGTTTTGTTCATATCGATAAAGAAGGAACGCCGGCTGCTCCCTTGTACAATTACCTGAAACCGTATCCGGCCAGGCTGCAGGAAGAATTTTACAAAAAATATGGCGGAGAGATCGCTTTCTCTATACATACGGCTTCGCCGGTGTTGGGCAACCTGAACTCAGGTTTGCAATTATACCGCCTGAAATACCAGAAACCCGAGCTCTTCGATCGCATTCATTACTCCCTTCATTTACCGCAGTACATGAGCTATGCGGTCACCGGCCGTGCATATAGCGATATTACCAGCATTGGCTGCCATACCGGCTTATGGAATTTTCCGCAGAACCATTACCACGAATGGATCTACCGCGAAGCCATCAATGAGAAGCTGGCGGCCATTTTTCCATCGGACCAGCTGATGCCTTCGCAATGGGAGGGACAGGCCCTGCTGACCGGGGTAGGATTACACGACAGCTCTGCTGCCCTTATCCCTTACCTGTTTCACTTTACCGAACCATTTGTATTGATATCAACCGGCACCTGGTGTATCAGTTTGAACCCGTTCAATCAAACCAGGCTCACGTATGAGGAATTGCAACAGGACTGCCTCTGTTATATGGAATACCGGGGCAAGCCTGTAAAGGCCTCCCGCCTGTTTGCCGGTTACGAACATGAACAACAAACCAAACGCTTGGCGGCTCATTTTAATGTAGCACTGGATCGTTATAAACAGGTGGCATTTAACGCAGATCTCTTACCGGGTCTGGCGCAGGCTGCTGATGCAGCGGCAGATAATAAAGCCGGCAGATCGGCCATGGTGCAGGAATCGGTTTTTGGTAGCCGTGACCTCAACAGTTTTGCTTCCTATGAAGTCGCATACCACCAGTTCATGGCTGACCTCATGACCCAGCAGGTGGCCTCGTTGAACCTCGTATTGCATAACAGTCCGGTTAAAAAGATCTTTGTCGATGGCGGGTTCAGCCGCAATCCGATATACATGAACTTACTGGCGAATGCATTTCCGAAACATGAAGTATATGCCGCTTCTATGGCGCAGGCATCGGCGATGGGCGCCGCTCTGTCGGTGCATACTGCCTGGAACAAGAATAACCCTTCCCATGATCTTATTGAATTGAAGTCTTATACCGGGGTGCTGTTAAACAGCTAGCATAAATAAAGTAATAGAGGTGTGCCACACATTCGAAGTATGGCACACCTTTACTTTTTCAGAATGATCAATAACCGGCATTTTGCTGCGCCTGCTTTTCATCTGGCGTCAGGGCCTTTCCGTTCAACTGGATACCATCGAGGTAAGTTTGTGGAATGGGGCGCAGTAAATGGTGATCCTTGATATTGGGTGCGGCCTGCGAATTAAAAGCCTTTACACGTTGAACCAATGTCTTTGTTCTTGATAGATCTTCCCAGCGTTTATATTCACCGCAAAGCTCGCGAGAACGTTCATTCAGTATAAACGCCAGCATTCTTTCATAGGTGCCGCTTATTCCCAGCGTAGCAATCACATATTCATCACTGGCAGGCAGGGTATTAATGTCTGTAATGGCCAGATTGGTGGCAGCCGTTGTTACAGGTATATTATTCGATTCGTAATACGAATTCTCAGGCATGAAAGAGTTGATATTAGGATTTTGACCCGAAGTAGAGGCGCCCAGCGCTCCACCGCCATCATAATAGGCGGCGCGGTCTTCACCGTTTACAAACTGTGCACGAACCCGAACCGGATTGATATATTGTAATGCATCGGTGTAAGCGCCGGTGCCTGCTTTTGCCAACCTGATCCTGGCTTCCGCTGCGATCAGATAAGTTTCTGCAGACCGGGCAAGATTCAGATCACGCAGTCCCCTGGTTTCGTTAAAGCCGATCCTTGATCCATCCATATGTTTGCTACAGGAAGGAAACCGCACATCGGCCTCCATGGCGCCGTTCGTTGTTCTGCCCGCAGGGAAAGCAATATAGGCGTTGGGAATTGTTTTTCCTGTTTTCGAATAAACGACAACGTCGTTCAGCTTGAAACTGGAAAAACGGTTATCACCGGGTTGGTTAATAATGTAGATTATACCGAGATCGCCGTTGACATAATAATTGCCTGCAGACTTGTTCAACCTGCTTTTTGTTCTGAAGCTTTTCCAGAACCTGGAGTCGTTCACCTGGTCAAATACCCGGTACAAATAGTAATTGGTACGCAGCCGGCTGAATGGCCTGTCGCCTGTAACATCACGTTGCATTTGGGGGATATCGTCATAACGGGATGCCCAATAGAGGTGTTGTTGGTTTGTGCCGTTGGTAGAAACGTCTGCCGTGAATTGCGCAGAAAGGATCAGTTCGGGCAGCCTTTCGTTTGGTCCGTCAGGAGCAGTATAATTCCAGAGGTTTGCAAAGTTGCCAGTTAATGGATGCCTGGAAATAACTTCATCACACAACGGTATTATGGCTGCCAGATCGGCTGCTTTCGTGGAAGAGTTCCATGAATCATTGATCTCGCTGGCGCGGAACAGGTATGCTTTTGCCAGGTAATGGGCTGCGGCATCTTTGGTGATCTTTGCAGGCGCATTCGTATTTGGTAAAAGTTCGTATGCCTGTTTAAAATCATCTATGATCTGCTTGTAAATTTCTTCAGGCGTTGCCCGCGTAAATTCCTTTTCGACTGTTGTGCTGGGTGTTGTCTTCAGCGGTACTGCACCATACTGAGCAACCAACCGGAGGTAACAGTATGCTCTGAAAAAATAACCTTCGCCCAATGCTATTTTTTTGATGGCATCGGAAGTGGAAGTACTGGCGATTGCATTTTGGATCAGCAGATTGGCATCGCCTATTCCAATGTAAAGGTTGTCCCACTGCGCATTCGCAAATTGCGTATTGGCGTTATTTATGGTAACAATTGATCTGAAGCCAACATCATAATTGTTCCATACACCATTTGATCCATCGCCACCCACCATAAACTCATCTACCCCATAATTCTGGGTGCAGTAGGCCCATTCAGCGCTAAAGGGCAGATTGAAAACCTGGTAATAAGTACCGGTGGCCAGTTGCAGAATGCCGGCATCGGTTTTCAGGAAGTCCATATCTCTGGCGGTGGTGAGTTCTTCGTTCAGGAAATCTTTTTTGCAAGATGACATAAAGATCAGGCCTGAAAGAAGCGATATATTGAGAATTGATTTTAATGATTTCATTCTGGTAAATTTTTTTACGTTACACGTTGGGTTAAAAAGTTGCGTTCAGTCCGAATGTGATACCTCTGTTGAAAGTAGCACCATTAAAGGCAGGCGTAACAGTCACTACATCCATATCGAGCCAGTCGATCTTTGAAAACAGCATGCCCGGGTTAGCGATCTGTACATAGGCTTTTAAGTTCGACAACCCTGTTTTCTTCAAGGCCTTGCCGGTGAGACTATAGCCCAACGATATATTACGGATCTTTATAAATGAAGCATCTTCATAACCTAACACAACAGAGTAGGGATCACCAGTAGCCTCTGTATGAATCGGTTTTTGATATTCAGCATTCGTATTGTTCTCGTTATAATAATTGATCTTCCGCTGCGTACCACGCGCTGTTTGTGCTTCGCCACCCGTATTGTACAGGTATTTTAACCGGCCGTATAAAAAAATGGAAAGTTCCAGCGACTTGTATGATATGGTATTGGTCATTCCCACGATCCATCTGGGTCTTGTATTGCCAATGATCACCCGGTCATTATTGGGATCTATTTTTTTATCGTCATTGATATCCACAGGCCGCGCGCTTCCCGGCGTGAAATTGGTTCCATTGGCGTTAAACTGCCTGTAGGCGGCTGAATCTTCGAGATGCCAGATGCCTGCGCCCTTAAAATTGTAGATCACTTCAATAGGCTGACCGATGAACCAGTTGTTATTGATATCGTCCTGTTTACCGTTCGACAAGCTGACGATCTTATCTCTTTGCCATGAAATACTGGTGTTTGTTGTCCAACTGAAATCCTTAGTTCGGATATTAACTGTTGTTAAACTCAGATCCATCCCTTTATTGGCAGTTTGGCCAACATTTGCAAAGGTTGTTGTGAAACCAGTAACAGTGGGAATGCTCATTTGCATTAACAGGTCTGTGGTCTTCGATTGATACAGATCGAGGCTACCAAAGACCCTTCTGTTCAGCAGCGAAAAATCGATACCCACATTATATTGCGTGGTTTTTTCCCAGCCCAATGACTGGTTGGCCAATGTGAGGGAAGGAATAGCCCCGGGTGTTATCGTTGAAGTATACGGGTAAAAGAGGGAGGTAAGAGGGCCCTGGGTAGCGTAGGGACTAATGGCAGAGTTGCCGGTAACGCCTACCCCAAACCGTAATTTGAGATCGTTCACCCAGGTTACAGGCGCCATGAAATTCTCTTCGTTCATTTTCCACGCAAAAGCCATGGAAGGGAACCAGGAATACTTATGACCTTCTGCGAGCTGGGAGGCGCCATCGCGCCGGGCAGATACCGTGAGCACATACTTGTCGTTAAACGTATAATTTATGCGAGCCATTAAAGATTGTAACTGACTCTCTGTAAGCCCCGAGGTATACCCCGTTAAGTTGTTGGCCGGAATATAACTTTTCGATAAGGCATTCCAGCGCTGACTTCCAAAAGCGATCCCGTTGGCAGCGATATAACTGCTGTCTGATTTAAATTTGGTCTGGCTGCCCAATAGCGTAAGTCCGATATCATGTTTGCCAATGGTTTTATTATAATAGATCAGATGATCGAGGGTATAGGAGAATGTTTGCGCTTTTGTAAGCGAGGCAGAGCTTGTACCGGTGCTGATCACCGAATTCGGATCTATATAGGTTCCATCGCGATAGGTGCTGAAGTCGGGCCCGAAGTTCAGCCGGTATTTCAAGCCTTTCAGCGCCGCATGGATAGTTCCAAAGTCAACCTGGCCGTAAAAGCTACCGAAAGCGCGCAGTGTTGTTCTTTGGTCCTGGTTCAGGGTCCACTCTTCAGCCACGTTCTTAAACGCTATATCCCCGCCCGGATTAATGATCCGGTTTCCGGCCGAGTCATACGGTACTGCATAGGGGAACATGGCCCTGGCCGATTCAAAAACGCTGTGCGAGGAAGATGTTGTTGTGGCGCCTGTTCTTGACTGCCCGTATTCCTGGATACTGTAGGCCACTGTGATATTACTTCCGAACGAAAACCATTTGGTAGCATTTACGTCTACATTTACATTGGCATTGTACCGCTTATAACTTTGTCCTCTTTGTGTGCCTGTATTGTCGAGGTAGCCGAATGAACCGTAGGCTTTTGCTTTTTCACTTCCTCCACCGGCGCTGAGGGTAAGATTCTTTGTAATACCGGTTTGACTTACCATGCCGAACCAATCAGTTGTTTGCACCTGCGATCCGTCCCAGGCTCCCGAAGCCCAGCCCCTGGCAATATTTGCCCAGGCTGAAGGATCGCTGGTGGCCAGGAAGATATTTCTGTCATGCGCCATATTAGGCTGATCGCCACGGGGATTCACGGCCGGGTTCTTGTAATAATAAGCCCAGCGGCGAAATGTGATATACTCTTCGGCATTGAACATTTCCATTCTGTTCACGATCTTTTCGGCGGTGGTAGCCAGGTTCAGGTTCAGCGATGTTTTTCCAACCTTTCCCTGTTTCGTAGTAACGATCACCACGCCGTTCGCACCACGGGAACCGTAAATGGCTGTTGCGGAGGCGTCTTTCAGTACATCGATCGATTCAATATCATTTGGATTTATGTATTCAATACCGCCGGTCATCAGGGGAATTCCATCGACAACATAGAGCGGTGAATTGGATGCTGTCAGCGACCGTACGCCACGGACATTAACGGTGGCCACCGTACCGGGCCGCTCGGTAGAGCTGATATCAACACCGGCTACCTTTCCCTGCATCGCCTGCAGGGCATCATTTACCGGTCTTGATTTTATGTCTTTTTCATTGATGCCTGCAACGGCGCCTGTTACATCACGCTTTTTCACAGCGCCATACCCGATAACCACCACCTGGTCCATCGCGTTATCCCCAGCGCTCAAGGCTACATTCAATTGTCCCTTATTTTCTATTGGTACTTCCCTGGAAATGAATCCCACAGAGCTGAATATAAGCACTGCGCTCCCTGATGGTGCATTAATGGAGAAGGTCCCATCGTGGTTGGTGGCAGTTGCAATGCCGGTCCCTTTAACCTGAACAGTGACGCCTTGCAGCGGGGCGCCCGTATTGTCTGTAATTTTGCCGGTTACCGGGAAGCTGTTTTGTGCAAAGGAGAAGATGGCAAATAGGTTAAATAGCGAAATGAGCAGGACATTTCGCCTGAAAGCAATCGTTTTTTTCATAATAGCCGTTAGAATGTTTAATTAATATGTCTACGTAATTTATCCTATCCTGTTCCCAAAATCATCCTGAGCTATCCTGTGCGGACATACGCTGTTTTCACAGGATAGCACAGGATTGTGGGACGTTCATGGGATGGTATTTTTATTACCTTGCAAATTGACTATTACGCCATATGAATAAAATAACCCATACGCTGTTTCTATCACTCCTTCTGTCTCCAGCCGTGTTTTCGCAGGTAAATCCGAAACCAGGAACTGATGTTACCGCTCCTTTACATGCATTACAACCTGACTATCCTGTGCCTTATGAGGCCATGAGCCAGGAGAACATAAAAAAGGTGCTTGACAAAGTGTTCAATTATCTGGATGCGGTTACGCCGGCTCAAATGATCAATAAGCAAACAGGGCAGGAGGTGACAGATGCCACGTCATTCGATACCGCTTATGGTATTAAACCCGGCGATTTCCGGCTTACCGCTTATGAATGGGGCGTTACCTATAGCGGCATGCTGCTGGCAGCCGAAACCAGCGGCGATGCCCGGTACAGCGATTATGTGCAACAACGCCTTGCATTTATTGCCAAATGGGTGCCTGCCATTAAAAAGAAGGTAAGCGAGGGTTCGCTGAAAGGAAATTATGTTTTCCGCCAACCGGTGGAGCCGCATGCACTGGATGATGCCGGCGCCGTGTGCGCTGCGATGATCAAAGCAACCCGCAGTGGCCTGAATAAAGAGCTTCGTCCCTTAATTGATAACTTCATCCATTATATCAGTAAAAAAGAATTCCGGTTGCCAGATGGCACGCTGGCTCGAAACCGTCCGCAGAAAAATACCATATGGCTGGATGACCTGTACATGAGTGTGCCGGCGCTCGCGCAAATGGGCAAGCTCACGGGGCAAACAGCTTATTATGACGATGCGGTGAAGCAGATCCGCCAGTTTACCCAACGCATGTTCGATAAAGAGAAAGGATTATACATGCATGGCTGGGTACAGGACATGAACCCGCACCCGGCATTTTACTGGGGCCGGGCCAACGGCTGGGCCATTATGGCCATGGTAGAACTGCTGGACGTATTGCCGGAAAATCATCCGGGCCGTTCTTTTGTGTTGCAACAATTGCAGGCACATGCCAAAGGACTGGCTGCATATCAAAGCGGTTCAGGCTTCTGGCACCAGTTATTGAACCGCACCGATTCTTACCTGGAAACATCCGCTACGGCAATTTATGCATATTGCCTGGCGCATGCTGTTAATAAAGGTTGGTTAGACGCGAAGGCTTATGCGCCCATGGCCATGCTGGCCTGGAATGCAGTGACAACCAAAATAAATGCCACCGGGCAGGTGGAAGGCGTTTGTGTAGGCACGGGTATGGCGTTCGATCCCGCATTTTATTATCACCGTCCGGTTAATGTATATGCAGCCCATGGTTACGGACCGGTATTACTGGCCGGCGCAGAAATGCTGCGCTTGGTTAAGAACAATCCATTCAAAATAAATGACAGTTCCTTGCAGTATTATGCCCCCTGAACAGTACGTCTGTTATTAAAACTATTAGTTATTGAGTTCCTAAGTTGTTGACTTCTTAAATTGATCACTTATTAAATGTTCATGCCACCATTCAAGCGCAAAGGTCGTCTGCAAGAAAGCGGCCGCATAGCGATAAGAACGTAGAAGTGAGTGACACAACAGCAGGGGATAGTAGCACTTAGTTGGCAAATAAAAGGTTCATGGGAACATTGAAACCGTGAACCTGTATGGATTTGCCGTTTCACGATTTTGTTATTATTTTGGCCCGCCTGTACATCAGTACATTATTTAATTTATTTGTTGTTATTACGAATGCTGCATTCGTATTTTTACGTTTACTCATTTTACCGGATATAATAATGGTAAACTATTATCGTTTTCCATTATCAGAAAACACATTCAATATCTTATAAGGCAATATGAAAAAAAGTACACTCATCGCCTCTTTTTTCCTGTTGGTTGGATCTGTACCCGTTTGCGCACAAACCGCAAAACCCGTAGTGGTAAATCCCCGTGTTGAAAACCTTACCAATCCGGCAGGTCTTGAGATCCTGCAGCCGCGCTTAAGCTGGCAAATAAACAGCACCGCAAGAGCAGTTATGCAAACCCGCTATCGCATCCTGGTGGCAGATGATTGGGCCAAACTGGCAGCCAATACTGGTAACATGTGGGATAGTAAGGAGGTGAACAGTGAGCAATCGCTGTGGGTGCCTTATGCCGGTAAACCGCTGGTGGCCGGTCAAACCTATTACTGGAAGGTGATGGTTTGGGACAATCAGGGCGGTATGTCTGACTGGAGCAGTGATACAGCACGCTTTCAAATGGGTTTAATACAGGCGGCCGACTGGAGCAATGCGCAATGGATCGGCTACGATGAGCTGGATGCCGCCAAACGGTATGTGCCGGGTATTCATTCGCCCGGATCCAGCAAGGAATACAAATCAGTCGTGAGTGGAAATCACGTATTGCCCCTGTTACGCAAATCATTCAGCATTAGCAAACCGGTAAAAAAAGCAACTGCCTTCATTACCGGCCTGGGCCAGTATGAACTGCATATCAATGGCCAGAAAATTGGTGATCAGTTCCTGGCGCCCGGTTGGAGCAATTACGATAAACGTGTTTTATACAACGTGCTTGATGTAACCAATGCTGTCACGAACGGCAATAACGCCATTGGCGTAATGCTGGGAAATGGCTTCTTTAACGTTCCCAATGAGCGTTACCGCAAAACGCTGCTGGCATACGGTAATCCAAAAATGATCATGAAGCTGCTGGTGGAGTATACAGATGGCACTAAGTCGGAAGTTATTTCAGACAACAGTTGGAAAACAGCGCCCAGTCCCATTACTTTCTCCAGTATCTATGCCGGGGAAGAATACAACGCCACGCTGGAACAGGATGGCTGGGATAAAGCCACCTTCAATGATGGTTCATGGAAAGCGGCTGCAGTGGTAAAAGCCCCTGCCGGCAAACTGGTTGCTGAAACCGGTACCCCGGTGAAGGTGATGGCCACCATTGCTCCGCAAAAATGTGAAAAGAACAGCGATACCACCGTGTTATTCGATTTTGGTCAGAACGCCAGTGGTATTGTTAGCATAAAAGTTCGTGGTCAAAAAGGACAGGTGATCAGGATCTATCCTGCTGAACTGATCGACGCTGAGAAACGCATCAATCAAAAGAACAGTGGCCGGCCTTATTTTTATGCATACACCTGTAAAGGGACCGGTGATGAAGAGTTCACACCCCGCTTTTCCTATTATGGTTTCCGCTATGCAGAAGTTTCTTACGCTGCGCCGGATACCATCAAAGGAAAGAAACTGACGGCCGTGATAAGCGATATAAAGCTGTTGCATACACGCAATTCGGCGCCACAGATAGGGAAGTTCGACAGCAGGGAAGACCTGATGAACGAAACTTATGCACTGATCGACTGGGCCATTCGCAGCAATATGCAAAGCGTACTGACCGACTGTCCGCACCGCGAAAAACTGGGCTGGCTCGAGCAGACTTACCTCATGGGTGAAAGCATTCACTTCAACTACGACATTTACAGTTTGTATAAGAAGATAGTAGCCGATATGATGGCCGATCAAATCACCGATGGACTGGTGCCCACTATTGCGCCGGAGTATGTGGTGTTTGATAAAGACTTAAAAGACTTCCGCGATTCACCGGAGTGGGGGAGCGCTGCCGTGGTACTGCCCTGGCTTATTTATCAATGGTATGGCGACAAAACCATCATGCAGGAGGCCTGGCCTATGATGACCAAATATATGGCCTACCTGAAATCGAAAGCCAATGGACATATTCTTTCACATGGTTTGGGCGACTGGTACGATCTGGGCCCTAATCCGCCGGGTTTTGCCCAGTTAACGCCGAAAGAACTCACGGCAACCGCCATCTATTATTATGATCTCGACCTGATCTCGAAAATGGCGAAGATCTTAGGCAAATCAGCCGAGGTAACACAATATGCCACCTGGGCGGCAGACGTGAAAAAAGCATTCAATGCTAAATTCTATAATGCCGGTACAAAAAAATATTCAACTGGCAGTCAAACAGCCATGGCCATGCCTTTGGCGGTGGGACTGGTAGAAGACGCCAATAAAGCAGCCGTGCTGGATGCCCTTAAAACCGACATCATTACCAATGAAAGTGCATTGACAGCCGGTGATATTGGTTTTCATTTCCTGGTAGATGCTTTAACTAAAAATGGGGCTGCGCAAATGGTGTATGATATGAACAGCGATGATAAAGTACCGGGTTATGGATATCAATTGAAAAAAGGCGCTACTGCCCTTACTGAATCCTGGCAGGCGCTGGACACAAAATCGAACAACCACCTGATGCTGGGCCACCTGATGCAATGGTTCTTTGATGGCGCGGGCGGCATTAAACAGGAAGATACTTCAACGGCTTACAAGAACCTGATCATTGCACCCGAACCCATCCTGGGCCTTGATAAAGGGAATGTTTATTTTAATTCACCGTACGGCCGGGTTTATTCAGAATGGGATCACCAGTATTCATTCCATGTATTCACTATTCAGGTACCGGTGAATACAACAGCCACTATTTACCTGCCTACACCGCCCAATAAAACCATTTTGGAAAGCAATACGCCGCTGGCCATGCACCGCGAAATTAAACCGCTGGGTTACCAGAACGGGCGCCAGGTGTTTAAAATAGGATCGGGAAAGTATAAGTTTATTATCCGATAAACGCTGAAAGCCGGACGCTGAAAGCGAAAGGCCTGCGCAACGCTTATAAACATTAAAAGGTGGGTCACTCTGTTCAGGGTGGCCCACCTTTTTTTAGAACCGCCAGCCAATTCGTACCTTGCCCCTATGATGCGCCCAACCATTACCATTCCCTCCACAGAAATGTTGCAACTGTTCAATGCCATTTTGATCAAACATGGATTTTCAATCGACAAAGCGATGGTTTGCGCCGAACTGTTTACCAATAACAGCATCGACGGTGTATACACCCATGGCGTGAACCGCTTTCCCCGTTTTATTGAATATATCCGAAAAGGTTATATAAATGTTCATGCTGAACCGGCGCTGAAACACCAGATGGGTGGGGTGCAGCAATGGGATGGCCGCCTGGGGCCTGGCCCCCTGAATGCCATACATGCTACCAATAATGCGATGCAGCTGGCAAGGCAGCATGGCATCGGATGCGTGGCATTGGCCAATACCAACCACTGGATGCGCGGTGGTAGTTACGGCTGGCAGGCGGCCAAAGCCGGGTTTGTATTTATCGGGTGGACCAACACCACAGGCCTGATGCCTGCCTGGGGCGCTGTTGACAGTAGGCTGGGCAATAATCCCCTGGTAATGGCATTGCCTTATGAAAAGGAAGCCATCGTGCTGGATATGGCCATGTCGCAATATTCGTTTGGGGCTCTGGAGCAGGCCGCCATGAAAAAGGAACAGTTGCCGGTATATGGCGGTTTTGACGCTAATGGGCAACTTACGACTGATCCCGGCGCAATCAGGGAATCTCGGCGGCCTTTACCGATCGGTTACTGGAAAGGAGCGGGCTTGTCGTTGTTGCTGGATATACTGGCGGCGGTCTTGTCGGGCGGCCTATCGGTGCATGAGATAGCTCAGCAGCAAAGCGAAATGGCCGTGTCGCAGGTGTTTATTGCCATTGATACGAATAAGCTCGGTAATCAGTCAGCCATAGCAGAGGTGGTGAAACGGATCATTACAGACTATCATCAATCTACACCTGATGGCAACAAGACCATTTCTTTTCCCGGTGAGCGGGTATTACAAACACGGCAAACTAATTTAATAAAAGGCATTCCGGTTCTTAAGGGGGTATGGGAGAAAATAATAGATTTAAGTTCTTAGTTAAGCGTTTATCGTTTATGGTTTGTAGTTTGTGGTTTGTGGTTTCAGCGGATTCAGCTTTAAGCGTTGAGCGTTTTACAGCATCCGGCGTTCCGCGTTTTGCGTTTGTCCGCTTGGCGGATTCAGCGTTTTACGGCGTCCGGCATTTCGCGTTTAGCGTCTGTCCGCCTTTGGCGGATTCAGCGTTTACGTTTTTTGTTCCGCGTTCCGCGTTTTGCGTCAGACAGGCCTTACCAGCAATTTATCACAAACCTTGTTGCTCAGCATCTCTGCTTTCCTGCTGGCATAACTAACGGTCATACTTTCATCAAAGGGTTCTATCGACTTCACTTTTATTTTGGAACCCAGGGCCAGGTCGCGGCTGTTAAGGAATTTGAGCAGCTCATCAGATGAATGGCTTACCGCCATAAAAGTTACGGTATCGCCTTCTTTACAATCGCTTAGTTTGATATACCTGATATATTGCTCCGTTTCTACTTTACCGTTCTTATCAGGTATGGGAGAACCATGGGGATCTATTTTGGGATAGCCCAGCAACTCATCCATTTTTTCAAAAAAAGCAGGGGACTGGATATGTTCTATCTGTTCAGCGATGTCGTGTACCTCTTCCCAGCCAAAACCCATTTTTTCAACCAGGTACATTTCAGTTAACCGGTGTTTCCTGATGATCAGGGCGGCCAGTTTTTTGCCTTTGTCGGTGAGTTTAAGCGGTTTGTAGCTTTCATAATTAACCAGCCCTTTTTCGGCCAGGCGTTTCATCATACTGTTTACAGTCGGCATCTTGATATCCAGCTGTTTACTCAACTCGTTAACGCTGGCTTCTCCCTTAGTGCTGGTCAAATTCCAAAGGGCTTTCAGGTAATTTTCCTCCGTCTGTGAAATCATGTGGCAAATTAAATAAAATATCAGCCCTTTCTAAAATGAGAATAGTAAAATGATTTTGTTAGAATCATCTAACTTATTACTTTTGTAGTGCGAAAATTGCGCTATTGTTATAAACGGATGCAACATGATGAAGCTTAACATATTATTTTTTGTTGTCTTACTTACACTATCGGCATTATGGGGGAAAGCGCAAACGGGCACCATATCGGGCAAAATCACGAGCGCCCAGGGGCAGCAGTTGGGCGCAGCCACGGTTGTTATTCCTGCATTGAACAAAGGCGCCGCATCAGATAGTATGGGTATATTCCGGCTCGAGCAGGTGCCATTCGGAACCTGGCAAATGGAAGTGAGTTTCCTGGGGTACAAAACTTATAAAACCAGTATTAAGGTCGACAGGAAAGAGATCTTTCACAATGTTGTATTAACGCAGCCAGCGGATAATGCATTGAATGAAGTAGTAGTCTCAGGAACCATGAAGGAAATGTCGAAACTGGAAAGTCCGGTCCCCGTTGAGGTATATACGGCCCGGTTCTTTAAAGCCAATCCCGTACCATCTGTTTTTGATGCATTGCAAACGGTGAATGGCGTTAGGCCTCAACTGAATTGTAATATCTGTAATACCGGCGATATACACATCAATGGTTTAGAAGGGCCATACACCATGGTGCTTATAGATGGGATGCCCATTGTAAGTGGTTTGTCTTCGGTATATGGATTAAGTGGTATTCCGCAGTCCCTCGTAGAGCGGGTTGAAATTGTAAAGGGACCGGCTTCTACCTTATATGGCAGTGAAGCTGTAGGCGGTTTGATCAACATTATTACTAAAAAGCCTGCCAGTGCACCGGTGATCGCTGCGGATCTGTTTGGTACAAGCTGGGGTGAAGCAAATGTAGACCTGGCAGCTAAATTTAAGGCAGGTAATAAAACGCAATCCCTGTTGGGTGTCAATTACTATAATTATCAGCATCCTGTTGACAATAACAACGATAACTTTACCGATGTAACCTTACAGAACCGGATATCGGTATTCAATAAATGGAGTTTCGACCGTAAAGACAACCGCCTGTTCTCACTCGCCGGCCGGTATATTTATGAAGACCGCTGGGGCGGTGAAATGAACTGGTCCAGAAAATACAGGGGAGGCGAGGAAGTGTATGGTGAAAGCATTTATACGAACAGGTGGGAGCTGTTTGGAACCTACCAGTTGCCGGTCAAAGAAAAGATCTTATTCCAGTTCAGCGCCAATGGGCATAACCAGAACAGTGTATATGGCAACACGCCGTTTATGGCCGACCAATATATCGGTTTCGGGCAATTCACCTGGTTTAAAACAATTGGCAGCCATGATCTTTTAACAGGCCTGACCTATCGCTATACCTACTATGATGATAACACACCTGCGACGGCCGATCCGAATGATATCGACAAAAACAAACCTAACCATACTAAATTGCCGGGTCTCTTCGTGCAGGACGAGATCTCGCTGAATGCCAGCAATAAAATGTTGCTGGGCATCCGCTACGATCACAGCTCCATTCACGGCAGCATCTTTACACCGCGCATCAATTACAAATGGAGCTCAGCAAATAAGAATAATATTTTGCGGTTGAGCGCCGGTAATGGCTACCGGGTGGCCAATGTCTTTACAGAAGATCATGCAGCCCTTACCGGGGCAAGAGCCGTGGTATTTAAAGAGGACCTGAAACCCGAAACTTCCTGGAACGGGAATATAAATTTTGTGAAGAAGATCTATGCCGGTAATACATTTATAGGACTCGATGCAACGGCTTTTTATACCTACTTTACCAATAAGATCATTGCTGATTACGATTCAAACCCGGATTCGATCTTTTATGGTAACCTGCAGGGATATGCTATATCTAAAGGGGTTTCTTTAAATGCAGACATTGTGTTCGCCAATGGGTTGAAGATCCTGGCAGGTGCTACCGTTATGGATGTTTACCGGAAAGATGGAAGTGAAAAAGTAAGACAATTATTTACTGAAAAGTTTACCGGTGTCTGGAATATCGGCTATACTTTTAAGAGCATTGATCTTACTATTGATTATACCGGGAACCTGTATGGTCCCATGCGCTTGCCCTTATTAAGCGAAACCGATCCCCGCAAAGAATATTCTCCCTGGTGGAGCATCCAGAACATTCAACTCACTAAAAAGCTGGGAAATGGATTTGAAATATATGGCGGCATCAAGAATCTCCTGAACTGGACGCCCAATATCGGAAATCCCTTCATTATTGCCAGGGCAAATGACCCGTTCGATAAAGAGGTAATCAGAGACGCGAATGGACAGGTGATTCCAACAGTTCCTGAAAATCCTTACGGGCTCAGCTTCGATCCATCGTATGTGTATGCGCCAAACCAGGGGATAAGAGGATTTATTGGTGCACGTTATAATTTATTCAGATAAATGCAGCGCTTCTTTTTGATGATATCGATGCTCTTGCTGCCGGCCACCTTTTGTGTAGGGCAAGAGGCAATGCTGCCGATCGAACAACTGGACAGCAGTATGCGCTTGTCGCCAAAGCCCGTGCTGGTGTTGTTAACCACGGATTGGTGTAAATATTGCCACCTGCAAAAAGCGCAGTTAAAAAAGAACCGCGATTTTCAAACTGCCAGTCAAAGTTTCTATTATACTGAGTTCAATGCAGAAGAAAAGGCGCCCCTGGCCTTTCATGGGCAAACCTATACCTATAAGGCAACAGGTATATCCACCGGTTTGCATGAACTGGCCCTTGCCCTGGCTGGCGACAAAAGCGTTTCCTTTCCGGCCTGGGTGCTGCTGAACAAAGATTACCAGGTGCTCTACAGGTACAATGGTGTATTGTCCCCCCAACAATTGAAAGCGCTTTTGAACGCGATCAACGCCCTGCAGCAAAAATGATCTCCCTGGTTAAACAATAAGTTTTCCCCATTAACAGAAAAGGAACGGTATTTGGTTTTACAAAAAGCAACAGGATGGTTTGGTATTATTTTAAAACCTAATTTGATCGCTATGAAACCTTACCAGTTTCTTCCGTTGTTTGTAAGCGTATTGTTTGCCTGTAACAGCAGTGATAAGAAAAAAACGCCTTTGCCTATACAGGCCCCTCCTGCCATCGCAACGTTCAACAAGATCCCCGGCGCAGAATCATTCGATAGTTTCAATACCAGATTCCATTCCGACTCGGGCTTTCAGCTTTCCAGAATTCCCTTTCCCATTGATGGACAATTAGTGAATGACCTCGAGAATACAAAATGGTCAAAGAAGAACTGGGAGTTCCTGAAAACACCGGTTAGCCTGGATCCCGACACAACAGAATGCCGCCATAGCCTTACAATGACAGATTCGATGGTCACCGAAAAATTCTGGATCGATCAGAGTGGTTTTAAAGTAGAACGCCGGTTTAAATTAAAAGAAGGCAAGTGGTTCCTGGTGTATTACGACGACATCAACATGTAGACCTTAATTAACCATAATTGTAAACCTGTCACAACCTTTCCTCCATGAAAAAGAACTGGCCTGTTTTCATTGTAGCTTCTTTCCTCAACACCTTACTGATCACCGGTGCCTTTATTGAATTTAAATTACGCGGCTTGGCCGTATTCGAACTACCCCTGCGCGCCACTGGCTTTCCTGCCTGGTATGATATCAGCCCTTTCCAGTTTGCCGGCGGCATCTTCGTATTGAGCTTGCTCTTGATCGGGCTCCTCATTGGCATAAGATCGCTGATCACCGGCATCATGACGAAGCTGCATGCCCCCCAACCCCCTAAAGGGAGAGAAATATCCTTACACGTGAATTGACCTTAAAAATGTAGAGTACATTCTGCTGCAAATGGCCCCTTGAAACTTGTAATTGAAACCATTATTCGCGAGGCTCGAACTAAAATTACGAAAACCGGCAATTGGTATCAAGCAACCCTGCAACTTGTAACCTGCAACATGTAACAGCTTTTTTCTATCTTGCGCCAAACGATTCCCATAATGAAAGCATTCGTCTGGCTGTTTTTCCTCCTGGCCCAATTCCTGATAGTAAGCGCTCAGAAAAACAGATCCGTTTATCTCTTCTCATACTTTAAAGGCAATGGTGAAGACGGCCTGCACCTGGCCTACAGTAAAGATGGCCTTAGCTGGCAGGCATTAAAGAACGATAGCTCCTTTTTAAGGCCCACTGCGGGAAAAGACAAACTGATGCGCGACCCATGCATTATTCGTGGGGGCGATGGTCTGTTCCATATGGTATGGACGGTAAGCTGGAACGAAAAGACGATTGGTTATGCTTCATCCAAAGACCTGGTCCACTGGAGTGAACAACAGGCCATTCCGGTAATGGAGCATGAGCCAACCGCCCTGAACTGCTGGGCGCCCGAGATCTTTTACGACGCCGCTAAAAAAGAATACATGATCTATTGGGCCACTACCATTCCCGGACGATTTCCCAAAGGCGATTCCGCCGGCGATAACAAGTACAACCACCGCATGTACTATGTAACCACCAAAGACTTCAGGTCTTTCAGCAAGGCCGCCATCTTATACGACCAGGGTTTTAATGTCATTGACGCAACCATTCAGAAAAACGGAAGTAAGTTTATAATGTTCCTGAAAGACGAGACCCGCTATCCGCCTCAAAAGAATCTACGCATAGCAACCAGCGTCAGCCTTACAGGCGGCTACAGCGCACCTTCTGCGCCCATCACCGGCAAGTACTGGGCGGAAGGACCCACGGTATTGAAACATGGTAACCAATGGATCGTTTATTTCGATAAATACACCCAGCACCAGTACGGCGCCATCAGTTCCACCGACCTCGTTAACTGGACGGAGATCTCCGACAAATTGGTCATGCCCAAAGGCATCAGGCATGGAACGGTTTTCCAAATTAAACAGAAAGAATTGCTGTTATTGATGAAGCAATAATTTAATAAGCCGTTGCAAGTTGCAGGTTCAGGTTACAGGGCCTTAATGCCAGGATCTCAATTGCCAGGTCGGCGCTGTGATCATGGAGTTCAGGTCGCCGCTGGCAACCTGAAACCGTAACCGGTACCCCTGCAACCTGAAGCTTGTAACCTGGAACAATCACTTTACAAGCAGTTCTTTCAACAGTATTATAGAGGCATTTACCTCAGGACACAGCAGGATAGTCCCGAATCCGTTTCCCCTAATTTTACAAGCTTTAATGCTTGCAAAGCTCATGGGGAGCGGTTGACTTTACTGAAGTTAACGGTTCCCATCAACCATAAAATACCAAGAAGTGAGCCCTTCATTTAAACAACGATTTGCATTTGTCATTTCTCTTGTAATTACCGCAACTGTGGTAGCCCAGGACAGGGCCAATATTCAGATCAATTTTGGGAAAGAAACCGGTGACATGAAACCCATTTGGGCCTGGTTCGGTTATGACGAACCGAACTATACTTACATGAAAGACGGAAAGAAATTGTTGTCGGAACTCGCCGCATTAAGTCCGGTACCGGTGTATGTACGGGCCCATAATTTATTGACCAGTGGCGATGGAAAACCTGCTTTGAAATGGGGTTCTACCAATGCTTATACCGAAGATGCCCATGGAAACCCGGTATACGACTGGCGCATTACCGACAGTATATTTGATACGTATATACAACGCGGCATGAAGCCATTGGCGCAAATTGGATTTATGCCGGAAGCATTGTCGACCCAGCCGAAACCATACAAACATGACTGGCAACCGGGACAGCCTTACACTAAGATCTTTACCGGTTGGGCTTACCCGCCGGCCGATTACAAAAAATGGGCAGCCCTGGTGTATGAGTGGGTAAAACATTGTGTAAACCGGTATGGCAAAAAAGAAGTGGAAAGCTGGTATTGGGAATTATGGAATGAACCGAATGGTGGTTACTGGAAAGGGGATGTAAAAGATTATTGTAAATTATACGACTATACGGCGGATGCTGTAAAGCGGGCTTTGCCAACAGCGCGTATTGGTGGTCCGCATGTGACCGGGCCATCGGGAAAAGGCGCCGCAGAATTCCTCAAAAAGTTTTTAACGCATTGCATCAGCGATACCAATGCCGTAAGCGGTACCATTGGCGCCCCGCTCGATTTCATCGCTTTTCATGCGAAGGGCGCGCCGAAGATCGTAAACAATCATGTACGCATGGGGATCAGCAACCAGTTACGAGATATCTCCAATGGATTTGAGATCGTTGCTTCATTTAAAGAATGGCGTCATTTGCCCATCGTAATAGGCGAGTCTGATCCGGAAGGATGCGCAGCCTGTGGCATGGCTACCAATCCGGAGAATGCTTATCGTAACGGCACTATGTATTCCTCGTACACAGCAGCATCCTTTGCGCGTAAGTATTTACTGGCCGACCATTTTAAGGTCAATCTTCTAGGCGCTGTGTCGTGGTCATTTGAATTTGAGGACCAGCCCTGGTTCTATGGATTCCGTGATCTGGCCACCAATGGCGTTGATAAACCGGTACTGAATGTTTTCCGGATGTTTGGAATGATGTCGGGCAAACGGGTGGCGGTAAGCAGCGACCGTATGTACCCTTTATTTAGCATTCGCGATTCGGGGGTGCGTAAAGAAACAAGCGACATTGGCGCCATCGCTGCAAAGGATGGCCGAACAGCTACGGCCATGATCTGGAATTACCATGACGATGACACTACCGGCGAGCCGGCCACTGTTCTTCTTAATTGCCAGGGCATTCCAGCTAAACAGGTGAACATAAAACAGTATCGCATAGATAAGGAATTTAGTAATTCATACGAGGTATGGAAAAAAATGGGATCGCCGCAACAGCCAACAGCCGAGCAGGTAACAGCATTAGAGAAAGCCGGGCAGTTGAAACAAACGCACTCCGCAAAAGCCACGATAAATAATGGATCATTAAAGATGAACATGCAAGTGCCCCGGCAGGGGATCGTCTTTACCAAGATCGACTGGTAAACCGTTGGTCGCGTAACGATGAATTGTATGGCGTTGCGGTTAAAATATTACAGTTACAGGTTACAAGTTGCAAGTTAAACGGCTTTATTTCGATTTTCAATACCTGACATTTTATTCCTTGAAACCAGGAACCTGAAACAGATAACTACAATGCCAATGAAAATATTATACTATGCACTCGGTTTAATATTACCTCTTGCGACTTTTTCTCAACGCCAGATGGAATTCCTCAACCGGGGCATTGTGGCTATGCCCAATGGAAAAGGCGCCATTTTTGTCAGCTGGCGCTTGCTGGCAACAGATGCTGATAATATTTCCTTTAACCTTTACCGGTCAGTAAATAATGGCAAAGCCACCAGGCTGAATCCGAAACCTATAACAGCCGTTACTTCCTGGCTCGATGAAAAAACAGATTCAGCAAAGTCGTATACCTACCAGGTGGCAGCCCTTGTAAATGGTAAAGAAATGAAAGATGCGCGTACCTATACCGTAAAAGCGGCCGCGCCAGCTTATATTTCCATTCCTTTAAAGACACCGGCAGGTTATGCACCCAACGACGCCAGTACCGGCGACCTGGATGGAGATGGCAGCTATGAGATCATTCTGCACCAGGCCGGAAAAGGGCATGACAATTCACATAGTGGCCTAACCGATCCCCCCATCTTCCAGGCTTATACGCTGGAAGGCAAATTCCTGTGGCAGATAAACCTGGGTAAAAATATTCGTGAGGGCGCACATTATACGCAGTTCATGGTATACGATCTCGATGGCGATGGCAGGGCAGAGCTGGCCATGAAAACCGCTGACGGTTCCATTGACGGATTGGGCAAAGTGATCGGCGATTCAACAAAAGATTATCGCAACAGTCAGGGCCGGATCATTGAAGGCCCCGAATACCTCACCATATTTGATGGTAAGACCGGTGCCGCATTGTATACCACCGATTATGTGCCCGCACGGGGGCGGGTAGACGGTTGGGGCGGTTCTGGCGGTAATGGCCGCACCGATAACTATGGCAACCGGGTTGACCGCTTCCTGGCTTGTGTAGCGTATTTAGACGGGGTTCACCCAAGCCTGGTCATGTGCCGCGGTTATTATGGCCGCAGCGTGTTGGCGGCCTGGGACTGGAAGAACAATAAGCTCAGCCAACGCTGGGTATTTGATACGGAAAATGGATATCCAACCTATGCCGGGCAGGGCAATCATAACCTGACCGTCGCGGATGTGGACGGTGATGGCAAAGATGAAATTGTATACGGACAAATGACCGTTGATGATGACGGCAAAGGTTTGTACACCACCGGTATTGGTCATGCCGATGCGTTGCATGTAGCTGATCTTGATCCCGACAGGCCGGGAATAGAAGTATTTGGTACGCAGGAGCGCTTTGGCGATGCCGGTGCTAATTTCCGGGATGCAAGGACCGGTGAAGTGATTTGGAAAAAACCTTCCATTGCTGCGGGCGAAGATGGAGAAGGACCCGGCCGTGCGCTGGCTCTGGATATTGATCCCCGTTATAAAGGGTATGAATGCTGGGTAGCAGGCGCCAACATAACCGGTCTTTTCGATTGTAAAGGAAACAGGATCGCCGATAAAACCCCGCCCTGCAATATGGGCATCTACTGGGATGGCGATGTATTGAGTGAGATCCTGAATGCCACCGTGGTAAGCAAATGGGACTATACCAATAGTGTAACCAATAAACTGCTCGATGCCCGCGATTACAACTGCCAGCATAACAATGGCACAAAGTCAAACCCCTGTTTATCGGCCGATCTCCTGGGCGACTGGCGGGAAGAGCTTATTTACCGTACAAGAGATAACCAGGAATTACGCATTTTTTCAACCACTATTCCTACTACTCATAAATTCTATACGCTGATGCAGGACCCGCAATACAGGCTGAGTATTGTTTGGCAGAATGTAGCGTATAATCAACCTCCGCATCCTGGCTTTTACCTGGGCGAAGGAATGAATACACCACCCCGGCCAGCGATCAGTATTATAGAACCTCGTAAAAATGACAATGCAAAAAACAAATAGCATGGGTATGAAAAGTAAACACGGGAGATTGATCAGTTCTTTTGTCCTGACCGGATTGGCCATTCTTATTTCTTCTTTTTTACTGCAAGCTCCCAGGCCTGTTTTATATATAATCGGTGACTCCACGGTAAAGAATGGCAGTGGAAAAGGGGAAAAAGATATGTGGGGCTGGGGCAGCTTTATGGCTGATCGTTTTGATACAAGCCGCATCAGTGTACAAAACCATGCCATTGGCGGCAGAAGCAGCCGCACCTTTATCACAGAAGGCCGCTGGGATCGCATTCTTGAACAGTTGAAACCCGGAGATTTTGTGATCATGCAGTTCGGACATAACGATGCCAGTCCGCTCGATGATACGGCCCGCGCACGGGGAACCATAAAAGGGATTGGTGACGATAGCGTGGCTATTTACAACCCTATTCGTAAAATGAATGAAGTGGTGCATACCTATGGCTGGTATATGCGCAGATATATTTACGATACAAAAGCGAAAGGTGCGGTACCTATTGTATGTTCGCCGGTACCCAGGAATAATTTCAAAAACGGAAAAACCGAAAGGGCCCGTGACACTTATGGCAAATGGGCGGCGGAAGTAGCCAAAGCGGGCAAAGCGTTCTTTATTCCCCTGAATGATCTCATTGCCGATCAGTATGATAAACTGGGTGCTGATTCTGTAAAACATTTCTTTCCTGTTGATCATACCCATCCGAATAAACAAGGCTCTACCCTGAACGCCGACCTGGTTGTAAAGGGTATCAAGGACCTGAAGAAATGCGCTCTAAAAAAATACCTGAAGTAATGACGACAAATGAAAATTTAAATAAGAGTGAGTTTTGTTTTGACAGCAGGCCTATGCGGCGAACCCAGACCGGGCGGCCTTTCGAAAGGCGCTTCAGCTTATTGTTGGTAGCTATTTTTTGCCTGCTCAATACCGCTTATGCTCAATCTGTTTCCCTGGCTGGCAACTGGCGTTTCCAGGTTGATCGCCAGGATGCCGGCATTAAAGAACAATGGTTCAATAAAAAGCTTGAAGATAATATCAAACTGCCCGGTTCCATGCTCACCAATGGCAAAGGCGATGAAGTGACCTTGCAAACGAAATGGACCGGCAGTATTTACGACAGCAGCTGGTATTTCAATCCCCGGATGGAAAAATACCGCCAGCCCGGCAATTTGAAATTCCCTTTCTGGCTTACGCCGGATAAGTATTATGTAGGTGCTGCCTGGTATCAGAAAGAGGTAACAGTGCCCGCCACTTTCGGCGGCAGGCATATTGAATTATTCCTGGAGCGATGCCATACAGAGACCATGGTATGGGTCGATGGCCAGCAAACAGGTATGCAGAACAGCCTGGTGGCGCCGCATGTATATGATCTTAGTGCGCTGTTGAAACCGGGTAAACATGTGATCACCATCCGCGTCGATAATCGCATTAAAGCCATTAATGTAGGCCCCGATTCCCATAGCCTGACCGATCATACCCAGGGTAACTGGAACGGCATCATTGGTAAGATCTCGCTGGAGGCCTCGCCGAAGATCCATATAGACCAGATCCAGGTATATCCTGATGTGACCAACAAGCAGGCGATCGTAATGGTGGCCATCAAAGGCGCGCAGGCGGGCGCTGCGAAACTAACACTTTCGGCTACCGCTTTTAATACGAATAAACCCCATGTTGTGCCGCCGGTAACGAGATCGGTGCTCTTGAATGACACCATCATCACACAAAAATTTACGCTGCCCATGACGGCCAATATGCAGTTATGGGATGAGTTTACCCCCGCGTTATATAAACTGAAAGTATTGCTGCAGGCGCCCAATGGCGACAAGCAGGAAAAAGAAACAACATTTGGAATGCGGTCATTCAAAATTGTGGGCACTGGTTTCACCATCAACGGCCGCCCGGTTTTTTTACGGGGCACTGTAAATAATTGTGAGTTTCCATTGACCGGCTTTCCGCCCATGGATGAAGCGGGCTGGATACAACAATTCAAAACGGCAAAAGCGCATGGATTGAACCATATGCGTTTTCACAGCTGGTGTCCGCCCGAAGCGGCTTTCAAAGCTGCAGATAAAACAGGATTCTACCTGCAACCGGAAGGGCCGGGTTGGGTGAACCATGGTACTTCACTGGGTGACGGCCGTCCGGTTGATAAATATATGTATGAGGAAACCGATCGTATGGCCAACTGGTATGGCAATTATGCATCGTTCTGTATGGAAGCGCCCGGCGGTAATGAACCTGCCGGCCGGAACCAGGTTAAATACCTGACAGATATGATTCACTACTGGCAGGCGAAAGACAAACGCCGCGCGTATACAGGTGCTTCTGTAGGCAATAGCTGGCCGCTGGTGCCCGAAAATGAATATATGGTAAAGGCAGGCGCCCGTGGATTGAACTGGGTCAATGCAAAACCTGAAAGTGATTCGGATTACCATGCGGCTGTTCAAAAATTCAATGTGCCTTATGTCGTGCATGAAATGGGGCAGTGGTGCGCATTTCCCGACTTTAATGAGATCGATCGCTTCAACGGTGTATATAAAGAAAAAAATTTTGAATTGTTCCGTGAACAGCTGGCTGAACATGGTATGGCTGATAAGGCGGAGGCATTTTTAATGGCCAGTGGCAAATTGCAGGCGTTGTGTTATAAAAATGAAATTGAGAAAGCCATGCGTACCAAAGGGCTTGCCGGTTTTCAGTTGCTGGGCCTGCAGGATTTTCCTGGTCAGGGTACGGCGTTGGTAGGTATGTTGAATGCATTATGGCAAAGCAAACCCTATATAACGCCGCAGCAGGTAAAGCGCTTTTGCAATGCCGTGGTGCCGCTTGTTCGCATGCCTTCATTTGTGTATAAGAACAATGAAAAATTAAAAGCCGGGGTAGAGCTGTTCAATTATGGCAACGGAGCATTAAAGAATGCAGTGATCAACTGGGTGCTCAAAGACAGCACCAATAAAGTGATCGCGAAAGGTAGTTTTGATAAAAAGGATTATGCCGTTGGGAACTGTTTGCCGGTGGGGAATATTGAGGTTCCATTATCAGGTATACCAACGCCAATGCGGCTAAAGCTGGATCTTTCCATTGCAGGAACCGCCTATGGGAACGACTGGGATCTATGGGTATTCCCGGCAACGCAACCCGATATTGCCATTGATCGAAGCCGGGTTCGTATCACCGATACGCTGGATCAGGAAACCATTTCATTTTTGGAAAATGGCGGTACCGTGTTCTTACAGGCTGCCGGAAAGATCGTTAAAGGAAAAGAAGTTGTAAATTACTTTACGCCCGTATTCTGGAATACCAGCTGGTTTAAAATGCGTCCGCCTCATACGCTGGGTATTTTTTGCGATCCCAACCATCCTGCTTTTAAAGCGTTCCCGGCTACTAACCACAGCGATATGCAGTGGTGGGACGTAGTGAACAAAGCACAGGTCATGCACCTTGAAGACTTTCCCGGATCATTCAGTCCGGTTTTGCAACCCATCGATACCTGGTTCATAAGCCGTAAACTGGCTTTGCTGCTGGAAGCAAAAGTGGGCAAAGGAAAACTGTTGTTATGCAGTATTGACCTTAAAACTGATTTGAATAACCGGCCTGCTGCAGCGCAGCTGTTAAGCAGTCTGATAAACTATCTGTTGTCAAAAGATTTTGATCCGGCCCATGCTGTGGAATTGTCAGCGATACAGGCGCTGTTCACCCAACCATCCCGGGAAACCTGGAATGGATATACGAAGGACAGTCCGGATGAACTGAAACCGAAAGTGAATTAAGAAAAGGATAGACCTGAAGGGTGCGTCATTGGGTCTTGCATTACCAGTGTGATGTCGTGGCCTGAAAAGTCATTCAAAACGACCTGACAGGAACAAGGCAGAGCATCCTACCCGTCTGTCTGCCTACATTAATGAATAATACCTTAATAAGTAATCATGATACACAGAATGAAATTGTTGTTAGCTGCTGTTTTGTTATTAGCTTCGTCCGTTCAGGCGCAAAAAGCGCCTTCAAAGAAAAGTATCCTGAAGGTAATGCGCCTGACCAACCAGTATTTCATGAAGAAATGGCCGGATCCGGGGAAAACTATTGTAACGAACAGGGAACGGCCCAGTAATATCTGGACCCGTGCCGTGTACTATGAAGGATTGATGGCTCTTTATGATATCGATAAAAAGAAAAAGTACCTCAATTATGCCATCGATTGGGGTAACAAGCACAAATGGGGACTGCGCGACGGTATTCAAACCCGTAATGCCGATAACCAGTGTTGCGGTCAAACCTATATTGACCTCTACCTGATGGATAAAAAAGAAGAGCGCATCAAAGACATAAAAGCGTCAATCGACCTGATGAAAGGCACCGAGAAGGTGGATGACTGGAACTGGATAGATGCGCTGCAAATGGCAATGCCGGTATTTGTGCGCCTGGGCGTGATCTACAACGATACCAGCTATTTCAGCCGCATGTATGAAATGTATGCATTCACCAAATATAAACACGGTGATAAGGGCTTGTACAATCCCGCGGAAAAATTATGGTGGCGGGATAAGGATTTTGATCCCCCGTATAAAGAACCGAATGGCGCTAATTGTTATTGGAGCCGCGGAAATGGCTGGGTAGTAGCTGCATTGGTACGCACGTTGCAGATGCTGCCTAACACAGACCCCCACTACAATGAGTATCTGCAGGATTATAAAGACATGCTGAAAGCCCTGCTTCCGCTGCAACGCACCGATGGTTTCTGGAATGTAAGCCTGGCAGATCCTACCAATTATGGCGGTAAAGAGCTCACCGGAACCGCTCTTTTCGTTTACGGGATGGCCTGGGGCATTAACAACAATCTCATTGATGCAGCCACTTACCAACCGGCTATGCTGAAAGCCTGGGATGCCATGATGAAGGACTGTATTCATCCGGATGGTATGCTGGGGTATGTGCAGGGTACGGGTAAAGAGCCCAAGGATGGCCAGCCGGTAACCTATGACAAGGTGCCCGATTTTGAAGATTATGGCCTGGGTTGTTTCTTATTGGCCGGGAGTGAGATGTATAAGTTGAAGTAAGAAGTAAAGATCAGGGATTTATCAGCATATCCATATTTGAGCAAATCGCAATCCTGAAATCTAAAAATCAGCAATAAAAAAGTCCGTTGGCTTAGCCAACGGACTTTTTTTCATTACCGAAGTAACAACTACCAGAACTTGATATACAGGGCCGCCAGTAACATTAATGTAACTACGATCAATGCAACGGTGCGGGGCTCAAGTTTCAATAAGCTTTTATCGGTTATAAATGCTTTCGGATTTACTTTAGGTCCGGCCATGCTGATACCAACCATGGCAGCCACCGTAATCACGAATGACCAACCCATGTTAATAAGGAAGGGGATCTCTACAACGGTTTCCAGTATCTTTTTACCGGTTACTGGATCTTTAGCCCATTTTTGGTATTCGTAGGCTGTGTATAGCCAGGTCTCTTTGCCGAAAATGCTCACTGCATAGTTATTGAAGAAGATAGCGAGTACAAAACCAAGGATAACACCGACTATAGCAGCGGTACCGGTGGTGCGTTTCCAGAACATACCCAGGAGGAACATGGCAAATACACCCGGACTAATGAAACCGGTGTATTTCTGAATGAAGGTAAATCCACCTTCACCGCCAATACCCAGCAGGTCGTCCCAGGTAAAGATGATGGCCAGGATCATTGCTGCCACTACAGTGTAACGGCCCATGATCACAAGTTTCTTTTCATCCGCTTGTTTGCCAAAATATTTTTGATAGATGTCGAGCGTGAAAATAGTTGAGATACTGTTTGCCTTGCCAGCCAGGGAAGCAACGATGGCGGCGGTAAGCGCAGCGATTGACAAGCCTTTCAAACCAGATGGCAGAAAGCCCAGTACGGCGGAATAAGCGCCGTCTTTTACGCCATTAAAGTTAGGCAGGGCATTATGTTTGTGCAATACATAAGCCGCGATACCAGGCAGCATTACGATTACCGGCATCATCAATTTCAGCAGACCGGCAAAGATAAGGCCGGTACGGGCTGTCTTCAGATCGGCGCCTAATGCGCGTTGGGTGATGTACTGGTTGCAACCCCAGTAATTGAGGTTCACGATCCACTGGCCGGCGAAATACATAGCAATACCAGGTAACACCACATATTTCTGAATGTCAAGGTTATGCGGATCATTGATGGTAGCTGTTGTAGCCGCCGGTTTGGGTAGGATCATTTTGAAATGTTCGGGCGAATCCTGCATCAGCGCTTTAAAACCAGCGATAGCGTTTTTACCCAAGCCGAATTGTTCGCTAACAACTGTCAGGGCCAGGTAAGTCGTGGCCAAGCCACCTACGATCAGAACGGCCACCTGAATAACGTCGGTATAACCGATCACCTTCATACCGCCCAATGTGATCACCAGCGCAAAAACCGCCAGCCCGATCATAATGATATGTAAAATATTTTGAAATTCCGGGGTACCTGCCGTGGCAGTGCCTACCAGGCCGGTGATAGCGGTAGCGCCCAGATAAAGAATAGAAGTGAGGTTAACGAGGATGTAAAGGAATAACCAGAAGATCGCCATGATCAATGCCACGGTATCATTGTAACGTGTTTTCAGGAACTGTGGCATGGTGTAAATGTGGTTCTTCAGATACACCGGCATAAACCATACGGCGATGATGATAAGCGCAACGGCAGCGATCCACTCGTAGGCGGCTACCGCCGTGCCTACAAAAAATCCCTCACCACTCATCCCAATGAACTGTTCAGCAGAAATATTGGAAGCGATCAGGGATGCGCCAATGGCCCACCAGGTTAATGACCCTTCGGCCAGGAAGAAAGCTTTTGAGTCATGTTCCTGGGTCTTTCTTTTTCTATAAACGTAGTATCCGTAACTGGCCACCAGGATGAAGTAAAGAACAAAAATGACATAGTCAATTGACGCAAGCGTATTCATAGCGGGCTGCAAAAGTTTTTTAAAGAATGAATGTTGGTTGTTATTATTTACGTAACCGTGCCACGGTTTACCCGTGGCACGGCCAAAAGCGGCTGCAATATGTGGATTATTTTTTAAATAGAATGACGATAATACATATCATTCCATCTCAATTGATTCTTAAGATCGTACAGATTGCTGTTTTTGCCGATCAATACGAACTCTACGCCCGCCATTTCTGCAAAATCTTCCATATGTTCGGCAGTCAGGTTCTGGCTGTAACCGGTATGGTGAGCACCACCGGCCAGGATCCACGCTGCACAACCGGTTTTCATGTCGGGGTAGGGCTTCCATAATACCCGGGCTACGGGCAGTTTTGGCAGGCTCTCGATCGGATCAACCGCTACCACTTCATTTACGATCAGGCGGAAACGGTTGCCCATATCTACGATGGAAGCGTTCAGGGCCGGACCGGAACCTGCATTGAACACCAGGCGCACGGGATCGGCTTTACCGCCAATGCCCAGCGGGTGAATTTCCACGGCAGGTTTGTCATTGGCAATAGAAGGACAGATCTCCAGCATGTGCGAACCCAGCACCAGTTGGTTATTGGGGTCGAAATGGTAGGTATAATCTTCCATGAATGAGTTACCACCTTTGAGGCCGGTTGCCATGACTTTCATGGCGCGCACCAGGGCGGATGTTTTCCAGTCGCCTTCGCCGCCAAAACCGTATCCTTCCGCCATCAGGCGTTGAGAAGCGATACCCGGTAATTGTACCATGCCGTGCAGGTCTTCAAAAGTGTCAGTGAAACCTTTGAAATTGCCGGCTTTCAGGAAGTTGCGCATGCCGATCTCGATCTTAGCAGCATCACGCAATGCGCTGTGGCGGTCGCCGCCTTTGCGCAGCGGCGCCTGTACGGTATATATTTCTTCGTATTCAGCAACTGTTTGTGCAACGGCGCTGTCAGATACATCATTGATCATTTTCACCAGGTCGCCAATCCCATAACCGTTTACAGAATAACCGAATTTCAGTTCAGCTTCTACTTTATCGCCCTCAGTAACGGCTACCTGGCGCATGTTGTCGCCAAAGCGGCAGAAGCGGGCGTTCTGCCAGTCGTTCCAGCCGGCGGCGGCGCGCATCCAAACTTCAACGCTTTTGATCACCTGGCTTTCCTGCCAGTGCCCTACCACTACTTTTCTGTTCAAACGCATCCGGCTTACCATGAAGCCAAACTCGCGGTCGCCATGAGCGCTCTGGTTCAGGTTCATGAAGTCCATATCGATGCTGCTCCAGGGGATATCGCGGTTAAACTGGGTATGCAGGTGTAATAAAGGCTTCTGCAACACTTTTAAGCCTCCGATCCACATTTTGGCGGGGGAGAAGGTGTGCATCCAGGCGATGATACCAATACAGGTCGGCGTAGTATTGGCTTCCACGCAAACCTGGTAAATTTCTTCGGGAGATTTAACCACCGGTTTGAATACGACCCGTACCGGTATTACGGGATCTTTATCTATGAATTTTGCGATCTGTGTTGAGTGTTCGGCGACCTGTTTCAAGGTTTCTTCGCCATACAGGTGTTGACTACCTGTTACAAACCAGACTTCCAGTTTTTTCAAATCTTCCATATGTTAATTTGATAATTTGATAATTCGATATTTTGATAGTTCGATAATTGATAGTTCAATAATTCGATAATGTAACAGCTATTGACCGTATTTCATTATCACATTATCAAATCATCACATTATCACATTTGTTACTGTCCGTAATACGCATCCTTGCCGTGTTTGCGCTGCCAGTGTTTATCGATCAGGGCGTCTTTCAGCCGCGGTGCCTGCGGGTTGATCTGTTCGGTGAGGTAGGCCATGCGGGCTACTTCTTCCAGTACGGCGGCGTTATAAACGGCTTTGTCGCCATTCTTTCCCCAGGCAAAGGGGGCGTGGTTACCTACCAGGATCATTTCAACCTCCTCGTACGATAATTTCCTTTCATTAAAACAATTGATGATCTGGTAACCGGTCTGAAACTCATAATTGCCTTTGATCATTTCATCGCTCATCGGGGGGGCGCAGGGAATATCTACGGTATTATGATCGGCATGGGTAGTGCCGAAAATGGGAATATCGCGCTGCGCCTGTGCCCAGGCAGTAGCATATGTACTGTGGGTATGCACAATGGCGCCGATCTTTTGCCATTCCTTATATAAGACAGCATGTGTTTTGGTATCGCTCGAAGGACGCAGGTCGCCGCTGATGATCTTGCCATCGAAATCAACGATCACCATTTTTTCGGGGCTGAGGTTTTTATACGGAACACCACTTGGTTTAATGGCGAAAACGCCGAGACTTCTGTCGGCTACACTTACATTACCAAATGTGAATAATACCAGATTGAGTTCTGGTAGTTGCATATTCGCTTTGTAACAGGCCTCCTGAATATGTTGATATTTACTCATGATAGTAAAGCGTTACTGGTCACCAGTTACCGGTTACCGGTAACTGGCAACTGGTAACCCATTTTAGTTTGATAATACTTTATCGGAAACCGATCCTTTTTCTTTTGTGGCGCGTTCAATGTTTCCACCCAACTGATGATATTTCTTATAACGCTGCTGATACAGGGCTACCCTGGTTTTATCGGGATAATAAGTAGCATCGAAACCCTGTCCCATGGCATTCATGGCATCTTCCACTTTATTATAAATGCCTGCTGCTGTTGCGGCAAACATCGCAGCGCCCAGGGCACAGGTTTGTTCTGACTTATGAATGCGGATAGGCATATTCATAACGTCGGCCATCATTTGCATAATGAAGGGCGATTTTTTCGCCACACCGCCCAGGCCGATCAACCCTTTTACGGGTACCCCTTCCTGGTTGAAACGGTCTACAATGGCTTTGGCGCCAAAGCAGGTAGCTTCAACGATCGCCCGGAAAATCCGGGGCGCATCACTGCCGAGGTTCAGGCCGGTAATGGCGCCCTTCAGTTCCTGGTTGGCGTCGGGGGTACGACGGCCATTGAACCAGTCAACCGCCAGTTCGCTGTTCTCATCGACCGGGATCTGGGCCGCCTGTTTGCTCAGCTCAGGAATCAGCTTATCGGCTGTTTCATCGATGATGGCTTTGGCAGTTTCTGTATTGATGATGGTAGATTGTCCTAATACATGTTGCAGGGGCCAGGCCAGTACCTGTTTGAACCAGGCATATGCATCACCGAAGGCGCTTTGCCCGGCTTCCAGTCCCATCATACCGGGTATTACCGAACCGGGTACCTGTCCGCAAATGCCTTTTACCAGTTTGCCTTCCACTTCCTGCAGGGGGGCTACCAGCATATCGCAGGTAGAAGTTCCCATTACCTTACTCAGGTGGTAAGGTTCAATTTGTCCGCCTACGGCGCCCATATGGGCGTCAAATGCGCCAACGCCGATCACGACGTCGGTAGAAAGCCCCAGTTTATCGGCCCATTCCTTGCTCAGGGTGCCGGCCGCCTGGTCAGAGGTATAGGTGTTTGTGAAAAGCCTGTTGGTAAATCCGTTCAATAAGGGATCCAGTTCGGCGAAAAATGAATTAGGCGGAAGGCCGCCGAATTCGGCTGCCCAAAGTGCTTTATGACCGGCAGAGCATACGCCGCGTTTCATAGCGGAAGCCTGTTTGCCACCGGTGAGCACGAAGGGGATCCAGTCGCAATGTTCTACCCAGGAGTGGCAGGCAGCGCGCACTTCCTTGTCTTCCCGCAAAACATGCAAGAGTTTTGCCCAGAACCACTCCGACGAGTAGATTCCACCTACATATTGCAGGTAGTTGGTGTCATACTTTTCTGCATGCGCGTTGATCTCGGCTGCTTCGCGAACCGACGTGTGGTCTTTCCACAGCACGAACATGGCATTGGGATTTTTTTCAAACCTGGGCAAGAGGGCCAGGGGAGTGCCGGTTTCATCAACGGCTACAGGGGTAGAACCTGTTGTATCTACCGAAATAGCCCTGATGTTGGCTGTTACTGAAGGGCCTGCCTGCAGTAAACACCGGGTAATGGTTTGCTCCAGTCCTTCCAGGTAGTCGAGCGGGTGCTGCCTGAACTGGTTAACGGCCGGGTCACAATACAAACCATCTTTCCAGCGGGGGTAGTAGAATACTGCTGATGCAACTTCCTGCCCATTGGCAGCGTTGGCGATGATTGACCGCACTGAATCAGTGCCATAGTCAACCCCTATTACATAATTTTCTTTTTTCATATCGGCAACTAAAACAAATAGGTGTTTTTATTGAGATTCCGATCCGGGCAAAGTTCGGGTTTCGGTTACAAAGATACAGTGTGAATTGCCCTTCATGCCTGTTTTGTGTCAAAATAACACTTAAACTATGAATTCTCAAAAATTACTTATGTCAGGAATACAAATAAATCGGGGTAAACGGGTAGGCAAGGTATGGGAAGCTAACGACTTTAGCGTCGCAGCCTACATAAAGTAAAGACAGGGCTAATCAGTGCCGGGAATACAAAGGGTAGGGGGTGGGGAGAGCTGTATCTAACGTATTATAAGTAAAGTAGATAAGGCTGAGAAACTGAGGCCGGTTGGCGAGTTGACTGTTGAAAACCTGATAAAGGTCAAAAGGTTAACCGGGTGCGGATCAACAGTGAATGCTTAATGGTGAATGGTCAATGGTGAATAGTGAATGGTCAATGGCCTTTAACCTTGCGCCTTTGAGCTCCCTTTTGGGGGCAGGGGCATCGACAAAATCCGGCCGTTTGCCGCCAAAAAAGGCCCGGTTGTCATTCCCAAAAGGCGGGTACCGGTAAAAAAATTACATTCGTGCCTGAATTATCGTATGAAGTCTGGAAAACTGGTTAATATTCTCCTGCATATTTTGTGCACCGCATTGATCATTGTAGTGCCCATTTTCATCATGCCCCTGAAGGACACTAACAAACCCAATTACCTGCAATGGCATACGATCATTTTTACCGGACTGCAAACCGCCGGTTTCTATTTTAGTGCATACGGGCTGTATCCGCGCTTATTGTTAAAGAAACGTGTTGCCACCTACATTCTGGCGATCCTGGGTCTTAGTTTTTTATTTTCCCTGGTGCCAGGTTGTATTCTGGTTGTTTCTGGAGAAATGCCTATGTATGCCATCTATGCGGGCATTGTGGTAAAAGTTTTTATAGGCTTGTTTGTAATGGGTACGGCCACCAGTTACCGGTTCATAGTGGATGTGATCCGCAATGAACGTTTGCAACAGGAGACCCTCACCATGGAGCTGTCTTTTCTACGATCGCAGGTTAGTCCGCATTTTATGTTCAATGCACTGAACAGCATGGTATCACTGGCGCGGAAAAAATCAGACCTGCTGGAGCCTGCGTTGTTAAAAATGTCGAACCTCATGCATTATATGCTATATGATTCCGATGAAGAAAAAGTGAGCCTGCATAAGGAGGTGGAATATATCCGAAGTTATATCGATCTGCAAACAATGCGTTTTGGCGATTCGGTGAAGATCTTCTTTATGGTGCAGCCCGGAAATTATACGCATATTATTGAACCGATGCTGCTGATACCGCTTATTGAAAATGCCTTTAAGCATGGGGTGAATGTAGCCGATGACCCGGAGATCAATATAAAGCTGGCGGCTACGGAGAAAGAAGTGACTTTATCCGTCAGCAACAAAACCATTCCTTATACGGCGCAGGTGGCCGATAAGACCAAGGGCATTGGACTAACCAATCTTGAACGGCGGTTGAAGATCCTGTATCCGGGTAAACACCAGTTGGCTGCGCAAAAAGATGGTCAATGGTTCCATGCCTCCCTTAAAATTCTAACGCATGATTAAATGCCTGGCTGTTGATGATGAAGTACTGTCGCTCGATCTGCTGGAAGATAATATCAAACGTATTCCCTTCCTGCACCTGGTACAGCGTTGCAAGAACGCGTACGAGGCTATGGATGTATTGCGGCGCGAACAGATCGATCTTATTTTCCTCGATATTCAGATGCCCGGAGTTACCGGCACCCAGTTCCTGCAATCGCTTACCTATAAACCGGTGGTCATCTTCATAACCGCATTCAAGAAATATGCATTGGAAGGCTTTGAGCTCGATGTGCTCGACTACCTGGTAAAACCTGTGACCTTTGAACGTTTTTTGCGGGCGGTAAATAAAGCGGCTGATTTCTGTACCTTGAAAAAGCAGGGTATTCCGGCCCCTGTTGCGCCTCCCGCCAATGATTATTTTTTTGTAAATGTAGAATACAGCCTGGTAAAGATCGCCGTTGCGGAGATCACCCATATTGAATCGTTAAGGGATTATATCAAGATCCATTTACAGCAGAACGATAAACCGGTGCTAACCAAATTGCCCCTGAAATCCCTGGCCGATAAACTGCCATGCACCGGCTTCGTGCGCGTGCACAAATCCTTTATGGTAGCGATTGATAAAATTTCCTTCATCCGCAAGAACCGCGTATATATCAATCATCATATTATTCCCGTCAGTGATTTTTATAAGGAGGAGTTAGTTAAGGCAATAAGTCACAAGCTTTAAGTTCGTAAGTTATTAAGTTAAATACAGTCATGAGCTTTAAATAACTGAATAACTAATAATCCTCTCATCTACAAATTTTGCCCTCATGTCGAAATAATTGCTGAACAGACCTACTTCGCTTTTCCGGGCCTCGGCTATCCACCATTTTTGGGATATAAAGTAATATCCCACTTATGCTATTCAATCTTTTCGCGCTCATTCGCAAGCCAGCCAGGTTCATGCCAGCCTGGTTGTTGATATGTTCTTTCGCCACGCTTCGCCTGCATGCCCAGCACCATACGCAGACCGTAAAAGGTACTGTTGTTGACAAAGCTTCAGAAAAGCCGCTGGCAGGTGTTAGTGTAACGGTAGCAGGTATGACCATTGGCGTTACTACCGACTCCACAGGAAATTATACATTGGCCAATGTGCCGGTAGGCCGCCAGCGGATCTCTTTTTCTTCCGTTGGTTACAAGCCCGTTTCCATTCCAGAAGTGTTGGTGACGGTCGGTAAGCAGGTAATGCTCGATGTGTCGCTGGAAGAATCCATCCATGCCCTGAACGAAGTAACGGTATCTGCACCACGCGCCCGCAAAGGCATGGCCCTGAATGAATTTGCAGGCAGCAGCGCCCGTTCCTTCAGTATGGATGAAGTGACCCGTTATGCAGGCGGCCGTAACGACCCTGCCCGCCTGGCCAGTAATTTTGCCGGCGTCTCTTCCACCAACGACTCACGCAATGACATTGTGGTGCGCGGCAATTCACCGGCGGCCGTCTTATGGCGAATGGAAGGGATCCCTATTCCCAATCCCAATCACTTTTCAACCCTGGGTACCACGGGTGGCCCGGTGAGTGCACTGAACACAAATGCTTTGAAGAACTCCGATTTTTATACCGGCGCTTTTCCGGCGGAATATGGCAATGCCAGCGGTGCCGTGTTCGATCTGTCGTTGCGGCCCGGGAATAAAGATAAAGTAGAAAAGACCCTGCAATTAAATGCCTTTAGTGGACTGGAAGCCATGATCGAAGGGCCGTTAAGTAAAAATAAGAACGGTTCTTCCTTCCTGATCGGTTACCGCTATTCATTTGCGCAACTGGCGCAGTCGGTTGGACTCAGTTTCGGCACTGAAGCAGTTCCCAAATACCAGGATCTGATCTTCCATTTGAACTTTGCGCATTCAAAACTGGGTAAGTTTGGCGTCTTTGGTATGGGCGGCACCAGTAATATTGATTTCATTGGCGCCGACCTCGATAGTACAGATATGTTTGCCAATAAAGATGAGGATACTTATTTTAAATCCCGTATAGGCATAATAGGTGTTAAACATACCATCGATGTGGGCCGCAATTCCTATATCCGTTCGGTGCTGTCATATTCATACACCAGCAACGAAGGCGATATATACAAATATTACGATTCCCTGCAGGAGCGGCAATACCATGCCCACCAGGAAACAGCGAATACCGGCCTGCGTTTTTCAACCTATATGAATGCTAAGCTGAATGCAAGATTCACCATGCGGGGCGGATTTTTGGCCGAGCAGAATGGCCTGGATACTTATCAGCGTACCCGTGACGGCCGTCCCGACTGGGAAGTCATTCGCGATTACGACGGCAGTTCCTGGCTGTTGCAGCCTTACGTGCAGGGTAAATACCGGTTTACAGAAAAGCTTTCGCTCAATGCCGGACTGCATGGCATGTATTATACTTTTAATGAAAGCTCGGCTGTTGAACCCCGTGCTTCGCTAAGTTATGCGCTGGATAATACAAAGACAGTTACGGCAAGTTATGGCCTGCACAGCCAGTTACAACCCCAGCCGGTTTACCTCTACCAGCAACAACTGCCAGACGGTAGTTTTGATCAGGGTAACCGGGATCTTGGTTTTACCAAAGCGCATCATTACATTTTGGGATACGACTGGGCTTTTGCGAAGGATTGGCGGCTGAAAGCAGAAGTTTATTACCAGGATATTTTTGATGCTCCTGTTGAAAGAACAGCCAGCGGATTTTCTATTCTGAACAGTGGCGCTGATTATACCTTCCCCGAAAAGGCCGGCTTGGTGAATAATGGTACAGGCTTCAATAGAGGCGTTGAGCTCACCCTGGAGAAATTCTTCAGCAAAGGCTATTACCTGCTTACTACTGCCTCTTTGTTCGATAGTAAATACAAAGGCAGTGATGGTATCGAACGCAATTCAACTTTCAACAACAATAATGTATTGAACGTGCTGGCCGGTAAAGAATGGAAACTTGGCAACAGCGGCCGCAATATGTTTACCGTTGATATCAAGATGGCCTATTCCGGTGGCCGCTATTATACGCCGATCGACCTGGCCGCCTCTGACCGAGCAGGCACCGAAAAGCTGGATGAGACCCGTTACAATACAGAGCAATTCGATGCTTATTTCCGCCTCGATACCCGTTTTGGTTTCCGGTTGAACAGCGGCAAACGGCGCTTATCACAAACATTCTATCTCGATCTGCAAAATGTGACCAATCGTGATAATGTGTTTATCCGCCGGTACAACCCCGTACAGAAGCAGGTAGGTACCGTAAACCAGATCGGCTTTTTTCCCGATATAATGTATAAGATCCAATGGTAGGAGGAATGCTGAACACAAAACGCTAAAAACGCACAAGATGTCTATGTGGCGGTACTTTTTATATTCTATACTCATCGATCTTATCGACGGATTCGGGGTATTTGAGCTTTTACCAATGTACGATCCTTACGATGATCCTGAAAGCTGGGACCCCTTCGATTAAAGCCGATCATAAACCAGGATGCCACCTCTTGCAAAACAGCGTGGCATCTTGTATTTCATTATCACATTATCGTATTATCACATTATCGAATTATCACATTATCACATTTTCTTTCCTGCTTTGTGCCCCTGGATCGCGTAATATAGAATGTACAAATAACAGGGCAGCATACAAATGAAGAAGGCCCAGTGGTTAGGCATGTTCAAACCGTCTTCTTTTTTAAGCGATGCATATATTAAGGGAACTATGGCGCCACCGGCAATGCCCATAACAAGCAGGGCAGAACCTGTTTTGGTGAATTTGCCCAGTTTGTCAATGGCCAGGGGCCAGATGGCAGGCCACATGAGGGCATTCGCCAGTCCCAGTAAAGCAATAAAAGTGATGGCGGTATAACCGCTTGTAAGGAAGACCGCAACCGAAAAAACAATTCCCAGGATGGCAGATAACTTAAGCGCTGTTTGCTGTGAAATGATCTTTGGGATCGTAAATATGCCAATGATATAACCCACCAGCATGGCTGCGAGCGTAAAGGAAGTAAACTTTTTGGTTTCATCTAATGGCATGCCCATGGCTTTACCATATATCCCAATGGCATCACCGGCCATTACCTCAACCCCCACATATAAAAAGATACATAAAGCGCCCAATAACAGATGCGGAAATTCCCAGATGCTTTTTTTATTGGTGGCTGCATTGGTCGAAGTAGTCACTTCTTCTTCAGCCGGTGGCTCCGGCAGTGGTGACTTCAGTAACAGGAAAGCCAGCACAGCCAGCACTACGGCCAGAACGATATAAGGATTGATCACCCGGGCTGATAATGCGTTCAATAGCTCTTCCTTTTCAGCAAGACTCGTGGCTTTATTGATATTTTCTTCCAGTTTATTGGCATTTTTTAAAAGCAGGGCACTTAATATCAGGGGGCTGCTGATGCCAGCGATCTTATTACAAATACCCATGATGCTGATGCGTTGGGCGGCGCTTTCGATAGGCCCGATAATACTGATATAGGGATTGGAAGCCGTTTGCAGCAACGCCAGTCCCATTCCCTGAATAAACAGGCCGGTGAGAAAGAGACCAAAACTTCTTTCCTTAGCGGCCGGAATAAAGATCAATGAACCAATGGCCATGACCAGTAAACCCAGCGCCATTCCTTTTTTAAAGCCGGTGCGTTTTAAAATAACGGAGGATGGTATGGCCAGGAAAAAATAGGCCATATAAAAAGCAAAGGTCACAAAGAAGGCCTGTACATCACTTTCCAGCTGGCAAACCAGTGTTAAGAACTGGATGAGGCTGCCGTTCAACCAGGTAATGAAGCCAAAGATAAAGAACAGAAAACCGATGATGAAAATCGCTGTTGTGTTGGTGCGCCGGGCATTCATGGGAACAACCAGCGTTTTAGCAGTAGTCATGTTAAATGGTTGAAATAATTTCGTTAAACAATTCTTCCTTCGCAGTGTACTGTTGCAGCAGCACTGCCTGGTTTTGTGCCCTTATAAAGTTATGTCCATCGTAGCGGGCGCCGTAATATACATCATTGTTGAGATGATCTGTTAAAAAACGCAAAGCCTGCATATAGATCATGAACTGGCCGGCATATACAAAGTGCTTTTTTTCGGCAGCACTTAAAACATGCTGCATTTCACCCAGGTAGCCTTTGGCAATGGCGCTAAAGAATTCATCCCGGACGCTTATTTGCTGGAAATCCTTTTCTTCTTCATTGGCGGGCGATAAATAGGTACGCATCATGTCGCCTACATCGCTGATGAAATAACCTGGCATTACCGTGTCGAGATCTATCACACATAAACCTTTATCATGTTCATCAAACAGCACATTGCTGATCTTCGTGTCGTGGTGAATCACCCGCAGGGTAAAGCCCGGATCTTTTTTAATGCGCTCATAGGTTTCAACCAGGTGTTGCTGGTCTTGTAAATAGGTGATCAGTCCGGCAGCGTCCTCGATGCGAAAAGGATTTCCCTGCGCCAGGGCGGTAAGAAACTGCTGGTACCGCAATGACAGGTCATGGAATTGGGGTATGGTGATCTGTAAAAGGCTGGCATCGAACCCGCTCAACAGGTTGGTAAAGCGGGCGAACTGGCGGGCTGCTTCAAAAGCCTGCTCAGGGCTATTCACCATATCTATGGAATGCGACCGGGGTATGAATGGGAAAAGCCGGAAATACTCATTTTTTTCGTTCCGGCACAGGTATTCACCGGCAGCCGTTGGCAGTGCCCCCGCGAAAAGATAAGCTGGTGCATGCGCTTGTAAATAGCTGCCCAGGCGTTCGATATTGGCGGCAATCGCTTCGGGCTCTTTAAATACGGCAGTATTGATCTTTTGCAGAATATAACAGGGCCGGCCATCCGGTTTGCTGATCTTCCAGGTGTGGTTGATCAGGCCGCTGCCAAATGGTTGTATCGTATAAAGATCAGGGTTGAGGCCATACCGGGTTAAAATATTATTGAACATGGATCGTCTGTTGAATCGTGGTTTTTTCAAACTTACAGCCTTCATTCGGAAAAGGAACACGCAAACGGTTGTTTCATTTTTTATGCGTTTATGGTTTATGGTTTTTGGTTTATGGTTCTTTTATTCGGGATCGGAGTCGTCTTTAAGGGGTTTGTGGTTTGTTGTTTGTTGTTTGTGGTTCTTTTTATTCGGCACGGCTTGCATTATTAAACTTCCTGCATTGGCCGCTAATCAATTATTCTTCCTCGGTACCCTTGACCCTGTAACCCTGTACCCTGTACCCTGTAACCTGTAACCTGAAACCTGTAACCGGTAACCGGTGCCTGTTTTAGTAAGATATGAAGGGCTTTCGCCTCAAAGTGCTTTAGCTGTTACCTGTCAGCTGATATTATTTAGTAAAATATTCCATCATTTCAGTTAAACCTGACATTGACGCCCCTGGCTAATTTGTGTAGCTTTCCACTTTAAAGCGTTCAGTGTTGGTTATTTAGCAAAAGCAGCAAGGACGAGGCGTGCCACGTTGTGCCTACATTGTTATTGTATCTACAAACGACGACAAAGGCCAGTTAACAATTACCTGAAGCTCTCAAAAGCGACTGTCTCAAAAACTGACGTGGCACGTCTTTCCATCAACTCCGAATGTGATAAATCATCAGTTCTTAACAGGCATCCAATGGTATTCTGGTTGTTTAACGCCTGAGATCTATTACGATTGAAAAATAGTTGCTTATGAAAAAAATGGATTCATTTTCTACATCTGCACGTGGCCACATCAGCCTTTTCACCAGCCTGCGTTATATATTTATAATGGCACTACGCCATCCATTAGCCTGATATTCTAAACCTGGTAAAAGATATAAGATAATTTTCTACATCCTGTATGGGTATTACTAAATATTTTGAAGAATTTGAACTGAACGAAAAACGGTCAACCGGCGGACGCACGGTCACCGAAACAGATATCGTTATTCATGCAGGCCAGTCCGGCGATTTCTTCCCCCATCATATGGATGAAGAATGGTGTAAGACCCAACCCTTTAAAAAGCGCATCGCCCACGGTACCCTCATCTTTACCATTGCCGTTGGATTAACAGCACATGTTATTAACGAAGTGTCCATGACCTATGGGTACGACAGGCTCCGTTTCATTAAGCCTGTTTTTATTGGCGACACGATCAAAGCCACTGTCACCATATCTGATAAAAAAGAACATAAGAAACCAGGGTATGGCCTGGTGACCGAATTGGTAGAAGTATTTAACCAACACGGCGAACTGGTAATGATCTGTGAACACATTCTGTTGGTAAATAAAAAAGAAAGTTAGGAATTTATGTCTGAAATCGTTTTGAATGGCATTACCTGGGGACACAGCAGAGGCATAACCCCCTTGCTGGCTGCAGCCCAGCGCTTTTCGGAGCTTAACCCGAAGGTGACCATACAATGGAAAAAAAGGACTTTACAGGAGTTTGCCGATTTTCCCCTCGAGAAACTGGTAAACGATTATGACCTGCTGATCATCGATCACCCCTGGGTAGGCTGCGCAGCAGCTACAAATAGTGTATTACCTTTAGACGAATACTTACCGGCCGCTTACCTGCATAACCAGTCGAGCAATACGGTAGGGGAATCACATATAAGCTATTACTACGACAATCATCAGTGGGCGCTGGCCATCGATGCCGCTACGCCTGCTGCCAGTTACCGGGCCGACCTCTTTCAACAGAACGGTGTAGCCGTGCCCGATACCTGGGACGAACTGATCGCCCTGGCCAAAGCAGGCAGGGTGGCCATACCTTCGATTCCCATCGATATCCTGATGAACTTTTATATGTTTTGTATTGCCCTGGGAGAAGAACCTTTCCGAAGCAGGGACCAGGTGATCAGTAAAGAGACCGGCGTACAGGTTTTGCAAACCATGCGCGAGCTGTATTCGCTCATCGATAAAAAACTGTTTTCCTGTAATCCCATTCAGGTGGCAGAGTTAATGACAACTACCAATGATTACTGGTATTGTCCTTTCGCTTATTGCTATTCGAACTATGCCAGGCTGGGATATGCGAAACACCTGCTGACCTATGCCAACCTGGTTCATTTTGGCAAAAAACGGTTGCGGAGTACGATTGGCGGCACCGGATTGGCCGTATCGTCTTATACTAAACATAAAAAAGAAGCCGTTGAATTTGCAGCCTGGGTTTGCAGTGAAGAGTGTCAGTCAACTTTTTATGTGCAGCATGGCGGGCAACCGGGGCATCTGGCGGCATGGACGAACAATATGGCGAACCTGCTTACCAACAGCTTTTTCCATACCGTATTGCCGGTGATGAAGAATGGTTACATGCGCCCGCGATATAATGGGTACCTTCATTTCCAGGATCATGCCGGCGACCCGGTTCAACAATATTTGTTACAGGGCGGAAACCCTGAAACTGTGCTGAAAGAGATAGACCGCATTTATCAACAAAGCCGCAAGGGCGAAAAAATGAGCTTGTCAATATGAGTCGATTGCCTTTACAGGGATTGCTGGTACTGGAATTCAGCCAGTACTTATCCGGGCCTTCGGCCGGGTTGCGTTTGGCCGACCTGGGGGCACGCGTCATAAAAGTGGAACGTCCGCAGGGTGGAGATGCCTGCCGCCGCTTATCTATCAAAGACCTTTGGACCGATGACAGCTCCCTGCTGTTTCATACCATCAACCGCAATAAAGAAAGTTATACAGCCGATCTGAAGAATCCGGAAGACCTGGTTTTGGTAAAGAAGCTGATTGAAAAAGCAGATGTGCTCACCCACAACTTCAGGCCTGGTATTATGGAGAAGATAGGTCTGGGCTATCCCGAAGTAAGAAAGATCAATCCTCGTATTATCTATGGCGCTATCAGCGGCTATGGAAAAGAAGGCCCCTGGAAGAACCGCCCGGGGCAGGACCTGTTGTTGCAGTCGATGAGCGGTTTGGCCTACACCACCGGTAATGCCAAAGACAATCCCATGCCTTTTGGTTTGGCCATTGCCGACAACTTATGCGGTTCGCAACTGGTACAGGGTATTTTAAGTGCATTGATAAGAAGACATAAGACCGGCACGGGGGCATTAATAGAGATCAGTCTGCTGGAATCCCTGCTCGATTTTCAATTTGAATTATTAACTACCTACCATAGCAGTGGCAAACTGCCCAAACGCAGCAAAGTGAATAACGGGCATCCGTTATTACATGCGCCATACGGCATTTACGCCACGGCCGACGGGCATATTGCCATAGCGATGGTAGATATAAAGCAACTGGCGAAAGCCATAGGGTGTAACGAACTGATGGCCTATGACCAGAAAGTTGCTTTCAGTTTACGGGATGAAATAAAATCAGTGCTGGCAAAACACCTGTTAACCCAGCCTTCTTCGGTATGGCTCCAAAAAATGCATGCCAGGGATCTCTGGGCCATGGAAGTGCTCGATTGGAAGAGATTGACGGAGCAGGAGGCTTATAGCTGTTTGCAAATGGAGCAAACGATCACCACATCGAAGGGAAAAAGTATAACAACTACCCGTTGTCCCATCCGTATCAATGGGGAACGCTTGTATTCATCGAAACCGGCTCCGCAGTTGGGAGAGCATACGGAGGCGATAAATAAGGAACTGATCAAAGGAAAGTGAGTGTTGAATCGATTCGGTTGCCGGTTACCAGTTTCCGGTTACCGGGGAAAACAAAGACATTGAGAACAGGGACCCGGGAACTGGCAACCGGAAACCGGTAACTGCTGCAAAAGTCACAAATTGTTAAATTAGTAATGAAACCCTTACAAGATATCATTGTTGTCGATTTTAGCCAGTTCTTATCTGGCCCATCGGCTGGTTTGCGACTGGCCGATATGGGGGCGCAGGTGATCAAGGTCGAACGGACGGGCGTAGGCGATATCTGCCGGCAATTGTATGTATCGAATGTGATGATAGAAGGGGAGTCTACCATTTTTCATGCCATCAACCGCAATAAGCAAAGTTATGCGGCTGACCTGAAGAATGAAGAGGAGCTGGAGAAAGTGAAAAGACTGATTGCCCAGGCAGACGTGCTGTTGCATAATTTCCGCCCCGGTGTAATGGAAAGGCTGGGCCTGGATTATGAAACGGTGAAAGCAATTAACCCGCAGATCATTTATGCCGAAGTAAGTGGCTATGGTAACGAAGGGCCCTGGAAAGACCTGCCGGGTCAGGACCTCTTATTGCAGGCCGTATCAGGTTTGACCTGGCTAAGCAGCAACCGCAGTGATAATCCTACCCCCATGGGCGTGGCGGTTGTTGATATTCTGGCAGGAACCCATATTGCCCAGGGTATTTTGGCCGCCTTATACCAGCGGACCATAACCAATGAAGGAAGCCTGGTACAGGTAAGTATGCTGGAATCGATCCTCGATTTTCAGTTTGAAGTGCTCACTTGTTTTTATAATGATGGCCGCGAACTGCCGGTGCGCAGCGAGATCAATAATGGACATGCGTATTTGTCGGCCCCCTATGGTATTTATAAAACAGCCGATGGTTACCTGGCGCTGGCCATGGGTAATATTGTACAACTGGCAACCCTGCTGCAATGCGACGCGTTACAGCAGTTTACCAATACCGCCGAGTGGTTTGTAAAGCGCGATGAAATAAAAACGATCCTGGCGGAACATTTACTCAGCCGCAAAACCGAAGACTGGCTCGCCGTGCTGGAACCCGCCGATATCTGGTGCGCTAAAGTGCTCGATTACGATACCCTGGTGCAGGAGAACGGCTATCAGATGCTGAATATGGAATTAAAGGTTAAGACCAGTAACGGGCTTTCTATAACGACTACGCGTTGTCCGATCCGGATCGACGGTGAGTTATATACTTCCGACATCGGCGCGCCGCTGCTCGGTGAACATAATGAACAGATAGAATTACAGTTTGGCCTGAAAACATCCAATATCGAATTATGAATAACCAGCAGAAGCCACTTGTTGATTAATGGTGATTGGTGAAAATTCCTTATTTGAGAATTTTGCCATGTATCTTGCGGCTTCCCTGATCATTAATCAATATTCGATATCAAACGGATTGCTATGGACATTATCGATACCCATGTTCACATATGGAATTTTGCAAAAGCCGAGTACGAGTGGTTAAAGAACGATACCTCTATTCTTAACCGGAATTATGACATAGAAGAATTACAGGCCGAAGTGGAAAAGACCGCCATTACCGGCGGCGTGCTGGTGCAGGCGGCCAATAATTTTGAAGATACCAACTGGATGTTAGAGGTTGCCAATGCAACCGGATGGATAAAAGGGGTGGTGGGCTGGATGCCTTTACAGGATCCCTCCTTCACAGCAACCGCCCTTAAAGAATACCTGGGCAATCCCTATTTCAAAGGCGTGCGCCACCTGATACATGATGAACCTGATCCTCGATGGTTACTACAACCGGCGGTGACCCAAAGCCTTTCTGTGCTGGCAGCCTACGATGTGCCCTACGATGTGGTAGGCGTTACACCACAGCATTTGCTGACAGCGTTGGAAGTGGCCCAGAAAGTGCCCGAGCTAAGGCTGATGCTCGATCATTTGAACCAGCCGCCCATTGCCAGCGGTGAACGCTTTGGCGAATGGGGGGAACTGATGAAAGCAGCCGCTTCGCACCGGAATTTTTACGTTAAAATATCAGGGCTGGGTACCTGCTCCAAAAAAGGCAGCAGTTGGACCACCGACGATATTCAACCATATATTGAATTTGTACTGGAGCATTTTGGCGAGAACCGCGTTTGCTGTGGCGGCGACTGGCCTGTAAGTTTACTGGCGGGAACCTATCAACAAACCTGGCAGCAGTATATGAAAGTGTTATCTGATGTATTGCCCGACGCTGCCTTGCAAAAAGCGGTGTATGGCAATGCCGTCGCCTTTTATAGTCTGTGATTGAAATAAATTAAACCTGTATTAATATATACAAAAGTGTTAATACAGCTTATGATAAATCCTTATTTTTTGCGTTATACGGTGATCGGGTAGTTATCCCGGACTGTGTTGTAACATTAATGTGTGTTTGACAATTAAATAACGAGTGCTTTACCAATGGAAGTAATAACCGGTGTTTTATATCATTCAGTAGGGGCCTCCTGTGCAGCCATGTGTTACACGCCGCAGAAAAAAGTGGCGAAATGGTCATGGCAAACGTATTGGCTGGCCCAGGCCGCTGTTTGCTGGTTCTTATTACCGCTGGTTGTTGCCTGGTTAACCATACCGCAGATCGGCAGGGTATTGCAGGAGGCGCCAACCGATGCCATGGTTAAAACCTTCGTGTATGGCGTTGCATACGGCATTGGTGGAACTGCTTTTGGTATGGCCATCCGGTATGTGGGTTTTTCATTGACTTATGCGATTGCAGTGGGCATTTCCTGTGTGCTGGGTACTTTATTGCCACCACTGGTGCATGGGCAACTGGCCACTTTGTTCACGCAGAACGGCGCCAGCTGGATCATGGCCGGCATCATCATTGGTGCGTTGGGCATTGCCTGCTGTGGCGTGGCGGGCCGGTTCAAGGAACATGATCTGAAAATAAACCAGGATACAGGCCAAACATTTTCACTGGCCAAAGGTTTGCCGTTGTGTTTTCTGGCAGGCGTATTATCGGCGGTGTACGGATTTTCGATTGATCAGGGGGAGCCGATTGCAGCAGTGGCTGCCAAATATGGCAGTGGTAGTTTTAAGATCAATATTGTTTACATTTTCTCAAATACCGGGGCTTTTGTATCTACCCTTATATATTGCATATACCTGCACCGCAAGGAAAAAACATTTGGCGAGTACCGGCAAAATGGACCCAACAATCGCCTGCTGGTTAATTTTGTAATGGCGGTTATCACCGGCATGTTGTGGTACTCACAATTCTTCTTTTATGGGTTAGGACATGTGCGCATGGGGAAATACGAATATAGCAGTTGGGCTATCCACATGATCATGCTGGTCTTGTTCAGTTCGGTGGCGGGTTTGATCATGCGGGAATGGGTAAATTGCCGCCGGAAAACGATTGTTACGCTTGTTTTGGCCCTTATTATTTTAGTAATAGCGGTGCTTGCCTTAACATATGGAAATTATTTAGGCAGTTTATAGTTTTTGGTTTATAGTTTATGGTTGCTTCCCATTTGGGAGGTATAAAATTAATCAGCCGGTTGCACCTGCAGAACCATAAACAACAAACGAGAAACCATAAACCGACACATTTATAAATAAGTGAAGGAAGCATTATCATATAAAGCACCCATCATTATCATCGGAGCCGGTGGTATCGTAAACGATGCCCATCTGCCGGCTTATCAGCTGGCCGGTTATAATGTGGCCGGCATTTATGATATCGATAAAGAAAAAGCCGTTGCCACCGCGCAGAAGTTCAATATACCGATCGTGTTTGAGCGCATGGAAGATGTAGCGCGGCTGAACCTCTCGCCGGTAGTATATGACGTAGCGGTACCTGGCGCTGCGATCAGGCAGGTGCTCGAATATTTGCCCGCCGGTTCAGCGGTGTTGATCCAGAAACCCATGGGCGATGATTACGAAGAAGCCAAAGCTATTCTGCAATTTACGAGGGATAAAAAACTGGTGGCGGCCATTAACTTTCAACTACGATATGCCCCTTTCATAAAAGCTGCGAGAAAATTGATCCAACAGGGCGCACTCGGGCAGCTCTGCGACATTGAGATCAATGTGAACGTTTTCACACCCTGGCATCTATGGACATTCCTCTATGAATCGCCGCGGGTGGAAATATTATACCATAGCATACATTACATTGACCTGGTGCGAACCTTTTTTGGAAATCCGGCCGGCGTGTATGCCAAAACGGTGAAACATCCTGATATGAGCCAGCTGGCTTCTGTGCGCAGCAATATCATCATGGATTATGGCGATATGATCAGGGCGAATATTATCACCAACCATTGTCACAAATTTGGACTGGAGCACCAGCATTCCTATATAAAATTCGAAGGAACGCAGGGCGCCATTAAAATAGATATGGGCTTGCTGATGAATTACCCGCATGGAGTAGAAGATGTATTTCAGTATATGACCATGACCGGCAATGAGACCGGAGAATGGAAAAAGCTGGCGGTAGAAGGAAGCTGGTTCCCGCATGCCTTTATGGGCAGCATGGAGCAGGTGATGCAGGCAGCCGCCGGTAATATTTCGAAACCTGATAATTCAGTGGAAGATTGCATATATACGATGGCTTGTGTAGAAGCAGCGTATAGGTCGAGTGCAGCCGGAGGCGTTAAACTAAATGAGATCATACATTAACCATACCCAAACCGTAAATTTCTAAATCACAACATTCTAATGAAAGGCTTTCTTGTATTGGTTGTTAGCTTGGTGACCCTGAATACTAGCTGGGCTTCTGACAAACCCACGGATAAGAACGTTACAATTGTAACTGCAAATAATTCCCCAAGAGTTAAATACGGAACAGAAAAACTGGCCGTGGCCTTACGTGCTGCGGGTTATACAGTAGCGGTTTCAGCCGATGCAAAATTTGCGGGCACCGGAACTACGATCGTAGCAGGTAACTACGGTGATGCGCTCATTAAAAAAGCGGCCGGAAGTTTTCAGTTGAAACCCGATACAACAGGCAAGGAGGGATTTTCTATAAAGAGCAACAGTAAAGGCGTGATCATCGCCGGTACCGATGCCTCAGGCGCTTTATACGGCTGCCTGGAGCTGGCCGAGCAGGTAACGAATAAAAAAATGATCCCCGCTGATCTCTCGATGGTCGACAAACCCGAAATGGTATTACGCGGAACCTGTATAGGCGTTCAGAAACCATATTATTTACCGGGAAGAACCGTTTACGAATATCCTTATACACCCGAAACATTTCCCTGGTTGTACGATAAACAACTTTGGGTGCAGTACCTCGATTCACTGGTGGTGAACCGCCTGAACTCACTCTATTTATGGAACGGCCACCCCTTTGCTTCACTCGTTCGCACTAAAGAGTATCCGTATGCCGTAGAAGTAGACGATGCCACTTTTAAGAAAAATGAAGAGTTGTTTGCTTTTCTCACATCGGAAGCAGACAAACGCGGCATCTGGGTGATACAAATGTTCTATAATATTATTGTGTCAAAGCCATTTGCTGAAAAGCACAATATAAAAACACAGGACCGCAACCGGCCTATCGTCCCATTGATCTCCGATTACACGCGCAAGTCTATTGCCGCATTTGTAGCCAAGTATCCGAACGTGGGTTTAATGGTGGCGCTGGGGGAAGCCATGGAAGGAGTAGGGCAGGACGATGTTGACTGGTTTACAAAAACCATTATCCCAGGCGTGCAGGATGGATTGAAGATCCTGGGCAAGAAAGATGAACCCCCGATCGTACTGCGCGCACACGATACCGATGCACCCCGGGTTATGAAAGAAGCCTTACCTATTTATAAGAACCTGTATACCGAAGCGAAATTCAATGGCGAAGCCTTAACAACATATGAGCCGCGGGGTCCCTGGGCAGAACTGCACCGGAGCCTTAGCCGCATCGGGACCGTGCAGATAGAGAACGTGCACATTCTGGCCAACCTGGAACCATTCCGTTACGGTTCGCCTGACTTTATACAAAAATGTGTGCAGTCGATGCACACGATCATGGAGGCTAATGGACTTCACCTCTATCCCCAGGCTTCTTATTGGGATTGGCCATACACGGCGGATAAAACATCACCGCGTTTGCTGGAGATCGAGCGCGACTGGATCTGGTACAGAACCTGGGCAAGGTATGCCTGGAAGGCCAATCGCAACCGGCAGGAGGAACTGGCATATTGGTCAGGCAGCCTGGGTGCTAAATTCGGCTGCCCGGCAGATCAGGCAAAACATATTGTAGAAGCGTATGAGCAATCAGGTGAAATTTCGCCCAAGATCCTGCGACGTTATGGAATTACAGATGGTAACCGCCAGACCATGACGCTGGGGATGTTAATGACCCAGTTGATCGACCCCAAACGTTTCGGTTTATTTACCTTATTATATAATTCAGAAAGCCCGGAAGGGGAGATGATCATAGAATATGCCGAGAAGGAAGCAAAAAAAGAACCGCATATTGGCGAAACGCCGGTGCAGATCGCAGATGAGATCATTGTACATGGCGCCAAGGCGGTAGCGGCTATTGAAAAGGCAGCGCTACATATCAAAACGAACCTGGAAGAGTTCAACCGCTTGAAAAATGATATGTATTGCTATCAGTCGATGGCGCAATTCTATGCCTGGAAGGCAAGAGCGGCTATCCAGGTGTTGAAATTCAAGTATTCAAACAAAGTATCTGACCTGGAGCAGGCTGTGCCCTTGCTGGAAAAGAGCGTGGCGCATTTTGCGGAACTGGCGGCCCGTACCGATACTACTTATTTATATGCGAACAGCATGCAAACGGCGCAACGCAAGATCCCGGTAGTGGGAAGGGACACGAAGAATAAGACCTGGGTGGAGTTGTTGCCCTATTATCAACGTGAGTTGGAAAACTTCAAAAAGCATATTGCCGTATTGAAGAAGCAGGGTGCAGGCGCTGGAGTAACTGCGCTGAAGCCGTTTAAGAATGCGCCTGTAGAGATATTGACTGAAAACCTAAAAAGATATACGGTGCAAAAGAATGCGCAGATCTTCCCTGATCTGAGTGTAGTGATCAATGACCTGCCCGCATTCCTGACTGGTTTACAGGGTATTCATTACAGCCAGGCCCGCCAGATCACAGAAGGCACCAGTTTACAGTTCAAGACAGCAGTGCCTGTGAAATTGCTGGTGGCATACTTTGCAGAAAAGAACAGCGCCTATTTGCCCGAGCCAACATTGGAAGTGGATGCAAGCGCCAATGATTATGGCCAGGCTGAAATAAAGGTGGCAAATGCGCTTGCAATAGATGGTTTCCCCGCAATAAACATACATGCATTTACGTTTCAAGCTGGCACACATACACTTACCTTGGGTAAGGGGTCATGTTTACTGCTAGGCTTTATCAATGATAATGATCCATTGCCGGTAGTTGATGCCGGACTGGGCGTTACTGAGAACGCCGGAGCGTTGGACTGGTTATTCGAAAAATAAATGATTGCTTTTGCCAACGTGAAGTAGATGGATTATTGATTTAATAATCGCTGCTACATATTAAGGAAAAAACTAAGTGGTTATGCCATGGCGTTACCGTTATGTTAAGTAATGGTTATGACGGTCAATGGAATATACTTATATGTCCTGGAATATGGGTAAGCCTTTATTGGATAGTAAGATGTTCCATCATTTTAGGAATAAATGACATTGTTTCACCCGGCACGTAGCCGTTTCTTGTGATTAGTATGCAATATCCGAAAAACCAACATCCACCCCATCTCTTTGCGCGTAGCTATGCACGTAGTAGCAGTAATTGTTCCTTGGTTAAATATGCTCCTCTCAATTGTTAAAACATAAATCTTAAACAACTGTTGTATGATTGGAAAACCGTCGTCCTTGAAATGCCTGATGATGATGGCGTTTTTTATGCTACTAAACTGCACGTACCTGATCGCACAGGAAAGAGTTGTTACAGGTAAAGTTAAAGACCCGTCGGGGAATCCGCTTCCCGGGGTGAACGTTAACGTGTTTGGCACCCGAATAAGTGTCACCGCCGATGTAACAGGAACTTTCCGCATTCCAGTTTCCTCTGAAAATTCCGTACTTGTATTCAGCTTTGTAGGCTTTTTACAAAAGGAGCAAAGAGTAGGAAACGATTCCACTATTAACGTAAGCATGGCCTACGACAATGCCGACCTCGACCAGGTGGTAGTAGTAGGTTATGGTACGTCGAAAAGAAGAGACCTTACCGGTGCTGTATATTCAGTAAAACCCGGTATGGTAACCGCACAACCCGTTTCAAATGCTGCAGAAGCATTACAGGGTAGAATTCCCGGTTTGGATATCAACCGTACCAGCGGTGCACCCGGTGGTGGTGTTTCTATCCAATTACGTGGTAACAGAACCCTGAGTGGTACAGCCAATGGTCTAGGAGGTACGAATGTAACCAGTGAGCCTTTGGTGATCATTGATGGTTTTCAGGGTGGTAACATTGCCGACCTGAACCCCAATGATATTGAATCGATAGATGTGATGAAAGATGCTTCTGCTACCGCCATTTACGGATGGATGGGCGCTAATGGCGTTATCATCGTAACTACCAAGAGAGGTAAAGACCGGCCGAAGGTTTCTTACAACGGTTTTTATGGGATAAATTCCTTGAAATATCCTAAAACCCGTATGGGCCAGGAATTCATACAATTCAGAAAGGATGCTTATGAGGGTAATAATGCGCCTGTTCCTGATGATGCAGGTGTATTTGATAACAATGAACGCCCCTGGTATCAGCAAGACAAATGGGTTGACTGGCTCGACCTGGCTACCCGCAATGGTATTGAACAGAGCCATACGGCTTCTATTCAGTCTGGCGGCGACAAAACAAAAGTATATTTTGCTGCAGGTGTTTACAGGCAGGAAGGTGTGCTGCGGGGAACCGATAATACACGTTATAATACGCGTTTGAATTACGACCAGCGTATCAGCAGCATCTTTAAGGCCGGTTTGATGACTCAGTTGACATATCAGAATACCAACAGCCGTACTGATCCCTTCTCAAGAATAAATGGTTTTGTTCCTTTAGGTGAAGCTTATGATAGTGCCGGAAACATCAAATTATTCCCACTGCTTCCTACAGGTCAAACAACTACCAATAGAAATTTACTGAGTCCATTGGCAGACGAAAGGCCGAATGCGCTTGTTGACAATACGAAAAGAGGAAATCTTATAGCTAACGGTTACCTGGAAATTACGCCGATTACCGGCTTAAGCCTCCGCAGTAACCTGGGTACAACGCTTACTTATAGCCGTCGCGGTGAAATGTATGACGCAAATACCCTTGCAAACTTTGGTAGCTCAAGGGGTATTTCAGCAGAAGTGGCTAGTGCGTTCACCCGCTTTATTAACTGGGATAACATCCTTACTTATACCCGCAAATTCGCTGATCATAATATCACCCTTACCGGTTTCACCAGCTATACACGCCAGGACTATGATCTCTACGAAGCAATCGGCCAAAAACTGATTCTGAGCAACTGGCAATTCTATGGTCTGGAAAACTCAGAAGCAAGTACCCGCGTACTCAATTCTGATTTTACGAGAACAGTTACCATGTCTTATGGAGGCCGTATAAATTATACTTTTAAAGGCAAATATCTGTTGACTGCTACTATGCGGGCAGACGGTGTTTCGCGTTTATCTCCCGGAAACAAATGGGATTATTTCCCTTCCGTGGGTTTAGGCTGGAACGTTCACCAGGAAGAGTTCATGAAGGGCGCTTTTTGGCTTAATAATTTAAAGATCCGCGCTACTTACGGTGTCGCTGGTAATGCTTCGGTAACACCATACGCCACACAATCTGTATTGCAGACCCAAAATGCCGTTATTGGTACTTCTGTAGTTCCTACTGGTATATTTAGAGCTACCCGTGGTAACCCCAACCTTACCTGGGAAAAATCGGCCACTACCAATATAGGTCTTGACTTTGCTTTGTTAAAAAGCAGGATCTATGGTACAGTGGAAGTATACAAAACAAAAACTGACGACATCCTGTTCAAACGTCCGTTCCCGCTCTCTTCAGGATTTGAAGATATTTGGGAGAACATTGGTACTTCTGAGAACGAAGGTGTTGAGCTTGCCCTTACAACGGTTAATGTAAACCGCGGCGATTTCAGGTGGACTACCACTTTGACCTTTACTTCTGCCCGTGAGAAAATTACCAGTTTGATCACAGACAAGGATATCATCAAGGCTGAAACAAACTCTTTGTTTGTAGGACGTCCCATTAGATCATGGTATGGTTATAAAAAGATAGGTATCTGGCAAACAGATGAAAATAAAGAAGGATATAAAACAGGAAGCGGTCACGTTTATCAACCCGGTGATATAAAAGTACTGGATAGAAATGGCGATAAGATCATTGATCCCATCAACGACCAGGCTTGGAATGGTGCTGATGTGCCTAAATGGTATGGCGGTTTACAAAATACCTTTACTTATAAAGGTTTTGAATTAAGCGCCTACATTGTTGCCCGTTACGGTCAGATCATCAATGCCGATTTCCTGGCAGCCCGTTACAATGTTGATGGCAGTGGCAATGGTATCGCTGACTTCGATTACTGGACCCCCAGAAATCCAACCAACGATTTCCCTCAGCCGCGCCTGGGACAAACATTTGCAAGTGGTAACAGTACTGGATATACCGGTTATCTTTCTATGAACATTGTTGATGGCTCTTATTTCAAATTAAAGACCTTAACACTGGCTTATAACCTGCCTTCTCAAGTGAGCAGAAAGGTTTATTCTGAAAAGATCCGCCTGTATGTAACAGGTCACAATATGTTTATCAAAACGAAAAATCATTTGCTGAAGAATTATGACCCTGAAGCGGGAGGTACTGAAAATGCACCGATCACACGCCAGTTTGTATTTGGTGCAAACATTGATTTCTAAATAATTCTCTACTCTAAAATGATTACTAATATGAATAAGCTTAAGAATCTATCATATGCGGTAGCGGCTTTTTTGGTAACCACCGCTACCTCCTGTTCCAAACAACTCGAAGAATTTAACCCGGGCGATGCTACCGCTGAGAACTTATGGAGTACACCAACAGGTTTTGCCAGTCTTACAGCAACTGTTTACCAGGACTTACACCTTTGGTATGGTGTTGAGGACGGTATGTGGTTGCTGGAAGGTGGAACCGATTTATGGTATGGCTCAAAAAGGGGTAGCTACGCACGGCAATATCTCCACTATGATGGTTTAACGTCTCAACAGGGCCAATCAAGGAATTTGTGGCAATATGCGTATAGAGGAATTAACCTGTGTAATGCCGGTATCGGCCGTATCGATAAGGCTGGATTTACCAACGACATAGAAAAGAACCAACGCCTGGCTGAATTGCATTTCATGAGAGCCTTCTATAATTTTCAGTTGGTTGAGCAATTTGGCGGTGTAATGTTACGTACTCAAGAAACTGATGAAAGTACTGAGTTGAAAGCTTACAGAAGTTCACCGGAACAATTCTACGAAGTGATCATCAGTGACCTTGAATTTGCTAAGAATAATTTACCCGTAAAATGGCCTGCTGCTGAATACAGCCGTGCTGACAAAAGATCTGCCATGGGATTACTGGCGAGGGTATTGTTGACAAGGGCTTATTATGCAACAGGAGGCGATAGAACTACCTGGTTTACCAAAGCAAAGGATGCAGCGCTGGAAGTGATCAACAGCAAAGGCTCATTACAGCTGGACCTGTATCCCACATTTAAAGAAGCATGCCTGGCTATTAGTGCTAAACCTATTGCCCTGAGAGCAGGAAACAAAGAAGCTATGTTTGTGTTGGCTTATAATGAGGAAAATCATGCGGCCAACATGTACACAAGTGGTAATCCCGGTGGTAATCGTATATTCAAATACACAATAACAAGGTATACCGGCAAACCAGGCTTTAACAACACATATATCAATGCCTACGGTGTTGATGGGGAAGGTCGTCTGATGCCAACCTGGCATTTTCTTGATCTGTTCAATGAAACCATTGATTCCCGTTATGATGCTTGTTTCCAGGAAACATGGATTGCCAATAACAGCTATACCTGGACATCTGCTGATGTTGGAGCTGCCAGGTTCGATAAAAACGCAAAAGTTGTAGGCAAGGAAACGAAAGTTGGTGATGTTGCTATGTTCCTTACAAAAGGGGATCTGCCTTATAACAGGAAGGATACGAATATTATCGCCATGGGCAAGAGCGACCTGTATGTAAATCCTGTTCATGGTCAGCCGGCACCTATAATTAACAATACGGTGTTGACTGAGTACTATCCATCATTCAGGAAGTTTGTTAATCCAAACCGTACTGCAACACTGACCGCCGCCACTGACTATAGTGATGCCTATATCATGCGTTTTGCAGAAATGTACCTGATCGCCGCAGAAGCTTATACGCAACTGAATGACCTCGGGAATGCTGCTACTATGCTGAACGTTATTAGAAGACGAGCTGCCAAGCCCGGCAAAGAAACTGATATGGAGGTTACTGCCGCACAGGTTAACATGGACCTTATTCTGGATGAGCGTGCCCGAGAATTTGCCGGTGAGCAACATCGCTGGTACGATCTGAAAAGAGTATTCCGTGGTCAGGATTGGGTTAATTACATCAAAAAATGGAATCCTGATATCACTTTAATTCAGCCTCACCACTGGGTACGTCCGATTCCTCAATTGGAATTAAGTGCCTTGGAGAATGCGGAAGAGTTTGGTCAGAACCCAAATTATCAATAGAAGTTCATAAAGAGATTTAAATAGTTACTTATCCTCTGAAGATGTGTCCAACCGTACCCGGGAGCCCTAACCAGGCTTCCGGGAAGGACAAAACAGCAACCCGTTTTAATACACATAGCAGTAATTTGATCTAGTAACCTTTAAGTCATGGAAGAAAAAGATCCCTCCGATGTTCGGGGGGATCTTTGTTTACAAGGGTTACAATTATAAGTTATGAGTTCTGAATGACATTATGGATGGTATGAAAGTCGGATCATCCACGGCGCTAGAAAATTAAAGTATGGCTGGAAAAATGAATGTTGCGCATAATAATTTCTGATTCAACTAATATCAACAGGAGGTTCTTTAATTTGTCAGCCTATTCAATTCAAACAGAGAATGTTTTTAAGTTTAATAAAGCCGGGTGGCTGATTTTGGAGCTGGATTTATAGGAAACTTGGCAGGCAATGCATTTGGAAATTTGATTGGATTGTCTGCGCCGGGTATTAATTACGAAACTGGTAAATTTACCGGAAAAGCATAGGAAGTAACATTTACATTTGGAGGGGAATGGATGGGTAACATACTCACTGATGTAATTGGTAATTAGAACGAATTTTATGAAGAAAAATATTACGTCAATTGTTGTATTTGTGATCATAGTCTCCTTTATAGTTTATAAAGCGGTGACACAAGAATCACGATTAATGAGAGATTTTAAGAGAAGTACAGCTGAAATAATCGATATAGAAACATTTCACAATGGCGGTAAAAATATTTTTATAAAATTTAAAGCAAAAATTGATGGTAAAGAGTTAACCTCAAAGACGAGTGTAGATTGTGCTAAAAGTAAGAAAGCCGTGTTCAAAGACTATTTAATAGGGAAGAAGCTGGATATAGTATATGAAAGAACTGATCCGGATAACTGTAAAATGTTATTGACTCGGAAAAGCTACCAGAAATATAAATTAATCCCGTCAAATGAATCTGCCATGGTTTTGGATTCCATTGAGTCAATTTGTAATGCAGATTAAAAAAGCCACAGAACATCTTTATTTTTTTGAATGAGAGCGTGAAATGGTGATGCTAGTGAAGATTAGGATTTTTCATTGTATGGGCATACAATGACACCACAGGAAATTATGATCTAAAAAGGGTAAAACAACTCTTTTCCTATATTCGGGATACTATTTATGCTGTTTCAATCGGCGGAGAAATCATTAATTCCACCAGCGACCATCCGTTCTTTGTATTTGGAAAACGGGTTCGGGTACATGATCTGAAAGTTGGTGACAGTCTTCAAACGTATGCCGGACAGAAATTAGCCGTTAACAGCATAACGATAATTCCCGGACAAAGGACGGTTTACAACTTCGAGGTTGAAGATTATCATACTTATTATGTTTCGGATAAGAAAGTATTGGTTCATAATGCGGGGCCATGTAAAACAAAATTGCCAGATAAGACAATAGCACAACAGGATGGTGTAACTATTGAACATTATTATAAATCCGGGGATCATGCTCCTGCCCACGCACACGTGAAGGGGTGATAAAAGTGCAAAAATTGGGCAAAATGGTAAACCAATAGATGGCAGCCCGGAACTTTCTGCTAGGCAACAAGCTGTAGTTGATCAGCATAAGGCAAAGATTCGAAGAGCTATGAAGAAAATAATGAAATATCATAGGCCAGAACCAAAAATAAAGTGTTTTATGCTTAATGAAGTATACGTTTTTCAAGCTCCTAATAATGGGCGCTTTTGTAGCGGGGTTTTTTCAACAAAAGAAAAAGCTGAAGAATATATAAAAAAATATTCGTTAACAGGAGTTCTTACAGTTTATCCCATTGATGAAGCAGTTTATGACTGGGCAATTCGCATGGGCTTTTTTAAACCTAAAAAGGAGAATCAATTGACTTCGGAATTTATAGGAGGGTTTTCTTCTGCTTCTCAAGAACATTTTCATTATGAAAATGGTGAATTAGACTCTTAAAAATTTATTGGTTTTGATATGATTATTAGTTTCCATTTGCTTAAGATGCTTGTATTGTTTGCTCTTCATTCTAGCCAGCTTTTCACAAGCAACTAATTTTTACATAATGCATTTTTATTCAAAATTCAAAAGTTTATCTTTCTCGTGGGCAAGTGTATTGATATTGTATGCATGCGATTCATTAAATAACTCAGCTACAACTTATAAAGACGACAGAGCCAAAGGTGCAGATGTAATTACAGAATTGAATACTGACGCCGATGCCTTTAAAGCCCATCTCGCTCCATCAGCCGGTTCCAGGTATGTGTATGCTATCACCAACGAATCGACCACTGAATTGGAGGTGAATGGCAAAACGGTAGACGTTCTGCACGATATATTGCATGAGTTCATTCATGTAAAAGAAGTTACTAAGATGGACTATTCTGGTCATAATGGAGAACTTGACACTTATAAAAAAGGTTTTGAGTTAGGCGTTAATTTGCCAACAGAAAATGGCTATGAAAAAAAATCATTGGGGTAATTTGTTTAGAAATTATTTCTTGCCTGGTGAAAATATAAAAAGACCAAGCATTACCAAGAGCAATCAATATCTTTGATAAACGCACACAAAACCTTTTTAGAGTCATGCCTTAAGACATTGTCGAAAAATACCATTTCAAATTACAAAAGCGAGGTGCAAAGGCGATTAGGTATTGTCTTTAACTTAAAATAGAATGAAACACCTTATTGTTTTTTTAACGTTGTTTGTAAATGCAAATCGTTTGTATTCACAATCTCCAATTTATCCTAAAAACCAAACATTTAGGTTCTTTTTTAGCGAAGGAGTAGTAGCTGATACTAACAACCTTAATTTGAAAATAAGATACACTAACACTGAGCTGGATACAATCTTAATTCCTTTTAGTTTAATTGAAGGTACCAAATATGAACCCTATGCTAATATTTACACGGAACTACAAAAATTAGAAAACGGAAAATATAAACGGTTCGTTGACAAGCATGTTGACTATTTTTATGGTGATAGTATTACTGATCCTATAATTGAGTATGCAAAACTGAGCCCTGGTGATACAGCAGAATTGCATTTTAATTTAATAAGCAGAATTGGCGCGTTTTATAAAGGAAAATATAGAATGCGTGTACATTTACTAAAAATACCTATTAATGATCCTCCTTATGCTCCTAAAGAATACGCAGTAAGCCGGTGGTTTTATTTTCAGGTTATAAAAGATTTAGATTATCATGAGCTTTATTGATATTTATCAATTTAATGCCCGCCAATCAAGGGCAGACTTAATCACACATTTTTTTGGAAGTTATCATTGGCAGGTTACTCTTTAATCGGGATGATCTGCCATCTTTCCTGCCACACGGCTTTTAAGGTATCCTTAATTAATGGCACAAAGGCCTCATCTTTTACAACAAGAGACATTCCAGAGTGCAATAGCTCTAATGCCTTATGCTTGAGCGCTTTGCTAGGAATTAAGTAATTGACAATGAGACTTTTTCAAAACTCCTTTTAGCTCGTCAGAGGTAAGGCTAAGTTTTGAAAGCCGGGCTTGAATAGCAGAGACGGAATAGTAGCATCTTTACAAGGCCAATGGAGAGACTATTTCATATTTGAACTTCGTTCATGCTTATCACTTTATTATATTTATGAAAAGGCAATTCTTGAATGTGCACGGGATCCTTCATAAAAAAGATCGCCAATTGTATTCAACAAATGCCCAATGACATATGGGCAATATACGTTCCAGCCTGATTATTTTAAGGACTTAAAATAAGTACCATTAACGTGAAGGCTTCTTCCGGAGGTCTATAAAGTTAAGGGAACTCAAGTTGTCAACGGTATTCAACGGTCGGACCCGTCAAAAGATTATTTTACAGTCTCACCTCGGCTAGCGCCTAAAAAACAGCCCCTGACCATCAGGGGCTGCTTATCTCAATCCATCCAAAAACGAGTTGGTGCTATTTCCTGCGGGCTTCTTTGCGATCTTTCTTTAAATGATTGATCCTTTCTTTAAGCGCTTCGTTCTCTTCCTTTACTGCTTTTAATTCCCTTTCAAACAGCTGCTGCTTTTCATTTTGCTCGATCACATACAACATTAATTCTTCGATCTTTTTCAAGAGAATTACCTGGTTATCTACGATGTTGACGCCATCTCTGTTTACGTCGTCTGCTGAAGGTACATCGGGCAGGTGATGGTTTTGTTGTATGTAATTTTTCACTGCTGTTAAGGATGGTAAGTGGTACGTTGAATCAAACACATAATCAGCCCATGTATTTCCGCTATTGGCAGTGAAGGACACAGCCCTAACGCTTCCGTCCACTCTCAGTTTATGTCCGTCAGTATTCTGCACGCCAATACCTACAGTTCCGGAATTGTCAAGCCATAAGGATGTTGCTGCACCCTCGCCCGGGAAGAAACCGAGTCCATTAAAATTTCTGATCCGCCATTCGGGGAACCCCTCAGAACGAAAGATCAATCGGCCGCCATCCGCAGTTCCACTGTTTATATCTATCAAATTGGCCTTCGCCGATCCCACAACATCAAGTTTATAAGATGCAGAGGGAGTCGGGGTGCCTATGCCAACGTTCCCTTCTTTACTGATCACGAACTTGTCACCCCAGGTGCCTGTAACAGGATAGTCATTAGCAATATGAAATGCATGAGCGCCGGTTCCCAGGGCCCAACGGGCTGTTGGAACATCATTTACAATTAAATGATAACCTCCACCAGCAACGCCGGCAATCACATCGCCATTCACATGCAATTTGGTAGATGGTGTTTGGATGCCGATCCCTACATTTCCCGGACTTTTTACATATAGCTGCGCCAATGCCCCTATGTGCAATAGCACCGCACCTACAATAGTAGCTAGGCAAGTCTTACACATAAATTACTTATTGGTTTTACGTTTCGTCTGCAATTCTTTTACTGCTTCTTTCAGCGCGGCATTTTCCGATGCCAGTTCTGTGAGCTTTTCATTTTGATCGATCACATACAAGGTTAATTCTTCAATCTTTTTTAAAAAGATCGCCTGGTTGGCGGCCAGATCCAGCCCATCTCTTTTAACATCTTCTGCGGATGGTACATCTGGCAGGTGATGGTGCTGATTGATAAAGTTCTTGATTTCTGGTAAAGAAGGTAACTGGTAGGTTGTTTCGAACACATAGTCGGGCCAATGTGCATTATTATATGCCCAATAGGTGTTTGCCTTTACATCACCGGCAACATGTAGTTTTTTCTCTGGGCTGCTGGTACCAATACCAACTTTACCATCGGTTGTAAAGGTTGCGCTTGGACTGTTTAGTGGTGCTATATAAATGGGAGCGCCATTGGATGCGATCACGCCAGCATTTTCATTTTGAAAAAGCAGGGTGCCCTGGTTTCCCGCTCCAATGCCATATTTGTCACCCTGTACACTTATGCCAGTGTGTAACAAGAGTGTTCCCCGCCAAGTTGGATTGTTGTTATTGTTAAAGTAGTCACAGGCCACGGCACCACAGGAAGAAGTGGTCAAATGATCGTCGGCCACCACAGCCATAGAATTTATCAACTGCGTATGCGTATTGGCCATATTGCTGTTTACACCCACCCGCAAACTTTCATTTCCGGCATTGGGCAATGTGAGTTTTGCAGTCGGTTGCGCTACGCCAATCCCTACATTTCCATCTCTGGTAAGCACTAACTTTTCTTCCCAGGTCGTTGTAACTGGATAATCACTGGCTATATGAAAGCCGTAATTGCCGGTTCCGAGTGCCCAACGGGCGTTGGGGATATCATTTACAATTAAATGGTAGCCTCCATTGGCCGGGCCGGCGGTTGTTACGCCTTCTATATGTAACTTGGTAGCCGGCGTCTGCGTTCCAATGCCTACATTTCCCGGGCTTTTTACGTATATCTGTGCCTGTACACCTGCTTGAAAGATCAGCGCGCCAATTATGGTAGTTAACCCTGCTTTAAACATAGTTCTGATTTTTATTCTTGGTTGGTTATTGTTGAGAAAATAAAATTGCTATTCGTATAAGGCTGAATAGCATCAAAAGAGGATAATATCGACTCTATGGAACCGGTGCATGTAGAATGGTTTAGGGGTTTGAAAAAACGAATGTAGCTAAATTGAAAGGTAGTCGCCCGGTAATTTGATAAGTGTGCAGTTTAGCCAATAAGTGTGCAGTTTTTGGGAATATCTGTGCAGCGATTTTCACTGGCACCACTGCCCGGGTTTCAGCTGCACACTTATCGCCCTAATTAACACGTCTATTGGCAAAACTGCACGTCTATCAAAAGTGACTTTAGATTTTTTTTTACTTGCCGGAAGTGGTCTATTTTCGTATTATCCTGAACCAAAAACAGCCCCCTGCATATGACAAAAATTTATCTTTATCTACTACTGATATGCATGTGCATCTTGTGGAGTAATTGGGGGATGGCCCAGGATGCAAAACTCACTACAGACAGCGTTCTGCATTTTCCTGTTTCTTATTTTTCCAAAATTGAAAATAAATATGAGCACCTGGAAGACCGGGTAACCAAACAAACCGAAAAATACCTGCAAAAGTTATTTAGCCGGGAAAAGAAAATGCAACGCAAGCTGGCCAAAATAGATTCTAGCGGCGCTAAACAGTTGTTCGCCAATTCTGAAAAAGAATATACGCAAATGATGACCAAAGTAAAGGCAGACGGCGACAAACTATCCGGAAAAAGCGGCGCCTATATTCCCATGCTCGACAGTGTAAAAACCAGTTTGTCGTTCCTGGGACAGAACAATTCGTTATTGGGTCAATCGAAAGAAATGCAGGAAAAGCTGCAAGGCTCCCTTTCACAGGTTAACCAGTTGCAGGGAAAACTGCAGCAGGCTGAACAGGTAAAAGCATTTATCCAGCAACGTAAGCAGCAGATAAAAGTATCCCTGAGCAGATATACCAAACTACCAGCCGGTCTTACCAAAGACTTCAATGATTTCAAAGCGCAGGCTTATTACTACAGCGCCCAGATAAAAGAATACAGGGAAATGCTGAATGATCCTGACAGGCTTATTCAAAAGGGATTGACATTGCTGAATAAACTGCCTGCTTTTACGCAATTCATGAAACAACACAGCGAACTGGCCAGTTTATTCAGGTTGCCGGATAATTACGGTACACCGCAAAGCCTGGCTGGACTGCAAACCCGCTCCCAGGTACAGCAGCAGATACAATCGCAACTGGCCGGCGCCGGTCCCAACGCGCAACAATACCTGCAACAGAACCTGCAGGCTGCGCAAAGCCAGCTCAATCAGCTCAAAGATAAAATAAACAAACTCGGTGGCAGCGGTGGTGATGATATGGATATGCCGGATTTCAAACCCAATAATCAAAAGACTAAATCCTTTTGGAAACGCCTGGAATACGGCACGAATTTTCAAACGGCCAAGAACAATTTCTTTCCCACGACAACCGACCTCGGCCTCTCGGTAGGCTATAAGATCACAGACAAAAGCACTGTTGGGGTAGGCGCCAGTTATAAGCTGGGACTCGGACAAGACATCAAACATATCGATATTACCCACCAGGGAATGGGGTTAAGATCATACCTCGATATAAAACTCAAAGGCAGCTTTTTTGCCAGCGGTGGCTTTGAATACAATTACCAACCTTTGAAAACCGATAGTTTGCCCGCTACCAGCGGAGTAGAGGAGATCTCTCCCTGGAAACAAAGCGGATTGGTAGGCATCAGCAAGATCATTTCCATAAAAAGCAAATTCTTCAAGAAGACCAAACTGCAGTTGATGTGGGATTTTCTGAGTTACCAGCAGCTTCCACGAACGCAACCTGTAAAGTTTAGGGTGGGTTATAATTTTTAATGGGATCACTCAAGTATAGTAAAAGGCCCCCGGCCAAACGCCAGGGGCTTTCGTTTGTCAATACTAGGAGAACCTTTACTGGATCACTTTCGTAATAACCGGTGAATAGATCATTTGCCCATCCTGGCTAATGGCCACTACCCTGAACCAGTATTTTGCCATTGAATGGAGCCCGCTGAACGTATAATACGCAAACTTGCTCCCTTCACTGATCCATACTGTTTCGGCAGTTGGCGGTTGGGTAGTGTACTGGTGCATATATGCCCGTGCACCCCGCAACCGCTTGATACTGGTAGTGGCTTCCCCGGGTGGACCTAACTCCACTTCCAGTTGTAAAATAACCGGTTCTGCCTGATAGTATCTGTCTCCGGCAACCGGAAAACCGCTGCTTAATAACTTGCCCCGGTCGCCGTCACTGGTAACTGTTACATACTTGTCCAGCGTTACAAGTAATGTTACCAGGGCTGCTTTTTGCTCATTTTTTAAATTAATGACCTCCATATCTCGCCCTTTCGCATTACTTACTGATTTTTGAAATTCCGGCAACAATTTTATTGCTTCATCCAATTCGGGAGGCGGGTCGGGAAAATTTGGATTGTCTTTTATTTTCCCTGTTACCCGGTGACCGGTGGTGATCAATTCGCTGTCTGATTGACGTTTGTAAACGCTTAATATTATGTTTTTCATTTTTAGAAAATTTAAAAGTTTAAAATTGAAATTCCAACGCTACGCTATCAGCACCGTAAAAAGCTTATTGGCCAATATGCTTTCCTAAAGCTCCGTTTTCGTTTCTCCCTTATTTACAGGAGGATCCATTCAGTACTTGTACCCGGTAAACTCGTTTGATAGTAATCGGTGGCTTTGTTAAGTCAAATATATAGCTGGCCCCGGCCGGTTTCCAAATAGTTGGCGACAATGGCGAATTTGGCGGTTTTTTTACATGGAACTACTTAGTGGAGCTGACGGTGGTCAGTAAAATTCTTCTTTGAACTTGCTGATTTTATACGTGCGAATCGGTTGAACCTGCAACTTACTTCCTGGCAGATGCGCTTTTTTGGTTAAAAAACATGTTAGAAACTTGCAAGACATGTTTGCTGGCCAACTTAACATAACAGCTTTGTAAGTTTGGTAGCAAGTAGATGAGTTTGTGCTATAGATTAGTAACAATAGAAGGGGCGTGCTTCAGTTTGGGGGCAAGTTAAAGACCTGGTAATAGAAGTTGCCTGCTGGTCAAAGAAGTTGCGTAGAAAAGCTTCCATGTTACGGAGCAGTTGTGTTGTGCAAGCTGGTAAATCACTCCTGCAAGCTACTTGCCACTACAAGTCGTCGACTTTTATGAACAGTTAAGTACTGAGGTAAGAAAGTCTGTTATTAACTGTCATTTGTTGCATAGCCAAAGTGAAAACTGCCCTAGCGCTTTGGCGAAACGGGCAAGTAATGTGCTCAAGTCGTCCTGTGACTTATTTCTTGTCGCCGTCAAGATCAATATTTCTTTTGATCTTATTCCATCTCATCAGAAAAAATTCATGTAATCTTTTTTGTATATAATCCTCATCCAGGTGATGTAAAGTACAGAATTCTTCCACCGTAACCCATCGTAAGCCGGTTCTTTCCCGGGCCTCACGGATCTGCTTGATAACGCGCTCTGCTGTGCGTTGGCTTACTTTGAATAAATCCATGAGATCCTGCGTTTCCAGCCTCACTTTATAAGGCGCAGGCCGGCTACACATCCTTTCGCCCCGGGGATCCGGTGGGTGAGCCGCCATCCACATCAATGTTCTATATCTTAGAAGCAATGGTGCAGTAGGATGGCCATAGCGGATATCGCCAATGGTGCACCATGCATCTTCTTCCGGGAATGGTTCTTTGGCGGCCTCCGTAAGTTGCTTTGACACCAGTATCATTTCGTGGATGATGTCGTTCTCTTTTCCCTGCTCATCACTTGCATTTTCTTGCTCAGCGCTGATCTGCTTATGTTGTTTTTTAGCGGTTTTATCTTTGAAAAGTTCTTCTTCGTTTAAGTTAGCAGTAGACATACTAATGAGGGTTAATGGTTTTTTCTAAGTTAAGGCAATCTGTTGGTAGCTAAGATCGAAATTGATCTAAATCATGTTAGTATGACTAGCTATCGGGCAAGAATAAGCTTTTCCGGCGTCTTGCTTATGGTAAACGATTCAACTTATTTTATCACACCTCCATCCTGTGCAAGCCCGGATCATGCGGATCCCATTGATTGTTTTCGATTACGCTTTGCAGCCAGGCATATGCCTTTTCCATATTCCCGGCCATGCCTAACTGGTTGATCAAATGCCAGCTGTTGATCACCGCTTCTTTATACCAGGGCATTTCCTGGGCCAGGGCAAATAATTTTACCAGTCCTTTCATCGTCTCTTTTTCTTTCAGCAGGTAATATGCGAACTGCGTTCTAAAATGCGGACTGTAATAAAATTCGTCATTCGCCCAGTTCCAGCTATCGATGGTTGTATCGGGATGGGCCTGCAGCCAGTCAAGCGCATAAAAAGGCGAGGGCAGTATATTGCCGTCAAAACCCACCAATTGCGCAAATGTTAACGAAGACGTTCCTGTTTTAGGTAAGCGGTCCTTGAGTACTTCGTTATACAGCTGATGCGCTTCCTGTATATTCCCTGTAACATGATGAATATCGGCCAGCACGATCTTTGCGCGGTGATGGTTGGCATCCAGCGATAATGCTTTGCGGGCGTTTTCTGCTGCTGTTGTCGTATTGGTTAGAACCAGATTCGCTTTGGCGAGTGCCGTCCAGTAATCCACACTGTTCAGATCAGTTGCATCTGCATGTGCTTTGGCGGTGTCCACCGCCCGTTGCGCATACCGGTCATCAGTAAAACGCTCCATGATCTGCCACAGCTGCAGGTCTTTTCCCATAATAGTATCAAGGATCGAATAGATCAGGCTCCGGCGATCATACCGGCTTTCTATGGCTTGCCAGCTGGCAAACTGCTCCGGAAAAGCTTCGGCAAAGGACATGATCTCGTTCGTTTCTTTATGGCGCATTTTCAGGCCTACATGTACGCCGGGTTTCGATAAATACCGGGGAATCGTAAGCTGGAACTCCTGCTCAAAACGGGCGGCCGGCTGCTCATTACTCATAAACTGAAATGGAATTTGAACCCGTGAATGTAAAGCAAAATATTAACAGGGCAATAGTCAATGGTCAATAGTCGACGGGGATGATCATTGTGGCCGGCTGGATCTCAAGGTCAAACTTGTGTTACCAGTTACAAGTCTCAGGTTACAAGGCCCTACTCTTTGAACGCACCGGCTGGCATCGGCCCCCTGCAACCTGCAACATGTAACCTGAAACGGGTAACCGGTAACCGGCAACCGGGGACTAATAACCGGTAACCGGCAGGTGGTGACAGGCAACATTAATGTCATTTTAACGCTTTTTGTAGGGCAGGGGACTATGAACTGTAAATTTTAAACTGTGAACTTTGAACTATCTTGCCAACCCAGACGATCCCGTTTCCGTCTAATTACCCATATATCTTGTACATATGCACCTGAAAACATTGTTTCGATGCGCTTTCCTGTTAACAGCTGTTAACCCCTTTAGCCAGGCTACGGCACAACAACAGCCAAATACTTTATGGTACCGGCAACCCGCCGAAGCGTGGACCGATGCCCTGCCGCTCGGTAATGGCCGGATCGGCGCCATGGTATTCGGTGGTGTGGCGGAGGAACGTTTTCAACTGAACGAGGAAACTTTGTGGAGTGGCCGTCCGCGCACTTATGCCCGTACCGGCGCTGTACAATACCTGCAACCCATTCGCCAGTTACTGGCCGAGGGCAAACAGAAAGAAGCAGAAGCAATGGGTGAGAAATATTTCATGGCGGTAAAAGATCCTGACGACAGTACCTATAGTGTGCAAAAAGATGCCTGGTTCAAAGCCATGGTTCAGCAAACAGCGCCCGCTGCCACTGATCATAACGATAATAACTGGGCTACCATGGAACTGCCCACCCTGGAAGGGTGGGAGCGCAGCGGTTTGATGGGTACGGATGGCGTGCTTTGGTTCCGCACTTCTTTCAATGTGCCGGCGAAATGGCTGGGGAAGAACCTGGTGCTTGACCTGGGCCGGATCCGCGACGTCGATTACTCCTATGTAAATGGTCAGTTGGTAGGTCATGATGAAGGCATCAGCAAAAAAAGAAAATATACCATTCCAGCGGCATTGGTAAAAGAAGGGAGGAATACAGTGGCTGTTCAGGTCATCAATTTTTTTGATAAAGGTGGATTTACCGGCGTAAAAGGATCTGCCAAAACCCTGGTCGTATACCCGGAAGGCGGAGATACAGATACGGCGGCATTGGCCAATCCCTGGAAGTATTTTATTCAGGATGAGAACCCGCCGGCCATGCCCCGCTATGAAGCCGATTACCTGCCTTTTGGGGATCTGTATTTCCGTTTCGCGCATGGCGATAACAGCAGCAACTACAAGCGATCGCTTGATCTTGAGAACGCCATCGCAAAGGTATCCTACACAGCAAATGGCATTGGCTATAACCGGGAGTATTTCATCAGCGCGCCGCATCAATGCCTGGTGGCGCATTTGACGGCTGCCAAACCGGGCGCTCTCTCGGTACAGGCCCTGCTGCAGTCGCCTCATAAAAAGTATGTGGTAAAGAAGATCGATGATCGTACCCTTTCTATCTCGTTACAGGTAAGCAATGGCGTATTGAAAGGCGTGGGCTATCTGTATGCCAGGTCAAATGGTGGCAAACTGAGCGTGAGCGACACTGCCATCAGTGTGGAAAATGCCAATGATGCTGATTTTTACTTTGTAGCAGCTACCAGTTTCAAAAATTATAAAGATGTATCGGGTGATCCGGAAGCGAAATGTAAGTCAGCGCTGGCGCAAATAATGCATATTCCGTACAATACGATAAAAGCGGCGCATGTGAAAGAATACCGTCAGCTGGCAGGAACATTCAGCTTCACGGTACCGGCCGGTCAAAATGCGCTGTTGCCTACGAATGAGCGCATCAGTACTTTCAGTATGCAGAACGATCCTTCGCTGGTATCGTTATTTGTGATGTATGGCCGTTACCTGCTCATCTCTTCATCGAGGCCGGGTACGCAACCCGCCAATTTGCAGGGCATCTGGAACGATCTGTTAACGCCACCCTGGGGCAGTAAATATACCAGCAATATTAACCTGCAAATGAACTACTGGCCTGCAGAAGTATTGAACCTGCCATCCTGTACCCAACCTTTATTTCAAATGATCGATGAGCTGGCTGTTGCCGGTTCAATAACCGCCAAAGAGCATTATGGCGCGCCGGGCTGGGTATTGCATCACAATACTGACTTATGGCGTGGTACCGCACCGATCAACGCGAGTAACCATGGCATTTGGGTCACCGGGGCAGCCTGGTTGTGTTTGCACATCTGGGAACATTTCCTGTTCACCCAGGATACGGCTTTCCTGCGCAAGCAATATCCCAACATGCTGGCCGCTGCGCAATTCTTCGAAAAATTTCTGGTGAAAGATGCTAAAACCGGATACCTCATCAGTACTCCGTCCAATTCCCCTGAACAGGGCGGGTTGGTGGCTGGTCCAACCATGGATCACCAGATCATTCGCGAACTGTTCAAGAATACGATAACCGCAGCAGCTATACTAAACAAGGATGCCGCTTTCGCTGACAGGTTGAAAGCGCTGATCACGCAAATTGCGCCTAATAAGATCGGTAAACATCAACAGTTGCAGGAATGGATGGAAGATATTGATGAGGTGCAAAACCAGCACCGCCATATCTCCCATTTATGGGGCGTTTATCCGGGCACCGATATTACCTGGAAAGACTCCGCCATGATGAAGGCCGCCCGTCAATCCTTGATCTATCGCGGTGATGGTGGTACCGGCTGGAGCCTTGCCTGGAAAGTGAATGTATGGGCGCGTTTTAAGGAAGGTGATCATGCGCTGCTGATGATCAAGAATTTGTTCACCCCTGCTATTGACGATCACGGCCGTGAAAGAGGCGGCGTTTATAATAACCTGTTCGACGCGCATCCGCCCTTCCAGATCGATGGTAATTTTGGCGGTTCCAGCGGAATTGCCGAAATGATCATTCAAAGCCATACCGGCGTAATTGAACTACTGCCGGCATTGCCTGCTGAATTACCGGAAGGCAGCGTAAAAGGCATTTGCGCCCGCGGTGGTTTTGTACTGGATCTTCAATGGAATCAGGGAAAATTACAACAGGTAAAACTTACTTCTAAAAGTGGTAATTTCTGTCACCTGAAATATGGAAACGCGGAAGTGAAATTTCCTACAAAGAAAGGCGGCAGCTATACCTTTAATGGCAGCCTGAGAACCAATAGGCAATAAACAATTGGCAACAGGCAAATTGACATAGACAACATACAATAGAGTAAGGTGTATCATCGCTATTAAAATGAATATAATGGTTCTAAAAAAAATAAAAGTTGTTCTTGTTCTTTCATTATTGTTTAGTGTATGCGGCGCCTCAGCGCAAACGATCTATCTTCCCGCTTCAGGCAACAGGGTGGTGAGTAGCCGCGTCGATATTTCTCTCAACGACAACTGGTACTCCATCGCCAACGATACCAACCAGCAGGCATATGATGGTTTCGAACATCCATCGTTCAGGACCACGGGCTGGCAGCCGGTGAATGTTCCTCATAACTGGGACCAGTACGAAGGCTACCGGCGCCTGCATCATGGCAACCGACATGGTTATGCCTGGTACCGGAAAACGTTTAGGGTAGCGCGTAAGGAGAAAAGTAAACGCTATTTTTTATGGTTCGAAGGCGTAGGTTCTTTTGCTACGGTATGGGTGAATGGTAAAAAAGCCGGCGCACATGCTGGCGGCAGAACGACATTTACATTGGATGTAACTGATCTTATCGTTGATAATAACAAACCGAATTTATTAGCGGTGCGTGCCGATCACCCGGCGAATATCACTACCTTACCCTGGGTTTGCGGTGGATGCTCCGATGAACGTGGCTTCAGTGAAGGATCACAGCCAATGGGTATTTTCAGGCCGGTGCATTTAATAACCACAAATGCAGTGCGGGTAGAACCTTTTGGCGTGCACATCTGGAGTGATTCTACGCTGTCGGAAAAGTCGGCCCGCTTACAGGTGGCCACTACCGTAAAGAACTACACAGACAAGCCGGTGACCATTACCATTCAGCAGCGCCTCTTAAACAAGGCCCGGCAACTGGTGGTGCGAACCGCTGCTAACAGCACTCTGCAACCGGGGAAAACCATAGAAGAAAAACAAACATTTCCGGAAATAAAAACGCCACATCTTTGGTCATTGACCGATCCTTATTGTTATACGCTGGTAACGGAAGTGCTGCAGCATGGGAAAGTGGTAGATGTTACCGAAACGCCGTATGGCATCAGGTGGATCAGCTGGCCGGTTGGCAGGGCAGGCAATTCCAGACAGTTCTACCTGAACGGAAAACCGGTGTTCATCAATGGGGTTGCAGAGTATGAGCATTTAATGGGCGCCAGCCATGCTTTTAGCGATCAGGCCGTTCGTGCCCGGGTAGAACAGATCAAGGCCCTGGGTTTTAATGCTTTTCGCGACGCGCATCAGCCGCATAACCTGCGCTATCAATACCTGCTCGACAGTATGGGCATTCTTTGGTGGACACAGATCTCAGCGCATGTATGGTATAACACGCCTGAGTTCAAAAATAATTTCAAAACATTGTTGAAGGAATGGGTAATAGAAAGGCGTAATAGTCCCTCCCTGGTTTTATGGGGTTTGCAGAATGAAAGCAAGATCCCTGAAGACTTTGCGCGGGAATGTACCGAGCTTATCCGGGAACTGGATCCCACGGCCTCGTCGCAGCGAAAAGTGACCACCTGTAATGGTGGCGAGGGAACGGATTGGGATGTGCCGCAGAACTGGACAGGCACCTATGGTGGTAATCCGGCCACTTATGGCAGTGATGTGATCCGGCAACAACTGATCGGGGAATACGGCGCATGGCGCACCCTGGATCTGCATACCGAGGGCGGTTTTGTACAGAATGGTCCGGTCAGTGAAGACCGCATGACTCAATTGATGGAAATGAAAGTGCGTTTAGCCGAATCAGTGAAAGACAGTACCTGTGGTCATTTCTTCTGGCTGTATACGTCACATGACAATCCCGGCCGCGTGCAAAGTGGTGAAGCTTATCGGGAGCTCGATCGCATTGGGCCGGTGAACTATAAAGGATTGCTAACGCCCTGGGAAGAACCGCTCGATGTATTCTATATGTTCCGCGCCAACTATGCGCCAAAGGAAAAAGAGCCGATGGTGTACATAGCTTCGCATACCTGGCCCGGCCGCTGGACCAGCCCCGGCAAAAAAGACGGTATTGTCGTGTACTCCAGTTGTGATGAAGTAGAGTTGTTCAATGATGTAAATAAGGAGTCATTAGGTAAACGCACCCGTAATGGGGTAGGAACCCATTTTCAATGGGACGGGGTTGATATTAAGTACAATGTATTATATGCAGTAGGTTATGTAAAGGGGAAAAAAGTAGCGGAGGACTATATTGTGTTGCAATACCTGCCGCAATCGCCCAACTTCAATGCATTCTATAAAGATCTTCCCTCCATCGGCGTGGGCAGGGCAGGCAGTTCCCTTCCATCCGCCGGAGCCAAGGTGAGCCTTGCAGCTCAATCAGGCTATAATTATTTATACCGTGTTAACTGCGGTGGCCCTGACTATAAAGACAGTAATGGGAATACCTGGCTGGCCGACCGCGAGAAAACATCTGCTAACAGCTGGGGTTCGCTTTCCTGGACAAAGCAGTTTCCCGGCATGCCGGCTTTTTATGCCAGCCAGCGGCAAACCTATGATCCCATTGCCGGTACAACTGACTGGCCATTGTTCCAGTCCTTCCGCTATGGTTTGCAGCAACTGCGCTATGAATTCCCGGTGCCTGATGGCTATTACCAGGTGGAATTATATTTTACCGAACCGTGGTGGGGAACTGGTGGCGGCCTTAATTGTAAAGGCTGGCGCATGTTCGATGTGGCCGTCAATAATAAAACAGTTATCAGGGATCTCGATCTTTGGGCAGAAGCCGGTCATGACCGGGCGGTGAAAAAAGTCGTGAATGTGTTTGTGACCGGTGGGCAATTACAAATCTCCTTTCCGCGCATCACTGCCGGACAGGCAATTATCTCAGCGATCGCCATCGCGACAAAGAACCAGCAAGCGATGGCTGCGGCACCGTCTCCTGCATTGATCGGAAAAATAACATTGGCCGAACCTTCCCTGGCGCAACAGGTAAAAGCGCAAAGCTGGTTGAATACGGGGGATAAACAATATGCCGATAGCAATATTGCTTTTACTGCATTGCCACCGACCTTATATGGTACTGAATGGATCCAAATGCCTGTTCATTCGTCTGCGGGAACTTCAGGCAGTTGGGCTTCATTTACCGTAACTAATGATGCGGATGTATTCATTGCCATGGATTCCAGTCTTGAATTACCTGCATGGTTAAAAGAATATGAGGATACGAAAACCGTATTGCAAAACAACCGTTTCCATGCGAGCCCCGGGCAAACCGGAAACGGCACTGGCTTTAAAGTGTATCGAAAACGTTTTTCGAAAGAGACGAGCGTTAGCCTGGGCCCTAATGGAACGGGTGATAAAGGCCTGATGTATTCTGTGATCGTAAAACCGGTTACTACCTTACAGCCGCCATTCGACCAGAAACCGACTACAAGCTATAAAATGGACAAAGCAGTAACTACAGGCGATGGCAGTACCCGGCAGACGATTAACAAAAGGGAATCGGTGGTATTTACCAAAGCGGCCGGTACCCAAATAGATATAACCATCAACACAGGGGTAGCAGATGTGTATTCCCTGACCTTCCGGTATTACAATCCCTTGGCTGCAACCAAAAAGGCCAGCTGGCAATTGCTGCAGGCGGATGGTACGGTGATGAAAACCGAAGCCATGGAATTTACCACTACCCGCGAGGGCAAATGGAATTATATCACCACGACCACGGGCTCTATGATCAATGCAGGGAAATACATCATACGGATAACTTCAACCGATGCCGAGGGGGTGGCGATTGGGGGCGTGGATGTGCAGTAAAACACCCCTGGCCCCCTAAGAAGGCAATCGCTAATGTGAACCCGCCTCCTAAATACCAACTTAAACGCTCGCAGACCTGTAAGGTGCACGGTAGTCTCTTGCGTTATCAGTAAGTCAATGTGCACCTGACAGGTCTTGAAGCAGGTCTGAAAAATAAAAAAGCTCAACGCAAAGTACTTCGCGTTGAGCTTTTTGTTTAGCGGTAACCAGTAACCGGCAACTGGTAACTGGTAACCGGCAACCGGCAACTGGCAACCGGCGACTGGGAACCGGCAACCGGCAACCGGCGACTGGCAACCGGCAACCGGCAACTGGTAACTGGTAACTGGTAACCGGCAACCTTACTTGTTACTTACTAACAAACTATTCAGGTAAAGTTCCAGGTTAGTGTAGCCAGAAGCAGTGATCACATTGCCATCAGCAGCATCTTTAGGATTTAACCTGTTCATGGTCTCCCATTCATCCGGCATACCGTCTTTATCGCTGTCAGCAGGCACAGGTCCGGTTTCGTAAACAGCCCAGCCGCCAACCGCAGATGGACTGTCAATGATCCCTGCTTTGCCATATACGCCTTTTCCGGAAGCGATCTTGTGCTGCACTTCATAAACAATACGGATATCAGTGGAATCTCTTTTAGGTAAAACAGCGCCCGCCCCGGCCAATACCGCATTATAAGCTTCTTTAGCGGTTTGTATACGGCTCAGTTTCATCACAGCGAAAGGGGTGTCCACTCTGGCAAATGGGCGGCTGCTGTCGGGTAAAGCGGAAAGATCAACGCCTTTCCAATTGTCTTTTGTAAGGTCTTTATTGCCCCGCATAGTGTTACCCGCTATATACCATTGTCCAACCCGGTTATCAGGATTTTTTGCGAACAGGGCATGCAGGAATTTTAATTTATCATCCGTAGCAGGCCCGGGCTGATAATAGTTGTTCACTATATTCACGCGGGATACGCCGCCGGGGATCTTCACATCGCCCCCATAACAGGCATTGGCGCTGGCCCAGTTGTAATTAACATTGTTTCGAAAGTCTACGAGCGCCATGGTATCATGGGCGCGGGCGCCATTGAAACGAACAACGCGGTTGTTTAAATGCGCGAACAGGTTATGATGAAAAGAAGCATATTGTCCGCCCCAGACCCCGCCATATGACCGGTGCCCCTTGTGATGACCGGCTTCATACAATCCTTCGCTGATGATGCACCATTGGATCGTAATATTCTTTACATCGTATGCAGCCACACATTCTTCATTCGCCCAGCTGAAAGAGCAATGGTCTACAATGATATCATGACAGTTCTCTATGTCTAAACCATACACGCCTTTATTGTAAGTGCTGCCGGGCCTCGAACGGATATAACGGATAATGATATTTCCATGATTACCGCCCTTGCTGGCGCCATTGATGATAAAAGAGTTTCCTTTCAGACAAATACCATCACCCGGCGCTGTTTGTCCGGCAATGGTCACATTTGATCTTTTCAGGATCAGGGGGCTGCTCAGCTCAATGATGCCCGAAACCTGGAATACGACGGTGAGCGGCTCATTGGGGTAAGCCGCCAGCGCCTGGCGTAAACTGCCGGGACCGTCATTTTGCAGATTGGTAACGATGGCCACTTTGCCTCCGCGGCCACCCGTGGCGTATTTTCCAAACCCGTCTGCACCGGGAAAAGCAATTGTTTGCGCTTTAGTATATTTAAATGCTGATAAATGAACCAATATAATGAGTGGGGCTATCCGGAAAACAGGGGTTCTGCCAAATTTTTTCATGTAGACTTGATTTAACGCAAGTTTAAGAGCGATAAAAATAGTAAAACAGGATATAATTTATAATTAGATTATTATTAGACGGGTTTAAAGCGGCATTGGTTGTATAAATGTATTATGTACGCTTATATCTTTGCAAAAATGGAACTTACATGCCACGTTTTTTGGTCGGCCTCCATCTTGGAAGTGGTTGGTATCAACGATTTACTCCTAAAACAATGATTTTGAAAAAGAGTCTGGTTTTTATACTTCTGCTGGTATGTATTTTGGCAGTCCGGGCGCAGCAAACTGCTGCAACAGTGCCCGATTCGGTCATGCAGTCGATCTATGAACAGGTAAAAACCCCGTATAAATATGGGTTGGTAGTAGTTCCCGTCAATAATGGAAAAAAGCTGGATTGTCCAACCGTTTTCCGCAAAGGCAGCAACTGGTATATGACCTATATCATTTTCGATGGCCGTGGGTATGAAACCTGGCTTGCGCAAAGTAAAGACCTGCTGCACTGGACAACCAAAGGGCGGTTAATGTCGTTTTCTGCAGATACTACCCTCTGGGATGCCCATCAGAAAGCCGGTTATATTGCCTTACAGGATATGCAATGGGGCGGCACTTATGAATGGCAGCCATACAATAAAAAATACTGGATGTCGTATTTCGGCGGCAATGCGCGCGGTTATGAAGCCGGCTTATTGTCGATCGGTATGGCTTATACTACCAAAGATCCCTCCAAACCACACGAATGGCAGCGCCTGCCAAAACCGGTATTGTCTTCCAAAGACGCCGATGTGCGGTGGTGGGAAAATAAAAAGCAATTCAAGAGCTCTGTGATCTGGGATAAGAAAAAAATCACCGGTTATCCCTTTGTCATGTATTACAATGCGAATGGGGATACGGCTATTGATAACAAGAAGACGCGTTGGTTTGAACGCATTGGTATGGCGGTGTCGAACGATATGGTGAAGTGGAAACGTTTTCAGTCCGAACCGGTTGTACATCATCCCGTGGGCATTACCGGCGATGCCATTATTCAGCAGATCGGTGACCTGTATGTAATGTTCTATTTTGGCGCTTTCTGGCAGGATCGTAAAGGCGCCTTCAACCGCTTTGCCTGTTCCTATGATCTGGTGAACTGGACCGACTGGAAAGGCGATAACCTGATCGAGTCATCTGTTCCTTATGATGAACGCTTCGCCCATAAATCATTTGTGGTAAAACATAATGGCGTTGTTTATCATTTTTACTGCGGGGTGAATAATAAAGATCAACGTGGTATTGCTGTTGCTACTTCGAAGGACCTTGGTAAAAGTAAACTTGATTTTGTTAAATAAGTTGACTAGTTAATAAGGGTTGATAGAGTTAATAGGGGTTGATAGAGTTGATCAAGGTTGGTAAGCTATTAGGGTAATGAGCAGGTGGTAAGAAAAAATAGTGAGGTACAAAATTGAGGATCCATTGACCATTCACCATTGACCATTCACCATTGACCATTTACACAAGCACAAAAATGAAAAGACTGATCTATATTTCACTGTTGGCTATATTGAGTGGAAGCACTTTTTCCCAACAAAAAAGCCGTACGATTATCGATTTTAATAAGAACTGGAAATTCTGGTTAGGTGATACGGCTATTGCGAAAGAACCGGCTTATAACGATAAAAACTGGCGAACGCTTGATCTTCCGCATGATTGGAGCATAGAAGGGGAGTTCAGTGAAAAGCATCCGGGTACGCCCAACCAGGCGGCACTGCCTACAGGGATCGCCTGGTATCGCAAGACCTTTACACTGCCTGCCACTGCAAAGGACAAAAATATTTTCATTGAGTTCGACGGGGTATATCGCAACAGCGAGGTGTGGGTGAATGGCCATTATATTGGCAAACGCGCCAATGGGTATATTTCATTTGGTTATGATCTAACTCCTTACATTAAACCAGGCGCAGCTCAACAGGTGATCGCGGTGAAAGTAGATAATTTGGCGCAGCCCAATTCCCGTTGGTATACGGGCTCGGGCATTTACAGGAATGTACGGCTGGTGGCGGCTAATAAAATAGCCATTGATCAATGGGGAACTTTTATCACCACACCAGTGGTCAATGATAAGACCGCTAATATTCAAATACAATCGGTGGTCAATAACAGCACCGGTAAGGCAGGGCAGGGGACCGTTTACACCGACATTTATGATGCAACAGGCAAGCTGGTCGTAAAGGCAAGTCCAGGCGCAGTCAATAGCAACTGGCCGGCCGGTAAGTCAACCCTTACTTATACTGCCCATATCACCAACCCTCAACTATGGTCAGTTGAAAAGCCCTATTTATATAAAGCCATAACCCGGGTTGTGGTAAATGGAAATGCGGTGGATGAATTTGTAACGTCATTTGGGATCCGGTATTTCTCCTTCGATGTGCAGCAAGGGTTCTTTCTGAACGGTAAGCCAACGAAGATCCTGGGGGTATGTATGCACCATGACCTGGGCGCACTGGGCGCCGCCATTAATGTGCGGGCCATGGAGCGTCAGTTGGAGATCTTGAAAGATATGGGCTGTAATGCCATCCGTACGGCGCATAATCCGCCAGCGCCCGAATTTCTTGACCTCTGCGATAAAATGGGTTTCCTGGTGATGGATGAGGCCTTTGATATGTGGCGCAAGAAAAAGAACAAGTTCGATTATAATATTGATTTTGATAAATGGCATAAGCAGGACCTGGAAGACCAGGTGAAAAGAGACCGCAACCATCCTTCGGTGATCATTTGGAGCATTGGCAATGAGATCAGGGAGCAATTCGATAGCACCGGTATTCCCATTACCCGGGAACTGGTGAACACTATTAAACAATTAGACAGCACCAGGCCGGTGACCTCGGCGCTGACCGAGCTGGATACTACCAAAAATTTTATCTACCAGGCAAATGCGCTGGATCTGCTGGGCCTGAACTATAATCAGCAAATATATCCGGAGGTTCCAACCCGCTATCCGGGGAAGAAATTCATTGCTGCGGAAACAATGTCGGCCCTGGCCAGCCGCGGACATTATGATATGCCTTCAGACACTATGCGTTTCTGGCCGTTGAAAGGACAAAAATTCGTGCAGAACGGCAACCCCGATTACACGGTTTCTGCATATGATCATGTCGCCGCTTATTGGGGATCTTCGCATGAAGAAACCTGGCGTATAGTGAAGCAACATCCGTTTATCTCCGGCTTGTTCGTATGGTCGGGCTTCGATTTCCTGGGCGAGCCGGTACCCTATCCATGGCCGGCAAGAAGCTCTTATTATGGAATTATCGACCTGGCTGGTTTTCCCAAGGATGCATATTATATGTATCAAAGCGAATGGACGAATAAAACGGTGCTGCATGTGTTCCCGCATTGGAACTGGGAGCGGGGCAAGGAAGTAGATGTATGGGCTTATTATAATAATGCCGATGAGGTTGAACTGTTCCTCAATGACCGTTCGCTGGGGGTGCGCAAAAAACAACCACTTGATTTTCATGTGCAATGGCGCGTTAAATACGAGCCCGGCACCCTGAAGGCCGTATCACGTAAAAATGGAAAAAATATTGCGTCAAAAATCATAAATACTGCAGGGGCGCCAGCCCGGTTGGAAATTGTGCCAGATAAAAAAATCCTCCATGCCGACGGAAAAGACCTGTCTTTTGTCACCATTCGTGTGGTGGATAAAAACGGTAACCTCGTGCCTCATGCCGATCATAAAATAACTGTACAAATTACAGGTGAAGGCGTTTTGGCAGGCATGGACAATGGGTATCCGGCCAGTTTGGAATCATTTAAAGCTGTATCCCACAAGGCTTACAACGGATTATGCCTTGCCATCATACAATCGAAACCAAAAGCCGGCAATATCCGGGTCGCCATAAAAACGCCCGGCCTGCCAACTGCAAACATTGTTCTGCAAACACGTTAAATGCATTCATTCCAGGAGTACAGGTGACTAAGAAAAAATAGTAAAATATTCCATCAATTTAGTGAAACCTTACATTGTTTACAGATAGGGTCACCTGTACCTTTATTGAGGTAAAATGAATAACAAACAGATAACAATGCGTTTGAAAGTATTGGTTAAGTGGTCCTGAATATCCATTGTGTTCTGAAGGAATTTTTAAACGATTGAGCATATGTAGCGTTTTTGCTTGCCCGGTCTTCTTTATTCGCACTGTATGATATGGCCTTCTTCCGGCAGACATTATCACTAGCGCAATATCCGGACATTCCAAAAACACGCCATGCGCAATCCTCACTAATCAACAAGACAGGCTTAGTACCCACGCTTGAATTACCAGGTGCTTTAACCAATCCATAAGCGTAGCAAACTGTTTACCCATTACCGGATCGTGTATACGCAGCAGTACAGAAACGACTAAATAACCATAGGTAACTAAAACATAAATGACTTTCGGGCATGTACCGTTAGTTCATAACAATCTTGTCATAATGAAACGCACAGGTAATTTATCCATTTTGCTGATGGCAGTAACATTGTTAATGATGCTATTGTCGGTGACCCTCGCAGTTGCGCAAACATCCCCCGCTCAATCGAAAGAAGATTATAAAGAAGTAATCAATAAAAGAGCTGCTAAGATCGTTGCAGCGTTACAAAGTACAGATAGTGTTTTCAACAAGAAGGTAACGGCTATCGTTGCCGATCAGTATCTCTCGTTGGGTACTATACATGATGCCCGCAACGAAAAGATAAAAGCAATAAAAGCAAAAGGTGCAGAACTCACTGAAAAGGATAAAGCAGCTATTGAGAAGCTGCAGGCCCGTTCCGACAAGCAGCTCCACAAATTGCACAAAACCTACCTGAAGAAATTAGCTGCGCATTGCACCCCACAGCAGGTAGAAGAGATCAAGAATGGAATGACTTACAACGTGTTGAACGTTACGTATACTGCTTACCAGGATATGATACCTTCCCTTACTGAAGCACAGAAGGCGCAAATACTTACCTGGTTAACCGAAGCCCGGGAAAAGGCGATGGATGCAGAATCTTCCGACAAAAAACATGCGGTGTTTGGAAAATATAAAGGCCGGATTAATAATTACCTGGCCAAAGCCGGTATAGATATGAAGAAAGAAGAGAAAGCCTGGCAACAGCGATTGAAGGAAAAAAGAGAGGCCGCCAAACAAAGTAAATAGACTTATCAGGCACTAAGTAGTTCCTAATAGGGATTAGTATTAATGTCTGCTTTACACATTACGCGATTTACATTTCATCTATAATTGTATGTTTTACACTGTAGTCTTAAACCCCAGTCAAAAGATTGCGAAAAAGTTTTATCAGTCCTAAAAACTAATGCTGTATGAATCTGCAACAAACGAAAAAATTTTCTTCCTTATTTATCCTGCTGTTGCTGTTGACGGTGGGCGCTTTTGCCCAGACGAGGGATATCACCGGTAAGATCACCGATAAGGAATCTGGTGAGCCTTTACCAGGTGTTTCTATCCGGGTATTGGGTACTGGCCAAAGCACAACAACGGATGTAAAAGGTGCCTTTAAATTAAAGGACGTAGCGAACGATGCTGCGGTTACTGTGAGTTTCGTGGGTTTCGATCCACAAACGCTTAAAGTAGGGGACAAACCAACGTTGGACGTAACATTAAGCAAAGCCAACCTGCAACTCGATGATGTGATTGTAATTGGTTATGGTACACAAAGGCAAAAAAATGTTACCGGATCTGTGGTGAACGTTAATCTGTCAAAGCTGCAAGATCAGCCTGTAGCAACTGTGACCGAAGCCTTGAGAGGCCAGGTGCCAGGCCTTAACGTACAGGGAGGCAGTCAGCGTCCCGGCGTTATGCCCAGCTTAAGCATCCGCCAGCAGTTCAACTGGGGTAAAGATGGCGGTGTTACCAATCCTTTGATCATTATAGATGATGTAATACAGGTGGATCCGCAGACCGGCTTGTCTTCGATGGACCGGTTTAACCTGCTTGATCTTTCAGAAGTGGAAAGCATTACAGTACTGCGTGACGCAAGTGCTGCTATTTATGGTTCCCGCGCTTCCCAGGGAGCGATTGTTGTAAGAACAAAGAGAGGAAAGATAGGTGCGCCCAAGATCAGTTACTCAGGCAAGTTCGAGACTATGGATGCGATCAGCCATGGCAAGGTGATGAATGCCTATGAGTATGGCATCTTTGCCAACCGTTTTGGCCGGGCCCTTGGTTGGACTGACAACAACTTTTACAGTGAAGGCGAACTGGAGCGGATGAAGGGGTTGAACTATGATTGGCTGGCGAACGACTGGAAAGCGTCAAACGCCATGCAGCATTCGCTTAATGTAAGCGGAGGTTCTGAAAGAGCAACTTATTTTATGGGCGGTTCTTATTACACGCAGGGCGCTAATTTAGGATCACAGGATTTCAATAGATATACATTCAGGGCCGGCTCTGAGGTAACCGTAACAAACGGCCTCAAGCTGTCTGCAACCCTTGGTGCAAACAACTCTGATCTGGAGAAATCTTTTACAAAGATCAATGTTAACGATGGCAGTTACGGAGTAGGGGGTGAGCAAATGGATTACAGTACCTTGCTCCATATGCCCAAATACATTCCCTGGATCTATAATGTTGGCGGGGTCGACAGGTATGTGTCTCCGGCCCTGGGTCCTAACAGAACAGGTAATATAAGTGGTAATAACTCTATTTCAAATACGAACTATTACGCCCTGTTGAACAACGGGTCTAAAACAACTACAAATAACTTCGGCTATAATGCTAATTTTTCGCTGCAGTATGAATTGCCTTTTGTTAAAGGCTTGTCTGTGAAAGCGAATTATGCTATACAATCTTATTCTGCCAAGACCGAACAGGCCATGATGCCGGTTACATTGGTACAGAACAGGGGCGCAGCTACGATGGGTAAACACTTATATGATTCAGCAGACTGGTCGGCGCCTACGATCAATAAGTCCAGCGCCCGTGTTTCATATGAAACTACTGTAGGAACCACAGAGCAGATCAACTTCTTTGTGAACTATGACCGCAGCTTTGGTGACCATAATATCGCTGCCGTATTCTCAGGCGAGCGTGCAAAAAATACATGGGAGCAACAACGCTTGCTCTATGATCAGCCTACTGCCGGTGTGTACAACGGTACTTCCGTTACTGCGGGAACAATAAATCCCGATAACTCTATCACCTACCGCCAGGAAAATGGGACCCTTTCCTATTTGGGCCGGGTGAGCTATAACTACAAAAGCAAATACCTGTTCCAGTTTGTCTTCCGCCAGGATGCATCCTCGCGTTTCGCTCCCGAAAATTATTGGGGTTTCTTCCCAACGGTTTCAGCGGGTTGGGTAATATCTGATGAAAACTGGTTCAGAGACAATGTTAACTGGATGAACTTCCTGAAGCTGCGCGCTTCAATCGGTAAAACAGGTAACGATAACGTGAAGCCCTGGAAATGGATGCAGTTGTATAAGATTGAATCCAGCAGGGGATTGGGTTTTGGTGGAACTACCACCGGTGGTTACTTTGCACCGGGCATTACACCGGAAGTGGCGCCTAACCGGGATATCAGATGGGACCGTACCATTCAACGGAACTTCGGTATTGATTTCGCCGTTCTGCAAAATCGCCTGTCAGTTAGTATCGACCAGTACCTGAATTCACATTCCGATGTACTTACTGAAATGACCGGAGCTATCGGCGTACCTTATACAGTGGGCGGTGGATTTGCCGAGCAGAACTATTCAAGTTTAAGATCATGGGGTACCGAAATATCAGCTACCTGGAAAGACAGGATCGCGAATAAAGTTGACTACTCGATCAACATGAACTTTGGCATAGGTAATAATAAAACAACCAAATACTTTGACCTGCCCTTCGCTTATCCAGCCGCGATGGAAACAAGAAAAGCAGTGGGTAATTACGGTTACCCCGGCATTTGGGGCTTTCAAACCTGGAAGTATACTTCTGGCGGTGACGGCATCTTACGTACGGACGAAGATATTGATGCTTACTGGGCATACCTCACTGATAATGCAAACAAATCAGGTGTTCCCGGCGCTGCACCTAAATACGGCGAGATTTCAACCAAGGCTGGTATGAAAAAAGGGATGGTTGCCTATGAGGATGTGCGTGGTGCGCTTAATACAGCTGACGGCACTTATGCCGGGCCAAACGGTGTTATTGGAATGGGTGATGATAAAGAGCAGGACTTTGTCCGGCTGAAAAAGAACAACAGGACTTATGCAGTCAACACAAACCTGAATGTTTCCTATAAAGGGATCAGCTTAATGGCACAGCTCGTTACATCATGGGGTGGCCTGAACAGGATCGACTTCATAAGGAATAATACCAACAGTACAGCTATGCTGTGGGCACAGCCGATCATAATGAATGACATTTATGATCCGATAGACAACCCCAATGGTAAATATCCGAATCTGGCATACTATTCTGATTTTGGCGGCCTGGATTCTGACGCTGATTTCTGGAAAGTGTCTTCTTTCCGTATGTATGTGCGTACGCTGAGCATTGGTTATACAATACCGAAAAATTTGGTGAAAAGAGCCCGCCTCGACAATGCCAGGTTATTTCTATCCGGTAACAATTTGTGGGATTTCTATAATCCTTATCCAAACAAATACCGCAATATGTATGATGCGCCAAATGTGGTGTACCCAACACTTCGCACCTGGGCGCTGGGCGTAAACTTAGGGTTCTAGATCAAACAAATTTGTTAACTGATTATATTGTTAATATGAAAAATAAAGTAGCATATCTCCTGTTCTTCGTCATTGTTGTGGCGACGGCAGGTTGTAATAAAAAGTTCCTGGAGGAAATGAGAAGCTATGACAAGTTCGATGAAAGCATGTTTGGCAGCGAAGTGCTGACTGGCTCTTATATCGACAGGATGTACCATTTTTATTTCTCCGCTTACAGGAATCCTACACAGACCCTGGTAGGAACCTATGAAACAAACCGCACAAACAGTACCGACGAGATGGGGGGAAATGTAACCAATTTAATTCATCCCAACCGGCAATTGCTGCAGGCCTCGCAATCGGATACCTATTTTGGCGATGCGCTTAGGAGTGCTGTTGATAACAAACCTTATACGCGGATCCGGTTTGCCAACTTTTTGATTGAAAAAATTGACGAAGGCGTTGGCCAGTCGCTGTCTGAAGATTTCCGCAATAAAGCAAAAGGGCAAATGTTCTTCTTCCGGGCGCTGCAGTATTTTGATCTTGTGCGCGTGTATGGCGGCGTTCCCATTGTATTAGATGTACAAAATGCCAGTGCAGATGATGAGAGCATTAAAATACCACGCGCTACTACGTCTGAAGTTTTTGACCAGATCATAAAGGATCTTGATTCGGCTGTAGCCTTGTTACCGATGAGATGGCCGAACGAAGGTACAGATTATGGCAGGTTTAACGGCGCCGCTGCTTTGGCAATGAAAAGCCGGGTGCTGCTGACCGCTGCAAGTCCCCTGTTTAATCCTAACTGGGACAATCCGGGTGATCAGCGCTGGCAAAAAGCCCTCGACGCTGGCCTTGCAGCAGAAACTGCACTGACAGCTGCTGGTTATGGGAACGCAATCAACTCTGCAAAAGACTGGGCTGAAGTAACGTTTAAAAATGACAACAGCTTTAATGGTGAGGGGATCTTTGTGATCCTTAACTCCAACACGGTGACATCATCTACCGGACTGAGCAGCGGCTGGGAAAATACCATCAGGCCAAAAGATCATAACGGTTCAGGCGGTATATCCGCCCCCAAAGCGATGCTCGATCTGTTTCCGCTGGCGAGTGGCGTACGTCCTACTGCAGCCAACGGTTATAACGATACTTTCTTCTTTGAGAACAGGGATCCGCGCTTTTATCGCACCTTTGCATTTTCAGGCGCTAAATGGGGCGTAAAAGGCAATGCCAATAAAACCACCTGGCTGTACAGATGGAGAGAAAGCGCCACGAAGGCTGCTTCTTACTTCGGAAATAACAATACAAACAGTCCGGCCGTGGTTCGTAAAATGTCGAACCCCACTGCTGACAGTACCAACTTTCCATTTTCTGGCACAGATATCTTCGATTACCGCTATGGCGAATTATTGTTGAATATTGCCGAGTGTTACGCTGCTAAAGGCGAGATCGCAAATTGTATTACGTATCTCAGCAAGATCCGTAAGCGTGTAGGTATCCCTGCTGCCAACAACTATGGCATCGGAACGCCTGCAGACCGGTATGCTGCGCTGGAAGCGTGCCTGTATGAACGCCGGGTTGAGCTCGCTTATGAAGGAAAACGCTTTTGGGATCTGCAGCGCTGGATGTTGTACGGCGACGGGGAAGGAGATAATACCAATGCGAAACTGGGAATACCCGTGCTCAACGGTACTAACCGTACAGGCTATTACTGGCAGGTTAAGACCTTTAGCAAAAATGATCCATTGACCCCCGCAGACAGGGCCATTTCAATTGACCCGGATGCTGGAACATTTACCGCTGAAATAGAAAAGCTGAGAAAGTTATATGAAGCCAAATTTGTAATGACCCCGCTTGACCAGGCCTGGGACAGGGATGGTTCAACGCCTGTGAACATCCTGTTCAGACCAAACTATTACATTTATGGATTACATTCTTCGCTTTTATCCAATAACCCATGGTTAGAACAAACAATCGGTTGGCAGGACTATAACGGAGCAATGGGAACTTTTGACTATAAGAAATAAGTTTAGCAGCGTAATAACATATCATCAGAGGGCATTTTTAAATGCCCTCTGATCTTAAGATCCGGTTTTTTGAATTTGTAAACAGATCATTATCGAAACAAATATTACACGTATCAGTAACTCTCAGCTCTTTAACATACTTGTTCAACACGGTTAATTAATTGCATAAAATGTCCCTTGCTCCTTACCTTATTCTGGTAATGATAATTTTTGAACCATCCAGATAAATTATAACAATATTTGTAATACGGTTCTTGAACAGTAATTGGGTATATGATGAAGCATTGCTTTAACCAATTCAGGAGTGGTTAAAAACAGGTGGAGCATATGCCGCCGTTATGCAACAGGAAGCGTAAATACAAAATGATAAATTATGAATTTCCTGAATAAAGAGGGAGAAGAAGGGTAAAAAAGACAATTATTCTTAATGTGGTGCAACCCGGGAAGAATATCCAATCGTCTATCGATTACATCTTTCCGGCAAAAAGCTGATCCCTTTTAATTGATCGTGAACTATCCTGGAAAAACCAACAGAACAATTATGGATCAGCCAGTTTTTAATAAATTTTAAGCAGAGGGAGGATATTTTATCCTCCCTACTTTTTTTATAGAAACAGCGGGAAAGTAACCCGAAGAGTAAACGGCCAAACAACGTCACGTATTGATAAAACACCATGATTTGTTAATTTAATGATGATTATGAAAATTTTTCGCAACCTTCTTTTAATTTCTGCAGTAGGATTAACTACGCCGGTATTGGCGCAATACCCCAAGATCCCGCAGGATGTAAAAAAATGGTCAGATTCTTTATTGGAAGCCGAACGGCAGCATTCCGACGAGGCATGGGCCAAAGCTTTGCCAATCATTACCCAGGAGGCCAAACAGGGTAAACCCTATATTCCCTGGGCAGCCCGGCCCTATGATCTGCCGCAGGCAAATATTCCGGCCTTCCCCGGTGCAGAAGGTGGCGGTGCCTATAGCTTCGGCGGTCGTGGTGGTAAAGTGTTTGTGGTAACAAGCCTGGAAGACAGGGGCCCTGGTACCTTCCGCGAAGCGTGTGAGGCCGGCGGCGCCCGTATTGTCGTATTTAACGTAGCGGGTATCATTCGCCTGAAAAGTCCTTTGATCATCCGCGCTCCCTATATTACCATTGCTGGTCAAACAGCGCCCGGTGATGGCGTTTGTATTGCCGGCGAATCTGTTTGGATCAATACCCACGACGTGGTCATCCGGTATATGCGTTTCCGTCGTGGTGAAACCAATGTTGGCCGTCGCGATGACGCCATTGGCGGTAACCCCATTGGCAACATTATGATCGACCACGTGTCGGCCAGCTGGGGTTTGGATGAGAACATGAGCATGTACCGTCACATGTACAACGACAGCACCGGCAGCATTGAACAAAAACTCGGAACCGTAAATATTACCATCCAGAACTCCATTTTTGCGGAAGCGCTGGACACCTATAACCACTCTTTTGGCAGCACCCTGGGTGGCGAGAATTGTACCTTCATGCGCAACATGTGGGCGAACAATACCGGCCGTAATCCTTCCGTGGGCTGGAATGGAACATTCAATTTCGTAAACAACGTCGTGTTTAACTGGATGCACCGCTCTAGCGATGGCGGCGACTACCGCGCGATGTATAATTTCATCAACAATTACTACAAACCGGGTCCCGTAACGCCTAAAAATACGCCGGTAGGGCACCGTTTCCTGAAGCCGGAAAGCGGCCGCAGCAAATTAAAATACAAAGTATATGGCCGTGCTTATGTACATGGCAATATCATGGAAGGGTATGATGCGATCACCCAAAATAACTGGGCTGGTGGCGTTCAGGTAGAAGATGAGAAAGATGCCGGTGAATACACCGATTTCATCAAATGGAATGAGCCGCTGCCTATGCCGAAGCTTACCATCGTATCAGCTAACGAAGCATACGCCTATGTCATTAAAAATGCCGGCGCCACCCTGCCAAAACGGGATGCTGTAGACATTCGGATTGCAGAGCAGGTAAGAACAGGAAAGATCGCTTATAAAGAAAACGTTCCTTTGCCGGCAACCCAGTTCGAGCACCGGAAATTGCCGATCGATTCTTATAAAATGGGCATCATCACCGATCCTGCGCAGGTAGGTGGTTATCCTGAATACAAAGGCACTCCCTACAAGGATAGCGATAAGGACGGAATGCCCGATGAGTGGGAAGTAAAACATGGGCTGAACCCTAAAAATGCAGCCGATGCTTCCCAGGATAAGAACAAAGATGGTTATACGAATATTGAAGAGTATTTGAACAGCGTAGTGCCCATGAGCAACGTAAAGCCCGACGTTAGCAAAACTGCAAAAAAGTAATAGCTCTTTATAGCAGTCATGAAAAACAATATATGGGTTGACCTGTCTGGTGGACCTTGGTCTACCCGGCAGGTCAGCTTCATTTAATATATTCGCAGCTGAGTCATTTGATATCGCAGCATTGTTGGATCTCAGGTATGTCGCACTTTCAAAGTCTGTCACACCTGAGTGGTTCTAACAACATTTTTAATTACCGGCACCATGTTTTTAACGAACAAACTGATATATAAAGATCCTTCGGTACGAATTATCAAAAGATCATTCTTTGTTATCGGCCTGTTGCTGATGACAGGTGCAGGCTATTCCCAGAAAGATAAAAAAAGACCCCTTCCGCCCTTATCGTTCGTAAAAGGCAAACTTTCTTATGTGGCCGATTCCCTGGGCAACCGCATCCCCGACTTTTCCTTTTGTGGTTACCAGGCAGGTGATAAAACCATTCCCGATGCACCGGTTCGGATAGTGGTTCCCGTAAAAGCCGGCGACGCTACGCGGCGGATCCAGGCCGCTCTCGATTATGTGGCGGCATTACCCGCTGATAAAAATAATTTGCGTGGCGCTGTGCTCCTGCAAGCGGGGGAATACGAAGTGGCCGGCCAGCTGATCATCCGCGCATCCGGCGTCGTACTACGCGGCAGCGGTTTTGGCGCCGGTGGAACCATTGTAAAGGGCACGGGAAAAAACCGGACGACCCTTATTTCCATCGCCGGTAAGAACGACCGGCAATTAGCAACCGGGATAAAGCTTACTGATAAATATATTCCGGTGAACAGTACCACGGTAACTGCAGCTACCCCTAATAATTTTAAAGCAGGGGATAAGGTGATCATTCACCGCCCTTCAACCGCTGCCTGGATCGATGACCTGGGTACCGCACATTTTGGTGGTGGTATTACCGCCCTGGGCTGGAAACCCGGTCAACGCGATATTTACTGGGACAGAACCATTCTGTCTGTAAACAATGGGACCATTCAACTGGATGCGCCGCTCACCACCGCCCTCGATGAACGGTATGGCGGCGGCTTCATCGCTTCTTATAACTGGCCCGGCCGGATCAAGGAAGTGGGTGTGGAGAATCTTCGTTGTGTATCGGAATACGATAGCAATAATCCGAAAGATGAATCACATCGCTGGATGGCAATTACTATCGAGAATACTGCCGATGCCTGGGTACGGCAGGTAAGGTTCGAGCATTTCGCGGGTTCTGCCGTATATGTTGCGGAAACCAGTAAACGCATTACTGTTGAAGATTGTAAATCGCTGTCGCCCGTTTCAGAGATCGGCGGCCTGCGTAGAAATACATTTTATACCGCTGGCCAGCAAACGCTTTTTCAGCGTTTGTATGCCGAATATGGTTGCCATGATTTTGTAACTGGCTTTTGTGCGCCCGGCCCCAATGCTTTCGTGCAATGCGAATCATACAGGGCCTACGGCTTCAGTGGCGGCCTCGATAGCTGGGCTTCCGGGGTGTTGTTTGACCTGGTGTCCATGGATGGACAAGCCATCAGCTTCATGAACCGCGGCATGGATGGGAATGGCGCCGGTTGGAATATGGCCAATAGCGTGCTCTGGAATTGCGCTGCGGCCCGCATTGATTGTTATCAGCCGCCTACGGCGCAGAACTGGTCCTTTGGCAGCTGGGCGCAATTTGCCGGCGATGCTTACTGGGGCGAGTCGAACAATACCATCGATCCCCGCAGCCTGTATTATGCACAATTAAAAGAACGGCTCGGCGACGATATTTCAAAAAGAGCACAGTTGCTGTTGATCGAAACAAATGCAACCAGCAGTCCAACCGTAGCACAGGCAGCCGAGTTAACAGCTATATCAAAAGAACCGCAGCCTACGGTTTCCGCATTTATTGATGCCGCCGCGAAACGGCAACCCATACCGGTTTCAGCCGATGGGGTGAAGACGATCGATGAGATCGGATTTAAACAGGCGGCCATCGCGCCAACCGCTGGCCCCGCTATGCATATTCAGAACAGCTGGCTGCTGCGTGGCAATGCCGTATTAACGGGTACGCGGGTGGAAACACCCTGGTGGAGTGGCAGCGCCCGGCCTTATGCGCTGGACAAATCAAAACCTGCTATTACAAGATTTCTGCCGGGGCAAACCGGCAATGGCCTCACCGATGATCTCGGTGCACTCACCGATACCATGAAGGTGAAGCACCAGGTGGCTTTTGAGCAGAACTATGCATTATGGTATGACCGCCGCCGTGATGATCATGAGCGCATTCGCCGCATCGATGGTGATGTTTGGGCGCCTTTCTATGAACTGCCTTTTGCCCGCAGTGGCAAAGACACGGCCTGGGATGGTTTGAGCAAATACGATCTTACTCAATACAATCCCTGGTACTGGGGCAGGCTGAAAGAATTCGCCGACCTGGCCGATCAGAAAGGACTGGTGCTTGTTCATCAAAATTATTTCCAGCATAATATCATTGAAGCCGGCGCCCATTATGCCGATTTCCCATGGCGCCCGGTGAACAATATCAATAATACCGGTTTTCCCGAACCGGTTCCCTATGCCGGCGACAAACGCGTATTTATGGCAGAGCAGTTCTACGATGTAGATCATCCGGTACGCCGCCAATTGCACAGGGCTTACATTCGCCAGTGCCTGAACAATTTTACCGCCAACAACGGCGTGATCCAGTTGACCAGTGCAGAATACACCGGCCCGTTACATTTTGTACAATTCTGGATAGACGTGATAAAAGAGTGGGAACAGGAAACGGGTAAGAAAGCCCTGATCGGCTTAAGCGCTACCAAAGACGTGCAGGACGCTATCTTAGCCGATGCGGCCCGTGCTGCTGTGGTAGACCTGATCGATATCCGCTACTGGCATTACCAGGCGGATGGAACGGCATATGCACCGGCAGGCGGACAAAACCTGGCGCCCCGGCAACAGGCCCGTCAATTTAAACCGAAAAAGACCTCCTTCGAGCAGGTATACCGCGCAGTTAGAGAATACCGGGATAAATACAGCAGTAAGGCAGTGATCTATTCCGGCGATAGCTATGACAGCTATGGCTGGGCCGTATTCATGGCGGGTGGTTCACTGGCGGCTATTCCCGAAATGGCAGATGCTGGTTTTCTGGCTGCAGCAGCTACCATGAAACCGGTTGACAATTTAAATAAAGAACAATATACCCTGGCCAACCCGGGCAACGGTTATATCCTGTATGGTCAGGGTGATCTGCAAATTGATCTTACCGGTGTGCCAGGCAGTTATAAAGTGAAATGGTTCGATACACGTAATGGACAGCTGAGCGGAAAAGAAGAGAAGATAAAAGGTGGAAAGCTGGTAACCTTAAAGGCAAGGGAAGGCAATGTGGTTGCCTGGATAAGAAAAGCATAATCAGCTAATTTGCTAATGTGCTGATGTGCTCATTAAATACAAACTCTAAGTATACGATCAGTTATGTATAGATTTTTTTCGATAGTGCTATTGGCTGCTTTGGCAGCAGGTCTTGCTTTCCGCAAGCAGGATAATAAAGCAATGGATAAAGAAACAGGGGAGGAGCCGCTGAAACCATTGAAGGTATCGCCCAACGGCCGCTATTTTATGACCGCAGATGGTAAACCATTCTTCTGGTTGGGAGATACCGGTTGGTTATTGTTTTCAAAATTGAAACGCGAGGAAGCCATTCAGTTCCTGGATGACCGCAAACAAAAAGGATTCAATGTGATCCAGGTAATGGTGCTGCACCAAACCAAAGTGAAGAACGCTTATGGCGATGCCGCATTGAAGAATGGAAATGTTAGCACGCCCAATACCACACCGGGCAATGATCCGGATGATAGCACGCAGTATGACTATTGGGATCATGTAGATTTTATTGTAAAAGCCGCTGCCGAGCGGGGTATTTATATAGCCATGGTGCCGGTTTGGGGAAGTGAAGTAAAAGCAGGCCATGTCAAGCGCACAGAGGCCAAACAATATGCCGGCTTTCTGGCTGATCGCTATAAAGCGCAAAGCAATATTGTTTGGTTAAATGGAGGTGATATCAAAGGCACTGATTCCATGGCCGTTTGGAAGACCCTTGGCAAGACCCTGCATGAAAAAGATCCCGGCCACCTGATGACCTTTCACCCGAGGGGTCGTACAACTTCCTCGATCTGGTTCCATAATGAGCCCTGGTTACAGTTCAATATGTTCCAGAGTGGTCATCGCCGTTATAACCAGGATACCAGCAAGGGTGACCTGCATTTCGGCGAAGACAACTGGAAATACGTTGACATGGATTATCGCCGGAAACCAGCGAAACCTACTTTCGACGGTGAACCTTCTTACGAAGAGATCCCCCAGGGCTTACATGATTCCCTGGAGATCAGGTGGAACGATAATGATGTAAGGCGTTATGCCTACTGGTCGGTTTTTGCCGGCGGATGTGGTTATACCTATGGTAACAATGCGGTGATGCAAATGCACCGCCCGAAAGATACTGACGGCAATTATGGGGTTACCAATTATTGGTATGAAGCCATCAACGCGCCGGGTGCATCACAAATGGTGCACCTTAAGCAGTTGATGCTGTCAAGATCCTATTTCGACAGGGTGCCCGATCAATCCCTGATTGCAGGTGATGTTGGTCAAAAATACGACCGCCTTTTCGCGACCCGGGGAAAAAATTATGCGATGGTATATACATACACCGGCCGCACCATGCCGGTAAAAATGGACAGGTTCACCGGCAAAACCATAAAAGCATCCTGGTTCAATCCCCGCGATGGAAAGTATACCGACATTGGAACATTTGAGAACAAAGGCGTTCAAAACTTCGATGCACCCGGTGACCAAAAGGCGGGCAATGACTGGGTACTCTGTTTGGATTTCTAAGGTGAGCTTAGAACTGTGAACTTAGAACTTTGAACTGTATAAGTTAACGAGATACAATAATGCGAGTAGTAACATACATAGTTTGCCTTTTCCTGGTTAGTTGCACGGCACAAAAACCAGTGTACATGTTCACGTCGTTTAACGAACCGGCTACCGGGGGCTTGCGCTTCCTGTACAGCTATGATGGCTATAAATGGACAGATGTTGGCCGCACCTTTATAAAGCCCAGCGTAGGCTCCAAAGTAATGCGGGATCCTTCTATTGCCCGGGGCGCAGATGGCGAGTATCATCTCGTATGGACCAGCGGCTGGAATAAGGACAAAGGCTTCGGCTATGCCCATTCGAAAGACCTGGTGCATTGGTCGGAACCGGCCTTTATCCCCGTTATGGAAAACGACTCAAACGTCGTAAATGTTTGGGCGCCGGAGCTTTTTTATGATGATGAGAAAAAGCAGTTCATCATTGTATGGGCTTCTACCATTCCCTTCCGTTTTCCCAAAGGGCAGGAGGAAGAGAACAATAACCACCGCCTGTATTATACGGTGACAAAAGATTTTAAAACCTTTTCGCCTTCGAAATTATACCTCGATCCCGGCTTCAGCGTGATCGATGCCGTGATCGTAAAAAGAGCCCCTAAAGATTATGTGTTGGTACATAAAGACAATACCCGTCCCGAGCGCAACATAAAAGTGGCGTTTGGCACTGATCCCCTGGGACCCTGGGGCAAATCGTCGCAGCCCTTTACCGGTAATTTTACCGAAGGTCCGTCCGTAGCAAAAGTGGGTAAAGAATGGCTGATCTATTTTGATGCCTATCGCAACAAATCCTACGACGCTAAAAAGACCACCGATTTTATCCGGTTCGATTCGGCTGCCGTATCCATACCGAAAGGACATAAGCACGGGACGATCTTTACGACCAATAAAAAAGTTTTGAAGGGATTGTTGAGTGCGAAATGAACGACGAGTTGATTGGTTGGTGCCTTTGACTGGTTGATAGCATTGATAGGGTTGATGAGGTTGACAAAGTTGATTGAGCAAAATTGACCATTGACCATTCACCATTGACCATTCACCATTGACGAAAAAGTATTAAAATGATGATTCGTATTAAAAAGATATCAATAGCAGGGTTATTAGCGGCAGGCTGCCTGCATTCCATTGCCCAGGATACCGTGCGTTATGTAGGCACAACCCTGTCGAATGTAGATTATCACCATGGCCAGTTATCGCCGGCTGTGGGTGTGCACAATATCCAGACCATGCGCGCTAACCGGGATATTAAAGATTCTACTACCGGTTTTGGCTGGACCTACAACCATGCGCCCATGCTCACTTACTGGAACAACACCTTTTTCATGGAGTACCTCAGCAATCCCGTTGGCGAGCATATTCCGCCGGGACAATCCCTGCTGCAGACCTCCAAAGATGGTTATCACTGGACGGCGCCCGTGATTGTGTTTCCTCCCTATAAGATCCCTGACGGTACTACCAAGGAAGGTTATAACGGAGTGGCCAAAGACCTTACTGCGGTCATGCACCAGCGTATGGGCTTTTATGTTTCCAGCAAGAACAGGTTGCTGGCCTTTGCTTACTATGGTTTGGTGCTGGGGCCCAAAGACGATCCCAATGATGGCCATGGTATCGGCCGTGTAGTTCGCGAGATCTATAAGGACGGTAGTTTTGGACCTATTTATTTCATCCGCTACAACCATGCTTTCAATGCTAAAAATACCAGCTATCCTTTTTTTGAAAAAAGCAAAGACAAGGGTTTTGTAGAAGCCTGTAAAGAAGTGCTAAGCAATACACTGCTCTTACAGCAATGGAGTGAAGAAGCAGATCGCACCGATCCGCTGATCAGCCTGAAGAACGATAATTATAAAGCATTCAGCTATTATGAGCTGCCCGATGGCAGAACCGTAGGGCTCTGGAAGCTGGCGCTTACTTCTATTAGTCCGGATAAAGGCAAGACCTGGTTATACAACCCGGTGCGGGCGCCGCATTTTGTGAACAGCAATGCCAAGATCTGGGGGCAGCGCACGGCTGATGGAAAATACATCACGGTGTACAATCCTTCCGAGTTCCGCTGGCCTTTGGCGCTGTCGGTAAGCGATGATGGCCTGAACTATAAAAATCTGCTGCTGGTGAATGGCGAGATCACTTCCATGCGCTATGGTGGAAATTATAAAAGTTATGGACCGCAATATGTACGGGGGCTGGAAGGTGGCGCCCAATCGCCCGATGGCAATTGCTGGATAACCTACAGCATGAACAAAGAAGACATTTGGGTAACAAAAATTCCCATACCGGTAAAAGACAAAGTGGAAGCAGATGTAAATGATGATTTCACAAAACTGCCTGCCACCAGTGCATTGAAGGAATGGAATATTTACAGTCCATTATGGGCGCCGGTAGCTATTGAAAAAGCGGCCGATGGCACACAGGTTTTGGCTATGCGCGACAAAGATCCATTCGATTATGGTAAACTGGAACACGTATTACCAGCAGCTAAAAAAATGACCGCTGCATTTACGGTTATTCCGCAACAGGAAGACCATGGTAATCTGCACGTAGAATTCCAGGATGCAAAAGGCAATGCCGGGATCAGGTTGGTATTGGATTCAACCGGAAATATTTATGTAAAGGCAGGATACAGGAACAGGAATATTGGAAAATATAAAGCCGGTGAAGCTTGTGAGATCAGCATTTCACTGAATACGAACGCGCGCTTTTATACCGTAGCGGTGAATGGCAAACAGAGTGGCAACCAGATCTTCTTTGCCCCGCTGGAAAATGTGCAAAGGCTCGTATTCAGAACAGGTGATGTGCGCCGTTTCCCGGATGCCGATACCCCTACTGACCAGAGGTATGATCTGCCCAATAGCGGCGCTCATACGAAGGAAGCAGTTTGGTATCTCAGGTCGGTGAAAACGAAAAGAGATTAGCAGTGAGTGATGAAAACTTAAACCTGTAAGGTCTGTGGCGGCAACTTGCGGGGCGGATCGATATAACAGACCCGACAGGTCGAATTAAGAACAGACAGACCTGTCAGGTGGACGCAGTCCAATAAAAGTATAAGTTCCGGCTGTCCACCTTACAGGTCCGGGAACCACAATAAGCAATTCAAATGATGAGAAAACCAGTTTTACTATCGCTTTTGTTGGTGCTCTGCGCCGGTATCGCCGTTGCACAGAAGAGCAAAAGGAATGGCGGTATGGTGTTAAAGCCCGATCATTTCCGCCATTATGTGGATTATTTCAATAAAATGGAAGATGAGAATATCGCCCAGGCCATTCCCAATGCACAGTCCTGGGACTGGATGAAAGCGAATATTCCGTTGTTTGAATGTCCGCAGCAGAACTTTGAAGAAATGTGGTATTACCGCTGGTGGACATTGCGCAAACACATTAAGCAAACACCGGTAGGGTATATCTTTACCGAGTTCCTGGTGAACCGCAGTTATGCCGATAAATACAACCTCATTGCCAGTGCGCTTGGCCATCATATTTATGAAGCCCGCTGGTTGCACGACAATAAATACCTGAACGACTACCTGCATGTATGGTACCGGGGTAATGATGGCAAACCCATGAAGAAATTACATGGCTACAGCAGTTGGAATATAGATGCCATGTATAACCGTTACCTGGTGAATGGCGACAGCAGCTGGCTATTGAATATGCTGCCCGACCTGGAAGCCGACCATGCCGCCTGGGAAGTAGAAAAGCGCTTGCCCAGTGGTTTGTACTGGCAGGCAGATGTAAGAGACGGGATGGAAGAAACGATCAGTGGCGGCCGCAAGGAAAAAAATGCCCGGCCCACCATTAACAGCTATATGTATGGCAATGCTTTGGCGCTTTCCAAAATAGAAATGATGGCTGGCAATAAAGCAAAAGCGGAGCTGTATACATTGAAAGCAGACAGTATTAAAAAATTATTCCACCAGCTGCTTTGGAATGAGAAGGATACCTTTTTTGAAACGCGCAAGCAGGCAGATACGCTCGCCAATGTGCGGGAAGAAATTGGATTTATTCCCTGGTATTTCAATCTTCCGGAAACAGGGCATGAAGCTGCCTGGAAAAAAGTGACCGATGAAAAAGGTTTCTTCGCGCCATTCGGCCTGACCACAGCAGAAAGAAAACATCCCCAGTTCCGTAGCCATGGTTGCTGCCAGTGTGAGTGGGATGGCGCTGTATGGCCTTATGCCACTGCGCAAACCATGACCGCCATGGCCAACCTGATGAATAATTACAAACAGTCAGTTATAACCGATTCTGTGTATTTCCGGCATATGGAGCTCTATGTGGAATCGCAATATTACCGGGGCCGTCCCTATATCGGCGAGTACCTCGACGAAAAGACCGGTTACTGGTTGAAAGGTGACCAGGAACGCAGCCGTTATTATAATCACTCTACCTATAATGACCTGATCATAACTGGTCTGGTAGGACTGCGTCCCCGTTATGATAATACGATTGAAGTAAACCCATTGATCCCCGAGAACGAATGGAACTGGTTCTGCCTCGACAATGTAGCTTATCATGGCAAGGTGGTTACCATTATCTGGGATAAAGATGGATCAAAATATAAAAAGGGCAGGGGGCTTAGTGTTTGGGTGAACGGGAAAAAAGTGGCCGCTGCTGATAAGCTGCAGCGGGTAACGGGAACATTTTAATGACCTGTAAGGTTCGTCATCGTGTTCTGCATAATCGGAAAGCGCGATCGAGCCTGACAGGTCATTTGAAGAATTTGGAAATTGAACCCAATAGAAGTAATAATAAAAATGAAATCAATTATTAAAAGAAGTTTATTGCGGGCTTTGACTGGTGGTTTGGCATTGGCGGCTTTCCATGCAGCGAATGCACAGCAAACCGAAATTCAGTATCTGAGCGGCACAGGCAGCGACCAAACGGTTAACTGGCAATTCTTTTGTACCGCAGGCCGTAATTCCGGTAAGTGGACAACCATTCCGGTGCCTTCGAACTGGGAACAGCAGGGATTTGGAAAATATAACTATGGCCACGACAAAGATTCGGTTCGTGGAAAAGAGAAGGGTTTATATAAATACAATTTCAGCGTACCTGCTAACTGGCAGGGCAAAGCGGTAAAAATAACGTTCGAAGGTTCCATGACCGATACCGAGGTAAAGATCAATGGTAAACCGGCCGGGGACATTCACCAGGGTTCATTCTATAGCTTCTCCTATGATATTACAAAGCTGTTGAAGTTCGGTAAAAAGAACCTGCTGGAAGTGACCGTGAGCAAACATTCAGCCAATGAATCGGTGAACGGGGCAGAACGCCGCGGCGATTTCTGGCTCTTTGGTGGCATCTTCCGCCCGGTATTTTTACAGGCACTACCTGCCGGGCATATTGCACATGTTGCTGTGGATGCAAAAGCAAGCGGTGTATTTACCGCCAACGTAAAACTGGCAGCAGCCCAGGCCGATGAAGTAAGCGCACAACTGTATACAATGAGTGGCGAAAAAGTAGGATCCGCTTTTTCCACCCAAGTAAAAGCCGGGGATTCGCTTGCCACCCTGCAAACGAATGTAACATCCCCTGCATTATGGACACCCGAGTTCCCCAACCGTTACCGCGTTGTATTCACCTTACTGGCAAATGGCAAACCGCTGCATACCCTGCAGGAGAAATTCGGTTTTCGTACCGTAGAGGTGCGCGAAAGAGATGGCATTTACCTCAATGGCGTCAAAATAAAATTCAAAGGCGTGAACCGGCACTCATTCTGGCCTGCCACCGGCAGGGCTATGAGCGAAGCCATGAGCATTGCCGATGTGCTGATGATAAAGGACATGAACATGAACGCCGTGCGTATGTCGCATTATCCGCCGGATGCGCATTTCCTCAATGCCTGTGATTCGCTGGGCCTGATGGTGCTCGACGAACTGGCCGGCTGGCACAAAGCATACGATACGCAGGTTGGTACAAAACTCGTGCACGAAATGATCGCACATGATGTGAACCATCCGTCCATCGTGCTGTGGGATAACGGTAATGAAGGCGGACATAATTTCGAGCTCGATCATTGGTTCGATGAGCTGGATATTCAAAAACGGCCGCTGGTGCACCCCTGGCAGGTCTTCCGCGAGTTCGATACGCAACACTATATCAATTGGGATTATGGCAATAACACCCACCTGCATGGTCATAAAATAACTTTCCCCACTGAATTCTTACATGGCCTCTATGATGGCGGTTTAGGCGCCGGATTGGAAGATTACTGGGAGTTGATGTGGCGGCATCCTTTATCGGCCGGTGGTTTCCTCTGGGTATTCGCCGATGAAGGCATCGCCAGAAAAGACAAAAACGACAGCATTGATAATGATGGCAGTCATGCCCCCGATGGTATTGTAGGGCCCTGGCACGAAAAAGAAGGCAGCTATTATACTATCAAAGAAGTATGGGCGCCCGTGCATTTTGAGCAAAAAGATCTTACAGGTGCTTTTAACGGACAATTCCGCGTAGAGAACCGGTATCATTTTACCAATCTCAATCAGTGCCGCTTTACCTTTAAGCTGGCCTCATTGAATGGAAAGGATTCTGCTGTGGGCAATGTAACGGTACCTGATATAGCACCGGGTAACAGTGGGATCATTACCTGTAACCTGCCAGCAAACTGGCAGCAGTATAGCGTCTTGTATATAACAGCTTATGATGTACATCAACGCGAGATCTTTACCTGGAGCTGGCCTGTAAAACTTCCCACAACAATCGCTCAAACAATGGTTAAGCAGGAAGGTGGTGCAGCGGTAACAATAGCTGAAAAGGATTCATTGCTGATCGCCACTGCCGGCGACGTAAGCATTTCCTTCCATACAAAAACCGGTTTATTGCAAACCGTGCAGAATGGCAAAGGCATTATTCCCCTGACCAATGGCCCGGTGTTGGTGGATAGTGCTTCCGCAGGTTTTATAAAATGGAATACCCGCAAGGATGGCAATAACCAGGTGATCTCCGCTGAGTTCGCAAAGAAAAGTTTGGGCCAAACCCTGGAGTGGACCATTTATCCTTCAGGCTGGGTAAAAATGCAACTGAAATTTTTCCCGAAAGAATATGAGTCATCATTGATCGGCGTTAATTTTTCATTCCCTGAAAGCACTGTTAAATCAGTGCAATGGATGGGTAAAGGACCTTACCGCGTTTGGAAGAACCGGATGAAAGGCGGTACCCTGAACGTATGGAACAAAGAATACAACAATACTTCAACTGGTGAAGGTAAACTGATCTATCCCGAGTTCAAGGGTTATTATTCCAACCTGTACTGGATGAAACTGCATACGACTGGTCAGCCGTTAACGGTAGTGTGCAACAATGAAGACATTTTCCTGCGTTTGTTCACACCGAAGTTCTCGGTAACACCTTTCAATACTGCACCGGAGTTCCCCGGCGGTGATCTTTCTTTCATGCATGGTATTTCAGCCATTGGAACAAAATCACAGAAAGCAGAAAAGATGGGTCCCATGGGCGTAAAGAATATGTATTTCGACTATTGGAAAGATCCTATGCATGCAAAGGAGATAACCTTATTCTTTAATTTCTCTGGCAAAGAATAAACATGACAATTAAATTCAGGACGATATTATTAACAGGCATGCTGCTGATTATCTCAGCGGCATCTGCTGTTCATGCGCAGCTTGCCGTGCAGCACCTGCGTTGTGAAATGTTGAAAGATCCCCAGGGGATAGATGTGTCACAACCCCGCCTGAGCTGGCAGCTGGCGGGTAAAGCACGCAACATACAGCAGCAGGCTTACCAGGTCCTGGTAGCATCTACACCAGAGAAACTGGCTAAAGGCGAAGGAGATCTCTGGAATTCTGGTAAGGTAAATTCGAACCAGTCTATTAATATTGACTACAAAGGCAAACAGCTGGCCAGCCGGTTGGCCTGTTACTGGAAAGTGAAGTTATGGACCAATAAAGGCGAAACGAAATGGAGTGAACCTGCGCATTGGAGCATGGGTTTATTATCACCCAATGACTGGAAAGCAAAATGGATCGGTCTGGATAAAGCGATGCCCTGGGATAGTATGACCCAGTTCTCCCGCCTGAGCGCCCGCTATTACCGCAAATCATTTACCCAGCCGCTGGCTGTAAAAAAAGCCCAGGTATATATTTCCGGTTTGGGTTTATATGAATTGTATATTAATGGAAAGCGCATAGGCGACCAGGTATTGGCGCCGGCCGGTACTGATTTCAGAAGATCAGTTCTGTACAATACCTACGATGTAACCAAACAATTGCAGAAGGGAGATAATGTCATTGCTGCCGTATTGGGTAATGGCCGTTTCTTCACCATGCGTCAGAATTACAAACCTAAAAAGATCAATACGTTTGGTTTTCCCAAACTGCTGCTGCAACTGGAAATAGAATATACCAATGGGACCCGGAAAAGCATTATTAGCGATGGCTCCTGGAAAATGACGGCCGATGGTCCTATTCGTACCAATAACGAATACGACGGCGAAGAATATGATGCCACCAAAGAAATGCAGGGTTGGAACAATACAGGCTTCGACGATAAGAAATGGCTGCAACCGGAAATAGTGGAAGCACCCGCTGGCAGATTAACTGCCCAGATGCATGAGCCCATGAAAATTATGCAAACCATAAAACCGGTGAAGATCACGCCACTGAAACCCGGTGTCTTCATTATGGATATGGGCCAAAATATGGTAGGCAACCTGCAGATGCGCCTGAAGGCAGCGCCTGGCCGGCAGGTGAAATTGCGTTTTGCCGAAAGCCTGCAACCGAATGGAGAATTGTTTGTGGCCAACCTGCGCGACGCGAAGGTTACTGATAAATACACCGCCAAAGGCAATGGCGTGGAAAGCTGGCAGCCCAGTTTCGTATACCATGGCTTCAGGTATGTAGAGATCACCGGCTATCCCGGTACCCCAACCGTAAATGATTTTGAAGGCAAAGTGATCTATGATGACCTGGCCACTGCCGGAACCTTCGAATCCTCGAATGAAGTAGTGAATCAGATCCATAAAAATGCCTGGTGGGGCATTAGCGGCAATTATAAAGGAATGCCACTGGATTGTCCGCAACGCAATGAGCGCATGCCCTGGCTGGCCGATCATGCTGTTGGTTCGCTCGGCGAAAGCTTTTTGTTTGCCAATGGTAATCTCTATGCCAAATGGCTGCAGGATATTGAAGAAGCGCAAACCTCCGAAGGTTCCATACCCGATGTGGCGCCCGCTTACTGGAATTATTACAGCGATAATATGACCTGGCCCGGCACTTACCTGGTGGTTGCTGATATGCTGTACAACCAGTATGCGAATAAGCGGGTGATCGAAATACATTATCCCTCGATGAAGAAATGGCTGGTGTATATGCAGACCAAATTCATGAAGGATTTTATCATTTCCAAGGATAAATATGGCGACTGGTGTGTGCCGCCCGAATCGCCGGAGCTGATCCATTCAAAGGACAGCTTGCGCAAAACGGATGGTACGCTTATCGCAACTGCCTATTACTACCGCATGTTGTGGTATATGCAAAAATTTGCCGGCATCCTGAATAAACCGGAAGATGCCAGCGCATTTGCATCACTGGCCGGCCAAATTCAGGAAGCCTTCAATAAACGTTTCTATAACAGACAAAAAAAATGCTACGATAATAATACGGTAACCGCCAACCTGCTGCCGCTCTATTTCAACATTACACCCGATAGTTTAAAACAGGCGGTCTTTGGCAAAATAGCCCATAAGATCTGGTCAGAGAACCATGGCCATATCAGCACCGGCGTTATAGGAACACAATGGCTGATGCGTTGCCTGAGCGATTACGATCTGCCTGATCTGGCTTATACCTTGATCTCAGATACAACGTATCCATCGTGGGGATATATGGCCAGGAACGGCGCCACTACAATTTGGGAATTATGGAATGGCAATACCGCCAACCCCGGCATGAATTCACAGAACCACGTAATGCTGCTCGGCGACCTGCTGGTATGGATGTACGAGAATGCGGCCGGTATTAAATCTGATGATACGGCAACCGGTTTCAAAAAGATCATTATGAAACCAACGCCGCTGGATGGATTGCAATTTGTGAATGCTTCTTATAATTCGGTTCATGGCCTTATTAAGAGCTCCTGGAAAAATGAGATCGGCCGCTTTGTATGGAATGTAACAGTTCCCGCCAATACAACGGCGTTGCTCTATATTCCAGCCGATGATGTAAAAAGCATTTTAGAGAACAATAAACCGCTATCGGCCACAGAAGGCGTTCGCTTTCTGCGCATGGAAGCTAAGAAAGCCGTGCTCGAAGTTGGTTCGGGCGAATATGCTTTTGTCAGCAACTACAAATTGAAAAATGGCATTGTTACCGATGAATTCATTTTCAATAAGACCTCTTTCCCCGAAAGCCATGCAGCTACTATTGCTGAAACGCCAAAAGGACTGGTGACTGCCTGGTTCGGTGGAACGAAGGAAAGAAATCCGGATGTGGGTATTTGGGTAAGCCGCCAGGTCAACGATACATGGACCGAACCTGTTCAGGTAGCGGATGGCGTTATAAACGACACCTTACGCTATGCCTGCTGGAATCCGGTTTTGTTTCAGATCCCCAATGATGAATTGTTGCTGTTCTATAAAGTAGGGCCCAATGTGGCGGGTTGGCGCGCATTCCTGATCCGTTCTTCCGATAATGGAATTACCTGGAGTAAACCACAGGCGATGCCGGAAGGTTTCCTGGGACCGGTGAAGAACAAACCAGTGCTCCTGAGCAATGGAGACATTATTTGCCCTTCCAGCAAGGAAGGCAATGGATGGACCGTGCATTTCGAAGTGTCCTCCGATGCAGGCAAGACCTGGCGAATGGTAGGGCCTATCAATCCCGATAAAAAGATCAATGCTATTCAACCAAGTATCTTGGTGCATAAAGATGGTAAGCTCCAGATCCTGTGCCGCAGCAAAAGTGCAGCCGTAGCGGAATCATGGTCAGGCGACAACGGTAAGACCTGGTCGCCGATGGCATTGAGCGAACTGCCCAATAATAATTCAGGCACGGATGCGGTGACCTTGAAAGATGGCCGTCATTTGATCGTGTACAATCACGTGGCCACGCCGAAGGGGGCACCCAAAGGCGCCCGTACGCCCTTAAATGTAGCTATATCAACAGATGGTAAAAAATGGAATGCCGCGCTGATACTGGAAGATTCACCGGTCAGCCAGTATTCGTATCCATCCGTGATCCAGTCCGCCGACGGGATGATCCATATAGTGTATACCTGGCGCAGGCAAAGGGTGAAATATGTGAAGGTAGATCCGGCGAAGCTGGAGGTGAAGTCGATCGAAAGCTTTTCAAGTGGCGCAAAGAGTGGTGATGACGATTTGTAAAGAAGGAGTTCCAAGTTACAGGTTGCAAGTGGCAGGGGGCGGCATGCAATCCTGGGTTTTAAAAGACAGCCCTGTAACCTGGAACCTGTAACCTGAAACGGGTATTTGGCAACCGGTAACCGGCAACCGGCAACCGGTAACTGGCAACCGGTAACTGGCAACTGGTAACCGGCAACCGGTAACTGGTAACCGGTAACTGGCAACCGGCACCATAAGTTAAGAACCGAAAACAAAGAATGTAGAACCATCATGCAAGAGATATTAAAAATAAGTTTTCCGGGCAAGCTGGTGTTTGGTAAAGGCACCCTGGCACAACTGCCCGACGAAATAGTGGCTTTATCGGCCAGCCGGGTTTTAATAGTGACCATTTCACCATTGCTGAACCAATTGAGTGAACTGATCAAAACACTCGAAGCAAAAGGCGTTAAAGTGCTGGTAAATACGAGCATAACGCAGGAACCATCCTTTGCCGATGTGCAACAGCTGCTGCAGGAAGTAAATGCGTTCAATCCCGATCTGGTGGCAGGTATTGGCGGCGGCAGTGTGCTGGATGTGGCGAAACTGATCGCAGCGCTGGTGGGCAATGAACAGGGGCTGAGAGATATTGTCGGGATCGGTTTCCTTAAAAGCAGACCAAAGAAACTGATCTGTTTACCGGCTACTTCCGGTACCGGCAGTGAAGTGTCGCCCAACTCGATCCTGGTAGATGAAACCGATAATCAAAAGAAGGGGATCATCAGTCCATTCCTGGTGCCCGATATAGTGTATGTAGATCCGTTGTTGACCATGAGCGTGCCATCGGCTATTACCGCAGCAACCGGTTTAGACGCGCTGACGCATTGCCTGGAAGCCTATACCAACCTCTTTGCACATCCCCTGATCGATGTCTACGCTTTTGAAGGCATGCGCCTGATCGCCGGGCATATTATGCGTGCTGTAAAAAATGGTAACGATGAAGAAGCCCGTACGCAGGTAGCGATGGGCAGTCTCCTCGGTGGATTTTGTTTAGGTCCGGTAAATACGGCAGGTGTACATGCTTTGTCGTATCCGCTGGGCAGCACTTTTCATTTGGCCCATGGCCTGTCGAATGCGCTGTTGCTACCTTATGTGATGGAATTTAATTATGTGGCAGCGCCCAAACGGTATGCTGATGTGGCCATTGCATTGGGTTGTGAGCGGCAGGCAGACGATGTGAAGACCGCTCTGAAGGGTATTGAAAAGATCAGGGAGCTGATCAGGGATTGTGGTATTCCGGCCCGCTTGCGCGATGTAGGTATTCCGAAGGAAGCGATACCGCAAATGGCTGCCGATGCCATGAAGATCACCCGCTTGTTGAAGAACAATCCAAGGCCGGTGACTGAAGCAGATGCCATTGAAATTTTTAACGCAGCTTACTAACCATGTTACATAATAAAAAATACAAAGGCGTAGTGGTGCCGGCAGTAACGCCGCTGACCGCCCGGCTTACATTAGACGAAGGCGCTGTGGAAAGGATGCTGGCTAATTTTCGCAAACATCATGTTGCGCCCTTTATCCTCGGAACGACCGGGGAAGCAGCATCGCTGCCTCAACAGATAAAACAGGACTATCTTAAAACCGCCGCCCGGTTGAAACAACCGGGTGATGTATTATATGCCGGTATTTCTTCCAACGTATTGGAAGAATCGATCGCTTTTGCCAACCGCTGTTTTGATGCGGGGGTGGATGTAGTAGTGGCGACCCTGCCAAACTATTATCCGCTAACGGCCGCACAAATAAAAACTTATTTTGAACAGCTGGCCGAGAAAGTGCCCGGTCCATTGATGATCTATAATATTCCGCCTACCGTACATATGTCCATCCCATTAGAGATAGTGGAAGCATTGAGCCATCATCCCAATATCGTGGGTTTGAAAGATTCTGAACGCAACGAAGAACGCCTGCTGGCCGCCTTGCAACTCTGTGCACAGCGAAATGACTTCAGCTATTTTGCCGGATGGGCAGCGCAATCTGCGCAAACCCTTCTGAAAGGTGGTGATGGCATCATCCCCAGCACCGGCAATTTTGCCCCCGGAGTGTATGAAGAATTGTACAAGGCAGCAGTCAATGGGAATGCAGAAATAGCCAATGCATTGCAAAAACAGTCGGATGTCCTGGGCAATGTATACCAGGGCGGTAAAACCCTGGGTGAATCATTATGGGCATTAAAGGTGTTGATGAAAAAAGAAGGTCTCTGCGATACGTATATGATGCCGCCATTACACCAGTTGCCTGTTGAAGAAGAACAGAAAGTACTTAATAACCTGGAAGCCGTATCGGGTTACCGGACAAGTAAAATAAACTAAGATGCAAAAACCAATTATAGGAATTACTATGGGTGATCCGGCCAGCATAGGACCGGAGATAGCTGTTAAAGCATTATTGAATGACCGTATCCATGCCATTTGCCGGCCCTTGCTGGTAGGTGATGCCGGTGTGTTCAATGATATCGTAAAACGGTTGAAGCTTCCGGCAAAAGTGAACGCCATCACTGCTGTGAAGGATGCCACCTTTATACCGGGCACCGTTGATGTGTTCGATCTGAAGAATGTGGATCCGGGCAAACTCGTCTTTGGCGAGATCTCGGCCATGGCAGGCGGCGCTTCCTTTGATGCCGTAAAGAAAGTGATCGAGCTGGCGATGACAGGTGAAGTGGACGCTACTGTAACTGGCCCAATCAATAAAAAATCGATTAACGAGGCCGGGCATCACTTTGCCGGTCACACCGAAATATATGCGCATTACACCGGCACAAAGAAATACGCCATGTTGCTGGTAGAAGAAAATATGCGGGTTATACATGTGTCAACCCATGTGTCCTTACGCGAAGCCTGCGACCTGGTTAAAAAAGACAGGATCATCCAGGTGATCGAATTGTTGCACAACGGTATTTTACAGTTGGGTGCTACCAATACAAGAATCGGGGTGGCCGGCTTAAACCCGCATGCAGGTGATTCCGGTTTGTTTGGTACAGAGGATGACGGGGAGATCAAACCGGCTGTGGAAGAAGCGCGTAAGCTGGGTTATGATGTAGATGGCCCCGTACCTGCAGATACCCTGTTTTCCAAATCAGCTACCGGTTATTATGGTGGGGTAGTGGCCATGTACCACGACCAGGGACATATCCCTTTTAAACTGACCGGCTTTCACTGGAATGCCGAGAAACAGCAGATGGATAGTGTGAAAGGCGTGAACATCACTATGGGATTACCGATCATCCGCACTTCGGTTGATCACGGAACCGCTTTCGAGATCGCGGGTAAAGGCATTGCCAGTCCTGATGCAATGGTACTGGCCATTGAAGCGGCCGTGCAATTAAGCAAACACCGCATTAAACAACAAAAAACAGTGTAATGATAGTGGTGATAGCTGATGATTTTACCGGGGCGGCAGAACTGGCGGGGATTGGTGTTCGCTATCGCCTGAATGTGGAGCTGGTCACTGAGGTAAATAAAGACACAAAAGCAGATCTGCTGGTGATCGCGACCGATACCCGTTCTTTGCCACAGCTGGAAGCGGTGCAGATCATGCAAGAACATACGAAAGCATTGCTGGCCCTGCAACCGGCGCTGATCTTTAAAAAGACAGATTCCGTATTGCGCGGCCATGTGCTGGCAGAATTACGGGCGCAATTGTCGTTGACCGGTTTTGATAAAGCGCTGCTGGTAGCGGCTAATCCTGCATTGGGAAGAACGATCGTGAACGGTACCTATTACCTGCACGGAAAGCCGGTACATGAATCCAGCTTTTCAGATGATCCAGATTTTCCCATTGCCAGCTCTGCGATCGTTGATATGTTGCGTTGCAGGAACTTTCCGGTTCACATCCAGCGACCGGAAATTAGTTTGCCTGCAGCGGGAATTATTGCAGGCGAAGCCAGCGACACAGGCGACCTGGATGCCTGGGCGGCAAAAATGGATAACAGCACCTTGCTGGCAGGCGCCTCGGGCTTTTTCACTGCCATACTTGAAAAGCTGCTGGCGGGCAAAAGATCCGGCGATCCAAAGGTGCTGCCAAAAGAAGGTGAGGTGACGAGTTTATTTGTATGTGGAACCACCTTTGCCAATAGCCGCCATGCTATTAAAAAGATCAAGGCTGCTGGTGGGCCGGTATGTTATATGCCCAATGACCTGGTGCTGTCGGCGCAGTTGGACGCTACCAGCTATGTGAAATGGGCCAATGAAGTGGTGGCCCGGCTGAATACCCATCGGAAAGCGATTGTGGCCATCCATGAAGATGCAACCAGGGATGCCGCAGTGGATCCCAGCCTTTTAAAGGATAAAATGGCGGGCTTGGTGTTTGAAGTGCTGCAGCGCAGCAAGGTGCAGGAACTGATCGTGGAAGGCGGCGCTACTGCCTGGGCGCTGATCAAACAGGCCGGATTTACCCGCTTTTTTCCGGTGGAAGAAATGGCGCCGGGGGTCGTGCGGATGCAGACAAATCATACCGGTTTGTTCATAACCGTTAAGCCAGGCAGTTACCAATGGCCGGATGGGCTATGGAATTTTTAATCAGATTGTTTTTTTTTATCTATTGCCATATGCAGAAAATATCATTGCATTTAATTGACTATATCATCATCATCAGTTTCCTGGTGGTGACCTTATATGTTGGCTTCCGGTTTGCGCGCCGGCAAACTTCGTTGAAGTCCTTTTTCCTGGCGCAGGGCCGGGTGCCAGCCTGGGCGATCGGGATGTCGCTGCTGGCCACGCTCATCAGCAGTGTTACCTTTCTTGCCTATCCCGGGACCGGATTCACCAGCAACTGGATCTTATTGGTACAGGGCCTGATGGTGCCGGTCGTTTTGTTAGGCACCATCTGGTTCATTGTTCCCTTGTACCGCAAAGTGATCGGGTTAAGCACCTACGAATATTTTGAAAAACGCTTCGGCGCCTTTGCTCGCTATTACAGCTCCCTGGCATTTGTGCTGCGCCAGTTCTCTTCTATGGGAACCGTCTTGTTCTTACTGGCATCTGCGCTCGATTATATGATTGGTGGCAATACCATGATCATGATCCTGATCATTGGTTTAATTATCATTGCGGTGAACCTGATGGGGGGCATTGAAGCCGTTATCTGGCTCGATGTATTCCAGGGCTTCATGCTCTTTGCTACCGGTATAATATGTTTAACCGTGATCCTGTTCTCGACAGATGGCGGCGCCCCGGCTGTTTGGCAGATCGCCAAAGCCAATGGCCGGACGGGGTTTGGTCCATATGATGCAGATCTTACCAGGCTTACTTTCCTGGTCATGGCCATCAATGGCGCTTTTTACGCTATTCAAAAATATGGTACCGATCAAACTGTGGTGCAACGTTACCTGACGGCAAAAACCGACAAAGGCGCTATCAGGGCTTCGCTTATGGGCATATTATTGACAGTTCCCGTGTGGATGTTGTTTATGTTCATTGGTACGGCCCTGTTTGCGTATTATCAGCAGCACAGTTTGCCGGAAGGGATCCGCGCCGAACAGGTGTTTCCTTATTTTATTGCAACAAAGTTACCGGTAGGGATAACCGGACTCATTCTTTCCGCCATGATCTCTGCAGCCATCTGCAGTTTGAGTGCCGATCTGAACAGCCTGGCTGCTGTAGGGGTGGAGGATTATTATAAAAAGATGCGCCGTAATCTACCGGATAAAGACTATTTAAAAGCGGGTAAATGGACGGTAGTGATCTCGGGACTGATCGCCATCGGCATCGGCGCCTTATATATCAATGCTGGTAGTGAGGGCGTCCTGGGTATTGTGTTCACTTTATATGCGATCTTTTCCGGCGGTATTGTCGGTATTTTCCTGCTGGGTATTTTTACCGCCCGTGCCAACCGGCAGGGGATCACCATTGGCATTATTGCCTGTATCCTCTTTACGGCATATGCGTTTTTGACTTCTACCCGTATCGGGACGGGCGAAGAAAAACACCTCTTGCTTGATCTGGGTGATTACAATTTCAAACACGATAAACTTATGCTGGGAGTGTACAGTCACCTGGTAGTGATTGTTGTGGGGTATATTGCCAGTCTTTTCTTTCCCAAACCGGTGCTGGATAAAAACCTCCTGTACTCGGGCTGGAAAGAAGCAAGAAAAAACGGGCAGAAAGAGCGGGTCGCTTTACGGGCAGTATGAAGGCAGTTTATGGTTTGTGGTTTATAGTTTAAGGTTATTCAATTTACAGGCTTAATAACTGTTTTTTGATTGCCAACTGCCAACTGCGAACCGGCCCGATTAATGACTAATTATAAATATGATACGCAAATTAATCTATATCATTGGTTGCCTGTTGATCTGGATCGATTGTTTCAGCCAGACCTCAGATGATGCCTATAAAGAACCATTGAAGCAGGTGTTAACGGAAATTGAGCAGCAGTATGGTATCAAGATCCGTTACAGTGAAAATATGGTGAGCGACCGCTGGGTCACCTATGCGCGCTGGCGCTTCCGGCCCGATGTGGAGAAAACATTGAGCAATGTATTGGCCTCGCAGGACCTTTCCTTCAGCAAAACAGGGGATAAGAGTTATAAGATCAGCGCTTTTCAATACCATTTAAAAACGGTGGAGGAAGGCAAAGCGCAACTGGAATACCTGTCCACTTTATACAATGATGCAGCCAGCTGGGAGCAGCGCAAAAAAGAGATGCGGGCCTGTATGTTCGAAGCACTGAAATTATCGCCCATGCCTGCGGCGCCTGCGTCAAAACCCATCCTTACACCTGTACGGAAAATGGATGGATACACGGTAGAGAATATTGCATTCGAAATATTACCCGGCGTATATACGGCCGGGTCATTATACCGTCCCGCAAAAGTAAAAGGGAAACTGCCTGTGGTATTATGTCCCGATGGTCATTGGGACAAACACCGCTACCGGGCCGATTGCCAGTATCGCTGTGCTACCCTGGCCCGGATGGGCTGCATCGCCATCAGCTATGATATTTTTGCCTGGGGTGAATCGCTGTTGCAGTTCAAACCGGAAGATCATCGCCGCAGCCTGGCCATGACGGTGCAGGCACTGGGTGCTTTTCGCATCCTGGATTATTTGCTGAGGTTAAAAGAAGCAGATACCAGCCGTGTGGCCATCAGCGGCGGTTCGGGAGGGGGCAGCCATACCATGCTGATAACGGCCCTGGACGACCGGATTAAATTAAGTGCGCCGGTGGTCATGTTATCCAGCTATCATAGTGGCGGTTGTCCCTGTGAAAGCGGAATGCCTGTGCATTTATGCGGCAACGGCACCAATAATGCCGAGATCGCAGCCATGGCGGCGCCTCGTCCGCAACTGGTGGTTTCGGATGGCAAGGACTGGACCGCCCACGTACCGGAAACGGAATTCCCTTACCTGCAAAAAATGTATTCTTATTACGGCCAACCGGAACTGGTAGAGAATGTACACCTGCCGGCAGAAGGACATGATTATGGCATTAACAAACGTATTGCCTTATATGAGTTTATCGCTAAACATTTCAAGCTGGATCTGAATGCCGTAAAAGACAAGACCGGTAAGTTCGATGAAACCAAAGTGACCATTGAGCCGGAAGCAGCGCTGAAAGTATTTGGTGAAAAAGGGGAGAAGTTACCGGCGAATGCTATCCGTAGTTATGATCAATTGAAAGCAATGTTTGATCCAGTGAAGTAGATGGCTTTCCCGGTTACCAGTTCCGGGAACTGGTAACTGATTACGATGCACAATACATGATATGAAAAAGCAAAGAATATTCGCAGTAGCAGTATTAATGAGTATAGCGGCCGGCTGTGCCAGTACTGCAAGGCAAACGCACACTAAGAACGAAGGCAAGCTCTATAAAATTGCAGTGGTTGACCTGATGATCCTGAAACGTCAAAAGCTGGGGGCTTTGCAATTGACCAAAGACATTGGCGCTGATGGATTGGAACTGGATATGGGCGGTTTGGGGCAACGCGAGACCTTCGATAATAAACTGGCGATTGATTCGGTACGCAAGCAGTTCATGGATAAGGCCAAAGAATTGAACCTGGAAATTGCCTCTCTCGGTATGACCGGTTTTTACGCGCAATCATTTCCGGAACGGCCTACCGCTGTAAAGGCAGTGCAGGATTGCATCAATACCATGAAGCAGATGAATGTAAAAGTGGGCTTTCTGCCATTAGGTATCAAAGGCGACCTGGTAAAATACCCGGAATTACGTCCGGCCGTTATAGAACGCCTGAAAGAAGTAGGAAAGGCTGCGGAAGCAGCGGGCGTGGTCATTGGTATCGAGACCGCCTTAAGCGCTACGGAAGAGGTAAAACTGTTACAGGAGATCGGTTCTCCCGCGATCCAGATCTATTTCAATTTTTCAAATCCCTTAAAAGAGGGAAGAGACCTGTATAAAGAACTGGAAATACTCGGAAAAGATCGCATCTGCCAGATCCATTGCACCAATAAGGACAGTGTGTGGCTGCAGAACGATCCGCAGATAGATATGAAGAAAGTAAAACAGACCCTGGAGAAAATGAACTGGAAGGGCTGGCTGGTGATCGAGCGGTCACGCGATGCGAAGGACCCGCGGAACGTAAAAAAGAATTTCGGTGCCAATACCGCTTACATGAAATCGATATTTCAATAGCAGGATCATCTATTTATAAGAACAAAATGAAGACTCTATTCAATTACGCGCTTTTATTTCTATTATTTGCCTGTTTCCATATAACGGTTCAGGCCGCTGATATTTATGTAGCGCCTACTGGTTCAGATACGAACCCTGGTACAAAAGATAAACCCATGGCCACCGTTGCCATGGCATTGCGTAAGGCCAGGGAAATGCGCCGCTTGAAAGACCCGGCGGTTGAAAACGGTATTCACATCATTGTCGGCGACGGCGTATATACTTTCAGCGAACCATTGTTTATTCGCCCCGAAGATTCCGGTACGCCCGGCAGCCCTACCATCATCGAAGCAGCCCCCGGCGCCAGGCCGGTGTTCAGCGGTGGTATGTCAGTCAAAGGCTGGCGCAAAGCTTCGGGAAAAATGCCCGGACTGCCGGCTGCAGCGCAGGGCAAAGTATGGGTAGCGGATGCACCGGTGGAAGCAGGCCGCCTGCTCGATTTCCGCCAGTTATACATAAACGATCAAAAAGCCACTCGGGCCCGCGATCGTAATGCCGATAGCATGAACCGTATTCTTTCCTGGAACCATCAAACGGAACAATGCTGGATCCCGGCGCCAAAAACGCCGGGTTGGGATAAGGTGGCCGGTTTGGAAATGGTCATTCACCAATGGTGGGCCATTGCCATCTTACGCATTAAATCGGTTACGGTTAAAGGTGACAGCGCACTGCTTGGTTTTCATCAGCCGGAAAGCCGCATTCAGTCGGAACATCCCTGGCCGGCTCCCTGGATCTCGCAGAAGACGGGCAACTCGGCTTTCTTTCTCACCAATGCCATTCAGTTCCTCGACGAGCCTGGTGAATGGTACCTCGATGTGAAACAACAACAGATCGTTTACTGGCCGCGCAATAATGAAGACCTGCGCAGCGTCCAGGTAACAGTCCCTTATTTACAGAATATCGCCCGCGTAGAAGGAACTATTGACAATCCTGTTGCCCATGTATTTTTCAAAGGCATCGATTTCAAATATACCACCTGGTTAAGGCCTTCACAGGCAGGGCATGTACCCTTACAGGCAGGTATGTATTTGCTGGATGCGTACAAGTTGAAAATACCCGGTACACCAGATAAAAGAGGTTTGGAAAACCAAGGCTGGATCGGCCGTCAGCCTGCAGCTGTTGAATTGCAATATGTGCGGAACACGGGTTTCGAGCGTTGTAATTTCTCACACATGGCCGCTACCGGATTGGATTATATACGAGGTACCCAATACGATACCATTATTGGTTGCACTTTCCGTGATATTGGCGGCACTGCTATTCAGGCCGGCGTATTCTCCGACCCGGCGTTTGAGACGCATTTGCCGTATGATCCGGCCGATGCGAGGGAATTATGCCGCAAGCTCACCATCAGCAATTGTTTTATTACCAACTGCGCTAATGAAGACTGGGGTTGTGTGGGTATCAGTGCTGGTTATGTACAGGGCATTAACATTGAACACAATGAATTGAGCGATCTTCCCTACAGCGGCATTTGCGTAGGCTGGGGCTGGACGAAAACCATCAATGCCATGCGGAATAACCGCGTACACGCCAACCTGGTGCATCACTATGCAAAGCATATGTACGATGTGGGCGGTTTATATACATTGTCGGCCCAACCTGGTTCTGTGATCAGTGAGAATTATGTGCATACGATCCTGAAAGCGCCTTATGCCCATGATCCCAACCATTTCTTTTACATGTACCTCGATGAAGGTTCTGCCTATATCACGCTGAAGGATAATTATTGCGAGGAAGAGAAGTTTATGAAGAACTCCAACGGTCCCGGTAATACGTGGGATAACAATGGGCCGAAAGTGGCGGATAGTATTAAGAACAGGGCGGGGCTGGAAGATGCGTATAAGGCAATTAAAAATATAAAATAAGTCACCGGTTCCCGGTCGCCGGTTACCGGTGGCGCGGCCTCCGTTGTCTTAGATTCCCGGTAACCGGGAACTGGTAACCGGTAACGCTCAAAATAAAAGCAGAAACTGAACTAAGAACCAAATACAATATGTTAACGATAGGCATACTAGGATTAGGCGAAGGTCGCAGCACCATGTCTGCCGCCCTGAGCAGCAGCAAACTGAAACTGAAAACCATTTGCGACCTGAACGAAGACCTGTGCAAACAGCGGAGCAAGGAATTTCAGTTCTTTAATTATACGACGAAGTATGAAGACATGCTAAATGATCCGGAGATCGATATCATTGCTATTTATACACCCGACAAATGGCATGCCGGGCATATCAAACAGGCATTGCTGCACAATAAACATGTGGTATGTACGAAACCCCTGATAGATGACCTGTCGACTGCCAAAGAACTGCTTGACCTGCAGCAAAAGACCGGAAAGAAATTGTTTGTAGGCCAAAGCTCCCGGTTCTTTGAGCCGGCCAAAAGGCAGCGCAGGGACTTTGAAGCTGGTTTGTTAGGTGAGCTGATCACCGTGGAAAGCCATTACCATGCCGATCATCGCTGGTTTTTAGAAAAGCCATGGGCTTTGGAGCATTCATTCAAATGGCTCTATGGAGGTTTAAGCCATCCGGTTGATTTTATCCGTTGGTACCTGCCTGAGATTGAAGAAGTGATGGGGTATGGGATGATCAGCAGCAACGGAAAAAAAGCGGGATTGAAAAACGAAGATACCATGCACTTTATCTTCCGGGCTGCAGATGGCCGCATCGCGCGGGTAAGCGGCGCTTATACCGGGCCTATTCAGCCGGCACAAAGAGATAGCGGCATGAGCGTGATCCTGCGGGGCACCGAGGGCGCCTCCCAGGCCGACTATCACGAACTGCGTTATGCCATCACCGATAGGACCGGCGAAGAAAAAGTAGTTCATTGGGGCGATAGTACCATCAAATATTATTTCCGTTTTGAAGGCCAGAGCCATCATGCCGGTGAATACCAGAATTACCTGGAATATTTTGCCGACAGCATTACCAATAATACAATAGCATATCCTGATCTGAAAGAAGGTATCGGCACCATTGCCTTATTGCAGGCGATGGAGAGATCCTTGAAGACAGGTGTGCCGGTGAAAGTGAGTGAAATCTTAAGTGCACATGGTCTATAGTTGCCAGTTACCCGTCGCCAGTCACCGGTTCCCGGGAATCACAGCGGAGGCCGCGTCCCTGGTAAGTGGTGGTAACTGGTAACCGGTAACCGGTACCATTGATAAGCAACCCTTACATCAGAAAGTATTCACCTTAGAGTATTTCATATAAAAAACAGCGATGAACGCCATCTATGACCTTTTACAACCTGTCGATTTTGTCATTGTAGGCATTTACCTTTTCATCCTGATCGCAATCGGATATTGGGTAAGCTTCGGACAAAAGAAGAACAGGGAGCAGAACCTTTTCCTGGCCGACCGCTCATTGGGTTGGGCGAGTATCGGCTTTACCATGTGGGGCACCAATGTAGGTCCATCCATGCTGGTGGCATCTGCCAGTGCCGGATATCAAACCGGTATTGTGGCGGGCAATTTTGCCTGGTATGCATTTGTTTTCATACTTATGCTGGCCGTGGTATTCGGCCCCCGTTACCTGGGCGCCAATGTATCCACCCTGCCTGAGTTTTTGGGTAAACGGTTTGGCGAAAATACCCGCAATATCCTGGCCTGGTATACCCTGATCACCATTTTGATCTCCTGGTTGTCACTCGGCTTATTTGCCGGTGGCGTGCTTATTAAGCAACTGTTGGGAATGGATATGTTGTTATCCGTTATGATCATGGTGGTGGTCTCTACGCTGTTTGTATTGGCAGGTGGTTTAAAGACCATCGCCTACACGAGTGTATTCCAGATGTTATTATTGATCGTGGTATCATTGATCCTGGTGGTGCTCGGGGTGTCGAAAGCAGGCGGTATCGCCGCTATTTATGAAAAGACGCCCGCCAATTTCTGGAACCTGTTCCAGCCTGCCAGTGATAAAGTATTTCCCTGGCCGGCTATCCTGCTCGGCTACCCGATCATGGGCGTATGGTTCTGGTGTACGGAACAATCGATGGTGCAATCGGTCCTGGGCGCCAAAAGCCTGAAGCAGGGACAGCTGGGCGCCAATTTTATTGGCTGGTTGAAGATCCTGGATGTGCCCCTGTTCATTCTTCCTGGCATTATCTGTTTCATCTTATATCCGCAGCTGCAGGATCCTGATAAAGCCTACCTGACGATGGTGACCAATTTGTTCCCGCCAGGTATGAAAGGCTTGATCATTGTAGTGCTGGTAGCCTGTTTGATAAGTACTATTGGCGCTTCGCTGAATTCGGTGAGCACCGTATTCACCATGGACATTTACGTGAAGAAATACAAACCCGAAGCCAGCAACCAGGACATCATTCGCATTGGCCGCCTGATCACGGTGGCCGGCGCATTGGTATCGGTCTCGGTTACACTTGCTATTGATAATATAAAAGGACTCGACCTGTTCAATGTATTTCAATCGGTCCTGGGTTTTCTGGCCCCGCCAATGACAGTCGCCTTCCTGTTTGGTGTCCTTTGGAAAAAGACAACGCCTAAAGCCATCAATTATGTATTGACAGTTGGTACTGCATTTTGTTTATTGGTGGGGATCCTGAATTTGTGGGTGATAAAATCAGACAAATGGCCGCATTTCCTCTTGTTGTCGTTCTACCTCTTTGTGGTATTAAGTGTAATGACCTATTTAATATCGGTATTTGATAAAAAAGGCGCCAAACAGATACAAGAGGCCACTTACTTTAAAAGCCTGGCCAAAACCGATAAGCAGGTATGGTTTATGTGGGGACTACTGATCGTAGTCATGCTGGCATTGTATATATTTTTTAACGGACATTAATTTTCTGTATCTAAATAAATATTTCGGATGAATTGCAAACACGCCATATTGCAACAGGCACTTTTGATCGCACTATTACTTTCGACCGGCGCTGTGCCGGCGCAACCTGCCCGCACAGTAGAGCCGCAAAAGGCAGCTGCCGGAGAAGCGACCTGGATCTGGTATCCAGGTGATTTTGAGATCTGGCTGGCCAATAAAATGCAGAACCGGCGTACAGAGCGCGGTTCCTTCTTTCCACCATTCTGGAAATTGGATGGTCATTATGTGCTGATGGATTTTCACAAAGATGTAGAGCTGACCGAGCCCGAACAGATCGATGTATACGTGGAAGGGCAATATATCCTGAAACTCGACGGAAAAGGTTTTGAAGGAACGCCGCAACAAATAACAGTTCCTGCCGGTAAACACCGCATCAATGTAAAAGTGTTCAGCACGGGCAATGTGCCGGCTATTTATGTGAAAGGAAAAACGATCAGATCCGATTCCTCCTGGCTGGTAACCTTTGAAGATAAAGAGTGGATCGATGAAACCGGCAAAACATCCGACATTTCGGCGACTGTATGGTTAAATGCGGGCAGCTGGAATTTCAACGATCCCGCACAACGGCCCTCTGCATTTAAACTGGCCGTACAACCGAAATCAGCGGTATCCGCAACCAGGAACAACGGCTCTTTACTGGTTGATTTTGGCCAGGAAACATTTGGCTATATCCGCCTGCATGGTTTACAGGGCAACGGCAAAGTGTCGTTGTATTATGGCGAATCCAAAGAAGAAGCCCTGGCTACCGGTACCTGCGAAACACTCGATCGGGTGGAAGTGAACCTGGGATCAAAAAAAGATTCTGTAATGGAATTATCCAAAGCATTCCGCTTTGTGAATATTCAAACAGAAGGCGGTGCTGCGCTTGACTCGGTTTCGATGTTATATGAATACCTGCCGGTGGCCAAACGCGGCACTTTCCGTTGCGCAGATGAATCTATCAATAAAATTTGGGATGTAGCCGCCTACACCATGGAATTGAATACCCGCGAGTTCTTCATCGATGGTATCAAACGCGACCGCTGGATCTGGAGTGGGGATGCTTACCAAAGCTACCTGATGAACTACTACCTGTATTTCGATGTGCCTACCGTATCACGCACGCTGATGGCCCTGCGGGGAAAAGACCCGGTGACCAGTCACATCAATACCATTATGGATTATACTTTTTACTGGTTCCTCGGTATCTATGATCTCTACCAGTATACCGGCGATAAGACCTTTATCCAGCAATTCTATCCGCGTATGCAAAGCCTCATGGACTATTGCCTGCAACGCCGCAATAAAGACGGACTGATGCAGGGGCTGCCAGGGGACTGGATATTCATCGACTGGGCAGCAGGGTTAAGTAAAAAAGGAGAAGTGAGCTTTGAACAATTATTGTTCTGCCGCAGCCTCGAAACCATGGCGCTTTGTGCCAATATGGTGAACGATACAAAAAATGCGGAGCTGTATAAACAACTGGCGGCCGATCTGAAAGCAAAATTATTCGCTATCTACTGGAGCGATGAAAAGCACGCGCTGGTGCATAGCCGGGTTGATGGCAAACCTACCGACAATGTAACCCGCTATGCCAACATGTTCGCTATCTTTTTTGATTATTTTAATAATGAACAGAAGCAGGCGGTAAAAGAGCATGTGCTGTTAAACGAAAAGATCCAGAAGATCACCACGCCTTACATGCGGTTCTATGAACTGGAAGCCTTGTGTGCTATGGGTGAACAGAAATACGTGCTGAATGAAATGAAAAATTACTGGGGCGGCATGTTGCAGGCAGGCGCCACTTCTTTCTGGGAAGAATACAATCCTTCCAAGCAGGGTGCTGAACATTACGCGATGTATGGCCGTCCGTTTGGCAAAAGCCTTTGTCATGCCTGGGGCGCCAGTCCGATCTATCTCCTGGGTAAATACTATTTGGGTGTTCAGCCCACAGCACCAGGTTATGCAAGCTGGGTAGCGGAGCCGGTACTGGGAGGTTTGCAATGGATGGAAGGTAAAGTGCCTACGCCGAAGGGTGACATCGATGTGTATTGCAGCACTACGGTAATTAAGATCAAAAGCAGCGAAGGAACGGGAACCCTGCGTTTTAAGAGTAAGGGCAAACCAACCGCTAAGGGTGCCGTTATTACCAGCAAGGGGAATAACCTGTATGAGATGACGGTGGAAGCGGGTAAACAGTATGAAGTAAAATATAAGGGTTTATGAGTTATTCAGTTATTGAGTTATCAGGTTCAGTCATTGAGTTAACTAATAGCTTATGAACAGAATACCTTAAGAACTAAAAAAAGAAGTATGGACAGAATTACAGCAACATATTATATTGAAACTCCTTTAGACCCGGAAAAGGCAGCGGCTGTATTGGCAGGCGAACAATCGTCGGGAACCTTTATTGCCGTGCCTGGTGAAACGGAAGAATTGAAACAGCGTTTTGCCGCCCGGGTTGAAAAAGTGACGCCCCTGGAAACAGTGTCCGAACCAGCCATGCCCGGGGCCAGCAGCAAAACGGGGCAATACCATCGCGCGGAGATCCAGGTCTCCTGGAGTATCGAAAATTTCGGTTATAACCTGCCGGTACTCATTTCTACCCTGCAGGGGAATTTGTATGAGCTGCGCCAGTTCACTGGTTTGAAACTCATGGATATCGGGCTGCCGGCATCTTTTGCGCAACACTACAAGGGACCGGCATTTGGTATCGATGGTTGCCGAAAGCTTACCAAGGTTGAAAACAGGCCGTTGATCGGCACCATCATTAAACCCAGTATCGGCCTCACGCCCGAACAAACCGCTGAGATGGTGAAAACGCTGGTGGGTGCAGGCATTGATTTTATAAAAGATGATGAGCTGCTCTCTTCATCGGCCAATTCGCGCTTCAATGACCGGGTAGATGCGATCATGAAAGTGATCAATACACATGCCGATGCTACCGGGAAAAAAGTAATGTATGCATTCAATATCAGCGGTGAAATTGACGAGATGCTGCAACGCTATGAATATATTCTGCGCAGTGGCGGTACCTGCGCCATGGTAAGTATCAACAGTGTGGGAATGGCGGGTGTTAAAAAGATCTGCGATCAGCGGCAACTGGCTATTCATGCACACCGCAATGGCTGGGGAATGCAAACCCGTCATCCATTGCTCGGGATCGATTTCAGGGCTTATCAAAAATTATGGCGGGTAGCAGGTGTTGACCAGCTGCATGTAAATGGTATCCAGAATAAATTCTGGGAAAGCGATGACTCTGTGGTGGCATCTATCAAAGCATGTCTGCAGCCATTCTACGATCACCAGCCTTTATTGCCGGTAGTATCGTCGGGGCAATGGGGCGGACAAGCGCCAGAAACGTATCGCCGTACAAAAACCGTTGACCTCTTGTATATGGCCGGCGGCGGCATCATGGCGCATCCCATGGGCGCTGCAGCCGGCGTAAGAGCTTTGCAACAGGCATGGCAGGCCGCGGTGGATGGTTTGAGTGTGGAGCAGGCGGCGGCCGCTTACAAAGAGTTCGGCGAGTCAGTGAAGCAGTTTGGTAAGAAATAGTTACCAGTTACCAGTTACCAGTTACCAGTTGCCAGTTACCAGTTGCCGGGCAACCACCAAAAACTTTAACAAACGCACAGTAAGGTCCTGGAAACCGGTAACCGGTGACCGGTAACAAGGATCATTAACAATGATTATATCCATTGACCCGAATGTCTTACAAACAAAGTAATATATTACTAGCCTTCTACGGCGACGACTTCACCGGTTCCACCGATGCTTTGGAATTCCTAAGCAGGGCAGGGGCGAGGACGGCCTTATTCATTGAGCCACCCACGGTGGAGTTATTGAAAAAGTATCCGGGTTTGAACGCTTTTGGCGTTGCCGGTAAAACCCGCGCAATGTCGCCTGCAGCCATGGAAGAAACCCTGTTGCCTGCATTTGAAAAATTACAGCAAACAGGCGCCCGTCATGTGCATTATAAAGTATGTTCCACGTTCGATTCTTCCCCTGCAATAGGAAGTATCGGTAAAGCCATTGATACCGGCGCTGCAGTGTTTAAGAACAGGGCAATACCCTTGCTGGTGGCTGCTCCGGTCTTAGGCCGCTACTGCTTATTCGGCAATCTGTTTGCGCGTATGGGCATTGGCAGCAATGGGAATATCTACCGGCTCGACCGGCATCCATCGATGAGCCGTCATCCGGTTACTCCGGCCGATGAAAGCGACCTGCGCCTGCATTTGTCAAAGCAAACCAGTAAGAAGACCGGACTGGTCGATATCCTCCAGGTATCTGCTTCTGCCGAAGCCATCAACAGGGAATGGGAACACCAGGTGCAGGCTGGTTTTGAGATCGTATTAGTGGATGCATTGTACCAGGAGCAATTGTTGCGCATCGGTGAATTGATCGATGCACAGGCCCGGGCAGGTACTTTGTTCTCTGTAGGATCATCAGGCATTGAAATGGCATTGGGACAATACTGGAACCATACCAACATATTGCAGCCCGTTAGGTCCTGGCAAGATCCCGGAACAGCAGCACCATTACTGGTGGTTGCCGGAAGCTGTTCGCCGGTGACGGCCGCACAAATCAGATATGCCATAGCAGCAGGATTTGAAGAGATCCTGATCGACGCAGCTGCGATCTGTAATAACGATGATCTTTCTGTTGATACATCTATCCGTAAAGCCCTTGCCTGTTTGAATAACGGAAAACATGTCATTGTTCATACTGGTGGCGCTGCGCAACAACAAACTGCCAATCTGCCCGCTGCTTTATTAGGTACGGCATTAGGTAAGATCGCCAGGGAAGCAGCAGCTGGTTCAACCGTAAAACGGCTCGTGATCGCCGGTGGCGATACCAGCAGTTATGCAGCAAGGGCAATGGGTATTGAAGCGGTAGAAATGATCGCAGCCCTGGTACCCGGTGCGCCATTGTGTAAGGCCACTGCGCCGGGATCGCCGGTACATGGATTGGAAGTGAATTTCAAAGGTGGACAGGTAGGGGGCGACAATTATTTTGAAGTATTGATGAAAGGAAGGATCGATTAATTTAACTGTAAAGAAGTAAACAGAATAAACATGCAACAAAAAACATTAGGGCTTATTCATACATCAGCCACCCTGGTGCCTATGTTCCAGCAATTGTGCAGTCAGTTTTTACCCCAGGTAAAAGTATTCAACATTGTTGACGACAGTCTCATTAAAAATACGATCGCTTGTGGCGAACTAACACCTGGTACGGCACGGCGGGTGGTAAATTATGTGGGATCTGCAGAAGCGGCAGGCGCCGATTTCATCCTGGTAACCTGTTCTTCTATCGGAGCTGCTGTAGAAGCAGCCGCTGCCTTGACCAATGTGCCTGTGTTACGGGTTGATCAGCCGATGGCAGATCAGGCAGTGCGCACGGGGAAACGTATTGGTGTTATCGCTACTTTGTCAACCACCCTGCAACCGACCAGTGACCTGGTACAACGCAGGGCGGCCGTAGCGGGTAAATCCATAGAACTGGAAGCCGTATTGTGCGAAGGCGCTTTTGACGCATTGATGAGCGGTGATGCAGAAAAACACGATGCCATGGTAGCAAAGGCGTTGCGTGAATTATCTGCCAGAACCGATGTGATCGTACTGGCGCAGGCCTCTATGGCGCGGGTAGCTGATAACCTTGCTCCGGAAGATAAGAAAGTGCCTATTCTGGCTAGTCCGGGTATTGCCGTTCAACATATCGCATCCGTTCTTTAATGGCTTAAACTAATAAAGGAGCTATATTATTCTTATTTAGTAGTTGCAGGCTGCAGGGTTTCAGGTTACAGGGAAATGCCCGTACCTGCCCTTGTAGCCTGTAAATTGAAACATGTAACCTTGTGTTCCATATGAAAAAGATCTCCCAACTGTTCCTGGTGATCGGTATTGCAGCATTCATTGTTTTGCTGATCGGAATCATTATGCAGCAGCCGGTCTTATATAGGCCGGCGGCCGTAGGTACTGCTGTATGTATGGCCATCGGTTTAGGAGCGATACCGTCATTAAAGGGATATCAATATACAAGCTGGATCATTGCTGCCGTGGTAGCCGGTATGATGTATCCTGCTTCTTTTACCAATTGGGGATCGATCGATCTGCGGAATAAATGGTTAATGCTGGTCATCATCCAGCTGGTGATGTTCGGTATGGGCATACAAATGAAACTGGAAGATTTTACGGCGGTATCAAGGACCGGCAAGGGAGTGGCCATTGGTTTATTATGTCATTTCTCCGTGATGCCGCTGATGGGGTTTTTGCTTACACGCATTTTTCACTTTGAACCGGAGATAGCAGCCGGTATCATTCTCATTGGTTCTACATCGAGTGGGCTGGCTTCTAACGTAATGGTGTATCTGGCAAGGGCCAATCTCGTATTGTCGGTAGTGGTTACGGCCATGGCTACGATGGCAGCCCCTTTTTTCACCCCCTTGTTGATGAAACTGCTGGCCGGTACCCTGGTAGAAGTGAAAGTGCTTCACATGATGATGGAGATTATCAAGATCGTTATCGTACCCATCGGCGCAGCCCTCTTGCACGACTTCCTGAAAGGCGCTTCACCCCGGGGCGTGCGGCTGGTAACTTTGATGTTCATCTTTGCTGCTTTGTGGCTGACGGCATTGCCATTAGGCTCGTGGAATTATCTGGCAACGCATATTGGTTCAACACCACTGCTTCAATCTTTGGAAATTTTTGGTTTCCTGCTGGGCGCCATCGTTGCAGGTGTGTTATATCACCTGTTGGCAAAAACATTTACCGGGCTCGACAGGATCATGCCTTATTTTTCCATGTTCGGGATCATTTATTTTACTACTGTCACCACTGCAGCCGGGCACGACAATTTATTAAAAACAGGGTGGTTATTATTTCTTTGTTCTGTCATACATAATGCGGCCGGTTTCTTTTTTGGATACTGGTTAGGCCGTTTGTTCCGGCTGGATAAAAATTCTGCCCGTACAGTGGCATTTGAAGTGGGCCTGCAAAATGCAGGCATGGCTTCCGGTATTGCGGCAGGCATGGGAAAATTAGGTACCCTGGGTTTACCAGCAGCTGTCTTCAGTCCATGGATGAATATCGCCGGTTCTATTTTAGCCAATTACTGGCGCAAAAGGCCGGTGGCTGACAAAAAGCCGGAAGAGAACGATACGGTGCTCGGAATTAATAAGCAGGTGGATGGGGTGAAGGAGCTGACCTAGGTTGACAGCGGTTTATATAGTTATTGAGTTATTGAGTTATTGATTTTTTGAGTTATTGAATTATCGAATTTACACCTAACCATTGCGAACTGCCAATTGCGAACTGAGAACTGAGAACTTTGAACTCCGAACTGGCAACAGCGCTGTTCCACAATTCAGATGGAAGATTTTCTTTTTTATAAATAGTAAAAAAGTCCATCATTATAGTGAAATGTGTAATTGTTTACTGTAATTGATAAAGCTAGATTTGGATACACAACTATTCTTCCGGCGATCCCTACGTATCCTAGTCATTTATTAATCTAAACGATTGCAACGTATGAAACTGGTTTTGCTTTCCCTCGGGGTAAGCCTGTTGGCGTATTCCCCTGTCTTTTCCATTCCCCGCGATCGAATATTTGACCATAACAATGGCTTTTATCAGGCTGTTCCTGTTACCGGAAAAGTAACTGATGATAAAGATCAGCCATTGCCAGGCGTAACAGTTGCTGCCAAAGGCACACAAAGAGTTACGCAAACCAATGAAGCAGGTAGCTTTAGTTTAGAAATGCCTGCGGGTGTTACCGTGCTTGTTTTTTCTTATGCCGGTATGGAAACGCAGGAAGTGAACGTCGGTACTTCAACATCGATATCAGTACGGTTAAAACCTGCTGAGGCGGCGCTTGAAGATGTCGTGGTGATTGGCTATGGTACGCAGAAGCGCGCGAATGTAACCGGCGCCGTTGCCACGGTGACTGGTAATACGTTGACCGAGCGGCCCGCCCCTAATTCGGTTAACCTCTTGCAGGGGCGTTTACCTGGTTTAACGGTAAATCAAAATACGGCAGAACCAGGAAGGGATGGTAATTCATTATTGATACGCGGCCGCAGCTCCTTTACCGGCAGCAATGCGCCCCTTGTATTGATCGACGGGGTACCGGGATCATTGAACAATCTTTCTCCTGATGATATCGAGACAGCGACCGTCTTAAAAGATGCAGCTTCAGCTTCTATTTATGGGGCGAGGGCGGCAAACGGCGTTATCCTGGTGACCACTAAAAAAGGTAAAAAGGGCGCCACGCAGTTTAGTTACCGTACCAATATCTCACGGCATTCAGCCACCCGCTTACCTGAGTTCATCACCAACTCCGCTGAGTACATGGAGATGTTCAATGCAGCGATCGACCGGGGCAGAACCAATGGTGTGCCGGTGCGATATCCCCAGGCGGAAATTGAAAAATACAGGACGCCGTCTGATGAATATCCCAGTTTCAATTATATTGATCACTATGTAAGACCGGCATTGGTGCACAATCACAACCTTTCCATGTCGGGCGGCAGTGAAAAAAATACTTTTAATATCTCGCTTTCATATCTCGATCAGAATGCTTTGCTGCCAGGTTATAATTTCAAAAGATATAATGGCCTCATCAATTATACCAGTCAGCTTACCAAGGCCATCACGATCGGAACCATTATTAATGCAACTTATAAGAACAGGCAGGAGCCGCCTTTTACCGGTGAGAACATGATGCTGGCTGTTTATGCGGCAGGTCCTTTATACGGGCCTTTCTTGCCAGATGGCAGCGGCCGTATCGTTACCCGCGCTTATGAAAGAGAAGGCAGGAACCGCAACCCGCAGGAAATGTATGAAATGGGCTGGCAGAATAACAAGGAGTATAACCTGAACGGACAGGTCTTCGTCGATATTAAATTGATGAAGAACCTCGTATGGTCATCAAAAGCAGCCATAAACTATGTGGATGAATACTATAAAATGTATCAGCACAATTACAATTCTTATTTGCTGCAGGAACGGGATGCTACTACCGGTGATTACCGGATGTGGACTTTTGGTCCCGACATTGTTGGGGTAACTGATCAATACTCAAAATTATTACAACCCACGCTTTATAGCACACTTACCTACAATACCCAGTTCGGCGATCATAACCTCAAGGTGCTGGCCGGTTATGAACAGGTGTCACAACGCAACCAGGGATTGAGGGGCCGCCGGATCAGTACGGTTTCCCAGGCGCTCACCGACCTTACGGGTTATAACAATACCAATGAATCCTTATACTTCAGCCATCCGCGGCTTCCCGGAAATGTAAATCCGCAGGAGTGGGGCTTGCGCTCTTTCTTTGGTCGTGTGAATTATGATTTTCAGGGCAAGTATTTCCTGGAAGGTAATCTGCGCTATGATGGTACGTCGAAAGTGCATCCCGATTATCGCTGGGGCTTATTCCCCTCTGTATCTGCAGGATGGATGATCTCGCGGGAGAATTTCCTGCAGGACAAATTCTATTGGTTGACCGATTTGAAATTAAGAGGTTCCTATGGTGTGCTGGGTAACCAGGATATCGGGACTTACTTATACCAGGATGTGCTTACCATCAGCAATGTGCAGTATCCTTTCGGTAACCAGCCCGCCGTACAGGGCGCTGTGAACAACACTTTCCGCGATAAAAGTTTACAATGGGAATCTACCCGTGTGCTTGACTTCGGTTTTGACCTCGTCATTCAGAAAGGCCTGGTCGGCCTCACTTTTGACTGGTTCAATAAATACACCTACGATATTCTGGCCGCACCGCTTATCCCTGCGAGTATCGGGATGAATGCACCTACCATTAATAATGGCAGAATGCGCAACTTGGGGATTGAATTGTCTTTAACACACCAAAACAGGATCGGTAAGGTTTCTTATGGCCTGAATGGCATCGTTAGCACAGCCAGGAATGAAGTGCTGGAAGTGCGCATCCCAAGCTTTGGAACCACTACTGTTCAGGTAGGTGCTCCTTACAATTCTTATTATTTGTATCTCTGGGATGGCATAGTACAGGAAGGAGAAACGCCTATTCCGCATAGCCAAACCACCACACTGATGCCGGGCGATATAAAAATGAGAGATGTAAGCGGTCCTGAGGGAAAACCCGATGGCAGAATTACACCGGATGACCGGGTGATCGTAAAAGGCGCTTATCCTGATTATACCTATTCATTCGGAGGCAATGTCGACTATAAAGGATTTGGTCTTACCTTTTTCTTCCAGGGCGTGCAAGGCGTGAAGAGCCGGGTACTTAACTGGGGCGTTGATCCTTTTATGCAGGGAACACCGCCTACAACCGATTGGCGGAATGCCTGGACACCGGAAAACCAAAGCCAGTCGATGCCGGCGATTTACATCAAGGATTATCCGCACATGAACAATTACAATGGCTCCACCTATTTTCTGCGCGATGCATCCTATCTGCGGTTAAAGAATGTAACGCTTTCGTATACATTCCCGCGGGTCATGATGTCGAGATTGAAAGTAAAGGACCTAATGTTGTATGTGTCGGCTGATAACCTGGTCACCTGGACCGATTTCAAGAATGGTGATCCTGAGCGCGCCAATTTCTCAACGGCTGAGAACAGTCCGTCAACCAACTTCAGTCAGTATCCGCAAACGCGCATTTTAAATGTGGGTTTGAATGTTAAATTTTAAATGCCTTGCCATGAACAGAAAACATCTTATATATCAAATTATACTTGTCGCATTCATTGTAACAGGTGCTTCCTGTAAAAAAGATTTCCTGGATAAGAATCCGCCCAATGCCGTTTCAACAGAGATCTTCTGGACCTCTGAAGCTGATGTGCAAAGTGCTGTGGCAGGTGTATATACCCGTTTGCAGGAAAATTTTTTAGGGTATGAACGGGTCTATCTCGATGGATTTACGGATAATGCCTATCTGATTGCGAATCCTTTTCACTCCGGCATCACGACAATAGCGTTTGGCGGTATCTCTTCCACCACCGCAACCACCGCTGAAATGTACAGCACGCCTTACCGGGTGATCGCTTCCAGCAATTATTTTTTAGCCAATGTTGATAAAGCGCCGTTGACAGACCAGAAAAAAAATACCTACAGTGCGGAAGTTCGTTTCCTAAGAGCACTGGCTTATTTTGACCTGGTTCAAACATTCGGTGATGTAGTTATTTATACCGCACCACCAGCTACGCTCGAAGAATCGCAGATCGATAAAAGCCCGCGCGCTGAAGTATATGCCCTGATAGAAGAAGACCTGCAATTTGCCATGAACAATTTGCCCGATGAAAAATACAATGGCCATGCAGTGAAAGGCAGCGCCGCCGCTTTACTGGCCCGCGTTTTACTCACCCAGCAAAAGTTTCCGGAAGCAGTGCCCATACTGCAGCAGATCATGAACAGTGGTAAATTCGCTCTGTCGAACAACTATGCTGCCTTGTTCAGAACGGCCGGGCAATCAAATGCTGCTGTGAATACCGAGATCATGTTCAGCACGCAATACCTGGCGCCCACAAAGATCCATCGCAATCTCAATGGCATGGACCTGGAGCTGGGGCATTATGCCATTATGCAGCCATATAAAAACCTGGTAGATGAGTATGAAGCTATTGATGGTCTGCCGATCACGGAATCACCTTTATATAATCCTGCGATGCCTTATGCCAACCGCGACCCGAGGCTGAATCTTACGGTAAAATTGCCGGGCGAAAAATGGCTGTCGCCGAATGGTTCGGAATATGTTCCGAGCATCAACAATCCGGCTTCTGGTTTTATTATGGAAAAATATGTCGATCTGTCAAGAGCCCCCTTCACTACGGCAACCGCTAACTTAACCGACCAGGATTATATTCATTTGCGATATGCCGATGTACTGTTGATGTATGCAGAAGCAAAGAACGAAGTAAGTGGTCCGGACGCAACCGTATATAAAGCGATCAATGATGTGCGCGGCAGGCCCGGTATCAATATGCCGGCGGTGGATGAAGCAAGATATAATACTAAAGAAAAGTTAAGAGATTTTATCAGGCATGAACGGCGCATAGAGCTGGCGCTGGAAGGCCACCGCTATAATGACCTGAAGCGATGGAATATCGCACATGTTGTTTTGCCGAAGTTAAAAGATCCGAATGGTGTTCCATTCGTTTTTGAACAGCGCAATTATTTCTGGCCATTTCCGCAAACGGAGATCGATGCCAATCCACAATTGCAACAAAACGACGATTATTTATAGTGTTTTCTTTATATGGCAAGTAAGAAAATCGGGAGTACTGTTTAGTCTCCCATTTTCTGTTTTATCTTCACGCCTGATATGACAACAAGGATGAGAAAACGTACCATTGTAATACTATGTAGTGTAGGTGTATTATTCCTGTTCCCGTATGCTAAAAAGTTTCCGGGAACGATTGCGTTCCCTGAAAATACCCCTGTTGCAGATACTTCATTGGATGATTTGTTCCGCCATCCCCCCGAATCGGCAAAACCCTGGGTGATCTGGTACTGGATGCAGGCTGCTGCTTCCAAGGAAGGCATTACTGCCGACCTGGAAGCGATGAAAGAAGCCGGCATTGGCGGCGCCTATATGATGTTCATCAAAGGGGCCGACAGTATTCCCCTGGTGGATCCGCCGGCGCAGCAATTAACACCCCATTGGTGGAGCCTGGTATTGTTCGCCATGCAGGAGGCCAAACGGCTGAATTTACAGCTGGGTATGCACGTCAGTGATGGTTTTGCATTGGCCGGTGGTCCCTGGATCAAACCGGAAATGTCGATGCAGCGCGTGGTAAGTACTACTACATATGTAAGCGGTAAAAAGAAGTTCAACGGCATTTTACCCCAGCCGGAAACAAGAGTGAATTATTACCGCGATATCGCCGTCTTTGCTTATCCTACCGTGATCCAAAAAAGCATAACCGATACGGCCATGGTGCCGGTAGTCACCAGCAGTGTAGCGGGCGTATCGCCGCAATTTCTTGTCAATAAGAACAACCGCCAGAGCTTTAGAAGCGATAGCGCCTGCTGGATCCAGTACGCTTATGATAAACCGTTTACCTGCCGTTCGATCGTGATCCGTCCCAGTGGTACGAACTATCCATCGCGCCAGTTACAGATCCTGGTAAGCAATGATGGTAAACAGTTCAAACTCCTCCAACGCATGCAGGCGCCCCGCAGTGGCTGGCAGGATACTGATGCGGATATTACTTATTCCATAAAACCAACCACCGCCCGTTATTTCCGCTTTGTATACGATAGAACCGGCCTCGAGCCGGGATCGGAAGACCTGGATGCCGCCAAATGGAAACCCACATTAAAAGTAAATGGTATCCTGTTATCAGGCGAGCCGGTGATCCATCAATACGAGGGAAAAAATGGTTCGGTATGGCGCGTAAGCGAACGCACAACGGCTGCAATGGTTCCTGATTCTTTATGTGTGCCATTGGATCGCATCCTCAATATCACCGATAAAATGACAGCCGACGGCCGCCTCAACTGGGATGTGCCTGAAGGTAACTGGACCATCATGCGGGTTGGTCATACGTCTACCGGGCAAACCAATGCAACCGGTGGTGGCGGCAGGGGGCTCGAGTGTGATAAATTCAATCCAGAAGCAGTGACGCTGCAGTTCAATAGTTGGTTTGGTGAAGCCATCCGGCGTGCCGGCCCTGATATAACTAAAGACGTTTTAAAAATGCTGCATCTCGACAGCTGGGAATGCGGTAGCCAGAACTGGTCGCCGGTTTTCCGGGAGGAGTTTAAGAAACGTCGCGGTTACGATTGTTTACCCTACCTCATTACCATGAGCGGCGTTCCGGTGGAAAGCGCTGATGTATCAGAGCGGTTTTTATATGATGTACGCCAGACAATTATGGAGCTGGTAAAGGATAATTTCTATATGACCCTTAAAAAGCTGTCCAGTAAAAAAGGATGCATCATGACCGGGGAAACCATTGCGCCTACTATGACGAGTGATGGCTTATTACATTACCAGGTAGTTGATGTTCCCATGGGCGAGTTCTGGGTGCGCAGTCCAACCCACGATAAACCCAATGATATGTTCGATGCCATTTCAGGGGCGCATATCTACGGTAAACAAATTATAGGTGCAGAAGCGTTTACGGAATTGCGGATGGCCTGGGATGAGCATCCCGGCATGTTGAAAGCGCTGAAGGATCGCAATTTTGCATTAGGGGTCAATCGCATGGCCTACCATGTGTTCATGCATAACCCCTGGGTAGATCGTGCGCCGGGCATGACCCTGAATGGTATCGGCTTGTATTTTCAGCGTAACCAAACCTGGTGGAAGCCTGGTAAAGCATGGGTAGAATATGCGCAGCGTTGCCAGGCTTTGCTGCAGTTGGGCAAGCCCGTGGTGGATATAGCCGTTTTCACCGGCGAAGAGATTCCCCGCCGTTCTATCTTGCCAGACAGGCTGGTGAAAACCCTGCCGGGCATCTTTGGCGATTCTATTGTAGAAGCAGAAAAAAAGCGGCTTGCGAATAGCGGCAATCCATTGCGGACGATGCCCGAAGGAGTGACCCATACGGCCAATATGGCGGACCCCGAAGACTGGATCGATCCTTTACACGGGTATGCGTATGATTGCTTTAACCCGGATGTATTGATGAAGGCCACCGTGCGCAATGGAAGGGTGGAATTTCCCGGTGGGGCGAGTTATAGAATATTAGTGTTGCCGCAACCACATCCCATGTCGCCGGTAACCAAACGCATGACGCCCGCCGTTGCAAAAAAAATAGCGGAATTAGTGCAGGCCGGTGCAACCATTATTGTGAATGATGCGCCTGAGCAATCGTACAGCCTCACGCAATCGGCCACCGCAGATAAAGAGGTGAAAAGGGTTGCCGCTGCTCTCTGGAAAAAAGTACCTGCCGGTAAATTGATGAAATGGAAACTAGGGAAGGGAACCGTGGTGCAGGGGCCTTATAAAGAAAGTTCTTTCGAACCGCTCGCATTAAAACGGGATGTGGATGTGCGCGATATCAGTACCGGTAAAATGATCAGGGACATTGCATGGACCCATAGGGCCGGGAATGGATTTGATCTCTATTTTATCAGCAATCAGCTCAATGAAAAACGCACCATCCAGGTAGATCTGCGGATAAGCGGCCGTTTACCGGAAGTATTGGATCCGGTAACCGGTGAGCAGTACCCTGCAAAAGGGTATAAGTTCGTACATGGTGGTACCAGACTGACCCTGGAATTACCTGCTAATGGTTCTTTATTCGTTGTATTCAGTAAACCTGCTAACGAGGCCATTCAGCGGATCGATCAGCGGAAAATATCCGTAGACACTATCCGGGCTGCCTGGACGGTCACATTCGATCATACAAAAGGTGGTCCGGCAAAACCCGTTGTCTTTGATCAATTGAAAGACTGGTCAACAGACAATAACAACGCTATTAAATATTATTCAGGTACAGCCGTGTATACCACCGGTTTTGATCATAAGTCGAATGACGCCATAGCAAAAACCTGGTTGGATGTAGGCGATGTAGCCAACCTGGCGGAAGTGTTTGTAAATGGTAAGTCCTGCGGAGTTGCCTGGACGCCGCCTTACCGCGTGGATATTACAAAGGCCTTGCGCCCTGGTAAAAATGACCTGACGATAGCCGTTACCAATACCTGGTTCAACCGCCTAAAAGGTGACCTGCTATTGCCGGAGAAAGAACGGATCACCCAAACAAATGCGCCATTCTGGGCGAAAGATAAACCACTGTTGCCGGCGGGTTTGCTGGGGCCGGTGATGCTGGTAACAGAACAATAACAATGAAACCTGTAAAATTTTGTAAAAGCTATGTATAAACGTATTCATCTTTTTTTCTTCCTGTTGGGCCTGGGAGGTTCTGTGTATAGCCAGGATAACAGCCTGGTGAATACCAGCAACAGTACCCACGCAAAACTGCAGCCGGTCAATATGAACGCGGTTGTATGGACCAGCGGATTTTGGGGCGAACGTATGCAGGTATGTAAAGATTCCATGGTGCCTAATTTATGGCGCACCTATACCGATGCCAATGTCAGCCACGCTTATAAGAATTTCGAAATTGCAGCCGGAAAGGATACCGGTTCGCATAGCGGTCCGCCGTTCCATGATGGTGATTTTTACAAGTTGCTGGAAGGGGTGGCCAAACTCTATGCCGTAACAAAAGACAAGAAGCTGGAGACCATGATGGATACGGCTATTGCCACCATTGCGGCCTGTCAGCGCCCGGATGGTTATATTCATACGCCCGTATTAATAGAAGAACGCAAACAAACGAATAAAGAAAGAGCATTTGCCGATAGGTTGAATTTTGAGACCTACAACCTGGGCCACCTGATGACCGCCGGTTGTGTGCACTATCGTGTAACCGGTAAAAAGACCCTGCTGAATGTGGCCATTAAAGCAGCCGATTACCTGGATGCTTTTTATAAAAGATCCTCCCCTGAGCTGGCGCGTAATGCGATCTGTCCATCCCATTACATGGGTGTGGTGGAAATGTACCGTACCACCAAAGATCCCAAATACCTGCAGCTGGCGATCAACCTCATCAACATTCGTGGACTGGTAGAGAATGGTACCGATGATAACCAGGACCGTATTCCTTTCCGTCAGCAAAAAGTGGCCATGGGCCATGCCGTTAGAGCGAACTACCTGTATGCCGGTGTAGCCGACGTATATGCAGAGACCGGGGACGACTCTTTGATGGATTGCCTGCACAGCATCTGGGACGATGTGGTATACCGTAAAATGTATGTAACCGGCGGGTGCGGCGCCCTTTATGACGGCGTTTCTCCTTATGGCACTTCTTATAAGCCGCCCTATATTCAGAAAACACACCAGGCCTATGGACGTGCATATCAACTGCCGAATATGACGGCGCATAATGAGACCTGTGCGAACATTGGCAATCTCTTGTGGAACTGGCGGATGTTATTATTGTCTGGTGATGCCAAGTACGCCGATGTAGTGGAACTTGAATTGTATAATGCGATCTTGTCGGGCATCAGCCTCGATGGCAATAATTTCTTTTATACCAACCCGCTCAGTGCTTCAGCTGATTTTCCGTATACCCTGCGTTGGGCAGGGGGACGAATCCCATATATCAGCCTGTCGAATTGTTGTCCGCCCAATACCGTGCGCACCATGACGCAGGTGAGCGATTATGCGTACACCACTTCCGATAAAGGCGTGTGGGTGCATATGTATGGCGGTAACAAATTATCGACGCAGCTGGAAAAAGGCGGTGAAGTGGAATTGTCGCAGCAAAGCAATTATCCCTGGGATGGTGCTGTTAAATTCACGGTCAACAAAGCGCCCGCCAGCGCTTTCTCATTATTCCTGCGTATTCCCGGCTGGTGCAAAAAAGCCGACCTGAAAGTGAATGGTAAACCGGTGACATTAAAGGCAAAAGCGGCGCAATACGAAGAGCTCAACCGTACCTGGAAAGCCGGTGATGTGATTGAGCTGAACCTCAGCATGCCGGTAACCCTGATCGAAAGCAATCCGCTGGTGGAAGAGACCCGGAATCAGATGGCCGTTAAGCGCGGACCGATCGTGTATTGCCTGGAATCGACTGATCTTCCCAAAGGCACCAATGTATTTGATATTGCCATTCCTGTTAAGAATGATCTGAAACCGGTAATGACCACGATCAGCAAAAGTAAAATAGCAACGCTGCAGGGTACTGGCCTGCTGCAACCTAAAACAGACTGGTCGAAAGCATTATATAAAGAAGTACGTGCTACTGAAACACCGATTAAAATAACCATGGTTCCATACTATGCATGGGGCAACAGAGGTAAATCGGATATGACCGTGTGGGTGAGAAAATAACTATAAATGTGGCCTCCGCCAGTGGCGGAGGCCACATTTATTAATCGTTGTCAAATTCCGTCATTCCTTTCAGGAACTCATTTCTTTCCAGTACCTCGCCATTAAAAACATTGATCACGGTTACATGCTGGCTGTCGCCCGAGCTGTTGTCAGCTTCCATGATCTGCCATACGATGGTCTTATAGGTTTGATTATAGTACATGTAAATATCACCCGGTTTGGTGATGGGCGCTTCCTTATCGGTGGCTGCAATCGATAATGCCTTTGTGCAGGGAATGATCCTCTTCTTCTGATCAAAGACGCCTTCAAACTGCCCTTTCCTTAATAATCCGCCATTTTCTTTAACCTCCAGTTTAAATACAAAAGGGATATTCCCCTTGAATTGCATCTCGTAAAAAATAACATACACAAAGTCTACCGGGTTGTTGTTCTCGTCGGTAATGATTACCGGACTGAACATTTTTTCATTAATGGCCGAATCGAGGTATTTGACGCTTCTGACGCGCAGCGATGAAAAGAAGGATGCCGATGTTTCTTTAATGATCTCATTTTGTAAACGGGCTTTCACCGAATCGGGGATCTGATTATAGTCCATTATTTTGAATTCCTGCACCGGTAATTCCCCCGGCGCCATGGCCAGCTTATCCAGGTATTTGATCTTGTCGCAGGGCGATTGTGCCTGTGACAGGAGTACAAGTATTGTGAGTATGGAGGCGGTTAATAAGGTCTTCATATTATTCAGCTTTCAATAGGACGATTACATCCTGCTTTCTTGCTGCCGGTGTCACGGTAAGCGATTGCAGTTTACCGTTCACAAGCGATGCTTCTACCGTCGTATTATAAGGAGCATGTAATTTAAAATGAACATCCTCATTGCTGGGCCAGGCCGGGAAGAGCAGGATCTTTTTACCATCGGTTTGCAGGAGCATTTCCTGCAGGCCGATCATACCGCTGCCGCCCCAGTTATGGTCGGGTGTCCAGTCGTACCCCGGGCCCCAGAATGCCGGAAAGCGGCGGCCGCTGTTCTTTAGTTTTTGTGTGGTGAGCTGTAGCGCTTCTTCGGTCAAACCCAGGCGTGCGGCAAAAATATTATCCTGTTTCCAGCCAACATGGCTTCTGAACTTTATTGCATCCGTATCATGTTTAAAAGTATTGATAGCGGTATCCAGTCCGGGTTTGCCCACCCCATACATACCCCAGGGAAAAACCGGGTATAATTGCGGGCATTCCGTATTATTGATCCGTTCCCATAATCTTGCAGGCGCAATCGTCGTGTAATTACCGAATTGCCGGAAGCTGATGGGTGGAATACGCGACAGCATCAATTTCCATTCGTTGCGGGCGGAATCGTTCAGATAGGAGGGAGGCAGTTCGAGTAATCTTGTTAGTACGGTATGCAGGCCGGCCACCGTGCTGCTGGGATTATAGGCCATTTTATACGTTTCTGCCGCCGATCCCGGGAAGATGACCAGGTCGCCATTGCCATCGAGTGTTTTCCGGCCCCTTTTACCTGCCAGGTATTGGTAGTGTTCATTGAAGAAACGCAAACAGCTTTCAATGAAGGGAATATATTCCTGTATATTATTGCCGTTATACCGTTCGGTTTCAAGCATCATTAAACAGAACTCGAGGACGGTATCCCACTCATATTCCAGCCAGGCATTGTATTCAATGCCTTTATCAAAATCGGCCGGCCGCTTCCAGCCATATTCGGCACTATTGGGCAAACCGAAATTTTCAAGCTGTTCGGCAAAGCAGGCGCCGGGGTGACCCCAGTATACCTTGCTGCGTAGTTCAGCATTGCGCAGGATGCGCAGGTAAAAATCGAACTGGGGTTTCATGATGTCGTAATCACCGCTTTTTAACATGGGGAAATAGACCAGCCGCTGATTCTGGGCGGTATGAATACCACCGCCCCAATTGCGGAAATCGGGCGTAAAGCGCAGGCTGGTATCGGTGAGGGCGGGGTCATACGTGAAGAGACCGCCATTGAATTTAGTAGGATTGTTGCCAAATGCATTGCAACCCAGCATATACCGGAACAATTGGTAATTGCGGCCGGTTTGCCAGAGGGCGGAACCGGTATCAGCTTTATTGGGTTGTATATAAATAAAGCTGCGTTGCCAGTATTGTTTCCACCAGAGGCGGGTCTGTTGCCAGGCGGTGGCCGCCTGTTTACCTGCGTTGGCTATGACCTGTTGCAGGCCGTTGCGCCAGGCTTCGGCTGTGGCCGTTTGAGCACTATGTAAAATGATACTGACCTGGTGATTGCGGGCCGCTTTTTTGCTTTCGAGTTTCCAGCCGGTAAAGTCGCTATCCATATACGTTCCGGTATAGGTGCCGGCCGGCTGCAGGTTGCTCCCCTGCATAATTCCACCAAAAGTGAGACCAGCGATTGGGTTATACAACTGATCTTTAACCGCATCCAATCCCTGTTGTTTTACCGTGACGTCAAAGATATTCGGTGCATCTGAACGGTTGCGATGATAAAACAAGACGGTATTACCGTCGAAGCCAATATTATCTTTATTAGTAATTACAGGTGCGGGCGGCGCCCACTTGTAAGAGTTGGCATTATTGGCTTTGCCGGTACTTTTACGGTCGGTATATCGCCAGCTTTCATAAGCAACTTCTGCTTTCAGGGCCGTATTTCCTGTAACGTCGACATGGATCACCGGGCGGAAAACATCGACCCATACTTTGATGCTTGCCGCCTGATTGTTATGGCGGCCGTCGATCTGGATATAACCTTCTTCTAATTTCAGTTCCTGTTTAAAGTATTCACCGTCAAATACATTCGGTGTTAGTTTGACACGTATTCTGCCTTGCTTCAACAGCGCATTGTTTTCATCAAAGCAACCGCTTTTGGCCATATAGAAGTATAGTTCGCCTTTTTCCACCCATACATTGAGGCCGATATCCCCGCCGCCGCAGGGCATGGATTCGCCCGCATGTTTACTTTGTGAATTCCAGCTAATATTGTAAGTTGGCAATACAGGTTGTGCCGGCAAAACCAGCGGTAATAAATTTGCAATGAAGATACCTGTAATAAGAAAGACATTCTTTTTGTTCATGGGTGAAGACGATTCTGTATTTCCCGGTTCCGGAATATTCATTGATAACATAGGTCCACCGGACCGGGAATCAGCGAATGTAAGTATCTTGCCGTAAATTCTTTTGTTATACCATATGAATGCGAAAAATAAAGAAGGGTCTCACAAGAACATCTGGTATGGCATTGGCCGCCAACGGATAGAAATCCCCAAAACGGTGCTTAAACAAAAGGTGCTGCCAAACGTGTTGCTGAACCAAATGTACGTTTGCAGCCTGGGATATTATCCAAATGCACGGGGTCATTATACTTACCGGAAAAAAGGATTGCCCGAGAACTTCTTATTTTATTGCGTTGATGGCACTGGCTGGTACCAGATAGGGGATAAGAAATCTGAAGTAGGTCCGAACCAGTTCTTCATTTTACCACAGAATGTGGAGCATGCCTATGCCAGTGACGATAACAATCCCTGGAGCATTTACTGGATCCATTTCGGCGGCGAATCGCTGCCGCAGTTAAATGCATTACATGCCGTACAAAAGCATTTTAAGCCCTTTTACATAAAAAGCAGCGGCGAGATCATAACCATGTTCTCCCGGATGTATAAAGCCCTTGAGTTGGGATACAGTACTGATAACCTCATCTTCGCCAATTTATGTTTGCCGCATTTTTTAAGCCTCTTCATTTATAATTCGAAGCATACGGCCGTTAGTCCGAACGATAAGCTGGATGTGGTTGACAGCGCCATCCTGTACATGCAGGAACATATCAATGAAAATATTTCCCTGCAGGACCTGAGCAGTCATTACAATTATTCCGCCTCGCGCTTTTCCAGCTTATTCAAGCAAAAGACCGGTTATGCGCCTATTGATTATTTCATTCAGATGAAAATGCAAAAGGCGAGCCAGCAGCTTGACTTCAGTACCAGCTCGGTAAAGGACATAGCGCTGAGTATGGGTTTTGATGATCCTTATTATTTCTCCAAGCGATTCAGAAAGATCATTGGGTTATCGCCCAAGCAATACCGGTCGCAGAAGAAAGATTGAGGGGCGGTTGATAAAGGTGATAAAGTGGATAAAGGCCATTAAAAACCGGTCGCTTTGGTTCCTCAGGCCCTTATCAACGCTATAATGATCTATATTAACTTTTCAACCTCTTCTTTTTCAGCCAAAGCATCAAGCCGATCACGATCATCAAAATCTGAACGAACGCCCATACCATGGTGCTCCAATCCCTTGCGGCCTTGCCCGCCCAATCCATAAAATGATGTTTATGCAAGACTGAGAATGAATAACCTTCTGCCAGTTCAATGTCATTCACTTTTGCTGCTAATCTGCCGCTTGCTGTTTCCACAAAATAGCGTTCATCGTTCGGCGCTGTAAAACTCACCCGCCATACGGGTAAACGTTTGTCGGTGAAATTATATTCCTCATTGAATTTTGTAACGGGTGTTACGGTCGCCACTTTCCCGGAGGCCTCTTTGCTGAATTGCTTAGCCAGCCAGGCCGCATATTGTTCTTCTCCCTGGGGTAAAATGGAATAGTCCCTTGTGCTGACAAGCACAACGGTTGGCAACTTTGCTTCCATGCTTTTGCCTGGGCTCATGGCGGTGTGGGTAACAGGTGGTTTCCCGGGCAGGGTGATCACACGCCACCAGGTCTCGTCATTCATTTTTACCAGGCTGAGATTGCCAACAGGTTGCTGAACCTTCGATTGCAATCGCGCAAAATCAAGATCAATAGTGGGCGGGAACTGATTGCTGATCACCTGTGCCAGCCGGTCATCAGGAGTGAATTTCGCCAATGCATGCCAGGCCCCGCTGAACGACCATGCTAAGGTGAAGAGCGCCCCTATAATGGCTGTATACCGGTGGTTACGCCGTGCTTTCAATAGCGTGTGCCCGTTCGCTTTTTTCGTTTTCGAAATGCAAAAAATATAGATACCCATCAATGCCGTCAATAATGCCAGCAGGCAAATAGCAATGATGAAATACAACTTCATATTTCCCAGGGCATCGAGCCATGACCAGGTATGCAGCCATTGAAAGAGCGCATCAAATGAAGCACGCCTGTTATCCATAGCAAATGCAAAGCGGTCCTGCGTTGTTTCTACGTAGATCCTGATGCCGTCTGGCCGGTTGAAGGCAACTCTGTATACCGGCAATAAACGGTTCACGTATTTGTATTCTTTATCGAATGCTGTTAAACGCGCCACATTGCCTACTTTGCTGCCGGTAGTATTTTTCAAGACACAGGCTGTAGCCGCATTGCAGCAATCATGTTCTTCTTCCGATGCTTCACTTACCATCGCAACAGTCGCTGCCGTAGCAGCGGGCGGCGCCGCCTGTTGAGGCGCTTCCAGGAATTGTTTGGCCAGGTACTGCGCATATAACCAATCGCCCGAAGGCAGCAATTTGCCGTTGCTGGCGCTCAGGTATACAGGCACCTTATTGAGTTCCAGCTGTACCTGGTAAAAGAAATTGGTATCAATGTGTATGAGCCGGACGTCATGAAATGCCTTGATATTATTGCGCTGCAACGCTTCCCGGAGCGGAACACGCAAGGCCTGGCTGTCCACCGCCATGGGCGCGAGCTTTTGAGAGGCTACCTGTGGTTTGATGTTTGTCATCAACGGGTGCATAAAACCGCTGGCTGCCCATAATAATACCGGTATGGCAATGATCAATGATAAGGTGCGGTGCCAGGCGTAGATCTTTTTACGAAACATCTTTGTTATAGAATGTATGATTAATAAAGTGGGTGATTCACGGTTACCAGTTACCGGTTGCCGGTTGCCGGTTACCAGTTACCGGTTGCCGGTTTCCAGTTACCGGTTGCCAGTTTTAGGTTTCAGGGCGTATACGCCGGGTTTAAATCCGGAACATAAACCCTGTAACCTGTACCTTGAAACCTGTAACGCTTCGCCTTACCGTTTAGCGCCAAATTTATACGCTATGCCTACATTGAACTCCCTGGGGTCACCCAGGTTATAACTTAGCAGGCTACCCGATTTGCTGGCAATGGTTGAATAATAAGTGTTGGCGGCATTCAATGCATTCACCCATAGTTCAAACTGCCGGATGGTATACCCGGCACGCAGGTGTAAGAGATCATACCCGCCGTATTTTTTTGTATTGGCGTTATCCATGTAATAAGGACCAATATGCTGCCACTCCGCGGCAAGCCGTAGGCCTTTCATGAAAGCAGGTTTGTAGGTGACCTCTGCATTCGCAATAAAGCGCGGACCACCGGCGAGCTCATTATTATTGTAGTCTATTCCCTTTTCAATGTAATTTACAAATGTATGTTTGCTATTAGCGGCGCTAAACCGGATGGCCAGGGCCGTTATGGGGCGATAGGTAATACCATATTCGACACCGGTATGTTTTGTTTTACCGGCATTCTGGTTTTCGGTAGAACCATCGGGGTTCTTTACGCTGATGATCTCATTGGTGCCCTGTAAAAGATACCAGCTCCAGTCGGCATACAGTTTATTATTCAGCAGGGCAAACCAGCCGCCCACTTCGTAATTGTAAAATGTTTGTGGTCCCAGGTAAGGAACTTTAACACCCGTGTATAATTCACTGATCTGCGGAGGTACAAAACCTTCGCTGTAATTGGCATATAAACCGGCGCCTTTATAGTTGTAGGTGGCGCCTATTTTCGGCGAAAAGCGTTTGAAATTGTTCCTGGTAGATGGCGCCCCCGTAAAAGCTGATGGTGGTAACGCATTGTCGAAATTGTATTGATAGAAGTCGTACCGCAAGGCGGCTGTCAGCTTCAGGCCTTTTACTATTTCCGCTTCGTAATGCAGATAGGAAGCCAGGTTCCTGATATCCGTTTTGTATTTACTCAACACAGAGTCAGTGGTGGAATAACTGACATAATAACCACGTTCGTCGCGGCGGATCTTAATGAAGTTGCTGTGGTAGGTAGACGGACTGTTATCTACACTTATACCTGCAATCAGTTTACTGTTTAGAAAGTTGAATGCCTGCTGGTGTTGTACCGCCAGCATATAGGTATCGAAAGCGCTTTCATTGATCTCGCCATAAGCCAGGGTGGGATCGCTGGCCACATTTCTTACGCGGTACGAAGGGTTTTGCTGCACGGAGTTATTCCGGTATACAAACGAAGCCTGTGTGCTGCTGTTGTTATTCCATTGATGGAAGAGTTGTGATTTATACCGCAGCGCCGGCACTTTTCTGTAGGTAAAGGTTTGCGGAGTGCTGTAGTCTTTATCGGCGAAATGTGCACTGTCGAGCGAGCCCAGCATATCACTGTAATAATTTACATAGGTGATATTGTTTACCCATTTTGTTTTTTCGCTGATCGTATAATCGCCGCGGATGGTAATGCCTGTTTTATGAAAATCGCTGTGATCGACAGGGCCATTGCGGCGGTTGGCATAATAACCACTGATCAGCAGGCCGAATTTGCCAAAGGTATTGCCCACCTGTACATCGGTTCTTTTGTAACCGGTATTGGTGGCCTGAACACTTAGCTGTCCGCTTAGAATGGCCGGTGGCGCCTGGGTAATGATATTCACGGCGCCGCCAATAGCTTCTGCACCATATAAGGAGGAGGCTGGCCCTTTGATGATCTCGATCTGTCGGGCTGCAGGCATATTTATTTCCAGCAAGGCATTGTGATTGTAGACGCCGGTGGTGCGAATGGGAATGCCATCTTCCAGATACAGGAAAAGGCTTTTGGTGGTCATGGGTTGGCGAATGCTCATTTGATGCTGTTCGTTGCCCAGGCTAACCATGTTAACACCACTTACTTTATTCACCAGCTGATCGATCCGCGTGGCTTTGGTGTCTTCCATGGTTTGTTTGCTGATGGTGGCAATGGCCACCGGCGCCTCACCGCGTCGCTGCGCTGTTCTGCTGGCGCTGATCACGATCTCCTGTAAGCTATTGTTATGGCTTTGTAAGTTGATCAGTAAAGGCCTTTGTGAAGAAGCGGGGATGGTTTGCGCTTGATAGCCTAAAGAAGTTATTATCAGATTGTATGCGGTATCTGCCAGGGGCAGGGTGAAATCTCCATTTGCATTGGTAATAGTGCCAAGCTTTGTATCTTTTATCTGTACGGAGGCGCGGGCCACAGGTTCTTTCGTAGCTGCATCTATTACTTTGCCGCTACAATGGGTTTGCGCATAGGAACCGACGCCCCGAAGTAAGATGAAAAGAACAGTTACACCGGTTATAAAAAGTTTCATAGTCATAACGTTGGTGCATACGTAGTTTGTTCAGGCAATAACATGCCTTTCCAAGCCTGCATATGCCAGGTTGAAGTGGATGGGAACCAGGGAATAGTTACTGCTTAAACACAGCGGATCACAACAAGGGGCTTTTTTTTTCTGATGTCTGCCGAATACAGACATCAGCCATTGGCAGCATGCATAACGAATACATACATCCTGCCGGTTAATAAACCCGCATGTGTTTGATGGAAAGTAAGGAAGTAGCGATCAGGCCTGGGGAGGATGGAAAACGGCCTTTATTACCTGTTGGGAAATGGGATCGGTATACCGCGATACATGTACCGGTTTTTCGTCAATGAGCGGGTGATGGGTCTCGGCTTTCTTTTCGCTATACAGCACTACTTCGAATTTAAAGCCGGAACCGCCATTCAATGGGGTGTTCTGTGAATCTTCGTCTTTATTAAGTTGCTTGCCTAAATAACATTTGCCCGCGCAGCAGCTCTTTGGCTTGAAACGGTTTTCGCATAAGCTGGCGGCAATGGCTTTTTGATTCAGCTTGAAATTGAGGACGATAAGGCTCTTGCTGAAGGTTTGTCCCAGCATGCCGATGAAAAACACTATCGTCCACCATTTATACAAAATGCCAAATTTCCGGCAAAGATATCAGGTAAACGGATATAACGAATGAAAAGTATCAGACTATCTCTTGATCTTTGTCATATTTATTTTTCGAGGTCAGAAGCCGGAACCCAGACTGCTGACCTGTGACCTCCGATCTCTGATCAGAAAGCCGGAGGGTCCGGAGCTTTGAAAGGACCCTCTCTGTACTGCTTTCAAATTCCGGACTGTTATTCCGACTTTCATTTTTTCATGTTGATGTTCCCTTTAAAAGGCTCTTGTTCTTCCTACATAAATATTCCGGGCGCGCAGGTACGTATCGGTAGTAGGTCCGGGCGAGCCGCTGGACCCTTCCATTTGCATATTGATAATAATGTACATCGGTTTGCCAACAAAATTAGCCGTGTGTTGTCCTTTCCACACGCCATCGATATAGTAATGAATGATGACATCGGTGGCCGTTGATTTTTGCATCCAGATGCGATAGGTATGCCAGTTGCCGGGCGATGAAACATTGGTGATAATAGACGATACATCGTTCCATGCGCGGAAAGTATTTTGCCAGTTATTGGTATTGCCTTTGAATTCCATGATATCGCTTTCAGGCGGCCAGCTGTTTACACCGGTAAGCCAGAAAGCAGGCCAGGAGCCTCGTACGGAGGGCGCCTGGAATTCACCCCTTACCTCATAGTTGGGGAACTGGTCGTTCACGAGTACGTGGAATTTGGCATTGATGGCGCCGGAATGATAACGGATGGGTAAGTATGGGTCAGCACTGCTATTGCCTTCATTCCAGTTGATGCGGGTAGCTTTGATCGTTAAGACACCGGAGCCATCGAGGTAAATATGATTATGATCTGTGGAACTTCCATACATGCGGGCGGAACCGTTGTGGTCGGAACCCCAGGGATACAGATAGTTCCAGTATTGTTCAAAAGTGGCGTAATTGGCGAAGGTGTTTTGTATAACGGTCTCGAATACTTCCGGAGTGGCTGATCTTCCGGTGGTGGCCGTTGGATCGCTCAGGGATTTTTTACAATGAACAAAGAGTAGGCAGCAGGGGATCCATAAAAGGAAAGCTTGCATTTTTTTCATATGACTGTGTTTTGGTGAATGGGCTGATTAGCTAATGTGCTGATTTGCTAATGAGCTGATTAGCTAATGGAATACAGTATCGGCAAATTGTGCATCGTTATACTCAAGTCATGAACCCGGATTTACCGTTATCAACGCTATCAACTTTTTCAACGTTCTCAGGTTCTCAAATAATAACCCTCTACTAATATAAACTATTTTATAAGGCGGCAGATCAATGCAGCCAAGAAAAGTGTCAAACATACACCTGAATGAAGTGGCCGGTAATAGCTGTTTTTCATTCAGGGGTTTATAAATTAAGAACATCAGCAGGATGAAAGCAGATATGACAGTATTGGTAGAAAAGAAGGGCAACAAATAAGCGCCTGCAAAAAAAAATTGGTAATTCCAATTTTTGTATACCTTTACATCACTTTAGGGGTGTCCATAACGGACTGAGATAATACCCTTTGAACCTGATGCAGTTCGTACTGCCGAAGGGAAAAGTGAAAGTCTTCTTTATATATCTTTCTCTTTTACTCTCTTTTGCTGCATGTTCATTCCCTGAAGTATTTAAAACCGAGGCTATGAACATTCTTGTCAATCAACAACCCAGGGATATTCCGGATCAATGTTCGCTCGAACAACTGCTCACGCAGGTATTAGGCATACCCGTGGCTGGTTTGGCTGTAGCAGTAGACCAAACCGTTATTCCCAGTACCGAATGGCCGGATTATATCTTACGTCCGGCCGATAAGGTGATGTTGATACGCGCTACGCAGGGCGGGTAGGGAGCAATGTGCTGATGTGCTGATTTGCTGATTTGCTAATGTGCTAATGAAATACAGTTACCGGTTACCTGTTACCTGTTACCGGTGCTCATATGAACGCCAGTTTAGTCATTTGTGTGCAAGCTGCGATAAGGACCTGGTAACCGGTAACCGGTATCCGGCGACCCAAGACCATATTCGCTATAGATGATTGATCATCCACGTAAAATATAATTATGAAAAAAGAGTCCATTCCCAATCAGAATAAAATAACGACCGATCCCTTTCCGGCTTCGCGGAAGATCTATGTAAAAGGACAATTGCATCCTGATGTATCAGTTGCCATGCGTGAAATATCGCTTACCGATACCGCATTACATGGTAAAAAAGGACTAACCGAAAAGAATGCCCCGGTCACCGTATATGATACCAGCGGGCCATACACCGATCCGAACGTGATCATCGATGTAAAAAAAGGTTTGTCGCCCCTGCGTGAAAAATGGATCATCGACCGCCAGGATAGCGAACAATTACAAGAAGTATCATCATCTTACGGACTGGAGCGCCTGAAGAATGAAAAGCTGGATGCCTTCCGCTTTGAGCATATCCGTAAACCACGGCGCGCCAAAAGCGGCTCCAACGTCAGCCAGATGCATTATGCGAAAAAGGGCATCATAACACCCGAGATGGAATATATCGCCATCCGCGAGAACCAGCGCATCGATCTGTTGAAAGAACAGTTGAACGGTTCCTATGCAATGCTGGCCCAGCAGCATGCAGGCCATAGCTTTGGCGCCAATACGCCCAAAAATTATATCACACCGGAATTTGTGCGGCAGGAAGTGGCTGCAGGCCGCGCTATTATTCCCTGCAATATCAACCACCCCGAAACAGAACCGATGATCATCGGCCGCAATTTCCTGGTAAAGATCAATGCCAATATCGGGAACTCCGCCGTTAGTTCCAGTATTGAAGAAGAAGTGGAAAAAGCCGTGTGGGCCTGCCGCTGGGGTGCTGATACTATTATGGACCTTTCCACGGGTAAAAATATTCATGAAACGCGGGAGTGGATCATTCGTAATTCGCCCGTGCCCATCGGCACCGTGCCTATTTACCAGGCCCTGGAAAAAGTGAACGGTAAGGCCGAAGAGCTTACCTGGGAACTTTTCCGCGATACGCTCATCGAGCAGGCCGAGCAGGGGGTTGACTATTTCACCATTCATGCAGGTGTGCTCTTGCGTTATATTCCCTTAACTGCGAAACGGGTTACGGGTATTGTGTCGCGCGGTGGCAGCATCATGGCCAAATGGTGCCTGGCCCATCATAAAGAAAGTTTCCTGTACACGCATTTCGAAGAGATCTGCGAGATCATGAAAGCCTACGATGTGGCATTTTCATTAGGTGATGGATTACGTCCCGGCAGTTTGGCCGATGCCAATGATGCCGCCCAGTTTGCCGAACTGGAAACCCTCGGTGAGCTTACGAAGATTGCCTGGAAACATGATGTACAAACCATGATCGAAGGGCCCGGCCATGTACCCATGCACCTGATCAAGGAAAATATGGAAAAGCAGCTGAAGCATTGCCATGAAGCGCCTTTTTATACCCTGGGGCCTTTAACCACGGATATTGCGCCGGGTTACGATCATATTACATCGGCCATCGGAGCTGCCATGATCGGTTGGTTTGGAACAGCGATGCTGTGTTATGTAACCCCGAAAGAACATTTGGGTTTGCCAAATAAAAAAGACGTAAAGGATGGCGTGATCACCTATAAGATCGCCGCCCATGCCGCCGACCTCGCAAAGGGACATCCGGGGGCGCAATACCGCGATAATGCGTTGAGCAAGGCGCGTTTCGAATTCCGTTGGGAAGATCAGTTCAACCTCTCCCTCGATCCGGATACGGCAAGGGAATTCCATGATGAGACCCTGCCTGCCGATGGCGCCAAGATCGCGCATTTCTGTTCTATGTGCGGACCTAATTTCTGCTCCATGAAGATCACGCAGGATGTACGCCAGTATGCGGCGGATAAAGGATTGGAAGAATCAGATGTTTTGCAAAAAGGCATGGAGGAGAAATCAAAAGAGTTTGCAGAAAAAGGAAGTAATCTCTATTTATAGTTACAGGTTCCATGTTCCATGTTTTCAGGTTGCTGGGCCTCCATGTTGGAATGGCCTTGTGACATGGAACGGGTAACCTGCAACAGCCGTTCTATGTTTTCATTAGTTGTCATATCACATGCACAGATGTTCCGGGAAGAAGCGTCCATTATTCAACAATTGTTTGAAGCAGGCATGGAGCTTTTTCACCTGCGGAAACCGCAGGCGGATGATCAGGCGCTAAGGCAATTGCTGAACGCCATTCCCGATCAATGGCATCAACGCATCGCGATACATGGCCATCATCAGCTGATGCATGAATATGATATCCGGCGTTTGCATTTTACGGAAGCGCATCGCGAAGCAACGAAGGAAGATGTTTTCTTTGACATGAAAGCTAAGGGTTATAACCTCAGCACTTCTGTGCATGCGTTGTCAGCCCTGCAAATACTGCCGGGCTGTTTTTCGTACAGCTTTTTTTCACCGGTCTTTGATAGTATTTCAAAACAGCAATACAAAGGCGTGGCCGGTGAGGGATTTTATCTTCAGGAGGAACAGAAAGCAGTTCCGGTGATCGGCCTGGGCGGGATCGATGCAGGAAATATTCGATCGGTTGCGGCAATGAATTTTGATGGGGCTGCCGTGTTGGGAACCATCTGGAATGAGCCGGCGAAGGCCGTAGCTAATTATACATCATTACTAACCCAGTTGAAGCGAACCCATACTCATTAAACTATGCAACCACTACGACCGTATGTATTGAGCATTGCAGGCTTCGACCCCAGTGGTGGGGCGGGTGTGCTGGCCGATTGCAAAACCTTTGAACAACATGGCGTATATGGTTTTGGGGTTTCTACCGCCTGGACGGTTCAAACCGATGATCAGTTCTTGAATATTCACTGGTTGAGCGAAGAGCAGATCTTTGAACAACTGGAACCCCTGCTGCGCAAGTTTGTGATCTCCGTATGTAAGATCGGGGTGATCAATTCGCCGCAAACCCTGCTGCGGGTGATCCGTTTTATAAAAGACTATAATCCGGCGATCCGCATCGTGTGGGACCCGGTTCTGAAAGCCAGCGCCGGTTTTGAATTTCATGAGCTGAATACCTTTCATAACCTGGAAGAAATACTCACGGAACTGACCTTGTTGACGCCGAACTATCATGAATTGCAGCAACTGCAGCTTATTACCGGCGAAGACCTGGTAAAGGACGATCATGCCGTTTTTTGTTCGGTCTTATTGAAAGGCGGACACCGGCCGGATGCCCTGGGCACCGATTCCCTGTATGAACCGGGTGGTCTTACCGTGATAGAAGCCGGTGTTGAGAAAGTATTTCAAAAACATGGTTCGGGTTGCGTGCTGGCGGCTGCCATCACCGCCCGCCTGGCTGCCGGTGTACCTCTGAAAAAAGCCTGTAAAATGGCAAAACAATATGTAGAATCATTTTTAAACAGTAACCAGTCATTACTGGGGTATCATTCAATATGATGGATCGATTGTATTTTATTTCACAACAAACAGCGGCAAAAACGCACCTGGCGGCCATTGAAGAAGCGCTGGAAGCTGGTTGCCGCCTGATCCAGTTGCGGGTAAAGAAGCAGCCGGAGGCAGCCGTATTGCCGCTGGCAACCGCCGCCAAACAATTGTGCGACCGCTATCATGCAAAGCTCATCATTAATGATTTTCCGCAGGTGGCCAAAACGGTAGGCGCCTGGGGCATACATGTGGGTTTACAGGATATGCCCGTTAAAGAAGTGCGGGCGATTGCAGGCCCAAACATGATCATCGGAGGCACGGCCAATACTTTCCATCATATTCAGCAACGGGTAGCGGAAGGCGTTGATTATATCGGGCTGGGCCCTTTTCGTTTTACGTCAACTAAGGAGAAGCTGAGTCCCATCTTAGGATTGGAAGGCTACCAACGGATCATGCACCAGGTACGAGCCGCCAATATTCAACTACCCATTGTGGCCATTGGCGGTATTGTCGCCGATGATGTACCGGGTTTACGGGATGCCGGAATTCATGGTGTAGCTATATCGGGCGCTATTCTGAATGCAACGGATCGAAAGGGAGCGGTTAAAAAAATCAACGCTTTATTCAGTTCGTAAGTTATTCGGTTCATTAGTTATTCAGTTCAGAATGGCTTATAAACTCAATAACTGAATAACTCAATAACTCGATAACTGATTAACTACTGCTGATCACAAAAAATCATTGTATGCTTACAATAGCAAATAAAACATTCAATTCGAGATTATTCACCGGAACAGGAAAATTCAGTGCTGCCGGATTAATGGAAGATGCCTTACTGGCATCGGGTTCAGAACTGGTGACGGTAGCCTTAAAGCGGGTAGATATGAACGATCCCCAGGACGATATCCTGCGGCATCTGCGACACCCGCATATCAATTTGCTGCCCAATACCTCAGGGGTGCGTACAGCCAAAGAAGCGGTATTTGCTGCGCAATTGGCGCGGGAAGCATTGCAAACGAACTGGCTGAAACTGGAAATTCATCCGGATCCCAAATACCTGATGCCCGATCCAATAGAAACTTTACGGGCAACCGAAGAGCTCGTAAAAATGGGTTTTGTGGTGCTGCCTTATATTCATGCCGATCCGGTATTGTGCAAACGCCTGGAAGAGGCAGGCGCTGCCGCCGTAATGCCGCTGGGCTCGCCGATTGGCAGCAACAAAGGGTTAAAGACAATTGATTTTCTGGAGATCATTATCGAACAAAGTAAAGTACCGGTGATAGTGGATGCGGGGATTGGCTCCCCGTCCGACGCAGCCAAAGCGCTGGAGATCGGTGCTGATGCCGTACTGGTGAACACAGCCATTGCAGTAGCAGGGCAACCGGTGCAAATGGCAACAGCATTCAGAATGGCAGTAGAAGCAGGTAGAATAGCCTACGAAGCCCGCCTGGCCAAACCATTACATACAGCTGCAGCAAGTAGTCCCTTAACGGCATTTTTAGATGAACACTATGGATAGTTTTATCAATATATTCGAAAGGTATAACTGGAACGAGGTAAAGGAACGTATTTACAGTAAAACAGCGGCCGATGTGGAAGCTGCTTTAACAAAGCCCGGCAGATCGCTCGAAGATTTTATGGCATTGATCTCGCCCGCTGCAGCTGCTTACCTGGAACCGATGGCTCAATTAAGCCAGCAACTTACCCAGCAACGATTCGGGAAAACGATACAGATGTATGTGCCCATGTATCTTTCCAATGAATGCAATAATATCTGTACCTATTGCGGGTTCAGTCTCGATAACAAAGTACGGCGCAGAACACTCACGGCCACCGAGATCCTGCAGGAAGCGGCTGCCATCAAATCGATGGGATATGAGCATGTATTGCTGGTGACCGGCGAAGCCAATCATACGGTGCATGTGCCGTATTTTAAAAATGCGATCCATTTATTACGTGATCATTTTGCCCATATCTCCATGGAAGTGCAGCCACTCGATGAGGAGGATTACCGCGAACTGATCGCAGCCGGTTTGCATACGGTGCTGGTATACCAGGAAACCTACCATCGCGAGGATTATAAAAAACATCATCCGAAAGGAAAGAAATCGAATTTTCAATACCGTATTGAAACGCCTGACCGCCTGGGCAGGGCAGGAGTGCACAAGATCGGTTTGGGTATCCTGATAGGTTTGGAAGACTGGCGCACCGATTCGTTCTTTACAGCCCTGCATTTGCAATATTTGGAGCGTACTTACTGGCAAACAAAATACAGTATCTCTTTTCCCCGCTTGCGGCCTTTCTCGGGCGGACTGGAACCAAAAGTGGAAATGGTTGACCGCGAGCTGGTGCAGTTGATCTGTGCCTGGCGGATCTTCAACCAGGAAGTGGAATTGTCTTTATCAACCCGTGAGCTGCCGCGCTTCCGCGATCATGTGATAAAATTGGGCATCACATCGATCAGTGCGGGGTCAAAGACCAATCCCGGTGGTTATGCAGTGGAGCCGGAATCCCTGGAGCAGTTTGAAATAGCCGACGAACGAAGCCCGGCGGAAATGGCGCAGGTCATTTCTTCCATCGGGTATGAACCGGTATGGAAGGATTGGGACATGACCTTGTCGAACCGTACGCAGTAAGCCTGATGCTTGTTTATCATTAAGTTACAGTTGGGGTGTTATTGGTGCCGCCGGCGGGTCAGTTGTTAAAGCCCTGCTGCTGCGTTTTTAATTGCATTTATAGTCGTAACTTAGGATATACACTATTTTATATGGCATTCCGATTTGAGTCAATGATAATTGAGATTCATGCCCCGCATTCGGAAGTAAATGAATCCATATTAAAACCCATCAAGGAGAAAGTACTATCATTTTCCCACCTGATCAAAGATGTTGTAAAAGCCGAAATTATACTGCGAGACGATACTGCTGCTTCACCACAGGAAAACAAGATCTGTGAGATCAGGCTTACCATGTATGGTGATTCCCTCTTTGTGCATCGCCGCTCAGCCAGTTTTAATGAAAGCGCCTGTTTGGCCGTGAATGAACTCGAAAAAGCCGTGCGGGAACAGGCAAGACTGGATCTCGGATTGCCTGACCAGATAACGAGCACGGTTAAAGTTTAGAAGTTGATAGTTCTAAGTGGTAAGTGCTAGGTTAACGGGCTCAGCATACTGATCACTTCTTCATCAGTAACCTGCGTAAAATTTTCATAGAACTCACCTACAGAGCGGAACTGCGAAGGTATCCAGGCGCAAATGAACTCATCACATACTTCACTTATTTTTTGCGCGGCCTGTTGCGCTGCTACCGGTACCGCTACGATGATCTTTTTCGGCGCTTCTTTTTTGATCATTTCCACCGTGCTTAACAAAGTATGCCCGGTAGCAATGCCATCATCAATGATGATAACGGTCTTGCCTTTCACCGGTGTTGGTTTTTTATCGCCCATGAACCTTTCATACATCGCCTTTAATTCCTCACGGATATTTTCCGTTTCTTCCCTGATATATGCATCCGAGGCAAAGGCATTCGGCGCAATGATCTGTCCGGTTAAGCTCACCGCACCGATCGCAAACTCTTTGTGCAGGGGGTGACCTATCTTTTTTGACAGAATGATCTCTAAGGGAAGTTTCAGGATCCTCGCGATGGGCAGGGCTACAGGCACACCCCCACGCGGTACAGCCAGCGTTACACCATCAACATTTTTGCAATGTTGTAAATGGCGCGACAGGGCCAGTCCTGCATCCATTCTATCCTGAAATATTGGCTGAGCTTGCATATATGATCAATGGAACAATTATGCCAGCAATACTTAACCGTGGCGTTTCCCGCTAAGCATATGGCGTGGAATGGCTTTTGCATTTTCGCCATAAACGAAATACTATGGCCAAAAAGATAAACCCGGAAAACCCGGAAATACCCAAGCCAGAAGATCCGGATATATCACCAGAAATAATTCCTGACAGGCCAACACCACCTTTCCAGGAGCCTGAAATTATACCTGAAGATGATCCCGGTGGTACTTCGCCTGGAGAAATTCCGGTAGAAGAACCTTCTGAACAGCCGGCAAAACAGTAAAACTTCAACCCGAAAGCCGAAGTTCTTAAATCAAAAAGTTCACAGTTTAAGGTAATGGAAAGTTTACTTTAAACTGTGAACTGTATCTGGGCGATGAATGACTTGCCAACTGCGAACTGCCAACTGCGAACTGCCAACTGAACTCTTCTAACCGGCACATTCTCAAATAATCACACCGTTCTACAATACCGGCATGGACATTAGCGTTTTATAGCCGTCCTGAAGCGCTTATTCGTAAGATCCGGCATATGGTATTGATCCGTTGCTGGTTTTACATGTTAATTAGCGTAGATATATGGCATACATAACGTATGACCATTTTTAATTTTTGTAAGCCTGACCATAAAAAATATCCAATGAAAACCCTTTGCATCCGTTGTATCCTATGGGTCTTTTCTGTACTGTTCTTCCAGCATGCCGCAAAGGCGCAGGTTGCTCCCGCAACCCAACAGACGACCGTTTCTCCGGTAATAACCATTGAAAAGGGTAAACAAAAAAAGCCGAAGGTTAAAAAGCAATGGAAGTTTACTGTTGATTTCGATGCAGGCTTTGCGAGTCCGGGCAACGCAGATATCAGCGATGTTTTTAAAGGCGGTCTCAATGCTTCTGCAGGGGTAAAAACAGCTTTCCTGAAAGACAAGTTATGGATCCGGCCATTGGGTGGATTGAAATATTATTTTAAAGATGCCAACCTGGGCGAAACCCAGCGCGAAGCATTCCGCACCTGGAAAGCAGGCATTGAATTACAATACAACGCATTTACCGTAAAGAAATACTCGTTTTTTCCGATCCTCAGAGTTGATCAGAACTGGTCGGTAAACCAGTTCACTAAAATAAATGATGAAAAGACGGCAACGCCTGCTTTTACTACTACAGATAAAGTGCTTACCGGTTCCGGAATTTCCTTCGATGCTGGTATTATGGTCGTTCGTTCAGGAGATCTGTATGTAAAGCTCGATTATGAATACTATAAACCCGAAATGACCGTAAATCCCGAGCTGGTTCGCGAGATGCTGGCAGCAGGTATTATCATGCAGGAGAAAAAAGTATACAACTGCAGCTCTATCAACCTGAGCGTTGGCGTTAACCTGAATTTCAAAAAATAACCTGATACACGCTTACATCTGGTAAAAGACCATAAACATTTTCAGATGAAAAAATTATACTTTCTTTTTTTGATGGGTGCGGTGGCCTGGGGTTGTGGCGATAAGGACCGGTTTATGATAACCAGCATTCCTACGGAACCTGTCATCAATGCAAATATCAAAGTCCTAATTAAAGATAACAGCCTGTTGGATGTACGGCTCGACAGCACCACGGGCATTCGTGGTATTACCACCAACAGCTATTTCCAGACAACTGATCAGTTCAGGAATTTTACCTATGGCCCGTATTCGCTGCCAAATGCGAAAATAACGCCATTCAGTTACAATGGAAATACTATCGTCGTTGCTTCAGGAAGTGCCCTGGCGCCGGTCTTACATTATTCAAAGGATTATGGAACCACCTGGACTACGGTTGTTCCGGCTGCATTCAGTCCGGCTATCAATACGGCCGGATTCAATTCCACCGAACTGGTATCCGCCAGTTATGTGAACCCTAATTTCCTGATGCTCGCCTATCAGCAAAAGGCGCTGACCACCGCAGACAGCCGCAAATTCTACAAATTGGATCTTACCACCCACGAAGCGGTGCGTATCAGTTATTTTGACGATGCGTTTCAACCCATGAATATCAAGTTCGCAGATGACAGCACCGGCTATATGTTGTTGTACAAAAATAGTTCTTACAGCAGTTTCATCTCCAGAACCCGCGATACGGGCCGTACCTGGAGTGAACCGAAAGCTATAGACAACCGGGTGATCACCGGTTTGCAGCTCGGTAGCAAAGGCAATATCTGTGCAATTGAAGATTTTGGCAATGTATATGTTTCACCCGATAGCGGCAAAACCTGGAAGAAGCCTGCCGCCGATCTGAAGCTCACATTTGCCCACATGGTAAACCAACATACCATTTATGGGTTAACCAAAGAAAGCCTGGTAAAAAGCAGCGATACCGGCGTTACCTGGAATACGGTTTCCAGCGAAGGATACGAATACCTCAATATGAAAAAACTGCATTTCCAGGATGATCAGAATGGTATAATGTACGGCGACCAGAAATTGTACCTCACCGCCGACGGAGGCATCAGTTGGAAAACGCTGTTGTATCCCTATGCTTATGTCGTTGAATAATTAATTTTTGCCCATTCTCTTCTTTATAAATTTTTCAAATTCCACCGCATGGAATGTGATGGTGGAGATCAGGAGACATATGCCCAGTTCTCTCCAGGTAAGGGGCGCTGTATTGAAGATCTTGTTCAGGAACGGTGTATAAATGATGGCGATCTGTAAAATAAAGGTGAGTGCAATAGCGCCGATCAATGGCCGGTTCGAGAATACGCCCAGCCGGAAAATATACTCGTGTTCACTGCGCGATACGAGCGCGTGCCCCATCTGGCTGAAACAAAGTACGGTAAACACCATGGTTTGCCAGTGTGCATCACCATGATGAATCGACCATGCCTGGGTCACCAGTCCAACCGCAGCCATGAGCACGCCCACCCAGATCACATTAAAACCTAAACCCACCGCAAAAATGCTTTCTCGGGGATCCCGCGGCGGTCGCTGCATCACTTTGGTATCGGCTCTTTCCCCCGCCAGTGCCAGCCCGGGTAAACTATCTGTTACCAGGTTGATCCACAAAATATGAATAGGCAGTAACGGGATCGGCAAACCGACGATAGGAGCAATGAAGATGGTGAGTATTTCTGCAAAGTTACAGGCCAGTACATAGCGGATGAAGCGCCTGATATTGTCATAAATGCGGCGGCCTTCTTTCACCGCTTTTACAATGGTAGCGAAATTATCGTCGAGCAGGATCATGGCAGCGGCTTCTTTCGATACATCGGTTCCGGTGATGCCCATGGCCACACCGATATTGGCACGTTTCAGGGCAGGCGCATCATTCACCCCGTCGCCGGTCATGGCCACGAACTGATCCTTTTTCTGCAGGGTTTTAACGATCCGCAGTTTTTGCTGGGGCGATACACGGGCGTATACTTTTATCTGGGTGATCTCATTGTCGAGGTCCTCATCGGAAATCTTCTCCAGCTCCACACCTGTCACTGTTTTATCACTCTGGTGCTGCAGGATGCCCATCTCACGGGCAATGGCAGCGGCAGTTATCGGGTGGTCGCCGGTGATCATTACCGGTACAATACCGGCAGTTTTACATTCTTCAATGGCTTTGCGCGCCTCTGGCCGCGGCGGATCGATCATTCCTGCCAGTCCGCAAAAATGTTGATCGCTTTCCAGCGCTTCAAAGTCGCCTTCTTTGGGCAATTCTTTTATGAGTTTGCAGGAGTAGGCAATGACGCGCTGTCCCGCTGCTGCCAGTTTATCGCTCTTTGTGTTGATCTGTTCTTCATTGGCGGCGCGGCAGATCTTTAATACAGATTCCAGCGCGCCTTTGGTAATGACGAGGAATTCATTGTTCACCGCGTGTACGGTGGTCATCAGCTTACGGTCTGAATCGAAGGGCAGTTCCTGTTTCCGGGGAAAAGCCGCTTCCCATTTCTTATCGTATTTTTCCTGTTGAACAGCATATTCTACCAGGGCTACCTCGGTAGGGTCGCCTTTTCGTTTGTTGTTATTGGTATGATCTTCCTGTGTTTCGTGGTTCAGGCTCATCACCAGCAGCAAAACCTGGTCTTTTTGTATGCCGGGAATGGAAAGGTCTGATTGATCATACTGCCAGATCTCCTGTACGGTCATCTGGTTCTGCGTAAGCGTACCGGTTTTATCGGTACAGATATACGTTACAGACCCAAGGGTCTCAACAGCAGGCAGTTTGCGGATGAGCGCATTTTTTCTCACCAGCTTTTTAGCGCCCAGGGCCAGCGCAATGGTAATTACAGCCGGCAGCGCTTCAGGAATAGCCGCTACCGCCAGCGAGATGGTGGTAAGCAGCATGTTCACCGGTTTTTCGCCGCGCAGGATGCCGATAAAGTACAAGACCAGGCAGATGCCCAGCACTATAAAAGATAATTTTTTACTGAAGTCGGCCAGGCGTTGTTGCAATGGCGTGGTGGCCTCTTTTTCCTGCAGCATACCGGCAATTTTACCGATCTCGGTTTGCATGCCGGTGGCCACTACTACGCCGGTTCCATTACCGGCGGTAACGAGGGTGCTTTTATAGGCCATGTTAATACGATCACCAAGGGGCACATCTTCTGTTGTGAGGGCGTCAGCCGATTTATCTACGGCCTGTGATTCCCCGGTCAAAGAAGCTTCTTCTATTTTCAATGCATGGCTTTCGCGGATGCGGAGATCAGCGCCCACCATATCTCCGGCTTCCAGTAAAACAATATCTCCCGGTACTACTTCTGCAGCGGGAATTTGTTCTACCCGTTTATTCCTTCTCACCCGCACATGGGCTGCCGACATTTTCTTCAAGGCCTCCATCGCTTTTTCAGCCCGGTATTCCTGCACAAAACCAACGATGGCGTTAATGACAATTATAAACAAAATCACGATCATGTCCTTGAGGTCGCCAACGATGGCAGAAATGATGGCGGCCACCATCAGGATCAGGATCATAACATCTTTGAACTGTACGAGGAACAGGACCCAGGCCGGTTTTTTCTTTTTTTCCTGCAACTGATTGGGGCCATACTGTTGCATCCTTTTAGCTGCTTCATCGGTAGATAGGCCATCGGGCTGGCTTTGAAGTTCTTTTAAAACGTCGTCTATAGAAGAAGTATGCCAGTTCATTATGGTAATTATTTTTTTACAGTCAATCGGGTTTGAAAGTTGCTAAACGCCTTAAATTCGACCATTATACTATAACACATCCTGAACATATGCAATATTCCGGCCTGATCGGGGTCAGTATTTGTTGCAAATGTATACATCGTAATTACTTTTCCTGCATATGAAAAATACTATTTTACTGCCTGTTTTCCTGCTTTTTTCAATTGTAATTTCTGCCCAGGTTAAAAAAATGCCTGCCTATCCTTTGATCACCCACGACCCTTATTTCAGCATCTGGTCATTCACCGATGATCTTACTGCAGAAAATGCAAAACACTGGACGGGTGCTGAGCAGGCATTGACCGGCTGGCTGCTCGTTGATGGCAGGTATTACCGGTTCCTGGGGAAAGGCAATGGCAAACAGGAAGCGGTTGCCGTAAAAAAAGAAGTAACTGTTACTGCTACGCGCACCATTTACCGTTACACCTGTGGTGCTGTTGACCTGCAGGTGCAATTCACCTCTCCTTTATTGTTAAACAACTGGGCGGTGCTCACGCGGCCCGTTTCCTATATTTCACTCATCGTGCAATCGAACGATGGCAAAACGCATAAGACGCAGGCAAGTATCAGCGTATCTACCAATGTGTGCATCAACAAACCTGAGCAGGAGGTCACTGCCGTAAAATACATGACCGCAGCTAAATGGCCGGTGATCAAAGCCGGTTCGGTAGCACAGCCGGTCTTACAAAAGAAAGGGGATGATCTGCGGATTGACTGGGGCTATTTGTATGTGGCTTCACCGGCAGGCGCTGAACAGGCGATCGTGGAGGCTGACAAGGATCTTCCCGCATTCATCCCCACAGCTGATTCAATCACCGGCAGGCAGCTGTCATTAAAGACCGTACTGCCCGCCCTGCAAAGCAGCCGCAGCCCGCAGGAACAATTCATTATGCTGGGCTATGATGACCTGTATGCTGTTCAATATTTCAATCAGAACCTTCCGCCGGTATGGAGGGCGGAAGGGCGTACCATCGAAAAAGAACTAGCCACCGCTGCCGCTGATTACAAAACCATATTGAAACAATGCAGCGCTTTTGATGAGAAACTATATGCCGATGTTAAAAAAGCAGGCGGCGAGAAATATGCCCAGTTATGTGTGGCCGCTTACCGCCAATGTATTGCCGCGCATAAGATCGTTAAAGACCCGCAGGGGGAATTGTTGTTCCTGTCGAAGGAAAATTATAGCAATGGCTCTATCAATACCGTAGATGTGACCTATCCCTCTGCGCCTTTATTCCTCCTGTACAATCCGGAGTTGTTGAAAGGTATGCTGAATGGTATTTTTTATTATTCGGAAAGCGGCCGCTTTAATAAACCCTTCGCGGCCCATGACCTGGGAACTTATCCGCTGGCGAACGGACAAACCTATGGCGAGGATATGCCGGTGGAAGAGTCAGGCAATATGATCATTCTGACCGCAGCCATTGCCAAAGCGGAGGGCAACGCCAATTACGCCAGAAAACACTGGAAGGCGCTCAGCACCTGGGTGCAGTATTTAAGCCGGGAAGGGTTTGATCCTGCCAACCAGTTATGTACCGATGATTTTGCCGGGCACCTGGCGCGAAATGCCAACCTATCGGTAAAAGCCATTGTAGGGATCGGCTGTTATGCGTTATTGGCTGATATGCTTAAGGAAAAAGATACCGCCGCAAAATACCACGCTATGGCGAAGGAGATGGTGAAAAAATGGATGGAGCTGGCCCACGATGGCGATCATTATGCGTTGACCTTTGCCGACAAAAATACCTGGAGCCAGAAGTACAACCTGGCCTGGGATAAAATATTAAAGCTCCATCTTTTCCCGGCTGAGGTATATGAAAAGGAGATCAGGTATTATCTCACCAAACAGAATACTTATGGCTTGCCGCTCGACAGCCGGAAGACCTATACCAAATCTGACTGGATCATCTGGACGGCTACCCTGGCCGATAAACCGGCCGATTTTAATGCACTGATCAACCCCGTTTATGCGTATCTTACAGAAACGCCAACAAGGGTCCCCCTGAGCGACTGGCACGAAACCACCAATGGTAAACAGGTGGGTTTCCAGGCAAGAAGTGTGGTAGGAGGGTATTTTATGAAGATGCTGGAGGGGAAGTGGTGAGTGAGCGACAGTTTCCCGGTCGCCGGTTCCCGGTTTCCCCGTGGCGCGGCCTCCAATGTCCTCGTACCGGTAACAGGTAACAGGTAACCGGTAACACAAAAATACAATTGATTACCTTTAACCTTAAAGAGTGCACATCTATGGATCGTCGTTCATTCCTTAAAAACTCCACACCCATTCTATTACTGCTTACCAATGGAAAATTGCTGTATCGTTCTGTTTCTTCCCTGGCGAATGCAGGCAAAAGCGTAAAGTTCCGCTTTGCAGTGGCCAGTGACGGACATTTCGGTCAACCCAAGACCAGCTGGGAAAATGATTACGCCAATATCATCCAGCATATCAACCAGCAGCATAAAAAAAGCCGGTTGAAAACCTGCATCATCAACGGCGACATTATCCACGATGATCCGGCGATGTTGCCATTGGCCAAACAACGCCTCGATCAATTGAAGATGCCTTATTATGTTACCCAGGGCAATCATGACAGGGTGAATGCCGAAGTGTGGCAAAACACCTGGAAGATGCCGGTGAATCATGCATTCGAGCTCGACAAACAGGTGTTCCTGCTGGCCACCACCTCCAATGAAAAAGGCGAGTATGTTTGTCCGGACCTCGACTGGATGCGCGCGCAGCTGGAGAAATACAAAGCGGCGCCGAATGTTTTTATAGCCATTCATATCACGCCGGTAAAATGGACCGACAATGGAATTGCATGTCCGGAATTCATCAGCCTGCTGAAAGATCATAAAAATGTGAGGGCGGTCTTTAACGGCCATGATCACGACCAGGACGATATGAAAGAAACAGAAGGGATCCCTTTTCTGTTTGACTCGCATATTGGCGGAAGCTGGGGTACAACGTATAAAGGTTTCCGTATGGTAGAAGTGTTGAGCGATAATACTATTGCTACCTATATTTTAAATCCAGGCGTGAAGCTGAACGAGCACCAACTGCGGGCGCGGCAGCAGGCGGTAGCTTCTTAGGGAATACAATGCAGATCCTCTCTGTGGCCATGCCGCGAATGGCTTACCGGCCCGGTAGTTCCTTCCTCAAAAATTGAGCAGCTGTAGACAATGCCGGCGCTACAACAAGCGCTGGTCCGCATTTTTTCGTCCGCCAGGCTGGTGTCTTACTTGCATTGAAGCGGCCTGCAGGCATGGGTCGTTGAACTAATGAACAGATTTATAACAGGTAAGCTTTAGGTGTTTGGTGTAACTACAGGTTATACAAGCAGTGTGTAATTTTCTCCATACTGCTGGTACGGTTTTTTTAGAATTGTTTAAAATGAATAAAAACAATTAGTTATGGAAACAGTAGTGGGCAATGTAGCCGGGTACGACTATGGTGCGAAAGAATTGGCCACCTCACCAGTTTCTATGAAAGAGCTGGAACAGTTGAAGCAAACCATCACCCTGGATTCAGATGATATGAAATACCTGCGGATCGCAGGAGACGTGCTCGAAACGCAAACAGAGGCGATCGTGACCTTATGGCGTGGGGTTATAAGTTCTACACCACACCTGTCGTATTATTTTAAAGATGCGCAAGGCAACATCGATGAACAATATAAAGAGAAAGTAAAAGAGCGCTTCAAGCAATGGATACTGGATGTATGTTACAAACCATATGACCAGGATTGGCTCAACTATCAGCATGAAATTGGTATGCGCCATATGGAGGCCAAAAAGAACAAAACAGATAATGTGAATACGCCCCCGCATATCCCTATGCGATATGTGCTGGCTTTCACAGCTGTAGTGAATGATACCGTAAAACCGTTTCTGGCCAAAAAAGGACATAGCCTGGGCGTTATTGAAAAAATGCATAAGGCCTGGTGCAAGGCGGTATTATTGCACGTTGTGTTGTGGACAAGGGCATATTGTGAAAGCGGATGGTGACATGCAACCGGCAATTGGCAATAAGCAATTGGCAAAACATACCATTGCTTATTGCCCGTTGTCTATTGCCATTGTCTGTTTCCTGTTCTTGCCGCATTGCTCATTTATCTTGAAAGGCTCCGTTAAAAGGAAGCTTTCTTATTCGCTTTCCCGTTGCGGCGAAGATTGCATTACATACGACCGCAGCGATCGGCGGCAGGGCAGGTTCGCCTAAACCGGTTGGAGCTTCATTCGTTTCTACAAACTGCACTTCCACATCAAGCGGGGCATCCTGCATCCGCATCATCTTATACGTATTGAAATTTTTTTGTTGTACAGCGCCTTTATCGAAGGTGATCTCGGTAAACCAGGCATGGCCCAGGCCATCTACGATAGCACCCTGCACCTGGTTTTCGGCACCGCTGAGGTTTACCACCTGTCCGCAGTTCACGGCGCAATACACTTTATGTACTTTGGGTTTGCCGTTCTGCATAGAGATCTCGGCCACTTCCGCCACATAGGTGTTGAACGAATAATAAGCGGCAAAACCTTTGTAACGGCCTGGTGTATTCTTACCCCAGTTACTCATTTTGGTAACGAGGTCAATAACAGATCTGAATTTATCGATATTGTAATTCACTTTGCCTGCCGGGTTATTCTTTGCTTTGTCGAGCAATTCAAGCCGGAATGCAACCGGATCTTTCTTTAGTTCATGTGCTATTTCATCGAGGAAGCTCTGTTCGGCAAATGCAATGGCATTATGCGTTGGGGCGCGCCATGGGCCGGTTTGAATATTGGAGCTAAGCCCCTGGCTGTCGGTACGGTAATTGGTAATGGCGCCCGCGGGGAAATTATCGGCAGCGGCGGCACGGCCGGCATTCAGGGCCGCAGCGATCAGGTACCAGCCATCGAGTTCGTTGTTGGCATTGATGGCAGCCCGGTAGCGGTACATGCCATTGGGGCGGTAAAAATCACCCTGCATATCATCTTCGCGTGTCCATATCATTTGTATCGGCGCTTTGGCAACGGAAGAGATCAATGCCGCTTCCACCACATTGTCGCTGCGTAGTTTTCTGCCAAAACCGCCACCCTGGCGGGGCAGGCCAAGCGTAATATTGGCTTCAGCGATGCCCAGTGCTTTGGCTACATCGGCAATGGCGCGGCCCGGCACCTGGGTGGGTCCGTACAGGTCGGCTTTACCATCGCGTACATCAGCGAAAAAGTTGATGGGTTCCATGGGCGCATGGCTCAATACAGGCACTTCATAAACACTTTCAATCACCTTTTTGGCGTTCGCCAGCGCTTTTTCCGCATCCCCGTCGTTACGGTCGGGTTTTTCGTTCTTCTGCTGGATGAGATCTTTAAAAGCGGCCAGGTGATCGGAGGTGCTTTCCAATTTGCCGGTATCCTCCCATTCCACTTTCAGGGCGTCGCGTCCTTTTTTCGCCGCCCAGGTATTGGTGGCGAGTACGGCCACGACATGCTCCGTGCGTACCACATTTTTAACCCCGGGGATCTTACGGGTATCGCTATCGTCGAATGATTTTAGCTTCTTGCCAAAAGCGGGTGGCCGCGATACCATACAATACAGCATGCCTTCGCGCCGGGTGTCAATCCCAAACAAAGGTTTACCGGTTAGGATGCCTTTGTTATCAATATTTTTTATGCGTTTCCCTATGATCTTGAAATCTTTCGGGTCTTTTAGTGAAACGTTCTGCGGAACCGGCATACCCGCTGATTTCGTGGCCAGTTCACCGTAACTGAGTTTCTTACCGCTTGCCTTGTGCAGAACGAAACCATTTTCCGTGCTGCATTCTTCAGCGGGAACATTCCAGGTCTCTGCGGCTGCAGCGATGAGCATGTGCCGGGCTACGGCGCCTGCTTTGCGGATGGGTTCATAACGGCCACGGATGGCGCCACTGCCGCCGGCAGACTGGTTGCCGTATTTTTCTTTATCGTAATCAGCCTGGTTGATCACCACTTTGTTCCAATCCACGTCCAGCTCTTCGGCCAGCAGCATGGGTAAGGCGGTTTTAACGCCCTGACCGATCTCGGGATTGGGCGCCATCAATGTAATGATGCCTTTCGGATCGATGGAGAGATAGGCATTGGGGGCAAAGAGCGGGGCATCGGTTATGGCTTCGGCGCCTGCATTCGCCAGCAATTCAAAACCCAATAAGATGCCGCCACCTGCCAGGGAGGTGATCTTCAGGAAATTCCTTCTGGAGATATTTGATTGAACCTGTTTCATGGGAGAAGCTTTAGATGTGAATCGACAATGGTGAATGGGAATTAGTTACCTGTCGCCGGTTCCCTGTTACCAGGGTGCGGCCTTCATTGTTTTTGGAATCACCGGTAACCGGAAACCGGGAACTGGTAACCGGCAACCGGTAACTGGTAACCGGTAACCGGAAACCGGTAACTGGTAACTGGTTACTGGTAACCGGTAACTGGTAACCGGTAACTGTTATTTCCCAGTTTTGTTTGCCGCCAAATGCACGGCCTTACGAATTCTCACATATGTGCCACAGCGGCATATATTGCTCATGGCTGCATTGATATCGTCATCAGTGGGGTTGGGCTTCCTTTTTAAGAGCGCTACCGCTGCCATTACCTGGCCGCTCTGGCAATAGCCGCACTGCGGCACGTCCATTTCGTCCCAGGCCTTTTGCACGGGATGATCGCCGTTCTCACTCAAACCTTCAATGGTAGTTATTTTATTGGTGCCAACTGCCGACACCGGGTAGCTGCAGGCGCGGATGGCATTGTCATTCATCAGCACCGTGCAGGCGCCGCATTGGGCAATACCGCAGCCGAATTTGGCGCCTACCAGGTTCAGCTCATCGCGTAAAACCCAAAGCAGGGGCGTATCAGGCAGCACATCAACGCTGTGTTTTTTATTGTTGACGGTAATTGTATAGGAAGCCATGACATTGGTTTTGATAAAATTAAAGAAATCAGGCCTATATGACGTCATAATGGGAGGGATGGTTGTGCTCTTTACCAAAAAATGATACTGTGGCTGAATTCCGTGACAATTAAGGTTAACTTTTGGTGAGAAAATAAAAAGAGCGAACTGCCCGGGATGGGGTTCGCTCTGTTATTTAGTATTCAGTTATTCAGTTGTTCAGTTATTTCGCTATTCAGTTATTTTTTCTTGCGATTAATTCTAAACTCAAGAACTTAGGAACTTAATAACTCAGGAACTTATGAACTTTGAACTAATTCTCCGCTAACTCCTTAACCTTTTGCAGCGCTTTCGGAAAGGTGTCGGAAAACATTTCTTTATGTTGTTCATCGATATCCAGTTCTACCTGGAGTTCTGTTTTTCCCTGAACGTCTTTCAGAATATAGTTCTCATGTGCACCGGCCCATCCTTTGATCTCTTCGCTTTCGGTATCTTCCACACCGTCTTTCACAATGCCCAGATGCAAGAAGCTCATGTATTCATTTGGAACAGCATCATCTATTTTGGAAACCATACCCATTCCATTACCATCCAGGAACAGCACTTTGCTGCCTTTCTTCCAGTCGGAAACAGCATGAGATCCTTCAGAGAAAGGAGCTGTCCATGCCCGGTAGGAATCATCCGTCCATAAAACCTTCCATACTTTTTCACGGGGTGCGTCGATGGTGATCTTGAATTCCTGCTTTTCCATATTAATACTTTTTTGAATGAAAGAATTGGTTTTTTCAACAGTATAAAGTTGATACAAATTCCGAACCTGAAAAGGGTGTGGTTGGGACAAATTCGGGGGGTGAATGCGACAGGGTGACGCTGCCCGGTTACCGGTTGCCAGTTAAACAGTTGGCGGAATACCCGGTATTCAGTCAGCCATATCTGGTAAACTTTACCAGTTGCCAGTTATATGCTGTATGCAATAAAAAAAGCGATCCGCCAGTTGGCGGACCGCGTGTAGCTGAATTGCGCTTTCAAAACTAGATCGTTGCATCCTGGATAGTGGCATCCGGGGCCTGCATTCTTACCGACAGGATCCCATTCGTACAGCCGCTTTCACTTTCATACAGTTCGCTGATGCCAATGGTTTGACCATTAACCGCTTCCAGGGTGAAATAGAATTTGCCATTGGAGGCTCTTTTCCGGTCATATTTGTTTTCGTCCGGAGCATTGCGTTTGACCGACTCAATCCCATTCTGGCAATTGGATTTTGTGGAATATCCTTCACTGCTGAGAATGGTTTCGCCATTGCCGGTCTTTAAGCTGAACTGGAATTCTCCATTTACGCGTTTGGTGATAATGAATTTTCCCATATCATCAAGGTTTGTGGTTAACGCTCCGGTTGTGGAACCGGTAGCTGGTATTGATTAACTAACAATTACGCATAGCATAAAAATAATCATATTGTTGAAATATGATACATGTTCGCTCATTCCTGAGTAAGTTTTGATTTAGATCAAGCTGTTTAATGGCTGTTTCCATTAGCACATTAGCACATCAGCACATCAGCAAATCAGCACATTAGCTAATTAGCACATCAGCTCTTACTGCTCCGGTATTGGTTAGGCGACATGCCCATCAATTTGGTGAATAGCCGCGAAAAATAGTAGGGGTCCTCAATACCCAGCTTATCCGCAATCTCCTTTACCCGCAATTCAGTAAAATGTAAATACTGGCAGGCCAGCTGGATCTTCAAATGATTGAAATATTCAATAGGCGCAAATCCCGTCTTTTTGCGAAACAGGGCCGAATAATGAGAGGCTGAAAAATTTACCGACTGGGCAATGGCCTCCAGGGAAAGCGCCTGCGCTATATGCTGCTGCATAAAGCTGATGGACAATTCTACGGGATCATCACCATGTACTTTCTCTGCCAGGTTGAACTGGTCGTCGTACAGGAAGGTGGAGATGAAATGATACAGACACATATTGGCATAACTGAGGTTATCATTTCCATAACCACGTTCCAGGCAGGCATACATATCATCAAACAGATCGAGCCGTTTTTGTTTGAAGGTGACCCGGCTGCAATAGCCATTCATTTTTTGTTTTAATGTGTCTACTATTTTTTTCGACAAAGAGCCGGTAAAATGGATCCAGTAAATTGTCCAGCTATCTTCCTCCGCCGATGCATAACTATGGGCATGTCCGGCCGGAATGATAATAAATGAACCGGGTTGCAGGGAATAATTATTTTTCATTACCTGCGCTTTGCCTTTTCCTTCCAGGCAATATATAAGGATATGCTGATCGCTGCCATGGGTTCGCTGCCGGTAATGATATTTTGCCTTCGGGTAATAGCCTATATCTGTTATGTAAAGCCCTGTGGCGATCGTATTGCTGTTACTGAATTCCGTGATGATCTTCCTGGGCAATACGATGGAGCGCTGACCCTGAAAACCTTCCCTTTTCTTGAGTACCGGCATGGCAAGCTGTTTGTGTGATTTGTCTATAAATATAGTTGATAATTAACAGCCGGAAAATAACATTGTCCATCATTTCCGTAAAAATTTCTATTTTCCCGCCAACCGCTTACCGGCATATTTGTATAATATTTTTTATGCGATCAACAATGCTGCCATTCATGAAAAGAACTATCTGCACCTGCCTGCTGCTATTTACTATAATATCGATTCCTGCCCAAACCTTAAGAAATACCATCCCTTTGAATGGCGCCTGGCGTTTCATCGTCGATTCTGCCAAAGCCGGCCAAAACAACAACTGGTCTGCCGGCTTACCGGCCAATGCAACTACAGTTCAGGTGCCGCATACCTGGAATGTAATGAAGGGACTGGAAGATTACAGCGGCCTGGCCTGGTATGAAAGAAGCTTTACGGTGCCTGCACAGCACCGTAATAAACAGATCAGGTTGAAATTCGATGCCGTATATCATGATGCAGTGATCTACCTGAATGGAATCCAGCTTGCTACGCATACCAATGCCGGTTATACGAGCTTTTATGTAGATGTAACAAAAAGTGTAAAGACCGGCACACCTAATAAACTGGTAGTTTCAGTAAGTAATGCATTCTCGGCTTCCAACCTGCCGTATAAACAAAAGTTCGACTGGTGTAATGATGGTGGTATCATCCGTGGCGTGCAGTTACAGCTTAGCGGCAAACCTTCTATACGGTATGTACACATTACACCCGATATCAATATGGCTGATTCAACAGCTACAGCAAGGCTTAACCTGAAGTTATGGGAGGAGGATGTTGAAGCGGTACAGGCAGCCGTTCGCATTTATGAAAAACGCTCTAAGAAAAATGTGTTCACGCAAGATCTGAGATTAATAAAGCAAGGTGATGCGTTCACCAGTTACATCGATCTCGGCAAAGTGCATCTCTGGCATTTTAACGATCCCTTCCTGTATCAGCTGCAGGTAAGCGTTAGCAATAATGCCCAAGCCACCGACCAGGTGACGCAAACATTTGGTTGCCGTAAAATAGAGCTGCGCGGGCCGCAATTTTTCCTGAATAATGAAGCCGTTCGTTTGCCGGGACTGGAGTATATGCCTTCGAGCCACCCGGACCATGGCAGTGCAGAACCGCGCTGGGTAATGGATTCGGTGGCAAATATGTTCAAAGACCTGAATGTGACCATCAGCCGGTTTCACTGGCAGGTAGATGAATATATGCTCGATCAGCTCGATGAAAAAGGCGTGCTGCTGCAGGCGGAAATTCCCTGGTGGCAGCAACCCGGCCGGCTAAGCCCTGAACTGGAAGAGGTGGCGCGTTTGCAATTCAGGGAAATGATCGAAAGGGATTATAATCATCCCTGCATCTTTGCCTGGGGCATCAGCAATGAAGTACATGGCAATGACCGGGATCCCGATCAATACCGGCGCTTGAAGCAATATGTAAAAACACTGGATAGTTCGCGCCTGGTGAATGTGGTATCTAATGAAACGTTCCGGCGGAAAGAGAACGATGAGTCGTTCATTGGCGATCTGCCCACCTGGAACGAATACATCGGCACCTGGTTTGGTAAAAAGACAGAAGAGCTGCCGGCCTATTTTGCCGAAATTGAAAGTTGTATCGGCGACCGGCCCCTGCTCATCACGGAAAATGGATTATGTGAACCGCGCTTTGCCGGCGGTGATCTGCGGCGCATTGAAGATATGACCTATCATTATAATGAATGGGCCAGGCGGAAATACATTGCGGGCTGCATTTATTTTTGTTTGAACGATTACCGCACACATATGGGGGAAGATGGTTCCGCCAACTACAAAGCCCGCATTCATGGGATCACCGATCTGTATTTCAAAAAGAAATCATCTTACCATGTATTCAAGCAGCTGGCATCACCGATCGTCATTACAAATACAAAAAAACTGAACGAGACCACCGTACAGGTAAGCCTTAAAAATAAAGACCAGTTGCCATCTTATACCGTGCGTGATTTTACCATCGTTTGGCCGGGGACGGAGGGACAGCGTTTATCTCAAAAGCTGCCAACGTTAAAACCGGGCGAAAGCGCCACCATTACCCTGGCCGGTATGCATGCGCGCGCCAATTTCGATATTTGTACACCGGCCGGTTATCGCGTTATCAGTTATCCATTCGTACATTAATCAAATGCTTGCCATGACCCAATACCGTTTTAATTCAGGTTACATTATAGCCATCTCTTTTATTTCAGCCCTCGGTGGATATCTGTTCGGATTCGATTTTGCCGTGATCTCCGGCGCGCTTCCTTTTTTGCGTACCATGTTTGGCTTAACCGCCTGGTGGGAAGGTTTTCTGACCGGTTCCCTGGCCCTGGGTTGTATCGTCGGATGTTTGATCGCGGGTGCGCTGGCAGACCGGTATGGCCGCAGGCCCGGATTGATGACCGCTGCTATCATCTTTGCATTGTCTTCTATTGGCATGGCCTTATCGGGGTCCTTAACGGTTTTCATTGTGATGCGCTTTGCAGCAGGTATTGGCGTAGGCATGGCCTCGATGTTAAGCCCCATGTATATTGCAGAGATCTCACCGCCGGCAGTGCGTGGCCGTAATGTGGCTATCAATCAGCTTACCATTGTGATCGGCATCCTTGTTACCAACCTCGTTAATTATCTGCTGGCTGACAATGGCCCCGATGCCTGGCGCTGGATGTTCGGCTTAGGCGCAGTACCTTCCTTATTATTCCTGTTAGGGGTCATGTGGTTACCTGAAAGTCCGCGCTGGTTAATGCAGGCCGGTCAACAGGAAAAAGCAAGGCGGATCCTGGGCAGGATCGGCAATCCGGATTTTGCAGAACATACCATTACCGATATAAAGCGATCCTTATCGGGTGCGCAACAAGATGCGGTCAGCGGTATTTGGTCGCCATCGGTACGCAGGTTCATTATACCGGGTATTTTGCTCGCCGTGTTCCAGCAATTTTGCGGGATCAATGTAGTGTTCAATTACACCTCTACGATCTTTGAGTCGGTTGGCGCAAGCCTCGATCAGCAATTGTTTGAAACGGTTTCCATTGGGGCCGTGAACCTGGTCTTTACCATCATTGCCATGTGGCAGGTGGATAAACTGGGCCGCAAACCATTGATGCTGGCCGGTGCTGCCGGTTTATCGGCGATCTATATTATACTGGCATTGTTATTACAGGCACAGGCAGCGGCTTCGCTGGTCTCGGTTTTTGTGTTGATCGCCATAGCTCTTTATGCAAGTTCGCTGGCGCCGGTCACCTGGGTGCTTATTGCCGAGATCTTTCCCAATCATATCCGCGCAAAAGCCACTACCGTGGCGGTAGTGGCGTTATGGGCCGCTTATTTCGTGCTGGTATTTACCTTTCCCGTGCTGGCGCAAAAGCTGGGCGCCTTTGGTCCCTTCTATATGTATGCCGGGATCTGTGTGTTGGGATTTTTGTTTGTTCGTAACAGGATTTCCGAAACCAAGGGGAAGACGTTGGAGGAAATAAGCATACGACATTAATGAAAGCGTTTCCAGTTACCAGTTACCGGTTGCCAGGCCCTTAATGCGGAACACCCGCCCATACTCAATCTGCAATAAATTTGAGACCCGGTAACCGGTACCCGGTAACCGGTAACAAATCAACCTGTAACATGAAACGTGAAACCTTGACACCTGTACCCTGTAACGGTACCAAGGGTACTAACTGAATAAATACTTGATATCGTCTTCCGTCAGCGACTTCACAAAACCCTCGTCCTCGGCAATCAATTCTTCCGCCAGTTGTTTCTTATGCTGTTGCAGGGAGATGATCTTTTCTTCGATCGTGTCTTTGCAGATCATCTTGTAAGCAAATACATTTTTAGTCTGGCCAATGCGATGCGTACGGTCGATGGCCTGTTGCTGCACAGCCGTATTCCACCAGGGATCGAACAGAAAGACATACCCTGCAGCCGTGAGGTTTAAACCGGCATTACCGGCTTTCAGGCTGATCAGAAACACATTGGTGGTATTGCCGGCTTCCTGGTATTTGTTAACCATCTCGATCCGTTTTTCAGGGGCTGTTTGTCCGTCAAGATGATAATACGCAATGCCTTCCTCCCGGCATTTTTCGGCCAGCAGGTTCAGCATGGTGGTGAACTGCGAGAAGATCAGCACCTTCTGGTCTTTCAGGTTGTTCTGCAATTCATTCATCAGCAGATCGGTCTTCACCGAATCGTTGCAGCTTTGTTCTTCCCGGGGCAGCAGCAGGGGCGAGTTACAGATCTGCCGCAGCTTTAGCATACCCTGTAAGACCGCGAGTTTGCTTTTATTGAGGCCTTCGGTTTCTATATTGAGGAATACACTTTGCCGGATGCTGTCCTTTACTTCGTCGTACAAACGCTGTTGCGCATCGCTCATTTTGCACCACATCACCATTTCGGTTTTAGCGGGAAGGTCGCCGGCTACCTGTTCTTTGGTTCTGCGTAATACGAAGGGAGCGGTAATGCGTTGCAGGGTTTTGATCTTATCGGTATCCCGGCGATGATCGATGGCATCGGCATATTCGCGCCGGAAAAATTCGCGGCTGCCAAAGATGCCCGGCAGCAGGAAATTCATTTGTGCATAGAGGTCGAAGGTATTGTTCATGACCGGCGTACCGCTGAGCGCCACGCGGAAACTCGATTGCAATCTTTCTACCGCTTTAGTGATCTGCGCAGCCGGGTTCTTGATAGTATGGCTTTCATCGAGCACAATGGTGCCGAAAGGGATAAGGCATAAAGCTTCAATATCCTGCCGTACGGTGCCATAGCTGGTAATGATCACCTGGAAATCGCCGGTAGCTGCGTCCTCGATGGTGCGATGCGCGCCATGATAGATCAGCACCTTCACATGCGATGCAAATTTTTGTAATTCCTGCGACCAGTTATAGATCAGCGAGGATGGACAAACGATCAAATGCCGTTGGTTGGCTTTTTCCTGTAGCTGGTGGGTAAGCAGACTGATCGTTTGCAGGGTCTTACCCAAACCCATATCATCGGCCAGGCAGGCGCCGGCGCCTGCTTCGGCCAGCAGCAACATCCATTCAAAGCCTTTTTGCTGGTAAGGACGCAGCTGGGCCTTGATAGTCGCTGGCACTTCGTATACTTTTTCACCATCCTGTTGCCATTGCTGCCATTTTTCCAACCAGGTATCTTTCAAAGTAGGTTTTAATACAGCGCTGCCATCGGCGCTTTCTTCTTCGCTGAAGGCAAGCCAGCGCGGCACCTGTATTTCCTGCCCGGAAATTTTTCCATGCCTGATGATGGTGCCATAGGTTTGTAACCATTCGTCGTTCAGAATGCCTAAGGAACCATCCTGCAGGAGAATGGCTCTTTGTCCGGCCTGGATGATCTTTTGAACTTCCAGCAGCGACACTTCTTCATCGCCGAATGAAATGACCATTTGCAGTACCAGGGCATCGGTGATCTCATTTCGAATGGTAACATCGGCTTTTACTTTGAACTGCGAATAGCGGAAATGCTGCAGCATATCCATGCCGATCACCTGGATGTTCAGGTCGAGCAGTTTATGGTATACTTTGAGGAACCATTGCTTTTTTTGCGCTTCCTCAAAGGAGAGATAGTAATACCCGTTCAGTTGTTTTTCAAAGTTGGGATGTAATCCTTCCAGCAATTGCCACAGGGCCTGTTCTTCCTGCTGGTTGCGGTAGATGGCGTAGGCCTGTCCATTACGCGTGATCTCATAGGTTGCTTTCCACGGACCTTCGGTAATAAAACCGTCGTATTCCCATTGTGGCGTTAATACGAGGAAGGACTGGCTGATCTCACTCAACAGCACGCGGTTCACCGGTTTTTCCCTGATCTCATTTTTCTGAAAGAGGTTATTGCGGTTAACGGTATAATCTGTTTCCAGTTTAGCCAGAATGATCTCTGAAAATTCCTGCGGCTGATGGCTGTATTGCTGCGGGTCATTTTCTTTCAGCCATTCGAGGGTTTGAAAGTCTTTATAGGCAAGAATGAAATATTCATTACCGCTGAGCAGCAGGAACTGGTAGCGGCTGAACTGCTCGAGCCCATAAGTGGCGCCGTTTATGGAAATAAAAGTATGTAACTGCAGGGCGTTGCCGTTTTTCGTTACTTCGAACTGCAATTGCGGTTTGAAAGTGCTGAAGCTGCCGGGCGCTGTTTTGAAATTACCTTTTTCGCCCGGTATTTTATGATACCATTTTACCAGTGCAGCAAATGGTTTCATTCTTTCCATATGCTCGTGCAGGCGGCGGGTGATAGCTGTTTTATAATACACTTCATAAGAAATGCCGGCGCGTTGTAAGGTGAACTTTTTCTGGATCTCTTCTTTTAACAGGCCGATCCGCTCTTTGCCGAAACACAAGAGGGCGTCTTTTACCTCTTTGGGCAATTTGGGATAAGTTTTGTTCAATTCCGCACTATTCAGCTCACTGTTCACATATTTCGGAATGCCTTTTTCTTTGGTGATCTGTAAACATTCCAGCAGTTGATGATCTGACAATAAACGATGGGGCTGTAACAATAACACATTTTTCTGATCGCTTTTCGTAGAAATCATTGGCAGAAAATACTTATTGGTGTAATGGGCAAAAATAGGGGGACGGGGCCATTTGGGCGATCCGTTTTTTGCACAGGTGTGGAAATATAAAGGCAGGGGGCAGGGGCGATGTGTTGCAGGTTTCAGGTTTCAGGTTGCAGGTTCAGGTTACAGGTTTCAGGTTTCAGGTTTCAGGTTGCAGGTTGCAGGTTTCAGGTTTCAGGGTCTTCCATCTTTTTAATTGTATGCATTTCAGCCTCCTGCACCGGTAGCCCTTGTAACCTGTAACCTGTCGCAACCTGTAACGGCTCTTGTGATCGAGGCACACGTTTAATAACCAGGTTCATTCTTTTTGGGCGCATTTTCCGTGTAACTTGTAACCTGTAACCTGTAACAGCTCCTGTTATAGACACACACATTTTATAACCAGATCACTTCTTTTAAAGCGCCTTCCCCTGCAACTTGTAACCTGTAACCTGAACGCCGGTGGCAACCGGCGACAGGAACCCGGCAACCGGTAACTTTGAACTAATACTACGTAGAACTACGAACAATAAGCTCCGCCGGGAGCACCAGTTTTTTAAATGTATCCACCGGCCTTTTACTTTCTATTTGCTGCAGCAGTAATTCGGTAGCCAGTTTGCCCATGTCAAAGGCATTTTGCCGCACGGTTGTAAGGGGTGGATTGAATAATTCCGGTGATTGAAAATTACTGAAACCGGCAACGGCTATATCGTTCGGAATGGTAAGCCCTCTTTTTTGAATTAATGAATAGCTGCCGACGGTGATACGGTCGCTGGCGGTCAGTACGGCATCGGGTGGTTCCGGTAACTGCAGCAGGGCATTCAATGCCGCTTCTGTTTCTTCGATGATCATGCCGCCATGCGCGCAATACTGAATATAGTTTTCATTGACAGGTATATTATGTTCGGCCAGCGCCTGTTCATAACCGGCCAGCCTTTCCCGCGTAATAGACAAATAAGGTGAACTGGTGATGGTGGCAATGCGTTTATACCCACGTTCAATCAAATGACGGGTGGCCTTGTAGGCGCCGCCGGTATTATCTGTTATTACCTGGTGCGTAGGAATGGCATCGGTTACCCGGTCGAAAAAGACGATGGGCAGACCCTGTTCATGCAATCGTTGAAAATGACCGATGTCTTTTGTTTCGGTAGATAAAGAAACCAAGAGCCCGTCTACGGAACGCCAGGTCAAATTCTCGAGGTTTTTTACTTCCCGCTCATAGGATTCGAGATTTTGAGTAATGATGAGCAGATAATCTTTGCTGTAAGCAATGGATTCAATCCCGCTGATCACCTCTGCAAAAAAGCTATTGGGAATACTGCAAAGCACTACGCCGATGCAGCGGCTTTTCTGGTTCTTCAGGCTTTGCGCCATCAGGTTGGGCCGGTAATGATGCGCTTCTGCATATTCTTTTACCAGTTGCCGGGTGGCTTCACTGATCTTATAGCTGTCTTTCAAGGCCCGCGAAACGGTAGAGTAGGAGAGATTCAGTGCCCTGGCAATGTCTTTTATTGTAATGTTTTCATGTTTCATAAGTCAATCGTTCTCAGTTGCAGTTAAGTGTACAGTTATCAGTTCGGCCCCGCTGGCAGGCAGCAACCCATCATCTAGCCTTACTGTTTATTGTTTATTGCGTATTGTCTATTGCGTATTGCATTGCCCATTGCCCATTGCCATTGCTTCTTGCCCATTGTCAATTGTCTATTGCATATTGCATTGCCTATTGTCAATTGTCTATTGCATATTGCATATTGCATTGCCCATTGCCTATTGTGTATTGCCCATTGCCCATTGCGATTGCTTCTTGCCCATTGTCAATTGTCTATTGCATATTGCATTGCCTATTGTCAATTGTGTATTGCCCATTGAGAATTGCCTATTGCCTATTGTCTATTGCCCCTTGCCCTTGCTTCTTCCAATGCCAACGTTTGCCCAAATAAACTGACCGCATTCAAGGGTAGCGTTCAGTAAGAAGCGTTAATTTGACACCAATTTACAGGATTTGCCTAATCGATTAACTAAACTGCCGGTTTAGTAGTAAAAAAAAGCTGTTTTGCTTTTTTAACTCACTGCTATTGCCAGCGAAATAAGATTGCTATGCCAAAAAAGCGTTCGCTTGATATTCGTGTTCAATTGACAATATTCCACGGTGTGTCTCAGGATCTTGCACCGTTTATCGCTTCTCGCGTCAGGAACTCTTCCCATTTCTTATCAGCATTCAACACCGCTTATTATAATAATACAGCTCTGCTTTTCACAGCTGATGAGCAATTGTTTTTTAAGCGTTTTGCTTAATCGATTAAATAGTATAACACCTTGAAAAAGAAAGTCTCTATACACGACATTGCCAAACAGCTAAACGTTTCTGCGGCTACTGTTTCTTTTGTGTTGAATGGAAAGGCGGCTGAAAAGCGCATCAGCGAAGAAATGGAACAGAAGATCCTGAAGCATGTAAACCTCCTGGGATACCGGCCTAACCGGATCGCCAAAAGTTTACGCACCGGCAAAAGCAAGATCATCGGTATGCTGGTGGAAGGTATTGCCGATCCTTTCTTTTCGGCGATCGCCCGCATCATTGAAGAACAGGCATACAAGCTGGATTATAAGATCTTTTATGCAAGCACCGAAAATGATTCCCGCATAACCCGCAACATCATCGGCGCCTTTCGCGACACCCAGGTGGATGGTTATATTATAGTACCGCCACCCGGCATTGAAGATGATATCCAGGCATTGATGGATGACAATTTTCCGGTGGTGCTTTTCGACCGGTATTTCCCCGGCCTGGCCACCTGCAATATTGTGGTCGACAATTTCGATGGTGTATACCAGGCGATGCGCCATTTTTTACAGCACAATTATAAGAACATCGGGCTGGTGACCATTCCTTCTTCGCAAACCCAGATGCGCGATCGCCTGAATGGCTATCATCATGCCATAACAGAAAGCGGGCGCACGCCTTATGTGAAGACCATTGCTTTCGATCTGAAGCCCGACCAGGAGAAGATCAGCCATGAGATCAAATTGTTTCTGCAGGAGCACCGGCAGATCGATGCCATTTTATTTGCTACCAACTACCTCGCCATAAGCGGACTGGAAGCTATTAAACAATTGGGAAAGTCAGTGCCCCGTGATATCGCCGTGATCGGCTTCGACGATAATACCCATTTCTCCTTATTCTCACCATCAATAACCGCTGTTGCGCAACCTATCCGCGAGATCTCTGAACACATTATGCAGCAATTGATGGCTTGTTTAACCGGTCATGAAAAAGCACCGGAAAAAAAGACCACGGTATTACAAACCAAACTGATCATCCGGGAATCGAGCCAAAAACAATAGACAATAGACAATGGTGAATGGTCAATGGTGAATGGTGAATGGTCAATGGTGAATGGTGAATGGTCAATGGTGAATGGTGAATGGTCAATGGTGAATGGGCCACGAAAATAGCGAAGCAAACATTCACTTGTCAGGTTGAACATAAGTAACCACAAACCACAAACTCTAAACTAAAACGAAACACTCCCAATAAAAGACAATCAACAAAAGAACCCACAACTTAAAACTACTACTATGCGATTGCCCCTTTCTGCACTCTTTGTGCTCTTATTGCTGCTGGGCAGCCATATGGCCCATGCGCAAAACAAGCCGGTAACCGGCAAAGTCTTTAATGCGGCCAGCAAAGAACCCATTGCTGGCGCTACTGTAAAGGTGAAGGGCAGTAATGAGATCACCGCCACTAAAGAAGACGGCCAGTTTACGATACAGGCGCCGGCCGATGCCAGCCTGGAGATCAGCGCCGTTGGATTCGGCGCACAAACCATAAAGGCCGATCTCACCCAACCTATGTCCATTGCCCTGCACGTTAGCAATGCAGAGCTGGGTGAAGTGGTAGTGGTAGGTTATGGAACTGCCAAAAAAGGATCGGTGACCGGTTCCGTATCAACCGTTAATGCAAAAACATTCCAGGACCGCGGACCTATTGCCAGTCCGATCGCTGCCTTGCAGGGACAGGTACCGGGAGTAACAATATCGAGGAACTCCGCGCAGCCTGGCCGGGAAGCATGGAACTTCTTAATAAGAGGCAATTCTTCCGTTAATGGTACGGAGCCCCTTGTGATCGTAGATGGCTTAACACTGCCCAACAGCAGTGCGCTGAACTCTTTCAACCCGGCCGATATAGATAATATTTCTTTTTTGAAAGATGCGGCGGCGGCTTCTATCTACGGCGCCCGTGCTGCCGGTGGCGTGGTGATCATCACTACCAAAAGAGCGAAGTCGGGAAAAGCTACCATTCAATACAATGGATCTGTATCGAAGAAAAAGATCGGTTTAATGCCGAAGCTTATCGATATAGCCGGCTGGGGCCCGATGATGGAAGAAGCACGCGTCACCGATGGATTGGCGCCAAACGATGTATGGTACAAATATGGTAAACTGGCGCAATATGCGGTGGCGAACGATATTCAATACATGCCTTATTCACAGGCTGCAGCGGCCCTGAACGGGATGGGGTTGAACCCTGCCGGTTTTTTTACCGATGTGAAGGATTTTGTGTTTTTCCCCGGCACTATGCAGGATGTATTATGGGGCGATGCGGTATCCAATGAACATCAGTTAAGCATTGCATCGCGGAACGATCGATCGGGTTACCGCATTTCAATGGGTTACCTCAATGATGGCAGCCTCTTGCAGGTAGGCAACAATTCAAATAAAAGATATAACCTGCGCCTGACGCATGATTACCGCTTCTCTGAAAAGCTGAAGCTGGAAAGTAATATCTCGGTGGAGAAGAATGATATCATTCAACCTTCCAATATCGGTGCGGTGCTTAATAATGGTATTCAGCCGGGCGTGCCGTTGGAAACCATGAATGGCAAGCCCTATGTATGGGGCTCGGGTATCTCCAATGCCACCAATAATAATATCGCGAAGTATGGTGGTGATGGCAGGGAAATGAATACCCGCCTTAACAGCAGCTTTAATGTAACTTATAATTTCACGAAGGAACTGAAAGCAGTGGCTGCTGCCGGTTATTATTTTCATAACACCGATTACCGGACGAGCGAAAATGTGATCACCTGGTACGATTATACCGGCACACAGGTGATCTCAACGCTATCGCCTTCCAATACCAACAGAAGCTTTTACCAGCGCGGCAACCGCAAAGAAGCCTATTATAACCTGAACGCTTACCTGGAATACGCGAAAATTGTTAACCAGGATCATGATGTAAAGATGATGGCCGGTGCGCAATATGAAAGGCAGGAGCTGAACAGCTTTTTTACAAGAGCGCTGGATGCGATCCCCGATGTGCCTTCCTCCCTGAATCTTACTATCGGTGACGCCACCTCCAAGACATCGCGCGAAGACCAGAGCCATTATGCCCTGTCCGGTTATTTCGGCCGGATCAATTATGCATTCAGGAATAAATACCTGTTTGAAATAAATGGCCGTTATGATGGTTCTTCGAAATTCCATCCGGATCACCGTTGGAAATTCTTTTACGGCTTATCAGGCGGCTGGCGCATTTCGCAGGAATCATTCATGGAAGATCTAAGATTTATCAATGATCTGAAACTAAGAGCATCCTGGGGAAATGTGGGTAACCAGGGCGGCATTGGTTTGTATGATTATATCCAAATGTTGAATATTGCTTTTTCCGGCGGTGCCGGCAGTGCAGGTTTCCCCATCCTTGGCGCCAGTCCGGCCGTGCGCATAACACCCGGCGGCTTGGTGGCGCTAGACAGAACCTGGGAGAAAGTGCAAACCACCAACCTGGCGCTTGATCTGAGTGTATTGAATAACCGGTTGAGTGGAAGTTTTGAGGTCTTTCAAAAGAATAATGACAATATGCTGATCGCACGTACCTATCCCACGGTGTTGGGTGCGGCCGCGCCTGCAGGTAATAATGGTAAATTAAGGACCAATGGCTGGGAGATCTCCCTGAACTGGAGTGATCGCATCGGTAAGAAAATAAGCTACCATATCGGCGGTAATATTTCTGATTATAAAACCAAACTGGTGAATTTTGGCGGACAAAAACTGATCCGCACCGATAACCGGGGCCTGAACACCGCTGTGGAAGGTTATCCCATCAATTCCTATTTTGGCCTCGAATATGCAGGCCGCATCCAAACTCAAAAAGAGCTGGATGATTACCGCGCTTATATCAAGGATAATAATATTGGCATGCCTACCGGGGCGCCTGCCGCTATTGCCAATACGCGGCTGGCATTGGGCGATAATATGTTCAAAGATCTGAATGGCGATGGCAAGATCACATTCCCCGAGGATGCCAAATTCCTGGGCACCGACGACCCGCGCCTGGTGTATTCATTCAATGCAGGTTTGGAATGGAATGGCTTTGACTGTAATGTCATTTTCCAGGGTGTAGGTAAAAGAACGCTTATCCGCGACGGCAACTGGCGGATACCGGCAGCCGTTGTATTCCAGGCGCAGAACAAAGCTTTTGAAAATGCCTGGTGGACGCCAGAGCGTACCGGCGCTTATCTGCCCCGCCTTTCTTCAACCGGCGGCATCAATAACTATAATTATTTCCCTTCCGATTGGGTGAAAGAGAACGGCGCCTACCTGCGGTTGAAAAACCTGGTGATCGGTTATACGCTGCCGGCAAACATTACGCAAAAAGCCCGCATTCAAAGACTGCGCGTTTATTTTTCGGGTAATGATCTCTGGGAGCGCAGCCGGATCCGCGATGGCTGGGATCCTGAAGCCACCCGCAATGTGGCCAATGGGGGAGACAGTAATAACAATAACGTAAGCACCTTCAGCGGCCGTTATCCTTTTTACCGCTACCTCACTGCAGGCGTAAATGTTACTTTCTAAAATCATTAAAACAGCAAGAATGAGAACGATAACTCTTACTTATATAGCCTTTGTGGCCGGGGTGCTGATGCTGGCGGTTTCCGGCTGTAACAAGCTGGTTGATCTGAAGCCTATCAATGAGATCTCTGATGCCGATTACTGGAAAACGGCCGAACAGTATAAACTCGCTGCAAATGAATTCTATAATTACCTGATCACTTTTGCCAATGTACTGTATGATCCGGCGCCTGGTCAACCCCCTTCGCCCCATGCTGATATCCGCAGCGACCTAACTCCCTCGCGCAGTCCATTCAGTAACGGCACCAACACCCTGGTGGCTACCGATGCCAACTGGGATAATGCATACACAAGGTTAAGGGCTATTAATTATTTACTGGCAAAGGACAGTGCCGATATGGATAATCCAGCCAGGGCCGACCGCCTGCTGTATGTAGCAGAAGCAAAGTTCTTCCGCGCTTATGTATATTTCGATCTGCTGCAGCAGTTCGGCGGTGTGCCGATCGTCACCAGGCCGCTTTCGACAAGCTCCGCCGAATTACAGGCGCCCCGCAACAGCCGCGATGAAGTGGTTGATCTTATTATCAAAGACCTGGAAGAGGCGATCACTGTATTACCCCTGGAATCGGCTATTAGCGCCGCCAATAAAGGCCGCATCAGCAAAGGCGCTGCACAGGCATTTCTCGGCCGCGTAGCCTTATACGAAGGCACCTGGCAAAAATTCCGCAATGGAAATGCGAACCGGTACAATGCTTTGCTCGATAAATCCATCAGCGCCAGCAATGCAGTGATCACCAGTAATGAATACCAGTTGTTTGCTCCTGCCGTGCTGGGCGATTCTGCACAGAAATATATGTTCATCCTGGAAGACGAGAAATCGAATCCGGCCGGACTGAACAAATCAAGCAATAAAGAATACATTCTGGCTAACCGCTATTCCTACACGCTGCGGCAGATCAGGAACAATGTTACGCACACCCTGATCGGGGGTGGCGTTACCAAAAAGTTGGCCGATATGTACCTCTGCCAGGATGGATTGCCGATCAACAAATCGCCTTTGTTCCAGGGATATGCCACCACCCGCTCGGAATTCATGAACCGCGATAACCGTATGCGTTATACCATGATGATCGATAGCAACTACTATTGGGACAATGAGAACCCCGGCGCCCGCACCAACTGGACCAGCGATGCGGCTGATGTCGCCAGTTCGCGCGGCCGCCATAATGCCGCTACCGGTACCGGTTACCAAAGTCAGAAATGGGCCACCGAAAGAAGATTGAATGATAATGAAGAAGGATACGACTGGCCGGTCATCCGCCTGGCGGAAGTATACCTGAACTATGCAGAAGCGGTGTATGAGCGCAATGGGAACATTGGCGATGCAGATCTGGATAGGTCATTGAACCTGGTACGTAACCGCGTAAATAAATCAATGCCGAAATTGAACAATGCCTTGGTGAATACGAATGCACTGGATATGCGCACGGAGATCAGGCGGGAACGGACCATCGAGCTGTTCCTGGAAGGATTCAGAATAGATGATCTGAAGCGCTGGAAAACGGCGGAGGTAGAAATGCCTATGGACGTTCTGGGCATTAAATGGACTGGTACGCGCTGGCAGACCCGCTGGGTTGTAAATGGCAGTTCGCCCTTTCCGGTGAACGCCGACGGCAACCTGATCTTTGAGAGCAGCCGCAAGTGGGCCGAAAAGAACTACCTGCTGCCTATACCAACCCAGCAAAGAGCGCTTAATCCCAACCTGGATCAGAATCCGGATTGGTAATAAGCGCATTTTGCGATGTGGGAGTTTGCAGTCTGCCGATCTGCTGAAGCAAAAGCAATCCCCAGATCTCAAAATCCCGAAATCGCAAAATCAGGATAACCGAGCTTCTGTTAATACTAATGTTACGCCGGTAATGAAAAATATAGGTATAAGTTTATTGAGTCTGTTATTCGCACTGTTCGGTTATGGGCAGCAGATAAGAATACCTGCCAGCATCACCCCGCTGCATCCAAGACTCCTTACGAATGATAAAGAAAAACCGCGCCTGCAACAATTGATCGGCAGCACCGACTGGGCGCGTTCGGCCTGGGAACAATCGATCGGTAATCTGGAAGCCTATGTGAACCGCCACCAGAGCGACAGCAGCTGGATCGTGTCGCGTTTGCAGATGTACTGGAAGTCTAAGTCCACCGACGTGTTCATAAAAGGCGGGGTATACGACCATGCTGAAGGGGAAGCCCCTGTACCTACTGTGCGGTTCACCGGTACCCGTGATGCCGTTAGTTCCTATGGGGCGCCGAAGCTGGAAGATCTTGTGCCCTATATGGACGATCCGCGGGGTTTGTATTATGTTAACCGGTCAAAACCCGGTCAACCCCTGGAATGGGTGGAGCCATCGAAAACCGGCCGGGTAGTAGAAAGCATCAACCGCCAGATCATGACAATGGCGCAAAATGCGGCCATTGTATACTGGTATTCGGGCGACGAAAAGTATGCAAAGTTTGCCTATGATCTTTTTGATACCTACATGCAGGGGATCTATTACCGGAAGGAACCCTATGATCTCAACCACGGCCATAATCAAACGCTGGTTGGCCTTTCTTCCTTTGAAGTGATCCATGAAGATATTCTCAACGAACTGACGGTTTGTTACGATTTCCTGTTTAATTACATTCAGGTGCACGCACCCGGTAATATGTCTATATATGCGGGTGCCTTTAAAAAATGGGCCGACCTCATTATCAGGAACGGGGTTCCATTCAATAACTGGGATCTGATAGAAGCGCGTTTTGTCGCGATGATCGCCCTGGTGCTGGAGGATGATAAAACATATGCCGATGGCCGGGGCTGCCAGTATTACCTCGATCAGATCCTGAATAAAACAGCAGTGCGTCAATGGTCATTGCCCGAACTGATCAAAAGAGGTTATGACCCTGTTACCGGCATCTGGAATGAAAGTCCGGGTTATTCGCAGGTGGTCATCAACGAGTTCATGGAATTCGTGACCCTGTTCGACCGGGTGCTTCATTTCGATCTGCTGGAACAATTGCCCCTGTTGAAAAAAGCGGTGTTGGCAACTGCACAATACCTGATGCCCAATGGATATATGATCTCCTTTGGCGATTCGCATTATGGCCGTTTATCAACTGCTGCCGCGCGGCAGGTAGTAATGAATGCGCAGAAAAATAAGAAGCCGGAGCAGGAAGAGTTGTTCACGAAGATGATCAGGATGGTGAATGGTGAATGGTCAATGGTGGATCCACAAGCGGCAGCGGAGAAGCCGTCGGTTATGGGTGGAAAAGCTAACCTGGTTTCCTTGCTTACGTATGCTGATTTTACATTAAAAGAAAATATACCAGCCGGGGAATTGACGGATTTTGTAAGTCCTTTATTTTATTCGCCGAATGTTAGCTGGCTGATCCAGCGAAACGGCAGGGATCCGCAACATGCATTGGCCCTTTCGCTGAACGGATCGAAAGGCAATCACATGCATGCCAATGGCATTTCCCTCGAATTATATGGCAAAGGATTGCCGCTGGCGCCGGAAGCAGGTGTTGGCTCCAGTTATTTTCAACCCGATTATGCAGAGTATTACTCGAAGTTTCCGGCCCACAATACGGTTGTGGTCAATGGCATTTCTTCTTATCCAGAGATGCGCAGCAACCATGGCTTCCAGCTGAAAAGTTGTTATCCCGCTTCCGGCGTGAAAACGGGTATTTTTCCGCATCTGAGTTTTTCCGACCTCTATTTCCTGGAACCGGAAACCAATGCCGATCAGCAGCGATTGATGAGTATCATCCGCACCAGCGATACCAGCGGTTATTATATCGATGTGTTCAGGTCGCGCCGGAAAGAAGGTGGCGACAAGTACCACGATTATTTTTATCATAACATGGGGCAGGGCTTGAGCGTGAGCGACAATAACGGCAAACCATTACCCTTGCAGCCTGTTGATAAACTCGCATTCGCCAATGGCGATCTCTTTGCCTACGATTATTTGTATGATGAGCGATCCGTACAAACTACGGCTGATATCAAAGCAAGCTTCCAGTTGAAAATGCCGGGCCGCGATTCTATATTTATGAATATGTGGATGAAGGGATCAGGCGGCCGGGAATTGTTTACGGTTAAATCACCTAAGTCAACCGCCATTGATCGCGGCATTGTGCCGAAAGAAATTGCCGATCTGCCTTTGCCAACCATCGTGGCCAGGCAATATGGAGAAGCGTGGACAAAACCATTTGTGGCCGTGTATGAACCGTCGTCGGGTGCACAGCCGGCTTCTATTGTTTCCATTTCCTCCATTACACCGGCCAAAGCCCCGGCTGATTTTACCGGTATCGTGGTAAAAAGCAGGAACGGCAGTACCCAAACTGTTTTTTCAACAGCATCCGGTGAGGAAGTGATCAATCATAAAGACTATACATTCCGGGGAACCTATGGCGTGGTCAGTGAATATAGCCATGAAATACATTATTTGTTCCTGGGCAACGGACGCAGCCTGGCAAAAGGGGGGGTCAGTATCAGCACCAATGTTGATAGTGCATCGGTCGTCCTGTGCAGGGAAAACAATAGCTGGTATGTAGGCGGTTCGCAACCCTTTACATTGACCATGCCCCTGGAATTACTGCCCGGCAGAACGGCGCTTGTAGTGAAACTTGCAGGTAAAACGCTTACCATTCCGGGCAGAAAGAAATTAATCAATGGCAGCTCCTTTTTGTCATTTGCATTGCCGGCATTGCCTTATACAAAAATTGAATAAGCGAATGACCTGCCAGGTTCGCTGCAGCGCTTGTTTTTTCAGCCTGCTGCTGCGGGCCTGAGAGGTCGCCCTTAACCCGTAACTTATAAACATGTATCTAAGATCACTAGCAAAAATATCAGCGGCGATGGCCATAATACTGGCAGCCTGTGATCGCCCTGATGACAATGAACTCTCTGCCGCTTTGGATTATTGTGTAGGGCAGGTGCGTAAAACGGTTCAAAGCCTGCCGGCGGATTCGGCCCGGATCCCCCGCAGTATCGCGTATGGTAAAACCGAATGGCGTTTTGTGAATTACCGCGACTGGACCTCCGGTTTCTGGCCGGGCATTTTATGGTACACCTATGAATATACGCAGGACACGCTGTGGAAGCAGCAGGCCCGGCGTTATTCGCAGGCTTTGTTTCCACTGGTTGATTCCGCAGCCATCGATCATGACCTCGGCTTCCAGGTATTCACCAGCATCGGCAATGGGTACCGCTTAACCGGCGACACCATGTATCGTACTGTGTTGTTGAGAGCCGCAGATACGCTCGCGAAATTGTTCAACCCAAAAACAGGCACCATATTATCATGGCCGCGGGATGTGCCTGGTGTCGACTGGCCGCTGCGGCATAACACGATCATGGATAATATGATCAACCTCGAACTCTTGTTCTGGGCCGCAAAACAAGGTGGTAATAAAGAGTTATACAATATAGCGCTGAAACATGCGGAGACGACCATGTTAAATCATTTCCGCCCTGATTTTACTTCCTACCATGTGGTTGTATACGATACAGCTACCGGCAAAAAGATCAAAGGCATTACACACCAGGGCTATAGCGATAGCAGTATGTGGGCGCGCGGACAAAGCTGGGCTATCTACGGGTTTACCATGGTGTACCGCGAAACGAACGATAAACGCTTTTTAAACTTTGTTCAACAAGTGACCGATGTGTATCTGAAAAAACTGCCGGCTGATCACATCCCGTATTGGGATTTCAATGCACCGGATATTCCGGCGGCGCCCAGGGATGCTTCAGCCGCGGCAGTCACCGCTTCGGCCCTGCTGGAGCTGAGCACATTCGTGCCAGATACGACAAAAGCGGCTTATTACCGGCAGCAGGCCAGGGAAATGCTGCAATCATTATCAACAGCCCGCTACCAGAGCCGGCAGTTGAACAATGCATTGCTGCTGCACAGTACCGGGCATAAACCCAATGGCGGGGAAATAGACGCCTCGATCATCTACGCCGATTATTATTATCTGGAAGCACTGCTGCGCTTAAAGAAAATAACAGCAGGAAAAATATTTATTAAAGCCTGTGGTAAAATTCAGTGATTATGCCCGAATACAGAACAACCATTTATCATTCCCGCTTGGCCTTTCATTCAATGAAAACGATGATGCTTTTACTGGCTTCCTGGTTTTTAGGGAGCAATGTGACCGCACAGGTCATTATCGATTCAACCAAAGCCGTGATCACTTCGCCCGATAAAAATTATGTGGTCAGCTTTTATCAAAAGCAAAACAGCGATGGCACACGTGCTATGTTCTATACCCTGCATTATAAACAGCAGGCGGTGATCAGCGAATCGGTGCTGGACATTCAGCTGGATAATGATCTTTCCGAACGCGCCATGGCATTGAAAGTAGATAAACATCCGAGGTGGTGTGAGAACCTGCAGGTAAAAGCCATTAGGTATGCTGCCAGGGATACCAGCTGGAAACCAGTCTATGGCGAACGAAAATTCGTAAAAGATCATTACAATGCAGTTACCATCGAAATGGTAAAGGATGATCATCCTATTTACCGGATGCATGTAGAGATCAGGGTCTACAACGAAGGCGCTGCACTGCGTTATTTCTTCCCCGAGAATATAAAAGGAACGTATTATCGGGTAGTCGCCGAAAACACCAGCTTCAGCTTACCTGCCGGCACCAGGGCCTGGCATGCTTCCTGGGCGCAGGCGCCATACAAATTGTTGCCATTGGACCAATGGCCCGATGAAAGTGAAAGACCATTGACCCTGCAATTGCCCAATGGCTGGTATGCCTGTTTGGCCGAAGCGCAAATGGTAGACTATGCCCGCACCAAATTCAGGGTAAGTAAGGAAAAGCCCAACACGATCCTTACGGCCATGTACACACCGGCTGACCTCATTTCTCCCTTTGCCACACCTTGGCGGGTGATCATGGTAGCAGAGAAGCCGGGAACGCTTATCATGAACAATGACCTGGTGCTGAACCTTAACGAGCCCTCAAAAATCAGCGAAACCAGCTGGATCCAACCAGGCAAGATCATGCGCGTAATGACCCAGACCACCAAAGACGCCTATGAGAATATTGACTTTGCCGTTAAACATGGATTGCAATATATTTTGTTCGACTGGAAATGGTATGGTCCGGCATTTACATTTAGCTCAGACGCCACCAAAGTAGCGATCCCTGATTTCGATCTGCCGGCCATCATCAATTATGGCAGGGAAAAAGGCGTGGGTGTTTGGTTGTATTGCAACCTGCAGGGTTTGTATGCGCAATCCGATTCCTTGTTCCGGGTCTACCGCGACTGGGGCATAAAAGGCGTGAAGTTTGGTTTTGTGCAGGTGGGCTCGCATCGTTGGACCACCTGGCTGGAAGAGATGTTCAAAAAATGCGCGGAGAACAGGATCATGGTGAATGTGCACGACGACTGGCGGCCTACGGGTGAACAACGTACCTGGCCTAACCTCATGACGGCGGAAGGGATCCGCGGTAATGAAGAAATGCCCGATGCCACGCATAATACCGTGCTGCCATTCACCCGCTATATTGCGGGCGCGGCTGACTATACCATTTGCTATTACGACAAACGCATCAAAACAACGCATGCACATCAGCTGGCCCTGGCCGCTATCTATTACAGTCCTATTCAAACGCTGTACTGGTACGATAAACCAGCTTATAGTGATAACGAGCCGGAGCTGGAGTTCTGGGACAGGATCCCTGTATCCTGGGACGATACAAAAGTATTACAGGGCAAACCCGGTGAGTTCATAACTACGGCCCGGCAAAAAGGCGAAGACTGGTTCATAGGCACCATTACCAATAACGATGCACGCACCGTACAACTGACCTTTGATTTTCTGCCCAGAGGGAAAAAATATAAAGCAACCATCTACAGTGATGACGACAAGGCAACGACAAAAACCAAAGTAGGGGTGCAGCAAAAAATCGTAAATGCAGCGACTGTACTGGAAGTAAAACTGAAAGCTTCGGGTGGACAAGCCATCTGGCTCACCCCTGTAAAATAACAGTTTGGAATAAAAAATACATTGAATGGATAATAGCAATGCGTCGGCATCGCTGGCGCTGGGAATAGATATAGGCGGGTCGCATATCTCGGCAGGGGTTGTAGACCTTGTTCATAAAAATATAGTAAGCGGATCAGTCGTGCGGCAGCCGGTGAACCGGCATGCAGCGGCTGATGAAATTCTGGGTATTTGGGCCGGAACCATCAACGACCGCCTGCAACAGTATCCTTCGGCAGCAAAGGCCATTGGTTTTGCCATGCCCGGGCCCTTTGATTATACGAATGGCATTTGTCTTATCAAAGGATTCGATAAATATGAAGCCCTGTATGGGATGAATATCCGGGAAGCATTGGCGGCCAGAACCGGCTGTGCGGTCGATCGTTTCCTTTTCCGGAATGATGCCGATGCTTTTCTCGATGGGGAGGTACAGGGCGGGTCGGCGCAGGGCTATTCCCGCGTATTGGCGCTGACCCTGGGCACCGGCCTAGGCTCCTGTGTATATCTTGCCGGAGAAATTACCAATGCCCAATTAAATGTGTTACCTTTTAAGTACGGAATAGCCGAAGAGTTCCTGTCGACCCGCTGGTTTGTGCAAAGCTGGCAACAGCGTACCGGTACAGCGATCGACGGCGTAAAAGAGCTGGCCGAAATGTACGGCCGCAACGAAACAGCAAACCGGATCTTTGATGAATTTGCGACCAACCTCGGTGAATTCTTACGGTATTGCGTGTGTACCTATGATGTGGAGGCCATCCTGATCGGTGGAAATATCTCAAATGCGTATCCGCTGTTTATACACCAGGTTCAGCAACAATTACCGGCTGATCGTCCCTTGCCGGTGTTAAAAAAAGCGATCTTGGGTGAGCAGGCTGCCATGATCGGTGCGGCGCTGCATCACCAGCACAATATAGTGTCAACTGCTTACTAATGCTCACCAACTAAATTATTAAAACCAACACCATGCAAGTTTCATTCGATACCAGGGCTACTGCACAAAATGGCGCAACAGGTTCCGGCGCCGGACTGTTTGGCATTTCACTCATCGCAGCCCTGGCCGGTTTTATATTCGGATTTGATACCGTAGTGATCTCCGGCGCCAATTTGCCGATAAAAGAATTATGGCATACTTCGCCTTTGTTCCATGGTTTTTTCATTATGTCGATGGCATTGTGGGGGACCGTGGTGGGCGCTATTTTCGGCGGACTGCCCACGCAGAAATATGGCCGTAAAAAAGTATTGTTATGGATCGGTATCCTGTTCAGCGTCTCTGCCATCGGTTCGGCCCTGGCCAATGATCCCTATGTATTTTCTTTTTTCCGTTTCATTGGCGGCCTGGGTATTGGCATCTCTTCTGTAGCGGCGCCTACCTATGTTTCTGAAATTTCTACGCCCTCAACAAGAGGCCGGCTGGTGGCCATGTATCAATTCAATATTGTGTTTGGCATCCTGGTCGCCTTTTTGTCGAATTATTTTTTACAGGGGGTAGGAGGCAGCAATGACTGGCGCTGGATGCTGGGCGTTATGGCCATTCCTTCCCTGATCTATACTTTAATGGTGTTTGGGATCCCTGAAAGCCCGCGGTGGCTGGTTTCCGTTAAAAAAGACCAGGACGCTGCCAGAAAGGTGATGGAACGCCTGGGCATGAACAAGATCGATGAGGAAATAAAACTGATCGCCGACAGTGCGCAGCACGAAGCCCATGCAGGGCAGGCCAATAACCGTTTCTTCAGTGGAAAATATAAAACGATCATCTGGCTGGCATTTTTAGTGGCTTTCTTCAACCAGTGGTCGGGTATCAATTTCATCCTGTATTATGCTCCCGAGATCCTGGGCCGCGCCGGACTTGCGGCCAAAGAATCCCTTTTCAATTCCATTGCCATCGGTGGCACTAATCTGCTCTTCACCTTTGCCGGTTTATACCTCATCGACAGATTGGGCAGAAAAACCCTGCTCATCATTGGTTCGCTCGGTTATATTGTTAGTCTGGCCATGGTAGCCTGGTGTTTTTATGCGCAGGCCAGCGCCGGTTTGCTGATGGTTTTCCTGCTGCTGTTCATTGCTGCGCACGCTATTGGTCAGGGTGCTGTGATCTGGGTATTTATTGCAGAGATCTTTCCCAATAAAGCAAGGGCGATGGGACAATCATTTGGCGCCAGTGTGCACTGGGTGTTTGCGGCTATAATAACCCTGATCACGCCGGTATTCTTAGATGAACAGAACGGTATTTTCAAAGATAATCCCTGGCCCATTTTTGCGTTTTTTGCGTTTATGATGGCCTTGCAATTAATATGGGTCCTCACCAAAGTGCCCGAAACGAAAGGGGTGTCGCTGGAGGAGCTTGAAAGGAAATTAGTCAAACAATAATGTGATAATGTGATGATGTGATAATGTGATAATGCCGACTGAAGTCGGGACAAGTCATGATAAGGAAACGCCCGGATTTAGTGCGCATTTTGCATTTCATTATCACATTATCGAATTATCAAATTATCACATTCAGGATTCGTTACTAATGGGTAGATACATCGTAGCGGTATTGATGGCATGCTTTATTGGCAGCTCTATGACAGCACAGCTCTGGCAATGGTCGGTACCGGTAAAGAATGCGCGCAGTGCCGGCGCCCGGGCTTTCTGTTGGATCCCGCCGCATTGTAAAAACCTGCGGGCAGTGGTATTGGCGCAGAACAATATGGAAGAACAATCCATCGTAGAGCACCCCATTTTCCGCCAGGAAATGAGCCGCTTATCCTTCGCGGTGATCTGGGTATCGCCCTCCTTCGATCATTTTTTTCGCTTTAATGAGGGCGCAGGTGAGATATTCAACGGCATGATGAAAGACCTGGCGCAGGAAACAGGATATCAGGAACTCAGCTATGTGCCGGTAGCAGCTATTGGCCATTCAGCTGCTGCCAGCTGGCCCTATTATTTTGCCGCCTGGGATCCGCAGCGAACGCTCTGTGCTATTTCGGTAAGCGGGCAATGGCCTTATTTCCGCCATCCGGTCTTTGCGCCCGAGATCTGGCGTAGCGATCAGCATATTGATTTTATTCCCTGCCTGGAAACCATGGGTGAATATGAAGCAGCCGATAGCTGGTCTACAGAAGGATTAAAAGAAAGGCAGGAGCACCCCTTACTGCCTTTAAGTATGCTGGCTTGTCCGGCCGAAGGCCATTTTGCCGCGACTGAAAAGAAGATCCGATATATAGCATTGTATATAAAAAAAGCGGCGTTGTACCGCTTGCCCAAAACAAAACCTGCGCAGGGCGCACCAATACTATTGCCGGTAGATCCTGTTAAAACAGGTTGGTTAATGGAGAAATGGCGCTATAATCAAAAGCCGGCTGCATCCCCGGCGCCTGTTAACAAATACAAAGGCGATCTGGCACAGGCTTTCTGGTATTTTGATGAAGAGATGGTAAAGGCAACACAGGAATACCAGGCGCGTCATCGAAATAAGAAAGCGCAGTTATTAGGCTTTATGCAAAATGGCCAGGTTGTACCACAAAGGAATACGCATCAGCAGGTGGATCTGCAATTTCAACCCCAGGCAGATGGGATAACGTTTATAGTAAAACCGGTCTTTCTCGACAAAGTGCCGGCTGCCCATCCCCGTACGGCCGAATGGACCGGGCTTGCTGCAGGAAGCGCTATTGGCCATGCACAAAAAGGAGAGATTCTTATTAACCGCATCGCAGGACCCTGCAGAAAAATAAATGATACTACTTTCCAGCTATATCTTGAAAAAGGATTGCCTGACCAGGCTTCCGGGTATCAATGCTGGTTCGCCGTCGAACATGCAGGGGATGCGCTGTATAAACCGGCCGTGCAACAGGCAAAAATGGATATCCCCGGCAGGAATGCAGCAGGCAGGCCGCAAACCATATCCTTCCCGCCAATAACGATTCGCAAAGGCAGGAAGTCGGTACAGTTACAGGCAAGATCAAGCGAAAAACTGCCGGTCTTTTATTTTGTGCGCGAAGGTCCGGCGTATATTAAAGACAACACACTGGTGTTAACGGAGACCCCGCCCCGTAGCAGGTTACCGGTTAGAATTACGGTTATTGCCTGGCAGTATGGGCGCACTGCGGTACCAAAAATTCAATCCGCCCAACCGGTAGCCCAAAGTTTTTATGTAGAATAGGTTAAAAATGAAACATAATTATATCGCCTTGGCCTTCTTAGCAGCATTGGCCTCTTGTCTGACCCAGAAAGAATTGGCATACAAAAATCATCAAAATATTGCCCTGGCCGATCAGCTGATCGTGCTGAAAAGAGCTGCCGTGGAAAAGCAGACCGGTGCTATTCCGGCCGGTAAGTATATTAGTATTAAACAGCCCACCGGAGTTCCTCTTGTCATACAATTCGATGACCTGGATGGGGATCATGAATGGGATGAAGCGGCATTTTTATATTCTTTTCAACCGAATGAAAAGTTTGTGCTGCATCCGGTGATCGTGGATGCGCCGCCAACCATCAAAGCAGTGGTACGGGCGCATGTGCGGCATATGAAAAAAAACGCTGATAATAGCTTCGGACCGGTTTCCCTGCAAAAAGATACCATGCCGGTGAATGCAGCCCCTACCGATTTTTCAAAACAGCCATTACCGCCTTACTTAACGGAAGGGCCGGCCTGGGAAAATGATAAAGTAGGTTTTCGATTATATTTTGACGTGCGTAATGGAAAAGATATCTGGGGCAAAACCACCGATCGTATGGTGCTCGATGAAGTAGGGCTCGATACGGCCCATAACTATCATCACCAGGCGGAGTGGGGAATGGATGTATTGAAAGTTGGCCCCTCCCTGGGCGCAGGCTCGCTGGCCCTGCAGGTTACATTACCCAATGGAAAAGATACTTTGGTCCGTTTAGGCGGAACCAATATTGAGCAGGTGGTGTATGAAAAAGTAGCGGATGGACCGGTACGCGCCATTTGCAGATTACATTATAAGAATTGGAAACCGGGGGAAGGACTGGCTCCTGTTTCCCTGACAGAGGAGATACATATCTGGGGTGGACAATATTTCTATGAAAGCAAAGTGAGGGTGACAGCTGCACCGGCAGGCGCTCAGCTCGTAACCGGCATCGTTAACCTGAACAGTAAACAGGTGTATGAGATCAGCAGTGGTAAGGCTGAAGGGATTTATACGTTTGACCGGCAGGCGGAGAATAAAGACAAACTCGGGATGGCTATTATAATGCCGGCTGACCAGGTGGCGGGTACGGCTACTACGCCTGATGCCCATACCGATATCCGGAATACTTTTATCATAAAAGCGAAAATAGCAAATGACAAACCAGCGGTATTTCGTTTTTAGGCCGGTTGGGAAAAAAGTGATAGCCGTTTTACGACGCTGGAGGGGTTTAAGCAGTTTATAGAAAAAGAAATGGGTCAGTAGCCACTCCGGTGGTAACTATTTTTTTTCGGAGATAGTTCTTTCTTCCGCCGATATAGCTCTTTTTTTTCGGCAATGATCCCTTTTGCTTGTGAGATCGTTTTTATTTGGTCGGGAATAGATCTTTTTGCCGGAAAATGGTCATGCTCTTTCGTTCAAAAGATCCCTTTTTTCATGCAATGATTATCCTTCCCTGGTGCGAAACCTGTTTTCCCGGGAAGTAAGATGTACTTTTTCCGGTTATGATCAATTGTTTTGCATAACTGATCCATTTATTTTTAAAACAAGGCAATTAGTTGCCAATAATAGCTTATGCGCACTTGCTCATAGCTTTAAACGGCTCAGCAAATGATTACGTTTTCTCATTGCCTGATCCTTTTACGGGAACTATAAGCTTTAGATTGCCGATAGTAAGCTGTTGACCTTCGATACCATGCTGCTGACTGTTGAAACTTCGTTATTGATCACTGGTAGTAACTTGTTTATTGCCAACAGTAAACTTATTACTGTCGATCGTAGGCTATTAATGGACGATACTAAACTTGATTTTGACAATATTAAGTTTAAAAAGCCTGCATATGTCCTTTTTGTTACGATCAATCCACTTTTTGGTGCGATCATTTCCGTTTTTAAGGGAATAAAAACGGTTTTGGGCGCCGTTTGTACATTAAAAACGGGCAAAACGAGCTCATTGAACCCGATATTTGATTTATGAACAGGTAAAATAATGTTATAAGTGAGTGAACAGTGATTATCGTACCGGTAATTTTACTCAATTGTACCAGGTTCATTCCCTTTAATGCAAGGGCAACGCATTTAAACGAATGCATTCCGCTTATTCGGCTCACTCAATAATGTTCAGCTGATCGATCACCCGCTTGTAATATTGCCTCGCAATGGGAATAGGCTCGCCGCCGACCGTTAAATGATCCCTGGATACATTGTCGATAAAATAAATGGAGGCGGCGATCGAGCGGTGTGTTTTAATAAAAATATCCGTAGGAAGTTTTTTTAAGGCGCTGGATAAACTGGAACGCACCATAAAGTAAGATTTATTTGAAAGAATTATTTTGGTATAATTCCCTTCCGTAAGGAGGCACATGACCTCTGCCGGGTTGATATTTTTCAATATTTTATTCTGCCATACAAAAAAGGGCTTCAGCATAGTTGAAAGAGGTTATAGGTTAATGGCTGACAATTTAAAAAATAAAAGCTTTTATTGAGAGGTATGCGTTAACTATACGCCATTAACATTAAGAACAAATATTACCAAACATCCCCTGTTTTCGACTGTTCGTCACACCCATTTTCGAATGCCGTCACATAAAAAGTAGAGCTTCCCCAGGGAAGCTTACCAAACATCACACCCATTTCCGAAGACCGTCACATCATGAAGGCAACTCCGTCACATTTTTGAAAAAGGGCGTTGGATACTGATCTACATTTGTGTCATCAGTCAAATGAACAAGGATGTATAATCAAACAGATGAGTACTTGCAATTGACAATGTTCATTAAGGTCCCCGCTCCACAAAACAAGTAGCAGCTTGCAATCGGCAACCATTGCATCTGCTGACCGGCAAACCGGAAACGAGGATGCGATGGGCGCAATGAAACTTCCAGTTGTAACAAGTACGATGGATCCATCAACTGTTTCCCGGCCGACCGGGATTCATTTTGACACACTTTATTGGCGCCAATAAAATGTGTAATGGCTCTGGTTTGCCCCGGCGCTCATGTTGGGGCAGGTAGCAGGTATTTCATTTCTTAATCTTTAAAATGCAAGATCATGGCACACAGAATTACACACGGATACAAACAATTCCGTGATAACGATTTAATCAGTTTTGGGTACGGCGTTACCGGAAAAATGAGCGGTAATGCCCATTTTACGGATGCGCCCGCGGCGCTGGCTGAACTTGAAAAAGTACTGCCCGAGTACCAGGAGGTCAATTACCGATCACGTAACGGTGATGAAGTAATGCGTCTTAAAAGAAAGGCTTTGCGGGTGAAAACGGTCGACTTATTAGCCGAACTGGCTGAGTATGTAACAGGCAAAGCGGGAGGCGACCCTGTTATCCTGGTCAGCGGCGGTTTTGAGCGAAACCGGGCGAGAGGTACAAAGCCTATACCGCCCATTAAAGACCTGAAAGTAACGATTGACCGTCCTGGTGAAGCAGTTACTTCAGTTAAAAGAGTGGCAGGCGCCAAAGCCTACGCTCACCAGTATACGAACGATCCGCTCACAAGCGAGAGTGTATGGGTGAGTAAGGTCTCCACCGAACCCAGTTATACTTTTACCGGTCTTGAATCGAAAGAGAAGTACTGGTTCCAGGTGATCGCTTTCGGCGTAAATGACCAGCAGTCTGCTTCCACATCCGTTTCCCGGGTTATTCAATAACAGGAGGGATAATTACATATTAACTGATCATTAGGGGGCTGTCTATGGGCAGCCCCTTGTTTTTAATGTGGCTGCTTCGTTAATGCTTTAACCAGTGTAGACACTTGCCGCAATAGTTCACGCCACTATTATCAACAGTTTGTATCCTTTCATTAGCATCGCTCATGATGCAGTTCTTTGCCGGGCAATGGTCAAGGCCCTGGTTATGGCCCAACTCATGAATGACCACTGTGCGAAGGCGGTGTTGAAATTTGGTATGCTCACTTGTCTTTAGCCGAAAATCGCTTATTACGCAGGAACGGCCTGGCCGGTAACCGAGCCCAAAGATGCCCCATACGGCATAGGTGCTCTCAGGTTTTTTGATCTGCCCGTTTTCCTTTTTGGTGGTAAAGATGTCTTTGTGCGTAAGGCCTACTACCTTTGTTATGGAGTCCGGCGCGTTAAACGCCAGCCATTTGATGATCGAATCACCTGAATAGCGTTCACCCTTGGTGGTATTGAGGAAAGCGGCCGGCAGGGCAGTTTCATGAAGGATCACGACCGGCACTTTAAAGAACTGCTGCAATTCTTTTTCAATATAACTTAGTTGCGTTGTATCGTACTTGCCCAGGGGTTGTAACCCGATGATCTGTTTGCTGCCGGGTTTTATAGGACTGGAACAATAGCTCAAAAGGGTAGCCGCGAATAAAATGGTAAATTGCCTGACTAAGGTGTTTGGCATAGGGGCTTGTTAATAATAATTTCTTAAATATAAGAATACTTAAATGGAGTGCTAATCTATTTATTTTTGCGTTTTGTTCCTGAGTTATCAAGTTCATAAGTTTATAAGTTATTAAGTTAAATACAGTCGCGAGACTGAATAACTGAACAACTCAAAAATCATAATATATTGAATAAGCTACTTTTTTCAGTAATCCTCCTGATCAGCACAGCTTCCTTTGCCCAACCTATTATTTATACCACAGCCAACGCCCATTCGCATAATGATTATGAACAGTCCATGCCTTTGATGGCGGCCTATAACGAACAATTCGGGTCCATTGAAGCCGATATCTTCTGGCACAACGGCGAATTGCTGGTAGCCCATACTACCCGTGAACTTGCCTTGCGCCGCACCCTGGAAGACCTGTACCTGAAACCTTTGCAGGCTTTGGTTGAAAAGAACAAGGGGCATGTGTATGCTGATACCAATCGCCGCCTGCAGTTCATGATCGATATAAAAACAGAAGCAGTGACCACCCTTGCCAAACTGATAGAACTGCTGCAAAAATATCCTGCCCTAACAGAATGCCCTTCTTTGCGAATAGCCATTAGCGGCAATCGGCCCGATGTCACCGCTTATACCTCTTATCCCGCTTTTATCTGGTTCGATGGAGAATTGTATAAGGACTATCCTGCTTCGGCTTTGTCGCGCATCGTAATGATGAGTGATAATTTGAAAAAGTATACATCCTGGACCGGCAATGAGCGTATGCCGGCCGCCCAACAGGATACGCTGCAACAACTCGTAAACCGGGCTCATAGCAAGGGTAAGACCGTTCGTTTCTGGGCTGCGCCCGACAATCCCAATGCCTGGCGCCAGTTGATGAAACTGAAAGTGGATTATATTAATACCGACAGTATCAGGGCATTGGCTGCTTTTTTTGAAAAAGAGAAACAATGATCTGCCTGTCGGAGCTTACCGGAATTTGCATGTTCAGTTGAAATGTTTATTTTCGAAGCGCCAGGTATTTACTGCTACGCTAACTAAGAACTGACATGCTACAACAAAAACGTTTCCTGGCCCTTGATGTATTCCGGGGTATGACCATCTGCTTCATGATCATTGTAAATACTTCCCCGGATGGAGATTTTACATTTGCCCCTTTGAAGCATGCGCAATGGCATGGTTTCACCCCCACCGACCTGGTTTTTCCTTCTTTTTTATTTGCGGTAGGCAATGCCCTGAGTTTTGTAATGCCCAAATGGGAGGCGGCTTCCACGGCATCCGTGTTAAGGAAGATCTTTAAACGCACCCTCCTGATCTTTCTGCTGGGCTACCTGATGTACTGGTTTCCTTTTGTGCGGCCCGATGCCACTACCGGCGGATATGCTTTCCTGCCCTTCGGGAAAACGCGCGTTTTTGGCGTTTTACAACGCATTGCGCTGGTATATTGTTTCGCTTCATTAATGATCTACTTTTTTAAATTCCGGGCGGCAGCTATCATTACTGCGGCGATCCTGCTGCTCTATTGGCCTGTATTATATTTCTTCGGCGATGCCGCCGATCCTTTTTCATTGCGCGGCAATGCGGTGCTGAAACTCGATCTCTGGCTGCTGGGCCCTGATCATTTATACCATGGGAATGGCGTTCCCTTCGACCCCGAAGGTTTTTTAAGTACTTTTCCCGCGATCGCCAATGTGGTGGCCGGTTATTGGGTGGGAAAATTCCTGCAGCAGAAAGGGGGAACCTATGAAGCGCTTACCAGACTGATGCTGGCCGGTTTTGCCTTACTGGTGCTGGCCCATTTCTGGAATTATTCATTCCCCTTCAATAAAAAGCTCTGGACCAGCTCCTTTGTGTTACACACCGTGGGGCTCGATTGCCTGATCATCGCTGCCATTGTTTATGTAGCCGATATTCAGCAAAAAACGGCCTGGACGCCTTTCTTCCAGGTCTTCGGCAAAAATCCCCTGTTCATTTACCTGCTCTCTGAACTGCTGGTGATCCTGTGGAGTGTATTCCGCCTGCCTTCTGGCACAACCGTCTTCAGGTGGTTGTATGATAAAATCTTCATTCACCTGGCCACGCCGTATGTGGGTGCGTTCATACAAGCGATCGCTTACATGCTTTTGTGCTGGTTAGTGGGGTACTGGATGGATAAGAAGAAGATCTATGTGAGGGTGTGAACAATGTGATAATGTGATAATGTGATAATTTGATAATGTGATAATTTGATAATTTGATAATGGAAACGCCCGCTGATAGCAGGCCGCTGTATTTAATTATCGAATCATCGAATCATCACATTATCACATTAGATCAGGCCGGTTCTTTCCATGAAGTCGTTATTAAAGACGCGTTGCGTCACATCATCCAATAATTTATGCCGGGCGGTGAGCCATTTATTCACGGCGGTGTTGCCATACATTGCGCGGACACGCGCTTCGGTGAGGTGGAAGTTGATCTTACCCCAATGAATGGTATAAGGCAGACCTATTTCCTCAAACCGGTTCCAGACACTCGTAAAAAATCGGCGGCTGGTGGCAGCATCAACCCCATCCATTTCCAGTACACAGCTCTTTTCAAATTTATTAAAACCGAGGGTGGCTTTCGTGCCTTTTACAAAGCGCAAAGCCAGGGCGCCGGCAAAAGCTGTTTTGTTATTGAGCTGTACGATCTCCTCAATAGCCCGGCTTGCATTGGCCGTATCAATAGCAATGGCGGCGCTGGCTGCCTGGCCACGGAAACGGGTATTGGTAAATGTTTCACCAATGGTGCCGATGGATTTTTCATTAGCGGCAAAAGCCAGGGGAAATAATTTGGTGACGAGTGGCGGAACGAGCTTTTGGGTTAATTTTTTGCCGATATTATCCAGTATGGTTTGCAACAGTCCCAACAGTTCATCGCCATATTGAAAATTACCATTGGGGAGTACCGGTTTGGGATAATCAGTACGGTAGGGTGTTTTGTACATCACTTTCAGGAAAATGCCTTTGCTGGCATCATCTATCGCGAAGCGATGCGGGTTCACCAACACTTCAAAATGATATAAACTACGGCCAGGGCTTTCGGGCGGGAAGGGGAGATGATCATTCAGCGCATCAAAGTTCCATTCATTGATGGCCTGCTTCAGGTTATCGTTGAACGGAATATTGGCAGCGGTATATTTTTCGAGCAGGTAGATGGGTTCTGTTTCCAGTAATACGCCATGAATAAAACCAAAACTGCCAAAACTTACTACGGCCGCATTGAACAGGTCATCATCGCGGAACAGTTCAGCGCCCAGCCAGTCGATGAATGCAGCAGATGCCACCGGGTTCGATGCGCGTTCGAGCCATACATGCCTGTTAGCGCCGGTTATTATATGCAAACCAACAATGGCGTCATGAACGGCGCCTGCCCACAAGCCCGCCCCATGGGTGCCGGTAGCAGTGGCGCCCGCAATGGTTTGTCCGTTACTGGCGCCGGAAGCACGCAGGCAACGGAGCCAGCCATTTTCCTGTTCCAGTTCTTTATTCAATTGTAAAATGCTCATGCCACACTGGGTGAAAACAAGGTCCTGCGCCGTTTTACCGCTTGCGAGATACTCAGGCGATAAAAAGTTATTGCCGATGCTGAAGAAAGTACGCAGTTCGCGGGTGTCAACCAGTCCGCCATTACAAACACCCACATCACTGAAGCTCCAGCCATTGCCCATGGCCCTTAACCGCAGATTATTATCAATGGCATGTTGGATGAGCCATTGAAAGTTTTTGGTGGTAGCATGATAATTTTTTTCTGTTTCAGCAAAAGGGAATGGCAGTCGCAAATTAAAGCTGGCATCTTTTGTTAAGGTAACCCGGAAGTTTTGGTGGCCATTCTGCCAATCGGTGATAGGAAGTGGTAGTATGCCTTCTGGTAATGACATGTAGTTAGCGTTGAAAAGTTGACAGTATTACTAATTACCCAGTTGCCCCGGGCGCAGATTTGGCGGTGCACAGCACCAGGAGATCTTTTGTGGTATCACAATACCCAGGGTAATAACAGCAAGCAATACGTTGCCGGGGGTAGATTTCACCACCACCTTGTTCAGGTGATTATACCGGTTATCGCATTGCGGCCGGATGTCTTTCGATTGTTTCAGTCCCCAGAAATAATGCCATACCGTCGTGTCTTTATTGACATTCGCCGCATCGGCGCAGTCGTATTCGGTAATGATCTTGGTGCTGCTGCAACTGCTGAGTATGCAGGTTATTGCAGTTAGGATGGCTAATAAAAAAAAGGAAACTGATCTTGTTAATGGTGCAGGCAAAAGCATCATATAGTTTGTTTAAAGGTGCGAGGGTAGGCTGGAAGTGGATAACGAAGATCAAATCTAAGGCTTTGTAACGGTCATAACAATACCACAAAGGGGGTAAGCATATTTAATGACGATCGTCAAATGGAACGCCGATCACAAAACGATATCAAACAGGACTTTATCATTGTGTGCAGAAATGTGTGAAAATTATGACAACAACTTTTGCATACTTGTACCATAAAATGCGTTTACTTTGATTGTACGGATTACTACTCGTTAAAGGTTATTTCTACGATTCATTAATCCAGGTCAACACAGCAACAATAAATACATTGGGTATGCAAACACTCTCTCCCCGTAAATACGTGCAAGCAAAGGCACGCTCGATGCCTGTGAGTAAATGTATGGTGAATAAAGATTGGGAAGAAAGCCAGATCGCCAATGTATCGGTAATGCGAAAACACCCTAATGGCAATGTAACTATTGGCTTATACCGGGTTGACCTGCTTTGCCTGGGCATAAAAGATACGGTATTTTTTTTCAATACGTCTGAAGAAGAATTCTTTGAAGAATACAGCCAGCACCTGGCTGATTTCAAGGAAATAGAATATGCGCTGGCGCACAATATCATTTATGCCGGCCATGATTTTGCGCTGGAGTTCAATATTCATCCCCATCATAATTTTGAAGTTACCCGCTTTATACTCGAAGAAGATGATCATGGCGTGCCGGTGATCGATGTGCCGGTAGGTACTGACGGTTTGCCGCATTTGATCGTGGAAAAAGCCGGACAGTTTGCCGATATCCTGGCCAAGCTGAAGCAATATGCCGGCGAAGGAAATTATTATTATACGGTCGAAGATGCTAACGCAGTGCCCCGTTTACGGGAAGAAGCAAGCGTTACCAATCTGCCTATAAATCATATTCCGGCCGGAGAGCTAAGCCTGGGCAATGTGCAGAGCATCCGCTCAGACGATATGCTGAATACCGAAAAAGTGCAGCAACGGTCGGTGCTTGAGCAGATCACCATTCATGCGGAATTACTTACCCGTTTATTGCCGCCCGAGATCAATACCTGCACGGTGGCAGAGGAACAAATGTGGCATGAGATGTGGGATGAAATAGGCCATGGCGCCGAAGAGCCTAATAATGTACTGGAAGAACATTTTGCAGAACACCTCGAGGTCGTAAACCAGGCCGATGAGCTGGCTGAACTGTTGGATCGCAACAATGAGCAGCTGATGCATGAATTCGAACAGAAAATGATCGCATTAACCAACCGGTACGCCCATAATCCGCTGGCCTTACAAACCGCATATGAACAGGGCATCCTGCTCGACCTGCATAACTTGTGCGAGGTAGCGAAACGGCATGCGCTAAAAATGTATAAATATTATCCGGTATTACATTTCAGCCTGGCGCTGGGTGCTTTGATCCAGCATGAACCGGATGCGCGCTTTGAACATATATATGCATATACCGATATCCGCGAAGCCGTGCCTGGTTATGAACAATACCATGCTTCTGAAGTCATCAACTTCTGGCTCACCCGCCTTTGGATAAGCCTTGAACAAAAAGACATCAAACGTTCGGTACAATATTATTTTATGCTCGTCGATGGCAAAGCCTCCGGCTGGTTATTGTTGCCCGTGCTGGAAAAATATGTGGAGGTATTATACCGGTATAATAAGGCATTAAAAGATTTAGCCGTGAAAAGTTAATAAGGTTTATAAAGTTTATAAAGTTGTTAACGGCATTGTTGAATATGATCTATGTAATATTATCAGGCTGTTCTTTACGCGAAGATTGCTATTAATATTGTTTGTATCATGTTCGCCGCCCATTCGCCATTCACCATTGACCATCGACCATTCACCATTGACCCGATTTAATAATAGTTTAAACTAAGATTCTAAACATTAACTCCTATATTTGTACGGCTTACAATAAGTGTAACAATTGATCGTTCTTATAGTACTTGCCTGATCGCGATCTGCATCACTCCCTAACTCAATATCTTGCCAGTTCCTTGCCACTACTTTCATTCTTGCCTGTGAGTATATTATCATATCAGCGAATTGTTCTTGCCGCGAAGATTTCATTAGCACATTAGCTAATTAGCAAATTAGCACATCAGCAAATTAGCACATCAGCTAACTAGCACATCAGCTGATCAGTTAGCATATTAGCAAATTAAAAAAGTAAACGTATGGCACAAAAGGGATTTCTTATCGACATGGATGGCGTTATTTACAAAGGCAGTGAACCAATACCCGGCGCTGTTGAATTCATTAACTCATTACGAGAAAAAGGTTTTCCGTTTTTATTCCTTACGAATAACAGCCAGCGTACTCCCCGCGATGTGTGTTATAAATTGCGCAAGTTGGGTTTTAATGTAAATGATGAAGATATATTTACCTGTGCGATGGCCACCGCCCGGTACCTGGCTTCGCGCAAAGAGCATGGTACTGCGTATGTCATTGGAGAAGGTGGTTTATTGACCGAGCTGCACAATGTGGGTTATTCAATTGTAGATGATCATCCCGATTATGTGATCATTGGTGAAGGCCGTACCATTATGCTGGAGTCGGTTGACAAGGCGATCAACATGATCATGAACGGATCGAAATTGATTGCCACCAACCTCGATCCCAACTGCCCGGTAGGCAGTGGAAAGTACCGGGCCGGCTGCGGCGCTTTTGTCGCCATGCTCGAATTTGCTACCGGTAAACAGGCCTTCAGCGTAGGTAAACCCAGTCCGGTAATGATGCGCATGGCCCGGAAGATCTTGCAGTTGTCGACCGACGAGACCATTATGATCGGTGATACCATGAGCACGGATATCCTCGGTGCAGGCTCCATGGGTTTTACTACGGTCTTGACCCTGTCTGGCGTAACCAAAGAAAGCGATCTTGGTCAGTTTGGTTATGCGCCCGATTTTATTATCAGGTCGGTCAAAGACCTGCTCGATGAGAACCTCTTTGCCCGGGTGCTCGATAAACAACATGAGCCCGCTTTATTCGTGGCATAGCGGGCGCAGTACTCCAAAGCTTTCCTTTAGTTTCCGCATACTACATGTTTAAGAGGAAAGGGTCCCGCCGCTGGCGGGATTCTTTTTTGTTCCTAATTCACTGGATATCACCACCCGGTTTTTCCTTTTTGCCGGATTCTTTTTTGGCTTTAAATTGCCGCCGGTTCCTGGTATATGTAATGCATTTGCCGGGCACTTAACCCCCACATAGCAGTCCTGATAATTTCATCCCTGAACTGTACAGTGACCTGGAGCGCCAGGCCTTTAACTGAATTGCTTACAGCAATTGTACAACTGTACTACGATGGCAAAATATAGATTGGTTATAGTTCACCTGGTTTGTTTGCTGGCTGTTTTACCTGGTCTTGGCCAGGAGAACGAGTGGTTGGCCGGCACATGGAATGGCGTATATTTTGGTGAGAAAAGTAAACTTACCAAATCTTTTGACACCCGCCTGCAGATCTCCAGCGTTCATGGCTCACAGTTTGAAGGAACCGTGTTATGCATGCTGCCTTCCGATACTACCGTACGGCTGCAAACCCGCATTACCGGCAGGATCTATAAAGACCATATTATGACCAAGCTGAAGGAAGTGACCTATTTCAAAGATCCGCCGGGGCAATATACCTGGGCCAAACATTGCCATTTATGCGACAGCATGAAATTATCCTTTGAAAAGGCAGGCGATACGGTGGTCTTACAGGGCGAAAGAAAATGCGATACCCTATGTAATATCGTTGCCCGTTATACAAAACATGCTGCATTGTTGAAATACAAAGCCGCCTTCCTCTACGAGCCCGACATTACACCCCGCCAGTTCACCACCAAAACAGCCGGTACCAGCTTTACCTTTGTTAAACCTGTTTACAAAGATTCTTTGGTGGGCCGCGATTTCTTCGCCGGCCGGGCAGTGAGCCCGCCTAACCGGTATATCATTAATGCCGATTCGGCCGAGATCAGGTTTATGGATAATGGGATCGTAGACGGCGATACGATCAGTATCTTTTATAATGGTCAGCTGATCGAGCCAAAGCTGGGCTTAAAAGAAAAACCACATATTATCAGGATCCCGCTCTTTCCCGATTATCCCAACCGCCTGGTGATCCATGCCGAAAGCCTGGGTATCTATCCGCCCAATACCGCCCTCGTGCGGATAATATATGGTAAAAAAGAAGAAAGTTTCCTGCTCAGTTCCAGTATGTCAAAGAGTGGCAGTCTTGAACTATATAATCGCCCGGCCAGATAACAGTTCACAGTTCAAAGTGCTCAGTTGGCAGTTTATGGTTAACGAGAACGATTATGCTAAAATAGTTTATTATTCCGCCAAGAACCGGAACACATCCCTTTTCTTACTTTGTTAATTTGCCTCTAACCATTCATTAAACGCTTGTCATATGAGAAAAGGAAAACCGATCGGTGTGTACTGACTGTACACATCCCATACTAACGTCCAGCACTACATTCTTTTTGCCTGCCATGTCTTTTTTTCCCCATCTGTAATTGCGGTGCGATTTGTGTAGCAATTGCGGCAGTTACTTTTTTACCTTCTTCACTGTATTGTTAAAAGGCATGCAGGATTAAGTATAGCCCCAATTACTTATTACCTGTCATCATCCGGCTGGTTACGACCCTGCCAGGGATCGTTCTGCCTGCTGATGACCTTAAAACAATCAATCAATCATGAATGCAAGAGTTTTACTATTGCTTGGAATGCTCTATGCAGTACCGGCGGTACTCAGGGCTGCTACCATTACCGTTACTTCTTTACCGGCTTTGCAAACTGCCATTAACAATGCAGCGCCGGGTGATGTGATCATCCTCGCCAATGGCGTATATACCGCCAGTGCCGATATCACCATCAATAAACAGGGCACGGCTGTTTCGCCGATCACTATCCAGGCGCAATCTGTAGGAGGCGCTGAAATTGGCGGTACCAACGGATTTAATATTGTAAGTCCGGCCCGGTACATTATTATCAAAGGATTCAAATTCACGCACAGCGCTTCCCAGGCCACCATGGCCAGCGGCACCAGCTTTTGCCGGTGGACCCGCAATATCTTTCAAACGCCGGGCACCGGAGAGAACCTGTCGCTCAACGGCAATGATCATGAAGTGGATTATAACACCTTCCAGCATAAGAATGCCCTGGGCCGTTTTATTACGGTAAGGGGCAGCGGCAGCCAGATCGCACAACGCATCCATATTCACCATAACTATTTTTACGATCAGCAACCACAAACCGCCAACGGCGCCGAAACCCTGCAGTTCGGGCTGAGCGGTTATAGTCTTTCTTCCAGCAACAGCATCATTGAATACAATCTCTTTGAGGAATGCGAAGGCGAGAATGAACTGATCTCGGTAAAAGCCTCTGCGGTTACTATCAGGTATAATACCATTCGAAATTGTCCGGCGCAATTTACCCTGCGCCATGGCAACTTTTGTAAGGTCTATGGCAATTACTTTGTCAATACCCCCGGCATCCGCATTTTTGGCGATGATCATGTTGTATTCAGTAATCATTTTGAGAATTGCAATCCGGCTATCAATATCGGAAATGGCGATGGGGAAGTGGCTGATGGGGATGCGCTGACAGTGCATGACCGTCCCGATCGCAACCTGATCGCTTTCAATACCCTGGTCAATAATCCATCCAATTATGTACAAAGCGGCCGTACAAACGGGTTAGGCGCTACCAATACCACTTTTGCAAATAATATCATCCAGGGTGGAGGTGCTGCCGCATCCATTGCTGGCCCGTATACAGGAGCAGTCTGGTCGGGCAATATCCTTTACCAGACCAATGGCGCAGGCGCCATGCCTTCCAGCGGCTATACTTCGGTAAATCCCCTGCTGGCCCGCGATGCTACCGGCACTTTTCATTTGCAGGCCGGTAGTCCGGCCATAGGTACCGCAACCGGTGCTTATCCGGCGGTTACCGTTGACATGGATGGACAAAGCCGTACTGCGCCACTCGATAAAGGGGCCGATGAAAGCTCCTCAGCCCCGGTGACCGCGCGCATCCTCACCACTTCCATGGTGGGCCATAATGGCGCTGATGCAACTGGCTGCCTGCCGGTGATGGCCAGCGCCGATGATGGCAATGTGCCTGCCAATGTGCTCGACAATGATCTCAATACCCGCTGGTCGGCTAACGGCGACGGGCAATGGATCCAGTTCTGTTTGGGCAGTGCATCCACCGTTACCAACGTGCAGATCGCTTTCTTCAATGGCGATCTGCGCACTTCATCGTTTGATATCCTGCTGAGTGCTGATGGTACAAACTGGACAACAGCCGCTGCCAACCGCGTGAGCAGTGGAAGCAGCCTGAACCTGGAAACGTTTTCCATTCCTGCTGCTACCGCAAAATATGTACGCATTGTAGGGCATGGCAATAGCGTCAATGCCTGGAACAGTTATACCGAAGTGCGCATTCAAAGCAGTGCATTGATGGTTGCCCGGGAGATGGTGGAAACGCCAGCGGCCAGGACAACACTCAATAGTTATCCAAATCCCTTCCGTACATCAAGCACTATAAGCTGGCTGCTTGAAAAAGATGGCCATGTGCAGTTGAGCGTCTACGATATAACGGGGCGGCAGGCAGCGCTGTTGCTGAATGGGAATATGAAAGCAGGTACGCATCGGGTGGTATTTGATGCAGCCAGACTCGGCGCCGGGGTGTATTGGATAAAGCTCTTGCATAATGGAAAGCCTTTTATCAGGAAGATCGTTAACCTATAATAATTATCCAATGAAAAGAATTACAATCATTGCACTTTGCAGTATGTTGCGCCTGCTGCTGGGGTCCGACGCCCAGGCGCAAACACCAGTGGCCCGGAATGGCCAGTTACGCGTGATCGGCACAAAATTGTGCAACCAGTACGGTAATCCCATTCAATTGCGGGGGATGAGCACCCACGGCATTCAATGGTACGGCTGGGGCGACTGTTTAACCGAAGCTTCGCTCGACGCCCTTGCTTATGACTGGGGCGCCGACGTTCTGCGCATATCCCTCTATGTGCAGGAAGGCGGTTATGAGACCGATCCGGCCGGTTTTACCGCCCAGGTGAACCGTTTGATCGAAGAAGCTACCGAACGGGGCATGTATGCCCTGGTTGACTGGCATCAGCTGACGCCGGGTGATCCCAACTATAATCTGTCCAGGGCAAAGACCTTCTTCTCAGCCATTGCCAACCAGCACAAGAACAAGAACAACATCATCTACGACATTTGTAATGAACCCAACTCGGGCGCTACCTGGGCAAAGATCAAGACCTATGCCGACCAGATGATCCCGCATATCCGGGCTATTGATAACGATGCCGTTATCCTCGTGGGTACCCATGGATGGTCTACCTTCGGCCTTTCCGGCGATGGTTCGCTGCAGGACGTGTTTAACAACCCGCTGCAGTTCCCCAACGTGATGTACACCTTTCATTTCTATGCAAGGGATCACCGTACCGCGTATTTGAACCAGTTGAATGCTGCATCTGACCGGCTGCCAGTATTCGTGACCGAATTTGGTACCCAGCAGGCCAGCGGTGATGGACCAAATGATTTTGCGATGGCGCAACAGTTCATCGACCTGATGCGTACTAAAAAGATCAGCTGGACCAACTGGAATTATTCCGACGATTTCCGTTCAGGCGCTGTATGGCAAACCGGAACCTGTTCAAATGGCCCCTGGACCACGGCCCGGCTCAAAGAAGCAGGCACCTGGATCCGCCAGCGGATCCTGAGCCCGGCTGATGATTTTCCTGGTGGTACACCCACCTGTGAGCCGGTTACTGCCAGCAGCCACGACGGCAATGTACCCGCCAATGTGCTCGACAACAACCTGAGTACGCGTTGGTCGGCCAGCGGCGACGGGCAGTGGATCCAGTTCTGTTTAACTACAACTGCTACGGTGTCTGGTGTTCAGATCGCTTTTTACCAGGGCAATACCCGTAGGTCTACGTTTGATATACAAACCAGCGCCGATGGACTTAGCTGGTCCAATGCCGCTACCGGCCTGCAAAGCAGCGGCACTTCGTTGAACCTCGAAACATTCCCCTTCGCGCCAAGATCTGCGAAATACGTTCGCATTGTGGGACATGGCAACAGCAACAATGCCTGGAACAGTTATACCGAGGTGAGGATCCAGACCAGTTCCGGCAGTAGCCAGCTGTTGACCTTGTCGGAGCAGTCGACGCAGCAGATGAGTACGGGTGTTACCTTGCAGAGCTATCCCAATCCATTCAAACAAACCAGTACCATCGTTTTCACAATGGATCAACCAGGCCATGTGTATCTCTCGGTATTCGATCTTACCGGTAAGGAAGTGGCCGTATTGGTAAATGGGAATTTATCGGCCGGCAGCCACCGCGCCCGGTTCGAGCCGCGCCGTTTACCAGCCGGTTCCTACCTGCTGAAAATGGTGCATAATGGAAAAGTTCGCAGCGCAAAACTGTTGAAAGAATAGACTTATATAAACCGTGTCATGGCTGGCGCCTGGCTGGGGGAAGCCCCTGGCTTGGCGGGCCAGCCGGGCACGGTTTAATTTTTTCAAAGGAACCCCCGGCAGCCACAATCCCGACCGGGCAATGTTCGTTATATACAGGTTAACCGGACTTATAACAAACCATTGTTATATTTACCAAATGAAACCTATCTTGCTGACCATTACCCTGTTAGCCTGTTTATTGGGGCAGGCGCAGCAGGGATCAATAACCTCGAAAGTATTTGCCTGGAAAGACCTGGTCGTTGAAAAGGATTCCAGCACCTACTTTATGAAAGTGGCCAATGGCCCCACGGCTACATTGTCTAACCTCAACATCCGGGTAATCGAGCTCGATCCCGGCAAAACACACCACTCATCCCTCGCGTACGTAGATGCAGAAGAACTCATCATTGTAAAAGAAGGCAACCTCAAAGTGACCGTAAAAGGAACGGCTACTATTATTGGTCCGGGCGGCGTAGCACTGATCATGCCGGGGGATGAACATAGTTTTGAAAACACCGGCAAGGCGCTCGCGGTGTACTATGTGCTGCGCTTTAATACCACCACACCGAAAAATATTGAACGGGGTAACCAGGGCGGCGGTTCGTTTGCCGGCGACTGGGAGAACTGGTCTGTTACGGAAAATGAAAAAGGCGAGCGCAGGGGGGTGTTCGATCGTTTTACGGCCTTGTTCATGAAAATGGAAATGCATGTAACAGCACTGAAGCCCGGGTTGGTAAGTCATAGTCCGCACAAACACCCTCAGGAAGAGATCATCCTGGTAAGAAAAGGAGATGCGCTGGTGCTGCTGGGTGAGAGCACACAGGCCGCTACGGCAGGCGATCTCATCTTCTTTGCATCAGGCAGTTTGCATTCGATCAAAAATACAGGTACCACGCCGCTGGAGTATTTTGCCTTGCAGTGGCAATAGGAACTGCGGATGCTGCCGGTTGAAAAAAGGTTGCATCGACCTTTATTTTTTGTATTAACCTATACTATCCAACTAGTAATAAATTTATACTATTCGCTTTTTAATGCTGAAATTGGTATTGTTCTCCTTAATTTTAAGGCCACTCAATCAACCAATTTAATAATGCCGATATGAAAAATTCTCGTCGCCGGTTTATTCAGCAAACCACTATGGCCGGAGCCAGTCTCTTAGCTGCAAAGGCCGGATTTTCTGCACAAAGTTATAGAAGGATCATTGGGTCAAACGACCGGGTACGGGTAGGGGTAGTCGGTTTCTCAGACCGTCATCGTGCTTCTCACATGCCTTGTTTCATGAACCATTACAAGGAACTGAACTTTGATATCGTCGCCGTATCAGATATCTGGAAAAAAAGAAGGGAAGAAGGCGCTGCCCAATGGAAAGAAAAAATGGGGCACGATATCGTCGCCTGTCGCAATAATGAAGAATTATACAGCAAGAAGCTGGTAGATGCCGTGTTCATCAGTACAGCCGATTTTCAACATGCCCTGCATGCGATCGAAGCCGTAAAGGCCGGTTGCGATGCTTATGTTGAAAAGCCCTTTGCCGAGACCATGGAAGATAACCGGGCTGCGCTGAAGGCCATCAAGGCCACTGACCGCATCGTACAGATCGGTTCGCAGCGCAGAAGCGGTTCCAACTACCATGCCGCCAATGATTTTATAAAATCAGGCAAGTTCGGTCCCATTACCATGGTTGAGCTTACCTGGAATGTGAACCAGCCCGGACGCTGGCGCCGGCCCGAACTGCTGAAAGAAATAAGAGAAGAAGATACCGACTGGAAACGCTATCTGATGAACCGGCCGTTTGAGAAATTTGATCCGCGCAAATACCTCGAGTACCGCCTCTTCTGGCCTTATTCTTCCGGCTTGCCCGGTCAGTGGATGAGCCACCAGATCGATACCGTGCATTGGTTCAGTGGGCTTGCACATCCGCGCAGTGTGGTGGCCAATGGCGGCATCTATATGTGGAAGGACGGCAGAAGGAACTGGGATACCATTACCGCCGTGTTCGATTACGGTCCGTTGAACGATACCTCAAGCGGCTTCCAGGTGGTGTTCGGCAGCCGCATGCACAATGGCGATGAACGTCCGTCTGAGGTATATTTCTCCAATGGCGGTGAGTTGAACCTCATTACCAATACCGTGTCGCCCAAAGGTGGCCTTACCAAAAAGTTTGCCGATGCCATGGGCATGCAGCCCAACCTCCTGCCCGAGCAAAGCCTTTCGCAGGAAGAAGCGGTAGTCGCCAGCGCCAATACCGGGGGAGATAAACTAACCAGCAACCACGTACGTAACTGGATGGAATGTATCCGCAGCCGTAAACAACCCAATGCACCGGTAGAAGCAGGTTATAATCATTCCATTGCCTGCATCATGACAACAGCGGCAGCGCATACCGGACTGAAAGCGACATTCGATGAAAAAACACAGGAAGTAATGGTAGGCGGAAAGCCGTTTAAATATTGATACTTTCAAAACCATTGTATAACCGTTATGAATCGTCCATGACAAACCTCTCATTATTATAATTAAGGGTACTGAGAATTTTGTCATGGTAAGATCTATCTGGCCAAAAAAAATAATAAATCGCAGATGAAACATGTTTTTCTTTGGGCAATTGGTTCCTGTCTGGCGACAGCCGGTTTTGCGCAGAAAAAGGAAACTGTAAAACTGGTACAGGAAAAAGACAAGAATACCATTAACGTAATGATGGGGTCAAAACTCTTCACCAGTTTTATTTATCCCGATTCACTGGCCAAGCCGGTGCTGTATCCCATTTTTTCAGGCAATGGCGCCATGCTTACCCGCGGCTATCCCATTTATACTTTGCCGGGCGATCCTACCGACCACCCGCATCACCTGGGATTGTGGCTCAATTTTGAAAATGTGAACGGCCTCGATTTCTGGAATAATTCTTTCGCCATTCCCGCCAGTAAAAAGTCGATGTACGGAACGATCAAAACGGATAAGATCCTGAAAAAAGAAGATGGTTCAAAAGGGGTACTGGCTTACCATGCGAACTGGGTAGATTTCAAGAACAATGTGTTGCTGGAAGAGACCACGCAGTATGAATTCAGCGGTACCGAAAACCAGCGTATTGTGGATCGCATCACCGTGTTGACCGCCAATACCAATGTGCTGTTCACCGATGCCAAAGACGGTTTACTGGGCTTGCGTGTGGCCCACGAGCTCCAGGTTTCGGCCAAGGAAGATAAATTATTTAAAGATGATAAGGGCAATGTGACCGTGGTAAAAGGCAATACCGATGCCATTGCCACGGGTAATTACCTGACCAGTGCAGGCAAGGAAGGCGACAGCGCCTGGAGCACAAGGGCGGTGTGGTGTAAGATGTATGGCAAAATGAAGAACGATTCCATCAGCATCGCCATCATTGACCACCCAAGCAACATCAATTATCCCACTTACTGGCATGCAAGAGGTTATGGATTATTCGCAGCCAATCCGCTGGGGGAGAAAGTGTTCACCAACGGTAAATCGGCCAAAAACCTGCAATTGAAAAAAGGGGAAAGTGTGCGTTTTGTATACCGGGTGGTCTTTGACCAGGGGCCGGTAACCCTGTCCCCCGCCCAGCTGAACCAGCTGGCCGATGAATTTGCCAAAACAAAGATCAAGGACATCGCCAGGTAATCACATCGCATTTAAATGATAATGCATCCAGGTGGCACACCGTTGAGGTGTGCCACTGTTTTTTATATCCCGTTCTTTGACAAATATTTACCGGTAAAGTGATCAGGGTCACGAAACTTGCCCACCTGCTTATAAACTGCATAAAACCCCGTGCAGGGCATAATAATTTCTGCCTTTATATTAGATAAAATAGTAAATTTATCGGGTACCAATGTTCGCGATCTATTGCTGCTTTTTTAATAATCCTGCGTATCCCGGTTCCCTGTAATGGAAATCCTTTTGTCAACCTGTTCCTTCAAGCTGCCTGCCATGAGGCTTGTACCTGATGATTCATATTTACATAATTTAATTAAACTGACTTTACTGCCTTTGGTAAATGCCGGGGCAGCTACACAGAGTTGGTAAAAAGGGTGATATGCGAGTACATTCCAAATCTCAACGGGGTAAGTTCTCTGCGATGAGTGATGCAAAAAATCCGGTAAGTAATGCTGTTTTTAATTCTCTGGATGTAGGTGTATTGGTGGTTGACCATGAGGGATTCTTTTTGGATGTGAATGAAACATATTGCCGAATGCTTGGCTACAACAGCCGGGAATTGATAGGCAGACATTTTTTATCGGTGGTGCCCGAACAACAACGCGATTTCACTTTATACACGTTTAATGAGGCGATGGCTTCCCCCGTTCCAAAACAAACCATCGGTGAGTTTCACGTACAACGAAAAGACGGGCACATCTTTGGCGTATACTGCAAATTAAATGTGGTCATTGAACCGGATAATCACCGCTATATGATCGCTTCCATAACAGATATTACGGAAACCAATAATTATAAACAACTGCTCGAAGAAACCGAACTGGCAACAGGTATTGGCGGTTGGTTACTCGATGTGCAAACCAACCACCTGTCATGCACAGAAGGTATGTACAAACTGCTTGGTATACAGAAATATACTACTATCAACTGGGAGCATGTACTTTCATTTGTTGGCAGGGAGGCCTACCAGCAATTCATAGATGCAGTACAGCTGGCAGTTGATAAAGGAATTCCTTTTAATATCGAACTTGATTGTAACAAATGTGAATCGGATGTAAAATGGATGCGGGCTATTGGCCGGCCCAAACAGATCTTCAATAAGACCATTCAATTGTTTGGCACATTCCAGGACATTACCCAGCAGAAAAAGGCCGAGGAGATGATCTATGTGGGCCAAACCAAATACCGGGCCATTGCCAACAGCAGTTTATACGCTTTCATCCTGGGTAAACCCGACGGTTCCATCCTGGAAGTGAATAACAAAGCCTGTGAAATGTTTGGGTACACCCAGGAAGAGTTTACAAAGCTGAGGCGGGAAGATTGCGTCGTGCTCACCGATGAATTCAAAAAACTGATTGAAGAACGGAATAAAAAAGGGTATGTGCAGGGCGAACAGATCAGCATCAAAAAGAACGGCGAACGTTTTCCCAGTGAGTTCTCATCGGTTTGCTTCACCGATCTGAATGGCGAGCAGCGGATGAGTACGATCATTCGCGATATCTCGGCCAAGAAAAAAGTCGAAGAAGAATTACAAAAACTCTCCCATATCGCCAGCGAGACCCTGAGCCCGATCCTGATCACCGATGTAGACAGGAGGATCCAGTGGGTGAATGCCGCTTTCACCAGGGTAACGGAATATACGCTGGAAGAGGCCGTAGGCAAAAGGCCGGAAGACTTTTTATATGGTGAAGAAACGAATGTTAATACTATCAGAGAACTGCTGGAAAACAGGACGGCTGCCCGCATTTTTGATACCGAGATCCTGGTGTACACCAAATCGGGCCGCAAGGTATGGGTGACCCTGCAGGCGCAACCCCAGTTTGATAAAAAAGGTAAACTCAGCGGTTATTTTGCGATCGGTATCGACAGTACGGAACGCAGGTTATCCAAAGAAAAGATCGAGCACAACCAGCGTTTGATGGAACAGGCCGAACGCATTGCCTGCCTCGGCAGCTGGGAAAGCGATCTGAAGACGGGTGAAGTCTTTTGGTCGGAAGAACTATACCGCATTTTCGGTTACGAATATCAACCTTCATTCCCTTCCCCGAAGCTGGACCTGGAAATTGTTCACCCGGATGACAGGGAATATGTAGGCAACATCATTAAAAAAACCGTGGAAGGGAAGGGCGGTTTCGATATCGAGCACCGCATCGTTCGGCCAGACGGCAGCATTCGCATCGTTCATTCGCAGGGTCAGCTGCTCACTAATCATTTGGGGGAACCCGAAAAATTGATCGGTGTGGTGCATGATATTACCAGCCAGAAAGAAGCAGAAGAACAATTGCGGCAGCAGGAGGCCCGCCTGGCGGAAGAAAAAGTGAATTACCAGCGGCAGATCGCCCGCAATACGATCAATACCCAGGAAAAAGAGAGGTCGGAAATAGGGAAGGAACTGCATGACAACGTGAACCAGATCCTGGCTTCCGCCAAACTCTTTTTGTCGTCTCCCTTCCTGGAAACCGAAGAGGAGCGCGAAAAGTTTACCAACAAAGCGGCGGAACATATTCATATGGCCATCGAAGAGATCCGCAAGCTCTCCAAATCGCTGGTATCGCCCAGTACGGAAGACCTGGGTATCATCGAGACCATCGAGGATATGATCGGCGATATCCGCTGGGCGCAGAAAATTGATGTAAGCTTCAATCATAGCGGCTTCGATGAAACGAAACTCGATTATGGTTTAAAGCTCACCATCTACCGGATGGTACAGGAGCAAATGAATAATATCCTGAAATACGCCGATGCTACCAAGATCGGCATCAGTATCAAGGAACAGAATAAAAAACTCATTCTCACCATCGTTGACAATGGAAAAGGTTTCGATCTGAATGCCAAACGCAAGGGCATTGGGTTGAATAATATCATCAACCGCGCCGATGTGTTCAATGGCAAGGTAGATATCGAGACCGCACCGGGGCAGGGTTGTATGGTGCGGGTTGTTTTTGATAAATAGGTTTATAGTTTATAGTTTATAGTTTATAGTTTGTGGTTTGTGGTTTATGGTTCTTTGGCGGGGCGGAATGCAAAAAGCAAAACGCCTAACGCGGGTCGCCATGCTCATGGCCTGTTTTCCGCGTTAAGCGTTTTGTGTTAAGCGGTAAGCGCCTGTCCGCCTTTGGCGGATGCAGCCTTCACTTTCAGCGTTTATTCATCCAGGATGGAGAGCGCGATCCGCGCTATTTCCCGCAATGCATCGGCATCGGGCCGGTTCATACCGGTTACCCGCAGGCCTGCCAGGCTGTTGAACAAATGCCGGCTCAATGCTTTGGGCGAAAATTTCTTCGAGATCTCGCCCTTGCTTTGCCCTTCTTTTATCAATGCACTGAGCACCTGCTCTATATCTTCCATATTCGACTGGAAAATGGCTGTTACGTCTTTATCCACCGCACTCAGTTCCAGGCTTACATTGATCAGCAAACAGCCCTTCCGGCCCCTGTCGGCCAGGATATCCTTGATATAATAGTCGAAAATGGCACGGATATTCTTTTTCGGGCTGTCTGACCGGGTACATTGCTTTTCCAAATCACCCTGCTGTGAGCAACGGTAATAGTTAAGACTTTTCATGAACAGACCATGTTTGTCGCCGAAGGTATCGTAGATGCTCGACCGGCTTAAACCGGTGGCCTGCACCAGGTCATCCATAGAAGTACCGTTGTATCCTTTTTCACAAAAAAGCTCCTTGGCTTTTAGCAGTACTTCTGTTTCGTCGAACTGTTTTGTCTTTGGCATCGGTTGTATTTGGAATCTTTGTTCCAAAATTACCGCAAATTTTACAATGTGATCATACCACCGTCGGCAATGATCTCGGTGCCCAGCACAAAGGTGGAGTCGTCGGAAGCGAAGAAGGTGGCAACCCGCGCAATTTCAGCCGGATCACCGAAGCGGCCCAGGGGAACTTTACTTTGAACGGCGGTCTTTAAGCCTTCTTTTTCATCGGCGGCCATGCCTAGTTTGTCAAATATCGGGGTGGTCACCGGGCCCGGACTGATCGCGTTCACTCTTATTCTGCGGTGTAATAATTCGGCCGAGAGGGTACGGGCCAGGGTGAGCAACGCTGCTTTGGTAGCAGAGTATACACTCGAATTGGCCATACCCATATGTGCATTCACCGAAGTGTTGAGGATGATGGAACCGCCATCATTGATCAGGGGCAGTAATTGCTGGATGGTGAAATAAGCGCCTTTTACATTGACATTGAATTGTTCGTCATAATGTTCCTCGGTAACCGCCTCTATGGGCGCGAACTTGCCAATACCGGCATTGATGAATACGATATCAAGGGCCGGGCTTATTTCTTCTACTTGTTTACGCAATGCTCTTACATCGTTCAGGTTGCTGCTGTTCGATAAAATGGTGAACACTTTTCCCTGCAGTGCTTGTTTGGCTTCATCGAGGGAGGCCTGGTTTCTACCGGTTATGATCACAGTAGCGCCTTGTTCCAGGAATTCTTTGGCGGTAGCAAAACCAATACCGCTGTTGCCGCCCGTAATGAGGGCTGTTTTATTTTGTAAACGGTTCATGAGTGATAAATTAAGTTGTAAATGATATTGGAACGATCATTCCGGTACAAATGTATACATATTGGAACGAATGTTCCAAATAAAATTTCCGGTATTAACAAATTGGCAGGAAAATGGTAATATTATGCGATGAAACAGGAGCGAGGAATGAAAAAGTACCGGAACATGTTTGCAGTGGCCAATAAATCAATTGGTTTTGCCTGGCAAACGAACAGGCGTTTGCTGATTCTGCTCATGGTGTTGAATATCTTTCAGGGAGCTGTTATTTACCTGCAGTTCACCAGTTTTGCCGCTATTGTAGATGAGATCGTCAAAATAAAAGAGGGTACGGGTAAAACCAGTCAGCTCATTTATCAATCGGTGATCCTGAGTTTGTCTTTCCTGGTACCGCTCATTACAGGCAATATCGGTTCGCATTACCGCATGATCTTCCGCATGCAGCAAAGCGTGCAGTTCGACCTGTATAAGATCGAACGGCAGGGTAAACTGGATATCGGCACCATTGAAAGCAGTTCTTACCAGAACCTGCTGCGCAGTGCGAAGGAGTGGGGTACGGGCAGTGTGTTGAACCTGCAGGATTTCTTTTTCAACACAGCTACGAATTTTGCCGGCATCATCACTTCCATCGGCATCCTGTGGTCCCTGAATTACTGGCTGGTGGTGTTTGCGGTGCTGGCGGCGGCCCCGGTCTATTTCTTTTACAAGAAGTACAGCATGGAGGTCTTCCGCATTCGTCATTTTTCCGTCGATGATCACCGCATTATTCACAACCGCATTTCGCATTTTGAAGAATTGCAAAAGGCCGTGGATGTTATTTTGCTCAAGTTGCAGCAATGGCTTAAAACGCAGATCAGGGACCGCAAAATGGCATACCATAACAAGATCATTGTGGCCGAACGGAAAAAGGCCATATCATACGGTGTAATGAGCTTCTGGTACCTCATTTTCCTGCTGGCGGCCATTGGGCTCATGACGCATGAAGCATTGAACAACCGTATTGCTGTGGGCGGTTTATTACTGGCATTTACCACGTATACACGTTTTTACCAGACCATCAACGCCTATATTGAAAGTATTTCGCACGCAGAAGAAGCATCCCGCTATGCAGCCCGCTGGTTTGAATTGTTCGATATGCAGCCGCGCATTGTTTCGAAAGAACATGCGGTGAGGGTGCATTTTACCGAACCGCCCCTGATCGAATGCAGGAATGTCAGCTTCCGGTATCCGTCAGAAGAAGGGGAAACGCCCTATGTATTGCAGCATCTTTCATTTACCATAAAGCCGGGCGAAAAAGTAGCTATCGTGGGCGTAAATGGTTCCGGTAAAACAACGCTTATTAAATTGCTTTGCCGCATTTATGATCCTACGGAAGGGGATATTTTCATTAACGGCATTAATTTGAAAGACATTCATCTCGAAGACTGGCAGAGTGCGCTGGGTATTTTGTTCCAGGATTTTCCCGTCTATAATTTGACCATCCGCGAATCCATTGGCGTAGGGCGCATTGAAGAGAATGGGGAGTTGCCGGCAGAAAAAGAAAAAAGATTGCAACAGGCCGCGCAGTTCTCCGGCGCCGATGATTTTATCAGGGATTATGATCAGCTGATCTGGAAAGAATTTGCCGGTGGCATTGACCTGTCGAAGGGGCAGCACCAACGGCTGGCCGTGGCCAGAATGTTTTACCGAAATGCACCAGTCACCATCCTCGATGAACCTACCGCTTCTATAGATGCGGTGACGGAAGAAAAGATCTTCAGCACCCTTGAACAGAATATGCAGGGGAAAACGGTCATACTCATTACGCACCGCTTCAGCACGGTAAAAAATGCCGATAAGATCATCCTGCTCGAGCATGGCCGCATTGTTGAATCCGGCTCACACCGCGAATTGATGCAACTGGGGCAGAAGTATGCGGAACTATACAATATGCAGGCGAAACGGTACCTGGAGAAAAGTTGATTTGGTTGACGGCCGCGCCCCGGTAACTGGTAACCGGTAGCTGGTAACAGAACTGCAGTTTGCCGATCGGAAATTGCCAACTGCTCATTGCCAACTATATTACTCCACAAACTCCCAGGCGCTTTGATAGGCATTCCGCTCCTGTGCCCAGCTTATAAAATCAGAATAGAAGGGGAACTGTGACAGGGTAGCGCTATCGCCAATAACAACCAGCTTTTTGCGGGCCCGGGTCATTGCCACATTCATGCGCCGGATATCACTCAGAAAACCGATGCGGCTGTCGGGATTGCTGCGGGTCATACTGATATATACAATATCGCGCTCCTGTCCCTGGAAGCTGTCGATGGTATTAATGGCGATCTTATGTTCATACGCCTGCAGGGCCGGCGAGCTCAGGAACTGTTCTTTGAGCGTATCGATCTGTTGCTTATACGGAGAAATGATGGCAATGCTGGGAAAGTGCTCGGGTTTATAATGACTGTCCAGCGCCGATACCAGCTGTGTAAGATGGCGGAAGAGGAAAGCCGCTTCTTCCGGATTGTAGGTGCTCGTTTGTTCCGTCTTCTCATCGAAACCACAACCGGCTGTATCTACAAACACAAGCGGGCTGTCGTTGTTGAACAGCACATGCCGGGCTACCGATGCATGCGCTTTCAGTCGGTCGGCATAAAAAGTAGAAGAGGAATACCCCATGATCATTTCGTTCATGCGGTACTGTTCTTCGAGCAATACTACCGATTGCGGATGCAGGGCCACGCATTTTTCGAGCAGGGTAGTGGCGAGTCCGTTTTGAGCGGCTTCGGTACTTTTAACGGTAGGGGGCAACTGACAATGGTCACCGGCCAGCACCAGTTTTTGCGCTTTCAGGATAGGGATCCAGCAGGCCGGTTCAAGGGCCTGTCCGGCTTCATCGATCACCACGGTATTGAACTTCAGGTTGCGAACCGTATAATGGTTGGCGCCCACCAGGGTAGCGGTGATCACCTGGGCTTTTGCTACCAGGTCATTGATGATATATTGTTCCGACTGATCAACGTCTTTCATGATATTGCGCGCTTCCGCAAACAGGGCCTTGCGCTGGTCGCGTTCTGCCTTTCCAAAATGTCTTTTGTATTTATGCGCCATATCGAGATAGGCCGAAGCCTGTTTCTTCAGCCGCTTGATCTCTTTCATATGGCTGTGTTCGGCCATCTTGTAGTCGAGGGTCAGCGATAACAGGCGTTCCGATACGCGGGCGGGGTTACCCACCCGCAAGACGTTCAACCCTTCATCGCTTAATTTTTCACTGAGCAGGTCAACCGCGGTATTGCTGGGCGCCACCACCAGGATTTGCTGATTATCTCTTTTGATCATGGCTTTGATCGCCTGCACGATGGTTGTGGTTTTACCCGTTCCCGGCGGACCATGCACAATGGCCAGATCATTTGCTTCAAGGATCTTTTCTACAGCTGCTTGCTGCGAGGCGTTTAAGGCTTTGCTTGGTTCAAAACCATGGAGCGGTTTAAAACCGGGTGTTTTGTTGCCGGTGAGGATCTGTATCAAGCGGCCTTCTACCGGTTTTTCAGCCAGCACCATGGCCTGTTTGCAGGCGTTCTGCATTTCGTCGTAGCTGTTCTCGTCGAAAAGCAGATCGATGCCCAGTTTTCCGTCACCGGCCCAATCGGGCAGCTCATCGGTACGCAGGGTGATCTTCAGCCGGTTGCCATTCACAAAATTGATGGTGCCTTCGACCTTATTCGATACTGCATCGTGGTTAGAGAAGAGTACGGCAGGCATGCCGAACCTGAACTGGTGAATAATGTCGTGGTGGGTAGTGCGTTCAACCTCTACGGTAAGGTAATCGCCGCGGCTCATTTCCTGGTCGCGGATGGCGATGGGATACCAGGTAAGTCCATTAGCCCTCCGATGGGCTACAGAAGTAGTTTGCGTAAGTTTCAGATACAATTGCCGGTCTTCTTCACGTTCCGTTCTCAGCAGATCCAGGAGCCTTTTAAAATAATCCATTCTGCAAAAATAATCAGTTTATCGTTTATGAATTGTTGTAATTGCCGTAAAGCCATTTGTCTGAGAAACAGTATAACTAATTGATTAGGAGTAGTTGGTAAGCCGGGTTGCACGATTATGGAAAATCCCCCGGGAAGATCATATATTAGTGATACCAAACTTTACACTATGAAAAGCAATGTCAGCCGGAAATTCCTGCAATACATGTACAGTAATTTCACCGGCAATTTCCTGGGTTTTGCCATTGGGATGGCTTCTTCCCGCCTCGTTTCTCATTTTTTCACTACGCGCAGCATTAAGAACTTATGGGGATTGACCGCCAAAAAAACAGTGGTGGACAAACAAACTTTCAGCGGCCTCGAGTGGATGATCTCAATAATTATTGGTTTCCTGGTCTTTGAGGTCATTTCAAAATGGGTGAAAAAGAAAATGGATCCCATGCTGCTAAAGTATAAAGCTTATTTGCCTGCCGATTGGGTGGATGAAACTGTGCCTGCTGCTGCCGTTCAGACGGCGCCTGCTGACAGGTCAACGGATGCTTAAAAAGATGATCACCGGCTAGCGGTGCCGCTAACTGGTAACAACAGCTGTCTTCCTGCAACATGGAGATTGTACAGCTATTCCGCTATGATCGTCTTTACGCCTTTTTCTTCCAGTTGCCTGATGCTTTCGATAGGAGCGCCGGCATCGGTGATGATGTAATCAACCTGGTCGAGACCGCAAATACGGCCGATGCCGCGGCGGCCAAACTTCGTGCTGTCGGCCATGACCACGACCTGCTGGGCAACCTGGATCATTTTTTTGTCGAGACTGGCTTCGGCGAGGTTGGTAATGCTTAAGCCGAATTCGGGTTCAATACCGTCCACCCCCATAAACAGCAAACCGCAGGAAATATCTTCCAGCAGGCGTTCGCCAAAGGCGCCGGCAGCCGATGCCGAGCTATGATGGATCAGTCCGCCTATCTGCAGAATATCAACATTGGGCCGGTTACACAATTCCAGCGCTACGCGTAAAGCCGGTGTGATCACCGTAAGGTGTTTGGAGGGATACAGGGCCTGCGCCAGCTCAAATACCGTAGTGCCTGAACCTATAATGATGCTGTCGTTCTGCCCAAGCAGGGTGAGCGCCGCTTTAGCGATCTTTTTCTTCTGATCGGCATTGATAAATTCCTTCTCATTGATCGTGCGTTCTGCCGCATATGGATTATTGATAGAACCCCCGCCCTTCGTTCTGAACAGGAGGTTTTTTTCTTCCAGCAATTTCAGGTCTTTTCGAATGGTTACGCCTGAAACCTGCAGTTCTTCACTGAGCTCCTGGATGTCTACCCGTCCTTTTTCCTGAAGTTTTTGGATAATGAGCTGGTGTCTGTCGGTTATAGTCATTAGAATGGTATTGCTGGTATGGTTTGACGTATAAGGTGGATAAGTGACCACAAATGTAATCGGTTTCTGTAAAAAGGTTACGGTTTGTTTACTTTTTTAAATAAAGATAATGGCCTCTTGCCCGAAACTTCCCTCAAATATGTTTAATTGGTGGTTTAAAAAGATTTAATTGTATTTATTTTTGTTTAAATCTTGTAAATTTTGTTTACTTTGTTGCCGGATTTGCCTTTATTCAATGACAGGAGCTGCATTATTTCGCCCTTTTTAAAGGCGGGGCTAGTACTTTTTTACAGTTTTGTTGTCAATTGTTAATAATCACTGTTCTGTTTTATGCGAATTAAATAAAATTTAAAGCGTTTCAAAGCTGAATGGTGGTGGCTCCGGTCTTTTCCCGTTATAATGAATGCCATTTGATCAGGTCTTTGTCAGTTGACCTGCAGACCAGGCAGACCGGTTCGGATGTAAAGGGTCGACAAAAAGATTAAGATTATTCACAACTGTACTACCCGTTCGGGTAGGGGATAAAATAACGATTCATGCAAAAGCTTGCCAACAACACATCATTCGCCGACAAAACCGGCATTCCCATGTCCCTGCTCTGGGGCTATGTAGGTATTCTCATATTTATGATGGGCGATGGTATGGAAACAGGTTGGCTAAGCCCCTACCTGACAACGCGGGGAATGAGCATTGAACAGAACGCATCGCTGTTCACAGCATATGGAATAACCGTGGCTGTATCTGCCTGGTTTTCCGGCGTGCTGGCAGAAGGGTATGGGCCGAAAAAAACCATGCTGGCCGGCTTGTTACTATACCTGGCAGGTACTGCCGGTTTTGTAGGATATGGCCTGGCGCACCTGAACTTTCCCGTTATGATCGTAACCTATGCCTTACGGGGATTTGGCTATCCCTTATTTGCCTATTCGTTTATGGTATGGATCGCATATCAAAGCCCGAAAGAAAAACTCGGCCGGGCCGTTGGCTGGTTTTGGTTCGTGTTCACGGGTGGACTGAATGTGCTGGGCGCTTTTTATTCGAGCTGGGCCATCGAAAGCCTGGGTTATATCAATACCTTATGGACTTCCGTATTCTGGGTGCTGATCGGCGCTTTTTTCGCCCTCATTTTGAATAAAGCCCCTTTTAAAAGTGGTTCCAATGGCAACCATACCGGCAGTAAAGCCCGGGAGCTGCTCAAGGGGCTCACTATCGTAAAAGAAGAACCGAAGGTGTTACTGGGTGGTATTGTACGCATCATCAATACCACGGCGCAATTCGCATTTCCGGTATTTCTGCCGATGTATATGGAGAACCATGGCTTCGATACCACTACCTGGTTAAAGATCTGGGGCACCATCTTTACGAGTAATATCATCTTCAACCTGATCTTCGGATTTGTGGGCGATCGCCTTGGCTGGCGCAATACCATCATGTGGTTTGGCGGCGTAGGCTGCGCCATTACAACGCTGTTATTATATTATGTGCCGCAGGCGGCGCCCGGCAATTTTGCGATCGTATTAACGGCCGGTGTATTATGGGGCGCCTGCCTGGCAGGTTATGTGCCATTATCGGCCCTGGTTCCATCACTGGTAAAAAAAGACAAAGGGGCGGCCATTGCCATTTTAAATCTGGGTGCGGGCCTGCCGGTATTTGTAGGGCCTGCCCTGGTGGGTTTGTTCTTCAGCGCCATGGGCAATGAAGGCATCATCTGGATTTTGGCCATCCTGTATTTGATCAGCGCCGTGCTTACCAAATTCATCACACTGCCCGATAATGCAAAAACCCTTCATCATGTGAAGGGAGAAGGCGTGCAGGCTGCGAGCCACTCACTGGAATCGATTGACGATTCACCGGAATATCAGAAAGTATAGAATCACATTATAATTAAGGAAATAACAATCAAAGTAAATAAATATGAAGATCCTTGTGACGGCGCCTTATAATGACAACGGCCTGGAAACATTGCAGGAACATTTTGGCGAGGTAATATACAGGCCCTGGAAACCCAATGGCCGCGCATATTATGCAGATGAGTTAACGGCCTTGTTGAAGGAAACCGGCGCCCATGCATTGATAACAGAGCACGACCATGTAACGGCCGAGGTGATCGATGCCTGCAGCCATTTGCAGTTCATCGGCGTTTGCCGCGGAACCCCTTCCAATGTGGCGCTTGCAACCGCTACCAAACATGGCATTCCTGTTTTTTATACGCCGGCGCGTAATGCGCAGGCCGTGGCAGAAATGTTCATCGCCAATGTGATCACTTTTATGCGCAATACCATGGCCGGTGTAGCATGGTTGAAAGGCCGTAACTGGGCAGCCGGTGCCCATACTTCCTATCTTCAGTTCAAAGGAACTGAACTGGCCGGTAAAACGGTTGGCATGGTAGGATTTGGCGCCATTGGGCAGCTCATCGCTTCCATGTTGCAATGTTATCCCTGCCCGATACAGTTTTATGATCCCTATGTTAACAGTTTCAACGAAAATTACCGGTCTGTATCTTTAGACGAACTGTTTGCAACCAGCGATATCGTTTCCATACACCTGCCGGTTACGGAACAAACAAAAGGACTCATCGACTATTCGCTCCTGTCGAAAATGAAACCCGGTGCCATTTTTGTTAATACTGCCCGGGCAGTGGTGGTAAAACGCGAAGACCTGTTGCGGGTGCTGGAAGAAGGCGCCATTCGCGGGGCGATACTGGATGTTTTTGATCATGAACCGCCCGATGAAATGGATTATAAGATCATCGATCATCCCAATGTGCTGGCAACACCGCATATTGCAGGAGCTACCTTTGAAGTGGAAGACCATCATGTGACCATTTTAAATAAGACCCTGGTCGACTGGTACGTGCATAATAAAAGAACAGGCGCCAGGCTGGCTAATAAAGAATTATTGACTGTACAGATCTGATAGACTATGACTGCAAAAGAAGCATATATCGTTATTGATATCGGCACCGGCAATGTGCGCGTGGCAGCCGTGAGCGCCAATGGTACGGTGCTGGGCGTGGCCCGCGAAGATCTTCAATACATCCGCGATGAAAAATATCCTGATGCCCTGTATTTCGATGCCAATGCATTGTGGCAGCAGGTGAGCCGGCTGGCGAAACAGGTCATTGCTGAATTACCGGGTGTAACCGTGCGGGCGCTGACCGCTACCAGCCAGCGGGAAGGTATTGTTTTGCTGGGCAGTAAGGGAGAATCGCTGGTCGGCTTGCCGAACATCGATCACCGGGGCCGTGAATGGGAAGATATACTGCCCGATAAAACGCTCGTATATAAAATGACGGGCCGGTATCCAACTTCATTGTTTTCCGCCTTTAAACTACTTGGCGTCAAAAAGCGCTGGAAAGAGATCTGGCAGCAATGCAACAGCTTTGTAAGCATCAGCGACTGGGTTGAATTTCAATTGAGCGGCGTCATAAAATATGAGCATTCACAGGCATCGGAAACTTTGCTCTATGATGTAGATAAACGCCAGTGGAGCGATGAGCTTTGCGATCTCTTCAACCTTGACAGTTCACTTTTGCCCGTACTGAAGAATTCGGGTACGGTATTGGGACCGGTATTACCAGCCGTTGCCGGTGCTTTCCAGATCTCAACAGAAGCGCTGGTGGTGACCGGCGGCGGCGATACGCAGCTTGCCATCAAGAGCACCCAGCCGGCCGTGGAAGATATTGTGATCGTGTCAGGCACTACAACACCTATAGTAAAGCTGGTTGATACCTATATGCTTGATGCCAGCCAGCGTACCTGGACGAGCAGGGATATTGAAGCCAATCGCCTGGTATTTGAAGCCAATGCCGGTGTTACCGGTTTGAACTTTCAACGGCTGAAAGAGATCTTTTATCCCAATGAGAATTACAGTGTCATTGAGCAGGAACTGGCGGCTACCAAAGATGCATTTTGCATGGCTTCACTGGGATCGCTGGTGGCCGATGAAAAAACGCCGCTGATCAAAGGCGGTTTTGTTTTTCCCACACCTGTATCGCATCAGTTGACGCGCGGCCATTTCGTATGGGCCACCATCCTGGATATCGCCTGCTCCATTGCAGAGAATTATAAGATCTTATGCGAAGTGGCCGGCCACCGGCCCGATTATGTATGGGCCTGTGGCGGTGGTTTGCAAAGTGTGACCCTGCGCAGTTTACTCGCTGGTTTGTTGAACAAGAAAGTGCAGGTTCGCCGCGGCTTTGAACAGTCCTCTGTTATCGGCGGCGCGCTTATTTGTAATGAAGCGTTGAAAGTGAAAGTAGATTTTGATGATACCATCGAAGTGATCCATCCGCAGCAACAACCGTATTATGCGGCGTTGCTGAAGGAATGGAAGAAGACCAGGAATTTTTTCCGGAATGTGTAAAAGCGGGAACCGGCAACCGGCAACCGGTAACCGGCGACTAATAAAATTTTTAGATGAAGAAGCCATATTTCATAGGTATAGACATAGGTACCCAGGGAGCAAGAGCCGTATTGATCGATGCAGATGGTGAGGTGTTGGGCAGTGGGGAGCAGCCTTTTGCTCTCAGTAATCAATCTAGGGAAGAACAATCGCCGGACTTATGGTGGCAGGATTGTATGTTATGTCTGCAACAGGTGATAGGGCAGGTAAAGCCGCATATCAGGTTATCCGATATCCTGGCCATTTCCGTGACCTCTACTTCAGGAACCATTATTCCGCTCGATACCAATAACCAGCCATTGTATAATGCGATCATGTACAGTGATCCGCGGTCGGCAGAAGAAGCCGGCTATTGTAAGAAAGTGGCGCTGGCAGCAAATAGCAACGGTTATACAGCCTTTAATGCCAGCAGCGGATTGCCCAAGATGTTATGGTTCATCAACCGGTATCCCGATAAAGCAGCCCGGCTGGGAAAATTCATCCATGCAGCTGATTTCATCATCGGCAAATTAAGTGGCCGTTACGATGTAACCGATTATACCAATGCGCTGAAATCGGGCTACGACGTGCGGCAGAAAGAATGGCCGGCCTATATCTGGAACAAGCTGCCCATACAAAAAGAATGGTTGCCGCTGGTACAACCCTCGGGCACAACCGTAGGGAACATTTTACCCGAATTAGCAGGGACCCTGGGATTACCCGCCACTATCCAGGTAGTGGCCGGTATGACGGATGGCTGTGCCGCGCAGATCGCCTCAGGTGCTGTGCAGATCGGCGACTGGAACACTACCATTGGAACAACGCTGGTGGTTAAAGGTGTAACCACGCAGGAGATCAACGATCCCCTCGGCCGATTGTATTGTCATCGCCATCCCGAAGGATACTGGATGCCCGGCGGCGCCAGTAATACCGGGGCCGATTGGGTTACACGTGATTTTGGGAATGAACTGGAGGAGCTTACCAGACAGGCAGCTGCTCTGGTGCCCACCCGTTTTATGGCCTGGCCGCTGAAACAGGCCGGTGAACGTTTTCCCTTCTTAGCACCGCAGGCCCAGGGATTTCATCCGGCCGGTCTTTCCCGCGCTGAATTGTTTGCGGCTTCTATGGAAGGCGTTGCCTATATTGAGCGGTATGCCTATGAGGTGATTGAGCAATTGTCGGGCGAACGCGTAGCTGCCGTGTACACCGCCGGCGGTGGCAGCAACAGCGATCTGTGGTTGCAGATCAGGAGCAATGTGCTGCAGCTGCCCGTATATAAAATGAAACATGTTACCGGTGCAGTGGGCGCAGCTGTTATCGCCGCCTCCCAAACGCATTTTACCAGCTTGACCGAAGCGGCAAAAGCATTGACCCAAATTGAAAAAGAAGTGCATCCGCAACAGGAACAGGCAGCGATCTATCAACAGAATTACCAGCAATTCATCGAGATACTGGCCAGCAAAGGCTATATTAGCAACACACAATATGCTTAATATTTATTTGATCAGGCATGGCGAAACTGCCTGGAATGCCGATAATAACCGGTACTGCGGAAGAACAGATATTCCCCTGACAGAAAAAGGACTCAAACAGGCGGAGCTTTTACGAGCGCAATTAGGATCCATCACCTGGGATGGCGTTTTTTCATCACCGCTGCAAAGGGCTTATACTACCGCACAAATCGCGAGCGGAACCACCGTTGTTAAAGACGAACGCCTCATAGAAGCGGATTTCGGTTTGTGGGAGCAAAAGACAAAAGAAGAATTCCTGGCAGAGAACCCTAAACTCTGGGCCGACTGGATGCGCGACCCGGCCAGCAACAGGGCAGGCGGCACTGGTGAGACCGGCGCTGAGATCGTTTCGCGGGTGGATGATTTTTTTCAATCTTTACAACAAAAATATCAGTCCGGCAATTTCCTGGTAGCAGCGCATAATGGCGTGAACCGTTTGTTCCTGGCACACAGGCTCGGTATGCCGTTGAGTAATTACCGCCGTTTTTTTATGGAGAACGCCACTGCCAGCATGTTCACCCTGGAACCTGATGGCAGCTTTGTACTAAGGCACCTCAATTCAAAATTCTGACAGTTTAAATCTTTTATACGATGAGCCTCCACAAAAAGATAGGGCAGTTCGCGCTCGTGGCGTTCTGCTCTTATGCAACACCCCTGTATAGCCAATCCGGCAAATTGCATGTGTTGAAGATCAACAAGCCGCAGCAGTTACAACAGTACTTCAAATACACCGGTAATGATATTCCGCTGATCAGCGGCCATCGCGGCGGACCCGATAAAGGTTATCCCGAGAACAGCATCGAAGCCATGGCGCATTCCCTGCAGTATACACCCGCCACTTTTGAAATCGATCCCCGCCTTACTAAAGACAGCGTGGTGGTTTTGCTGCACGATGACAGCCTCGATCGTACCACAACAGGTACTGGTAAATTGAGAGATCATACCTGGGAAGAAGTGAAGAAGCTGCAATTGAAAGATGTAGAAGGCAAAGTGACACCTTATCGCATTCCTACTTTGGAAGAAGCCATCATTTGGGCCAAAGGAAAAACGGTGCTGATCCTCGATAAAAAAGATGTACCGCTGGCTACTACCGCCAGGCTTATAAAGAAACACAAGGCCGAAGCATGGGTAATGATCACCGTGCATAATGCCAAGGAAGCAAAATTTTACTATGACGACAATAAGAATGTGATGTTCGAGGCATTTGTAAAAACAAAAAAAGCTTTGGAGGAATATGAAAAGGCAGGCATTCCCTGGCAACAGATCATGGCTTATGTAGGTCCGCACGATAAACCGGAAAACAAAGAGATCTTCGATCTGCTGCACCAGCGCGGTGTGATGTGTATGATCTCTACAGCGCCCATCTACGATAAACTGCCCACGGCGGAAGAACGCGCCAAAGCCTATGCACAGATCATCAGGAATGGCGCCGACGTAATAGAAGCAGACCGCGCCATTGAAGCGGCTGCTGCCATTAGATCACTGGCGCCCGCCAACAGTGCGAAGGCAAAATATTTTCGGAAGAAATAGCCGGATCAGTTCCCGGTTACCTGTCTCCGGTTGCCGGGAATGATATGTAAAGTAAGAACTTGCTTGAATGAAAGCGGTTTTCGTTACCCTTTTGTTAAGTGGGTGGTGGTAAGTGCGGCATTAAACGTATTAAAGCCGGCAACCGGCGACTGGTACCTGGTAACCGGTAACTGGCAACCGGCGACTGGTACCTGGTAACCGGTAACCGGCAACCGGTAACCGGTAACTGGTAACCGGCAACTGGCAACCGGTAACCGGCACCGGAGCTGCCGATTGTTAAGAAGCTTACGCTTACATCTAAATTTAGAAGTCATTAAGCATGGACCGTCGCAAATTCATAACACTTACTTCGCTGACCACTGCTCATTTTGCTTCTGCGCAAAGCGGCGTTACAAAATGGCTGCCTGGTTTTACAGGCCTTGAGGGCTATTCGGTATTAAAAGAAAAGTTCCTTTCACCCGGACAGCCTTTTCAACCCGGTTGTTACTGGTGGTGGTTTAACGGATTTGTAAATAAGGAAGGCATTACCCGCGACCTGGAGGAGTTCAAAGCCAAGGGCATGGGCGAAGTGTTGTTGATCAATTCGGCCGATGGTTTGGGCGGCGCCAAAGTACCCCAGGGCGCCAAATTCCTGTCGCCCGAATGGCGGGAACTCTATCGCCACTCCTTAAAAGAAGCCCATCGCCTGGGTCTTACAATGGGCGTGAACATGAGTTCGGGCTGGTGTATGGGCGGCCCCTGGATCCCGCCGCAACATGCCTGCCGCTGGTTCCTGCAATCGAAATTAACGCTTACTGGTCCGCAAAAATTCTCCGGCAAACTACCGCTGCCGGGCAATCGGGACGGCTACGACAAGCTCGTGAACGCGCCCGGCTGGAAAGAATACATCGACCTGCCGCTGGAGCAGATCGATTATCGCGATACCGCCATTGTTGCCATTCCTGCCGGTGCCGATCTTAATCCATTAAAGACCGATGCGCGTTCGGCATTATTTCCTGCAAAAACCAACCGCAAAGACGCCAGCAATTTCATAAAAGCAAACGAAGTAATGGGGCCTGTGTCAACCCCCTGGGAAGCCAAACACGGCGACCAGCCCATTGCTGTTGATAGAGTGATCGATCTTACCGATAAAGTGAGGGCCGATGGTCAGCTTGACTGGGATGTGCCTGCCGGTGAATGGACCATCATCCGTACCGGCCATCGCATGACCGGTTCTAAAGTAATGATCGCGCAGCCGGAAGCCAGCGGCTTGTCGGTCGACTGGTTAAGTCATACCGGCGTCGACCTGCAATTTGAACACCTGGGAAAAATATTGATCGAAGAGGCCGGTGAGCTGGCCGGTAAAACCCTCGTGTATTTATGTGACGATAGTTTTGAGGACGGCTTTCCCAACTGGACCGAAAATATTATTGCCCATTTTAAAAAATACCGGGGCTATGATCCTGTTCCTTATTTGCCGGTGCTCAATGGATATATTATTGGCAATATTGACGTGAGCGACCGTTTTCTTAACGACTATCGTAAAACTGTAGCCGATTGTTTGGCCGATGAACATTATAAACATTTTGCCGCCCTCTGCCATAAGAACGGTTTACAGGTGCAGAATGAAGCGGCAGGCCCCAGCCGCTCAGGCACCATGTGTATGGATGCTTTGAAGAACCTGGGGCGAAGCGATAAACCGCAGGGCGAATTCTGGCTGGGCGGGAAACACGATGAGGAAGGCGGGCTCGATGAAAAACTGGGTTACGGCATGGTGCGCCTGGAAGGCGGGCAGAACAAAGTGACCAAGATGGTAGCATCGGCGGCGCACATTTATGGCAAGAAAACCGCTTCTGCTGAATCATTCACTTCTTTCCGTCATTGGTACGATTATCCGGGTAATATGAAACAGGCGGCCGACCGCGCCTTTTGCGAAGGCATTAACCGCTTCCTCATTCACACGGCCACTGCAACGCGACCGCAGGATGGAAAACCGGGGATTGAATACGGTGCAGGTACGCATTTCAATCCCAATGTTACCTGGTGGAACCAGGCCGGGCCATTCCTTGATTACCTCACCCGTTGCCAGTATATGTTGCAACAGGGGCTCTTTGTAGCCGACATCTTATATTATAACGGTGATATCGCTCCGAATATCGTGCTGCCCAAACATGTTGATCCCTCCGCCGGTAAAGGCTACGATTATGATGTATGTAACGAAGAAGTGCTGCTGACGCGGCTGAGCGTCAAAAACGGCAGGCTGGTATTGCCCGATGGCATGAGCTATCGCATCCTGGTGTTGCCCGAAACCACTTCCATGCCGCTGCCGGTTTTGCAGAAAATAAAAGCGCTGGTAATGGCAGGCGCTACCGTAATAGGACCGAAACCTGAAAAAGACAGCGGGCTAAAAGATTATCCGGCTTGTGATATGCAGATAAAACAGCTGGCAGCCGCCATATGGGGCAAATGCGACGGAAAAACGATCAAACAGCAGGTGTATGGCAAAGGAAAGATCGTATGGAATCTGCCATTGAAAGAAGTATTGCAGGAAAGAGGGGCAGGACCGGACTTTATCTGTGACAATGAAAATGCATTTATTGATTTCATTCATCGCAGCACCGGGGATACCGAAATTTATTTTATTGCCAATCGCAATAACCGGGCAGAAAAAACAAACTGCCGCTTCCGTGTTAGAGCCGGGCAAGCGGAGATCTGGGACGCCGTAAGCGGTGAAATGATGCCGGTAAAAATATTCAGCCAGGGAGGAGGTTATACTCAAATCCCGTTGGAGTTTGCACCTTTTCAGTCGTGGTTCATTGTATTCAAAAAAACGACTGCACCAAAGAAGATCGCTGTAAAACCGGCTAAGGCTAATTTCTTGTCTTACACCCCTGTGATGGAATTAACAGGTTCCTGGATGGTTCATTTCGATACAAAGTGGGGCGGGCCTGCCAGCGTGGAGTTTATTAAACTCGAAGACTGGACCCAAAGACCGGAAGAAGGCATTAAGTATTATGCTGGTAGTGCAACTTATGTAAAACAGTTTGAGGCAACGAATATTCAGCCAGAAACGCGCTATTTCCTGGAGACAGGCATTGTGAAAAACATTGCTGAACTAACCCTGAATGGTAAAAAGCTGGGTATTTTATGGACGGCGCCCTGGCGCGTTGAAGTGACGGGCTTGTTAAAGCCAACCGGAAATGTATTGGAGATCGTAGTGGTGAATTGCTGGCCCAACCGTCTGATCGGAGATGCGGCTTTGCCCCCGGAAAAAAGGTTGACCCGCACTAATATCGCTTTTAAGAAAGATGCGCCCCTGATGCCTTCGGGCTTATTGGGACCAGTGATTATTACGCGTGAATCGTGAATCGCCAAATTCATTTTTCCCGCGGTGCGGAGGGGCCGTACTGAACAGTTTTTTTAAAGTGCCGCTGAAGTCGGTATAGCTCATGGGTTTGGTGATACAGGCTGATCCAAAGTTTTTACAGAACTCTATATCTTCATGATTGGCAGAGGTAGTGAAAATAGCCACTGGTATGTCATGCCATTTTTCATTGCTCCGGATATGCTGCAACGTTTCCCGGCCGTTCATTTTTGGCATGTTCAGGTCGATCATGATCAGCGATGGAAAAGGTTTTTTCTCCGATTCAAGCTGGTGCAGGAGCTTGATGCCTGCTTCACTGCTTTGCGCCTTATACAGCGTTACATCAGGATATAAAGCGTTCACAGACTCCTCGAAGATCAACAGGTCGTCCTGATCATCATCTATATACAGTATGGTCGTTATTTCACGTTGCATGTGCGCTAACAATGTTTTGCAATTGGATAAATTTCCTTTACCCAGGTTTAAATGGTTATTTATTTCCTTTTCCGTGAACAGGTTATTCCGGAGAGGCATACTCCGGCGTCGATTAATGTAGGGTGGAAACGGAATACAAGAAATCGTTCTGACTGAGCTTTTGCCAGGGCCTGAACTATATCCAGGAATTCATGCGATTTAGTTTGAAGATATACCGGAACCGGGATTCAATGTATGTATTGGTCGAAAGATAAGGATTCCTTATCCCAAACTATACAGCAATCATCTGGCCAAATTCCACCGTGTTTATCGTTAGCAGTTATAATAGCGTGTAAATCAGTTGTGTCGGGCGCAAAATTAATAAAGTTTTGCAATAAAAGAGACTGCTTTTACCATGCCGACGGTTTTTTAATAGCTGTAAAAATTATTTCCCTGTAAGGGCCGGTTTAACCGATGGAAAACAATGGATGATGCCGGGTGTTTGGCTATTGAAGTTAAAAGTTTTCAGGCGGGTAACCGTATAGGCCTGAATGTCTTGTTTGATCGAAACAACCATGTCTGCCGGAACCTGTGTAAAGACCTGTGATGTTCGGCTGCCCGGCCATTGTACAACGATCTCGTCAACAAGCCTTGCCCGGCCGATGCCAATATGCTGCATCAATGGGTTGGCGCCGAAGCTTCCGCCTGAATTTACATCGCGGTATATGGTACGTTTAATACCATTATCGGTAAAAGTTATTTTCAGGCGTGCGCCGATGGCAGCGCGGTTGCATGTATTGCCTTGCAGGGAAAGCAGTATACGGTGATGTTCACTTTCACCCGAATTGATGTATAACGCATTTTCGTAGGCATCGCCCACATAGGCCCCGCCCATTTCAATATAGATATCCTGGTCGCCATCGTTGTCGAGATCAACGAAGGAAACACCATGCCCTTTTTGCAGGTTGCCTACACGGGCAGGTGTGGTTACATCGGCAAAGCGCTGACCCTTTACGTTTTTGAATAGTTTGTTGGGCACAAGGGATGCGTATTGCGGGTTGCCGGTGCCAAGATAAAAATCCAGCCAGCCGTCATTATCAATATCTCCGAAATTACCACCCATAGCAAAAGCGATGCGGTTCAGGCCTGTTCTTGCGGAAACATCTTCAAATGTGCCGTTATGCCGGTTGCGGTACAGATTGATCTTGCCTGAATGGCCCTGCGGCATGTTCAGGGCTTCTGCTGCTGCATACCAGGCAAGCGATTGGCTGAACTCGTATCCGCAAACGAGAATGTCGAGCCAGCCATCATTGTCATAATCAAAGAACCAGGTGGTGAATGTGCGGGCCCGGTTATTGCCAAGGCCGGCCTGTTGGGAAACATCTCTGAAGTGAGCGGCGCCATTGCTTATGCCTTCGTTTTTGAGCAGGATCTTTTTACCATCCAGCGTAGATAGAAAAATATCCATCCAGCCATCATTATCATAGTCACCGGATGTTACGCCTTTTACAAATGCGGTGATCCTGCAACCGGCTGCTGCAGCTGCTTCGGAGAAGGTGCCGTTCCTGTTATTGATATAAAGTTCACAGGGATGTGGTTCACCATTAAAACCTGTTTCATTGCCAATGAAAAGATCCAGCCAGCCGTCGTTATTAAAATCAGCCCAGGTAGCGGTTTGAGTAGGGTGGAAGGAAAGCAGTCCGGCGCTATGCGTAACATCGGTAAAGCTGCCATCGCCATTATTGCGCAACAGTGAGTTTGGCTCTTTGCCATAAGCATCTTTCCAGGCGCCACGCAATACAAAAATGTCTTTCCAACCGTCGTTATTGTAGTCGGTCTGCAAAAGGTTCAGGCCGCCGGTAAGGTATTTTAATCCGGAGGAAGCAGTTGCATCTTTGAAGGTGCCATCGCGATTATTGGTGTAATAATGCATGCCTTCCTGTAATCCCCAGCTGCTGGTGACAATGTCAACATAACCGTCGTTGTTAAGATCTTCGATGATACTGCCGCCGGCCATATTCTTGATGTTAAGGCCAACACGGGCCGAAAGATCGGTGAACGGTTTTACGGTACAGCTGCTATCGGTGCCGGATATGTTAAGTAATAATTTCGGCGGTACTGCATCAGGATAACCGCCGGCTGCCATATAGGCAATATTCAACAGCCATCTGGATTCCAGGTCAAAACCATCGTATTTCAGTATTGTCTTGTATAATTCAATCGCTTTTTCAGCCCCCTTTTTATCTACGTGTATGCCTTTGCCGCTGATGGGATAAATGCATGATTCGCCCGTATGGTTATAGATGCAGTTCTTTCTTTCTCCCAGGCGGAGGTGGCACATGGCCAGGGTTTTCAGCACCATCTTTTTATGATCGAAAAGGTATGGCGGCAGATCGTGAAATAGTTTTTCCAGCAGTGTTATGGCTTTTTCTTCCTCGCCCAGTTCCAGGTAGGTATTGGCCTTTGCAAAAATGGCCGTCGCTGAGTCGGGATAAACGGTCGCCGCCTGCAGCAGTGAATCGTAAAAAGGCAGCCTGCTTTCGGAGGCAAATGGGTTTGCGGCTACATTGGTGCTCGTAGCCACGGTTGAAAGCAAATTGATCATTTTTTGATTCGGCGACGGTTGTGAAGTACAAGAGATGGCCGGCCATAACAGAATGGCCAGCCATCGAGGAAAGGCAATGGTCATGGAAGTGTTGTATATCTTGACGCTTATCTCAACGATGGGTTGAATAATAAGCTGGTGAATGAATGGGCAGGGGAGAATGCCTCCCCACCGGGTTACTGCAAAGCGTTTAGTTTATTTAACCCTGTGGGGGATGGAAGGGGCCGGAGATGCAGGTCAATGTAACCGGAGGCGTCGGATGTTCGCCTGGTTCTTTGGTTGCCATTGAAAGAACTGGTACAGCGTAATGGATTTCAGGTTGGTTGTATTCAATACCGGCCGGATTTTTTTTGAACGCATGAGTATCTTTTGCATTAACAGGCGCATCGTGCGCCTTTCCGACATATTCGATGCGTGCAGCGTTCAGCTCCGTTTTCTGCTTGTTCGGCAGGCACAGCAGGTACAGGGTATCGTTGGAGATCTTTCTTTTCACATAACTGTAGTAAAAACCATCTACTTCCGCTTCACCATCTACCCGTTCGTACCCGGTCCGGCTCTGGATGTACGGCATATGCAGGGCAACCTTTACTTCAATCAGTTCGCTGTTGTCATACTGGTCATTATCGAGCCGTTTGGTAAGTTGTTCATCTGACCGCTGTGTAAAATATTCGAACAACAGCGTATAACCACCCAGGTTAAACAAATGGACGGCGAGCATTAGTATGGCGAAGCTTTTCTTCAGGGCGAAAATTTCCTGAATTTAAAAAAAATCGTTCAAACGGTGATGCATATTTTTTATTATAATGGCTGAAATGCGCTTATACATGCGTGAAATAAAGGCGCTGTTCACTTCTGGTGTACGCAGAAATTTAAGATTAAACTGCGCAGAGAGCCATAGCTGTAAACGCATTGCAAATAGCCGGTCAATCTGCGCTTTTTTGCAAGCTGCCGCCAAAACTGCCTGCCTGAATTATCTGGCTGGTAAATAAAGCATTAAGCGTTAAGCGTTCGGCGTTAAGCTTCTATGGCTTAAATTGCAAGCTGAAACCAGCGAAATCCCCAATGACGAAAGAAAAGCAGATCCAACAAGCCCTGGCAGCTCAGTTCCCGGCAAACAGATTGAAGACCCGGCTCATAGACCTGCATGCGTACGCATCTGATGCCAGCTTTTACACCCTGGTGCCCAAGGCCGTTGTATTTCCTGAGAATATTGAAGAAGTGCAGCTGCTTTTCAGGCTGGCCAAACAATTCGAAACCTCCCTTACTTTTCGCACCGGCGGCACCAGTTTATCGGGTCAGTCAGTGACCGATGGCATTCTGGTGGATCTGTCGCGCAACTGGCCGCTGGTAAAAGCCGAAAAGGCGGGTGAAACCGTTCGGGTGCAACCCGGCATCACCGGCAGCCGCGTGAATTTTTTCCTGAAACAATATAAAAAGAAGATCGGGCCCGACCCGGCCTCGATCAATGCCGCCATGATGGGGGGCATTCTGTCGAACAATTCCAGCGGGATGTGTTGCGGGGTTACCTATAATTCCTATCATACCCTGAAATATGTGAAGTTCGTACTGCCCAATGGCGAAGTGTTCGATACCGAAAATGCGGCAGATTACAAGCGCTTTGAAACCACCCAGCCACAATTGTTTGCCGGTATTCAACAACTGGCGCAACGGGTTAAAAACAATCCGGCCCTGAGCGCGAAGATCCGGGACAAATACAAGATAAAGAATACGGTTGGTTACAGCATCAATGCCTTTCTCGATTACGACCATCCGCTGGATGTGCTGGCCCATTTGCTCATCGGGGCCGAGGGAACACTGGCCTTTATTGCAGAAGCCGTGCTGAACACGATTCCCGATAAGCCGTATAAGAGTACCGGCCTGCTCTTTTTTGCTTCGCCGGCTGCAGCCTGCCATGCTATTCCTGCGTTGAAGGAAAGCGACGCCGAAGCGCTTGAGTTTATGGACCGGGCCGCTATTTATTCCATTGAAGACCTGGCCGGTGCGCCCGAATTTTTGAAAACCTTACCGGCCAATTGCGCCGGCATCCTGTGCGAATACCAGGCGGAAACCGCGGCCGCCCTGCAGGAAAAATTAGCCCGGGCTGCTGTTTTCATCGATGCACTACCTATAATATATAAAACAGCGTTTACCACCGATGAAGCCATCCAGGCCAATTACTGGAAGCTGCGCAAAGGCATGTATCCCTCCGTGGCCGCCGTGCGGCAAAAAGGCACCTCGGTGATGCTCGAAGATATTGCTGTTCCTGTTGACCGCCTGGGTGATGCCATTGAAGCCCTGCAGCAGCTGTTTACTAAATTCAACTATAACGACGCCATTGTATTTGGTCATGCCAAAGAAGGCAACCTGCATTTCCTGTTGACGCAATCGTTTGATACACCGGAGGAAATAGCCGTTTTTGGCGCTTTTAATGATGAACTGGCGGAATTGATCATCAAAAGGTTCAATGGAGCGTTAAAGGCGGAACACGGCACCGGCCGAATCATTGCGCCTTATGTTGAAACGGAGTGGGGGCAGGATGGCTATGCCATTATGCAGGAATTGAAAGCCCTGGTTGACCCCGGCAATATCCTGAATCCCGGGGTGATCATCAATGCCGACCCAAACTGTCATTTAAAGAACCTGAAACCCATGCCGGTGGTGGAAGAAGAAGTAGACAAGTGCGTAGAGTGCGGTTATTGCGAAAACCGCTGTCCCAGCCGCCATTTCACCCTTACGCCCCGCCAGCGCATCGTGTTAAGACGCTCGCTGGCAAGACTGCAAAAAGCCGGTGACACGGCCACCTATAAGAGCATTCTAAAGGATTATACATACGATGGCCTCGACACCTGTGCAGTGGATGGTCTCTGCGCTACAGATTGTCCTGTAGCCATTAACACAGGAGAACTCGTAAAACGGCTGAGAAAAGAGAATCATTCCAAAACCGGCAATGCTATTGCCATGCAGGTGGCTAAAAATTTCGGCCTCGTGGAATGGCTCATAAAGACCGGATTGCGCAGCGGCCGTATGGTCAACAGCATATTTGGACAGAAAACGATGTTCCGCCTGACCAGCGGCATGCGCAAGCTGGCGCCTGCTTTGCCATTATGGCCCAGCCAATTAACAGCTCCGGTGACAGTTACACCGCAAGTGCCTGAAAAAGCTGATGTCGTTTATTTCGTTTCCTGCATCAGCCGTACCATGGGCCGCGATATGGAGAAAAAAGAATCGATCGTGGATGTATGCCGCCGGCTGGCCGAGAAAGCCAATGTACGTTTACTGATCCCTTCCGGACTTACCGGAACCTGTTGCGCCCAGCCTTTTGCTTCCAAAGGATTTACCCCTGCCTATCGCTATTTCGTAAACAAGACCATCGATGTTCTGTGGGAATGGAGTAAACAGGGCAGCCTGCCCATTGTGCTTGATATTACTTCGTGTACGCATTCCCTGCAGACCTGCCGGCCGTTTTTGTCGCCGGAGAACCAGCTTCGCTTTGACCGCTTAAAGATCATTGACAGTCTGCAGTTTGCCACTGATATACTTATGCCACGTTTGACAATCGTCAAAAAGAAAACAAAGGCAGTATTTCATCCGGTTTGTTCCTTGCATAAGATGAACCTGAATAAGAATTTGTTACAGCTTGCTGCATCAACCGTGGAAGAACCAATTATGCCTGCAACAGCAGGATGTTGCGGAATGGCCGGTGATCGCGGCTTTTATTATCCCGGCTTAACAGCTGCAGCAACGCGCGCTGAAGTCGCAGAAGTCAACAGCACTCAATGCAATGATTGTTATTCTACTGCAAAGACCTGTGAAATGGCGCTGGGCGAAGCATCTGGTAAGAACTACCGTTCGGTATTGTATCTACTTGATGAAGTATCGCAGTAAAGTAATTGCTACTTCTTAAATTATTTAGAATAGAAAAAAAACCTGATAGTACAGGACGCAAAAAGTTTAAAATTGTGCAACTTTGCATACCTCTTCCGTGTCTTATCATGAAATTATAATCCACAATACATTATTGGAAACAGATTGAATGATTGCCTGATTGGAACTCATAAAAAAAATATGAATGGGATGTGAATAATGTATAAAATACATTATCTTTAAAATTAACGATCCATTCTATTCATGCTCTGACAGTAACCGAATCCTTAGCAGGTAACCAAACAATTGCTATCACTGTTTTGATTTTCATGACAGTGAATTCATAGAGATAGTTCTCTCCGCTATATTGATAAATTAATAAGTACTACTCCGAAAGCAGCTCTTACCCGCCTTATCCTTAACCGTTTCATAATCTATGATATTCCCTCGAAGACTATGTCTTTAAACTATGCTTGCCATGGCATGGTAAACAGCTTTATTTCATTTTTAAAACCCAACTAAACATGAAAAAGATTCTTGTTATTGAAGACAATGCCGGAATCAGAGAGAATGTTGCGGAGATCCTGGAGTTGGCTAATTACGACGTATTTACTGCAGATGATGGAAAAAAAGGAATCGAAATTGCCTTGCAGGAGAAACCTGATCTGATCTTGTGCGATGTGATGATGCCGCAACTGGACGGATTTGGCGTTCTTCATTTGTTGCACAAACATGAAGCTATTCGAAACACCCCCTTTATTTTTCTTTCAGCCCGTACCGACCGGGCAGAAGTGCGGCGGGGTATGGAGTTGGGCGCCGACGATTACATTACCAAACCATTTGAGAAAACAGAATTGCTGCAAGCCATTGAATGCCGGTTAAAACGCGCTGAGTGGATGAAGCAGGAATTCGTTAGACGGGAAACATCAGCGCATGTGAACGGCCACCTGCTGAACGAACAGCCGAAGATGGGCAATGACAGGGATATTTTAAGCCTCTTGTCTGAGAACCGCGACGTATGCAAATACAAACGGAAACAGATCATTTACGTGGAGGGTAATCGCCCCGCCAGGTTGTATTACATAAAAAAAGGAAAAGTAAAAACATATAAGACCAATGAAGAAGGCAAGGAGCTTATAGTAGGGATCTATGGGGAAGGTGATTTCCTGGGCTATGTGGCGCTGCTGGAAGGCACTGTATATAAAGAAAGGGCCGAGACCATGGAAAATACCGAGCTGGCCATTATTCCGAAAGACGAGTTCGACGCGCTCATGAATACCCGCCGGGAAGTTGTATACCGTTTTATGACCATGATGGCAAAGAACATAACCGAAAAAGAACAGCTGCTGTTGGGACTTGCATACAATTCTTTGCGTAAAAAGGTGGCAGATGCATTGATCACCGTAAACAGAAAATACAAATCATCTATTAATTTAAGCCGTGAGAACCTGGCAGCCATTGCCGGTACGGCCACCGCATCGATGATAAGAACGCTGAGTGAATTTAAAAGCGAAAAGCTGATCGATATTCACGATGGCGCCATTACTATTCTTAATGAAAAGGAACTGGAGAACTTATTGAACTGATACTTTCCTGAACAGATTTACGCAAAACGCACAACTGGCCATCGCGGTAAGCGCGACAGGCACAGTTGCGCGTTTTTTTATGTATATAAAACAAGGAAGCCCCGATAGACATCGGAGCTTCGTTCTGATTTTTTAAATATCCTATGAAAAACCCGTATATCGAAAATATAACAGCCTGGTATGTTATAGAATGATGGGTGTCATGCATTGTTATGATTGTGGTAACGCTTATGTTAAGAACACCAGCGCATTTTTTTGAACCCGCACATGCACCGGCGTATTTTCCTTTAATTTGATCTGTTGGTCATCTACATGAACATGGGTGCCATTCCATTTTATGCGCACATCTTCCGCTCTGAGGGTTACGAATGAATACACTACTTCTGCATCATTGAGTTTGCTGTCGATATAAGCTGCAAATTTCGCCTGGTGTTCACCGGGAATCAGCACTACTTCAAAGTTGCCATCACCGGGATGGCCATGAGGTGATAAAAATAAATTGGGACCAATGAAGCGGGTATTCATGATCTCAGCCATCAGGAATTCGCCGGAATGATCTTCGCCATCGATGATGAGCTCACAATGATGCGGTTGATAGGTATGTGAGATATCGCGCATAAGCTGCAGGGCGGCCTTCATTTTTTCATCTTTATCCTCTATATCGTCCTTGCCCTTTTTTTTCATTTCTTTCATCAGGTAGGGAAAGAGCCCGTATCCAAAGCTTTCAATAAAGAAATCTGGTTTGCCATTTATATCGAATACTTCACCCACATCAACGGCCGTCGTTTGCGGCTGGCTCCAGCGCCGGATGATGTCGATGAGTTCGCCCCTGATGTTGAGCGATGTGGCTATATTATTCGCTGTACCGCAGGGTAGAATGGCTATCGGTAATTTTTTGACGGGAGGTTCTTTCTCAAGCAATTCTGTAACCACTTCCTTAATAGTGCCATCACCTCCGGCGATGACTATAAAATCGGTTTTTGGATCTATATTCTGCCAGTCGTCATCGTCTGTAGAACAATATCTACATTCATAGCCGGCTGCTTCAATCAGCTGTAACAGCGTTGATTTTGAATGGGCTTCATCTCCGGCTCCGGGATTATGTATGAGGTGTATGGTTTTCATGTATGTGTTGTATGCAATTAAATTATTAATAAAATTATACCACGCAGGCTGGCATAATAATCTCATGCATTTCAATAAGATCAATACTGATAACCTATGACAATACTGATCACCAACGACGATGGTATTTATAGTCCGGGCATAGCAGCGCTGGCCAGGATAGCTTCCAAATTTGGAAAAGTGGTTGTAATTGCCCCCGATGTGGAGCAAAGTTCAATGGGACATGCGGTTACGCACTCAAGGCCGTTGTCATTAAAGAAATCACCGATCTCATTTGAAGGTATAGAGGCCTGGCGGGTGAACGGTACACCGGCAGATTGTGTTGCCCTTGGCAGCCATTTATATGCGCATACCGATGTGGTATTATCCGGCATTAATATGGGGCCTAACCTGGGCAATGGCATGTGGCATTCCGGTACGCTGGCGGCGGCTAAACAAGCCGTCCTGTTAGGGATCCGGGGAATTGCCCTCAGCACACCGGTTGGTAAAACAGAACCGGATTTTGATGCTTTGGCGCCTTATGTTGAAAAAACCCTGGCTTTATTATTAGAGAATACTTCCCTCGGTTTATACAATGTTAATTTTCCGCCGCAACCCAAGGGTATGAAATGGACCCGTCAATCTGTTCGGTTGTACGATGGCCATATTGTACCAGGTGTTGATCCCATGGGCAGAAAACATTACTGGTTTACGGTAACGCCGCTGGAGCCGGCCGAAGAAGGCACTGACCGCTGGGCGGTTGAAAATGATTACGTGTCTATAACGCCGTTACGCCTCGATCTTACCGATGAACAAAGATTGAAAGAAGTAATGAAGGCGCAGCCGGTTTCTTAATTATGGTTTGTGGTTTATGGTTTGTGGTTTGTGGTTGTTCAACTTCCTGGGTTCAAAATCATTTTTTAACTCACTGTTTACTTAGTTATTGAGTTCCTGAGTTAATAAGTCCATAAGTTATTAAGTTAAATACAGCCGCGAGTTTAAAAAAACTGCGAACTGCTAACTGCGCACTGCTAACTGCGCACTGCTAAATGCGCACTGCTAACTGCGAACTGTGAACTGCGCACTGCTAACTGCGAACTGTAAAGTCAGCTTTCCGCATTCCACTCAGCATAGAACTGTCGCAGGTAATGCTCCATAAACGCATGCCGTTGAATGGCAAGTCTTTTTCCCGTCTCCGTATTCATTCTGTCTTTCAATAATAACAGCTTTTCATAAAAGTGATTGATGGTGGGAGCCTTACTGCTCTTGTATTCTTCCTTGCTCATGCTCATATTAGCAGGAATGGCCGGATCATACAATGCCCGGTTCTTATAACCACCGTAATTGAAAGCCCGCGCAATGCCAATGGCGCCCATAGCATCGAGCCGGTCGGCATCCTGTACAATATCGAGTTCTATCGACCGGAACGGTTGATGGTGATTGCCGCCTTTGAAAGAAATATGTGTGATGATGTTCTCAACATGTTCAATGACCGGCTCATCTACGTTGAGCGATTGCAGCCATTCCCGGGCTTTGCGCGGACCAATACTTTCATCGCCATTATGAAATTTTGAATCGGCGATATCGTGGAGCAGGGCGCCCAACGCCACTACAAGCTCATCTGCGTCTTCAGAAGCGGCGATCATTTGCGCCGTTTTCCATACCCGGTGAATATGCCACCAGTCGTGCCCGCCTTCAGCTTCTGCCAATGTTTGTTTTACGTGTTCAACTGTTTGCCCAATGATAAGTTCTTTGTTCATGGGGCAAAAATAAGCGGGGATCGCTGATTTCGAGATTTTTGATTTCGAGATTTTTGATTTCGAGATTTTTGATTTCGAGATTTAGGATTTTGAGATTTATCAAAATGACTGATATAATGAAATCAGGAAATCCCGGAATCCCAAAATCAGAAATCAGAAATCAGTATCTTATTGCATCAAATAGGCTGCTATCATGACCGCCATTGCATCATCCAGCCCAAATCGTATTTCCCGTAGCGCGTGGCTCATTTTCTTTTCCACTGTTTTTACGGAAATGTTCTTTTGTTCAGCGATCTGTTTGTAGGTAAGTCCGCCGTCGCGATGCAGGAGAAAGATCTCTTTTTCATCGGGCGGTAAAGATTGGATCAATTGCTGGTATAAATGTTCCAGTTCCTTGAACAGCACAGGGTCTTCGAACAAAATATCCTTTGAGACCAGGGCCAGCCGGTTGAAGAATTGCTGATCGGTTTTTTCAGCCCTGATGGCCTTAAATACCTGGAAGCGTACTGCCTGGTGTAAATAGGATTGCAACACATCTACCTGTAGGGCTTGCCGGCGTTTCCATAATGATACAAACACTTCCTGTACCGCATCCTGTGCCACTTCTTTAACCTGTAGTATATTGTGTGCAGATGTATAGAGACATTTCCAATAGCGGTTGTAGATCTCGGCAAAAGCCATTTCATCTCCCTGGTGAAGTTTTCTCAGTAACTCATGATCGGTATGAATAGGATAGCTTTGCACGTTGTTACCCGAAAGTTAAAACAAATTTAACCTTCCCGGTAATGTTGAAGGCAGAAAACTGCAAGAAAGTTCGTTGATATTAAATAAATTGAATAAGTGTGACATAAAAGAGATAAGGAGCAAAAGAGACCTTCTTCTAACTCTTTCACTCCTTAAACTCTTTGCTTCAGGAAAGCCGGGGATAGAAATCAGCATCGAATAAGAGAGACCTTCTTCAAACCCTTTTATTCAGTTGCACCCGGCTCACTGAAGTTCCCCGCCGAAGCGGGATGTTCAATAGAAATCTGCAGATGAGCAAAAGAGAACTCCCCTTTAAGCCCTTTTTGCTCGCATGACCCCAAACGGCAGGCAGGTTGCAAAATGCCCGCCGCCGGAGTACTGCTATCGTAAACCAATTGACACTGCAATTGGCGTTTTAGCTAAATAGCCAATAGTTAGTAGTAAATGGCCAGCAGGCGCTTTATTTCAATGCTTCGCACCCATTATCAATTATCATACTCTCTCTGTATTCCCTACCCGCCATTCGCTGCTCGCCACTTACCAGTGGCTTTTACTGCCTGTCCCACCACAACCTGGTACCGCCATTATCAGGGCCATTCAGCGTAGCTGCTGCTCTTTGAGCGCCCTTGGGGTTCGATAAATATTCATCGGGTGGCAAGTTCACCCGGCGAATGAACTGAGTGGTGCTCACCTTGCCGCCGCTCGTATTGATCACTACAGGGAACAGTTTCGGGTAACCGGTCCTGCGGAATTCGCTCCAGGCTTCCTGTCCTTCGGGAAACATGCTTATCCATTTCTGGGTAATGATCCTTTCGAGCTTCCGCTCAAAACCATCGGCATCTTCCCATTTAATGGTAATGGTGCTTAACCAGGGCTGACCGCTTGTGACATCGTTCTGTCCGGGTGTGATGGCTTTGGGATCTGTGTATACAGCTGGTTTGCTTACATCATCATTCAGATAGGTGTTCACATCTGTAATGGAATGTTGGGCGAAAGATGTTTTTATTCCAGTCTCATAACTATCCTGGGCAGTACCGGCGCCTGACCATCCGCGAAGCGCGGCTTCCGCTTTCAGGAACAATGCTTCCGCAACCGTCATTAACTGGATCTTGCTGGGAAGGGTTGCCAGCGCAGAATAGCCCTGGTAACGGCTTTTAGCATCGATATTAATGCCCTGTCGAATGCCTTTGTATTGCCCGGCCACCGCAGCATCTGTAGCTGGAACAAAATATTTTTCCAGGCGCGGGTCATTGTATCCTTTCAGGATCGATTCCATGGGAGCGCCCATGCGGATATCGGCCCATGCTTCATTGATGGTATTTAACGGATGAATCGTAGCACCGATATTGATGCTGAAATCGTCACCGGGATTGCGTAAAATACCGGCAGCATGGGTCAATGCCGCTTCGCCTTCCGCTTTTGCTTTCACTGCGTCGGCTTTAACGATCCGTAAGGCCAGGCGTAGGCGCAGGGTATTGGCAAACTGTAACCATTTCTCATAGCTGCCACCATACACCAGGTCGGCATTTTTGAAAGTAGGTGTCGATTTCTCCGTGCGTTTAGGCGTGAGAATGGTGATCGCTTCGGCCAGGTCTTTAAAAAAGTTGTTGTACGCTTCCTGCTGGCTGTCGTAATCATAGCCGCCATCATCCGAACGCACTTTATATTTCGAATACATGATGGGACCGAAAATATCGCTTACCCGGTGCATGGCTTCTACCTTGATGATCTTGGCCATGGCATACAGATCAGGTGCGGAAGTTTTCGTAGTTACTTCAACATTCGAGATAGGACTCATAATGCTGCCCGAGGCGCTTGAATAAGCCGGGTTCAGCGCCCAAACGTTCCAGCCATCTACCAGGTCATAGGTCATATTGTTGCTATTGCCACGGAAGGGGGTAGGCGACATCATGTACCCGCTGAAAATATCGGCCATCAGGTTTTGCTGCAGTTGCGTTACCCAGGCCGGCTGGTAACAGTAAATGGTTTTCTGCGCTTCCTGCAATTGCGCCACTACCAGCCCATAATCTGGTAACAGCATTTCATTGGTAGCACCATATTGATTGGTATTGTAATCCCTGAAGTTTTTGGTGCAACTGCCTAGCAGTAAGGTGGTGGCTGTGGTTATATGAAAAATGTATTTTGAATATTTGTTCATTGTCATTTTTTTTGAAGGCGTTTGTTGTTTGAGGTGTATGGTTTGTTGTTCCCTCAGAAACTATAAACCATAAACCCGTTCATTTCCTGATCACCACATTGTTCATGCCGTAATCAAAACGAACATCTGAAACTCAGACCCATACTACGGGTAGCCGGCATGGCAAACACATCAATGCCCTGCAACCCATTGCCGGTGCTCATGCTCAGTTCAGGGTCATACGGCGCTTCTTTTTTGAAGAAGAAGAGGTTGCGCGCTACCAGCGACAGACGCATGTCTTTTATCACCTTAAGCTTTGAGGGCAATTTGTAACCTACTGATAGTTCGCGCAACCTGATGTTGGTGGCATCGTACATGTAATATTCAGTGATACCTGCACGGCCGCCAACCGTAGAATAGAATGTTTCTGCCGGAATAGCGCCGTTCCACTTGCCGCCACTTAGTTTTGTGGCGTTGATCATAACCCCACCGCTATTACGGGCGTCTGCCGTTACTTTCGATACTCCGTATTCGTCGAGAACCGCCTGCGTGATGCTCATTACTTTACCACCGAAGCGGCCATCGATGAGCGCTGTTATAATGAAGTCTTTAAGCTCTACGGTATTGTTCCAACCGGCCAGGAAATCAGGATTGGGATTGCCCAGGAACTTGAAACCGCCGGTTTGTGGTTTGCCATTGTCATCAACCAGTATGGAACCATCGGTATCCCGCTGGAAGGTTTGTCCGTAAATGTCGCCATAGGAACCGCCTTCTCGGATGCGCAGCGAGTAGTTGTTCACGCCCGCCTGCGTGATCTCGTACTGACCGCCCAGTTCCGGTAACAACTCAATTACTTTATTGCGGTTGCGCGTCATGTTCAGGCTGGTGTTCCATTTGGTGGTGCTATTGCGAAGCACATCATAACCCAGCGCTATTTCAATACCCTTATTCTCGATATTGCCCGCATTTACGAAGAACCTCGAAAGGCCACTGCCCAGCGGTGCGGCAAAATCAAAGTATTGATTGCGCGTATTGGTCTTATACCAGGTGAAGTCAAGGCTTAACCGGTTGTTCAGGAATTTCCACTCAGTTCCCACTTCAAAGGAGCGCGCATCTTCCGGTTTCAGGTAAGAGCCAAGGTATGGACCTGTTTGGATAGACCCATAATTACCCGACATAATAGTGTTCGTGGGCAGGGTAGAGAATGCTTCTACATCATTACCCACTTTTGCATAAGAAAAACGAACCTTACCATAATTGATAAGCGCAGGCAATTTAACCAGGTCGCTTACGATGGTATTGATACCGGCCGAAAAATACGGGTAGCCGCTATTTTCTTTGGGCGTGAAGGCCAGGGTAGAGGACCAGTCGTTGCGCGCAGTCAGGTCGATAAATACCTTTTCATCGATATCGAAAGTACCGGTGGCGAAGATGGATTGAACCTGGCGGCGCAAACCGCTAGGTTGTGCGATCAGGGCCGGATTGAGGTTGAGGTTGCCCAGCGTAAAGATGTTGGCAAAACGCAGGTCGCTGCCCTTTGAATCGAAGAAAGCGCGATCCTGTTGCTGATCGTTGATGCTGCTGCCCGCATTAAAGCTGAAACCGATCTTATCGGTGATATCGACATTGCCCGAAACGATCACATCGCCATATAACAGGGTACGGGTTAATTTGTCGTAGGTATAGCGGCCATTGAAATCAGCCAGGGTTATCTGCGTGGAAGCGTATGCTTTTAATTCGTAATTGTCGTAATTGCGGTTTACACTGCCGCGCGCCTGGATGTTCAGCCATTTCGTAATGGGATATTTCAACGTAATGGATGCAAAGAGGTTATCTTTTTTGCCAACGTTGATATCGCGGTTCAGGATCCAGTAGGGGTTTTGCTGATTGTCGGATCCTACCAGGTTTTTGTCGTGGTTGATATTCCACCAGTTCTGCAAATTGGTGATACGGGTAGGTGACCAGTATTCAAACTGTTTATACTGATCGAAGTTCAGGCCCCTGGGAAAAAGATACAATCCTGTAAGCGGGTTATAATACAAACCGGTCGATGGCCGGTTATGTGTTTTCTGGGTGCTGAAAATAATGTTCGCATCCACATTCAGCTTATCGTTGAAGAATTTGGAGGTTTGGCGAAAGTTGAACGTATGCTGTTTGAATTCGCTGGTAGGCATAATACCATTGTTATTGGTATTGGAATACGAAAAATAGGTTTGCGCCTTGTCGTTTCCTGCGGTAAATGCCAGCGTATTGATAAAAGTTTTACCGGTTTTAAAGAAAGGTTTTACATGGTCGGGGTTTGAACCGGCAGGGCCCCAGCTATAAATATTGTCGGCGCCGGTTTGATTGTAGCTGTACTGCAGCTCGGGGTGATACATGGGTTTTTCCACCGTGAAACTGGAAGAGAAATCTACTTTGGCAGAACCTGCACGGCCTTTTTTCGTAGTGATCATAATGACCCCGTTACCGGCCTGGCTGCCATATAAAGCGGCGGCAGAAGCGCCTTTTAAGACCGTCATGCTTTCAATATCTTCCGGGTTCAGCGAGCTGAGCACATCGCCCGCATCGCGGCCCGGTGCATTAATGCCACCGCTTTCACCCCATACGTTTATGGGTTGCGAACTCGAGAAATTGGTCAGCGGAACACCATCTATAACATACAGGGGCTGGTTCTCCCGGGTTGACTTTTGTCCACGCAGGATCACCCGCACAGAGCCGCCCAGGCCCGAAGCACTGGGGTTGATCTGCAGACCCGGAACCTTGCCATTCAGGCTGTTCATCGGGTTCATGTTCTTAACCGTGGTGAGTTCGGCGTTATTGATCTTTGTAGTGCTATAGGTAAGGCTTTTCTGGCGACGTTGGATGCCCAGCGCCGTTACCACCAGTTCTCCCAGTTGCTGGGAGTTTACCGATAAGGTGATCTGTATTGGCTTGTCATTGCTGACCGTGATCTGCTGGCTCGCATAACCGATATTGGTGATAATGAGAATGTCGCCTTTGTCGGCATCGATGGTAAATTCCCCATTGGCGTTGGTGCTGGTTCCCCGGCGGGTTCCCTTTACCTGTACATTGGCGCCTGCGATGGGTTCGCCTTTATCATTTACTATTTTACCGGTAATGGGTATGGGCGGTGGCGGCGGCGTATTGATATAAGCAGGTGTTTCAATGACCGAACGTTTCCTGATCACCACCGTATTGCCCTGCACACTGTATTCAAAAGGGGCGCCGGTAAGGCATTGCTGCAACACGTCTTTCAGCGGGGCATTCTTCACATTTATAGATACTTTTTGAAGGCCTTCGAATAGATCTTCACAGTATACGATAGACACACCTGTTTGCCTGGATACCGCTTTAAATACCTTTTGTACCGGTACGTTCTTAAGCGAGAGGGTTACAGTTTGCCCACTGGTATGGGCAACTGCATGCAGGCATGTGACGAATAGCAGCAATGTGGTTAATTTCATGACCTTAAGCAGTTTGTGCGTTTCCCGGTCGGCTAACCAGGACATTAACCCGTTCGTATATTTACGCAAACGGATCATAGCAGTTATTTGCATAACTTTGTTTGGTTTGGTGATTGAATAAATGATTCCTCAACAGACTTGTTTATTGTTACTGAACACCGCCGTTTCGTCTGGCCACGAAGCGGCAATTTTTTTTTATCCCCGGCTTCTGAAAGCAGGGGGGATTTATATAGTTTTTGTTTCTTGCTTACCTGGATGATCGATAGTTATTGAACGTCTTCAATATTCACCATTGACCATTGACCATTGACCATTCGCAAAACAACTGGCAAATAAGCTTCCGGTAGTGATGGCTGCATTAATAGATGCTGACTGTTGTTGATGATGCACTTGTTCTCAATTGTTAAAACCCCGCAACCCCCCGATGAATCAGGGCATGCTCTTGACAACCGTCTGCCTATTGCCAATTGTGTCTTGCTTTAGTTCAATACCAAGCACTCCAATCTCCTGTATTCAATTATCACATTATCGAATTATCACATTATCAAATTAACATTGTCACATTATCGAATTACCGTTAAGGTCTTTCCTTCGAGTTTGAAATGCACCCCATAATTTTCCAGCATTTTTAAAATGTTCGAGAGGTTCAGGTTGCGACTGATACGGCCTCCGTATTTTTCATCGGCTGTTTTTGTTTCATACCTGATGTCTACATCATACCAGCGGCTTATCTGGCGCATGATCGTTTTAATATCCGTATCATCAAATTCGAACCAGCCATTCTTCCAGGCCATGACCTGGTCTATATCCGGTGAGTGGTTTATAGTGAAGGCCTGCCTGCCGGACTGCGTTGAATGCCCGCTTAGTATCGCCTGCTCCCCCGGCTTCAGCATTACTTTATTACCGGTTTTTATTTCACCATCGACCGTTGACCATTCACCAACTTTCACCGACCCTTCAAGCAGTGTTGTTTTAACAGTTGCTTCATCGCTATACGCATTCACATTAAAGTGAGTACCCAGTACTTCAATATCCTGCGTGCGGGTTTTCACATGGAATGGTTTCCGGGCATCTTTTGCTACCTCGAAGTAGCCTTCGCCATCCAGTTCCACTTCCCGCCGGTCACCTGCAAATGAAGTGGGAAAGCGCAATGAGCTGGCTGAGTTCAACCATACTTTCGTTCCATCGGCGAGTATTAACTGGTATTGGTTGCCACGGGCAGTAGACACCTTATTATATACTACAGCAGCAGGATTTTCTTTGCCACCGGTATTGGCATACGACACCTGACCATTCACATTGATTACGGTTGCGCCACCCTGTTTGGTAATGGTGCCGTTGGCAGAATCCAGTACGATCGTTCTTCCATCCGCCAGGGTAAGGGTCGCAGCATCCCGTCCCGGTGGAAGATCGTGCGGTTTGGCTTCCGTGGGCCTGGTTGACGCGGTTGATGGGGCAGGTTCGTTCATCAACAGGAAATAACTGCCTGCACCGATCAGGACCAGTATTACCGCTGCTGCAACAAGGCGGTAGCGCATTTTTGCGATAGGTACTATTTTCTTGTCGCGATCCCAAAGCCTGGCTGCGATCTGTGAATACATCTCTTCTTTCAGAGCTGTTTCTTCTTCGGCGGATAGGTCGGTATTTCCTGCCTTCTCCAGGCGCCGGTAATATTCCTCTATCAATGTTTTTTCCGCAGCACTGGCAGTGCCATCCTGGTACTTATCCAATATCCTGAAAAATGATTGCTTGTCCATACTACTTATACATGTACCCGGATCATAGCGACACCCTACGGATGTGGATAACCTTTTTATGAAAAAAAGCTAACTGCTTCAGCGGTAACCTGCTAATATGTTTTGCAGATTCGTTCATTGTATAAAAGAGCAATTATCAAAGCCGTTAGCGTTATCTCCCGATATTATACACGCATTGGTTTTGTTAAGCGTATGATAGTAACACGGGTCAGCAGGAAATATGAAGAAGTGCAGATTAAGAATTTTGAAACAAAGAGCAGGAGCTAGGGCTACTACAAAAGGTGTAGCAGGAAGTACTACAATAGCGGCTAGGCATTGATCTCTGGCAGAGAAGGAAGCAGAAAGATAGAACGGGGGAGGGTATGGTCAGTAGTTGAAAATTGGACCAGTTAACAAGTTGGCCGGTTAATCAGTCAACTTGTTAACTTAACTTATTAATCGGCAAATTGGATGGAATAGATCATCGGTAAATAATTATTGATCACCTGCCAGTTCTCACCTCTATCCGGTGAAAAGAATAAGTTGCCGGTGGTAGTGCCGAAAACGACAGCATCACCATTACTTACCAGGGCATGGCGATACACGATATCGAAACAGTTTTCCTGGGGTAGCCCATTGCGTAATTGTTTCCAGCTTTTGCCACCATCGTCTGTCCGGCAAATGACAAGAGCGCCCTTGATGGCGGTGCGGTTTACATCGCTATCGGCGGGTGCTACCCAGGCCTGGTCGGGATTGTCGTCGGCCACCGCGATAGCAAAACCAAAACGCGCGGGACCTTCTGGTTCACTAACATCCTGCCAGTTGCGGGCCCCATCGGTACTGCGAAAAATGCCGCAATGGTTCTGCTGCCAGAGGGCATCTGGGTTGGATGGTGCTGCCACTACGATATGTGGGTCATGACCGGTTTCCTGGTTGGGATCGGGCAGAAAATCAGCCCGCAATCCTTTATTGCAGATGGCCCAGCTCTTTCCGCCATCTGTAGTTTCAAAAACACCAGCGCAGCTGATGCCTATATGGATATGATCTTCATTGCGTGGATCAACGACGATGGAATGGATACCCGGCAGGTCGCGGCCACCGCCAAACCAGCCTTCTTTACGGGTAGGATGCTGCCATAAAGATTCAACGAGCTGAAAGCTGTTGCCTTCATCTTCACTAACGAACAAACCGCCCGGGTCGGTCCCGATCCATAAGCGGGATGTATGATTTTTACCGCCATGCGCCATCGACCACATGTAGCGGGTAGTAGCCGGTACGCCGTCTTTTACTTCTTCCCCTTCCGGATAAGCCGGCGCGATCACTTCTTCCCAGCTTTGGCCCCTGTCTTTCGACCGTTGCAGTTTTACGCCCCAATGCCCATGATCCTGGCAGGCCCACCAGGTGCCGTTACGGGGATCGGCATAAGCGATGGAAATGGGTACGCCTTCAAATGAACAGTTCTCCAGGATCCATTTGTTGTTCCGGAAGGTATAAGCAATAAAGCCTTTCCGGGTTCCCAATAATAAGGTAGATTTCATATAGCAATCATTTTTTAAAGTATTGAAAGATAGAAGGTCTGCCACACTTGCCTGGCGATCCTGCGTATGGGCGATCTGCGTTTTAATTTATCCGCCCGATAGCGCCTGCATAATATAGATCTCGCTGTTTTCCTGAAAGGGGTCGCTCAGGGTATTGCGGTCTTTGATCATTACCCCATCGATAAAAATATTCACATGCTGCCGCAGGCGGCCCTGGTCATCCAGCACATAGCGGGTTACGCCGGGATAACTGGCTTCTATTTCATCCAGCACCGCTTTCAGGGTTTTTCCACCCGCCTCTGTATCGGTGAGCTTCGGAAAAAATCGTTTCAATGCGTATGTGAATTTTACTAATGCCATGAGTTAAAATTGCCTGGGTGCCTGTAAGAAATAGGTAACGCTGAATGCTCCACGCGAGGTGCCGCGTATGCGCTTCGCCTTCCAACAGCACATTGGCGAAACTTTGGAAGGCGGGTGGCAAAAGGCGTCGGGTAAAGCATAAAGCGATCTGCGTTCATCTTCTCTAAGCTACTGAATAATTCAAAAGGGGCGAGCAGGCTGCAGGTAAAAACTGATCAAGCGGGAAACCGGTTGCCCGAAGCTGGATTTTATACGATCAAAACGCATAGCGCTTTATTAAAGAACTTGTTATCGGATTTGCGGCCGATTACTTACTGTGTATATATATACATTATCCAAATGTCAGCAGACTGCATTTTGTTATTAAATTACAGGGCGGCAATGTAACACGCTAAACGGTTAAGCGGCTGATACATACCGGTAACTGAACGTTTCATGACCCGGACACCCTTTGATTCACATACTGCACAGGAAGACAGGTCGCTGATCATTCAAATACGATCAGATGACTACGCCGCTTTTACCCTGCTCTATAATAAATATATCCGCCAGCTCACCCAATACGGACTTAAATTCATTCCCGATCTGCCGGCCGTGGAAGATTGCCTGCACGATGTATTTGTGTGGTTATGGACAAACCGCCATAAGCTGCAAATACATAGCTCCGTTAAAAGTTACCTGTTTAAATCGGTGCGCACTACCATCCTGCACCTGCTCCAAAAACAACAGCGGCTGCAATCGTTGAATGCGGATGACGGACCGGGATATCGATTTGAACTGGAGTTGACGCCCGAGTCCCTGGTCGAACAAAATGAAAGTCAGCGCCAGCTACGGCAGCAAATTGAAAATGTGCTGCAGAAGCTCACGGCCAAACAAAAAGAAGTGATCTACCTGCGGTACTACGAAGGGTTGAATTTTGAAGACATCGCCCGGAATATGAACCTCTCGGTTAAAGCCTGTTACAAACTCATGGGCAGGGCAATTGCTACCTTAAAAGAAAGTATACCCGGTGTATTATCAATTGGTATCCTGTTGATGTATTGCCGGTAATTACAATACCTTTTTCAACCTATAGGCAAAAAAATATTTTCATCTCTGTGGGGTAATAATCGAAGTTTCATCCTCATATACTAAACCTGCGCAGGTTTTTGATGCGAGTAGCTTGCTATTCATTGTAAACCATCCATCATTAAATCAGTCACATGAGAAAATTAACATATGCCATTTTAGGAGTGGCATTGCTGCTACTGATGAACGCAGTCGTAACCGCGCAGGGAATTAAAGGCACGATAAAGAGCGAAAGCGGTGAACCGCTGCCTAATGCATCTATTGTCGTAAGTGGTAATAAAGGCGGAACTTCTACCGATACAACGGGAAGTTACCGCCTTTCTTTAGCCCCCGGAACCTACAAGTTATTTGTCACCAGCGTAGGCTTCAACCCATATTCTTTGACCGTTAAGATCGACAATACAACGCTTACCCGCGATATTGTTTTACAATATGCCGTAGCCGACCTCAGTGAAGTGGTGGTGGCCGTGGGTAGCCGTGCGTCGCAACGCACCTTTACTAACACGCCTTTGCCGGTTGATAATATCAACGCCTCCGAATTGCAAAGCGCCGGACAATTGTCGTTTGATAAAGCGCTTCAATTACGGGTACCGTCTTTCAATACTGTAAATACACCGGTGAATGATGCCACTTCATTACTCGATCCTTATGAGATCAGGAATATGGGCCCCAGCCGCACCCTGATCCTGATCAATGGAAAAAGAAAGAATCCCAGTGCACTGGTATACATTCAAACTTCACCCGGCCGTGGCGAAACGGGCGCCGACCTGGCAGCGATCCCTACTGAAGCCATCAAACGCGTAGAGATCCTTCGTGACGGCGCTTCTGCCCAATATGGTTCTGATGCCATTGCCGGCGTCATGAACGTGATCCTGAAAGACCGTTTCGAATACACCAATTTTAAAATAGCCAGCGGTATTACCCATAAAGGCGATGGATTTTCCATACTCACCAGTCTCAATGGCGGCGCCAATTTCGGCAGTAAAGGGTTTATCAACTATACCATTAATTTCCAGCGGGAGAACAAGACGAACCGCTCTGGTAAGGTAGATGCCGAAGCCGATAACAATGACCTTGCCGGCGGTAACAGTTTGCAGGAAGTGCAGGCATTTCTCAGCCGCTTTCCCGATGCGAAAAATATAAGCGGAACACCTACCAGCACCGCCACTAAATTTTTGGTAAATGCGGGTATCCCTGTTAGTGAAAACACCGACTTTTATGCCAATGCCGCCTATGTTTATAAGAAAGTGCAAAGTTATGCCAACTACCGCGCACCTTACTGGCGCCAGGATTTTGGTCTGTTGCATGCGGCAGGTACTGAATACCTGGGTTATGGCCCTACCTTTGAAGGCGACCTGAACGACTATAACGCCACCGTTGGATTTAAAACGGCTAAAAGCGGTTGGGTGCATGACATCAGTTTTACTACAGGCGGAAACAAACAACTGTATACGGTGGAGAATACCATCAATGCTTCGCTGGGAACAAAAAGCCCGATCCGGTTCAAACCGGGTGGTTATGCGTTCAATCATGTGGTAGGAAATATAGATATTACCAAAGAAGTAACTGATAAATTGAGCATCGGTTTTGGCAGCGAATTCCGCAGTGAGAACTACCAGATCTTTGCCGGTGATACGGCTTCTTATTCAGGAGAGGGCGCCAATTCGTTTCCGGGGGTTAGCGAAATCAACGCCATCAAAGTGAACCGGTTCAATATTGGCGGTTATTTTGATGTAAGCTACGATATCTCTAAAGCATTGCTGGTAAACGGTACCATTCGCGAGGAATATTACAGTGATTTTGGAAGTGCTTTTGTCTGGAAGCTCAGCGGCCGGGCCAAACTGGCCGGTGATAAGCTAACCGTGCGTTCTTCGATCTCAACCGGTTTCCGCGCACCGAGTTTGCACCAGATCAACCTGCAGATTGCACAACAGAGTTTTGTACCCGGTTCGGGCATTCAAACAAAAGGAATTGTAAGTAATAAGAGCCCGCAGGCACACTTGCTTGGCGTGCCGGCGTTGAAACCGGAAAAATCGGTCAACTTCACAGCTGGTTTTGGTTTCAACCCAACAAAGAACTTCAGCCTTACAGTAGATTACTATCAAATTGACATTAAAGACCGCATTATCCTTAGTTCAAATATCACCAATACGGCAGCGGGGAATACCGAACTGGATGAGGTGTTGAGGAATAACGGCATCGTTGGCGTTAGCTTTTTTACCAATGGCATCAGAACAAAAACAGAAGGCATCGATGTGGTGGCCAGTTATAAAAACATTCCGGTAAGCAGGGCCGGCAAGCTTACGATCAACCTGGCCGGTAACTACACCTTGTCGAATGAACTGGATGGCGATATTACCAATCCCAAGTTGATCGGTGATGCCGGCCAGAGCACTTTTGATTATATTCAGGAAGCATTGTTGTTAAGCAGCCGGCCGAAATATAAAGCGGTGCTGGGCGGTGATCTTACCCTTAGTAAATGGAATTTCTTTCTCAACAACACCCTGTTCGGGCCAACTACTTTCCGCAATGACGGGTTAGACAGGAACCTGAAACTGGAATTTCAAACGAAGGTATTGACTGACCTGAATATCGGGTATACGTTCAGTAACCGGGTAAATGCGTCAATAGCAGTAAATAACATATTCAATATAACGCCGGAATACAGGTTTAAGGCATTAAACAGTACAGGTGAGGCTATATTAAATGATCCGGCCCAGCTTAGAAGGAATTTCAATGCCATTACATTTAACGGGCGGTATACAATGGTAACCTATGATGGGTCCCATTTTAGCCAGTTAGGTACAACCTTTTTGGCAACGCTGAACTTTAAGTTGTAGATTTAAATGTAAAACGCTTAACGCTTAACGACGAACGCACCGCTTTGCATTGGCCAACCTGCTTTCTGTCTCCAACGCTTTTCCAAGGTACGGCAGATAAGCGGGAACGCTAGGGGAACAAGCGTTAAGTTAAGCGTTCAGCGTTAAGCTTGTATTTATGATCATATATACAACGTCAAAAACCGGCAGCGACCTTGAGCAGATCCTGGCCTTGCAGCAACAGAACCTGGTTGCCGGTCTGTCAGCCGACCAGATCGCCTCACAGGGATTTGTAACCGTGTCGCATCGTTATGAGGACCTGCAAAAAATGAATGAGATAGAATCGCATGTGATCGCAAAGGACAATGATCAGGTAGTTGCTTATATCCTGGCCATGACAGCCCGTTCGCGGTACGATATTCCGCTGCTGCTGCCGATGTTCGAATTGTTTGAACAGCTGAACTATCGGCACAGGAAAATTGCTGATTACCGCTATATGGTCGTGGGGCAGGTTTGTGTAGCAGCTGATTACCGGGGGAAAGGTGTATTCGACGGCTGTTATGCTGCCTACAAAGATCATTTTAAACATAAATATGACTTTGCCATCACTGAAATTGCCACCAGGAACCTGCGTTCTATCAATGCCCATAAACGGATCGGGTTTGAAACCGTACATGAATATGTGGCGCCTGATGGGGAGGCATGGGCTGTTGTTCTGTGGAATTGGTAAGTTACTCAGTTCATAAGTTATTAAATTCATAAGTGGCTCGTTTAACCCGGTAACTCAGGAACTCAATAACTGAATAACTAATAACTGAATAACCCGCTAACCAGAATATAGAACAGATGGATAAGTATTCAACATATCAAACAGAGGACTTCCTGAAAGATGAATCGTTTATCAATTGGGTCTTGGATCCGGAAGGGGCAGGCAACCAGGCGTGGACGACATGGATGAATTCGGGCCCTGCCACAAAGGAAGCAGCACAAAAAGCCATTGAGATAATCCGTACCCTTGATTTTAAAAAGGAAGCGGTAGCGGGTGATTTTTATGGGGGCCTGAAACAACGGATCGATCATACGATCGCCATGGGGCAAACGGTTCCGGCGAAAAGAAGAACCATACAACTTTCCTGGCTGAAAGCGGCGGCGGCAATAGCCGGTTTAATATTATTGGGATGGGTGTTCTTTAACCGGAAGCCCTCGTATACTTATTTTTCCACACCATATGCAGCTATTAAAACCGTGTGGTTGCCAGATAGTACAGAAGTGGTGCTGAATGCCAACTCGTCGGTGCGGTATAATAAGAACCGTTTAAACAACACCAGGGAAGTATTGATAACAGGCGAGGCCTTTTTTAAAGTTCGTCATGTTGATATAAACGGTAAAGCCCAGGCTTTTAAAGTGTATGCGGGCAATACCGAGATAGAAGTGTTGGGAACGGAGTTCAATGTACGCAGCACCCACGAAGCAACTGCGGTGATGTTGCGGGCGGGTAAAGTCAGGTTTAGCATAACTGGCAGTGATGCAGAAAAGATCATGCAGCCCAACGATTATTGCTTTTATAACAAAGCACAGGGCACTATAAGCACCCGGACTGCAGATCCGGTTATGTTCACTTCATGGATGGAACACAAATACCGGTTTGAGAACGCTACGATAAAGGAAGTATGTGAAACCCTGAAAGCATATTTTGGGTACGATTTCATTTTACGCAATGATGCACTGAACACACAAACAGTTTCAGGTACGCTGGAATTACAGAACGAACAGGTAATGTGGCAGGTGTTGAGCGAACTGTTCAATGCAAAGGTTGCTAAACAGGGCAATCAGGTTGTTATTCAATAAAGGCCAAAGCTTAGACCTGGACACCCGGTCTGTACCCATCATTGGATGGAAACTGCACGTGATTTATGAGAAAAAGCCTGTACACTCATTGGCTTATTGCATGTATTTTGCTCCTGTGCATGGGAAATGCCGTGCAGGGGCAACGAATTGTCCGCAACGACAAAGACGACAGATCGCCGCTTCTCCCTATTCAAACAGAGAACAGTCTTCCCTTAAAAGATGCCATTGCAGCCCTGGAAAGAAAATTTCGCGTAAGTATTTTATATCGCGAACAACTCGTGTTGCATAAAAGCGCTATACCCGATACGGTCAACAGCGGCAGTCCGGACGATGCATTGCGTTCCCTGCTTACACCCTTCGGGCTCACCTTTAAGAAGCTTTCACCCACCCAGATCCTTATCGCAGAAAGACCTGAATACTATTCAACAACCGGTAAAAAAGAAAAAGGAGCAGGGAAGGAACAATTCCTCCTGAGGGGTACGGTGCGCAATGAAAAGAACGAACCGCTGCCAGGTGTTTCTATCATAGTCATCGGCCTGCCTAAAGGAACAGTGACCGATGCGCAGGGCAATTATCAGCTGTACCTGCACGATGGTACGCATAAAATATATTACAGTAGTGTGGGGTATAGTAGTTTTGTAACTTCTATCAGAATGCAGCGTGCCGAAGCTGTAAAGAATGTGACCCTGAACAATGCGGCTACCGATCTGAGTGGGGTAGTGGTGGCCGTAGGCAGCCGTGCGGCGCAGCGAACTTTCACCAATACTTCGCTGCCGGTTGACAATATCAATGGCGCCGACCTGCTCACTACAGGGCAGCTCACGCTCGACAAAGCTTTACAATTTCGCGCACCTTCTTTCAATACGGTGAATATGCCTGTGCACGATGCCACCTCTTTATCTGATCCGTATGAGATCAGGAATATGGGGCCTTGCCGCACCCTGATCCTGATCAATGGAAAAAGAAAGAACCCGGGCTCCATTGTATATATTCAAACATCCCCCGGGCGCGGCGAAACAGAGACTGATCTTTCTGCCATTCCCATTGACGCAATTAAACGGGTAGAGATCTTGCGGGATGGCGCCTCGGCCCTGTATGGTTCGGATGCCATTGCGGGGGTCATGAATATCATTCTCAAAGACCGCTTTGAATATACCAGTTTCAACACCAATACGGGTATCACCGGCAAGGGCGACGGATTCTCGATCGGGAACAGTATCAACAGCGGCGTTAATTTTGGCGATAAAGGATATGCGAATTATACCATCAGTTTTCAAAAGGAGAACCGCACCAACCGGCCAGGGAAAGTAGATGCAGAACAGGATAATATCGACCTGGGCGATGGAACAGCGGAAGGGCTGGAGAAAGTAAAAGCCTATCTGGCGGAGTTTCCCGATGCCCGGAATGTGAATGGTACACCGGCGATCACCGCTGCCAGGTTCCTGGTAAATGTGGGCATCCCCGTGAATGATAACGGGTCTATTTATGCGAATGCAGCGTATGTATACAAGAACATTCAGAGTTATGCCAACTACCGTACTTCCTACTGGAAAAAAGATCCGTATAACCTGTTACATGACACGGCTTCCACCTATCTGGGCTTTGGCCCAACCTTCGCCGGCGATCTGAACGACTACAATGCCACCCTGGGTTTTAAACGCGACAAAGCATCATGGACAACCGATGTAAGCGCTACCGTTGGCGGTAACCGGCAACTCTATTCAGTAGACAATACCTGGAATCCGTCGATGGGTGCACATAGTCCCACCACCTTCAGGCCCGGCGGTTATGCTTTTCATCATTATGTAGGAAATATCGATTGTACGCACAAAATGAATGAACAGCTCGCGATCGCTTTTGGCGTGGAGTTCAGAAAGGAAATATTTACCATCATCGCAGGGGACAGGGCCTCGTATACGGGTATGGGGCCTATTTCATTTTCAGGTATTGATAACATTAATGCCAGCACGTCGAACCGATTCAATTTCGGCGGGTACCTCGATCTAAGTTATGATCTTACGAAAACCATGTTGCTGAATGCCAGTGCCCGCCAGGAATACTACAATGATTTTGGTGGCGCCTTCGTATGGAAGTTCAGCGGCCGTAAAAAAATGGCCGGTGATCTGCTTACGCTCCGCTCTTCGGTATCAACAGGTTTCCGGGCCCCGGGTTTACACCAGGTAAACCTGCAGATCGTGCAGCAGATCTTTACGCCGGGCATGGGCGTGCAATCGAAAGGCGTTGTAAGTAACAGGAGCTGGCAGGCCCAGGTGCTGGGTGTGCCGGCATTGAAACCCGAACGCTCGCTGAATTTTACGGCAGGTGTAGGATTGCGACCATCCCGCCATTTCAGTCTAACCCTCGATTATTACAATATCAATATTAAGGACCGTATCATTCTGAGTGCCGATATTGCACATACAGCCAATAGAAATACCACACTCGACTCAGTACTTAGCGCCAATGGGATCATTGGCGTTAGTTTTTTTACCAATGGCATCAGTACCAATACCCAGGGGCTCGACCTGGTAGCTACACTAAAAAATATGCGTGTGTTGAACAGCGGCCGCTTAACGGTTAACCTGGCCGGCAACTATACCATTGCCAATAAATTATTGGGCGTAGTGGCGAATCCCAAATTAATTGATGATGCGGGCAAGGGCATTTTCGATTATATGCAGGAAGCCCTCTTGCTCACCAGCCGGCCGAAATACAAAGCCATTCTGGGAATGGATCTCAGTGTAGGGAAATGTAATGTCAATATTAATAATACTTTGTTTGGTCCCGCTACCTTCCGTAGCGAGGGGCTTGACCCGAACCTGAAAATGGTCTTTAAACCGAAGATAGTTACAGATGCACACATCTCATGGCAGTTCAAACCCTGGCTGGGAACTTCGTTCACCGTGAATAATATTTTCAATACGCTGCCCGGGTATGTATTCAGGGCATTGAATGAGCAAGGCCGCGCCGTTTTAAGCGATCCGGCGGCGCTTAGAAAGAATCTCAATGCCGTAACCTTTAATGGCCGCTACAGCATCGCTACCTACGATGGTTCACATTTCAGTCAGTCGGGCACCACTTTTCTGCTGACCTTCAATTGTAAGTTATAGTTAATACACTTCTAATATTTCTCCTGTACATTTGTTGCCCAGCAATGTAAACAAATGAACGCAGAACAACTACGATTACAGCAGCCCACCTGGAAAAGATGGGGTTCTTATGTGTCAGACAGGCAATGGGGAACAGTACGGGAAGACTATAGCGCCAATGGCGACGCCTGGAATTATACCACGCATGATATGGCGCGCAGCAAGGCCTGGCGCTGGGGCGAAGAAGGCATTGCCGGCATCAGCGACGATAAACAATTGTTGTGTTTTGCCCTGGCCCTTTGGAACAAAAGAGATCCCATTGTAAAAGAACGTTTGTTTGGATTGAACAATCAGCAGGGAAATCATGGCGAAGATGTGAAAGAACTGTATTATTATCTCGATGCCACACCTACGCATTCATACATGAAAATGCTGTATAAGTATCCGCAGCAGGAATTTCCGTATGAATGGCTGATCCAGGAGAATGCCCGCCGCAGCCGCCATGAACCCGAGTTCGAGCTCATCGATACCGGTATTTTTGATGAAGACAGGTACTTTGATGTATTTACAGAATACGCCAAAGCCGGCACAGATGATATTCTCATAAAAATAACCATTCATAACCGCAGTAAGGAAGCAGCCAGTTTGCATGTATTGCCAACCCTATGGTTCCGCAATACCTGGCGCTGGGGACGGCACCATTACAAACCTTCTTTACGTAAAAGTGGTGCACATGCTATTGCCATCACGCATGAAAAGTTAGCGGTATCCACCCTTTATTTTGAAGGCGAAGGCCGGATGTTATTCTGCGAGAACGAAACGAATAGCCGCCGCCTGTACCATTATGACGATGATCAGCCCTATCCGAAAGATGGCATTGTCGATCATTTGATCCATGAGAAGAAAACGGTGAACCCCGCCATGACCGGTACCAAGGCCGCTATCGACTATGAGCTGGTGATCCCCGCCGGCGGTTCGCACACCATTCGATTGCGCTTGTGCGACAAACATTCGATCGATGCCTTTGAGCACTTCGATGCGATCTTCGAACAGCGCGTGGCGGAGGCCGATACATTTTATGCAGATCTTCAGCAGATCGTCACCGATGAAGATGAAAAGCGGATCCACCGCCAGGCCATTGCCGGTATGTTGTGGAACAAACAATTCTATTCCTATAAGGTGCAGCAGTGGCTCGATGGAGATCCGGCTACACCGCCGCCACCGCCCCAGCGCTGGCAGGGCCGTAATAACGACTGGAAGCAGCTCAACAATGAGCACATCATATCTGTACCCGACAAATGGGAATTTCCCTGGTATGCTGCCTGGGATCTGGGTTTCCATTGTGTCACCATTGGCCTGGTCGATCCTGATTTCGCCAAGCAACAATTGCAGTTGCTTACGGAAGAATGGTACATGCATCCATCAGGCATGTTACCCGCCTATGAATGGTCTTTGGGTGATGCCAATCCACCCATTCATGCCGGCGCTGTGTTCAGGATCTTCCGCATGGATGCAAAAGCGAAAGGGGTGAAAGACTATGAGTGGCTGGAAGCGATCTTTCACAAACTGCTCATCAATTTCACCTGGTGGGTAAACCGGAAAGACGAAGAAGGTAATAATATATTCGAAGGCGGTTTCCTGGGCCTCGACAATATTGGCGTATTTGACCGCAGCGCGCCGCTTCCCGAAGGCGTAGTGGCCGAACAGGCAGACGCCACGAGCTGGATGGCCATGTATGCCCTGAATATGCTGCATATCTCCCTGGAGCTGTCTACTTACAATAAAGCATACACGGGAATGGCTACCAAGTTTTTCGAGCACTTCCTGTATATCGCCGGCGCTATGGCCAGTATGGGTAAGAACAGTACCGGCCTGTGGGATGAAGAAGATGAATTCTTTTACGATCAGATGCGCCTGAAAAATGACGAGATCATCAAGCTGAAAGTAAAAAGCATGGTGGGCCTGATACCACTCTTCGCCGTTGAAGTGATCACCAGGGAAACCCTGGACAATAATCCATTGTTTGCCGAACGGATGGACTGGTTCCTGCGGCACAGGCCCGATCTCGCCTTGCTGGTATCGCGCTGGTACGAAGAAGGAAAAGAAAACAAACACCTGCTCGGCCTGCTGGGCGGTCACCGCATGAAAAGATTGTTGAGCCATATGCTCGATGAGACCACTTTCCTGAGCGATTATGGGGTGCGTTCTTTATCGAAGGAGTATGCCAGACATCCTTACTGCATAAAGATCAACGGCACAGAGATGAGCGTACCCTATGTGCCTGGCGACAGCGATTGCGATATGTATGGCGGCAACTCCAACTGGCGCGGACCGGTATGGATGCCCATGAACTTCCTGATCATTGAAAGCCTGCGCAAGTATCATTTTTATTATAGCGACGATTTCAAAATAGAATATCCAACCGCATCTGGCAACTTTATCACCTTGCAACAGGTAGGCACTGAGATCGCGTGCCGGCTGGTGAATATTTTTAAACGGAACCGGAACGGCAGGCGGGCGGTGTTCGGATCAAACGAAAAATTGCAGAACGATCCGCATTTCCGCGATTATATTTTATTCCATGAATATTTTCACGGCGATAATGGAAGAGGCCTGGGAGCTTCCCACCAAACCGGCTGGACCGGCCTCGTTGCAAATTTGATCATTATGAAGAACCAGAAAGCATAATTAGCTAATTAGCTGATTTGCTGATGTGCTAATGCGATAATTCGATAATCCCGTCTAAGTCGGGACAAGTTGTGATAATGTAAAGACAATGTTTATCGTTCTCAGTTCATGGTTTGTCGGTATGGAGGCTAACTACGAAAATTAATCGCCCGCCTGAACCGCCAACTGCGAACTGTGAACTGCGAACTTTGAATGTCATCCAGACCATTATTCTTTTAATGTAACTTCATTATTAGTAAATTTGCGTCACCATAAGCCTTCCAGCACCTTTATCCACGAATGAATATTGTTACTGCCAGTTACAGGTTAATATCTGTTTATCAGGAGATAATAATTGTTAACTGCACTTGGTCAATCTAATGGAGAAAGAGTTGTGTAAACGGATAGCTGACGGTGACGAAGCGGCTTTCGCCAGTCTTTTTAACCGGTATTATCCTTTATTACGTCCTTTTATTTTGAAATTCACCCGTTCTGCAGACAAGACGGAAGAAATGCTGCAGGAAACTTTTATGCGCGTATGGCTGAACCGCGATCAGCTGCCCGAGGTGGAGAACCTGCGCGCCTGGATCTTCACCATCGCCTCCCGCCAATGTTTACAAGCCATTAGAACTGAACTGAATCATCGCAGGAAATTAGCCCGTTTACAAACCCGGGAAGAGACCAGACAGGAAGCCAATACGCCTTTCGAGTTTACCCAGCTGGCAGAGATCAGCAGGCTGGTGTCGCAGGCGGTCAATAATATGCCGCCTCAACGTCAGCGCATTTACCGCATGAGCCGCGAACAGGGATTGAAGCCCGCCGCCATCGCCGAAGCCCTTTCATTATCAGTCACAACAGTAAAAAATGCATTGGTGACCGCTTTGAAGGATATTCGTAATCACCTTGGGGCGGCCGGCCATACGATCAGCCTTGTATATTTTCTGGTAATGTTTTTTTAACAATTATTTCATTTGAGTAGTACGTTGTTCCCGTTGCTGCATCTAAACAGGGAATGATGCCAAATCAATTATATGCAAAATGAGAATGTCAGGCATTTGATCGGGCAATATATGAATGACGAGCTGAGCCCTGAACAGCAGGCGGCGCTATTGCAATTGCTTGACCAACACGATGAAACAGAGTTGGTAGCCATCATGCGGGAAATGATCGAAGCCGAATCGGTCAATGCTTCGGCAGTGGAAGCCGGACAACTGCAGGCTTCCCTGCAAAAAGTGCTGGCGGCCGATAAAACAAACATCGAAATGAAACCAGCCGCGGTTACTGTAATGAAAGGCCGCTGGCAATGGGCAGCTGCTGCACTTGTAATCCTGGCGGTGGGGGTGGCGGGTTATGTACTGCTCAATAAAAGAACCGGCGCTCCGGAAGCAGGGACGACTGCCAACAGCCCCAAGAACGATGTTTTGCCAGGTGGCAATAAAGCCATTCTTACCCTGGCCAACGGTGAACAGATCGGGCTCGACAGTGCAGCCAATGGCATGCTGGCAAAACAGGGCAATGCACAAATAGTAAAGTCGGATAACGGACAACTGATCTATACGCAGGATGGCTTAAAGAAAGGCGATCCATTGACCTATAATATGCTGGCAACACCCAGGGGCGGGCAATATAAATTGATACTGCCTGATGGCAGTAAAGTATGGTTGAATGCAGCTTCATCTATTAAGTATCCAACTGCATTTGCAGATAATAAGAGAAGTGTTGAGATAAGCGGGGAGGCTTATTTCGAGATCACGAAAAATCAGGGTAAACCTTTCTATGTGCATTTGCCCGCCAGTGCCGGCGCTGGCTTTATAGAAGTGCTGGGGACGCATTTCAATGTGAACGCCTATAGTGATGAAGAATCGGTTACTACCACATTGTTAGAAGGAAAAGTGAAACTGACCAGCGACAAGCGATCAGTGGTGCTTGCCGCAGGCGAGCAGGCAAGTATGAACGATAATACGTCCAGGGTCATAAAAGGAGTGGATACAGAAGAGATCGTAGCGTGGACAAACGGGATGTTCATCTTCCGGGATCAGCGAATCGAAGACATAATGAAACAGATCAGCCGCTGGTATGATGTGGAGATCCACTATGCCGGAAAGCCGGTGCAGGAAGGTTTTAATGGTGCTATTCCGCGTAATGTACCCGTATCAAAAGTACTAAGGCTGTTGGAGCTTACCACCCTGGTGCATTTTAAAATTGAAGGAAAGAAAGTAACGGTATTGCCATAAAAAATGTTGCTTAAACAAAAGCCAGGATGCAGCGAACATCTCTGGCTCTGTTCCGGCAGCGAACCGGAATTGGTTTGAGTAACATCATAACATGGATAGTCAGCGACGACTATAACCTTCCCCCGATAGCGATCGGCTGGGAGTGGATATTTATTCACCCAAACCAAAACAAAAGTATGCAAAAAACTGCTTTAGGTCGCCTGAGCTTTCGCGAAGGTGAACCTTTGGTTCGCCGTAGCCATTGCGAAGGTGGAACCGAAACCCGCCGGAAACTGAGTGAAGGCGGTGTTATGAGAAGCTGCTCGGCCACCAGAGTGCGCCGGAAGAAAACCAGAACAGATCTTACGATGATGGCAGCCGGTAAAGGCACCGGTTCATTTCATCAGGCTACAGGGAAAAAATTATTGTGCGTAATGAAACTGACGTTTATTTTCTTGACCCTTGCGTTTATGCAGGTACATGCACGGGGATTGTCGCAAACTATCACGCTAAGGGTAAAAAATGCGCCCCTCACGCAGGTGTTCAGGGAAATTGAAAAACAAAGCGGCTTTGTGTTTATCTATGGCAAATCGATGATCGAAAAAGAAGCGCCTGTTAACCTGCAGGTATCCAATGCCCCGCTCACAGAAGCACTCGATCTTTGTTTCCGGAACCTGCGCATTACCTACACCATCGAAGAAAACAAATACATCGTTGTACGGCCAAGACCGGCGCCGCCCGCTCCGCCTGTCGTTCAATCTTCCAACAGAAATAAATACGGCGATCCCATCAGGGGCCGGGTAGTAGCGGAAGACGGCTCCCCGCTGAGTGCTGCAACCATTATGGTTAAAAACACGCAGGTGACCGCCACCACCGATAATAAAGGGGTTTTCACCATCAATGTAAATGAAGGTGACTGGCTGGTAGTGTCTTTTGTAGGATATGAATCAAGAGAAATAAAAATTACCGGGGGCATTATCAGTGCGTATAACAACTATGTAGGTTTTGCGAATGGCAGCGAGCATAACAGCTACCTGGGTGTTATGTTGAAACCCAAACGATCGATGCTCGATGAAACAGTGGTAATCGCCTATGGCACTACCACCTTGAGAAAAAGCACCGGTTCGGTAAGTTCAGTCACCGCTGAAGATATCAGCAAACAGCCGGTGGCCAATCCGCTCGCCGCCCTGCCCGGTCGCGTATCCGGTGCTGTTATTGCGCAGAACAATGGTTTGCCCGGTAGTGGCATCCAGATCCAGATCCGGGGGCAGGGTTCTTTAAACCAGGGCGAAATTCCTTTATACATTATCGATGGCGTTCCATTCACGAATTTCAATGGTGGTTTTCCGCCTACCGATAACCTGAATGCGTTTGGTATATCAGGGGCCAACGGGGGCGTAAGCCCGTTCAGTATGATCAATCCGAATGATATTGAACGCATCGACATTTTAAAAGATGCCGATGCTACTTCTATCTACGGTTCACGCGGCGCCAATGGCGTTGTGCTCATCACCACCAAAAGAGGAAAAACCGGCAAGACTACCGTACAGGCAAATTTTTACCAGGGTTTTGGTAAGGTGAACCGTTTTATTCCCATGCTGAACCTGCAGCAATACCTGACCATGCGCCGCGAAGCTTTTGCCAACAGCAATCTGACACCCAATGCGGCCAATGCGCCTGATCTGCTGGTATGGGACACCACCAAAAGCACCGACTGGCAAAAGTTCCTGATCGGCGGTACAGCCCGTACAACAGATGCGCAAACAACGATATCAGGTGGTACCGGCGGCACCCGCTTTTTATTTAATGCCGCTTATCATCGGGAAAGCACGGTTTTTCCAGGCGACAATGAGTCAAAGCGCCTTTCTTTCCGCCTGAATGCCGATCATACATCGAGGAACGGCCGGTTCAATATCGGCGTGATGGCCAACTATGCCAACGATATAACAAACCTCATAGATGCCGATATTTCATCTGCCTACAACCTGCCGCCCAATTTGCCATTGTATAATGCAGATGGGTCCCTGTACTGGTATTCCGGTTTTACCAATCCGCTGGGTAATTTGAAAAAAAGGTATCGCGGGAATGGTAATAACCTCATCAGCAACCTAACGCTCAGATATAGCCTCTTGCCTGGCCTGAACCTCAAAGCCAGTCTGGGTTATACCAGAACCGAACTCGATCAGAAAAGAGCCAATCCTTACTCATCTGATAATCCAACGAGCACCCAGGGCAGTTACGCTTATTTTGCCAATAATGTAGCCGGCAATTATATCATAGAACCTACCGTTGATTACACGAGAAAGCTCGGCGCCGGCAAACTGACTGCATTGGCAGGCGCCAGTTTTCAAAGTAATACGGCCGATGGATTTTCTATTACAGCAAGGAATTTCAGCAATGAGGCCCTGTTAGGCAGTATGACGGCTGCCGGACTGCTGCAGGCCACATATAACAATGTTCAACGGTATAAATATGCCGCCGGTTTCGGCCGCCTGAACTATGACTGGAAGGGCAAATACATTGTGAACCTGAACTTCCGGAGAGACGGTTCTTCCCGTTTTGCACCCGCTAACCGCTTCAGCAATTTCGGCTCTGTTGGCGCTGCATGGGTATTTACAGAAGCGGCTTTTGTGCAGGATCGGCTCTCCTTCCTGTCATTCGGAAAATTACGGGCAAGTATGGGTACTTCAGGCAATGATCAGATCTCAAATTACCTCTACCTGAACCTGTATAATGCCGGTACGCCTTTGCTTGGCAATGGTACTTTGAACCCATCGCCTGTATTACCGAATGACGACATAAAATGGGAATCGCGCAAGAAATATGAAATAGCGCTTGACCTGGGCTTTTTCAAAGACCGTATTATGCTTACGGCAAACTATTACCGGTCCCGCTCAGGCAACCAGATCTCATCGATTGCCCTGCCAACACAGGTGGGATTAAATTCCAGAACAGTGAATATACCGGCGGTCATTGCGAACAATGGTGTGGAGATAGATCTGCGAACAACGAATATTAAATCAAAATCGCTGGAATGGAAAACGGCTTTGAACATTACCTTTTATAACAATAAGCTGGTTAAATGGCCGGGCCTTGAACAGTCTTTTTACGCTTCTTCCTACATCATAGGCAAACCAGTGAATGTATCCCAATTATATCATTTTATTGGAATAGATCCTGCTACCGGTATAGCTCAGTATGAAGATAAAGATGGGAATGGTTCTATCACATTTGCAGGTGACCGCTATGTAATGCCGGTAGGCACGCCTTATTATGGGGGTTTGTCAAACACCATCACATATAAGGATTTCCAGCTCGATTTTACATTCCAGTTCAACCACCGCATGGGAAAAACCAATCTCTTCCCTTCACCGGTACCGGTAGGCGGCTTGTTGAACCAGAACATTTCTGTGCTCAATCGTTGGATGAAACCGGGCGACGAAGCCATGTATCCCGCGTATAGAACATCGGGCAATGATTTCAATTACGCTTCCTCTGATCTAACCTGGGGCGATGCCTCTTTTGCGAAACTGCGTTCGGCCAGTATTGCATACATGGTGCCGCAGGCTTTCATCAAACGCCTGAAAATGGCTGATTGTACCCTGTCGGTACAGGGACAGAACTTATTCCTGTTCACCAAAAACAAGTACCTGCTCGACCCCGAGACCACCGTGCAGGGCGGGCCTCCCGGCATTGGCACGGGTACCATCGGCGCCGTAATGCCGCCCCTGCGTACGATCGTTTTTGGAATTAATTGTTCATTTTAAGACTGCTGACTATGTATCGTAAAACCAGACCATTTCAAATATATTTCGGAATAACTGCTTTCGCCTTATCTGCATTCTTATCATCGTGTAAAAAATTCACTGATATTGGCGGGCCGCCCACACAGGTAGAAGCATCGGCTGTTTTTACCAGTGATATTTCCGCTTCCAGCGCAGTCATGGGTTTGTACACCGGTAATGTTATCAATCAGCCGCTGCTGGGCTGGACCATGTACCCCGGCATGTCGGCCGATGATGTACAGTATAATACGCCCAGCGCAGAATATGATGCGTATGAGGCGAACACGATCTCTATCAACAGCAGCATGAATGCCAATTTCTGGTACCAAAATTACCAGTTGCTGCGGAACGTCAATTACGCCATTGACGGCTTAACGGCCTCCGGTGCATTAACGCCATCAGTAAAGAACCAGTTACTGGGCGAAACCAGGTTCCTGCGGGCATTTGTCTTGTTCGAGCTGGTAAATCTCTTTGGGGATGTGCCCATGCCGCTGAGCAATAACGACCTCGAGAACGCTTTTCTGGCCCGGAGCCCTGCGCAGGAGGTATGGGCGCAGATCATTGCCGACCTGAAAGAAGCGCAGTCCTTATTGCCCGAAAATTATGTAGGTTCCTTCCGGGCGCGCATTAATAAATGGGCGGCTACCAGCCTGCTGGCAAGAGCTTATTTGTATAATAAAGAATGGGCGTTGGCAGAAACAGAAGCCGCAAAAGTCATCGATTCAAAAATGTATAGCCTGGTGCCGCCTGCCGGTGTTTTTATAAATACCAGCAACGAGATCATCTGGCAAATAACCAATACCACCGGCATCAGTACCTATGGCGCCAATTACAATTCAGCTGCCAATGTGCTGCCTGCTTATAGTTTGTACGATACCCTGTACAAGTCCTTCGAAGCAGGTGATCTGCGCAAAACCAACTGGACATCCGACACTGCGGCAAGCGGCGTCACTTATCACCAGGTAACAAAATATAAAACAAGATCGGGCACCACCGGTAATGAATACATGGTCGCTTTGCGTTTTGCCGAGCTGTTCCTGATCAGGGGGGAGGCTCGTGCGCAGCAGGATAATCTATCCGCGGCGCGACAGGATATAGATACGGTTCGCACCCGAGCCGGACTGCCCAAACTGGCTGCCTCTTTGTCAAAAGACGAGCTGTTGCTGGCCATAGAACAGGAGAGAAAGGTAGAGCTGTTTGGCGAATGGGGCCATCGCTGGTTGGATCTGAAACGTACCAACCGCGCGGCTGCCGTTATTGGCGGGCAGAAAAAGAATACCTGGAAAAATACCGCCGTATTATATCCCATACCAGATGCGCAAAGGCTCATCAATACCAATCTTTCGCAGAATGAGGGATATGATAAATGATGTGCTGATGTGCTGATGTGCTGATGTGCTAATTAGCTGATGTGCTAATGAATACTAAGGGTTTTGCCCCCTGAACCCTTGCAGCCTGTAACCTGTAACATATAACCGGTAACTATTAAGCAATAATAATAAACATAAACATGAAAAAGAGAAGATTACTGTATCTAATAATATTAACCTTGTTCGTGGTAAAGACCCAGGCACAATCAAAAGATACCACCAGTCAATACTATTACCGGTTAGCTACTTCAAAAGTGGCGGCCGACAGGGAATTGGTGACCGGTAAACTCTACAGCCTGTTAAACAGCAAAAAAGAAAGCGACTGGATCTTATCTATGCAATTATTCAGTGTGATGAAAAAGAAAGCTACCAGCGATTCCATTCAGGCGATTATTAAAACCCGTTTCCCCGGTGGTATGTACTGGCGTGGAGAAGAAGTGCAAACCATCTACGATGCAGCTACCGCGGCTGAAAAAGAAGCCGCGTATCAGAAATGGTTAAAGAAGTATCCCGTTAAAAAGTTTGAAGGCAGTAAGATCGTGTACGACTATGCCGCCAATAGCGTAGCCGTTGCCTTTGCAGATGAAAAGAATCTAAAGAAGGCACTGTTTTATTCTGACCAGGGCCAAACGCCCGCCTGGAAGGGCGAAGCCTGGGCGAGTGTGGCGCAACGCCTGGAAAAGAACGGTTTCATAAATGAATCGCTGGCTTTATACAAAAAAGCCGCCGCCATGTCACTGGCCTTCAAAACCACCCGCACAAACGAAGAAGGCGCCCGTTTTGCCGCTTCCGGTTATAGAGGATATTGCACGTCGGTGGCCCGTTGCCTGTTGAAAAAGAACAACACAGATAGTGCGTTGGTGTATATCCAAAAAGCCTATGCTGAGGATCCGAAACCGGTTTCGTATGTAAATAGAACTTATGTCGAAATTTTGCAAGCCATGGGTAAAGATAAAGAAGCCTATGAGAAAGCCGATGAAATCGTAAAGGGCGGTGAAGCTGATAACGAATTTAAAGAAATGCATAAACGCCTCTATGAAAAATTGAACGCAGGCGGTAAGTCATATGCAGAGTATATGAAAGAAGTACAGGCAGAAGTCACCAGGAAGGTCATAGCGAATTTAAAGAATACCATCATGAACAAGCCATCACCGGCATGGGTATTGAAAGATGTGAATGGCAATACAGTGAGTTCAGAAAGCCTGAAAGGAAAAATTGTAGTGCTCGATTTCTGGGCAACCTGGTGCGGGCCCTGTAAGCGATCTTTCCCTGCTATGCAAATGGCTGTGAATAAATATAAAGATAAACCCGATGTGCAATTCCTCTTTATTCATACCTGGGAGAAAGGATCAGGGGATGCCACTGCTGCTGCAAAGAAGTATATAGATGATAACAAGTTTTCTTTCCGCGTGTTGATGGATCTCAAAGATGGAAGTGGTTCCAATAAAGTAGTGGAGGATTTTGGTATCTCCGGCATACCAACCAAATTCATTTTGGATAAAAATGGCAATATCCGTTTCAAGGTTACCGGTTTCTCGGGCACCGATGAAGCGGCCGTTGAAGAGTTGAGTGCTATGATAGATATGATCGAAAAATCATAAAGTGATTGTGTTTGCGTGCAGGAATGAATGTGGCTCATGTGTAAAAGCTTCCGCTGCATTTCAGTGGGCGATGACGGCGCAGCCATAATAGGAGGTGACGAGCGTCAGCTTTTGTGGAAGTGAGCAGTGTGATCAGGCAGTTCTCCCGGTATTAAAGGCTGCAGCGGCGGCCTTTAATACTTTTGCAGCGCCCTTACCCGATTTCAACGAACGGCAAAAAGCGCACTATTTTTTTGCATAAATTGCCTTATGAAAAAGGCAATCTCTCCTTCGTCTGGAATGCCTGCTCCTTCCACGGCAGCGCTTGAACAGGAAAGGAAAATTTTACTGGAGCTGGGAAATGATCTCACCCGGGTTCGCGACAAAAGCGATCTGATTGCACTTTTTTCAAAACGCCTGAAAGGTCTTTTCAACTTTACCCACGCGATCATTACGCTAATTGATCATCATAACGAAACCATCAGCGCATTTTTATATGATATCGGCACTTCACCTATACAAACGCATCCGGGTTATCTGAAACTCTTCAAGTCCCGTTTTTCCATAAATAATTCCTTCATGAGAACTGCTTTGGCGGCTACAGGGCCGGTATCGTTTATTCTCGACCAAGTGAAGGACCAGCCGGGAAGCCCGGTTTTCCTCAAAGTGAATTACGAAGGTGGCATCAGGGAAATATTGATGACAAAGCTGCAGAATGCAGAAAAAACGCTTGGGTTTATACATATCTATTCGGACAGGATCGGCAGTTTTACCCATGAGTTCAGAAGCATCATGAGCCGCATCGCTCCCCAGTTGTCCAGCGCAGTAACAAACATTATCAAGAATGAAGATCTTCTCGAAAAAGAAAAAGAAAAATCCTTTCTCCTCGACTTCAGCGTTGAGATAGCCCAGGTGAAAACAAAAGCCGACCTGCAGGCTGCTATCTTTAAAGGGCTCGATAATCTGCTGCATACAAAGCTGGCCATGATCAGGGTCATCGACGACGATGGCATACACCTGAGTCCATTCCTGTTCGACAAATCATTGTTTGCAAAGGTTCGATCGAATTTTGATGAGATGGCAAACGATAAGATCACCATTCACGAAACGTATACGGCGCAGGTGCTGGCCAGTACGGATGGCCTGGTGTTCAACGTCGAAGAAGAGTTAAAAGGCGGCAATGAATATGCAAAATTATGGAGCACCACCGGGTTGAAAAATATGTATAGTTTACCGTTGCGGGTAGGTGATCGTAATATTGGTACGATCTGGCTGCTCGCAGACCGGTTGACTAAACTCATGCTGAAAGGCATTAGTGCACAGATCTCCATCGCAATCGCCAATTTGCAGGCAAATGAAAAACTGCTGGCTTATAAAAGACAACTGGAAGTAGAAAATGATTATCTGAAAGAGCAGATCAGCACCATTTATAATTTTGCCGAGATCGTTGGCAATGGTGAAAAGATGCAACAGGTATACCGGTTGATCTCGTTGGTGGCAGACTCCGGTTCAACGGTGCTGGTACTGGGCGAAACAGGCAGCGGCAAGGAACTTATCGCCAGGGCCATTCACAATGCGTCGCCGCGCAAAGACAAGCTGATGGTGAAGGTCAATTGTGCCGCTCTGCCAGCCAGCCTTATCGAAAGTGAATTATTCGGCCATGAACGCGGGGCGTTCACGGGCGCTTTCGACCGGCGTATCGGAAAATTTGAGCTGGCCAATCAAAGTACGATCTTCCTCGATGAAATTGGCGAATTGCCACTGGAAGCACAGTCGAAATTACTAAGGGTGATCCAGGAGCGGGAGCTGGAGCGCCTGGGCGGCAAACAAACCATTAAGGTGGATGTACGGTTAATTGCAGCCACCAACCGGAACCTTGAGGAAGAAGTAAAGGCTGGCCGTTTCCGGGCCGACCTGTATTATCGCCTTAACGTATTTCCGATACATTTGCCGCCATTGCGGGAACGTCCGGAAGATATTGAGCCCCTGATCCAGTTCTTTGTGGCCAAATACAATAAAAATACGGGCAGAAAGATCAGGAAGATCAAGCCCTCGGTTATTCAGCAATTGAAAACTTACAGCTGGCCAGGCAATGTACGGGAACTGGAGCATTTGATAGAACGCAGTGTGTTGCTCACCACCGACGGCACACTGAGCGATGTATTTACCCCGGCATCCGGAAGGCGAAAAACGCGAACAGGGGTTTCTGCAAAACCGTTCCCTGGAAGAACTTGAACGTACTTATATAATCGAAGTATTGAAGCGATGCACCGGAAAAATTTCCGGTCCCGGCGGTGCTGCCGAAATACTGGCGATACCCGGCAATACCTTACATTCCAAAATGAAAAAATTAGGCATTAGCAAGGCCGACTATTTTGGCTGATTCCCTCCATTTAGTGAAAGAGTAAGTGGTTTAACGAAATACAGTGAAAACCGCTTAAACGTTTATCCTGTTCGTATTGACTATCAATAATTTGATTTGTTGGCATTCCAATGGTCTTTCAGAAGCAACACACAAAACCATCAAATTATGAAAATCGTAGTCATCGGAGGTACTGGCCTCATTGGAACAAAAGTCGTAAACCAACTGCGCCAACAGGGCCATGAGGTTATTGCCGCCTCGCCAAACACGGGTATCAATACGATCACGGGAGAAGGTTTGGCGGAAGCGATGAAGAATACCGACGTAGTGGTTGATCTTTCGAATTCACCATCTTTCGAGGAAAAGGCGGTTATGGAATTTTTTGAGACTTCAGGCCGGAACCTGCTGGGCGCAGAGATCAATGCCGGTGTAAAACATCACGTGGCGCTTTCGATTGTTGGGGTCGACCAGATGCAGAACGTTGCTTATATGCGCGCTAAGAAAGTGCAGGAAGACCTGATCAAACGGTCTGGCGTGCCCTACACCATCGTCAGAAGCACACAGTTCCTGGAGTTCCTGGCAGGCCTTGCCAATCAGGCTACGGAAGGAAATGTAGTGAATGTTTCCGATGTGCAATTCCAGCCTATCGCTTCAGATAACGTAGCGGCATTTGTCGCCGAGGCTGCGCTGATGACACCTGCGAATAGTACCATAGAAATAGCCGGCCCTGAGCGTTCGACTTTATCGGCCTTTATTACCCGTTTCCTGAAAGATACTAATGACCCACGCACCGTCGCGGAGAATAACTTCAACCAATATTACGGCGGAACCATCCCTCCGGCTGCATTGGTGCCTGCCGGCAATCAGGCCAAACTGGGAGCACTGAGTTATGAGAAATGGCTGGCCGCTCAAACACAAAAGGCTTAACAGCGAATTGCCATCTTAACAATAACCAAAACATACGCCATGAAACTTTTCTTTTTACATGCCGCTAAGGATCCCAGGAGTCATCCGGACAAACATCCGCATGTTCATCCGCATGGGCCCATACACGACCTTTCTGAGGGCAGTGAGTTCCTGGATGATGCTATTCATATGGAAGATGTACAGGAAATAAAAAAGGAGCAAAACGCGCCTGAAAGCAACAAGCAATCACCCGAAAACTAAGGATATGAGAATAGTAGTCATAGGCGGCTGCGTGCTTATAGGCTCAGGTTCCAACAAAGAATAATAACGTGCATTAGTGAATGTATGATGGCAAAACAGGCAAATTGCATCCGTCGCGGCTGGTGCAATTGCTTTTGTATATTTGAAGAACACGGTTAAAAACGTTTGTTTTGAAAAGATACCGGTTTATTAAAACGGATGGTGGCTGGTTTATTGATCTGCCGGAATACATTGAGCAGGGTGGGAGTGCAGGCGATCTGCAAATGGTGGCCGGCGCCGATACCATGCTTGATATGATGGCTGCAGGAGCAGCTTCTGTTGAAGTGACCCTGGCGGAAGAACCGTTCGAGGGCGCGGATGAACTGGTATTAACGGAGCAATGTGACCCGGTGATTGGCGGCGGATATTATTTGATGAGGACCTATAATGGGCAGGAGATCAATAAAACCATGTGGTTGTGCCAGGTGACGGAATTTGTATTTGGCAGCCTTCCCGAACGTATCTTTGTGCGCCAGGAAAATCAATGATAACCCAATCCCGAGCTATGTGGCAAAAGTTATGGAGGATCGTCAGGAAAGTATTACTGCCGAAAAAGAGCTGTTGTAAGTGATAAGATCGAAGCTGTAAAATTGCATCAGGTTGTAGGGATGATCGGCATCGGTTCCACTGAGGGCCGCCTATCAAACTGAAAAATGCACCCCGATCAATTACTTTTCCCGAATTATGGAAAAAATACTGCCTGTATTTTGGACAGGAATATTCAATTGCGTAATATTGCCTCCCGTTTTGAAAAGCTCTTTTAGGTGATAATTCACTGATTTTAAGTAAGCTAGAGTTCGAAAAAGGGCAAAAAGCCCGGATGGCGGAACTGGTAGACGCGTCAGACTCAAAATCTGGTTCTCGCAAGGGAGTGCAGGTTCGATTCCTGTTCCGGGCACAAAAAAAAGGCTTTAAGTCATTGGACTTGAAGCCTTTTTAGTTTGAACTAATTTTCGATATTGACGATACGATATTCAAATGTAATAGCTAACATTGCTATACTTGATCTTTTTATTTTATAGCGCGTTTAGTTTAATCCATTCATTGTACATGTGTCCTTCTTCCGCTAATAATTCAATAAGAAATTTTTTAAAAACTTAATCTCATTGCCGGTTTTTGGCAGGGAATTTATAAGCTTGTAAGTATGAAATGGTTACTTACACTGTATTGTATCACTGCCGCATGTATGGCACCTGCCCAAACCCTTCATGACGTTTATGTGGGGGCGCAATTGTATAATACGCCTTTCGATGGTATGCAGGTCAATAATATTGTCATCTATTTCAGAAAGGACGGCAGTTTTAATGATCAGTTGAACACCACAAATTGGAGAACCGCTGTTACTGGTTCTTACGTCATCAAGAACAATGTTGTAAAACTGTCATTCAAAAACGGCCAGGAGCCTCTTACTTATCAATTAGCCCCTAACGGTAATTTGCTAAGTATGGCGGGCATTAAACATACCTTACATAAAGTAAAGAAGATAAGTAGTTTGACCGCGGCCACCTATGAAAAGAGATCAGGCAGCAGCCGGGGCGGCATGGGTACCGGTCTGCCAACAGTAGGGGCTTTTTCCTCGAGCTCTTTGTATTTTGATGGAAAAGGGAATTTTGCTTTCAATAAGTCGGGAATCGTAGGGGTAGGGGCTGATGATGCGGCCGGAAAATATGAAAACGAAACAAAAACAAGTGGTAAATACAAGTTGGGTGACGGAGAGATCATTTTCACCTTCAAGGATGGCCGTGTTAGCAGGCATAGTTTCTTTTATAGTCCGCCAAATGAAGAAGATCTGATCCTGGTCGACGGCGAGTTTTATTTCAGGGCAGAGGCAGCCGCGGCGGAAACAGCTGTAGCCGAAACGATTGTAGCCGAAACAGCTTCGGCCGAAAGAAAACATGATGGCCTGCCATCTGCTGCCGAGTTAATGAGCAGGTTACGGTCACGCTATGGAGGCGAACATATCGATAAAATTACAACCCTTAAGGAAACGGCTACCATTACAGGGAATATGGAGGCGGTTTCCATTACTGATGTCCTGAACAATAAGATCCGGTTAGAGATCAGGCAGGGTGGTCAATTGCTGATGGTCAAACAACTGGAAGGTGATTCCGGCTGGCAATGGATAAAAGGCAAAAGGTCTCCGCTGCTGCAACGCGACAGGGAAGAGCTTCAGTTAAGTGTCTACCAGGGCATTCTGGGCTTACATAAGAAATTGAATAATTATTTTATGAAGGGAACTGTCGACAGATCAGGCAGCGATTATATGATCAGTTTCTACAAAGGGGATCGAAAGCTGGTGTATTTGATCGGCAGCGATTATTCGTTGAAGGGCAATGCGTATTCGGTAACAGAGGCGCCCAATATGTCGGTATATAAAAATTTCAATACATCACATGGTATCACTTATCCATCGGTTACAGAGTCTTCAGATGGAAAGAATAAGCTAGTGGTAACCACAACCGCCATTGAGTTTAATCCGGTTCTCAGTGCAGATAGTTGGAAGGCGCCATAGGCGGTTCGTTTTCGACGTTTCATGTAGAATGGTTACCATATTTGTTAAACCCGTTAAAAAAAAGTATGAGAAGCCCATTGGCGGCGGCGGTAATACAGCCATGGGAGGGAATACAATGATCGTGTATTCGAGCAATATCACTTTTAATGAAAACGGGCAGTTTTTAATGAAGAAGACGGGTGGAGGTTCAAATACCGATTTCAACGTCAATACTTCCGCTTATTCGAATTCCAATGCGGCAGGAACCTATAAATTAAACGGGTATTCTATAGAGATGGGTTATAATAACGGACAGGTGGTACGGAAGCTGTTTTATTTTTATCCCGATTCAAGAACTACGTTTGGGATCGGCGACCATGCCTATGTGCCGGATTGTGTGTCCTGCGACCTCTTTTTTATTTCATTAAAGATCTGCTTCGCGTTTTTCCTGATGGTGATGAGTTCTTTTGGGGAAGCGTCTTTCTGCAAGGCTTCCAGAAAGTTCCTCACTTCATCAATGTATCTGCGCTCCAGCTCCTCCAGGTATTCCTTTAAGCGTTTATCCATACTGCACGACCTCGTTTCACAACGTAAAAAGCAAATCTCATACCCGGTACCTGCTCTTATGGTAATGTGGTAGCCAGAATTTCCCGCACAATATCCCGGAATTCATTTAGCGAGAATGGTTTAACAATATATTTATAAGCGCCTGCTTTTTGGGCCATATCGATGATCGAAGATTCTGTTGCTGTGGAAAATATGATAACCGGAATATGCTGCAGTTTTGCCTCCTTTTTTATGGATGTCAAACAGGTTTGTCCGCTCATTTTAGGCATATTCATATCCATTACTATCAAGCATGGCAGATCGCTGGTTGATCTCAGGAATTTCAACAGATCCTCGCAGGTCTGGAACCAGGAAAGTTTAATGTTTTTGTCTATTTCAGTGAGAACATCCAGAAATAAATAATGGTCGTCAGGGTCATCTTCTGCCAAACAGATATGTTTAATTTCCTTTTTCATCCCGTGGAATTATGTGCATGGTAATTCACAAAAAAGGGGGCCCTATAGACATAGGGTCCCGCTCATCCATTCAATAAAAAACTTCGCCTGACAAATGCAAAAGATATTCCATGTGAAATGCATCATAATTCAGAGGTCATTATCGCGTTTTTATCTGGCTGAATAAGGGTTATTCTGCCTTCGAGCAGGTTTTTCTTCATTAGCGTGAGCACAAAATATCCTGACGGATTTTCAAAATACTCATTTATCATCCAGGTGCCATTGATCAATTTTGCACCAATCAACAAAGTCTTATCCCAGCAAATTGCCCGGAAATAATACCGCATTTGGCAGGTACCATTAAGTTCAATGATTATGGCTGGAGACGATACTGTTTTTACCACCTTTGTATAGTGCTCTCCCGTCACTCTCATCAGATCATTTTTGTCATCAAGAACATAATCATCCAGAAATAAAAGATTGTTTGTGTAATCATACACATGAAATAGCCGCTCCATAATGATGGTATTGTCGGATGAAAAATATGTATACATTAAAACGCCTCTCAAACGAGGAGAGTGTGCTTATTCAGCGGTACCTTGATCTGTCCTGGGGCACAGTTTGTGGTTTGGAGTTAAAAGAAATGCATTTTTAAGGTAGCAAACATATTTCATTTAAACAAATTATTTTAAGTAATAGAAATCAGCCGCCTCAGCAGAATCGTCAGAAAAGTAATATTTATACAAGGCAGTAATTTTTGTTCTATTCTGGCTAACAATTAAATGATAGCATTGTGGTTTAATTTCTTTTACAATGCCTGCTGGTAACGCAGGAAGTGCATAGCCGGAATAAATAAGACAACCATGGAAATTTCCTATAAGTTAAAAGACCTCGTGCTGTATTTTTTGAAATTGGGAAGCATTGGCTTCGGAGGCCCGGTAGCCCTGGTGGGCTATATGCACCGCGACCTGGTTGAAAAACGCAAATGGATCACGGATGAAGATTATAAGGAAGGACTGGCGCTTGCGCAGCTCGCTCCCGGGCCCCTGGCCGCGCAGCTGGCCATTTACCTGGGCTATGTGCATTATAGGATCCTGGGTGCAACGCTGGCTGGACTTGCCTTTGTGCTTCCTTCCTTTGTCATGGTGCTGGGAATAAGTTATGCGTATGTGCAGGCGGGCGGATTGCCCTGGATGCAGGCTGTTTTCTACGGCATTGGTGCTGCCGTTATCGGCATCATTGCCATTAGCAGTTACAAACTGTCGAAAAAAAGCCTTGGCAGGGATTGGCTGTTATGGGGCATTGCCATTGTGCTGGCTGTGGTTACCTTCATTACAGAACAGGAGATCCTTTGGCTGATCCTGGCGGGTGGAGTGATCGTATGGCTAAACAGGGCCCCGCCACGCTTTGTCTCGGGGAAAGCAGGCTTCCTTTCTCCGATATTGCTTCAAATTGCAACTGCCTTTACCCTCAATGAAAAACTGACGCAAATAGGCTGGTTCTTTTTCAAAGCCGGTGCATTTGTATTTGGCAGTGGTTTGGCGATTGTTCCTTTTTTGTATGGCGGCGTAGTGAAAGAATACCAGTGGCTGAATGATCAGCAGTTCCTGGATGCCGTAGCGGTAGCCATGATAACACCTGGCCCTGTTGTGATCACCGTCGGGTTTATCGGTTACCTGGTGGCTGGTTTCCCCGGCGCCTGCATTGCAGCCCTGTCCACTTTTCTGCCCTGTTATCTGTTTACTGTTATTCCGGCGCCTTATTTCAAGAAATTTGGGAAACATCCCGCTATCAAAGCGTTTGTCGATGGGGTTACGGCGGCCGCTATTGGCGCTATCGGCGGTGCAGTGCTGGTGCTGGGCAAACGCCAGCTAACGGATCTTACTGCTGTTATTATTGCCGTAACTACTATCCTCATACTTATTACATTCAAAAAAGTGCAGGAACCACTTATTATAGTAGTGGCAGCATTGGTTGGACTATTACTCAAAACATTATTATAAATCTTCGGAATGTGCCGCATTACACCTTGTGCTAAGAGTGTAATGAAAAATTTTTAATAAAAGCATTGGTTGAAAACGGCGTTTACGAAGTGGCCGTTCTCAACCAAATGCTTTATGAAGAACCAATCCTTTTTCTTCCTTCCTTAAATGGCAATTGATGCTCATCATCTTTATTGACGGCTGCCACTACGTGAAACCGCTACCAGAATGATTATGAAAACGGCGGCTCCAACAATCCATAAAACGGGCGAACCCCAAAACGAACCACCACTATCCTTATTGACATTTATATCAACGTCTGCAGCTTTTTCCTGGGCAAGGAGCAATGAGCTTATTAAAGCTGTCATTGCTGTCAGATATACTCTTTTCATAACTACGTTTTACATTAAAATATAAAATCATGTGCCAACCCGCGTGGCTGATCATCTATTGTATTCGAATTGAATGTGCTAAACTGGAATATTATTTGATATATGTATAGCATCACTATTTATAAAAAGTATCAGTTTGAAAATCAATAACCATGGATATAAATTATATGTCACAGCAAGTCAATACTGCTGATCTTTCAAAAAAGCAGATCTCTCAAATAGTTCAGCACAGGCTTGCCAATAGCCTCGATGGATTTCATTTATCGGGAAAGAAATTTGATGCCAGGTTAAAGAAGGCAAGTAAAGTGTTTGCAGCGATGATCGCCAAGGAAAACCGCAAACAGAAAAAAGCCCAACAGTGACCTTACAGCAATCATAAGCTGAGCGGTAAATACTTCGATGATATCCTGCAATGATGTGAAGGGCTTCAATTTCCAGGGCGAGGGTTCCTGAAATGATAACCGGCGTTCATGACAACTACTTTAAAGCCTTATCAGCAAGAGGAGTGGCACAATATGCCAAAATGCTTTTAATGCAATTTTCGAATTCAGTGAAGTTTGCAGGCTTGGTAAAAGTTGCGATACTTTCATTTTTCCAGAAATCAGCATCGCTGTTATTTAAATGGGTAGATAATATAACGATCGGAATAGCCGATAATTCCAAATCTTTCTTAATTTCTTTATAGGTCTCCAAACCATTCATCGTTGGCATATTAAAATCCAGGATGATCAAAGCTGGCAGGTCGCCAAAAATTTTTGCCTGGTTCAAGAACTCAATTGCTTTTCGTCCGTCTTTTGCTTCCCGAATGATCATCGCCGGATCAATACTATTAATGACAGTGCTAACCAAAAAGCGGTCATCCTGGTCATCATCAATCAGCATAATGATTTTTGGTTCCAGCATATCGGTTTTAAACGGCTTGCCTTTACGCCTCTTTTATGAACTGTTGTGATTCGTTGTTTTAACCGTTACTAACTGCCACGGGCACCCATTGATGATACAACACCGGCAGCTCATGCGCCTGTATGCAGTGCTCATGTTCACTTGTAGGGACAATAATTATTCCAAAATGCAGCATTGACTAAGTACAGGACTTATTCTAATGTGATTAAGTATTGATTAATAACAAGCTGTAACGGAAAAAATTATATTACGAAAAAGCCGCATTTAATGCTGCGTCAGCTTCCCACGACCTGCCATTTTTTAATGGTATATAACCTGCCTTTGTAATTGCCTTTCCGGGTAACTGTTCCTTTCCGGCCGTTCCACGAAAGCTGCACCCAGTTATATACGCCTTGCTTATAATCATTGTTGAAATGATCGTCTTCAAACAGTTGCAAGGCCTGGGTGGGTGTGCCATAGATATTACAGGTGAGGTTCAAAACCGTTTGGGATGTAATAAACTGTTCAGGGTTTGCCAGCGGTAAAATAGTATTGTCTTTTATAAACACCGGCAGCTCGTCAAGCGACATGCTGATCGTGTATGATCGGCCACCCTCATACTTCTTGTTGGTGTTGAAGTCATACCATATCCCTTTTGGCAAATAAACCCTGCGGGTAGATGCGCTGTCGATGAAAGGCGCGCACAAAATGCTTTCACCCAGCATATATTGGTCATCGATCGCAGCTACATTGGCATCGTTCGGATAATCCAGTATGAGTGCGCGCACTGGTGGGATGCCTTCAAAATAATACCGCGCGAATGCAGCATATAAGTAAGGCAAAAGGCTCATGCGCAGGTTGATCAGTTTGCGCGCCCTTTCTTCCAGTTGTTTGTGGTTGGGCAGCAATTCCCGCTTCTCATTTTTTTTGACATCATATTGCAGCCAGGGCGGCAGATCGAGATACCAGCCATTCACCACCATTTGGGCCGACAATGTAATTGTTTGCAAGCGCCTGATAAGATCCGCTTCATTGGATGTTTCGCGTAGTTCCGGCGACCAGTTCACACCGGCAAAGCCGGAGTTCACCGTCATTCGTACAAAATCGGCATGACTGTACATATCGGAATACAATACGGCAGGATAGGGCGCTGCAAACAAATACGAAGATCGTACATCGAACCAGGTGCGTTTATTGTTTTTATGGTACAGATCGATCATTGTTTTATTATACAGAGAGCCGAATAATTGCCGCATTTGTATTCCATCGATACCCGATGGAAAGCGGGCGATATCAGGAAAGCTCCATTCCATATCGGCCACGAGATAATCCGCAGCGTCCGATTCGTCGAGTTTGAATGCTGAGATACCTTTTTTTACAAACTGGGTTTCGTGGTAATTGCCGAATATTCTTTGTGCACCCGCTGTAATAAAATCCGGTACGGCGCCTGTCCATACCGTATAGTCACATGAATATTTTGCGATGCTGTCGAACAGGGGAGAACTGGGATGGGTATAAGCATGCTCCCATAGATTTAGTTTAAACCCCTTTTCATTGATCTTCGATATAAATGCATCGGGGTCGGGAAAATTATTCTTATTCCAAACAAAAGAACAGGAATAAGAATGGGTTTGCCAACCCGGCTCAAGGCCCAGCATGTCGCATGGGATCTTATTATCCCGAAAGTAGTTGGCTGTTTCCAACACTTGTTTTTCATTAAAGGTCGCCTTCGCGCGGTACTTGAAGCCAAGTCCCCATAAGGGCGGAAGGGCCCCGCCGCCTGAGAAAAAGTTATACCGTTGCATAACAGCCAGCATACCGGGCCCGCCAAAAATATATAACTCCATGCCTTCGGTGCCATTCACCGTAATACTCACTTCATTCGACAAACTATGTTGTTTCCCGTACAGATCAACGGTTGTAAGGGCAATGTGCTGACTGTCGCCTGCTATAGGTCGGGCGCTTGTTGTATCGAGTTTTCCTTTGGATGCCATATAAAAAACGGTATTCCGTGCCGTGTTCACCAATACGCCATAACCTTTCGACGAAATATAGAAAGGCATGGATGCATGGCCAAAACCAAGATTGCCCGACACCCAGCTGCTGATGCGTATTTCCCGGCGTTTGCCCCTTTGCTGAAAACTGTTGGTTTGTAAACCGAAACCATAAAATTGTTCCGATGTGTCGACCGGTAAAGCTGCTATGACACCGCCTGCGGCTTTACGAAATTGAATATCTTTCAAATTGAACGGGGGCTTGTCAACAGCCGCCAGTGTTTTCGTTGTGTTTAAAGGAGTTTCTTTGAAATCAGTAGGAAGATATTTCTCCGGCACGCCAAATACGATCTTCCACACGCCGGGTGCTACGTTTTCAATGGTTTGGCTTACTGCCATGCTAACAGGCAAAACAATCGACAGGAGCAGGAGTAATACAGGATTTTTCATAACAGGCATTATTGTGGTTCCCATGCCAATCATATGCCATTTCCCGCTGTATTTAAGGCTAAAATGCACGAAAAAAACACTGCTGATGCTTACAGGTATGCATGGACCGTAATGTTCAAATAAAGCGCTCATAAAAGCGTACGCTGCTTTGAAGGAACTGTTCCCTCAATAGAAGCATGATGCTGCCCATAACAATCGCTGATTAGCTGGCCGCGTATGGAATCTTTTGCGATATGAGCTAAACAAGATGTGCTTACACAAAGCGATATGCCCGGTGGTGTACACTTTATCAAAGTGAGCAACGATGCAACATGCATAATAAAGAAGTTTATTAAGCGATAGCGGCATCTCGATCTTTTACAGTTTATAATGCAAAGCGGTTTCCTCCCTCTTTTTTGTTTTTCGCTTGTAAAAAACTTCTGACGCCAATCTCGGGGCAAATATTACCCAATATCCAGAAATCGTCTTTGAAAAAAAATATAAGTCTTTTGTAAACATTTAATTATTGATGGAAAGCAATAAATAGCTATATGATGTGGAAGGAATTAGGTAAAAGCGCTGGCGCAACATAACCTTGAATGTACTGGTGGTATGGTTTTTTTACACTTATTTATATCTTATTTGGGTCTTCTTACAATTAATTTAATTCAACCCTGTCAAGCTTTTAGTCCACCAGATCTCCAGTAAGAAAACTGTATACATATTCTATTAGCTAATTAGCCGTCTGGCTACTTAAAAGGCATGTTATAACATGTACATAACGCTATGATTAGTATTGATATTATCTGTTTTTGTCATCTCAGATGGAATTTCGTATTTCAGCGACCGCAGCATTTGTTGAGCCGCTTTGCAAGAAACCGCCGCGTGATCTTTATAGAAGAACCGGTATTCGATGCAACGAACAACCATATGGAGATTGCCACGCATGATACAAATAACGTTTGGATCGCAGTGCCCCATTTAAAGAGCGGCATGGATGAAGCTGACATTATGGCCGCGCAGAAAATGTTGTTAGATCGGTTGCTGGTCTCGATGCAGATAAAAAAATATTTGTTGTGGTATTACTCACCTCTTGCTTTAGGCTGGAGTGAACACCTCGATGCAGAGCTTGTGATCTATGATTGTATGGATGAGCTTTCTGCTTTTAAATTCGCGCCACCGCAGCTTGTTCAACAGGAACAAAAATTATTGCAAAAAGCAGACTTGGTCTTTACCGGTGGGTTATCGCTTTACGAAGCAAAAAAGCATCTGCATAATAATATATACCCATTCCCCAGCAGTATCGATAAAACGCATTTTAATATAGCGCGTTCCGAATTACAGGAACCTGCGGATCAGGCATCGATCCCACATCCGCGTATAGGCTATTACGGTGTACTGGATGAACGGCTGGATACTATTATGCTGAAAGAGCTGGCTGTTTTGCGACCCGACTGGCATTTTGTTTTGGTAGGTCCGGTAGTCAAAATTGATCCCGCTGATCTTCCCCGCGAAAACAATATTCATTACCTGGGAAGTAAGCAGTACAAAGAGCTGCCCTATTATCTCGCAGGTTGGGATATAGCCATGATGCCATTTGCTTTAAATGAATCGACCAGGTTCATCAGCCCTACCAAAACACCCGAATACCTGGCGGGAGGAAAACAGGTCATCTCCACACCGATAAAAGATGTAATAACGCCATATGAAGAAAATGGATTGGTCTATATAGCCGCTACGCCTGCCATCTTTATTGCAGCCGCGGAAGCGATCTTAACAAAAACCGGCTATGATGAATGGCTTGTAAAAGTGGATGCATTTCTGTCGGGCATTTCCTGGGAAAAAACCTGGCATCAAATGGAAGAACTGATAAGTAGCGCTATAGAAAGTAAACAAGGATTGAAATTAAAAAAAGCGCACAATTATGTTTGATTATTTAATAGTAGGAGCAGGATTCGCAGGGGCGGTAATGGCAGAACGGTTAGCTTCCTGTAGTAACAAGACCGTACTGGTAGTAGAAAGCAGACGTCATATTGGGGGAAATACCTATGATTATTATAACGACGATGGCATACTGGTACATAAGTATGGCCCGCATATATTTCACACCAACTCGAGAGACGTATACGATTACCTGAGCCAGTTCACTGCCTGGAGACCTTATGAGCACCGGGTGCTTGCAAGCGTTGATGGCATGCTGGTACCCATTCCCATAAACCTCAATACAATAAATCAATTGTATGGATTGCACTTGTCTTCCGCCGAGGTGGATGGTTTCCTGGCATCCAAAGCAGAAAAAAAAGACCGCATTGTAACTTCTGAAGATGTTGTTATCAATAAAGTAGGCAGGGAGCTCTACGAAAAATTCTTTAAGGAGTATACCAGGAAACAGTGGGGGCTCGATCCCTCCGAGCTCGATGCATCGGTTGCGGCCCGCATCCCTACCCGCAACAATTGTGATAACCGGTATTTTACCGATACATATCAGGCAATGCCCCTGCACGGATATACCCGCTTATTCGAGAAAATGTTGTCGCATCCTAATATCAAAGTGATGCTGGGAACTGACTACAAAGATATTGAAGGGGTGATCCCGTATAAGAAAATGATCTATACAGGGCCTGTGGATTATTTCTTTGATTATTGTTATGGCAAGCTGCCTTACCGCTCTATCGATTTCAAATTTGAGACCATCGAAGCAGACCGGTATCAGCCTACAGGTACTGTAAACTATCCTAACGAGCACCCGTATACCCGGGTGACCGAATTCAAATACCTTACCGGTCAAAGACACCCGAAAACAACCGTTGTCTTTGAATATCCCCAGGCGGAGGGAGATCCCTATTATCCCGTTCCGCGTCCGGAAAATGCTGAATTGTACAAAAAATATCAATTGCTGGCTAATGCCCTGCCAAATGTTTATTTCACAGGAAGGCTGGCTACCTATAAGTACTATAACATGGATCAGGTAATAGCGCAATCATTGACGCTTTACAAGAAAATAACTTCCACTACAAAAAATGAACGAGCTATTAATGGACAAAAATTACCTACGTACAATTCCTGAGATATGGGGCGGTATTGAATGCACTTTTAACCGGATAGGAAATACTTTTAGAGATCAGCTGGATCATTGCGGACATTATACCAGGGCCGGTGATATTGAACGGATAGCAGATCTGGGTATCCGCGCATTGCGATATCCAGTTTTATGGGAAAAGCATCAACCGGTGAAAGACCAACTTATTGATTTTACATGGACCGAGCAGCAATTGCAAAAGATCTGTAAGAACAATATGACGCCTATTGCCGGGCTCGTGCACCATGGCAGCGGTCCCGCCTATACGAATTTGTGCAGTGACAGTTTTGCTGATGGATTAGCGGGATACGCCGGGCAGGTTGCCCGCCGTTTTCCCTGGCTGGAGTATTATACGCCCGTGAATGAGCCGCTTACCACGGCCAGGTTCAGTGGATTATATGGGTACTGGTATCCTCATCACAAAGATGCTTACAGCTTTGTGGTCATGTTGTTGAACCAGGTGAAGGCAACCGTGCTGGCCATGCAGGCCATCAGGCGTATTAACCCGGCCGCCAAACTCGTGCAAACCGAAGATCTCACCAAAATACATAGCACTCCATTGTTACGCTATCAGGCCGATTTCGAAAACGAGCGCCGGTGGTTAACGTATGACCTGTTATGTGGAAGGGTTACAAGGGAGCACCCGTTATGGGATTATTTTCGATACCTCGGGATCAAAGAATCCCAATTATCCTTTTTTACAGAACATACCTGTGTTCCTGAGATCATGGGGTTTAATTATTATGTCACATCCGAACGGTATCTCGATGAAGACCTGGAAGCTTATCCGGGGCATACACATGGTGGAAACGGTACCCACATCTATGCAGACGTGGAAGCAGTAAGGGTTAAGAGACCTGCGGGCATCAGAAAATTATTGCAGGAAGCCTGGGAGCGGTACCACCTGCCGATGGCCGTAACAGAGGCGCATTTACATTGTGATGAAGCAGAGCAGGGGCGGTGGTTCAAGGAGATCTGGGATGCCTGCTGCCTGGTAAAGCAGGAGGGCGTGGATCTAAGAGCCGTAACAGCGTGGTCCCTGCTGGGGGCATATGATTGGTGCAGCCTTTTAACAAAGAACGAAATGGTGTATGAATGCGGCGTCTTCGATGTAAGTCACCTCACTTTAAGGCCTACCTTAACGGCAAACCTTATCACTTCGCTGGCCAAACAGGGATATTGCAATCATCCCCTGCTTCTACAAAAAGGCTGGTGGCATAAAAATAGCCGGTTAATAAGATCAACAGATCCCTTTGATGAACTAATTCAATAGAAAAGATATGTCAGCTTATAAATTCATGTTTGCAACCGGCATCGAGAACAGCTATCCCACGATCCGCCTGCCAAATGGCAGTACCAAAAGGGTTGATGAAATGGCTAAGACAGGTCACTACGCACACTGGGAAACAGATTTTGGTTTGTTGAAAGAGTTGGGCATTGAATTTTTACGGTACGGACCACCTTACTTCAGTACCCACACTGCGCCCGGTCAATTTGACTGGGCATTTACAGATGCTACCTTTAACAAGTTGAAGATCCTCGGCATTACGCCGATCGTGGATCTCTGCCATTTTGGAGTGCCCGACTGGCTGGGCAATTTTCAAAACCCGGAGTTCCCTTTTTTCTTTGCAGAATATGCGCGGGCATTTGCCGTGCGGTTCCCCGACCTGCAGTTGTATACGCCCATCAATGAGATCTTTATTGCTGCCATGTTTTCGGGGCAATATGGCTGGTGGAACGAATGCCTGCAATCGGATTATGCCTTTGTTACGGCCTTAAAGAATTTGTGCAAAGCCAATGTGCTGGCAATGCATGCTATTTTACAGATCCAGCCTAACGCAACTTTTATTCAAAGTGAATCTTCCGAATATTTTCATGCAAATGACCCTGCAGCGGCTCCCCTGGCGCGTTTTCTGAACCAGAAAAGGTTTTTATCGCTCGACCTTACTTATGGTTATCCTTTGAACGTTTCGATGTATGAATTCCTGCTGCAGAACGGCATGACGAAAAAAGAATACAACTGGTTCATTGAAAACCAGGTGAAAGCGCGTTGTGTGATGGGGAACGACTATTATGTTACGAATGAACACCTGGTACATCCGGACGGATCTACGCAGGCTGCCGGTGAAATATTCGGTTATTATGTAATTACCCAACAGTATTACCGCCGGTATAAATTGCCGATCATGCATACCGAGACCAATATAAAAATGCCTGCCTGCCGCGAATGGTTAATAAAACAGTGGGCGAATGTTCACCGATTAAAACATGATGGCGTACCTGTGATCGGATTTACCTGGTACAGTCTGCTGCACCAGGTCGACTGGGATTCTGCCCTTCGCAATGATGCCGGTATCGTTAATGAATTGGGATTGTATGATCTTGACAGGAAGATCATGCCCGTAGGAGAAGCTTACAAAAGATTAATAGAACAATGGAAGGACATTATTTCTGAAGAAAGCTTTGGATTGATCTTTCACCACTGGTAAAAGATCAATCCAGCTATCTGGTAAACCTGGTGTTCTTTTTAATGATTTCAGCCGTAAAAAGATTGAAAAGCTCATGAACAGTAACCTGGCGCTGATCATTTACCGGCGTTTCTGTTCTGGGCTCCTCTGTAAAAGCCCAAATTTCATCACTGGTAATGAAATTTCTCTTTTCCTGCGGCGCTGCCTTCTTCAGGCGTTCTGGTAGTTTAATGTAGATCATGTTATTATTTATGTAAAAACCAGGCCAGCTAAGGGGCGTCGAATAACAGGGGCATAGGCTTTGAAAAGACAGGTTCCTTCCGGAAAACCGCTGCTATTGTGGTAATTTTTACTCAAAGCCTTTCCAGCATTCCGTTTTCTAAGACCATTGATGTTGCCGCTCCATTGCCAGTGGTGAATGCTTTACTCGCGAAACTTTTTAGGTATGGGTTTGAAGACCGCTTTCTGAATGGAAAATATTTTTGAAGGCATGGCGGTGCTGTCGTTGAGGTCATGAAATTTTGCGTTCATTACCCAAATGTCATCGCCATTGAAGGTGGCGGTAGACGGGTAAGTAAAACGATCGATCATCAGGGTAGTGGCAGCTGTAGTCGCCGAGGCCCAATTATCTTCCGTTGTTAATTTAAATAATTTTTCATTGCCGCCATTCACCAGCAGTGTAACTGTGTTGCGGTCATTCAGCAACATACCGTCGGCGCCAATGAAATACATATTTGATCTTACCTGCTGAACATCCTGTGGGTTAGAAAGATCCACTTTGAAAATAACGCCTTTCCCGGTACTGCTGACCAGCAAAAAGCCGTCAGGATGATACACGATGCCATTTAACCCGATGCCTCCTGTTTTAAACACCGGGCTTTTACAAAAGACCGAGGCTTTGTGAGCGGCATCCACTTTAATGATAGCGTTGGAATAACTGTCTGTGATATATGCATTGCCTTTATCATCAAAAGTGAGGTCGTTGGCAAAATGATTTCCGTCGTACAGTTTTGAAAGGTCAAGGTCGGACAGTTTTTTACCATTGGCCAGATCCAGGCTGATCAACCGCATCATTTTATACCGGGTGTCTGGCGACGTATAGCGGCTGTAATTGGCGTCGCTGGCGCAAACATATAAACGCCTGCCATCGGGATGGATCTTCATGCCGTAGGTCGATCTCAATCCTGTATCAGCATGCAACACCGTATAGTTGCCTTCCGGCGTCACCCGGCCGATCGCGCCGGTGCGGGCGGAAGAAACATAATACACATTGGCCGAACTGTCATAGCTTATACCTTCCGGGTAAACATCGGGTGCAATAAAGTTTATGCGTTGGGTAGGACCTACAGGGGCACAACTATAAAGGGCTGCCACCAGTGTAACAGTATATACAAATGATTTCATTGTTTACGATTTTCTTTTGATTGCATAGATCACTCCATTTGCGTCGTCAGAAACATATATGACGCCTTCGTTGGTTATGGCAAGCCCGGCGGGACGGCCCATATATGCTTTTCGTCCAAAGAGGGGAAAGGCCGGTTTCAAAAAGCCGGTCAGGAAATTTGTTGCTTTTACCGCAACGCCATTCTCAAAATGAATGCGCATCACCTTATAACCTACCAGCTTTCTTCTGTTCCAGGAACCATGAAAAGCGGCCAATGCGTCACCGGTATAGTCGGCGGGAATATTGGCCTGGCCTTTGAAAAATTTGAAATCAATGGGCGCCATATGAGCGGTGAGGTTGAGCACAGATGGTTCTGTGTTTAATGCAAAGGACGATTTCACATCTCCGGGCGGATCATCTTTCGTACGGTCTATTTCCCGCTTGCCATATACAAAGGGAAACCCGTAATTGCCTCCTCTTTTGATATGGTTCACTTCTTCCGGCGGCCACTTATTTCCTTTACCATCACCGCCATTATCGATGCCCCATAGTTCTTTGGTTTCCGGGTGAAAATCGATTCCAATGGTATTGCGTAAGCCTGTTGCATAAATGTTCCGCTTCCACGAAGCAGTATCTACTTCCAGAATGGAAGCTACTTCCGGATCCGTCTCTTTGCAGTCATTGCAGAGGGTTCCCACGGTAATGTATAACTTGCCATTTGGTCCGAATGCGATGGTCCTGTTAGGATGCTGCCCACCGCTGGGCAAACCGGTGATCAGCGTTTCTTTTTCTGCCAGCATACCGTCGGGTAAAATTCGATAGCGCCGGAGCTCGTAACTATTACATAGATACAGGTAGCCGTTTTTTTCTGCAATGCCATGAACGGCCCTGAATGGGTATTCGACCGTTTTAATGGAGTCGAACCTATTATCACCATTCACGTCCTGCAGCAACAGCACATCGAGGCCATCGCGGCGGGTTACATATAACATTCCATTGGGCAAGGGCTGCATCATTCTCACTTTGCCTAAACCCGCAGCAGCAACAGTCACTTGCCAGCCTTCGGGTACTTTAAGCAGCTTTACCATGGGCGGTAAAAAATCAAGATGCTGTGCCCATTTGGCAACGAGATTGGTGCGTTTCACATGCCGGGGAGGTGCGCCCCGCTGGGCATTGAGTGAAGTAACATAAAGCAGAAAGGATAAGAGTAATACAATGGGCAACCGGGCCATGAGCAATGTTTGATCAAAAGGTGCAATTACTGTACCCGCTGTTGTTACAGCAACTGAGAAACAATATCACCATAATAGTATTACTTAAATACAGGATACATTGAAGGTCAGCATCTGAAATCATTTGTTATGCTTTCAGATGCTGACTTATTTATATCTATACTTTCCTGCTTTTCTTTTTCACTACAGATACTTTCTTCGGGTTTGCCAGGTTCTTTTTGAATTCAGATAATGCATCAGCCAGTTCCTGTAATTCGGGATCAAGGCCTGGTGCAAATTCTTCAGGCCGTTCCGGCGCTAATGGAATGGGGAAAGCTTCCTTTGGTTCCTTCAGCGTTACCAGATCGGTACCATCATTCATCGGCGCACTGCCGCTGAAGATCTTCTCCATTTCTGAACCATCGAGGCGGAATGTATATTGTTCACGATGGATGCCGGCGTCGAGCAGGCGTTTTACTTCCGGAAATTTGGTAGCATCGAATTTTGGAATTGGCAGAGCTTTATTCCAGTCAACCCCCAGTGTTTCCAGCGCTTTCGCAAAAGCAGCCTGGTGCGCTTCATCCCTTACGATGAGGAAGGATACGGTTGCCCGTAATGTTTTGTTGCTCGACATTTCGTATATGCGGCATTTTTGTAAACGACCCGTCGCTTCCAGTACCAGGTTATCCATTAAGTTTAGTACCAGGTTGCCGTGGTCGTGCACCCAGGAGCCATTCCAGGGATTACCAGCTGCATCCACCGGCAGCGAGCCCTGGGCGCCTACAATAAAGTGATGCGCATTTTTTTGCTCCTTGGCCATATCCATAACGGGTTTTCCACCTTTGCCCGGGGTTTCGAACTTATTGCCCTTATAGCCGGGGGCGCCATCCAGCAACTGGGATATGGTCTTAGAGATCAATTCAACATGGCTGATCTCTTCAATGCCTACGCTCTGGATAAGATCGCGATAAGGTGCTGCATCACCACGAAAGTTAAAGCTTTGAAACAGGTATTGCATCATGGTGCGCATTTCTCCAAATTGTCCGCCCAAACCTTCCTGCAACGCATTGGCAGCAGAGGGATCGGGTTCGTCTAACACAATTGGGTTGATCAGTGATTGTACATGGTAAAACATAGCTTTTTGTTTATGGCTAGAAGTAGTAAATGTTATGCCATCGGGGTTGTAGGGGATGCTGGCAAGCAAATTGAAGCAAATGTTGAAACATCCGTATATGGCTGGAAAAAATAAATCGGTGGAAAGGCTGCAGCACGACCTGCAGCTTGAAGAAAACCTCGATCAGCATAAAAGGGGTTGGGTCATTCAGAAAGTGGGCTGGACCATCCTGTACCTGGGCCTCATCCTGGCTGCTATCGGTGTATTCGGTACAGGGCCGTTAAGCTACAAGACACAAGTCATAAACGGCAACAGTGTCGAATATGAACGATTTATGCGATATGAAGGAGAATCAGAAATGACCTTTCATGTGAAAGACGTAAAAGACAGCATCGCTCTTGAAATACCGCAACAATACCTGGAGTACATCGATGTATTATCTATTACGCCTTTACCAGACAGGAACAGGACCGTAGATGGTGTAACTACCTATTATTTTCCTGCCGGCGGCGCCGCCGATATCCACTGTAACCTCATGGCCAAAAAGTTTGGCAATATATCCGCCACCATCAAGGTGAATGCTACCCCTTTTACAATCGCACACAAAATTTATCCATAATGAATCCTGTAATCAGAGGTTTGATCATATACTTGTTCCTGATGCTTGTCTTCAGGCTTAGCGGGAAGCGCACATTGGCGCAAACCACCCCGTTTGAGTTAGTACTGCTTCTTATCATTAGTGAAGTGACCCAGCAGGCGCTGGTGGGAGAAGATTATTCCATCACGACTTCGCTTATTCTTATTACTACATTGATAGGCGTTGACCTGCTCGTTTCCGTTATAAAGCAAAGATCGCGCAGCTTTGAACAGGTTACCGAAGGCTCTCCGCTGGTGGTAGTGGCCGATGGTAAACTATTGCAGAACCGGGCCGTGAAATCGAGGGTAAGCGAAGAAGACGTTTTGGAAGCAGCCCGCAACCTGCATGGCCTTGAACGTTTAGACCAGATAAAATATGCTGTATTGGAGCTGGACGGCACCATTTCTATAATTCCTAAATAGTCCAGCCCTGAAATATTTATTAATAACGCATGATGAGAATTGTCATTTTGGTATTGGTATGGAGTGGATGTCTTTTAAACGCATATAGCCAGGAAAAAGAAATGAATACCGACCGGCCCGACCAAACGGAAGAAACACACCTGGTGGATAAAGGGCAGCTGCAAATTGAGACTGGTTTACTGTATAATAAATTCGATACAGGGCGAACTGCGCTCATCAGCCGGACGGGCATCCGTTACGGGATCAGCAAAAAGTTTGAGGCAGGCCTGTTAGCTGAGCAGGGTAGGGAGCGGGACAGGTATATCGAGGAAACCGTTCAGAGCACCTATCCGCTGGCGCTTCGCATTAAGGCCTCCCTGCTGGAAAACCATCAATGGCTGCCCGATATCACCCTTATTGGTTACCTGCAGCTGCCCTATACTTCCCAGTATACAAAAGAGGGATGGCGAAGATCGGCATCGGTGCTGGCTGCTTTTTTACATGAAGTTGGTAAAGACTGGAAGATCGAATACAATGCCGGTTTTCAACAGGAAGCTTTTGGCCCGGATATGACCTGGCTGGTGAACGGCTCTGTTCATTATAAACTGGTAGAAAAAGCAGAAGTATTTGCCGGTTATTTTTCCCAGTTCCAATCGCAGAAAGCCCCCTTTCATAATATCGATGCAGGCATTCAGTATAAGATCAAAGAGAACATACAAATTGACCTGGCCGGGGCTTCTTCCATCTTACATGACGAACAAAACTGGTTTGTGACCATCGGGTTTTCCATCGCTATTCCCAAATAAACGCTTTCCGGTGCTGACAGAAGATCTATCGCTCTGCCCAATCCGATTCGCTGATGACCGGATTGATATCATAAGCTGTATATTGGATCATCAATTTATTGAAGCCTGATTCTTGCTTTTCGGTAAAAGGGAAGAGGATGCCATTCACCTTTTTATGGTTGCTGTATTCAGTGAGAACAGTTGTATTCAGGTCTCCGATAAGTACGCCCTGGCTATTGAAATAAAATACAAGTTTCTTTCCATCCAGTTGAGCGGTAAGCATCGACTTGCCATTGCCACCATGCTTTATTTCCAGGTTGGTCATTCGGCTGATCACCGAACGGCGCAGGGCAAGTATGCCCGATTCAAATGCGCTTTTCATTTCCTCCAGCCTGGCCGCAGGCAAGGCTTTCTTTTTGCCATTCTCCCATTTCCATGCTCCCTTGCCGTTGAACTGCTCAATGGCTATCAGGGTTTCACCCATTCGCATTTCGATCCGCAATCTTTTTTGTTCCAGGTCTGCCAGCGACGTTACGGTATACTTGCCAACAGTAGCATGGGCCCTGATGCTGCGCAGCTCGTTGAGCGCCTCGCCGCCCTGTACTTCATTGGCTTTGTGTAAAAGCGTATGGGCATCGGTGGCAGGTCTGGGGCTGGCAGGAGCAGTTCCTGCTGCTTCATTCTTTTTTGAGGTAGTGCTGGTGGTAGTGCGTTCAGTTATATTCGGGTCATTGGTTGAAGGGCCTTCCTTCGATTCTTCCATGAAAAAGATCCTTCCATTGATAGCGGCCATCAGGGGCTTTTCGCCGGGACGGCAAAAGAAACTATGTGTTTCCGTTTTGCCATCTGTGTAGGTGAGGGTCAGAAAACCATCGCGAATACTATAATTACCGGTGTTTTTATCTTTATTGGAAACACCACCGCCTACATGGCCGCCCGTTACCATGGTGGCGCTTTTGGCGTTGCGGGTAAAATGACCTTTGCCGTCGAAGTATATTCCAACCGTAGCCCCACTGCCAACAAACACCTGGCCGGAAGCGCCGCCACCACTACTGCTCACATTACGGAAGGTATATACACCCGGCGGTACGCGGTCAGCCGTTCCCATTTTCAGCATGCCATAACTGCCTATATCTCCATTTGCCCTGAGGTCGCCATCCGCCTCAAGGGTCATGGTTTCTTTGGCACCACCGTTGAATTGTAAACTTACCTGATTGCCTGCCACGCTATATTTACCCGCCACAGCAGTTTTCCAGTCGGCTTTTTGGAGTTTATCGTTGAAGGTGCCATCGGGCCTGAAGTAGATCACGCGGTCGGTTCTCTGCATACCCTGGCCCATCACCGTAGGCTGGGATACTTCAATGCCGGCAAATACGCCGTTCAGCTTACCGGTTCTCTGGGCGAAGCCTGCTAACTGCATTAAAAGCAGCAGGAGAGTGAAAAAGGATATTGTTGAAGACCTCGTCATCGGTAAGATTTTGGGTCATCAGCCTCAACAATTATTCCATTCTGGCCAGTAAAGTATTAAATAAATGGTGCGGTTTGGAAGCTGGTTACCGGTAAAAGCGTTTATTATTTTCGGGTCCCGGAGAATAAAACGGAGCATAGAGGGGTGAGTAATAATTGTAGTTCGTGCGGCTTACGCCAATGCTTCCGGAAATGGAAAAGGTCTTTTCGTTATTGATGTACATCAGCCCCACATAAGCGGCCGGATTAATATCGAAGTTGTTGGCGTTCAAAAAACCAGTCTTATTGGCGAGGGGTTGGGCAAAGGCACCGTTGAAATGGAATAAAGTAGGTGTTACAGAAACGCCAGCGAAGGCATATACGTTATTGGTCAGCGGCCTGTTAATTTGCAGACCCATGGGGGCTGCCAAGAAGCTGCCGCTTCCACCATTAAAAGCAAGAAAGCCCGAGGAAATGCCGGCATATTTGGTAATAAACCATTTTTTTTGAAGCTTATTGCTATCGCCGGTCTGTTGAAAATGCCCGAAGGCAGGTTGTGCACCATGCATGGCGCCAAAACGCAGCGGCGACTGTGCCTTAGCAGTCAGCGCGGAGCATAGTATCGCAGCAAAAACAATTGTCCGTATCATCTTCATAAAGATAAGCTTTCCTTTTTCAATATACCATTTTCAGCGGTGACAGGCGCCGGGCGAGCCGGAAAATTATCTGGACGGCGCACTACACGTTCGGATCGATCTCTTTTTACGGGTGGGTTTGAAAAAAATCTTGCTGGAAAACTTCATAATTAACTAACCGAACCTTAATTTTGCTGCCCCAAATGTATGTCAGGGGAGTTTAGCTCAGTTGGTTTAGAGCATCTGCCTTACAAGCAGAGGGTCGGCGGTTCGACCCCGTCAACTCCCACAGAAAAAGGTTCACAGCAATGTGAGCCTTTTTGTTTTTTAGCGCAGTTGGTATACCGGATTCCGGCAAAAAACGGCAGAGATCGTTAAAGGATCTGTTCCGGGAATGCAACAATCAGCGCCAGGTTTTGAATTATGCGGCCTGGATCGTTCAATAAACAGGCGTTGATCGTTTAAAAACCGGGGCAATTCGTTTAAAAAATAGTTCGGTTTATGCAACAAACAATACCAGTTTGTTCAACAAACAAGGTCTGGTTGTTCAATAAACAAGAACAGTTTGTTCAATAAACGCTTCGGATTTTTCAATGATCGATAGCTGTTTGTTCAATGAATTGGGTCCGGGTATTCAATAAACCATCCCTGGTTGTTCAACAAACTGGTACAGATCGTTCAATAAACCGGTATTGATCGTTCAATAAACTGATATTGATCGTTCAATGAATTTAGGTGCAAGTCATTCATATTCACTGATAGTTTTATAGAACTGCCTCAAGCCCAATGCGGGTTTTTGTGGTTTTAAGGCAATGGGTCGCATTTACACAAAGTCGCTTACATTATCAGTGGTACTCAATCATTCCTCAAACTCTTCACCGGGTTGTCCATCGCCGCTTTCAGACTTTGCAGCCCAATGGAAATAAACGCTATGAGCATCAGCAGCAAAGGCGCTGCTATAAACACGAACCAGCCCAATTGAATATGAAAGGCAAAATTGCTGAGCCATTTACCCGCCAGGTAATATACTACCGGTATGGCGATCACTGCGGCCAGGCAAACCAGTTTGATAAAATCACGGTAGAACAGGTACACAATGCCCTGTGCCGAGGCGCCCAGTACTTTGCGAATTCCTATTTCCTTTGTGCGCAGTTTAATAGCATAAGTAGCAAGGCCAGTTAAACCCAAGCAGGCAATGAAGATGGCCAGGATGGTGAATAAGCCGAAGATCTTGCCAAACTGCTGGTCGGCCTTGTATTGGCGGTTAAAATATTCATTCAGGAAAAAGCGCTCGAACGCATTGCCGGGGAAAAGCTCATGATACAATTTTTCTATGTGCGCCAGGTTCCCCGCCAGATCGGTCGTTTGCAGGTTAATGGAAAAGTAGCCCCAGTTGCCAAAGCCATTCAGATAATAGATGATAGGGTCGTATGCCTCTTTCAACGATCGCTGGTGGTAATTCTTCACCACCCCAACCACTTCACTTTCAATTTCGCCTGCCCAGCTGGTAAAATAAATGGTTTGATGCAGGGCCGCTTCATTATTCGCAAATCCCAGCTTTTTGACGGTCTCTTCGTTGATAAGCACCTGGGTCTTTTTTGAATCAAACATATTCATGGCCGTTTTTTCGGGAAGGTTCCTGCCACAGGCCAGTTGCATTTGATAGGTGGGCAAAAAATGCTGATCTATTTCTACCAGGAAAGGCACAAAACGCAGGTTCTTCTGCTGGCCTGCTTTCCTGGCGCTGTTCCTGTCGAAGATCCTGCGGCCTGGAATGTCTGACGATGGCGCCATATTTTGGACCGCCGGAATTTTCAACAACTCATTCCTGAATGTAGCTGTTTTATGCGTAAAACCAGAATCGATCACTGCAGGCGCCTTTACGATCAGTATTTGATCTTTGTTATAACCCAGGTGCTGGTTCCGCATAAATTGCAGCTGCCGGTATACGATAATGGTGCCGGCGATCAATAATATCGACAAAGTAAACTGAAAAGCGACCAGGCTTTTACGTAACAGTATGCCTTTACCGGAACGGGCGAATTTCCCTTTCAACACCAGGGCTGGTTTAAAGGCAGACAAGATAAAAGCCGGGTAAACCCCCGTTTGCAGCGCGCCTGTTACAAATACCGCAAAAAAGATCAGAACAAACTGCCAGCTTTGCCAGATCCCCGATGACAAAAAGGTGCTGCTGATATCTTTGCCAACAAACGCATTGAAGAACGGTGTACAGGCGATCACCAGGGCAGCGGCTACCAGCAGTGCAATGCCATTAATGATAAATGCTTCCAGCAAGAATTGCCGCGATACCTGCAAACGGCTCGCACCTGCTACTTTGCGTAGACCCACTTCGCGCGCTCTTTCCATCGATTTGGCGGTCGTAAGGTTGATATAATTGATCCAGGCAATGATAAGAATAAAGACGCCCAGTATGGAAAGGAAATAAACCGTTCTCTTGTTGCCGGGCGGTTCGGGTTCCATGCGGAAATTATCATTGAGATGAATGTCGGTCAATGGCTGAAGATGAAAGTAAGATCTGAAACCAAGCTCCTTCATGGTGCCTGCCAGGTGTTTATTCACAAGCGCTGGCAATTTGGCTTCGAGTTTCTTCGCATCCGCGCCTGGGGCCAGCAATACATAGTTGTAGTACTCAGGCCACCACCAGTTCTCCAGGCCGAAGTTTTTATCCAGTGCAATGAGCATATTGAATTTGATATGCGAATGCTCCGGCACATCCTTACATACCGCTGTTACGGTAAGCGGCTCTTTGTTCACCTCCACTGTTTTGCCTACCGGATCTACATTACCAAAGTATTTTTTAGCCATCGATTCCGTCAAAACAACCGACCCCGGCTTATCCAGCGCCGTTCTTGCATCGCCGCTTACCATCGGAAAACTGAAGACCCTGAAGAAAGAGGCTTCCGCAAAATAAAAATCCTGTTCGTTGAACCGTTTGGATTGTCCTTTTTCATCGGTATAGGATACGGTCGTAGTCTTTAACCAAACATTCGGCGGCACCAAACGAACATAGTCTATCACTTCGGGAAATTCGGCCTTCATGGAAGGCGCCACGGCAGGGTGGGTGGCAGCCGTTGCACCCAGGTGGGCAAAACTGCCTGTATAGGACATGTCGATACGGTACAACCGGTTGGCATTTACATGGAACTTGTCGTAGCTGGTCTCAAAATAAGTATACAGAAAAATAAAGAACCCGGCGGCCATACCGAATGCCAGTCCGAAAATATTGATGAGTGAATACACTTTATGGCGAAACAGGTTTCTGAAAGCGACAACCAGATAATTCTTGATCATGTTTGATAGTTTGGGAGCTATTGATACCGCATAGATACAATAAGACTGCCATATGATTAAGCGATTAAAGAACAGTATCTTACACATTCGGGGCGCATACCATCTGTTCGAAAATGAACAGTTATTGTCCGGTTCAATGCTCAGTTGTACGCTTGATACCACTCAATGCTGCCTATGACATAAATCATCCATTAAAGCAGCCGCAAGTGCTAGTTTCGTTACATGGAAATCGTCAATGCTGCATTAATCAAAAAATACAATCAACCGGTACCGAGGTACACGAGTTATCCAACCGTTCCGTTATTTTCCGTCCTTTATTCATACAACCAAATCTTATATCAGGCGGCAAAATACAGTTTCGCTGTTTCGGATATCCTGATCTTTATCAGGTGGTCGTATGATTTGATTCCAGCCCGCTCTTTATCATTCTGTCGCTGTTGAACTGGCCAAAGTCTTTTATAAATAATTCATGCTGCCTGTTCACATTGTGCAGGATGATGCCTGTGGCCCCGGTAGCCTGCAGTGTTTCTATACGCTCGAAGAGATCTTTCATGGAGGTAAAGACGGGGATCTTTTCTATCACCTGTTCTTTAGTGATGCCGGCGGCTGCTTTTTCAAAATGTTCCGGCTTGCATAGATCAGCCCTTTCATCTGTGCCCAGTATATTGGTTCGCCACTGGTCATAGGCTTCATCTGCTGCTACCTGGGCCAACGGGTGATAAGAAAAAGAAAATTGGATCAGCCAGGGTTTTCCGGCGCCGCCGCCTTTTGCGAATGCCGTCTGTTTTTCGAATGCTTCTTCGCTGCTGTTGGCGGTTGTCAACAGGCCATCGGCCCATGAACCGCACCAGCAGGCGGTTTCTGAAGAGATCGCAGCACAGAACAACAGGGGCGCTGTTTGGGGCCGGCTGTAGAGCTTTGCTTCGTTCACCGTTACATAACCCTGGTGGCTAACTTCTTCGCCTGCCAGCAGCCTGCGAATGATGGTAGCGCATTCGAGAAGCCTTTCATTGCGTTGTTCTTTGGGTGGCCAGGGAAGGCCTGTGATCTTTTCATTCAGGGCCTCGCCACTGCCTAATTCGACCGATAAACGGTTCGGGAACATTTCTGCCAGGGTGGCGATTGCCTGGGCAAGGATCGCAGGATGGTAACGCTGCCCGGGTGCACATACAACGCTGAACGGTAGTTCGACGGCCTGCATGGCGGCGCCCAGCCAGGCGAAGGAAAAACCGCTATGTCCCTGGCGCCGGCTCCAGGGGTGAAAGTGATCCGAAGAATGTATGGCATCAAAACCAGCCGCTGCAGCGGCCCGGGCTAATTGCAGTAAATGGGAGGGTGCAAACTGTTCATGGGACGCATGATATATTATCCTGACCATAGGTCTTACTTTAGTCCAGTGCTACTGTTTAAAATATAATGTACTGCTATTTTTTATCTTCGGGTGGCCCCTTTAGCGCTTTATCGTCTGCTTTGGGCTCGCCCCGCAAAACGGCATCGTTGATCACCTGGCGATCCAATGGCAGATCGGTATCAGCATTGCTGCCGATAAATTCATCTGGTTCCATATCCGAATCGGCGGCTTTCAGGGGTGTTTGTTCCAGGTCAGCATTGTCGTTATTACCGGTCTTTTTTTGTGGCTCCGGATCTGCCTTTGCAGGCATTTTTTCGGGTTTGTCTTTTGTGGTGTCCATATGCACAAATTTTCATGGTCTCTCGCTTAAAAAATGCAATAATCAAGCCCGGGCAGATCATTGATAAAACATTGGAAATTAAGCGCCGGATGGCATAATATTTTTATTTATAATAAAAAATAAAGGAGGCTGTATGGAAGGCTGGAGAATTTTTCAATCCTGTGAATTAAAAGGAAGCTATAAAAAAGACGAATTCATTCATTTGATCAGTCAGCTGTCACAGGAGCAATTCAATAACTTCTGCAGGGAGTACTGGGCGTTACTTTATTTTTACGATTCTCATGTAAATACCTATTGTACCAGTCAGAAGGATATTGTTGATAAGCACCCCAGGGCTTTTACCCGGCTGGCACCTATTGATGGGGATCTGGCGCGGCAGTTCGAAAAGGTATTTTAACGGGACATCTTAAAAATACTTTTCAGCCATCAGTCCATAGGTCAGCAGTAAATTCTCGGTAGCTGTAATATTCTGCCTGTTATAGTTGAACGAGGTGGTGAAGTGCAGCCATTTATACAGCTTCACCGAAAGATTGGTACTTAGTTTCAGAATATAATCCCCGCGTTCGGTCAGGGAGGGCTGGAAAAAGTTCACGCCATCGATGCTCACGATCTCTTTAATGATGAAGCGGTATTTCAGCCGCAGGGAATTGCGAACGGTTTGGTAACTGGTTCTGCCAGTCTTGTCGGGTATACTCAGATCGACCGTTTCAAAAAGAAATCCATCGCTCATTTCCAGGTTGGTCTTCCCGGTGTTTATGAACGTATATCCTACACCTGCGCCGGCCTGGAACCGGCTGTCGACCTTTAATGAAAAGCTTTTTTCATACCCGGCAAGTGCCCAGTAATACAATTTTTGTACGCCTTTCAGGATGTCGAGATTAAGCATGCCCAGCACATCATCGTTTGTTTTTAATGTAGGGTTGCGGCCATAAATATGGCTCATCATACTGTTGAGTGAAAATTTCTTTTTATCGGCCTGGAAGCGCAAGGTATTGTTCAGCAGGTAAGTGGTGCCGGTATTGGTTCTGTTCAAATTACCGGTGCCCGAGAAATTAATGTAGTAATTCACCGTATCACTGAACTGCGATGAGCCTTTCATTGGTATGGCGCATAAAGCGGGTACAATCAACAGGGCAAACTTCAACATCCTGGTCATGGCCAAATATAACAAGTTCCGGCTTTTTTCAAATTTCATATAAGAAGTACGGACGGCCATAACCGGATTTTTTTAGCACATGCCGGGCCACATTGAACACTTTTACCTTCCCGGCTATGCTGCCCTCCAGCACACCTATATGCGCATGCCCGTGAAATACAACTTCTACATTGCGGCGTGATAAAGGTTCTGCCAGTCTCGAGGAGCCCAGGAACGGAAAGATCTGCTCCGGTTCACCAATGACCGTTTCCTTTATGGGTGAATAATGCAACAGCGCGATCTTTTTGGTGACATTATGTTCCTGGTCGAGACGGGCCAGGGCGCGTTCAAGGTGTAAGGCTTCTTCGACCGCTTCCTGTACAAAGGATTTCATGGCGCCTTCGCCAAACATCGACAGCATGAAATTATCGAAGCCGCCGCCAAAACCTTTTACTCCGGCGAAGCCGATACCGGCAACGACCACCGCCTCACCATCCAGGATATGTACGTTGGGATGGTTTTGTACGATCTGCCTGATCAGCTTATGCCGGCTCTTTTCATGGTCATGATTGCCCAGTACGCCTACCACAGGGATGGTGCATGCCTTCAACTCTTCCACCAGGATATGTGCTTCCGATTCATCGCCTGTATCGGTAAGGTCGCCGCAGATGGCAAGCACATCAGCATTCTTTGAAACATCAGCAAAAATATCGACCCATTTGCCTTTGTCCGTATCCCTGATATGAAGATCGGCAATAGCGGCAACGCGTGTTTTGTTTTCACCGGTCATAATTAAACAGTTTTAATGGTGCACGTTTTATAGCCCCAGTCTTTAATATCGATCTCGTATTGGGTTTGATCGATCACGGGGCCTCTGCAAACTCTTTCCAACGGGGCGGGCAGGTCGTATTGTTCTGATGCTCTTGCAAGCAGGTCATCAAAAAGCCATTTCGGAATGATCTCATGGAATTCGGAGGGATATACAAACTGGAAGGAGAGGATCTGCATGAGTAAAAGATGCCAGTGCTGATCCATTTTGCGCGCGAGTCTTTTCCAGTCGAAATTTTTTCCCTGCTTCACAAGCAGATGGTTGATATCGGCGCCATCGTACCTTTCGCGGTTTTGCACATACAGTTTGCACCACACCAGGTCTTCGGGTGACAATATCCTGATATGATAGCCGAGGAAATCGGCCTGGTGCGCATGCTGCAGCCATTCATCATCGACGCGGCAGATATTATTCGCCGTATCGAAAATGATATCGAGGAAATAGTCTCCTTTAAAAACCTTGGCAAGCCAGCGAACATCCGTAAGCTCTGTACGATATCCCTTTGAACCGAAGAACTTCAGGATCTTGGGATACTCATTGGCCGGACAAAATACATCGAGGTCTTTGGTGTCCCTGTAAATACCGGTATGATGAAAAATGGCAAATGCCCCTCCGAGCATATATCTGGCTCCGCATTCTTCGAGCAATTGAAGGGCTTCCTTATAAAAATCGATCGCTTCTTTATTTCCTTGTTCCTGTATAGTCATGGCTTAATTTTGCAAAATTGTTGCCTGCCTTAAGGCATGACCAGCTTCCTCATTATGGGGAAAAATCATTTATTTTTTCCGGAAGTCGGAGGGCCGGGTATGGGTGAATTCCTGGAATGCATCGCTGAAGGAACTGATGGTCACATATCCCACCTCATAGGCGATTTCACTGATGGATCGTTGTGTTTTTACGATCAGTTCGATAGCCTTCACCATCCGGATGGTCTTAAGATACTGCAGAAAACTCATCTGCATGTTTGCCTGGAACAAACGCGACAGGGTTCGCTCGCTGATGTTAAAATGACTGCTCACCGTTTTAATGGTAAGCTTTTCCGCCATATTTTTTTCCAGGTATTTGATGATGCGTTGCAGCTGCTCATTATCCGTCGTGGGCAGCATAATGGGCAGGGCTTTGTTATTCAATTGCGGCAGGATCTTCTTCAATGCTACGAGAAATTCAAAGTTTTCGTCTTTGCGGCTTACATGTCTGCCATCCCACCGTTCGGTATAATTGATCATCTGGATAAGCAGTTCGCTGGCAGGATAGATGCCCAGCTTGCTGTAAAAAGGATCCGATGCATCATCATGGGCATAAAAGTACAGCGAACGAAGCACCGTTGCCGAGTAACCGATCCGTAAAATATGGTCCATTCCCCTGGGGATCCAGAAATAATGTTTGGCCGGCACCACATAAGTTCGGGTATCACAGGTGATATATGCTATACCGCCTTCCACATAACTCAGTTGTCCTTTGGAATGTTTATGCAGGGGGATCAGCTTTTCGCTTTTTTCGTGCATCACGAACACACTTTCTTTCTGCTTTTCTATCTCTGGCAGGGAGGCGATTAATCCCATATTCTTCAATCGGCAAATGGAGGTTTACTCAAAGCCATAAAGATAAAATCAAATTGGCGGGAATGACGAAAATGTTGACTTTTTTAGGGAAATAAAACAGCTGTCGGCCTGATATTTTTGCGCATCCGTAGTACTGGCGTTCTCTACAAGCAATGAAAAAGAAATATACCCTTACCGACCGGCTCATTACCAGGATCACAGGATGGATTTCAGCCATCATTATTGCAGCATTGGCTATCTGGGGCATCTTTACCCTCCGGGGTTATTATAAGTATGAGCAAACCAATAATGCCCAGATCGATGAGTATGTAAACCCGGTGATCGCAAAAGCCGGTGGGTTTATTACAGCGGTGAAATTTGAAGAGAACCAGCTCGTATCAAAAGGGGATACCCTTTTGATCATCGATAACCGCGGGTACTTACTGCAACAGCAGGAAACCGAAGCCGCGATGCAGAAAGTAAAAGCACAGTTGCAGTTGGCGGGGAACAAAGCGGAAAAAGCGGTGGCGCTTGCCGAACTGTCCCGCCTCGAGGTTTTGCTGAAGAGGCAGCAACTGGATCTTGGTTATACCGTGATCACTGCGCCGTACAATGGCCGCATGGGCAGAAGAACCGTGGAAGCGGGGCAGGTGATCAATGCAGGTGAAACGCTTGCATTTATTGTGAACGATGAAACCGGCAAATGGGTTGTGGCCAATTTCAAGGAAACGCAAATCGCCAACCTTCATATCGGTGATTCGGTAAAACTGATCGCAGACGCTTTTCCCAGGCAGGCTTTCAAAGGCACCATCATTTCCTTTTCGCCCGCTACCGGCTCCCGCTTTTCTTTATTGCCACCCGATAATGCCAGCGGCAACTTTGTAAAGATCGTGCAGCGGATCCCGGTGCGCATACGTATTCACGGTAACAAAAAGGAACTGGACGTCCTGAAAGCGGGAATGAACGTGAATGTATTTGTACCTAAAGGGCAGCGCCATGGTTAATACCATTCCTGTATTTCGCAAATGGGCGCCCGAATGGCTGATCAGGATCAGCCTCTTCCTGCTCTTACTGCCAAGTATTGTGCTTTTCTTCCTGCCGCTCGCCAATATCAATGCAGCGGCCGGTCATTATGGTTGTGAACCGGCAGACATTCAGTTTGCCGTGATCGTATTCTATGCTGCATACGCTGGTTTTTACAGCCTCGAGCACCGCTTTTTTGCCTACCTGGCCAGTAAACAGTATTTTATCCTCTTCACGTCGCTGCAAATGATGAGCAGCCTTATATGTTATCACACGCATGAACTGTATATCCTGCTGCCCGTACGGTTTATCCAGGGATTATTGTTTTGCAGCACAGTAAGCCTTTCCCTTTCGCTGATGTTCACCCGCCTGCGCACGGAACGCGCCCGCGAGGTGAGTTTTTCCGTTTTCTTCGGTTTACTGTTATGTGCTATTCCTTTCAATAATTTCGTGACAGCCGACCTCATAGACGCCTTCAATTACAATATCGTTTACAAAGCCGCTTTATTCTCCTTTGTTCCCTGCCTGATCCTGCTGCTGCTTACTATGAACAATGTGCGGCTCAAAGCCCGCTTTCCCCTGCATAAGCTCGATTGGCAAAGCTTTTCCATGTATACGATCATGCTTTGCCTTATTGGTTACATTATGGTCTATGGCCAGCACTATAACTGGCTTGAAGACCGGCGCATACAATGCAGCCTGATCGCCATTGCGGCGCTCTCCATACTCTTCCTGTTACGTCAAAAAAGCCTGAAGCGGCCATATGTGAATGTGCAAATATTCAGGTTCCGGAATTTCCTGGTCGGGCTTTTTGTATTGTTCGTAATGTATATCTGCCGCTTTGCTGCAGGTATTGCCAGCGGCTTCTTTGCGGGTGTACTGCGCTTTGACCCAAGGCATGTTTCTTATATCAATTTGTTCAATTTGGGTGGACTGGTCACGGGGGTGATCATCGCCTGTTGTATGATCCTGCAAAAAAAACCGATCCGGTATATCTGGCTGCCGGGATTTCTGCTGCTGCTTGCCTTCCAGGTCAGCATGTTCTTTCTATTTAGCGGGCAGGCGAATGAGCACTATTTTTTCATCCCCTTATTTATGCAGGGGCTCGGTGTTGGCATGATCATGGTGCCCACCATTGTGTTTACGATTGCTTCCGTTCCGGTTGTAATGGGCCCTTCAGCAGCGGCTATTTGTCTGGCCATTCGCTACCTGGGTTTTTCGGTAAGCATTGGCCTCATTAATTACTTTGAACTGTTTGGAAGAAGCAAACATTACCATGCTTTCTGCGAGCACTTCAGTAAAATTGATCTGTTGCTGCGGAAAACCGTTCAGGTGCAGTCGGAATACCTGGTCAATAGAGGAATGGCGCCGCGAGCGGCTGCCAGGGCTTCTAACAAATTACTGGCAGACCGCATGCAGCGGCAGGCGCAGCTCCGGTTTGCGATGGATTATTATGAGCTGCTGGCATGGCTGATCGTTGGCATCCTGTTGCTGATCGTTCTTTTTCCCTATCTCAACAAAACAGTGGTTTACCTGCGATCGCGGTGGCTGGCGCCGGTATAAATACAGGCAGGTGTATGTACCCATGCTGTTTTTAGAACAGCGTCAATAAATAACCGGCCACAGCACCACCCAGGATGATGTAAGCTGAATTCGTTTTTTTGAAAAGAAGCAGCAGCAGGCTGATCAGTCCGATCAGTAAGGTGCGCCAGTCTGTAACAGCATCCCTGGCCAGTTCATAACATACGGCTATGATCGCCGCCACAGAGGCGATATTTACTGCATCGAGGAATGCAGAGAACCGGAGGGACTGCCGCATCTTTCGCACCAGTGGATTTAACAGGGCTACAAACAGGAAGGAAGGCAGGAAAACGGCCAGGGTGGAAAAAACAGCGCCGCTAAAACCGTTGATCACATAACCTACAAAAGTAACCGATGAAAAAACAGGCCCCGGTGTGAACTGCCCCACCGCAATAGCATCTGTCAGCTGCTGATGCGTAAGTATCCCTTTTGTAACCAGCTCCGTTTCGATATAGGCAAAGAGTACATACCCGCTGCCATACAGAATAGCGCCTATTTTCAAAAAGACAAGGAATAAGTTCCAGTTTGAAACAAGCACAGATAACAGGGAGCTGCCTGGCACCTGCAGCAAAAACAAGGGGGCGATGCTTTTTGCGCTGCTCCTGAAGGGTTTGTTAAATGAAGTCAATAACAAGGCCAACAATCCTGCCCCGAAGATGATGTATATTTCATGAATGTGTAGAAAAGATAAGCTGAGCGCAATGAGCCCTATAATACCTAATTGTACTGTTTTTAACGACTGTTTGGCCAGCGGAAAAACAGCGGACAGGATCACTGCAATGATAGCGGGTTTAATGCCATAAAGAAATGGCTGCAGGCCGGGCAGTTGGCCGTATTTACTATATAGCCAGGCAAAGAAGCCGGTAAAAAGCACGGCCGGTAAAATAAAGCAGGTGCCGGCAAGCACCAGTCCTTTGGCGCCAGCCTTTTCCCGGCCGATGTGCATGGCCAGTTCTGTGCTGTTGGGACCGGGTATCAGGTTCGTAGCGCCAAGAAGGTCCAGGAAATCCTGTTCACTCAGCCATCGCCGTTTTACGACTACTTCTTTTTGCATTAAAGCAATATGCGCTGCTGGTCCGCCAAAGCCCAGTACACCCAGTGTAAGGAATAATTTTGCCACTTGCATCAGATCCGGTTCTTCTGTGCCTGCCTTTTTGATTTCAGTCATGGTGTACACTCAAGGGCTCAAATATATTAAAAAGCGGGCTGCTAATGATCCGCTGCCCGGCGAAAGCGGGCCAGCGCCAGCCAGGCGATTATTACACCGGTCAGGCTGAATGCCAGCGCTACCATGGCGCCCAAACGTCCCGAACCGGTGCCGATAGCACCGGTTACCCGGGCCAGGTGCAGTCCGCTGAAAACGATGCCGGTCAATGCCAGCGCAATGCCCGCGATCGCCATCAAACGTCCCGAAGGGATCCTGCGTTTAGCGCGCACCAGCGCCATAACACCAAGGATCATACTGATCAGTCCCATCACCGCCGGCACAAGGGCTTCGGCCCTTCCGGGGGTAATACCTCTTACCTGCAGGAGAATGTTCATGGTAAGCCAATCTTGTATATTCATAACCATTGCATTTGCAGGCAAAACTAGCGGCAGCGATCATTGCGTTGGTATAAATGCGACAAGAGCGCCAAATCTTGCGACAAAGCCAAAAGATCCGGCGATTGTGCGCGGCTACTGGTAAATTCAATAAGTTTGATCCGGATTCCTTTGTCAATACATGATGCAAACCGGTAAATACCCGCATTTTAGTTGGATACTCCATGCTTTGGCCTGGAGTATTGTGCTGTTATTTCCTTATTTCATCAGCAGTGCCGGCGATCAATACAGGATTGGTCCGCTTCCCGGAGCCTATTTTACATGGTCACAGCTCCTTCATATGATCATTTTTTATGGGAATAGCTTTTTCCTGTATCCGAAATTGCTCAACCGAAATTACTGGTGGTTATATCTTTTCGCCGCCGTTTTGCTGATCCTTCTTTCCGTCCGGATAAAATTCTATATCCTGGAAGCCTGGTTCCCCAATGATTTGGCGGGAGCCCGTACGCATGTGTTATTTCCTTCGGTGCTCGCATTTATTGTTAGTGTCTTTTACAGTATAACGGTTGAAAAGATCCGTACAGAAAAAGAACAGAAAGAAAAGGAGGCCTTGCAATTGGGCATGGAACTGAAATTTCTGCGTTCCCAGATCAGTCCGCATTTCCTGTTCAACGTTCTCACCAACCTGGTTTCGCTTGCCAGGAAACGATCTGACCAACTGGAACCATCCCTCCTGATGTTGTCGGGTTTAATGCGTTATATGTTATATAATGCCGATAAAAAAATATCCCTGCAGCAGGAAGTGGATTACCTGCATAGTTATGTAGCCCTGCAACAATTAAGGTTTGGGCGGGATGTGAAGATCATTTTCAATAGTGAGCTGTCACCGGCGGCAAGAGATTATTGCATTGAACCGATGCTCCTGATCCCTTTTGTGGAGAATGCATTTAAGCATGGGACCGATTATGCGGATCAACCTTATATTGATATTCATTTAACGGCCAGGGACGGTGTATTGGATTTTAGGGTAGAAAATAGATTTGAGCGTCTGGCAACTGCCGGTAAGGACGAAACATCGGGTATAGGACTAGGTAATGTTCGTTCCCGCTTAACACTCCTGTATCCCGGCCGTTTTGACCTGGGAATAAGCGAAGATCAAAACCTTTTCCGCATCCATTTAACATTGAAAATATTATGATGCGCTGTCTTATTGTTGATGACGAACCGCTGGTGCGCGAGTTGCTGGAAGACAACCTGAACCAGGTACCGTTCCTGAAGCTGGTAAACTCATGCAGGAGTGCTATGGAAGCATTGACTATTTTGCGGCAGGAACAGATCGACCTGCTCTTCCTCGATATCCAGATGCCCCGCTTAAGTGGTTTGCAATTGTTGCAATCGCTCGATCATCCACCGCTGGTCATCATTGTATCGGCTTATGAAAAATATGCCGTGGAAGGCTTTAACCTGCAGGTGGCAGATTATTTGTTAAAGCCCTTTACGTTCGACCGTTTCCTGAAAGCCACTAACCGGGCCGCGGAATTATTCCGGCTAAAACAAGCCGCTTCACCGTCAGCCATAGCAAAGAGCCATGACTTTTTTGTAAGTGTTGATTATTCACTGGTAAAGATCGTGGTTGAGGATATTAACTATATTGAAAGTGATAAAGATTATGTGAGGATCTACCTTGTTTCCACGTCCAAACCGGTTGTCACCCGTTTGTCGTTAAGGTCCATTGAAGCAAAATTGCCGGCCGGGGCCTTTATTCGCACGCATCGATCCTTCCTGGTGGCCATTGCAAAGATCACTACCATTAAACGCGATTTCGTTTGTATCGGCGCTACAGAGATCCCGGTCAGCGAAACGTTCCGCGATAAGATCTACCGCATATTAAAATAGCATTAATAGCTGAACCTTATGCAAGGTGAGCCGGATGAACCGGGACGGTTCTTTGGGGGGCTTGCTGTTAAATTTGGCTATGAACAAATTACTCTTGCTTTCCATAATTGGCATGTTTGCCCTGGCGGAAGGGAATGCGCATACCACGCCTTCCCGGCAGCCATTTGAAAAAACAATATTACTCAGCAGGGACCAGCGTTATAATATTGCCGAAAGGGGCGCTGTGGGCGACGGCAAAACCCTGAATACAAAAGTTATTCAGGCGGTCATAGAGGAATGCGCAAAAAATGGTGGCGGTACCCTCGTGGTGCCGAAAGGCATTTTTCTCAGCGGCGCCATATTTCTGAAAGCCGGTGTTAACCTGGAGTTCGAGGCGGGCGCTGTGCTCAAAGGCTCCACAGATATCAATGATTATCCAAAAATAAATACCCGCATCGAAGGCCACTTTGAACCATGGCGTGCAGCCCTGATCAATGCAGACGGGGCAGATCATCTGCGGATCAGCGGCGCCGGTACCATTGACGGCAGCGGCGAGCCCTTCTGGAAAGAATTTTATAAGCGCCGCAATGCTGATCCCAAAACAACCAATTTAAATGTAGAACGCCCCAGGCTCGCTTTTATTCAAAACTCAAAAGATGTGCAGATCAGCGGCATCCACTTTTTGAATTCAGGTTTCTGGAACCTGCATATTTACCGCTGTGAGCAGGTGATTATTGAATATTGCCGTTTTCAGGCCCCATCCGGTCCCAAACCCTATCATCATGCGCCGAGCTCCGACGGTATCGATGTAGACAGTTCGCACGAGATAGCCATCCGCCATTGCTTTTTTTCGGTAGGTGATGATTGTATTGCATTGAAAGGCTCCAAAGGACCATTTGCGGGTGAGGATAAGGATAGTCCACCCGTAGAGAACGTTACTATCAGTGATTGTATCTTTGAGGCAGGCGGCGGCATCGTGACATTCGGCAGTGAAGCAACCATTGTTCGCCATGTAACTGTTAAACGTTGCATTACCCTGGGCCCAACGGTATTGAGATTGAAGCTCCGTCCGGATACCCCGCAGCAGTATGAAGATGTGAACATAAGCGATATCACGCTGACCAATGGCGGGGTGATTTTCAAGGTCTCGCCCTGGACCCAGTATTTCGATCTGAAAGGGCAGGCGCCGCCAAAAGCGTTGGTGCGGAATATTAAGATCTCGAATGTACGCGGAACAGCAGCTTCTTTTGGCGAGATCACCGGTCATGAGCAGGCAAACATCCAAAATATTGTGGTCACTGACGTAGATGTGCAGTTGAAAAGCACTGATTTTAAAGTAGGCCATGTGCAGGACCTGCATTTTAAGAATGTAAAGGTGAATGGAAAGAAGATGGCTGATCCCGTTCCGGATCAGACCGTTTCAAAGAAAAGGTAAAGATCATTCCCGCCGCACATTCATTACTCTTTTTTTCTGCCTGATCTCAAATTGCAGGTGCAGGCGCTGGTTATTCACCAGGTCGGCCGTTTTACTGGCGCCTGCCACCCGGAAATTGTCATCAAAGACCGCCTGGTTAATACTGATGATATATTGACCGGCCGGCAGGTTGAATGCATATTCACCATTGCTGTTGGTAAGGGTATTGTACACTGTGCCATCGGCAGCGGTGGCAATGATGCGGATGCCATCCAGCAGCATGGTAAGGGAACTTTGTTCATCGCGCAGCAGCGCCAGCTTACCGGTTATTACATGGCTGGGGGTAAAAGGGAAGAAATACAGTTTTTGATCTTTAGCCGGTCTGAATACCTGTCTGAAACCCTGCCTGGGCATCCAGCCATCGAAACCGGCGATCTGGCTGAAATCAATAATGAATTCTTTATCGTCGGCATTGGTAAAGTATATTTCTCCTTTGCTATTCGTTTGCAAGAGCTCGTTATTTACAAGCACCCGCGCATTTTTTACCCAAACCTCGTTCTCATCTGGCCAGTGGTTATTGTTTTTATCGAGGTATAGAACGATCCGGAAGGAACGGGCCGTTTCATTTTTGATCACCGGCAGTTGCAGTCTTTTGCGGATGGTGAGGTTCAGGAGCGGCGCTTCTTTTCGCGATAGATTCAGCTGGGTGGTGACTGCTACATCGATGCCTGTTTTGGGCGCTGTGTATTGAATATTGTTGTACAGCAAAAAGAAAGAGACGCCGCTTTGTTCTTCGTTGAGGTAATTCGCCTGCAGGCGGCAAAAGAGATTTTTTTTCGTCCAAGGCAGTTCCAGGAATGGCGAAACCTGCAGCCGCTTATAAGCTACCGGTGATTGCAGGTATTCTTTTATTTCATAATAGTAATAGGGGCCTTTATCATAGCGTAACTGGATCCCGTAACGGCCATTCTGCAAATTCATAAAATTGGTAAAGCTGTTAAAACCTGGCAGCGATGAAGCAGGTATGTTTACCCGGCCTGCATTCGAAAAGGCCGAAAACCACCAGCGGTCGCCTAACTGCCAGTTAAGATTAGCCGCTATTTTATACGTGGTCGATGCCAGACCGGTTATGCTGTCCTGTACCTGCTTTAAGATACCGGGCGATAAAACCAGGGTAAACTGTTTGTGTTGCCAGCCGAACCGGAGGCCGTACTCGCGATTATTGACATTGAAGAGGTAGTTTATCAGGGAATCGCCGGTATTGTTATAAGCTCTTTTGTTGATCTCGAAGTAAGGGCCTGTGAAAAAATGATCTATCAATACCCGCGCTTCATGTAACTGGTAGTGCGCTCCTTTATTGAAGCCGGGGAAATTTTCCGAGTAGCGGCTGATGGTAGAACTGATCTGGTAATGTTTTTTCTGCCTTTCAAAATGGTATCCTGCCTGCCATGCAGCCAGGGAGGTGTCGAGCTTTGACCGGGATAGCTTTTCGAACCCGCTTCCGCCTTCGATAGAAAGCCGGGTGTCCTTGTCGATCGTCCATTGCAGTTTATTCAGCAGCAGGGAGCTCGTCTGCTCTTTTTCCGCGTCGCGCTGTACAAATGCATTGGCAAACCAGCTGACTCCCTTCATTACGGGATGGCTGCCCTTTACATTATATTGCTGCGTATTGCCTGTACGGCTTTGTACACCCATTACTTCGATCGATTTATTGTGCATGCCGGTATATTGCAGGCGAAGGCCGGTACCATCGACCAGGAAATTATTAAAGTCGATGATGCTGCCGCCGGTAATACGCCAGGGGCCATGTACATATTCCACCGTGGCTCTTTGCGTATTGGCTACGGAATGTGGCGAGTAATTGTTGGTTTGCAGCAAGAGGTTCAGCTGTTGATCATTTTTAAGCTTCAGGTTACCGCGAAGATTCAAAAAGGCAAATGGCTGATCACTGGCGAGGTTCTGCATATTCAATTCCAGTGTCAGCGGCATTTTTTTATAGCTGTCATTTTCCCCGCTATACATAAAGCCCAGCCGGTTGATCTGCTGATTAAGCATTTTCGTTTCGCCCTGGCTGTTCTTTATGAATATGGTTATTTCTTCTTTTTTCAATTGTTGCAGATCCCGCGGCGATAATAAAACCTGCGCTGTTATAGTACGGGCTTCGCCGGGTTGTAACGAGACGGTATAATTTTTTTTGGCAAGGTTCAGTGAAAGGTCGGTGCGGAAATCGAAGCTATAGGTGTCGGGACTGTTTCCTGTATTTTCCAGGTAAATATTAAAAGCAAGCTGTTTGTCCGTTTCCATGAATGCAAGGACCGGTTGCTTCAGCAGGGCTTTCCATTTGACCTGTGCTTTAGGCCTGATGTAAAACCGGGTATGTATGACCTGGTTCAATTCGCGGATGCGCATTTCAACCTGGAAAGGAACCCAGATCAAAGCAGCTGATTTACTGGCGAGGGTAAAACGGATGGGGATCAGCTGATTTTCATGCTGCCGCAATTCAGTTTCTATAATATCACTTGTGATGAGGCTTGCTATTTCAGGCGATCTCAGGATCAGTTGAACATGCAGTGACCGGTTGCCACTGTTCTGGATGCTTAGATTATTGAATGCATAATTATTTTCTTCTACCCCTACCGAATCGTTGAGGAAATGAAAACGAAGTATTTCCGGCAGACCATTGCCTGGCTGGGCCACTACCACATGTTTGCCTGTGGACAAAAAAGCCAGGAGCAACAGGGTGCGGGTAAACCAGTATCTGGAAACTGTTTTCACTGTGGTGGATTTTATATCGGGCAAAGGAAGAAAAACCGTGTCACGGTATGAACCGTGGCACGGTTTAGCGCTTGAAGCATTATTGCTGTGTAGCGGTATATATAACTGAGAGGGTGTAGGTACCAGCATCGTAGCTAAAACCCGGGTTCGCATTATAATCAACACTGAAGCTGCTAACACCTCTGTCGCCGCTGGTCAGCGATTGTGCACTGGTTGACAAAGCGCCGAAGGAAGAGCCGCCATTCAGGCGAACGCCTAAAACAGATGAAGGCATGGCAGGAGAGGGGGCGGCGGGCCCATTAAAATTAGCACTGGCAGAACCGACGGTAACAGCCCAGGGGCGATTTGATTTCACCTGCAGGCTGGATGCATTTAAATTGGTAAGTCCGTTTTGGTAGTCACCCGTATTGGTAAAAGTAAAGTCGGTGCCGGTCGCAGCAGTAAAAGCGATGTCAATGGAGTTCTGAAGGTTCAGCGTAACAGTCTGGCTGGCTTGGGCCGAAGATTGAGCGTTGGCAGCAATGATAGTTGCAAAAAGGGCAGCGGTGATCAATGTCATCTTTTTCATGTCGTTCGTTTTTTTGTTAGTTAAAGAGGTTTTTTAAATTGTTTACGGGTAGATAATGCCAATCGCCGTGCCATTTCGGCAAGCGCTTGAAAACCAGTTACTACCTGTTTGGCATGCTCGAAAAAGATTCCATAAGCTGGAAATTATTTCCGAAAAACAAAACAGGGTGCATATGTTTTAAAGCAGCTATTGGTATCAGTAAGCAATTATGTACTGTAGTAGGTGCAAATAAAAACCCGGGAGTAGTTAACTAAACCCGGGTCTGGCAGAGGTAGTATTTATGTGAATTACAAAGATGAGATCGTATACAGTACTGTGCGATTTTTAACAGGCTCAGCTGGCTTCCTGGCGGAATTATTGGCGGCATCCGGTTTGTTATCGGCAACAACCGTTTCAATGACCTGCTTATCTATAAATACGTTCTTATTGGCAGCAAGATCAAGCTCTTCCTTAAGCTGTTGCTGGCTGAGCTTATCATTGCCCTTGCCCTTATCCTTTTTTATTTTAGGCAAATGCACCGGACCCGCTGGCATCAGGTGTAAAGTAATTGTTTGTTGCGCCTTTTTCGTGGGTTGTTGCGCGTTGGTCAAAAATTGACCAAAAACAAGAAATGGTAATAAAATAAGCTTTTTCACCGAAAAAAATATTTACAGTTATTAAGTTCGGTATTAAGAACAGCAATTGCAAGCCTGGCTGCTGCCAAAAGGAGACCGGTAAATACAAATGCTTATTGCACACTAAGGGTGTAAACAATAGAAAGTGTATAAATGCCGGGGCCGTAATTATAACCGGGACTGGCCATAAGATCCATATTAAAGGAGTTACCGGGTGTGCTGGTATTGCCCCGGTTGCCCGTTGCCAGTACCTGGGCGTTGGCCGATAAGGGTTTGAAAGGCGACTGGCCGCTTTTTACCACAGCGATGACGGATGCTGGCATATTGGGGGAAGCATGTGTGCCGCTGGCCGCAAAATCAGGTGTGGCGGCTGACACCGACAGGGTCCAGGGCTGGTTGCTTTTTACATCAAAACTATTGAAGTTGCTGATGGCGTAGCCGCCGGAATACTGAGCATTCGTAAAATTTATGGTTGGCGAAGCATTGTTCGTAACCGATAAAGCCATCACAGATTGAATACCTACTGCACTCGTGATGGTTCCATTGAAAGAAAACTGCCCCATACCCTTTATTGAAACAAGGCATAGCAAGAGTGTTATATAAGCACCTGTGTTTTTCATATCTATGGTTGTGTCATGGTAAATAAAATGGTGAAGTTGTAATTGCCCGGTGCGTAACTATACCCAACAGGGGCCAATAGCAGGTCATAATTGAAGGTAATATTGTTCTTAGTGGATGTGATCTGTTGTAGTAACTGGTCGGTAGTGCTTAAGGTGATGGTGTTTAGATTGGCGGTCACCGGCGGATTGGTGGTATTTAAACGCAGCGCCAGCATGGAAGCCGGGAAAGGAGTGCCTGTACTGCTGGTGGACGACGATACCCTTGCGCGGATGCTGAAGTTGGCACTGTTCCTCGAATTGACTGCAATTTGAAAGGCGTTCGCTCTCGTTTGCTGCGTTTCGATCGAAGCCACTGAGTTTAAAATAAAGCCGGTATTGAGGGCAGTAAGGGTGATGTTGTTCTGGCTGTTCTGCGCATGGACAGCGCTTGTACAAAATAGCAACATGAGGATGTTACGGGCAAGCAGGCGGTTCGTTCTTATTCCTGTATAGCACATACGATACAAGATTTTAATGAATAGCAATTTATTTTATTTTTTGGATCAATCAAAAACAAAAACCATGAGAAGTCAAATGTGTACTTTGTTAGCATTGATTTTTGTATCATTGCATGGATCTGCGCAAAAGATAGGGATCCAGCCATCCATTCTTGAATTTCATAGTACCCCCGGGATTACGGAGTCGCAGGTGATCAGGATCACCAATATGTCAGATACCAAAGTTGGTTTTCAGGCTTACCTGGCCGATTGGTTACGCGATTCAAGCGGCGGGCATATATATTACAGACCGGATACCCTCAACCGCTCCTGCGCCTCCTGGATCTCTACCGATAAGAATTTTATAGAAGTAGCGCCCGGTAAAAGTGAAGACCTGCTGGTTCGCTTACAGGCGCCGGCCAATGCAGAACTATTCAATAAAATGCGATGGGCCATGTTGTTCCTGCAAAGCGCCGAAGAGCAGGACAGCACCAGCCGTACAAATAAACAGTTCAATACCAAAATAAAGGAGCTGTTAAGGGTAGGGGTTCATATTTATCAAACGCCTCCAACGGTTACGCACACCAGTGCAAAGGCTGTGAGCCTTAAACCGGTGGTGGGCGATGCCCATGCCTATGATTTTTATATGGTGAATACCGGGGAAACCATGCTGCAATGTAAAGCGCATCTGGCGCTGACCCATATTGAAACCGGTAAGGAGTATAAGCTGGATAAAGTGGAATTCCCCGTTTTTCCGGAAGGCAAAAGGACCGTCCGGCTGACAATTCCTGCCACGGTGCCGAAAGGCAAATATTCTGCGTTGGCCATATTGGATATCGGTGAAGATGCCGCGCTGGAAGCCATTGAACGTACGATAGAAGTGCAGTAAGGGAAGCGCTGTATTTCTTCGCCTTTCCGGATCAATGGAATGGTGCACGGGCAGCCCTGGGCGCGTTCACTTCATAAACTTTTTAATGATCCTGTACTGGCCGGCAATAAATGCCATCTCGAAGAGGAAGGGCAAACGGGCCATTGTTTTCAGTACACTTGTTTTCCGGCGCATGTCTGCGCCCACCTTTTCATAAAGGAGCGTGGCGTAATTCATCAGAAAGGCCGCACTGAAGTTGTCGGCCGTAAAACATTGTATCACCTGGTGCGCCGCCAGTTTGCCGCTGAGAACGGCATTGCCAATGCCATCGCCGCTTACCGGATCAATGAGTGAAGCCGCATCGCCCGCCAATAGAAAATGATCGCCGACCATCTTTACCCAATGCGAGCCCATGGGAAGGCCGCAGCCTTGTAAACTTCCCATCAACCGGGCGCCTTTGAATTTTTCCTGTAAGCGCGGTGAGCGCTCAATAAAGTCATAGAAGGCGTTTTTGACGTTGATCTTTTTTCGTACGACCGTTTCAGACAAAATGCCCATACCGGCATTTACCAGACCCCCTTTAATGGGGAATACCCAGAAATAACCGGGCAAATATTTGCTGTCGAAATACACCTCCGTGCAGGTATCGCTCATGCCTGTTACACCACTGTAATACGCGCGAACGCCAGCCACATGATGTTTTCTATCCAGCTGGCGGGCGGCGAGTTTTTTAGCAGTGATCCCATTGATGCCGTCGGCCCCAACCAGCAGGGTGCATTCATAGCGGATGTTCTTGTCTTTTGTAAACACAGTATATCCGCTCTTTGATCGTATCACATCAATTACTGTAGTACCTTCCAGGGTTTGTATGGCTGGATCATTTTTGATGGCCGCAAACAGGAAATTATCGAAAGATGCGCGGGTAGCAGTATACGCTTCGAGGTTCCAGCTGAAATCGATTTTTTTATTCTTGTAATAACAGACTGTTCTTTTGGTAGGCAGCTTTTCGGTAAAAGCAGAAAGCCTGGCGGCAAATGCGGGATCTATTTCATGCAGGATTTTAATGGCCCGGCCGGGAATAGCATCGCCGCAGACTTTATCGCGCGGGAACTGATGTTTATCTATAAGCGCAATGCGTAGCCCCGAATGGGCAAGCGCCATCGCGCAGGCGCAGCCGGCGGGGCCGGCGCCAATGATAATTACATCATAATGAGTATTGTCAACAGGGTTTGCTACAGGGTGCATGGAGTAGGGAATGGGGTGATATTATGGCTTTTCCTAAGGCTTGAAGCCCGCTTTCATTTTTCTCTTCCAGAAGTAATATGACAGGATGCCCGGTACAAACCATACCAGCATAAAAGACATCATGGGATCAAAGCCTTTGGCCACCGCAATACTGGCATATACAGCGCCCAGGAGATCGAAGAACAAACCGGCATAAGCCCATTCTTTAATTGTCTTTAGTCCGGGAATTAAAATAACAATGGAGCCGATCAGTTTGGCATAACCGGTGAAGGGAATAAAATATACGGGGAACCCAAGATAATGATGGATCAGGTTTTTTGCGTCCTGGTTTACCAGTATGCTGCCATAGGCAGAGAAGATCATGAGCGCGGCAAATAGGATGGTGAACACCCAGTAAAGAATGTTGATGGTTTTCGGTTTCATAATCGTTAGTATGGTTTTAGTTGGTGCTGTAACGAATATAAGCAAAAGCGTAGAAATCGGGCATTTGACCGGAAATGGATTATCTTTACGCCATACGTATGAAGCCACTTATCCTCACCCCGCAAGAAGCCAGAAAGATCATTCTTCATGCTGCCGGATTATCAAAACGGTCGCCTTTTGGTAAAGGCCGCGAAGCAGTGTATAAACTCATCGACCATCTTGGTTTTATTCAGTTAGATGCCAATTATGTGGTAGAGCGGGCGCATCATCATGCCATCTTCAGCAGGGTGCCCGACTATAAGCCGGAATGGCTGGAAGAACTGGAAGCCGATGGCAGGATCTTCGAATTCTTCACCTTTGTGGCCGGATACATGCCTATGTACGATTATCGTTTTTCCCTGCCGGTGAAGAAAGGTTTTTTGGCAAGAAGAAAAACGTTGACACAAGCTGAGATCAATCTGATGCGTAAGGTGCTCGACAGGGTGGAGCGGGAGGGACCGCTGATGGTAAGGGATTTTGATAATGATCGCGAGGTGGCAAGTTCGGGTTGGTGGGACTGGCGCCCGTCGAAGATGGCGCTCGAGCGCCTGTATCTCGACGGAAGCCTGATGATCACCCGGAAAGATTTTCAGAAAGTATATGACCTGCCTCTTAATCTGATACCAGATGATATTGATACCACCATGCCAACGCCTGAGGAGTTTGCCAGGCATGTTATCCGGCGCTCATTACAATCGCTCGGCATTGCATATGCCAAAGAGATCGTATGGCGCGCGCGTTATGTAAAAGATCATGTAATTAAACAGGAGCTGGCAGAGCTGGTAAAGGAAGGTGAAATTTGCCAGGTAACGGTTGAGGGACTTAAAAGTCCGCTCTATATGTCGCCCAGGTATAAGAGCAAAAAGATTGAATTGAGCGGGGAGGCATATGTTCTATCGCCCTTTGACATTCTCAATGTATTCAGGCACCGGTTAAAGGATTTTTTCAATTTCGATTACCAGATAGAGTGTTTTGTACCGGAGCCGAAGCGGAAATACGGTTATTTTTCTCTGCCGGTGCTGGTGGGTGATACATTTGTCGCCCGCATGGATGCCAAGGCCGATCGAAAACAAAGGAGCCTGACCATTCACAATCTACATTTCGAATCAGTGAAGCTAACCAAACCCATGCTTGGCAGGATCAGCGATGCCATTAAAGCCTATGCCGCATTTAATCATTGCCAGCAGGTGATCGTTAAGAAAACGAATAATAAACAGTATAGTAAAGCTATCATGGATGGGCTTACATAAAACAGGCTGTCCGGCAACCGGTACAAGGTGAATGTTTGCAGCAAAACAAAACCGGGTGTCATAGCGGAAGTGCGCTATTACGCATTGCAGTAGAATAGCATTTACAGGCAAACCTGGGGAATAATTATTGCTGATATTTTATAAATACAGCGAATATGAGACGTTTGCTTTTGATGGTTGCTGTTTGTGCATCTTCCTTTTTGTTTGCCGGTTGCGATAAAGATGACGATGATGATTTCGAAGGCGTTGTAATTTATCCTTTCGCTGATCTCGGAATACCCTATGGCCATCTGCCGCCACCGGGGGCATGTAAGATCTGGATCCCTGGTCTTCCGCCCGGTCAACAGGGGCCGCCACAGTCTTGTGAATCAGCCATGTTCAATGCGCCTTTAGGTGCCTGGGTCATCTCCCGTACGGAGAACTGGTATCAGGTGAATGTATTAAGCCATCATCAGCCCCGGGCGGTCGTAGAAGTACATTATTATGCATTACCATAAGCCCGGAAATTCTCCGTTATCCCCAGGCCCGATCAGCAGGTATTGTAAGTTGTATGGTTGCAGCTACGATAGATACCTGAATTCTTTTCAGTAAAAAAGCTATCTTTGGGTTCAAGGAAATGGTGTCTTCCTACTTAACCGTTCTTCATAGAACTGATGGCGCCTACAAATTTGACAATGGCCCCTGCAAAGGCCTATAAACTATTTGTAGGATGATTAAAAAGATCAAAACCAGCTTTGAACAGATTTCCATCGCCAAATACCTGCTCAGGTGGACTTTTTTGACAGCTCCCGTTGCTTTTATTGTTGGCTCATTGGTAGCACTTTTTTTATGGCTGCTCGACAAGGTAACCGAATTGAGATGGCATCACGGATGGCTTTTGTATGGCCTGCCGCTGGCCGGCGTGTTGATCTATTGGGCCTATACATACCTGGGCAAAAAAGCGGAAGCAGGTAATAACCTGATCATGGATGAAATTCATGAACCGGGCGGCGGTGTGCCTGCACGAATGACGCCACTGGTTTTATGCACCACAATCATCACGCACCTGTTTGGCGGCTCTGCGGGGCGCGAAGGTACTGCTGTGCAAATGGGCGGCAGTATCGCAAGCCTGGTGGGCCGCTGGTTAAAACTAAACAGGGAGGATACACGCATTTTACTTACCTGCGGTATTGCTGCAGGTTTTGGGGCTGTCTTCGGAACACCGGTTACCGGTGCTGTTTTTGCCCTGGAAGTGCTGGCCGCGGGCCGTATTCACTACACTGCGCTGCTGCCCTGTTTTATAGCGAGCGTGCTGGCCGACCTTACCTGTACTGCTTATGGCATTCATCATACAGTGTATCATATTTCAGTTGTCAGAACGTTCAATCCTGTTTTTTCATTCCTGCATCTCGATGTCCTCTTGTTAGCAAAAGTGATCATTGCCGGCATTTGTTTTGGCCTCGTGGCTTACCTGTTTGCGGAATTGTCGCATTCAATCCGGCAGTACATTAACCGGCTCATCAGGATCAAATGGATGATCCCTGTAGTGGGAGGGATAGTCATTATCTTATTGACCCTTCTTTTGCAGACAAGAGATTACCTGGGGTTAGGAGTGGTTAATCCCAATGCATATGGCGTTTCTATTCTTTCCTCATTTAAAGAAGGCGGCGCAGGGTACCTGAGTTGGTTTTGGAAAATCATTTTTACTGCCATCACCTTAGGTATGGGTTTTAAAGGAGGAGAAGTAACCCCGCTGTTTTTTATTGGCGCTGCATTGGGCAACACCATCGCAGTATTTACCGGGGCACCGGTTGAACTGATGGCCGCATTGGGTTTTATAGCCGTTTTTGCCGGAGCAACCAACACGCCTGTTGCCTGTACCATCATGGGAGTTGAATTGTTTGGCGGTCATTACGTACTGTATTATGCGATCGCCTGTTTTACCGCCTATTATTTTAGCGGTCATTCCGGCATTTATCTTTCCCAAAGGTTTGGTCATGCCAAAGGGAATAACGATCAGCTTACTGATCAAACGCTTAAGCAAATAAGAGAGAGGCGTAGCAATAGGTTGTAAGTTCAACGCAGGAATAAATTCAGGGTCGCCGGGAAACCGCGTATTTACATAAGCGGTTATGCAACCCGTATTATTTTGGGTATATTAGTGTTAAGAATTTTCTTTCTGAAGTTTAAAACGTATATATTAACCCTTTGCTTATTGGTATACCTTGTAGAGCTGGCGGCGCTCCCGGTGTACTGTAAGCCTTCCGTTAAAGCTGAAATTACCTGCACACGCGAAACGAAAACTTCATGCTGCCGGAAAAAAGCGGAAAGCCCCTGCGCTGACAGCTCAAAAACGAACGAAGGCAATACTGCCAATTGTTGTATCAGTAACTGTCCGCTTTGTTATGTAACCACCTTAAGTGCGGTTACAATAATTTCTAGCTCTGCTCATTTTATAAAAAGAACATTTCCCGATCATCAGTCTTCTTATATTTTCACGTATTATCCTTCTACCTGGAAGCCACCAAATGGTTGCTGATACATATCTGCCAGCATTCCAATTATTATTATTTCATTTTAAAAACACAATATGAAAAAGTTATTTCTATTGGCTACTATTGCCATGTTAATGGGCAGCTCAGTAGCTTTTGCCAACGACGGTGGAAAGGATAAAGCCAAAAAAGACAAAAGCCGGACAGAAAAAAAATGTCCGAAACCATGTCCTGAGCCTTGTGCGCCCTGTTGCGATAAAAGCAAATGTCAAAAAAGTTAGATCAGGCATTTGAGCGTATAACAAAGGGTGGGTCTCGTATAAAGGGGCTCACCCTTTCCTTAAAAAAGTCTTTCAAAATAAAATTTTGCGGACTCGAATTTAATCGTAATATTGCGATAGATATGGGACTCACGAAAACGGCGATATTTACCGATAAGCAGAACAAGCTGGCGCAAATGATGAAGGCCCTGGCACATCCGGCGCGTATAGCGATCATTCAGCATTTAATAAAAACACAGGCCTGTGTTTGCGGTGACCTGGTTGACGAATTGGGGCTTGCCCAGGCAACCATATCACAACATTTAAAAGAATTAAAGACTGCCGGATTGATCCAGGGAACGATCGAAGGTACCAGCGTTTGCTATTGCATTGATCCAAAAGTATGGAAGCAATACAAAGAAGCATTTGATAGCTTCTTTATTGCTTACAAAAATAAGGACGGCTGCTGCTAAATTTTTTTGACCCCATTAATCGCAATATTGCAATAAAACAATAAAACTTGTCAAATGGATACCCAGGAACAAATAAAAGAAGTGGTAAAGCAGAAATATTCAGAAATTGCTTTACAAAATAAAGAAACCAATCAAAGTTCCTGCTGCGGTTCCGGCTGTTGCAGCACGGAGGTTTATAATATTATGTCTGACGATTACAGCCAACTGGAAGGTTATAATCCTGATGCTGATCTTGGGCTGGGTTGCGGCCTGCCCACCCAATTTGCGAAGATCAAAAAAGGGGATCTTGTCATTGACCTGGGAAGCGGCGCCGGTAACGATGCCTTCATTGCCCGGCATGAGACCGGCGAAACCGGAAAAGTGATCGGGATTGATTTTACCCCTGCCATGATCGAGCGGGCCAGAAAGAACGCTGAGGTAAGAGGATTTAATAATGTTGAGTTCCGGCAGGGTGATATAGAACGAATGCCGGTCACTGCTAACGTAGCCGATGTAATTGTAAGTAACTGCGTGCTTAACCTGGTGCCTAATAAAGACGGTGTTATGAAAGAGATCTTCCGGGTATTGAAACCGGGCGGCCATTTCTCCATTTCTGATATCGTATTGGAGGGAGAGTTGCCAAGGGAAATAAAGGAGGCCGCCGAAATGTATGCCGGTTGTGTTTCGGGAGCTATTCAAAAGCAGGTCTACCTGGAACTGATAGCATCGAACGGGTTTGAGAACATCACCATACAGAAAGACAAGCCCATCACTATACCTGATGATATACTATCGCAATACCTGGCGCCGGAACAGTTGGCCGCATTTAAACAATCGGGCATCGGGATCAGAAGTATTACGGTATATGCTGAAAAACCTTTGGAAAAGAGATCCTGTTGCGGCCCTGATTGCTGTAATTAATCAATTGCAATATGCAAACAGATAATCAAACGAATATTGTAAAAGCAAGCGATAACCACCGGCCATTGGTTATCGCTTTGCTTCAGGCAGAAAAGCTGCCTGTGGAAAATCTGCCCACCTCGCTGGATAATTTCTTTGTTGCCCGGCATAATAACAAGGTTGTAGGAGCAATAGGCTTGGAATTGTATGGAGATTATGCTTTGTTACGGTCCATGGTAGTAAGTACTGCATACCGGAATAATAATATCGCCTCCCGGCTGGTGGAACAGGTGGAAGCCTATGGCAGGTCATTAGGTATTACCAGTATCTACCTGCTTACAGAAACTGCGCCCGGATACTTTGAGAAAAAAGGATATCAAAAAATAAACCGCGATGAAGTACCTGCTGCTGTGCAGCTTTCTTCGGAATTCGGCCATGTATGCCCGGTCAGCGCCATAGTTATGAAAAAGAATGTAAACCCATAATCTCATTCAAAATTAGAAAGCTATTTATGTCTGCAAATAATTGTGCGCCGGCTTTTGAAAGAAAACGGTTAGATTTTTTAGACCGGTACTTAACGGTATGGATCTTTTTAGCAATGGGTGCGGGAGTAGGTATAGGATATTTTTTTCCTTCCTCATCAAAATTAATTAATTCCTTTTCGTCGGGTACTACAAATATTCCCCTGGCAATTGGGTTAATTCTCATGATGTATCCGCCATTCGCCAAAGTGAGGTATGAAAAACTTAAAGATGTATTTAAAAATACCAGGGTCCTTGGAGCTTCCCTGTTATTAAACTGGGTAATTGGTCCGATTCTGATGTTTTTGCTGGCGATTTTATTTCTGCATGGCTATCCGGAATATATGGTGGGCTTGATCCTCATCGGTCTTGCCCGTTGTATTGCGATGGTGATTGTATGGAACGAACTGGCACAAGGAAGCAGGGAATATGCGGCCGGATTGGTTGCGCTCAATAGTATATTTCAGGTACTTCTCTACAGCGTTTACGCCTATGTTTTTGTCACCGTACTTCCGCCTTTATTTGGCATTTCCGGTTCGGAAGTAAAGATAACTATTGGTGAAATTGCCGAAAGTGTTGCCATTTATTTAGGTATACCATTCGCTGCTGGCTTCTTAACCCGGTTATTGCTGGTTAAAACAATGGGCGAAGAATGGTATCAAAACAGATTTATACCTGTAATCTCGCCCATAACCTTAATCGCATTACTATTCACAATTGTTGTAATGTTCAGCTTAAAGGGCAAGTTAATTGTACAAATACCCTTTGATGTAATAAGGATTGCCATCCCGCTTCTGATCTACTTTGCCATCATGTTCCTTGTTAGCTTTTTAATTGGCAGGAAAATGGGCGCAGATTATGCTACCAACGCATCTTTTGCTTTTACGGCAGCCGGTAACAATTTCGAGCTGGCCATTGCGGTTGCCATCGGTGTATTTGGGATAAATAGCGGACAAGCATTTGCCGGTGTCATTGGCCCATTGGTAGAAGTGCCGGCGCTGATCGCATTGGTGAATGTTGCCTTCTGGTTACGGGATAAATATTACTCATATCAAATGATCAGGAATTAGATCAGCCTTACAATAAAGATGCAGACAATCATCCTCGGATTAATAAAATAAAGTATCAAAAATGAGAATTGCCCTGTTTTCCGATATTCACGCAAACTTACCGGCCTTAGAAGCTTTTTTTGCTGATGTTGATAAGCGCCAGCCCGACGCCCTGTATTGCCTGGGCGATTTGGTGGGTTATAATATCTGGCCCAATGAAGTGATCAACGAAATTCGTAGAAGGAAGATTCCAACTATTGCCGGTAACTATGATTTTGGCATAGGCAGATCAATTGATGACTGCGGCTGTGCCTACAAAACCGATCAGGAAAAAGCTAATGGCGCAATCTCCATTTCCCTGACCAATGAATTGGTGAACGCTGAGGAAAGAAAATACTTAAGGTCACTGCCGGCACATATCAGACTGGAATTTCAGTTAAACAATGATACCTTAAATCTCTTGCTCGTGCATGGTAGTCCGCGAAAGATCAATGAATACTTATTTGAAGACCGTGATGAAAAAAGCATGCTGCGCATTATGGAAGACGCAGATGCCGACATATTGTGTTTTGGCCATACGCATAAGCCATATCATCGTATCTTAAATGCAGGCGCCGCCCATGAACCGCGCTACCGGCATGCCATTAATATTGGATCTGTTGGTAAACCTAAAGATGCCAATCCGCAGGGAGGATATGTGATGATAACCATCAACGAAAATGCAAGTGTTTTGGATAAAGAAAGCATACAGGTAGCGTTCATCCGCTTTAATTATGACGTTGAAAAAGCAGCGAAAGCAGTAGAAGATAGCCGCTTGCCGAACGCTTACGCTGAAAGTTTGCGAAAAGGGATCTAGGCTTCAATACCGGCTAACGCAACAGTAAGGAGCTATTCCATAAGCACCAAGGCATTCCCGAATGTTTTTTAATTACCTTATATAACTATGAAACTATGAGTGGCGAAACAAAAGATCATTGGGAAAATGTTTACCTGCATAAGCAACCGAACGAAGTTAGCTGGACGCAGCATGTACCGCAGCCCTCACTTGACTTCATTCACAGCTTCCAGCTGCCTAAGTCCGCTTCGATCATCGATGTTGGCGCAGGTGATAGTAAACTGGTCGACTTCTTACTCGATGATGGCTTTGAAAATATTACGCTATTGGATATTTCTGCACAGGCGCTTGAAAAAGTGAGAAAGCGGCTTGGCGACAGGGCAGAGCGGGTGAAGTTTATCGTTGCAGATATAACGGAATTTGCACCGGCTGAGAAATACGATGTTTGGCACGATCGGGCCACCTTTCACTTTTTGACCACCGCTGCCCAGGTTCAACAATATGTCTCCATTGCGAAGCAGTGGGTGAACGAATATTTGATCGTAGGTACATTTTCTGAAAAAGGACCCAGGAGTTGCAGCGGGCTTAACATAAAACAATATAGTAAGGAGGAATTACAACATGTAATGTCGGGTGGGTTTAATAAAATCCGTTGTATCGAGCAGGAGCATCTAACACCTTTTAACACCCGGCAGCATTTTGTTTTTTGTGGATTTAAAAAGATGCTACCGCAGTTCTAATTCAAGTAAACGAAACGTGTTGCATATACGGTATCAAGGTGCCAAAAGATCACCTGTTTGTGGTATTGCCTGGTCCTGTTTTTAATACTACCTTTCTTCTTTCAATGATCAACATTGCAGTTGCTGCACTTCTTACAATCACCTGACCCTGTACCCTGAGAAATAGTAAAGCGGGTAATTTTTAATGCTTCTTATTGAATACTAACAGGCCCTGAATGTCGGGGTGGGTTACTCTTTGTGTTTAAACTAACTGACTTATGCGTGCTGCTTCTACTGATGAACGTGAAAATAATGATCATTCCCCGCTGGCGGGCAGGGATAATAGCGCCTTTATCAATAGCGCAAAAAGACAGACCGGTAAAAGCAGATCGAACCTGATCGAGACGCCCACGATCACCCTGCCGAAAGGAGGTGGGGCCATTAAAAGTATCGACGAAAAGTTTTCCGTGAATATGGCTACCGGTACGGCTTCCTGGTCTTTTCCGCTTCCCTTCTCACCCGGGCGGAACGAGTTTACACCGTCTCTCTTTTTAAACTATAATTCATGTAACGGTAACGGCGTTTTTGGCACAGGCTGGTCGGTTGAACCACCATGCATACAGCGCAAGACAGAAAAGAAACTGCCCGAATACAAAGACAGTGAAGAGTCAGATACTTTCATAATGGAAGGCGCCGAAGACCTTGTACCGGAATTGACCGGCAATACAGCCACCCGGCATATTGTAACGGTAAACGGCAAAACCATTACCCGCTACCGGCCAAGGATAGAAAGCCATTTCAGCCGCATCGAAAAAATAAATGAAGGCGGCAATATCTACTGGAAGGTGACGACGAAAGAAAATGTGGTGTCGATATTTGGTAAGTCAGATAATGCAAAATTGTTCAGTCCGGCCCCTGGGGAAGAAAACAAAATATTTAAATGGTGCCTGGAGTGCAGCTATGATAACAAAGGGAATTTTACCCATACACTTATAAAAAAGAAAATGCGGAGAATGTAGCCGTCTCATCATTTGAGAAGAACAGGTTGCAGTCGATAGCGCCATTCACGAATATTTATCTGAAAAATATTAAGTATGGCAATACCACGCCTTTTTATGAAGGCGATCCGATACCTGCCGGATATTTATTTCAGCTGGTATTCGATTATGGCGAGCATGACAAAGAAAGGCCTTTGCCAGCTGCTGCCGTGATCGGTGGAGAAGAAGTGAAATGGCCTGTACGCAAAGATGCTTTTTCCGATTACCGCGCCGGCTTCGAGATCAGGACCTACCGGCTTTGCCGACGGCTCCTGATGTTCCACGATTTCGAAGCGGAACTGGGCCTGAAAGATTACCTGGTGCGTTCCTGGGATTGTAACTATGATGAGCAGGATCATCTCACTTACCTGGATAGTATTGTTCAAACGGGGTATATCTGGAATAGCGACGGTAGTCTGCGATCCAAAAGATCATTGCCGCCTTTACAGTTCACTTACCATAAACCGGTGTTCTCCCGGGAAGTGCATGAGATTGCACCGGAGCAACTGGAGCATGCTCCTATCGGAATCGACAACCTGAAATACCAGTTCACTGATCTGTACAATGAAGGCATTTCCGGCATCCTGACCGAACAGGCTGCGGGTTGGTTCTATAAAGAAAATAATGGCAATGGCCAGTTCAGTCCGGCAAAACCCGTGAGCCAGAAACCTGCGATAACCGGCCTGGGCAGTGGCAGCCTGTCCATTGAAGACCTGGAAGCCAATGGCAAAAAATACCTGGTGAGCAGGGCCCCGGAGCTCTACGGTTATTTTGAACTGTCGCCGGAAGAATGGGCGCCATTTATGCCATTTACGAATAAGCTGAACATAGATCTGAAAGATCCCAATCTGAAGCAGCTCGATCTCGATGGCGATGGTATTGCCGATATCCTGATCTCCCAGGAACACCAGTTCCTCTGGTACAGGGCAAGCGGCCGGGGCGGTCATGACGATTACCGGCTGGCGGCAAAAACGTATGATGAAGAAAAAGGACCTGCCATTGTCTTTGCGGAAAAAGACCAGCAAATGCTATAGCCATTGCCGATATGAACGGGGATGGACTGGCAGATATTGTTGTGATCACCTGTAATAGTGTTTGCTATTATCCTAACCTGGGTTACGGGCGTTTTGGCGCGAAAGTGACTATGTCGCTGAACGGTTGTTTTGACGCGATCACTGATTTTAACCCGGCCTTTCTGCAATTGGCCGATATCGATGGCTCGGGAACGACGGATCTTGTTTATATGGGAGCAGGCCGGATACAGGTATGGTTCAACCAGAGTGGTAACCGGTTCAGCGATCCATTGGAGATCTTTAATTCCTTTCCGCCAATAGATAATGAATCGAAGATCTCATTTATTGACCTCTTGGGAAATGGCACCAGTTGCCTGGTATGGTCCTCACCGCTGCCCGGCCACAGCCATGCGCCTTTGCGGTATATAGATATTACGGGCGGCCGAAAACCCCATCTGCTCATTGGCTTTAAAAATAACCTGGGTAAGGAAATAACGCTTGAATACCGGTCATCTACCCATTATTACCTGGAAGATAAAAAGAAAGGTAAACAATGGATCACCCGCCTGCCTTTCCCCGTGCACTGTGTGAGTAAAGTGATCACCGTTGATAAAGTGTCACAAACCCGCTTCACAAAAGAATACAGCTATCATCATGGCTATTACGATGCCATTGAAAGGGAATACCGGGGATTTGCCATGGTGGAAGAACGCGACAGTGAAGCCTATGATCATTTTGTACAGGAGGTTCAGGCCGGTGGTATGCTCAATACCGTCGAAAAACAATTATTCCAGCCGGCAGTTACTACGCGTTCATGGTTCCATACCGGCGCTTTTGCCGGGCGGAAAAAATTCTTTCATGCGCTTGCAGACGAATACTATCCTAATGCGCTGGTAAAAGCAGGCATTATCAGCGATCCGCTGTAATAGCCACCTTACAGCAATATATACTTGCCGGAGAGGCGTTTGAAGCGGAACTGGATACGGATGAACTCATAGAAGCCTGCCGCGTGTTAAAGGGATCGCCCATGCGCGTGGAAGTATATAGTGATGAAGGAAGTGATGAAGAACAACTGCATCCGTACAGTGTTACCCAATACAATTACGATGTGCAATGTATCCAGCGAAGGTTTAATGAAAAATATGCGGTCTTCCTCAGCCGGGAATCGGAGAACCTGACTTTTCAGTACGAGCGCGATCCGTTGAACCCGCGTATCATACATACGATCAATACCGAGATCGATGAATACGGGAATGTTAAACAGGCGGCTTCGATCGTTTATGGAAGGAAGCAGGCCGATATTGCTTTGCCCACCCAGGCCGACAAAGATGTGCAGTTAAAACAGCACGTAACCTATAGCACCCATCTTTTCACCCAAAAAATTGATACGCCGGAGGCCTATCGCCTGCCGGTAAACTGGCATTCGGTCACCTGGGAACTGAATATCGCTGCCCCAGCCGGCACTTTCTTTACGAAGGCAACGATCCTGGAAAAATTCGCCAGTGCCGGCGTAAAACAATATGAGGAAGATATAGCGCTGAATGAAAAAAGAAAGATAGAACATACCGCCACCTTATTCCTGCGGGATGATCTTTCGGGGCCGGAAGATGCGGGAGAAACAGGTGCTTTGGGATTGGTATACGAAAACTATGTATTGGCCTTCACCCCGGGTTTGGTAAACGCTATATATGGTAACTGGGTAACGGTGAACGAGCTGCGCAATAAGGCCAGCTATGTTGAATTCGGCGGCGATGGCAATTACTGGATCGGCTCGGGAAAAATTCACTTCCATCCTGACCTGAGCGCTACCCCTTTTGTAAAAACGATCCACCCGGCCGCCGCGGCCGATCTTTTATTTGCCAAAAACAATTTCTATCAGCCGGTAGTATATGAAGACAATTCCGGCCATCTTACCAAACTGTTTTATGACCCGTACCGCTATGCCGTTCTGCGCAGGATCGATGCCGTGGACAATGACATTCGTGTAGATGCTTTTCATTACCGCACCTGCCTTCCTTACCGCCTGCGTGATGAGAATGATAATAGGAGCGGGGTGCGCTACGACGAACTGGGTTTGGTGACGGGTACATTTTCCATGGCTAAGGAAAATGAATTCCAGGGCGACTGGATGGAACCGGCAACGATGGAGTCATCGCTGAATGACCGGCCCGGCGCTACAGATATGGCGAAAAACCTGCCGATGCGAAAACGAAGAACCTGCGGGGCAAACTTTTCCGCCATTTTGATACCGGTGGCTTGCTCGTATATGAACAATTCGATTTTAAAGGGAATGAACTGCGCAGGACCAGGCAATTGCCGGTGAATTGCAAGGGCATGCCCGATTGGCAAAGCGACCCGGTGGAGCCGGAAGCCTTTGCCTATGAAACCGCTTTTGATGCCTTGAACCGGCCTGTATTATTCAAATACCCCGATGCCAGCATTCTTACCCCCTTGTATAATGAAGCAGGATTGCTGAACAAGCTCCAGGTGAAGATCAAAGGCGCCGGTACCGCCACCCACTTTATCACAAATATGGATTACAATGCAAAAGGCCAGCGTGAGAAAATTGAATACGGGAACAATAGCGGAAATACAGTAACCACTACCCTCTATAAGTATGAAGCGGAAACTGACCGGTTGATACAGCTGCTTACTACAAAGAACAGCGACAATACGGTATTGCAGGACCTGAACTATACCTATGACCCCGGGGGCAATATCACCAGCCAGTTTAATAATGCGCAAAAAACGGTCTTTTACGGCGGCCAGAAAATAGCTGCCGAAAACAATTATATCTACGATGCTTTGTACCAGCTGGTAGAAGCGAATGGACGCGAACATATCGGCCAGCAAGGGCTTGGTAGCCAGGATAACTGGAATGACAGCTGGTGCCGCATTTCCCTGCAGCCGGCATCGCCTGTGCAGTTGCGCAACTACACGCAGAAATATGCCTATGACGAAGCAGGCAATATCCTCGAGATGCGGCATATCGCCGGTGTGGCCAGTTATACCCGTAACTATTACTACAATGTTTTCAACAACCAGTTAATAAGAACAGCCACCGGGGGCCAGGATTATAACTATGTTTATAATGAACATGGCAGCATACGCACCATGCCGCATTTGCAACCGGGAACCGAAATCGGCTGGAATGCGAGAGAAGAGATGCAGCATATTGAACTGGGTGGGGGCGGGCAGGCCTGGTACAATACGATGGTACGGGTCAGCGCATCCGCAAAACGGTTGAGAAAGGGCAGCGCCGCGAAGATCGGATCTACCTGAATGGCCTGGAGATCTTCCGCGTGTATGATATCAACACCAATAACAAAGAGCTGGAGCGGGAAACCCTGCACATTACCGATGACAAACGGCGCATTGCAATGGTTGATACCCGTACCGCCGGCAATGATGGTTCGCCGCAGCAGTTAATAAGATTTCAATATAACGATCACCTTCAGTCGGCCTGCCTGGAACTGGATGAGCTGGGAAATATTATTTCCTATGAAGAATACCATCCCTTTGGCACCACGGCTTACCAGGCTACCGATGCATCGCGCCAGGTGCCGGCCAAACGATACCGCTATACCGGCATGGAAAGGGATGAAGAAAGCGGCTTTAATTATCACCAGGCAAGATATTATGTGCCGTGGCTGGCCTGCTGGCTCTCAGCAGACCCCATAGGCATTGGTGATGGAATAAATATGTATGCATATCTGGGCATCAACCCCATCGGCTACCGGGATCCTGAAGGCACCCAAACGGAACCAAAGAAAAAAAAGGCCCCTCCTAGGGCAGAGAAGAAAACCGGGTCGGCCAAAAAGAAGGCGGATACTAAACCGAAAAAAACCGCTCAAAAACCTGCTGGTAACGGAAAAATAGCCATTGTTATTCACAACGAAAAAAAACCGGTATCGCAGAATGAATACAACCAGAATATAGAGGCGGCGAAAAAAGCCGGTTACACGATCATTAAGGTAAAAAACGGTAAAGAGTTGCTGGATAAACTAACCAAAGTAGGGGAGATCAAAAAACTCACTATCCTTCACCATGGCGTGCCTACCGGGTTAGGCGGTGAAGATCCCAACTCGGGTATCTATGTAGGTGAGAACAGGGCCGGTAAGGATGGAAATGCGCCGGTTGGCAAGGGCGGCACCACCGTGGCCGAGTTAAAAGAGAAAGTAGACAAGGGGCAGATCAAATTTTCAAAGGATGCTACCATCATTTTAGGCGGGTGCAGATCTGCCGACGATGAAAAACTGAAAGAAACGGAAACCTTCGCGGCCGAGGTGGCTAAGGCAACGGGTAAGGAAGTTACCGCCGCCAGGGGAAGAACCAGTTTTCACGGCCTGGGCGATGGTACTACGCCTAAGCGCTATAGTGAGAAAGGCTGGGTTAAAATAACACCCGATGCCAAGGGCGGGGTTAAAGTGGAAAAATTATCCGGCCACACCCACAATGTTGCGCCATAATGAGAATCAGTACTGTGAAAAGCGAAAATATCACAACTAAAATTATCTGGGGAAAATAGTTCAACCCTTAAAATTCCCAACTCCAGAGTCTGTAGATGAAAATTTGCAGGCTCTTTTTTTTGAGCGCCATGCAGCGCATACTAGCTCGATTTGCGAATGATCAGTTCCGTTTTCAGCACGCGGATGATCGATTTCCATTCCGAGATATCCCGGTTGATCTGATCGATCAGCAGGCGGGCGGCGGTACTGCCGATCTCCTTCACCGGTTGCGATACGGTGGTCAACGGCGGATCGATCAGTTCAGACACATAATCATTGCTGAAACCCACCACCGCGATATCCTCCGGTACGCGCAATCCTTTTTTGCGAATGATGCGCAGCGCTTCAATGGCGGTGGGATCATTGATGGCGAAAATGGCATCGGGCGGATTGTCGAGCTGCAGCAAATGGTTCACATAGATTTTTACTTTGGTGAGCGTAAGATCATAGGGAATGATGAGCTCCTCATCGACGGGGATCTCGTATTTTTTGAGGGCGTCGCGATATCCCCGCAATCGTTTCACACTGATGGGCAGCGAGTCGGGGCCGGCAAGATGCGCGATCCGCTTTTTGTTTCTTTTGATCAGGTGCTCCACGGCGCGGAAAGCGCCTTCATAATCATCTACCACTACTTTCGGCACGCTCATGTCTTCACAAACCCGGTTGAAGAACACGATGGGAATGCCTTTACGTTCAAATACTTTCAGGTGATCGAAATTTCTGGTTTCCTTGGTAAGGGAAACCAGCACGCCATCAACCTGGTTGGCCAGCATGAGTTTGGTATTGGCCACTTCGGTTTCATAATGCTCGTTACTATGGCAAATGATCGTGTTATAACCTTCCTGGGCGGCGATTTCCTGTGCGCCAATGATCACCTGCGGGAAATAGGAGCTCATGAATTCGGGCACAATAATGCCGATGGTATTGCTTTTTTTATTGAGCAGACTGATGGAAAGCATATTGCGCTGGTAGTCCATCTTCTCGGCCAGTTCCATCACGGCCTTGCGCGTTTTTTCGCTTACGCTGGGATGTCCGGTGAGTACGCGGGAAACCGTTGATTTGGATAGATTCAATTGCTGCGCAATGTCTACAATCGTTACCTGGTGACGCTTCATATGGTTGATTACGAAAATTGGTACAGGCAAAGAAAACAAATTAAAGTTACATTGGGAATGTTCCCGTAAAATGGGAATGTTCCCACGATAAATTAATTGTTACTTATTTTGTTCTGCTGAATGTATTTGGCATTTTTGTTATAGAACATTGCCGTATGAAAAAAACATTGCCTGCGATTGTACCAGCGATTCTAACTGCTTTTCTGCTCTTGACCACTGCCGCAAAGGCGCAAAAAGCGCCATCTGATACCAATAGCGTTGCGCCATCCAAAATAATTACCGGTAAAGTGACCGATCTGAACAATGAACCGCTGGAAGGCGTCACGGTCTCCGTGAAAGGGAAATCCATCACTGCTACCACCAATGAAGAGGGTTACTACAGTATTCCACTTAACAGCACTACAGGGCTTGTACTTAATTTTTCATCTGTAGGGTTTACGCCGAAACAGCTGCGATTAAATGCCACCAGTACAATTTATAATGTGAAACTGGAAACCAGCCTGAAAGACCTCGACGATGTGATCGTTATCGGCTATGGCAGTGTGCGGAAAAAAGACCTGACCGGTTCTGTTGGCCAGGTGCGGATGCCGGATGTGAAGAAAGCGCCGGTGGCTTCCATTGAAGACGCCCTGGGCGGCCGGGTGGCCGGCGTTCAGGTATCGGCTGTAGACGGGCAGCCTGGCAATGCCAACCTGATCGTTATCCGCGGCGGCAATTCTATCACGCAAAGCAATTCCCCATTATATGTGATCGATGGCTTTCCCATAGAGAATCCGGCCAATAATGTTTTCAACCCCGATGAGATTGAATCTATCGAAGTTTTGAAAGACGCATCGGCCACCGCCATTTATGGTGCGCGTGGCGCCAATGGCGTTGTCATCATTACCACGAAAAAAGGAAAAGTGGGAGCGCCAGTGGTTACCTACAATGGCTGGTATGGCTGGCAACAGGAGATAAAACGGCAGGAGGTGATGAGTCCTTATGAATTTGTAAAATACCAGTTCGAGTTGAATCCCACCTCGGCCACGACCACTTACCTGAAAAATGGAAAAACGCTCGACTTCTACAAAGATGCTGCCGGGGTTAACTGGCAGGATAAAATGTTGCGCACCGCCCCAATGACCAATCATACGCTATCGATCAGCGGCGGTACCGATAAAACGAAATATGTTATCTCCGGTTCTCTGCTCGACCAGGAGGGTCTTTTGCTGAACAGTGGTTTCCGCCGGGCACAGGGCCGTGTAGCGCTTGATCAAACGGTGAGCACAAAGCTGAAAGTAGGTGTTACGGTAAATTATTCATCGCTTCGCACAAACGGTCAGATAGCAACCAATGGCGGCGACAATGGCATCAATGCATCTTCCTATGCTTTTTACAGCGCCTGGGGTTACCGCCCGCTTACCGGTGACTCCATAGCTGATCTGTCATTTGCCGATGATCCTTTTGATCCGAATATTACCAGTACGGTCGACCTGCGGGTAAATCCCGTGGTACAGGCGCAAAATGCCTATAATGTCGCCTTTACCAGCGCGCTGTTTTCAAATGCTTACCTGGAATACAAGTTCCTGAAAAATTTCACCCTGCGGGTAACCGGCGGTATCACCCGGAACGCCGTGCGCCGGGAGATCTTCAACAATTCAAAGACCTCGGCCGGTAATCCGCTTACGGTATATGGCCAAACCAATGGCATAAACGGCTCTGTGAACAACAATACCGTCAACAGCTGGCTGAATGAAAATACGCTTACCTGGAACCGCCGTTTTAATAAGAACCATTACCTGAACCTGGTAGGTGGTTTCACCCTGCAGAAGATAACTACCATAACAGATGGCTTTACAGCCAACAAGGTACCCAATGAGTTCCTAGGCATCAGCGGCCTCGATGAAGGTATCCCCATTTTGAATGTATCGTCGGAATCTGAAGCAGCCGTGGCTTCTTTCCTCGGCCGCGCCATGTATACCTTGTTTTCGAAATACCTCTTCACTGCTTCCTTCCGGGCCGATGGATCCTCGAAATTTGCAGCCGGTAACAAATGGGCTTATTTCCCTTCCGGGAGTTTTGCCTGGCGCATTCATGAAGAGCGATTTATGAAAGGCATTCCCCAGATCTCCGAAGCCAAACTACGGGTAGGCTATGGAGTGACCGGCAATAACCGGGTAGCTGATTTTGCTTACCTGAGTGTATTGCGGCAAACCGGTTTTACCAATGGAAGCGCCAATACAACGCCGGGTTATTATTTCAATAACACCCACATCCCCGGTTCGGCGCCGGTAGAAGTAGGTAATAAGGAATTGAAATGGGAACCCACCGCGCAAACAAACCTGGGGCTGGATGTGGGTTTGTTGAATAACCGCATCAGTTTTACCGCCGATTATTACTACAAAGTGACCAAAGACCTGCTGCTGAATGCGTCCCTACCTTCTTCAACCGGTTATTTGACCGGGTATAAGAACATTGGTAAAGTAAGTAACCAGGGGCTCGAATTCACGTTGAATACCGTAAATATCGATAACAGGAAATTCACCTGGAGCACGAACTTTAACATCGCCTTCAACCGGAATAAAATAATGGAGCTGAATTATGATCAGCCCAGCCTTACCACACGCGTAGTATGGAACGACAACTTCAATAACTCATTGCCCTACCTGGCCCGGCCTGGTATGCCGGTAGCCTTGTTCATGGGTTACCTGTTCGACGGGCTTTACCAGTATGAAGATTTCAACCTGATGCCGAACGGTACCTATGTACTGCGGGAAGATGTGCCGAATAACGGGCTCGACCGTTCGCTGATAAAACCAGGGTATATAAAGTACCGAGACATCAATAATGATGGCGTAGTGGATGCCAATGACCAGACCTATATTGGAAATCCCATCCCTATTCATATCGGCGGCTTTTCGAACAATTTCCGTTATAACAATTTCGACCTGAACGTTTTCTTCCAGTGGTCTTATGGAAATGATATTTTAAACGCCAACCGCATTGTATTCGAAGGCGCAGAAGCCAGGCCTTTCCTGAACATGTTCAAATCTTTCGAGAACCGCTGGACGCCGGAGAATACCAATACCAATATGCCAGCAGCCGGCGTGTCGAGCCCGAACGTGTATTCTACGCGGATCATTGAGGACGGCTCGTTCCTTAGATTAAAAACAGTGGCCCTGGGTTATAACCTGCCTGCCGCCACCCTGAAAAAAATAAAGATCAAAAATATCCGGCTCTATGCCGCTGCCCAAAACCTGGTTACCTGGACCAACTACTCCGGTGTTGACCCGGAAGTGTCTGTAAGGAACAGCGCGCTTACACCCGGCTTCGATTGGTCGGCCTATCCAAAGGCCAGAACGCTCACCCTGGGCTTAAATGTAACCTTCTAACGATAAATTGCCTGGAAATGAAAAACGGTAAAGTGAATATTAAATATAGCCTGCTTGTTGTACCGGTTTTGGTAATGGTATGCCTGATCAGTTGTAAAAAATTCCTGGATACAAAGCCTACAGATTCGGTTACCCCCGACAACTATTACCGCACCCAAACCGATCTCGACAGGGCCCTGAGCGCCGTATACGACCGCCTGGGCGATCGCCGCACCTACGGTTCGGCGTTATATGGCTACCTCTCGTTCAGCGATGAATTCTTTCTGAAAGGACAAACGACAGGGTATATGTCAAATACCATCGACGCCTCCATGCTGGAGCTGAACCGTTGCTGGGAAGCCCTGTACACCGGGATCGAGCGCGCCAATATGCTGCTGGCCAATCTTGATAAAGCGCAGGTAAGTGATTCTGCAAAGAATGAAGTAAAAGGGCAGGCCCTGTTCCTGCGCGGCTTTTACTACTTTGTATTGGTAGACAATTTCGGGGCCGTTCCCTTGCGCACGGTGCCTATGGAGTCACCTACCGAACCCCCATTGCCGCGATCATCCATCACCGAAGTATATGCCCGGATCGTGCAGGATATGCAGGAAGCGGAAGGCCTGGTGCGGAAGATCTCTGATTATGGCTACAATGGCCGGATCAGTAAAACCGCGGTACAGGCCATGCTGGCCCGGGTTTATCTTACCATGGCCGGTTATCCGTTGTATGATGAAGCCCGCTATGCAGATGCCCGCAGTTATGCAGTGAAAGTGATGCAATCGAATGAACATGCATTGAACAACAGTTTTCAGCAGATCTTCATCAATCATGCCCAGGATAAATATGATATCAAGGAATGCTTGTGGGAAGTAGAGTATTATGGCAATAACCAGGAGCAGATCCGCGAAAGCAGTTACCTGGGGTCCTGGATGGGTGTGTATTGCCCGAATATTGATACCGGCTATGCATACGATTATGTGCATACAACTGCTAAATTATACAATGCTTATGGCGCGGGCGATCAACGCCGAGACTGGACCATTGCTCCTTACCGCTTTGTGCCCAATGGCTCGGGCACCTCGGCACCGGTTACCCGAACAAACTGGACCGCGACCCAGATCTATGAGAGAAGCGCCGGTAAATGGAGAAGGGAATACGAACTGTTCAAACCGAAAAGCCAGGATTTTACCCCGATAAATTTTCCCATGATCCGGTATTCAGATGTACTGCTGATGTTTGCAGAAGCGGAAAATCATTTGAACGGCCCCACAAGCGCTGCTTATGATGCAGTGAATATGGTACGCCGGCGGGCTTATCAGAAACCTCCTGGTGCACCCGATGCAACGGCCGATCTGCCGGCGGGTTTGTCAACCATTGATTTTCTGGAAGCGATAAAAAAAGAAAGATTTTGTGAGCTGGCTTTTGAAGGCATAAGGAAACACGATCTTGTTCGATGGGGGATGTACGTTACCACGATGGAGCAACTAGTGGCCGATTACAGGGCCACCATGCCATCTGCCTTATCGGCTCCGGCCATTGCCCAGGCAAGCCGGGTCACTTCCCGAAGTGTATTGTTCCCCATCCCGAACAGCGAAATCTCTGTGAACCCATACATCTCACAAAACCCCGGTTGGTAATCACTTTTAAATGGACACCATGCGCAGCACCAAATATATTATGCCGCTTACGTTAAGCCTCGTGATCTTCGCCTGCACAAAAAGAGACCGCGTAGATGCACCCGATTTTGACGTGCATCTGGCTTCAACCACCTTTAAAGTAGGGGATACGATCGTGTTCGAATTTACCGGTAATCCGCAGAATATCGTCTTTTGGCCCGGTACACCCGGGCGGCAGTATGAATATAAAGACCGCCTGTTCACGGTGGGTAATAAATTGCTGATGAAATTCAATACCTATCAGCAGTTTGGGATCCGGAACAATTTAACGGTACTGGTATCAAATGATTTCAATGGCATCTACGATACAACGAACGTGAAACAAGCTAGCTGGACCGACATAACAAGCCGGGCGGTTTTGTCGTCGGGGGCAGACCAGACCCAATCGGGTACTTTGGATATGTCGGAATTTACGGCCGGTAACAAAGCGGTAACCCTTGCGTTCCGCTATGTGACCACCAGCATTATGAGCCAGAACCGCTGGGTGGTGCGCACCTTCAATGCCGATAACCAGGCAGAAGATGGAAGCATTACTTCCATGGCCACTATGGCTACTGCCGGTTGGAAAGCGGTGGATTTTAAGAATCCGGCCGCTGTATGGTCAATTACCAGCGCCCAGCTGTTGATGCAGGGCAGCAACAATGCCCTGGACGATGATTGGATCCTGACCAAGAGTTTCAACCCGACCGCCGTTACACCCGATAGAGGAATAGCCATAAAAAATATTACGGTGAACCTGGATAAATATGCAGCTACCGGCGTGTATACCAAACCGGGCACATACAAGGCAGTATTTGAAGCCACCAATGCCTCTTATGAGAATGTGGAACGGGTAGTGAAAGAGATTACACTTACAATAGTTCCTTAGACAATGGTGCTGACCTGTCAGGTGCCTTTAAACTTCCTATCAGTGCAAGCATAAAAGAAGACACCTTACAGGTCACAGTCTCATTGATCATTGGAACTGTATTTCATTAGCAAATTAGCACATTAGCACATCAGCAAATTAGCGATTAATGAATCCAACCATCGATACCGCTGTCATTATTGTGTTCTCGGTCTTCATCATGCTGATCGGCTTCCTGTTTGCCCGAACAGGCAGGAACCTGCGATCCTTTTTTGCGGGAGGGGAGGCCGTGCCCTGGTTCATTGGCGGGCTTTCGCTTTTCATGAGCTTTTTCTCTGCCGGCACTTTTGTGGCCTGGGGCTCCATTGCCTATCAGCATGGCTGGGTGGCCATCACCATTCAATGGACCATGTGTATCGGTGGTTTGATCACCGGCCTGTACCTGGCGCCCAAATGGAAAGCTACCGGGAATCTCACAGCGGCGGAATTTATTCGCGAAAGGTTAGGGGAGAAGGTGCAAAAGACCTATATCTACATCTTCATGCTGGTTTCCCTGTTCATCAAAGGTTCGGTATTGTATTCCGTATCCAAGCTGGTAGCATCATCATTGGGATTTCCCCTGATACCGGCAACCATTGTACTTGGTTTATTTATGATAGCATATACGGCAGTTGGGGGGCTCTGGGCCGTGATGGTTACAGATATCCTGCAATTCGTTATTCTCACTGCTGCCATTCTTATCATTATTCCCCTGGCATTTCAGGCGACCAATGGAGTAGAGAATTTCCTGCAACAGGCGCCTGCTGATTTTTTCAATGTGGTAAATGGAGATTTTACCTGGGGATTCATGCTCGCCTTCGCACTCTATCATATTTTTTATATTGGGGGCAACTGGACCTTCGTGCAACGCTATACAAGCGTTGATACCCCCAAATCGGCTTCCAAAGTGGCTTATCTTTTTGCCGGGTTATATATTATCAGTCCGATCTTATGGATGCTGCCACCGATGGTTTATAAGACCATCAATCCATCCTTAACCGGCTTAGATACAGAAAATGCTTATCTCATGATCTGCCGGCATGTATTACCGGCGGGATTAATGGGGCTGATCCTTACCGGTATGTATTTCTCTACCTCTGCCTCTGCCAATACCGCGTTGAACGTAGTGTCGGCAGTATTTACCAACGATATTTATAAGTCCAATATCAATCCCAATGCATCGGATCGAAAACTGATCCGGGTAGCGCGGATCTCATCCTGGTTTTTTGGGCTGGGCATGATCGCTATTGCATTGATCGTTCCCTATATCGGCGGCATCGTGGAATTTACCCTGAGCATTGGCGCCATCACCGGCGGTCCGCTTTTGGCGCCACCGATCTGGGCCCTGTTCTCAAAAAGGCTCTCAGGCAAAGCCACCATGTTTGTGACGCTGCTGTCATTAGGGGTGAACCTGGTATGTAAGATGCTGCTGCCGCTTACCGCAGGTTTTAAATTGAGCCGCGGGACAGAAATGCTGGTAGGGGTGGGACTGCCTTTTTTAATGCTGGCGCTATACGAATGGTATGCACATAACCGGGGCATCACATCTGATCAATACCTCCGGTTCAAACAACAACGCGCGCAGCGTAAACAGGAAGCGCAGCAGGCAAGCGCTGAAGAAGCCCGGGAGATCAAACGGCAGAATCGCTTCGGGCTGCGGGTGATCGCTTTCTCACTGGCCTTTATTGCCCTTTTGCTATTTATCCTAAGTGCTCTTACAATGGCGGGCGGCAAGATCGTAACAGGGATCGCGGCTGTTATTTTGCTTGCTGCCCTGATACCCTTGCGGGCATCCAATAAACTGAAGCTGATGCCGGAAACAAAAGCGGCAAAAACGCCAGCAATAGTGGAAGAAAGCTGAACAATGTAAACGCATGCGAACTCATAATAAACATACAATTAGTCAATGGGTGCTTTTTCTGTGCAGCGCCCTGTTATTGTCTTGTGGAATGCAGGCTGAACAACCTGTGCCCAATACGATAAACCTGTCATCGGACCGCTTACAATTGTCGTGGCAGAAAGGCGCCGGTGGCTGGCAGTTGAAACAATTATCCGTACGCAAGAACGATCAATGGATGCCGGTGGCCGGAACAAGCGGCGAATACACCGTACTGTATTCCGCACAAAAGCCCGATACAACACCGGTGACCATTTTCGATGAGAACCAGCTGCCGCGTGTTTTCCCGGAGCCGCAATACCGCTACATCATTCCTGTATGGAAGGAAGCGGTTCAACCCGTAGCCATGAACACAGCGGGCGAAGCCATTCATTTTTATCCTGCGCAAATGAGGGCCGGGAATAAAGTATTAGTGTTTACACAAGAGGAAAAGCAGGCAAGCATAAAAGCCGTATGGCAGCTGGATGCCCGCTACGCAACGGATGTGCTGGTAAAAATTACGCTGACAGCTAAACAGGATGGTTATTTTTCCATAGCCTCGCCATCATTGGCGATCGTATCGAATAAGGAACTGGCCTGGGGAATGGTGCCTGGGCATTTCCAGGGTAATAGTATTCAAAAGGACTTTATCAAAGCCTATGCATACGGACAGGGTATTCCCGGTAAACCGGTTATAACCCATGACCGAACGGCTTCCACTTTATCGCCCCTTATTTCTAACCGCCAGGGAATAACCATGGCTGTTATACCAGCCCCCGGAACAAGCCGCGATCCCTGGGAAAAAGATAGAAAAACGCATGCGGACTGGCATTTAGGGCTCTCGCTCATGAACCGCCGGGCGCAATTGACACCGGTTGCCTGGTATCCGGTGCTGGGCCAGAAAAAGTCATTGCTGAAAAGCGGTGATAGTGTTCAGTTCGAATTCAGGTATTCAGTACAGGCGGCCGACTGGTACACCGTATACAAACATGCAGCCAATGATATTTACCGGCTGCCCGGTTTTATGGCCTTGAAAGAAACCAGGCAGTCGCTTACCGATCGCATTTTATCGATGCAGCGATATGTGGTTGACGATAGTACTTCCAAATGGAAAGTGGAACAATATCGTGGTATGCCCATTGGCGCTCAACAATACCTGGGTGGTGTATATGGCTCGCAAAAAGATGCCGTCAAAAATGCCGACTATGGCGCCATGTGGATGCTCGCCAATATAACGCAGGACAGTGTATTGATGCAAACCCGCCTGCCCTATGTGCGCAATTTTAAATTGGCGCAACAGGATACGGCTGCAGGTTTCTTTCACGGCGCCGCAGCGGGACAATATTATCTTACACAAAGCAAGCGGTTTACCGAGGAGTGGGGCCCTTACGTGGAACCCATTGGCACCACCTATTACATGCTGATGGATATCGGCAATGTATTGTTGTTTGAACCGGGTGACCTTGCATTGAAAAAAGAATTGCAGGCGGCGGCTGACAAACTCTTATCCTGGATGAAGCTTAATGGCCAGTGGGCAGTGGCCTATGACCCCAACACCCGGCAGCCTTTATTTACAGACATCGATGATCTGCGGCCTACCTTTTATGGTTTGGTGATCGCTTATAAGATCCTGGGCGATAAAAAATATCTGGACGCAGCCCGTAAGGGCGCCGACTGGTACATTACCAATGCCGTTAACAAAGGCCATTTTACCGGCGTCTGCGGCGATACCCGTTTTGCGCCTGATTTTGCTACAGGCCAAAGCGCCCAGGCTTTGCTCGATCTGTATGATCTTACAAAAGAGAAAAAATATTTGCAGGCGGCTATTCAGACAGCGCGCTTATATACCACCTCTGTTTATACACATCCCATTCCTGACCGGAAAGAAAAAATAGTGAAGGGGCAAACAAAACAGGATTGGGAGATCAGTGAAGTGGGATTGAGCTTTGAACATGGCGGCAGCATTGGTTCTGCCAATCATCGGGGGCCGATCCTGCTGGCCAGTCATGCGGGGATGTTCATCAGAATGTATGCGCTCACCCGCGATTCGCTTTTTTTAACGATGGCAAGAGCGGCTGCATTGGGCCGCGATGCATTCGTCGATAAGAAAACCAGTGTGGCCTCCTATTACTGGGATGCAATGGACAGCGGTGCTGGTCCGTACCCACATCATGCCTGGTGGCAGATCGGCTGGATCACCGATTACCTCTTATCAGAACTGGCGCTGCGGAGCGAAGGAAAGATCAGCTTCCCGCGTGGATTTATCACGCCCAAAGTGGGGCCTCATCAAACCTATGCATTTTCGCCTGGTACCGTATTTGGCGCCCCGGCCAGCTTATTGCTGAAACAGGGGCTCTTGACCGCAGCAAGCCCTTACCTCGATCATTTTGCCGCCATCGATACCACCGGAAAAAAGATCTGGCTGCTCTTGTTGAATAATGATGATGAAACATTGCAAAGTTCCGTTGCTGTAGATCTCAATAAAGTGTTTAACAATAGAACGATCGCTGCGCAGCGCGTAACCGGCATCGGTGCCAGCGGTAAAAAACAGCCGTTAAAATCTGGTAATAGCTATTCGGTTAATATCCCGGCGTATGGGGTATATGTGATAGCGATCCATTATAAATAGTTTATAGTTTATAGTTTGTGGTTTGTGGTTTATCGTTGTCGTTTGTGGTTTATAGTTAATACACTTACGAACTGCATTACTGGATAACTGAATAACTCAAGAACTGAATAACTCAATTTCAGACAGCCCTACACAAATAAAATCCTGGTACGTTGTTTATGCACAGACTATACATCGTAATCATGCTGATGATCAGTATTCCTGGTTATGCCCAGCCATCCTACCTGCTGGAGGCGGAAGATTTTCAATTCAAGGGCGGTTGGGTAACAGAGCATGTTGGCAAAGCCGTTTCTGGTGAAAGAATAATGCGTGTAATGGCAGGTGGCAAAAGCAAAGCGGCGGATGCGCTTACGGTTATTCAAATTAAGCAGGCGGGTAACTATTTTGTGTACACGCGGTCGGCTGATTATCCCGGTGACCGGCCGGCTACCCGTTTATGCCGTTTGCAGGTGAATGAACATATAATGGAGGAGTCCGGCAAACATGGTAAGGATGGTTATTATTGGGAAAAAGTAGGGCAGCTTCACTTACCGGCAGGTGAAGCAGTGATCAGGCTGGTGGATAGCAGGGGCAATTTTGCCCGTTGTGATGCCATCTTGCTAACGGCCACCGATACTGATCCAAATACGCAGGCATTAAATGCCCTGGTAACAAACAGAATAAAACCCGTTCCGCAAAAAGCAGCGGAGCTACAGTACCCGGTACTGGCTCCGCCGGCAACGATCGACCCCGCAGCAGCGGCAGTTGCCGCCTTATCAAATAACTACATCCGGCTGCGGTTCCTGCCCGTAAAAAGCGCTGAAAAGCGACTGGCCGTGAAAACGGAGATCAAACAAAAGGGCCGTTGGCTCAGTATGGATCCCTTGCAGGAAGATCATAAAGTGTATGTGTTACAATCGAGCAATCCCCAACCCGGTTTTGGTAATTTCTTTCTTTCCTGGAACGGATCCAATGGGTTTACCCATTTCACCCACCAGGGCAAAGAATACCGGTTACTGGAAGCGGATAATGCCATGAACCCCTTTATGGCAGGTGTTTTGAAGCAAGCGATGCCGGTAGCTGCCAAACAGGTAAACAACAGTACCATTGAAGTGGAATACGCCGTTGATGGAGAACGGATCGTAAAAGGATTTTGGCGGTTGGCACCAAACAACAGGCATCTGGGAATAACGCTTGAACTCACACCCGCGCACAACGGGTATTACAGCCTGGGTGTCGCCGCTTTTCAAAGCAGTGTACGGGATAGCGTTAGCAATATACAGCTCCCTCCCATGTTCCAGTACCAGCGTTTATCGCCGCAGCCGGTGCTGCTGCCTTCCGCTATGATGCCGCAACCGGTCGCTATTGTGGAAACAAAGACCCCGCAGGGCTTATGGACTAGTTTTGCCACCGGAACAGCTCATACATTTCCGCTGGAATGGGGAAGTGCTTACAGCAGTCCGATGGGTTTTGCCGTTAAGAATGAATTGAACCAGGTGCAACCCATTGCTTTTGCACCGGTGCTGGGGCTGGCTGGTTCGCAGCTAAAAGCAGGCGCTACGCTTCAACGCGACTTTGTTATTGGCGCTATGACCGGTAACTGGAACGATGCGCTTCAATATATTTCAGACAGTATTTATGTGGTAAAGGATTACCGCTCCCAACATACGGCTTCATTGACCGAGGCGGCATTCAATATGATCGATCTCATCAAGAATGATTCTGCCGCCGGCTGGAATGCATCGTTAAAAGGTTTCTACGACATCGAAGCCAATCCGGCCGTTGTGCCAACGGTAGTGCAATCATCCCCGTTAACATTGGTATCGGCTGCCGTGCTGAGCCGCGACGAAGACTTCTATATCAAACGGGCTTTACCAACCATTGAATACACTTTATCGCGCAGTGGTTTCCGCTGGGCGAAAGCAGTATCAGGCACTACATTTAACAGTGATAGTAAATCCTTGCGGTTAAGTCCGTTTAATTCGCAGTTCACTACCAATTATTTTGAAGGATTGTACCGGTTGTTGGGCGAAGCGAATCCCTGGCTGGAAGAGATTGCCCTGCCCAATGGCGGCATCCGGAATGCAAAAGGTTATTCGGTAGAAGTGCCTGAGTATACCCAGCAACTGGCTGCCTGGCGATTGACAAAAGAAGAAAAATGGTTGAATACCGCCAGGACAAGCGCCGAAACGTATATCAAAACACAGGTCTACGGTAAACTTACCAAACCCCTGTCGCGGATGCCGTTTTATAATGCGGCGTTTTATGCGTATTGGTGGGACCTGCTCGATCTGTACGAAGAAACTAAAGAACCGTTCTGGCTGAAAGCGGCCGAGATCTCTGCTTTTCACACCCTGGCGGGCATCCGGTCTTTTCCATTGGTAAAAGATTCTTTGCAAGCGATCCATCCCGGCGGAGAGTTTGAAGGCAATACCACCTTGTGGTGGAAAGGCAATAAGAAATACCGCCTGGGTTTTCCGCGAACCCCTGGCGATGCACCTGAAAAGCAGGTGCCGCAAAGTCTCGTGTCGCCGGTTGGTTTGGGATTCGAACAACCCTTTACTTATTTTGATGCCGGTAAAACAGTACGGCCCGTATTCATGAGCAGCTGGGCGCCGCATTTACTGCGATTGTTCAATCACACAAAGCGTACTATTTTCCATACCTATGCGCGCAATGCTGTTATCGGCCGTTTTACCAATTACCCCGGGTATTATGCGTCGGGTTTTACCGATATCACCATGCAACCGGATTTCCCTTATAAAGGACCCGATGTAAGCTCGATCTACTATCATCATATTCCACCCCATTTGGCATTTACCCTGGATTATGTGGTGAGCGAAGCCATACAACGATCCAATGGAAACGTAGATTTTCCCTATGGCAAACAGGATGGTTTTGTATGGTTCAATAATCGCATTTTCGGCGGTGGCGAGGGGAGAGTGTACGACGATACCGCCGTATGCTTATGGATGAGAAAAGGCCTGGTAACCATTAACACGCCGCAGGTGAACTATGTAACCGCCATTTCCGGCAACCGCTTTTGGATCATGTTAATGAACGAATCTGCTACGGCCCTTCAGGCGAATATAGACCTGGGTAAGGAAGTGCCGGTCAATGACAAGGTACCGGCCGGATTCTATAGCAGCAACGGCAGGAAAAGATCCGCTACCCTGAATAACCGCAACATCGCTGTTGCGCTCGGGGGGAAAGGTTTTGCGGCAATTTCATTTCCTCTGATTAAAAGACCGGTTGAAACGACTATTCCGCCCGTAGAGAATGGGATGAAAGTGATTGACCTGGGTGAACCCTGGGGTAAATGTTATGTGTTTAGAATTCGTTCGCCCTTCGGCTGGGATTCCATTTATGGTTACCTGGAAACATCCCCTTTGCCGGATGCTGCTGTCACCGTTTCCTGTGGCGATAAAACGGTTACCCAAAAAGAATATCCGTATGAGTGGTCGTTTTACAAGCTCGATACCGGTAAGCCGCTGCCATGTATCATTCAGGCAAAAGCGGGCGAACAAACGAAAACTGTAACTGTCAGTTTTGAGTAAGGCCAGCCAATTCCCGCTACCTGCCATTAGCCATCAACTATTGCTTCATATGAAAAAGAACAAACCATTCCTGATCATCCTCTGCCTGCTGCAGCTGGGTGCCGTCTGGCAAACACAGGCATTGAATAAACCGGTATTGTTAGCCCCCGGTAATGGCAGCACCGGTTATGTACGCAACCCCGGTTTTTCCTGGTCAACCGTTACCGGCGCTTACAGTTATGATATCGAGGTAGCCACGGATACCGGATTCACCCAAATGCTCACCAGCAGGCAAAATCTCTACATTACCCGCTTTGTACCGGTGAACGCCTTGCCGGCAGGCAAAGTATACTGGCGTGTGCGCGCCCGCGATACCACTGCAACTGACAGCAGCGCCTGGTCATCCCGTTTTACGTATATCGTGGCTGCTCCGGCCCGGGTATATACCATCCCGGCGGGGGCTTCGTTGAAAGCATTTAAGGATACCCTTCGCAAGGCCATCAGCAATACACCGGCTGTATTGAAGCTGGCCAGCGCTACCTATACCTTCGATGCCGGTATTACCGGCCTGTTTGCCATCGATACGGCCAACGTGAATGACCTGATCATTGAAGGGAATAATGCCAATATCATCATTCGCAATCACCCGCAAACGGGTTTTATGAAACTGCGGAACTCGAACCGGGTAGCCATACGGCAGTTGACAGTCGACTGGGATCCCTTGCCTCATGCTTTGCTCGACGTTATTGACGTAAATAAAACAAACCCCAATACATTGGATGTGCGGGTGCGCTTGCGGCAGGTAGCAGGACAAAGCGATGCATATTATCCAGCTATCTTTAACAATCCATCTTTTACCAATCACTGGTCATGGGCTTTTTTACTCGATCCGGCAAACCGGGGCAGTCTGAAAAAAGTGCCGCGTAATGTGTTTGGGTTGAGCGCGGATGATGTAACCCCTTTATTCGACATTGATCCCTACCAGTATCATATTGTGCATCCGGGATCAAGTTCCGGACAATATTTTTCAAAGGGTGATATCCTGGCCATTGTAGCCCGTGATAACGTAGGTTCCTTTATCAGTACCTACAATTGTGTTGATATCACCTGCGACAGTATTATCAATTACGCCAGTCCGATCGGTTGCTATTATTCCTATGAAGGCAGTGAAATGAAAGTACTGAACTGCCATGCGGCCCTGAAAGATACCACGCGTTATGTATCGGCCAATGCCGATGGCGTGCATTGCCGCGCTAACCTGGTGGGGCCCTGGATAGAGAATTGCTCATTTGTAGGCAATGCCGATGATGGGGTGGCGCTGTATAACAAAGGCATGTTTGTGATGGCAAAGAACAGCACCACCAGTGTGACCGTAAAGCCTGATTTCATGAACCTGGCCAAAGGACATACGTTCAAGCTGTATATTCCAAAAACCGGTTTTGTAGCCGAGCCGGCCTTTGTAGTAGATACCGTGATTGTCAGCGGCGGTAATTACCGCATCAATTTCTCTCCGGCTATACCGGCCGACGACTATGCCGCCATGACCGATCTTGGCCTGGCTGATCTGCAACAGAATGTGCAATTGTTCAATGTGTCGCTGCGCAATGAAAAATTTATGATCCATAACAATCTGTTCACCATCCGGGGCAGGGGATCTATTATCCGTTCTGCAAAAGGCATGGTGAGCAATAACCGTTATTACCGCTGTTCATCACCAGCCGTGGCTTTTTATAATGAAGCGGCTTCCTGGACGAATGGATTGTACAGCCGCGATGCGTGGATCCAGAACAACGATATTCAGAACTGCGGTTTTGATAATCTTGGAATGAAAGCCGGATCCATACAGGTAGTGTTTCATAAGATCGTAAAACTGGGCAGCAGTTACCAGGATTCAATAGCGTTGAACCGGCAGCACGCCAACCTGTTTATTACCGGCAATACGATCAGGAACCTTTCGCAGCATGGTATTACCTTGTTCAATGCATCATCGAGCAAGGTATTGAACAACAATTTTGTCAGCGATATAACAACGTTCCCATTGACTGGGGCGCATTACGGCATTTACCTCGACCGGACCAATGCCTGCACCATTTTGAACAACCAGTTCTCGGGAGAGATCAGACCCCTGACTTCGAACATTCATGTTACCAACAGTACGAATGTAGTGAGTCAGTAAAGAGGCGCTGTGTTGGGAACATTCCCATCAATTGGGAACATTCCCGCTAATTATTTGTAACAAAACCTTTGCAGGTAAGCTGCCTGCAAAGGTAAATTTGACGATTGATACATGCGTTTATTGCTTACCATATGCTTTTTGAACTATTGTTCCGTACTTCTGGCGACGGATACTTTATTGCTGCAAAGTCCTAACAGAAAACTGGTAGCTACGGTATTCCTGAACGATGGAAAGCTGATGTATGCGGTAAAAGCCGCCGGGCAGATCCTGTTGACCCCTGCGCAATTGGGAATAACGTTCGATAACAGGACAATCGGCATAAACAGCAAGCAGCTCCGCATTGTGCGCAGGTATACCGTTCAGGAAACCCGCAGTTCCCGCATCAACAATAACAGGGCCCTGAATCACTGCAACGGCTATTTGATCACTGTACAACAAAATGACTTTACCGATACGCTCGAGTTCCGGTTATTTGACCAGGGTTGTGGTTTCCGGTATTTGCCGGAAACACATGGTGCGAGAATCGTTAAAAAGGAACTTACCAGTTTTACGCTGCCTGCAAATTCTTCCGTGTGGTATTTCGAAAGGAACAGCGATTGGAAACTGAAATCCTATGCCGGATGGTGGATGCGAACGCATGTGAGCCAGTTGCCAACTGTTTCCAGCCAGGGACCCATTCAGGGAAAACCGCTTGTTGTTGAATTGCCTTCAAAGAAATACATGGTGTTGTCGGAAGCGGCGTTGAATGAATACAGCGGCATGCGGTTGAAAGCGGTTGGCAATAATACAGTACAGGTGAATTTCACCGAAGACACTGCAGGTTTTCCAATTTCATCAAATGGCCGTACACCCTGGCGGGTGATCCTGTATGCCGCTAATTTGCAGGAATTGGTCAACAATACGGTGATAGAGAACCTAAACCCCAGGCCCGATAAAAAGCTATTTGCCGATCAACGTTATATTAAACCCGGCAAAGCCGTATGGAGCTGGATAAGCCGGAATGAACATTACCTGGAGCCCGCCGAAGAACGAAAGTTCATTGACGCTGCCAGTGCGCTGCACTTTGAATATACATTAATAGATGATGGATGGGAGCATAAATGGAAGAATAAATGGCAGGAATTGCAGGCCCTGTGTCATTATGCCAAAGAAAAGCAGGTAGGCGTATGGGTTTGGAAACATTCCAAAGAGCTGCTTGATGTTCAACAGCGCGACCGCTTCCTCGATAGTATTCGTAGGGCGGGAGCAGTTGGCCTCAAGACCGATTTTATGAACAGTGAAGCCAGATCATTTATCGATTTTGAAATTGGATTGTTGAAAGCCGCAGCGGAGCGCAAAATGATGGTGGTCTTTCATGGCTGCCAGGCGCCAACCGGTGAAAGTGTTACTTATCCCAATGAAATGTCAAGGGAAGGCATCCGGGGAATGGAGCTGAATATTATGAATGAGCCTATTCCGGCATGGCATAATGCGGCACTACCCTTTACCCGTTTTTTATGCGGACATGGCGATTACACGCCCGGGTTTTTTACCAACAGGGGAAAGACTACCAATACGCACCAACTGGCCCTCTTATATCTTTTCAACTCACCATTTCAGTGCCTGGCCGAAAGCCCGGTCACCTTATTACAGGATCCAGCTTATGCCCCGGTACTTCCTTTATTACGAACCCTGCCCGTCACCTGGGATGAGACCAGGGTATTGCCCGGCAGCAGCATCGGCACCCTGGCTGCTTTTGCCAGGCGAAAGGGAAAGGATTGGTATATAGCGGTGATCAATGGAACAGACAGTGCTGTTACCTATGCGCTGAGGCCTTCTTTTCTGCGCGGGAACAAACCATTTACATCTAAGGTACTGTCTGATGCGGCTGGCGACGGTGGGTTTGTAACAACAGACGGGCGAATGCAGGCTTCGGACCTCAAAAGATTTAAGCTGCAGCCGGCAGGCGGATTGGTTATACACCTAAAAGCGAATAATTGATGATGAGCAATTGTATAAACAAGTATTGCGCAATGATGATTGGTTGCTGTTGGCTGGTTCTATCCGCTAAGGCCCAGAAACAAGTGCAATTACATGGCAAGAAGGTGGTCATAACCAATGGAAAGATGGCTTATACTTTTTTACCATCTTTCGTGGTTTTATATAATGCCGCCAATCCAGATATGGCTCTAAAGCCTGCCGGTATTCAGAAAGTAAATTATAATGTGCTTACCTGGAAGGTGAACGATAGTGCAAAAGCCGATTTTAAACAAAAGAAAGTGAACGCTTCCATGGCTGGCGACGGTTTCGATGATCGCATTCTGCGAGCCAAAGCCGACTGGCGCACCGCCAATATTTATAATGCCGGCGAACGAACGGCATTAACGGCGAAAGAGATTACACAAAAAGACGACACGCTGTTCTTCACCTATCCCGCCAACGACAGGTTTGTATTGACCGCGATGCTGATCACCAGCACAAAACCCTATCCATTATTAAAATATACTTTTAAGGCATTACAGCCAGGATATTACAGTGTTGGTTATACGGGCGCCCCCGTGACCGGGCGCGATAAAGCAGCGAGCATCTGGCAGCCATTGATCTGGCAGGAGAAGCGGATCCCTGATGCCGCCTATTGTACACCGGCGTTTATGGCTACTTTGCCTGCGACCATGGTATACGATGGAACCCATACCATTGGGGTGTTGGCGGCCGCGGAAGAGCTCCCCTTTCAGCCTTTGCCGCTCCTGAACAACAGCCGTTTTGGCGTATCCCTGCTGAATGAAGAAAAGCAGTTGCAGCCGCAGTTATATGCGCCTCTGCCCGGTGGTTATTTATCGCATTTGCCGCCAGGCGCCAGCTTTGATTTTTCTCTATACCTCGTAACGGAAGCGAACAATATAACTGGTACTTATGAAGCGATCGCCCGGCAGCTGTTTGGGTTCGGCAACTACAGGCGGAATGATATTGCATCCCTGAACACGGCTTTGGATAATATGGTCGATTATGCCCTGTCGCCATACGCCTGGTTTATCGACAGCTTAAAGGGCTGTGCCTACTCAACCGATGTGCCCGGTGCTGTGAAGAATGTATCCAGCCTGAATCCATTGGAATTGGCGCTGGTACGGGACGATTCCATCATGTTCGAAAAGCGGGCATATCCCCTGATGGAATTCATGCTGTCAAGGGAGAAGTTCCTGTTCAGCTTAGACAGCACCCAAAAGATCCAAAGCCCCTCACGCAAGTTAAAAGGACCCATTGCCCCCTTGTCGGAACTGGTGGCATTGTACAATGTATTTGGCCGGAAGAACGGCTTCTACCTGCAAATGGCGCATAAGGAATACAATACCACCAGGGTGCGGAATATGGACGATCAGGAGCAGGGCAGGAACTGGATCAATGCCATGATGTTGTATAAAGCGACCGGCGATAAGCGCTATTTGCAGACAGCCATTATGGGGGCAGACAAATACCTGCAACAACGGATCCGTACACCACAAACAACGTTTAATGATCCCCTGCAGGGCAGTTATTTTTTCTGGCCTACATTCACTGGCCGCTGGATAGAGTTCCTGCAATTGTATGAGTTGACGGGCGACCGGAAATATCTTACTGCTGCCCATGAAGGCGGCCGCCAATATTGCCAGTTCACGTGGATGTGCCCACGTGTTCCCGATAGCCTTGTTACAGTAAACAAAGGTGGCAAGGCGCCCATGTATTGGTACCTGAGATCTAAAGGGCACAAACAAATGTATTATCCCGAAGAAAAGGCGCCGGCATGGCGTTTATCGGAGATCGGGTTAACGCCCGAGTCTTCGGGTACAGCCACCGGTCACCGCGGTATTTTTATGGCCAATTACGCGCCCTGGATGCTGCGGCTCGGTTATTATACCCGCGATACATTCCTGGTGCAGGTAGCAAAAGCCGCCATCATTGGCCGCTACCGCAATTTCCCGGGCTATCATATCAATACTGAAAGAACGACCGCTTATGAAAAGCCCGACTTTCCGCTGCATGTCCATACCGATCAAAGCGTAAACTCTTTTCATTACAATCATATTATGCCCATGGCTTCGATGCTGCTCGATTACCTCGTAACCGATGCTTTCGTGCGCAGTGCCGGCCGTATTGATTTTCCTTCCGAATATATAGAAGGGTATGCCTACCTGCAGAACAAGATGTATGGCATGCAAAAGGGTAAGTTCTACGATGAGCAAAACGTGCAGTTGTGGATGCCTGCCCGTTTGCTGCGGATAGATAATACCGAATTGAATTATATGGCCGCCCGTAAAGGCGATCGGTTGCTGCTGGCATTTACCAATCAGTCGAACCAGCCTGTTACCGCAAAAGGGGTGCTCAATCCCGCCTGGGTCACCACCGGCCGCAAGAGTCAAATACAGTGTTTTACCGGCAAACAAAAGCCGGTATTGAAGGACAGCAGTTTCTCCGTTCAGGTGGATGCTAATGGCATAACCGCCATTGCGATTACCGGGGTGCATGCGAAATCGCATTTCCAGGAACGATTATTATCTACCGAAGCCGGCTGCCCGAATGATTATATCAAGCTGGATGCAGGGAATGCACATGCTTTATTGTTTCAAATAGGCGCCTACGATCGCCGCCTGTATGTGTATCTCGAAGACGATGATAACAAATATCGCCAGGTGTCAATGACATATAAAACGCAGGATGGTAAAGAACAGCAGCTAATTGATAAAGCGTATCCTTACGAATTTACGGTGCCTGTTCCGGCAGGAGCACCCGTGACCTTTCAGCTGTCGCTGGAAAATGTGAACGGCCAGGTCGAGAAAAGCAATTCCGTCGGCCTGGGTATTAAAACACGCTGATCATAAACCAATAACCGAAACTTTATTCTAAATAATAATTGATATAACGATGAAAGTTGATAACAGTACAGGCAAGCGTTCATTTCTACATAGATCAATACAGGCCGACCTGGTAATAACCGGTGGTGGTTTATCGGGCGTATGTTGCGCCATTACCGCCGCGCGGGAAGGCTGCTCCGTGATCCTGGTGCAGGACCGGCCGGTATTGGGCGGTAATGCCAGCAGTGAAGTGCGGTTATGGATCCTGGGCGCCACTTCACACATGGGCAATAACAACCGCTGGGCGCGGGAAGGTGGCGTTATAGACGAAATACTGGTGGAAAATACCTATCGCAATCCGGAAGGCAATCCGGTGATCTTCGACATGATCCTGCTCGATAAGGTAATGGCCGAACCGAACATAACCCTGTTGCTCAATACCGCCGTATATCAGGTTGAAAAAAAGAATGAAACTACTATAGCAGCAGTAAAGGCATTTTGCAGTCAGAATCAAACAGAATATACATTAAGCGCCCCCTTGTTTTGTGATGCTTCTGGCGATGGGGTGGTGGGCTTCCTGGCAGGCGCTGCCTTTCGCATGGGCGCTGAAAGCAGTGAAGAGTTCGGTGAAAAGTTTGCACCGGATAAAGAATACGGGGAGTTACTGGGGCATACTTTATATTTCTACAGTAAGGATACCGGCCGGCCTGTTCATTTTATTCCGCCTGCATTTGCGTTAAAAGACATTACAAAGATCCCCCGGTTCAAGACTTTCAATGCGCAGGAGTTCGGGTGTAAATTATGGTGGATCGAATATGGCGGCCGCCTCGATACTGTACACGATACGGAACAAATAAAATGGGAATTGTGGAAAGTGATCTATGGGGTGTGGGATTATATCAAGAACTCAGGAAATTTTCCTGAAGCGGCCAATCTTACGCTCGAATGGGTAGGAACCATTCCGGGCAAACGGGAAAGCCGTCGCTTTGAAGGCGATTATATGATGCGCCAGCAGGATATCGTTGAACAGCGTATGCATGAAGATGCGGTTGCCTATGGCGGCTGGTCGATAGATCTGCATCCTGCGGATGGAGTATTTAGCGAAAAGCCAGGCTGTAATCAATGGCATAGCAAAGGCATATACCAGATCCCCTTCCGCAGTTTGTACAGCAGGAATATCAGCAACCTGTTCCTGGGTGGCCGGCTGATCAGCGCTTCGCATGTAGCTTTTGGTTCAACCCGCGTAATGGCCACGGCGGCTTATGCTACCCAGGCGGTGGGCATGGCGGCTGCACTTTGTAAAGAACATAATCAACTGCCCGCTGATATTGCTAAGAACAAACTTATGCAGGCGCTGCAACAGCGGCTCTTACGTTCAGGCCAGTATATTCCTGGTCTGTCACTGCAAAACAGCAGCGACCTGGTGCAAAAGGCCACTATAACGGCCTCCAGCGAACTGGTGTTGACCGAACTACCCGAAAGTAATTTTCTGAAACCATTACAACTGTCCGTAGCGCAAATGGTGCCATTGGCAGCCGGCAGGGTAGAACCCTTTGTATTTCATGCCCGGGCCAGCGAAGCAACCAGCTTACAGGTAGAACTGCGCATCAGCAGTAGGGAAGGAAATCACACGCCGGATATCACGGTTGATACCATCACCTTGCCCATACAGCCCGGCCGTAATTGCTTACAGGTAAAATTCGATGCTGTAATGGAAAAAGCCGCTTATGCCTTTATCACCTTTATTAAAAATCCATTGGTTGAATTGCATTATAGCCGTAAAAGGGTGACAGGACTGTTATCGGTGTTCAATACCATTAATAAAGCAGTGTCTAATTATGGCAAACAAACGCCACCCGAAGACATAGGCATGGATGCTTTTGAATTCTGGTGCCCGCAGCGGCGCCCGGAAGGACATAATATCGCGTTCAAGTATCCGGCGGGCTTAGATTCCTTTAAGGCATTGAATATTCGCAATGGTGTTGACAGACCGGTAAATACGCCCAATGCCTGGGTGGCTGACTGGAAGGATACTGCCCCGCAGTTAACGATCAGCTGGCCGAAGCCGCAATCGATCGGCTGTATCGACCTGTTTTTTGATACCGATTACGATCATCCGATGGAATCTGTGCTGATGCAACATCCGGAAACAGCCATGCCTTTTTGTGTAAGGAGTTACCGTATTAAAGACGATGCCGGCAATATTATTATAACAAGAACAGGAAACTATCAAACGCGTAATAAGATCACTTTTGCCACACCGGTGACAACAAGCCGGTTGATCATCGAAGTAGAACATCCAACTGAAGAAGTACCTGCGGCCGTATTTGCCGTGCGGTGTTATGAATAGACGATGGAAAGCGATGTGTTATTCAACGATGTATAAGTGTGTCTTCCATACTGATTGTATTATGGCCCAATAATTAGGAAATTAATTGAATAAGGGTTAACTTCAGTAAGCCAGGAATGAGCACTCTTGTATGCAAAGGCTTAAAATCGGTGTTATTGATCTCGTGTGTAAAGGCCCATCAAATACCTTGTGGGCAAAAATTATGCATGCGAATCTGCAGAGCATAATGCCCCAGGTAATTGCCACCTGGTGTGAACAGGAAGGTCATGAAGTGACCATGATCTGTTATACAGGCCAGGAGGATCTCAGCAAAGCGTTGCCACAGGGGATCAACCTGGTATTCATCAGTGCCTTTACACAGGCGGCGCTCCTGGCCTATGCGCTCAGTAATTTTTTTCGCAGCCAGGGAGCGGTCACCGTTCTGGGTGGTCCGCACGCGCGCTGTTATCCCGATGATGCTGTTCAGTATTTCGATTACGTATTTGGCTTCACTAACAAAAAGACCATTACAGAATTATTGAATGATTGTACCGCCCGGCCTTTGGGCGGTAAATATATAACTGCTTCCAGTCAACCAGGCAGCTTCTGTGGCGTGGAAGAGCGTTGGAAATTTATAGAGCCTACATTGAAAAAAGCGCCATTGCTGAAGATCGTGCCGATGCTGGGTAGCGTTGGCTGCCCATATACCTGCCCCTTTTGCATTGATTCTACGGTTCCTTATCAGCCGCTGGATTTTCAGGTTATTAAAAAAGACCTCCAGTTTTTGCTGTCCAAATTTAAAAAGCCCTGGGTTGCCTGGCATGATCCGAATTTTGGCATCCGCTTCGATGAGAATATGGAAGCGATAGCTACTGCTGCCCCGCCAAAAAGTTTTCATTTCATCGCAGAAAGCAGTTTGTCGGTACTTACCGAAAAACATCTGAAGGTTTTACGCGACAATGGTTTTGCGGCTTTATTGCCCGGTATAGAATCCTGGTACGAATTGGGAAATAAATCGCGCACTTCCCATATGTCGGGTGAGCAAAAAGTAAAACAGGTGTCGGAGCACGTTAGACTATTGTTTGATTATATACCTTATATACAAACTAATTTTGTGTTGGGACTTGATAGCGATGAAGGCAGTGAGCCATTTGAACTAACTAAGCGATTTATTGATAAGTCGCCCAATGCTTTTCCGGGCTATTCACTGCTTACCGCGTTTGGTGAAGCGGCCCCGCTCAACCTGGAGTATCAAAAGGCGGGACGTGTGCTGCCGTTCCCATTTCACTTTCTGAATAACCACCTGGCCATGAATGTGAAGCCCAGGAATTACAATTGGATAGATTTTTATGATAAGGTCATTGACCTCACTGCATATTCTTTTTCTGCAAAAGCGCTGTACCGCCGATTTAAGAATACACCTGATCTAACTTCCAGATGGATGAATTTTATGCGGGCAATATCTTCCGAAGGGTATGGCCGCCTGCGGTTTTACCGCCAGGTACGTAAACACCTGGTCGAAGATCGCAGCTTTCGTAGTTATTTTGAAGGCGAAACCAACCGGTTGCCGGCATTTTACAGCAATATCATTAAAAAAGACCTGGGCGTGTGGTATCAATGGCTGCCGCAGGGCGCCATAGCGCATAACCCGAATGCTTATTTACAAAAACAGCGCGCTCAATAAGTGCCAGCAAGATCGAGGTTTTTGGCGGTCGCAAAAGCCTGCGCATCATCCACTGCACGCAGGATCTCCAGCCCCTTGTTGTTGAGGTTCGAGAGCTCATGCAATAACTCCACGTAAAAACTATTAATGGCATAGAGATATAACCTGTTGCCCGATTCTATCTTATCGGCTACAAAAACGCCATATTTACTGATCACGCTTATTTGTTCATGCTTGCTCAATTGTTCAAATTCGGTACGAGTCATAGTAGTATTAATTTAATGAGGTGTACTGCAATAATAATTATTTTTTTAATTACTATACTATAATGGTAGGATAAATAAGTCTATTAATGCAGTAGGATACAAATATTGATAATAACTGATTTGACAGTGCTAAAACGAAAAGTCTACTAAAACAGTGGATTTATTTTGTTGATACAGATGTGGCCTGTATATTTGTGGGGAATGTAAATGGAGCACATGATTGCCGATTATACTTCATATCGTTGTTGACTATAACTGCATACCGGTTCCGGTAATTTGCGTTGCATGGAATAATTCCCGCACATAAGAAAGGTCATTTTTACGGGCAGGCTTAACCGGGCTGCCCGGAATACCTATGAGCATCATATGAATAATGACTGTCTATTTCTATATGCTACATACTATAACACAATAGAACATAAACCTTAAATAACACCAGACTTATGAGACGTTTACTTTCAATGATCATTGTATGCATGCTGTTTGCTGGAGCAGCCGCCGCCCAGCAGGTGGTAACTGGCGCCATTAGAGATAGCCTCGGGGCTCCGCTGGCAGGTGCTACGGTAGGCATAAAGGGCACCAACAGTTTTGCGGTGGCAGATGCCAACGGAGCATTCAGTGTCACTACTAAAAAAGCGCCCCCATTTATATTGCAGGTCAGTTCTGTTGGTTATAAATTCAAAGAGATAGAGCTGACCGGATTAAGTGATAAACCGCTGGCCATTGTGTTGGCGCTGAGCAATGAATTGACGGAGGTTGTCATTACTTCCCGTCGCCGGACAGAAACCGCGCAGGAGGTGCCCATTCCGATCTCTGTGGTGGGCGGCGCCCGCGTAGAAGCGGCAGGAGCTTTCAATGTGAACCGTTTGAAAGAGCTGGTGCCGACGGTGCAGTTATATTCTTCAAACCCCCGTAATACCACTTTAAACGTGCGTGGGCTGGGTTCTACATTCGGGCTTACCAACGATGGCATTGATCCCGGCGTAGGCTTTTATGTAGACGGCGTATACTTCGCGCGTCCCGCTGCCACTACACTAGACTTTATTGATATCGAACAGATCGAGGTGTTGCGCGGGCCACAGGGCACCCTGTTTGGTAAGAACACCACGGCCGGTGCTTTCAATATTACCACACGTAAGCCAAGCTTTACGCCAGGCGCCACTTTCGAAGTGAGTTATGGTAATTTTGGCTTTGTGCAGGCGAAAAGTTCTGTTACCGGCGGCATTATAAAAGATAAGCTGGCAGGCCGGCTTTCCTTTTCCGGTACGCAGCGCGATGGCGTTTTGTACAATGTAGCTACCCAGAAAAATGTAAATGATATCAATAACCTGGGCGTAAGGGCGCAATTGTTATTTACGCCTACCAGCCGCACTACTATTACGCTGGCCGGGGATGCCACGCGTCAACGCCCCGATGGTTATGCGCAGGTGGTGGCAGGCGTGGTTGAAACAAAAAGGGCCGCTTACCGCCAGTTCGAGAATATCATTAAAGATCTGAACTATGATCTTCCGAGCAGAAATCCTTTTGACCGGGTGATCGATCACAATACGCCCTGGCGCTCAGGAAATGATCTGGGTGGTGTATCTATCAATATCGATCAGAAGATCGGCCGCGGCACTTTAACCTCCACTACCTCCTGGCGCTACTGGCATTGGGATCCTTCCAATGACCGCGACTTTACCGGTCTGGCCGTGCTGAGCTTATCGCAGGCTACTTCCAGGCACCAGAACTGGACGCAGGAGATCCGGTATGCCGGGAATATCTCTTCCAAAATAAGTGGCGTTATTGGCGTATTTGCCATTGGCCAGGACCTGAAGACCGATCCATATCATATAGAAGAATCAGGCGCCGCTCAATGGCGTTTCTCCCAAAGCACTACCTCTTCAAAATGGAAAACGCCGGGCCTTTTTGATGGCTTCGGTATTAAAACCTACTCAAGGTTAAAAAGCCTGGGGGCTGCGGTATTTGCACAGGTTGACTGGGCCGTCACCGAACGCCTGCACGTATTGCCAGGCTTGCGCTTCAATTATGATAAAAAAGAGGTTGATTATGACCGGCAGACCTATGGCGGACTGGAAACAACAGATCCCGAGTTGATCGCTCTGAAGAATCTGGTGTACACCAACCAGGCGTTTACGAAGGATGTGGATGAGAACAATTTATCAGGGCAGTTAACGGTATCGTACAAAGCCTCGAATAAAATAAATGCCTTTGCCACTTATTCTACCAGCTATAAACCAATCGGGGTGAACCTGGGCGGATTGCCCACAGCGGCCGGCGAAGTAATGCTCGATCTGGCGCAGATAAAACCGGAATATGTAACCCATTTTGAAGCCGGACTGAAGACAAGGCCATTTGCAGGCGCCACATTGAATGCGGTATTCCATCATACCGAGGTAGAAGATTATCAAACCCAGGTACAAACAGCTGAAGTAGGTGTGAATCGCGGTTACCTAGCCAATGCGGAAAAGATTCGGGTGCTGGGTGTTGAAGTAGATGCAAATGTAACTGTTGGAAAATACCTTTCTTTAAATGGCGCACTGGCTTATACGGAAGGTGAATATGTCTCCTTTACAAATGCCCCAGTGCCTTTGGAAGAGACCGGTGGTACCAGTGCGTTCAAAGACGTATCAGGCGGTGATCTGCCGGGTATTTCCAAATGGGCAGGCTCATTAGGTGGTGAGCTGCTTTCCAAACAAACAAAGGCGCTGGCCCAAACCGGGCAGTTCTTCCTGGGCATCGACAGTTATTTCCGTTCCAATTTTTCGTCAAGCCCATCGCCTTCACAATATTTGAACATTTCTGGTTATGCGATCCTGAATGGACGAATTGGTTTCCGGGCGGTGAATGGATTGTCGTTCTTCGTGTGGGGCCGCAACCTGCTCGACCGGGACTATTTTGAGCAATTATTACCTGCGGCAGGTAATGCAGGCCATTATGCCGGTGTGTTGGGCGACCAAAGAACTTATGGCATTACACTCCGGTACTCTTTGTAATACTGTTTGTTTGGATTTATGTAAAGGATCAAGTATAAAAAGCCCCGATATGACATCGGGATTTTTATTTGCGCTGCTTCATTGCTCTTCCGCCGGGGCGCCGTTTATGAATCGCAAATTGAATCCGCCCTGACGTTCATAGTAATAGCTTTGCCGCGTTTTGCTATAAACAATGGGGGCGCCCTGTTCTTTCATAAAGGATAAATATTCATATAATAAACTTTCTGAAATGTGCAGCCTGCCGGCAAGTTGTTTTGGTGTGCCGGTTCCCTTCATGCGAATAAGGCGGTCAATGTTTTCCAACCGGTCGAAATAATGCTTTGGCATATGGATAAGATTACGTTTATAGAAATTTAACGTATTTCTTTCAAATTATACTCCACGATAAGTTGAAATACCAACTTTCCATTACCGTTATAATGCTGACCTGTACATTTCTGTTATACCTGTTTTCACTCTATTATTCCCGGAGTAAAAAAAAAGGGCGCCGAGGGGCGCCCCTTGAAATTCATTGGCAGGAAATTATAGCGGGTACAATACCGCCGAAGCCTGTTTGTCTTTCGCAGATAATACGGTAGCGCCACTGCCGCACTGGCCTCCATTCATCAGCGAAGAAGCGTCGGTACCGCCAACACCCGGTACGGCCGTTGCGCTTGATTCGCCCCGGGCTGCCCAGTTGGTATGCCGCAAAGAAACATTATGGCCCATTTCATGACAAATGGTGCGGGAACGTTGGGCGAAGCTGTTGCCCGCAATATAGTTCTTGTTGATCCAGATGGTGCCGCCGGCATTGCCACCGGAAGGGAAAGTGCCTTGTCCGCATACACCATTGCCCAGGTTGCTGTTCACGATCAGCACATCGTAGGTACCGGTAGTTCTTGTCCAGTGAATGCGGCAATTGGGGATACTGTTCCATTGCGCAATGGCTGCATCAATTTCTGCCAGCATGGAAGTCATGGATGCATCTACCCGTAACCGGATATTCGTTGCCTTTGTTTGGTTTACCAGGCTGCCGGTATAGTATTGTTCGGGCCGTACTTTTTCCGCGGGCACGACCATATTTTTGGGGAAGACGATATCTTCCTCTACAATAAATTTATCAGGCTTATTCACAATTTGATCGGCGGGGAAACCGAGGTCAAGGATGTAGGCATACACTTTAGATGCATTATCCTCAGGCTGCGCTGCTTCATCAGCCGTACTCGTTTTTTTACAGGCTGCAAAGCTTATGGCGATACAGAAGGTCAGGGAGAAGAGCAAGTTTTTTTTCATGTAACTTTTGTTTTAAAGTGAAAGATCGAATTGGTTGTATGTAAAGTTAAAAAAGCAGATTCCGGTAAAACTGGAGCAGGGAGGTGGTATAATGGACCCTCGCAAAAGATACCGGCCGCCTACATAAGCACGGTTGCTGCTTTAACTTCCACCCTTGCTGGTGATGCCGCCATTGCCGCACAATTGCATCTTAGTCCGCTTACAGTAGAGATGCACCGCCGCAACCTGATGCAAAAATTCAATATAAAAAGTATGACGGCCGCTGTTAAGGTGGCCATGGAAAAACGGGATGATGTGACAAAAGGCCCATTTTAATTACACGTCTATTGGCAGAATCTACACGCCTATTGGCAAAACTGCACGTTTATCAAATGTGACGAATAATTCTTTTTTACATGCGTGCCGTGTTATACTTTCGTGTAACCCCTAACCAAACTAGATCTGCACATGAGATGTCATCAGCTTCAATACCTGCATAAAGCATTTACCTGCGACGAATTCCAACTTTAAAGCAAAACCATAATCTTAAATTAATATTAATGTTAAAAACGACATTAGCCACCTTTTTTGTGGCTGCATTACACACTTGTCTATTCGCCCAGATCCATGTTAAAAGTAATGGTGTGGGCATTGGCACCAATACTCCTACTGAAAAATTACATGTAGCTGGAAAGGGTTTAATTGAATCAGGGGATAACGCTTTAAGTTTTAAAAGTGCCGTTAATACATGGCAGTTTTTGGGCATTTTATAAGCGCTGGAGGTTAAAATGAAGGCCATGGAGGAAAGAGTGACATAAAACTCCACTGGCCTCTAAATTGTCTTAATTCGTATCACCTAACATACCGTGAAATATGAAATATTATCTGATTTGTAGCATTCTTTTGGGTTGTTTTAATTTCCACGTACATGCCCAATCCGGAATTTTCTTTGATGAAGACCAGCTTTCCGAAACCGCTGGCACTGAAATAGTAACTGATGCAACTGCGTTTGAGGGAAAAGCCCTCCGGCGCTTGAGTAGTGCACCGGCAGCTACTTTTTTCTATGGGCCTTACACGAGTTATAAAGCTGGCTATTACCTGATCCAGTTCAGGCTTAAAGTTTCATCTAATGTATCTACTTCGCAAATCTGCCGTTTAGATGTATTTAGCAGTCAAGCAGGGTCAGGAGCTTTAAATTATCTCACGATCACACCTTCCATGTTTGATGAAAGTAATCAATGGAAGTTATTCACGCTGCCTGTGCAAATCCCGCATAATGTAACGGATCTGGAAATAAGAGGAATGGAGTTTGTTCCCGGAATTTGTGATCTGTATTTTGATTATGTCAATGTTATAGCACCTGATGTTTTAACCGTAGGAGGCTCAGGCAATGTTGGTATTAATAGTGCTCTGGCCATTGGTACTACAGATACAAAGGGACATAAACTCGCTGTTGCCGGCTCTGCCATATTTACAAAAGTGACCGTGAAAACCTATCCATGGCCAGATTATGTCTTCAATGCCAGTTATCGCCTCCGCCCACTCAGTGAAGTAGAACAATACATCAAACAACATCATCATTTGCCTGAAGTTGCATCAGCAGCGGAAGTTGAAAAGAACGGCTTGGATCTCGGTAACAACCAGGCCGCGCTGTTGAAGAAGATCGAGGAGTTGACCTTGTATGTGATTGATCTTGAAAAACGAATGAAAGAGCTGGAGTCAAAAAGCAAGTAATCTTAAAAAGAATTGAAAGCGTATCAAACGCTAAATGTAGTAAACATGGCATTATTAAAAATGGTAGGAATTATAATGAAAAAAGCAGTGTTTGTTTTTGCAATGCTTTTTGCTGCGGTAATAACTTTCGGTCAGGGATCCAGTTACGACATGCCAAAAATAATACCGCCTTCCCCGGCTGCCCAAACCTTCATGCGTTATGGCGAAATACCAGTCGATTACAGTACTGGTGTTCTGAATATTGAAATTCCTATATACACGGTAGAAGGAAGACAATTAAAGGTGCCGGTTTCCATCTCATACCATGCCTCTGGAATAAAAGTTAATGATATCGCATCGGAAGTAGGTCTGGGCTGGGCGCTGAACGCCGGAGGTTTGGTTTCCAGGTCCATTAACGGTATGCGGGATGAAAGGCCAGCGATGCCTAGGACGTACGATAATGCCGGGGCATTGCTGAGCGCTATTAAGTCATCGAATGGAAGCTATGATCAATCCAGCGCTTGCCTAAATGACTTCAGGAATTTTGAAGATTTTTTAAACCGGTACTTTGGCGGCGAAGGGGATCCTATGAAGGATCGTTTTTTTTATAAGTTGCCTACCGGACTTTCTGGAATATTTACTTATGAATATACAAATGGCGATAATGCCATTACGCTTCCCTACCGTCACTTGAAAATAGAAAAATTTTTGGATTGGAGCAGTGATTGGCCCAGGATCGGTAATCTAAAAATTACTGACGATAATGGCATCGTCTATACTTTTCAAACCATTGTGGCTAATCCAGGGCAGGATTATTCAGAATGGTTTATAAAAGACATGACTTCGGCTGACGGTAGAGACAAAATAACCTTTAATTATGTTTTGCAGAATACAAATCCTTCAGTTCCGGGTTTGGTGACGTACGTATATCAGGGATGGGCCGAAAATTATAGCAGCAGTTGTTCGCCTAATAACCTTGGCTCATCGATGTCCACAATAAATTCGCCGTTGCCTCAATTCACTACACCTGTCCTGGAATCAATCATTAGTTCAAAAGCAATCGTCAGGTTTGAGTATGCCGGCAGAGATGATTTTAACAATTTAAAGAGATTGACCAAAATCACGGTCGCTCCTGTGAGTTCGTCAACAGATATAATCAAGCAGGCAGACTTTATTCCAAAATATTTTGGCGCCACGCAGGAAAACAAAAGGCTTGGTTTGGATGCCGTCATCATAGGTGCACCTAACATCCAACCTCAGCACAGCCAAAGCCAAAACTGAATTAAGTGGCGGCTTTGATACGGATGCTGCAAACACGATGGTGAGCAAAGTAAACGGCTCCACAGAAGAAGGCAGGGTAGGACCGGGCGTCATATTAAAAGTGATGGCCGGCGATAAGATCAAAGCATTGACCAAGGCCTGGTACAGAAGAATGGAGGTGGATAACAATACCCAAAGCGGTTTAACGTCCATTATTACCAATATGCTGAGCCAGTTAACGCCAGGGATCAGAAATCTGGTGCATGGAACTACCACCGGTCAGGTCACCAATGGAATTTTGCAGCCTGGTATGGAAAGCCTGCTGAACAAACAAACTCAAAATCTGCCTACCAACACGCCAAAAGCGTATTTAAATTGGGTATTGCTGGATGAAAAAGAATTTAAAATGGTGGAGGGGAATGCGATCCCGGTTGGCCAGATAAGTGAAGGTGATCTCCAATACCGGTTACTGGATGCCGGTAATGGGGGAGAAATAGAAATGAAAAAGAATGGATATCTTTACGTGTTTGTAAGCAATGAGAGCAAAGGGGACGTATATTTTGATGATATCCGGGTGGAGCATAATCAGGGCGCTTTACTGGAGGAAACGCATTATTATCCTTTTGGGTTAACGATGGCTGGGATAAGTAGCAAAGCGCTATCATTCGGAGGTGTTGAAAACAAGTATAAGTATAACGGCAAGGAGCTTCAATCAACGGAGTTCAGTGATGGTGCAGGTTTAGAGCTATATGATTATGGCGCAAGAATGCAAGATCCTCAAATAGGACGTTTTCACTCTGTTGATCCACTTGCAAGTAAAGCCCCGGGATTAACTCCCTATCGTTATGGATTTAATAATCCTGTTAGATTTTTGGATCCCAATGGCGCTTATGAAACTGATGGTCATTTTTGGACTGTTTACTTGATGGCTACCATGATGGGAAGTAGCTTAGCGTTTAATATTGCGCAAAACACAGAGGTTTGGGATAATTATATGTATCGAAGTGGTGATGCTTATAAAGAAAATCCCACTTGGATTGATCCGGGTTATCAAACTGCTGTTCACGCTTTAACAGGAGGAAATTCTGTCTATGAACGAATGAAATCAGCGGATATGGTTTTAGATGCTGCATCAACCCGGCAACTTGGAATGGCTTTACATAGATTGGGCGATAGCTATGCTCATACTAAAAGGAGCGATAGGAATAGAATGTATAATCCTGGATATGGGCATATCTTTAGTGGCGATGGTGGACATGGTGCTGATAAAATTGCTAACAGACCTGAATTATACAAATCCTATACGCAGCATCTTGCAAAAGCTTTGGGTGGGCGTTTAGGATTTGAAGGTAATATTGACATGTTTACATTTAACTATGTAGCGGACTCTAAAGGAAGCACCCAACAAAATAGTGCAATCTTTGAAACAGAAATAAGGATTAGAGAAGGCATCAGTGCTTTTAGTGTAGAAGGTAATCAGGTAGATGCAATAGGTAAATATATAGGGGCCAGAAATAACCATTTTGGAAGCAATATTACTGCCAATGGCGTGTACACAGATGTAGATGTTTATAATAAAAATGATGACGGAGAATGGGTAAAAACGAAATCGGAAAAAAGAACTTTTGTAAAATTCCAGTAAATGAAAGAAGCTATTAAATTTATCCTTATATATTCGATAGTATCTATTTTGATACTGGTGCTATCACAAATAGCTTTTCACCCTTTAAGTGCTGAAATATTTTCTTATGCAATATGGGTGTATGTTTTTTATGCAGCAATTGGTTCTGTTGCATTTTTATTATTTGGCCTTTTATCACATAAGTATACGCTATCGTTTAAAGTAAGGATTATATGTTATGCCATATTGTGCCTGTTTGTTTTGAATAGCATCCCATTATTAAGTGAGAAGAAGTTTTTGACATTCGATGCGGTTAAGGGTTTGCTTGCTCAAAAAACTGAATTTATTGATATAGGTATACATATAATAGCGATAGCAAGTTTTATAGTATCTTCTATAGTTGTTTTTAGGAAAAGTAGGGTTGCACAGTCTTGAAAATGCTAAAGTCCGGCGCTGCCGGGCTTTTGCATTTTCAAGAAGCATACGCCTTTTTAGCTTTATGATCTCTGAGGAAGGCATCCATTAAGTGCGAACAGATGTGCCTTATCATCCTGCGGCAGCTGTTGTATATCAGTTATACGCTTTACAATATTTTTTTCGAGGAGCTGGTCTGTATTGCCGGCCAGGTAATCCAATGATACTTCAAGGGCATTGGCGACGGCCGGAACTGGAAGCCGCGTTCCTGAAAGAATATGCAGGCCGCATTATCGCCAGCGGCAACAGCATCCAGGAAGTGTTGATCCAGTTCAGCCAGTTCATCAGTGATCGTAGTGAATAACTTTACAAGCTAAAGCAGCTTTATAGAATCCGGGTTGTACGCCCGGATTTTTTTCTTTCAATTGAAAATAAAAAACCTATTTTGGAGACTGTTAGAGCTCTTTGAACAGCATTATAAACTAGCTTCCCCAAAATCCGAGGAAGCATTAAAATAGGCATGGTGATTATTATCCTTTTGGGTTGACCATGGCGGGGATTTCTTCAGGTCAAAAGTTATAGTATCAGATGAAGAAGATGTAAGCGGCCATACTGAATATTTGAGTGCGCTGTTCAAAGCAAAGCTGGATGTGCTAGGGAATGTAAACGTAATCCCGTTCTTGAGGTTGTCATCTGGGTCTGGATTGAAACCGATAATGCAGGTATAGGATTTCAGTTCAAAGAAGAGGAACTTTCCTTTTTCAATGAAATAGCCAATAGGGGTCAGTTTTCGCTTATTACAAATAAATCAGGTTTTATCAGGGTATAGGGTTAGAGACTGTCATCCCTGTTTTCTAGATAGGGGATAGTAGCCTCCTCCTTTTGGTATTTGTTTCAAATAGAGTAGTTATGAACAGCTACAATCAGGTGCAAAAATTGGCGGCCTTATATAAACCGAACATAAGGCTACCGGATAAAGTCGGTCCCCCCAAACCAGTCAATATCGGTAAACAACCGGTTAGCACAGGCTATCACAACCCACTGGCATTGCATTAATTTTAGCTTTCACCGGCTTAAATGAACGCAATGCTTTTTTTATGGGTTTCTAATCGTGTTCTTTGTGGTAAAGCGGGTAAGATCTTCGACCTGCTGGTGATACCCGGTATGGGACATGGCGATGGTGGGCCCTACGGCAGACTGAGAAAGCGGGATTTCTTTGTAAAGCATTTGCTGATTGTAGAGCCGCCTGATAGGAACAGAGACCAATAGAAAAAAGGCAAAAAGGCAAAGAGGAAAAGGCACAAAGTTCAAGGCTGACCATCCCGCATTGACAATTACCATTCACCCCGCAACCCTGTATATACCTCCATTCAAACAAAAATGAATCATGGTCATAAAAAACATACTTCTGTTATTACTGCCTTTAGCAAGCGTGGCGCAGATAAAAGACTATCCTATACAACCGGTGCCTTTCACGCAGGTGAAAGTGACCGACCGCTTCTGGCAACCGAAGATGAACGTAAATGCTACGGTGACTATTCCTTATATCCTGGAGATGTGTAAAAAGCATGGGCGGATCGATAATTTTCTGGCAGCGGCGGGCAAGCGGGAAAATAAAGTCTGCTCCCAATTCACTTTCGACGATACCGATGTGTACAAATGGATCGAAGGCGCTTCTTACGCTTTGCAGGTGGCGCCTAATGCTGCACTTTCCCAATACCTCGATTCATTGATCGATATTATTGCCGGAGCACAGGAACCCGATGGTTATCTGTTCACTTTCCGAACCATTAAACCTGCTCAACCACACGAATGGATCGGCGACAGGCGCTGGGTAAAAGATTCAGTATTAAGCCATGAATTGTATAACAGCGGCCATCTATACGAGGCGGCTTATGCTCATTACAATGCTACGGGAGAAAAGAACCTGCTCAATATTGCCCTCAAGAATGCCGATCTGCTGGTAAAAGATTTTGGCTGGGGCAAACTGGAGATCTACCCGGGACACCAGATCATCGAGACCGGACTGGCCAAACTCTATCGCATTACCGGCAACAGAAAATACCTCGACCTTGCCAAATTCTTCCTGGATGTACGCGGTCCGTCAGGCGACGCGTATAACCAAGCCCATAAACGGGTGGTAGATCAAAGAGAAGCGGTAGGCCATGCGGTACGGGCAGCGTATATGTACAGCGGTATGGCCGATATTGCGGCGCTCACCGGCGATACCGCCTACCTGAAAGCCATTGACGCCATCTGGAATGATGTGGTGACGAAGAAGCTGTACATAACCGGCGGAATTGGCGCTACCAATAATGGCGAGGCGTTTGGCGACGCATTTTATCTGCCGAATATGAGCGCCTATGCCGAAACCTGTGCCGCCATTGCCAATGTGTACTGGAATAACCGGATGTTCCTGCTGCATGGCGATGCTAAATACATCGATGTGCTGGAACGGACCCTGTACAATGGATTATTGTCGGGCATGTCGCTGAACGGCACCCGGTTCTTTTATCCGAATCCGCTTGCTTCGGTTGGCCAGCATGACCGCAGTCCCTGGTTTTCCTGCGCCTGCTGTATCTCGAATATGACCCGCTTCCTGCCCTCTGTGCCAGGTTATGTATATGCACAGAATAAAAATGATCTGTATGTAAACCTGTTCATGAGTAATAACAGCACCATTACATTACCGGCCGGCAAGGTGCGGTTGACACAGACCACCCATTATCCGTGGGAGGGACAGGTCGCCATTCGAATAGATGTGGCCAAACCAACTGCTTTTGCCCTGCATATCCGCATTCCAGGCTGGGCGCAAGGGAAACCGGTTCCCGGCGATCTTTATACAACTACTGATAAACCGGGTTACGCTACTATAACGGTAAACGGAAAACCGGTTGCCGCTAAAATGGTAAAAGGCTATGCAGTATTGGAACGCAGCTGGCAAAAAGGAGACAAGGTCGCACTCAACCTGCCGATGCAGCCGCAACATGTGTATGCCAATGAAAAAGTAAAGGCCGATGAAGGCCGCTTTGCCCTGCAGGTGGGACCCGTCGTATATTGTCTCGAAGGCTGGGATAACAAGGATAGCCTCGTACAGAATATTGTCGTAGATAAGAATGCACATGTGCAGGTGCGTTATGCAGATAGCCTGCTCGGTGGCATCAATGTTATCACCATGCGCGGTACCGGTTCCAAACGCCAGCTGAATACCACTGCATTGATCACCAGTGCGCAAACCGTTACCGCGATACCCTATTATGCCTGGAATAACCGGGGTGCGGGGGAGATGCAGGTCTGGATCCCCTATACACAGGCGGTTGCCCGCCCCCAGCCGGCGCCAACGGTTGCATACACGAGTAAGGCAACAGCTAGCATCCAGTCAAGAAGTTTGATGGCAGTGCACGACCAGCTGGAGCCAGCCGATTCAAAAGACAATTCCTTGCCTTACTTTCATTGGTGGCCAAAAAAGAACACAACTGAATGGGTGCAATATAATTTTAACAGTGAACGTACGGTATCGTCCTGCAAGGTGTACTGGTTCGATGACGGTCCCTGGGGCGGTTGCCGCATTCCGGCAAAATGGACGGTCTATTATAATAAGGATGGGCAATGGCTGCCGGTAAAGCATACGACTGGTTATGAAATAGCGAAAGATAAATACAATGAGGTGCGTTTTGAGCCGGTAACAACACATGCGCTCAAACTGGAAGTACAATTGCCGGCTGAATTTGCTACGGGTATTCATGAATGGGTGGTGGAGTAATGCCCTGCAGACAGTATCTCGTTGAACCATGATAGGTTTATTGGCCTGGTATATGTTCGTGTTACTCAAAGCGTCGCCACCATTTAATAGCTCTATAAGTACAAAATAAGCTGCTTTTATTTGCCATGAACATGAACCGTAATTTAAATAAAATCTATATCGATATAGAACGCTGATGAATGGCCGATCTATGTTGATTTGATGTTTCCATCAAATAGATATGCTAAACATTTTCTCTAACGCTATAGCCTAAGTGATGGAAACAATACCCTCAGGAATTAACGAAGAAGTCTGTTGGTAAAGTATTGGTTTGCTTCAGGTTGTCTGCAGAATGGCGGTGGTATTGTGCTGGGTTCTCGTCCAGCTTTCTTCGGTACGGCTTCGGGATTTCTCCGGGAAAACACCCGGTCTCCCTAGTGTAGACCCGAAGAAGACCAAAACAAAGTCGGGAGCCATCCCGGCACTTATCGGGTACCATCCCGAACAAAGTTTGAGCGCGGACAGTCAGAAAAATTATTGACTAATGTCAATTTAAGCGAGATTTTTATTAAGCCGGAAGTTGAAAAAAGACTGGGTTTATGTACATCAGACTTGGGGATACGTTCACCCACCCGGCGACTTATGCGCAAAAACAGTAGGGGTAACGCCGAAATAATTCTTAAATGCAGCAGTGAAGGCGCGTGGCTGCGTGTAATTGAGTAACATCGACACTTCCTTTACATCCTTGCCCGATTCCAGTAACTGGCGGGCCCGCTCCATACGTTGTTTCATCTTATAGTCGCGGATACCGATGCCATATTTCCGCTTGAAAGTTACCTGTAGCACATTGCGGCTCACACCGAACTGCGCAGATAGTTGCACTGCAGAATCGCCATTATAACGGTGGTCGTCAAGAAGCCCCTTAAAGGCATGAACTGCCTCCAGCACATGTTGTTTAACTCTTTTTTCATCATTGGTCATGTTCCGGCCGGTTTAATGGTGAGGTCAGGGCTTAACCAGGGTCATCCTTCGTCCTGCAAAAAATGGCTTTGCGTATACTCCAGGAACTGGTGTGGACTGGTAAATACTTCGCCTATTTCGTGTTCCTGGTCATTCTCATCGCGTACGATCATTGTATTATGGCCGGTGAGGCGGAAATACAATGCATAAAAGATGATCTTTACCACCAGGGTACAATAGATCTCAGCTTTGCCTTCATAATACATTTGCCAAAGATGCCCGGGTGTTAATGTGGCCAGGGCGCGGCTGTTCGCAAACTTAAAATCTTTCACAAAGGTGTTGAATGCAGCACTGGGATATAACAATCCAAAGTCAGCATAGGGCTCGGGCGGCGGGTTCAATCCATGAATGACAAATACCGAATCATCCATGTTCATGATAAACTCAATGCCATGGGGATTATCATAGATCCCTAAATGATCGTCCAGGAAAGCATATATATCTTTTTCTGCTCTGGTCATACCCCGCTTGTTATTGAAGCTGCCGATAGCGTCGGCAACCTGTAAGGACCTTGCCGGTGAATACAGTTTCCTGGCTATCCGCAGATCTGGTTTTGTACCATACATGTATGAACGGCTTACATAGGTGGTATTTTGGAATGCAATGGCGCCGGGGCAGAGTAGCTATTTGGCCTGTTTGTTAGCGTTAGTCAGCTTTTGTGTTTTTAACCAGTCGGTGGGGCTAACCTCATGAAAACTCCTGAAAGCATTACAGAATGAGCTGGCGGAGGAATACTGTAACAGGATGGCTGTTTCCTTGATCGATTTACCGGTCTTAAGATGTTGTGCGGCCAGCTTCATGCGGAGGTTTAATTTGTATTGGCCAATGGAAGTACCATATTTTGCCTTGAATACTTCCTGGAGCGCATTTCGGCTCACACCGGCTATACGGGCCATTGCTGCCGTGCTGGTGCCATTGTTGGGATGGTTGTCGATATTTTTTTTGACCCATCTCACTGCCTCCAATACTCCTTTTTTATATTGTCTTGGCATATACGCCTGTTTAAATGAATGGTGACGAATTCGTATGCTATCTATCTCGGGCATATATGCGTCCACAGCCACATTCATTCAGAACTGCGTTGCCATTCTTTTGGTTTTAACAGATAATATACAACTGCAAGCCGTTGCCCACTTGTCAGGGATAACGCTTGCGCACTGTACGCTGCATGCTAAAGGATAAGCAATACAATTTATGACATGGATAGGGCGCTACAAATCTCCCTTCGCAAGATCCCGGGTTGATTCTACATTCCGAATGCAAGTTACTTACCTTGTTATTATTTTCTAAATCAATCAATTCATGTTTTGCCCTATTCGGTTGTGCTTTCGCCATTTTGGCAAAATTCACTCCTGCGCCTCTTTGTATTTCCTATTAGAACAGTGGACAATCAACGATGTGCATTTTTGAACGAAAAGGAATTATATATGGAGATTTCATGGAGTGTGTTCACCTTTATGACCTGAAACTTTATTTTTCGAATTCGTTTTCCGAAAGATCGACTTGCCCTTCATTCCCATGCATAAAAAACGCTTTTTACGGCCCGGTCATTAGGAAAGAGGCCGGAAATAGCAGCAGTTGGGGGGAGCGTTTGGAAAATGGTCCGTTTAATAAAATCCTGTATTGATCGTTTGGCGCAGACATGGCGGCCGGCCTTAAAAGCAGGCTATCATTGTAAAAGTGGTTTCCGGCGTTGGATTGTATTTCCGGGTGGAAAATGTTGACATCCATCAATTTGATGGGTTATTCTACAAACTTTAATGTGCTTATAATGTTCCGTGCGTTATTTTTACGCCCAACAGACAGGGAACTTTTGAAAATCTTTAAAAAAGTGTTCAGGCCGGTTACAAAACCAGACCCGGCGTTTACTATTAATAACGGAGAATGATAAAAGGCAACATGTATTCCGATGCCGAGCTGCTTGCTGCCATCGGAAGCGGGGATCAGTTGAATAACGCCATTTTTTTCATTTACCAGCAATATTCACAAACGGTTCAGTCTTTTATCCTGGCTAATAGCGGGACAGCGCCCGACGCCGAAGATATCTTCCAGGAAACGGTGGTCACATTCATTGACCTGGTGAGGAAAGGTAAATTCCGGGGAGAAGCCAGTGTAAAGACCTTTTTAACCGCCATCGCCCGAAACCTGTGGTTGAATGAATTGAAAAAAAGAGCGCGTAGCGGTGTCCGGGAAAAGGCGTTTGAGACAGATCGCGAGGGTATCGAAATGGACGTTAGCCAATACATTGCCAACCGGGAAGTAAAACAAGAATTCCTGGTGGTGCTGGGTAAATTGGGCGAACCCTGTAAAAAGTTGCTCACCTTGTTCTATTATGAAAATCTCTCAATGAAAGACATAGTGCATCACCTGCCTTATGAAAATGAGCAGGTGGTGCGTAATAAAAAATATAAATGCCTGCAGGCGCTAACGGAACTGGTAAAACAAAATCCCGTTATTGCCAAAATGGTAAACCAACAGACCGATTAATATGGAAGGCCGCAACGAACAACTATTAATCAATTACCTCGACAGAGCCCTTGAAGAAAAGGAAATGCGGGAAATGGAAGCCCTGATCAACAGCGACCAGGAAACACGCCGTCAATGGGAGTTCCTGCAACTTGCTGTGGATGCAGTGGAATATTCCGCCATCTATGACCAGGTAGCAGCGGTAAAAGAAAATTTTCGCACCATACAACCTGTTGAGGTATTACAAACATCTACTAAAAAAAACGTGCGCATGCGAATGCGTACGATCATGCGGGTGGCCGCAGTCTTATTATTTTGCGTGATGGGCGCCGGAGTATATAAATATTTATCAGTAAGCGCAACACGCATGTATGACGACGCGTTCATAGCATATACACTACCAACTACCAGGGGGCAGGCAACCATCACTGATATAGAACAGGCATACCGCCAGCAAAACTGGCAGGCTGTGATCGCCGCCTTCAATACCATTGGCTCTTCTTCCTTAAATGACAATAAAACCTTATTCCTGGCCGGTATGGCGCACCTGCAGTTGCATAATTACGCGTCTGCGTCAAGATTGTTTAACAAGGTGATGGCCAACAATACCCAAAGAGGGGACGACCTTTACCAGGACGAAGCTGAGTTTTACGGGGCATTGAGTTACCTGGCCAATCGTAATACCCGCGAAGCCATTCCTTTATTGAAAAAGATCAGGGCCGATAAGGGTCATTTGTACCACGAACAGGCTGCCCGGATCGGGAATATCGATCTACAGATCATAAAGATCAAAGGTGGCAGCTAGTTTGAAACATTTTTTAAAAAAACTTTTCATTCGCGGTTACATTCGTTCAGTCAGCTATTACTATTAAATAGAACCAGCTCTTTACATTAATTCTTTTTACGTTCGTGAGGATCCGGATCATGGTATCGGAAACCTGGGTGGCAGTAGTTACGGCCACAGCAGAGAAACCTGGATGGTTCCATCTTCACGAATATTCTAGTCATCCGTAAGGATTTGAATCATGATATCGGAAACCTGAGTGGAGCTCTGCCTATGTGCAGAGGATCCACGGCAGAGAAACCTGGATGGTTCCTACTTTACGGACATTATAGCTTCACCATCCGTGAAGACCGGATCATGATATCGGAAACCTGCGCATCCGCCAACGGCAGATCGACGACAGAGAAACCTGCTTGATTCCATCTTCACGGATAACGAGCTTCACTATTCGTGAAGACCGGATCATGATATCGGAAACCTGGGTGGTGCTCTGCCTTTAGGCGGAGGATCCACAGCAGAGAAACCTGGATGGTTCTTTCTTCACGATTTTTTTGTACAACCCGTTCGTGACAATATTCATTGGGCACGATGCAGTCACATATATATTACGCAGAACGCTAACATGCGCTGTCCACCTGAAGTGGATAACGTGTATGACCTCGTATTGCGTTCAGCGTATCTCTAAACCCTAAATGACATAGCCAGAGAAAACAGCGTTTAACAGACCTGATTTACACAATGATTTAGTTTTCTGTCGGTAACCGGGCACCCAGCAATGGACCCCGGTTACCTTCTTTAAAGCAAAATCACAAAACGCCAAATGCAGCTCTTTATAAAATCATTCATCCGCTGATCACGGATCTAAACGTATAAAAGTCGACGTCATCGATCACGAAGGATAACGCAGAACCTGCTGTAGTCCGGAGTACACACATCAGAGCAATTTTTTAATCCGTATTACTAGGAAAACCACGTCGACTTTTTTCTCCTTTTGAAGTAGATCATTCCCAAACTGATTACTGCCACCAATCCGCCACTTACAAGCAACCACCGGCGCCAGCTGACCGGTTCTATCAATGGCCGCGGATCACCCGTAAGTATCAAATGCGCCCAGTAGTTGGGCGACTTATGCAATGTATTGCTATGCAGGTAATCGATTTTGGCCTGGCGTAATGCTTTCGATTTGCTATATCCCTGCTGCAGATAAAGATGAAACTGATGCAGGATGGCCGCCGTGGCTTCATCATCGGCCTTCCATAAACTGTTTACCAGGCTGGCGCAACCCGCATAGGCAAATCCACGCGTGAGACTTAACACCCCTTCACTAGTCACGAGTTGTCCATGCCCCGTTTCACAGGCGCTCACGATCATAAGCCGGGTGTTTTCCATATTCATTCCATACAATTCTTCCAGGTAGAGGGCGTCCTGTGCTGGTTGTTGGGCTTTCGGATAAAATGCAATGAAAGAGGCAGCACTGTTACCCGTATCTGCAATCGCATGGGTGGCCAGGTGCACCACCGGGTATTGGGGCAGGTATTGCAGAAAATGTTCTTTGGTAGCCTGCACGCCGGTGAATGAACGGCCAGGTAACCGGGCGATCTCTTTGGCTGAAGCCGGCAGCTGTTGCATAAAAGGATAATCTGCATGGGGAAAGCGTTCACCGCTTTGCGCAAAGGGCGCAAAGGCCAGGGTAGCATAAGTCTTTGTTGCAGCCGGACCCTTGTGCCGGGCGGTAATGAACCGCGCAGAGAACTGATAGCTGATCTCGTTGGTCTCTAACAGCGTTTTACCATTTGGGTTATTGTCTGCCGGCAGTGATTCAACAGGCAGATAATACAGGATATTGTCGGGAATGATGATCCATTCGCTTTTACTGCCTGCCAGCGCCTGCACTGGTTTTACCAGCTGCCGGTAGAGCTGCCCGCCCCAGGGCTCGCCCTTAAAACGCCGGCCAGCTTCGGTAGTTTGTAAAGCCGCCAGCCATGACCGGGTGGCTTCCTGTATCGAAGCAAAAGAATCGATGCGGCTGTGTTGAAAGCCCGACCGGGTTATTACAAATACATGCAGGCTGTTTCCGGTGGCGTAAAAGCTGATCACTGCCTGGTTGGCATGCAGCAATGGCCGTATAGAGTCGGGTGTGGGGTAACTATCGCTGTATTTAAGGCGGTAATACCCACTGTGCTGCTCAATAGTATGCTGTAGCTGTACGAGTTGCAGCTCGTACCGGGCTTTTTCATTGGCCAGGGCAAGAAGCGCAGCGCTGTCCTGCGTTTGATCGGTTCTGATGCTCAGGCGGGCCAGGTTATACTTGATGTTGCGTTCCTGCTGTAACAATGCAGGATCGATACCCGTTATCTTGCGAATGCCTTTTTCAGTTACTCCGCTATATACTACCGAGGCCTTGTTGCGTTCGGCCATTTCAAAAGCCTGCTGTGCATAGCCTGCCTCAGGATGCAGGGCATGTAATTGCATGCAAAGCTGCACCGCATTCTGATACACCTGCTGGTTATTCTTTTTCAAAAACAATTTGGCCTCGTCGGTATCGTAGCTCTTTTCGATATAACGCAAGAGGGCTATGGCGCTGCCATAGGTGCTCAGGGCCGCCTGCAATTGTTTTTCCTGGCGCTGCTGCCGGTACAGTGCTTCGAATGTAACGGCTTTTTTAAACAAGGCATCGAAGAGCCGGTACGAGGTAAAAGTGCCGGTGAACTGCGTGGGATCAGTAAATATATCTGTATTGCGAAAATGACCGCTGAAAATAATGATCGCCTGCTGCAGTTTTTGTAAGGCCGGCAGATATTGTTGTTGTTGTGCCAGCCATTCAGCGCGGTAAAAATGATTCATGCCGGTATAAATACGGTTGGTTCCGGTAGCGCCGGCCGCCTTTTCAAAGCGGGTAAGGTAATAGCCGGCCGAGTCAGGTCGCTGGAGCAAGCCATGCGTATGTGCCAGTTCGTTGTATACCTGGGGCAGGGTAGTGGCGTTCACGCGGTAAAAGGACTGCAGCGCCTGTTGGTATTTTCCCATGCCTTTATAGGCGAGTCCCATATTAAGGAAGATCTGACTGGTGAACAGCTTGCGGGAGCAGATCGTCTGGTAGATGGCAATGGCTTGCTGATATTGTCCCAGTTTATAACTGGCGGCAGCCATATTGTTCTCAATATTCACCACCCAGGCAGGATCTTTCTTCGGGTTCTTATTAATGATGGCCAGGGCATTTCTGAAATAATTACGGCTTTGTAAATAATTGCCGTTCTCGTAGTAGAGTACGCCGAGGTCGTTGTACAGCCGTTCTTTTTCCGGCACATTGGGAAATCGTACCGCGAGGTTTTCTGCCAGCAGCAGGAAATAGCTGGCTGAATCAAAATTATTCAGGTGATAATACACGGAACCACTGTGTTCCGCCACTTCAAACAGCAGGGAATCGCTCCATTGCGGATTGCGTTGTTTAATGCTATATGCCTGCCTGTAAGCTGTTATGGCCTGCGGATAGTTGGTAGCTACATCGAGCAGGATGCCTTTTCTGAGCTGCGTATAGAACAAGATGGAATCAGGTGCTGATCCCTGTTTATTGGCCATGTCGAGCACCTGTTGAAACATGTCGAGGGCCAGGCTATCGGTAAGATCGGTTGGGTTGGGCGTATTGAACAGCGCATTGGCCTTGCGGTAAAGCTCCTGCAGCGCCTGGGGGTTGTCTGGATTGCCGGTGTTGTACGAACACACCATCCAGCCTGCCAGCAACAGCCAGCTCTTCCATGTTAGTCCCTGTAAAATTGCCCGCACCATTTTTGTCATGGGTGGCGAAGATATATATTAACGCAATAAGCCGGCAATGATCAGCAATGGCGGTCTGGGTTTGCCATTCACTACCCGGTAATTGAACATGCTGAGATTTTTATTGGAAACTTCCTGCTGCAGGCTAAGAGGAATATTCGAGGCTTTGTCGTAGTAGATCACCTGCACAGAAAGCCGTTGTACTGCCCGCTGGCTGGCATCGTTCAGTTTGTATTCGATGGGAATTATCCTGGTGGCGCCGTTCCGGGGGCTGGTACCGAACAGCCCTTCAGCCACTGATCTTTTCAGGTTGATGATACCGCTGGTTGAGCGTACCCGTAAATGCTGGTCATTGGCTTTAGAGCCCGGGGCTGCGTCATCGAAGCTGCAGCGGCTGTTACCGTTGCTGTTATTGTCGGGATAATCCGTGTCATCACTGGCATCACAGATCGAAGCGCCAAAAGGGTTAGCATTAAAGATCGGTTTTGCCAGGGTGTCGTGCTGGTCAAGCACAAAGATATGATCGAGGTAGGTCATACCGGCCACGATCAGTTGGCTCACACAGGTATCCTGGGTGCCTTTTTTAATGAAAGCGATATTATAACGAACGCCGGATTCGCTTTGCGATACATTAATGGCGCCTGTATTTCTGTTAATTTTAAGACCTTCTGGCCACGATAAATAGGTGCCCTGAACACCTGCATTATTGAGCGGTTCAACAAATTTGTCACCGCCGTTCCTCGGTTTTGTGAAAACGATCGAATCCCCGTAATTGGGCGCATTGGGGCATTGGGGAGCATTTACTATTAAGAGGTTATTGCCGGCTGAAAGTCCGGTTGAATCAATTTTTGTGATCGATGAATCAACGCCTGTCTCAACGGGATCAGTACCTGTATTAGCATCTGAATGATTGCCTTTTTTACAGGCAACAAATAGAATCAGCAATACGAACGGCAGCAAAGGAAAAGAAATGCACAGTTTGCTTTTCATGTATGTTTCGGTTTTTAACACGGGAATCAACAATCAGACAAGGTTTGGTCTTGGTCGCTTACCAGCGTGTTTCACCGCTTTTCAAACGAATACGAATGAACAAATATTCGATTTTTAACCAACAGTACACGAATATTTATTACAATGCTATTTATCTGACTGGTAATCAACGTATAAAGTTTAATTGTTTTCCCTTATGTGCTGAAAACGATAGATTGCCAACAGCCGGTGACTAATTAGAGCAGTGTGCGGCGTATGCGATATGCTTTTTCTGGTATCTTCATTCTCTTTAAACCTGTCTCATTAACCAAAACAAATTTTATGAAAACAAGCATCTTATCCTTTTTTGCCCTCGTTCTGATGGCCTTCAGCAGCCCTGCTTTTTCGGCCAACATTCCCATTACCGGTGAAAACACGATCATCGGTACATCTGAATACACTTTTTATGCCACACCGGTTGCCCAAGGAGCAACTTATACCTGGAGCGTATATTCGGGCACTATAGTGGCGCAAAACACCGATCCTGCAGCAGGCATCCTGTATGTCACTATCCGTTGGACCACACCGGGGCTGTACCAGGACTATGTGGAGATTGCTGACAACCAGGGTAACGCCGGGTCATTTGGCGTATATGTGGGCGTAAACCCTTTTGCCATCTATGAATCCCGTAAGGACGGGGAAAATATTTTGGCAAGTTATACTTATGTCAGGTTTGAGGGCATTGGCATAAAACAGTTCGCCGTTTAAAGTTCACAGTTCACAGTTGTTCACACTTAACAGTTCAAAGTTTACAGTACATGGTTTAAGGTTTAAGTTTCCGTCTTTTTGGTGATGAATGGCTTACGCACATTTCCGGAAAGGCAAAGCACCTTAAACCTTATTTTTTTCGCCTTCCTCCTTCCATACTTCTTCACAGATACAAATAATAATCTTTCATTAACTCCATAAACTCCGGCGTGTACGATCGATCGGGTTCCTGGATGGTCAGTTCGAAGGTGGGTGAAAAATCCTCGTGATGGCGGGTATAATGCAGGATAGCGCGGAAATGGTTGTGCCGGGGGCTTTGTTTTACGAACAGTTTTTCGGTGAGCGAGAAACTGTACCGGGTGGCCAGCGTATGGAAATATTCCCACCGGTGGTAGGGAAGCAGGATACCAAAAGCGCCATGTGGCTGCAGGTTGCCGGAAATGACGTCGATCAGCTCTTCAAGGGTGAGGTGTTTGCTGTGTTTGGCGGTTTGCGCACGGTCATCCGTAGACGGCAGGTCGTCTTCGAAGAAAGGTGGATTGGTTATAATAAAATCATATTGCAGGGGGAACCGGAAGCTGCGGGCGTCGCCGGGAAATACCTTCATACGCGTTGCCCAGGCGTTCTGGCTGATATTTTCCTTTGCCTGCCTGTAAGCGGCCAGGTCGATCTCGATGCCGTGGATCTCGGCCTGGGAGCGTTGTGCAAGCATCATCATGAGCAGGCCCGTACCGGCGCCGATATCGAGCACAGTGGCGTATTGCGGGATCTTGGCTGAGAACCATGCGCCGAAAATACAGGCATCGGTGCAAACCTTAAGGGCGCATTGGTCCTGGTGGATCGTAAATTGTTTGAATTGAAAATAGGAGTTGGCCATTTAATTGAGTCGCATTCAAATGATGCAAGTTAGATGAAAATTGAACGTGCGTAATGAATGTGATAATTCGATAGTGTGATAATTCGATAATTGAATACAGGCGTTAATGGTTGCTAACAGGTGAGCTTCGATCTTTCAGGAATTGCCCGATCTTATGCATCAGCACATCAGCACATCAGCACATCATCAAATCAGCACATCAGCATATCAGCATATCAGCACATTAGCACATTAGCATTGCCCTCACCATTCCGCCCTGGCGGTTGGACTGGCACTGAGATCCACAAAATCGCCTGCCAGATATTTGTAATGTGCGGTCATGGCGATCATGGCGGCATTGTCGGTGCAGTATTGAAAGGCGGGAATGAAGGTCTTCCATTTGTATTTTTCACCCATTTCGGTAAATGCCTGGCGCAGCCCGCTATTGGCAGAAACGCCCCCGGCGATGCAGAGCTGATCGATGCCTGTCGTGAGGGCCGCGGCTTTCAACTTGTTCAGCAGGATAGATACAATGCGGTGCTGAATGGATGCACAGATATCTGCCAGGTTCTCTTCTACAAAACGTGGATTGGCGGCGGTATTCTCCTGCAAAAAATACAAAATAGCGGTCTTCAGTCCGCTGAAGCTGAAATTCAATCCGGGGATCTGCGGTTCGGGAAATTTGAACCGGTTGGGATTGCCGGCTCGGGCATATTTATCGATGAGCGGACCGCCCGGGTAGGGCAGGCCCAGCAATTTGGCTGATTTATCGAAGGCTTCGCCGGCGGCATCGTCCATGGTTTCGCCGATCACTTTTAGTGAAAGCGGCGATTCGCATAATACGATCTGGGTATGGCCGCCGCTGACCGTTAAACACAGGAAGGGAAATTCCGGTTTGGGATCCTCGATCAGATTGGCCAGCACATGGGCCTGCATATGGTGTACGGCAATAAGCGGTACATTCAGCGAGAGCGCGAGTGATTTGGCGAACTGGGCCCCTACCAGTAAGGAACCGATGAGTCCCGGGGCCTGGGTGAAAGCAATGGCGTTCACGGATTGCAACAGCATGTGAGCAGCAGCTTCACCTGTTGATTCACTGCCTGGAGCGAGCGCTGCTTTTTGTAAAGCCGCCTGAATTACCGGAACTATATTTTGCATATGGGCGCGGGAAGCCAGTTCAGGCACCACGCCGCCATATTGTTCATGCACGGTTTGGTTGGCGATAAAATTCGACAGGATGGCCCCATCCCGGATGACAGCTGCGGATGTTTCGTCGCAGGAAGATTCGATAGCCAGAATTGTAATACTCACTGTGCAAATATAAGCGCAATGTGATAATTAGCTAATGTGCTGATTAGCTAATGTGCTAATGCTTTCACTGCAGAAGTCCCATTAAATGTTAACCTCCCTATATTCTCATCAGCACATCAGCATATTAGCAAATCAGCTAATTGGCTCTTATCAGCACATCAGCATATTAGCAAATCAGCTAATTGGCTTTTATCAGCACATCAGCATATTAGCAAATCAGCTAATTGGCTTACTTGCTTCTAATCGCTACCACGGGATCCATTTTAGCGGCTATAGATGCAGGTATAATACCGGCCAATACGCCCACAATGATACAGATGGAAACCGCGAGGATGAGGATGCGGGGGGCAATGAACACGGCAAATCCAAAGATGGCCTGGGAGGCCAGGGTGAGCAGGAATACGATGATCAGTCCAAGTAATCCACCCATGATGCATAGGAAAGCGCTTTCCAGCAAAAATTCTGTCAGGATCACCGAGCGTTTTGCGCCGATGGCTTTTTTCAAACCGATCTGTGGTGTGCGTTCACGAACCGTCACGAACATGATATTGGCCACGCCGAACATGCCCACGACCAGTGAGAGGGTGGCAATGGCCCAGCCCCCTTTATTGATGCCACCGAAGATCTCGCTGGCAAAACTGCTGAAAGCGTCGATATCGTTGAGGGCAAAATCGTCTTCCTGGGTGGGTCTTAATTTGCGGATGGAACGCATGGCCCCGGTGAGTTCATCGCGCAGTTGTTCCATGGGCACCGTTTCCTTCCCCTGCACCATGATGACGGGATTGCTATTCTTTTCGCGCACTATTTGTTTCATAAAACCAAGCGGCATAAGGATGCTGTTGTCGTATTCCCAGCCGCCAACAAAACTTTTCCCTTGTTTTTTGATCAGTCCGACCACCAGAGCGCGTTTGCCTGATTTCAGAAGAAGGGTTTTGCCGGGGGCCTTTTCGGCTTTGCCAAAAAGGGTTTCGGCAACGGTATAACCAACGACCACCACATTGGCGGCAAAATCATAATCGGCCGGTTGCAGGTAGCGGCCCAGCTGTATTTCTACGGGCTGGATATTTACAAACTCTTCGGTGATGCCATAATAATTGATATTTTTCACCACATCGTTCTCAAAACCCACATAACCTGTAGTGCTGATATTGAAGGCCACATTGGCGGCTGCCGGTACTTTTTGTTTAACCAGCTGCATTTCTTCATAGGTGGGCGAGGGACGTTTTACATAACGCCACCAGGGATAGTCCGGACCGCCGGCATATACCCATTTATCAATATAGACGGTATTGGTGCCCAGGGCCTTGATGTCTTTCTGCACCTGGTATTCGAGGCTGTCGACGGTGGCCAGCACGCTGATGATGCAAAAAATACCAAAGGCCACCCCGGTCAAAGACAGCAAGGTGCGAATTTTATGGCTTTTGAATTCCTGCCAGGTCAGGTTGAGGCTACTGCTTAGTATTTCGAGCACACGGCGCATAAGACCAAATGTAAATCAATACCTTGATTTAATTGAGGCTTTGTGGTTTATGGTTGTTCTTTGATATGAATGGTTGATTTAATTAACTAATTTGCTAATGTGCTGATGTGCTAATTCCGCAAGCGGGACAAGTTTTGCTGATGTGCTAATGAAAACGCGATTAGCTGATTTGCTAATGAAAGTAAGAGTACCGGGCGGTCGTATAGCCGCGAGGTTGGCTATTATATATGCAGTCCGCCGGTGCAGCATCAGCACATTAGCAAATCAGCACATTAGCCCATTGCATGCCTATTATGCCACGCCTAGAATAAAGTAATTGTCCATGTCCTGGTGAACGTCTCACCCGCTACGAGCTTATTGATCCCTTCTTTTTCTGGCAGCTGCTGGTTCGTGGTCACGCTGTCGGCGATGCCGCACCAGGGTTCTATACATACAAAATCGGCATTTCTGGCCGCCCAAATGCCGAGGAATGGAAAGCCAGGATAATCGAAGCGGAAGCCATGGCTGGTTTTACCGGAACCTAAAGTGACAATAGTCGAACTCATTCCCTTGAGAACCAGGGCGTCTTTTTGAAAAAGTTCTTTCTTTAAAGGCAGCCGGTCGGTATTTTCGAGCAGGGGTGAGGGCGAGCTTTCGATCAATCCGTCGGGCGAAATTGGCCACCGGGGAGTTGTTTCCTTTTGATTGAACTGCAGGTAATAATCGGTATAATCAGTCCCTGGCACCAGCGGGATCTTAAAGGCCGGGTGGGCGCCTACGGAAAAATACATCCATTCATTCCCGGTATTCACTACCTCATAAGCGACCGCCAGGGCGTTTTCAACCAGGGTATACCGGATGCGGAATTCAAACGCAAAGGGAAAAACGGTGAGCGTCTCTGCGTCGTGCCGCAACAGGAAGGTAATGGAATCGGCTGCCTGGTGCTCTATGGCAAATTGTTTGTCGCGGGCAAAACCGTGCCGCGGCAGCTGGTACGATTGTCCATTATAGAAATAGGTATTATTTTTTAATGTACCTACAATTGGGAACAGTACCGGCGAATGTTTGCCCCAAACAGCAGGATCGCCCGGCCACATGTAATCGAGCTGGTGCTCCTTGTGAATCAATTGCGTAAGCTCGGCGCCTTTGGCATTGATAACGGCTTTGATCTGGTTGTTTTCGATGGTGAACATGGGGACAAGATACAGAAGTTATTAATTTAAAGCTTGTGGTAGATGGTATAGTTATAAGTTCCAGGTTGCAAGTTCCAGGGGGCCGCACAAGCTGTAACCTGGAACTTGCAACGACACCCTGAATTCTCAAAACCTACAATTAACGACATGGAAGCATTAGACGTAATAACCAAACTACTCATTTCCGTTTTGATCGGTGGTATTATCGGGGCTGAAAGAGAGTATCATAATAAAACAGCCGGCTTACGCACCTTGATGCTCATCTGCCTGGGTTCAACCCTGTTCACGATGTTCTCCATGGAGATCGGTTATGAGAACTCACCCGACCGTATTGCCGGTGGCATTGTTGCCGGGATTGGTTTTGTGGGCGCCGGGGTGATCTTCCGTGGGGATACCGGCATCAACGGGGTGACCACCGCTGCTACTATTTGGGTAACCGCTGCTTTGGGCATGGGCGTTGGCGCCGGCCATCAATACGCTTCCCTGATGGGATGTATTATCCTGGTGGGTATACTGCAGGCGTTCACCATTATCGAAGGGTGGATGGACCGGTTAAATCGTAGTCATATGTACAAGATCACCTGTCCATACCGTGAAAAAGTATTTGAACATTATGAAGCGTTGATGAAACAACACAATCTGACCTTCCGGCGGGGGCCGCAATGCCGTGATCAGGGAACCGTTTCCGGCACCTGGGAGGCGGAGGGCTCCAAAGAGCAGCATAATGCGTTCATTCACTATATGTTAAATGATGCGAATGTGGAGAAATTTGAATTCTGATGTGCTAATGTGCTGATTTGCTAATCCCGCAGAGCGGGACAAGTTGTGCAATGCTGCACCGGCAGACCGCATAAATATTGACCAACCTCGCACGAAAGCAACTGCAACGGACTTGTATTTTTCGCAGCAGATCGGCAAATCAGCAATCGATTTTCATTAGCACATCAGCACATTAGCAAATTAGCCCATTGTGCTTTACCTTTGCGGCAATTTTCAGGTGAGGCCAAGGTACCTAGAAGATTATAACACAATGAAATACAACAACGAAATTCATAAACGACGCACTTTTGCTATTATCTCGCACCCTGATGCCGGTAAAACCACCCTTACCGAGAAATTCCTGCTGTTCGGCGGCGCCATTCAAACGGCCGGTGCTGTAAAAAGCAACAAGATCAAAAAACACGCTACCAGTGACTTTATGGAGATCGAGCGCCAGAGAGGTATCTCGGTAGCCACGTCGGTAATGAGTTTTGAGTATAAAAATATTTTAATTAACCTGCTCGATACCCCTGGTCACAAGGACTTTGCGGAAGATACATACCGTACTCTTACCGCCGTTGACAGTGTTATCCTGGTGGTAGACAGCGTAAATGGGGTAGAGGAACAGACCCGCCGCCTGATGGAAGTATGCCGCATGCGCGATACCCCGGTCATCGTGTTCATCAATAAGATGGACCGTGATGGTAAGAACCGCTTCGACCTGCTGGAAGAAATAGAGAATGAACTAAAGATCTCCCTGCATCCGATGACATGGCCCATTAACAGTGGTAAGGACTTCAAAGGGGTGTATAATTTGCACGACAAAAACCTGCTGCTGTTTACTGCCAACACCAAGGTTACGGATGATGAAGATGCGGTGCAGATCTCTGACCTCAGCCTGCCGGTGCTCGATGAGAAACTGGGGGAGAAAGATGCAGCCATCTTACGCGAGGATGTAGAACTCATTGAAGGTGTTTATGGCGAACTGCCGGTAAATGATTACCTCTCGGGCAAAGTAGCGCCTGTATTCTTCGGCTCAGCCATCAATAATTTCGGGGTAAAAGAAATGCTGGACACTTTCATCCGCATTGCACCTATACCCCGTCCGCGGCCTACTTCGGTTCGGGATATTCCGCCCACAGAAGAAAAGTTCTCAGGCTTTATTTTTAAGATCCATGCCAACCTCGATCCCAAACACCGCGACCGGATCGCCTTTTTGCGCGTATGCAGCGGCCGTTTTGAGCGGAATAAATACTTCCACCACGTACGGCTCGATAAAGATGTGCGGTTCAGCAACCCGTATACTTTTATGGCCCGCGACAAGGATGTAATTGAAGAAGCATACCCTGGCGATGTGGTAGGTTTGTTCGACACCGGCAACTTCAAGATCGGCGATACACTTACGGAAGGAGAAAATTTTTATTTTACCGGCATTCCCTCTTTCTCTCCTGAAATATTTAAAGAGGTGATCAATAAAGACCCCATGAAAACCAAACAACTGGAAAAAGGTCTTTTACAGCTTACCGACGAGGGCGTTGCACAATTGTTCACGCAGTTCGGCGGAAATAAAAAGATCATCGGTTGCGTGGGCGACCTGCAGTTCGAGGTGATCCAATATCGCCTGTTGCAGGAGTATGGTGCTTCCTGCGAGTTCAGGGCACTGCCTTATTATAAAGCCTGCTGGATCACCAGCGCTGACCCTAAAAAGCTGGATGATTTCACGCGCTTCAAGTCGAACAACATCGCAACTGATAAAGACGGCCACCTGGTATACCTGGCCCAGAGCGAATGGTTCCTCAATACCGAACGTACCAATAACCCCGATATCGAGTTCCACTTTACGAGTGAAATTCACAAAGAAGCAGTTTAGAAATATGATAATGTGATAATTAGCTAATTTGATAATGAAATACAGGTCATGTGGCTGCTTCGCGTGAGGTTGGTTTTTAACAGGCGCTTTCGCAATAGACCATTATCACAATATCGAATTATCAAACTATCACATTAAGTGTTCATGGTTATCTTCGAAACAGACCGGTTGCTTATTCGCCGCTATACACTGGCCGATGAAGAAAACTTCTTCGCCATCAATGGAGATCCTGAGATCATGCGATATATCCGGGAACCGCGGGACCGGCAGGAGTGCTTGATCTTTCTGAAACGGAATATCCAGTTCTACGAGCAAAATCCACTGATGGGCCGCTGGGCCATGACCGAAAAAGGATCTGGCAGTTTTGTTGGCTCCTTTGCCATTATCCCTGTTGAAAGCGCCGACCAAAAACGCCATACCGAAATACAGTTAGGGTATGCTTTATTGAAAGATCACTGGGGCAAGGGATATGCAACCGAGAGTACCCTGGCCGGCCGTCAATATGCTTTCGACGTAATGAAGCTGCCGCAGATCGTTGCCATTACCGAGCCGGAGAACATTGCGTCGCAAAAGGTGTTGTTGCGCTGCGGGTTCAAACAGCAGCCGAATATCAGGGAAGGCAACAAATACCTATGTTATTTTTCCAGCCACAATCCCAACGCAATTGAAACAGAAAGGCTTCATTTATTTCCACTTACAGTAGAACAACTGGAATTATACCTGAAGGCTGGTGATCAACTGGAAAAAGCCCTGGGGCTTACCCCTTTTGGCCGTACGGTCTCGCAAGCTGTGTTGAACCGGGTGTCGCAGTGTACGCTGCCCGAAATGGAAAAGGCCGGCGCTGATTACCTGTTTCATACTTTCTGGCTGGTGGTAGATAAACAAAGCAAGGTGATCGTGGCGGAGATGGGATTTAAAGGAAAGCCCTCGGCAAAAGGGGAGGTAGAGATCGGGTATGGCACAATGCCAGTCATGCAGAACAAAGGATATATGACCGAAGCGGTGAAAGGCCTCTTACAATGGGCTGCCAGCCGGCCGGATATCGCAGCGGTACTGGCCGAAACCCGTGCCGACAATAAACCATCCATTCGAGTGCTGGAGAAGAACGGGTTTGAACGGATAGATGGGCCAGGTGTGAATTGGTGGTGGAGGAAGACTACCAATGTGCTGATGTTCTGATGTGCTGATGTGCAAATACAATGTGATAATATGATAATTTGATAATGCCTCAACCCGCAGCAGTCCTTTTTGATAGAGCCGCACGTCTTAGCATTGGAAATAATTGTATTTAATTATTACATTAGCAAATTATCACATTAGCAGATCAGCTAATTGCCTTCTACACTCAATTAAATAAGCACACCCCTAAAATTCAGGATTCACCCCGGTATAGTTCTGCGGCGTAATTCTTTTCAATTCTTTTTTGATGGCGGCGGACACTTTCAATCCGTCGATGAACTGGTGAATGGTTTCCTGGTTGATGCCATTTTTACCACGGGTAAGTTCTTTCAGGGCTTCGTAGGGCTGCGGGTAATTTTCGCGGCGTAAGATGGTTTGAATGCCTTCAGTCACTACGGCCCAGTTATCTTCCAGGTCGGTATTGATGGCGCTGGCATTCAGCACCAGTTTGCCCAATCCCTTTTCTATAGACTTTATCGCGAGTGTGATATGTGCAAAAGGGACACCGATATTACGCAACACGGTGGAGTCGGTAAGATCGCGCTGCAAACGGCTGACCGGTAATTTGGCGGCCAGGTGTTCGAGCAGCGCATTGGCAATGCCCAGGTTGCCCTCGGCATTTTCGAAATCGATGGGATTCACTTTATGCGGCATGGCACTGGAACCAACTTCCCCTTTCAGGGTGCGTTGTTTGAAATAGTCCATGGAAATATAGGTCCACATATCGCGGCAAAGGTCGATCAGGATGTTATTGATGCGCTTCATGGCATCGAAGTGTGCCGCCAGGTTGTCGTAGTGTTCGATCTGGGTGGTGAACTGCTGCCGTTGCAAACCAAGTACGCCTTCCACGAATTCGTTGCCCAGGGAGATCCAGTCCTTCTCGGGGAAAGCCACTGAATGGGCATTGAAGTTACCGGTTGCACCGCCAAATTTAGCGGTAACAGGTACGTTGATCACTTGTTCTACCTGGTTGCCGATGCGTTCTACAAAGACCATGATCTCTTTGCCCAGGCGGGTGGGACTGGCAGGTTGTCCGTGTGTATGAGCCAGCATGGGCACCTCTTTCCAGTCGGTAGCCAGGATCTCCAGCTGCCGGTTAAAGTTCAGCAGGGCAGGGAGGTATTCGTTTTCTATAGCGTGTTTCCACGAGAGCGGAATGGCTGTATTATTGATATCCTGCGAGGTGAGGCCAAAATGCACCCATTCCTGAAGGTCTTCGGCATCGATCGCAGCCATCTTTTGTTTCAGAAAGTATTCCACGGCCTTTACGTCGTGGTTGGTGATCTTTTCAGTGTCTTTTATTTTTTGAGCGTCTTCAATGGAAAAATTCTCACAAACTTCCTGCAGGGCCTTTTTTTGATCAGCGTTCAGGGCGAAGAATTTTTTGTCGGCCAGGAACCGCACATACTCTACTTCTACCAGTACCCGGTATTTGATGAGGGCGAATTCAGAAAAATAATCATCTAAATGTTGAACCTGGTGGCGATAGCGTCCGTCAACAGGAGAAATGGCCGTAAGTGCGTTTAGTTCCATGAACAATTGTTGTTTTAAGGCTCGTCGAGTACCTTTGTGACCGCAAAATTAAATCAATTGAATAAGATTAAGGTTGGAATTGTTAATTATCTCAATACGAAGCCTTTAATTTATGGAATTCAACGTGCGCCGGTGGCTGATAAAATAGTATTGATAGAAGATTATCCGGCCAATGTGGCTAAGATGCTGGTGGAAGGAACAATTGATGCAGGCCTGGTTCCTGTGGCGGTGATCCCGCGGTTGAAAACGCATCATATTATTACCGATTATTGTATAGGTTGTACAGGGCCGGTGGCTTCTGTAGCTATATTTAGTGAAGTTCCGATAACCAAGATCGAAAAAATACTACTCGACTACCAGAGCCGTACATCGGTAGCACTGGCCAAAGTGTTGTTGCGTAAATACTGGAAGATAACACCGGAGCTGGTAGATACGCGGTCTGACTACCGGGCATCTATCAATGGCACCACCGCAGGGGTGGTCATTGGCGACCGGGCGCTGGAGCAGCGCAAGGTCTCGCCATATATATATGACCTGGGCGAAGCGTGGATCGAAATGACCGGTTTACCATTTGTATTTGCCGCCTGGGTAAGCAATAAAGCGCTACCCGAAGACTTTATAACAGAATTCAACGCAGCCAATCAACTGGGGCTGCAGCATATTGATAGAGCCGTGGCCGAAAATCCATACACGGTATTTGACCTGCATACATATTATACCCAGCATATCAGTTATGAGCTTACGGCTGAAAAAAGAAAGGGGTTGGATACATTTTTGTCTTTTCTTAATGCCGAACGTATTACGCTTCCCGTATAAGGCTGCAGGTCTAATGGTGAATGCTAACTGACGCGCGAGTTTACACAACGCCGAACGCAAATTTCATTTTTGATAGTCTTTTTGCCATCAGTGTGTAGCATTTTAGCCTTTGGTTTTTTACACGCCTATTGCCAATTCTGCACAGTTATCGCCATTATTGACACACTTATCAGTTTTATTTGCATGTGTTCTGGGGTTTATTAGTTTTGCCCGCAATATCCTTTCATTAAACCCTTTAGATAGCATGAAAAAAATAGCGGTAAGTATATTTACCATTGCCATGATCAACATGGTTGCCTGCACAAAAGAATGTGAAGAATGTAAAGAATGCGATCTCGGCAAAGATTCAACCTGCAATACTGATACGATCTACCTTCCACCGCCACCCGATACTTCTTGTAAAACCGATTTGACCAAAGGCCTGCTGGCTTATTATCCTTTCAATGGTAATTTTAATGATGAAAGTGGGAATGGTAATAATGCAACTGCAAAGAACGGGGCTTTTCTTACGACCGATATGGTTGGTAAAGCCAGTAAAGCGGCCGGCTTCGACGGTATCAATGACTATTTGATCGTGCCTGGTAACAGTAAGCTGAATGCAGATACAGTAACGCTGTCTTTCCAGGTAATGGTAAAAACCATTAATCGCAGGCATGTAACGGTGAGCAAAATAAATTTTGCGACCGGACAATCGTTGTCATACGGAATACATAACAGTCAACCATCAGATAATAAATGGAATTTTGGTGTAACTCCCGGAACAGATCCCTGCGCAAAAAACGACCCCTACGATCCTGGTATGGCGAATTATGCCAATCAAACCATGGAAGCGAACAGATGGTATAATGTCATCGCTTCGTTTGCCGGCGGATCGCAAAAACTTTATATCGACGGGGTGCTGCAAGGGACCAAAACAAGGACATTTGCAAACGCCAAAAAATGTGATAATGGCGACCTGATGATCGGCGGATGGTGGAGTAATGACATCGTATCTATAGATGGAAAGATAGATGAAGTACGGCTGTACAAACGCCTGTTAAGCGATTGTGAGATCAAAAAACTGGCAGAACCGTTTGCCGACTAAATAACTATAAATGTCACTTCAAGGGGGCGCCCGTCCGCGGGGGCTTATAGCAAATTCGTCCTAATTCGATTTTTTAATCACATACACTATTATGAAAAAGGTCTCGTTCTTCTTATGTACCCTGCTTGCGCTCGCCGTTCTGGCAGCCTGTGAAAAAGAGTGCGAAGAATGTAAAGAGTGCGATCTTACTAAAGATTCGACATGCAATACTGATACGATCTACATTCCACCGCCACCCGATATTTCTTGCAAGGTGAATCTCTCAAAAGGCCTGCTGGCTTATTATCCTTTCAACGGTAATTTTAATGATGAAAGTGGGAATGGTAACAATGCAACTGCAAAGAACGGGGCGGTGATCACTACCGATTTTCTGGGAAGACCAGGTGGAGCTGCGGGTTTTGATGGCATAAATGACTACTTAATAGTGCCTGGCAGTAGTAAACTGAATGCTGATTCAATAACCGTTTCATTTCAGATCTTCATTAACAATACCAACCGTTATTACGCAGCAATAAGCCGTTTAAATTTTGAAACCGCTCAATCGGCTGTATTTAATGTACATCAGAGCTCTGTAACAGATACTTTCTGGACCTTCAGCGTTCCTCCGGGCACTGATAATTGTACAAGAGTGTATACTACCTACGATTCTTCGATCTATGCTTTTTCAAAAGGTCCAATCAAGGCTGGAAGATGGTATAATATAGTTGTTTCTTTTGCCGGTGGGGTTCAAAAAATATATATCGATGGGGTATTGGAAGCTTCTAAAACAAGACCAGCTTCTTCTGCAAAGAAATGTGATAACGCCGACCTCGTGATCGGAGGACACTGGAAAAACGATATCATGTCGTTGGATGGTAAAATGGATGAAGTGCGGTTATATAACCGGGTGCTGAACGACTGTGAGATAGATAAGCTGGCGCATGCCTGGAAATAACAAAGTCTTCAATACAATTATAACAAGCCCTTTCCCGAAAGGGCTTTCTTTTTTTATTGAATACACCTTGGCTGGATTCATAAAATATTTGATTGTCAGTTAATTAACAACTTGTAGCAGACGCACCCCACCTTAGTAAATTTGGGCCGGTTAATTATGCGATGTAACTGAAATACAGTTAGTTTTGCAGCAATTTCTAAGTGCTATGAAAGTTGTCATATTTGCAGGTGGGTTAGGTACCCGCATCGCGGAGGAAACTGATATCCGTCCAAAACCAATGGTTGAGATCGGGGGAAAACCCATCTTATGGCATATCATGAAAATTTATAGTCATTATGGTTTTGATGATTTTATCATTTGCCTGGGCTATAAAGGATTTCTGATCAAGGAATACTTTATGCAGTATTATCTGCATAATTCCGACATCACCATCGAGCTGGGTAGCAATAAACTAGATGTGCATTACACCAATTCGGAATCTTTTAAAGTAACCCTGATAGACACCGGGCTTCCTACCAAAACAGCCGGCCGCTTGAAGCGTATTCAGAAATATGTAGGCAATGAAGATTTTATGTTGACCTACGGCGATGGCGTTGCTGATGTAAACCTGCCCGAACTGCTGAAATTTCATAGATCGCATGGCAAAATAGCTACGGTTACGGCGATTCAGCCGGAAGCCCGTTTCGGCGGCATGGAGATCGGCGACCAAGGGGTCGTAAGCGTGTTCAAGGAAAAACCGAAAGGGGATGGTAAATGGATCAATGGCGGCTTTTTTGTTTTGCGGCCTGAAGTTTTCAGTTATCTGAAAGACGATGCTGATAATATGATGTGGGAAGACGATCCCATGGAACAATTGTCGAAAGACAAGCAACTGATGGCCTACAAACACCATGGTTTCTGGAAATGTATGGATGCTATGCGCGACAAACTGGAACTGGAATCCTTATGGCAAAAAAATCAGGCAAAATGGAAAATTTGGAAATAGGCCAACACCTTTCCTCCTATTACAGGCATAAAAAGGTATTTATTACAGGGCACACCGGGTTTAAGGGCAGCTGGTTAACGGCTACCCTTCATTTATTTGGAGCCACCGTAAAAGGGTATGCCCTGGCACCTGATTATAAAAATGGCCTGTACGAACTCTTGCAGCCGTATAAAGTAACTCATAGTATAATTGCCGATATCCGCGATAAAGCACGCTTAACAGAAGAGCTGCTGGACTTTCAACCTGATTACGTTTTTCACCTGGCCGCCCAACCACTGGTACGGCGGTCATATGAAATTCCGGCCGAAACTTTTGATGTGAATGTTACGGGTACTGCCAATTTGCTGGAAGCAGTTAACATGTTGCCAGGCAAATGCACTGTCATTGTGATCACGACTGATAAGGTGTACGAGAACCGGGAGAAGGATATCTTATATAACGAAGAAGATGTGTTGGGGGGGTATGATCCCTATAGTGCCAGTAAGGCCTGTGCAGAACTGGTGGTTAATTCATTTCGAAACTCATTTTTCAATCCTGCACAGTTCAATAAACATAAAAAGGCTATCGCCAGTGTAAGGGCGGGAAATGTGATCGGAGGCGGCGATTGGAGCCGCGATCGCATTATACCTGATATAGTACGTGCCCTGCAGCAGGAAAAGACCATTGAGGTTAGAAACCCCAGTGCGGTGCGGCCATGGCAGCATGTGCTGGAGCCGATCGGCGGTTACCTGCTGCTGGCCGGATTGTTGCACGAGCAGCCGCAAAAATATTCAGCAGCTTACAATTTTGGCCCCTTGCCCGATGATCACCTGACGGTGAAGGAACTGGTGCAGTTGGCCATTGCTTCCTGGGGAAGCGGGGAATGGAAAGATGTATCGGACCCTGCTCAGGTGCATGAAGCCGGATTATTGAAACTGGATATTGGCAGGGCCCGTACGATACTGGGCTGGCAACCTTCCTGGAAGGCTACCCAGGCGATACAACATACCATTGACTGGTACAAACAGCCGGTGGCTGTGCAGGCTAAATATGCTTTTCAACAGATCAATTCTTACTTTGGCCTATGAAATTCACTGCAACCTCGTTAGCCGGGAGTTATGTGATTGAGCTGGAGCCGTACAGCGATGAACGCGGCTGGTTTGCCCGTTCTTATTGCGAAAGGGAGTTTACACAGATAGGGCATGTGAAACCCTGGGTCCAGTTGAACCATTCCACTTCTTACAAAAAAGCCACCCTGCGCGGAATGCATTACCAGCTACCGCCATTCAGTGAAATTAAATTGGTGCGTTGTATTGCAGGAGCGGTGTATGACGTAATTGTTGATCTGAGGAAGGATTCGGCTACTTTTTTGCAATGGTTTGGCGTGGAATTATCTGCAAAAAACAAAAGAATGATCTATATACCGGAAGGATTCGCTCATGGTTTTCAGTGTATCACCGACAATTGCGAGTTGATCTACCATCATACTGAATTCTACACACCCAACGCTGAGGGTGGTATCCGGTACAATGATCCGTTGATAAATATAAACTGGCCGCTGCCTGCAGGGGTTATTTCAGAACGCGATGCCAGTCATACGTACCTGACAGCTGAATTTAAAGGAATTTAATTATGCAATGCAGATTTTGTAAAACCGAATTGAAGCATGTTTTTATTGACCTGGTCAACTCACCGGCTTCAAATTCTTTCATAACTGGTGAGCAACTGAATGAGCCAGAAACCTTTTATCCGCTAAAAGTGTATACCTGTCATAACTGTTTTTTGGTACAGGTTGACGAGTATAAAAAATCTGATGCGATCTTCAATAGCGATTACGTATACTTTTCTTCCTATTCCACTACCTGGCTCGCACACGCGCGGGACTATGCCAATAAAATGGTAGAACGGTTTGGTTTTAATACCGGTTCACAAGTAATAGAAATTGCTTCCAATGATGGTTACCTGCTGCAATATTTTCACCAGAAAAACATACCTGTTCTGGGCATTGAGCCAACGGCCAATACGGCGAAGGTGGCGGTAGATAAAGGCATCGAGACCATCGTTGACTTTTTCGGTGTAAAACTGGCTACGGCATTAAAGGTCCAAGGCCGGCAGGCCGATCTGCTGCTGGGGAACAATGTACTGGCACATGTGCCCGATATCGTGGATTTTGTAAAAGGATTGAAGCTGGCCTTAAAACCCCAGGGAGTTATTACCATGGAGTTTCCGCATCTGATGCAGCTCGTGGAGAATAACCAGTTTGATACTATTTACCATGAACACTTTTCCTACCTGTCATTCGGAACGGTAAAAAACATATTCGCCGCACAGGGGCTTGAACTCTTCGATGTGGAGGAATTGCCAACGCATGGCGGTTCCCTGCGCATTTACGGAAAGCATGCAGAAGATGCAAGCAAAACTATCAGTCCTGCTGTTGGGCGCCTGTTGCAAAAAGAAGAAGGCAAGGGTATGAATGGCCTCGACTGGTATAGCCATTTCCAGCAAAAAGCATTGCAGGTGAAACTCGACCTGATTCAAAAACTGATCCATTTAAAGCGGGAGAATGCTACCGTGGCCGCTTATGGCGCTGCAGCCAAAGGCAATACCCTGCTCAACTACTGCGGTATTAAAAATGACCTGATTGATTTTGTGGTAGACGCCAATCCGCATAAACAGGGCAAATATCTTCCAGCCAGTCATATACCGGTGGTAAATGAAGCACATTTAAAACAGGTAAAACCCCAGTATGTGATCATTTTACCCTGGAATTTGAAGGAAGAGATCACCAGGCAACTGGCTTATATTAAAGAATGGGGAGGCCGCTTTATCATTCCGGTTCCGCAACTGGAGGTAATATAATGGCTGAAAACAGGTTCACAGTGGGTTGACGAAAAAAAGAGCTATGAAGAAAGTATTGGTCACCGGTGCAACAGGGTTTATTGGTAACTATGTCATACAAGAACTGCTGCAAGTAAATTGTACGGTGCTGGCGAGTTCTTTGCGGCCCGAAAAAGCCAGTAGTTTCTCCTGGTTCAGCCGGATACAATACTTTCCCTTTGCGCTCGAAGACCTGGATACCGGTATTGACTATTACCGTTTTTTTGGGGAGCCAGATCTTGTGATACATCTGGCCTGGGAAGGATTACCCAATTACAAGGCCAGTTTTCATACGGAAGTAAATTTGCCGCGTCATTTTGCCTTCCTGCAAAACCTGGTGCAACATGGCCTTACTGATCTGGTGGTTACAGGAACCTGTTTTGAATACGGAATGCAGGAAGGTTGTTTGCGTGAAGATATGCCTGTGTTTCCTGATAATGCATATGCCCAGGCAAAGAATGAGTTGAGGCTGCAACTGCAGCAGTTGCAACAGCAAACCCCTTTTGTACTAAAATGGATCCGGCTATTTTATATGTATGGGAAAGGGCAAAGTGCGAAATCCTTACTTTCGCAGCTGGACGCAGCACTGGATGCCCATGAGCCGGTATTTAACATGAGTGGAGGCGAGCAGGTACGCGATTACCTGCCGGTAGAAAAAGTGGCTGAATACATTGTACGCATCGCCTTGCAAAAAGCGGTTACCGGGGTGATAAATTGCTGTAGTGGAAAGCCGGTCACTATAAAGGATCTTGTAAATGATTACCTGGCCCAAAAGAAACAGACCATTGCGCTGAACCTGGGGTATTATCCGTATCCTGATTATGAGCCAATGCGTTTCTGGGGTGATGATACCAAATTAAAAACAATTCTACAATATGAACGACCCAATTAAAGCGTTTGTTGAAGAGCGAAAGAACCGTGTAGCCGAAAATGCAAATAATACCTCGCTGCGCAAAGCCGCCCAGGCTTTTAATGAGACCTCCAATACTGCACAATATTCCTATAATTTTTCGTGGATGGGCAGGCCTATCATACAATACCCACAGGATATGATCGCCATGCAGGAGATCATCTGGCAGTTGAAGCCCGATCTCATTATTGAGACAGGTATTGCGCATGGTGGTTCATTAATATATTATGCGTCGTTACTGGAACTGATCGGCAAGGGTGAAGTGCTGGGTATCGACATTGACATCCGCGAACACAATCGCAGGGAAATTGAAAGTCACCCCATGTTTAAGCGCATCAAAATGTTGCAGGGGTCTTCGGTAAGCAGGGAAATGGCAGAACAGGTGGCGCAATATGCTGCCGGCAAGCAAACCGTACTGGTTGCCCTCGATTCTAATCATACGGAAGAACATGTATTGCAGGAACTGGAATTATATGCTCCGCTGGTCACTAAAGGATCTTACATTGTGGTGTTCGATACCATTGTAGAAGATATGCCTTCAGGCTATTTGCCAGGCCGGCCCTGGGGACCCGGGGATAATCCGAAAACAGCGGTGTGGAAATTCATTAAGAACCATCCAGAGTTCCAGATCGACGAAAGCATCGACAATAAATTATTGATAAGCGTAGCCCCGCAGGGCTATCTAAAGCGAATTGGCTAATTACCGGTCATTCTATGGAAAATACTAACAGGGAACCGTTGATCAGTTTTTGCATGACAACGTATAAGCGTCCCGATTTTCTGCAAAAACAGTTGTCATTATTACTTACGCAAACATATACCTCTTTTGAAGTGGTGGTTTGTGATAACGATACGGAAGGCAGTGCCCGGGATGTAGTGACCGGCATGAACGATGCCCGGTTCCGTTATTACTGTAATGGTGCAAATCTGGGCATGATAAAAAGTTTCAACAACAGTTTGCAGCATGCGAAGGGAGATTATGTGGTAATGCTTACTGACGATGACCCGGTGTACCCCAACATGCTGCAGGTGCTGGTAGCCTTGTCTCAAGACCATCCTGGTTATGGTGCTTATTATGGCAGTCACGATACCTATTACAGCAAGCTGTTGTTGGCAAAGGTATCTAAGGGAAAAGTAGGGGTGAACAGCAGCCTTGCAGACCTGGAGATCGGCACTGTGCGGCAGTTTTCGGCTGAAGCTTTTCCCAACGCCTTTATGAAAGAAGACTTTGGCGGCGGTATTCTGTGGTCGGTAGGTATGGTGAAAAGGGATATAGCTTTAGCCATTGGTGGTGTGCCTGATTTTGGCTCACCGTTCATGGCCGATTGCAGCTATGTATTGCTGGCAGGCGCTCAATCGGGAATGGTGGTCATTAACCAGGCGCTGGGTCAGCAGGTGATCCATGGCGATAACTTTGGGTATGCCGGCGGTAACTACCAAAGCCTCGTAAATGCGCCCGAAGGTTTTGTTAACTATACATTGGATAAACTGCAGCCATCGGGCAACCGGCAACAGTTGAAGGAAGCGCTCGAAGAGTATGTGGGCAAAACGCTGGTAGTATATTTTGTTTTTATAAAAAAGATGATCGTCTCCACCAAGAACAGGAACGAAAGTTTTGAGCAATGTATGGAAGCAATCTTTAAACTTCCATACATGAAGCGGTGGAAACGCAAGTATCATATCGCTGTACACTATCCCGGATCCTTTCAATTGCTGGTTCAGTTTAAACAGTTGCTTTTTAAACGAAATCAATAGTAACAAAATTACACCGATGCAAGGTCCATTGATTTCAGTAATAACAGTGGTTTACAACGGCGCCCGCACGCTGGAAGCAACAATTGAAAGTGTTGTTACACAAACTTACCCGAATATTGAATTTATTATAGTAGATGGCGGCTCAAAAGATGAAACGCTCTCCATTATTAAAAAGTACCAAAGTAGAATAACCCGCTGGATAAGTGAAAAAGATGAAGGCATTTATGATGCCATGAACAAGGGCATCGATATGGCGAAGGGTGACTATCTCATTTTCATGGGTAGTGATGATGTCTTTTATACCAAGGAGGCAGTAGCTGAGGTGTTTGCACAGGAAGCCGCATGCCGGGCCGACCTGGTATACGGCAACGTAAAAAGCGATTCGTTTCAGGGTGTGTATGACGGGAGGTTCGATCTTACCAAACTGCTGGATCACAATATTTGTCACCAGGCTATATTCTACCGGAAAGAATTGTTTCAGCAATTAGGAAAATACAACAAGAAATACAAAGCCCTGGCTGACTGGGAATTCAACATCCGTTGTTTTTTACAGCCCGGGATCAGGCTGCAGTTTGTTGACCAGGTGATAGCGCAATTTGGAGTAGGGGGTGTTAGCGCACAGCATGATCCGCAGTTTCTGCGGGATATCATTATACCGGAGAAATTGCGATTACTGAATGAAAAGGTTATCCGTTTGGTCTGGCCCGCGCAATATGACGGGTGGTGGCGGCTGATCCGAAATGCAGCCATCCGGACAGAAGCCGAGTTCAATGCCTGTACGCGGCAGCAACCGGTACCAAAAGCATTGCGTCAAATGGTCCGGTTTCAACAGGGGATGAGTCCCGCTTTATTGCAACCGGGTATCCGGTCAAAAATATCAATGATGATTTCTTATATAAAGGCATTGATCAGTTTTTCGTTATAAGCCTATGAACCTGTCGGTTATAATAGTTAATTACAAAACGCCGCAATTACTAAGCGATTGCCTGGCAACGCTTTTTGCATGGGAACCGCAGGTGCCCCTGGAAGTTATTGTAGTTGACAATGCCTCCGGTGACAATAGCCGGGAAATAATAACAAAAGCTTATCCGGGCGTTAAATGGATCCAGCTATCGTATAATGCCGGTTTTGCCCGGGCAAACAATGAAGGCATCAGGCAATCGACCGGTGATACGGTATTGCTGCTGAATTCCGATACCCTTATAGAAGATAATGCCGTTGAAAAATGTTACCGGCAGTTCCTGGCCGACGAATATGTGGCTTGTGGCGTTCAGTTGTTAAATGCCGACCGTACACCGCAGATCTCCGGCAACTATTTTATGACCGGTGGATTGAATTACCTCCTCCCATTGCCTTACCTCGGCCAGTTCATCAAATGGCTGGGTAACCTGGCAAAGGTCGAAAAACCGAATGTGCCCGATTCGAGTAACCTGGTGGAAGTGGATTGGGTGAATGGCGCTTTTTTAATGGTTAAAAAAACAGTTATTGAAAAAGCTGGCTTGCTCGACGAAGATTTTTTCCTGTATGCGGAAGAGGCTGAATGGTGCAGCCGGTTAAGGAAATATGGAAAATTATGTATTTACGGACAATTCAAAGTGATCCACCTGCAGGGAGAATCGGCGAATACTGCATTCAGTTCCAGTGGCAAAGGTTATACTAACCTGTTCGATAGGAAAGGATTGCAGATCATGATCTCGAACATGGTGCGCATCCGTAAACAGTTTGGCGCCGGCTGGTTCCTGTTCCAACTGGCAGCTTATACCTTCAATATTCTGCTTTTCTTTATTTGCAGTTTTTTTGATAACCTCTTTCATGGGCGGAACCCGTTCAGGGCTTTTCCCTGGGCCGCCCGCTTTGCCGGCAATGTATTCAGGTGTTGGCGTTATGTACCTGTAATATTATCGAATAAGCCTTACTTTTATAAGGTATTATGAACCGGTTTAAAGCTGCTATCTGCTGTTTACTCCTTTTCCCACTTTTTATATTCTGCCAGGAGTATGGCTACACGCATTATACCAACAGGGATGGACTTTCCGGTTCTACCGTATACTGCATGACGCAGGATAAGGATGGTTTTTTATGGTTTGGTACCGAAGTGGGGCTAAGCCGCTTCGATGGCACCCATTTTAAGACCTTCACCCGGGAAGACGGTTTACCAGATAATGAGGTGATACAATTATTTGCCGACTCCAAAGGCCGGATCTGGATCTCCCCATTTAACAAGTCGGTTTGTTATTATTATAAAGGGAAGATACATACACCAGACAATGACCCGGTATTAAAGCAGTTCCGTATTGATGATTATGTGACCAGGTTTGCCGAAGATAATGCCGGCAATATGCTGATGCATGAGTTAAGAAAATTGCATTTGCTTAAAGCAGACGGTAGTGTTTCGGTGATCGACAGCATTAATGGAACACCTATACATGCCATAAACGGTATCCATGCCCGTACCGGCGGTGGTTTTGTTGTAGTCGATCGCGACAAGGTGTTTGAGTTTTATAATAACCATTTCTACCTGAAAAAATCGGTGCGATCCTATACCAGTCATTACCGGTCTATGACGATTGATGCCCGTAAACTGGTTTGGCGCAAGGACTCCCTGGTATCAGCAGTGACTTACCACGACAGTGACAGGCATATAAACTTTCCGTTCAACCTGCTGCATATGAACTTCAACATCCTCGACGATGACCATGTGGTGGAATGTACCCGCAACGGCGTATTTGTTTATAATTTGACCGGTACTGACAGCAGCAGGCATTATTTGCCGGGCGTACCTGTTAGTAATACCCTCAAAGACCGGGAAGGCAATATCTGGTTCAGCACGATGGGACATGGCGTTTATAAACTCAGCACCCCTTATGTTTTGAACGTAAAATTCACCAATAATACACAGCCCAATCAGGTGTTTGCATTTTGCCCTTATAAGGATAATATCCTGGTTTCAACAGAAATAAATATCATATATAAGCTGAACCGGAGAACGGGGAACCTGGAAAGAAATGAGATCGTACTGATGAAGGAAAAAGGCTTTAACCCAATCCTTGACTTCTTTATTTACAAGAACAAATATTCCATACAGGCTACCAGTGCGGCGTTGATACGCGCAGGGCTCGATTTTCAGTGGAGTGGTTACCGGCAGGTATATCCTTTAGCGTTAAAATCGATATCACAGGATGGAGGCAAGGTATATGTTTCTACAAAAGACAATGTTTTTGTGATTGATATCGGTAACTGGATGATAACAGATACTATTTGGCGTCAACGGTCAACAGCGGTATTTGCCAGTAATGATACTGCCTACATTGGTACCCTCTATGGACTGTATTGCAGTTTCCCCAATCGCTCGATTCAATATCTTGGCGAAAAAAGCCCGCTATTAAGAGCCCGTGTGACCTGCATAAAAAAAGACGCTTTCGGCGTTGTTTGGGTGGGCACCTATGGCGATGGGATAATAGGATATAAAGACGGTCGGGTGGTTGCTGAAATAACCCGCCGCAAAAATGGTTTAACCAGTAATGTTTGCCGCACCTTTTATATCTGTGGGAACCAGTTGTGGGTAGGTACCGATAAAGGCATTAACAAAATAAATGTGCTGCACCCCGAGAATCCTGTCACCAAGTACACGACCGGCGATGGCCTGTCTTCTGATATCATTAACGCCCTTTATGTCGACAGTAATAAAGTATTTGTAGGTACGCCCGAAGGTGTTACTTTTTTCGATGAGGAGAAACTGATCAGCCAGTCGCGTTGCGACCTCTTGTTCACCGATATTACCGTGGGCGCTAATTCCTGGGCTTATGACAGCATACCGGCTGTGATTGCCCATGATCAAAATAGTGTACGCTTTGATTACGTGGGCATTTCCTATAAATCAGGTGGTGATATCCGCTACCGTTACCGGTTACTGGGCCTGGATAGCAACTGGCAGGAAACACGGGAGACCTTTTTGAATTACCCGGCCCTGCCTTCGGGCGATTACCAGCTCCAGCTGCAGGCTATCAATAAATTTGATAAAGCCAGTAAATTAATTACCGCCCGCTTCACTATTGATAAGTTATTATACGAAAAGACCTGGTTCCGCCTGCTGGCCGTTTTGTTGTTCCTGGGAGCGGCGGGTTTACTGGTATGGCTATACGTGCAGCGTATTCGAAAGCGGGAATCGGAAAAGGCGGCGATCATTAAACGCATCAATGAACTGGAGCAGTTGTCGCGCAAGGCGCAAATGAACCCGCATTTTATTTTCAATAGTTTGAACTCCATTCAGCAGTTCGTGATGGATGCCGATGTGATCGGCGCCAATAAATTCATTTCCGGGTTTTCGCGGCTGATCAGGCAAACGCTTGATTTTTCTTCCAAACCGGAGATCAGTATGGAAGAGGAGCTGGATTATTTAACCAATTACCTGGAACTGGAAAAGAACCGGCTGGAAGGGGCTTTTTCCTGGTCGGTGTCTATTGAGCAGGGCGTAAACCCGGCCGATTACTATATTCCGCCAATGATCCTGCAACCCTTTGTGGAGAACAGTGTACGGCATGGACTGCGTTACCGGCGCGACAAAAATGGGGTGGTGTCTATCCATTTGAAACGGGAAGGCGATGAGTTGGTCTGTATCCTGCAAGACAATGGGATTGGCAGAAAAGCGGCTATGCGGTATAAAGGCGTTTCTCCCATCAATTACCAGTCGAAGGGCATGTCATTAACGGCCGACAGGATAGCCATGTACAATACAGAACATGCACAAAAAATCACGATGCAGATCGATGACTTGGAAGACGAGCAGCAAGAGGCGCTCGGTACCCGGGTGACTATCAGATTTCCGGTCCATTGATCTGTTGATTATATTATTTTTATCAGTACTATGAAATGGTTTAACGTCACTTTGCTTTTGTTATTATGTCAGCTTCTTACTTACTGTCAGGAGCACAGTTATTCACATTACGACAGCAAAGATGGCCTGGGTAGTTCTACGGTTTATTGTATGGCCCAGGACAGGGACGGGTTCATGTGGTTTGGCACAGAAACGGGATTAACGCAGTTTGACGGCACGCATTTCAAAAATTTTACGCAGGAAGACGGATTGCCTGATAACGAGATCATTCAACTATTTGCCGATTCAAAGGGACGCGTATGGTTCACTCCATTTAGAAAAACGGTATGTTATTATTATAAAGGAAAGATCTATAACAGCCAGAACGATCCCATGCTTCGGCAGCTGCACCTGAACGACAATGTGATCCAGTTTGCCGAGGACGACCAGGGAAATATCCTGTTAAAAGAAATTAACTGTTTGCACCTGATAGAAGCAGACGGGGCAGTGCATACCATTTTAACCAATAATGGCCGGAAATTAGGGTATATTACTTTGATCGCCGGCCGAAAAGAAGGCGGGTTTTGGGTAATTGAAGATGACCGCATCTACATATATAACAAAGGCCGGTTCACCTTGTGGAAGACCATTGAATACAGGCTGAAGCATTTTAATTACGCAGCTTTTGGCAGCCAAAACCTATTCTGGCGAATGAACGAGTGGTCTTACAATGCATTGTCAATGGCGAACCACAGGATCCGCCGTTTCGAGTATTTGCCAAAGGATGAACATATTAATTTAGCGGTAATCGATGATCGTTATATAGCGCAATGTTTGCAGGTAGGTGCCAGGGTGTTTGATCTGGAAAAAGACGGCGAAGTAAAACATTACCTGCCAGGAATACCGGTATGTAATATATTTAAGGATTCAGAAGGAAACTGGTGGTTTGCTACCCTGGGCAGCGGAGTTTACCGGTTAAATTCGGCGGTTGTATTGAACGTACGGCATACGATCAGGAAAGTGCCTGAATCGGTGCCTGTTCGATTGCGCACCGATGAATGGCTGTGGGCACAGGATATTATGGGCATCATCATGAAAAATGCAGGTGTTGACCACATCAGGGATTTGCCAGACTTCTCGTGGTACAACGCTGCTCCCATGATCCACCTGGCAACAGTGGCAGACAATAATATTATACTTGGCTCCAAGTCCTATTTGATGAAAGTGGATTCCGGCTTCAGGCAGTTCAGTAATGAAATAAAGTTTTTGGTAGTGAAAGCATTGTGCCGGCATAATGATATGGTATTGGTAGCTTCAGAAAAGAATGTGCTGATAATAGATCCAAGATCCTTTAAAATAGTAGATACAGTTTGGCACGAACGGGCGACCTGCCTGTTCTCGAATAAGGATACAATCTATATCGGTACTTTGAATGGTTTGTACCAGGTTACCCCAAACCGGCAAGTGCGTTACCTGGGTCAAAAGATAAAGGCCCTGCAAAACCGGATTGTTGCCGTACGGCAAGACGCCAATCATGTTATATGGGTGGCCACCTCCGGTTCCGGAGTAATCGGGTGGCGTAACAACGAGGTGGTTGCCAATATTACCCGGCGGCATGGGCTTACGAGCAATATATGCCGCTCTCTGTTCTATGAGAAAGGCACATTATGGGTAGGTACCGATAAAGGCCTGAACAAAGTGAATATGATGCGCTCCCATTACCCTACGGTTAAGTATACCTATAGCGATGGTTTGGCCTCTGATATTATAAACAGCATATATGTACTGAATAAAAAGGTATTTGTAAGCACTCCCGAATGGCTCAGCTTCTTCGATGAAGACAAGATCGGTAATAATTCGCGTTGCGACCTCTTGTTCACCGATATTACCGTGGGCGCTAATTCCTGGGCTTATGACAGCATACCGGCTGTGATTGCCCATGATCAAAATAGTGTACGCTTCGATTACGTGGGTATTTCCTATAAATCAGGTGGTGATATCCGCTACCGTTACCGGTTACTGGGCCTGGATAGCAACTGGCAGGAAACACGGGAGACGTTTTTGAATTACCCGGCCCTGCCTTCGGGCGATTACCAGCTCCAGCTGCAGGCTATCAATAAATTTGATAAAGCCAGTAAATTAATTACCGCCCGCTTCACTATTGATAAGTTATTATACGAAAAGACCTGGTTCCGCCTGCTGGCCGTTTTGTTGTTCCTGGGAGCGGCGGGTTTACTGGTATGGCTATACGTGCAGCGTATTCGAAAGCGGGAATCGGAAAAGGCGGCGATCATTAAACGCATCAATGAACTGGAGCAGTTGTCGCGCAAGGCGCAAATGAACCCGCATTTTATTTTCAATAGTTTGAACTCCATTCAGCAGTTCGTGATGGATGCCGATGTGATCGGCGCCAATAAATTCATTTCCGGGTTTTCGCGGCTGATCAGGCAAACGCTTGATTTTTCTTCCAAACCGGAGATCAGTATGGAAGAGGAGCTGGATTATTTAACCAATTACCTGGAACTGGAAAAGAACCGGCTGGAAGGGGCTTTTTCCTGGTCGGTGTCTATTGAGCAGGGCGTAAACCCGGCCGATTACTATATTCCGCCAATGATCCTGCAACCCTTTGTGGAGAACAGTGTACGGCATGGACTGCGTTACCGGCGCGACAAAAATGGGGTGGTGTCTATCCATTTGAAACGGGAAGGCGATGAGTTGGTCTGTATCCTGCAAGACAATGGGATTGGCAGAAAAGCGGCTATGCGGTATAAAGGCGTTTCTCCCATCAATTACCAGTCGAAGGGCATGTCATTAACGGCCGACAGGATAGCCATGTACAATACAGAACATGCACAAAAAATCACGATGCAGATCGATGACTTGGAAGACGAGCAGCAAGAGGCGCTCGGTACCCGGGTGACTATCAGATTTCCGGTC
>NZ_JAFFJX010000040.1 GCF_016924755.1 Longitalea arenae | reverse complement strand
GATTATTTTAAGGACTTAAAATAAGTACCATTAACTGTGAAGGCTTCTTCCGGAGGTCTATGAAGTTAAGGAAACTGAAGTTGTCAACGGTATTCAACGGTCGGACCCGTCAAAAGATTATTTTACACTCCCATTTGTACTTAAGAATCCTATCTCATCAATATCATCAAACGGAATTTTGTCAACATGAGTGGGATAAAGTTTATACAATATCAAGTCAAATCAAATAACTAAGCAGGCTGCATTTTTTTAAATTCAATTTTGCTCTTAAAAAAACATCTTTCGAGACTCTATACTTAATTTTCTTTAGTTCTATTTTATCTTGGAAGGAAGCATAATTGATCCCAATACCACCATCAGGCCAAAAACAATCAACGCATAAGCTACCAATTTACCAATTCCCTCGATCCACCTGGTTATCCAGTAATGCTCATACGAACGAAAGACCTGCATCCCTGTTATACTACGCCGGTAAAACCTTCTTCGCGAAATTATATAATTCAGGACTAACCCTATTACCAACATGATAATCCCCAGGATCCTGCTGAATAAAAATAGCTTATCCATAAAATAGAATTTGATAAAAAAGAAGAAAACGATCTAGGGGGAGCGAAACAAAGAGAACAGGATTCTAATTTAAATATTTTTTCAATATTAACCAATCAGAAAATTCCTAATCTCCTTAATTTAGTAAAGACATTTTTTAGGTGATGCTTTTCTTTTCATTTTTAAAAAACAGGAGTTAGGTTCCCTCATTAGAAATTTATTCCAATCCTTGTAACCAAGATAGCTGAGGCTTGCATTTCTATATTTAGGGCAACTCGCTTGAGCTTCTCCGGTTTTTAATATGCCCTGTCTATCCCTGTCAAGATGCAAATTGATAAAATCGTGCCTTTCCATCAAGCCCCGGCATTTATTAAAAAATGATAGAGAATTTAAGATCAGAAAATTTGACTGCAACTGCTGCCAATTTTTAGTTACTGCTAGAAAGGTGTCTAAAACGGAAGCCAATGGGCCACCCATTACGGAGGATAGCGGGCCAGCCAAAACGGCGCATGCTGGGCCAACCGCAATAAGCTTTAATACGGAGGTCGTTGGGCCATTTTGCTGGTTAAACGTGTCCCAATTACGGAGGCCATTGGGCCAAAAAGATCAGCAGGCAGCGGTTTAAAACGGAGGTCATTGGGCCACTTTCCATGATTGTAATAGCCTTGTGCCAAAAAACAAACGGTACATGGCAGGTCAAAGAATCAACATCATGGAAATACGTACGTTAATCAGCCTGAAACAAAAGGGATGGAGCAACCGTAAAATCGCCGCCCACATCAAAGCCAATCGCAAAACAGTAGACAGCTATGTCAGCCGTTTTAAAGCGCTGGAGCTGTCATGTGAAGAGTTGCTACAATTGGAGGATGTTGAACTGCTGGAGCTGTTTACTGAAGACAGTCAGATCGAAAAAGAGCGCTATGAAACATTGGCCGCCTACTTCAGCTACTTTGAGAAAGAACTACTCAAGCCCGGTTGCACCTTGGCTGTTTTGCATCAGGAATATCAATTAAAACATCCGGGTGGATACCGCTACACGCAGTTCTGCTGGCATATCCGCCAATGGAAGCGCAGAACAGAACCAAGTGGCAAGTTACTGCATAAAGCCGGTGAAAAGCTCTTCGTTGACTTCTGCGGCGATAAACTCACCTATACCAACAAGATTACCGGCGAACTCATAGAAGTCGAAGTTTTTATTGGCGTACTGCCTTGCAGCCAATACACTTTTGTGAAAGCCGTACCCTCGCAAAAGCGGGAAGATGTTATCGGTTGTCTTACAAGTTGTTTGCAATGGATGGGAGGCGTACCGCAGGCCATTGTATCTGATAACCTTAAATCAGCAGTAAGCAAGGCGCATAAATATGCACCGCTGATCAATAAAACCCTTGCCGACTTTGCTCTTTTTTATGGCTGCGCTATAGATCCTGCCCGTCCCTACCATCCCCAGGATAAGGCACTGGTAGAGCGGTCTGTAAGCCTGGTATATCAACGCATCTATTATCCTTTGTCACGGCATACCTTCTTCTCTATAGACGATCTTAACCAGCACATAGCTCATTTACTGGAACAATACAACGATTACCTGTTTGCACATGGCGGTACAACGCGCCGCCAGCAGTTTATAGATACGGAAAAAGAGTGGCTGCAACCTTTACCCCAAGGCCGTTATCATCTGCGTCAATACAAAAGGGCCAAGGTTCAAAAGACCTGTCATATTTATCTTAGTGAAGATCGCAACTACTATAGTGTTCCATATCGCTACCAGGGCTTGCATGTGGAAGTGCAATACAATCAGGACAACGTCGAGATCTTTTACAATCATACCCGTATTGCCACTCATAAGCGCTGCTTTAAACCCGGCCACTACACTACTCAGGCAGATCATATGCCCTCTTCCCATCAGGCGTATAACTCATGGAACCCTCAGTTTTTTGAAGATAAGGCTGCCCATGTGGGCACCAATACGCTCGCTTACATACAGAAACTGCTATTGCAGTATAGTTACCCTGAGATTGCTTACAAGCAATGCCAGGGCATCTTAGCCCTTGGCCGCGACTACACGCCGCCGCGCCTGGAAAAAGCCTGCCAGCGCGCTCTCAACCATGACAAAGCCAGTTACCATACCATAGAGCGAATCTTAAAATCAGGGCTTGACCAGGCTGAAGAACTACCGTTTGAACAATCCCATATCCCTATCCATAGCAATATCCGTGGCGCCGGTGAGTACCGGTAACCCTAAAACAAGCAAGCAATAAACCATACAAATATGAATGAAAACAACACAGTAGAAAAAATGCGCCGAATGAAGCTCAAAGCCATGGCCGGCCTATACCATCAATGGCTTAACCGGACAGATGACAAAAGCTATACTACTGATGAGTTCCTTGCGCTACTGATCGATACAGAGTGGGAACACCGGCAAAAAAACAGAATAGACAACTTGATTAAACAGGCAGGCTTTAAACACGTCGCTTCTGCTGGCAATATCGACTATCAAAGTTCCCGCAATCTGGATAGGAACGTAGTAGAACGACTATTAACCCTTCAGTTCCTCTCTAATGCCGAGAACATAATAGTCACAGGCCCTACCGGATCAGGTAAAAGCTACCTGGCTCAATGCCTGGGCGTACAAGCCTGTCAAATGTTGCACCGGACACTTTACTTCCCTACATCCCGATTCCTTGATAAAGTCAAACTGGCTAAGCTGGACGGCTCTTATTCCAAACTTATAAAAACTATCCGTAAAGCGCCTTTACTTATACTGGATGATTTTCTGTTGACGCCCGTCGATCAGGCTGGCCGTTCTGCACTGCTTGACCTGGTAGAAGAACGTTATGATAAAGCGGCTACTATTATTGCAACGCAGATCCCTGTTGCCGAATGGCATGGTTTAATTGGCGAAAGTACCGTTGCGGATGCCATACTCGATCGTTTGGTATACTCCTCACACAGAATTGAATTAACTGGAGAATCTTTAAGAAAGAAAAAAGCATTGAGTGCCTAATATAAAATCATTACCGTAAAATTGCATTGGAAAGTGGCCCAATGACTCCGTTTTAGGTGGCCCTATATACTCCGTTTTGACTGGCCCAACATCCCCGTAATAGACAGAAAGGAAAGAAAGCTAAAAAAACCTTCAAAAACTTCAACGATAAAAAATCCCCTGTCTATAAAAGTTATGCCCTTTGGCTTCGAACTTGCTTTAAAGCCAGGATTCCTTAATTCGAAACCGCCGCTGTTATTTTTAAAACCGATTGCATAGTAATACTTTCCATAAAGCTGGTATTTTACTTCACAACAAAATATCAGAGCTAATTTTATCGGTATTTTTCTATATTTTAAATATCCTAATAAAGCGTATCCCTCCGGCCAAGTACATCTTTTTAAAGAGTTAGCCGAATGTTAGCTTAGTTCTTTAAAACCAGGATATGGAATCAAATAGTATCACCAAGAAGGCCAAGGTTTTTAGAAGTAAGCAGGAAAT
>NZ_JAFFJX010000039.1 GCF_016924755.1 Longitalea arenae | reverse complement strand
GAGGTTCTTCACACAATTGCAGACCATCCTGTTAATAGAGTTCACGAGCTACTTCCTCATCGCTTCAAAAAATAGTTCTTACGTGTTTTTGAGCAGCTTAGCAATATGTACTTAGTCGAAGGCATACGGATCAAGCTACTACTGCTTGTTTCAATATTTAATGTGTCACATAGCTTTTTTCCAGGATTGCCACCCATTAGCAAAGCAATTTTAAGTAGCTTATCGTCTAATCGTATTGTATTACGTTTATATGGAGGAAAGTGGACCGGAAATCGCTGAGAAAACACTTTTCTGGAACATTTGCTATTCTTACAATAGAATTTGCCAACTCTTAAGGTAAGAACAATGCTATAACCTAAAATTGGCAAATCTTTCACTCTCCTAACATAATAACTATGTAAACGAGTACTATGTACATTGCAATCGGGGCATGTGTTCTTAAATTGTGTGCAATGAACATTTAAGATAATTTTGCGCGATTCCTTTATACTTGAATTTATTTCAAAATTCCCTGTTACATTCTCAAATAATAATTCATGGAGCAACATTCCAATTGTTTGGGCTAGGTTACGCCCTTATTTTCGAATCAAAAAGCTGTTGTGTGAAACTAACGTAACCCCCAAATTTGACGAAGAACCAACATCGCCGGATTCTACACCTGAAGGAAATTGCGGACGCATGCGGCATACATAAAACACTTACTTACCACATTGCCCGGCATACGTTCGCAACCACTGTAACGCTTACTAATGGGGTGCCTATTGAAACGGTTTCAAAGATGCTGGGGCATAGGAATCTACGAACTACGCAGCACTATGCGAAGATTCTCGATAAGAAAATCAGTGAGGATATGAAGCATTTGAGAGATAAGTTTCAATAAGTGCGGATAATCTCCTTGGCAGTCAGAAAAATAAATTGATTTTTGTGATTAGGCTTAGGGTTGCAATACTTTTTACACAAGTTTAAATATATTCGTAACCCCTGAATCTAAGATCACCGAATGTGTTCTTTCATTTCGTGTGACAAAAGTATTTATACGATGCTGTGTGTAGATTCAATTATAAGAGGTCACCCATATCTGTGTATTCAGCATTTACTTTATTACATATCTTAAGGATTTTCAAATTGCAACATTCTGCTAACCCTGAAAAAGCGGCAGGTAAAGATGCTGGTACAATTGAGCATTTTAAGCTTTATTCAGCTTTAAAAACTGAAAATGATGAGCTTGAGAATCAGGCTCAGGCTTTGGAAAATATGGCTGGTTCAAAAAAAGAAAAAAGTGCCAATAAGCTAAAAGCGGAAAGTATAAGAAAACAGAAATTTGCTGAAAGGTTTATAAACGTAAAGTATGAGTATTTCAAAGCGGAATATGAAGAATACGAGCAAAGAAAAAAATCAGAAAATAAACAAGAATAAGTATGAACTATTTATTGAATTTAATTATTGTAATTTTCTTTCCAATATTGACATTTGGACAGTTTAATAAGTATGAGCATCCAGACAAATTATTTAAAAATTATAAATCACCTGTAATTGATAGTAAGATTTATGATAGACTTGAAACAGACGATGCTATTGTTTATTTTGGGTGCTATTTCACTACTGACACAGCGGGAATAATCACTTCTGAAAAATATATCCCATTGAGTGGTATTGGAAATGATTATGCTTTGTCTGATAGCGTTTGGCAAGCTCTAATTAATGCCATTACAACAGCCTCAAAGAAATGGGTTTTTAAACCAATTCTCTGGAAATTAAATGGGGACAAGAAAGCAGAAGTTAATATAAATCATAAGCCATTCCAAAGACCATTTACAGGACGGCCAAGGTATTTTATGATTGTTGAAATATCGGGCGTGCCGGGTGTGTCATCAATCGATAAAATTAGTTTTATAAAAAATTTTACGATTGGTAGGTGATAGTCTTTCCTGGAAGATCACAAATTCTGGAGGAAACACATTGTTATCCTTTTGGGTTGATGATGGCCGGGATAAGTTCCAAGGCACTCAACTCTTGCTACCCTGAAAATAGAAAGAGATTTAATGGTATAGAACATGCAACCGATTTAGAGTTAAATCAATATGATGTTTTTTATAGAACATTTGACCCACAGGTTGGACGATTTTGTCTAATAGACCCTAAAATTGAAAGTGCAGAATCGTGGTCGCCGTATACTGCGATGTTGGATAATCCAATAAGGTATATGGATCCTTTAGGAGATTCCTCAAAGCCGGGTCTGTTGCAGGGGGGCTGATGGGTTTGTTGGGTATTTCAACAATACTTGGAACTCGGTCTGACATCTTTCAGGGAAAATGCATTGGGCGTTGCTACAAATGGAATGTACGGGCCTCTTAAAAGTGCATGGAATAATCTGGTAACTGTAAGAGATGAAGGGTTATATGGATTAGGAAAAATAATAGGTGAAAAAGGCGCTGAAAGTACCGTTGTTTTGGCTACCGAAGGTACTGGCAGATATATACGAGAAATCAGACTTGAAACAATGAGATGGGAAGTGATAAACAAGACTTGGGAGTTTACTGCGAATAACCAAGCGCCAGCAACTGTTGGAACTATGGCTATTACAGGAGATGCTGTCATTACCCCATCAGGGAAATGGCCAAATGCGGTAGCGCCTAATTTGGCAAAGGAAGTTGAGAAGGTTGGAAAAATTGGTGAGAAAGTAAATGGTAACACATTAGGTTGTTGTGCGGAATTCCATGGAGCTAATCGATCTTAAGTTCACCCCCGCAATTCGACCTCGAGATCAATCTGTTATTTCAATGTGCCCGAATTGCCAGCTAATTTTTGGTAACGATAAGTAAGACTTTTAAATTAATTTATATGAAGTTTTTTGATAATTATAGGAACAAAACAGGATCAAAAATAAAAATATCATCAAATTTTAGAGATCATGTCAACAAAGCGATTGGCCTTTTAAGCATGAATGATGGATCTCTTGAAGATGAAGAAGTAATAAATCTTTTTAAGTCTAACGGCATAAACCCAGAAGATGCTATTGAAATATTTTTATTTTTGCCGATTGCATTTGTAAGACAGTTATTGCCAAATTTAAAATGGCCAAATACATATATTGAGAAGATTGGTGATCAAATAAATGAAATTCAATACAAGGAAACGGAATCTTTTTTAATTATTTGGGAAGAAACTCGTAAATATTTTGGCAACCACCCCAAAAACGAAACAATTCTTAAGATTGCAGGTAGAAGTTCGGAATTTCACGGCATTAATAATGCAATGCTTAGAAATCCTAAACTGAAGGTAGAAGATGTTCAATTAACGAACACAGTAATTGTTCGATAATAACTTTGTCTAAATAGATACCTTGTTTATTGATTTTTAAGTCATAAACCAATTGGTGTTTTTAAGACTTTAATTTGGATCTGGTTTAAAAATAAGTTAATAGTTACGTTTATCTCGCGGGTGCTTTAGACAGCGGGAGTGTAAAAATAAAATCGGTCATTCAATGAATCAGAGAACGAATGAAATCTCGTTGGAAATTGGTGTTTTTGCTTGATGCAGCTTGGTGATGTACAAAATTCCTAAAAACGTTAGTTGCCAACGAGAATTCATATAACCCATCAGGCTCCACATCGGGCAAGAGTTATCGGGAGTGTAAAACAAACTGTGTCATTTAATAATTCAGAAAACAAATGTCATCTCGTTGGCAATTGATTTTTTTACTTGATGGAGCTTGGCTATGTACAAAAGCCGCTAAAAACAACAGTTGCCAACGAGGCTTATTATAGCCTAGTTTATTTTACAGTGTCCATTATCGAGTTTCGCAGCAATAGAGATCAGATTATTTCAGTAGAGCAATTAGAATCGGCAAAGCACTTGTTTTGATTATATTAATTGGGTGTTTAGGAGTTTTCCATGTTTCAAAAAAGGCGAAGACGGACAATATTTGTTCCTTTCCAATTGAAAGTGATAGATCGGTAAAGTATAAAAATTACACCTACCTTTACCTCGCCAACGTTTACCTGACCTCCCCTGGTAAGAATAAACTTCCCCAGCTCATTGAATCGACCAAAAAATCGACCGAAAATATAAATAGCTGATTTTGCCGTATGCCTTCGACTAAGTACATATTGCTAAGCTGCTCAAAAACACGTAAGAACTATTTTTTGAAGCGATGAGGAAGTAGCTCGTGAACTCTATTAACAGGATGGTCTGCAATTGTGTGAAGAACCTC
>NZ_JAFFJX010000038.1 GCF_016924755.1 Longitalea arenae | reverse complement strand
GTTCGGCTAGCGTACCGCATTCAGCGGCCTGTAGATTCAGCAGGTGTATAAAAGCAAAAAGCCTCTCAGACACAAATCTGAAAGGCTTTTTAATAAATATGGCAACTACCTACTCTCCCGCATTGTGGTGCAGTACCATCGGCCATGAGGGGCTTAACTTCTCTGTTCGGAATGGGAAGAGGTGAACACCCTCGGTATAATCACCATAAGATCTTTGGTCATAATTTCTATAACCGCAATAAGGTCATATTGGGAAAGTTGTAAATGAAAGTAACAGAACTAACATTTGATATTTTCAAAATTGTTAAAAAAAATTAAAGCGTACGGGTAATTAGTACTACTCGACTTTGCTGTTACCAGCTTTACATCTGTAGCCTATCAACGTCATCGTCTTTGACGACCCTTAAAAGAATACTCATCTCGTGGAAGGTTTCACGCTTAGATGCTTTCAGCGTTTATCCTGGCCGGACATAGCTACTCTGCACTGCACCTGGCGGCACAACAGATACACCAGCGGTCCGTACGACCCGGTCCTCTCGTACTAAGGTCATGTCCACTCAATATTCTAACGCCCATCACAGATAGGGACCGAACTGTCTTGCGACGTTCTGAACCCAGTTCACGTGCCACTTTAATCGGCGAACAGCCGAACCCTTGGGACCTTCTCCAGCCCCAGGATGTGACGAACCGACATCGAGGTGCCAAACCTCCCCGTCGATATGAGCTCTTGGGGGAGATCAGCCTGTTATCCCCGGAGTACCTTTTATCCTTTGAGCGATGGCCCTTCCATGCAGAACCACCGGATCACTTTAGCCGTCTTTCGACCCTGCTAGACTTGTCTGTCTCACAGTCAAGCTCCCTTATACTAATGCGCTCTGCGTACGATTACCAACCGTACTGAGGGAACCTTTGCAAGCCTCCGTTACTTTTTAGGAGGCGACCACCCCAGTCAAACTACCCACCATGCACTGTTTCCCGTAAGGGATTAGACTCTAAGCAAACGAAGGTTGGTATTTCAACGACCGCTCCACCCCGACTAGCGCCAGGGCTTCATAGCGTCCCAACTATTCTACACATCGTTTGCTCAAAATCAATGCAAAGTTGTAGTGAAGGTTCACGGGGTCTTTCCGTCCCGTGACGGGTAACCGGCATCTTCACCGATACTACAATTTCGCCGGGCTCGTGGAGGAGACAGTGTTCAACTCATTAGACCATTCGTGCAGGTCGGAACTTACCCGACAAGGAATTTCGCTACCTTAGGACCGTTATAGTTACGGCCGCCGTTTACTGGGGCTTCAGTCAGGAGCTTTGGCTTGCGCCGAACACCCTTCCTTAACCTTCCAGCACCGGGCAGGTATCAGGCTCTATACGTCATCTTACGATTTTGCAGGGCCCTGTGTTTTTGTTAAACAGTTGGTTGAACCATTTTACTGAGACCCGCCAGAAGCGGGTACGCTTTATCCCGAAGTTACAGCGTCAGTTTGCCTAGTTCCTTCTCCACGGCTCACCCGAGCACCTTAGGCTATTCGCCTCGACTACCTGTGTCGGTTTGCGGTACGGGCCGCTTTAGCCTAACCTTAGAAGTTTTTCTCGGCAGCTATTAGGACACTCGATCAGGCCGAAGCCCTCACATACTTTCGTATTTCGACAAGACCTACGGATTTGCCTGTAAGCCCTATATCTACGTACTTAAACGGGGAATTCCGTTTCCCTCGTGTGTCTTTCACTTCTGCGTCACTCCTTCGAAACTAAAGCAGGTACTGGAATATTAACCAGTTTTCCATCAGCTTCCCCTTTCGGGTTTGCCTAAGGACCCGACTAACCCTGATCCGATTAACGTTGATCAGGAACCCTTAGTCTTACGGTGAAGTAGTTTTTCACTACTTTTATCGCTACTTATGCCTACATTTTCTTTTGAAATCGCTCCAGCATACGTCGCCGTACACCTTCAACGCAGATTTCAATGCTCCCCTACCGATATACCACCTAGTGGCAATCTTAGAGCTTCGGTTCGTAGTTTGATGCCCGATTATTTTCCGTGCAGGACCTCTCGACCAGTGAGCTGTTACGCACTCTTTAAATGAATGGCTGCTTCCAAGCCAACATCCTGGCTGTTATAGAAGTCCCACCTCGTTTGATCAACTTAACTACGTATTAGGGACCTTAGCTGCTAATCTGGGTTATTTCCCTCTCGGCCACGGATCTTAGCACCCGCAGCCTCACTCCCGGAGAAATTTGCTAGCATTCGGAGTTTGTCAGGGTTTGGTAGGCGGTGAAGCCCCCTAGCCCAATCAGTAGCTCTACCTCTAGCAAACATCTATATCCGAGGCTGTTCCTAAAAACATTTCGGGGAGAACGAGCTATCTCTCAGTTTGATTGGCCTTTCACCCCTATCCACAAGTCATCCCATAGCTTTTCAACGCTAATGAGTTCGGTCCTCCATTGTGTGTTACCACAACTTCAACCTGCTCATGGATAGATCACAAAGTTTCGCGTCTACCCCCACTGACTAAACGCCCTGTTCGGACTCGCTTTCGCTACGGCTCCGTAACTTAAGTACTTAACCTCGCCAGTGAGGAGTAACTCGTAGGCTCATTATGCAAAAGGCACGCCGTCACATATTGCTATGCTCCGACCGCTTGTAGGCGTACGGTTTCAGGTACTATTTCACTCCCTTGTTTAGGGTGCTTTTCACCTTTCCCTTACGGTACTGGTTCACTATCGGTCTCTGAGGAGTATTTAGCCTTACCGGATGGTGCCGGCAAATTCAGGCAGGATTCCTCCGGTCCCGCCTTACTCAGGATACCGCTCGTCATTGATGATTTGTGCCTACAGGACTATCACCTGCTATGGTCTAACTTTCCAGATAGTTCAGCTTGACATCAAATTCTAAATGCGGTCCTATAACCCTCTGGCAGCACGCTGCCAAAGTTTGGGCTGTTCCCTTTTCGCTCGCCACTACTCAGGGAATCACGATTGTTTTCTTTTCCTCCTGGTACTTAGATGTTTCAGTTCCCAGGGTTGACTCTCCTTGCGGAGTGATACACCTTCAGTGTACCGGGTTGTCCCATTCGGAAATCTTCGGATATAACGCTTGTGTGCAGCTCCCCGAAGCTTATCGCAGCTTACCACGTCCTTCATCGTCTCTCAGAGCCAAGGCATCCACCATACGCCCTTAAGTGCTTTAAAAGAGTTATTACTATTACTCGTCATTTACAACTTATAAATATTTACTCCCAATATGTCAAAGAACTCAATCACAATGTGCTAATTTGCTAATCAGCCAATGGATCTTAATGCAGATGTTCAGATTGCGAACCTGTAGACCTAATGTCAACATCTTGTTTGAAAGAACTGATTGTTTGTTTCTTGCTACTCACCTATTCCCTACATCTTCTTTTGGTGGAGGATATCGGAGTCGAACCGATGACCCCCTGCGTGCAAGGCAGGTGCTCTAGCCAACTGAGCTAACCCCCCAGTTACTTGTAGACCCGAGCAGATTTGAACTGCTGACCCCTACATTATCAGTGTAGTGCTCTAACCAGGCTGAGCTACGGATCTGAATTTGATTTTGTAGCCCGATCCAAGTCTGTAGGATCTGTTATAGTCCCTCTATCGGGTTACTACTTTAAAGAACTCTTTTGATACTATGAAAGTTAAGTGAAGCAACAGCTAAAAAGTTATTTTTAGCGCTTTCTCTAAAAAGGAGGTATTCCAGCCGCACCTTCCGATACGGCTACCTTGTTACGACTTAGCCCCAGTCACTAGTTTTACCCTAGGCGGCTCCTTGCGGTTACCGACTTTAGGTACACCCAGCTTCCATGGCTTGACGGGCGGTGTGTGCAAGGTCCGGGAACGTATTCACCGTATCATTGCTGATATACGATTACTAGCGATTCCAGCTTCATGGAGTCGAGTTGCAGACTCCAATCTGAACTGAGAAGGGGTTTTTGGGATTAGCTCCTTGTCGCCAAGTGGCAGCCCTTTGTCCCCTCCATTGTAGCACGTGTGTAGCCCTGGGCATAAAGGCCATGATGACTTGACATCATCCCCTCCTTCCTCGCGTCTTACGACGGCAGTTTCATTAGAGTTCCCAGCTTTACCTGATGGCAACTAATGATGGGGGTTGCGCTCGTTGCAGGACTTAACCCAACACCTCACGGCACGAGCTGACGACAGCCATGCAGCACCTTACTAGATGTGTATTGCTACAAAGTGAGCTTTCACCCACGGGCATCTAGCATTCTAGCCCAGGTAAGGTTCCTCGCGTATCATCGAATTAAACCACATGCTCCACCGCTTGTGCGGACCCCCGCCAATTCCTTTGAGTTTCAACCTTGCGGTCGTACTTCCCAGGTGGGATACTTAATGCTTTCGCTCAGACACACACTGTGTATCGCGTATGTCGAGTATCCATCGTTTAGGGCGTGGACTACCAGGGTATCTAATCCTGTTTGATCCCCACGCTTTCGTGCCTCAGTGTCAATGATCGTGTAGCAAGCTGCCTTCGCTATCGGTGTTCTATGTCATATCTAAGCATTTCACCGCTACATGACATATTCCGCTTACCTCCACGATATTCAAGACTAATAGTATCCACGGCAGTTTCCGAGTTAAGCTCAGAGATTTCACCACGGACTTACTAGCCCACCTACGCACCCTTTAAACCCAGTGAATCCGGATAACGCTTGCACCCTCCGTATTACCGCGGCTGCTGGCACGGAGTTAGCCGGTGCTTATTCACCTGGTACCGTCAACTGCCCAAGAAAAGACAGGTTTCTTCCCAGATAAAAGAAGTTTACAATCCAGAGGACCTTCATCCTCCACGCGGCATGGCTGGTTCAGACTTGCGTCCATTGACCAATATTCCTTACTGCTGCCTCCCGTAGGAGTCGGGCCCGTGTCTCAGTGCCCGTGTGACTGGTCGTGCTCTCACACCAGTTACTGATCGTAGGCTTGGTGGGCCATTACCCCGCCAACTACCTAATCAGGCGCACGCCCATCTTTAAGCGCCGGAGCTATAATCATAAAACGATGCCATCTCATGATATTACGTGGTATTAATCCGGGTTTCCCCGGGCTATCCCACACTTAAAGGAAGGTTGCGTACGTGTTCCGCACCCGTTTGCCGGTCGCCATCAACTGTATTGCTACAGTCATGCTGCCCCTCGACTTGCATGTATTAAGCCTGCCGCTAGCGTTCATCCTGAGCCAGGATCAAACTCTCCATTGTAAATGAGTTTTGATCACTAACTTTTAATTCTCTCAAAAAGAAAATCAACGTTTGTGAATCTGTTAATTTTTTCGAGTCGCTAAATCTTACCTTGAATTACTTGAAAGTTATTCAAGTGCTGTTGCTTCCAAACTTTCAAAGATCTTTTAATATCGTATGTTATCTTTCTCTTACCTCTTTCCTATCTCACTTAACGTATTACCTAACTTGTTTTCTTTGCCCCTAACTGCTTCTCTCATCCTCTCTTCCCTTCCCTTCTTCTCTCTCT
>NZ_JAFFJX010000037.1 GCF_016924755.1 Longitalea arenae | reverse complement strand
TTTGGTTTGACAGTCAATGTGAGCGTAACAATGGAATCACAACCAGCTGCACTAATAAGCGTATCCTTATAAGTTCCGGCTGCATTATAGGTGTTTCCATTCCAAGAGTATGGTAATTGATTGTTACAGATGTCAATAGTTTCTGCGCCGGTTACATTCGGCTTGATAGTGAGGGTCAAGGTAACGATGGAATCACAACCAGCAGCGCTAATCAGGGTGTCTTTATAAGTGCCTGCTGCATTATATATGTTTCCATTCCAAGAGTATGGTAATTGATTGTTACAGATGTCAACGGTTTGAGAGCTGGCTACATTGGGCTTGATGGTGAGGGTTAAAGTAACGATAGAATCACAACCAGCTGCACTGATCAGGGTGTCCTTATAAGTTCCGGCCGCATTGTAGATATTGCCATTCCAGCTGTAAGGAAGTTGGTTACCACAAATGTCAACAATTTGCGAACCGGTAACATTTGGTTTGACAGTCAATGTGAGCGTAACAATGGAATCACAACCAGCAGCACTGATCAGCGTGTCCTTATAAGTGCCTGCCGCATTATATATGTTTCCATTCCAAGTGTATGGCAATTGATTGTCACAGATGTCAACAGTTTCTGCACCAGTGACATTTGGTTTCACAGTCAATGTGAGCGTGACAATGGAATCACAACCAGCTGCGCTGATCAAGGTGTCTTTATAAGTTCCGGCTGCATTATATATGTTTCCATTCCAAGTGTATGGCAATTGATTTTCGCAGATGTCAATGGTTTCTGCACCAGTGACATTTGGCTTGATAGTCAGGGTTAAAGTAACAATGGAGTCACAACCAGCAGCGCTGATCAGGGTATCCTTATAAGTGCCTGCTGCATTATATATGTTTCCATTCCAAGTGTATGGCAATTGATTGCCGCAGATGTCAACGTTTTGCTCACTACTTACATTCGGTTTGACAGTCAAAGTAAGAGTGACAATGGAATCGCAACCAGCTGAACTGATCAGGGTATCCTTATAAGTGCCTGCTGCATTATATATGTTTCCATTCCAAATGTATGGTAATTGATTGTTACAGATCTCAACAGTTTCTGCGCCGGTTACATTTGGCTTTATGGTGAGCGTCAAAGTAACTATAGAATCACAACCAGCTGCACTGATCAGGGTGTCCTTATAAGTGCCGGCTGTATTATATGTGTTTCCATTCCAAGAGTATGGTAATTGATTGTCACAGATGTTAATGGTTTCTGCGCCGGTTACATTTGGTTTGACAGTCAAAGTAAGAGTGACAATGGAGTCACAACCAGCTGCGCTGATCAGGGTGTCCTTATAAGTGCCTGCTGCATTATATATGTTTCCATTCCAAGTGTATGGCAATTGATTGTCGCAGATGTCAACGGTTTGCTCACTACTTACATTCGGTTTGACCGTCAAAGTTAGAGTGACAACGGAGTCACAACCAGCGGCACTGATCAGGGTGTCCTTATAAGTGCCTGCTGCATTATATATGTTTCCATTCCAAGTGTATGGCAATTGATTGTCGCAGATGTCAACGGTTTGCTCACTATTTACATTCGGTTTGACAGTCAATGTGAGCGTGACAATGGAGTCGCATCCAGCTGCACTGATCAGCGTAACCTTATAAGTTCCGGCTGTGTTATATATGTTTCCATTCCACGAGTATGGTAATTGATTGTTACAGATCTCAACAGTTTCTGCACCAGTGACATTTGGTTTGATGGTAAGGGTTAAAGTAACGATAGAGTCACAACCAGCTGCGCTGATCAGGGTGTCCTTATAAGTGCCGGCTGCATTATATATGTTTCCATTCCAAGAGTATGGTAATTGATTGCCGCAGATCTCAATTGTTTCTGCACCTGTTACATTTGGTTTTACAGTCAATGTGAGCGTGACAATGGAATCACAACCAGCAGCGCTGATCAGGGTGTCTTTATAAGTTCCGGCTGTGTTATATATGTTTCCATTCCACGAGTATGGTAATTGATTGTTACAGATCTCAACAGTTTCTGCGCCAGTGACATTTGGTTTGATGGTGAGGATTAAAGTAACAATAGAATCACAGCCAGCTGCACTGATCAGGGTGTCCTTATAAGTGCCTGGGGTATTATATATGTTTCCATTCCAGGGGTATGGTAATTGATTGCCGCAGATCTCAACAGTTTCTGCGCCAGTAACATTTGGCTTTATGGTGAGCGTCAAAGTAACTATAGAATCACAACCAGCTGCACTGATCAGGGTGTCCTTGTAAGTGCCGGCCTCATTGTAAGTATTGCGGTTCCAGCTATATGGCAATTGATTTTCGCAAATCTCAACCGTTTCTGCGCTGGTTACATTTGGCTTGACAGTCAGGGTCAAAGTAATGATAGAGTCACAACCAGCAGCGCTGATCAGGGTGTCTTTATAAGTGCCGGCTGCATTATATATGTTTCCATTCCAGGTGTATGGCAATTGATTGTCACAGATGTCAATGGTTTCTGCGCCCGTTACATTTGGCTTGACAGTCAGGGTTAAAGTAGCGATAGAGTCACAACCAGCAGCGCTAATCAGGGTATCCTTATAAGTGCCGGCTGTATTATATGTGTTTCCATTCCAAGAGTATGGCAATTGATTTCCGCAGATGTCAACGGTTTGCTCACTACTTACATTCGGTTTGACAGTCAGAGTAAGAGTGACAATGGAATCACAACCAGCTGCGCTGATTAATGTATCCTTGTAAGTACCGGCCTCATTGTATGTATTGCCGTTCCAGCTGTATGGCAATTGATTAGCGCAGATGGTGGCTGTTTGGGTTCCGGTTACTTCAGAATTAACGTTCAAGGTCAATGTAATGATGGAATCGCAGCCAGCGGCATTTGTCAGGGTATCCTTATAAATGCCTGCTGCATCATAAGTATTGCCGTTCCAGCTGTATGGCAATTGATTAGCGCAGATGGTGGCTGTTTGGGTTCCGGTTACTTCAGGATTAACGTTCAAGGTCAATGTAATGATGGAATCGCAGCCAGCGGCGCTGACTAATGTATCGTTATAAGTGCCTGCAGCATTGTATGTATTGCCGTTCCAGCTGTATGGCAATTGATTAGCGCAGATGGTGGCTGTTTGGGTTCCGGTTACTTCAGGGTTAACGTTCAAGGTCAATGTTACAATGGAATCGCAGCCAGCGGCATTAGTCAGCGTATCCTTATAAGATCCAGCTGCATTGTAATTATTGCCGTTCCAGCTGTATGGCAGTTGGTTAGCACAGATGGTGGTCGTTTGCGTTCCGGTTACTTCAGGGTTAACGTTCAATGTTAGTGTCACGATCGAATCGCAACCAGCAGCATTGGTTAATGTATCCTTGTAAGTACCTGCTGCGTTATAAGTATTGCCGTTCCAGATGTATGGTAATTGGTTAGCGCAGATTGTGGCGGTTTGCTCTCCTGTTACTGCAGGGTTCACATTGAGAGTCAGCGTAACGATCGAATCACAACCAGCTGCATTGGTTAGGGTGTCTTTATAAGTGCCGGCTGTATTGTAAGTATTACCGTTCCAGGTGTATGGCAGTTGATTAGCGCAGATTGTGGCGGTTTGCTCTCCTGTTACTGCAGGGTTCACATTGAGAGTCAGCGTAACGATCGAATCACAACCAGCTGCATTGGTTAGGGTGTCTTTATAAATGCCGGCTGTATTGTAGGTATTACCGTTCCAGGTGTATGGCAGTTGATTAGCGCAGATCGTGGCGGTTTCGGATCCTGTTACAACAGGATTTACGTTGAGGGTTAAAGTGACAATCGAGTCACAACCAGCTGCGCTAGTTAAAGTGTCTTTATAAGTGCCGGCTGTATTGTAAGTATTGCCATTCCAGATAAATGGTAGTTGATTGGCGCAAACGGTAGCAGATTCAGTGCCAATGACAACAGGATTTACATTCAGTGTTAGTGTTACTATCGAGTCGCAACCAGCGGCGCTGGTCAGTGTGTCTTTGTAGGTTCCTGCAATGTTATAGGTGTTTCCGTTCCAGTTGTAAGGTAATTCATTTTCGCAAACAGTAGCGGTTTGGGATCCTGTAACTACCGGATTTACATTCAGTGTCAACGTTACGATGGAGTCACAGCCGGCAGCACTGGTTAACGTGTCCTTATAAACCCCTGCTTCATTATATGTGTTTCCATTCCATAAATATGGCAATTGGTTAGCGCAAACGGTGGCGCTTGCTGAGCCTGTTGCAGTTGCAATCACATTCAGGGTTAGTGTTACCACTGAATCGCAGCCGTAGACAGTCTGTAATGTTACTGTTGTTGTTCCTGCCTCCGTTAACGTTTTCCCGTTCCAAATATAAGGTAGTTGCGTCTCGCAGATCGTGATCTCCTCATTGGTAGCTTGATGAGGATAGACATATACAATTCCCGATTGTATTTCTCCCAAACAACCATCTGCCGAGAGCTCCTGAACGGTAATGAGAAATTGACCAACCGTATTCCAGGTGATCGTTATTTCATTGGTTGTGGTGGGTTGTGTAACACCATCTATTTTCCATGTGTAAGTTGAGGGAACGCTTGGGTCATTTACAGAATATTTTTTAGTGGCTCCGATACATACATGATCCGGCATAGCCATTTGCGCAGATGTCTCTTTAACACCTATCAAAAGCAAAACCAACACAATGATATGTAATAACCGTTTATACATTCTGCTTATTCATGCACGCTTTACCAGCGGCATACATACGTTGTCTTTTTTGTTATCCTGAACAAAGTGCTACATGCACACTGCTTTTCGAGCCAGGCAGTGTGCATGTTTGCAGCTTTGGGTGATTTTAATTTGGCTTCATTTCTTTGTTACTTTTCATTTTTAATTATGGGTGATTGGTGTGGTTGCTGGTAATGGACTAATAGTCACCACTGTTGTACACCTTGAAATATTACCGCATGCATCTGTAACTGTCCATGTTATTGTCGACACGCCTACATTAAATATTCCACTAGCATCATTTCCTGTACCGCTTCTTGTTGTCGCCCCTGTAACCTGGTAGGTGATCGTTAGATCAGTGCTACAGTTATCCGTTGCTGTCAATGGCGCAATTGTGTACGTGTTGCCTGACACAATACAGAAGGCTTGTGATGGTGCACAAGTAATAACCGGTGCTTCTGTATCCCTGGTGAAGGTGATCGTTTGTGTTTGAGTGGCTGTATTACCGCAAGCATCTGTCACAGTCCATGTTCTGGTAATAGAGCGGTCACAACCGGTACCGGTTTCTGCCCCATCGGTAAAGGTGGCGGTAAGACCAGTCGAGCAGTTGTCGGTTACTGAAGCCGTACCAAAGGCCGCTGCGATCTGATCAGCCGTCGGGTTACAGATTACTGCGGTTGAAGCAGTAAGCGTGATAACCGGTGCTTCTGTATCCCTGGTGAACGTGATGGTCTGCGTTTGAGTGGCTGTATTACCGCAAGCATCTGTCACAGTCCATGTTCTGGTAATAGAGCGGTCACAACCGGTACCAGTTTCTGCACCATCGGTAAAGGTGGCGGTAAGACCAGTCGAGCAGTTGTCGGTCACTGAAGCCGTACCAAAGGCAGCTGCGATCTGATCAGCTGTCGGGTTACAGATTACTGCTGTTGAAGCAGTAAGTGTAATAACCGGTGCTTCGGTATCCCTGGTGAAGGTGATAGTCTGCGTTTGCGTTGTTGTATTACCGCAAGCATCTGTCACAGTCCATGTTCTGGTAATAGAGCGGTCACAACCGGTACCTGTCTCTGCACCATCGGTAAAGGTGGCGGTAAGACCAGTCGAGCAGTTGTCGGTCACTGAAGCCGTACCAAAGGCAGCTGCGATCTGATCAGCTGTCGGGTTACAGATTACAGCAGTGCTTGCTGTAAGTG
>NZ_JAFFJX010000036.1 GCF_016924755.1 Longitalea arenae | reverse complement strand
ATTCCAGCGGTATGGTAATTGGTTAGTGCAGATGGTGGCTAGCGTTGTATCTCTGAGCACGTTGTTTACAGTCAGGACGAGGTTGATAATGGAGTCACAACCTGCTCTGCTTGTCAGCGTATCTCTGTAAGTGCCAGCGGCGGTGATATTAATGCCGTTCCAGCGGTATGGTAGTTGGTTGGTGCAGACGGTGACTGCGGTGGTATCACGTAATACGCTATTTACGGTCAGAATGAGGTTGATGATAGAGTCACAACCTGCTTTGCTTACCAGCGTATCTCTGTAAGTGCCAGCCGCGGTAATGTTGATTCCGTTCCAACGATATGGGAGCTGGTTGGCACAGATGGTCTCTCTGGTGGTATCACGTAATACGCTATTTACAGTCAGTATCAGATTGATGATCGAGTCACAACCTGCCCTGCTTGTCAGCGTATCTCTGTAAGTGCCGGCGGCAGTGATGTTAATGCCGTTCCAACGGTATGGGAGTTGGTTTGTGCAGATGGTGGCTACCGTTGTATCTCTGAGCACGTTGTTTACAGTCAGGACGAGGTTGATGATAGAGTCACAACCAGCTCTGCTGGTCAGCGTATCTCTATAAGTGCCAGCAGCGGTAATATTTATGCCGTTCCAGCGATATGGCAGCTGATTGGTACAGATGGTTGCTCTGGTGGTATCTCTGAGAATAGAATTGACAGTTAATATTAAGTTGATGATGGAGTCACAGCCAGATCTGCTGATGAGTGTGTCTCTATAGGTGCCAGCGGCGGTGATGTTGATTCCATTCCAGCGGTATGGCAGCTGGTTCGTGCAGACGGTGACTGCGGTGGTATCACGTAATACACTGTTTACAGTCAGGATGAGGTTGATGATGGAGTCACAACCTGCCCTGCTTATAAGCGTATCTCTGTAAGTGCCCGCGGCAGTGATATTGATACCATTCCAACGATATGGGAGCTGGTTGGCACAGATGGTCTCTCTGGTGGTATCACGTAATACGCTATTTACAGTCAAGATCAGATTGATGATCGAGTCACAGCCAGATCTGCTGATGAGTGTGTCTCTATAGGTGCCCGCGGCGGTAATGTTGATGCTATTCCAACGGTATGGGAGCTGGTTGGCACAGATGGTTGCTCTGGTGGTATCACGTAATACACTATTTACAGTTAGGATGAGGTTGATGATAGAATCGCAACCTGCTCTGCTTGTCAGCGTATCTCTGTATGTGCCAGCAGCGGTTATATTGATGCCGTTCCAGCGGTATGGTAATTGGTTGGTGCAAATGGTCGCCGTGGTGGTATCGCTTAATACGCTATTTACAGTCAGTATGAGGTTGGTGATGGAGTCACAACCTGCCCTGCTTGTCAGCGTATCTCTATAAGTGCCGGTGGTGGTAATGTTAGTGCCGTTCCAACGATATGGGAGTTGGTTGGTACATACTGAGGCTCTTGTGGTATCTCTGAGCACGTCGTTTACCGTCAGGATCAGATTGATGATAGAATCGCAACCAGCTCTGCTGGTGAGCGTATCTCTATAAGTACCAGCGGCAGTGATATTGATGCCATTCCAACGATATGGAAGTTGGTTAGTGCAGACTGTGGCTGTTGTCGTGTCACGTAATACACTATTTACAGTCAGGACGAGGTTGATGATAGAATCACAACCTGCCCTGCTTGTCAGCGTATCTTTATAAGTGCCGGCGGCTGTAATGTTAGTACCGTTCCAGCGATATGGCAGCTGGTTGGCACAGATTTTCTCTCTAATCGTATCTCTGAGAATAGAATTGACAGTTAATATTAAGTTGATGATGGAGTCACAACCTACTCTACTTGTCAGCGTATCTCTGTAAATGCCAGCGGCAGTAATGTTAATGCCGTTCCAACGGTATGGTAGCTGATTGGTACAAATGGTAGCTCTGGTGGTATCTCTGAGCACAGAGTTCACAGATAGAATGAGGTTAATGATCGAGTCACAACCTGCTCTGCTGGTGAGCGTGTCTCTGTAAGTGCCCGCGGCGGTGATGTTAATGCCATTCCAGCGGTATGGTAACTGGTTGTTGCAGACAATGGCTGTGGTGGTATCACGTAATACACTATTTACAGTTAGGATGAGGTTGATGATAGAATCGCAACCTGATCTGCTGGTGAGTGTGTCTCTATAAGTGCCAGCAGCGGTAATGTTGATTCTATTCCAGCGGTATGGTAATTGGTTAGTGCAGATGGTGGCTAGCGTTGTATCTCTGAGCACGTTGTTTACAGTCAGGACGAGGTTGATAATGGAGTCACAACCTGCTCTGCTTGTCAGCGTATCTCTGTAAGTGCCAGCGGCGGTGATATTAATGCCGTTCCAGCGGTATGGTAGTTGGTTGGTGCAGACTGTGGCTGTGGTGGTATCTCTGAGTACGTCGTTCACAGTCAAGATTAGATTGATGATAGAATCGCAACCTGCTCTGCTTGTCAGCGTATCTCTGTATGTGCCCGCGGCGGTTATATTGATGCCGTTCCAGCGGTATGGTAATTGGTTGGCACAGATGGTCGCAGTGGTGGTATCGCGTAATACGCTATTTATAGTCAGTATGAGATTGATGATAGAGTCGCAACCTGCTCTGCTTGTCAGCGTATCTCTGTAAGTACCGGCTGCATTTATGTTAATACCGTTCCAGCGGTATGGGAGTTGGTTGGTACATACTGTGGCTCTTGTGGTGTCTCGCAGAATGGCATTGACTATTAGTGTTAAATTAACAACCGAGTCACAACCAGCCGTGTTTACTAAGGTATCATTATAGTTTCCGGCTACACTGTAGGATTTGCCGTTCCATGTATATGGTAATTGATTACTACAAATATTTACAGTTTGTGCAGTAGAGACAGTTGATTTTACAGCCAATATTAGAGTGACGATCGAGTCGCATCCAGCTGCACTGATCAGCGTATCCTTATAAGTTCCGGCTGTGTTATATATGTTTCCATTCCACGAGTATGGTAATTGATTGTTACAGATCTCAACAGTTTCTGCGCCAGTAACATTTCGCTTTATGGTGAGCGTCAAAGTAACTATAGAATCACAACCAGCTGCACTGATCAGGGTGTCCTTATAAGTGCCTGCTGTATTATATGTGTTTCCATTCCAAGAGTATGGCAATTGATTGTCGCAGATGTCAATGGTTTGCTCACTACTTACATTCGGTTTGACAGTCAGAGTAAGAGTGACGACGGAGTCACAACCAGCAGCGCTGATCAGGGTGTCTTTATAAGTGCCTGCTGCATTGTAAATATTGCCATTCCAAGTGTAAGGAAGTTGGTTGCCACAAATGTCAACAATTTGCGAACCGGTAACATTTGGTTTGACAGTCAATGTGAGCGTAACAATGGAATCACAACCAGCTGCACTAATAAGCGTATCCTTATAAGTTCCGGCTGCATTATAGGTGTTGCCATTCCATGTGTATGGTAATTGATTATCGCAGATGTCAATGGTTTGTGCACCAGTGACATTTGGCTTGATGGTAAGGGTTAAAGTAACGATAGAGTCACAACCAGCTGCGCTAACCAGCGTATCTTTGTAAGTTCCGGCCGCATTGTAAATATTGCCATTCCATGTGTATGGCAATTGATTGCTGCAGATCTCAACAGTTTCTGCGCCGGTTACATTTGGCTTGATAGTCAGGGTTAAAGTAACGATAGAGTCACAACCAGCTGCGCTAACCAGCGTATCCTTGTAAGTTCCGGCCGCATTGTAAATATTGCCATTCCATGTGTATGGCAATTGATTGTCACAGATGTCAATGGTTTCTGCGCCAGTGACATTTGGCTTGATGGTGAGGGTTAAAGTGACGATGGAGTCACAACCAGCTGCGCTGATCAGGGTGTCCTTATAAGTGCCTGCTGCATTGTAAGTGTTGCCGTTCCAGGTGTATGGCAATTGATTGTCGCAGATGTCAACGGTTTGCTCACTACTTACATTCGGTTTGACCGTCAAAGTTAGAGTGACAACGGAGTCACAACCAGCGGCACTGATCAGGGTGTCCTTATAAGTGCCTGGGGTATTATATATGTTTCCATTCCAAGAGTATGGTAATTGATTGCCGCAGATCTCAATTGTTTCTGCACCTGTTACATTTGGTTTTACAGTCAATGTGAGCGTGACAATGGAATCACAACCAGCAGCGCTGATCAGGGTGTCTTTATAAGTTCCGGCTGTGTTATATATGTTTCCATTCCACGAGTATGGTAATTGATTGTTACAGATCTCAACAGTTTCTGCGCCAGTGACATTTGGTTTGATGGTGAGGATTAAAGTAACAATAGAATCACAGCCAGCTGCACTGATCAGGGTGTCCTTATAAGTGCCTGGGGTATTATATATGTTTCCATTCCAGGGGTATGGTAATTGATTGCCGCAGATCTCAACAGTTTCTGCGCCAGTGACATTTGGCTTTATGGTGAGCGTCAAAGTAACTATAGAATCACAACCAGCTGCACTGATCAGGGTGTCCTTATAAGTGCCTGCTGTATTATATGTGTTTCCATTCCAAGAGTATGGCAATTGATTGTCGCAGATGTCAATGGTTTGCTCACTACTTACATTCGGTTTGACAGTCAGAGTAAGAGTGACGACGGAGTCACAACCAGCAGCGCTGATCAGGGTGTCTTTATAAGTGCCTGCTGCATTGTAAATATTGCCATTCCAAGTGTAAGGAAGTTGGTTGCCACAAATGTCAACAATTTGCGAACCGGTAACATTTGGTTTGACAGTCAATGTGAGCGTAACAATGGAATCACAACCAGCTGCACTAATAAGCGTATCCTTATAAGTTCCGGCTGCATTATAGGTGTTTCCATTCCAAGAGTATGGTAATTGATTGTTACAGATGTCAATAGTTTCTGCGCCGGTTACATTCGGCTTGATAGTGAGGGTCAAGGTAACGATGGAATCACAACCAGCAGCGCTAATCAGGGTGTCTTTATAAGTGCCTGCTGCATTATATATGTTTCCATTCCAAGAGTATGGTAATTGATTGTTACAGATGTCAACGGTTTGAGAGCTGGCTACATTGGGCTTGATGGTGAGGGTTAAAGTAACGATAGAATCACAACCAGCTGCACTGATCAGGGTGTCCTTATAAGTTCCGGCCGCATTGTAGATATTGCCATTCCAGCTGTAAGGAAGTTGGTTACCACAAATGTCAACAATTTGCGAACCGGTAACATTTGGTTTGACAGTCAATGTGAGCGTAACAATGGAATCACAACCAGCAGCACTGATCAGCGTGTCCTTATAAGTGCCTGCCGCATTATATATGTTTCCATTCCAAGTGTATGGCAATTGATTGTCACAGATGTCAACAGTTTCTGCACCAGTGACATTTGGTTTCACAGTCAATGTGAGCGTGACAATGGAATCACAACCAGCTGCGCTGATCAAGGTGTCTTTATAAGTTCCGGCTGCATTATATATGTTTCCATTCCAAGTGTATGGCAATTGATTTTCGCAGATGTCAATGGTTTCTGCACCAGTGACATTTGGCTTGATAGTCAGGGTTAAAGTAACAATGGAGTCACAACCAGCAGCGCTGATCAGGGTATCCTTATAAGTGCCTGCTGCATTATATATGTTTCCATTCCAAGTGTATGGCAATTGATTGCCGCAGATGTCAACGTTTTGCTCACTACTTACATTCGGTTTGACAGTCAAAGTAAGAGTGACAATGGAATCGCAACCAGCTGAACTGATCAGGGTATCCTTATAAGTGCCTGCTGCATTATATATGTTTCCATTCCAAATGTATGGTAATTGATTGTTACAGATCTCAACAGTTTCTGCGCCGGTTACATTTGGCTTTATGGTGAGCGTCAAAGTAACTATAGAATCACAACCAGCTGCACTGATCAGGGTGTCCTTATAAGTGCCGGCTGTATTATATGTGTTTCCATTCCAAGAGTATGGTAATTGATTGTCACAGATGTTAATGGTTTCTGCGCCGGTTACATTTGGTTTGACAGTCAAAGTAAGAGTGACAATGGAGTCACAACCAGCTGCGCTGATCAGGGTGTCCTTATAAGTGCCTGCTGCATTATATATGTTTCCATTCCAAGTGTATGGCAATTGATTGTCGCAGATGTCAACGGTTTGCTCACTATTTACATTCGGTTTGACAGTCAATGTGAGCGTGACAATGGAGTCGCATCCAGCTGCACTGATCAGCGTAACCTTATAAGTTCCGGCTGTGTTATATATGTTTCCATTCCACGAGTATGGTAATTGATTGTTACAGATCTCAACAGTTTCTGCACCAGTGACATTTGGTTTGATGGTAAGGGTTAAAGTAACGATAGAGTCACAACCAGCTGCGCTGATCAGGGTGTCCTTATAAGTGCCGGCTGCATTATATATGTTTCCATTCCAAGAGTATGGTAATTGATTGCCGCAGATCTCAATTGTTTCTGCACCTGTTACATTTGGTTTTACAGTCAATGTGAGCGTGACAATGGAATCACAACCAGCAGCGCTG
>NZ_JAFFJX010000035.1 GCF_016924755.1 Longitalea arenae | reverse complement strand
CGTGGGTACCCGTGACATTGGTGGCCGGCGCCAACAAGATCCGGCTGGAAACCACCGTGTCTTCTGAATTTGCAATGATCGACTGGATAGAGATCAGCGGTAATAATCCAACGGAAGCATCCTGCAGTGCTGCTACGGGCGCCAGGGTGGCTGCCGAGCCCCTGATAACAGGTAATGTGCTGCCTGCTATTGCGCCGGTGGTAGTACCCAATCCATCAACCGGCCTTGCCACCATACGCTTCGGTATTACCCATGCAGAAAAGGTATTGGTAAATCTGTATGCAGCCGATGGCCGCTTTGTAAAAACAATTGTCAGTAAGACCTATGTGCCGGGCAATTATACATTACCAGTAGATTATACCGGTCTTCAAAAAGGCCTTTACTTCATTGTTATCAATAACGGCGATAAGAGAGCTGTTCTGCAAAATATATTTGTACCTTAGCTATAAGCCGGCAATTATAAAGCCCCGACGTTTGGATCGGGGCTTTTTCAATGGCCATGCGTTAATTAACTTAATACTGTTTTCCTCCAGCTGAGATCGGTGTATAGGCGTCTGCCATCCTTGCTTTTTGTTTAGAGATCCGCCGGCCCCGGAAGAACAGGTACAGGTTAAAGAACAACATAAGGCCCAGGTATATGCTAAACCCACCAATTTTGGTGCTCAACATTTCAAGCAGCGTACGGCTGTCGATTATTTCCTCGGTTATTTCCATGATCACCAGGGCAAATCCCAGGTTAAGTAAATAGAACCCGGTCTCAAATAATTTATTGGTTGAATGCGCTATGTCTGTTTTTCCATGGAAGATGTCCTGCATAAAAGTTTTGCTGTTCCTGAAAAGGATATGCGCTACATACCAGGTCAGTACAATTACAATGGGCAGGTAAATAAGATAAGCGTTGAAATTAAGGGAGCTTCTCATATACTTATTATTTATTGTTAGCAGGTTGATGATGCTGGCCGATCATTAACAGCACAGCCATATTAATGAAATGGATTACTGCAAGGGTGCACATTATTTTGCCCGTCATGGTGGCAATACTGGTGATCACTTCCGTCCAGGTATTCACTGTTTTCCATAACCGGATGGTCATGGTAACATACCCCAGGTTCAGCAGATAATAGCCAATCAATAAAATGCGGTTGATAAAAAGGGTCAGCCTTTCATCGCCATGCAGCAGGTTAAGAATGTAGCTTTTTCCGTTCCGGTAAAAGATCAATCCAACATGTACAGTTATAAACCAGGTAATGAGCAGGTAGATCATGTACGACAGCGTGTTCATAACATAGGGTTTAATCCTTGACTGCGCTTTACATGACAAAGATAATAATCAATTTGAAACTTTCAATATTTTCTGAAAGATTTATTTGTGATTAAGCAGACCATAAAAGAAACGGGTGCATCATTGATGATACACCCGTTTGTTAAAGTAAAGGCGAAAATTTTTGTGCTTATGCTATTGTAGTAGTTGTGTATTCCATCTGCTCAGTGGCCGTAAGCGGGAACAGGTACCAGCAAATGCCCAGTAAAAAACAGGCATATTCTTCATTACTGTATTTGTTTGCAGCCAGGGAAGTGAATGAGGGGGCTTCTGTCATATCACAAACCGCCAGCGGTTCGGAAGCGTTGTTTTCAAATACGATCAGTTCTGTATTATTTTGAAAACTGTAGTTATACCTTTTCCCTTCCATGTCAATTATGCCAGTCCCATGCACTTTATCGATCGACAGCCGGCCAATTTCAACACCATATTCATTTTTCAAAATGGTCTTATTATGCCATAAACCTGTTTTATCAATAAAAAATAACCGGTGGTTCTCATCACTGCTTAAACGTACGGATTGTTGCTCGAGGTTGAACTTAATGACCAGTTTACTGTCATCGCCTTCTGTTAATTGATACTTCCTGATATAAGCAGACGGCTGGTTAACATACACCCATTTCATAATGCGGCAATTAGTGGGTTAAGAAATTATTAGGGAATCTCATTTTCTCCTCCAAAAATATACCTGTAGCTATTAGAAAAATGCGGTGTGGATTATTAATACCGTCAATGTGGAAAAAATAGAACTCCTGTTGATAAATGGACCGCTTAACCCGGCTTGCTGTATTAAGTTTAGGTTATGTAATTGTTATGCTCCGCTTTTTATCAAAAATTATTTGTAAATAAAAGGGTCAGTTCTACATATGTATCACGGTTCCTGAACCGGAGATCTTCGTGGTGATCGACGGCGTTCCTTTATAAAAAATAGAGCCACTGCCTGAAATAGCAGCCTTTAAAGTTTCCGTAGCGAACACTTTTATATTGCCTGAGCCACTGATGCTGGCATCCGCCTCTTTCACCATCACACCCGACAGATCCATTAACCCGCTGCCGCTGACGCGGGCTTTGGCTGCATTGGCAGTGCCGCTATTGACATGTATACTGCCTGAACCTTCAATGCTGGCGTTGATCTCTGTTGTAGTTACATTATTCACCCTGATGCTGCCCGATCCATCCACCTGTACATTCAGATTGGCCGGTGTTATGGGGGCAGATGCTTCAAGGTAACCGGAGCCATCTACCGCCAGGTAGCGAACATTGGGGCCGCTAACATGGATGGTTATACCGTCATTGCTGCGGATGCGGGTATTGGAATGCCTGAACCGGATGCGCAGGTCGTTATTAATGATCGTTGTTTCAATTTCATCCAGGATATTTTCCTGGGCATGTAGTTCTACTTTATACACCGAGTCCTGGGTAAAATAAGTGTCTGCCGGTACTTCAATCACCAGTCCGTTGAAACTGGCCGTGTGCCTGTCTTCCACCAGTACGGGACCTTTACCTACTACTTTTTCGCAGGAGGTGGCAACGGTGACTACTAAAACAACACAAAGCGCTAAGTGGAAATTTTTCATGGTTCTTTTATTTGTTATTGATGAATCTTGTTAAAAGGGCAGGAGAGAAGGATTACCATTCAATTTTATAATTCAATACCGGAATGATGCCATTCTGATAATTAGTGACCGTTGCATTTTTCAGCAGGTCGTAGTCCTGATCAAAGACGTTCTTCCGGTTAATTATATTTTGTATATCGAGTGACAAGGTGCTGGTCAATCGCTCGCGGTTCCACTTTATGCTGAGCCGGCAGTCGGGTCTGAAGTAAGCCTTATTGTGCAAACTGAATGCTTCCTTCTCTTTAAAAATGGCATAACCTTCCTGTTGAGAAGCCGCCAGGTCGATCGGTGTAGTGCGGTAACCACCGGCATAAATGAGCTTGACATTGATGCCTAATACTTTTCTTTGGCCTGCCAGTGGAAATTCCTTACCTGCTACACCGTTGAAAAGATAATTACCATTGAAGCGGGTGTTGCGCTCCACGCCATCAGCAGCGGTATATTTTGATTGATAGAAGGAACTGTTCAGGGTGTAATAAAGATGGTGATCCAGGTATTTTTCAAGCGTTAACTCGAGACCATAATTCCTGCCGCTGCCGGTATTGACAAGCGCCTCTGTTATAAATTCATTCCGGATGTTAAGCGTTGAAAAAGTTTTGTCGCTGTTCACCGTTACAGGCACATCAAACAGATGCTGGTAATATATTTCGGCCTTGGCGCGTAAATGCGCACCGATCAGGCGGCTGTATGATAATACGAGGTGGTGGGCCTTGGTAAGGTCAATGAATTTATTGGGATTTGTGTTATGCACGTCTTTCGCGAAGTACACGCCCAGGGCCTGTAACTGGCTATGCAAACCGTAGCCAAATGCCAGGGAACTTTTATTGTCGGGATCCCATTTTACTGAAGCTCTTGGTTCTGCTGTGCCCGTATTGTTGTATAAGAGGGCCAGGTAATGCATGCCCACATTAAAGGTGAGGTGATTATAAGGTTTGTATTGCCATTGTATATAAGCCTGCACAGTTTGCGTATTGCCATTGGTGTTGATGTTTTCAAGCAGGGGCGCTTTTGGATTCTCTTTAGAAAGCTTATAATATTTAAAGAAGATGAAATTTATAAAAGCGCCTGCGCGGAAAGCATTACTGGCGTTGATCTTATGATTGAGTGAAGAAGATACCAGTATCTTTTTGGTGATGTAATTGTCCTTATAGTTGTCTACAATTGATTTACTGTTCTCGGCATACTGTTCAGTAAATGTATTGGCAGTATAAGAGAAAGCCAGTGCCGATCTGATGGTGGTTTGATCATCTATGGGAATAGTATGCATGATGCCGGTAGCGCCAGTATTTGCCACAAACTTACCGGCGTACCGGTCATCCTGCATTTCCCATTTAGAACTATCGGTTTCCATCTGCTGGTTTTGAGAGCTCAGTCCGCCAAAACCAAACAGGGTGAAAATGCCTTTGTTTTTCGTTGGTATATATATGTTGTACGAAAGGTCCTGGAAATTGGTTGTGCCCGCTGCCAGGTCAAGGCCCATTTTGTTCAACAGCGATAAGGTGGAATACCGGTAGTTCACCAGCCAGGAGCCCCTATGCGATGCAGACAGTGGGCCCTCGGCTGCAGCATTCAGACCCAACAACCCCGCCTGCAGCGCATACTCCTTCTTTTCGTTATTGCCTTTTCTGAGTTTGAGGTCGAACACACCACTTAATGCATTGCCATATTCGGCTGCAAAGGCGCCGGTTAAAAAATCACTATTGGCCAGCAGCTGTGCGCTTAGAATGGAAATACCGCCGCCGCTGCTGCCTGCCTCACTAAAATGATTCGGGTTCGGAATATCAATACCTTCCATGCGCCATAATAAGCCCGTTGGTGCATTTCCCCTGATCACGATATCATTACCACCGTCATCGGCGCTGGCAACACCGGCAAAACCGGTAACCATGCGTAAGGGATCATTTACGGCAGCTGCATATTTTTGGGTTTCCTCAACGGTAAAAGCGCGGGCGCTCACGGCACTCATATCGTTGAGCGGTTTATTCTTTTTACTGCCTGCTGTTATTACTACCGCTTTCTGCGTTTGCACTTTTGTTTCCATGGAGATCGTCAGCACTGCTTCCTTGCCGGTATTTACAACTATATTACTGGCAAGTGCATTGGTATAGTTGATGTGGGTGATCAATAAAGTATAAGTACCTGCTGCTACATGGGTGAACCTGAAATTGCCGAGTGAATCGGCCACTGCCTTTCTTTCGGTGCCGGTGATCATAACGGTTGCACCGGCAACCGGTGTTTGCAGCAGTTGATCAATTACGGTACCCCTGAGGGTTTGCGTACCCTGCGCCATTGTTGCTATCGAATGCAGCAAAGCTGCTGTAGTCAGGGCGATCATTTTCTTGACCATGGATGGTGGGTTTGGTAGTTAGACAACCGGGAAGCATGTTACCCCTATACAACAGGTGATTTCTTAACATAAAACAGCGTGTCGCAGGTTACAGGACGCCCTTTCCAGATGCCTGGAAACTGGTAACCGGAAACCGGTAACCTGCAACCTGAAACTTGTAACTGTATTTCATTGTCACATTGGCTAATTATCAAATTGTCACATTAAAGAAAACTGATCCCCGCCGTCCAGCCGATCCAGCCGGTGACGTTACTGTGCCAGAGTTCGAAGGTGTCATAACCATCATCAGGCACAATGAACTTATACCCTTTAACCGCTTCCGGCTGATCTGAATAATAAACCGCGAAAGAAGGGCCGCCAAAAAGGGAAATACCCTTTGCCAGTTTAACGGTGCCCAGTACCTGTAATTTGCTCAACTGGTTCAGGTAATTCCAGTTACCCAGGTACAGATATTGAGTCGTAAGCTCCGGATTTACAGTCAACCATTTCGTAGTTTTAATTTCATGGCCGATACCAAAGCCATACGAAAAACTTTTTTCATCATTACCTGCATTGATACCTGCCATTAAAATGTTGTAGAGTTTTCTATTGCCCGATTTAATGGCCAGATTGAAGTTCAGTACTTCATTGGTACTGATCGTGATCTTGTGATAGCCCTTCTTTACGATATTGATCAGGCCAAGGCTGAAGCCCGAAGAAGTGTCTGCAATATTGATCAACCCCAGTTGAAAGCCTTTCAGGTTCTTTGTATAATTTACAAGACCGGCCAGCTGTGCGCCTTTGGTGGTGCTGTTATTGACATTGACGATACCGGCAAGTTGCAAGCCTGTTAATGAATGTCGCGTGTAATTGGCAATACCTGCCATTTGACCGCCGCTAAGCTGGCCGCCTGTTTGGTTATAGATGCCGGCTGTTTGTAAACCGCGGGTGTCTTGCTTAACATAATTCACAAGCCCGCCGTATTGAATGCCGGTAAGGTTCCCCTTGGCACTATTGAACCAACCCGCCAATTGCAGACCATTTACATCACTGCCAGTGACATTAAAGTAGCCGGCTGCCTGAACGCCCATCATATTCATCTTATCAATATTGAAAAGGCCGCCCAGTTCAAGGCCCTTAACGCTTCCCGTTACACCGCCTAATATATTCAGTGAAAAATTGCTGGAAGTGAATTTGTCATTTTTTCCCTGCGTGCTCAATCCGGGTACAAACGCAATGCGTACAGGTACAGATCTTTCTTTATTAATACTGTCTGCCGATTGTGCGAACGTTACCGTTTTCCATAAAAGGCAGGCTCCAAGGTATACTGCTGTTTTCCCATTCATCATAGAAATATCATTTGCAGTATGACAACTGGTGAAGGTCGTTCCCCTATGTTTGCCTGGAAAATATCTGGCAATGGTTAGAAAAAGCTGATGCCTGCATTCCAGCCGAACCAGCCTTTGACGGCATCATCCCACAGGTCGAATGTATGATAGGAGGCAGGAACAGGTAATTGCAATCCGGCCGAATTCTTTTTCCATTCGGAATAATAGACGGTAAATGATGGCCCGCCGAACAGCGACATGTATTTACCCAATTTGACATTGAACTGAAGATGCAGCTTGTTCATTACATTGGAATTTTCCCAGCTGCCCATACGCAGGTATTGTGAAGTAAATTCAGGATTGATACTAAACCATTTGCCCAATGAAAATTCATGCCCCAGTCCATAACCGAAGGAGATGATCGAAGATGTATCGGGGGTGGCTGCGCGTTTGTTTCCTTTGTAGCCAACCAGGAGGATGCTGTACAGGTTCTTGTTGCCGGTTTTAAACGCGGCATTATAATCAAGGACCTCATTCGTAGAGAAGGCCAGTTTGTGAATACCCTTCATTACTATATTGATCAGTCCAATGCTATACCCGGCAGAGGTATCTGAAATATTGATCAGGCCAACCTGCAGGCCACGTAATTTTTTTGCGTAATTGAATATAACGCCCAGCTGCGCTCCGCTCATTTCGCGGTTGGCGAAATTACCGATCGCGGCCAGCTGCACACCCGACACTTTTTTATGCGCAAAGTTCACAATATTGGCAGCCTGCAACCCAAACACACTGTCGTAGCAAACATTGTGAATATTGCTCAACTGCACACCGATGAGTTTTCCTTTTAAGAAATTGGAGATATTGCTCGCCTGAATACCGGTCAGGGAACCGGATACATGGTTATGAATACTGCTCAATTGGGCGCCGGTCACATTTCCCTTTACATAGTTTGAAATGCCGGAAGCCTGTAAACCGCTTACATCGTGCAGGACATTATTATGGATTCCTGCCAGCTGTACACCGGTTACCGAACCGCCGGTGATATTGCCCAAGCCGGCCGCCTGCAGGAATTTGACATCTTTTTTATTGATGTTAAAAGCGCCGCCGATCTCAACGCCGCTTACGCCCGCGGTATAACCGCCCACTACGTTCAGTGAGAAATTATTTATTACCTGGGCGCTTAATCTGCCATGCGTACTTAAACCCGGAGTCAATGAAACCTGGAAGGTACGGTCGGCAAAGAATTTTTTCAGGTTGATACTTTGGATATTCTGTTTGGCCGACAGCAATCTTTTTCCCCAGCGGGTTCTCTCTACCTGGTTCACTTCTTCCTTAACTACGGGGGCGGTGGCAGTGAGCGTATCTACAGGTGGTCTTACTACAATGGTATCTGGTAATTCATTTTCAACCGGACTGATGGTGACCACTGGTTCACTCGCTTCCACCGGCGTCATTACGATGGTCACCTGCTGATCAAATTTTGGTTGAATGACCACGGTAGTGTCTTCGAACATTTCGCGGCTGATGGTAAGGGAGGCGGTACTATACCGGCTTTTAAGTTTTATTTTAAAATAGCCTTTGTCATCAGACATGGTAGATACCAGCCGTTCTTTTTCATAAATGGTCACATTACCCACTTTTTCGCCGGTTTCACTATTCAGTACAATGCCACTGACTGTATATAATTTTTCGGGACTGGGTATCTTACTGGTAACAACGGCGGCGGGCGTTATGGGTGCTTTTCTTAATATGATGTAATTGTTGTTCTGCTGCCACTTGAACCTGTTGCCACAGAGCTGGTCCAGCACCTGTTTAACAGGCCGGTTATAGGCTGAAATGGAAATAAGGCTATCGCGGGTAATGATACTGCTGTTATAGGAAAAGTAAAAATCTCCTTTGCTGCTGATCAGTTTCAGTACATCTGACAAACGTTGATTAGTTGCTTCCACAGAGATCCTTTTGTCAAGCAGGTTCTGGGCTAATCCGTGCGTTGTGGTGATACAAATTAATACAATGATAATAAGAAGTGCGCACCTGGGTGTTGTCATGGTTATTAATTCAACATGCAATTTAGCGTAGTATGATCTTTCCTTTTTCTTTGGTTACAGAGATATTAAATGTTGACTTAATGATATTGAGAATTTCGTCGAGCGGCTCATTATCGAAAGTAGTGGTAAGCGGCAGGCTGGCCAGGGCATCGTTACCGAAAACGATCTGCACATTGTAGGCTTCGTTCAACTTTTCTACCAGTTTCCATAAGGGCGTTTCATCGCATACAAATTTTTTGCTTCGGTAGTAATTGTATAGTTGATCGGTATTTGCCTCTTTTTGCAATATGGTTTGGTTCAGGCTGGTAAGCGCTTTCTGGCCTGCTGTTAATACGACGGTCTGTTTTTCCGTAGCTACTTTAACAACACCTGTTTCAACGATGATCTCCGTGGTGTCGCCGCGGCTTCTTACGTTGAAAGAAGTGCCCACCACGGTAATGGTCACATTGTTGGTATGCACTTCAAAAGGTTTTTCTTTATTGGGTTTCACATTAAAGAAAGCTTCCCCATTCAGCTGCAGGCTTCTTTTTTTGCCCGGGAATTTTTCAGGAAAAGATATCTGGGAGTGTTTGTTTAAAGTAACGATGGAGCCATCGGGTAATGAATCGGCGGTGACCGCATCTGCAGCCTGAATGGTGGCCATGCGAATGACGTTGCCCGGATTGTTTTGGAACAGGAAATACATGAGCACAGCAATACCAATGATGAGGCCGGTGACGATCGCTGCCCGCATCAGGGGGGCGTTCATCGACCATACGCGGGCCGTCTTTTGGGTTTCAAACGATCCTTCCTGCACCCGGTTTTGAAAGCGCTGCCAGGCAGCGTGTTCATCAACAGCTGTTACGCTGGCCAGCTGAACACTTTCTTCCCAGATGAGTTTAAAATGTTCGAAGTAGTGCTTGTTTGCCTCATCGTCAGCCAGCCACTGTTCTACCTGGAGCATTTCTGCCTCCGTAGCTTCACCGGTAAGATGTTTTACCAGCAGATCGTCCATATGTTGTGTAGAGCTTTTCAATAAGGGTAATTTTTTAATGTTGACATGTTTGTTATATGTAGAAATATGCTAACATGAAAATGGGTAGATAATCGATCAGTTTTATCCGTAATTGTTTCAATGCTTTGCCCATCTGGTTTTCCACCGTCTTTACCGATATGCCTAACTGATCGGCAATTTCCTGGTATTTGAGTCCGTCGAACCGGCTTAACTGAAAAACAGTACGGCATTGCTGGGGCAGGGCATTCATAGCATCGCGCAGCTTTTCTTCCAGTTCCCGCGCCAGGATCTTCCTGGCAGCCCCCTGATCGTTATGGTTATTAGATTGATGCATAACATGCACTTGATACCGCGCTTTTATTTTCTGGTGTTTAAGATAATTCAGGCTTTCATGATAAACGGCTTTGTATAAATAGGCTTTGAGCGATGTTTGTATAGTATCGGGGACCTTCTTCTCCCATATTTTGTAAAAGACGTTTTGGACGGTTTCTTCGGCTATAGCTTCATTCTTCAATATGGTGAAAGCATAGGCATACAGGCTTTTAAAATGTTCTTTAAAAAGCTGTTCAAATTCCTGCTCACTGTCGACCGACAGCGGTTTAACGGTACTGCTTGTATTTGGGATAGCCACTTTAATGCGTTGATAATCCGCTTCAAATATAAATGCTTCCAATAAAGATTTATCAAAAGGGACAACTGAAAATAATAATACCCCTACGATTCGCTAAAATTTTGTTATTCCTTTCGCTGAATATATAGGGCAAAGATCGCATGTGTAACGCTGGGACCGTATTTTTTCATGCTTTTTTGTGGAAAAAACAAAGGCGCAATGCTTGTTTTAACCTTTTTTTGGTATTATTATTGAGCCCAGAATCAGTTACTGTTTACACCCCCCACACCGTAGTAGATATAATTTAATCCAACCGTCCCTCTGAAACCATCTTGGTCGTTTCTATTAGCCAAACGTGTACCTATAAATATTCTTATATGTTGCGATTCCTGCTCGTTTCGATGTACGAGTTTAAACAGTTTCTGCAAATTGTATTGTGGATAGCTATTCCCGGTACTGTCATTGCATTTCTGGTTACCACATTCTTTCATTACAAACGTAAAAAAAAGAATGCCGAAGGAACGGAGCCTGCATATATGGAAGGCGGCGGCTTTCATACCGTGATGGCTGCTGAGCCCAATACCGGCAACCAGGTACCTGACTGGTTGGCGAGTGGTACCAATCCCGATAACCAGCCCCTCATCAAGAAATATGAGCAGGAAGTTCGCCGCTACCGCGAGAACTATGCTACCCTGGAACAGGATTTCCGCGAACTGGAAGGCAAATATGCCGATCTCCTTAATAAAGCATATAGTACCGAAAAGCAAAATGATGATGCTAGTTCCCGTTTGCAACTCGAGCTCAACGGATATAAATTGAAGGTAACGCAATTGCAACAGGCATTGGATACGGCACAGGCAAGCGCCAAACTGATGCAGGGTGAGCAACAGGTGCCTGAAGCATTGGCACAAACGCAACAGCAGGTGCAGCAGTTACAGGATACCGTTCAACAATTGCAGGAAAAACTACGTATACAACAAGAGCTGAAAGATAAGAGCGCAGCCGAAGTAACCCGTTTGGAAAACCTGTTGAAGAACATGGAATATTCGGCAAAATCGGTCCAGTCTGAATCAGAGGAATTGCAACGCTATTATGCCAAACAGGTTGATGAACTGGGTTTACAATATAAAAACGAAAAGAATGAACTGGCAACGCAGTTGCAGCAGCTGCAAAAGACCGTTCAACTGCTGAATGAAGAGAAAGCGGCGCTGCTGCAAAAAGTACAGACGGCCAGCGAACCCAAACATGGTAATTACGAGCAGCAGATCCAGGAATTACAAATCTTGCTCGCGAAAGCTGAAGAAGAAAAGACCACGCTAAAGAATAAGATCACCGACCAGCAATACCTGCAGGATGTATTACAGGAGAAGAAATTACAAATTGAATTCCTGCAGAACCAGCTGGAACAGCGCATTAAGACCTTCCGCGAAATAGAAAAAGAAGCGGCCGATAAAACCCTGCTGGTACAGCAAACCCAAACGCAGAAAGAGCAATATGAACGGGAGATGCATGCGATGCGGGAAGAACTGCAACAGCAGCGCGAAGAAGTGGCCGCCTGGCAACTGGCGGTTGAGCGCAGCCGCGAAGAGATCAGGCAGCACCAGGAAAACCTGCGTTCAAAAACAGGTCATATCGAGAACCTGGAACGCAACCTGCATGAAGTGCAACAGCAGCAGGCAGTATTACAGCTGGTGTTGGACGATAAACAAAATATGATCACTTCCCTGCAGGAATCACTGCACCGCGAACAACAAAAGAACAAGGACCTGGAAGGCAAACTCATCACCAATAATCAGTTATTGTCGAAGATCTATGGCGATCTGTCAAAATCTCTGAGCAATCCGCCGGCTTCGCAACAGCAGAATGGTACCAAGTTGAATGGCAGTGGCGCCAATGGTGCTAATGGCCATGTAATGAACGGCAATGGTTTTAACCTGGCAGAGAAGCATTAAAATCGCCGGGGCCGCCAGCTGCCGGGGAAATAAAACCAAACCTAACTGCCTTTTACGTATTACTTTCCTTTATTGCAATTGGTTGTCCTGCTTGGCGGCGCAGCCAATTATGCCAACTGCCTCAAACGGGGGTCACCGGATATCAGGAACCGGTCGGCCCATTTATCATATCAGTACTAACTGCTTATTTCCCAAGAGTCTGTTCAATAAACTGTGTCAAGGATATTATTTAATATCTTTAAACACAGTAAATTATGGAACAGCAAGAATCTAAGTCGGGATTTAATTTTAAAGAGTTTGAGCAACAGGCCATAGAACAACT
>NZ_JAFFJX010000034.1 GCF_016924755.1 Longitalea arenae | reverse complement strand
TAAAGAATGCCTATGATATGTATATGAAGCTCGCCGACATCTTCCGTTACTGCACCTGTAAAGAGCAGGCGTTTAAACGATTGGCCTTATGGTTCAATGAGGTTGAAGATGCAGGAATTGAATCTTTCAGAACCGTGTACCGCTCCATTGAAACTCACTACGAAAGTATATTGAATTACTTTAATAACAGAAGTACCAACGCTTCTGCCGAATCCTTCAATGCAAAAATTAAAGCCTTTAGATCTTCTGCACGGGGAGTTCGAGACATTAATTTCTTCCTATTCAGACTCCAGAAAATCTATGCTTAACTACCTCATCCCCCAACAATTTGACTTGATCCCTTGATCCCACGCCGCCCTGGCGCACAACTACAATAATGTCAAAGAAAAAGGGCTGCTCTTGTTAGAACAGCCCTCTGTACATTTTCTTCTTTCGGAAGGTTGTACCGCGTACGGGATTCGAACCCGTATCACCACCGTGAAAGGGTGGTGTCCTAGCCCTTAGACGAACGCGGCTCGTTTTTGGGAGTGCAAAGATAGGGAGCACTTCTATTTCACCAAAAAAAAGTTCGAATTCTTTGAAAATATTTTTCGAAAACCTCGCCGCCCCTCAAAACACCCCCAAAAATAATCGATCTACGTTTACAAATCGGGTTTATACCGGGGCCACTCCCTTTGCGCCCGGCAATATTCCAAAATATCCTCCTTTGACTTTATTGTATCATCAACCCCCATCCAACACCATACATCCAGGATCTTGTTGTTTTCGAACTTAAACAGGATGGTCGGACAGTGAAGCGGCACGCCGCCTCGTTTATAAGCGATCAACAAATAGTGATCATTTAAGCCCATATACATCAACTGGCGGGTAGGTAAGGGCTCAGGTCCTGCTACGCTTGTTTCGTAATACGGACTGCCCGCATTGGCAATCGACCAGTCATAACCTGCCCAGCATTCGAATGCTTTTACGATGAAGTCAGGGATGTCTTCTACCCGGCTACATGTTTTCAGTGCCAGCGTGTCGATGGTCTCAATAAGCTTATGGCTGTGCTTGCTATTTGGCCTGTGAATAGATCGATAGGCAAATGAGCAGTTTCTTTTCTGTCCAAATACAAAAGTGGACGAAAATAAGAGTAGGATTAATGTAAGGGTACGCATATTTCCATTAACGAATGTTAGCGGATTTTCTTGTTGAAATGCGTTTTCTTTCGCTATGCTCCGTTTTGTTTCAAATTGTAAAATGTTCTTATTGAAAAGCCCCCTTATAAAGTAGGGTAATTGTTCGCATAAGTAAATGTCCGCTATTAAATTAGCTTGTTTATAGAGAAAAAGCGCGGCGACTTTCTCATGCAACCGTTTGATGCTTATTTTCCACACAAATTTCATAAACCCATTTACAACCAAAATTGTAACTTAGCCCCCGCAATTTTTAACTAACACAAAAATCCAGATCATGAGCACAGTCAAAGTGGCGATCAACGGTTTTGGTCGTATCGGCCGGTTGGTATACCGCCAGATTTATAAAATGGATGGCATCGATGTAGTAGCTATCAATGACCTCACTAGCCCTAAAGTTTTAGCCCACCTCCTGAAGTATGATAGCGCTCAGGGCCGTTTTGATGCTGAAGTAAAAAGCACCGATAACTCAATTATAGTAAATGGCGAAGAAGTAAAGATCTACGCACAAAAGAATCCTGCTGAAATTCCCTGGAAAGATCACAATGTTGATGTAGTACTGGAATGCACCGGTTTCTTTACCGATAAAGCAAAAGCAGAAGCTCACCTTGCTGCCGGCGCTAAAAGAGTAGTTATCTCCGCTCCTGCAACCGGCGATCTGAAAACCATCGTTTTCAATGTGAACCACTCTATACTCGATGGCACTGAAACAGTGATCAGCTGCGCCAGCTGTACCACTAACTGTCTGGCTCCGATGGCCCAGGTGCTCGATGAAAAATTTGGCATCGTGAACGGTCTCATGACCACTATTCACGCCTATACCAACGACCAGAACACCCAGGATGCGCCGCACCCCAAAGGTGACCTGCGTCGCGCCCGCGCTGCTGCCCAGAACATCGTTCCTAACAGTACAGGTGCTGCCAAAGCCATCGGCCTGGTATTGCCTAACCTGAAAGGCAAACTGGATGGGTCTGCTCAACGCGTACCTACCCTCACTGGCTCTTTGACAGAGGTTACCGCTGTATTAAGCAAGAAAGTAACCGTTGAAGAAGTGAACGCTGCCATGAAGTCTGCTTCCAACGAAAGCTTTGGTTATACTGAAGATGAGATCGTAAGCAGCGATATCATCGGTATCACCTATGGCTCTTTATACGATGCTACGCAAACCCGCGTACAAAATGTAGGCGACACTCAACTGGTTCGTACTGTTAGCTGGTATGATAACGAAATGAGCTATGTAAGCCAGCTCGTTCGTACCGTGAACTATTTTGCAAAACTGATCAATAAAGGCGCTGCAAAAGAAAAAGTAAAAGCTTAATTATAAAACTGCAGGATTAGTTTAGCTATATCCTGATCAACCACAAAGATGTTGAAAGCGGGTAACGCAAAGAAGTACTCTTGGTTCACCGTAGCTGTCAATACGCTTTGTGGTTGACTTTTTTAAAAACATCCTTCTCATGTCTACATTCAGCCAGTATAATTTCAAGGGTCAAAAAGCCCTGATCCGGGTTGATTTTAACGTTCCGCTTGACAAAAAAACATTTGAGATCACCGACGATACCCGCATTAAAGCGGCGGTGCCTACCATCAAAAAGATCCTGGGCGATGGTGGTAGTGTGATCCTGATGAGCCACCTGGGCCGTCCGAAAGAAGGGCCCGAAGAAAAATCTTCATTGAAACACCTGGTGAGCCATGTGTCGAAACTGACAGGTGTTAATGTGCTGTTTGCTGATGATTGTATTGGTAAAGATGCTATTGATAAAGCGGCTGCTTTAAAACCCGGCGAAGTATTGTTACTCGAAAACCTGCGCTTTTATAAAGAAGAAGAAAAAGGCGACGCTGGTTTTGCTGAAAAATTAAGCAAACTGGGCGATGTGTATGTGAACGACGCCTTCGGTACCGCTCACCGGGCCCATGCTTCTACGGCCGTTATTGCGCAGTTCTTCCCCGCTGGTAAGAAAATGTTCGGCTTGCTCATGGAAAGCGAAGTGAGCAGTGCCGAAAAAGTAATGCACAATGCCGAGAAACCTTTTACTGCTATCATTGGCGGCGCCAAAGTTTCCGATAAGATCCTCATCATCGAAAACCTGCTCGAAAGAGCAACCGATATCATCATCGGCGGTGGTATGGCCTATACCTTTGAAAAAGCACAGGGCGGCATTATTGGTAATTCCCTTTGCGAAGACGATCGCCTTGATGTTGCCCGTGAACTGCTGAAAAAAGCGGAAGCAAAAGGCGTATGCCTGCATTTCCCTTCCGATTCTGTGATCGCCGATAAGTTCGATGCCAATGCACTTACTTCCAATGCGCCCAGCAATAATATTCCGGAAGGCTGGATGGGCCTGGATATTGGTCCCAATGCCTGCGCCCAGTTCATCAATGTGATCAAACGCTCAAAAACCATTTTATGGAACGGCCCAATGGGCGTGTTTGAAATGGAGAAGTTTCAACATGGTACAAAAACCGTTGCAACGGCTGTGGCAGAAGCTACCCAGGACGGCGCATTCTCCCTCGTTGGAGGTGGCGATTCTGTAGCGGCTGTTAATCAGTTTGGCTATTCCGACCAGGTTAGCTACGTATCAACCGGTGGTGGCGCCATGCTCGAATTTTTTGAAGGAAAAGAACTGCCTGGTATCGCTGCAATTAAGAAATAATTCATAGTATTACATTGTGAATGCCACGTACCCGCAAAGTGCGTGGCATTCTTTTTTTAGCATGGCATTGTTCCCCGGCACATCTTGAAAACGGCCCACTACTGTAAAACCTGGAGTTTATGAAGAAATATTACCAGTTACTGCTCATTTGGGGTGTTATTATCGGTCTAACATCCTGTCAGAAAGAAGTTAATGAAAATGACATAACCAATCCCGGTAGTGGCCCTGTACCAGCAGATACCATTCCGAACAATCCAGGCAATAACACAGAGGTGGGCACGTGGAAATTTATGTCGGTTCAGGCCACCGGTTCCCAAACTGCAGAGTTCTCCGAAGCCGGCGTTCCGGTAAAAGCCGTTACGGCCACCAATTTTACTTCTGAGAAGAACAGCGGCACCATTACATTCGACAGTGCTAAAATGACGGCTACCAATGTAAGCCTCACAGTTATTACAACCGCGAAAACCCTGATCTATATGGCCGGCTTGCTGTACGACTCTTTGCAGGTGCCTATAAACGAAACGGTTTCGCCGCAGAGCGCTACTTCCTCCTACCGGAAAATAGGCGCCGACTCCCTGCATTTCCAGGATGGTGCTTTTCTCGATGCACTTACTGGCGGCTTGTTACCAAATGTGCCAACAGGCTGTAAAGTGGCTTTTGAAGGAACTAATATTATGAAATTAACCATTGTGTTCGATACCGTTACTACGCAGGACTACCAGGGCATTCCGGCTAAACTGACCATCCGCACCGTACTGGTCGCCACCTTACAGAAACAGTAAAAACGATCTTTACGTTTCTGCAACACCGCAAATAATATATTAGTCTGATTTCAATTGGAAAACTCTCATGGCTAAATAGTAATTTTGCCATGTATTTTTCTGCCCTGACCAAAACTAAATTAGACTTATGTGGAAATTAACCCCTTTCCTTCTCTTCGGTTGTATTGTATTGACAATGGTTTCCTGTGAAAAAGAGAAAAGCCTCGATACGCTGGGCCATCATCCCGGCACAGCTGGTGCCGGCAGTGAGATCGGCACCTGGACATTTCTCTCTATGAATGCTGTAACGAACGTTACCATTTCATATACAAGCGGTGCCGATAAAATAATGACCGTCACTACCAGCGATTATACTTCTACCGATAATGCCGGAACGATTACGTTTGATGGAAAGAACATCACAACTGCCGGTGTTACCTATGCTGTCGACGGCCTGGCCACAACAAAATTCTATACGAATAACGTACTGGAAAATACCTTTGAATTCCCTTTTGGAGGCATAATACCCGCCACCAATTCAACGGTCCCTTATCAAAAGATCGGCAGGGATTCATTACATTTTTCTTCGGACGTTCTTACGGGAATAGCCCCCAACGGCGCCCCTATAACGGTCCCCACCGGCTATAAGCTGAAATTTGAGGGCGACAAAATGATGATCACCATGGTGTATAACGATACGAAGCTGCAGGTGGTTTCAGGTATAACGCAAAGGTTCACCAGCCATGCAGTGACCACCGCTACCTTGCAGAAGCAGTAAGCGGTTGCAAAAATATAAACTGTGACAAAGCCCCGCCCTATTGGGGCTTTGTCAGTTTAACAACCGAACAGTGGCATCATTATTACTATCCTTTTTATTGTTGCAGTTTGCTTGGTAGAAGATTTTACCGGCTCATGTAACGAAAACCAAGCTGCCGCGACTAAAGATGAGCAGGTTCCTGCAATGCCCGGCCGGAGTATACGTTACAGGCGCATGGCGTGCGTTCGTCTTAACAGTTTGTGAATCAAAGGAATTGTAAGCAGTTTGTATCAAAAAATTGTACATTTATAAGACATAAAACTCTAAATTGATATGAAATCTCGTAATCTGATTATCATTGTTGTGCTGGCAGGAATTTTAATATTAGGTGGTTGCGGATGCAGTGGATATAACAGGATGGTAAGCCTCGATGAGAATGTAAAAACAAAGTGGAACAATGTGCAGAGCGATTATCAACGCCGTGCCGACCTCATCCCTAATTTGGTGAGTACAGTAAAAGGTGCCGCCAATTTTGAGCAGACAACCCTCACCAATGTTATTGAAGCAAGGGCCAAAGCAACTTCGGTAAATGTAAATGCCGATGATCTGTCACCCGAGAAAGTGCAGCAGTTTCAGCAGGCGCAAAGCCAGCTTGGTGGCGCATTAAGCAGGTTGCTGGTGGTTGCCGAACAGTACCCGCAATTGCAGGCCACCCAAAACTTTAAAGACCTGCAGGTGCAACTGGAAGGAACAGAAAATCGCATTAAGGTTTCCCGTAACGACTTCAACAGTTCCGTGCAGGAATATAACTCAGTGGTTCGCCGCTTCCCGAATAACCTGTTTGCCGGCATGTTCGGATTTAAAGTAAGACAGGGATTCACAGCCGAAGCTGGGTCAGAAAGAGCTCCTAAAGTAGAATTCTAAAAATACATCCATGGCATTTTTCCCCTTCTCCAAAAGGAAAGATTTCTTTTCGCCCGATGAGCAGAATCGCATCGTAAACGCCATTCGCGAAGCGGAACAGCAAACCAGTGGCGAGATCAGGGTATATACGGAAAGCCGCTGCCGCTTTGTGAATCCGCTCGACAGAGCAGCAGAACTTTTTTGGGGTCTGAAAATGGATCATACCAAAGACCGCAATGGCGTATTGATCTATGTTGCCATGAAAGATCACCAGTTTGCCATCCTGGCCGACCAGGGTATTCATGAAAAAGTGGGGCAGGCTTTTTGGGAGCAGGAAGTGGCGATCATGAAATCGCATTTTCTCAGCGCCCATCCGGCCGAGGCCATTGAAGCCGTGGTAACCGATGTAGGAAAAGCGTTAAAAACGCATTTTCCCTACGACCGGTCAAATGATAAAAATGAATTACCAGACGATATGGTGTTTGGAAAATAGAAAACGGGTTACAGGTTTCCGGGCGCTGGTTGCAGGTAAAGACTGGTTTTGGAACCGTGTAATCTGCAATTTGTAACCTGGAACTGTCAAATAGCTTTGACTGGCATTATTACAATTAGAAATGAAAATTAATCTGAAATTCCTTCTTGTACCGGCGTTATTACTTGTGTCGTGCCTGACGTCAGCACAAAATATTCCTACCCGACCGAATCCGCCCAGGCTGGTAAATGATTTTGCCGGCATCTTGTCGCCCGATGAAGAACAGCGGCTTGAACGGCAATTGGTAGCGTATGATGATAGTACCAGTAACCAGGTGGCCATTGTATTGCTCAATACGCTCGACGATTATCCCATTGAAGAATTTGCGTTAAGATTGTTTCGCGATTGGGGCATCGGGAATAAGAAGACCAATAACGGCGTGCTGATCTTAGCCGCTCTACAGGACCGCAAGATCCGCATAGAAGTAGGCTATGGCCTCGAAGGTGCAATTCCGGATATTACAGCCAATCACATCATTCAGGGCGATATAGCGCCCAATTTCCGGAGCAATGATTATTATGAAGGATTGTCCAAGGCAGCCAACTCGATCATCAAGGCAGCTGCGGGGGAGTATAAGGCGCCGGCCAATTATCGCAAGCGCAAAGGAGGCGGCAGCGCCTTCCCATTTGGAGCCTTGGTATTTATTATCATTCTCCTGGTGCTTTTTGGCGGCCGCAATCGCGGTGGCGGCGGTGGGTTTATGAGTCGCCGGGGTTCAGGCTGGTTGGGGCCCTTTATATTAGGTAATATGATGGGTCGCAGCAGTGGTGGAAGCAGTTGGGGCGGTGGCGGCGGAGGCTGGTCTGGCGGCGGCGGTGGTTTTGGCGGTTTCGGTGGCGGCAGCAGCGGTGGTGGTGGCGCCAGTGGAAGCTGGTAATGCAAGTGATTAACTCATTACATACCGTGTCACGGTTTACAACCGTGGCACGGTTACATCAAATAATCGGATGAAAACCGGAACCGCAAGTTTTAGCTCGAAAAAGTACACTGGCCTCATCGGGTTTTTTCTTGTCATCTCAGTGGTGTTTAACTCATTTTGCGCTTTCGCTCAAATAACGAAAGCTCCGTCCTTTGTAAGGCCATTGCCAGTACCGCATCGTGCGGTAAACGACTTCGCAAAGTTTGTGAACGAAAACGAGAAGGCCTTACTCGAGAAAGAGTTGGTAGCTTACCATACAAGAACCGGTAACGCCATTGTATTTATATCACTCGACTCTTTAACAGATCCGGCAACGAAAAAGCAATATACTATTGAAGAAGCGGCTCGCCTGTATTTCAACACCTGGGGAATTGGCGACAGCATTAAAAATAATGGGGTGCTGATAATGGCCAGCAAAAGCCCGCGGCGGGTACGGATAGAAGTGGGCAAAGGATTGGAGATTATTCTCACCAATGAGTTCTGCCAACAGATCATAGATGAAAAACTGGTCCCCAATTTTAAGCAGGGATCCTTCTTCGCAGGAATAAAAGAAGCGGTAGAAGCCATCGTGATTAAGCTCGACAGTACGCCAGGCAATAAAAAAGGCCACCTGTGACCAGGCAGCCTTTTTGTGAAAATTCTTACTCCTCTTTGGAGACCGGGTTTAAAACCCTTTCTTATCTCCCTCTATTTTCGAATTGATATAATCAATCTGTTCCTTTATCGGCGACTTGTCGGTAGCCGAAGTATTAGCTGCATTCTTTTTCATCACCACACCCTTCAGCAGGTTGTTTACATAGGGCGTTAAGCCATAAGCGGCCAGGGCATCGCGGAATTCGATCACTTCATCAACACCTTCTTTCACTTTCTTGGTGTCTTTTACCACACCCAGGAATTCGCAGAATGGTTGCAGCAGGTTGAATTTTGCCTGAGAAATGGGCATATCGCTAAATGCTTTGGCAATGATATCAAAACTGTTTTCATCACCTGATTTCACCAGGATGCTGGTCATGGTTTCAACCAGTTTGCCTTTGGCAGGATTTTTCGCCAGGCGTTTGGCTTCGGCAACAGCTGCAGCGCTGTCTAATTTAAACAGGGCATCCAGTGAGGTGCCAGCCACCGTGTATGATGAATCGTTTACTGATTTGGTGAAAAGCGATTTGTAGCTGCTGTTGTTGAATTGCGACAATGCCGCCAGCGCAGAAGCCCGTACGGTTGATTTGGCATCTTTTTGCGCGATCTCCGCCAGTACCGGTTCTGCCTGCTTTTTTACTGTTTCATTTTTCAGATCGAGCTTGGCAATGGCAAAAGAGCGTAAACCATGGTATTTATCTTTCAGCGCCAGTAACATCAGTTCCTGTGCTTTGGGATTGTCCTGGTTCTTGCTGGCAAAGTCTACGGCTTCCCGGCGGTCGAGGTATTGACCTGCATATTTATACTGGTGAATGAAGTTCTCCAGGGTTTTGTTATCTTTTTTCTCAGCCAGTAAGGTTTTTTGACCATCCACATTGACCAGGTCGGGCCGGCTGTTGTAGCTGAAGGTAAAGGTGTCCACCTTGTTGTCGATCCACACATTATGGCGAACTTTTTCTGCGCCATTATATATATCAACAGCAATTGGTAAAGTAAAGACTTTGTTACCGGCCTGGGTCTGTTGAACGATCACCTGTACTTTCTTGGCGTTATCGTCATATACATAATCGATGTTAAGCTTGGGATGACCTGCGCCAAAATACCATTGGTTCCAGAACCAGTTAAGGTCTTTGCCGGTCACTTCCTCAAAGGCCAGGCGCAGCTGGTGGGCTTCCGCTGATTTAAATTTATTGGTATTGAGATACAGGTTCAATGATTTAAAGAAAGCACTGTCGCCTACATAACTGCGCAGCATATGTAAGATGCGGCCGCCTTTGTTATAGCTAACGGCATCGAACATGGCTTCTTTATCATTATAATAAAAGCGAACCAGGTCTTTTTTCTCGCTCTGGCTTCCCAGATAACCCTGCATATCATTATAGTTCTGGGCATCACCCGCGTCTTTGCCGTATTTGTACTCATCCCACAGCGTTTCGCTGTAGTTGGCAAATGATTCATTCAGTGTCAGGTTGCTCCAGCTTTCGCAGGTTACCAGGTCGCCGAACCACTGATGAAAGAGTTCATGCGCTATGGTGCTTTCCCAGCTGTTGCCATCAACCAGTTCGCGGGCATCCTGCTGCGCGCTTTCCTGGTGCAGGGTGGCCGTGGTGTTTTCCATGGCGCCGCTTACATAGTCGCGGCCAACGATCTGCGAATATTTTACCCAGGGATATTCTACGCCCAGGATGCGCGAGAAAAAGCCCATCATTTCAGGCGTGTTGCCAAAGATCTTTTTAGCTACGGGGGCGTATTCTTTTTCTACGTAATAATTAACTTCTTTTCCCTTATACGTGTCTTTTACAATGCTGTATTCGCCAACGCCCATAAAGAACAGGTAGGGGGCATGCGGCAGTTCCATCTTCCAGTGGTCGGTACGGGTACCATCTGCATTTGTCTTTTGGGCCGCCAGTTTACCATTTGAAAGCGTTACATATTTTGCCGGAACCGTCATCAGGATCTCATTGGTGGTTTTCTGGTCGGGTTTGTCAATGGTAGGGCACCAGACGGAAGTCGCTTCGGTTTCACCCTGTGTCCAGATCTGGGTTGGTTTGTCTTTTTCTTCTCCCCTTGGATTAATGAAATAAAGGCCTTTGGCGTCAGTTATAGCCGCACTGCCCTGCACTTTCACCTCATCGGGTTTGGCGGTGTATTCAATATATACCGTGTATTTCTCACCGCCTTTATAAGATTTGTCGAGGTCGATATCCAGCTGCCAGCCATCGTATTTGTATTTAAGAGGTTGGGAAGAAGCTCCTTTTACGATGGCCACTTTGTGAATATCCATGCCTTTGGCATCAAGCCGCAGGGAATCGGTGGCATAAAAATGAGGGGCGAGGGTGATCCAGGCTTTTCCGTTCAGGTATGATTTACTGAAATCGAATTTTGCATCCAGTTTGGTATGAACCAGGTCATTGATACGGGGAGGGGTTTCCCGGTACACCTTCTTCCACGAAGTGTCCTGGGGCGCTTCCTCATGCTGTTGCGCCCATAAGCCGGGCAATATTCCCAGGGCTAGTATTACTGACAAAAGCTTCTTCATATTGAGAATTTAGAATTTAAGAGGTGTAAAGATAGGCGTGGGTGTGCTTAATAAATGTAAAAAATAGTATAAGTGGCTGTGGTAAAAAGGCAAATAACTAGATTTGCTTTTATGAACAATCCTTACCGCGTTATAAAAAGGTTTGCTTTTGTAACAGGGTTTTGTATAGTTTCATGTACAACAGCACTGGCACAGCAGACTACGTTTGTCTATTTGCAATCAGAAAATTTGCAACCTTTCTACGTGCAGATAGGGGATAAGGTGTATAGTTCTTCTACTGCAGGGCACCTGGTCATTTCCGGCCTCACCGACAAAACCTGTAATTTCGAGCTCGGCTTCCCACAGCAGGCTACCCGGCCTCAGCGGTTTTCCATTCCCCTGCATAATAAAGACCATGGTTATCAGCTCCAAAAAAGCGGTTCCCGGGGATGGGTCCTGTACGACTGGCAAACAGATGAACTTATTAAGCCGTTAAAAGAAGCGGGCAGCACCGCTTTGTATGGCGAACGCAAAAAAGACGACGCATTTGCCAATCTGATGGCGGCAGTGGTCAATGATTCAGCAGTACTTTATACTTCTATTGTCAAAAAAGAGAACCCTCCAGTGCCCGGTGTAGTTAATGCCGGTACCAAGGCGGAGGAGAAGCAGCCGGTAACCCAGGCCACCGAAAAGCAGGTTGACCTGGTTGATACCCCGGCCAGCGCGAAAAAGGCAGATATTGCTACCACTAGCGCTCCGGCTACGGTTGATTCGCCTGGTATAAAAACGGAGGTGGTTGCGCCAGATACGGCCAGCCAGCTGAGTAAGACCAGTACTGATGCTCCGGTGACCAAATACGATCCGCAGGAAAAAGCCCTGATCGGCACACGGGATACGGCCAGCCAGGCGGTTACGAAATATGATCCGCAGGAAAAGACCTTGGCCGATACCCGGGATACGGCCAGCCAGGCAGCGGTGACAAAATACGATCCGCAGGAAAAAGCCTTAAATGACATACCCGCTCAAAAAGGGGTTGCCAAAATACAGCAGCAAACCAAGGATGGGGAGACTAAAATGGTATTTGTAGATAGCAGTGAGTCGCCCGCCAAAGTAGTTACAGTGTATATCGAAGAAGAGAAAAAAGCGGCTGATGAGAAATTTGTTTCGCCCATACCAACATCGGCCAACGATACGCTCAAAGCCAATACGAACAAAAGTGAAGAAAGACCAGTGCAGCCGGCGAAAGATTCTGCAAAAACAACTGTACCTGCAGAGCCGATGAAAAAAGAAGAACCTGCTGTTAAGGAAAAAGAAAAACCTGCTTTGAATAAGGACGAAATTGCAGAGAAAATAAAGAGAGAGACCTGGGGTTCGGTTTCGGAGAAAAAATCGAATGCTACCGATACAGCGACGATCATCCTAGAGTCGCGGCAACTGAAAAAAGGCGGGGAGGGGCCAAAAGAAGAGTCGAAGACTGATGCCACGAAGCCAGTGAACCGTGACACAGCAATAAAATACCTGAAGCCTTCGGGTACCGGCGGCGAGGAAACGCCTAAGGCGGAACCGGTAAAACCTGCCCTTACTCAAGAGGACATCAAAAAAGCCGAAGAACCGGTGAAAACGCAGGCTAAAGTTGAACCGGAGACAAAACCAGCTGCTGAACCTGCAAAGAAGCCAGAAACCCCGACAGTTGCAGCAAAAGCTGTAGAAAATGAAAAGCCGAAGTCGGTTGAACCGGAAAAACAAGCGGAAACAGGAAGTAAGTTGGTGATGATCAACTCGGACTGTGTGAAGCTGGCCACGGATAACGATGTAGACAAAATGCGGGTGAAGCTGGTAGGGGAAAACGATTCGCAAAAGCGGCTGGCCTTGGCTAACAAATATTTCAAAACCATGTGTTTATACGCCCGCCATATAAAGGCTTTGTCGGAATTGTTCCCCGGTGATGAAGCCAAATATAAGTTCCTCGAAATGGCCTATCCTTTTGCGGCCGATACGGCCAATTTTAAAACCCTGCATGAGCTGTTAACAGAAGAAATGTATGTTACGAAGTTTAAAAAGCTGGTAAGGCTGCAGTAGGAACTTCGTAGTTTCTGACTTTGGGAGAGTGCCCGGTCGAACTTGCTCCGGGTTCATACCGGGTTATGTTTTGACTTTGTTCGGGAATTGTTCGGGTTTTGGCTATGAAACCCGGTGAACTCCCGAAGAGAATCCGAACATTCTCCAAACAAAGATGGGTCAAAACCCAGCTTGATACCGCCGGGTTACGGTTGCCAGCCTTTGATTGAATTCCCGCTTATGGTAGGGGGTAAATTGTAAATTGCAGCCGATGAACCGATATTTTTTGGAAGTGGGCTATCATGGCGCACGATATGCCGGCTCGCAGGTGCAGCAAAATGCGGTCACTGTGCAGGCGGAACTGGAAAAGGCCCTGAAGATCTATTTACGGCAACAGATAGCGCTTACCGGCTCTTCCCGAACCGATGCCGGGGTGCATGCAAAGCAGAATTTTTATCATTTCGATATTGCTGAACCTGTGAATCCCAGGGCGGTATATAATCTCAATGCCATATTACCGCCCGATGTGGTTATCCGGGGCTTTTGGCCGGTGCCGGCTACGGCCCATTGCCGTTTTGATGCCATAGCCCGTGAATATGAATACTTTATCTATGCTTTTAAGGATCCCTTCCTGGCCGACCGGGCCTGGTATTATCCTTACCCCCTTAATTTACAGGCGCTTGCGCAGGCCGCCATGGCCCTCAGGGAGTATGAGGACTTTACCTCTTTCTCAAAACGCAATTCGCAGGTTAAGACCTTTAAGTGTAAGATGCTGGTAAGTGAGTGGCGGCAGGAGCATGGGCTCACTGTTTTCAGGGTAAAAGGCAACCGGTTTTTAAGGGGTATGGTGCGGGGTTTAGTGGGTACTATGTTGCAGGTTGGAACGGGTAAAATAACGCTGAAGGAATTCAGGCAGATCATCGAGGCCAGGGATTGTACGAAAGCCGATTTTTCGGTGCCTGCGCATGGTTTGTTTTTACAACAAGTATGTTACCCCGATGATTATTTTTTGAATGTATAAATGGCAAGATCGGTTGAACGTGATAGTGATACTGAATGATGTAGGTGCGATAAACAATTTAATGATGGGTTTGTTCGGATATGATAGGCAATTGAAAAAATAATTTGGCTGGAAGGCTTGTTGGGCCTGGTTTTAACAAAATCGAAAAAAATAAGATCAAAAAATATTTGGTAAGAAGTTAAAGCGGCCTATCTTTGCCGCCCGCTTTACAAAAAAGCACAATTCACACAGTTCTTTGCATAAAAGTTTTATCGGCTGCAGAACATAATAAGCACAGAAAAGAGAGAGAAAAAAAGATAAAAAAAGTTTGGAAGAGAGAATGAAATCAGCTTATCTTTGCAGCCCGGTTGAAACGAAAAAAGCTCTTCTCATATTGCATCAAAATCGAGAGAAAATAAAGTGAAAAAAGTAAAAGAAAAATTTTGATGAAATGACTGAAACTCTTACCTTTGCAACCCCAATCAAAAACGGGATAGCGAAGAGAGAGAGAAGAAGGGAAGGGAAGAGAGGATGAGAGAAGCAGTTAGGGGCAAAGAAAACAAGTTAGGTAATACGTTAAGTGAGATAGGAAAGAGGTAAGAGAAAGATAACATACGATATTAAAAGAT
>NZ_JAFFJX010000033.1 GCF_016924755.1 Longitalea arenae | reverse complement strand
ACTAAATCAATGCTCTTATTTTTGACACCGCTCTGCACTCTTGTTGCCAATTTTTGTGTACTGGTTGTTGCCAAAAGTTCTGCACTTCTAATTGCCAAAAACTCTGCATTGTTGCTTACCGACTACAGAAATACTGCAGCCTGTGCTGGACAAAAAAAGAAAAGCCCAGATCAGGAAACGAAAAGTGATAAGCCTTAAAGATATAAAACCTAAAGATATCAACCTTAGTACCGATATTCTACAGTGGCTACTTGACAGTTGCCAGTACAATAATAACCTCGACGAAATGATAGTATCTTGTATTGTGGCGTTCAAAAAAAACGGGTTGGAAGAACGACAAGATTCCAGTATTTCTTGGTGTTCTAGCTAGTATTTGATCCGACAGTTTGAGGATTTTTTCTTTTTAGTTTTATAGGGTCAGGATATATTTTATGCCGCAGGTGGGACATCCTGTAGCATTTTTTGCTTTGCTAAAGGTAAGGTTTCTAAAAATGTTTGCATAGGAGTTCTGCCATAACAGTATTTGCCAGAGTGCGTACGCTGGTTATTATACTCTTCTAACCACAGATCCAGATCTGCTTGTAGTTCATCAAGTGTGTTATAGATTTTCTTCCTAAAGGTAACAGCATAGAACTCTTCCTGCATGGTTCGATGCAATCTTTCACAGATGCCGTTAGTTTGAGGCGATTTGGCTTTTGTTTTAGAGTGATCGATGTCTTCCAGGGCAAGATAGAGTTGGTATTCATGGTGCTCTCTGGCGCCACAGTATTCGGTTCCGCGGTCAGTGAGTATTCTAAGCAGATTAATGCCATGCTGCTCAAAGAAAGGAAGAACCCGGTCATTAAGCATGTCCGCTGCAATTAAAGCGTTTTTACGATCGTACAGTTTGGCTGTAGCCACTTTGCTATAGGTGTCAATAAAAGTCTGCTGATAAATACGACCAACGCCCTTAATCGTGCCCACATAGTAGGTGTCCTGGGCTCCGAGGTATCCGGGATGGTGGGTTTCTATTTCGCCATAGGCTTGCTTTTCCTCCTTGGCTCTTTCCAGGGCGACAACCTGGTCTTCGGTAAGTACCATACCTTCCTCGGCTGACTTGACCTCTAAGGCCTTTAAGCGTTTACGGATGGTTTCCAGATCATAGCGTAACCAGACACATCTGACACCTGCCGGTGAAATAAAAATGCCCTTCTTTTTCAATTCGTTGCTTGCCCTCAGCTGGCCATATGCGGGCTTCTCGATAGCCATAGCTACAACAGCCTCTTCAACAGATGGTTCTATTCGATTCTTTATGTTAGGTTTACGACGGCTGACTTCCTGCAAAGCCTGCTCACCACCTTGCTCATAAAGTTCTTTATAACGATAAAATGTGTCTCTGGAATAACCGAATAGTTTACAGGCCTGGGATACGTTACCTAATTCTTCGGCCAGCTTTAATAGGCCAACTTTACCTTTAATTAATTTAACTTGCGTGTTCATGATTTGACAGCTTTTGGGATTACTTAATTGTGTAGTTACTTTAAAGTTAATCCCAAACTGTCAGATCATATTGAAGCTATTTCACATAAACTGACCAAGTGTCGACCTATTAAAATTGCTTAGACCAAATTAAAAGCTCTAAAAGGTTATATATTAGCGCTCTTACTGTATAATTACTTACAAAATATGTTCGCGCAGGATCGTCATGAATATATTCTCCACAAGACCAATAAAGAGATTGAGCCAAGTAGTTAACTGTTTTGTTTTGATAAACAATTGTAGTTGGTTGATACGCACTGTCAAGATTACCATTTAAATGTTTCATCAATCTATTAAACTCAATCATGCCATTTGTTTTAAACATATTCGCTGGAACGACTAAAGGTGCTCTTTGGTGAATAGATTTGTACATCGCTTCTTGTATACCTCTAATATTGGCGAAAATCCCCTTATACTTATTAAAATCACATTCAAATAAACCATCTACAAATAAGTCTAATAATTGTTTCTCTGCAGCAGCAGGCATTTTTCCTTCACTAAACAGATGAAATACATCTAAATTTTGCCGTTTGATGCGAAGTGATTCAGAATGATCGATACAATACTTTAGTTTTATAAATAGCTTATCTAAGTCTTCAGGCGTCTTTTTAAATAACTTTTCCTGTTTGAAATAACGGCCAATGGATTCAAACTCTTTATCGTCTCCAGTTAAGATAAACCTTGGAAACCATCGGATATTTGCATCTAAATGACTCAATGCAACTGTAATAAAATCTGCATCCTCTTTTTCTTGGTCATCTCTGAGAAGGCATTTTATATCTAATACTACCGCTACAAACTTATGCTGGTATTTGGGAAGTACCTCCTTTAAGCCGTCAAAGCTTTTTTTATGAGCCACCAAAATTCCCTTTGATTTAGCGTGTTCAATAAATTGAATAGCGAAGTCTTCTCTATCATCAATAAGTAATACATTATTCATTCTCTTGCTTTTGGTTTAGGGGTATTTCAATAGTTAATGCAAATCCAGTTTTCAGGCCTTCTTTGACGGCAATCTCACCATTGTGAGCTTGTATTATTCTATATATATAATTTCCTCCAATACCAGAACCATTACTGCCCTGGCTTTTAACAAAGGGTGTAATAAAATCCTTGTAAGAAAGCTTAAATGGCTTTCCATTGTTTTGATAATCTATGATAGCAATACCACGCTCCTTACTCTGCTTGATTGCAAAGGACACTTTATGTCGTGTATGTGGGTTAAAATCCCTGAATGCATGCTTTTCTGCATTGATTAGTAACTGATCTAACATATCTCTAAAAGATGCCTTGCTGACCATTGATATAAAATGCTCTCCGCGGACTTCGATTTCAAAACGACCATTAATGTCTATTTTTTTCAGCCCCAAATAATCTGATATGAATTCAAGCAAATCAACATCTTCCATGTCTTTAGTTGTAAGCTTAAAACTCATCACTTTATTAACCGTCGTTAATACATCGTTTAATTGCAACGTATCATGTTGTAATTTTTCCACTATCTCGGCAAGAGAATAATCTTTAGCATCATTTATAAGGTGAGCAATTTCTTCATCTTTTTCATTACCGACTATGTTCTCTTTATATTTTGACAGGTTATTTTCTTCAACAATCCGCTTTACTTTTTTTACTTCTAAATCTATATTGAGCAATGTTGGCCTGAGCTGATGAACAAGAGTTCGTACAATATCACTTTCAGCCTGTACCTTTTCTTCTTTGTACCCTAAAAGCTTTATTTTTTCTTCAATTTTTAATCTCTCGGAAGCAATGATATTGGCCTTTTGTGTACGTACAAAATCCTCTTGAGATCGTAAGTCCACATAAGGAATGAGAAGTTGTTTAAGCCCTGAAATGCTTACATAAGGCATTACTGCTCCAAGCCTTATTCGTTTAAGTTGATCTTTAATGTATGCCGAATGTAGTTGATAATATAAATATTCCAGGTTTATGGCATTATCTTTTGGTGTTATACTATACACGCCACCATGAATTAATATGCTTTTTATTAGATCATTAGGTTTAAAGTAAGTAGGTTTCAGATTGTCTCCTATTCTTGCAACAAGTATGCATTCTTCTGTTATTAGACTCCTACTCAGCTTTGATTCATAATGGACTTTTGAGGTAATTTGTTCTTTTGTAAGATATATATTTAATATTTCAGTAGAAAGGTTTTCAATTTTGACATAAGGAATATCGCCATCATTAGCTATTCCCTTCTTTTCTACTCCTGTTCCAGAATGGATCTGCACCAAGTCACCAAGCAGTTTTCCACTTCCTTCGTCCAGCATTTCTTTTGTAAGGAAATAGGCCGCATCATATGCATATGCAGATAGATTAAAGTCCTTTAATAAATACCGGGTATCTACCACTTGTAACAGATCTCTATCTTCCACGGGTTGGGCATGGAACTGGAGAATTTCTTCTGTATTCAGGTCTAGCCCCTGTTTATCGGAACTTATGGCCTGTGCTCGAATAAATTTTATCTTATTTTTAATCGATTTGTTTGCATTGAGAACAAGAATCGCCGCTTTTGCCTCCGTATTTGGCCTAAGAGATCCATAAGGCAAACCAATCACGGATTCTATTAGGTCATTTCCTACTAAGAGTTTTCGCACCGCTAATTCTTTTCCTTTCTTAAAAAGAAAACTTTCCGATACAGTTAAAACTGCTTTACCATTCTGATTCAGCTTGGACAAAACATATAATAGTATTGCATTAAAACCTTTGCCCGATGTCGACAATTCAACTCCCCACATTCTTGACAAGTCAAGATATTCCTTTGATCCAGCAACGCCATCAATAGGTAAATCCCCAATAATGTAATCAAATCTCCTAGCATCATTAAGATCATCAAAACAATTCATTGCTTTTATCTCAACATCAAAGTAACCATGCATTTCCTGATTCATCAGGTTTAAAAGCGCAACTCTATAGTTCACTTCATAAGATGTTACTTTTAAAGTATTTTGCGCATAATTTTGTGCTTCAACCAGCAAGCCCCCAGTTCCGCTTACAGGATCGAAAATTGTCTTCCCTTTTTCAGGATCCAACAAGCCTATCATCAATTCTCTCAAGGAGTTTGGAGTATAGGTTATAGGAGATTTGTTACTATCTAAAGAGTTTAAATGAAGTAGGTATTCGAAAATATGTCCAAACACTTCATCGCTATATTGTTCGGTATTTACATGTTGAGTCAATAAATGGATTTCAGTTTCCTTATTCCATTTTGCTTTTGAAATAATCCTGCTATATTCAGCTAATATATGCGTGTAATCTAGCTTCGAATTTTCGATACCCGGGATATTTCTAAAACTCTGCATCCCCATGTGCTGCATAGCAAAATACCTTTTTCCATATTCTTTATTTCTGGTCTTCAGATTTTCAATTCGCTTAAAGTAAAATATGCAGGCTATAATAAACTGTAACTCCGATACAGGTAAAATGCCCCTTAGGGTATTTGCAGAATGCCAATAACTAGTTAACAAATCTTTCCAGTGAGTATCTGAAGTAATAAAAACATGCCCATTAATATTTTGAAATAACTCGCTGTATTGTCTTATTCTTGCCCTCACTTGATTAGCCTCAAGTTTCTTTTCATCTTTCCTTTTATATAGTCCGGTATTATTGATTTCAAATACAATATCCCGCACCGTAAGTGGTTTTCCTGATTTCAATAGTATATCTTCTATAGCCTCGTGTAACTTCATCGATAAAAAACGAATTTTAATTACCTTAATTTCATTCTTAAATTGTATATATTATTTCAACGAATCAGTTGACTTATTTGAAGCTTTAGGATTACCAGATTTATTACTCGATTTCTGAGCCATCCTCCAAAACTGAAACAACGAAGCATTATCTTCCATAAACTTTTTTAGCCTTTCCGCGGGCGATTTCGAAAGCCATATTTTTAATTGCAATTCTTTTATATGTTGCGGAGTATCATTCATGTTCAAACAAATTAAATGACTTCAAATTTAGCTTTTTTATCCAACTAGTGATGTAAGACCAATCTAATTGTTCAATTGCAGCCAGATTTTTGATATCCTCCATTTGCTGTGCGGATTGGAAATCTTGGATCCAAATGAGCTTTGAAATAAGTAAATCTTCTGGAGATACTACATAAATTGTTTTATCAAAGAAATCCACCTTTCGTCTTCTGCTAAATTCTTCCTGCCTGAAAGCTTCATCCTTCAATACCACAAAGTCTGCTTTGAAGCCAGATGCATGATCAATAATATTGAACATGCTACGTCTTTTTACAGCATCCTGTATGGCATCTTTATCACAATAATAACCTTCCTTAAACTGTTGAATAAAGCGATCAATATTCTTCGTCTCAAGGTGAATAATAAAATCAAAATCTCGTGTAGCTCTTGGGATGATGTATATACTCATTGCCACGCTACCTGAAAGCATATAAGGTATATTCGATTCATTGAGAACATCAGTTATTTTCTGAAAAAATGCTACCATATTGGGGACAAGTTACTTCAACTATGTCTTTTCGGCAAATAACTTTACTTAAAATATTGACTTGCAATAAATTACAACCCCACAAACCCGGTTTCTGCTGCTGACACTATTTATTTGTGCGTACGGGGAGTATGCGAAGTAAAAAGCCTGGCTTTCAACAGCACTATTTGGCGTCGATTGTTTTATCTTCGCTGTAAAAATCACTAATTTGCTTGAAATCGATTTCCGACATTTAATAAATTGCGGCCATCTTTAAAAGATGGCTTTTTTTATACTCGCTCAAAAACTAAATAACCAATGCTGCCACATTCGAAAAATGCTCAAGCCGCTAACCGGCCAAAACCTAATTTACCCAAGCATTTATTTTGGGACTGGAATTTTGATAAGATTGATTGGGAATTGGGACGTGTGTCTATTATTGACCGGGTCATCGAACGAGGCAATAAAGAACAATGGACGGAGATGATTAATTTTTATGGAGAAGATAATGTGATCAATGCATTAAAGACAGAGATCAAATATTTACCGGACTATATTATAGATGACGTGTGTGGTTATTTTAATCTTAAAATGGAAGAATTAGCATGTTACGAGCGTAAGAAGTCGAGGCGCGGGCATTGGATATAAAAAAATAATATTGATCCTGAACACCTTTAATCAAGAAAATACCGCATTGCCAGGATATGCCTTTGGGAATGTAAATCGTAAATACCGCAATGATTCAAAAGAAACTATTTAAACAACTCACAAATGGAAATCTGGTAGAAATTTTCCATAAATCAAATTCCTTTAATTATACTATTCGATTAACATTTGAATGGATTTTACTCCCTTCACAGCTATCATTGTATAGGAAATGATGTGTTTGATGAAAGCAACTATCAGAGCGAACAAATGGAAGATTTTGATAACTTCCAGGATTTCTTAAATAGACTTATTGAAAATTTTCCCGGCATAACTTACCCTTAAATCCGACTTATGTGGTCAGACAAGTATTATTATTTAAACATCTTCCATGACGAGGAATTGAGTGTCCATTGCAACACAAAGGAACTTATTCATTTTTTGAAAACAATGCCCGAGTTGAAGCAGACAGGCGATTTTACTTTTTCCAACAATTCTCGATTCCCGCTATCGATTAATTTTACTCTTCTTTATGCACGCCACCTTACCAGTTGGAGTGATCGATACGAATCAAGAAAAAACAAACCTAATAGCCATAGCATGCACAAAAGACAATCAGCAGAACTTTGAACAGGTCAAAAGCATATTTATCAAAATAGCATCTTTTGTAAGATGGTGACTGGCGGATGAACATACCGATGATGGAATTGAAAATTATATCATCTGGGAACCTAATCAGAATATATAAATATGTATAATGCAGCCGAAACTGGCGCTGGCTGAATTGTTCACTCCTTAAAAACAATTATTTTTCCGAGCCTCTGACCCCACTCTGAAATTTTCCCTTTCCGGTAACGGATATTTGAAGGATATAAAATTTTGCAAAATGAACAATGGACACAGCTTATATCCATCAAATATGAAACCGGTTTACCGGGACCAACTGGTTACCCAGGCAGATTTGACTGCATTTAAAATCAGTTTGCTTGAAACTATAAGGCAAATCCTAACGGAAAACAAGGCGCAGACAACTAAATGGCTTAAATCGAACCAGGTTAAAAAGCTACTAGGTATTTCTACAGGCACGCTTCAAAACCTGCGAAATAATGGCTCTTTGCCATACTCAAAAATCGGTGGCACCATATATTATAGTAGTGATGAAATAAACAAGCTGCTTCAAGAGAAAGGCAATTTTAACAGAGCTTCAAGCGTGGATTCAACCCAAGCCAAATAAAGAAATAAGTCCTATCAACAATATAAACCCCTACTGTCAGATCAGCGGTTGACCGTGCTTCGGGCGCACGGAGCAAGATGTAGTGTTGTAATCAACACGAGGCTGACTCGATATTTTATTGAACAAAATACAAGCACCTATTAATAATTATGTGATGCGTAAAGGGCAAATTAAAGGAGAAAAAGGGCTCACCTATCCCGTCATGACCCGGATCACTAAAGCCAAATATGATGAACTGAAGGCGATTGCCGCGAAAACAAAAGATGAAACCGTTAGCGGAGTGATCCGGAATATCATTCATAACCGCCCTGTGACTATTCACACCTATGATGAAACACTCGACCTGATGATGGAAGAACTCGCGGCACTCAGAGGTGAAATAAAATCGATCGGGATAAATATTAACCAGGTCACCCGGTTATTTAATACTTATCCGGAGGAACGCAGGAAAGAATTTTATGCAAAGATCGCATTCAACCAATATTTCGGTATTGAATCAAAGATCGACAGATTGCTCACCATTATTTCTAAACTGGCGAAAAGATGGTTGTCAGAATAAAATCCGGTAAATCCATTAAAGGCGCATTAAACTATAATGAAAATAAAGTAAAGCAAGGCACGGCTGATATTATCCTTTCATCCGGTTTTGCCTGTGATGTTAATGACCTGGGATTTTCTGAAAAACTAAAAAGGTTTACAGAACTAATCAAAAACAGCTCTAAGGTTACCAATAATACGCTGCACATTTCTCTGAACTTTTCACCTGGTGAAGAACTGGATACGGAAAAATTACAAAGTATCGTGATGGATTATATGGAAAGGATTGGCTTTAAAGGACAACCATATCTTATATACCGCCATGAAGATGCCGCGCATCCCCATGTTCAAAACGGCCGTTCTATCAACATCCATAACATTGGCAAAAGATTATCAGAACCTGCCCGAAAAGCCATTGAACAGGAATACGGGCTGATTGTAGCAGAAAGCAGGAAAAAAGCCCAGGCGCTTCCGTTGGAGCCCGTAAGGATACAAGCCGCTTATTATGGAAAATCTGAAACCAAGCGGATCATCTCAAATATTGTTCAGGAAGTAGTGGCGCGGTATAAATTTACTTCCCTCGATGAATTGAACGCTGTGCTCAGACAGTATAATGTGGTGGCAGATCGTGGATCTGTAAATAGCCGCATGTACAAAAACGGCGGACTTGTATACTGCATAATTGATAAGAACGGCTATAAAACAGGTGTACCCATCAAAGCCAGCTGTATTTATACAAAACCAACACTTACCGCGCTTCAAAGGAAATTTGATAAGAACCAGGTTACCAGGCTAACTTATCAAAAAATTGTACAGGCTAAGATTTTTGATGTGCTGTCATCAAAAAGTTCCTCTGTCGGCATGTTCCTGGCAAAACTCAAGGGAAAGAATATCCATTGCAGCGTTCAATATGAAAACGAAAAGATAAAAGACATCAGGTTTGTTGATCATGCTACCAGATCAGTATTTTCATGTGCAGATTTAGGAATTAGTGTACCTGCATTACTTAGCCGGCTTAACCATTCCCAACCAAAAGATATTGGCAAAATCAAAAATGAAATTTTCCGGGCGAATGAACAGCATACGTCGCCCGAATTAAATAACCCTGTTTTGCTAGGTCTATTAGAAAAGTTATTGGAATCAGAATCGCATCAGCCAGATCTTTCACCGGAGTTTTTGAGGAAAAAGAAGAAAAAGAGAACCCGATAAGTCAAAGCGCTGTAGCTAATGGCTTAATGCCTTTTAACCTTCGAGCAAGCACAAGCGCTTGTTAACTTCCCTGGTACTGCAAAAATATGGATTCCAGGTTTCGCCCGGCTGAAGACCTAACCATTCAATATAGCTTTCTCTTTCAGGATGGCCGGGCATATTAATTGATTGCAACATTTCGGCATATCCTCCCATTCCTCCACAATCCTCTGGCGGCCAGGCGCCGCTGCCTTCTAAGCAAAACGGACGTATAATATCATCAGTTATAGCTGACTCCCTAGTTATGGCATGTTGCCAATGATCGCCAAAATCATAGATATAAGTGAACGCTTTCCCATCTTTATTAAATACAGGTTTGATCTTATTACTTTTTGCATCCTTAATTACATACCCCTCACCAAGATCATTATCATAAGTTAATTCCTCGTAAGAAACCTTATCTTCAAAGCCGTTTTCAGAAAATCTGAATAAATGACAATTATACCATCCAAAAGCACCCAGGATGGCCATATGGAATTGGTAAAAAGTATAATAGTCCGGAACAAGTATACGCCGCCATACTATCGGTTCACTATTTACTAATTCTATATAAAACTGAATCCCTGCCATTTTTTTTGGCAAGATACTTATTTTAGTAATCTAGAATAAAACAACAAGTATGTAATCGCAACTATAAACAAAAGCTAATAAACAACTCGTATTACCTCGAAAACATGAATAACGACATAAAATACTCATCCTTACTCCAGGATTTTGCGCAACCGTTACTAACTGGAGATGAAACGCCTGACGCCGTTCTACAAAAACTTAAAGTGGCAGAATTAATCTGGAACCATTGCGTTGCAAGGGAAAATCAGTTGACAGTATTTGACATTTTGGATAAGGCCATTAATGATTCAAATGCCCGGCATCCTGAAATGAAGATCGTTTGTTCGATACTGCAGGAATTGAAAAAAGCTGAATTTAAGGAATACAATAATTTTATCGTTAAAACGGAGTACAGGATAAAACGAGACGGCTCTAAAACTATTTATGTCGAGTCTATACCGCCTGAAATAGCTAAAGAGATTTACAAGAATATTAAAATGTGAAAATATACCAGTTTTTTTTCTTTTCACTCGCCAATTAAAATTACATAGTTTCAATATGGAACAAAAACGAACTTATTGCAAAGCCAAAATCCGTGCTTCGAATTGGCGTTGCGGGTGAAAAGAAAGAAACGCGGATTGATCATTAACGGTTCTTAAGGCTGTACACCCAATTGGGTAAGTAACGGTCCATTATATGTTGTTTTAATTGATTAGAATCAATTTTACATTATTATCATGGAAAGTAATTTGGAAACCTGCTCGAATCTTTTTACTTTTTTCGCTTAACTGACCCTAAAAAAGATCAAATAGATGTAAAAGCAAAGAAGTCCTTACGTTTGTGAAAATATTCGTCGGTTAAGGATAGCAACGAACTTACCCAATTAGACCGGATCCCCGTTACAGGGGATTAGCTTATGGTGATATCAGCCGGATTGAAAATGGTCGGATGGATATACAATTTAGCAGTGTTATCAAACTTGCGGAAGGTCTATAATCATCAACGGCAGAATTATTTCTTTTCAAGTAGACGACAAAAAAATAATTTTATTTTTCAACTAGAATCGATAATGAAAATTTGTATTTGGTGCCGTGAAAATGAAGCTAAGGTAACTTTTACAAATGAGGCTCATATCTTTCCTCAATCACTTGGTGGCAAAAGAACCTGTAGCTCAGTTTGCGATAAGTGTAATCTATTTTTCGGTTCTAAACAAAATAGGTTACCATCAGTTGAACTTGCCCTAAAAGAACCTCTAAACATTTCACGTCTATTCCTGCTCAGTCAATTGAAAAAAAGTGACAAGATACCCAGATATAAATCAGAATACTTTGATTATAATATTAAGAAACAAACTATTAAGCCTAAATTTAAGTACACCTTAGAAAGCAAGTTTCAAACGGACTTTACAAAGCAATTTAAGCGAGGTGTTTACAAAATATTCTTGGAAGAAAGAAGCGAGAGTGTGGGCGATGCACTTGATAACAGATTCGATTTCATTCGGGAATATGCACGATATGGAATAGGTGACTATCCCGTAAATTACTGTAAACCTTCCATACCTGCGATTTTTGTATCTACACCCGACCTCGACAATCCTGTTATTAGATTTACAAATTTATCCGAGGAAGAAATGAAGCAATATGGTCATTATAGTTATTTTTTTATGACGCACACCTTAGCCATCCCTGTAATTCGTATGCATGAACTAACTTTTTATAATTACGAGAAATACATGTTGCATAATGAAAATAAAATGTATGTCGAATTAAAGCCAATAAACTTTATCTCTGATCTTGATTTTATTTTTTCATATGCTCTAGCAGATTAATCATGTTGGCCTTAAAAACAGGCCTAAAAGTTGAAATGTTTACCGTCTAGAAAAATGCAGGAAAAGTAATGGTTGTATATAGTTAAGGAATAAAATAATATTATGAGTAATGAATTCAATATTTTTAAATTAGCAGATGAGCATTCAAAAAAGTTCTTAAGCTCAGGTTTTATTTATATTCCTGACCTACTTAAATCCACCAATGAGCAGGGAGTGCTTTATGTAGAAATTGATCCTTATAAAATAGCATTGACACAGTTATTTGTTGATGGATATATAAAAGAGATAACGCCCAATTGTGGTAAATTTCATCTTACCGGAGAAGGCCGTGCCTTTATTTTAAGAGGCGGATACGCAAAAAAATTTGAAGACGAAGAGGAATACAAGAAAATTAGTTCAGAAAAGGTGAAAATTGATCTATTAAATGCAAAGCGAATTTACAAAAACTATTGGCTTACTAAATTAGTTGCATGGGTTGGAGCTATATCAGGAATTTTAGCTCTTGCCCTAACCTTATTAAAATTATTAGGTATAAAGCTTAACTAAGTTCATGAAATTAGGAATGGCAAAAGTTTATTACTATTGCTAAGCTTACAGAAGCGTTAGAGTTTGAAATGCATTGAGCTTATTAAATTAAGACGAATTAAAAAAAATAAGAAATCATAATATTATAAATGACGGGAAACCCTGGAATCTAAACAGGCAATTGAACATTGGTCAAAAGAACACCAAGCAATAATTTTATACCGAGAATATGACATTATACGACAGAGACTTTAACTTCATATCAGAAGACGAAAGATTGATATGGGAAGAATTAAAAAATCAAGAAAAAGTCTTCATAAACGGCCAGTTAAGTAATATTCGCAAATCACTATATACAAAATACCCCATTGCTGTCCGACATTTTTTAAGTTTATTCCCTAATAATTTTTTGGATTCTGTAGAATTAAGAAAGAAAACTGAATCTTTAATTGATAAGCTGGACAAATTTAGAATGCTGCTGGACAATTCAGCAGAAGAACGAAATATTTTAAATTTTATTAAAAGCGAGAACGCTTATTTTATTATTGGTTCAATTCTTCGGAATTATCGTTTTGGGCATCATGCTTTATATATTTTTCCTGAATTTATGCTACCCCCGAATTTTAAAGTAGACTATTTGCTCATAGGAAGAAATTCTGATGGACACCATTTTGTATTTGTGGAGTTAGAGAACCCCAATGGGAATATAACTAATAGTGATGGCTTTTTTGGGAAAACGATTAGAAAAGGAATTAAACAAGCAGATAATTGGGAATTATGGCTAGAAGCAAACTTTTCCAGCTTAAGACTCGTCTTCGAACAAGCGTTAGGCAAAAATGAACCATTACCGAAGGAGTTTACAGTTTTTGATAAAACAAGAATACATTTTGTAGTTATTGCCGGCAGGAGAAAAGATTTTAATGAAAAAACATATCGGTTGCAAAGAAATCATAGCGAACAACGTAAACTTCAAATTTTCCACTACGATAACCTAATAGACTTTGCAACAGAAGTCATTGGCAAACACGCATATTGAAAAGAACAGCATTTATCATTGCATAGAAATTGAATCTAGTAAATAATGGCAATAACAGACAAAACAAGAAAAGCTCTTTGGGCTCAATCTGGAAACAGATGCTTGTTATGTAGAATTGAATTAGTTCAAGAATCAGAGCACGAGAATGATAAATTAATTATTGGTGAAGAATGCCACATTGTTTCTTCAAAAGCAAATGGACCTAGAGGGGATACAACATTTATCGGTAACTATGACCACATTGACAATTTAGTTTTGTTATGCGCAAATGATCATAAAAGAATTGATGAATTGACCGAAATTTACACAGTTGAAAAATTAAAGTTATTTAAACTCATTCATGAGAATTGGGTAAAAACAACACTTGAAAGAGATGTTATTGCATTTACCAATGATAAAAGCAATATAAAAAGTTTACCCCAAGTTACAACAGGGAAAAAGATTATTGATATAATTAACGGCGCGCATCTATTCGATTTTCATCATGATGAATTATCAACAGAAAAAGAAGCTGAAATAGTTGGTGGATTACTTGAAGATTTTAAGGACTATGGTGATTTGTTGTCGGACATTGGTTATGCAGAAATCGCAAAGCTCGGAATAAGATACAATGATGAGTTAGAAAATTTAAAAAAAATGGGATTCATCTTATTTGGGCTCCGGAGAAAAATCCGGTTACGAAATGATAAAAAAGAGAATGTGGGTCTTTATGAAGCAGCATCCATAATAATAGTGAGAGATAATAATCCTTCTATCGTCAATAATTTTCTTATCGCTAAATTCCCAACTGATTTTAGTTTTTTTTAGCATAAAATCCCTGTTGTATGGTATTGAAATTAGAATTCAGTATATTTAAGTTTAAACAAACTCTTGCCCTCATTGCGAACCAAACGAGGAACCACCCTTCCCGTTGGTTGCAATCGAGATTAACATCTAAGCTCTTTAACACCACGCGAACCCCAAGGTGAACACTAAACCCAAGGCGCCTAAAAATAAACTGATACTCAATCGCTTCACCACCATATTAATCGGGCTGTCTGCCCGACTAATTGGACAAGGCAGCAGAAATGCTGCCTTGTTTGTTTTTGTCACTTTCTGAAATGCAGTTTAGTTGCGGGATTGTTGCCCCGACGAAAGAAAGGAATACATAAATATGTTCCTTTTTTATTCTTTCTTTATTTAGAACTTTCCAGCGAAAATAGAAAAAGCGGTCAAAACCGCCTTTTGCTTTTTGCTGTATAAGAAGCGCAACGTATTTTACTATACAGCTAGCTCGTTACTTTTAAAGTTTGAAGTAAGCATTCGGTACTGGACATAGGCAGATGAATAATAATGTCGGATATTTTTGTTGTCTAAAAATTTATTATGGAGAAGGTAATAACATCTGAAAAGCAACAAAATGTCCGTCATTCCAGCCAAAC
>NZ_JAFFJX010000032.1 GCF_016924755.1 Longitalea arenae | reverse complement strand
ATTTCCTGCTTACTTCTAAAAACCTTGGCCTTCTTGGTGATACTATTTGATTCCATATCCTGGTTTTAAAGAACTAAGCTAACATTCGGCTAACTCTTTAAAAAGATGTACTTGGCCGGAGGGATACCTTGATCCGGCATATTTATAAAAAAGATATTAACGTACCAACGGCACCTTCCCACATTGGTATTGATGACTGGGCTTATAAGAAAGGCCACACCTATGGCACAGCAATTATTGATCTAAAGGATCGAAAGATTATTGATTTGCTTCCTGACAGGGAAGCTAGCTCTGTAGAGAAGTGGCTGCGAGCACAAAGTCATATTAAGCTTGTAACAAGAGATCGATATGTAAAATATGCCAATGGAATAAAAAATGGTGCTCCTGCAGCAATGCAAGTGGCAGATCGGTGGCATTTGCTTAAGAATATGGGAGACGCAGTTAAGAAGTTTCTCGAAAGGAAAAGACAACAGCTTCGCAGGGAAGAAATAGCTTGTGCAGAAAAATCTAAACATGAGCAAATAAATCCTGATAATGAGAACCCGCTTTTAACCGAGCATAGCATTGCTACAGAACGAACTTCAAAGCTATGTGAAATTAAACAACTTTATGCATTAGGTACACCAATACGAGCCATCGCAGGGATTGTAAAAATGAGCCGCAATACCGTAAGAAAATATATTCACCTGGATGAGCCACCTAGTAAAAATGGCCCAAGATCCGAAATACTAAAATTTGCTAATTATTTTAAAGAAAGAATAAAAGAATGTCCAGGCATCGAGGTAATCCAACTGTGGAAGGAGATAAAACAACTCGGTTACGGTGGCAGTCGTTCTGTAGTATACCAGTTTCTTAGAAACCATACAAGAACCAGAAATAAAACAAATAGATCCTATATTCCACGACAATCATGGAGCGCCGCAAAAGTAAGCCTGTTAGTATATAAATGTGAAAGTGATCTGTCAAGCAGCGAACAGGCCCTTCTTAATATTCTCAAGGAAAAATCATCTGACATAAATATAGCTATTGATTTGGTACAGGAGTTTAAAGCAATAATGGAAAAGAAGCAGGGTGATAAACTAAGGGGATGGATTGACAAATCGATGGAATGCTCAATAAATGAATTAAAGGCATTTGCAAAAGGGCTTCTGACTGATTTTACTGCCGTAAAAAATGCATTCTCGACTCAATGGAGCAATGGGCAAGTAGAAGGTCAAATCAATAAATTAAAAACAGTTAAGAGACAGATGTATGGCCGTGCAAGCTTTAATCTGTTAAGAAAGAGAATGATTCTTGGAATAACTGACCCCCAAATTTGACGAAGAACCAACATCATCGGAACAGGTGGTCAAGATGAACCGGATTATACACAAGCCATTGGGACACTCGTAACTATCCATTAAAGGATCGTAAGAGAAGTTGTCTTTTAGAAAAGGATTGCTTTCATTCTTTTTCGCTTGTTCTGAATGGTAAGTGTTGGACTTCCGGTAGTTTTCTATCTCTCTGCCTTTAAGCAGCTCATAGTTTTGTTCTGTTCCAAAGATACAGTCTGCTATAACCCTGTCAGGAGCAAAAGGTTGTTGTACAGCGGTCTGTTCGATATGGTCTTTGAAGCATACCCTGTAATTGGTGTTTTGATGTACGCTCACCCCAGTAATAAATTGTTCTCACTGCCTGCCTGCACATTATAGGCCGGAAGTATTTCTACCTTATTTTTCATCATCATAGCACTGGCATCAACCTCGTTTTTATTATAGCCACTGCGTTTGCCAGCTTGGCTGACTGAGCGTCGTATTTATCTATTTTACTTTCTGCTTCTTTCAGTTTCTTTTTTATTGTTCCCCCTTCGTTGGGTTCGTTTATCTGTGGCTGTCTTAAGCTTTTCATTAAGCCGCGATATCTGTTCAATGATGGCTTCTTGGGTAGCGGTGAATGACCCGCCATTTTCTTCCAGATCACCAATGCCATACTGGCTATCCTCCTGATTGTTCAGTTAGTCTTTGTTTAAATAATTGCTTGCATTTTTCTTTGGCCTTTTTGTAACGCTCTGCATTCTTTTTCCATATCATTTTGTGCTGATTGGCATCTTCCCGAAACGTACTGCCATCACAGAAGTTGTTTCCATTTTTATATAGCTGTGCTCCAGCAGAAACTCCAATAACTCTTTAAGCAGTTCCTCTATGACCTCTTTGGCCTTGCTGCTGCGGAAGTTGTTGATCGTTCGAAAGTCTGGGTAGTTCTGAGCTGCGAGCCACTTAAAATGATATCCTGTTTGAGCGCCTGGGCTATTTTACGACCTGTAGCTGCTGCCTTGTAATTATAAGTAGTGGCAACGGATTGTGATAGAAGATCCTGCCAGTCATGTGTGCTGGTACTATCCTGCCATTTCAACTAATAGTCGGTTGGCATTGGAAATGGCTGCATTGATCACGGCCACATCGCCTTCATTAATTACATTATTACCTGTAAAGGCAACGGGATTTAACACATCCTGTACAGTATAGCTTCCAGTAGTGGATGCTACCGTTGACTGTAATTCGCAAATATTATTGTGTATAACATCAACGCCTATCCGGTCGCCATTTTTCAACGAATCGGTCGTATATATGCTACTATTTCGTACCTACTTTATGGTTACGCAACTTCCATTGGTATACTGGGTTAGCGCCCATATTGTAAATAGTGGCGGTAAATGTCAGCGGCTCACCTTTGCAAACAGTAACAGCCGGCGGACCTTTTAACGCCACCCTGGGCACCACTGTATAACATGGAAACTATGACGGTGTCATATGCCGGACAGCCGTTGGCGCCTACGACTTTCAATCTATAGGTACTATTATCGGTAGTATACAATCGCACCTGGGCTGTTGTGCCAAAAGTTCCGCCAACCCATGTTCCATTTGGGAATAAATACCATTGGTGTATAGCCGGGTATTTCCGGAGTCCTTAGGAAAACCACTTTATTGGCACATACGGTGGTATCCCTGCCTGCATTTGCAATTGGCGCAAGCTTTAATGCACCAGTCATTGAATCATACGCGATTTCACCTTCATCATTCGGTAACTTTTAAATAGTAGGTGGTATTTACCAGCGGTCTGAGTATGCGCACAATGTGACCAAAATAAATCAGCAAATACGCCGGAATCTTTAAACTAAAGCATTCCTCACAGCAGGAGGAATGCTTCAATCAAACCTGCCACGGCTTTTTTGTTGGTTACATCTACAGTATAAAATGCTGCATCGGCACCGGTTTCTTTTATACCAACTATTATTTCTGCTTCTCTGCCTGCAACGGAAGTGAGATTTTCGTGCCATGTAATCACTCCAAATAAATATAGACCATGCTCCCATAAGCAACACTCGGCCGATGAAAAGCGGCTTGATAAGTATATGATCCAATATTGGAAGTCTTCAAAACCGGCACACACAATAAAATGCGGTTCTCAATACAGTATGTAAAAGGTGTTTTCCAGGAACAAAAACGCGAATCGCTCTGGGATGCCTCGTATCGCAAAAAGGCGAACACTCAGTAGACTAAGCGTGGCAATATTGTGGCACTATAGTTAAACTAGATAACTGCCAGGTAGCAATATATGCGGCAGTGAGTGCAGAAAAATATTATTGTAATTCATGCTAAATGTATATCCGAGAAAAGGAATCTCTCATGATGAGTCATGGATCAAATTCATAAACGACATTAACAGCGACGAAAAAAGAGAATGGAAGTATTCATCTTAAACTTGTCAAAGTAAAACTAATTGTAGCGTTAATTTTGCAAGAGTACAAAATACATTTTCATTACAGAATTAAGCCATTTAGTATTAATGAATAACGTTAGTCGGATGCCTAAATCAATCGAAAATACAGTAAATTGCAAATACAACATTTACCATTAGCCATGAATAGTTCATGTTTTAATTCTGTGGAAGAACTGATCCAAAACGAAAGCTTTCTTGCTTGGTATTTTAAAACAGATGAGGCTGAAGTAAAAAAATGGGATTTACTAATTTCAGAGGCCCCTTTCTGTGCCGAAATAATAAAAGAAGCTGTTACATTTTTAAAAAGTACTATCCTCGATAAAAAGATCGACTTCAATCAGGTGCGAAAGTCAGAAGAGGAATTGTTTCGAAGAATAAAAAAGTAAAACTGGCAAAAGACAAAAAGTTCAAATCTTCCATTATTAAAGAAGCGGTCTCCTAGACAAGAGACCGCTTAGTTCGTTATACAAACGAACTGCTATAACGAAGTAGTGTAAATGATAAAATAATGCCACAAATTTAGTTGTTGAAAATCAATCGTTTCTTTTCTGTTCAAAATCTATACTGTCCGGTTTCGATACAACAACTGTTCGAACATCAACACAGTTAGTAGTATTTAGTTAATTGAACCTATTGGTTTTATTTTGGCTTTTTTTAATATAACATTACAAAGAGATACCAGCGGAGGTTTGTCAACTGTAGCCACCATTTTCATAAACTGATCTTTAAAAGGCCGTTTTTTCCATCTCATATATTCCTGATAGGCGTTTTCGTCAGCATCAAGGTGCTTCAGATAATCTGCAAGCGCTTTAACGGAAGGGAAAGCATGAACGTTAATAAAGCAATGTTCTCCTGGCGCCAGTTCTTCAATGTTTGGAGCACCCAAGTAAATGGGAATTGAACCAGCAATTAATGGGTCATAAAATTTTTCAGTAACATAATCTTTGTCAATTGCGTTTTCAAACGCAACTGTAAATTTATACTGCGATATGATTGTTTCTTTAGTATCCTTGCCTGCATCATCAATAAGGGGTTTGTTGTTGAACTGTTTTCCATAAGAGTGCACGTCAACATAGGACATTAATTGCTTTAGGTAGTCCAGCCTGTTACTTTGGTTAAAGGCGCTGGAAATAAAGGCATTGATCAATTCCTTCTTGGGAGCCGGTTCGTTCCGCAATAACTCCAAATAATTAGGTCCTAAATAAGGAACAGGTACATCTGAGTCCAATTTGTAGGTAGCCTTAATATCAAACAACTGATAAATTTCCGGTTTGTATTGCCATTGATAATGACGCTCGCATTCCATTGACCAGAATACCCACAATTGATCTTTCTTCTTTTTTCTTTTATCCAGTATACTATCCTTCTCAAGCAACGTAGGCATATGGAATATTACAGCCACTGCCTCATCAAAATACCTGTGTTCTGTAGTTATATCAAATCCATCGATAATAGGAAAGTTATATTCTTCATTTTCCTTCATATCCCACGTGCGGTTATAAAGGAGTATCTTCTTTTTGGCCATTTGTAATAGTTTAATAATATTTTGATTGAAGTGCTCCTTTGCTAGCAACCAGCGGAAAAAAGTGAAAATTTGCTTTTCACTATTTTATTTGTTTCTACAGAAGCACAGAGCCAACTTGTGTAACCGGGGTGTATTTGAAGATCATGAAAATGCCATTTCGTACCGCCGTAATTTATATTGGGGTGAATGCAACTCAATTCATTTAACCCGTTCACAATTCCAGTACCAATCGCTTTTAAAAAAGCTTCTTTTTTGGCCCATACTTCATAAAACGCCTGTTGCAGGTTCTTTGAGGAAAGAATGTATTGCTGTTCTTCGGGATGAAAATAGGGTATAATTTCCGTGTAGTTAAATTCGGCTTTTCTTTCTATGTCTACACCTATAGAATAATCCGCCTTGCAAAAAATAACCAGATCTCCGGCATGAGAAATACTGAATGAATTCCAGTTATCAATATAGGGCTTGTTATGTTCGTTTCTTTTTAACTTATCAAAAAAATCGAGATGCCCTGATCGTTCCAGGCTTTTTCTTAGCATCAATCTTGAAACCAATCGCGATTTTTGATCTGCTGGAGACTTATAGCGAAGAATTTCCTCTTGCATAAAGCGGGGTAACATTCGGCAATACAATACAATTTTAGCATCCGGCATTAAATTAATGTCGAAATAAAGTAATTCCATCATTATAAACCGGAATTATTAAGTTATGCTACTTATTCTACCCTTATGCTTTTGATTGGATTTATACGAGTAGTTCGGATGGCATGACTGACCACAGTAAGAAACGCTATAATACCCGATAACGCACCGGCTGATACAAACATCCATACCTGAAGGTCAATCCTGTACGCAAAATCAGACAACCATTTGTTCATTGACCACCATGCAAATGGACTAACCAGCAGGAAAGCAATGCCAACAAACCAAAGGAATTGTTTACAAAGCAGCAATATCAGGTGAACAGATGATGCGCCCAATACTTTGCGTATACCTATTTCCTTTATGCGCAAATTGCTGACATAGGACGAAATACCGAAAATCCCCAGGCAGGATATTATTATAGAAAGAATGGTAAAAAACGTAAATACATTCAACATACGCTTTTCAGATTCATACAAGCGATCGAGGTTTTCATCCACAAAGGAATAGGAAAACAGTGCACCAGGTGAAATATCATTAACTTTGGTTTTCAGTTGATGAATAGCTTCCTGCACATTACGCCCGATGACCTTTAATAACAGGTAATTTGTTTTATTAGGATCATACTGGATCACCAAAGGCTCTACGCCGGCATGGAGGGACGAAAAATTGAAATCTTTCACAACTCCTGCAATTTCTCCTTTATTATTCTGTATAGTGCCCACCATTCCCACAGGCGATTTCAAATGAAGGGCTTTCACTGCACTCTCATTCAAAATAAATGCAGTGCCTGATGATGAATTGCCCTGGAAAAAGTTCCTCCCCTGCTTCATTTCCAATCGCATGGCAGGTACAAAATTTTCATCAGCCCACATAAACCTCACTTCCGGACGAGATTCAACATCAGGTACATTATCAACAACAAATTGGTCCATTCCCAGGCGTTCACCGGGCAAGCGCGATACAAGGCTCATTTCGGTGATGCCGTTGGTATTCAACAATTGCCCGCGCAACGTACCTATGCTTTGTATTACCTTTTCTCTTGTATCGCCAAATAACTTTACAGCCAGCAATTGTTGCTTGTCAAAACCAAGGTTTTTATTACTGAACAATAACATTTGCCGGTTGATCACAATAGTACAGATGATGAGGAATATGGATACTATGAACTGGAAAACGATAAATGTTTTCGACAAAGGACCAATAGAGGGTGTGCTGGTCTTCTTTCCTTTCAAAGCATTCAGGGGGGTGAAACCTGAAACAAACGTGGCGGGGTATAACCCACATAACAATCCTACTGCAATTATCAGCAATAGCAAAATAATAACGTTTTCGGGCTCAAAAACATCCCGGTAACTATAATTTACCCCTATTAATTCATTATAAACAGGTAGAAACAGGAAGAATAAAAACAAGGTAATTCCCACTGACAAAAGTATATGCAGATATGATTCACCCAGCGTTTGTACCATCATTTGCTTCATGGTTGCCCCTAATATTTTACGAACACTTATTTCCTTCATGCGCCTGATTGATTGCAGGATGGAAATATTCATAAAATTGATGCACCCCATCAACATGATCAGGATAGCTGCAAAGGAAAAGATGTATATATAAGTGCTGTCGCTATTGGCATTCATCTCTTTTTCAAGTTTCGAATGCAAATGGATGTCAGTGATTGGCTGCAAATGAAATAATTGTTCCCTTAGTACCTGCTCACGGGTTTCAGTGGGTGAAGCATAAAAGCCTGCAGTAAATTCTTTCATTTTACCAGCCGCACGTGCGTAATTTTTGGCATCGTCCAACAAAGCATACGTATAAAATCCCGACCACCTTTTACTTGTAAGCAATCCCTCATCTACCGAAGCATTAAACGTAGACATAGAGATCAGGTAATTAAATTTTAGGTGGGTTTTAAAGTTCAGTGGTTTTAAAGCACCTGTCACTTTCATTACTATACGATCTGTATCCCGCGATACGATGAGCGTTTTTCCTACCGGTGACACCATTCCAAAGTATTTTTCAGCCATTTCGGCTGTCAAAACAACGGAGTTTACATCATTAAGAGCAGTGTGCGGGTTACCGGCAATAAACCGCAGGTTGAACATGCTGAGTATTTCCGGATCGGCATGATACCCTTCCTTCTCCTCAAATTTTACCTCCGTCCCGTTGTCCCGTTCATGGGCAATAAGTTGTGAACCAATATAATGCAGCCGGCCTGTTTGCTGTATTTCAGGAATATAATTTTTGATCGTAGATGCTACCACGGGGGAAGTAGCAGCCAGGTGCTTTATGTTCTTACCTAAACCCTCATTGGTAATCCTGAATATACGGTTGGCCTTTGGGAAACCTTTATCGTAATTCAATTCATCTTTAACATATACGATAATAAAGAGACAGCAAGCCATCGCAAGCGCAAGACCCGCTATATTCAACATGTTGTTAAACTTATATTTCAACAGGTTCCGCCACGCTGTTATAATAAAATTTTTAATCATATTAATTTAATGACTAAGCTTTTAAATTTAGAGCATTTTGGAAATATGCAGACCAAATACAACACCAAAACTTATCCTATTGGTTTTTAGTGATTTAGTAAAAGGGTTAAAAAAGCCGGGTGTCCGATTCCGGACAATTATTGTGCGTTATTAAGGCACATTAGCGAACATATCGGTTGGCCATGGCCCCACACCTTTCGTCCCTGATGGTATCGTTTATTATTGTTGTTACCTCTTTCATTGCGGTATGAATAAAAAAATGGCCCCCGTTGAGAACATGGATATTACATTTTTTATTCGTATGTGCCTGCCAGCCGGTTCGTTGTTCCCAATTCAGGTCTTCCTCAGCGCCAAATAAGATAGTTATATTAAAATTAAACGGCTCAATATCTTCCGTCATAGGCGTTTCCTCTGCCAGCATAAAATCATTTCTTAATAACGGCATATAGTAATTAACAAGCTCGGGATACATAAACAACTCTGCAGGTGTTCCACCCAGCTCCAACACCTCTTTTTGAAATACTTCGTCTTCCATTAGGGCATAATTCTTCCTTTCGTCGCGCATTATATGCGGAGCACTTCTGCCTGAAAACATAACACAGGCCGGCTCTGGTGATCCCAGCCTTCGCAATAAATGCGCAAGCTTATAAGCTATCATGGCTCCCATGCTGTGACCGAAGAATGCGTAAGGCCCATTCTGTATTTCAGGCCTGATCTGGTTATATACATCGGTGATCATTTCAGGAATGTTGGCATAAAATGGTTCCGCTATCCTGCTGCCTCTGCCGGCCAGCTCTATCGGGCGTAATAAAATGGCAGGATCAAGTAGATTTTTCCAGCTGTTATACAAAACTGCCGATCCTCCTGCATAGGGAAAACAGAATAATTTCACTTCTTTCATTTTTGATGACGGTTACTCGTTTACTCATAATAACCTGGGTACTCTCCTTTTGAGTCGATCCGGGGATAATATTTATTATTCCACTCATTAATAAACTGCTGCTGTTTGTCAGCTGCAAGTTCACCGGTTAGCTGATACTTTAACATTTTTATCCAGGGTCCCTGCATAAACAGTTTCAAACCGCCCTCTGCATGCTCAAAAAGTGCAGCGATGCTTTGTCGAAGGTTATCTGTGTATCCAACATAACGACAGTTTACGGGCTGCTCATTCACTATAGCAAATATGCCAAACACGGCAGCTGATGGAGGCAATTGGTCAAGATTGTCTTTTTGTTCCAGATTAAATGGCGAATGGAAGATCTCCATCGCGTGCGTAGTGTCAGTTTGTAACAACATAAAAATTAATTAATGCTTAAGCGATGTGGTTCATTAGCCATGCGGCTGTACTTCAAACCGGTGATATTGTGCTTCAATTTAGCCGGAGCGGCAGCAAGTATCAGTGATTGGGCAAGTATATGCATGGGATCTATACACTGTATCTCATCGGTTTCCATGGTGTTAAATGCAACAGATAGCTCTGTACATCCAAGGAGAACAGTGTGCACATTTCTGCTGCGAAAATAGCTGAGCGCTTTATTCAGTAAGTCTTTCACTTCTGCAGATACCGGGTCGGAAACGGCTTTTATGCCAAATACCGGATCATAAATGGCACGGTGTATCACCGTGTCCTGAAAATAATATTCCGGCATTTCAACCTCGAATCCTTTTCCCTGCAATTGCTGTTGATAGATATTTGATAAATAGCTGCCATTCGTGCACATGATCCCTATTTTCTGTACGTTGGCATAATTGAGCGACATATAGTTTACCGTTTCCGAAATCATGTTCAGCAACAGCACCTTGCTTCCTGCCTTGTTTAATTGCTCCTGAATAACAGAGAATATTGTCTCTGCGTGACTGGTATTACAGGGAATGCCAATGATCTCTACCCCAAGTTTCTCCAGGTCAAGTATCAGGTTCGAAATACTGAGCCCCGGATTAACGGTCGTTTTTCCTGTAAGAAAAGCTGAACGGTCAGCAATATATCCGGGCATGGAGATATTCACTACAGGCAGGTGTTCCTGATCGGTTGAAGCGATCGTATTGTTAATGATCAGTCGCATCAACTCGATCCCTGCGTAGGGGCCCATTCCGCCAATAATTCCTATTTTTTTCATTCTATACTGGAATTAAATGTTGAATGAATATTTTTATGAGTTGCATTGAACAGGTTCTCCACTTTGTAATTCAGGGGAACAAGTTCCGTTTGCCCCATTTCCATTTTTACGATCTTGTCTGCTATAAAAAAATACCTGTCATCATGGGTTATAGCAATCACCGTTTTTCCGGTACCTTTCATATATGGCAGCAGTTCCTCATAAAAGCAGTGGCGGTATTCCGGGTCCTGATCTGCGGCCCACTCATCAAAGAGATAAACGGGCTTATCTTCCAGAAAGCATTGCAGCAGGGCAAGGCGTTTTAATTGGCCCTGCGACAGGTTCAGGTGAGAATATTCTTCAGGCCACACCTGTACTTTTCCATTTAGCTTCATGACCTCCAGCCATTTTTGTATCGATTCGGGATGTGTGCCGGGAGCGATGTCATAAATTTTTTGAAACAGGTGCATGGGGCTGAACACAGCTGAAAAATGTGCCGACAGTTCCGTACCGGAAACAGGGTTACCATCAATCAGAATCCTACCCTGCTCCGGTGTATAAAGGCCGGTTAACAGTTTCGCCAATGTAGTTTTACCGCTGCCATTGCCGCCAACAATAAACAGGATCTCCCCTTTGTTTACCTGCAGGTTCACTGGGCCGATCTGAAACGGATGTTCACTGTCGGCAGCCTGGTATTTGAAAGAAAGATCCTGTACATGAAAGGTTTCAATTTCCCGTGGAGGCACCACATCGGCAACCTTTTCCGGATCATTTGCTGCAGGTATTGAAGCAATAAAATCACGCACTCTTTTTAGCGCTACTTTGAACTCCAGCACAGAAGCCCAGTTACTGATCACCGCATTGATTGGGCCTATCAGATAAAGAACAACCATAACAAAGCTAACCAGCGTATATTGCCGGATGCCCTGAAACAATTCGGGTATGAGAATAGCCACTACACCAAGGATGAGGATAAGCAGCAGCTCGCCGATCATAAACGCCCGCAAAAATTTATAGCTGGCCGTGGTGGTTTTATCTTTAATAACAGAAGCCCAGTAACCTATATCTTTTTTATATCCGTTCTTTTTATTATTGCTAAGGCTTAATTCCTTGAATCCATCTATCATGCCATTCAACAAGCGCATAAATACAGCCTGGCTTTCCCTGGCTTCTTCAAAATACCGGCGTGCCTTTTTATTGGTAAAGTAATAAACAGTTGAAATAAGCAGAATAGTACCAAACAGTATAAGCGTAGCATGGAAAGAAATAGCAGCCAGATAGATCATAGCTACCACCGTTGTAATAAGATTGGGAATGATGTTGACGATCATATTCACTGCATTCCCAACTGTGCCAATGTTGTCGTTCACTGTAGTATATACCCTTCCCCGGTCAATACGCTCAAAATTCTCATAAGATGCAGCAAATATCCTGTCAAACATTTCCATTCTAAGTTTAAATACCATCCCTCTTGTAGTTCTTATCAACAATGACTGTACGTACCAACGGCTTATAATATACACGATAAATGTAAAAACGTAAAACCAACCTATGTATCCCGGTTCCAGCTACATAACTCCAATTTTTAATTTTTAATAGATCTGAAAAGTATACGGAAACAAAATTGGGTTGATGAAATCGAGTAATGTGCGAGTGAGATATGAGGCTCGGAATAATTATTAAACATACAAGGCACATACATAAGAACTATCATTTCCCTCCGGTTTGTATGCATAGTTATCTAAAATCTTCCTGAGCCTCGGCTTATACTCTGAAAAAGGTCAGTCCACATAAACCATATTTGTTCTGACAAACATTATTAGTGGACCGCACACATTTGGCGATTGGTGCAATTTTCTTAATTTTAATAGAACAATGGTAAAATACAATGATAGCAATACTGGCGGCCAAAGGCCAAATCTTCCCAAATATCTTTTCTGGGACTGGGATTATAATGCCATTGATTGGCAAGCTGGCTATCGGAGTATTATCGCCCGGGTTCTTGAGCGTGGTAATAATGAAGAATGGCAGGAAATTATAAGGTTTTATGGAAATGATACAATAGTGAATGCGCTGAAGACCGAAATCAAATATCTTCCGGATTATATAATCGACAAAGTGTGCGGCTATTTTAACCTCCAACAGGGTGAATTAGCATGCTACACACGCAAACAGTCGAGAAGGGGACACTGGATTTAATTAAGAAACTGATGCTCGATAGTAAGTTTGGAAATTTTAATCTGGTTGGTGGAACCGCACTATCTCTGCAAATCGGTCACCGAAAATCAATTGATATAGATCTCTTCTCGGTAACTTCATTCAACTCACAAGACATTGCTGGCTATCTTATCTCAAATTATGAGGCTAAGGATGTTCGTCATCTAACAAACGCAGTCTTTTGCCTGGTTGATAATATTAAAATAGACATCATTTCTCATCAATACCCGCTGGTCAAGGATATTAATACTCTGGATGGAATTCGTATGATTTCATTAGAGGACATCGCAGCGATGAAGATAAATGCAATTTATAGCGATGGCACCAGGTTAAAGGATTTTGTAGATGTTTATTATTTATTAGAAAAGTTCACTTTGGATGAATTGCTTGAATCTTTTCAGAATAAATATCCGGACGTAAATATTGAAATGGCCAAACGGGCTATAACATACTATGATGATATTGATTTCGCCATGCCGATAATGCATATCGGCGCAAATGTCAATTGGGCTGACATTTCTCAAAGACTCAATGCTGCGAGTAAAAATCCGTATTTATCCTTCGGCATATCTGAAACGGCAAAAAAGTTCATAAAGGATATGGAAGATGGTAAAAATAGAAAAGGTAGGCGGCCAAAGCTCTGAAAATATTAACTACATGAATTTTGATCTGTTGTATCGTTAACAGTATCGCCAAGCAATTAAGTAAGACGCTTAGCATCGATGATATTGGCGAAGAGGACACCCCATCATCACTTGTCAATGTATATGCCGATTAAATAAATGCGGTTGTCTTTTGATGATATTGGCAATCCATTGATAGGCGGCTATTTTCCAGCTTTTACAAGCATTGCCTTTACTGCTAATCAACTTCCTCGCGTTATAAAAATTGAAAAATTGTTCTACCGCATTTTCCGAAATACCCTTTTGCTGGAAATAAATTTTCACTTGTTCAAGTTTGGGCGGCGATTGATTGGAATAATGACTAGAACAGCCCATAAGTAAGGATTTTGATATAGTTAGAAGTTTTTACCAAAATTACTTTTTTGCCCTTCCATAATATTTTCAATGTCTGCCAAATTGTAATAAATAATTCCGCCGATTTTAGTAAAAGGGAGGGTACCATTTGTTCTTAAGTTTTGAAGTGTACCTGCGGAAATGTTCATCAGCTTTTTAACCTCATAGGATTTTAGCCACTTCTTTTCATCCTGCCTTTTGGTATCTGAAAGCAAATTTTGTATCGATAATAACAAATCGGATTTGAACTTCTCTAAATCAGAAATGGTAACTAACTGATCAAGTGTAACTGATCGACGTTTTGCAAAATTTGAGTCTCGGCTGTTATCCATCATGAAACTTGTTTAACACAACAAATTTCAGTTGGTATAATAAGAAGATATGTGAGTAAGATACGAGCCTCGGAATATTTTTGTATGGAAAGAAGTACTTGAATTATTTAATGGCATTATTGCAGCATAAGCCAGTAATTTACCAATTCCCTCAATCCAGCTGGTTATCCAGGAATGCTAATACTAAGGAAAGACCAGCATTCCTGTGATACTGCGGCGGTAAACCAGTTTTAGGCGATAGGTATCCCCGGGCAGGTGAAGCGAAGTGAGTTTTGTTTTTTCTGGAAAGACAGATATGATATAATTTGAGAAAAGGGGTGGCGATTTCATTTTTTTAATCACTTCACAGCGCGATTTCTTCAAATTTTTAAACTTGGAAATTTTTTATTAAAATTATCCACCTTATAAACTTATTTTTAGGCTTAATGCAGAAGAATCACTCAACTGCAATTCGAACATATTGAATACCAGATATATATTATATATTTAATTAATATTAAGACTATATCATAAATGGAAATAAGTGAAATTTTTGAGAATTTAATTAAGATAGAACCAAAGGTTATGTCGATTGACAGCCTCTTTAGCAATGAAGAACGTGTAAAAAAGACAAATTATAAGCCCTCTTACCAAAGGAATTATGTATGGGATGACGAGAAAGCTACATATTTCATTGAAAGCATTTTACTTGGAACTGAAATCCCCCCCCTCATCTATTTTAGAAATGGAGATAAAGTAGAGGTAATAGATGGACGGCAACGGTATGAGACAATATTACGGTTTCTAAATAATGAATTGAAATTAAAAAAGAAAGGGCTACAAAAACTGGATGCGATAGGAATAACTAATAAATACTTTAAAAGCCTTGACTCAAAGTATAGAGACTTTTTTTGGGATACAAAGTTACGCATCATAGAATTTAGCTTTCACTCAAAAAAATATGGAGGAGACGAAATTGAAGAAATAGTAAAAAAAGAAATTTTTAAACGCTATAATTCCGGCATCACTCCTCTCAAACCAACAGAGATTGATAAGGCAGCATACATTTCAGACGATTTGAATTCATATTTCAAAGAAAAACTGTTGGAAGATAGGGTACTTTATGAAGACATATCTGGATTATTTTATTTTGAAAAATCTAATATTGAAATAATTCTTAAAAAAATTCGCCAACTACTTGTTCAACATAAAATTCCAATCAAATACTACGCCGTGAGGAAGGATACAGTAGTTTCCAGATTTTTTGATCTCCTTTCTTCTACAATTACCGAAGAACAGATTGAAAATGAATTTCGAAAATTCATAGAAAAGATTAATCTATTAAAAAAGTTTAGAAACATCTTAGACCAAAACGGCATTAACTATAACCGTTTGATCTCTGAATCACTATTTTGGGCCTTTTCCGTTCTTGAAAATGAAAACCGAAGTATCCATGAAATAAATAAATCTACAATTCACAAGCTAGTTAAATATATAGGTGATAACATTGAGGCGTTTAAAATGGAAAGAAGCTCTTTTGCAAAGGAACTTACTAATAGGTATGTGATAATATCTACTTTTTTCGCAGAGGAGTTTGGCATTGATTTTTCCGAGTATGTCTCTAACAATCCTGAATTTAAAGCGAAAAACAAACAAGCCGTTAAGTCATCAGAAGAGATCAAAAGTTTTGAAGATCTCAGAATTAATAAACCAGAACCTTCCTCCATTGCAATCGAAGACATATGTAGGCTAATGTCAAGACAACGGTTTCTAATACGGCCGCCATACCAAAGAAACGAGGTTATTAACAAAAAAAAATCCTCTGCAATTATAGAAAGTATTCTTATAGGCATTAAGCTTCCTCCAATTTTCGTTTTTAAAAGAAAAGATGACATTTCAGAGGTTCTCGATGGACAACAGCGACTTCTATCAATACTTGCATTTATTAAAAAGCCTTATTTAGACGAAAAAAATTTAGAACGGTTCTCCGAGAAGAATGGGTTCCCCTTAAATTTAAAAAGCGGAATTTTAAAAAACCTCAATGGTCGAACTTTTGAACAATTGGACCAGGACCAACGTGATAAAATAAAAAACTTTGATTTGTGGATTATAGAAATCAAAGAAAAAAATAATGAGCATTTTGAATCAATCGATTTATTTATACGATTGAATAATAAACCATACCCAATTAAGGAAGACACTTTCGAAATGTGGAACTCTTATATTTCTAGGGAAATCATAGATACTATAAAAGCAGTTCACAAGAATAATAAAGATTGGTTTTATTTGCGAAAAAACAATGATCGCATGGAAGATGAGAATATATATACCTTTCTCATCTATTTACATTACTCAATTAATAGGCCTGATCTGAAAGACAAATCCGTTATTAAAGATCTTGACATCTATAAAAGCGGGGACAAAATAATTTTTAGAGTTAAATCAAAAGCGGAAATTACTAAAGCTCTTGAAGCGCCAGCATCAAAACATGCATTTATAAGAGCGTGCTTTGAATTCGAATTCGTTTTCTTACATAAGGTCAGAGAGCTTTTCAGTGATGAAAACAACTCTGTTTCCGCAATAAATCAAAACTTAGACAAAATATTTAATAAAGAAAATAATCGCCGAACACAGCAAAGCTTTTATGCACTTTGGCATTTTTTATATTACATTCCTCTTGAAGTTATAATTGAAAATAAAAAAAGCCTACGAAAAGACCTTGTACAATTATTTGTACTTATGGACTTTGTAAAAAGCAAAAGTCAGTTCGATGAAAGTGTAAAAGCATTTAAACAAAAATATGGAAATATTCGCAGCAAAATGCCTGTATCTGTATATGAAAGAATTGAACAGCTAGGCGTTGTAACGTTGTCAAATATTTGTGAAGGGATAAGCGGAATAAATGTTTCTCACTTATCAAAAACATCCTCTCAAAATCACAAAGATTCTTATACATTATTAAAAGACATAAAATTTTCCGGTTTATCAGTCACAGGCATTGGTACAGGCAGTTATCAACTTGAAAATATCGAGTCTCCGCTGAAAGAAATAATCGAATCAAAGACAAAGATTATATTAAAAAAACATTTCGATGATCCCAATGAGGAAAAACTTCCTGTGGCGATAACAGAAGGAAAATGGGTTTTCGGAAACGAGGTATTTACATTCGCTGTAAGAAGACACGGATATGATCCGAAGTTTGTTGCCGCACTTATAGCTAGTCGCCTTATTGGGTCCTGGCTGAAAAAGGTTTCACCCGAAATGAATGGCCGAATCCATTTGTCCTTAAAAACCATAAATAAAATTCCGATCCCCCTATTATCTGCAAATGATCAAGCTCCATTCGTTAATGTAGTTGATTACGTTATTAATAGTGCAGAACTTGGTTATAGATCATTTTTTCAACGCATTCTAGATGCCATGATTTATGAATTATATTTCAAAGAACAAGTGATGAAAGCAGAATGCGAAGTGACAAAATATATGGAAAACCTTCCTAAAATTGAATCGTTGGACTTAGCAGACGATGTAATTTTCGAACAACATAAGAAGTTTAGTTCTCCAAATCATCCTGTAACTGCAGCTCTTTTAAGATTATCAAATATTAAAGAAGTGATTGAAATTGAGGGAATTATTTAAACCCTATAACTATACCCTAACCCCTTAATCAATGAAAAGAATTATTTCTATTGAGCTTCAAAACTTTAGAGCCTTTTATGGAAAATATGATAAAATAGATCTTTCAAATGGAGAAAATTTATTGATTTATGGTGAAAATGGTAGTGGCAAAAGCTCATTATTTAAAGCGTTAAACAGTTATTTTATTCGTTCAAGAATAAAAAGCACTCCATTTATCAGTAACTATCATACAGGAAAATCGAAAGCGGAAATAAAAATAGAATTTGCAGACTTTCAACAGACTCCATTTATAAAAATTGCCAACACTCAAAAGAAATATACTTTTGGAAAACGCAAGGCAAATAATACAGTTAGATTTATACAAGATGCAGATCTTGTCAAAGGATTTCTTGAATATAGAAATCTACTCGACATCTATCTCCATAAGAACCCTCGACCAAATCTATTTAGCCTTATTGTAGAAACTCTTCTTGAAAATCATATTCCTGTTAGAACCGGTGGAAATTATAGATTAGGTGTAAAATGGAAACAATTGTCTTATGATTTAATACAAGGAACTAAAAATAGAAAAAGCAAAAGGCATGTCTTAGCACTCAAAGATTTACCAACATTTCAAAGCCATCTTGAAGCAACACTAAAAGACATATTCGAATCTCTAAATTTAATGCTTGAAAAATATTTTTCTGAACTAAATATTAAACTTACATACACACTAAAAAAAATTTCTTTACAATACTCGAAAAATAAAAAGGATTGGAAAATAATTACCGATCTTCGATTGAACATTAAAAAAGACGGCATTTTAATTACTGGTGATTACAGTGATTTGCTAAATGAGGCTAGATTATCAGCTTTTTCCATATGCCTTTACCTATCATCCCTTAAGCACAATCCTAATTTGGATCTTCAAATACTTTATTTGGACGACATTTTTATAGGACTAGATACCGGCAATAGGTTACCAATTTTGGAAATTGTAAATTCCGAATTTAAAGATTATCAAATTTTCATTTCCACATACGATAAAGGATGGTTTGACATTGCCAAACGCTATTTTACAACTCATAATCAAAATGGATGGAAATCGATAGAATTATACGTTGGCAGAGAGCAAAAAGCTGCGATAACTTTTGATAAGCCTACAATAATTACAAGTTCTGGTAACTATGAAAGAGCAATAAGACATTTACACGATCGGTTACATCCCGATTATCCTGCAAGTGCAAATTATTTCAGAAAAGCGATTGAAGAAATTATTTCAATAAATATTCCACAATACGAACTTTCAGATAATAATTTAGTACTTATACCAGATCATAAGCTTAACAAACGTTTGGACCGAACCAGACACTTCTTGAAAAGAACAGGCAACAGTTTGTCCGCTGTTAATGAGATCATATCTTTATTACACGGCCTCCTACATCCACTTTCTCATTATACAAAAATTTCCTCTATCTACAAAACAGAGTTGTTACGAATTGAAAGAGCAATAGTCAATCTTGAAGCGCAGTTAAGCAATCTTAATATTCCAAACACTTACAAGTGTGTTTTGGAGGCAGGCAAAACAATAAAGCTAATATTCTGTGTTAACCAAGCAAACAATCATTATTATTATTACGAGGTAATCCTTCGTGACGCCTTAGTTATTCAAAAAATGCAGGATCAATCTTTGGAAATATGCGAAGGAACATGTCATGTTAAAAAGTTTTATGGACAAAACGGAAATGTTTCGCTCCCTGGACAAACAGTCAAAAAGGATAAGTTTGTTTATAATTCATTACAAACTGCTTATAAAGAAATTTACAACCACTGGAATGCCAAATCACCTTTTGCATTTCCCGCTGCTGGATATCTTTCATCCTGTGAATGGTATGGGCAAAATAATTGGCAGCCGCTGTCAAATATAATAATTTGGTAAATATAGCCTGTAAGGTATGCCTTCGACTAAGTACATATTGCTAAGCTGCTCAAAAACACGTAAGAACTATTTTTTGAAGCGATGAGGAAGTAGCTCGTGAACTCTATTAACAGGATGGTCTGCAATTGTGTGAAGAACCTC
>NZ_JAFFJX010000031.1 GCF_016924755.1 Longitalea arenae | reverse complement strand
AGTTGTTCTATGGCCTGTTGCTCAAACTCTTTAAAATTAAATCCCGACTTAGATTCTTGCTGTTCCATAATTTACTGTGTTTAAAGATATTAAATAATATCCTTGACACAGTTTATTGAACAGACTCTTATTGGCAACTGAATGCCTTGTTTTAAGAATAAGTGGATCAGTTATGCAAAACAATTGATCATAACCGGAAAAAGTAAAACTTACTGCCCGGGAAAACAGGTTTCGTACCAGGGAAAAACGATCATTGCATGAAAAAGGGGATCATCCCAACGGAAGAATCTGTTCATTTTCCGGAAAGGAGATGTATTCCTGGCTAAATAACAACGATCTCCTGGGAAAAAGGGATTATCGCCAAAAAAGATGAGTTATATCGAGGGAAGAAAGAAGTATCTCCGGAAAAAAATGGTTACACCCGAACGCTCACCTGGCCTTTCCAAAAATTACTTGACACTTTTTGGGGTAAATGTAGAATGGAGTTGTCAGCTTTTTTTGTTTTTCGGATGCAAGATTACAACATAATACTTTAATCCTGTTTTTAGGTATCTGCTTTTAGATGTAATTCGGGGCTATCTCGTTAACTGTCCATACCATAGTTTCACCCCAGGTTTATCGACATGCATGGGGCAATAAAAAAGACCGCAATTAAGCGATCCGGTTGGTTATGGAACAGCAACTGTTAATTGCAAATTTACCCGTAATGCCGATGGGGGATAACCAAACCGTGTTTTAAAAATGCGGGAAAAGTGGGCAATGCTTTCAAAGCCCATGTCATAACAAATATTGGTTACAGGCATATTCGTGCTTAACAACAACTCTTTGGCTTTGTCTAACCGCTTATGCCTGATATACCGCGAAGGCGGCATATTATATATGAATAGAAAATCCCGTCTGAAGCTCGACAAACTTCTTCCGGCCAGCCTGGCCAGTTGCTTTAAGGATACAACATTGGTGATGTTCTCCTCAACGATCCGGGCTATATCGGCATGATACCGTTCGTGAACTGCCAGTATTTGCTCAATCATTTTCGGGGAACTTCCAGAAATACAAAACAGCAATTCCAGCAGTTTGATCCTTACCAGACTTACCTTCATACATTTACCATCGTATAAATAAGCTTGCAGGGCTGCCATATAAGAGATCACAGTATCACTCCCATCGTCCACCACCATTTCGGCTGTTGGAACAGCACCTGATCTACTATGGCCCAGTTGGGCAAACTCCAATACCACCTGCATATCCAGCACGAACAAGAGAAAACGTATACAAATATTTTCCGCCCCTGTCTTACCGGTGCTATATCCTATGGAAACGTTTTTTCTTAAAAATACCATCTGGTGCTTCGTGGCGCGGGTGGCGGTTTCACCATGAAAAAATTCCAATTCACCTTCCAAAACAAAGACCAATACATTCTCTTTCAGCAAAAGACTGCCGGTTGCATGGTTGCCGATTACTAACTGGATGGCAGAAACGCCTTTTTCAATACATGCTTTGGTTATCGAAGTCTTCATGTTGCAGTAATTGGTTGAGGTATCCATGTTGCGTATTTTCTAACCATATTTTCAAAGCATGTGCCATTTAATATTCTGTTATACTTCAGCCACTTACTACTTTTTGCAGTGGCGATATACCGTTATTCAGCGAAGCAGTTGACGATTTGACGTGTTGAGGGGGTGTTGAGAAGTTGATAATTGTCATAGAGGTGATAAAGAAGTTGATGGGTTAGCGAGTTATTCAGTTATTGAAGTTATTAAACAACAAAGGGACCAACCTGTTTGGTCAGCCCCTTGTATTCTATGTGACCCGCCCTGATGATGATAACCCTCTCCTATGTAGTAAAACAATCTTAAACACATCCACACAACAAAATTGCATCAACGGCGGTGTTATCGCTTTATTAAAAAATTCAAAAATTGTCACTGTGCAATCCTGTTACCGGGTTAACGTGGCTTCCAGGTAGTTGCATAATTCCTGCGGATCACGATAATAAAAGATCACTGTCAGAATGTTATTATTCTCAAGTGTCCATATGTCTGCAAACGGCATCAGATCAGTAGTTGCACTTTGTGTTGTTATACAGATGTTGCCTACTACAATTATCCGGCTATCATGCTCAATAAAATGATCAATTACTTTTTTGATGCCGCTTCCCGGCCGATAAAAAACCGGAACCAGTTGCAAAATACCTTCCCTGCCCCGCCGGTTACCGCCCATACATGCAGCAGTGTGAACATAAACAGCCTCGTCCAGTGCAATTACCAGTTTTCCGATGTTACCCTGTTCCATAGATACATATAAGTCCCGGATAGTTTGTAAGGCTTGCGTCATAATTTGAAGCTGTGGTTTTGTCGGCACAATTCATCAACTACTATACCACCTTGTTTGCAGCATCATCAGGCCGTAAGAAATCCTGTATTTTCTTGTCCAGGCTTAACTTCACTGTTATTTAATGATAACGATATATCGCCACTGAGCTCCGAAAATTCCGGAGAACTCCAAAAATCTATGGAATTATCGTACTTTTAACACATACAACCTTACCTGAAATTTCTACCGTTACCCTTTTTACTTTACCCCGAAAAGTTTCTAACTATTTATGATACAAAAAATATAACCGGCTTACTTGTTATGGTTTTACTTTTCTGGTAAAGTTTGGATGATTATTTGTAAATAACAGCTGATTAAAACAACTGCATTGTGCGTACTTCCTTAATGTCCTTCTTTGTAGCCATCCTTGTTCATGCAACACTGCATGCACAAACAGTTCACCGCCATGCACTGGACGACCGGATAGATAGCCTTCAACAACGAATCCTTAAAGCGGATGCCGATACCGGCAAGGTGAGTATTTACCTGGAACTTATGAGTAACTATTTCGATCGATATACTATGCGAGGCGGTCATTCAGTGGATTCGATCGCTTTTTTTAAAACGGTAGCAGCCTGCCGTTCCCTGTCTAATGCACTTGCTTATGATTATGGCAAAGGAAGCTGTTTATTATATGAAGCATCGATGTATAATGTTCTTCGCGATCTGCCCATGCGCCAGGAAAAGTTGGAACAGGCATTTTCTCTCTTTATTGCTGCCAAAAATAAAAAAGGGTTGGCCAGAGCTTATATGACAAAGGCATTTTGTCTTAAGGCCGACCAGGTAGTTCTAAAAATAAGATTGTACGACACGGCCATGCAACTTGCCAGGGAATGCGGGGATATAAAGTCAGAAGCAAAAGCATTAAGATCCATGGCTGATCTGCATTATCGGCAAATGGAATATGAAGTAGCCCTGCAGCAATTATTGACAGTCTATGCGCTACAAAAGAAATCAGGGGATAATAAAATTCATATTACTACCGACCTGCTGGCTGCCATTTATCTTACTACAAGCAAACATAAAAAAGCATTGGAATTCGCCATCGCCTCAATAGATTACAGCCGTAAAACAGGGGATAGCCTCTTCATTGTAAACTATTATTTACGGTTGGGTGCCATTTACTTTGAAATGCACAACCCAGAAAAAGCCTATTATTATTTCAATAAGGCCTTGTCGGTGATGGTCCATTCAAAAAAAAATCGTGCGATGGCTGTTTCACTACTTGGTGGTATCGTCAATTGCCTTATAGAACAAAACAAAACAAAGGAAGCCTATGACTTTTTCTCCCGGGAATTAAAAAAATACCCGGCTGTTGATGCTTATTCCACACAACAAGTAAACATGAGTTATTTAAATCTGCAGTATAATTTAAAACAATATAAAGAAGCAGAGAAAACATTAATTAAAGCAATCAAGCCCGATACATCATACAGCTTTATGCTCTACGATAGAATGTATGTGTTTACAATAGGCGCCGGAGTCTATTTGCAACTAAAGCAATATGATAAAGCTGGCTGGTATGCCGATAGCGCTTATACGATGGCAAAGGAGGTGAATTCGAAGTCGAACCTCAAAGACATCACCTTCACATTATACAAACTGGAATTGGCAAAAGGAAACTATCCCGCCGCACTCGGATATTACGAGAATTACAAAAACTATTCAGATTCAATTCAACAGGAAATTTTTGACAAACGTACCATAGAATTGGGGGTAAAATACGAAACCGATCAAAAGAATAGCCAGCTCCAATTCCTCTCTATAGAAGCAACACTACACAAAAACGCCCTTAAGCAAGGTAAGGTGCTTCGCAACTTCATGATCGCCGCTTCCTTGTTATTGCTCCTGCTTTTGCTGTTGATCTTTAACCGCTACCGCGTAAAACAACGGGCCAATAAATTATTACAGGAAAAACAGGATGAGATCAATTTACAGAACCAGCAACTGGAAAAAATGGTGCATGAAGAAAAGAAGATAACTGCTGAAAAGGACAAGCTGCTACAGGAAAAAGAATGGCTCATGAAAGAGATCAACCACCGGGTAAAGAACAACCTGCAGGTGGTGATGAGCCTGCTGAATACGCAATCGGCCTATTTGAAAGATGAAGCGGCGCTGAACGCCATCCAGGAAAGCCAGCACCGCGTTCATGCCATTTCTTTAATTCACCGCAAATTGTACCAGAGCGACCGGCAACTAACCACGATCGATATGGCGGCCTATATTAAGGAAGTAACGGACTATCTGGCTGATAGCCTGGATCCGCAGAACCGCATCAGGTTCGGTTTGTTCATTGAGCCCATTCAACTGGATGTAGCCCAGGCCGTACCCACTGGCCTCATCATCAACGAAGCGGTGACAAACGCCGTCAAATACGCTTTTTCCGGCGGGCGCACGGCACAGATCAATATCAACATGTTTAAAAAAGCCAATGGCATGCTTGAACTGGCGATTCAGGACAATGGCACCGGATTACCGCCCGGTTTCAACTGGCGCCAAACCGATTCGCTCGGCATGAACCTCATGCAGGGATTATGCAAGCAACTCGACGGTGAATTTGACGTACTACAACAGGATGGACTTACTATAAAAATCAGTTTTGAACCGGCTAAAGTGTTGAACCAATGAACAGCAAATTATTAATTGTAGAAGACGAATTTATTGTTGCCAACGACCTTCGCATCATTTTAAAAAAAGCAGGTTTCCAGGTATGCGCCATTGCCGATTCATACAATAGCGCGGTGGAAGCCATTGAGCAATTCAATCCGGAACTGGTGCTGCTCGATATCTATTTAAAAGGAAATAAAACCGGCATCGATCTGGCACGGGTGCTCGCAGAAAAGAATATCGCCTTTGTATATCTTTCCGCCAATAATAACGAATCTGTATTGGAAGAAGCTAAAGCCACCCAGCCCTATGGCTTCCTGGTAAAACCATTCCGCGAAAAGGATGTATTGGTAGCCCTTGAGATCGCCCATTACCGGCATGCACATAGTATAGAGGCCAAAATGCGAAAAGAGCAAACCTTACAGGTGGAGCTCACCAACATTATGACCACCAGCCAGCTTAGCTGGGAAGAAAGATTGCAACAAATGGCGGCCAAATTGCAACAGGCCATTCCCTTCGACTATCTAATCCTGGGTATGAAAAATGTTAGTGACGGAAAATGTTGCGCCTGCAGCTTTTTTCGCACCGGATTTAACGAATACCAACGGATCCGCCTCACTGAACTGGCGAACGTTGCCAATATACAAGCGGAGCAACTGACTGAAGTTTTTAGACAAATGATCGCAACCAGTTCGGGATTGTATAATCTGCCTGAATTTGAATCCGTCTGTGAGCAGGCTGCCGCAAAACGTTTCCTGGCGCAAAAGTTCAATCTCGAAAGCAATCTCGATGTATCGCTGCCCATGACCGCCGACAGCTTTTTCCTTTTTTCTTTTTACAGCCGCCGGCCACAGATGTATGAAACGGAACACATCCATTTATTACAGCGGATGCAAACTGCTTTGCAGTTGACCATCGACCGGTTGATAGCCATTGATAAAATAGAAAGACTAACGGAACAGCTTGAACGGGAAAAAAATTATTTACAGGAAGAAGTAAAAACCACCTCCAACTTCGAGGAAATAATTGGTTCCAGTTACAAAATGCTGCACGTGTTTGACCTCGTTACGCAGGTGGCCCCGGTAGATACTTCTGTATTATTACTGGGAGAAAGCGGAACCGGAAAAGAACTCGTGGCCCGAGCCATTCATAACCTGTCGCCCCGTAAAGATAAATTACTTGTGAAAGTGAATTGCGCCGCCCTGCCCGCCAATTTAATTGAAAGTGAATTATTCGGCCACGAGAAAGGCGCCTTTACCGGAGCGCTCGACAGGCGCATCGGTAAGTTTGAACTGGCCCAGGGTGGAACCATCTTCCTGGATGAGATCGGCGAAATGCCGCCTGATCTGCAATCAAAATTATTGCGGGTATTACAGGAAAAAGAAATTGAACGCATTGGCGGCCGGCATACTATCAAAGTAGATGTCCGCATCATCGCCGCTACCAACCGCCATCTTGAAAAGGAAATTGCAGCAGGCAAATTCCGCCTCGATCTGTATTACCGGTTAAATGTTTTTCCCATTACCCTGCCGCCCCTGCGTGAGAGAAAAGAAGATATTCCGTTACTTGCCAGTTTCTTTGCCCAGAAATTTTCCAGAAAGACCGGCAAGCCCTTCCATGGCATTAAGCCCGAAGCGCTCGATGAAATGATGCAGTACAACTGGCCCGGCAATATTCGCGAAATGGAAAATATCGTTGAACAGGCTTTTGTATTGAACGACGGCAAAAGCCAACTGCAATGGGGACGTCCACTGGTGAATGTGACCGCTAATACCCCCACTCCTGCCGTTAATAATACAAGTCAGCCGCGTACGCTTCATGAAGTAAAAGAACAACAGCAGGCCGCAGAGCGGGAATATATCCTGTCGATACTACAACAAACCAATGGCCGTATCAGAGGCATAGGCGGGGCCGCGGAAAAACTAAATATGAAGCCCACCACACTTGAATCGAGAATGGAAAAACTGGGCATCAAAAAAACACATATCTCAAAGGGCAGTGACAATGAAAGCTGACACCAGGCCTCCGGAAATTTCGGAGGCTTTTTTAATTTTCCTCGTAGTTTTTCAGAGTTATTATAAATTGTAACACGGGAAAAAATGTAAAAACAACCATAAATCCTTCATTTAAAAGGGAGTATTGCTGTGAGAGAAATGCATGGAGTTTTGGCACATTAATGGAAAATATCCGTCTTGCTAAATTATTCAAGCCATGCAAAATGCACACATAAGATCTCCCCAACACCTGCCTGCACACGTTCGGTTTAACGAAAAAAACAAACCTGTTGCACAGAATTCCGCATCACTTCAGCATCATGAAATGATTGGCGAAAGCCTGGCGACAAAAAAGACACTGCAGCTGATAGCTAAAGTGGCCCCATCAACAAGCACCGTGCTTATACTGGGAGAAACAGGCACCGGCAAAGAACTGATAGCCCGCGCCATTCATAATAACTCGCCTCGACATGACAAACCAATGATCAGGGTCAACTGTGGTGCTTTACCGGCCAACCTGATCGAAAGCGAGTTGTTCGGACACGAAAAGGGCAGTTTTACCGGTGCTCATGACCGTCGTATAGGGAAATTTGAACTGGCGCACCAGGGAACTATTTTCCTCGATGAGATCGGCGAAATGCCTTTGGAACTACAGGTAAAACTATTGCGTGTACTACAGGAGAAAGAACTGGAACGGATCGGCGGCAATACAAGTATTAAAGTGGATGTGCGCATTATCGCCGCCACCAACCGGGTACTGGAAGATGAGGTTGAAGCTGGTAATTTCCGCCCGGATCTGTATTACCGGTTGAATGTATTCCCTATTCAAATAGAGCCCCTGCGTAACCGGGTCGAAGATATCCCATTGCTGGCCTGGCATTTCATTCAACAATATGCAAAAAGGAACGGCCGGTTTATTCGCGCTATCAACGAAGAGGCCATGGAAATGTTAACCAATTATAACTGGCCGGGAAACATCCGCCAGCTGGAACACGTAATTGAGCTAAGCGTATTGCTGACGGAAGGAGATATCATTACTCATATTCATATACCTTCCACTACCGGCCTGCATACCTCCCAAAAGATCCTGCTGAAAACAATAGCCGAAAACGAACGTGAACACATCCTTCGCGTCCTAAAATATTGTCAGGGCCGCATCGCAGGGAACGGTGGCGCCGCCTCCATCCTGGGCGTACCTCCTACTACCCTCCACTCAAAGCTCAAACGCCTTGGTATCACCCGAATCCACTTCTAATATTTAATACAAGAACCATGAGTACATGTAAACCTGCATTCAATTGTGGGCACAACCATTCTTTTGGTGAGCAAACCACCAATACAGGATCATTGCAATGCGACGACTTTCAATGCCGGAACTGCGTTGAAGCCTATCAACTTTTAAGACTCCTGCATGAGATAAGCCAACTGGAAAACCTGCTCCCAGTCTCTGAAGGCCACCCTTCTGCTCTCCGTTAACATACACTATTATTATTGTTCTTAAATCAAAGACCAAAATATGCTTAAGCCTTTCTTTAATATTAACCATGACCATTTCTCTGGTGCAACAACAGCCAAAATAGAATTAGTACAGTTTGGCGATTTCCAGAGCCGGAACTGCTTTGAAGCCTACCACATTATTAAGTTTTTACAATTTAAGATGGGTAATAACCTGAAGTTTGTATTCAGGCATTTCCCGCGAATCACCCGCCATCCCTTATCTATGGAAACAGCTATTGCTGCGGAAGCGGCAGCCAGGCAAAACAAGTTCTGGCATATGCATGATCTGCTCTTTGCGAATTACGGGAACATAACAAGGCAGGCATTGACGCAGTTTGCAAAGGAAATAGAAATAGACCCGCTGTTATATGAATTGCACAGAGAAGATAAAAAAGTGTTCCGGAAAATAATAAGCGATTTTGAAAGCGGGATAAAAAGCGGTGTTACAGATTGCCCTACATTCTTTATAAACGGACTGCGGTACAATGGCCCCATTGAAGTAGGCCAATTATATAAGACTTGCCGGCTGCTATGTACATAAAAAACGTCCCGGTAGAAACCGGGACGGGGGTTGTTAAAACTGAACCTCTCCAACTACTGATATTGTGAATGCTTAAGGCTTAACGTCTTTGGTAATTGCATGGCCGTCCCGTTAAGCAATTACCATATCACCTTCAGCGTATAGTTCATTCAGTGCGGGAATGATCTTTTGTTATTTTTCCTTTAGCCGCCGTGAATCATATTGACTGTTATAACGATTACATTAACTAAATAGTCACATCCCAGGCCTTTTGCTGATGTTCTTTCAACATATCTTCTACAAACTTAGGTACCACATTCCTGAACTTACCTTTGTCAGCAGGCACTATTTTGATCATGGCCTCGATCATTTCATTAGGGTCTAACCGACCCTGCGGTGTTCCGAGTAATGAGTCGAAAGTCGCCCGCATCTCGGCACGCTTGGTAAAGTTTTTATTATCGTCGAGCCAGCGGAAAGGATTATCTGCCATGGTTTCGTTATAACCGGTAAGGTAAGCGCCCGGATTGATCGTTTGCACCTGGATATTGTATCTCTTCAGCTCCGACGCCATGGCTTCAGCAACAGCTTCCAGGGCGTGTTTGGTTGATACATAAATACCGAAACCATCGGGGGTAAATAAACCACCCATAGAGGATGTGAACACCACCTTGCCTTTTCGTTTTTCTTTGATCCATTTTGCCACAAATTGCTGTGCCAGGTGAAGCGGCGCAAAAACGTTGGTTTCAAAGTTTCTGCGTACCAGGTCAACAGGAATTTCAAAAACAGGCCCAGCTTCGCCAATGCCTGCATTGCTGAACAGGATGTCGATGTCCCAGGTAAGCGCGTAATTCACATCGTAAGTATCCAGGATATCCAGTTTCTCTACCCGAAGGTTTGCTTCCAACCCTAATTCTTCCACTTTCTTACGCAATGCAGTAACCTGCGGTGAAATTTGGACACCGGCAATAACCTGGTGTCCTAACTTAGCCAATCCAATAGCGGTGCCTTCGCCAAAACCGGAACCTGCACCCGTGATGAGAATTCTTTTTTTGTCTGCCATAATTGAAGATTTAATAATGAACAAAATGTATGATTTAAAGATTACTGCCTGCTGTTGCTATCTGTGCATCCTGGGAAGGAGCGCCGCCCGATACACCTATATAGCCAATGATCACGTTATTTTTCAGGATAGGCCGGGCGCCTGGAAAACCTACGAGACCGCCATTGGTATTCTCTAAACCATAAGCTGCTGCTTCAGGCTTCAGAAACTCTCCTACCGCTTCTGAACTCATTCTGAACAGCATCGCTGTTTTGGCTTTTTGTAATGAGATATCGATAGAACCCAGGAAGGCATCATCCATCCGCAGAAAAAGTTTCAGATAACCTGCCGTATCGAGCACTGCAATATTGGCTGCCACATTGATATCGCCTGCTTTTGCCTGTGCCTGTTGTATGGCCTGCGTGGCCTCTTGAAAAGTAATATGCATTGGTTGTTGTTTTTATTATGGTGTAAAGTTGACAATCCACGACTGCTTTGCTTTTCCTGGAAATGCCAATTGTTTTGATCATTTCGTTCAACTTTTAGCGAGTTGAACCACTGCCATAATAAAAAGCAAATTCGTTGCACCATTATACCGGTCCTGCTCACGCAACCAGCTTATATCAAACAGAAACCAGCCGTTCAATTTGCAACTGATACCGGCAGCCAGCCGGTTCCTGGTAAATCGGCCATCGTTAAATGAAAAACTCACCTCATCAAACAGGTAGGGTTTGATAAGCATAAAACGTGTTTGTAAAGGCCGGGTAAAACGTAATCTGTTACGGTAAAAATGAAGGTCTTTTTCCTTACGCCGGAAACGGTTCCAGATCATGTTCCTGTCATCGATGGTCAGCTTGTTGATGGAAAAATGAATGATCGCCGAGTTCATTAGCGTGTGGTCGTGCAAATGGCCTTCATTGAACCGGTCGATATTCAGATACAGGTAAGCAGGATTGAGCGTAAGATGTTTGCCCGTTTTTATAAATACTTGTAACCAGGCAGCATGCATGTTCTGTTCAGGATTAAGACCATACTGCCCCCACCACTCAAGTTTGGAATTAGCTTTATAAGAGATGCCGGGAAAATACCAGGGAATTACCGACCCTTCAGCGTGTTGCGAAATGGACTTTACAGAGAATAGCAGAATAAACAAGAATAACAAAAAAGATGGCATGTAGCTTTTGTAGCAAAAATATCCATTACAGCTAACGCCATCTTTACCAGGAAATTCAAATTACTTTACCGGCAGGTTCAGCTTACCAGTTGCTCGGTATGCACATGTTTACCCATTGTATGTCTATTGTTGCCCCTCTATGAAATGGAAGGGGTGTTATGGCGCTAAATGTACTCATAGATAGCGGTAAGGGTCGTCTTGTATGATGCGTTTTAATTCAAGCAATCTCAAGCGCTCGGGAGAGACACGAGATGCGTGGCGAACTTCGGAACTGAATTGTCGTTGCTCAGTTCATGCAATTTGGAAATAAAGCAACGAGTTTCTATGATCCAGGGTACTTTTACAATAATTTACAAAATTTACATTAAAATTTATAATCCTGCCCCTTAAAGCTGAATGGATCAAAGTAGCTTCGCTGTATCAAACTTAAATAAGATATGAAAAATAAGATCATGCTGGCAGAACTTATTCACTCTCCTGCACAGGCCCAGCAGAAACATGGCGCTCACGATGTCGTTTGCCAGCTTGATGTCAAAAAAGTAATGCAGCAGATAAGCCTGGCAGTGTTTCTATTCCCGATTAATAAATAAATTATGAAATACGTACTCATCTATACTTTGTTCTTAATGTCTGTTCTTCACACTTCCTGTGGACAAAACCAAACAGAAGTAAAAAAGAATATTATCAGGTCCAAAACCAAAGATACAGTCACTTCTCACGAGCCCCACCTAATGGTTCGTAAGATATACGTGCCTCACCTAATGGTTCGTAATATAAAGCAAGATAGAAACGGTAACATTTTGATTGCTGGCTCGAACTCCTCAGTATTGGGTGATGTTTTTCGATACGATGGAAAATCTTTCACTAATCTCACAAGTAAACTAGCTTCGCACCGATTTTGGGATGTTCTGGAAGATCGACGCGGAAATCTTTGGTTCGCTTCTTTAGACTCAGGGGTATATTATTACAATGGGAAAGCCTTTCAACATTTTACAAACAGGGAGGGACTTGCCAATAATCGGGTTATGTGTATCTATGAAGATAAAGCCGGTAATATTTGGTTCGGCACCGGGGGTGGAATAAGCCGTTATGATGGGAAGTCATTTCGAAACTTTACAACGAAAGAGGGACTTTCCAATGATGACCTTACGACTATCATGGAAGACAAAACTGGGAAATTTTGGTTTGGCACAAGGGGCGAGGCTTGTTTTTATGATGGAAAAACATTTACCGTTCTAAAAAACAAAGATGGCAAAGCGTTTAAGAACGTTTGGTCAATAATCGAAGATAAAAAAGGAAGCATTTGGTTCGGTGACGTTGAAGGTCTTTGGCGCTATGACGGTAGAACCTTTACTAAGGTGTCGAAGAGGGGGGCTTATGCTATCATCGAAGATAAAAAAGGAAACATCTGGACTACTGGTGAAGTAAATCCGGGTCGGGGTGTCTGGGCACTTTCCCGTTATGATCAAAAGTCCTTGTACAACAAAAAACCTTCTGTAACCGAAATTATCTCAGAACCACCAGCTCTTCTTGGGCTTTTGGAAGCTAGCGATGGAAGTATTTGGTTTGGAGGTATGGGATCTTTTATGGGAGTGTATCGTTATGATGGAAAGACCAATACGGACTTTTAAAATAAAGAAGGACAGAAATAATGTGTTAAGGATATTTTCCTTTTTGTCGATAAAGCTACCATCCGCCAGTCTCAATACCTGTGTTTTATCCACGGAACCACATTTAAATGCCAATTATAAAAAAATATGAAGCTTCATCATACATGGTGAACGCATTTAAGTCTAGTGCTGCAAGACGATAAAAAACCGCTGACACAAGCAACCGGAAACACAATAAACGATTTTATAATATAATATTACAATTGTCATTCATTTGAAAATATAGTTTTTAAAATCAACATGATAAACATAACAACGAATAGATAAATTACCCATTTATGGATTTTGTTACATTTTGTTTTCTTAATATAAAACTCAGATGCAACCTCCTTGTCATAGGGCATAAAATAAACCCAGGTTGAAGATGGATTGCCTGCTAATTTGTATCCGTTACTAATATCCAATTGTATGTGCAGGATTACCTTTATTGCCAATGCAACAAAGAAAACATACGCACTAATGGAAAACAAAACATTCATTTATTACTTTTTCGTATTTGATTTGTATGTTTCGGTTTTTAACGGAAAGTCAACCCTGCCGTCGTATACTTGTCACCTGTTTTCATGCGTGAAAACGAACCATTAACTGCGAAGAAACACAAAGAAAGTAAAAACAACCATATCAACAGATTTTTTAATAATTTGCTCAACGGCTGCTTTATCATTTTGGCTCCGACTTTTTTATTTAATGTCGATTATTTGATTCTTGGTTTAAACCAGATGGTATCGCTCAAAAAATTTCCATTTTCGAGATCATCCAATCCGCCTTTAAAAACATAATAGTGTTTCGAAACCTTCTCTATCTGCACTACACTGACATGTGCATTGTAAAAAGCCTTTTCGTCATCAGAGATTGGTCCGCTTTTCCGGATAAATTTTAAACTAAACTGGCAATCATTCTTCCACTTAAGTTGCCAAAAAGTTGTATCCTTCGTTTTAAGATCTATTTCTCGCTGAAGGCCTTTGTCACGAATAATAACAAATTCTTCGTTTGTTTTTGGCGGGTAAAAATAGAAAGTTCCATATTTTGCCTTCTTACAGTCATTAACTCTAGCTGGTTGACCGCACACAAATAAGGGACAGACAAGTGCAATGAAAAAATTAGCATTCTTTTTATCCATAGTATAGTTTATTGTTCAGTTAAATAAATGCTCCCTATCGGGAGCACTTATTTTGTTTTGCAGAGAGAGAAGGGATGTGAACCTACCCTGCTCCTTATTGTTAGTCAGTTAGTTGAGTGCTGCAAAATGGGTGACTGGTGATTTTTGACACTGTAAGAACTGATATAATTCAGTAAAGATAAATAGTTCTGTTTTAACTTTTAATGCGGATTAGCCTTCTGAAATTACAGAAGTAAATTTCCATTGTACACTGTTAGCGTCTACTAAGAAAGAAACCGTTTTAAACAAATTAACATAGCCACTTTTATCCGCTTACTAGTTACAGCCGGTAATGTTAAACAACGTAAACCCGGTATGGAACGCAAAAAAGAAATAATCAGGAAATTGATACCACATTACGATTCTGTTGCCGGACGCGGAAACTGTACCCATACATCATCCCCGGGCCTGTCGATAGGCAGCTCATTTAAACGGTTATAACGGCGCATGTCAACCCAGCGATGGCCTTCGCCAAAGAGGGAATACCGCCGTTGCTTTAATATTTCCGTGATAAGACTGTTTACGTCTGTTGCGCCTGTATAATTTCCCAACGAAGCCGCATTGCGAATTCTGTTGATGGCAGAAACAGCATTGCTGCTATTGTTTAACTGCGCCTGTACTTCAGCATATAGCAGTATCAACTCTTCGTTTCGAATGATAGGCATGCGCGTAACATTGGTTGGGTATACAAAAAAATCGTAGTCGCTCGTCAGTCCATCCTGCGAGGCCGTGCTGGTGCGTTTCGGGGCCTTGCTCAATCTGGTATCACCGGCTTCCGCATTGGTAATAAATGTTGGCTGCACAACACGGGCCTCTGCCGGTGGCGAATTCTGCGGGAAGAACACGGGGTTCAACAGATCGCCGCCTGCTGTTGAAAAAACATAGTAAGCACCATCGGTAAGGCTTCCATTCAAATCGAAGAAGGATTCGGTGAGGGCAATATTCGCCAGGTTCCAGTCCCTTCGGTAAACAGCTACCCTGGCTGCCAGTGCCCGGTTGAATTTTGCGAACTCACTTGCTTTTTTATTATACAGTGTGGTTGTAAATGGGAGGTCGGCGGTATTGCCTTTGAGATCTGCGCTGGCTTCATTCAAAAGAGCTTGAATAGCATTCAACGATTCGTCTTTTGAAAGAAACGGGCCCAGCCTGTCGGGATCTGCCACATCTACCCGGATGCCATTTTCATATTGCTGATTGAACACCATCAGCAGTTCATGCGCCATTACGGTTTTGGCGTAAGCAATAGCGGCCCTTCGCTGATCCTCTGTTATAGTAGCCCTGGTATTTTGCAAAGCGGTAATAAGAATGTTCGCATTCTTTACCACCCGGTATCTTGCATTGAATGGATTGGTTGTATAAAAAGTATTGTTATCGAGTGTTGCATTTGCTTTGCCCAGCAGGTCGGAAGTTAACCGGGGATCAGAAGTGGAAAAACGATAGTACTCTCTGCCGATCACACTTATTGCGTCATAATAATTGTTCAGATTATTTCTCATGCCACCTTCGATGCCCGTAACAAGGTTCTGTAATTCTCCTAACGAAGCATTTTGAGAGATACTGCTGGTGCTGGGATTATTAGGATCGGCAATGGGATCAACCGTGCATGATGACCAACCCAGCGTTATCAATAACAGGAGGAGGGAAATAATCCGGTATATTTTGTTTTGATATTTCATAACCGAACTTTTTGCGTTGACTGATTAAAACGTAACCGATAAATTAAAATAAAAGCTCTTGGCCGATGGGAACGGTGTTACTTCCACATTGCTGGAGATAGCATCTATTCCGAAGTTGGATACCTCAGGATCGTAGCTCGGATAATCGAACACATTGATCAGGTTCCTTCCTGAAAAACCAATTTTTACCCGGGCAACATCCCTGAACCACGCACCGGGCAATGTATAGTTTAGCCCTATTTCGCGAACCCTGAAATAAGAGGCATCCTGTATCCAGGGGCGTGCGGTAGCACCTAGAATTGACAACCGGTATTCTCCATTCGTCATTTCTCCTTTCGGGTCCAGGCTTTTATCGTCATAATCGTACGATGTGGCAAAAATGTCGCTCAGCAAAGTCGTGAGGTTTATATTATCGCCGCCTTTTTTCCAGTGCATCAGAACAGATAGTTCGAAGTTTCTCCAGGTAACATTGTTGTAGAAAGAAAGATTGAAATCCGGTTCTGCATTGCCAAATACGGCCAGCTTTGAAACCGGGTCAACTTTATCAATGGCAGAGTCGCCAATACCTACGAGCTGGGTAGGCGATTTGCCCAGTTCAATGCGATAAGTTCCCAATGTGGCGCCAAAAGCGCCAACGTTAAAGGCAGGCACATCGAGCCTGGTTACTTTTGCTTTGTTCTTCCACCAGTTTGCCTGCATGTTCCATCGCCAGTCTTTATTGGCCACCGGGACCGCTGTCAATGCAATTTCAACGCCTTTATTTTGAATTTCAGCTACATTTCTCCATGCGTTCGAGAAACCTGATGAACCGGATGTTATCACTTTTAATATCAGGTCTTCCACATCTTTCTTATACCAGGTGAATGCCAGGCCAACACGCTCATTAAGAATGCCCGCATCAAATCCAAGTTCCAGTTCTTTTTGTTGTTCCGGTTCCAGGTTTTCTGCGCCCCTGGTCAGGTCTACAATAGAGCCTGTAGTACCACCAAAGTTGAGCGGCACCAGTGACGTGTAAATAGCGCCGAATGGTGCAAAGTTTCCCGATTCGCCATATGCACCCCGAAGTTTCAACTGACTGAAAGTTTTCAATGAGGTGAATGGAAGGATATTGATGGCTAATGAAGCCTTGGGATAATAATATAATTTATCTGCATCGCCGTTGCGGCTCGATTTGTCGCCCCGTAAACCAAGCGTGGCTATCAGTTTATCCTGGAAATTAAATTCTTCCTGTACGAAAAAGCCTTTGTCTCTTGAAATATTTTTGGTCTGCTCTGCCTGTAAGGCGCCGGCCTGGTCGATATTGGTTTGCGTACCTATCAATTGGGTGGCGGTGTTCACAGCCGTATTGATATCTACTTTAAACGTATTGATACCCGCCTGCGTGGTAAATGAAATGTTGTCGGCCGGTTTGAAATCATATACCACCAGTGCCGAAATATTTGAATTACGGGCAACGGTGGTTCCATAGATCAGGGCGCCATTGGTGCCATTGCCGTCTTTTTGGAATTGCAGTATGGCCGGGAATATGGCGTTTGTATTTAACGTGTAATTGTCGAGGCCGCCCAACGCTACCAGTCTGAGATCGTGTATGTTTGTATTTACCAGTTTTAAAGTAGCCCTTCCGCCGAGTAGTATGCGATTTACCTGTTCATTATTTGTGATGAGGTCGCGGGTTTGAATAAAATTGGAAGGCGCTAACGGGTTATTCGGATAGTTGCCATTCGCATCGGGATATAAATTCACCCAGGAAGGAGTGGAGACAAATGATACCCCTAGTGTTGTACTCGTGTTATCGTTGTTGAAAAAGCCACGGTCCGCGCTTGATTCAACATAGTTCGAGTTCAGGGATAAGTCGAGGAATTTAGTGATCTTTTGATCCAGGTTCAAACGGAACGATGTTTTGCGATAGCCCGTATTTTTCACTATGCCTTCGTCATCCCGGTAGGACATACCGGCGTAATAGGAAGTGTTTTCATTGCCGCCGCTCACGCTAACCCGGGTATTGCTCAAAAATCCTTTGTTGCCGTATAATTCATCTTCGTAGTCATAGATCTGTCCGCCATTTGCGTTATAGACGGTAATGCCGCTGGCGCCATAAGCAGCCCGCACCTTGGCGGTATCCCAGGTACGTTGCCCGAGCTTGTTCAATTGCATTTGCCAGCCAACCCATTGGCCCAGTTCAATTTTGGGCTTGCCGGTTTTTCCTTTCTTGGTGGTAATGATCACTACACCGGCAGCAGCTCTTGCCCCGTAAATGGCAGCCGTAGAAGCGCCTTTCAGAATTTCGATACGTTCAATGTCTTCCGGATCGAGGTCGGCCACCCGGTTCGAAGGATTGTCCTGGAAATTGGTGCTTCCCTGTCCGGCCGCTTTTGAAACAAAGTTCAGTCCGCCCTGAATGGACGAGTTATCGTAGTAAACGCCATCCACTATGAAAAGCGGTTGCGAATTGCCCACCAGGGAAGTTATGCCGCGGAGTTTGATTGAAATACCGCCACCCGGGGCGCCGGAGTTGGAAATAATATTGGCGCCGGTGAACTTTCCATAAAGGGCGGCATCAACTGTCGGCTGCGAGGTGGTGCCTGCCAGCTGTTTTGCCGAAACAACGCCTACTGCGTGCGCCAGGTTGCCCCGCTTTATAGAAGAAGCCAGTCCGGTAATAACTACTTCTTCGAGGTGGCCCACATCTTCCTGCATCTTTATCACCAGATTGGCCATGTCGCTGCTGGCAGTTATGGTTTGGGATTTAAAACCGATAAAGGATACCTCCAGTGTTCCGCCTTTTCCGGCGAGCGTCATACTGAATTTACCATCTGCATCGGTAGTAGTGCCCAGGTTTGCGTTTTTGAGCCTTACAGAAGCTCCCTGTATCGGGTTATTCTCCAAATCAACAACGGTGCCTGACACGCTTACCTGGGTAAAAGCCCATGCAGGCGCAAGCAGGCATAATAAGAACAGCAATCGTTTTAAGTTTTGCATGCTGGTAATTTTGAAGTGAACAAAAAGAGGAAAAGGCGCTTTCGTTACTTCGTTAGAGGGAGGATTGAACAAGTGCGGAATTCAATACTGTATGGCAATCTGGCCTTGCTAAAAATAGTTACGCAGCTAAAAATGGATGGTGTCTATAAATTGAGACAATGTGGCAGGTTCAATTGCTGCATATTAGTTAAAAAGAGGCCGCATAAATGGCTAATTAGGAGGTTGTTCAGGGCGCCGGGCATGCCTGTAAAGCGACCTGATCCTGATCTTTGTGGGAGCTGCCAGCAACATTCCCGTGCAATTAGGGTGGAAATGTTATACAGTTCTTCCAAAGGGGCAAACGTTCATTGATTTTTCTGTGATCAATAAATTGTTGCTTTTTCAATGGCCGGGGTGGGCGGAGCGCGATCTTCTGACGGTTTAATAGTGGGTGATAAACGGTATATTTAGGATTTTGCTGACCGGGTCTTCTGAAAAACGTAATAGACTCTGCCGGATCAAAAGGCGATGTCATTAGTGCATCTTTCATTATACCTGCAATGCGCAGCTCCTTACCCTGGAAGTTGATCAATTTGTTCAGCGGTTCTTTGATACGCATGCAATTGATCGCTGCTTCATTAGATATAACGCTGGTAGTATCGGCGCTTCCATTGAAATCCCTTCCCGATATTAATGACATGCCCATTGTTTTAAAATAATCGTCTCCTGTAACTATCCGCCTATATTAACGGTTTCATTTGCAACTTTACCCGGCCATTGTTCCACATCGGAATGCCAAAAAACATTTGTAGCCGAGAGGGAAGTGAACCTACCCTACTCCTTATTGTTAGTCAGTTATTTGAGTGCTGCAAAATGGATGACTCAATGGATGACGCTGGGATTTATTTCCTTTGTAAGAACTAGTATGATTTGGTAAAGGTAAATAAAATTGTTTGAGAAGCAACTTCACATTGGTTGTTAGAACCATTGCAATCCCAGCCGGTTTGAAATTTAAGCACCGTTTATCTTCGCTACCGAAATCCACTATCTTTATTAATTTCAAATTCTGGTTTAATGACAAACTTTCCTTTCTTGTTCACAAACCCTGATTTACCGTTTAATTCAACGTACGCCAAGCCGTTTTCAAATTGACTTGCATAATCAAAAGTTGGCTCAATGACAATTCTCCCTTTTTTATCAACGTATCCCCATTTCCCATTCAATTTAAAATTGGCAAATCCTTCATTATAATGCCGTATTTCATCAAACTTTGGTTCAACAATTAGTTTACCTATGTCATTATAAGCACCCCATTTTCCTTTTAGCTGCACTATATACATATGGTCAGATAAATTTCCAGTCACATCATAAATTGGCGGAACTATAGTGTCTCCTCTACTATTAATTCGGCCTTGACCAGTCTGAGTTCTAAAACTTCCAGGATAAGTGTTTAACGCCCATAGCCGTTTATCTTTATACCGTTCTTTATCGTATGCAAAAACACTCCCCTTCTTATCAATTATAAGAGTTTGTCCGTCAAATGTCTCAACGCTGGCTATGTCTGAAAGAAAAGGGTAGCAGGTCTTGTAAATAAGAGGAATAACGACCTTGCCCGATTTGCCTATGAAACCACAACTATCGTTTACAGTTACATGAGATAATCCGTTTGAAAATCCAAGAAAAACATCATCGTAGATAAATGGAATAACGGTATCGCCTTTAATATTTATGAATCCAAATTTATTTCCGTTGCTAACACTAGCAAGTCCTTCGTAAAAAACCATCGCGTTTTTATACTTCGGTTCTATTAAAATATTTCCCTGATTGTCAACAAAGCCAAATAAACTGTCCTTTTCAACTAATATTTGCCTGCTTTTATCGCTCTGTAACATCCAATCCCATTCCGGTTTAATAATAATGTTTCCCTTTTTGTCAATGCAACCAAATTTGCCATTTTGTTTGACAATTGCGAGTTGAGTTGTCTTGCAAGCTGTGAAAGTTAAAGTCATTATAATTACCAGGAAGTTTCGCATCAATGGCAGGTAAGGATATTTATTTCCGCTATTATACGCCCTTTTTAGCACAAAACAATATTTAAAGGTTATCAATAGCTATTTACCCCCAAAAAAAACGGTCACAAAGTAGACCTTCAGGTCATTTGGACCGGACGGGATATGTGCGGCCGTTATATCTTCGGCAAAATGTATCCCTCCGGCCAAGTACATCTTTTTAAAGAGTTAGCCGAATGTTAGCTTAGTTCTTTAAAACCAGGATATGGAATCAAATAGTATCACCAAGAAGGCCAAGGTTTTTAGAAGTAAGCAGGAAATTAAGCGGTTATTAATGGAGCATGCTCAAAGTGGCCTAAGTGTAAAATCGTTCTGTGCAGGTCTACATATAGATGATGGCACATTCTATCATTGGAAGAAGAAATACTCAAAAGATACTGGAGCAGCTGGAAAGACAGGTTTTGCGCCTGTTGAAATTGTTCCATCCGCTTGTACATTGTTTGCCGAAGTGGGTAGCATAAAGATATACCAGCCAGTGAGTGCTGCTTATCTTAAAGAGTTGTTAGCATGAGCAGTTTGATTTTACTTGGTGATCACAGGTCCTACCATCTATATCGCAAAGAAACCGATATGCGTAAAGGGTTTAACCAGCTGTGCGGGATAATAACTAATGAATTGGGACGACTGGTAACAAAAGGCGATGCCTTTATATTTATCAATAAACCGCGGACTCATCTCAAGATGCTGGTATATGAGCAGGGCGGGTTCACCATTTTCTACCGGCGCCTGGAAAAAGGAGCTTTTGAAGTGCCTGCTTTTGACCTGGATGCCAGGAGCATGCAACTAACCTCCAACCAGCTACATTTTATACTGCAGGGTATCTCTTTAAAAGAGATCAAATACCGCAAAAGATATCAACATAAAAAAGCAAATAGTGAATAACTATTGTTGTATAGCCCTTCTGTAAAGCCGAACTTAGGCTTATCTGCAAGCAGGCTATGCAAAGCACTTCATCTCCAGATTATAAAACGCTGTATGAACAATCGCAACTAAGAATAGTTGCGCTAGAGCAGCAATTACACCAGTTGCAGAAAATGATCTTTGGTTCGCGTCATGAGCGCTTTATACCTACAGACAAAAACAACCCGCAATTATCACTGGATATATCAGCCGACGCTGTTGCTAGTGGAACCATCACATCTACCCAAAAGATCAGCTATACACGTAATACAGTTGCAATAGAGAATAAACCGGTGCAGCATCCAGGCAGAATGAAACTACCGGAATCGTTGCGCAGGGAGGAAATTGTTATTGAACCACAGGTTAATATTACCGGCTGTAAAAAAATGGGTGAAGAGATCACCGAAATCTTGGAATATCAGCCTGGAGAGCTATATGTGAAGCAATACAAACGAATTAAATACGCAAAACCGGATAATGCCGGTGTAATCAT
>NZ_JAFFJX010000002.1 GCF_016924755.1 Longitalea arenae | reverse complement strand
TTCACTAGTCTGATGGACATCGTAAAGCCTTCTAAAACTGTTAATGTTTAATGAACCGCCGTATGCCGAACGGCACGTACGGTGGTGTGAGAGGACAGTAAGGGAAATAATCTCTTACTTCCTACTCGATTCAGATTCTTTATTTGTTGTTACTCCTTAATGATCTTCGTCATCTTCACTTCCTTTCCTCCGTTCCTGATCTTCATCATATAAATACCTGCAGGCAGGGCAGCAATATCCAGCTGCGAGTTCACCGCGTTTACTGCCCGCTGCAAGACCACCCGGCCATTTACATCGAAAAGCCGGATATCTGATTTGCCCGTGAAACCGGTTAGGTTAATGTTCACGAGGTTTCTGGCAGGGTTCGGGTATACATTTACTTTTTGCTCAGCACCGGTGATCAGATCAGCTTCGCGGCTGGCTGTTCCTAATTGTACCCTTACTGTATAACAGCTGGTAGCGCTATTGGCGCCATTGTAACCATAAACCTGGGCATAATAGGTGCCCGGATTAACCGTTCTGCTGATCGTTTCATTGCTGGTGCCGCCTGCCTGTGAAATGGCAAGTTGGGTTCCTGCGCTGTTCAACAGTTTCAGATCATAATCGCCAGGCAAGGTACCCAATGTAATGGTGATCGTACCCCGGGTGGTGATCACAAACCGGTAATGATCGATATCGCCACTTGGGCTGATGAGGCCATTTACATTGGTGTTGAATGGAATGTTTGCTGCACCGGCAGTGGTTCCGTTGGTTGCCGTATCCAGGCTGCTTGCACAGGTTGTTGGAATGGTAGTGAATTGGGCTGCTGCATAGGCACTGCTGCCACCTGAACAATTTGCTCTTACTCTCCAGTCATACAATGTTCCGGGTGTTAACCCGCTTATGGGGACAGATGTGGAAGCAGTTCCAAGCGTGTCTGTGATCCAGGTTGCAGATGCATTCGGTTTATATTGCACATCGTAACTCAGGGCGCCGCTTACCGCTGTCCAGCTAACAGTGGCGCTGGTAGTTGTTACCAGTGAACTGTTTAAACCTGCCGGTGCTGTACAAGTGACCAATGGTGTGGTCGTAAACTGTTCGGCTGAATAAGCGCTGCTGCCGCTGCTGCAATTCGTTCTTACCCTGTAATCATATGTCGTACCCGCAGTGAGACTGCTTAAGGCAACAGAAGTATCCGTAGTGCCGGTAGCAGCATTGATCCAGCTTGCTGATGAACTGGCCTTATAGTCCACATCATATGATGCAGCGCCGCTAACTGCTGTCCATCTTACATTAGCCGATGTGGTGGTAATTGCATAAGCGATCAAGCCAGCGGGTGAAACACAGGACGAACCGGATGTTATAGTAAAATTGGTATTGGAAATGTCAAAGAAAATATTTCCTACCGCTTCTATTTTTATTCTTGCTGTTGAAGTGGGGGTATTAGGGATCGTCACTACCTCACTGCCGTCATTGGGAGTGCTGGCGACCAAAGTATTGAAGGTAGTGCCCCCGTCTGTAGAAACGGAGATTTTTACATGGGCGCAACTAACCGGTGCCGCCGTTGTATTTGCCACGTTCCAGGTAATATTTTGCGCTGAATTGCCGGCCCATGATACCGCTGTATTCGGTGCGGTTACCGAGAAAGGTCCTGATGAGTTGGTAACAGTCACAGTCATATCGGCAAAATTGGTTTGACCGATGCTTACCGGTGCGGTGGAGCTGTAAGGCGCATTGTCCCTCACCGTTAAGCGAAAGCGCAACGTTCTTGAAACGGAGCTCAATGCTTCGGTATTGGCGCCGGCATCACCGCCTGGCAAGGGGCCAGACACCAAACCGCCTGCCAGGATCGTTGCCATTTTAGGAAAGTACCTTGTTGGCGATGTGGAGGGCGCAAAACTGATCCAGTTTGGCCCGGCCGTTTTGGTAGCGCTGGCTACGCTGGCTGCTCCTGTTTGTGACGACGAAGCATTGTCATTCTGCTCCCAGCAATAGGTAAGCACATCACCGGCATTGGCATCTGTAGCCGAACCCGTAAGTGCAAACGGAGTGCTGATGGGGATCGTATAATTACCGCCTGCATTCACTACAGGTGTTGCATTATTAGCGGCGATACTGGTCGTTACCGGACAGGTTTTGGTAGATAAATTCGCCTGGATCTGCGCTATGGAAGCAGCATGGAAAATTTCAATGGAATGGGGCGCCAGGTCCTGGTTGGTGATACCTGCATAGCCCATGATCGTAATCCCGGAACCAGGTTCTACATTAACACCGGTGCCTTCATTGCCCATAGAGAAAGTATGGTTAGCACCCAGCTGATGCCCTACTTCATGCACCACATAATCGATGTCGAAATTATCTCCCTGGGGAATACCGTCTGCAGGAGAAGTAAAACCGCTGCCTTTTGAATTGTCGACACAGATGCAACCGATGCAACCGGCATTACCGCCGCCGCCGGATGCGCCGAACAGGTGGCCGATATCATAGTTGGCTGCACCGATCACAGAATTGAGGGTATTTTGTAACTGGCTGGTCCACGCCCCGCCTGCGCCCGAACTGGCCGGTGAATAAGGATCAGTAGAGGGATTATAATAGAATACATTGGTGCTTGCTGCGATCAGGTTAAGATGGATAGCAAGGTCCTTTTCATAAACCCCGTTACAACGGGTAAGTGTGGCATTCACAGCTGCGAGCACCAGGGAAACCTGTGGCGCGCTTGTGGCGCCAAAAAAATTGGAGTACTCAGCGGTAACGGATTGGGCCAGCCGCAAGGTTTTCATATCGCCGGTTGACCTGGCAACCCTTGCATTCATATCATTTACCTGGCTGGTAATGCCAGCTGACAATTGTTGCTCAGGGGTGGTGCATTTCCAGGGTAAACTTTTCGGTTGCTTTTTGAAAACAGTATACACCTTGTGGTCGGCAGAATAAGGTTCAATGAACTCATTTTCCTTATTCATACGGAAAACCATTGTTTGAATACCCTGCGGAGAGATGCTCAGTTTCAACGTAGCCTGTTTATCAGTAATGCCTTTACCTGAAAATGCCCTGATCTCAGGAAATTGAGCCTGTAATGCCGGTTCGAAATTAGACGCTTCAATAATTTCGAACTGTTCAATTTGTCCGTCTGCGTTAGGTAAAGAAATAATGGTTGAATGGGCCGCGGCATTACCAACGGTTTTGAATACTTCATTTCTCAATGGAGTAAAATTCAGGTCAAACAGTTTAAAGTTTGCGGGAAATGCAAGCCGGGCTATGGCTTTGTCGGTAGTGATCCTGGCGGCATCGGTGTGCGGCCTCCAGTAATCCTGTGCAAGTAAGATGGTACTGCACAACATCGCTGTTGCGAAGAGTAAAACTTTTCTCATGTGACGATTCGATTTAATGGAAAAAATGGTATCAGAATAAATTTAGGGCAATTTTATGCGATTTCCATTTTGCCCGGATAGATTACCCATATACCATGAATGTTCAACCGGAGCACCGGATCATTTCAAAATTCCCTTTAACCTATTGAATACGTCTTTGCCTCTCTCGTGACCGCTATACATTTTTCATTTGCCAGTGATGCCCGTTGGCTTGACCGGCAGGCAGCACCCGGTGTTCAACAATTTCTACAGATCATCCAGCTATTACCTCATTTTATGTTAACAGATAATGGCATTTGAATTGTGCGTTTTTGAGTATTGATCATTTTTTATTGCTTAATATGACAAACAACAATGCCCTGCAAGAAAAAGCGAATCTGCTTCGCAAATGGTGCCTTGTTTCAACAACGGCGGCTGGGTCGGGGCACCCAACATCCTGCTTATCGGCAGCAGATCTTTCCACCGTTCTGTTTGAAAAATATTTTACCTACGATATTTCCAATCCCTTAAACATCTACAACGACCGGTTTGTGCTTTCGAAAGGACATGCTGCTCCCCTGCTATATGCCCTGTTTGGCATGTGTAACGCCTATGATCTAAATGAATTGAAAACGCTGAGGCAATTCAACAGCCGGTTTGAAGGTCACCCCGTCCCAAAATTTAAATATGCGGAAGCAGCTACAGGCTCCCTCGGGCAGGGACTTTCGGTAGGGGCCGGATTGGCATTATTGGCTAAAAGAGAAAAACTGCCTTATACTACCTATGTGTTGTGCGGTGATGGTGAGCTGGCTGAAGGCCAGGTATGGGAGGCAGCTAATTTTGCTGCTTATCATCGCCTGAATAATTTAATTGCCATTTTAGATATTAACCGGCTGGCGCAAAGTGGCGAGACCATGTTTGGTCACCACATGGAGGAATATGAACAGCGGTTCCGCGCATTTAACTTCCAGGTGATCACAATTGACGGACATAATTTCGGTGAAATAGACCAGGCTTTTCAGCAGGCTCGTGACGATGCAGGGCAGGCACCTGTAGCCATCATTGCCAGAACGGAGAAAGGGAAAGGAATTTCTTTCCTGGAAAATAAAGATGGCTGGCACGGTAAACCGTTAAAGGAGGAGGACCTCAAAAAAGCATTGGATGAGCTGGGAGCTATGGATGATATGCTGCGTTTCGAGCTGCGGAAACCATCAAAAACGGCGGTCGCTCATCCTTCCCGGATGAATACGGCTATACAGCTGGAATTCGATAAGGCCAAAACATATGCTACCCGCGAGGTCTTTGGCAAGGCATTGGCGCAGATCACCAAAAATGCTCAGGATGTATATGTGCTGGACGCCGATGTAAAGAACTCCACCTTTACCGAAGATGTTTTCAATGATACACCGGAGCGATTTATAGAATGTTTTATTGCCGAACAAAACATGGTATCCGTAGGCGCCGGTTTATCAAGGATCGGCAAGATTCCGGTATTAGCCACTTTCGGCGCTTTTTTCATGCGGGCTGCCGACCAGATAAGGATGGCCAGGATCTCCGAAGCCAATATGAAATTTGTGGGTTCGCATGTTGGCGTTTCTATCGGGGAAGACGGTCCCTCACAAATGGCCCTGGAAGATATCGCTTTCTTTGGGGCTATGCCGGATGCCGTTATTTTGCAACCTTGTGATGCCGTGGCCACCACTGCCCTGGTACGGCGGATGATTGAACATACCGGTTTTGTATATATGCGCACCCTTCGCCCCAAAACCAGACTGTTATATACAAGCGGCGAAGAATTTCATATCGGAGGATCTAAGATTGTGCGGCAATCAGCCAATGATCTGCTTACGGTGGCGGCCAGCGGTATTACGGTATTTGAAGCACTACAGGCTGCAGATCTGTTAGCGCAGGAAAACATAAAGATCCGGGTGGTGGATTGTTATTCCATAAACCCCGTTGACAAGCGAACATTGATGGACTGCCTCAATGCGACCCGGCACAAATGTATAATTACAGTAGAAGATCATTTTGAGCATGGCGGGTTAGGCGATTTTGTTGCCGCAGCCATCAGTGCAGAAGGAAACCATGTAGTGAAATTGGCAGTAACGAAAATATCTCAATCGGGCAAACAGGAAGAACTGTTGCGGGATGCTGGTATCGATGCAGCTGCAATTGTGGCCCGGGTTAACAAAATAGTAAGATCTACCGAAAAACTGAACACAGCCGTGTGACGGATAATGAACAAAAAAACATCCATTTGGAATTGGCCAGTGCTCTGGACGCTGATGAAAAGTTCGTTCAGGCGTTTGATGCGTAATGACCCATTGCGAATGGCGGGCGCCACCGCTTTTTTTACGAGCTTCGCCCTGCCTCCTATTCTTGTGCTGCTGTTCCAATTATTCAGTATCTTCTTCGCCCGCAGGATCGTAGGTAGAGAATTGCGTGAATTATTATCAGATACGCTGGGCAAGCAGGGCGCCGACCAACTGAGGATCACTGCGCTCGGCTTGCGCAACCTGGCCCAAACCTGGTATATGGCTGTAATAGGTTTATTATTCCTCGCCTTTGTAGCAACCACCCTTTTTAAAGTGATCAGGAATTCGCTCAATGATATCTGGAATATCCATGTAGAAAAGACGGAATTTCTTGCTGATATGAAAATACGGGCCAGATCGCTGTTTATTATACTGATGGCCGGTATCCTGTTCCTGGCTGCCGGCGTCATTGACCTGATAAAAGTCATTGCCGGAAATTACATTGGCAGGTTCTGGGAAAAGGGCGGAAGCTTTTTTACCACGGCGCTCGATGAAATTGCCGGTATACTTGTTGTTACCACCTGGTTTATCGTCTTATTCAGGTACCTGGCAAGTGGCCGGCCTTCCTGGCGGGTAGCCACGGCGGGAGGCATACTTACCGGACTTCTATTTTACCTTGGTAAGGCAGCGCTCTCGGTCTTACTTATCCAAAGTAATATTGGCGCCGTTTATGGGGCGGGAACTGCTATCGTGCTGATCCTGCTTTTTGTATTCTATTCTTCGTTTATCCTCTACTTTGGCGCCAGCTTTATTAAAGAATATTCTTTGCTGAGCAGTGACCCCATTGTACCGTCACAGCGGGCATACCAGTTCGAATTGCATAAAGTGCCTGATCCGCGGAACTGAAGTTCGACGTTGCAGGCCCCGCTCAATAACTTACGTGGGCAAGGAATACAATAATATAACTACCCATGCAATAGACCGTTTTGCTGTTTAGGGAACGAAAAACAGGTTCTTTGCCTATGTTGGTTTGCGTAGAAAATAAGGCCAGCAGCCAAAAAACAAATGAAAACACCAGGTCTATAATGTCGAACCGGCCATTTGTAAAATGTAAGAATTGGAATACTTCCATGATCACAGCCATCAGAATGGGTACAAGAACCAGGCTCCATTTCCGGTTCCGGATCTCCAGATAGAAAAAGCTCGATGTTACTGTAATGCAGAAGATCCACAAACCTTCCGGTAAAGAATAAACAAGAAAGTCGGGTAAGGGCAGAAAAGACCTGACTGCTGTTTTTAAATAAGAATAGGTTTCATGCGAAAACAGGGCGATAAAGAGTTGGTTCACCAGGGTCTTTTCTGTACGGTAAAAAACATAAATAAAGAGGCAAAAACATAGGGACAGCCCCAGTAAGGGAATATACTTTTTCAAGGTTTAGAAAAGATAAGAAGTTTATAATAAGCGTTTTTTCCAAGCTCCGTTTGCTTATGTAATACAAAACGTTGCAATCCTTTCAGGCTGTGCAGGTAAAAAGCAGATCTGAAATGAAAAAGAGCCGACACGGGGTGAAAGGCCCGGTCAACATACTTAAGCCAGTTCCCGGGCGTAAAATGATTAAGGATGAATAATCGTCCGCCAGGTTTCAACACCTTGTATACCTGCTCCAGCAGCCGGTCCGGATCATTGGTGACAGCCAGTACATGACATATGACCACATAATCAAAACTGGCTTCGGCGAATAACAAATCTTCCCCGTTCATCAGCAGCAGTTGGGTATCTTCTCTCTTACAAAGCTGCGCTTTGTGGAGCATGGCTTCAGAAATGTCGATACCCGTAATTTGATGAGCAGTAAATAATGTCAAATGGGATCCATTACCTACGCCAATCTCCAGTAGTTTGCCCGGTGGTGCCTTATTCACCGCAGCTATCAAAGCTTTTCTATGGCCTTTTAAAAAGTAATTGATGGCCGGGTATAGAAAAGATATGCAGTCATAAAAGACTGCTGTAGCGTTTTTCACGGTAATCAATTTAAATATGGAACGCCCTCTGGTGCGATCGATTGTACGCACCGGGAAAAAATTGTTTTTAATGTAAACGCCATTCTAAACGATTCACGGCTATACTTTCCCAGTTTCTTTTTATCAAAAGTACTTTGTGATTCAAAGTTAGTGCATGGCTGACACTTATGCAAACAATCGGTGAAAAAATTATGCAATTATTTTACTCCCCCTCTCCTATCTAAAAACATCCCGTGGTTTAATGTCTGAAATAGCATAAATTGGCATATACTTAAACCAACTATGTGGTACCAGGTACTTAATTATTTCTTCTTTATATTCCATACCGTGTTCACTTTGTTTAATGTTTTCGGATGGATCTTTCCTGCCACCAGGAAATGGAACCTGTTCACTTTGTTATTAACTGCCTTTTCCTGGTTTGTATTGGGCATCTGGTATGGCTGGGGTTATTGTTTATGTACCGACTGGCACTGGGATATAAGAGAAAGCCTGGGTTATCATGATCAGCAAAAATCGTATATCCATTTCCTGTTATTAAAACTCACTGGTTTCAACTTTAACGAAGACCTCGTTAATAATGCTACCCTTATTGTTTTTGTGATCAGTCTTATTATGAGTATCTGGCTGAATATGCGGGACAGGAAGAAATCAAAGCGTTCAAAGATTACAGCGTGAATAAACTTGGTGGCTTCGGCCGAACCGATGAGATCGATGGGCCATTCACTTACCATAAAATAGTCCATCATTTTCATAAAAATTTCTATTGGCTTGTGGAGCAATAAATGTAAGATTTGCTTATTCAAAAGCTTGCGCGCACACTTTTAAACAATTAAAACGATGCTGCCTATGTGCTCACCTCATCGCTTAAATCAATTTATTAGAGCCGGTAAAATTAAACGCCATGCCTTGTAATAGCAAGAAGCGAATGCCTGCTTTGTGGCTAATCGTATTCACATTAGCCGGCTCCCCTGCCATTGGTCAGTCTCTGGGCAAAACCAAAATTACCGTTCGGCTGAATGATGTGCAGCAAACCATTCACAGTTTTGGCGCTTCTGATTGCTGGACCACTAAATACGTCGGCAACTGGAGCAATGTTTCCAAAAAAGATCAAATTGCTGATTGGCTTTTCAGTATGGATACATTGCCGGACGGAAGTCCGAAAGGCATTGGATTATCGCTTTGGCGCTTTAACATAGGCGCCGGCAGTTATGAGCAGGGTGCTGCGAGTGATATTCCGGATGAATGGCGGCGGGAGGAATGTTTTCTACAGCCGGATGGTTCCTACAACTGGAAAAAGCAGCAAGGCGCCCAATGGTTCCTGCAGGCGGCCAAACAACGGGGCGTTCGCTATACCCTGGGGTTTTCTATTGCGCCACCGGTTTTTATGGCCAGAAATGGTAAGGCATATAACGGCACCGCTGAACCGGCCATGAACATTCTGCCAGGTAAAATGAATGCGTATGCCGGTTTTATGGCAGCTGTCTCAGATCATTTTCAGTTCGATTACCTGAGCCCGGTCAATGAACCACAATGGAATTGGGGAAAAGACCGCATCAGCCAGGAAGGTACGCAAGCTACCAATGAAGAAATTGCGGACCTGGTAAAGTTGCTGGCCGACAGCCTTTCTGCCCGGCGGGCAAAGACCCAGGTGGTGATCGGTGAAGCCGGCCAGCTTGACTTTTTGTACGGTAATAATAAAGATAACCGGGGTGATCAGATCTATCAGTTCTTCTCTCCTGCTTCTGCCAATTATATTGGCAACCTGCCCAATACAGCCCATATTATTTCAGCACACAGTTATTTTACGACCTGTCCCGATTCCCAGTTGGTGAAGGTGCGCCGGCTGGTGGCAGCAAAGATCGAGGAGGTAGATGCCAAACTGGAAAGCTGGCAAACCGAATTTGGTATTCTGGGCAATATCTGCAAGCTATACAATGGCGGGCCAAAGAATACCGGCATCGATTACGGCTTTTATGTGGCGAAAGTATTACATCATGATCTTGCCATTGCCAATGTAAGTTCCTGGCAGTGGTGGCTGGCGGTAAATCCTTACGATTACAGTGACGGACTGGTTTATGTCAATGATCCTTCCGGGGGTATGAATGTAAGCAAAAGTAAAGAAGATGGTATTGTGCTCGATTCCAAACAACTTTGGTGTTTTGGCAATTATGCCCGCTTTATTCGTCCGGGCATGAAGCGGGTGAACCTGGGCATAGAAGGACTGAATGATCCCCTGAAGGCGGCAGCTACTTTGATGGTTTCTGCTTATAAAGATGAAAGCAGCCGCAAGCTGGTGCTGGTTTTCGTTAACCCATCCAGTGATCAGCATGCTGTGCAATTAACAGGAATAAAGCGTGGGTTACGCTTAAGCAACAATGTCATGAACGCTTACACAACAGATGCTGCGCGTAACCTCAAAAAGTCAGTTGTTCCCGTAAATAAGCTGGTCATTCCGCCCAGGTCGGTTGTAACATGTACCGGATCCTATCAATGAAATAAAAGCAGCCAATGAACACTCTTATGCAAAGAAAATATTCCTTGTGTTTCTACTTGTTCCTGATAGCATTACAGGCGGTGACTGCGCAGACCGATGATTATCTGCAAGGAATAAAAGCGGAACTGCAAAAGAAATGGCCGAATAACAGGACCATCAATCTCGTGTTCCATGGGCATTCAGTACCCTGTGGTTATTTTGCCACCCCCGAGGTAAAGACCCTTGACGCCTATCCCTATTTAGTTTTGCAACAATTAAAGCAACAATATCCCTATGCCGTGATCAATGTGATTGTTACTTGTATGGGCGGTGAAAATTCAGCACAGGGTGAAAAGCGTTTACAAAGGGATGTATTGACGCATAAACCCGATGTCTTGTTCATTGATTATGCATTGAACGACCGCAAACAGGGGCTGGCAGCATCCCAACAGCACATGGAAAAAATGATCAGGCAGGCCCTGAAGAAAAATATAAAAGTGATCCTGTTAACACCTTCGGCTGATCAGAATGTCAATCTGCTGCAAGACGGCAATGAGCTGGAATTGTTTGCCACACAGCTCAAAAACCTCGCGAAAGCATATCATATCGGACTGGCCGATAGCTATAAGCAGTTTAAACAGGTGGTGGCAGAAAAAAAAGATCTAAAGGCCTATATGTCTCAATCCAATCATCCTAACAGCGCCGGACATGCATTGATAAGCGCTGAGATCATGAAATATTTTCAATGAGCTTGAATGGTTGACCCGCCGTTGTATGAAATTCAAAATAACCACCGTCTTCCTAATTCAGCTTTTCCTGCTATTTGTAGCCGAGGCACAAACAGATACTATATTGGAGCGTTACAAGGCCTACCTGTTCCGCACTGCTGCACTTCAAATGTCGTCGGGAAACGGTTGGTCTGCGCCGCTGAATGCACAGGGGCAATGGCCGGATATTAATTATGAAGATCGCGAACCGGCCGCATGGAAGGTCTCACTTCACCTGCAACGGGTAAAAGAGATGGCGCAGCGCTGGGCTATGCCAACCGCTGCACAGTTTCATAACCAACAGCTCTGGGAAAAGATAAATACAGCCCTGGATCATTGGCTGTTAAAGCGGTACCAAAGCGCCAACTGGTGGCACAATGAGATCGGCGTGCCCCGCTATATGCGTGACATTCTCGTTTTGCTTCGTAATGAGCTTGCACCAGCACGCCTGAAAGCATCTTTGGAAATACTGGCGCAACATAATGTGCGGAATAATGCTGTTGGCGGTAACCTGATCTGGTGTGCCGACCTGGGTTTACATTATGGGGCACTTACAAACGATCCTGCTTTGATGCTGCGTTGCCGGCAACTGGTGTTAAAAGAAATTCAGATCACCAAAGGAGAAGGTATTCAACCCGATTACAGTTTTCATCAGCATGGCAGCCGCCTGCAGATGTACCAGTATGGTAAAGCTTATTTATGGGAAAGCTTAAGACTGGCCTGGCAGCTGCAGGGAACATCCCTCGCATTTCCCGAAGAGAAAGTGACAATCCTGACCAATGCGGTGCTGGAAGGCTGGCAGTGGATGGCAAGAGGTATTCATACGGTGCCCGGTACAATGGATCGTTCTTCTTCACGTAAAGGAGAATTGCAGGCGGCCGATCTGCGTTCGCTTATGCCCTTCATCAGAGAGCTGGAGCCAGCCAGGGATACTGCATTTAAACAAATGGCAGCGGCTCAAAACGGCGTGCGATCACTGAACGGATACCGTTATTATCCCTATTCCGATTTCGCTGCTTATCATCGCCCCGGTTTCAGCTTTTTTCTGAAAACCATTTCTGCCCGTACCCTGCCCACTGAATCTATCAACCGCGAAAACCTGCAGGGAAAACTGCTGAATAGCGGCGATGCTTACCTGATAAAGGATGGGCGTGAATACTTTGATCTAATGCCTGTTTGGAATTATGCTTTATTACCCGGTGTAACCGGCTTTGAAGATGCGCATATGATCAACCGGAAGGAATTTGTGGGCGCAGTGGCCAGCGGAGCGGAAGGATTTTCGGTGATGGAATATGTATTGAAAGATAGTTCCGGTGCGCAAACATTGGCTGCCCGTAAATTTTGGGGCTGTTACCAGGATGTAGTAATCTGTTTGTTGTCTGGAATGACAGCAAAAAATATTTCAGGTAAGATATATACTGCACTTGATCAATGCCGCTGGCGGGGCAATGTAACCATAAACAAACCGGCACAGGTGATCGATGAAGGCATACATACCATCAAAGGTGTAAACTGGATTCATCACGCCGGCTTTGCCTATATGCCGCTTTCTCCTGCAACTATTGAGCTCCATTTGAAAAAAGTGACGGGATCCTGGACTTCCATCAATGCTTCTGGAACAACAGAAAAAGTCACCGAAAAAGTTTTTATGCCAGTGATGGTTCATGATAGCACAAGTACTTCCGGTTATGTATTGGCCCGCTGTGCAAAGCCCGGTGATGCAAAGAACTTATTCAATAAACCTGGCTGGAAGGTACTTCGTAATGATACTTTGTGCCAGGCGCTTCGTTGTAATGATGGTACAATGATGGCGGCTTTTTATTCACCGGGTAAGCTGGAAAGCGGGAAAGATACAATAGAAACAGATCAGCCCTGTCTCGTTCTGATAAAGGATGATATAGTATATGCGAGTGATCCTACACATAAAGGCATTACTGTTCATTTGACTGCAGCTGGCAGATCATTCAAGTTATCACTGCCTGTTGATGGCCTTACTGTCTCGAAACGCCTTCCATGATTGATCATAAAATTGTCCATCATTATCATAAGAAATTCTATTGGCTTAGGGGCATATAAATTCAAGATTTGCTTATTCAATAATCTCCCACGCAAATCAAAACCAAACGCTTTATGAAAAAACGATTGCTGTTATATGCCTGCCTTCTCTTTGCTATCGTTCCCTGTTTTGCGCAAACTTCCACTGTGAAAGGTAAAGTAACAGGAAGTAATAATGAGCCGCTTTCCGGAGCCGGCGTGAGTATCAAAGGGCAAAACACGGGAATTGTTACAAACAGCAGTGGTGAATTCACACTTACTGTTGCCGAAAATGCTGTGTTGATCTTCTCCCATATTGGATATGCTACGAGGGAAATAGCTGTAGCCGGCAGATCCTTTATTGAAGTGGCGCTACAATCACAGGAAGCACAAATGAATGAAGTGGTGGTGATCGGTTACCAATCCGTTTCACGCAAAAGTGTAACCACGGCTGTTTCTTCACTGAATTCAAAAGAGATCAAATCCTATGTTACCGGGAACGTAGCCAACGCTATCCAGGGAAAAATGGCCGGCGTACAGGTTTTTTCGGGCAACGGATTGCCTGGCTCACAGCCAACGATCATGATCAGGGGTTTGAGCAGTCTTATGAAGAACTCCACCCCATTGGTTATTGTTGATGGTAATGAGATGGGTTACAATGCCCTTAACTTTCTGAACCCTGCAGACATCGAGGCCATCGATGTATTGAAAGACGCGTCTGCTTCCGCCATCTACGGTTCCCGCGCCGGCCAGGGTGTTATCTTAGTGACTACGAAAAGAGGTAAGGGAAAGCCAAGTGTTAATTTTGAAGCCTCCTATGGGTGGGATAAAGTACCCAAGGTAAAACTGGCTGATGCAAATGAATATGTGCGCATCATGAACACCGTTGCAGCCAATAGTGGGGCAGCGCCCTATTTTCCCAATCCCGATAACATAACCCATACCGATTATTGGAACAGCACTTTCGATGCAGGTAACCGGCAGAATTATAATTTGAGTGTAACTGGTGGTAAAGATGGCTTATCTATTTATGGAAACCTTGGCTATTACAAACAGAACTCCTATTACGCAACTGCCAAAGGCGGCGACTGGAGCAGGATCACCGCCCGCCTGAATATCGACTTTGCACTAAATAAAATATTCAAAGTAGGCCTGGCTTTTGCACCCCGCTTCGAAAAATGGCTGAACTCAGATGCCAGCAATCTTAGTCGCGCCTATATGATGGATCCTACTACCCTGCCTTTTAAATCTGAGGATTCTGTTCTCAGGTCTATCCCCAACGGGTTTATGGATATGACTGCATTCAATCCTTATTACAGCATGCCCAACCGGTCGCCGGTCAACGGCGTGGTTAACCCGGATTTTTATTACAGAACCAATTTCAACAATAATGACGCATGGGGCGCTCAATATTCCGTGTATGCAGAAGCAAAGCCTGTGAACAACCTGACCCTGAGAACCCAGTTGGAAGGATTTGGCACTGCTACCAGCAATACGAATTACACACCCAAATATTACCTGGCCACCAACAGTAATAACCGTGAAGACCAGGTTTATGAAGATAACCAGCAGAACCTGCGCTGGAAGATCACCAATACGGCCAATTACAAACTGGCCATCAAAAAACACCAAATCGACCTGCTGGCCGGTCAAAGCGCCGATAATTTTGCCGTGAAAGGAACTTCGGTTACAAAGAAAGGAATCCCGTTGGAAGAAGAGACTTATCGATATGTTGCTGCGGCGCCAACGGTTGTAGGTGCGAGCGGCTGGTATCAGCCCGGTGCCTCAACCGGCTCTACGCCTTTTGGTAAAATGGTTTCCTATTTCGGCTCTTTCCGGTATAATTTTAACGAACGCTATTACTTAACCGCAACCATGCGCGCTGATGGAACATCGCTGGTGAATCCATTATACCGCTGGGGATATTTTCCAACCCTGTCCGCCGCCTGGGTGATCTCGGATGAATCGTTCTTCGGGAAGTTGAATAAGACCGTTAATTACTTAAAGTTGAGAGCCAGCTGGGGTAAGGCCGGTGGAAATTTACCAGGACTGGGCTTGTATTTCTCAACCGTTGGGCCCACCTCCTATCCGGATGCCACTGGTGCGGCCGTTATTGGTTATACCACCAACTATATTGCCAATCCTGAGATAAAATGGGAGGAACAGGAAGATTATACAGTAGGTATCGATGGAAATTTATTTCACAACAAAGTTAATGTTACGATTGAAGGGTATATAAGAACGCCCAGGAATTTATTGTTAAGTATTCCTGTAGATCCTGTGCTGGGTTATGCGCAGGGGTATTGGGCTACCCAGGAAGCCAATGTGGGAAAAATGACGACCAAGGGCTGGGATATTTCTATTGGGTATAGAGATCATCTAACCGATAAGCTTCGTTTTGGGGTTGACCTTACCCTCAGCCGCTTCAAATCAATTGCCGATAACCTGGGTTCTGTGGATCCTATCCGCTATGGTGTGAACAATGATGTGATCACCACTTTCCGTTCCAGAATGACCAAAGGTCATGAGCCGGGCGCCTGGTATGGCTATGAAGTGGAAGGCGTATTTCAAACGGATGCAGAAGCTGCCGCTTATGTTAATAAAGACAATATACGTATGCAGCCACTGGCCAAAGCGGGCGATCTCAAATTCAGGGATATCGATAATGATGGCGTCATTGATAGTAAAGACCTCACTGATCTTGGATCGCCCTGGCCAAAATTAACCGGCGGCTTAACGCTTACACTGAACTATAGCAATTTTGATCTCAGGGCTGAATTTTATGGCTCTTATGGCCAAAAGTATAATAACGGCTACCGCTTATTGATGAATGGTTCCGGCAAATATAATTTCATGTCGGGCCTGGGCGATGAATTCTGGCATGGCGAGGGCACCTCCAATAGCTTTCCCATTTTGAAAGCGACTGATCCCAATGGTAATTTCAGCAAAATGAATTCATTCCTGATCGAAGATGCTTCGTTTACCCGCTGCCGGCTGCTCCAACTAGGCTATACCCTGCCCAGGGACCTGGTAAAAGTATTCAACAATGTGAGAGTATATGCTTCTGCACAAAACCTGTTTACGTTGACAAAATATTCTGGTCTGAACCCGGAGCTTCCTTTTCAGGGTATTGGTTTGAATGGTATCGACAATTTTCAACCCATGCAGGCAAGAACTTATTTGCTGGGACTTAGTGTAGGTCTGTAATTACTGCTAACATTTTAAACCGGAAAAAATGAACAATAAACGCTTATTATATACAGCTATTCTGCTTGCATCACTCGCGAATGCAGCTTGTAAAAAAGATTTTTTAGATCAGTCTCCCTATGGTTCTACTATCGTTGAGTCGGAGTTTTACACTACGTTCGACCAGTGTAACAATGCCACAAAAGTTGCCTACCGGTATGTGGATTGGGATGCCTGGTGGCAAACCCAGAACTGGCGCTTTCTTGCGGGTGAAGCTGCCAGCGATAACGCCTGGATCGGAAATACTTACCAATCTACCCATGCTTCCTGGGATGCGGTGGCGCATTATACCATTGATGCGGGTAATGACCGGGCAGAAGGACACTGGATCATGTTATACAAGGCCATCGGCATTTGGAATGCCGCTATCCAGGGCATTGCCAAATCGCCTATCGATGACAATAGCAAGAACCAGTTTATTGCTGAATTGAAATTCTTACGCGCATTTAATTATTTCGACCTGGTACGTAATTGGGGTGGTGTGCCGATTGTGACCGACATACTTCCCCCCACTACCCATGTTGGCCGTTCCTCTGCAAAAGAAGTATATGATTTTATCATCAACGACCTGAAAGAATCTGCAGCGGTGCTGCCGCGGCGATCGCAATACCCGGTTGCAGACAGGTTTCGCGCTTCCAAAGGCGCTGCACTCGCGCTATTGGCCAAAACTTATTTGTATGCCGAAGACTGGGCGAATGCAGAAGCAAGCGCCAAACAGGTGATAGACCTGGGTGATTATAATCTCGAAACAACCTTTGGCGCTTTGTGGAACTATAATTATAAAAATGGCATTGAATCGATCTTCGAGATCCAGAATGCATCTTCGCAACAGCCTGCGCTTCCTGCCAATGGTTATGTAATACCCATGAATTCTGTAGCGGATGGAGGCTGGGGTTATATTTCCGTGACCAGTGACCTGGAAAAAGCGTTCATTGCAGAAGGCGACAGCACCCGTTTGCACTGGACGATCAATCGTCATGGATTGCCTGTGATCGGTGACCCCAATACGCCGAAGTTCGATGCGAGGCCATATACCGGATCCGGCACAGCTTCCTCCAAATCAGGGAGGTTCAGCAGAAAGCGGTATGTGCCGAGAGCACAGCGTCCGGCCAATGGTCTATACGCATTGAACGACATCATTATCCGGTTTGCGGATGTGCTGCTGATCCATGCAGAAGCGGCTGCCATGCAGCACCGTACAGCAGAAGCGCTTTCTTCCATAAAGAGGATCCGTGACCGCGTTAGCCTCCCTACCGATATGAGCCTTAACGGATGGAACCTGATCAATGCGGTACGAAAAGAAAGAAGACTGGAGCTGGCGCTCGAAGGCGATCGTTTATATGATCTGCGCCGCTGGAAAGATCAAAGTGGTGCGCCGGTCATTAACAGCATCTTCGGGCCCAATGGAAGTTTTGTTAAATACAACACAGCATTGAGCACCGATTATTGGGAAGTAAATAATAAAACAGAGCCCCAGAACAAAGGATTTCATTTTAATCCTGCCATTCATTTAGTTTGGCCAATTCCGAACAGCCAGGTGGTCGCCGCCGAAGGGGCGGTGGAGCAAAACCCGGGGTACTTTTAATCGATGATCCGGCAAAGGCAACGTGTCACGGTTCCAAACCGTGGCACGGTTAGCCAATACCTGAAACGCCAAAGCCCTTCCCTGAAATTTAACATTATCCTTTATGAAAGTGGAACAACATTTTGGTAGATCCAGCTGGTTCTTATTCGCGTGCCTTCCCTTTGCTTTGCTCTTCTGCAACAAGAAAGGGAATTCCAATGAGGAGCCTTTCCCACCACCTAACAGGTGTATTTATTTGGGCGTAGACACCTGCCAGCAGGCAGCCAAAACAATTATAACGGTTAACCTGAATGACGTAAAACAAACCATCCACAGTTTTGGCGCTTCTGATTGCTGGACGGCAAAATACATTGGCAAATGGAATGATGTGCAGAAGAAAAATCAGATAGCTGATCTTTTATTCAGCACCGATACGCTGCAGGACGGTTCGCCTAAAGGCATCGGCCTGAGCTTATGGCGGTTCAATATCGGCAGCGGCAGTTTCGAACAGGGAGCTGCCAGCAATATTACCGATGAATGGAGAAGAGAAGAATGTTTTTTAAACGCAGATGGCTCTTTTGACTGGAGCAAACAGGCCGGTCAGCAATGGTTTTTACAGGCGGCTAAACAAAGAGGCGTAAAATATACATTGGGATTTTCGCTTACCCCGCCTGTTCATATGTCAAAGAACGGAAAGGCGTATAATAGCAGCGGGGGCGTCGTTATGAACCTGCTGGATGGCAAGATGGACGATTATGCCGCTTTTATGGCAGCGGTGACCAAACATTTTCAATTCGATTATTTAAGTCCGGTCAATGAGCCCCAATGGACCTGGGGCCAGGCTACCGGCGCCGGCCAGGAAGGTACGCAGGCCACGAATGCAGAAGTTGCTGCCCTGGTAAAAGCATTATCGCCCAAACTGGCCGCCACTGCTTCCAAAGTGGTAGTGGGCGAAGCGGGGCAATGGGATTTTTTAACCGGGCGCAACAATGATGGCCGGGGCGATCAGATCAACCAGTTCTTTGGCGCCTCATCGGCCAACTATATTGGCAACCTGCCTGCTGTTGAAAAAGCCATTTCGGCACACAGCTATTATACCACCTGTCCAGACGATAACATGATCAATATCCGCAAACAGGTAGTGGCAAAGATCAACCAGGTAGACGCCACTCTGCCCCTGTGGCAAACAGAATTTGGTATCCTGGGTGATATCTGTGGTAAATACAACGGTTACCCGAGGAATACGGGTATCGAATATGGTTTGTATGTAGCCAAAGTATTACATCATGATCTTGCCATTGCGAACGTAAGTTCCTGGCACTGGTGGCTGGCCATGAGCCCGTATAATTACAGCGATGCGCTCGTGTATATAAATGATCCGGCTGGCCAGATGAATGTGAACAATTGCAAACAGGATGGTATCGTGTTAGACTCCAAGCAACTATGGTCTTTGGGGAACTACGCCCGTTTTATCAGGCCGGGTATGAAACGTATCATGGCAAACGTGCAGGGAGTGACCGATCCCGCTACAGCGGCAGGTGCTCTGATGGTCTCTGCTTATAAAGATGAGGCGGGTAAAAAATTGGTACTGGTGCTTGTTAATCCGGAGGCAAAAGACAAGCAGTTGGAACTAAAAGGAGAAAATAGTGCATTGAACCTGACCGGTAATACTGTGGCCGTTTATACTACCGACTTTGCGTATAATATGAAGAAGACCACCAATGCCGTTAACAATATTGTCGTTCCTGCCCGTTCGGTAGTAACTTTAGTAGGTGCCTATTAATGAACGCGAAAGTTCAAAATGCCAGTTCTTGCAGCTTACTGTTCTTATGGGACCATAAGATTGTCCATCTTTTTCAAAGTATTTTCCATTTTGCAGTCGCAACGCTAAAGTTAAGTTTGTTGCAGATCTGTTCCTTAGGCTATCAAAACTAATTCTAACGTACATGAGCAAATCATTGATACAGGTGTGGGAAGAAAAAGTAATAATTCCGACCTATGAAGTGGGTGAACCGGATAAGAATCCCATGTTCTTCGAGAAACGGGTGTACCAGGGCAGCAGTGGCGTTGTATACCCCAACCCGGTTATAGAAAAGATCTACGACGAGAAAAAAGATAAAGAATACCAGGGGCTTTTCCTGGAGAATCAATATCTCAAAATCCTGATCCTGCCGCAATTGGGCGGCCGGGTGCAAATGGCGTATGACAAGATCAAACAAAGGCATTTCATCTATTACAACCAGGTGATTAAACCGGCCCTGGTTGGCTTGTGCGGCCCCTGGATCTCGGGCGGTATAGAATTCAATTGGCCGCAACACCACCGGCCCAGTACTTACGAACCGGTTGATTATTTGATAGAGGAAAATGAGGATGGAAGCAAAACGGTTTGGGTAAATGAAGTGGAGCGTATGTTTCGAACAAAAGGCATGGCTGGTTTTACCCTGCATCCCGACAAGGCCTATCTGGAAATAAAAGTAAAATTGTACAATCGCACGCCCCTGCCCCAGACTTTCTTATGGTGGGCGAATCCGGCGGTGCGGGTGAACGATCATTACCAGTCAGTATTTCCCCCCGATGTAAATGCCGTTTTTGATCATGGTAAAAGAGATGTATCTACGTTCCCCATCGCTACCGGTACTTATTATAAAGTAGATTATTCACCGGGTACAGATATTTCACGTTATAAAAATATCCCGGTGCCCACTTCTTATATGGCGGTGAACTCCGACTATGATTTTGTGGGCGGATATGAGCATGATACCCGGGCGGGCGTATTACACGTTGCCAACCATCATGTATCACCCGGTAAAAAACAATGGACCTGGGGACACAGCGACTTTGGACAGGCATGGGACAGAAATCTCACCGATGAGGATGGCCCATATATCGAGCTCATGACCGGTGTATTTACCGATAATCAGCCTGATTTCAGCTGGCTCATGCCTTACGAGGAAAAATCATTCACCCAATACTTTATGCCCTATCGCGAGTTGGGTGTGGTTAAGAATGCTACCAGGGATGTATTGATCAATGTAGAAAAAATAAATGGCGAACTGCAGGTGAAAGTGTTTGCCACCTCGGCACAGGTACTTAAAATACATCTGTCAAAAGACAAGCAGGTATTATTGAATGAAGTTGCATTGGTGAGCCCGGAAAATTTGTACATAAAATCAATCGCAGTCACTGAAGATATAACAACCGAAAATACTTTGCTGGTGCTCGCCAACAAAGATGGTAAAGAAATAGTGCGTTACGAAAGCAAAGCCGATAAAAAAACTGAAATTCCTGAACCGGCCAAAGCAGCCCTGGAGCCAAAAGATGTAGAGAATAATGAACAGTTACTTTTAACCGGTCTGCACCTGGAACAATACCGACATGCTACTTATAGTCCGGTGCCCTATTATGAAGAAGCATTACGCCGGGATCCGAAGGATGTGCGCAATAATAATGCGCTAGGATTATGGTTGCTGCGCAGAGGACAGTTTGCCAGGAGTGAAGCTTATTTCCGTAAAGCGATTGAAACGCTTATTTCGCGCAACCCAAATCCCTATGACGGCGAACCTTTTTATAACCTGGGACTTTGTTTGAAAATGCAGGGCCGTCTGAAGGAGGCGTACGATGCCTTTTACAAGGCAACCTGGAACAATGCCTGGCAGGACAGCGGCTTTTTTTCAGTAGCACAAATAGATTGCGCCCAGGGGCATTATGAGCTTGCGCTGGAGCAGATTCAACGATCGCTTGACCGGAATGCCAGGAACAGCAAGGCCATGGCTTTAAAGGTATTTATCCTGCGAAAACTGGGTCGCAACCATTCGGCGATCAAAGAATGCGCAAGGGCTTTGGAAACAGATCTTTTTAATTTGTCTGTCCGCTTCGAGCAACAGAAGCTGTTCGGGTTGTTGGGCGATGCGGCAGCGGCACAGCGCTCCTTCGATCAATTGGTGCTCATCGCAAGAGGTCATGCACATAACTATATAGAATATGCATTGGATTATATGTCGGCAGGCGCCTGTCATGAAGCGATTGAACTGTTACAACTGGCAGTGGATAAAAATACCGGTGGGCCACAGTCACCCATGCTGTGGTATTACCTGGGATGGGCGCATCAGCAGTTGGGTAAAGCAGAAAAGGCGCTGGCTTATTTTGTAAAAGGTGCACAGGCTGATCCGCGTTGTTGTTTCCCCAACCGGCTCGAAGATATCGCCATCTTAGAAATGGCTGCTACGATCAATAAGGCCGATGCCCGCGCCCCCTATTACCTGGGCAACCTGTGGTACGATAAACGCCAATATGAGGATGCCATTGCCAGCTGGGAACTGGCCGTGCTGCGCGATGCTTCGTTCCCTACTGCATTCCGTAACCTGGGCATTGCTTATTTCAACAAACGAAACGATGTTAAAAAAGCCCTGCACTGTTATGAAAGCGCGTTTGCATTAGATCCAAAAGATGCCAGGGTCCTGATGGAGCTCGATCAATTGTATAAACGCTTGAACAGATCGCCAAAAGAGCGGCTGGCTTTTTTAGAAGAACACATGGCTCTGGTGGAACAACGCGATGATCTGTACCTCGAAAGGGCTGCATTATATAATTTCCTGGGACAATATGAGAGAGGTTATGAACTGATCATGCAAAGAAAGTTTCATCCCTGGGAAGGCGGAGAAGGCAAAGTATCGGGACAATATATTTTCAGCCTCACAGGAATGGCGCGGGAGTTGATACAGGCAGCGCAATTTGAAAAAGCAATAAGCTTGCTGGAGCAGGCGCAGGAGTATCCGGCCGGCTTGGGAGAAGGAAAACTGCATGGTGCACAGGAGAATGATATTTTCTATTGGCTGGCTTGCGCCTACGAAGGATTGGGCAATAAAGCGGATGCGACGGCTTTTATGCAGAAGGCAACGCAAGGCTTATCTGAACCAACGGCGGCCATGTTCTATAACGATCAGCAACCCGACAAGATCTTTTACCAGGGACTGGCCTGGAACGCGCTTGGCGAAAAAACGAAAGCGCACCAGATCTTTAGCCGCCTGGTGGCATACGGAGAAAGCCATCTCCAGGATGCAGTGAAGATCGATTACTTTGCTGTGTCACTGCCTGATCTGTTGATCTTTGAAGACGATCTGCAGGTACGAAACCAAACACATTGCTATTATATGATGGGGCTGGGTTACCTAGGGTTACAAAACGAAGCAGAAGCAAGAGCCTGTTTAAAAAAAGCCTTGAATAATGATGCCATGCACTTTGGCGCTTCAACACACCTTGAAATGGTGCAAAAAGCAGAAAAGTTAATAAGTTAACCAATTAAAATAAAGCGTGCCATGGTTCAAACCGCGGCACGGTTGATCTGACGATTTACTTAATTTCTTATGAACATAAGTTACAAACGGTGCCTTGTTATATTTGGTATCATATGTTGCTGCCTGCCATTGAAAGCGCAGCAAACGATCTCATTGGCCGGCCAATGGCAGGTGCGGCTGGATTCACTGAACAAAGGTTTAGAGCAGCAATGGTATGATCAGCTGTCGGGTACAGCCATCCGCTTACCGGGCACGCTTGACGATGCGCGCCTGGGCAACAAACCAACCTTGAGCGCCGCTAAGCTGGAAAAAGCAGTGCTGTTGCAGCTTACAAGAAAGCATAGCTACATAGGTCCTGCATGGTATAGTAAACAAATCGAGATCCCGCAAGGCTGGGCCAACAAACATATTGAGCTGTACCTGGAGCGGGTGATCTGGAAAACACGGGTGTGGCTGGATGGAAAAGAGATCGGCAGTGAAGAAAGTTTGTCAGCGCCGCAACGGTTCAACCTAAGCGCCCTGCAAAAACCCGGCAGGCACTTACTGGTGATCCGTATCGACAACAGCAAACAATATGACATTAGTCACCGGGATTTTGCCCATGCCTACACCGATGGTACGCAGATCATCTGGAATGGCGTGATCGGCAAATTGCAACTGAACGCAAGGGATCCTTTGTATATAGATTGTATTCAAACTTATCCGGATGTAAAAGGCCGGTCGGTGACCATCTCATCTGCCCTGCAAAACAACTTTCAACAAGCAGTGGATGCTACCTTAGAGGTTCAGGTACGTGATAAAAATAACAGGATAGTTGCTGCGAGGAAGGAAGCGGTGACCATTGGGGCCGGCGCTGGCAGAAAGGAAATCAGATTGGAGTTTGGGAATACCGTTCAACTTTGGGACGAGTTTCATCCTCATGTTTACAGGGTACAGGCAGTACTTACCGCAGAGAAACCAGCCCTGAAGGATATTGCAGTCAGTTCGTTTGGCATGCGGGAAGTAACCAATAACAGCGGTTTATTACAGGTGAATGGCCGGCGCTTGTTCCTGCGCGGTACCCTTGAGTGTAATATTTTTCCATTGACCGGGCATCCGCCCATGGAGAGAACAGGCTGGTTAAAAGTGTTTCGTACGGCCAAAGCTTATGGATTGAACCATTTGCGTTTTCACTCCTGGTGCCCGCCAAAAGCGGCTTTTGAGGTAGCAGATTCAATGGGATTTTATCTTCAGGTAGAATTACCGCTGTGGAGTATGACCGTTGGTACTGATAAAAATACCAATCGTTTTCTGGAAGAAGAAGCAGCAAAGATCATCCGGGAATATGGCAATCATCCTTCTTTTGTATTCTGGTCGCTGGGCAATGAATTACAGGGCGATTTCGGTTGGCTGGCCCAATTGCTGCAACAGTTGAAAACGGCGGATAACCGTCATCTTTATACCACTACTACCTTCACTTTTCAGAAAGGACATGGCACCTGGCCCGAACCGGGGGATGAATATTTCATCACTCAATACACGAAAAAGGGCTGGGTGCGCGGCCAGGGTATTTTTAATACCTACCCGCCTGATTTTACGACTGATTATTCAAAGGCAATGGATAGCCTCACTGTACCGCTGATCACGCATGAGATCGGACAGTATTCTGTTTATCCCGATCTCGCCGAAATAAAAAAATACACCGGGGTATTAGAGCCGCTGAATTTTAAGGCTATTCAGCAGGACCTGGCGCGCAAAGGCCTGCTGAACCTGGCGCCGGCGTACACAATAGCCAGCGGCCGGTTCTCCGCAAACCTTTATAAAGAAGAAATAGAGCGGGCACTAAAAACAAAAGGACTCAGTGGTTTTGAATTGCTCGATCTGCATGATTTCCCCGGCCAGGGCACTGCCCTTGTGGGTATGCTGGATGCGTTCTGGGACAGCAAAGGACTAGTAAGCCCTGCTGAACATCGCATGTATTGCGGGGAAGTGGTACCCCTGCTTCGTTTTCAAAAAGCAACCTATACCAACGACGAAACACTGACAGCCGCAGCCGAAGTGGCTAATTTCGGCAGTCGCGAATTAAAAGGAGTTATCCCGGTATGGAAGGTTACCGATCAACAGGGAAAGAAATGGTTCAGCGGCCGGCTCAATGCCAAAGATCTTCCTGTTGATAATGGAATAGCATTAGGTACCATTAACCTTGATCTGCGTTCGATCTCCAAAGCCACACAACTTACCATTGAATTAAGCCTGGAAGGCACCGGTTATAAAAACAAATGGACATGCTGGGTGTATCCTGCCCATGTGCATGCAAGCAATAATAACGTAGCGTTTACCACTTCGGTAAAAGAAGCGTTCGAGTTATTGGAGCAGGGAAAACACGTGTTACTCAACCCGGATACCGCCCAAATTAGAGGTGTTGAGGGAAGATTTGCACCCGTATTCTGGAGCCCGGTACATTTTCCCAATCAACCTGGCACCATGGGTGTACTGTGTGATCCTAAACATCCGGCATTACAGCAATTTCCAACCGATTCTTTCAGCAACTGGCAATGGTGGGAGCTGATCACTGCATCCAAAACGATGGTGCTGGATTCAATGCCCCGCCTCTCGCCTATTGTAACCGTCATTGATAATTTTTACAAGAATCGCAGGATGGCCAATCTTATTGAAGCAAAAGCAGGCAAGGGTAAACTGGTCATTAGCAGTATTGATCTGAAAAACAACCTCGACAAACGGCCGGCTGCACGTCAATTGCGTTATAGCCTGGAACAATACATGAATGGGAATGCATTTGATCCGGCTGTTGAGCTTGGCCCCGATCAGCTAAACTATTTGATAAAAAACTGAACGTGAACGCCGAAGGCTTACGCGAAAAAATTAAAAACGCCCGGGCGCATCAACGAATGAAGATCCTGCATACTATATTCCCGTGTTTTGTCAAAGCGCTCTTTTTGATGCCGTTTCTATTCACAGGTACTGACCTGTGGGCGCAACGACAGTTTACCCGGAAAGTGCATAAAAGCCTGCTCACAGAAATCGACAGAAGTCTGGCAGCATCAGCGGCGCAGTATAAGCTACTGGCAAAAAAACTGCCTGCAGATCGCTTCCCGGTGACCTATTATGCCGCCAGCAATAAACTGGTGACCAGTGGTTCCGAGCCCTGGGTCGGTGGATTTTATCCGGGTGCATTGCTTTATTTATATGAAGCAACAAAGGATACTGTTTTATATGCAGAAGCGTTGCGGAAATTGAAGTACCTTAAGAAGGAGCAGTTCAACAGAACCACCCACGACCTGGGCTTTATGATGTATTGTTCTTTTGGCAATGCCAAACGGCTGGCGCCTGCACCGGAATACGATTCGATCATTATCAACAGCGCTAAATCACTCGTTAGCCGGTTTAGCGAGCAGGTTGCTTGTATTCGCTCCTGGGACAGTGATGCCGGCCGGTTTATGGTGATCATCGACAATATGATGAACCTGGAGTTATTATTTGCAGCCACCCGGCTTAGCGGCGATTCTTCCTTTTATAAGATTGCAGTGGCCCATGCCAATACTACCCTTAAAAATCATTTCCGGGCCGATTACAGTTCTTATCATTTAGTGATCTATGACCCCAAAGATGGAAGTATACTGAAAAAACAAACGGTACAAGGTGCGGCCGATGAATCTGCCTGGTCTCGCGGACAGGCATGGGGTTTATATGGATATACGCTGATGTACCGGGAAACAAAAGACCCGGTTTACCTGCAGCAGGCAAACCGGATCGCGCAATTTTTGTTGAATCATCCCAATCTGCCCGCAGACAAAATACCTTACTGGGATTTTAATGCACCCGGTATTCCGGCAACGGCCCGCGACGTGTCTGCAGGCGCCATCATTTGTGCTGCTTTGCTGGAGCTGTCTGCTTATGTAAACGGCAAAACCGCCAAAACCTATTTTACCACGGCTGAAACCATGCTTCGTTCTCTCTGTTCTGCTGATTACCGGTCAGCGCCGGGTGAAAATGGTGGCTTTATCCTGAAACATGGGGTTGGTAATTTTCCCAGAAATGCCGACATAGATGTGCCCCTGATCTATGCCGACTATTATTACCTGGAAGCAATGCTGCGGTATAAAAAGCGGTAGGGAGGTTTTCAGGCGCCCCCTGTTTTATGTATTCTACGCTGAACCCCTTTTTAAATGGCCAGACTTCCCATCGCCATATTATTTACAGTAAGGATGTTGAGCAGACTGTCCGGTTTTTTTACATCGAATGATTGCGAATACGCCTTACAGATAATAAGTATGAAAAAGAAGAAGATGACAGTTAGCTGATTCATTGTGTTGGTATGCTGTTAGTACGCGTTAATGCCAAACTTATTTCATCGCAGCGAAATCTTTTCCATATTCTCCAGTTTTGCTTTCAGGCCCCAGCCGCCAAAGATCTCCCCTACCACAAACCAAAGCTCGTTCTTCCCTTTTTTCAGGGGCAGGCACAACATATCGAAAAAGCCGATCGTGCGCAGGAAGCGGTAATCGCGCGACATAAATACATCACTGCCGCCATACAGGGCCCGGTCATTCAAATACACGAGTACATGATCGCTGAACCCGAATGAGATCGTTTTTACTTGGTCTGTGGCTGATTCAATCACCACTTTGGCCACCATTACTTTGTTGGTGTCTTTTGGCTGCGTAAATTTTGCCAGGTTTATGGTACCGGAAGGTTCGCTGTTTTGAGTCTGCCAGCTTAGTTTTGATTTGATATCCGGCGTGAGCTGCATGCTATTGGTAAACAGTTGCTGGTTTACCTGGTTGCTCACCTGCCATTGGGTGATAAGGCCGTCGGTCCCGTTGGCCGGCACTGGCACGGCGGCCTGCGTAACGGGCGTTTTTATCGTGTATTGCAAATTGGCAAAGCGGGTAGGATGCCACCGTTATATACCGCAATGGTTCCAGCTTTCGGGTCGCGTTTTAGCTCGGTTACTGTTGTCAAGGGTTTTTGCATATCATCTAGATAAATATCAGCCTGACGGCCATGTACATCGATCTTGATATGATGCCATTCATCAAATTTGAACCGGGCTGCTTTTGAGTTTCCTTCGCCATGATACAATTGCCAGGCTGCGCTGCCATTGAAGACCGGGGTGTATTGCGTTGCATCGGGATTGCCTATATATTACTGTCGGATGATGTGCCTCGTGTATTACAGCGGATCGGGTGTTTTGTATTTGAAGCAAACACAGAACGGGTATTCCTTGCCAATACGGTTCAAATAATTGACCCATTCTTCTGAAGGCGGCGCCACTTTGTTTTTGTTTGGCCTGATCTTTAGTTCTTCTTTAACCTTATAATGATATCTCGTCTCTTTTCCGGGAAATACAGTTGCTTCAAATCGCTTCCCGGCTACCATTGCCGATCTGTTTTTCATTCGATATACTTTTAGCCAGTGTTAGACGCTCGTTTAAATCCAATCCGTGAACATTACCTGCCACTTACAAGTTCAGCTTTAGTCCCGCTGACTAAATGAGAAAGCAACATTACTAATTTATTCAATTCATGCAAGAGGATGACATTAATAGTTGGTTAATTATGAGGCCCAAAAATTGCATTGCATACTTCTTCATTAAGTATTAACCGATTACATGTATTACCCGCTTTAAAAAAACTGTTATGAAGAAAGAAAACACCATAAGCCGCCGCAATTTTATCAGGAATACCGGCAAGGCCGGACTGGCCACTGTATTAACTGTGCCTGCCCTGGTGTCAATGGCCGCCGAAGAAAGTTTGTTCTCCATGGCTGGTGACAATAACGATATTGGCTGGACGCAACAACCGCTTGGCTACGATTATAAAGCTATTGAGCCTGCCATTGATGCCCAAACCATGGAGATCCATTATACAAAACATGCAGGTACCTATGCTAAAAACCTGGCAGAAGCGGTTAAAGCGGAACAGGTAAATACTTCATCAATGCGTATTGAGCAATTGCTGCAGAACATTTCGAAATATTCGGCCAAAATGCGGAACAATGCCGGCGGTCATTATAACCATGAACTGTTCTGGAAAATGTTAAAAGCGCCTTCAGAAGGTAATAAGGCAAGCGGCAAATTAGCTGATCTGATCACACGCGATTTTGGTTCTATGGAGGCATTCAAGAACAAGTTCTCCGAGGAAGCCGAAAAGAGGTTTGGCAGCGGCTGGGCCTGGCTCGTTTACACCAATGATAAAAAGCTGGTAGTAACTTCAACGCCCAACCAGGATAACCCGTTAATGAGCGTGGCTGAAGTAAAAGGTATTCCTGTGCTGGGGCTGGATGTATGGGAGCATGCCTATTATCTAAAATATCAGAACAAACGCCCTGAGTATATCAGTGCCTGGTGGAATGCAGTGAACTGGGATTATGTGCAGAAAAGGTTTGCTACTATGTGATCAATGAACGACCAGGCTTTTTGTGCTGAGGCTGAAACCACTGAAGCAGCCGATGACATTCTCACCACTGATCGTATTCAGAAGGCGTACCGGTGTTGAGAAAGGTCCGGAGTTCGACCTTGCTTTATTGAAGCTGTCCCAGAAGTTATACACTTTCCTTTCAACGCTGGCCATATAATAATTTACAGAGTCGCCTATAGCAAAACCATTGGAAAGGGTCAGGTGAATATATTGGCCGTTCACCAGGTCGTCGGTGCCTGGTGTAAAGCGGTTAGTACCCATAGCGCCCCAACCAAAATTGTCCCTTGAATCTATGGTGCTCCAGTAGTACAGCTGGGTATTACCAACGGTGTCCGGGTCTTTATAATGAACGGTCAGCCGCGCTTTTTCCTGGGTGGTATCGACATCTTCATCAATATAGTGAAAGCCGGTAGTTACACTGTCAAGCGGAACGATTGGCAGTAAGGTCGTGATGGCGGAGTATTGTTTTCCTTCCGCGTCAATTTCCAGCAGGTAACTTTTACCGGGTTTACCTTTTAAGGCATTGCCCGGATTAAACAGCAGCGTATTATCGAAATAAACACCGGGCAATAGCTGATTCCCGAATTGTGGAAGGCGGCCTTCTTTCAATTGTCTTTTTGAGGCCGGATCCCAGTTGTAGGTATTATTGGCAAGCTGGGTGCCTTCTGTAATGGACACCGTGGCGCCGGTCACGGGAGTATTTTCAAAGCCCGGTTCGAAATAACTTTGACTGCGGCCGAGTATTACGTAATTATAAGATGGCAGTTCATTGTTTATATAAGCTTCAACGATGAGTTGCTCCTGATTGTTCTTCAGTTTTATGTCAAAATTCCTTTCACAGGAAGCGAATACCGCCATTGACATCATCAAAAGATATATGCTTGCTTTTTTCATTCCCTTAAAATTTAAAATTCCAGGTAATACCCGGCAATATGGGGAACAGGAATACCTGTTTTCCCTGGATCATGCGTTCATCCTCATCGGCATCGATGTAAATGAAATAAGGATTACGCCGGTTGTAGACATTGTATAAACTGAATACCCAGTTGCTTTTAAACCGTTTTGTGCTCCTTGGCCTGGGCGTAAATGTAAAAGCAATATCCATCCGGTGATAGGCCGGCATCCGGTAGTCGTTGATCTTGTCGTATTGACTGATATTTGTGAAAATGGGTTCCTGGTCCTGTACATTATAACCCAGATTGTATACAAATCGGCCCGTGGGCATGGTCAATGCATTGCCGGTTCCATAAACAAAAACAGCGGATGCTTCCCATTTTTTGCTGATATTGTAATTGGCCACTACGCTTATATCGTGTGTGCGGTCATAGCGGTAAGGAAATGCCTTGCCTTCATTCATATCGGCGAATGTACGTTCGGCGCGGCTCAGGGTATAACCGATCCAGCCAGTGAGTTTTCCGGTTTTCTTTTGCACAAACAATTCCAGTCCATATGCCTTGCCACTGCCAAAGATCATCTCACCTTCTATATTCTGATTCAACAACAAGCGGGCGCCTGGTTTAAATTCCAGTTGATTGTTCATGGTTTTGTAATAGGTTTCCACGCTGGCTTCATACCGGCCATTGCCAAAACCTTTAAAAAAACCGGCAGCTACCTGCTCTGCTTTACCAGGTTTAATGAGCCGGCTGGCAGGCACCCAGAGATCGCTGGGGAATGTGGCTGCACTGGTAGTGGCCAGGTGCAGGTATTGAATGGTGCGCGTATATGACAGCTTAAGGCTCGCTGCATTCGGCAGTTTGTATAATAGATTGATGCGGGGCTCAGGATAATGATAACGGGCGATGCTTTCGCCTCTTTTAAAATAGGCTGTTTCGCCGGTGGGCGCACCATCGGGTCCATATATAACGTGCTCCGTTGGCCCCACCTGGTTAAAATAGCTGTAGCGCATGCCGGCTACCAGGTTGAGCCGGGTAGTAATATCAATATCAGCACTCAAATAACCTGCTGCCTCACGTGCATACTGGTCGTTAATTTGTGCTTCGAATTCCTGGAAGCCGGCGCTGGCGCTTCCGGCGCCCGGCCTGAATTTATGCCAGGTATATTGAAAGCCGCCTTTCCATCGGATCCAGCTGGCCGGTATATAGGTCCAATCGTCTTTTACCGTGTGATCTGTAAGCCCTGAAGAAAATATAAAACCATTGGTGGAAAATGCGATCTGGCTGTTTAAATTAAAATCGTTTCGCACGAGCGATAACTCATGTTTCCATTTTCTGTGCAGTTGTTGTTTCCAGGTAAGGCCGGCAATGGTATTTCCCCAAATGGCATTGAATTCCCGTCTTGGGCCGTCTTCATCATCATCGAAAAAGCTAAACTTGTCTTTACCCACATAGAATGTAAGATAGAGGGCGTTTTTATTATTGATGATAAAGTCTGCTTTGGCGTTAACGTCGTAAAAGAAATACCCGTTATTACCGATGCTGTCAGGCGCAATTAACCTGGCTACCTGGTCGATATAAGTGCGGCGGGCGCTGATAACAAAAGACGATCTTTTTTTTATAATGGGTCCCTCGAGCGAAAGCCGGGAAGAAATGAGGCCAATGCCCCCGCCAAATTTGAGGGAGTCTTTATTGCCATCGCGGGTATTTACTGCAATCACGCTGCTCAGGCGGCCACCGTATTCGGCAGGCATACCGCCTTTTATTACTTCAATATTCTTAACAGCATCCCCATTAAAAACGCTGAAAAAGCCGAGCAGGTGATTGGGATTATATACCGGTATGCCATCGAGCAGAACGAGGTTCTGATCAGGACCGCCGCCACGTACATAGATGCCAGCGCTGGCTTCCCCCCCGTTTTTAATTCCGGGTAAAAGGGTAATTGTCTTCATGGGATCCACTTCACCCAGGATCACCGGCAATTTCTGGATCTGCGCCATTTCGAGGCTGTGCACACTCATTTGGTTTCGCAGAATGTTACGGCTGCCGGTGACAATTACATTTTGTAACAAACTTTCGCGCGACTGCAAGTATACCGTAACTGTAGTGTCATTATTCAGCAGCAAAAATTTGGTAGTGTTGTAATGGCCTACAGCACTTACTACTATCCGGTGCCTGCCTTTGGGTAAAGTTGTCGAGATGATGCCGGTGGTATCGGCTAATCTTTCTTTCTGATTGATCCTGATGGTTGCATTGCTTACCGGCAGCTGAATGCTGTCGAGCACTTTTATGGTAAGGATGCGGGTTTGGGAATAAATCTTTTGGTTTGTCAGTAATATGATCACAAACACTAAAAAACCGGTTACTATGCTATCGGGTTTCTCCACTTTCATCAATCAGTAAATTAATGTATATCCAGCAAAGAATCTTCATTTTGGCCGGGAAAAACTATGTACAGAGCCCGGACAATCCAGGGCACTCAAACCGTTGCATGTGAGCCGGAAAGATAAAAGGCCAGGCGTTAAGAATGGCTGTGTATCATATTTCCAGTCCGTTCGTATCGGTCGTTAAAACCTCACTCATGTAATCAAAAAAGGGGCGCATGTTTTTAAACGTTTGACTGGCCTGATTGAGGAAGAGATCGCTCAGTACTTCCTGGTCGGTGAAAGGCCTGATGAGCAGGAATTGTTTGTAGCGTAACAGGTCAATGGCCTGGTGGCCGGCTTCATATCCTTTGGGAGTTGTTTTTACCTGTTCTCCGGTCAGGGTGCCGAAGGTGGTGATAAAGGTTTTGCTTTTCAGTATTTTTCGCAGCGGTTTATCATCGAACGCTATTTCATCCCTGATGCGTTTAAGATCCTGGGCATTGGGCGCCCAGAACCCACCGGCAAGATAGCTTTTGCCCGGCTCCAAATGAAAATAATAGCCGCCCCGGCGGTATTTGGTGGCCCGTTTAAAATGGCCGCTCCAGTTTGTTTTATAAGGTGTTTTATCCTTCGAGAACCTGATGTCACGGTATATGCGGTGCAGGCTTTTCTTTCCCGATGGGGTTTCAATCACATCGTGTTTATTCAACTCCCGCAGCAAAGCTTGGGCAAATAGCTCCAGCTGTTCCTGTTCCTGCTGATATTGTTCTTTATGCGCATTGAACCATTCGCGGTGATTATTTTTTTTCAATGCGAGTAAGAAGTCGAAACCCGATCTCGTGATCCTGGTCAGTTCCTGATGTTTGGCCATGCGGCAAAAAGTGATTTTGATTGGTTAATCCTTGGCCATGATCTTTTTACGGTGTTTGGTGCCCCATTTGTACAACTCCTGAATAAGATCGTCGAGCGATTCGCCATATTCAGTAAGTGAATATTCCACCACCACCGGAACGGCATCATACACCGTTCTTTTTATCAATTTGTTCATTTCCAGGTCGCGCAGCTCTTTGGAAAGCATGCGATCGGTTATTTTGGGAATGTCCTTCGCTATTTCACTGAACCTTTTGTTACCAAATTGTAATGAAATAATAATGGGCAGTTTCCATTTTCCGCTCAGGATATGTATGGCATCCGATACCGGTAGTATGATGCCCAGGCATTTGTGATGTTCCCGCTCTTCCTTTTTTACCATGTTATTTATTTTTTGAAGTGCTATACTGGGTTATAGTACTATCCATTTGTATAGAGCTATACAACTGTATAGTACTTACTAATGTATAGCAAAGGTAAGTAGCTTTGTTCTGAAAACAAAAACACACCATTACAAGCTCACAGAATCATTCAAAAATCAATTACAATGAAAAAGATACTGAATATAGTTTCAAGTGCAAAAGGTGAACATTCTTACAGCAATAAACTGTCAAACGCCATCATTGACAAATTGTTAACAGTTTACCCCGGGAGTCATGTAAAAACACATGATCTTACAAAGAACCCCTTGCCGCATTTACATCCTGAGCAAATAACCGCTTTTTTTACACCTGAAGAAAAACGTAGCCCGGACCATAAAGAACTTGTCAGCTTTTCTGACCAGGCTATCAACGATGTGAGGGAAGCCGATATCATTGTGATCGGCGTGCCTCTGTATAATTTCAGCATTCCCTCTTCATTAAAAGCCTGGATCGACCATATTGTAAGGGCGGGAATAACCTTCAATTATGTGAACGGTGCACCAGTGGGTTTAGTCACCGGCAAAAAGGTGTACCTGGCGATGGCTACAGGCGGGGTTTATTCAGATGGTCCCATGAAGCCCTATGATTTCGCAGAGCCATTTTTACGGTACATACTTAATTTCATCGGTTTGAATGATGTTACCACATTCCGGGTTGAAGGAACAGGGTTACCTCATTTAAAAGATGCGGCTTTTCCAAAAGCCGTAGAGTCGGTGAAGGAGTTTGCTTTTTAAATACAGTTTTAAATAATTCATAAAGGCCGGAGTATGTTCCCTTTCGCTGGGCGTACTCCGTTTTTTTATTGTACACCTGTAGTGTTTTTTCTACAGGGCGTTTGGGTATACTCATATTAAATGTAAATTATACAGGAAAACCATTAGATAAGGCGGTCGGTTGATGTTATATTTGCGAATTTTTAAGATTTGATCCGAATTACCATCTCAACCAAACAAAGAAAGTGATGAAATTATTTTTTACGCGATCGTCCCTATTTCTCTCCTCGCTCTTTTTTTTATGCTATCATTCCTTCAGTCAATGCGGTACCGCACCCACCACCGGAACCATTACTATTGGAACAGGAACCAATATTGTGAACTCCTATTATCCCGGGACTGCTAATGCAGCCAGCGGTACAACCACCCTTACTGTGGGCACACGGGATGCAAGGGGCAATGCAACTGCATTGAGCAATGGCGATATGATATTCATCATACAGATGCAGGGGGCCGATATCAACACATCGAATAACGATTCATATGGCGACGGCGTAGCCGGGGGTAATGCCAGCGGGTACCTCAGCAGTAACCTGGTAGCCGGCCAGTACGAGTATAATATTGTAACCGGTTTCAACAGTGGTACAATTACAGTACAATATCCACTGGCGAATAGCTATTACGCCCGCACTTTTTCTGCTGCTACCGGTACCCAAAGTTTTCAGGTGGTCAGGGTGCGCCGGTATTACAATTTGACCATTGATGCCGGCAGGTCTATCACTGCTCCCGCCTGGAATGGAAGTACAGGCGGAGTGATTGTACTGGAAGCTGCCAATCAAATCACCCTGAATGGTACAATAGATGCAAGCGGATTGGGTTTCCGCGGTGGCGGCGGTAAGTATTTTGACGGCGCTGACCTGGGAAATACCAATGGCAGCGGAACAATTACAAATAATGATCTTCGCTGGAATTCTGCTGTTACAACTGCCGCTAATCAAACAGGCGGCGCAAAAGGCGAAGGTATTGCCGGAACGCCCATTTACTATCGGGCAAATGGCGCCACGGTCACTACGACCAACGGCACCCTGGAAGGTTATATAGGAGGGGCTATGGGAAGAGCGGCGCCCGGAAATGCCGGTGGAGGCGGAACCGATGGTGATCCCGGTTCAAACCAATATAATCCCGGTGGCGGCGGCGGCGGTAATGGCGGTGCTGGCGGAAAAGGCGGCAGTGGCTGGGATGGCGGTAGCGCAAATCCAAATACGTACAATACCGGAGGTTTCGGCGGTGCTGCTTTTGCGGAAGCTTCCCTGCAGCGATTGGTCTTGGGTGGCGGCGGCGGTGCCGGCACCAGCAATAACAGTTTATTAAATAATGGCCAAAACCTCTACGAGCATTTATCCAGCGGCGCAAGTGGCGGTGGTATCGTTATCATTCGGGCCAAATCGTATAGTGGTAGCGGCTCGGTATTGGCCAATGGTGCTGCAGCCACTGATATTCAGCAAAGCGGGGTAACCGATGCTGCCGGGGGCGGTGGCGCCGGTGGAACTATCATAGTAGTAACCAACGAGGCGGGCGGTACCATTGCAGGTACCATCAGCGCCCAGGCAAATGGTGGTAAGGGCGGTAATATGGAAACCTGGTTTGCGCATGGCCCTGGTGGTGGCGGCGGCGGCGGTTTTGTAGTAAGCAATGTAATTGCGAATGCCAGCATATTTGTAAATGGCGGCGCAAATGGGCTTACCCGCACTGGTTCACAAAACGGCACCCTTAATAACGTTTACAACGCAGCATCCGGGTCCGTGGGCAAAAAAACGATCCTTACAGGCCCTGTTGGGTTCTTTGGTCCTTCGGTCAATGGTTCTCATTGTGGTGTGTTGCCTGTGACCCTGTATTCCTGGAAAGGCGTATTCAATAACGACAAAACCTATCTTAACTGGCAAACCGATGCAGGGTTCAACTTTTCGCATTATGTTGTTGAACGCAGTACTGATGGAAGGCATTTTTCCTCACTGGGCCAGGTAATGGCTTCCGTTTCCAATGCCCTGGTTCAGCAGTACGCATATACTGATGCCCAACCTGCCAGCGGTATTAATTATTACCGCCTGAAAATGGTAGACAAAGACGGTCAGTTTACTTATAGCGCTATCATCACCATCCGTACGAATGTGAAGGCCTTCGAGATAACCGTTTCACCGAACCCCTTTACCGATCATGTGGTAATTGCGCTGCAAAGCAATAGCGAGGAACCGGTTCAATTCAGGCTATACAACAGCGATGGCACACTCGTTTGGCGTAAGACCGGTTTTGTTACTGCGGGTAACAATGCGCAATATTACAATGACCTGCAATTTTTACCGAAAGGCGTATATATCTTAAAGGTGAATAAGAAAGAAACAGTTGCTGAGTATAAATTAATAAAGCAATAAACGCAAAATAACCGATCAGGATCTATAAAGAGACTGTCATCTTGTTACGATGGCAGTCTCTTTTTGTTTCGATCTGGCTCCAAATCTTTCGGTTTGCAGGTTTTTGCGGGTTACATACTGTTGAAAACTTTAATGCAAACGTTTGCGCAAGCTGGTGAGCTTTAAGTTTCTTAAAAAAACTTAAACATTTAGTAAAACAACTTCTTTTATGGTAGTACATTTGGTTGCTAAGTTTGCGCCATATGAATTTTCAGCCAATTGTTCCCGACGACGGCGAATTATTGCTGCAACTGAAACAGGGGGACAGAATTGCTTTTGATGAGATTTTTAACCGCTTTGCCGATCCCATTCATACGTATATCCGTTTACGGCTGAATGGTTCGGAAGAAGCCGATGACGTGCTGCAGGAAGTATTTATACGCCTGTGGAAAAAACGTCAGTCGATCGTCATCCATACCTCATTCCGCAATTATCTATATACCATTGTTCAGCATTGCATCAGCGATCACCTGCGGGCTTCCAAAAGAAAAAGGTACACTTTACCAGCCGAAATGCCCGAGCATACCGAAGGCCGGCCCCTCCCCGATGAACAATACCAATACAAACAGGCATATCACATCTGGAAAAATGCCACCAGTAAATTACCGGGGCAAATGCGCAGGATCTATGCCATGAAGAACGAAGACCAGCTTTCGGTTAAAGAGATCGCCTCCGAATTGCAATTGAGCGAACAAACCGTAAAAAATCAATTACATACTGCCGGCCAGCGCATTGTAAAAATGTTACGGCAGGTGCAGCTATTCTTTTAACGTAAAAGAGGAATGCCGGCTGTGCGGGTTCGGGCTGGCAACCTGAAGACCGCAAAGGCGGAACATCCCTTAAATTTCAATTCAAATGACTGCTATATTCTTCTCTATTACCAAATTGTTACCTCGCCTTTTTTTCTAACATCATTCTAGTACCAGATCCATTTCACCAACGTCTATTAACCCAAAGCTGTTCAGGCATGCCCCGTAAGTCAAAGCGAAATAATAGTAGTAATAGTAAACACTCAGATGAGCAATGGCTGCAGGCATGGCAATCACCCGGTGCTATTGGTGCACAAAAGAAGCAATCTTTATTGAACAGCATCAACGATCGCATTGACAACAAAGGCCGCCGGAAAAAAAAGCTCTTTTTTATTGGATTAAGCGCAGCAGCAGCCATCCTGGTAAGCATATTTATTAAGATGCCACACAATCATGCACCAGCGGCTGTGAATGTGTGGCAGGAACTGGCCAGCGCCGACAGTTCAAAAATGATCAGGCTGCAAGACGGCTCTGAAGTATGGCTCACGCCTCATACAACCGTGAAGGTGTATGCTGATTTCTTAAAGCAGCGAAAGACGGTTCTTTTAAAAGGAACTGCTTTTTTCAGTGTAGCCAAAGATGCGCAACACCCTTTTACCATTGGTGTTAACCGGCAGCTGGTTACTGTTGTAGGAACTGCTTTCACCATTCATAAGCTGGATTCGGTTGATCTGCAACTGACCGTTAAAGAAGGCAGGGTATCGCTGAAGAACACCAGTGGTGACCAGTTGCTCGCCGCGGGCCAACAGGTGGTCACTGCAAAAGCCTTGACAGGCAGGGTGCAAACCGTTAACCCCGCTGCTGCCGACTGGTGGCTGCAACAACAGATACGGTTGCAAAATATTACGATTGAAGAATTGCTGAATCGCCTGGAAACATATTATCAGGTTAAGCTAACGTACGGCACTATTGATAAGAATAAAAAAGTAACGCTTACCTGGGATCTGACGATTTCATTGCAGGATAATTTAACGGTGCTGAACACATTGACTGGTTTTAATATTCACTAACAAATCCTTATCGCCAACCTATTCTTTGATCTGCTGAAAAAGCGGACCGGCATTGTATTGTTTATAATGTAAATGAATATATGGAATACGCAAAACTAACTAAAACATTCACTGCGCTTTTGGTGCTGCTCATTACAGGTATCATGAACCTGTATGCACAATCGGGCCCGGTTCATTACCGGCATGCGGCTGGTAACCTCGCTGCTATTTCCGAGGATTTTGGCCGTGTATTTAAAGTGAAGCTGGCTTATGCGAATGATGAGCTGGCTGCTGTACAGGTACCTGCAGCCTCTTATGAAGCAGGCAGTGTAGGTGAGTTATTGAATAAGGTATTGGCGCCAGGTGGTTTTATGGCATCGGCCAGCGGTAACAGCTGGGTGATCAAAAAAAGTGATGCTCCCAAAAAAGCGCCTACGATGGTCTTGAAAGGTATTGTCACTGAAGGCGGAAACCCGGTTTCAGGCGCTACCGTGATCATTAAGCAGGACGGACAGAAGAATGTGATGGCCATTGCCGATGACAATGGCCGGTTTAGCAAAACCCTTCCGGCTTTATCTGAAGGCACTGTAGAAATAACGGCTGTTGGCTATCTGCCGATGAGAAAAAAATTCACCGCCGAGGCGCAACAGTCATTGAGCATTGCGCTGCAGAAAGACGATCAGCAAATGCAGAACGTGGTAGTAACTGCATTAGGTATAAAAAAATCTGAAAGGTCGCTGGGGTATGCGCTTACAAAAGTAGACAGCACGCAGCTTACCCAGGCAACCAGTTTAAACTGGACAGATGCCCTCTCGGGTAAAGTAGCCGGGCTCAACCTGGTTCGTTCCGGTTCGGGTCCAGCTGCTTCGAGTAAGATCATTCTCCGGGGCGAAAACAACCTTACCGGCGACAATGAAGCCCTTATAGTAGTGGATGGCGTGGTGATCAGCAATGGCAGCGGTAAACGCTCTGCCAACAGGGGCGATGCGGTATATGCCACCAACTCCGACAACCTGCCGGCCGACTATGGCAGTTCGTTGAATGATATCAACCCGCAGGATATTGAAAGCGTATCTGTACTGAAAGGGCCTGCTGCGGCTGCATTGTATGGCCAGCGGGCGGCGAACGGCGCAATCATCATCACCACCAAATCTGCCACCCAGAAAAAGAAAGGTAAGTTAAACGTCCGTTACACAGTTAACGGAAACATCGAAGAGGTAAACAGGTATCCTGAACTGCAATATGAATATGGCCAGGGTTTGGGTGGGGCGCTGCATTACTCTTTTGGCGCTACGGAGGATGGCGCCAGCACCAGCGGTACCAGCTCTGCTTACGGGCCTAAGTTTGACGGACAAATGTTCTATCAATACGACCCCGTGCGCCAGACAGTAGGTACAGAGCGCACTCCCTGGCGGGCTTACGATAATATCAACGATTTCTGGGATCAGGGAACTGACCTGAGGCACAGCATCAGCATAGATACCAAAGTAGGCGCCACAGGCGTACGTATCAACGCTGGTACAGAAAAAAACAAATGGATCGTGCCCAATACAGGTTTCGTGCGCAGGAACGTGGGATTAACCACCAATAGCGACATTACCAGTAAATTAAAACTTTCCACCAAAGTGAACTACGGTTTCCGGCTCAGCGATAACCTGCCGGCCGCAGGTTATGGAAACCAGTCTTTGATGTACTGGTATATTTTCTGGCAACCAAGCGCCGATTATAACTGGCTGAGAAACTACTGGGCAGGCGGTGAAGGCAGCATATATGACAGCATGTATAAACAGATCAGGTATCCGTTCTCTTCATTTCCCGAGAATCCATTTGCGATCGTAAATGAATTTTTGAACAAAACAAGAAGGAACAACGTAACAGGGAACGTTACACTGAATTACCAGCTTACCGATGAGCTGAGCTTCATGTTGCGCGGTAACCTTGACTGGATGAACGATAAACGTGAGCAGGACCGGCCTTACGATGCCGGCACCCGCCTGATCTATGGTTCCGTTAGAAAACAGAACATCTATAGCCACGAAAAAAGCTACGATTTCATGGCCCGGTATAATAAGAATCTCAACAAGAACATAAAATTAGGTATAACCCTTGGTGGCAGCCAGTTGAAAAACGAATATGACAAATCAGATGTGAGGGCCGACGGGTTGAGATATCCTGACTCTTTAAAAGGCGGCTCCCCCTACCCGCAGATCTATAACCTTGACAACAGTTTGTATGGATTGACCTATTATCCCGATAAAAGCGGTTACCAGATCAATAGTGTTTACGGTATTGTGAATTTCAGTTACAAAAATTACCTGTATGCTGAGCTTACCGGCCGGCAGGACTGGAACAGCGTATTGGCCACTCCGAAAAGAACCGACAATGTAGGGTTTACCTATCCTTCGATCAACACCAGTTTCATTTTGTCGGAAGTGGCAAAACTGCCAGGTTTTATTAACTATACCAAGTTCCGTGCTTCATACGCCCAGGTGGGTAGCGGCGGCACCACCCCTTACTTAACAGCGTATACATACTCGCTGGCAAGTGGTGGTATATATCCGGACAGTGCCCTTGTAAGCCCCACCAAGCTGCCTAACGTGAATTTAAAACCACTTACCACTTCCACATTCGAGTTTGGTACCGAAGTGCAGTTCTTTAAAGGCAGGCTCAGCGTAGACCTTGCCGTGTATTTTGGAAATACCAGGAACCAGATCTTCACAAGAACGGTAGATGCCTCTTCCGGTTACAACACGGCAACGATCAATGCCGGGAAAGTAAGGAATAATGGGCTGGAAATTCAGCTTAATGCCAAACCCATTGCAAGTGCTACAGGTTTTAACTGGAGCCTTTATGGAACCTTTGCTTTCAACCGGAATAAGATCGTGTCGATGCCGGACAGTGCGGTATTGCTGCGCGCCGGCAATATTGCCAGCGGCCAGATAGTTGCTTCGATAGGTGGCAGCATGGGCGATCTGTATGGCCTCGGTTACCAACGCAGTCCCGACGGACAAGTGATCTTTGACGCCACAACAGGCTTCCCGAAGATCACAGACAATATTATTTACCTCGGCAACACCATACCAAAACACAAGTTCAGTCTTGGCAATAATTTTCGATACAAGAACTTCAGCTTAAATGTGCTGTTCGATGCGCAGGTAGGCGCCGTGGCTTATTCACTTACCCATTACAAACTGGCAGAGCAGGGAAAGCTTAAAAGTACATTACCGGGCAGGTACAATGGTATCATCGGTAACGGCGTGGTACAAAATCCTGATGGGTCTTTCCAGAAGAATGATGTGGTAGCTACCGATATCGATCAGTATTATCAATACAGCATCGGTAGCTTCAATGCAGAAGGAAGCACTTTTAGCACCGACTTTGTAAAATTCCGGGAAGCTTCCTTGTCCTATGCCTTTAAGCCAAAACTGCTTAAAAAGATCGGTTTGAATACCGCAAGCGTTGGTCTTTACGGGCGCGACCTGTTCATCTGGTCACCCTGGCCAATATTTGATCCTGAGTTTGGAACATTGGCCGGGTCGGATATCGTTACAGGTTTTGAAACAGGACAGTTCCCATCGACCCGTACCATGGGCTTCACATTAACAGTAGGGTTCTAATTATTGGGTAAAAGATCTGATCAATCAAAAAAGAATAAACGGATGAGAAAGCAATTAATTATAGCATGTATGGTTCTGATGGCTATGCCAGCACTCTATTCATGCAAAAAGGGGTTTGAAGAGCTGAACACAGATCCTATCAACATTATCAACACTACTCCCGACAAGCTGCTGGCTCCTGCCATGATCAACGCTATCTGGCCCGGCATGAGCAGGAACAGAAGCTTTAACAATGAACTGATGCAGGTAACCGTATCGCAAAGCGATGGTGATAATACCGTGTTCAGGTATGCTTTCAGAAGCAGTATGTCAGATTATTTATGGAACGCATGGTATGTGCAACTGACCAACTTCAAACAGGTAGACAGCCTGGCGCGTACCGAAAAGGTCTCCAATTCTTCTTACCAGGCTATTGGAAAGATATGCAAAGTATGGCTGTTCTCGAATCTGACAGATACTTATGGCGATATTCCTTATTCCCAGGCGCTGCAGGGCGATCAACAAAATGTAATACCGGCTTTTGACAGGCAGAAAGATATTTATCTCGATATGTTTATCCAGTTGGAAGAAGCCAATAACCTGCTTTCGGCCGGTGCTGCGATCGTGGTATCCAGCGATCCCCTCTACAAAGGCGATGTAGCTAAATGGAGAAAATTCGCCAATTCTTTATACCTGCGCCTTTTGTTGCGGGTATCGGGCAAAGCAGAAGTACAAGAGCAATGTATTGCAAAAATAAAACAGATCGTAGAAAACCCTGGCCAGTATCCGATCTTTGAAAGCAATGCAGACTGCGCCAGGATCCTTTGGAGCGGTGGCACCAGTACTACAGATCCATACACATCACCTTATTTGAACGGGGTGAGAGCGCAGGATTTTCGGGCTCCGGCTATTTGCAGTTTCTTTTTAGATCATTTGATCGCGTGGTCTGATCCGCGTTATGTATCTTCTACTCCCTATGGATCAGGCAGTATAGGCCGTTTCGGTATTGCACAGGCCAGCGGCGGCGGATGGTTTGGCGTTCAAAGCGGCTACCTGCCAGGAACCGGTGATACAAAGGGTTGTTATTTTCAAAGCTTTGATAATACGAGTACCGGTGGCGTTTGGTCGCTTCAGCAAAATCCATTGACCGGTATCATCATGCAATATGCCGAAGTACAGTTCATACTGGCAGAAGCGGCCTTGAAGGGATGGATTGGTGTGCAAGCTGATACAAAGAACTACTATTACCAGGGCATTGCATCCGCTATCAACTATTGGGTGCCTAACTTTCCGGAAAGTACCAGTGCTACCAACTTTACCGACCATCTTAACAATCTCGACGCTGCAGGCGAAGTCTGGGATGATAACCTCCCACAAGAAGATAAAATGGAAAAGATCCACTTACAGAAATATTATGCACTGTTCATGACGGATCTGCAGCAGTGGTTTGAATACCGGCGCACCGGACATCCGGTTTTGCCTAAAGGGCCGGGACTGGAAAACGGAGGCGTAATGCCTGCACGCCTGGTATACCCTGTGTATGTTCAGGCTGCCAACCCCTCAAACTACAAAGCTGCTGTAGCTGCACAGGGCCCCGATGAAATATCAACCAATGTATGGTGGCAACGGCCTTAAGTGTATCAACTATAAAAAATCTAAAGATGAAATATTTAGTAAATCTTTTTGTAATAATAGGTATAGCTGTGACTATAAACAGTTGCACTAAAACATACAAGTATTATCCGGGAGGTGAGCCTAACGACATCGGTTCTATTCTGGATCTGCGTCCGCTTTATAAAGGGCAGGATGTAGTTCTTTCAAAAGATATCATGTATGGTGCTTCCAAACTGGCTGCGGTAGTTATATCGGACCATACAGAAAAAAATCTTCCGGAAGGTTTGCTGGTGGTGCAGGATAGCCGCCGCCTCCAAACGCTGCGGGGCATTTCCATAGAGCTCGGCGCCGCTGCGGCCAACTATCGTCCGGGCGACTCGTTATGGATAGATATTACAGGCGGATTGTTAACCCGGAAAAACGGCGTTTTAACCATAACCGGCCTGACAGAATCGAATGTTACGGTTAAGGGTAAAGGTGTGGTTGGGATAAACGCCATAACCGTAGCGCAGCTGCATGCTAATCCTGAGAAGTACGAAAGTTCGCTTTGCCTTATTAATAAAGCGAGTTTTAATCCCGCGCTGGCACCGGGAGCTGTGATCAGTGGTTTTAAAACGATCAATGATGGTTTTGGAGACCTCGCTCTTTATACCGATCCGGGTGTAAGTTATGCGCAAAATGCGCCTTATGCGCTGGCCGCCTATGTGGGCATCCCTTTTAGTACTTCCGACGGACCTGTACAGTTCAGAACAAGAAATGCAGATGATATAGTGAATATGGGATCTATGGCACAGGATCTCCTTATAACCGGCTTCCAGAGCGATCCCAAGGGCGGAGACGGGGGCTATGAATATGTACAAATGCTTGCTACTAAAGATATAGATTTTACAGTCACGCCTTACAGCATTGTATTTTGCGTGAATTCAGGCGGCGCCAGTTCTGCAACTCCGCTCGATGCCGGCTGGGCCACAGGCGGGCAGCGTACCATAAAATGGAATATTAACTCGGGCAGCGTACAAAAAGGGAAGTTCTTTTATTTTGGTTTCCAGGGTAAAAAGATCAATGGTTCCTTAGGCACCCATTCCTTTCCCGCAACCGCCAACTGGTACCAGAAAACCTTTGCTACCACCGGCACCAACCCAAACAGGGGCGACGGAGGCCTTGTTCGCGCAAGTACGTTTGGCACCTCGGGCCCCTTTGCCAACAGTGGAAACACCTGTGGAGTAGCCATATTCAAAGGCACCACTGTTACAGAAACATCCGTGCCGGTAGATGTGTTGTTTGTAGCCTCGGGCGGAGCAGCCGCTATTTATGACCCGAATAAAAAGCCCATATTAGGTTACAGGATCTGTAATAACGACTGGTACTCTATGTATTCGGTAAGTATAGATCCGGTTACTTACAAGCCAAAGGTAGTGCCTTACCTCCATTACCGTTCCAATGGCAACACCGCCAATATGGCTTATCCGTTTAATGAACTGCACCCTCCTGGCCCCGATCCTTCCGATGCCGGCCTGTTCAGTATGATGGGTGGTGTATATAATATTAGCCTTGGCAGATGGACTACCGCACGTAAACAGGTGATCGTGGAATTGTTTCAGACCACTGCAACGATTGATACTTTAGAACAACATCCCGCTGTAACGAAACTGGTGGAGTAAAACCAGGTGCTATTACCAACTTAAAATAGAAATTTCGGGATTTGTCGGCTCTTGGCCGGCAAATCCCGAAATCTCAAAATCTCAAAATCCCGAAATCTCACATCTAATCACCGGTAGGCACAATATCACTGGTCTCTACCATCAGCATGACCGTTTTTTTAAGCGCTCTTGTTCTGTGTACAATTCCTTTGGTAATGGTAAACCCTTCCCAGGGATTTAAAGTGATCGTCTTGTCTTCAAGATCGATGAGCAGCTGACCATCGAGCACAAAGAAAAACTCATCATCATTATCGTGTTTATGCCAGTGGTACTCCCCTTCTATGATGGCTACCCGCACCACGCTGCTGTTTACTTTGGTAAGCGTTTGGTTAAACCACTTGTGCTGATTGGCTTTGACGATCGCTGGCACATCAATGAGCTCAAGATGATCATATTTAATATCAAGCCTTGTGTCGTAAGGATAGTTATTTTCCATATCTGGTCTTTTCAGTAAATGTACATAACATTTTCACTGGAGACCTTCGTGGAATTTTTGAGCCTGACAGCCTCATTTATAGCGGCCGGGCGAACTATCTAAAGTCGTGAAACCGCTGCGACCGGCTACATGCACGATCTGAAACCCGTTCAGCGTTGCCGTCAGTCGACGGGATAAGGCCCTTCAGTAAATTTTTCTGCATGATAACCCTTGGCGCCAATTTCTCTGGCCAGCTGGCTGCGCAGCTCGTTGGTATTTTTCAGCTGTTCAAGCAAATACCTGAAGTTGTACTTTGGTTCCCAGCCCAATTCCCTGCGGGCCAGTTCATTCACATATACCCTGTCAATAGCAGGGAACATTTTCCAGCCTCGTTGCTCATATATGGCCAGGTATTCAGGATAAAGCCGTTTGACCACTTCATGGGCCTTTGTACGCAGATCCCAAAGATCAGCCTGCTGAAATGGCGTGGTGGCGCTTATAATGTAGGTGCCAAATCCAATAGACCTTGCCCTTTCCATGGCTGCCAGGTGAGCGCTTACGACGTCTTCAATTTCCACACGGCGGTAGAGGAATTCGTTGGCTTTGAGATTCGAATCGGGATAGATCTCCCGCATTTTCCGGTTATCATCTTCTTCCGGAAAAAAACGGGAAGTACGCAGTACCAGGCAGGGCAGACCGGAATTGCGGTAATAGAGTTGGCAAAGATCCTCTGCTGCTGCTTTGGTAACGCCGTAAATGTTTTTCGGAACCGGGGTAACCGTTTCTGTTATCCAGGCGGCGGCTGCGCCTGCAGGTGGTACCAGGGCATCGCCAAATACGCTGGTGGTGCTGGTAAATACAAATGCTTCCACGCCCGCCGCAACAGCTTCCTGTAACAAATTAAGCGTGCCGGTTATATTGGTGTCAACAAATTGCTGGGGCGTATGCGTAGCCACATGTGGTTTGTGCAAGGTGGCGGTATGTAAAACAACATTGATCCCCTGCATGTTTTCTTTTACAAAATCGCGATCGGTGATCGATCCCGTAGACGTGGTAAATGGTGATGCCTTTATATCGAGGCCCACTACCTGATGATCCTTGCGCAGTGTGCGTACCAGGGCTTCGCCCAAATGGCCGGCACTGCCCGTAACCAGCACTTTCATATGTTTCGCTTAAAAGTTGTTAATCTTCTTTTACGTATTTATATACATTCTTTTTGTATTCGTTCAGGTCTTCCAGGGTGGAGATCTCATTAAAGCGGTACGACTGACCGTTTGGGTTATTCCGTACCAGCGCCACTACTTCCCCACCCACCACTGCGCTTTGGGCCCGCCGGAAGATACCATCCAGCGATTGCCGGTCGTTCAGCATCTGGTATTCTTCTATTTCGGCAACATTTATTATATAATCCGCCATATTGATCGTTTGTCACGAAGATAGAAAAGAATTGGAAGTACCGATTTTCCTGTTATTTTGCCATTTACTAATAATTAGCAATGATCAAAATAGTAATAACCGACGGCTATACATTGAACCCGGGCGATCTGAGCTGGCAACCGGTGGAACAATTTGGCGAGCTGTTCGTGTACGACAGAATGCAGCCGCATGAGATCGTGGACAAGTGTAAGGATGCCCATATCGTGCTTACTAATAAAGTGCCTTTTAACGCAGCTACACTGGCCCGATTGCCGCAGCTGAAGATGATCGGCGTTACGGCAACCGGTTATAATATCATCGACGTGCAGGCGGCAACAAAAAGCAATATTGCCGTATGCAATGTGCCGGCATATGGTATTGCTTCCGTTGCGCAGCATACCATTGCTTTGTTGCTCGAATTGACCAACCAGGTAGGAAAACATGCCGCTTCCGTAGCGGCCGGTGAGTGGACAAACTGCCCCGATTTCAGTTATCAGAAAGCGCCTATTACAGAACTGGCCGGAAAAACGATGGGTATTGTTGGCTGGGGAAACATCGGCCAACAGACCGCCCGTATATCCCAGGCATTGGGTATGGAGCTTTGTTACTACAATCCCGCAAAAAAAGAAAAAGCATTTGCGCCCTGGCTGCCTTTGCCGGAATTATTTGCAAAAAGTGATGTAGTGTCGCTGCATTGTCCACTGACGCCTGAAAATACCGGTTTTGTAAATGCAGAACTGATCAGTCGCATGAAAGCATCCGCCTTTATCATTAATACGGCCCGCGGCCAGCTCATCAATGAACAGGATCTTGCCAATGCATTGAATAATGGCCGCATTGCCGGTGCCGGGCTGGATGTATTGTCGACCGAACCGCCAAATGCGTTAAATCCGCTACTGAACGCCAAAAACTGCATCATTACCCCGCATAATGCCTGGGTGAGCAGGGAAGCCCGCAAACGGGTGATGGCCGTGACGGTCGCCAATATTGAAGCGTTTTTGAATAACAAGCCCATGAATAAGGTCAACTAACAGAAGAGTTACCAGTTACCGGTTACCAGTTACCGGTTACCAGTTACCGGTTACCAGTTACCAGTTACCGGTTACCAGTTACCGGTTACCGGTTACCGGTTTCCAGGGCTCGTAATGTCAATCACGCTGCCTTTAGGCGGGATCTCAGAATGTTACGCCCGCAACCGGTGCCTGGCAACACAACCCCCTTTTATGGATTCACCTTACAATCAAGAACTAAGAACTGAGAACGAACAACTTAAAACAGAAAACCTTATCTTCGCTCAACTTTTTGAGAATGAAGATTCTAATTCAACAGGTTACAATAACTGACCCATCATCCCCATTTAACGGAACGAAGCAGGATGTCCTTATAGAATCAGGTATAATCAAGGATATTCAACCTGCTATTTCAGCAGAAGCAGACAAGATCATTACAGGCAGCCAGTTGCACCTTTCGCCCGGCTGGGTGGATGTGTTTGCTCATTTTGCCGATCCCGGTTACGAATTCAAGGAAACCCTGGAAACAGGCGCCCGCGCTGCCGCTGCCGGTGGTTATACCGATGTATTCGTGATCCCCAATACAAAACCGGTGGTCGATAGCAAAACCCAGGCAGAATACATCAGTCAGAAGTCGCGGTCGCTGCCGGTGAATGTGCATCCCATCGGGGCTATTTCAAAAGGCGCCGAAGGAAAGGACCTGGCTGAAATGTACGATATGCGTACGAGCGGGGCCGTTGCCTTTAGCGATGGTTTGAACCCGATCCAATCTGCCGGCCTGTTGCTGAAAGCGCTGCAATATGTAAAGGCCTTTGAAGGAACCATTATTCAAATTCCCGACGATAAAAGTGTTGGCGCCAATGGCCTCATGCATGAAGGAATTGTGAGCACCAGGCTGGGATTGCCCGGCAAACCCATGATGGCCGAAGAACTGCAGGTAGCCCGCGATATTAAACTGGTGCGGTATTCCGACTCGAAACTGCATTTCACTGGTGTAAGCGCACCGAAATCGCTGGAATATATCCGCCGCGCAAAAGACGCCGGACTGGCGGTCACCTGCTCAGTGACTCCCTACCACCTTTTCTTCACCGATGAAGATCTGATGGAGTATGATACCAACCTGAAAGTATATCCTCCCCTGCGCACAAAAAGCGATGTAGAAATACTCAGACAGGCCGTGCTCGACGGAACCATCGATTGTATAGCATCACACCACCTGCCGCATGAATACGACAGCAAGGTGCTGGAATTTGAATACGCCAAATACGGCATGACGGGACTCGAAACTTCTTATAGTGCAATAAAGACCATTCTGCCTGCACTTACCGAAAGCCGCTGGGTGGAGCTGGTAAGCATTAATCCCCGGAAAATATTTGGTTTGGAATGCCCCGTGATCAATAAGGAGGCGCAGGCCTGTTTTACCCTGTTTGAGCCTGGTGTGCCGGTAACATTTACAACGGCTTCTTTCCGGTCGAAATCCAAGAACTCGGCCTTTACCGGTAAAACCCTCAACGGTGCGGTAAAAGGGATCATCAACAAAGAAACCTTAATTCTAAATTAATATCTTATTGCATGACTCTTGCATCATCCTCTCCCAGGAACCTGGGCGTTCTTTACGGACTTATTAATGGAGGCGTATCAATTGTATTTACTGTAATACTCTATCTTGGCGGCGCAAAATTGTTTGTGAGCCCTATTGCCTGGGTAGGAACCGTTTTACCGATCGCAATCAGTGTGATTGGCGGCCTGCAGATCAGAAAACTGCAGGGAGGATACCTTGAGTTTTCAGAAGCTTTGAAAGCCACCTTCACCATCCTGGTGATCGGCTCATTGATCGCAACCCTTTTTCAGTATATTTTGTTTAATTATATTGATGTGTCCTTCCGGGAGGCGTTGGCGCAGGTAACAGCCGAGCAGGCGGAAAAACTGATGCGTAAGTTGGGTGCGCCGGAGGAAAAGATCGACGAAGCGGTAGAAGAGACGCTGAACAAGAATAACTACACCATTGGAAGATTACTCCTGGGTTTTGTTTTTGGCTGTATCGGGTGGTTCATTGTTGCCCTGATCGTATCGGCGATCATAAAAAGAAAACGGCCTGCGTTCGAAAATACTTTTAACCAATAACTATGGATGTATCCATTGTAGTGCCTTTGTTGAATGAAGATGAATCCCTGCCCGAATTGTGTGCCTGGATCGAGCGGGTGGTCACTGCCAATGGTCTCACTTATGAGATCATTATGATCGATGACGGCAGCACCGATAACTCCTGGCAGGTAATAGAACAATTACGTGCAAAGAATAACAATATCAAAGGGATCAGGTTCCAGCGCAATTATGGCAAGTCTGCTGCATTGAACGAGGGGTTCAAAGCCGCATTGGGCAAAGTGGTGATCACAATGGATGCCGATATGCAGGACAGTCCGGATGAAATACCTGAATTGCGCAGAATGATCATTGAAGACGGATATGACCTGGTAAGCGGCTGGAAAAAGAAGCGTTTCGATAACACCCTCACGAAAAATATCCCCAGTAAATTCTTTAACTGGGCTACCCGGCGGATCTCGAAGATCCAATTACACGATTTCAATTGCGGGCTCAAAGCTTACCGGCTGAAAGTAGTTAAAAGCATTGAAGTGTACGGGGAAATGCATCGCTATATCCCCGTGCTGGCAAAATGGGCGGGTTTTAAAAAGATCGGTGAAAAAGTGGTGGAGCACCGCAAGCGCAAATACGGTACTACTAAATTTGGCTGGGAGCGTTTTGTGAACGGCTTTCTAGATCTGGCGTCCATTACTTTCGTTGGCAAATACGGTAAACGGCCCATGCACTTTTTTGGGCTTTGGGGTTCCGGAGTACTGGTACTGGGCTTGCTGATGGTACTGTACCTGATCGTTTCCAAGATCATTGAGCCGGAATACGCAATTACCAACCGGCCTGTATTTTATATTTCCTTAACGCTGATGGTCATGGGTACCCTGATGTTCATTGCCGGATTCCTCGGCGAACTGATCTCCCGGAACTCACCTGGCCGTAATCACTATTTAATTGAGCAGAAAACAGGAATTGATTAATGGCTTCGAAAAAAATCGTCATCATAGGACCCGGGCATCCGTTGCGGGGTGGCTTAGCCACCTTCAACCAGCGGCTGTGCAAACAGTTTATTGATGAAGGCCATACCTGTAGCATTTATTCTTTTTCCCTGCAATACCCTTCTTTTTTGTTTCCCGGCACCACACAGTATTCAACGGAACCGGCGCCTGCAGATCTGGAGATCTATTCCGTTATTAATTCGGTGCATCCGTTAAACTGGTTACAGGTAGGTAATGCATTGAAGCGTATTCAACCCGATATAATTGTAGTGCGGTACTGGTTGCCCTTTATGGGACCGGCCCTGGGCACCATTTTGCGCAGGGCGCGAAAAAACCGCCATACCCGTATCATTGCGATCACGGATAATATAATTCCGCACGAAAAAAGACCGGGGGATGTAGCCTTCACCCGTTATTTTCTCAATAGTTGTGATGCGTTCATTACCATGAGTGAAAAGGTAATGAACGACCTGCGTCAATTTGAAAAGAACAAACCGGCGCAACAGGTTTTACATCCCCTGTACGACAATTTTGGTGAGCCGGTATCAAAAGAGGATGCCCGCAAAAAGCTTGGCTTGCCGGTTGATGAAAAGATCATCCTTTTCTTCGGCTTTATTCGAAAATATAAAGGGCTTGATATTTTATATGACGCCATGAGCGTATTGAAACAGCAGGCGAAGCCGGATAGCCCAGTTCCAAAACTTTTGGTGGCGGGGGAATTTTACGAAGATGTAAAACCATTTCAGGAACAAATACAACGATTGGGAATTGAAGAAAACCTGATACAAAGAACGGATTTTATTCCCGACAGTGAAGTGAAATATTATCTCTGCGCCGCAGATATGGTCATACAGCCTTATCGCAGCGCTACCCAAAGCGGTGTTACGCCCCTGGCCTATCATTTTGAAAAGCCAATGGTGGTAACCAATGTTGGCAGTTTGCCTACCCTGGTGCCGCATGAAAAGGTAGGATTGGTATGCGAACCGGAGCCGGCTTCACTGGCCGCAGCCATTACCCGCTATTTTGAACTTGGAGAACAGCATTTTATACCACATCTTCGCATCGAAAAAGAAAAATATTCCTGGCATAACCTGGTCAATACGATTTTGACAATCAGCTAAATGCTTCCCGGACTGTTTACTGACACTACAAAACCTATTATACTAAATAAATGATCTACAGAAGCAAAGCACCCTTACGTATCGGTTTGGCCGGTGGTGGTACCGATGTAAGTCCGTATAGTGACCTCTACGGCGGAGCTATCCTGAATGCTACGGTGTCGCTGTATGCCTATGCGAACATAGAACCACTTGCCGAAAAGACCATTCAATTACAGGCCCTTGACAGGCACGAGACGCAGCAATTTCCCTGGGCTGCCGAATTGCCCATCGACGGGCAACTCGACCTGCTGAAAGGTGTTTATAACCGTATCCAGAAACAATACGGCATGCCTGAAGCGGGCTTCCGGTTGTCAACTTTTGTTGACGCACCTGCCGGCTCCGGTTTAGGTACTTCTTCTACCCTGGTAGTGGCCATTGTAGGCGCCTTTGCGGAAATGTTGCGGTTACCCCTGGGCGAATATGATATTGCCCATCTGGCCTATGATATTGAACGGAACGACCTGAAAATGGCGGGTGGTAAACAAGACCAGTATGCGGCAACGTTTGGTGGCGTGAATTATATGGAATTCTATGGCGAAAATGTAGTGGTAAACCCACTGCGCATAAAACAACAATACCTGTTTGAGCTGGAGAATAACCTGGTATTATATTATACAGCTACCAGCCGCGAGTCGGCCAGGATCATTGAAAAGCAAAGCCAGAATGTGGTATCGAAAAAGGAAAAGCCGATCGATGCCATGCACCAGTTAAAACGCCAGGCGCAGTTGATGAAAGAAGCGTTGCTGAAAGGCCGGTTGCATGAAATTGGAGAGATCCTGGATTATGGTTTCCAGCAAAAGAAACAGATGGCCGAAGGTATCTCCAATACACTGATGGATGAGATCTATGAAGGAGCCAGGAAAGCAGGCGCCACAGGCGGAAAGATCTCAGGCGCCGGCGGTGGCGGATTTATGACCTTCTATTGTCCCGGCAATGCCAAGTATGCGGTGATTGAATGTTTATCGAAATTTGGCGGCTTTGTGAAGAACTACCAGTTTGTTGATCATGGACTCACTACGTGGACGATATAGTTAATTAGCTAATGTGATAAAGCTTCAAACTGATTATCACAACATCGAATTATCACCATATCCCATATTTAATAAATATCTATGACAAATAAGATTACAGACATTATCAAAGCGTCGATCAGTACCAAAGAAAGCATTTTGAAAGACCCGGTGTTATTAGGTACTATTGATCAATTGGCTACTATCATAACCGCGGCATTACGGAATGGCAACCGCGTGTATTTCTGCGGAAATGGCGGCAGCGCTGCTGATGCCCAGCACCTGGCCGCTGAATTTTCCGGCCGTTTTTATACCGACCGCGACGCATTGCCTGCCGAAGCATTGCATTGCAATACCTCCTATTTGACCGCTGTGGCCAACGATTACAGTTATGATGTGGTGTATGCACGATTAATTAAAGGCATCGGGGTAAAAGGAGATGTGCTGATCGGATTATCCACTTCCGGCAATTCCGCCAATATTGTAAAAGCATTTGAAACAGCCCGTGAAAAAGGCATTATAACCGTAGGCTTCACCGGCGACAGTGGTGGTAAAATGAAATTGTTAAGCGATCACCTGGTGAATGTTCCCTCGAAAGATACACCCCGCATTCAGGAAAGTCATATCATGCTGGGGCATATTGTTTGCCAGCTTGTGGAAGAACAATACTTTAATAAATAATCAGGAGTTACAGGTTGCAGGTTACAGGGAACATCTATTGAGGCCCTGTAACCTGAAACTTGAGACCTGCACTATAGATCGTGATCAATAAGTTTTTTTATTATTCTAAAGCATGGCTATTAAAGAGTGCATTATTCTGGCCGGTGGATTGGGAACCAGGTTACGCAGTGCCGTACCCGATCTGCCGAAATGTATGGCGCCGGTGGCAGGAAAACCGTTTCTGGCCCACGTTATGAACTATTTCAGGGAACAGGGTATTGAAAAGTTCATCTTCTCACTGGGGTATAAACATGCCATGATCCAGGAGTTTCTGGATCAGTCCTATGCGAACCTTCCTAAACAATATGTTATTGAAAAGGAACCGCTGGGAACCGGTGGCGCCGTTCAGCTTGCCTGTAAGCAGGCTACTGAAGAACAGGTACTGATCCTGAACGGTGATACGATGTTCTCTATTCAGGTACCGGCACTGGCTGCATTTCATTCGCAGCAACAGGCACATTGTACGCTGGCCTTAAAACCGATGCAGCATTTTGACCGGTATGGCGTGGTAGAAATTGCCGGCAATGGCGCTATCAAAAGTTTTAAGGAAAAGCAGTTCTACGAAAGCGGCCTCATCAACGGCGGCATATATGCATTACAGGTAGCTGCATTTCTCAGCGAAGGTTTACCGGAAAAGTTCTCCTTTGAAAAAGATTACCTGGAGCAACTGTATACAAGCCGGCCCATGTACGGCATCGTGCAGGATGCCTATTTTATTGATATTGGCATACCCGAAGATTTTGAAAGAGCAAACCGGGAATTGAGAAACTGAAATTATTATCAGATGTTAGACCTTACACAGATTGATAAGAGCTGGACTTTATTTCTTGACCGGGACGGTGTTCTCAATCACGAAAAATACCAGGATTACGTATATAATTACGACGAATTTGTTTTTTATGACGGGGTGCTGGATGCCTTAAAAACGCTGACCGACAAGTTCGGATTGGTAATCATCACCACTAACCAGCGCGGTGTGGGGCGTGGACTGATGACGGAAGCTGATTTGCTGAATATTCATAGCTGCATGACAGCCGACATTCTAAAAGCCGGAGGGCGCATCGACCGCATCTATTATTGTGTTGCGAATGACGCCAGCCATCCCAACCGCAAGCCCAATCCCGGGATGATCTATGAGGCGAAGAAAGATTACCCTGAAATTGACCTGCAACGATCGTTGATCGTAGGCAACAATATGAGTGATATGGAGTTTGGCCGCAATGCCGGCATTCATACCGTTTTTGTTAAAACAACCAACCCTGAACAGGAGCTTCCCCACCCTGCTATTGACCTGGCATTTAATTCTTTAGCCGATTTTGCAAAAGCTTTGCAAAATGCATGAAATTTTATCAACCCTTTCACGTTCCAATACCCAAATCGGCAGGGCATCTTACTAACTTTGCCTCGTTAAGCGTTCACAATATTTTAACTATGAATCACCACTATTTCAAATACTGTTTTACCAGTTGGTTTTTGATCATCGGTTTCTTCTTTGTGCTGCCCGCATCGGCACAACGGCTATCCCCGGCAGATAGTAAGGCCCTGGAACGCAAGGAAGATACATTAAAGAAGCTTTCAGCCAATATGGTATTCAGTGAAAGTGCCGCTGACCGTTTCAGGTCAGACAGTTTATTCACCCGCACGCTTGTGCGGGCGCTGAAGGTAAAAAACGCATTTTACTATCCTTTCGATTCTCTGAATATTTCAAAATTGTATGCGCCCGATAGTACCTTCCGCATATTCACCTGGCAATTGAAAAAAGATGAATATGTGTATCTGCAAAAAGGCGCCATACAAATGAATATGCCCGACGGCTCACTAAAGCTGTTCCCTTTGTTCGACTATTCGATGTTCACGCCCAAACCGCTTGATTCGGTGCGCGGCCGCAACAACTGGATAGGCGCTATTTATTACCGCATCATTGCCAAAGAACATAATGGTAAGAAGTATTATACCCTGCTGGGATTTGATGATTTCAGTGTAAGCAGTAACCGCAAATGGCTGGAAGTATTACATTTCAACGAACGCGGAGAACCGGTATTCGGCGGCGCTATGGTTTCCTTTAAAGAAGATTCCGTAAAGAAGCCGGTACAGGCCCGCTTTAATATTGAATATAAAAAAGAAGCTAAAACCTTCTTCAATTACGATCCTGAAAAAGATCTCATTGTATTCGATCATCTTATCTCTGAAACGAATGAACCGGAACGGAAATCTACGTATATACCGGATGGCGATTTTGAAGCGTTCAAATGGCAGAATGGCCAGTGGGTGCATGTACCACGCCTGGAATTTGACATGAAATTGAAAGACGGTCAGTTCCCGACAGAATCAACCATCCTGGATGATGCGGGCAATGCCAATGAGCAGCGGCTTGAGGAAGCTTCCCGGAAAACTATGGAAAGAGAATTAGGAATACCACCGGCAACAACAACACCTCCCAAAAAAAGTGCACCACCGAAGAAAAAAGGATAGATATAACCAGCGATAAAGAATTGACCCCAATGTAAATTGGGGTTTTTCGTTTTGTCACTGATACAGGTCTGAGGTTCCATTACAGGGCTTTGTTGCGCTAAAACTACCTGCACCTGAATAAAGAAGCAATGGCAAATATATAAGAATTCAACATCCGCTGATCCTTACTGGTATTTTTTGTTAGCATAGTTCCAATAATCATTCAATTATTGGAATCCCCCTTGCACTTCGTAAATAAAGTTAATCGTCGAGTTTCAATACGGCGAGAAATGCTTCCTGCGGTACTTCCACATTACCTATCTGGCGCATACGCTTTTTACCTTCTTTCTGTTTCTCCAACAGTTTGCGTTTACGGCTGATATCACCTCCGTAACATTTGGCGGTAACGTCTTTCCGCATGGCGCTGATATTTTCGCGGGCCAGTACTTTGGCGCCAACCGCAGCCTGAATGGCTATCTGGAATTGTTGGCGGGGCAGCAGTTCTTTCAGCTTTTCGCAAAGTTTGCGGCCAAAATCCTGGGATCTGCTCCGGTGAATAAGCGCGCTGAGAGCATCTACCTTGTCGCCGTTCAACAGAATATCCATTTTTACAATATCGCTTTCGCGGTAGCCGATCGGATGGTAATCGAAAGATGCATAGCCACGGGTCTGGCTTTTCAATTTATCGTAGAAGTCGAACACGATCTCAGTCAGGGGCATCTCGAACTGCAGCTCCACACGGGTGGTGGTCAGGTAGCTTTGGTTCAGCAGGATACCGCGTTTGCCCAAACAAAGCGTCATGATATTACCGATATACTCGGGTTTCGTAATGATCTGCGCCTTGATGTATGGTTCTTCTATCCGGTCTGTTTTTACCGGGTCAGGGAACTCGGTCGGGTTGTTCACAATGATCTTTTCGCCCTTGGTTGTATAGGCGATAAAACTCACGTTGGGAACGGTGGTGATCACCGTCTGGTTAAACTCCCTTTCCAGCCTTTCCTGGATGATCTCCATATGCAGCATCCCCAGGAATCCGCATCGGAAACCAAAACCCAGGGCCTGCGATGTTTCCAGCTCATAGGTAAGCGAAGCGTCGTTCAGCTGCAGTTTGTCCATACAGTCACGAAGCTCCTCAAACTCATCTGTATTCACCGGGAAGATGCCCGCAAACACCATTGGTTTCACTTCCTGGAAACCTTTGATCATTTCCTGGGTAGGATTATTTTTAAGGGTAATGGTATCACCCACTTTTACTTCTTTTGCATTCTTGATACCTGTGATCAGGTAACCTACATCACCAGCGCCTACTTCTTTTTTCTCTGTCATCTTCAGTTTAAGGATCCCTACTTCTGCGGCTTCATAATCCATGTCGGTAGACACAAATTTTACGATATCACCTTTGCGAATGGTGCCGTTCAGAACCCTAAAGTATACGATAATGCCCCGGAAGCTGTTAAATACACTGTCGAAGATCAGGGCTTGCAGGGGCTCCTCCGGGTTACCTTTGGGAGCCGGAATGCGTTCCACGATCGCTTGCAGGATCCCGTCTACACCAATGCCTGTACGGCCACTGGCCAGCAGGATATCTTCCGGCTTGCACCCGATCAGCTCAATGATCTGGTCCTTTACTTCCTCGATCATGGCGCCGTCCATATCAATTTTATTGATCACGGGAATGATCTCGAGGTCGTTGTCGATGGCAAGGTACAGGTTACTGATAGTTTGTGCCTGAATACCCTGGGTAGCATCCACCAGCAGGAGGGCGCCCTCACAGGCAGCCAGCGCGCGGCTCACTTCGTAGCTGAAATCCACGTGGCCGGGAGTATCGATCAGGTTCAGGATATATTCCTGTCCGTCAGTATGTTTATAGTTGATTTGAATGGCGTGGCTCTTGATGGTGATCCCTTTTTCCCGCTCCAGGTCCATATCGTCCAGGACCTGGTCCATCATTTCCCGTTCACTGATGGTATTGGTAGATTGTAACAGTCTGTCTGCCAGGGTGCTTTTACCATGGTCGATATGTGCTATGATGCAAAAATTGCGGATATTCTTCATTCAGTCGATTGTCCTTTAAATACCCGCAAAAGTAACTGATTTTAGTGGCATTACAGAGAGAATGTGAATGTGTTTTTGCAGTTGGTTTTCAGGAAATGTAGCGGCTAAGTCTTTGGGTATATACCATCTGGCTATTGGAACCTATCGCTATCATTTCGAACCAGTAGTTTATGCCTAGTGGCAATCCCCTGATCACTCTTTTACAACGGGTATCAATTTCACTTTGCCAAACACTGGCCGGGGTTATGGGATCGGGCGTCCATCGATACTGGTAAGATTTTGCGCCATGTACGCGTCGAACCTTCATTAAGATCTCTCCGGGATTGGCACCTGGCAAGACCTTGAAATGGGTGGGCGCTTTCAGGATTATTTCTTCCCGTGGGGTGAAAATGGGAAAGCCGCTGCTAAACATGGGTGTTTCTGCACCTTTTGATTCATTTCTAACGAATGCTCCCACCTCTTTCAGTTTTTTGATCAGCAAAACTTTCAGATCGTTCTTGATGGCGATCTTTACCCGGTCTTTGTTACCGGCTTCCGACATAGCCTGGCTAAACTGGGTACTTATCTCACGCAACTCGATGATCATCATTCCCGGGTCGGGAAAATATTCGTTGTCAGTCATGCTTTCTACAACATAATTTGCAATCAAATAAAGATCACTATCCTTCGTCTCTTTAAAATTCAGGGCGAGTTTTCTTTTCATATACGGGGTGTTTTTACATTTTGGTCAAAAACCATACATGCGCATAACTGATAAGCATTGGCTTACCTGTTAGAATCCCCTGTAAATGAATGTCGTTTTAGAAGAGAGGCTTAACCGTAGTGGGTGGTCAGGTGGGCTTTGCCGATAATTGACCTGACAGATTAAAAATAAGAATTATTTGAAACTTACCCGTTGAGCAGGAAGCATTTTTTTAATGTAGCAAATCGCCGCTCCAGCCAGCAAACGGCAATTCCTGGCGGAAAAACTTTTTTCCAGCCAGGAAAGGTGGATCTTCAGCAGGAAATCGTAAAACCTCTCTGGAAATCATAAAACCGGGTAGGAAATCAGAAAACCGGATGGCCTGTAAGGTTTCCCGACGGGAATTCTCAAAACTCATTAGGGAACCTAAAAACGGGATGGGAATTCGCAATTCCTGTCAGGGAACCGGGGATTCCTGTGAGCAGATAGTAGAAAATACATTGATGGCAGGTACAATATGCGGGGTTGGCCTTGTAAATTGATGAACAGCAGCCCTCAACTGACAAATGGCGCCAATTATTTGATCGGGGCAGGATAGAATTTAATTGGCAGAACCTTAAACTTAGTCAACCGGGGACAAATAAACCTATTCCTTATTCCTTCCTACATTTGCATATGGATTCCCTTCGACCTTTGCTTACTTCCTACGCTTATAATATCCTCGGCTCTTACGAGGAAGCTAAAGATGTAGTGCAGGATGTTATGCTTGAGATGATCAACCGCACTGGCGCCGACATTCAAAATCAAAAAGCCTACCTTACAAGGTCGGTGATCAATCGCGCCATCAATGCCCGCAACAGGTTACAGAAGATGCAAGCCGCTTACCCGGGTAACTGGTTACCAGAACCCGTCGCCACCGAAACGGCTGATGCCGGGTTGAATCAGCAAGACATTCTCTCCTACTCCCTCATGGTGTTGCTGGAAAAGCTGGATGCCAAACAAAGGGCCGTTTTCATCCTGAAAGAAGCATTCTCGTACGAACACGAAGAAATTGCCGAAGTGCTGGACATCAGCATTGAAAATTCAAGAAAAATACTCAGTCGAGCCCGGAAAGAGCTTCAGAATGTGACCGTTAACGAAAACGTGAAAACGCCTACCGAATACCTGGATAGATACATGGACGTTATCCGCAGCCGCGATATCAAAAAGCTGGAACAGCTGCTGAGCAGGGATATCGTATTGGTTTCTGACGGTGGTGGTAAAGCCGCAGCTGCCCTCAACCCGCTGATCGGGGTGGAAAGCGCTTCGTTGTTCCTGGCCGGTATCTTCAACAAATTCTACCACGACCGGCATTTTGAGTATGGACAAGTGAACCACCATCCTGCTATTTTCTACTTTGAAAATGAACAATTGGTGAACTGCCAGATCTTTGAGTTCCGGGATGGACTGATCCACCGGGTTTATCAGATGCGAAATCCGGATAAGCTGGCGGCACTGGCAGAACAAAGAAATAAAGCGATCTAAAAAATTTAAAAGCTGTCACACGGAGCTTCCCTTCTTTGTCATGTACGCCACCAAACTATATCTATCATGGAAAGAATTACCTTTAAAGAGGCTTCCGGCGTTTACAATGCACTAAAGCAGGGACAAAATTATGTAGACAATTGCGGACTGGATCATAAAATGGTTGAGTTGATCTACCTGCGGGTGTCCCAGATCAACAGCTGTGCCTATTGCCTGGATATGCATTATAAAGAAGCGATCCATGCCGGCGAATCACCCCTGCGCCTGATCTCGGTCTCAGCCTGGCGTGAAACTGATTACTACTCACCTAAAGAACAGGCAGCGCTGGCTTTTGCAGAATTACTCACCCATATGCCCGCAGAAGAGAACAGCGATGCCATACATGATGAATTGAAAAAACACTTCAGCAAAGACGAGATCGCCGACCTTACTCTGGCTGTAATTCAGATCAATTCCTGAACCCGGCTGGTCCGTTCATTCGGACCAAAGCCGGGACAGTATAAAGTACTTGAGGCTGCAGCTACCGTTTAGCAAGTTTTTCGTTTATGGTTCAATAAAAAAGCAAGGTAAAAGGGTTGAAGGTGATCGGCGCATGCAGGGATGAACAATAACTCTTCGGTTTACATATGTCTTACATCGAAAGAGATATTAGAGATCCTCAAATGTGATCACTTTCACCCTTTCATGCTGCGCTCCTCCTGCAATCCCTACCTGTCATCCTCCCTTTTTCCTGATCGCGTAAATGGATTTCCCTTATTTGAAACCCGCGCCGGTACTGCCGGGCTACTTTTGCTTTCCCAACACCGATACCTGGGAATTACACTGATATTTAAAATCATTAATACCTTATGTGTTCATACCAGACCTTGTTTCATGACGATGAAAGCGGTTATGTGATCCTATGCCGGGGATGCGATTCCATTCAGGTGGCATTCGGCAATTTGTTGTTAACCTGGAACCGTGCCGACTTCTACGATTTTTTCCGCTTTATAAAGCGCATGTTCAACGAAACACCGGTGGATGCAAGCGGCATCAACAGAAAGACCCTGGCCATTCCTGTTCCCTGCGACGGTGTTCGTATGCTACTTAGTATACGGGAATTGCAACAGCTGCATCATATGCTTGACCTCGCTGAAACGGAGTTACAATCACAGCAGTTAATGAGTTTACTGAGCGGAGAATAGATACAATAAAACAGTTTTGCGTTCCAATCTGAAAAATAAGTTCCCAATGAATAGGTTATCTTTTGTTCTGGCTTTATTATTATTTGCCGCCTTCCCGGCTTTGGCCAATGATCCTGAAGACGGCTTTGGCATTATTAAAGGACGTGTTACAACAGCCGATGGCAAACCGGCAGCTGCTGTTACAGTAGTGCTCAAGGGCACCAAAAAAGCAGCCGTTACCGAAGAGAACGGTACATTTTCCCTGCATCATGTAAAAGCAGGTAATTATGAGCTGGAGATCTCACAGGTAGGTTATGAGACGATCGTACAGGCAGTACAGGTAGATGGCAATGGAGTAACCGCGGTTTCCATTCAATTAAAGATCTCTTCCAGGGAATTGCGTGAAGTGGTGGTAACCAGTGGCCGTAACCGCTTTGGGATAACCAGCAGTGACTATGTTTCAAAAATGCCTTTGAAGAACATAGAAAATCCACAGGTATATACCAGCATTTCGAAAAACCTGCTGAACGAGCAACTGGTATTTTCGGTGGACGATGCCTTGCGAAATGCCCCCGGCGTTCAGAAAATGTGGGATGCTACCGGCCGCAGCGGTGACGGCGGCGGTTTTTATAATATGCGTGGTTTTATTGTACAAAGCACCGTACGAAATGGTATTGCCGGTAATGTTTCAGGGCTTACCGACGCTGCCAACCTGGAGAAACTGGAAGTGATCAAAGGACCATCAGCCACTTTATTCGGCAATGTAGTTACCTCTTATGGCGGTATCATGAACCGGGTCACCAAAAAGCCATATGATCATTTTGGTGGTGAGGTGAATTATTCCACCGGCAGTTTTCAGTACAACCGCCTGAGCGTTGATATCAATACGCCCCTTGATTCCGCTAAAAATGTATTATTACGGGTAAATGCGGCCTACAGAACAGAAGGCAGCTTCATGGATAATGGCTTTAACAGGGGATTTGTGCTAGCTCCCAGCCTAGCCTATAAAGTCAATGACAAATTGAACTTTTTACTGGATGCAGAGTTTTACAGCGGACAGAACACCGGTTTAAACGTATTCTTTTTCCCTTACAAGCAACCCGTTTCAGCGTTGGGCGTTAACAAAGCCGATCAGTTGAATATCGATTACAAACGTTCTTACGCAAGCGAAGACCTGTACCAGACGTCGAGGAACATGAATTTCTTCGGCCAGATGAACTATGCCATTTCAGAAAGTTGGAAATCACAAACTTCTCTCTCTGTTACCAATGGTTATTCTGATGGCCCGTCGCCTTATTTTTACCTCTTGTCGACCGGCGCTGTAACCGGCACCGGTGAAGCGGGTAATGGTTATATTTCCCGGAATGATCAATATACCGATAACAGTAAGGACCAGGTGATAGAACTGCAGCAGAATTTTATTGGTGAATTTGCGATCGGCCGTTTCCGGAACCGCTTTGTGGGCGGTCTGGATTTTACCCACCATTTTACTGACCAGTTCTTTGGCGGCAATACATACGATACCATTTCTGCCCTGAACCAGGAGAATCTAGCGGAAGCAGCCTATCAAAGCAAATACCGCAGCTTTAACCGCACCAATATGGATAAGTTATACCAGGAAGAAGGCGATGACTTTACCTACCCCATGAATTTTATTGCCAATTCGTATAGTGCCTATGTTAGCGATATGTTCAACATCACCGACAACCTGATGGTGCTGGCAGCATTACGCCTGGATCATTTCAATAATCGCGGTCCGGCTGATAATGTAACGGGAACAGCTGTTAACCGCGTACCGTTTAGCCAAACATTCCTGTCGCCCAAATTCGGTATCGTATACCAGCCCGTGAAAGACCAGGTCTCGCTTTTTGCGAATTATCAGAATTCGTTCACCAATAAATACGGCGCCAGGGATCCTAACAGAGACCCTGATATTAAAACAAATGACTTCAAACCCGAGCAGGCGAACCAGTTGGAAGGCGGCGTAAAACTGGATGTGCTGGATGGTAAAGTAAGTGCATCGGTAAGTGTTTATCAGATCAGGGTGACAGACGTGATCCGTCCCGACCCCAATAACGCCAATATCTCCATCCAGGATGGTACACAGATCAGCAAAGGTATCGATGCCGAAGTGGTTGCAAGTCCGATAGAAGGATTGAGCCTGGTGGCGGGAATGTCGTACAACGAATCAGAACTTGAAAAGGCAGACGATAAAAATCTGGAAGGAATGCGCCCGGGTACAGCCGGTTCACCCTGGTTGGCCAACTGGTGGATCAGCTATCGCCTGCAAAGCCCCCGGTTAAAAGGATTAGGAGCCGGTTTTGGCGGTAATTACGCCAGTGAGAATAAGATTATCAATAGCAAAGACCTGGGCACTTTCATCCTCCCCGAGTATACAGTGTTGAATGCATCTGTGTTCTATGACCAACCGAAGTTCAGGATCTCGGTGAAAATGGACAATCTTACCAATAAGAGATACTGGGTGGGTTATACCACTGTTAATCCCCAAAAGCTCAGGAATTTCGCCGCCAGCATAGCGTTCAAGTTTTAAGCTATTACCTGAACAGATAGTAAGCATAAGCATGGCACGGTTTCTCAAAAGGAGCCGTGCCATGCTTTTTTATGCCCTTCGAACCCTTATGCCGGTTAGCAAAGCGCGCTTATTTCCCTTACAATAAACGCCGACCTAACCCATAGGGCTAAGTAAATGCCTTTATGCGTTCCGGGCATTAATCATCAAACTGCCGAAGCAGTATGTTCAAAATTTGCAAAGGGGGTGCCGGGGACTGTATTTTTACATCGTTATAACAATCCAATGCAAATGAAACCGAAGCCTGATCCGAACCCTAAAGAAACAAAACCCCGAATGATCTGAACCGTATCCTGAACCTGACTTAGCAGCAAGATCCGATGATCTTGAACAAAAACCGAAACCTGGCCTATGAAACTGAATCCTGACCTGAACAGTAGCCACTAAACCCTGAATATAACCTGAACGATCCGTACCCTTTGAGGGCTGATTTGTAGCAATCCCTAAACCCGAACAGCGATCAAGCAGCAAAATCCAATGAAATCCTGAGCAAAACCGACCGAACCCTATGAACTGAAACCGATCCTGAACTGACACCAGTAGACCTGACATAATTCGAATTGAACCGTACCCTTTGAGGACTGATTTGCAGCAATCCCTAAATCCCGAACCTGTACCTTTTGAGAACTGATTTGTAGCAATCCCTGAATCCCGAACCCGAGCCTGTTGAGGACTGATCTGTAGCGATCCCTAAACCCTGACCCTTGAAAACGAGCCTGACCGGCACTGGTAGACTTAAAAGATTTGAATTGAACCGTACCCTTTGAGGACTGATTTGCAGCAATCCCTAAATCCCGAACCTGTACCTTTTGAGAACTGATTTGTAGCAATCCCTAAATCCCGAACCCGTACCTTGATGAAAAGCCGTATCCTGTGAACCCTAAGTACAACCGTATCCTGAAAATGATCACCAGACCCTTTGAAACAAAAACCCGACCCTTTGAAACGATCCGAAATCCGATCATCCGTAGAAAAACCCAAGGCCGTGGGGCTCATTTGTACCCTTTGATGCACGTTGTCCATAATCCGTATTCCGTACCTAGTAACCCGGTTTGAAGCGAGATCCAATTTTATGAAAGACCAGAATCAATGATCCTTTTGGAAACCATCCAAAGAGATTGTCCCGACTATAAGTCGGGATTTTTTTTGCTATTATTTTTTTGTTATATTCGTTTCGGAATTTTATCTTCGGTTCCTGATAGGCGATAGACCGGTAGCCAAGCTCTCCAACCAGCATAAGGCTAAAGCTTCTGATTGTAGAATACAACCTTTACAAAAATCGATGGTGGTTAAATGTGTTTGAATAACATGTTTTAGGCTGAATGCATATGCGCTGCGTTAGGTCATGAAGAAACAACATTATTGTTATATAGGATAAATCAATAAGTCGGCACGCACAGAGAAGCATAAATGGACTGTATTCGAGTGTGAGGTACAGGCTGAAATTATATTTATGCTTCTGTCAACACGCCCTGTTTTTGCGCAGGGCGTGTTTTGTTTAGAATAGGCCGGCTCAAATAACATCATCGGCCCAGCCTGTTTGGGTAGCTTTTACTTTTTTTGCAAATATTTCTCCATTTACAGCCAGCTTTGATTGCGGTGTGGATGTTCCGATACCTCCATTATCGGAAGCATCTTTAATCAATCTTTGATTACCGGTAGTATTGCCACCCGTAAACATTCATATAACACCCGAAGTGTTATCTGCCGTAATGCCATCATAAAGATAAGGCCAGGGCGCGTTCGTCAATTACCGGTTTGTGGTATTGCATCATATTTCTTATACGATTTAATATAAGACAGTAAAGAATCGATCTTGTAATCATTTGGTAATATTTGTGAATGATAATCTTCCTTCCTTAGTTTATTAAAAATTTTTAATAAATCCCTTCTATCATATTTGCTCATCCTCTCTAAGGAAGGCTGATGCAAAGTATTATCACCTGTAAGATGACAGGTTAAGCAAGCCTTATCATAATAATTTTTACCTGCTTCTTTTAGATCAGATGACTGGTCATTTGTACAAGACGTTAAAATTAAACTAATAACGTATGGCAAAATTTGCTTACCTGCTTGTTTGAATTCCATTTTTACTTATTGTTTTTTCTAATTCATCCTTACTACTTGTCGAAAACTTCTCTTTTTCCTGTGACCAGGGTTTGGGATTATTAAGTTTTTGTAGCAAGAAGTTAGGAGTTAATAAATTACTAAACCAAAGATCAGTAATCAGCTGTTTATCGGTCAGCGAATTGTTAATATACTTGTAGTCCATCAGATTTGGGGTGCCATAGTCGCCTGGCTTTTTGTTCCAGAAATGTGAAACCCCTAATGAGTGCGCAAGTTCATGCAAGGCTGTATGAAGCTGAGCATCAACTTTCATGTTAGCGATTTCTTCTACACCTACGGTAGCAATTCTATTGCCATTTGATACTCCAATGGGTGTTATCATGGGATGACCTTCAATATCTACCGAAGGCCTTGGCGTATAACCATCAACAATTGCAAGCACATGTGCATCATCCCGTATTTTTTCTTTACTGTCGATCAATTCAATTTGTACAGTCACATTAAAGTCATAAGTCCATTGGGCTTCACGAGGTTTGCCGGTATGGATCAACTTATTCGATGCTGTTCCCTTGCCTCCAACACGCATGTCTACATCAGTTGTTACGGAATAAGTTGCCGGTGTATTTAAAATGTCAGATAATCCACCTTTAACTTTACTTATATAGTCGTAAATATATAAATCCTTAGTTGCTTTTGCCGACAGGTTTATGACCTGGATCTTGACGACTATATCCCCTGTAACCTTAAATTTAGAAGTGCCCCTTTCTTTGGTAACAATGATATTGGATGGCTCTACAGAATTTCCATCAGGATCGATGTAGAGTATTGGATTTCCTGCCGCATAACTATATGGGCTATGTGATGGATAGGACGATGATTTGTAATCAACACTTAACAGTTTCCCAATTCTTGGATCGTATACTCTGTCGCCAAAATCAATACTGTTGCCTTCGCCCTTCATTTCATTGTCATTTTCTTTTCCATTGAATCCATACCGGTAATTACTCATACTCCATTTTCTGCCTGGCATTAACATGCCCGACGAATAATAATCCTGTGTAGTTGTAACATCAGCTTCATAATGGTCTGCCACAGAACTGTTTTCCGAAGAAGGCACTGCAATTCTCTTGTCTGTAACAGTGGCTAGAATATTGCCTAAATGATTGCTTAATTCATAGGTTGTTTTCCCAAATATAGTCCATTCGCCTGAGCCATCGGTAGTGTTAATGTTGATACCGGGGGCCCACATGCCAAGGCGTTTGTTGCCATATAAATGCTGTTCTTTCCACCATATTCCTGCCTGGTTATTCTGCATGTCACTGTAAATTCCCAAACTGTTGCCCTGGGCATCGCGGGTATACCAGGTGGTATTGGTTGTGGTATTCCCTCCCTCATTCACCGAAACAGTTTTCCTGACCCGGTTCCCTGCAGGATCATATGAATACGTAATAGTGGTAATTTTATTGGTTTCTGTTTTTGTAATGCTCTTTATTTTTCCATATACAGTCCATGTGATATCGGTAGTGGCATTTGCAACCTGGTCCTTAACTAAGTTGCCAATTTTGTCATACTGGTAGTTTGTTTGATTGTCAATGTCCTCGATTCCATTAAGTGCCTGTGTAAACTTGTTCTCCGGAACATTATCGCCAACCTGGTGCAACTGGTTATTGACCTTATACCCCAGATTATTTACCGGATCAATCAATTCCGGGTAAACATAGGTCAAATTATCCATTAAGGCATCTGTATTGCCAGGGTTGATAATCCCATTTCGTTTATAAGCTGTAATGTTGCCATTAGCATCGTATGTGATATTTTCTCCGTACGTATTATCGGTTGCCTTTGTATTATTGTGCCAGGTAGTTGTAGAAGCCAGCAATGGATGATAATGCGTTGCTTTTAGCCTGTTCAACTGGTCGTAACGGTATGAATATCCAATTGGATCTCCGTTCCTGAATTTACTCAGGGCAACTGTTGTATTACTTATATTTCCGTTGAACAATTCATTACCGCTTGCATCACTAAGTTGTGCGTTGTAGTTCAAAGAGAATGCATTTGCACCTGTTCCGATTGGCTTGTAATCATTGTTATAATAGCCAAGCGAATACGCCATCACATCCCGGGCAACTGGGTTGTCATCATTACCCATTTCATTCATTGCATTTAATTTATCGCCGTTGATACCTTTCGTCCAGCCCTGCAGGGTATACGCATAATCCAATCCCTGCACCTTGTTATGTCCTAACTCAATACGTGCCTGCGGCCCATGAAGATAATATTGATAGAACGCATCTAACCGGCCATCTAAAAGGTAACTGCCTCCATGTGGTTTTACCATTGCCGCAACACCAGAGAATGCCTCCGTTAATTGGTTGTTGGCGTCATATTTAAATGAGTAATAGAACTGATCATTTTTGCCATTTTGATATGAAATAAAATTCGGTTTTGAATTTACCAGGTCATATTCATAGTCAAGCCGTTTGAGATCGAGCCCTTCTACCTGTTGCCACAAAGTTTTAACATTTCCCGTAAGATCATAACTGTAATAGGACGCCTGTACAACCGGACCGGTTTCTAATTCTTTAAATAAACTGGCACTGATCCGCTTGCGTAAATTGTCCTGTAGTAAAGCTGTTTGTACGCCATTACCTGTTGGTACCTGATCATATATGGTGGAAGTGATCTGGGTATTGGTTCCACTTGCCTGGAACTCATCAATTGTTAATTGTTCAAGGTAGCCAGGAGCCGACAATGCTTCCCCATTTACCTTTTCTCCTACTTCTGTTATTTGACCTAATTTGTCATATTCCGTATACATATACCTGTTAGGATTGATATTGTTATGAGGCGTTCTTTGTTCTTCATTTTGTGATGCGATCAGCCGGCTCAACCTGTCGTACCAGAAGTAACTTGCCCCTCCATCAGGAGATTTTATCTGAACGAAATTATTGGAACTGTTAAACGCATAACTCGTCGTCAACCGATGCCTTGGATAAATACCCTGTACTGCATAATCGAGCGGTACTACGTCCGCAACAGGCGCTGCCGGAGTGGTTGTCCAGGTATAGTTTGCTGACAGGTGAACCGGTATATGCGCGCAGGTTACATCATACACATCGCTTCCATCTTCCCGGCTCATGGGCCAGTAAGCAACCAGGCCATTCGTAGATGGTGCTATACTACGGCGATAGTCGGCATTGATCTCAGCCTGGGTACGGGCAATATTCCAGATCCGTACTTCATCGAGTCCTCCGGTCATAGTACCATATGGTCCCGTGCAGAAATTATAGCTGGGATTTATCGTGCTTTTTGTACTTTCCACCCCGGATTTTACAAACTGTCCATCGATGTATAACGAGGGTACTTTATTATTGTACACTACTGCAATATGTTTCCAGCCGGTAATTGTTCCCTGCCATACCAGCAATGGCGGCATATAGGAATCTGCATTTTCATATACGCTTACGCCATTTGTACCAACTGATATACCCATGCCTGCTGTTCCGCTGGCTGCCGAATATTGAGTTGGGTAAATAGCGTATTTCTGCCCCGACATACCTGCTGTACCGGTTTGCGATTCTGCATCAATTTCATGGGGCGCATCCGGGTTTACCCACATTTCCACGGTAAATGTATTGGTAATACTGCTGAATGAATTGGTTTGGCTTCCATTCAAATTACCACGCGCGTTTAATGCGCCGCGATTACCTACCTGACGGGTATTGGCGGTGTTGTTACACATGCTGGGCAGGTTAAACCGCCCCCATACTATTAGCGGACTGGTACTAACCGACAACTGTCCTTCCGGCGCCTGGCATTGATTATAAAAATCGGCGCTTATCTCCGGGTCGGTTAATAACCGGTCATACAAACGAATATGTTTGAGCTCACTTACCACATCAGCTGGTACGGTGGGGCCACTTGAGATTTCCCATTCAAACGGGTAAGGAGGCAGTGTTGAGCCGGGTAATAAAGTCAATTTATGGTTGTCGAGATATAAGGTCCACTGTCCACCGGCGAAATCAGTAGCCTGTTCTACCACCAGGTGCGACCAGCGCTGTACCTGAATCGTACTTATATCTGCTACTGCATTATTGGAAAGCGTAATGCTAATATCTCCATTGGTTCCTGGTTGCAGGGAATATAACTCAACCCACAGCTTATTATCAGCAATAGCTGCCTGGTAAAAAAACCTGTTATCAGGAGTTACAAACCGTACATGACGGGTAGGGCCACTGCCATTGAGCCACAGCTCGAGCGATTTGCCATTGCCGCTTTGCAGGGCTGTGCTGATCCTGCTCAGGGCTATTGATTTAGTTTCTGTAGCTGCGCTATTAAACGCACTGCAATCAACTACATTTCCCTGCTTCCGGTATTCATCTACCAGCGGTAGTTCCTGCTCGGTCAGGGGCCGTACACCTTCCGGTGAAACCGTACGGATGAGATTGCCTGCCTGATCATAATAATATAACGTGTAATGATAGGTTTGCTGTTCCGTTGTTATTTGTGCGCTTCCCTGTGTTTGTGAGCACACCTTAATGTATTCAACTCTGAATTTACGTTTCTCTTCTTCAATATACACAACATAATCACGCTGTCCATTGATGATAGCTGATTCAACGAGCGATTTCAAACATACATACTGGTCTACTGCCACTTCAGTGTACGGTACATTATTACACAGAATGGCCGACTGATTTGATTGTAATTTGGTTTCATAGTCAAGGTACCGGTGGTATGCCATAGAGAAGCCCCAGCGGTGATTCAGGAAATTGGTCAATAGATCCGGATAGTTCTCATGGTTTACATCGAGGTTACCTCCCATTTCGGTGGCCAATTCGGCTTTTGCATTATCATAATCTGCTTTGGTAATGCACCCAACTGTTCCCGGCTCCATGAACACGGGTAACGGTATATCTTCTTCCAGGATGTACCGGCAATTGTTACATGATTTCACAAGCATATTCAACTGAGTGCTTGTGAGGTTCATGGCATCACCGTATTTATTCTTCAGGTAGTTGTACAGGAGGTTACTGCCTCCGGCATCTGTAATCAGTTGTTGCAAACGGGTGCACAATGAGGCATTGGTATTGCCAAGCGTTTTTGATACCGATTGTTGTTTGGGGGCATATGGATGCGGTTCATCTATCAACCAGGGGTTACACGTCATCGTAAGTGCACTTAAACCCAGTACCTCTATGATCGCCTGTTTAAAGGAGGCGGTGCCGGTAGCGCCGGGACGAATCGTGCTGGAACCATATGGATGATCTATATCCCCTCCGTTCATACATACCTGAATCAGTTTGGTTCTTAAGGCATTTTCCTGGCCGGGATACAGGAGCAAACATTTTTCAAGTTGCTGTATCCATTTGTCGGCCTGCGCTTCGCAACTGGTTTGTATCTGCCCGCTGATGAGGGCGTTGTTCTCATCCTGTATAGCCTGCAGATCCTGGTTATAGTTATAATTAAATTCAGGGAAGCGTGATTTTTTAATTTTAAATTCATTGGGGCAGGTGGCCGACAGAGTTGTTATTGCCGCATCAGATGAGGAGGCGCTAAGGGGTTGCAAATTTTTGCCTGTACGCTTGTTCTCTGGTTTTGCAACAGCCTTTGGCATATAGGTGGCTACCCATACATCACGGAAATGGCTGTATACATTTTTGCCTGTAGTAAGAGAAAAAATTCGCCTGTAACGATATATGCCAAAATCTTTTACCCTGGCCGGTCTGGTCATGCCACTATCGGTTCCCCTTCCCTTCTGCCACGTTGCCTTGTCTTTTTCACTGGTTTTCTTTACGAGGTATATTGAATGGTCGTTATAGTCTTTTATTACATGTGTTTCGGCGGTCTCATATTGTTTTCGAAGTACAGTTAAATCAGATTGACCTGATTGCATAGTCGAAAAAATTGTTTGGCACTCATAGACGTACACATTTTTCCAGTATTCATGTGGTTGTCCGTTATTAAAATAAAACCAGGCACACTGATCTCCGGTAAAAGCCATATATCCTGCTGAGTTAACGTCCGGCCCACAAGGATAAGGGGGTGGATAGTTGGGATCATAAGGTGATACATGATATTCATAAAGCTCCATTCCGTCAGTCCAGGAATAATAGCCTCCACCTCCTGAGCTTACCGCAAAACCCTGAACGCCGTTGCAGGTAGAACCCGGCGGACAATACAGTACCGTAGCATTGTAAAAAGTCTGCGTAGTTCCGTTCACTGTTACATTGAAGCAGGGAAACCAGTCGCGTACAGGATTTGAACAATAACTGCTTCCTCCAGGATTGTAATTTGATGGCGTATTGGGAAAAACCTGGTACACGGCTGTATTGTACAACTCATATACATTGGTAGCCAGTTGAGATTTTGCATAAATATTTTGTTCGCCCCATGCACAAATGCTGCAGGAATTAATACTGGCGTCAACGAATGTTAATGTATTACCACCAACAGCTACTTTGATACAGGGTTTATAATCGGGGCTATATTCGCATTCAGGAGCAGTACCACCGCCATTTCTAAGCGTTACATAATAGTATCTGCCATTCGCATAAAACTTATAGGGGCTTAACTGGCTTTCCATCGTGTATACCGGCGCATTCGCGCAGAAGTCGCGTGAACAACCAATTACCCAAACGTTATAGTATTCATAGGGCGTATTGGAACCAGGCATGAAGATCCTGTAACATTTATGGAATTCTTTAATGGTTATAGTTCCGTTCGTACAATAAGCAGCGTCGGCCGGCGGCTGATTTTCTTGTCCGGGTACGATGGTATATATAGTTTCAGTACCGGAAGCGCTTACGTCTGAGAACTTGTTGGCGGATAATTTTTGGGCAAGGTTTTGTAACCGGTATTCACAGCATTTACCGGCGCAGGAGGTATTGTTCCTTACGATCTGGTAATATTTTTGTTTCAGCTGGAAATACATGTCTTTATACTGGTTCCATTCTTTATCGGGTACACGGCAATTGGCCACCGGCGAACAGTCATTCCAGCTATTACCTGCAGGGTTTGAGTTGGTGCTTCCATCCACGTCGGCACAATACATCAGGTAATCAATTACCGCTGTAAGGCCTTTTACATTGGCGCCAGCTGCGGTCACATTCATTATATTAGTGCTGAAATAGTTCAGATCAGCTTCCATCTGGCTTCTGTACGCAGCACCGGGCGCGCCGTTCCTGAAGAACGGATCCTGGGCCAGTAACCAGGCCCCATTTGTATATGAATAGGCTAATCCGCTGGTGCCTGGTATATTGGGAATGTCGGCTGCTTTATTAATAAACTGCTGCACCTGGTCGTCCCACATTATGTAATTGCTGTTGGCATTACAAAAATCAAGTTTACACTTCTCTGGGTGGAACTGGAGGAATTTGGTCGCCCATTCATCTTTCCAGTATCTGATCAGCATTTCCAGTGTAAAATTACCATCGTATGGCGAAGTGGTATTGCCATTTTCATCGGTAAATTTTTCTGCTTCATATTCTGTAGTTCCCGGAACTCTTGCCGGAAAGATGCCTGTTTGGGGCGTTGGCCGCCAGTTTTGAGCAATTACGTTTGTATTCGGTTCAAGTGTTGTAAAGGGTTCAAAGCTGAAGAGCGCATACTGCCCACCGGGTGATACATCTTCCAGCATCGCCTTCTCATATTTAGAACAGGAAGATACCATACAGGTAGCTCTCAATGCCAGGCAGTTGCTGCGTAAAGTATTGTATAAGCCGGAGATGTAGGTATATATTTCCGGTGATATCTGCGCTGGCTCATAACCATATTTCCCGAATGTGGTTACAACTGCCTGGGTGAATTGCGCTTCAGTGCCCAGAGCGCCTTCGCAGGTATTACATTCATTAAAACAACCATTGATATCCAGGTCTTTCAGATAATCGAAAATAAAGTCCATTTCAGTCTTCAGCGAATGATTATCATTCCTTTGTCGGATATAAGCGTTGGTATAATCCTCAATTACTTTTCTACTCAGTGTGAGTTCAAAACTGATATAGTATTCGCCTATGTTCTTGAAATCACAGCTGAATGGTTGATAGGTTTGCGGGGTGTAGTTACAATTGCCCGTTTCTGTTCCTATTTTGATGGGCGTGGTAATGGAATAAACAGGCGTTCCGCAATCATCCGTTATTCGAATATTCATTTCGTAGAAACAATTGCTGCACACCTGGAAAGCGGCGCCTTGTTTGCTGGTGCCCTGATAGGTATATACCAGCTCCTGAATATTATAATTAAAAACAGCAGTGGCGTTTTCTACCGATGACAGGTAAGTTGTTTTTGCCTTCAGGCTTAATGCTGTAGCGTCAAATACAAATTGTTGCGGGCGCAGGATGGTGAAAGTTTCCTGTTTCTTGCCGGGGTTCGATGGCAAAGCATCCATCCCGTCTGCTGCCTTCCCTGTGAGGGCGGTGGCAATGGTTTTTCCAGCAGCATTGATATAGCTTACACTGATCTGTCCGTTGGGATCCACCACCATATTTTTCTGATAGTGATTGGCATAACCTACATCGTTCCCAAACAAGCGGTCCAGTTCCCAGGTTTCGGGTTTGCCATAATAATATTTGGTTACATGACGATCAGTTGCGCCCGGTTGAAATTTGGGACCTACCCCACCCTGTACGCGAATGCGACCGGTATTGTCATTGGTAAATTGAGTAACAGATATTGGATATCCTTCGGCCTTTGGGATGTAGTTATTATATTTCCGGCGTGCAGTAGCCCAGGGATCGTCAGGAGAAGGTGAACTTAATGGAAGAAAAGGGTTTTGCGCAGAATAATAACGCGCCGCACCGCTATTCTCGTTCAGTGGGGCCGGAATAGTTTCACAACCTGTACCTGGTTGGTTTAAATTCCGGTAATCGTATGTAGTATTGTTTATGTTTCGGTTAAAATTGGGAAAGAAATGAAATTTATCATCATCTGTAGGCGCTGGTAAAATATCGGCTGCCGCCCGGCCAAACTCATCATATACTTTTTCCTGTACAACCGCTACCTGATCACTATTATTAATAGTTACCAGTTGACGGTTACGTAATGAACCATCAAAATAGCTCAGTATTTCTTTCTTTTTTCCTTCTTCAGCAAAAGTGGCGGAATATTCCCAGTTCAATTTTTCTTCGTGCCAGCAGTCAATGGGCCAAAAGCGGTATGCGCCGGAAACCTGGTAAGTCCAGGGCGCTTCATCGCGATATCCGTCAGTATTATAGTGAACCTGCCGGATGCGCACCATAATGTATTTCGCATTATACGCCATGGTTACATAATAGGTCTGTTCATGCGTAGTGATGCGGGTAGCATTATTGCGGAACAGTTCATTCAGCACCTCATTCGGCACAGCCTGATTATTCATTACCTGGTTGAGGACGCCCTGTTGCTCGGTTCCCTCATCAAAAACGGCCCATTCCAGGTCGTATTCTTCGGCACCGGGTAAATCAGTCCAGGCGACATACAGCCAATAACAGTTAATGGTATTGGGAGGCATCGATGCTGCCATCATCTTCATGTTATTGCCCGCCTCTGTTGTGGTATTGGTAATAATACTACCGTTAAAATCGATGGGTTGCTCAGGGTGAAATTTATATTGCCTGTCAATCACTACCTGGTTGGTCAGCTGTAATACAGGTGGTATGTTCTCCCCCATTTCGGGACTGCTGATATTGTTTACCGTGATCTTCACCAGGTAGCCATTGCTGAACGAATAAACGTCTTTGGCTTTGTAAGTAGCGCCGGTATCCGGTGAAAAATTCACCTTTAATTTTACACTGTTGATGACCATTGGTTCCGCCTGGTCGGGCGTTGAATAATATTCTATTTTCAGATCCACCTCGCAGGAAAACGGTTTATTCAATACTATCGGTGTGTCGTACGTGAGCTGCAGCGACACATAGTTCTTTACGGTGCGATTGGTGATCTCATTCCAGTCGAAATTCACGTTCCGGAATTTTTCATCTTTTACGATCAGCGAGTCACCTTTTTTTATAGCCCCTTTCAATTGATTTTGATAAGGTTCTACACCGGCCAATGCTGGCAAACTGCATATCACCGCAAGCAGTAAGAAGAGGAATTTGTTTACCCTGAATTGATGGATCATGAATATGGTGATTAGAAATGTGATCAGTTAGGTTAATTTGATTACTGGTTGATGAGCTCATAATCGATAAAGCCAGGCGCTGCCCGCCACTCATCGTTTTTCTTCTGAACAAACTTATGTAGCCCCAGGTATTTACCGGCTTCCGGATCGTCGTTCCAGTCTTTCACGGCCAGGGTGATCCATTTCTCTTTATCTACATTCATTGGGTCGGTAACCTCAGCCTGGCGGATAAAGATCTTTTTTACGTGTTTCACCACACTATCGTACTGCACAGTTAACTCTTTACAGCTTATGTGATTTGGATTCAGTAAAGTGATCGTTGAATACCTGTTGTTGCTGCTTTCTTTCGAAAATGTAAACCCTTCACTATTTATATATTCATACAGTTCATTCACTGGTAAACCCGGAGCCTGAAACGCCTTTTTCGCTTTGCTGATCAGCATTTTTTTAATGGCATGATCAACAAATAAATAGTTATTCTCACTATTAACAGTTTCTGTTAGCCCTATGCGCAGGTAAAACTGTTCGCCGTTTTTACACACCGTATAAGCAACGTCATTCATAGCATGCGCTGAATCTGTTCTGTCAATAGCGGTTAACGATCCGTTGAGGTAATAACTGGTATTTGTGCTGTCGAATGGTTTTAACCAGGCCATTAATTCATTCATCATGGCCACCTGCGCGGGGTCGGGTTGCTTACTGTCTGCAACCTTATTTTCTGATCCCGGCAGTTTGAACCACCATTTTTTTACATTGGATGTATTGGCTACAGCTATAACAACCATTACCGTTAAAGCCGATACAAAAAACAGCAGATATATTTTCCTGGTAGTACGCATAGTTTTACACTTTGATTTGTTTGCTGGCACACACTTATCTTATGGTGTTGCTGACTTTTTCCTGTACGACGACCTGTTTTCTTTAATGGTCATAATGCCCCGCTCGGTTTCTTTTTTCACCCGCACCAGGTTGCCTTCGTAATTGTATTCATAGAATGTTGCAAAATTGTTTTCGTCCATTTCGGCCATCAACCGCAAGGTCTTTTCGTCGTAGGCATACGTTTTCATGTGTGATGAGAATGGATGGATACGCAGGTCATCGAATAACACAGCCCCGTATTCAGGTATCGCCGGACCTGTGGCATTTATTTGAATGGTGAATGCACTGTTGTTGGCGTTTGCCGGGATCTCAATAATGCCTTCCACCTGTTTCCAGTTTTCCACTACTACCTTTTTGGTAAGGGTAACGTTTGTACCATTTACGGTAAGGGAAATACCAGGGTCAGTAGCTGCCGGTGCATTGTCTTTCACCCAGGCGCTGAAAACATATTTTTTATCAGGTGAGGGTTCAAAGCCTATAGGGTAGATACCTGTTCCTGGTTTAGTGGTAAACTCTCCGAGGCTGTTTGAGGTCAGGTATTTAAATTCATCGGCTTCTGCTATCTCTTTACATTCTCCGGGATTATCAGATCCTTTTACTTTGACAGTATGTATATTGGTGGTTAGCACCATGCCGGTTGTTGGTAATTTTAAAGAGTAGTTACCTGAGTGTGAAGCGGCGCGGAGTATTTGCGCTGACAGATTGCTGTTTCCGTTTATTTTGAATAGTGGCTCACAAATGCCAGTTTCCAGGTTACTGCAACCTGTTCTGAAGAGATAATCTTCGAAGCTCTCACTATATATTTCCCTGCTTTTAGCATTGGAAGCAACGGCTCCGGGCTGGTCGCCCCTGAATACAAACGTAGCAGCGTTATACCGGCACAGGGCATCTTTATACTCTAACTCCTGGCCATATTTATCGTACAGGGTAACGGTATTGGCTGTTACCCATTTATTGATACCGGTTGGCTGGCTCCATTTTGTACCGTTGTAATTAAAGAACGGGGTGAATGATTCAAGATAGCCGGCATCTTTTACATTCAATCCCAATGGTTCGGTATTGAACAGGTTCTCGTACTTACGGTTTACCTGGTATGCTTCGCTTTTATATGGCCTCCAGTTGCCCCTGAACCCGGTTACATATGGATTGATAACTCTGTTAACTGGTACAGTGCAGGCGGTTGGATTACAAACATCAGGTATTTGGCCGTTGGCACAAGTAAACCGGGGAATATTTGCTCCGTGTGCATCCCTATACACCTGTACATTAGGTTTTCCTAATATATCCCGCCCGGTAGAAAAGATAATATGGGCATCGTCTACTGCAACTTTTGCGCTGCCGTTAACAAAATCCTCGTAGGAATGATTATATATTTCCATTCCAACAGCTGCATGCCCTCTTAAATTTAAAAATTCAACTCTTATAGGATGTTTACCTTTATCAAGATGTTTGGGCCTGAGATACCAATAATTATGGTTGCTGGTAACATCACTATTCAATGATTGCCATAATTGCCCATCGATATAGATCCTAATCAAATTATCTGCTGCAAAGCCTATGTAGTATTCTTTACCCTGGGTGATATTTACACAGGTCTCAAATGCAATCCATTCGTTAACCGGTTTCCAGTCTACCTGTGAATTATCTGCGCAAAGCCATAAACCGGCATTTATCAACCTGCCGCAACAAGCCACATTGGGCGTGTTATCATCCCTGAAGCAAACATCATAAGGAGCGGCGGCAGCGGTGGATAATGTAGTAGCCGTGAGCGCCGGTTGGTTACTGTTGATGCCTGAAGAGCTTACGTAACCGGAATCAACAGTTGCCGCTTTGGCTGTAGATTGTCCGGTTGGTACCCCGCCCCAAAAATTTGATTTCAAAAGGATGCCGCTCTGTGTCCCTGGAATGAGAATTCCTGCACCTGAATTGCTATACATACCGGGGTCGTTTGCTCCACGGCAAAGTTTAAAGCAGTAATTGGTATTTTCAACCAATGGCGCAATGCAGTTTTGTTTGTCTTCGCTGAGCGTATACCCTTCCGGACAGGTTGTGCAGGGAATTTTTACGCCCCAATCATCATCAAACACGGTAGCTGAAGCCGATAGCACTTTCATGCCGGTTTGGTCGCCGCCTTTCGAGAAGGATACATATTTAACACCACCCGCTGAAATGATAGGATCGTTTAAACATACAAGGCTTGTTGCCGGCGGTGTAAGCATGTTACGGTATCCTGAGCGGATGATCTTTACGGTTTGTGTAAAGTTGCTCACCAGGTTGCCGTTGCGGTTTACCAGTCGCTTTACCTTGTTGTTGTAATCGCCATCCGTCCCACTCTCAATGACCCAGTAAGTGGCGCCATTGGTAATGTCAACCAATTCATCGCCTGGTGAAACGAAAACTGTAAAATTGGTAATAACGCCATTTTCGTTTGTGTCGAAACCAGGTATAAGCGTACCAATATTTTTATAAGCACCGCCCATTAAAGGATATATCCAGTATGCCGGGAAATTAACTGTGTATACAGGCCTGTCGAACTCATTATATGTTTTAGAGATCAGCACTTCACCGGTGAGGCCGTCATAGGCTACGTTTTCCGTGGCCACAGAAGACCCATCTACCGTTTTAACTACTTTATCAAGAATGCCGTAATACTGTATCACCTTCATGGTACTGGCGCTACGGAACAATTTGTACTCATTATTTTCTTTATAGGGCCAGTGGGGTAAAAAGCCGGGTACACCAAAGAAGGGCAGCGGAAATACATCCACTCCTATACCGATGGTTTCACCGGTAGAGGAAGTTTCCTGTTCACGCATATCGGTGAACAATTCAATTTCCCGGCCAATTATTCTGTCTTCTTCTATCTCTCCTTTCTCATTCACCAGGTCTACCACGTTCTTTAATTTGAATTCTCCGGCATTCAGCGACTCTGCATTATAATAGTATTCTGTGCTGGAGATCTCTTCGTCTTTTTTATTGAATACCCTGGTGGCTTTTGGTTTGCCATGCATATCGTTCAGGGTAATGGCATATCCCTGTGAGAATGTAAGCTCGTGAATACTGTTTGAACCGATCATTGAATACCAGCCTGAAGGGCCATGCTGATTTACCTTATTCGATAAGGCCTGCGTGATAACCGGGAATTCTTTGGCAGTATAAAATTCGTTCACCACATATCCGGTTTTCTGATCAGGGTCGGGGTTGCCGGTTGCTGTGAGGTCGCGCACGGTTACTTTACTGTAACCTACACTCGGCCCCGGGAACAAGGTTTCGCCATATGGCTCTTCGAGGTTGAAAAAGTTATTAAGGGCACCCTTTATTTTCTGTACATAAGGAATGGGTTGACGCAACGGGTTTTCATCATTGCCCACTGATGGCTCATAGCTGGCTACCCCACTGCTGATCTCAACGCCCGCTTCATTGACCGTGGTATATTTATACTCCTGGCCATAGGAAGCTCCTATGCCACTGGTATTCGTCATTTGATCCCACTTGTCTGAAATAACAATCTTTTTAACCCTGCTTCCACCACCCAATTTTTGACCGGTGATATTTGTTATGCGAACAAAGCTTTTTGCCAGGTTAACATTATTGCAAAATCCTTCTGCTTTGGCCCTTTCATTAAAACTGCGTCTTAACTCATCCAGGTTCTTGGCTGCGTTTACAATGGCGGTGACGGCAGCTTTTACAGCTTTTCCTGCATCCCCGTCTTTTATCCTGTTTTTGTAGCCGGGATAAGCATACCGGGGATATTCCATCCTTAAGCGTTGCCAGGCTGCTAACAACATAGGGTTCATGTTAACATCGCCATCCTTAATGGTTTCAAAAGCGATCCTGATCTTTCTTTCATTCCCGATACGGCTCTCCGATGCAACGGAAACCACTTTTGCATAACAGGGAACGAAGTCATAATATTTTTCGTTTAATGCATCTCTTTTTGCATCGATGCCACCCACGTTAACAAACAGTTTGGTGTACAGGTATTCCGACCCGTTCAAACAAACCTTTTTGAGCCATTCCTTTTGCTCCTGTGGAGTCAGTGCATTCAGGTTATCGGGAAAATCTATGATCTTTCCTCCCACATCCTGCCTGTCGGTAACATTGAGTTGTATACCCCTGGTTTCAGTGAGGCTATTGGTTACATTGTTTTGTTCGTTTAACAAGGCAAGCGGTTGAACCATTTCCATGGCCTGCTTATTCTGTACATAGGCATAATCATCGCTTTCATAGTTTACGGCGATCTCTCCTCCAGATGGTAATTCGATCTTCGATAATTGCCATAAACCGGCTGCTTTATCTGCTTCTGCTTTATTATTTGTTGTATAGGGGAATTCATCATTCCGCAAAGAAAACCCTCTGTTGGTATTGGATGTGCGTGATTTGTAGCTGCCCCACCGGTCGGTTAACAGGTTTCCGTAGCTAACATCTGTTCCCATATAGCCATCGCCTGTTTCGCCATTATAGGTGAACAGGTAAGGATGCTCTGCTCCTTTTGGCGCTTTCCCATACAGGAAATACACTTTTTTAAGTGTAAGCTTGCCGCTGGCCAGAGAATTTGGCACATCTTTACCAAGGCTGTAAGCGTATTCCAGTTTTACCGTTTTAATTGGTTTTGTGAGGTCTGCTTTGGAATACAACCGGATCTCTTTTAAGATCCTTTGCTTTTTATTGGTATTAAGAGCGCCCATAACATCTGTTACGCCCAGTCCATCTTCCCTTTCGCCAGTAATAAAGTAAGCGATCTGGGTTTTTGTTTCAATAGAGTGCAGGAACCACAATTCTTTTTTCCCATATACAAAGCTGCCTTTATCATCATCAGGGTCTGCCAGCAACCCTTTACTCATTGTGGCTGTTTTATCTTTATTGGGTGAACGCCAGTTATACAGTCCGTTCAATTTGGAATAATTGAATTTAATGGCTGTGCCCTTATCGTCATCCGTAATGCCATTTCCTGTAGCATCCATATAATCCGGTGAAAGTATGGCTGTGAGCAAATAGCTGGTGGCGTACCCCGGTTGCTGGTCGCGATGAAAATAATTATCATTATCAGGCTCCATGTTCTGCGTAACCGAACTGCCCCAATTGGCTTTGGTAAATGTATTATTGACGTTATCGCGGGTGCCGAATGTTGAACCTGGCTGCCCTATAGCAAAAGAGTATTCGTTCTGCTGTGCGTTGTATACCGGTATTCCATATACACTTCTTTTGCCACCTTCATCGGTTACCGTGATCTCGGAAATGTGGTGTTTTTTTCTGTAAATGATGCCCTCATCCCCGCTTTCATAACGTGCTATGGATGGGCTGTTGGGAGTCGGCTTGTGACAGGTTCCCCAGTCATAGGTTCCAGTTTCGGTATAATTTATAGGAGCGAATGATTTAATGTCCTTGTCTAACCCCGCCTGGCTTGCCTCGAGGGCAGTGAGATAAGAAATGGCGGTGCGTTTCTTTTGTTTTTGGGTTTTTGCTATCGTTGAAGTAATATCCTGAAACGACCCGGGAAGGCGAAACTTTGCATTGGCTGTTTTGCCACTGATATCGATGGCAACAGGCTGGGTTCCCTGTATTTTATTAACCATGTCAATATCTTCCTGGTTCCTTTCGCCTACCTGTTTAAAGAATACATGTTCTGCATTGGGATCTGTTGCCGAAACTTCCTGGAAATCGCCCCTTGTCTGGTATTGATTGTTCTTTGTCCATTTTTGGGTTTTATTGGTAACCGATTGCTCATAGTAAGTAACGCCGCCATGCGCATAACCGCCAATACCGGCATCGAAACCGAGGGTTTGTGTAGTAGATTCATCCACGGCCTGGTTATCGAAGAAAATGCCGGACCCGCCGCGATACAACCGGAATTGCCCGCTGCCACCCTGGCTTGTATAAGCAAAGATATCGTGGGTTGCTACCGGTGCTGCCAGGTTGGGCAGCTCGGGCATGATCATACTTTCTTTTTCCCGCAAAAAGTCCATCATCGCATTGGGCAGCCTTTTTGCACGTTCCGCATAGAGGTAGCCAAACCCCGGGTTTTTCAGGATCCGCGATTTTACTTCCCGTACGCTTTTATAACCTGTTCCGCCACCGCCGCCAAATACCAGCCAGGCAGCTCCTCCAATGTCAAAACTGAATGAACCATAATTTGAGCGGTATGGTACCTGTATCTTTGGAGAGATAGGATCTGAATTATAAGAGATGGTTGATCCACCTAATTCATAACTGCCGCTACCATTCTTTACCTTGCCTGTTTCTGCATCCTGCTTTTGTCCTGATACCGAAAATGAAGCACCCAGTGTAAGTCCTTTCAAACCACCGCGGGTATTATAACCTATAGATGCAGACAAGCCGGGTGATACCGTGGTATTTTCCGCTACCTGCATCTTGTATGATAACGAAAGCGAAGGGGTAACGTCAACACCGCTTTGGGTATTCGACATAAGGCCCATACCCATACCTGCTGTCATGGCCCCGCTTCCGGCAAAAGAATAAGAGATACCTGCATTGGCGCCCAGTTCGGCTCCAATGCCAGTGTAGTTATCACTGAAAACACCCAGGGTAAAAGAGCCATTAACGCCGAGGTTTTTAAGTGCTCCCTTTCCTTTCAGTTCCACTTTGGCAGTAAGCCGGCCGCCCACTGTTACTTTGGGTTTTGTATAATGTTCGGTGGTAAATTCATCTCCACTCATATCATCGGCTATACCCCGTAACTGACGGGTAATAGCACCCACGTTCAAACTCCAGCCCAGTCCTACCCAGCTTGCTTCATCATCCATGCCTGACCCTGCACCATAGTTCAGGTTCAACGGATAGCCATCTACATCTAATAGTGGAATGTTATAACTCAGGTTGCCAGTGAAGGGGTCAACCATATCTGACACCCCTGCCTGTTTGAACGAAGACGCTTCCGGTTGTGAAGGACCTGAAGTAAGCGCCAGCGCTGTTGCCGGTAACAGGGTTTGGGTTCCTATAAGAAGTAACAGGAATGCAGCTATTGGTTTCTGGTATTTTACTCTATGCTTCATTTGCATAACATTGCAAGGTTTCTATTTCGTCAATTTTTTTTCTGTCAAATACAAATACCTGTTTGGTATTGGTGAACAGGCGGTCGAAGAAAACCACCTTTATGGGCGTACCGGGAGGAAAATCTTTTTGAGCAAAAACCAGCAGATACTCAAATCTTTTCCGGTTGCCCGTTATTACCGGTTCCACTGATACCGGATTCGCGAATGGTTGCGTTTCCCGGGTAGCAAACAAACTGTCGAGCCCATAGTATAATGGGGTTGTATTGCCATTTCCCGGATTGTTTTCTTCCGGGCATACTACCTGTAGCTTGAAATAATAATAAGCAGCATCCTGCGGGGCAGCTTGCGCATCTTTACCATCCTTGTGCGTTAATACTGCCGTTGGTATATACGAAAGGCGCAGACTGAAACTGTTTACCTCTCTTTCATTTTCCAACGCTTTCCGGTTGGTTGAATATATGCGGGCTATTTTCTCTTTGCAGTTTTGGCTGCACCCTGTAATTATACTTATCGCTACAAATAAGATCCCTGTTAATTTCATTGTCCGGATTTATATAAGAACCGAAGTTTTTTCAGTGTGTTATTGGGCATTCGAACCGTTAGTATATAATGGTACCCATCGATGAACGACTCATTTTCCGACAGGTCGATCGAAATGTTATTACTGCCTCTCTTCAGTTTTATTTTAGGCAAATGCTTAAATGTTTGATCTGGTTTATTCAGGCAGAAGAAAGAATACTGCAGGTTGGTAGCTTCATATGCATTATACAAGGCAAACCGTACACTGCCATTTGCTATATAGTAATTGCCTTTGGCAAGGTCTTCAATATCCCTGAATCCATCCACCGGCTCTACCTTCGGCGTGTCATTACATTTTATGGAGAACTCCCATATTTCGGAGCGGTTCAGGATCATGCCTTCTTTGTAAACTGTTACCTGCCAGGCATAGGTCTTTCCTTCTTCCAATTCTTTGGCCGATGGTGGAAATATCAACATCGGTGAAAGTATATTCGACTGGTTGATCAATGGCAGATTATATACCAGTGCTTCACTGGCCACCTGACCAGTTTTCATTTCTGCCAGCGTTAATCGATATTGCAAACCGGGAATAGCCGGTAAGGACGGTTGCCAGGTAAATGAGGGCCGTTTATCGCAGATCTTATCTTTGAGATAGGGCTCAATCAAAAATAGTGGTGTTAAAGGCTCTACCAGGTGATCAAAGCACTGTTCTGCCAGTAATTCTCCCCGGCTGGTTTTATTCTGTTTATATACCTGGAAACAATAGTCATACTCTCCCTCGGGAAATACACCGCTTTGCCGCAACAAGCGCGCTGTATTATTGTCTGCAAAGCGAATAGTGGAAGCAGATACCGCGTTCCGGTCAATGCTGTTCACGCCTGGTAATAACGTGAATGGCGCGGTGCTTATCTGTACTACCCTGCCCGTCTTTTTTTCGGTGACAATAATATCGAGTGAAACGGTTTGGGTTTCGGGAAATACATTGGTCATTTTCGCCAGCTGCAATCCATCGGTAGTGCGTCCCTGTAATTCCGGTACAAACTGAACCACTATCTGCGCGTATGCAGAAGCGGACAGGCATGCACAAAAAATTATTATAAATAGTTTTCTCATAATTGCATCATTTGATCTGGTAATGAACAGAGAGTTCGCCCCGGAAACTGCCATACAGATAAGCATTCACGGGTGTAATAAGGTTCTTACGGCAATCGACAAACAAACCTACCGTGCAGTTCTTTAATGCGGTAGTGGTTACCGATTGCCTGATGCCTACCTGGCGTGCTGCTATACTGTTATTTAAGTAAGTAAGCGATGAATTGAGCATGATGGTTTTAAATACCGGATACCCCGCGCCAATTTCACTGGTAAGCAGATCTCCCATCAATTCATGATCGGCAATTTCTTTATTATAGAACATGTTCATCGATACCACTGTAGTGCCAACAGGAACCGTAGTAGACCATTGCATTAGCAACAGGTTGCTTTGCCCGCCCTGCTGCACGGCTATGTTATCGAACTGTTGCCATCCCAGTGAAAACATGGTTCGTTGTGCAAGCCCTCGCACCCTTCCGGTATATTGTGCGTCGGCCGTTACTTTACGGCTTACATACATTTTTTCTTTGGTACTATCGGTTTTACGCAGCAACTGGTACTGGTTCAGTTTGGCGCCCATCGATAGTTTCCGGTTTAAGCGGTAGCGGCCCTGGATGTCGAACTGCATGTTGTTCCATTTGGATTGCCCATCTGTTGAATAATTGTAAGTGCGGTTGGCAAAACGCGCCTGTATATGACCCTGGCGGGTGATCTGTTTCCTCAACTGCATATCGTACTGCCAGGAGCCTTTGGCTGCTGATGGATTGCCGGGGTTGGTGTACCCGAAACCTGCATACGATACATGCGCATTATGCGAAAGCCCGGCTTTTTCCCATTCATCCATATAACGCAGACCAACTGACAGGGTTTGCAGCAGATCATCGGTGTAACTGAATAAGGCGCTCTTGGCTTCCATTACCTGGTCGGCATTGGGCGATACGGTATTCTTATATTGTGTGGCCGATTTTGAAATTTCCGCTTCAACAAGTCCGGCTCTGCGTACTTTGACCGTTTTTGAAATCGTTCCGGCCAGTATGTTTCTTGGCAATGCCAGCTGGTTAAAATTGGCGGTGTTCGGTGAAGTTGTATTGCTGTTGATGACCGTGATGCGGGTATTGTTTTTTCCCTCCTCCCCTTTTCCAAACTGCAGGAACTGCATAAACGATGCGGAGTTGAAGATGGAATTTTGCAGCCCTGCATCCTTTAAAAAGCCTCCGTCTTTCACCTGGCCCAAACCACCGGAGAACACATTTGCTTTTTTCAGAACCGATAATTCCATACCGCCGCGCAGCAAGGTGTTGATGCCACGTTCACTTCCTTCCTTCCCAAACGTACCGGCATTCAGCGAGCCTACATTGGTAAAAAATCTTTGCAGGCCATTTAACGGTAATAAATTACCGGCTGCTTCTTTGATCACCTGCGGCTGCCGCAGATTTTCAATCGCCTTTGCATCAAAGTGCTGCTGCAGGCGTGTTACCTGGTTGGCATTGATGCCGCTGGCGGCCATTTTATTCTTTACAGCACTGATCTTGTCGGAAAGTTGTTCCAGCGAGGCCAGGTAGGCCGACTGGTTCTTCATGCTTTGCAGCAAGGAATCTTTTTGCGCCGCAGGCATAGTTGCGCCATGTTCCGTTAATAATTGTTGTGAGCCCTGCAACCGTTCACGTATAGATCCTATTTCTGATGACGACAGCAGTTTTTCTTTTATCTGGTCATTATCCAGTTTTAACAATTCATCGTTCGATAGTTTTGATTGCAGCAATGCATTAGGGTCGGTGATCACTTCATTAGATAAACTTTTTACCTGCTGCGACAACTCGCTTTCAAAATGGCTTTTTACATAGGAAAGCATGTCCATGTCTGCCAGCAGGTACTTTTTCATATTATAATACTTACCCAGCTTTTGCTGCAGGCCCTGTGAGAAGCCATCCTTATCGAATGTTACTTTCATCAGGTTATTATATTGGAGGGGAACATATTCATTGGAAAGATTAGAAAAACTTACCTGGAAAGGAATATCCATTATTTTAACCTGATCGCTTACTGATAGCTGGTGCATCCAGGGCGACGGGGCTAATGCGGTATTGTCGTGTGCTATATTATATTCCACTCCGCTGAACTGGTTGTTGAGCAATTTATCAAAAGAGGGAATTTTAAATGACTCCATACCATTCACCGAATAAAAACCTTTCAGTTTGCCGCCAATAAAATTTTGCAGGGAACCTGAATCACCTGCCATGGAAAAATTCTTTAGTATTTTCTTTACCCGGTCTGTGCCAAAATTGTTTTTTACATAATAAAGGAACTCACCCATTACCGAGTCTTTTATTCCTGAAAAGGCGCTTGCTTTCAGTCTGGAAATAAACAAGGTATCGAGCGGGGATTTGCCTATTGAAACGCCCTGCTGAAATAGCTTTCTTTTATTCAGAGAGTCAACCAGGTTGTTAAACCTGCTTTTTTCAATAAGCGCATGTGCATTGTTGTTCAGATTCGAAACGGCTGCCGTGTCCTGTGTCGTTAGTGATTGCTCTTCTGCCCTTTGGGCTTGCAGGTCAGGGACAAACAACAACAGCAACGCCGCTATCAGAAGTATATTCAGTTTTCGCCGCAGTGATAATATTTTTTTTTCAGGCATATAAAGTCTTTATAGCCAAAACAAGATTGGCATAACAGCTAAATAGTAATAAGAAGGCTTTTTTGCAGTGTTATGAGTAAGAAATGTCAGCTGTATTAGTGTGACATTTAAGAATAGTCCTATACCAGATATTTATATATGGAAAAAGTACAGCAGTTTACATTCAGAGGTCTTATAGGGCCTTTAGGAAAAGATGGAAGCATGGTTAGACGGTTAGATGGTTGGTATTGACTTTTAAAAAAACGGTGGGCGTGTTTAGCTCCGTTTCCAGTACAAAACAAAAATAAATCTTTATGTACTACAAAAACAAAAAGATTAATACACGTGCAGATTTGACCAATAAGTGTGCAGTTTTGGCCGATAAGTGTGTAAAGGGAATGTACTTTTTACAAAAAAAACGCCCCATTGGTTATCGTTATCCCCAGGCCAGGCGCATCACTACAAGTCACTTTTCCATAATCGAACTGTAAGCCGGTGGCAATGTCTTCGGCCAGCAACAAGGGGCCATCCATATCAACATAATCGAGTAAGGGATTCAGGTGGGCAATAGCCGCAGAACCAACAGTACTTTCATTCATGCTGCCAACCATGACCTTCATATTAAGGGAGCGGGCCTGCGCGATCATGCGGCGGGCAGGTGTTATACCGCTGCATTTGGTGAGCTTGATATTAATGCCATGAAAATGGCCATGGCATTTTTGTACGTCCCCTTCTATTACGCAGCTTTCATCGGCAATAAGCGGTAATGGAGATTGCTCATATAATTGTTTCATGCCCTGCCAGTCGTCTTTAGCCAGGGGCTGCTCTACAAATTCAACGCCCAGGTCTTTCAGCGCCGGCAATTTTTCCAGCGCTTCATCAACCGTCCAGGCGGCGTTGGCGTCAACACGCAAAACGGCGTTCGTATGTTTACGTAAGGCGGTCACTATCTCAATATCCTGGCCGGTGCCTAATTTGATCTTGTAGATCGGCCAGGGTTTTTCTTTCATCTTTTCTACCATTTTGTCAATGGTATCGATGCCGATCGTATAATCGGTGGCCGGCGCTTTCTGCATATCGAGGTCCCAGAGTTTATACAGCGGCTGTTGCCTGATCTTTCCATAGAGATCCCAGGCCGCTATATCGAGGGCACAAACGAGAAAATTATTCTGCGGGTATAAATGATGCAGGTAATGCCAATAGCGTTCGGGATCTGTAAAGGCAAACTTCTCAACAAAGATTTTCTTTTGTTCGAGGTCGGCCACCATTTTTTCAACGGGAATATTGTAATAGGTGATCGCCGGCGCCTCACCATACCCCACTACCCCACGATGTTCGAGCTGAACGATCAGGGAGGGCTGATGAGTTTTGGTTCCTTTTGAAATGGTAAAAGGGTACCTGAAGGGAAAGTTGAATGTCTTATACGCTACTCGCATGGTCAATGTGCTGATGTGCTGATTTGCTAATGTGCTAATGGCTTTGTACTGCGCATGGCGCAATAAAAAACCAAAAGTAAAACAGTTCCTGCTTAAAAAGTGTATTTCATTAGCAAATCAGCACATCAGCCAATTAGCTAATTAATTCCTCCCTGCATCCTTAATATACTCCTCCAGCTCTGTATTGAATTCTTTTTCCTTCAGCAATTGTTCCAGCGTAATATGCATGCGGTAACGCCAGTAATGCTTGGGAATTGCCGGTATATTGATGCGCTCTTCCTGCGGGTTGGCCCTTCGCAATGTTTCATTCATCCCCAGCAAATCCTGCAACTGAAAGGTTGCCCACATAGCGGGCGAATCCAGATGCTGGATCACAATGGCCTTATTGATCCATGCTTCACAGGTTGCAGGCGCATCGCCCCATTGCCCGAGTATATGGTTATAGAAGCGTTGCGTTTTTGTGCGGTCTTCTTCCCACCAGCCGCGAAGTGTGCTCATATCGTGTGTAGCCGGGGTTACCACCGACAAATAAGGCGCCTGTGCGGGATGAAAGAATTCAGTATGAATGTTTTTAGGCATCCGCTGGATCTCCAGGCTCAATACGCCTAATTGCTTCATCACTTCCGGCACGCAATGCGGTACCATACCCAGGTCTTCCCCGCATATAAGCATATTGGTCGACCGCTTAAGGGCCGGCAATTTACGCATCCCTTCCTGCATCCAGAAATGTTCCTGGCGGTGATAGAAATAATTTATATAAAGGTCTTTCAGTTTTTCCTGTTCATGCCATTCGAGGTGGCGGAAACTGGTAGTGTTTTCCACATTGATCCTGAAATGATATTGTTTACCCTGCGAGCCAGGTTCTTCAAATAAAATTACATTCGAAATAAGATCATACAGGCCTTGCCGTAAGTGCTGATTCTCTTCACTGCGATCCAGGGCATCAAAATGCGCTTCTACCTGGCGTTGGGTGGCAAATTCCGGCTTCAATGTATACTGGTTGCCAACTGCATCAAGGTAGGGTTTGAACTTTTCATTATTCGGACCGAATAATTCCCACAATACGCTGTCGTTAATGTAGGGCTGGCAGTACCTGACGTGGTTAAACCAGATGCCCCTTTGCTCAAATTCTTCTACGTAAACGGGCAAGGCATGTACAAAACGGCCCATAATACCCTCTACGGCATGCGCTGGAATGCTCCAGATGCGGAAGAAGCCGAGAATATGATCTATGCGGAAAGCATCGAAGTAATTGCTCATTTGAACAAACCGTTGATGCCACCATTCATAACCATCAGCCGCCATGCGGTCCCAGTTATAGGTGGGAAAACCCCAGTTCTGCCCACGCACGGCGAAATCATCCGGAGGCGCACCCGCCTGCATATCCATGTGATAGAGTTCCGGTTCAAGCCAGGCATCACAGCCATAGCGGTATACACCAATGGGAATATCCCCTTTTAAGATGATCCCATTCTTATGCGCATAGTCGGCCGCCTCGCGTAACTGAACATGCAGATGGTATTGGGTAAAATAGTGTATGGCTACCTGATCGTATTGTTTGCCCTTGGGCGAAGCCAGTTTTTGAATGGCCTCCTGGTTATAGACCGTATTCGTTTTCCACTGCGTAAAATCGGCTGTTCCGTAGCGGTCGCGAAGGCTGCAGAAAACAGCATAAGGCACCAGCCAGTGTTCATTCTTCTCAAAGAATTCGAGGTAATCAGCATCATTGGCCAGATCCTCTTTCTGCACCATATACAGCTCTTTAATGGCTGCAAGTTTTACATGCATCACCGCTTCATAATCTACATCGGCCAGCTCATTCAGCTGGGCTTGCTTTTTCTTCAAGGGTTTTAAGAGATTGGCGTATTTCTTTCCCGCAACTTTATTAATGTTGAGGTAGAGCGGATGTAAAGCAAATGCGGAGATCGCCGCATACGGGTATGAATCAGCCCAGGTATGGGTGGCAACCGTATCGTTCACCGGTAAGATCTGGATCATTTTCATCCCGGTTTTCACCGCCCAGTCAACCAATAATTTCAGGTCGGTGAATTCGCCGGCGCCAAAGGAGTTTTTACTGCGTAAGCTGAATACAGGGATCACAACGCCCGCTCCTTTCCAGGTGGTATTGGGCAGGTGAACAAAGCCATCGTGTAAAATGGTGAGCGTATTTACCAGGGCATCGCCATGCAGCCAGCGGTTCTCCCCTTCTTCATATCGAACAAAGGTTTTGCTTTTGGTATCGTATATACCGTATTTGTACTGAATGGGGAACGACTCTTTGGGAAGCTGCAGTTTTATCGTCCACCAGTTGTTTTCGCGGTGCAGTAACACAGGTTCCACTTCATCCCAGTCGGCCAGCGCTTTGGTGCTTCCCAGCAGGCATACCACCTGATTTTTTTGCAGCAGGGGCGCTTTTACCTTAAAGTAGTGCGTGGGATGTTTAACCGCCTTGGCTTTTGTGCGGGTTTCATTTTCCTTCAGCAGGATCTCCTGGAAGGGGGCCGTATAAAATGCGTTCTCATATTCACCCGGGTGGTTCCAGGTATCCAGTACCCTGATCTCCTGCATCGGGTTCCTGGTGATATCGATCGATTTATTATCGTCCCACTCGCGTACGCGCTGGCCATCCAGCCCCTGGTAAATATAAGCATATTGAATGCTGGCGGTTTGCGGGTTGTTAATGGTGACAGTGCCCGTCCACAGGTCATGGTTCAACCAGGTTAATGGAACTGCCTGTTCAATTTTGTTGTTTCCAAGCTCATCGGTATTCCCGGTAACGAAAAGGGCTTCGCCTGGCCGGGTATAAAACCTTATGTAAAAATGGATCGTCATAATAGGTTATAGTGTTTTTATAGTACACGTACCGGCTTTTACAAATTAAAAGCCAGCTAACGTATTCACGTTCAGAACGAAATTATTGCAAGCACGTTAAATAATGCAAAACAGCCTCAATGGCTCGGGATATTCCATGGACATTTTCAGAAGGCCAAAACCAGAAGGGAATTTGAGGTTTGAAAGATAGTAAAAAATACACACCTATGCTTTCAGGTTCAGAACTTTCGCCCTATTTTTGCCCAAAATTTTTACGATATGGCTAATGGCACTTCAAAATTTTTGTACTGGATCCTGTTCTTAGTTTCAACAGCTGCGTTTCTTATTGCTATTGCTACACATTGGGAGTATCTGACCCTGATCCTGCCTTTTGTTTGCACTTTTTTCGTAAAGGCTATGGATATCATTTAAATTAACTGACCTAATTATAAAAATAAATGCCCCCGTCCATCGACGGGGGCATTTATTTTTCAATATGTTTTATGTGGATGTTATTCAACAATTTCCACCGCTTACAGCCATTTTACTGCCTTGAAATTTCCTGTGTTTCTGGCTTTTCTATAAAAATGGTCTGTTTTAACTTTACCGCTACCGTTTGTTCATGTTTTACGGCGGGTGTCCATTGCGGCATGTTCTCGAACGCTTCAATGAGTTTATCGTTCAGATCGTCATTGCCGCCTTTAATGACATTGGCGTAGATCACTTTGCCTTCCTTGTCGATCACAAATTCAACCATGGCGAACGTTTTTGCCTGGTTCTGTTGCAGGTAAGCGGCCATTTCTTTGCTTAGTTTATCAATAAAGGCCTGGAACTTGTCATTACCCCCCGGGAATACCGGTAAACGTTCCACCACCGTAGCAATATCGGCCTGGTTATAGGTCTTCAGCGGGCGGCGTTCCTTTTTAACTACCACCTCTTCTTTTTCTTTGGGAATGATGCCGTCTACTAAATAATCTCCTTTCTTTGAGACCATGATCACCGGTAATTTGCGCGTTTTCTCAAAGTAGGTATATGCGTGCTTCAGTTCATCGGCCATGACCTTATACTCCGGAAAATCCTTGATATATTTCCGCAGGTATTCGCTGCTGCGGTGATTGTCGAAACGGATAGGGAAAATATGCACTGGAATGAAATCCTGTCCGGCATTGCGGGCATGCGCTGCCAGAATATATAATTCCTCTATTTGTTCATTATTCACCGGGATACAGCCAGTAGTAACACAGCTGCCATGAATATAGATATCACCTCCAGGCATCAGGGAATCGCTGAGGATGCGGTCCGATGCATTGGGATAATTCAGGCCGAGGGACAAATGATACTGGCTTTTTGGGTTGAATTCGTTGATATAGTAAAAACCTTCCGGCACCTGGTAATCGCCCTGCATCCGCTTCGGACCTAAAGAACCAGCCATGGCGCATACCCGATAGGTCTTAAACAGTTTAAAGTTTTCGTTCAGGTCCTGCTTTACCCAAACTTCCAGCTGGCTGTCGTATTTGAATGACCGCAAATAAATGTATTTCGCAGGCCAGGCCAGTCTCTTTTCCTCAAATTGCTTCATCAGGGTGTCTTCCTTATGCCTGAGCGCATCGTTCATCCGCGGAAAAGAACGCTGGTATTCGATAAAATTAATACTGGCAGCAACGGTTTGCGCTGATGCAGTTTTTACGAGGCCAATGGCCGCCAGTAATAGTATATACGAGTATCTCATGTAAGGTAACTGGAATTAAAACGAAAAATAGGTTATGATTATTTACTGCATTATTGCGAATCGCTGTTAAAATTACTACAAACCAGGCACCAAAAAGCATTTTAGCTTATTCACATTGTGGAAAATACATAAGTCTTTGTACGTCCTCGCCAAGCCGAAGATCATCCTGATCTGCTTTTTTAATAATAATTTAGCCATGATCATGGTTTAAAACTCAGCCATTTCAACAAGAAATAATGATTAATGTTCATGCGAAACGAAGCTTACTCGTTACCGGTTTCCGGTTACCCGGGAATACAGGAAATGCTGTTAAATAGGGTTGCCAGTTACCGGTTACCGGTCACCAGGGAAATACAGGAATTGCTGTTAAATAGGGTTGCCAGTTACCGGTTACCAGGGAAATACAGGAATTGCTGTTAAATAATGTTACAGGTTTCAAGTTACAGGTTTCAGGCGTCCCGGTTACCGGGACCTTAATGTGGGCATAGCCCACAGCGATCGAGCTGTCATTGATTTAAGCACCGGCAACTGGTGCCTGGTAACCGGTAACAGCGTTTTTAAAACGAAAGCCCGGAACAAAGATGTTTTTGTCGTCTTCTTCCGGACTTCCCTATTTGCAGATTTTCTCAATAATAATTATAAGTTCCCTCTCAGTTCCTGTTCCCTTTCAATGGCTTCGAACAGGGCTTTGAAGTTTCCTTTTCCAAAGCTTTTAGCGCCTTTGCGTTGAATGATTTCAAAGAATAAAGTGGGCCGGTCTTCCACAGGGCGGGTAAAGATCTGTAAGAGATAGCCTTCATCGTCGCGGTCGACCAGGATGCCCAGTTCTTTCAGGGGTTCCAGGTCTTCGTCGATATGACCTACGCGGTCGAGCAGATCATCGTAATATGTGGTGGGCACTTTCAGGAACTCTACCCCGCGGTCGCGCAATGCAGAAACGGTTTCAACAATATTATTGGTTGCCAGGGCCACATGCTGGCAGCCTTCACCATCATAAAATTCCAGGTATTCTTCTACCTGCGATTTTTTGCGCCCTTCGGCCGGCTCATTGATGGGGAATTTCACAAAGCCATTGCCATTGCTCATTACCTTACTCATCAGGGCTGAATATTCGGTTGAAATATCCTTATCGTCGAAACTCAGGATATTGCGGAAACCCAGCACTTCTTCATAAAAACTTACCCATTTGTTCATCTGGTTCCAGCCTACATTGCCAACGCAGTGGTCAACATACTGCAGGCCGGTTTCCGTGGGGTTGTATACCGTTTTCCATTCTTTGAAGCCGGGCATAAAGGCGCCCGTATAATTCTTCCTTTCTACAAATACATGCACTGTTTCGCCATAGGTATGTATTCCGCTTAACACCACCTCGCCAAACTCGTCGGTAAGGCGGGTGGGCTCCATATAAGTTTTGCCGCCCCGGCTGGTAGTTTCCTGCCAGGCTTTGGTGGCGTCTGGAACCCGCAGGGCCAGTACCTTTACCCCGTCGCCATGTTTGTAAATATGGTCGGCGATGGGATTGCCGGCACGGAGCGGGGTGGTCAATACAAAAGTGAGCTTGTTTTGCCTGATGGCATAACTGGCGCGGTCTTTTACGCCGGTTTCGGGACCAGCATAGGCCAGGGATTGAAAGCCAAAAGCGGTTTTATAGAAATGGGCAGCCTGTTTGGCATTGCCGACGTAAAATTCTACATAATCGGTTCCTTCGAGTGGTAAAAAATCGGTTTGCGTGTTCGGCGCAGCCGCCGTCAATGTCTTTGACATGGTATTTTAGTTTAATTGGTAGAATAAAACCAGCCGTACAATTTCAGCAATTGCAGCAGGGAATAGAGCTGTAAGTGGGGGTAACCTATAAATGACTGTCCATCGCCAATGCTTCCATCAGCAGGCAATAGCCCATGCGTTTGTCATTAAAAATCTTATGCGGGTAGTCGGGTTGCATCAGAATTATACTGCATTGAGTATTAGGCAAAGATAGGGAAATTGGGAAAGATTGGTTACCTGTTTCCAGGTACCGGATACCGGGGTTCAATGTAATTGCAGCCTGAATACAGACAGGCATTTTGCAATAAATGGCCTGGCAACCGGCAACTGGTAACCGGTACCTTTGTATTCCCGTAACCTGCAACCCGGAACCTGAAACCTCCTCGTGACTTCCTTATCTTTGCCGCTTAACTAAATTCTAAGCATGCAAAAAATTGGTATCCTGGGCGGCGGTCAATTAGGCAGAATGCTTTTACAGGCCGCAGCCAACTATCCCGTAGAAACATTTGTGCTCGAAAATGACGAATATTGTCCCGCAGCCCATTTATGCCATCATTTCGTAAAAGGGGATATCCGCAATTTTGATGATGTGTACAATTTCGGGAAAGGACTGGATGCTATTACCATTGAAATTGAATCGGTAAACGACGAAGCCCTGGAAAAACTGGAACAGGAAGGGGTTCGGGTGTATCCCCGCGCTGCGGCCCTTCGCACTATTAAGAATAAAATTCTACAAAAAGAGTTCTATAAAGAAGCCCAGATCCCCACTTCTTCTTTTGTTATCACCCAGAACCTGGCTGAACTGAGAAGCCATGCCGCTTTCCTGCCGGCAGTTCATAAGGTGGGCATTGGCGGTTATGACGGCCGCGGGGTTCAATTGCTGAAAACGGCTGATGACCTCAACAAAGGTTTCGATACACCGGCAGTACTGGAAAAAATGGTCACCATTCACCGCGAAATATCACAGATCATTGCAGTGAACGATAAAGGGGAAACCGCTTTATACCCACCGGTTGATATGATTGTTGATAATCGCCTCAACCTGCTCGATTACCAGTTAAGCCCGGCCGAACTCACTGAAAAAACACTCTGGAAGGTAGAAGCTATATCATTAGCTGTAGTAAAAGGCCTCAAAAGCCCGGGTATTTTTGCGGTTGAATTATTTGTCGACAAACAGGGCGATGTATTTGTGAACGAAACAGCGCCCCGGGTTCATAACAGTGGCCATCACACTATAGAAGCCAATTACAGTTCACAATTTGATATGTTGTGGCGCGTTATGTTGCAGTACCCCTTAGGCAATGCAGACCATATTTTACCGGCTGCCATCGTAAACCTGGTAGGCGCCGACGGTTTTGAAGGCGAGGCAAAATACGAGGGGCTGGAAGAGGTTTTGCAAATGGATAATGTATTCGTTCATCTCTATGGTAAAAAACTAACCAAACCTGGCCGCAAGATGGGGCATGTAACTATCGTCAGTAAGGATAAACAGGATTTGACGTATAAAGCGAACAGGATTAAAAACATATTAAAAGTAGTAAGTTAAGATCCGTTCTGCCTGCCATTCATCTCTTTTTAATATTGAACCTTCAGTAAAAGAGTAATTTTGCGGGCGTGAAACATAGCCACTGACGGCAATAGTGAAAGAATGCTTTCCTGTTAACGGCTTACTGATTGATAGGATCTTTTTTCACGTTTGCCGTTTATCGTTTTACACCAACTAAACTTTTATAACTACCAGATGAACCGTAAAAGCCGGATTGTAATTGGAATTCTTTTGTCTTTCATTTTTATTTCCTGCAAAAATGAGAAAAAAGGTAATGCGCCTGCTGCAGGCCGCCCCGGAGGCGACCGTCCCATCCAGGCAGAAGCATTTATCGTTAAAACCAAATCCCTGAGTGAAAACCTTGAAATTCCCGGTACCCTGCTCCCTTTTGAAGTAACGGAGATCCGTCCTGAGATCTCGGGCCGTGTGGTATGGTTAAACATTCCCGAAGGAAGTTATGTACAAAAAGGAACTTTGCTGGTAAAGCTGTTTGATGGCGACCTGCAGGCCCAGCTTAAAAAGCTGCAGGTGCAGCTGCAGATCGCACAAAAAACGGCGGAACGCCAGAAAGGCCTGTTAGATATCCAGGGGATCAGCCGGCAGGAGTATGATCTGAGCGAACTGGAAGTAAGCAATCTGAAAGCGGATATAGAACTGACCCAGGTGAACATCAATAAAACCGAGGTGCGTGCCCCTTTTGCCGGCCGCATTGGTTTGAAGAATATCAGCAATGGCGCTTATATTACTCCCACTACCCTGCTTACCACCATCAGCCAGGTAAGCCAGTTGAAGATGGAATTTTCCGTGCCGGAGAAATACAGCGAAGCCATGCGCAGAGGCAGGCTGGTCAATTTTACCGTAGGAGGCAGTGACAATAAGTTCACCGCTTCCATCCTTGCTACTGAATCGAACATCGAGGCAAATACCCGTACTTTAAAAGTGCGGGCGGTAGTACAGGGTAAACACAGCCTGCTGGTGCCAGGTGCTTTTGCTAAAGTATCTTTGCAATTAGGCAAGAACGATCATTCACTCATTGTTCCTTCGCAGGCGGTAATACCACAGGCGCGCAACAAAAGGGTGATCGTTTATAAGGGTGGTAAGCCCGATTTTACAGTAGTTACCACAGGCATTCGCGATTCTTCATATGTACAGGTGTTAGATGGCGTGAAGGAAGGAGATACAGTAATAACCACGGCTTTGTTGGCAATACGTCCTGAAAGCAACATTAAATTAACCAAAGTACAATAAGCGTTTTCATGAACATTTCAGAACTGAGTTTACGGCGACCAGTGTTGGCAACGGTACTGAACATCATGATTGTGTTGTTTGGGGTGATCGGTTTTACCTTCCTGGGGGTTCGTGATTACCCGGCCATTGACCCGCCTAACGTAAGTGTACGTACGAGCTATCCCGGCGCCAATGCAGAGATAGTAGAATCACAGATAACAGAACCACTCGAAAAAGCCATCAACGGTATTGCGGGTGTTAGAAATATCACTTCTACCAACAGCCAGGGGGTAAGCAGCATTAACGTGGAGTTCGATCTCAGCGTTGACCTTGAAGCAGCTGCCAATGACGTGCGGGATAAAGTGTCACAGGCACAGCGTTCTTTGCCGGATGACCTTCCCAGTCCGCCCGTAGTGGCCAAAGCAGATGCGAGTTCAGATGCCATCATTTCCATGACCGTGCAAAGTAATACCCGAAACCAGTTGGAGATTACTGAATACGGCACCAATGTGCTGGTAGAACGGCTGCAAACGATTCCGGGCGTAAGTGCCATACAGATCTGGGGCGAGAAGCGATACGCCATGCGTATCTGGTTCAACCCGGCCAAATTAAGCGCTTACGGATTAACGCCGGGAGATGTGCAGACTGCCTTGAACCGCGAGAACGTTGAATTGCCTTCGGGTAAAATTTCCGGTAACAAGACAGAGCTCACCATTCGCACATTCGGCCGCCTGTTCACAGAAGAAGATTTCAATAATGTTATCATAAAGAACGTCAATGGCAGCGACATCCGGTTAAAGGATGTGGCTGAAGCCGTTTTAGGGCCCGAGAATGAAGAAACGATATTGAAGGAAAGCCGTATTCCCATGATCGCGCTGGCGCTGATCCCTCAGCCCGGTTCCAACTACGTAGCCATTTCAAACGAGTTCTACCGCCGGCTCGAGCAGTTGAAAAAAGAAGTACCTGAAGATATCAAGCTGGGTATTGCCCTCGATCAAACCAAGTTCATCAAGAAGTCGATCTCCGAGGTGGAAGAAACCCTGATCATCTCACTGATACTGGTGGTATTGATCATTTATTTATTCTTCCGCAGCTGGCTCATCGCCTTCCGTCCTCTGATCGATATCCCCGTGTCATTGATCGGCGCCTTCTTTATCATGTACCTGAGCGGTTTTACGATAAATGTATTGTCGCTGCTGGGTATTGTGCTGGCAACCGGTCTGGTGGTGGATGATGGTATTGTGGTCACGGAAAACATCTTTAAAAAGATGGAAGAAGGAATGAACAAATACCAGGCTGCGCGGGAAGGGTCAAAAGAAATTTACTTTGCGGTCATAGCCACCTCCATTACCCTGGCCATTATCTTCTTACCCATCGTTTTCCTGCAGGGCTTCGTGGGCCGGCTGTTCCGCGAGTTCGGTATTGTGGTGGCCGGTGCAGTATTAATCTCCGCCGTGGTATCACTTACCTTAACGCCGGTATTGAACGTAAAGCTCACCCGCAATGTGCATAAACATGGATGGTTCTACCATAAAACAGAACCCTTCTTCCGCTGGATGGAGAATGGCTATTTCAATTCGCTGAAAAGATTTATGCGCTTTCGCTGGATCGCCTGGGTAATTGTAGCCATCTGCGGATCCATCATCGTATTCATAGGCGGTGGCTTACAGTCAGAGCTGGCGCCCATGGAAGACCGCAGCCAGTTCCGTTTACAGGTGACTGCACCGGAAGGTACCTCTTTCGACTATATGGATTCATATGTTGACCGGCTGGCGCAGTTTGTGATGGATTCCGTACCCGAAGCCCAAACCGTGCTTACCGTTACAGCCCCCGGTTTCAGCGGTTCGGGCGCCACCAATACCGGTTTTGTAAGAGCCACCCTTTCTGAACCTACCGAACGGGAGCGGTCGCAGCAACAGATCGTGGATATGATCAACCGGAACCTGGGTAAATTCTCCGAAGGCAAAGCATTTGCCATTCAGGAGCAGACGATTTCAGTAAACCGCCGGGGCGGGCTGCCAGTACAGTTCGTCATTCAGAATAATGACTTTAATAAGATCGCCGAAGTGCTGCCTAAATTCATGGAAGAGGCCAATAAGAGCCCGGTCTTCCAGGGGGTGGATGTTGACCTGAAATTCAACAAACCGGAGGTAAGCATCGAGATCGACCGCATTAAAGCCAGTCAGCTGGGGGTTAGTGTGGCCGACGTTTCGCAAACCCTGCAATTGGCGCTCAGTAACCTGCAGTTAGGCTATTTCTATCGCGCCGGTAAACAGTATACCGTAATCGGCCAGGTGGCGCGTAATGAACGGGACGACCCTACCGACCTGAAGAATATTTATGTACGTAATAACCGGGGCGAGATCATTTCGCTCGACAACCTGGTTAGTATGCGGGAGCAAACCACCCCGCCTACCCTCTATCACTTTAACCGGTATAAATCGGCCACCGTTTCTGCGGGCCTGGCCCCGGGGCATACCCTGGGTGAAGGCATCCAGGTCATGCAGAATATAGCGGGTAAATTGCTCGATGAATCTTTTGCCACTTCCCTGGCTGGTAACAGCCGCGACTTTGCAGAAAGCTCAGGTAATACCATGTTCGCCTTTATGCTGGCGCTGGCATTGATCTTCCTGGTACTGGCGGCCCAGTTCGAAAGTTTTATCGATCCGCTGGTGATCATGGTAACTGTACCGCTGGCGATCGCCGGCGCCGTACTGTCTCTATGGCTCTTCGGTCAAACCCTGAATATCTTTTCGCAGATCGGTATGATCATGCTGATAGGCCTGGTGACCAAGAACGGTATCCTGATCGTGGAGTTTGCCAATCAGAAACAGCTGGCTGGTTTATCTAAGCGGGATGCAGTGATAGAAGCAGCAAGCGCGCGTTTGCGACCCATTCTCATGACGAGCCTCGCCATGGCCCTGGGCGCCTTACCGATCGCCCTGTCATTGGGTGCTGCGGCCACCAGCCGTATTCCGCTGGGTATCGTCATCGTGGGTGGTATCATGTTCTCGCTGGTCTTAACCCTGTATGTGATCCCGGCTATTTATTCGTACCTGTCGCGCAGGAAAAAGAAAAGCGAACTGGAGCTCATGGATGATAAGGAAGGACACAGGGCGTAAAATACAGGTTACAGGTTTCAGGTTACATAGGATCCCTGCAACTTGTAACCTGTAACAGCTTCCAACACCTCAAACAGTTTTGGTAAATATGAGATATATTTCGATTCTGATCATTTGCCTGTTTGGCTTCCTACTGGCAAATGCACAACAGCAGCTTACCTTACAGGATGCAATAACTGCTGCGCTGAAAAATAATTACGACATCTTACTCACCCGCAACGATTCTACATCCTATGCGCTGGACCGTTACTATTCATTCGCCGCTTTCCTGCCGCAATTGAACGGACAGGCGAACGCGATCTGGACCACCAATGACCAGGAATTACGGTTTGCCAGCCGCAGCACCGGTAAAGACAGTACGGTTACCCGCAACGGCGTTCGCACCACCAATATGAACTATTCTGTTAACCTTAGCTGGACCCTGTTCGACGGTATGCGCATGTTTGCCACCCGCGAACGCCTGATGGAAATGGAGAAGTTCGGTTCATTGACGGTGAAAGCGCAGATCGTGAACAGCGTGGCGGCAGTGATCAACAACTATTTCAATATCGTTCGCCAGAAACTGCAATTGAAAGCGGTTGAAGAACAAATGTCACTGAACGAAGAACGGGTTAAACTGGCCGATCGGAAATTGTCGGTGGGACTGGGCAGCAAACCGGAATTGCTGCAGGCGCGGGTTGACTATAATGCGCAAAAGGCGGCCCAGTTAACGCAGCTCACGACCATTGCACAGCTGCGTGATAATCTGAGCCAGCTGATCGGTTTTAAAACAGGTTCTGTGTATGAAGTAGCCGATAGCATACCCATCAATATGTCGTTACAGTATGGTGAATTTGCCCAGCAGTTTGAGCAAACGAACCCTTCCCTGCTGGCGGCGAAAAAAAGTATTGATATTGCAAACATCATGGTTAAAGAACAAAGAGCCGGCTTGTGGCCTACCCTCTCGTTCAATTCTGCCTACAATTTCAACTCTCTTAATAACAGCGTTGTGGTGAACCAGAACCAACCCAAGTTCAACCAGAACAAAGGGCTTAATTACGGATTTGGCTTAACCGTTCCCATTCTGAATGGATTCAATACCCGCAGGCTTATTAAACAGGCGCAGCTCGATGTGCAATACCAGACCATCAATTATGAAAAGCAACGTTCACTGGTTGATGTGGGTTTGAGCAATGCGTATAAAGATTATGAGTTGCAAAAGAAACTGCTCGATCTCGAAGATGATAATATAGTACTGGCCGAAGAAAATGTGGCCATTGCCCTCGAACGATTCAAACAAGGTGTATCTACCTACCTGGAATTGCGCGAAGCACAATTCAGTTTACAAGACGCCCGTAACCGGCTGTATGCCGCGCAGTATAATACCAAACTGGCGGAAACAGAATTGTTACGGTTAAGGGGGGATTTGCTTCGCTAGTTTATGGTTTATGGTTTTTGGTTTATTGTTCTTACTGCGCTATTTTCGGGACTGAAAATGGTTTAGGCCTGGCATTTTATACCTAAATCATTGAGTACATGGCTACTGTTAACAGGTTTGAAGATCTCGAGATCTGGCAATTAGCCAGAAAATTATATTCAAATATATCGCTGATAGCAGAACGATTGAGGCTGAAACGAGAGTTCAGATTTGCGGAGCAGATGAAGGCAGCAGCTGGTTCCATTATGGATAATATAGCTGAAGGGTTTGAGCGCAGCAGCCGATTGGAGTTTATAAATGCTCAAAGTATTTCCAAAGGAGAGTGCGGCGAATTAAAGTCACAGCTTTACCGGTGTTTTGATGACAAGTACATCAGCGAAAAAGAATTTTCTGATCTCTATAAAGAAACAGACCTCCTTACAAAAAAGATTGCGGCCTTTATTATGTATTTAAACTCATGCGAAACAAAAGGTTTAAAATTTAAAGACAGACAGAAGTGAAAGAACCAGAAACAATAAACCATAAACCACAAACCATCTTGGTTGGTATAATCATGGGCAGCGATAGCGATCTGCCTGTTATGCAGGCGGCAGCGGATGTACTGAAGAGTTTGGGAATTTCTTTTGAGTTGACAGTGGTTTCAGCGCATCGTACACCTATGCGGATGATGGAATATGCTACAAAAGCCCGTGAAAGAGGATTGAAAGTGATCATTGCCGGAGCCGGCGGCGCCGCCCATTTACCGGGAATGGTAGCCTCATTGACCCCATTGCCTGTGATCGGGGTGCCCATTAAATCATCTAATTCAATAGATGGCTGGGATTCAGTATTATCGATACTACAAATGCCAAATGGCATACCTGTTGCAACAGTAGCCCTGAATGCTGCTAAAAATGCAGGTATCCTTGCTGCTTCCATCATTGGTTCATTCGATGAAACGATTGGAAATCAGGTAGCAGCCTATAAAAAGAAACTGGAAGAAGAAGTATTGATTAAGATAGAAAATCTGAAAAAACAAGGTTGGGAAAATAAATTTGATTAGGGATTTATGATTCATCCTTGTAATTTGCGCACGGTATGAAACTCAAATTGCTCGATTATAGAGAAATACAGGATTTGCCCAATGGCTCAAATGTCGAATATTTTAATGATATCCTCTACCTGGTTAATGATGATGCCAGTGAAATGATCGCCATCAAAAAATGGCAAACCCAGGCGAAGCATCAACTGCTGACATACAATGATCCCAAGATCCTTCCGGGCAGCAAATCCGATTTCGAAGCAACTACCATCATTGAGGTGAATAGCATTCCCCGGCTGCTGGTACTGGGTTTCGATATAAAGGACAATCATCACAAAGCCATCCTGGTGAACCTCGATGATTACACCAAAGAAGAGTACGATATCTCTGTATTCTACAAGCGGTTGAAAGAAACGGTAGGTATTATCAATATCGAATCTGCAGCTATTGTGCTGGGTAAACTGGTGCTCTGTAACCGCGATCACAAAACTTCGCCGGAAAATCATATCATTGTTACCGATGCTGAATTCTGGAAGAACCAGGAGAAAGCGGAGATCTCCACCATCAGTTTCGATCTGCCGCAAACGCCTAACCAGGTGGTAGGCTTATCGGGTCTCTCCTATTCTTACAAAAATGACTGGCTGGTAGTAACGCTGCTTTCGGAAAGCACCGACAAAGAACATCAAACAACCGGTGACAGTTATCTGGCCGTTATTGAGAACGCTTCCCGGAAAGTGGTGCGCAAAAAAATGAAGGTGAATGCACTGTTCCATTTAAATGAAACAAACGATGGTTTTTCGGGTTACAATATGCAGTCGGTATGTATCCGGTCTGAAAAAAGCAGGCGGGTTAAGTTATACCTCTTAGCCGACAAACGTGGCAGCAATGGGATCTTTGTTGTGCGGGTAAAAGAATAATACTTCTATATGTAAATAGTAAGCCGTTCCTGTTATTGGGACGGCTTTTTTGTGTAATAAAAAAATCCCGTCCTGGCCGAACCGGAACGGGATGCTGCTTTTTTTATACGTAAGAACTAAATCTAGAATTTGAATGCAACACTGGCCGATACCCTTCTGGGCATTTGCGGCTCAACGGTTGACCAACCTCTGTAATATTGCTCGTTGGTAAGATTGTCAACCTTCACGCCCACTCTGAATGCTTTTGCATTGTAGAATACAGTGGCGTTTAATATCGTGTATTCAGGAATTACAAATTGTCCGGTGAGCAGGCTGTTGGTAATGATATTCTCACTGGCATAGTTACCGCCAAAGCCCAGTCCCAGACCTTTGATACTGCCTTTCAGCAGGGTATAGCTGATCCAGGCATTGGCCAGGTTCCGGGGGCCTGCGCTGTTTGGACGCCGGTCAACGATATTGATATCGGTCTTTTTGTTCCGGCTGTCGTTATAAGAGTAACCAGCCACGATATTTAAGCCGGGAAATGGATTGGCAATCGCATCCAACTCGATCCCCTTGCTCTCCTGTGATCCATCCTGTACGGTTACATTATAAGAAATACCCTCTTTAATCACCGCTTCGCTGCGGGTCATATTATCCACCGTGATCTCGTAATAGCTGGCGCTCAGGCTTAGTTTATGACTGAACAGATCGAGCTTTACACCACCTTCCAGCTGGTTGGCCTGTTGTGGTTTAAAGGTGCCTGAATATTCTTCCAGTGGTTGGGTAACCGGCGCTACGTTGCGGAATCCATTCATATAATTGGCAAAAAGAGAGACCTTGTCGCGTATTACCTGGTAACTCAAACCCAGTTTCGGCGATACGGATGTTTGATCATATTTTGAATTGGGCAAAGGCGTGCTGCCGTTGCTTGCGTTAAAGGAACCCTTGTTGTCGAAATAATCGATGCGCACACTGGCCATAGCTGCGAGCTGTTCGGTGATATTCAAAACGTCGGAAATATAAGCGCTGTAGGTTTGTGCATTGGTCCATGATTTGGTAGGTGCGGTGTTTTGTCCCAGTTTGGCATCTACTGCCGCCCGGGTTAACTGACCGTACCGAGCATCACTCAGGCGGGTTGAATGTACCTGGTCGAAAGTGATATAGGCCGTGCTGTTGTTCTGGGTTTGTACGCTGAAGAAATCGATACCAGCCACTACCCTGTTGCGTAATTTGCCTATCCTGAAATCACCGATAAAGTTCTGTTGGATATCTGTAGAAGTACCCACACCGTTCTGATTGCTGATAAAGCGGTTCAGCAGGGTGTCGCCACCGGCAGGTGTATTGAACATTACATATTGATAATAGCCGTCTGACTGGCGTACACTGCGCGATACACTGGTTTGTGAAACCCATTGATCACTCAACTTGTAATTCATTTGTCCATACAGGTTCAGGGTTGGGTTTTTAATAGTGATATCGTTGCTGGTGAAGCTGCGCTTGTAATCCATGCCCAGCTCCTGCGGTGTCCTGTATTCCAGTTGCCGCGTACGGTTCAGGAATACCATCAGCGGGTTGGTGCCTTCCGATGTAAAGAATTCTGTATTGAACAGGAATGAAAGCCGGTCGTTCGCCTGGTAAGCAATGGAGGGAGCTACAAATACCGATCTTTTAAAGCCGGCATCCTGGAAGCTGCCTTCATAATGGTAAGCGCCATTGACCCTGAATTGAACGGTATTGCTTTTATTGAGCGGCGTGTTATAATCTACTGTAAAACGGCTCAAACCATAGCTGCCGCCGGTGTAAGATACTTCGCCGCCGGTTGAGTCGTAGGGCTTTTTCGTAACAATGTTGATCAGTCCGCCAAAAGAGATAAGGCTGCTGCCGAACAAAGTGCCGGAGGGGCCTTTGATCGTCTCTATCCGTTCCATATTGGCCGGATCGAGGCCACCATTGGTTAAACCGGCAATCCCGTTGATCATAGTGGGTTGAACGCTGAAACCACGCATGGAGAAATAACCGGCGCCATCGCCTGCCCGGCCTGTAGATGTCCATAATCTGTCAACACCGGGTGCATTTTTAATGGCATCATCAAAGCTAACGATCATTTGTTCCTGTAAGAGTTCTTTAGGCACTACATTATATACCTGGGGATTCTCGAGGTTGCCCAGCGGCAGGCGGGCTACATAACCGCTTGATCTTTTAGCGAATTTGTTTTGACCGGAAGTGACTACCACTTCCTGTAATTCCTTATTGGAGGCTGTCAGCCGGAAAGAAACGGTGGCGGTTTGACTGGCTGCCACTTCTACCTGTTGTTCCAGGTCCTGGTGACCGGTAAAGGAAATAGTAAGGGTATAACTGCCTGGTTGCAGTTTGAGGATCTCGAAAACACCTTTTTCGTTGGTAATATCGCCGCGGCGTTTACCTTTTATTTGTACGGAAACGGCTTCTGCGGGTTTGCCATCTGAGGTGGTTACCGTTCCTTTGATGGAACCGGTGCTTTTCTGGGCAAAACTGTTTGTGATCGCTACTATAATACCAAATACCAATAAAAAAAACTGCTTCATAAAGGAGTACACGCTTTTGTGGGCGCAAAATTACAGGCGCTCCTGGCGTTTGTTTTGCAGAATCGGGAAAACTGTTTACGCAAAGAGAAAATTGTTTGTGGTTGCCGGTTGCCGGAAACTATGCTAACGATAAAGTGGAAGTTTCATGGTTTAAGGAAGGCGTTGCCGGTTACCGGTTGCCGGGTACCAGGAAATTACGCTAACGATAAGGGGGATGTTTCCTGGTTTTAGGGAGGCGTTGCCGGTTACCGGGTACCGGTTACCAGGAAATTACACTAACGATAAAGTGGAAGTTTCATGGTTTTAGAGAGGCGTTGCCGGTTACCGGTTGCCGGGTACCAGGAAATTACGCTAACGATAAGGGGGATGTTTCCTGGTTTTAGGGAGGCGTTGCCGGTTACCGGGTACCGGTTACCAGGAAATTACACTAACGATAAAGTGGAAGTTTCATGGTTTTAGAGAGGCGTTGCCGGTTACCGGTAACTGGTAACCGGTAACTGGTAACTGGTTACCGGCAACTGATCTTAGCTTTCTTCCAAAATAGTGAACTGTTGCTCTACCGTGAGCGAATGTTCGTAGATTATTTTAATGAAGTCCCGGCCCCAGCGTGCATACCAGGGCATAAAATTGTCGATACGTTCCTGTAATCCGTTGCGGGGGAATAAGGCCGACCGCAGCGCTTCTATCTGCCGTTGCTCGGCTTCGTATTTTTTCTTTTCCGCCCGCAGTAATTTCTTTTCCAGCTCCTGTAAAGGCTTCAGCGTTCTGGCCTGTAAAGCTTCTACATGCTGTGTCAATGACTGGTCAATAGCCGCAGCTTTGTTCTTTAACTGCTCATAAACATGGATCGCAGCTTCTACTTCCTTCTTCAATTTCAGTTCTCCATTCTTATGCCTGCTTACCAGCATGGTCAGCAACTGCTGTGAATGCTGAAAAAGATCTTTGGGCTGCAGCTGCAGCTTCTGCATCTTTTCCTGCCATTTCTTCTCTACGATCAAAAAAGAATTGCGTACGATCAGTACCGGGAATGGCGTTTGATAATGTTCGAAGAGCTCTTTCAATTCAAGCCAGTAGGCTGTTTCACCGCCACCGCCAACAAAGGCAATATTGGGCAGCACCATTTCCTGGTACAGGCCACGCAGGATCACGTTCGGACTAAACCTTTCCGGATGATTGACCAGCTCGGCCATGATCTCATCTTTGGTAAAGCTGAGCTCCGTATTTCTTACTTCGTATTTTTCCTGCTTATATTCGATCAGTTCGCGAATATCATCCTTCAGGTAAAACAAATTAATATCACGAGGGTGGGCCTGCGCTTTATATTCTTCTGATAACTTATCAATGGTCTTCCCTACTATACTGGCCGGTTTTTGTTGCAGCAGGTCTTCGCGGAACACATTTTCCATCACCCTTTTCAGGTTGGCATTATCGGGCAACACAACGATCAAACCATATTCAGCAAATAAGGCGTTTATCAGTTTGAAGGTGGCTGTTTGTATATCGGCACTTTCCAGATAGCAGCTGCGCAGCAGTTGGATCAGTTCTTTACCATAAGGCTGCACAGATAACTCTCCTTCGATCCGGTGGATCAGGTTATCGAGCCCCCTGGTATTCATGCGGCCAACTGCGCCTTTTTGTTTTGTTTCCCAAACCAGTTTTTCACCACCCATGTATACATGACCCAACTCATCGAGGTCGGCATCTTCACTGCCCATCCAGAATACCGGCACAAAATGGTTGGCCGGAAATTCCTTTTTCAGTCTTTCGGCCAGCCTGATAACATGTACGATCTTATAAATAAAATACAGGTTACCGGTAAAAATGGCCGGCTGATGCGCCGTGGTAATGGTAAAGGTGTTGGGTTGTAATAACTGTTGAATATTTTGCTGCACCAGGGCCGTAGTATTGAGCCCTGTATATTGTTTTTGCAATTCGGTTACCAGCAGTTTGCGGTCGGGCTGTACTGATTGCCGGGCCTGTATGGCCATTGCAATTCCTTCCACAGAAGCCGGGTACTTGTAAAAAGGCTGTAAAGTTGACGACTGGTTAAGATAATCAATGATGATCTTTGAAAAAAAACCGGTCTGCTCGAATGGTAAATTAGTAGAGTTACAATCCATAAATAAGCGAATGCGAACATAAAAGTACTATCAACGGCACGATTGCCATAACTGATCGTCAATTTTAACGTTCCATTGCTACTTTAGTTCATAGGCCACTATGTTATTTTTGAAGAAGGTAGGAACATATATGATCCTGTTTTTAGCATCATAGCCTATATCGGCCGTATTGATCTTTTTGTCGCGGGTATCCAGGAGATTTTGCTTGGTTCCATCGCCATTTACATACCAGATAGTGCCGGCCCAGCAGCTGACGATATAATCTTTTCCTTTTACATGTTCCACTCCATCCGTACCGCCTTCCATACCGTCAGCGAGTTTGGTTAAGGATTTGTCTTTTTCCACTTTGTACAAACCACCCGCATCCAGTACGAACAGATCATTGTTATTGAAGAGCAGGCCGTTGGGCCCTTTCAGATTATCGAGCCAGGTGCTTACCTGCCCGTTCTCGATACGATGTACTTTTTTATTCTTGGAATCGGATACGTAGATAACCCCTTTTTTGTCAATGGTAATGTCATTTAAGCCCTGGGCGCCTTCCACCGGAATGGTTTGGGAAACCACTCCTTTTTTTATGTCGATCACCGCTACTTTATCTACATCTGCCACATACAGGTTATTTTTATACAAACCCATACCCTTGGGCGCCGAAAAACCAGTTACCCAATCAACGGTAATGATCTTTCCATCGAGCCCTACTTTACCAACAGAACCTTTGTTGTCCCTGTCCCAGGGCTGGCCGTCGATATTCGTTACATAAAGCACTTTATTGGCTGCATCGTATAATACGGCCTCCGGCACTTTCAGCAGGGTGTCTGTCTCCCATATTTTAACCAGTTGATGTTCCTGGGCATGGCTGATGGTTGCGGTAACAAGGAATGCAGCTGCAAGAAAGTATCTTTTCATATGAGGCTTGTTTTAAGGGGCATAAAGTTAGTTGAAAAGTTGATAGGTTAAAAACGTTTGTAATTAAAGGCGATAGTAGCTGGCACTTGCTTTTTGACATTATGCATTGTAACCTTTCTGCCCATGGAAATAACTTTATGCATCCTGCCTTATTGCCTCGATGCCTCGTTGCCTTTTGATTAAGGCCTGTACGCCTTTGGGCTTTTAACTCTTTGCCTTCTTGCCTTTATGCCTCGTTGTCTTTTCTTAAAACCTTTCCGGTCTGAAAGCAGCTACATCTATGGTGGTTTTCTTTTTAGCAACGAGTTCTTCTACCAGTTTACCGGTAGCGGCGGCCAGGGAGAGACCAAGCATGGCATGTCCGCCGGCGATCACCAGATTAGTGTATTTACTATGTGGTCCTATATAGGGTAATCCGTCGGGTGTAAGTGGACGTAATCCGTACCAGATCTTTTCTTTCGGCATCAGGGCAACCGGAAGATCCGGATAATAGGCTTTGGCGCCGTTATAAATGGCCTGTGCGCGTTTTTCAAGTAAGGGAGAATTGAGCCCGCTGATCTCCATGGTGCCACCCATCCGCAGGTCGGCGCCCATTGGGGTCATCGCCACTCTTTTATCTACCAGGATAGCCGGATAGCGCAGGTTCCGCTGCATGTTCTCATACGTCATACTGTATCCTTTGCCCGCCTGTAACAGAATAGAAACGCCCAGTTTTTCACTTACCACGGGCAGCCATGATCCGCTGGCCAGCACCAGCTGAGAACATTCGAACTTCCCTTTATTTGTAATGACGGCTGTAACCGAATTCCCTTTTTTTTCAAAGCCGGTCACGGTAGTGTTCAACTGCAGTTTTACACCTGCCCGCAGCAGATGCTCTTTCAGCGTGCGCATGAGATCACCCGGGTGCAGATGGCAGTCGATAGGATATAACACGCCGCCCTTTACATCTACCTGTACATCCGGCTCCATGGCCTGCACTTCCTGTGCATTCAATATTTTGGTTTCAATTTGCAGCTGCGATGCCTGTTTGGCCAGCTCTATTTCATGTTTTTCTATAGCGGCCGATTTGTACAGCATGAAACAGCCCACTTCCTGCATGCGGAAACGATTGCCCAATTCATTTTTAATATCACTGGTGAGCTCGCGGCTTAATTGCAGAATATCATTTAACGGGGGAATATTTTTAGCTACCGTTTGGGCGTTCGCCTGTTTCCAGAAGGTCATCAACCACCTGATGAGGTCGAGATTCAGGCGGGGCTTAATGTAAAACGGACTGGTTGAACTGAGCATCCAGCGTAAGCCCTGGGCTACAATACCGGGTGAAGCGAGGGGAATGAAATGGCTGGGTGATACATAACCTGCGTTCCCGAATGAAGTGCCATCGGTAATATCACCTCTTTCAATGAGGGTTATTTCATAACCTTCTTTTTGCAGGTAATAAGCACAGCAAAGACCTATAACGCCGCCGCCAATAATAGTAACCTGTTTGCTCATGTGAAGTATTTAGTGATCAAGTATAGAGTGAATGATAAAATAACAGATGGTGCGTTACCGGTTGCCAGGCCCCTTAATGCGGATAAACCTCTCATCCATCTGCTTATAACTCAGTTGCGGAGACCGGTAACTTACTGCATATATTGAACGCCATCCATTAATACTTCAACAGATTCTTAAATAACCTGAAACCCATACGCATACGGATCATCCTCGGGGTCAATAGTAATCGTATTGTAGCCGTATACTTTGGCCCAGCCTTCTATACTGGGGCGAATGGCTGCTTTGCCGTCTACCGTCGTTTCCTCTTCTATGCGCCCCACGAATTGCGAGCCAATAATACTTTCATGTATAAAGGCATCCCCTTTCTTCAATTGTCCTTTGGCATACCATTGCGCCATCCGGGCCGATGTACCGGTTCCGCAGGGAGAACGGTCAATGGCCTTGTCGCCGTAAAACACCGCATTTCGCGCCGTTGCATGCTGGTCAATAACGGCGCCGGTCCATAAAATATGCGAGCAGCCGTTAATGGTCGGGTTCTCCGGGTGTACAAATTGGTATTGTGCGTTTATTCGTTTGCGTAATTCACGGGCCCAGGCGATCAACTGGTCGGCCCCATAGTGTTCCAGTCCTTTAAAATTCGGCTGTACGTCTACGATCGCATAAAAATTACCGCCATAAGCTACATCGATGGTCAGTTCACCCAGATCAGGACTCACCACCTTCAATCCTTCTGCTGCGAGGTAAGCGGGCACATTGGTCAGCTTAACGCTTTTCACCTTTTTTCCTTCCTGTTTGTAATTGATCAAAACCAGTCCGGCCGGTGTTTCTAAGCGAACGGTGCCGGGTACTTTGGGTGTGATCAATCCTTCTTCTATGGCAATGGTGATGGTGCCAATGGTGCCATGACCGCACATCGGCAGGCAACCACTTGTTTCAATGAAGAGCACGGCCATATCATTTTGCGGATCATGGGCCGCGTACAGGATACTGCCGCTCATCATATCATGGCCGCGGGGCTCAAACATCAATCCCTTGCGGATCCAGTCATATTCATTCAGGAAGTGCTGGCGCTTTTCGCTCATATTCTTACCCTCGAGTACAGGCCCTCCACCGGCTACCAGGCGAACCGGGTTGCCGCAGGTATGCGCATCGATACAGAAAAACGTTTTTTTCATGAAGCCCACAGTTTGTCATGCGTTCATCCTGAATGACTTACTCCTAAGCACATTCGCTGGACACGCATCAAAGTAATAAAAAATTGATCGCGGAAATATTTTTGTTGGCCGCAAAAAACGGCAATACTTGTTTACGGTTCATAGTTTATTGTTTATGGTTGCTGCCGCGCTTTCAAATCTCCGCGAAACCATCAGCCTTAAATTTTAGGTTGCAACAGTTTTCGCCTGAGAGTTTGAAATGGAAGAACAATAAACTATAAACAAGAAACTATAAACTAAAAACCCCTTTTCGTTACTTCATCATTCACCGTTCTCCAGATCCCCAAAGGATTGCTGTTCTTTAATTCATCCGGCAATAGATTGTCTGACCAGTTCTGGTAAGCGATCGGCCTTGCAAAACGTTTAATACCGTCTGCCCCAACCGAAGTAAAGCGCGAATCGGTGGTAGCGGGGAATGGACCGCCATGGTGCATGCTTAAACATACTTCAACACCGGTAGGCACGCCATTTACGACAAAGCGGCCACAGATATCTTTTACGGCTTCTACCAGTTCATCATGCTGCACGATATCATTTTCGGTAGCCATCAGGGTGGCGGTCAACTGGCCTTCGAGGTGACGAACCACTTCCAGTAATTCCTGCTGGTCTTTGCAGCGGATAACCAGGGAATATGGACCAAACACTTCCTGGTGCAGAATGGGATTGTTCAGGAACGCTTCACCACTGGCCGAGGCGATGGTAGGTATGCCCTGGTTCTCGGCAGGCTGGGCATCACTTACGGCTACCGTCTCTACCTTTTGTTGCGAGAGGGCGCGCGCTCTGTTCTCCGAATAGTTCTTTGAAATGCCGGGATGTAACATGGTGCCCGGACTAACCGCTTTTATTTCGTTGCCGAGGGTTGTTATGAATTCCTGCAGTTCTGCGCTTTCTATACCAAAGATCAAACCCGGGTTGGTGCAGAATTGCCCAACGCCTAATGTAATTGAACCTGCATATAATTTCGCTATCTCAGCCGCGGATTGTTTTAACTTCTCAGGTAACAGGAACACGGGATTCACACTGCCCATTTCAGCAAATACCGGTATGGGTTCTTTGCGCTGGTTGGCCCAGTCGAACAAAGCTTTGCCGCCTAAATAAGAACCGGTAAAGCCAACGGCTTTCGTATATGGATGCGTAACAAGTGCTTTCCCTACTTCCTGGGAGGCGCCGTGCACATGTGCGAAAACGCCTTTGGGAAGCGCTGATTTTTCTGCTGCTCTGAGTATAGCCTGGGCCACCAGTTCAGATGTTTGGGCATGCGCGGGATGTGCTTTTACAATCACCGGGCAACCGGCTGCCAAAGCACAGGCCGTATCACCTCCTGCAGTGGAATAAGCAAATGGAAAATTACTGGCGCCAAACACTACTACGGGACCCAGCGGGATCAGCATTTTACGGATATCGGGTTTGGGGGGCGTTTTATTCGGATTTGCCGTATCGATCCTTGCTTCGAGCCATTCGCCTCTTTCACAGGCATCGGCATAACTGGTCAGCTGATACATGGTACGGGCTCTTTCGTTGCGTAAACGCGCCTCAGGCAGGTTCGTTTCCCGCATGGCGGTCTGGATGAGCTCATCACCTGCATTTTCCAGTTCCGTAGCAATGGTGCGCATGAATCGGGCCCGCTCCTTTAATGAATACTTCCGGTATTGACGAAAGGCCTGCCATGCATTGATCAGCACCTGGTCTATCTCCTGTATGGTTGCGTCTTTAAACATATATCAAGTGTTTTACCGTTGTATCGGGTTACAAAGGTATTATACATTCCTTTAACCGATATACCTGCGTGAAATATTGAAACTAAATTGGTAATAATTGTTAATCGGAAGATTGGCCGGCGGTCCGGATTTAACGGGAAAGAAAGTGAAGCTTTCTTTCCCTGTTAATGAACTCCGGATATGCTGCTGACAGCATATGGTAATCAGAACCTAAACCCTCTTGATCGAGAGCTGCTACTAATACTGAACAAAGCGTATTAACCTATTTCAAATTTAATGGCTTATTAATCGATTTTGTACATTTTACATAGCTATTTATTATATTTTTTTGTTAATGGTATGTCACATTTGTTTAATTAATTAGGACTGCAAACGGATTTAGCACCGCTAAAACACCTGTTAAATAAAATGGCAGGCACAAGAGGTTGTATGCCTGCCAGTGTGGATAGTCTTCAGTAAATCATAGTCGCACTACCTGATTATCCACGATGATACCGTACAGCCTGGTTGCCCAAACTGCCGGCATCTGCCATTGCTCCCATTGAGTCGATTATAAATGTCAGAAAAATAGATGCTGATAAGGATTGAGAAAGATAAGGCCGTACAGATCGCACGATTGATTGTTCAATATCCAATTGTCAATGCGAAGGTAGGGCGTATTAAAAGGGGCGGCAATACAACTTTGTGGTAATTCGGTTGCTGGTAGCCGGTTACAGTTACCGGTTGCAGGGAGGAAGTTTCAGGGTACAGGGCTTTAAACGTAAGCACTGTATTTCATTATCGAATTATCACATTATCAAATTATCACATTAGACGACTTCCCCTTCCAGATCGAAATCGTATGCTTTGGTGATCTTAACGTTTACAAATTCACCAATCGCCAGCTTCCTGGTGCTGTTTATGATCACCTCATTATCTACTTCCACGCTGTCGAACTCTGTGCGGCCCAGGTAACGGCCCGATTCTTTTTTATCGATGAGGGTTTTAAATACTTTACCGATCTTCTCCTGGTTCTTTTCAAAATTGATCTCCTGCTGCACTTCCATGATCTCCTGTGCCCGCGCTTCTTTTTCTTCCTGCGGAATATTGTCTTCCAGTGCGTAAGCTGTGGTATTTTCTTCGTGCGAATAGGTGAAGATCCCCGCCCGGTCGAAGCGGTGTTGTTGCAGGAATGCTTTTAACGACTCCACATCGTCTCGCGTTTCGCCGGGGAAACCGGCGATGAGGGTGGTGCGCAAACCAATTCCAGGTACTTTTTCACGGATGGCGCTGATCAGTTCATTCATTTCTGCCTGGGTGATCTGCCGTTTCATGGCCCTGAGCATATTATCGCTGGCGTGCTGCAATGGCATATCCAGATAATTGCAAATATTATCCCGCTCCCGCATTACGTCCAGTATTTCCAATGGAAATTTTGAGGGGTAAGCATAATGCAGCCGGATCCATTCCAGGCCTTTTACATCGGCCAGGCGGTTCATCAGATCGGCCAGCATGCGTTTTTTGTAAATGTCGAGGCCATAGTAAGTCAGTTCCTGGGCGATCAGCATCACTTCTTTTACGCCTTTTTTTACCAGGCCTTCGGCTTCTTTCACCAGCTCTTCAATGGGTTTACTGATATGCTGGCCGCGCATCAATGGAATGGCGCAGAAAGAGCAGGTACGGTTACAGCCTTCAGAAATCTTCAGGTAAGCATAATGGGTGGGTGTGGCCAGTAAGCGCTCGCCCAGCAATTCCGCTTTATAATCCGCTTCAAATGCTTTCAGGATCAGGGGCAGTTCCATGGTACCGAAAAAGGCATCCACTTCGGGAATCTCCTGTTCCAGGTTATTCTTATAGCGTTCGCTCAAACAACCGGTAACATATACTTTATCGAGTTTACCGCGGCGTTTCAGTTCAACCTGGTCGAGAATGGTATTGATTGATTCTTCCTTGGCCTTGTCAATAAAGCCGCAGGTATTAACAATTACAATATTGTGATCTGATCTTTGATTCTCATGTATCACCTCGATATCATTCGCCTGGAGCTGGCCGCTCAATACTTCACTGTCGACCATGTTCTTGCTGCAGCCCAGCGTAATGATATTAACCTTGTCTTTTTTATGGGATCTAACTTTCATATAAGGGCGCAAAGGTACTATTTCAACGGGCAATGGGCAAGTGGCAATGGACAAAGAAGCCAAAAGCCCCAAAAAATTCCCTGTGCTTCGTTTAACGTACCAATTCCCTTATTCACAACCGCTGGTACGTGTTATTTGAAATTTGTGATCGTTTGCAGGTATGGTAATAATTGTTAATGCTTTTGTGGTTTACCTGTTTAGCTGTAATATTGCGTGGCTTTTTGAAAAAAAGTTGCTGACACTGAGGGCGTTAGACTTGTTGTATGGCTGGTGTGTTTTGGCATAGTTTTTAAAATTGTTTACGACCAAACACAGATATTATGAAAAGAATCGTTGCTCTACTAAGTTTACTGGCCGTTTTGACCGTTACCCGAACCCAGGCTCAGTCCATGGGATCTGATTATCGTACCGCAATTGGTGTTAAATTCTGGCCCGGTGCTTTAACTGTAAAACATTTTATCCGTGACGACCGGGCGCTGGAAGGTATCTTTTCTTTTTGGGATCATGGTTTCCGTTTTACCGGTTTATATGAGTTTCATGGCGATATTAATGGCGCTCCCGGTTTAAAATGGTATGCCGGTCCGGGTGCTCACTTTGGTGTTTACAACGAACGCTGGCATCGTCATGGTGATGATTATTATGATGATGGAGATGCTTCTTTCGGGGTTGACGGCGTGTTGGGCCTTGACTATAAGATCAACGGCGCTCCTATTGCCATCAGCCTGGATGTTAACCCATACATCGAATTCCTCAATGGTGCGTATGTAGGCGCCTGGGGTGGTATCGGCTTTAAGTTTACGTTCTAAGAGACCTGAAAACGAATTAAAAAAGCGTCCATCGGCTAACCGGTTGGACGCTTTCTGTTTATATAAGTTACTTCTATTAGCACATCAGCAAATCAGCACATCAGCTAATTGTTATTTTGCCTTATCCCAACTTAAACAAGCTGTCAACGAATTCGTGTTTGTCGAACACCAGCAGGTCTTCCATCTTTTCTCCTACGCCAATAAACTTCACGGGTATTTTAAACTGGTTGGCAATGGCCAGCACCACGCCGCCTTTGGCAGTTCCATCGAGTTTTGTAATGGTGAGCGCCGATACATCGGTGGTGGCAGTGAAGTGTTTCGCCTGTTCCAGGGCGTTTTGACCGGTGGAACCATCCAGCACCAGCATTACTTCGTGCGGCGCTTGCGGGATCAGTTTCTGAACCACCCGGCGGATCTTGCCGAGTTCATCCATCAGGTGGGCTTTGTTGTGTAAGCGGCCGGCTGTATCTATAATGATCACATCTACCCCTTTGGCCAAACCGCTTTGAACGGTATCAAAGGCCACAGAAGCAGGGTCAGAACCCATGGCCTGTTTTACGATGGGAACTCCTACCCGCTCGCTCCAGATGGTGAGCTGGTCAACCGCAGCGGCCCGGAAGGTATCGGCGGCGCCGAGTAATACTGATTTACCGGCCTTCTTGAAGTTATAGGCCAGTTTACCAATGGTAGTGGTTTTGCCCACTCCATTCACGCCTACCACCAGCATCACGAATGGCTTGGCGGGCAGTTCAGTATTAAAATTGTAGCTCTTATTTTCCTGAGCATCTACAAGCACGGCTTCTATTTCCTGCTGCAATAACCGGTTCAGCTCGCTGGTATTGAGGTATTTGTCCTTGGCAACGCGTTGTTCGATCCTTTCAATGATCTGTACCGTGGTGTCGATGCCTACATCGGCACTCACCAAGGCATCTTCGAGGTTATCGAGAACCTCTTCGTCAACGGTGCTTTTGCCGGCAATGGCTTTGGTGATCTTTGAAAGAAATCCCTCCTTGGTTTTCTGTAATCCCTGATCGAGCGATTCCTTTTCTTTTTTGCCAAACAACTTCCCGAAAAAACTCATTTTCCTGATTTTAAGGCTAAGATAAATGTTTTGTGGTCGCGAAACATCAAACGGTCAAGGTGTTGTTACGGGACTCCGGTTAGCGGTTGCCAGGCCCTTAATGCGGAAGGTTACATCTGCTGCGCTTGCCGACGGTTTTTGGGCGTACAGATGGTAATTGCTGCCCTGTTCCTGCAACCTGAAACTTGAAACCTGCAGTTCCTATACAGCAAAGCAAAAAAGCCTTCCGATCACGATCGGAAAGCTTCTTAAAAAATCAGGTACTTATACTAACCTAAATAATATCTTGTTGAACCGGGATTATTTTCCGGCCATGTAATCTTTAACCTTGTCTTTGTGCACGATAGCTTCTTTAAAGGTGTATGCACCTGTTTTCTCGCTACGTACAGCACGGATTACTTTAGTCCAGTTTTTTGCCTCGGCTGCTGCTTTAGCATCCTTGGTTTTCGCGTTTTTCGAAGCTGCTTTTGCCATGACTTGCTAATTTGATAATGTGATAATTCGATAATGTGATAATGAAATAACGGTATTGTTATACATCAGCACACCAGCAAATTGGCTATTTATTTAATTTCTTTGTGAACCGTTACCTTTTTCAGGATCGGGTTGTATTTTTTCAACTCCAGACGCTCAGGAGTGTTCTTTTTGTTCTTGGTAGAAATATACCGGCTGGTACCAGGCTGTCCGCTGTTTTTGTGCTCAGTACATTCCAATATTACCTGAACTCGGTTACCTTTCTTTGCCATTGTTATTACTCTTTAAAAAGTTAATTAGATTTTTTCACCCTTGGCGCGCAGTTCTTTAACTACGGGCATCAAACCTCTTTTGTTGATCGTACGAATACCTTCAGTTGATAACTTCAGGGTGATCCATTTATCTTCTTCGGCCAGGTAAAAACGCTTTGTTTGCAAATTCGGTAAAAACCTACGTTTGGTTTTAATGTTGGAATGCGAAACTTTGTGTCCTGTTACTGGAACTTTACCTGTCACCTGACATACTCTTGCCATGACGCATAAAAATTTAGGACGGCAAAGGTCGGAAAATCTATGGAATTCACAAACTCTTACCAAACTTTTTTTGCCGTTTTTTCAACATGTGTGGATATGTAAGGCTTGGAAATCTGCAATTTATTAAAATTGGGCGAGTTATACACATTTCGATCGCCCAAGTTGCTTCCCGGGCACCGTAAAAATCTCCCGTACCGGCATTTTAGCCGAACTATCATCGGTTATTTGAGCTAAGCCCCGCATTGCCCCTCACCTGCCGAGGCTGCTTACCGCTTTTGTTCGCCCATGAGCCCGGGCTGTACGCAACTGCCTGATCTTTGTTATGGGCGCAGCCCTAAAGTAAATATCTTCGTTATATGAAACCCGGACTGTTTATTAAAAGCACCTCCCTGCTGAACGATACCTTTTTCGAAAATGCGGTGATATTTATAACCGAATACAACGAAAAGGGCGCCATGGGTTTTATCATTAATCAAAAATATCCCAGGAGGCTCAACGAGCTCGAGGAGTTTAAAAATGTTCCCCCTTTTCCCTTGTATCTGGGCGGGCCGGTTGACCAGGAGCACCTGTTCTTTATTCATCAGCGCCCCGACCTGATTGATGGCGGCGAACAGGTGGACGGCGCGATCTACCTTGGCGGAAATTTTACATCGGCTGTTAAATATATTGATAACCATACAATTACTCAAAAAGACATCAGGATCCTGCTCGGTTACTGTGGCTGGGACCCGCGGGAACTGGAGCAAGAAATTGCTGAAGGCAGCTGGGAAGTGCTGGAAGCCGGTGACCCTTTTTCTATTTAGCAGAATCATCACGGAAACGATCCTTACCTACCCGCCTGGTAAACCGGGTACCTTTCAGCCCTTTTACAAAGGCAGGTCAGCATTCGATTTAATAATTCCTTAATTTAATTTTAATTTACAAGCTTCTCACCTTTGGCAGAACATCTTCATACCCAGTAGTATGAAGAAATGATCCAGGCATAGAAATTAAATATATTATTTAACGTTTAAACCGAGAATCAGGGGATTCCTGCCAAAACAAATATGATCAACCAGATGAAACGTAAAACAATAGCCCGGGATATAAGTTGGTTATCTTTTAATGCAAGGGTATTACAAGAAGCCGCTGACCCCAGTGTGCCTTTGCGTGAACGGATCAAGTTTTTGGGCATTTTCTCCAATAATCTCGATGAATTTTTCCGCGTTCGGGTGGCCACGCTCAAACGGATGACCCTGGTAGGAAAGAAGAATATGCACATGGAAGTGGCGCCCGGCAAGATCCTCGATGAAATTCAGCAGATCGTACTGGAACAACAGACCGAGTTCAGCCGCATCTGGGAAGGCGTGCACCGTGAACTGGAAAAAGAAAAGATCTTTTTGATCACTGAAAGATCATTGAATAAAGAACAGCAGAAGTTTGTTCAAAGCTTTTTTGAAGAAGAAGTGCGCAGCAATACCATTCCGCTCATGATCGAAAGTATTCCGCATTTCCCTTACCTGCGCGAAAAATCAATTTACCTGGGGGTGGTGCTGTCGCGGAAAGATGGCTCCCTGAAAAGAAAATACGCGATTATTGAAATTCCAGCCAAAGCCAATGGCCGCTTCATCCAATTGCCCTCCCCTGCGGGTGAACATCATATTATATTGCTGGAAGATGTACTGCGGTTCAATCTGAAAAGCATTTTCTCCTATTTCGGCTACGATCGCTATGCTTCCTGGGTATTTAAAGTGACCAAGGATGCCGAGATCGATATGGATAGCGATATCTCCACGACCCTGATCCAAAAAATAGAAAAAGGGGTCAAGAACCGGCGTAAGGGCAAACCCGTGCGTTTTGTTTTTGATAAAAATATGGATCCGGGTCTGCTCGATTACCTGATCCGCAAACTGAATCTCTCGCGGAAAGACAGCCTCATACCCGGCGGCCGCATCCATAATTTCCGGCACTTTATGGATTTTCCCGACGTATTTGAGAAGAAAGGCCACCGCAAGCGGCCATTCGTACATCCCATGCTGAAAAGCGCCCTGCGGGTTACGGATGTAGTGCTGCAAACGGATATCATGCTCAATTTCCCGTATCACTCTTTTCATGCCATCATTGACCTCTTGCGGGAAGCTGCTATTGACCCCGACGTTACGGTCATCAAAATAACGGCCTACCGGCTGGCCAGCAACTCAAAAGTGATCAATGCCCTCATCAATGCTGTGCGCAATGGCAAGCAGGTAACTGTGATGCTTGAGCTGCGGGCGCGCTTTGATGAAGAAGCCAACCTGGAATGGAAAGAAAGGCTGGAAGAAGAAGGCGTAAAAGTATTGATCAGTATACCTGATCTGAAAGTGCATGCCAAAGCCTGTCTTATTAAAAAGCGGTTGAATAATCATACCATTCATTACGGGTTTATAAGCACCGGCAACCTGAACGAAAAGACCGCTACTGTATATGGCGATCACTGCCTGCTTACTTCCGACCGGCATATTATGGCCGATGTGAACCGGATCTTCAACTTCCTGGAAAAGCCGAAAGAGGGCATGCATTTTTTAAAGGCTTGCAAAACGATCATCCCCTGCCCTACCGATCTGCGCAAAGAACTGGTGAAGCTGATCAACCGGGAAATTAAACATGCCAAAGAAAAAAAGCCGGCGGGTATTACATTAAAGATGAATTCCCTGTCTGATGAAACCCTCATTGAGAAACTCTACGAAGCCGCCAGATCTGGGGTGGAATTAAAACTCATCATCAGGGGGATCTTCTGTATGTATTCGGAAAATAAAAAATTCGTGAAACCCGTGAAGGCGATCAGCATCATTGATGAGTATCTCGAACATGCCCGGGTATTTATTTTTCATAATAATGGAGCTGAAAAGGTATATATATCTTCGGCTGATTGGATGGTGCGCAATCTGGACCATCGTGTAGAAGCTACCTGCCCGGTTTTTGACGAGAATATTAAGAAAGTGTTGAAAAATATCCTGGAAATACAACTCAGTGATAATGTAAAAGCCAGAATTTTGGACAATGAATTGAGTAACCGGTATGCGCGGGACCGGAAGCATAAAAAAGTTCGGTCGCAGGTAGAAATATATAATTACTTACACCAAAAAAGTAACGTAATACCCGGTGGGCCAAGATCTGAAGAGGCGATAGAGCCTGCGGTGATCGGCGAGGCACCGGCCGTTTAAACTAACTCATGAAGCTGGCGGCTATTGACATAGGCAGTAATGCAGCGAGATTGCTGATCTCCGATGTTATTTTTACCAATAACAAAAGACCGCAATTTCAGAAGCTGAACCTGGTGCGGGTGCCATTGCGCCTGGGCTTTGATGTGTTTGAACAACAAAAGATCAGCCGCGAAAAAGAAGACATGATCCTCAACACCATTAAAGCCTACAAGCTGTTGATGGATGCGTATGGTGTACAACATTATAAGGCAGCTGCCACTTCGGCCATGCGCGACGCTTCCAATGCCGGGGAAATTCTGGCCCGGGTAAAAAAGGAAACAGGAATCGGCATTGAAGTGGTCACCGGTGACGCAGAAGCTTCGCTCATTTACGAGAATCACATTGCAGAGAACCTCGATAAAAATCACACTTATTTATATATAGATGTTGGCGGCGGCAGCACGGAGATCACTTTTTTTGCCAATGGCCGCCTGATCTTCAAACGTTCTTTTAATATAGGCACCATCCGGCTGCTGAAGAACCAGGTGGATGATTTTTTATGGGGCGAAATGAAAGATTTTGTGAAGCGCGAAACAAAACCCTACCAGGATATTGTAGCCATTGGCTCGGGTGGCAATATAAACAAGGTGTTTTCTTTGTCTAAACGTAAAGAAGGCAAGCCCCTGCCATTGGAACTGCTGAAAGATTATTATAAGGAGCTGAGCAGTTTTTCGGTTGCTGATAGAATACGCGTTTATAAACTGCGCGAAGATCGCGCCGATGTCATTGTGCCCGCCCTCTTCATTTATATAAATGTGATGCGTTGGGCAAATATTGAAGAGATCCATGTGCCTAAAATTGGCCTGGTGGATGGATTGATCCAGCATTTATATGATGAACTGAAGGTTAAAGGCGAAGTTCTAAGTTCATAGTTTAAAGTTTATGGTTCACAGTTCACTGTTCAAAGTCTTAATAACTCAACAACTCATCAACTGCTTCATTTTTAAATTATTATTCTTCTTTTTTCATATTTCCCTGAAACTTGTAACCTGTAACCTGCAACTTGTTTGCTAAATTCACCTACCTTAGCAGCCGCTAACAACTGCGAGGAGCATTATGAATGTGTTTTATTCTAATGCAGAGCCATATTCCCTCCCGCCTTACATGTTTAAACTCCCAGTTATGTCGGTACACGCCAACAAAGAAGTAAAAAAAGTAACGACCCATACGTTACAAAGAATGAAGGCCGTAGGAGAGAAAATTTCAATGATAACGGCCTATGATTTTTCCTTTGCCCGCCTTTTCGATGAAGCCGGTATAGATGTAATACTGGTTGGTGACTCTGCCTCGAATGTTATGGCCGGGCATGAAACCACCCTGCCTATCACCCTCGACCAGATGATCTATCACGCTTCTTCGGTTATCCGCGGTATTAACCGTTGTTTTGTTGTGGTTGATCTTCCGTTTGGCACCTATCAGGCGAATTCAAAAGAAGCATTGGCTTCCGCCATTCGCATTATGAAAGAAACCGGTGCGCATGCCGTTAAACTCGAAGGCGGCGAAGAAGTGCTGGAATCGGTTAAGCGCATAGTGGCTGCCGGTATTCCGGTGATGGGGCATTTAGGACTCACACCACAATCCATTTACAAATTCGGCACCTACACCGTTCGCGCCAAGGAAGAAGCGGAGGCCAATAAACTGCGCCAGGATGCCAAATTACTGCAGGAAGCAGGATGTTTTGGGGTTGTGCTGGAAAAGATCCCTGCTGTGCTGGCCAAAGAGGTATCGGAATCCCTGGTGATACCAACGATCGGTATCGGGGCCGGCATGTATTGCGATGGCCAGGTGCTGGTGATGCACGATATGTTAGGCATCAATACAGAATTCAAACCCCGCTTTTTACGGCAATACCTGAACCTGCACGAACAGATCACGGGTGCCGTTAAGAATTATGTGAATGATGTAAAGGCAAAGAAATTCCCCAGCGATAAAGAACAGTATTAAGCTGACAGGGTTGATATAGTTGACAAAGCGCCGCAGCGAACCTCATTATTGTATTGCCCTGTGCACTTTATCAACTATATCAACTTATAAACGCTTCAACTATCTGACTGCTACATCCGCATCCAATACTTCATACAATAACAGGTTGTCCTTTTTCTTTTTCAACTGCTGGAATAAAGTGTTGCAGTCGGTTGCGGCTGTCGTTTTCCCGATCACTTCTATCTTATTATAGAAAAGTGCTCTTAAGATCCGCTTTTCTCTCTCGAGCCGGATCCTGGCTTTGGTAAAATTGGCTTGTCCGGCCTCATTGGTCTTTTCTGCAAAGACCACCGCATTCATTATATGGTGGTTATTACTGCGCAGGTTCAGGATCTGGCAGGCGCATACCTTGGCCGTCGAATGCACGGTGATCAAAGAATCAAAAGAGTGCAGGGATCTGATAAAATGGGTGCCTGTAAAAATGGATGGAGTTGTATGGCCATCGTTTGCAAAACTCCTGTTACTCATCGTACCTGCTAATAGCAGGACACAGGTTCTCATAAAAAGGTTCATTGGTACGGGAATTAATCAAGTTAACAATGTGATTTAGGTTTTTACAGGAACACCGGAACTTGATTAAATAGCAAGGACGTAAATTGCTGATCTCGAGGTGCAGGTTTTCATCGGATGGATGTGCAAAGAATGCAACTAAAACCGGGATTTCATAACGTTCTGATCAAACTTTTTAAATGGAATGTATAATACAATAGATTGTCAGTAAGGTTATGCTGCTTATAGTTAAAACACGGCCGGGGGGCGGATTTTTACGATTTGACTGTTTCAACAGGTGGCTATTGAGCGCTCAACTGGCTAAAAAAAAGAAGCCCTTTGTAGAAACAAAAGGCTCAAACGATTGCTTGCCATATGAAAGTGCAAATGTAGTTTAATTATGTTATCGATCTATTAACACAGTGTATAAAAAATGTTAAGATAAGTGTTTAAAAACATTTGTAAGCGTGGACGGCCATTGCAGGCAATCGGTTGCATAACGTGTTTTATTTTTACTTCGATCTTTTCTCCTTCTTTAATATAGATTGTGCAGATGGATGGTTGCTGCCCGGGTAAGAAATGCAACTGACACCATACTGTTGATTTATATGTTTCCTGATTCAATCGATGCTGTATAACGCTTATGTACACGTTTATAGTAAGCTATTGGTTACCCACTCACCACATTGTTTATTTGTCTCCTGCATTTTTTTTATGCAGGGATCGAATGCTTTAACAATTCAATGATTAACAGTAAAAGAAAAATGTTGCAGATTTAGGTTGTATTAAGGGTATATTGCAGAAAAGGCTGTCATGATATATATTACACAACTCATTTATATCAGGGAGGGGCAGGAAGATGCATTTTTTGAATTTGAGAACCTGGTTCTTCCGCTATTGTGGAAATATAACGGACAACTTCTCTTTCGGATCCGGCCAACAAGTAGTACATTTGTAGATAATTCAATAGAACCGCCATTCGAAATCCACCTGGTAGCTTTTGAAAACGAGCAGGGTCTTGCGGGGTATCAGGAAGATGAAACAAGAAAAAGCTATCTACATCTTAAAGAACAATCTGTTCAATCGGTTGTTCTTATAAAAGGTTCACAGGTCTGATAAATCCAGTTTATTCTACTTTTTTTACAATTCACCGGGTAATCCAACGGTAAGTGCCAGGAATATCAATTTTGGAAAAACCTGTCCATTTATGGGACGGATTTTTTGATATGCCTGTTTTAATTCATTAAGAATCATTCATTAGGAACATGGTATGGCAATTGGGTATCATATATTATACCCGAGGGGCTGAAGATGTGTAATCCATACCGATGTTTTTTATTCTATCATATAAAACGGAATCTATGAATACTAGTTTACCCGGTAAATTGTTGAAGAGGAAGTTATCTGAACTGAACAGCGCTTTGTTTTTTGCTGAAGGTGACGCTTTGTTTAAACTACCTAATCACCTGGTTACTGAAATGGAGCTCAATGACAATGGTGAGATCCGGTTTGTTATTCCCAAACCTGCGCAGGACCTGGAGGCATTCGATAAGGAATTCCCCGTACGGTTGGAGTTTTTTAAAAAAGGGATCGGCTATCGCCTTAAGGTGCAGGGTAAAGGTGAGATTGTGGTGGATGCTGCCGAGATGGAAAAATGGTTAGCTGTTTCCGAAGCGCGCCAGGAAAAAGCCAGAAATGAACAGTTGATCATGATAAAAGTGATGGTGAAGTTTGTAGATTATACCGGCAACATCAATGGTTCTTTCCCCAGCCGGCTGAAGATCGCCAGTAAGTTATCTGACTGGTTGTTTTCCGCAAAAAGCGCCTCTATATCCGTTTAAAAGTTGAATAAAAATAGCAGCAGTAAAGCGTCCCGTTCGGGTTTGATCCGGATGGGACGCTTTTTTATATGTATTAGCATGTGTTTCAAGTGCTTTTCCGGAATATACCTACCTTTGTACCGCTCTTTCTTTATTAACTTCAAAATTTGCCAGATGAACCTCCTTCAACGTCTTGAGTATTGGGGTGACAGGCATCATCCCAAATGGGCGGATATTCCCCGTATCGCCCTGGGTTTGTTCTTATGCTACAAAGGCATCGAGTTTCTTCATAACATGAGCGCGATGATTGGCCGCATGGGTGATTTTCTGCCCAACAGTTATTTTGCTTTAAGTATGCTTGGTCACTATATAGTTTTTGCCCATATAGTGGGCGGCTTATTCCTGGCCGTGGGATTACTTACACGGGTTGCCTGTATTATTCAGATCCCGATCCTGGTTGGTGCTATTTTCTTTATCAACCAGGAAGAAATGTTCCGGCCTTTTCAGCAAATGGCTATCACCGTGGTTGTGTTGATCGGGCTTATTTATTTTGCGATTGCCGGTAACGGCCCCTGGTCGGTGGATGGCTATTTTGATGAAAAAAAGAAGAACGGGAATAGTTAAACAGAAGCCCTGCCTGTATCAATGAGAAAAGGCAGGGCGCTATAACTATAATGCACCAACGGGTTTTTGCAGGGTTGGAACATTAGTAAACGCGTATTACTTCTTTACGAGTGGTTTAAATACTTTATTCATCGGCTTTTCATTGAAAGGCAGCACCTTTTTATACTTTTTGGGATCACACATTTTTTCAATCACTTCATTCAGGTCTTTTCCTGCTTTTATGATCCCTGAACGGAAGTCGGTAATATAAATATCGAATTCTCCATTGTGCTCTTTCCTCACATCCCAGAACAGGTATTCACCGTTCTCACTGGATGCGAAGGGAACCCATGTTTTCATCAGTTCCAGGGAACCATCCGGTTCCAGGTCATACATGAAATCATCGTCATCTTCATCTTCGATGTCTTCAATTTCTTCGTAATAAGTATCTCTGATCTCTTCGCTTCTTACATTCCATGAATCGCCATGATCATCCATAGGTATATAAATAATGAATGAGTCCATTAATTTTCCATAACCCAGTTGTTTGGCAAATTCCTGATACGATTTCGGAAAATGACTGCCATTGTCGAATGTATAACTTTCCAGGAAAGAAATATTGCCATGCTCTGTCGGTGTTCCATTCACTTGTAAAGAAAACATATGCTCAATCTGTTTTATTATGGTTTACAACACTTATGTTTTTGTCTGATGTTGTTTTTGACCTCCGTATCTACAATAATCCTGCCTTTTTGATCCACAGCATACATCGAGATCTTATAAGGAAGCTTATTGGTTCCCCTATAATGCGGTTTCACCGTTACGGTGACCGTATTGCCTTTCTTCACATGTTTGGTGATCCTGTTCTCATATTTGGTCATGCCCGGGTGGTTCGTTCCATCCTTGATCGTTACCAGGTTTTTCGGGTCTGTTCCGCTACCGCCATGGTTCTTGGCAATAAGGTGACCTCTTTGTTGGTGGTATGGGTGTTCGCCGCCTCTCCATCCCGGTGGATCAACGGATCCTGCGCTGGTACCGGTACCGATCATGCTTTTGGTAACTTTTGCGGTGCCGCCTGTTGCCCGGCCCAGGTTATCGAGCGGAAAATAAGTTGGGTTTAATCCGAAAATGTCGATCAGGGCATTGGGATCAATCACATAGGCATACATCCGGCTGCCACCGAGTAAGCGTTGAGGGTCCTGGCTAATATACGCACCTTCCTCGGGTGAATAATACCGGTACCGGTTGTAGTATAAGCCGGTTTCCACGTCTTCATACTGGCCCTGATAGCGGAATGGTATATAAGTGTTATTTACCTGATTGTTCCTTGCTCTTCCATATATATCCATTTCCAGGCACCAGGCCTTATTACCATGCTCATCATACGCTTCTGTTGGTGTACCAATATGGTCACAAAGGATACTATAAGAACTGTCGCTGGTAAGCTTGGCGCAAGGTATAAAATTTTCCGCTTCAAACACCCAGGTGATGCCGCCTGCAGCGTTTTGCGGATTCGGTTCTTCCTTGTCATATTCAATTTTACCCCACTCATTTACAATGGCCTGTGGCCGGTCTTTTTCATCATAGCTCCATTCGTGCAGCGGCACATCCCCATCCCATACCCAACGGGTGACGGTGCCAGTGGCACTTCCTTTATAGCTCTCATTGGTTACGAGTTTTTCAATTCTGCGGCCCAATGCATCGTATTTGAACGATACCATTTTGCCGTCGGGCCGTATCACTTTTTTCAGCATGCCGTTGGCATACCATTGGTACCGCGTTTTCGCGGATGTTGCTTTTTCCGTTTTACTGCTGAGGTTACCTTCTTCATCATATTCGTACAGGTATTTTTTGCTTTCTAATAAGGCACCGGCTGCATTATAGCGGCGATCGTTCCTTTCTTTTGTTTCAAATAAATTGCCGGTGGCATCAGCTGTGCGGTGCACGATGCGGTTATCGGCATATTGCGCAAATACCAGGTTACCGGCTGTATCATGTTTAAACTGTGTATGGCTTTGCGTAAGCGCTTCAAAAATATTTACCAGGCGGTCTTCGGTGTTCCAGGTATATTTTTTCCAGCTTTTCACCACGCCCCTTTTGCTGATCTTATTTTCCTGCGGCCTTCCGTCAGGGCCATGCACCCATTCACTTTTAATGCCTCCCGGCAGTTCCCTGGCTGTTTCACAGCCAAACTGGTTGTAGCTGAAACCAGCCCGCCAATTCGTAGCTGCGCCCGGTTGTTTTCCATGGGTATGAAAACCCGCATGCAATTCGCCTACATAACCGAGCTTATCATAATGTAATTTAATGTCGGCGCCGAGGTTACTCCTCACCCGTGTGCGGTTTCCCTGATCATCGTAGCTAACTTCTACCCTATAACCATCCTGTTCTTCCTGAACGATCCTGCCTTGTTTATTTCGCTTGTAGCGGATGGTGCAATGCTCATTAATGGCTTCTATAAGCTGGCCGCCTTTATCGTAGTTGAATATTTCCCAGCTGCCATCCTGGTACGACACCCGGATGATATCTCCATTTGCATCATAATCATATTGGGTATACCGGCCACCAGGTCTTTGTACTTTGATCACTCTGCCGCTGGCATCCCGTTCATAGCGTATCTGCATTCCTTCAAAGCCTGTTTCCTGTGCGATCTCGCCCCTGTAATTATAATCAATGGTGTAATGACGTCCTGCTTCATCGATGATCGTGCGCAGCTGTCCTTCCGTGTCATAGAGAAAGCGCATTTCTTCATCACCCTGTTTGCGTTTCTTCAGATCCCCGAAAGGCGTATATTCAAAATATACCTGGTTGTACTTATCTGCCGCTTCGGTAACTTCAGCATAGGCATTGTAATTAAGCATGATGGTATTGCCATCTGGCAGGTGAATTTTCCGTACCCGGTTCAAAGCATCGTATTCAAAATAGCGCGTGAGGCCGGCTGTAGTAGTTGTTTGTATGCAATTCCCCAGGTCATCGTATTTCCAGCTGGCGCTTGTGCCCTCCGGTAGCTGAAGCGCGGTTAGGTTATCGTCTTCATCCCAGGTAAGCATTGTTTTCCGGTTACCGGTTTCTGTGATCGTTTCCAGCTGTCCTTCCAGATTATAGTGATAGGAAATTGTTTTGCCATCAGGATAGTTCACAAAACGTAATCTGCGCTGGTCATCGTAATTGAACGATTCCGTTGTAGCATCGGGATATACAACGAGGGATAATTTATTGAAACCGGTATAGCGATACTGGATGACAGACCCATCGGGCAAGGTCTTTTCTTTTAACAGGTTCTTTTCATCATAGGCATACCCAACGATATTGCCTAGCTCATCTATTTTGCGGTACACTTCAAAATCTTCTGTGTACTCGGTATATTTATGATTACCATAGTGGTCGGTTTCCTGGATACATAAATTATTCTCATCGTAAAAATAGGTAGTGGTTTCGCCGAGGGAATTGGTTACCGTATTATATCCTTTGCCGTATTCTATGAAGCCTTCCAGCACACCGTCATCGCCCCAGGCATGGATACAACGTTTATGCCGATCGTATTCCCAGTAAAACCGCTGACCGGTGCGGTCAGTCTTTTTAATGATCAGGTGATAATGGTACTCCATGGTGGTCACCTGATTCAAAGCATCGGCAACGGCCGTGAGATCGCCTTCTTCATTATATGCATATGTCACCAGCACCTGTTGGGTATTGTGATGCCTTACTGTTACCTGTGTAATACGATGTGCTTTATCAAGGGTAAAGATCAGTTGCCGGCCGGCGCTGTCTGTAATACCGCGAAGGTAGCTGCCGGTGTAATGCAGTTTTATTGAGTTGCCGTGGTAATTTTCGATCAGCGACAAACGCCAGACCCCCGGCTCTGTTTCGTGATTGAAATGGTAATAGAGGTCCTCGTTATAATCTTCCAGCAAATAATGGCCATTCTGCCTGCGTTGCAGTTTTATTTTTTCATGGGGATGATAAAAACTTTCTCCCGGACCCAGCAGTGGAAATGCTGCCAACCGTCCGTCTTCGAGCGTTATTGTCAAAACTTCTTCCTCTGCCCACAGCTTCACGCAGCGGTCGTAGCATAATTGTACGTTATGTCCCAGCGGTCCGTCAAAAGAAGCATCGCTATCCCAGGTGCGCACCCACTGGATAGGAATCGCTCCCGGCAGTTCAAAATCAGTTACTTCATAAGTGACCCTTCCGGTTATCAGATCTACCGGTTCCAGGCCCAGCTTACACAAGGCGCTTTTAAGCTTTTTGGAGGCTCCGCTGCTTTTTGCTTTTTTAGCTAACTTCTTCATCATTTTGCCGCCTGCCTTTCCAAATACTTTTAAGAAAGAGCCAAAAGCAAATGCTTTCAATAATGCCATCATGCTGAAGTTGGGCACCAGCGGACCACCCACTTTTACCGGCTTTCCCCATTCCAGGGGTATACAGAATGAGGTAGGCAGGTAGAGCGAAGGAATAGGTTTGAATTTCTTACCAGGTCTGAACGACAATGGCAAACCGATGTCGTTACAGGTCATGAGCATGTAGCCTGCACCGCTCATGGGGGCGCCATCAACCGATACGGTCTTACTGCCAAAGAAATTCGAGCTGTCGTGCCCGATAAGGGGAATTAAGGTAAAGCCGGCGCCAAATGGAATATGTATAAAGGTGATGATCATGCCTGCGGTATCGGTATTACCCCGTGGAACGTGGTTTACTTTTACCGTGGCGCCAATAAATGGCAGATAATCGAAAGGGTCGATGACCAACCCGATATATGGATGTGGAAGTGGTACAAAAGGAAAAGGCAAATTCACGAAGTGAATATCAATGCCGATCACCGGTTTCAGGTGTGTGTTGGCTACGTACATAAGGTTTACTATTGTTCAATTGTATAATGATTGATAGTTGGCTCCATCAAACTATTTATGCTTCCCCGCAGCCGCGGATTGCTGCTTTATGGCATCCTCGAACAATGACCGTACGGAATAGGTACCGTATTTTATTTCATCGGATGCGTAGGGAAGCAGTTTTTGCAAAATAGTTTTGATCCCGATCTTTTTTGATTCACAGAAACGCACCAGATCACCGAAGTAAACCATTTCATCACGCGCTTCCGGTTCCAGGTTCCTGGCCATGAATAATACCAGGCTCAGGGTGATATACTCTGCACTTCCGCTTTGGACATTCAGGTCCATTTCTTCGAAAGTGGGTGTAATGTAATTCTTCAGGCGTTGGGTGTCTTCGAGCAGAATGGCCATGGGCTGCAGATCTTTAAACGCATTTCCGGCCAGTACCTCTCCGATCGTTGTTCTGATATATGCCAGTTCCGGTTGGATCTTTTCCCTGTATTCAGATTCAATGGACCGCATCTCTTCTACCCAACCGTCTTTTGTAAAATCAATGCGGCTTTCTTTTGCCCGCAATTCGTCTACATACTTATGGGTTATTTCTTCGTCTATCATTTCGATTTTCGACTTTACAGTGCCAATGTTTTCCATATAGGTTTTTTAGTGGATAATCTACTGTACGGTGCCAGGTTCAATGAACCGCAATTTCACCCTCGTTCGCCTGCCTGATCTTTTTCCTGGTATAATTCTGTTTCAGTTCTTCAACGGTCTTTTGCCAGTCGTCGCCATAGGCTGCTGTCATTTTATTGTTAACGGTCACTGCCAGCTCGTCTTCTGTAGATCTTTTATGTTGAACGTAATCATAAGCCATAAAGGGGTATTCAGACGCCTGGATCTCCTCTATGGTCAGCTGGCTGCTGAGTTGTAATGCCTGCCGGGCTGCCTGTAGTTTTTCTTCCTGCCAGCTCTTGTAATCGGCAAAGATCCAGGCTTTGTAATAAGCCGATACGGCCTGGCCGGCGAAGTTGTAGGCGACCGCTTCCTCGCCGGCTTTCATAAACCACTCCAGGGCTTCTTTTCTTTCTTTCTGGATCTGGCAATCAGCTCCCTTGTAGGTATAATATTGCAGCAACATGGGTTTGATGGATTCATTGCCGCGGGCAATTTCCTGTTTGCATAAACGGATGCCGGTATCGAGCAACGCATTGATGCGCTCATGGTCTTTAAAATTGAACAACATGCCGGCATAACTGATATACGCTGTGGCAAGCAGATTTGTATCGCCCGTCTTCTTACCGCTTTCAATGGCCTTCTCGCCCCATTCAAACACCCCGGCTTTGTTCTTTTTGCTGGCAGCCTCGCCCATTTCGAACATACATTTTCTGAAAAATGCATAGGGATCGGTGGCAGCGCCAGCGGTAGCTATCTGCCGGATGGCGTCCTGCATCCGCAGATCATGTTTTAACGTTACGGTATAACCGGTGTATTGTTCAAATACTTTCCCCCAGAAATTGCCATCAACATGATCGAATACCAATAGCTGCATACCTGGTTCTTTGATCTGTTCCATCCATTGCTGCAACCATTGCTCAAATTGCTGCACACTGTTCATATGTTTGGGCAAAAGACTGAATACAAAAGGAACTTCCGGTTGACCGATCCAGTTCCTGTACGACTGGATCATTTCGGGTAATAACTTATTGCAAGCGGTATAGTTCTTCTCTTCCACTGCCTGGCGGAAGGCGCTGCACTCCCAGGCCGTTTTTATTCCTGCTTTTTCGAGCAGTTGTTTTTGTTTTGGATCATCATATTCCCGGAGCCAGTTCTCAATAAGGTCATGGCTATAGGTTTTTACAGATGTAAACGGTGTATAAAAGAATACGAACAGGTTGTTGAGTTTTCCATGGGGCGAGGCTTCGAGCCTGCAAAATCCTTCGTACATGCGGTGATCTTCCGGTTTCAACATCCAGCGGATAAGAGTGTGGTGGGGTTCAACGTTCGTATTCCAGACCTTCACCATTTCATCGATCCGAATGGTTATGGGATTATGCTCGTTCATAAATAAGGTATTTAATACGGTCCTTTACACAGAAATTATTTTAGTTGCTGAGATCCAGGCCATCCAAATAATATCAGGATGAAGAATTACAACAACTAAAATATTTTCCGGCCATGCAGCACATATATGCTGGGCTATTACAATCAGTTTAGCAATTGATCAGTACCTGACCGCCCACAACGCAGGTGTTCAGGTGGCCATCTATTGATACCTGGCCTTCCGACGAATCGACGCTTACGCTTTTATTGCCACTTATCTTTGTATCACTTTCGCCGTGCACTTTGGTCAGATTATCTGACTTCACGTTTGCCAGTTTTTCTGAATAAATGGTCATTTCATTTAACCCTTTCCAGGTACAGATATCAGTAAGCGTACCGGTCAGTGTCTTTGCATCTACTTTGATCTCCTCTTCCACATCGATGATCATATTTTTTGTGGTAAGCTTTATTTCTTCCTTGGCGTCGATCCAGATCTTTTTCTTGGCGTTCACGGTTATGTTTCCGGAACCATCGAGCAGAATGCTGCTGCCGTCTTTATCCTCGACGAGTATACTGCCATCGGCATCATTCATAATTACCTTATTACCACTCCGGGTTTGCAGGGCTTTTACATCGTTGCCGCCATTGCTGAAGGCATTGGGCGCCTTGCCATGGTATACTGTTCCTATAATATAGGGCTTGGTAGGACTGTCGCCTTCGAACCCTACGATCACTTCTTCGCCTACTTCCGGTATAAAAAACATTCCTTTACCGCCACCTCCATGTGGACTGGTCACTCTGATCCAGGGTGTTTTCTCGGTTCCGTTCATCCAGTGAAATTTTACCCGCACCCGGCCCAGGCCTTTAGGATCGTGGTTATCAGTTACAATACCGCTTTGTGTTTCTGAATGCGGCATGGCGCCGGCTTTTACAGGCGGCACTTTTATGCCGGCAGGAACAGCGGTAAATTCATTGTTGTAATTGCCATGCCCATCGAAATAATGACTGATGGAAAGCACGGTATACTCACCATAATTTTCACCCGACAGGTTATACATGTTGCGGCCCTGTACATTGATGTTGCCGCCGATCTTAACCCCCGGATGCTGGCTGCTTCCGGTGAAACGAACCGTATTACTGCTTTGCATAGCCGTACGGATATTAATGGCATCGTCCAGCTGTTTTTTATTACTCACGAACTGGTTGTTCCAGAATTTGGGCTGCGTAGCATAAACATTGTTACTGGCCTGCAGTACATGACGGCCCAGCTCGTTGAGCCCGGCTTTGCTTTCTATGCTTTGCGGCGTACTGTTATATACTTCATGATTGAGGTAATCATATGCCATCATCTGGCTGTTGGCCGGCTGTACCTGCAGGGCCATACTGAAACGGCTGATATTGCTGCCGAATGTGAGCGCTGTGGCTTCTGAAGCTTTGGGTGCTCCGAGCTGCAGCTGGTTGCCATCGTAGAACAACCATTCGCCATAGTTGGCGCAGAGGAATGAGAGGAATTGCCAGGCCGTTTGTTTGTACTGGACCATGTAAGCCAATGTTTCCGGATAAGAGGGTGAGATCTGCGGTTGCAGCAGGTTTTGCGGAAAATGTTTCAATACATCCTGCGCAATGTTCTTGATGGCCTTTTTCTCCCAGCTTTTACAGTGGGGACCATTATCCAGTACAATGGTGGGACTGGTTCCGGAGATAATGATATTGCCTGTATGACCGCTGAACCGGTCGGCTTCCACCTGCATCACAATACCCCTGAACTGCAATCCGCTGCCGGTGCCCGGGGTGCTGAAGGATGCCTGTAATATACCTCCGATGAGGTTACGGGAAGATTGTAACATGCCTCCTTCCATTCCTTCAAGGGACTCTGCAGGACATACAAGCCGGAAATAATGGTGATCGAAGATATTCTGGGTTAGCTGAAAAGAGGTAATTTGTTTAATAGGAGTTCCGGCAATGGTTATATTGCTACTAATTAGTTGGGCCATAAAAAATGTTATGTCGTTTATGGTTATTGGTCAATGCTAATACTAATGTGCTAATCCCGCAAGGCGGGACAAGTTGTGCTGATTTACTAATCCCGCAGCGCGGGACAAGTTGTGCTAATGCGCGTAGACAAATAATCGGGAACCTGCCTTTCGCCTTAGCTTTAAGCCTTTCCTTCAGCCTTTCGTATCACTGCGGCCAGTTGTTCTTGAATTTCGATTCATTTAACTTCACTTCTTTGGCGCTGAGTGTTATCTGCACCTGCATCGGGCTCTCACTGTTGTGATCATAGGTCTCGTAATAATCTACACAATGCGCATCGGAAAACTGCAGGGTCTTCAGTTTGCTTAAATTATCCCGGCGATAAAAAGTAATGGAGCCGCTTTTGGTCTGTGTTGGACTGATCATCCAATCGAACAGGGCGGTATTTCCATTGCTTTCTACTATGAGCGTTACAGCGCCACCTTGCGGAATCGCAGTAGGTTTTCCGGTTCCATCGGTAGCCTGCGTAAAACGAAATGCACAATGCAGCACATTCAACTCTTCGCCATCTAACTTAAGTTTTGCTAGGAATGACATGGAAAATTGATTAGTGTTTTAGTATAAACTAGGCTTTTATGGAAGGGGCCATTCATCCCAGGCGTTCGGGATGAATGGCATTCCTTCATTTACTACTGATGATACTTTTAATTATACCCACTCGTTTTCATGTTTACCGCTACCTACTTCAATGCTTTTGGCGCTGAGCGTAAAGGTTTCGGTAACAGGCATATCGTTTGCATTGTCAAAATTCTCGCGGTACTCTACCAGATAAGCTTCGCTGAATTTCAGTTCTTTCAGGGTGGCATCGGTATCACGCTTTACGAAAACAACTGAACCGTCTTTGCGTTCAAAGTTGTTTATCATCCACTCGAATAAATGGGTGTCGCCGGTAGACTCAACGGTCATGGTGATCTTACCACCGCGGGTGATAGAGGAAGGACGGCCTGTTGCATCGGTTTCCTGTTTCAATGCATAGGTACATGAGAGGACATTCACATCCTTTCCGGCAACTTTCAATTTTGCTTTAAAAGACATAATTAATGGTTTGATGATTAAAAAAATGGTATATAGACCAAAAAATAAAAAAAACGATCCCTGTTGGCCGGGAACCAGTCCTGACCAAATAATAGTTTACTAGGCGGTGTTAAAACCTGGAGTTAAAAACGGCCATGCAAATAGACTCCTTGCAGCATCATTGGACAATGATACTGTCATTTGCTACTACAGAATGGGTATCCATTGAGGTGACTCAAGGAACGGGGGTGGCCGTTGGGTGAGGCTTGGATTTTAAATGTATCTGAGTTACTCTAAGCTTAAGCAGCCAGATGTTCGAGCTTATCCTGGCATGCCAGTGTTACAGGTTACAAGTAACAGGTTTCAAAGGGCATCAGTGCAGCTGTACTTCCCTGCAACCTGAAACCTGGAACTATACCTATGCTCAGATACATCGAATGCACTCAGTACTATTTATCCTGCTCGTATTTTGAAGACCACTCCGTTTTATCGGCGTCGTCTCCCTTCTGCCCCTCTAACTTGATCATGAAGGTTTTTGCGGGGAAATACGGTTTCAGATGAATGTCGAGGTAGATGCGGTCTTTCTGAACAGGGTCCTGCTCAAACCGCTTGATGGTAAAGTTTTCAATCAATTTATTCGGACCAGTAATGCCATCGAGGAATTTAACGATCTGACCGTTCAATTCCTTTCTCGTGGATGCGTTGAAGTTCTCAAAAGCACGACGGTTCAAAAAGTCCATCATCACTTTGGTAACATAATCAAACACCCGCACTACCGAGTATGTTTGTAAGCCGAGATTGTCGCCATTGAACAGGGTTTTGGCCGAAAATGCCATTACCTTGCCGTATTCTTTCACCATGGGAATCAGACCCAGTTTCTCCAGGCTGGCAATTTCACTTTTCTTCAGGTCGAAGCGAACGCCGTCTACTTCATTGATGCCACCGAATTTTTTACCGGCTGTAACCTGCGACATCAGGGTGTTGTAGATCTTTCCGGCCAATGCGGCTGATGGAGGCACCATGAGGTCGTCCTCTTCTTCGATCTCTGCAAAACGGCCACGGCCAACCAGCCAGTTACAGGCCATGATCACATTCGAACGATAAGGATCGCCACCGGTAAGATTCGCTGCTTCGAACAATTCCATGACATCATCCGGTGAATCAAGGTCTTCGAAATCGGTCACCAGCATTACTTTATTCTCATAAGCGATCTTTGCCCATTTTTCCACTACTTTATTGCTGCCTAGATAGCCGGGCAGGATGAGAATGCTGTAGTTATTACGCAGGTCGAGGCGGTCGTAATTATCAACCAGCTCGTTGTGAACAGCATCAATAAAACGGGTATTGTCGAGATCCCTCAATTGATCGGGATCGGCATTCATGACCGATACATTCTTAACCTTAAGGCTTTCTGTATTTTTAAAGAAGAGGGCTACAGAGCGGTAGGATCTTTCCAGTTGTTCGGTTTCTTTAACAGCAGCTTTCAGGTTCTTTTTCAATACCTGGCCTGCCTGTTCTGACCTTTCATTACAAATTTTGATCATATCGGCAGGATCATCGGCGCTTTGCAGTACATCCAGCCACAGCTTCAGTGTTTTCTTAAGCGCAGTACGCTCTTCTTTTTTACTGCTCTCTTCGAGGAAGATCTTTTTCCTGGCCTTTCTTTCGGGATTGATATTTTGTACAGCATCGATAGCTGATTCCAGCAGATCAAATCCGCCGAATTTAGCAAGGCCCTGCACACTGTTTTCCAGTTGTTCAACCGGTTGCAACGCTTCCTTAAGAGCCGTTTGCTGGGCGGGTTTAATGGATTCAGTACTCATGATAACGATTTAATGATAAACAGATAAATAAGTAATAGGGATCTTACCTGGCCGAGTCAAGCTCCTGGATAAGCGACTGTAAAGCTTTAATAATATGATCCTTTGTTTCAGGATTGGCGAGCGCCTGTTTAAGCAGTTTGTTGCTCTTTAATTGCTTGATGATCTTCTGATATTGCAATTGCTGCATATTTACATCTCCCAGGTATTCACTTTGGGCAATGATACCCTTGGCGCCAAAATCGGCCAGTCCTTTGAAATGAAGGGTTTCCCTGCGCATGGCGCCGTCTTCCGTTTCAAAGGTCATATCCACCTTCGGTTTGTAATTTTCGAAAACATCGTCGATACTGGTTAAACCTTCTACAATAACAGGTTTAACAGGAGGATCGTAAGTGAGTTTTTCCGCCAGCAAAACGCGGTTTTGAGGAATGTCTGCAAAGGCTTCGAAAGCATCTGTTTTTACTTCCGTACCACCAATTCCATAAGGTTCAATGCTCATGATAGATATTTTTGGTTTTCAGAATAAGACTGGCTCTCCGTAATGCACAATCGAATATAATTTACGAACAAACCGGGGTTTATGGATTGGATATCAGACAAAAAATTCCTGGATGGGTTTTACAAATTTCAATCCAAATTTTTAAAGAACAAACAATTAATTAAAAATCCCCAGTAACCTTTAAGTAAAAACACGCTTGAAAATCTTTCTAATCAAGCGCTAATATGAATAAATAAATTTATTTATTTCCGTTAGTAACGGTGACAATTCATATAAAGTTAATGTTGCACGGAGTCTCATTTTTTTGACATTGGCATGGCTGTTAGTTATTCACATTATCACAAAGCCATACATATACTAAATTCAGTTTGCTTATGCACTCTTCCATTCAAAGAGGCCGTTAGCGTCCAGATCCAGTGTCAATGTTGATGCACCAGCAGCGCCTGCTTCACCACTAATGATCTTACGCGATAAAGGCCGCCGAAGGTTATTCCTGATAACGCCGGCCAGTGGCCTGGCTCCATATTGAGGAGCAAAGCCCATAACTGCTAATTGTTTTTTAGCTGCATCGCTGAGCTGTAATGTAATACCCTGCTTTTCCAGTGAACTATATAAACCGCGCAATTGAATGTTGAGGATGCGTTCAACCATCTCATTGGTCATGGGGGCGAAAGGACAGATCTCCGTTAAGCGCCCCAGGAACTCAGGCCTGAAATAATTACTCATGATCTCCATCAACTGGGAAGAAGAAGGAACCTGGTTCTTATTAAAAGAATCCACCACATACTGACTGCCGATATTGGACGTAAAGATGATCAGTGCGTTGGAGAAATCACCTTCCTTGCCCAGCTTGTCGTGCAGCTTGCCTTCATCCATGATCTGTAAAAAGATGTCGAAGACCGACTGGTGGGCCTTTTCAATTTCATCGAACAGCACTACAGAATACGGTTGCTGCCTGATCTTGTTGATCAGCAGACCGCCTTCTTCATAACCCACATAGCCCGGCGGTGCGCCATATAATAAAGCAGCGGAATGTTCTTCTTTAAATTCCGACATATCGAACCGGATCATCGAAGCTTCATCCTGGAACAGGAAATCTGCCAGCGCTTTGGCCAGTTCCGTTTTACCGGTACCGGTAGGTCCCAGGAAGAAGAAAGAGCCAATGGGTTGACCCGGTTTGCCCAAACCAGCTCTTGATTCAAGAATGGCTTCGCTGATCGACCGGATGGCATGATCCTGCCCTACCACCCGTTGTTTCAGCATCTCCTCCATTTTTAATAACCGTTCTTTTTCCTGCGCCTGCACTTTACCAATGGGAATACCTGTTTTGTGTGCTACAATAGCAGCCACATCGGCATGGTTCAATGTTAAGCGCTCGTCTGCAGCCATTGTTGATACGGCATCGTAGGCTGTATGCAGATAAGCAATGATCTCGGCGGCCGTTGTCATTTGCATGGGATCCGCTTCTGCCTGTACCGCGGCCCATAAGATCGGACTGAGCTTGTTGCGCAACTGGTTGTAATGCCATTTCCAATCGTCTGCTGTATATTTCTCCGGTTCTTTATTCATGTCATCAAAAGCCGCCCGCATTTCTTCCACTACCTGTTTGCCGGTATCCCGGGCAAGGCGAAGGGCTGCCATGGTATGATCGGCCAGGTCAATGGCCGCATCGGGCAAACGGCGGTCTTTTACATAGCGTTTTGCCAGGCGGATGGTGTCATGCAGGGTGTCATCTTCAATGGCTATACCATGGTGTTTGCGGTAGTGCGGCATGATCATTTGCATCATGCGGAAAGTGGTGGCAGCATCAGGTTCATCTACCTGGATAACATCAAAGCGCCGGGCAAAAGCTTCATCCTTTTCAATATGCTTGCGGTATTCTTCCAGCGTGGTGGCGCCAATAACGGTGAGTTCGCCGCGCGCCAGTTCGGGTTTTAATAAATTGGCCGCGCCGGCCATGGCGCCCTGTTTATCCATCAGTACATGCATTTCATCAATGAAGAGAATGGCCTTTTCGAATTGTTTTACTTCCTGGATAATATTTTTCAAGCGCTCTTCTACTTCGCCTTTATACGATGCGCCGGCTGCCAACGCGCCGTTGTCGAGTTCAAACACCTGGGCGTTCTCCAGGAAGCGCGGCACTTTCTTTTCTTCAATGGCCAGGGTGAATCCATCTACCAGGGCTGATTTACCCACACCCGGTTCGCCAATGATCAACACATTGGGTTTTGACCGGCGGCCCAGGATCTCAGCCATTGCCCTGATCTCTTTATCCCGGCCGGTAATAGGATCGATCTTACCCGCTTTGGCCCGTTCATTTTTATGGGTACAATATTTCAACAAGGCCTGGTGACTGGAATGTTTTGCTGTGACATTGGTTGTTGCAACGCCGGCGATCTTGCTCAGGGTTGCATCAGCCACTGATTGCGCCAATAATTCCTGCCTTTGAATGGGAAAGGTTTTCAACTGTTCATAACTGAAGCCAACCCCTGGTGTGCTTAAAGCTGCCAGCACATGCAGGGTTTCCAGTTCATCACTGCCGGTCATTAACCGGATGGTATCAGCTTCTTCCATCACCGCTTTCACCGGTTCATCGGGGCTAAGCGTATCATCGAGGCGGGTGGCTTTGGGCAGTGTTTCCAAACGCACATCCGCCCATTCTTCCATATAATAAATGTCTTTATCCAGTTGCTTTAGCAGGGATTGCAATCCCGCGTCTTTATGCAATAACGCTTTTAACAGATGTGGTGGCGCAATATGCGGATGCATATGTTCACGCGCAATCGCCTGCGCTATATGGTTCATTTTTTTGAATGCATCCGAGACCGTTATCCCTAATAATTGATCAGTCATTACACTGTTTTTAGATTAACCAAAACCTTTATTTCTGATTTCTGATTTATTATTTCTGATTTGGGGGATTTATGATTGGGAGATTTCAAATCCTAAGATCTGGAGATCAGAAATCTCATAATCCTAAAAGATGCCGAGGAATTCCTTTTTCATTTTCAGGCTTACATTCAGTCCGATCAAACAATTATTCTCGCTGCTCTTTATCTGCTGCACATTCAGTTGTTTGATCTTTTTATCTGTCCTGATAGAGCTGAGTTTGTTACAGAACTGGGTGAAAGTTATTTCAGTGCCATTGAGACTTACGGGCACATTCAGGTTATTACAAAAATAGGGCGCAAAATTCTCTGCCGTTAAATAGTTGTTCACTACGCCACGCAGTTTGGTTTCCAGCTCCTGTTTGCTGATGCTTACTCCCTGCGGTTTGGGCGGTTCGGTAACCGCAGGCTGCGCCTGGTTTTGTTCTTCGAGTGTGGGCGTTTGCGGACGGGCGGGTACAACCACAAAGGAAGGCTGCCGGGAAGGCATTCGCGTGTTCGATCTTGACGGCGCCACAGTTTTATCGTTCACATACACCTTACAAACCCCCAATTGTTTGGGATCATTGTTCAGGATCAGGGAAATGGTCTTTAAGCCCGGTGTTTTGTATACATAACTGGCGGTGGAGGAAGTGGCGTCTACAACAGCGGTTTCACCAAAACGCCATTCCCAGCTATGCGCACCGGCGGTAGTATCCTGGAAGGTGACCGGCTTGCCTACTTCGGCCATTTGCGGACAAACAAAGCGGGGCATCAGCAGCGGGTTCTCCAGTTTGGGCGCTTTTGTAATATAGATCGTTTTGTATTCGGTACAAACGCCATTTATCGTAAGGGCAACCGTATATTCGCCCGGCAGGTTATAGGCATGAACCGCTGAGCTGATATTGGTCTGGCTTTTCTCATTGTCGCCAAAATCCCACTGAAATTCTTTGGCATACAGGGCATCGGTCTCGAAGCGAATAGGTTCGTCGGTACGGAAAAAATTCGCTTTTGCCTTTATGTGAAAATCGAAGCAATGTTCATAGTTCTTATACTTGAAGCCGGTGATCACCAGTCCCAGCAAGGCCGTAATGATCATTGTGAGAATGACCTTTTCATCGAGATAAGCCAGCTGTAATTTTTTATTTTCCATAATTTTACTTTTTCGTTCACGTTTGTTACGTGGGTGTGTCTTTGTAAACCGTATTGTCAGCTATGAAACGAATTACCTTTTTTCAATACAGTTCCCGTGTTATTCTTACTGGCAAGCTGCCAGCTTTTGTGGGTGTTGCCGCTTTGTTCTTGCTGGTTGCCTGCTCCGGTTCCCGCAGATCGGCCAATCAGTATGAGACCATAGTAGTGAAACCGGCAGATGCTTCGCTTACACTTCCCAATGCCAGTGCTGAAAAAAAGCTTATTGCCAAATACGCCGCTTTTATGCGGGCCAACCCGGATAGTCTTTCCAATATCGTATTGTATGCGTTCATCGATAAATGGCTGAAAACGCCGTACAAGTACGGAGGTAATGATGAAAAAGGCATCGATTGCTCGGGCTTTATTCAACGCCTGCTCGGCGATGTATACAAGATCCAGGTGCCCCGCACCTCGGCGCAACAGTTCTTTACAAAAAATGTGGAGCCTTTTCATGATAAAACCTATTTTTCTGAAGGTGACCTGGTCTTCTTTCGTACGGTTCCCGGACAGCCTATATCCCATGTTGGCCTGTATCTGCATAACCGGTATTTTGTCAACGCTTCTACTTCCAGTGGCGTAAGCCTGGCCAACCTCGATGATCCTTACTGGAAAAAGCGCTTTGTTGCTGCGGGTAGGTTAAAGTCAATAAGCAATCGGCAATTGGCAATAAGCGATAGGCAAAGTCGTAAACGTGAAACGGCAAACGTTAAAAAAGAACATTATTTCCATCGACTTTCCTGTGGCTGTTGTCATTAGCACATTAGCTAATTATCAAATTATCACATTGGCTAAAATCCTGCTGCCGTGCTGGCCCTTCTCAGCAGATCGATATCGCGGCGTGCCTGGTCAAGATCACGTTGCGTTTGTTCATATTTTCCTTTATAATCTTCGAGCTGTTTTGGCAGATCGCCCATGCTTACCACTTTGTTGGTAGCATCCTGGTAACGCAGGTACAGGTCGAGCACATTCTTGTTCATCCTGCTGTACATGCTGCTGTCTTTGTATTGCAGATCTGTAAGCTCCCGTAATTTGGCAGCGATCTGCTGGTTCAGGTACATGCTGTTTACGCCCGGTTGTTTCAGCGAGTCGATCAGCATCTTCGCCTGATCCATGCTGGTCACAAATTTTTCCTGGGCAATGCTTTGGTTGCGGTAACGGGTAACCTGTTCGCGCAATACTTCATTTTCTTTGTAGGGAATCCGCATGTCGAAATAAATGGCTCCTACTATGAGCCAGACGGCAATAATGAAAAAGAACAAAAACTTTAAAAATGCACGGTTCCTTTCCCTGTGATTTAATACGGTTGGCATTTTTGGTTGGTTTATTATGATGATTCATTAATTAATCTGCCAGGAAACTTCTTCTTTTCTTTATGGGCGCTGCTTCTGCCTGCGGGATCAGGACCTGCTCTTTTACAAATATGCCGGTCTCTTTTTTCTTGCCAATGTACTCGAGGCGCGACAGGCTGCTGAACAGGGCTGAAATGATCTGGGTAAAACGCAACACTTTTTCCAGGGAATCATTTATATCCAGGTGATTGTACTGGTAACTGCACAAGGTGGTGATAGCTGATTCAAGTTCGCCCTGGCTTACGCCACACCATTCGGTACAATAACTGATCAGTTCATCCTTGCTGGTTCCGGTATAAAAATCAATCGTATTTTTTATGAGCCTTGCCATACCTGTTACGGCGGTTATCATAAATACCGGCGGCTGGTAGATATAAGATAATTTGAAATTGGTATATTCAGTGGCAGTGAACACGCTCAGGTTCTCGCATATTTTGTAAATGGCATCGGCGAGTTCATTCTGCTGTTTCTTTTGTAATATTTTCTGAATGATCTGCAGGGCATATAATTCCATCTGGCCAAAGAACTGTTCCAGCCCGGCATGCACTTCCAGTAATTCGAAATGGCTGTTCACTGCCGTACAGGGTGGAATATAATTGTCCAGCAGGCGAACGACCTGTTCTTCTACGATTACCTTCCCTACCGGAACCTGGAATTGTCCCAATGAAACAGCGCTGGTTTCCTGCGCCGGTAATAAGGTAAGATGATATACCGGCATGGTAAATGGCATACGCGGTGGCGTTTCTTTAGGATCAGCTACACCAAAAGGCACCCGTTCGTATGGATCGATGCTTAACACTACATAATAAAATTCGGAGCGGTCTTTCAACTCACTGAAGGGCACCTGCAGCCCTGGAATACCGGCCGATAACTGCTGACCGGTAAGCGATGTATCCGTATCGAATTCCATCACATAACCGCCTCTTGAAATAGCCCGGCATCGTTGAATGCGCAGGTGTACGGTCTGCTCATTATCGAGTGATAAAAATAATTTGGCGGAAGTATGATGGCGGTCGAATACCGGCAGCAATCCATAATTGTGTTCATTTAAAAAACTGCTTACAGTGTGCGCCTGCCGGTAAGTGAATGCATTGTCCTGTGTAATAAAATGCGTTTTGTTGATCTTCATCCCATCTACCCAGTTTACGGGCAGGTATTCACGTGTTGCCTCCATGCGTAATATATTTTGTGGTTTCAAGCTCAATTTTCAATAATGCGGCTGCATACAATGACATCGTTCTCCCTTATGCGGTTAAGGAAAATGGTCTTATCTGCATCCATATAAGTGGTTAAGATGGTGTACCATTTCGGCTTTTTGTAAAACATCCAGCCATAAGGTTTACCGGTGCCATTTGAATACAGGATCTGGCCCTGCGGATGGCGTTCGTTATAATCGTTGATGAAATAATAGAACAGCTGGCCCAGTTCCATGTCTACCGGCGCCTTGGCCCTGAAATTGGTAAAATAAGTCTCCTGTCCGTTCTTCTGAAATTCAAAGCTGATGAGCAGCATGTTCTTCAGTTTACTTTCTTCCGGGTCGGCCATTGGTTCATGTACCGGGTAATACCATTGGTTCAGTACCTTGGGCGGAATGGCCAGTGCTGCCAGGAAGGTGTGCCAAACAAATAATGGAATAATGAAGAAGAGGGTCGACCACATCATGGGCAGTTCGAGCCCTTCGCGGTTTACCCAACGGTAAGCGAGTAAAAAGCAAATGGCGCCGGCCAGCAGGATCAGCAGGGTAAAGATGAGGTCAGGAACAAAGGACTGCCTGTCTTTCCCCCAATCCATTTTCCGTTGCATCATGTAAATATGGAGGGCGCCGTAGAGCAGGAAAAGCACCTGGAAGAAGATAAAGTATCTGTTATAATTGGAAAAGAAACCGGTCGCAATGAACAATCCGGTCAGCGCAAAGACGGCCACAGAAATCAACAGATACCAGATAGCTCTTTTGCTGAATGGTTTAAAGCTGTTACGGATCTTTTTGGCAAAAAGGCCGATGATCGATGAAAAGCTGATCAGGCCGATCCCCAGGTAAAGTAACAGTCTGTTAAGTTCGGGTGATAACATAATATGATAATTTGCTAATGTGCTAATATGCTAATGAAATACAGTATACCGCCTGTTTTACTATAGAACCGCATAACCCAAGATCGGGCTTTCCGCTTCATTCAATGCTACCAATGCCCTGGAACGGTCTACTTCTACATTGATAATGATGTCTGCTTCTGCAGGTGCGAAATAATTATTGAACACCTGTAACAGTATATCATTGTCGCCCCCCGGGCAATAATCAACAGGTCTTGCATTCGCTAACGGACCAATATTGTATTGCAAACAGGGATAATCTTCTGAAAATCTTTGTCCGCAAACCAGGTCATTGCCCAGTTCGCCCATGCCCAGGCGGAAAGCATTTCCCGGCGCTATACACTCCGCAGGCGGCACCGGTGTAATGGTCACTTTTTCCTGCAACAGTATTTCCAGGCATTGCTGCATTAACGGCAGGTCGCCGGCAATGGCGTGTGCATAGGGTAAAAGCAGTACCAGCAACATGGCCGAGCTTCTGTTCAAATTCTCCGGGAATTCCCAGAATGTAAAAAAGTAGTCGTTCAGCAAACCATTGTTCATGCCGGCCAGTAAGTGCTCTTCCTGCCGTTCGATCATTACCCGTTGCTGAAAAAAACTGTTTTCAATGGGTTGAAAGAATTTCCGGGCGGCCATTTCCTTTTTGCGGTCGATACGGCTTTGAGCGGCCATTTCGGTGGCGGAGCTGTTCGACCTGGCATTATTAAAGGGTTGGTGGAAAAGACCTTCCGGCACAAGATCATAGATGCCGGAACGGGATAAGCGAAGCTGCAGTAACTGGCGCAAACGGGTATCATCGATCATGTTCATGGCATACAGATCACTCCGGTATTCGCGGTAAAATTTTCCATCGGGCAGCACGACGAAATCCTCCGGATGCACATCGTGCTGCAGCGCCTGGTTTACGAGGGCCTCTGCTTTAATATCATAGAGAAAAGCTGATAGCTCTTTGAGAAATGTTTCTATTGCAATTTGTCGGGACATTGATTAATGGTTATTGGTCGATGTGCTAATTTGCTAATGTGCTAATTTGCTAATGTGCTAATGTGCTGATATGCTAATGTGCTAATGAATACACGCTTGCTTAGTTGCCCGTTTCTCCTTCCTGCTTATTCTTTAATACTCGCTTTTTCCAGTCGCCACTCGCCACTTGTCACTCGGTACTTCATTTCTCCTTCGTCCTTCCTGCTCATTGTTTAATGTTTGTCTCTTCCCTACTCGCCAAGTTGCTATTCGCCACTACTTCAGAGTTCCTGCTCTATAAACACCCTGAAAGGTGTTAAGCCGGCTGATCTTTCGGTCAGCTGCTGCACCAGGCTTTCTTTCCAATAGGAAAGCTGGTTTTTATCCTGCGCATCCATATAATCTTTACGGTTCAAGCGGATGGTAACATCGATGGTACGGGTAAAACCCTGCGATACCTGGCGGGGGACCATTACGCCTTTGGCTACCTGGATCTGCCTGGCCATCGCTCCCATTTGCAGGCGGCAGAAGATCTTTATGTCTTCCAGGCTGATCAACCGGTCGCGGGAAAGCAGGGCCGATTTATAGGCGGTAATGCTTTCCGAGGCGCTCAGGCGATTGCGGCCACCCATGGTGGTTGTTACCAGGGTACAGGTGGTGTGATACGGACTATTGGTATGATACACCTGCATACTGGTACCGGCTTTTATATCATTGCCTTTTTCGCCGCACGTGCTCCAGTATTTAATGATCAGGTTACTGATTGCTTCATTGGTCTCTTTACGGATCACCAGGAAGGGCGTGAATTCCCGGTTCAGGTCGCGGTTGATCATTTGCTGTTCCAGCTTGTAAATGATCTGCTGCAGCTGCTTCAGTTCTCCTGTGAGAAAACTGCGGCCGAGCACCGAGAAGGCCGCACCTTCATCGCTCAATAACTGTACAATGTGTTCAATGATCATGGAGGCGTCCCGTTCGTCAAATCGCCCTACTCCACCCTGCCTCAATATTACCGTTAGTTTCTCATGTACGTTTTTTTCGAGGGTCCGGATGTTGTACACGTTATCATCGAGGTCTGAAATTTCCTGCAGGTCGAAAAAGATATCATTCGTGTACATAGGAACAATGTTCAATATGTCGCGAATGGCGTAGGTTGTTTCATGTAAACGGGCGTTCACCACCGGAAAGCAATTGATATGGCATACGACATCCTGCAGTACCGAGCTGGCAATATTTTCCGGGAATTGCACTTTTAGCCAGTGTACTTTTTCGGCGCGTAAGGATAACAGTTCATTTTTATTGAATGCCTGTGACAGCCCGGCCGGCCAGCCTTCCTTTCCGGTGAGCCTGTCATTTTGCGGATGGCGAATCGTAATGAACCTGGGTTTGTAATAGGCGTTTACAAAGGCTTTGAATTTCCAGGCGGCGGTATTCTTTCTAACCAGCAGCTGCTCTATATCCAGCAGCTCGCCGCTGATATTTTCCTGGTTATACCCGGGTAGTGCAGCTAATTCCTGGTCGTCATAGAACCAGCGGGCCTGTGGCAGGTTCTTATAGAATAATTCTTTATTTACTTCATTTCTGATCTCGAAATAGAATTGGGTATTGTGCAGGTTGAGGCGGTCGCCTGTGAGGCCGATCCACAATACCCCTTGCTCCAGTTCTTTTTCCGGCAGGCAATGGGTGATCACTTCCTTGGAGATCATTTCGCGGTACCGGAACAGTTGATGACCGGTGGCCAGGTAGGTAACGGCTGCGTTATTAATGTGAAAGCTGGCGCTGGGTGCAAAATACAGATCCTTATAACCGGTACCGGCCGTTTCATAGCTGGCATTTATTTTTTGCGAACAGAGGAACTGGTCACTTTCTATCAGCGTGGCGCCGTCGTCTACTGTTCTTGCATGCATGACGGCATGGGCCGGCAGGGGCCCGCTTAACACTTCCGGTGACAATAATTGCACCATCCGTTCCAGTAAACGGGCGCGTGAGGCATGCACTTCATTGGAGATCTTTTCCAGTTCCAATGCGCAGGCAGAGAACAGCACATTCACCAGGGGATCGAATGAAGATTCGGTTTCATCTTCGGGATATCCCCACAGCCTTGCAGCCGTTTTCATCATCCGGTTCTTTATTTGTTCCCGATTTTCCATGTATAATAATATGTTACTGATTATGTATAACCAGGTTGCTAATGATCAGGCCTGGTATCAGGTTAACTATACGATAACGGGCTCACAAAAAAGCTGTCGCGGAAAGTAATGTCTTCGCTGGTAGCCGTGAGTCTGGCGGTTATTTGAATGTCAAGGCGTTTTTTTACCCGTCGTTCGGAAGTAAAAGCGCTTACCTCTTCCTGTTTTACCAATACATCTACTCTAATGCCATCCAGCCTTTTTTCATGTTTGGAGATGGCCTGTAACAGGGATTCTTTCATCCATTCCTGTTGCCGGGTGCGGGCAGTAAGATTATCAAAATCGTGATCCCAGATGGAGTTGCCAAAATCTTCATCGCTTTGCATTTCACCAAAGGCGGTGGTAATGATCAGGTGCAGGTTATGGCCAACCGATTGTTTGAGCGTACAACCAGGATGCTCTTTCTTTTGCATCAGTAATTCGGGATCCAGTGGTAATGTATAATACTTAAGCCGCATGATCGAAAAAATTAATGTATCGGGTAAGACGAGTCAACGTAAACAGTGAAGCGTGTCAAAAGGGGAATGTCTTGATCATGCTCTCAGCAGCAAAACGAAATTAATACAAAAAAAAGATTCAATGTGTATCTTTTTAGTACCAATTTACGTGCCGTTTGAATAAACGGATGTTTTAAATTAAAATAAAAATTCGAAATTGGTGTAAAATTTGTTGACAAGCAGAGGCCTTTCGGCTGCGCTTAGGGTATACATTGGCTCTGCTCAGGACAATAACACTGCTGAGCAGGAAATCTGAAGAAGTTTCTGTTACGTTTATGTAATAAAGCCTGGGAATACCCAGATACCATTATCAAAACCTTACTCATGAATTACAAATACATTGTAGTTGGAATAGACGGCACGGGCTCCCGTGAATGGATGTCTACAGATGGAAGCAACAGCAATACTTATAAATTTATCCGCGACGTTCATTACGGTTCCATGCAAATCGACCGCCGCTGGTATCATGGTCCTTCCAATACAATAACCGGCAGCGATAGTGAACCCATCTTGCAGGAAGCGCTGAACTTTATTTACCAACGCATCAATGCCCTCTTCCCCGAAGTGCGCTCGCGCTCTATAAAGCCATTGGAAATGTTCGACGTGAACAGCTGTATGCAGAACCGCGAACGTACGACCCGGCAGGTGATGGAAAGCCACGGGTATAGTGTGGTGGCCCGTACACCGGTGACAGTAACTGCCGGGATGCTGGCCAATCAGCCCCTGACGACCGATGATGTGCGCGTAGTATTGATCGGCCACAGTCGTGGTGGGTTGGCCGTTACTGCATTGGCGAGAATGTTGAGCCCCCTCGTGCGGGTTTATTTTATGGGCTTGTACGACTCTGTAGACCGCCAGGGATGCCTGGATGGCATGAATGTAGAGAACGTAAAGTTTGTGGCACATGCGCGCCGCCATCCCGATGTGAAATCGCGTACTTATTTTGGAAATACTTCACTTAAATATATTGGTGTTGATCACGCTGAAGAACGTTTCTTCTATACCTCGCATGGTGGTGTCGGTGGTTCATTTGTTACCAACCCGAAGGAAGTGACTGCTTTTGGCGATTCTTCCTGCCTGCCAACCATTGCTGTACACACAAGAGCCGGTTTTCATGAACTGATGAATAATCCGGCGCTGGTACAAAAGTTTGGAAAGAAGATGGACCAAATTTGTGCCGATGGCAGTGATGAAGCGGATGCGTTCATCAGAACACAGGCCCGGAAATATGGCGTTCCGGTTTCTTAATAGTTATTAAGTTATTCAGTGAATAGTTGCCCGCTTTACCATTGACCATTCACCATTGACCATTGACCAGCACAATTGGCCTATCGATTTTTTCAGAATTGGACTAAAGGCAAACGGTCTTTAGTTGGTATTTTTACCGGGTAGTTGAACCAATCAACAATACCAGCTTTATCAACTTTCAACTCCCTCAACATGATACCGATAAGCGATCTCCTGCTGTTTGCGCTGGCTGCATTTGGACTGGTGATCAGTCCGGGCCCCAATATGATCTATCTTATTTCCCGCTCCATTACCCAGGGACGCAGGGCCGGGTTGATCTCTCTGGCCGGCGTTATTTGCGGTTTCCTCTTTCACATCATAATGGTGTCATGTAGTTTAACTGCTGTGCTGTTCACTATACCGTACGCATATACTATTTTAAAAACAGCCGGTGTAGTGTATTTGCTCTACCTGGCCTGGCAGGCCATCAAACCTGGCAGTAAAAATATATTTGAAGCCCGTACCGACCTGAAATCCGATACCCCCGGCAAACTTTTCCGCATGGGTTTTTTCACCAACGTGCTCAATCCGAAAGTAGCGGTCTTTTATTTATCCTTTTTTCCGCAGTTTATAAAACCAGCTTATGGATCGGTGTTCATGCAAAGTGTAACCCTGGGTTTGGTGCAGGTAATGGTAAGTTTTACAATTAATCTTATTATTGTGCTGCTGGCAGCGAGGGCGGCCCGCTGGTTTTCGGCCAATCCCAAATGGATCCGCATCCAGAAATGGTTTATGGCAGGTATACTTACCGGGTTGGCAGCGAAAATGGCGCTTGATAAAGCAAAATAAGTTAATAAGTTAACTGTTAAATTCAATCTAAAGTAAAAAGGCAGTCTTTTAGCTCATGTATAATGGGTGTATTTTAAACATCCAATCCCCGGCTGCATGAACCGAACTTTACTGTTGATCTACCTTATCGGCACTGCTGTTTCTTTCGCTCAGGCGCAATCGTATAAAGTGTATGGTAAAGTAACCAATACCCGGCTCGAGCCGCTGGCCTTTGCGTCTGTGCAGGTGAAGGAATGGCGGCATGGTACCGTTACCAAAGAGAACGGCAGCTATGAGCTTGAACTGGAAGCCGGAAAATATGATCTGGTTTTCAGTATGGTTGGTTATAAATCGCAGCTGATCACCATCGTTATACAAAAAGGAGATTATGTACAGAACCTGATCCTGGAACCCGATCATTCAAAAGACCTGTCGGAAGTAGTAGTGAAAGGCAGGGTGCGTGACCGTTCAGAAGAGATCATCCGACAGGTGATCCGTAACAAAGAGACCATTCAATCAGCCGCCGGACCTTATTCCTGCACCGTATATATCAAAGCAGTTCAGGAAGATTCACTTACCCTAAAAACAAAAAAGAAAAGAACCAGGGATACATTGCCCGCAGCTATACAGGCCGATGCAAATGCCGGGCTCGACCGGATGGCCATGGCTGAAATTGTACTGCAGCTCGATCAATCGCCACAAGGCACTAAAGAAGAACGCCTGGGCGTAACCAAACGCGGCAATACAGAAGGTTTGTTCTATTTATCAACTACGCAGGGCGATTTCAGTTTTTACAATAACCTGGTTAAAACGCCCGCTATTTCAGAAACGCCTTTCCTCTCGCCTATCAGTTATAGCGGACTGCTGGCCTATCGTTTTAAGATCATCAGAACAGAAAAACAGCATGGCCTCAAATTATATGTGATCAGTGTGAAGCAACGCCAGGTAAGCAATGCGACCGTAGAAGGAGAAATAACCATTGCTGATAGTCTGTGGGTGATCACGCATACGAGATTGAAATTCCCCTCCTATCATTTGCCGGAATATGATTTCTTTGAAGTGGAACAACATTATGAGCGCATTCAGGATACAGCCTGGATGATCACCCGCCAACAGTTCACCTATTTTTCAAAAAGCAACCGGGCCAAAAAGTCAGGTGTTACCGTTGCTACGTATAAAAACTTTGCGCTGCATAAACAGTTCGGTAAAAAACATTTTGGGACGGAAATAAGCGCGACGGCGCAGGAAGCCTATGAAAAAGACAGCAGTTTCTGGCAAAATAACCGTACGGAACCCCTGACAGAAAAAGAACTGCGGTTCATTCATTATAAAGACAGTGTTTATCGCGCACGCCATACCAGGGCCTACCTGGATTCCGTTGACCGGGTAACCAATAAGATAACCTGGAAAAAATGGTTTTGGAGCGGACAGGAATTTAATCATCATGAAAAGGAAGAACATTGGTCCATACCACCCCTGCCCCAGTTATACCAGCCTTTTCAATTTGGCGGCTCCCGCATCATGGCCTACCTGAATTATTCCAGGATCTTTCCTTCGCGCAAAGCCGTGTGGATCTATCCGAATGTCAGTTATGGTCTTCGCAACCGCGATATCAATGGCAGTGTCTCCATACGTCATTTGTATAATCCTTTCAACAGGGGCATTGTAAGGCTTTCTGCCGGCCGGCAGTTCCAACTGATCTTCCAGGGCGATGCCTGGATCAACCAGCTTAAGCGCAGCAGTGTATACCTTGAAAATGGTTTGGGCATCGGACATGAGCTGGAACTGGTGAATGGCTTATTCCTGTACACGGATCTCGATATCGCCTTTCGCCGTTCGGTCAGCGATTATAAGACCAATCCACAGGTAGATAGTATCTTCGGCGAACTCTTACCCGGAAACCAGGCCATTGCTTTTGAACCCTACAATGCTACCTATGGCAAGATCAGATTATCGTATACGCCGCGTCAACGTTATATCAGGGAACCAAAAGAAAAGATCATCCTCGGATCAGCCTGGCCTACATTCTATGCTTCCTGGCGAAAAGGTATTGCCGGGCCCCTCGGCAGTAAAGTCAATTTTGATTACCTCGAATTCGGTTTAGAACAGGAGATAAAATTAGGCCTGGTGGGTATTGCGACCTATAGTGCCAGAACGGGCAGCTTTTTAAATACAAAAGACCTGCGGCTGGTTGATTATAAATGGCAGCGCCAGGGCGATCCGCTGCTCTTCATGAATCCGCATGAAGCATTTCAGTCGCTCGACTCAACTTTTGCCGTCTTCAGGCGCTTTTACCAGGGACATTTTGTGCATGAATTCAATGGCGCCCTGATCAATAAGATCCCGCTGCTGAAGAAACTGCAGTTGCGGGAAGTGGCCGGCGGCGGTTTCCTCTTTGCGCCGGAGCGTTCCCTCCGCTATGTAGAGAGCTTTGCGGGCATTGAACGTGTTTTTAAATGGCCATTCAATCCATTAAGTAAGTTCAAGCTGGGCGTATATGTAGTGGGGTCTGCCGCCAACAAATTCAACAATCCGGTACAATTCAAGATCGGGATCACTACCTGGAACAGAAGAGATAATAAGTGGCATTAAGATTATCATGACAATGCTAAAAATAAAAGCCCCTGTTCATGTAGGATTAACCATTAATTGATCGTTTTATATGATGTTGGCAAATTTATTGCTTATCAGCAGGGATCTTTGCAAAAACCGGATAAGATCATCCTGTTCATTAACCTAACCGTACAAAATGATACACCAGGAAGCATTAGCGCTTGCAAAAGTTTTATGGAACTATCACCAGCTGCACCATACGCTGGAACGATCGGATTGCATCCTGGTATTGGGCAACCTCGATACCCGCACGGCCGAACGGGGCGCTGATCTTTATTTGCAGGGATATGCCCCCATTATCATTTTCTCAGGAGGCCTGGGTAAACTTACCAAAGACCTGTGGACAGGCACTGAGGCCGATCTGTTTGCCAGGATTGCGCTCGACAGAGGCGTACCACCCGAAGCAATATTTATCGAGAATAAAAGCACCAATACGGGCGAGAATATACTTTTCACCCAACAGCTGTTACAGGAGAAAAACCTCCACCTGAACAGTTTTATCGTAGTGCAGAAACCCTATATGGAACGCCGCAGTTATGCCACTTTCAAAAAACACTGGCCCGATAAAAAACTGCTCGTGACCTCTCCGCGGCTAAGTTTTGAAGAATACCCGACCAATGATATTACTGTCGAAAAGCTGATCAACATGATGGTGGGCGATCTGCAACGCATAAAGCTGTATCCTGAAAAAGGATTCCAGGTATACCAGGAAATACCCGATTTTGTTTGGGATGCTTATGAGAAGCTTGTTGGTATGGGCTATAATAAACAACTCATCAAACAGGATTGAAATCATTCCTGATTTCGGGATTGCGGGATTTTTAGATTTCTTTCGAGGTTATGCTTATAACAAACCTCAAGATCCCGAAATCCGGCAATCTCAAATACATAGATTTTTGAACTGATTATTCAAGGTCAGTATTATTCAAACACCACCGTCTTATTCTTATAAACAAACACCCTGTCCTCAAATACCAAATGAAGCGCCTTTGCCAGCACGGCCGTTTCAATTTCCTTACCGGCTTTCATCATATCGCCTGCCGTCTGGGAATGCGTAACCGGAATGATCTGTTGTGCAATGATGGGCCCTTCATCCAGTTCATTGGTCACAAAATGAGCGGTGGCCCCAATTAATTTCACGCCCCGTTCAAAAGCCTGCCTGTATGGATTGGCGCCTACAAAGGCCGGCAGGAAAGAATGGTGGATATTGATGATACGCCCCGTATAGCGGGCCACAAAATCGGGCGATAAAATACGCATGAACTTAGCCAGCACAATATAATCGGGCGAATACTTGTCGATCAACGTAGCCACCTGCGCCTCAAATGCAGGCTTCTCCAATTGTTCATGTGATACGAGGTAAAAAGGGATATCGAAGCGCTGGCAGATGTTTTGTAACACGTCGTGATTACCTATGACACATTGAACCCGGGCGCCCAGGGTTTTGAAATGATTGCGGATAAGAATATCGGCCAGGCAATGATATTCTTTGGTCACCAGCACCACCACTTTTTTCTCGGGTAATGGATTTACTTTAATGATAGCATCCGGCGGCAGTACCTGCTGCAGTTTTGATTCCAGGGCCTGGGAATCGGTTTCTTTTTCGAGATGGATCCTGATAAAAAAACGGTTCTCTGCCTTGTCAACATGCTCGCGCAAAGAGACGATATTCAATTGTTCTTTCGCCAGAACGCCCGTAATACCAGCCACCAGCCCAACCTGATCTTTACATTGAATAACGATAATCATACGTGGAATCAATAAGATGAGCAAGATAATCATTTCATCTTAAAAGAGCAGTGCCATCCGCCCGGGGGCAAATTGCACTGTTTCAGCAAACCGCCAGCTCATTGCTCATGTGACCCGCTGCTAAAAACTTGCAGAAAGGCTGATATAGTAGTAACCACCGTTCATACCGAACTGGGTGGCATTGCGGCTGTATACGAAACGCCCATCGGAAGTATTGCTGTAGAATGTGTTCGTTTTGTCACCATTGGCCACCTGGAACCACTTTAATTTATCTGGATAAACATCAAACAGGTTATTCGCCCCGATGGTCACGCGCAGCTGGGGAATGATACTGTAGCTGATACTGGCATCGGTCACCCATTTGGCCTCATAGGTCTCATCGAGCCGGGGATCGAGATTCCATGAGGAAACTGCCCCAAAGCGGGTGACGCGGGCCATTGCACCCCATTTTTTCAACTGGTAGTTGGCGGAAACAGTCAGCTTGTTCTTCGGATTGGCCAGTTCAACCCGTGATTGTTCTGCACGGTCAAAGAAAAAATAATTGCCTACCGAATCAGGAACGGCAGGGATCTTATCGGTGCCTTTTACCTTTTCAATCTTGGTCTCATTGAAGTTGGCAGCCAGGGTAAGGTCGAGATTGCCTTTACCCAATTGCGGGCTCACCGAAAAGATAATATCCAATCCCTGTGTTTTTGTATTTATGATGTTGGAGAATGCCTGTACAACCTGTACATCATTGGAGATCCCGGCATTGTTCAGCACGGTGTTCACTGTTGCATTCGATCTTCTGAACGGACCTGCCAGCAGGATGCGGTTCTTAATATCAATGCGATAAGCGTCGATCGTCAGCGACATGTTGCGGCCAGGTTTTGCAGTTATGCCCAGGCTGTAGTTTACCGATGTTTCTTCTTTCAGGTCGGGAATACCCAAGGCTTTGGCAATGGGGTCATTGTTTCGCACGGTTAAGGTATTGCTGGGCGCCAGGGTGCCGCCAATGATCTGGAACTGCGTGCTGGTATTGTTGAAATAATACTGGTGAATAGATGGGGCCCGGAAGCCATTGCTGATGGCGCCACGTATGGATAGCGCATCGATGATCTTATAACGCAAAGCTAGTTTACCGGCCAGAGCATTTCCAAAATCACTGTAATGTTCAAAACGGCCGGCAACATTTACCAGGAATTTTTCCGTGATGTCTGATTCCACATCGATGTAGGTGCTGATCACGCTGCGGCTTTCATCCACTTCATTCGCAGGTTGATAACCGGGGAATACCTGTGCCCCTCCTGCCTTGCCGGAATTGGGATTGTAATTGCGCCACGACGTTTCTTCTCCCGCCGTGATCTTAAATAGATCAAAACGCATTTCAGCGCCAACAGCTACGTTAAAAGATGAGAGGTTCAGATCAGCGCCGAAATCTTTCGAAAGATCCAGGTTGGTCGTGCTTTGTTGAAAGCCCAGTTTACCGCAATAAAATTCGGTGGGTGAATTTGCGCCCATGCTGGCATTATTTGAATTGGTAACGTCGAACCGGAACTGGTTTCCCCCATAGGTGGTGCTGGCATCCCAGTTCCAGGCGCTTTTCGTTTTGCCTTTGAAACCGGCAATCACTGAATGGTCCCTGATCTCCGATTCAATATAAGGCAGGAAACCGCGTGGATATAATTGCGCTACTACCTGGCTGGTTTGTTTGGGATAGCGGTAAAAGCCGGCGGCTTTGCCTTTACGAAAGCTGTACATGCCGGTTGCATAAAACTTACTGTTGGCCGAAACCGGTATTTCCAGGTTTGCTTCGCCATAGGCATTCAGTTGCTTCGAATTGCCGATGTACATATTGTTCTTCCTATCCCATCCACCGTTTTGTGCTATCAGGATGCTGTCCTGCGTGGGATTGTTATTATAAACGGTGCCCAGGTATTCGCCGGCGCGGTTGGTTGGCTGCCGGTGCCTAATTTCGGCTGTAATATTCAATACGCCGGATTTGCCCAGTTTAAATCCCTGGTTCAGGCCAAATTGCAGGTTGGCGCCGTCACCGGCATACTGCTGACCGGCATGAGCAAATACCTGGGTGCCGGTCTTCTTTTTCAGCACCACATTAATTACCCCGGCAATGGCATCTGAGCCATATTGTGAGGCGGCGCCATCGCGTAATACTTCTATGCGTTCAATACTACCGGCAGGAATGGAATTGAGGTCGGTGCCTACGGACCCTTTTCCTACTGTACCGTTGATATTAACAAGTGCTGTATTATACCGGCGTTTACCATTTACCAACACCAGTACCTGGTCGGGTCCCAGGCCCCGTAATGAAGCAGGATCGATATGATCGGTACCATCGGCAATGGTTTGCCGGTTCGATACAAAAGAAGGCGCCGTGAACTGGATCTGTTGCGCAGGTTCTATTTGCCCGGTGGCCACCAGGTCTTTGCTTGATATAACATCTACCGGCACCGGAGATTCTACATTGGTCCTGGGCCGTAAAGACCGCGAGCCCACAACTACTGTTGTGAGCTCGGCGACGGCTTCTTCCAGAAAAACACTGATCTCATGCTGACTGCCTACCGTTACTTCCTTTGTTTTGAAGCCGATGATGGAGATCACCAGTACATCCCCTTCATTGGCATCGATGGTAAACTGGCCATTGGCATTGGTGGAGGTTCCGCCTGCTTTGTCTTTTACCACAACACTTACACCCGGCAGGGGCTCGCCTTTGGCATTGGTTATTTTACCGGTAATAGGAAGAAATAGTCGGGGACTGAAAGTAAATATCACCTTGGTTTGCTCTTCTATTTTACTCAGGACATACACCAATTTTCTGTCTTTGATCTTCAATGTTACTTCGCGGTCAGGTACATGCCGGCCGTGACCGGGCGCAGCATACCCTATAACGGTGAAGAGCAGCGCCAGTACCAGTTGCTGGGCTGTTAATTTCATTGCGCTGAGCCAAAAAGATAAGCTGAGCAGAGCGAGATTTCTCATACCTTGAAGGTTTTGGTTAATTACGATTGATCAAAAGCAATTCCGGCTTCATTGTGAAAAGAAGCTGTAGGGAAACAACGGGAATGATTTGCGGCGGGGTATAGTGTTCTTTAAAAGCTGATTTCCTGATTTTTAGATTTTGAGATTTTTCGATTTCTGCTCATGCGTTGCTTTGAATCCCGGAATCCCGGAATCAGCAAATCTCAAAATGCTTACCTATAGTGCCCTTACTGGACAGAAAAGGCAGTACAAGCAAGCCACTGTTAAAAACCTTCTATAATAGATCAAGAAAGGCCAATTAGTAAATGAAACCTTTATTTTAAATGAATCCGGGAGCCGGCCATGCCGGGATTATAAGCCTGGTCATTGGGCGAATACCGGGAGCGACTCGTTATTCAACCCGCATTTTATGAATGGGTGTAATTACCTGACCCTCCTGCAAAATATCGTTGCACCACGTTCATGAATGCCCGGCTGCCCGGATCATCATTCTATAGCCAAATAATGTAAAGCGCCTGAACAGTTATATAATAGAAGCGTACGAATCAAATAGTGTTCATCAGCAGCAATAGCGCGGTACTTTACAGGCCTGTTTAACCTGGTAAAAAGCTTTGAGGGCTTAGGGTTAAAGAACCCAATAACTTTGCACCGCAGCTACTGCTGTCTGACTGTGTATGTATTGAAAACCGTCCTTTCAAATATCTGTATGCAATATACAATGTTCCATTTATTCTGTTTGCACAATTTAGCTTGTTTTACTCACAAAAACACATATTCTATACTGTTAGTGTTATGTACAGGTAAATAACTATCCTTTCAAAGTGTATTCACTTTGGCGCATCGTTATAATATCTACATTTCATTTTTCGCCATGTAGCCCGTTCCGCCATTCGGTGGGCGATTTACTGTATATTTTTTTAAACATGGTACTGAAGCTTCCCATGCTTTTATATCCTACTAAAGCGGCTATTTCCTTTACACTTTTTTCCGTTTGTTCCAGCAACTCTTTTGCTTTTTCCATGCGCAGCAGAATACGGTAGTCATCGATGCTTACGCCGTACAGTTGTTTGAACCCATATTGCAGCTTGGTTCTGTTAAGCTGCGTTTGCTGACTCAGATCACTTATGGTAATGTGATAACGCCGGTTCCTGGTTAACAAATCCTTTGCGAGCCTGATCCTTTCAATGTCCTCTTTTTTCAATTTCATAAGAAAAGGTTTATTGCAATAACAATGTGGTGTATACAAACCTGTACTGGCCAGCTCCGAATTACAAAGAGCTCGTTCAGCACAGGTTGATCCGTGCTGCAATAACATGGTTATTGTTGCTGTAACAATAATTGACCCTTTGGTAGCTGCCGGTGCCGGCAGCACCATTTATTAATGAGGAGTTGTTGCTATCCGTTTTACTGCGTGTTCATATGGTCGGGCATGTATCATGCATCTCTTTAGCTGCTCAGGTTCATCCGTTCAGCATGGAACCATTCCGGTACATATTCACTGCATCGAATACGCCTTCCGTTGCGGCTAAGCCATGCCGTTTGTTCAACGCCTGTAAAGAGATAATTGAGATCTTTCTTTTTTGCAATCTGCCGGCTGTACGGATCCAGGAGATCTGCGCAAAATGAGAAGGCACACCATAAATGCCCGCGGGCATTAGAGAATAACAAATGAGATAAAAAGAGAAGAAGTGGTGTAAAGTGTTTGATCCGGTTCATCAGATAAGGTTTGTGCATTGGCTACATAATTCGTCTCACCATTTCTTGCTCACGTCGCTTGATCAGTGTTGCCGAAACAAAGATAGGAGGTCTTTTTGAATGTTTATTTTGTAAAAGAAAATTTTCGTGGGCTTTTACAGGAGCATGTACAGGTTAACCATTACAGGTAGTCGGGCACTGCGGTTTATAACAACGCTATCAATTATTCTTTAAGAAATTATCATTTACTGCTTTCTGCCATATATCAGAAAAATAAATACCGGGCGTGTGTAAAGGTGACAAACGACAATTGCGCATATTCAGTCAACCCGGCGGCAAAGCGCTTTACCGGCTTTTCCCGTGAGCATAAGCAGTAAGGCAAGCTGCCGCACAGGGGTAAAAACGGTGCCGGCAGAGTCGCCTGCCGGCAGGTGCGTGGTGATAAAACAATAATAAAAAAAGTCGCTCCGGGTGGAAGCGACTTGCCTGGATTATTTTAAAACAGATTAATTAGCGATCGGTCGGAAATAAAATCCTTCTTCAGTAAGGATATGTGAATTGGGTACAAAGCTCATCAACGACTGACGAACCATATCCTCTGCGGCCATTTGATATCGGGTGCCCACCTCCGGATTCTTTATAGCGAATTTATAGCTTTGAATTTTCAGCAGGGCAATCTTACTGGCATGCGCGATATGATACTCCAAAATCATAAACTTCTCGGCCAAATAATCGGTCTCGTTTTGAATGTAAGGGGTCATAGGGATAGTCGATTATAGGTTTTTACAGAATAGTTGGACATCGGTATAACGAATTTTGTTACGTAAAATTGCGTGTTTAAAACATAAAAACAGAAACCAGGAAATCAAATTTTTAACGAATAAGGGTTTATCTATATGGTCTAATACTAATATGGCAACTAAAAACCTTATTCTTTGAATGAAACGCAAAAAAAGCTGCCAAATGGTATATAAATTTCAAAAAAAGCTAGTAGTAAGTGTGTAGGTAACACTAAAACTCTGTTTCTCTCCTGCTTTTTTTAAATGGACAGTCTGAAATCCCATTCCAGCCGGCCGGTTTTATTCATTACTTGCTCTTATTCCCGGCTTGGTCTTTCAGGTTTGTTTTGGTAAGACCAACTGCACAGCGGGAAAGATCAACGCGCACGATGGCCCGGGCAGGATCTGCTTAACGCCCAATCATGATGTAAATTGTTAGCGCATTTTAACAAATTCATGTATTCAATACCTGAAACCAGTAAGTGCAAACATGTAACTTGCACCTTCGCAAATCCGCTCCCCACGCGCTTTGCAGGAAATTGCGGGCACTTTGATAATAGTTTATTTGCACAGGGCGATGCTATTTCAACCAACCATAAAAAATACATTACAAAAAATTGGACAGGATTGCTAAAACTTTACATTTATGGGTCTAAACCAATAGTCAATTTTTTAAACTTACACTCTATTTATGGGGGATCTTCAGGTAAAAAAAAATGCAAAGCAGTATGATGCAATCATCGTAGGCTCCGGCGCCGGCGGCGGTATGGCAGCTTATGTATTGTCTCATGCTGGATTGAAAGTATGTTTGATTGAGGCCGGTCCAATGTATGATCCAAGAACCAACGTAACCCAGCTAAAGAATCCGTGGGAATCGCCCCGTCGCGGCGCCAGCACCAAGTTCAGACCATTTGGTGATTTTGATGCCTGCTACTGGGGATGGGAAATTGACGGCGAACCTTACACACACGCAGACAATACCAAATGGGAATGGTGGCGCGCCCGTATGATCGGCGGCCGTACCAATCACTGGGGCCGGATCTCCCTGCGATTCGGACCTAAAGATTTCAAACGGCGCAGCATCGATGGATTGGGTGATGACTGGCCGATCGGTTACGAAGACGTTAAACCTTACTATGATAGAATAGACAAACTGATCGGGGTGTTTGGCAGTAATGAAGGATTGGAAAATGATCCCGATGGTATTTTTCTTCCGCCACCCAAACCGCGTTTGCACGAGCTGATGATCAAAAAAGCAGCAACCGGTATTGGTATTCCGGTGATCCCTTCCCGCCTGTCGATCCTTACCAAAAAGATCAATGACTCCCGCGGTGAATGTATCTTTTGCGGACAATGTAACCGCGCCTGCTCTTATGCCTATGCCGATTTCTCCTCTTCTTCAGTATTGATAAAACCCGCCATGGAAACCGGTAATGTGGATGTGATCACCAACGCCATGGCGCGTGAAGTGCTCACCAATAAAGAAGGACTGGCTACCGGCGTATCGTATGTGAACAAGCAGGACCTGCAGGAATACCAGGTAATGGGTCGTACGGTGATCCTGGCTGCCAGCGCCTGTGAATCTGCCCGTTTATTACTGAACTCCAAATCGGCCCGTTATCCCAATGGCCTGGCCAACAGCAGCAATGTGGTTGGAAAATACCTCCACGATTCCACCGGCGCCGATATGGGCGGTGTTATTCCCGAGCTCTTCGACCGCAAACGCTATAATGAAGATGGCGTGGGCGGCGCACATATTTATACACCCTGGTGGGGCGATAATAAAAAACTTGATTTCCCCCGTGGTTACCATATTGAGTATTGGGGCGGTTTCGGCCAGCCTGCCTATGGCTTTGGCGCGGGTATTCATAACATGAATGGTAAATTCACGGTAAAAGGGCAGCAAAAAGAAGCTGGTGGTTATGGTAAATCACTGAAAGAAGATTATCGTTACTTCTATGGCGCCCGGGTGGGCATGGCCGGCCGCGGTGAAGCCATTGCGGTGGAAAGCAACTATTGCGAGATCGATCCTAAAGTGGTTGATAAATACGGTATCCCCGTGCTGCGCTTTAATGTGAAGCCTACCGAATACGAGATCAAACAGGCCAAACACATGAAGGAAACCTTCAAGGAGATCATGCATGAAATGGGCGCTGTTATTACCTATGGCGGCGATGATGATGAAAAGAATAATTATGGTTTGCATGCACCCGGTAATATCATTCATGAAGCCGGAACGGTTCGTATGGGCAACGATCCCAAACGTTCGGTATTGAATAAATGGAACCAGGCCCATGATTGTAAAAACCTGTTCTGCGTAGATGGCGGTCCATTCGTTTCCCAGGCCGATAAAAATATTACCTGGACGATCCTCGCCCTGTCTATGCGGGCTTCAGAATATATTATTGACGAAATGAAGAAAAGGAATTTATAGTTCTTGGTTAGTTAGAAAGGGGTGCCATACTTTCCCATAACGAAAGCAACTGTGACACACCTGGCAATTAAAAACTTTAAACTAATTATGGATAGAAGAAAATCCCTAAAAGCGATAGCAGTAAGCACCCTGTCGGCCAGTTTGCTGCTGGATGCCTGCAAAACAGATAATAAAAAAGAAGTTGATGCCAAAAGCACTGAACCGGGTGCAGGCTTAACCCTCGACCGTGCTGAAGAAGAAAAGGCCCGTGAAAAAGAATTGATGTCTCAGACCTTCTTCACGCCGCATGAAATGGCCACCATTACTGTGCTGGCCGATATCATCATTCCCCGCGACGAAGTAAGCGGCAGTGCATCTGATGCCAAAGTGCCCGAGTTCATTGAATTCATGGTGAAAGACCGGCCCGAGAATCAGATCCCGATGCGCGGTGGATTGCGCTGGCTCGATGTACAATGCCTGAAACGCTTTAATAAACCCTTTGTTGATGGTACTGAACAGGAACGGATGGCCATGGTAGATGAAATTGCCTGGCCTAAAAAAGCCAAACCGGAAATGGCCCAGGGCGTTGCATTCTTCAATCTCATGCGTGATATGACCGCCTCTGGTTTTTATACCAGCGAAATGGGGGTAAAAGACCTGGGATACGTGGGTAATGCCCCTAATAAATGGAACGGCGTGCCAGATGATGTGCTGAAGCAATATGGACTCGCCTACTCTGAAAGAGAATTGAAGGAATGCGCCAAGTATTAAACTGGTAAATCCATAATAAGAAAGCCTCCTTTTAATAAAGGGGGCTTTTTCAATTGAGTTAATGAGTTATTAAGTTCCTGGGTTATTGAGTTATTGCGAGGCCGTGAGTTATTGAGGTAATTGCGCCTCGAAAGATCCATAAACCACAAACTATAAACTATTTTACTGGTATAAAGAAATAGAACGTCGCTCCTTTCCCCGGCTCACTTTCTGCCCGCATAAAACCATGATGGTTCTCCACGATCTTTTTACAGATGGCCAGTCCGATACCTGAGCCACTGTATTCATTTCGCCCGTGCAGCCGCTGGAACAGTTCAAAGATCTTTTCTGCATATTCCTGTTCAAAGCCGATCCCATTATCGGCCACCATAAAGCGGAAATAATCTTTTCCCGGCAGGGCTGCTTTCTCATGCAGGTCCTTTGCTTTTATATAGGTTGCCGAAATGGAAACCACAGGAGTTTGATCTTCCCTGGAATATTTCAGGGAATTGCTGATCAAATTAGAAAGTAATTGCCTGAACTGGAACGGAATGATCGTTAATGCAGGCAGGTGCGCCGATTCTATTACGGCTTTTTTTTCTTCAATGCGGTGCGCCAGTTCCTTTTTCACCTCATCGAGCAATACATTGAGGTCGGTCTTCTCAAAATTCTTACGGGCGGTGGTAGTACGCGAGAACTCCAATAAAGAGTCGATCAGGTTTTGCATACGTACGGCAGCTTTTACCATGCGATCGAAATAATCTTTACTGGTATCGCTCAAATTAGCCACATCCCGGGCCTGGATCAGGTTGCCAAATGCCTGGATCTTACGCAGCGGTTCCTGCAGGTCATGGCTGGCCACATAACTGAACGATGACAGTTCACTATTGCTGCGTTCCAGTTCGCGGTTCTTTTGCTCCAATTGTTCTGCATACATTTTCAGCCGGTCCTCCGCATGTTTGCGTTCCGTTAGATCACGCGTAACCTTTGAAAAACCGATAATGTCGTTCTTGTCGTCGTGTAAGGCGGTAAGCACCGTATAACCCCAGAAGGTGGTGCCATCCTTGCGTAGCCGCCAGCCTTCATAGGTTGATTTTCCAAACTCCCTTGCTTCTGCAAGTACTTTATCTGCCAGGCCCAGTTGCTGGTCGGCCTGGGTATAAAACAGGCGGAAATGCCGGCCTATGATCTCTTCGGCCGTATACCCTTTGATCTTTTCAGCCCCTTTATTCCAGTTCTCAATATATCCATCCTTGCTTAAAAGAATAATGGCATAGTCTTCCACCTCGTTTGTCATGCGTAAATAACGTTCTTCACTCTGGCGCAATTCTTCATGCCGTAGTTCCAGCTGCTGGTTGATCTCCTTCAACTCGCGGGTAGTTTCTTCCAGCGCCTTGTTCTTGAGCGAAAGCTCCTGCGTTCTTTCCGCGACCCTGTTTTCAAGTTCTATCCTGATGTTTTTGCGTTCATGAATGTCTATGCTGGATCCGATATAACCGAGGAAGGCCCCGTCATAAGAATAACGCGCGATACCACGGAATACCACCCACCGGTATTCACCATCAAACCGCTTCAGGCGGAACTCTATCTCAAAATCGGTGCGCGCTTCAAATGCCTCTTCATACTGGGCCATCGCACCGGTGAAGTCTTCCTGCAGGATACCTTCTTTCCAACCATCCCACAATTCGGCTTCCATGCTGCGGCCGGTAAATTCCAGCCATCGTTTATTAAAGAAGGTAAAGCGTTTTTGTGGGTCCGACATCCATACCATCACCGGGGCTGAATTTACGACCACCCGGAACCTTTCTTCACTTTCGCGCAGGGTTTGTTCTATGCGCTTCACTTCATCGATATCAGTACAGGTACCAAACCATTTAATGATCTGACCACTGTCGTTTTTAATGGGTCTTGCCCGCACCAGGAACCACCGGTAAGCATCAACCGGCTCCTTGACCTTAAAGCGGAATTCAACTTCGTAAGGTTCTCCGGACTCCACTACGCCGAGCCAGGTATTCAAACAGCGGATATAATCTTCCGGATGAACATGCGCGAGAAAGCTGTCGTTCCCAAAATGATTCTCATCGCCGATCAGCAGATACCATTGTTTGTTATAATAATCTACAAAACCATCAGCAGTGGCCGTCCACACGATCTGCGGCATGGAGTCTGCCAGCTGCCTGAACCTCTTTTCGCTTTCCCGTACAGCGTCTTCGGCCAGTTTGCGGTTATCGATATCGATCACCGATCCGATAAAGCCTTCAAAAACGCCATTTTTATCAAACATGGGAGAACCCGAATCCAGGATCCACCGGTAATGGCCGTCTGAACCGCGAATGCGGTATTCCAGGTTAAAAGGCACCTGGCGTTTATTGGCTTCCTGGAAGCAGCTTTCCATCAGTTGAATATCATCAGGATGAACAACCGATAACCAGCCTCTTCCCAGGGTATTTTCAGGCGATTCGCCCGTATAGTTATACCAATTCTGGTTCACGTAGGTGCAGTAGCCGTCGGGTCTTGTTATATACAACATGACCGGAACGGTATCTGCCAGCCGCCGGTAATAGTGCTCGCTTTTCTCCATGCGCTTGGCTGCAAGCACGATATCAGTCACTTCACGGCCTACCAGCATGACGCCATTGGTAGTGCCGTCCGGTTCCTGCAACGGATAAAACAACAGGTTGAAATAAGCCGTCATGGGCCGGCCATGCCGGAATTCCTTGATGGGGAGGCCATTTTCAATATGCAGCTGGCCGCTTTGCAGCACCTGGTCAATCAACTGCTGCATTAACTGACCTTTTAATTCAGGATATACTTCAAAAAGCGGCCGGCCGGTAACCGTCACCGATTCCCTGCCGCTCATTTGTACATACGAATCGTTAGCCAGTTCTACTATGTAGTTGGGCATGCGTACGATGAGAATACCGATGGGGATCTGAAGCAATACATCAAGTGTCTTATTGTAGCCGGCCAGTGCCCTGGCTGTATTCTCGGTAGCGTTGACCAGCATACCACCGGGTACACCGGATTCATTCAGGATGGGTATACAGGAAAATGTAAAACTGCTGGTGGCTGTGTAGCCGTCGCGGTTAATGGGCATTTTGATATCCGGCAGCGTAAGGGCCCTGCCCTGCCGCACCTGGTCAAATGCAGGCTCCAGCAGATCCCATACCGCGGCAAATACTTCCCTGGCCGGGCGTCCCATGGCCCCGGCGGGTGATCGCCCGGTAAGCGGTTGGCAGGCATCGTTATAAAACAGGGTGCCAGCTTCTCCCCATACTACGAACATGGGTATATGAGCCGGCAAAATGATATTAAGCGTAGTTAACAGGCATTGCGGCCAGGTTTCCGGCGTGCCTGCCGGGCTGGCGTCCCAGTTCATCGACCTGATTATTTGTCCCGCTTCACTATTTCCAGGTATAAACTCCAGTATATTCAACGAATTCCCCATTGCCGGTTGAAAATAGTGGTTATTCATGAATTCAGATGAAAATTTTATATAACAGGCGGCCGTATTCTCCGTGGCAACATTAACCAGGGATATTCTTAAAAAAAATAGCCGCCCGCGGGCAGCTATTCGTATATGCTAGGGCCAAGTTGGTTCTATGGGCAATTAGCTGATGTGCTAATTTGCTAATTAGCTAATGTGCTAATTAGCTGATGTGCTAATATGCTAATTAGCTAATGTGCTGATGTGCTTCCGCGCGGCCTACCCTGCTCGCCGCGTGCAGATTTGATATTTGCTGATGGAAGTACGCTACCCTGTATTCAATTATCGAATTATCACATTATCAAATTATATTTAGCCAATCAGGATTTTGTATTCCATTAGCTAATTAGCACATCAGCACATCAGCACATTGGTATTTTGTTTTCATTAGCAAATCAGCAAATCAGCACATCAGCACATCAACACATCGTTACACCAGTTCTTCCTTCGCCGTCTTTGAATAATCGTCTATCAGCCTGCGTTGCTCTTCGAATGGAACAGGCAGGTAATCAAAAAATTTCATCGTGAACTTGGCGCGGCCCTGGGTGATGGAGCGGAGAGATGAAGAATAGCCGTCCATTTCAGCCAGCGGCACTTTGGCGATCACTTTCTGGAAATGGCCCTGGGTATCGATGCCCTCTACAACGGCTCGGCGGCTTTGCAGGTCGCCCATAACGGCGCCGGTAAGGTCGTCGGGACAAAGCACATCCACCTGGTACACCGGTTCCAGGATCTGCGGATCAGCTTGCTGGAAAGCCTGTTTAAAGGCCATTAGACCGGCGATCTTGAAAGAAATGTCATTACTGTCAACCGGGTGCATTTTGCCGTCATAAACCGATACCCGCACATCGCGCACATATGAGCCGGTGAGCGGGCCTGTTTGCATTTTTTCCATGACCCCTTTTAAGATAGAAGGCTGAAAACGGTTGTCGATGGCGCCTCCTACAATACAGTTATAATACACCAGTTTGCCGCCCCACTCAAGATCATGCACATCGCGGCCACGTACTGTTAATCCGGCAGGTTCAGGCATGCCTTCGTACCAGGGTTCAATACGCATGAACACTTCGCCGAACTGGCCGGCGCCCCCGCTCTGCTTTTTGTGGCGGTAATTGGCTTCGGCACTCCGGCGAATGGTTTCGCGGTATGGAATGCGCGGTTTTACAAATTTTACTTCTACCTTATGTAAATGCTCTATTTTCCATTTGGCCACCGCCAGATGCATATCGCCCTGGCAATGGATCAGGGTTTGTTTCAGTTCGGGTGACACTTCCACAATAAGGGTGGGATCTTCTTCCCTTAGCTGGTGTAATGCCTGCGACAGTTTTTCCTCTTCGCCTTTTTTCAATGTTTCTATGGCCACGCTCATATTGGGCGGTGGAAATTCGATGGAGTTCAGCTCGATGTTTTTGCCTCTTACATGCAGGGTATTATTAACATGGGTATTCTTTAATTTCAGGGTTGCGCCGATGTCGCCGGCCACCAGTTCGGAAATGTTGGTGCGTTTATTCCCTTCTACCAGGAATAACTGGTTCAACTTTTCTGTAACGCCGGTGGTTTCGTTTTCCAGCTCCATACCGCTTTGTACAGTACCTGAATACACTTTAAAGAAGGAGAGATCGCCCACATGGGGTTCACTGATGGTTTTAAATATGAATAGACAAGCGGGACCGTTTGCTTCACATGGTAGGGACTGCCCGCTCCTGGTGGTTTGCGGCGGCATTTCATTGGCGCTGGGACATACATTGTCGATAAAACCCATTAAACGGCCGCTGCCCATATTCCGTTCGGCCGAAAGGCAGAACAAAGGAAACAGGTCGTGGTTGATCATGGCTTTTTTCATACCGCTCTTCATTTCATCTTCATCCAGCTCACCTTTGTCGAAGTATTTTTCCATAAGCGATTCATCGTTGCTGGCTACGGCCTCTATGAGTTCTTTATGCAGTTCGTCGGCACGTTCACGCTCTTCTTCGGGTATGGGCAGCTTTTCAGGTTTGCCGCCGGTATCCTTGAATTTATACATGGTCATTCGAAGCACATCGATGATCTCGTGAAAGCCTGCTCCCTGCTGGCGCGGGTATTGTACTACCACTACCTTGTTGCCGAAATGGGCTTTTGCTTCGCGAATGGTCTTGTCAAAATCAGCATTGTCTTCGTCGAGTTTGTTAACGGCGAAGATCATGGGCGTTTTAAATTGCTCCGTGTATTCCCAGATAATGTCGGTGCCAACCTCAACCCCCATGACGGCATTGAGCAACATGACGCCGGTATCGGCCACGCGCAGGGCCGAGATCACTTCGCCCACAAAATCGTCGTAACCGGGCGTATCGATGATATTAATCTTATACCCCCGCCATTTGGTATGCATTAATTTGGAGAAGATGGAGTTACCACGTTCCTGTTCCAGTTCATGGTAATCACCGATGGTATTTCTTTCGGCAATGGTGCCGCGGCGGGTAATGAGGCCTGCTTCATAAAGCATACACTCCGCCAATGTGGTCTTACCGCAGCCGGCATGGCCCAGCAAGACTACATTTTTTACGTGTGAGGTATCAAATTCAGCCATAGCAAACAATTTTTTAAAATGAAGAATAGGTAGCTTTAAAAAGGTATGGATGCGGTCCTGGGGAGTACGCAGGACTTTTTCGGCTGTATTCAGGGGGAATATAGAAATGGTAACACACAAAGAGCAATAGGCAATTGACAGGTATCATTATTGCCTGGTTTTCTTAACTGGCAGTTGCTAATTGCCAATTGTCTATTGCCAATAAAGTATTGGCTGTTTTAAAGGGTGGATGCGGCTGCGTTCTATCGTCGGCAAGCCATTAGCATCAGGCAATTGAAAACGAAAATCGATTGCCTGGCTTTCTTAACCGGCCATTGCTGCCCGGTTCTTTATTGCCGTGATCATTCTATATGATTGGCAAAATGCGAAAACTCCTGCTTTACTTCCTGCAGTGTATTTTCGAGTTGCTGATAGTCGTTGTATAATCTTTCGTGATCCGTGGTAGTGTCGTCTGACAGGTGCCCATTATTACTTTCTGCCATTTCCTGATCGAGCCTGCGGTGGTGAAATTTGATGGCTTGCTTGAGGTCGTGAATGTTAATGAGCTGAATGTGGAACTGATTATCGAGGTGTTCAATTTCCAGGAGTACGTCTCTGTTGGTTTGGTGCCCCGCAAGATCCTGGAGGCGGTTTTTAAGTTGACCGAATTCGTCTCGGTAAGAACGCAATGTCTCCCTCCAGGCATTGCATTCTCTTGATAGCTGTGCGATATCTGTTGTTACCATGGGAGAAAATTTATAAATGAAGAAATAAAGAGCTTCTCAAGTTGGTCGGTAAGGTGTATTGATTGCGTGGTTAATTAAATTTAAGAAAGATTTGCGATAAAATCAGGGAAAGGCCATAAAAATTAGCACTGCTCCAAAACTTAAACGCTTAACTGTTACAACATTACTCCTGATCATTGCTGAAATGAATATATACAATAACCTGTAAGTCATCAAATTGCAGCCTCACCCATTTCTTGTTCCATATCAATTACTCCTAAATGTCAATTGAACCTTAAATTTGCCGCTGATGATCAGTCAGCAAACCATACAACAGATCCTTAGCCGGATAGATATCATTGAGATCGTTGGCAGCTTTATAAAACTGAAGAAGAGAGGCGCAAACTATTTGGGGCTTTGCCCTTTTCATGGTGAAAAGACCCCCTCTTTCACCGTTTCACCGGCAAAGGAAATTTACAAATGTTTTGGTTGCGGCCGCAGCGGCAATACCATCAGCTTCATTATGGAGCATGAGAAATATTCTTATGTGGAAGCATTGCGCTGGCTGGCTGCCAAATACAATGTGGAAGTGGAAGAAACGGCTGTAAGCCCGGAAGTGAAGCAATTGCAGCAGACAGCCGACAGTTTATTCATCCTGAACAATTTTGCGCGGCAGTATTTCTCTGAAAATCTCTTGCGAAGCGAAGAAGGCCAGGCGATCGGTTTAAGCTATTTGAAAGAACGCGGTTTTCGCGAAGAGATCATCGAGCGCTTTCAGCTGGGTTACTGTTTGCAAACCCGGGATGCCTTTGCCCAAACGGCGCTGGCCGCCCAATATACGCTCGAGTATTTGCAAAAAAGCGGACTGGTAGTGGTGCGGGATGGAAAACCATTCGATAATTATCGCGGCAGGATCATTTTTCCCGTACATAACCAAACGGGTAAGGTGATCGGTTTCGGGGCGCGGATCATTGGTAAAAGCGATAAAGCGCCCAAGTATATCAACACGCCGGAGAACGAAGTCTATATAAAAAGCAAGATCCTCTATGGCACTTATTTCGCCCGGCAGGCCATTGATAAATACGATGAATGTTTGCTGGTGGAAGGATATACCGATGTGATCTCCCTGCACCAGGCAGGTATAGAGAATGTGGTAGCTTCGGGTGGTACTTCGCTAACGATGGACCAGCTGCGGCTCATTAAAAAATACACCAACAATCTTACGATCATTTATGATGGTGATGCGGCAGGGGTAAAAGCGGCTTTACGCGGACTGGATATGGCATTGGAAGAAGGATTGAATGTTAAGCTGGTGCTGATCCCCGACAAAGAAGACCCCGATAGTTATGTGCATAAGGTAGGCGCCGCTGCCTTCCGCGAGTTTATCGACAAGAATAAAAAGGACTTCATTTTATTTCAGTTGGAAGTACAAATGAAGGATGTTGGCAATGATGCAAATAAAAAAGCCGTCGTTGTGAACCAGGTGGCGGAAACCATTGCCAAGATCAATAAGCTGGAAGATTTTACCAAACAGCAGGACTATATAAAGAAGTGTGCTGAGTTGTTGCGGATTGAAGAAGGCGGCCTTGTGAACCTGGTAAATAAATTCATCCGCGAAAAAATTGCGAAGGATGAAAGTAAACAACTGCCCGTTGATCATGAGCAACAATATGATGACAATGCCATGCGTGGGGCCGCCGCGGATTACAGTGATGAAAGCTTTAACCTGATCTTCAAAGACGAATTGCAGGAGAAAGCATTGGTAAAGGTATTGCTGGAACATGGCATGAAAGCCTGGGATGATCAAATGAAGATAGCAGACTATATTTTTTCACAGGATATTGCGGAAGAAATGATCGAGAACCAGGCGGTGGTGAGGGTACTGAACCTGTACCGCGAAATGTTAAGTGAAATGCGCGAACCAACCGATAAGGATTTTGTGTTCTCACAGGAGAACCAGGTTAGCACACTGGTGGTTTCTATTTTAAACACTCCTTATGAATTAAGCGAACACTGGACGGCAGAGAAACAGGCTTTTGCTTCCCTTGAGCAGGGTTTTAGAAAATACCTGGGGATCGACTACAAGCACAAAGCCCTGATGAAAGATGAAAAAACCTTTAAAGACGATGTAGTGTCTACCCTGCAATACCTCAAGTTGAAAAAGATCAAACGATTACTCGAGCAGAACCAGGCCGACCTGGAGACCAACAATACGTACGAGAAGTTTTTGGAACTATTGCCCCCCCATTTGCACATCAAGGAAATGGAAATGGAAATAACGAAGCTCACCGGCAGTGTGTTCAAGAAATTATAATACGGCTTAAAGGTGAATCCTGAACACTTCAGACTGAAATCCGGAATCGCCGGTAATAGCGCAACATTTTATGCCTGCATCTTGCAGTTTCCGATAATGTGCGGTGTTCCGAAATGTCAACTGGCGCCTTTGGCCTTTATGGCTTGTTGCCTTTTATGCCTTTCTTAAGACGAATTAACCCCGGCGCTGGCATAGCCGGCCGGGGTTAAGCAATAAATTTAATTAGCTGTCGTGATGAGACAGTTTACATACATGTAAATAATGCACGGGAAAATTAGTCAACCATTGCCGGAGCAGGAGCAACCACTCTTTTTCTGCCGCCAGCTTTTGCGGTAGCTACAGCCTTGTTGAACCTTACTGCGGTCCATACATGGTCCAAAGCCACTTCATCAGCGTTATCAAAGCCTGCGTTCCTAACGCCATCCCAACTACATACCCGGTTCAGATCGGTAGCAATTTTGGACGTGCTTTTTGGATAAGCGATCCAGAATTTGCCTCCTTCCTGAAGGGCGGGAAGAACATCCCTTAAAATGCAGTTCAGTTGATTTTCGTTTACTGCAAACACCAGAGCAAAGTCGATCTTACGGGTTTTTAACAGTGGTGTTACATTTTTGGCAAACGATAATTTGGCAAATTGCTTCTCGATTGAGGAAGGTAAACCCTGGATTAACACGTTTTTTTCTTCCTGTAATTGAAGCTTTTCTAACAAATTTTGCGACATGCCGAAGGTTTTTGTATAAGCTTTTCAGGTTTTAAAAAATAGACGGGATTGCAAAGGTATGAAAACTTAGGCACTAGATAAAAAAAAATTTAACAACATTGGTGCGGATCACTCCATCCACACCCATTGTTGTTGAAATTTATAGGATTGCTTGGATCTAAAACGATCAGCATCAAGCCTGAAGAAACCTGTTGCCGGAGAGATTAGAAAATGCTTAGATCTTGGCTGCGCCGCTTATCGATGGCATTATAACGGTTATATAATGCTTTATGAATATGTGTCGGTTTGACAAAATGCACTCCTCTCCTGTTTTTCTGCTGGTGAAAGCCGGCCATTTGACCAGCCTGGCCTTCGTCTTTTTTAATTGCCTGCAGGAATGACTTCCGTTGTATCGAGCTGCACCTTCCTGAATCGATTGCTGTCTTCTTCAGTGAGTTCATTGGCCTGTACAGCGGCTATCGTCCACTTCTGGCGGCTTTTACCCGTCCAGGCCGTTTGCAGGATCGCAGCGCCATTATTGACAGAACCGCCAAATACGTCAAGCGATTTGCCGCTGGCTTTATTTACCAGGCGCAGCTCGCCTTTACTGCCCGCTTCCAGCAAACGCCATAACTGACCATCCTGGTCTTTACTGTCTTTTAAGTAGATCTGTACATTTTCCTTAGTGCCGCCCGGTACATCCAGCGCCCGGCCGCTCAGCAGGCTGGTGATCTTGTACCAGCCATCACCCGCATATTCAAAACGCCAGCGCTCGCAATTCCGGCCCATCCATGCACTTTGCGTGAGTTTGGCCATCTGGTGGCCTGAACAGTCCCGCGTGTTCAACACCTTTTTGCTGTGCACATTGGTAATTCGGTAAATGCCGTTGGGGATGGTTGTAAAGGCCGCTTCGTTGTTTATTTCCATTACCTGTTTATCCAGCAGCAGATCAGCATACAGGGTCCAGTTCCAGTACTTGCCGGGATCAGTGTGCATATTACCACTGTAATGCTGATGCCCTTTGATATGGATGCCGGCAGCCTGAAAATCAGTGCCGGCCGCCGGCTGTCCGCGGAAGCAGGCTTTCTCATCAATGGAACGGCGGATACAGATATCACGTACCAGCGCAGCCGAAGCGCGGTACATGTTACCGGAATACCACTTATTACCGTGTTCCATATAACCTTCGTGCTCCACGCCAATTGAATAAGCATTGGCGTTTTGAACATGTAAGGCCATATCGTTTTCGTTTACCAGTTGGGTTATCTGGCCGTCTGATGCGCGAACGATATAATGGGCCGACATCTGTGCATTCGGATTCCTGAGCCAGGAAATGGTGCCTGCATAACTGCCCTCTGCTGTATGAATGGCTATATGGGTGATTTTTGTTCCTTTGCGGCCTTGCTGGTAATTACCGGTATGTGCCTGTACATAAACGGCCGGTGAATGATCTGCTTCGCTTGCTTCTATCGGCTCCATGCCGCTGCCTGGACCGGGAAGGTGTTTAGCGGTAAAAATGGTGCTGCCATCAGCCTTTACGGGTATTGCGGAGATCCCGATGCTGTCTTCAGCTGCATTGATCGCTACAACCGGCGATTGTAATTTGCGTAATAAAGGCGCCGGAAAAACTTGCTCCCATTGCACTTTCACCGGCGCCCTTTTGAGCGAAGGGAGGCTGAACCCGCGGCGCAAATGATCGTAGATATCATATTTGTACAGGGCCAGTGCATATTGATTGATCGCAGAACTGTCGTCGGGAAATTCAGCCAGCTTATCGAATAATACAGCAAAACCTTCTGCGCTGATCTTTATATCCATTTGCCGCATGCTGGCCTCCCGGCTGAGAAATTTTGCAACAGCCAGTACCTGCAAGCGTACATCTTTTTTATATTGATCGGGTGTAATGCCGCTGCCGCTGCATACGGTAAGCAGATTGTTCTTGAAATACCCGCGTCCGTTTTCGACGAGTGCGTAGATGCCATAACGTTCCGGCATACCCGTACAGTTATTTGTATGGTTCGAACCTGGCTGCAGATTGGTGAAACGGGACGCGGAATAAGCTGCCGCTTCCAGCACCCCTTTTGGAATATTGGGATAACGCCAGTATGCTTCTTCAAAATAAGTTTCCAGACCCAGGATGTTTTGTTGGGCCTGCACCAACAAATGCAATAATATTCCCACGATGGTCAGGGCAAGCATTTTCCGCTTTCTCATAATGAAATGAGGTTTAATTGACAGGATTGTTTAACCGGCAATCGACAGCCGCCAGGCATATGAATGCGTCGTTTACTACATAGTAGTAAACATTACTGACTGCCTCGGCTTTTGACCATCAGCTGGCATTGTCGAATCACGCTAAACGATTGACGATAGAGAGGATATCTGGACCTTTCAACGGTACTGTTATACTTTTTTCACACCGGCGGGGGAGCCGGTCCGGGACCTGCGATACATGGGCAGAAAATCCAACCTTAACCACGCATACAGTATAACAGCTTATTTAGGGAAGATGCTGTTGTTGATTCATGGGGGTAGAAAACAAGCTATGTGCCACTTTTGCCGATCATAATCATAAAAAGGGGCTCTATCAGGGTTGGTTATTCACATGCAGGCGTCAATGCTTCAGTTATTACTAAATGGAATCGTAAAAATACCGGCGGCATTAAGCGCGCAGACATATCATCAAAATGATTACTTTTGCATCTCATGACACGCCAGTCACCATATTATCTTCTGTCGATCATTGTTGCTTAACGCAGGTCCGCAAAGCTATGTTGCTTTGACAATCTCCGTTCACCTGCGTGAAAGTCTTTAATTACATTATTGTAACCGCTATGTTGTGCATGTACCGCACAAGCAAGGCAAAATTATTTATACCATGTCGACACTCCAGTCGTACGGATGGAATGAGCATTTCAAGCATCAATTCGAAATAAGCCGGTCATCAGGACTCGAAGCCGCCAGGGTCCTTTCTATCCAGGGATTTAAACATCTGGTAATTACCGAAGGTGGTAACGTGGAAGCACAACTCTCCGGCGCCCTCATGAACAGCCGCGAACCGGAAGCCTACCCTAAGGTGGGCGATTGGGTCTTGCTGAAATGTTATGAAGAGGGAGGCGTTATCATCGACACCCTGCCCCGTTTCAATCAACTGAGCCGGAAAGCACCAGGCACTGAAAGCGGCCTCCAGGTGCTGGCAGCCAATATCGATGCGGCCTTTATCGTGCAGGGGCTCGACCGCGACTATAACCTCATGCGGCTGCAACGCTACCTGCAGCAGATCGTGCAGTGCAATATTAAACCTATCATCATCCTCAATAAAGCAGACCTTGTACCCGATCCCGAAATATACCGGCAACAGGTGCACGAGCTGGGGTACAATTGTCCTGTACTGCTCACCAGTGCGCTCAAGCCGGCGCTCCAATATGAATGGACTAGCCAGTATCTTTTGCGCCGCCACACCTATATCCTGCTGGGATCATCGGGCGTTGGCAAAAGCACCCTGCTCAACAGCCTGCTGGGTTATAAGATGCAGGCGGAAGGTGCTACCAGCAGTGCCAACAACAAGGGTAAACATACCACTACTGCAAGGCATCTCGTATTGCTACCCAATGGCAGCATAATCATTGACGCACCGGGCATGCGCGAGTTCGGCCTTACGGGAGCCGCAGAAAGTGAAGGCGTACATCACCCGCTGATAGACGAATTGGCGCCGTTATGCCGGTTTGGCGACTGCACCCATCAGCATGAACCGGGTTGTGCGATCCTAACAGCCGTCGAAAACGGTACATTACCTGAACTCGTATATCGCAGCTATCTGAAATTATTGCGAGAGCAAAACCACTTTAAGGCCAGTGAAGCCGACAGGCGGCAACACGAAAGGCGGTTTTCAAAAATGGTAAAGCAGGTGGTAAAACACCGCAGGAACAGGAAGTACTGATAGGCAGTTTTGGAGAAAAATAAGAGGCTGTATCAAAAGTGAAGTGAAGTATGATGCAGCCTCTTTTTATTTGGGTACCTGGTGGCGCAGGTAGTCGTTTAAGCGATTCTCAAACGCTTCCGTTATTTTTCATACATCCTCATTCATCTAATAACTAAAAAAGCGCCCCGGTATGGGACGCTTTGACAAATATTGTAAGCTGTGCTATTTACCTACGGGTTTATAATACTTCATAGCCTCCGGCATAAGCTCCCGCAATTTAGCGATACGTGTATCTTCGGCCGGGTGGGTGCTTAAGATTTCCGGTGGTTTTGAACTGCCGCCGGCTGCTTTCATTCTTTCCCATAAAGGAATTGCTTCCTGGGGATTATAACCAGCCATAGCGGAGAAGATCAATCCGTACCGGTCTGCTTCCAGCTCCTGTTTACGGGAGAATGGCAACAGAGCACCTACATTAGAACCAATACCATAAGCGCTCAGCAGTAAGTTCTGAGCAGCGGCGCTTTTATTGGCGATGGCGGTTTGCAGGGCTACACCACCCAATTGCTGAACGGTTGCCTGGCTCATTCTTTCATTACCATGTTTTGCCAGGGCATGGGCGATCTCGTGGCCTACTACAACGGCCAGGGCGGCTTCATTCTGTGTGATGGGTAATAAACCGGTATATACTACGATCTTTCCGCCAGGCATACACCAGGCGTTCACTTCTTTTGAATCAACGAGATTGTATTCCCATTTATAACCTTCCAGTTCCTGGGTAAGGCCTTTGGAGGCATAATACTGATTGATGGCAGCCACCAGCCTGGCGCCTACGCGGCGCACCATTTCGGCGTCTTTATTGGCACTGGCGCTAACCACCTTATTCTGGCTTAAGAACTGCTGGTACTGCTGGGAGGCCATTGATTGAATGTCGGCTTCGTTATAAAGGGAAAGCTGGTTCCTGCCCGTGATGGAGTTCTGGGAGCAGGAAGTTATACCTGTTGCCAGCACGGCAGCAATAATAACTTTATGCATAACTTGTTTCATTTCTATAGGTTTTCTTCTATTCATTTAAACAATCCTTATACCAAGCTCTTCGGCCTGTTTAATTCCAACTGCAAATTATGCAGATTATAACTGATTCTTTAACAAACTTATAAAATGAAAACGGCAACATCAAAATAATAAACAGGACATATTTGTATCCTAACAGGAAAGTGCAATAAAAGGTTGGAGGAATTTATTCTACAATCGCTTCATGAGTTAATCAGTTCATGAGTTCTTAAGTTATTCAGTTTCTAAGTTCTTAAGTCATTCACTTCATGAGTCCATGAGTTATTAGTTTCTATGGTCCGCGAGTTGTTAAGTTCCCAGGTTCATGAGCTAAGGCTCAGTAGCGAGCAGAAAAAATTGATCAACCATAAACAAAAAACGATAAACTATAAACCTGTTTAACTATCAGTAGCGAGCGCAAAAGGTTGAACAACTACAAACCACAAACCATAAACTATAAACCTGTTTATAGCGAGCCCAAAAGATTGAACAACCACAAACAACAAACCATAAACCACAAACCGTTATTTGTTTCTTCTGCGCTCTCTGCGGCGGTCACGGTACTTTAAGATAGGAACTTTGCTTTCGCTGCCACGTAAGAGGCGGGAGATATTCTTCTGGTGTGTAAGAACTACCAGTAAGGCCACCGCAATGGCAAAGGCCCGGTACAATGGCTCTTTTTCATTAAAGATCACCAGGATGAACACGGCGAAGGCAATGCTGGCAAGTATGGAGCTGAGTGATACGAAACGGGTGAGATATAAAACCAGGAGGAAAATGCCTACGCACAATACGGCCACCAGGGGCTGAATGGCGAGGATCATTCCAAAAAGGGTGGCAACCCCTTTCCCGCCCCGGAAATCGGCCCAGATCGGGAATATATGGCCTAATACAGCGGCTAAGCCCAGTCCAACCATAAAGTTGGTGCGCTCCCACTCATTGGCCCCGCTCATATAAAAAGGAAGTAAAATATACAGGCTGGTGGCGGCTACGCCCTTTAACATGTCAATAATCATGACAAAAGTGCCCCATCTGGAGCCTAAAACGCGGAAAGTATTGGTAGCACCGGCATTTCCGCTGCCATATTCACGGATATCGATTCCAAAAAACGCTTTACTAACCCAAACTGCTGTTGGAATAGAGCCGATCAAATATGCTATTACAATGAGTAAAGCTTCTTTCATTGAATAGTTGGTTGAAGTTAGATGACGAAAATATGGAAAAAAAGTTAATTAATTGGTAACTATCATGTTCTTGCTGTTATTATTTTTTTAACAGTAAACACATCCAATCTCCCCTTGTCTTACACGCCAGAACTGATAATCCACAATCAATAGCCGACTTTTCGATATCGGGTCTGTCCCCGATCAAAAGACCGCTCATTATTACAACGCCACCTAATGTTAAATGTTGTTTAATTGCCTGCATATTTGCAATAAGTACATGCTTATTGATATTGGCCAAGATTATGTCGAATTCCGTTGACATTTGTAAACTATCTGCCTGCGCTATGGTGATGTTTGAACAGTGATTAAGCGCTATATTTTCCTGCGCATTGTTAATGCTCCATTCATCATTATCAATAGCAAGCACCGGGTTGGCGCCCAGCCTTTCTGCCAGTATCGCCAATACGCCGGTGCCCGTTCCAAAATCAAGTACATTTTTACCGGTGAAGGATAGCTGCTGCATGGCCTGGATCATCAGGTGTGTGGTAGCGTGATGCCCGGTGCCAAAACTCATTTTGGGCGTAATGATGATCTCGTGCTGTACCTGTTGCAGGGGGGCATGAAAATGAGCGCGTATACCGCAGAATGCATCAATGATAACAGGATGAAAATGCTGTTCCCATTCCTCGTTCCAGTTGCGGGGTGCTATTACTTCTTTTGAAACAGAAGTATCTGTACCGGCGATCAACGCATAAGTATCCGGTTCATTAAATTGTTCTTCGGGTATATAGGCTGAAATAAAATGGATGCCTTCCTCAAATCCTTCATAACCCAGTTCACTTAATTGGGCGATCAAGATCTCCTGTTGTTCTTTTGTTACAGGCTGGAACCTGACATGTATATAATTCTGCATAGTTGAAAAGTTGGGGTGGTGGCTGTGCCACACTTTGAAAATGTGGCATGGCTCAAATAACACCTTAAATAAAAAAGGCCTGCAATTTTAGTTACAGGCCTTTGTATCATATTTGCCAATTGTCGAATAGCAAATTGCTAATGACTATGACGTTGGACTTTCAGGTTTTTTACCTTCTGGTTTTGGCATCAGGATCTTACGGCTCAGTTTGAACTTGCCGGTCTTATGGTCGATGCCGATCAGTTTCACTTTCAGCTTATCGCCTTCTTTCAACACCCCTTCCATGCTTTCGAGGCGTTTCCAGCTGATCTCGCTGATGTGTAACAAACCTTGTTTGCCAGGTAAGAATTCAACAAATGCGCCGAATTCCTTAATGCCTTTCACGGTGGCTTCGTACACTGAACCTACTTCAGGAACGGCAACGATGCCTTTGATCCAGGCAACGGCTTTTTCAAGCCCTTCCTTGGCCGGACTAAAGATGCTCACTTCACCGTAGTTACCAATTTCTTCAATATTGATGGTAGTTCCGGTTTCGCGTTGAATTTCCTGGATGATCTTACCCTGGGGCCCGATCACAGCACCAATAAATTCCTTGTCGATGAAGAGTTTTTCCATTCTTGGTGCATGTGGTTTCACCTCCGCTCTTGCTTCGGCGATACTTTCATACATGGCATCGAGGATGTGCAGTCGGCCGTTGCGGGCTTGCGCCAGCGCTTCACGCATGGTATCCATGCTTAAACCGTCTATCTTGATATCCATTTGTACACCGCAAATGCCTTCGCGGGTACCGGTTACTTTGAAGTCCATATCACCCAGGTGATCTTCATCGCCCAGGATATCGGTAAGAATGGCGTATTTACCATCGCTGGCGCGGGTGATCAAACCCATGGCCACACCACTTACGTGTTTGGGAATAGGCACACCGGCATCCATCAGGGCCAGCGAACCGGCGCATACGGTAGCCATCGAAGAAGAACCATTCGATTCCAGGATATCGCTTACGATACGAACGGTATAAGGATATTCATTACCCGGCATCATTTGTTTCAGTGACCGCATGGCCAGGTTACCGTGACCTACTTCGCGGCGGCCGGGCGCCCGCATCATTTTCACCTCCCCGGTTGAGAATGGCGGGAAGTTATAGTGTAAAATGAATTTGGTGTAGTCAGACGTGGCGGCGCTTTCTACCAGCAGTTCATCTAAAGGCGTACCCAAAGTGACCGTTGTTAAAGATTGCGTTTCACCACGGGTGAATAAAGCGGAACCGTGCGGCGAAGGCAGGATATCCACTTCCATGTTCAGCGGACGAACCTGGTCGAGCTGACGGCCATCCAAGCGGATGCGGTCATCGAGGATCATATTACGAACCACTTCCCATTGCAGGTCGTCGAAATATTTTTTAGCCTTTTTCTTAACATCATCTTCAGCGTCTTCGCCGAGGCTTTCGATCAGTTCTTTTTTCAGGTTATCGATCGCATCGTTCCTGTCGTGTTTGGCAGAAGCAGCGCGGGCGATCTGGTAGATCTTATCTTTGGCGAAATCGATCACTTTTTGTTGCAGCTCAGGATTCTGCTCGGGTTTGGTATATTCCCGTTTACCTTGAACGCCTACTTTGGCGCGCAGTTCTTCCTGGGCTTTGATCTGAATGCGGATCGCATCGTGGGCGATCTCGAGGGCTTTCACGAGGTCTTCTTCACTGCATTCTTCAGATTCGCCTTCCACCATCATCAGGTTCTTGCTGGTAGCGCCAATCATGAAATCCATGTCGGCATTGGCCAATTCACTGCGAGTGGGGTTTACGATGTACTGACCTTCTACGCGGCCTATACGCACTTCGGAAATGATCTCTTTAATGGGAATATCTGAAACGGCCAGGGCTGCAGATGCGGCCAGGCAGGCCAGTGCATCGGGCATTACTTCTTTATCGCTTGAAATAAGCGTTACCAGCACCTGTACATCGCAAAAATAATCTTCCGGGAAAAGCGGGCGCAAAGCGCGGTCGATCAACCGGCTCACCAGCACTTCATAATCGCTCAGTTTGCCTTCGCGTTTGAAGAATGAACCGGGGATACGGCCGGCGGCCGCAAATTTTTCCATATAATCAACTACCAGGGGAAAGAACTCCTGTCCTTCCTTGGGTTCTTTATTGGCAACAACTGTGGCCAGTAAGATACAATTGCCCTGGCGAACCGTTACGGCTCCGTCTGCCTGACGGGCCAGGCGGCCGGTTTCAATAGAAACCTCGCGTCCGCCCCCTATATCAAAAGTTACGCTAATTGGTTGAGAGAGCATATTCTAAAATTGTAGTTTATGGCAGCTGATATCCTTCGGCATAGGTGGGATGTAGAGCCGGAGATTCATCAGCGACCAGGTTATTAAAGCAACAAGTTCAGAAAAAAAAGTATAGCAAAAACAACTATTCCCAACCGACGTTCAGTTGGGAATAGTTGTTTATTATTATATACACTTATTTTCTGATGCCAAGTTTTTCAATTAAAGCGCGGTAACCTTGCAGGTTATGTTTGCTTAAGTAGTTCAGAAGGCGTTTGCGCTGGCCCACCATTGTCATCAGACCGCGGTGAGTAGAGAAATCCTTCTTGTTCTGTTGAAGGTGTAAAGAAATACTGTTGATGCGTTCTGTCAGCAACGCGATTTGTCCCTCTACGGACCCTGTGTTTTTAGCATCGCCACCGTATTGTGCAAAAATGCTTGAAACTTTCTCTTTTGTTAAATAAGGCATCTCAATTTGTTTAAAGACATCCAAAAATTTTCTTCTTAATTTGCCGGCAAAGGTATATAATAAATTCTATTTGAGTGGATAGGATGGGGATATTTTTTTTAAAAACACTATTTTGCGGCGGGAACCGTCACCGGTTTCCGGGGCCCAGGATTCGACCTCTCCGCCTATAATCAAGCTGCCTGCATGGCAGCGCCGGCAACCGGCAACTGGTAACTGGTAATTGGTGACAGATAAATTTAGTGATTTGCAAACATTTATATATCATTGCCGTTCTCAAACCGTATGAAACACCTCGTTTTCGCCGTCACCAACGACCTGAACTACGACCAGCGGATGATACGCATCTGTACATCCCTGGCCGAAGCTGGTTACCGGGTAAGCCTCATCGGACGGCGATGGGCTGCATCCCCTGCCCTCGTGCCGCGGCCCTTTCAGCAAAAAAGGCTGTTTTGCTTCTTCAGGACCGGCAAGATCAGCTACCTGGAATACAATCTGCGCCTCTTCCTCTACTTATTATTTAAAAAGGCCGATGCGGTTTGCGCTATTGACCTGGACACGATCCTTCCCTTTTATTTTATCTCAAAGCTGAAAGCAGTGCCCCGGGTATACGATGCGCATGAATTGTTCTGCGAAATGAAAGAAGTGGTCACCCGCCCGGCGGTATACCGGATCTGGAAAAAGGTAGAGCAATATACCGTACCAAAATTTAAATACGGCTATACCGTCAATGACGCCATTGCCCGGGAATTTTACCGCTTGTATCAGGTACAGTATGCCGTGGTGCGGAATGTGCCCGTTTTGTATCCCATTACGATACCCGATAAACCCGAGCGTTATATTATTTACCAGGGAGCCGTGAACGAAGGCCGTAGTTTTGAGACCCTGATACCCGCTATGAAACAGGTAAATGCCCGCCTGGTGATCTGTGGTGACGGAAATTTTATGCAGGCCGCCCGGGAACTGGTAAAGGAGCATGGACTTACCGGTAAAGTGATCTTTAAAGGAAAAATCCTGCCCGCGGAATTGCGGCAGTATACCCTGCAGGCCTGGGCAGGGGTAACGCTGTTCGAAAACAATGGTTTGAACAATTACCATTCGCTGGGAAACCGCTTCTTTGACTACCTGCATGCCGGGCTACCCCAATTGTGTGTTGATTACCCGGCTTACCAGGAAATAAACAATCAGCACGATGTGGCTGTTCTAATAAAAGACCTGCGCCCCGAAACAATAGCCGGGGGGCTGAATGAATTATTAAATAACAAAAAATTGTATAACCGTTTGCAACAAAATTGTTTACAGGCAAGAGAAGCCATTAACTGGCAGCAGGAAGAAAAAAAGCTATTGGAGTTCTATAAAAACATATTCTAGCCAGTGGAAAAACATTTACATATTATCTCATTCGACGTACCCTACCCTGTTGATCATGGCGGCTATTTTGATCTTTTTTATAAATTGGTAGCCCTTTATCAGCAAGGCATCCGTATCCATTTACATTGTTTTGAACACAAACGTCCACAACAACCCGAACTGGAACAGTATTGTGCGGAAGTACGGTACTATCCGCGGCAATGCGGCCACAAGGGTTTCTCGCATAAATTGCCTTATATCGTAGCTTCCCGCACCAACGCTCAACTGGAGGAAAGACTACTGAAGGATAGCTATCCCATATTACTGGAAGGCGTACACTGTACCTATCTGTTGCACGATGAGCGTTTCAATAACCGCAAGATCATTCTGCGGCTGCATAACGTGGAGTATAAATATTATAAGCAGTTGTTCCATGCCAGCCATTCTTTGTTTAAAAAAATGTATTACCTGAACGAAAGCAGGCTGCTGAAACAGTACGAAAAAGCCATTGCCAATAAAGGACTGGTGCTGGCTGTATCTGACCAGGATACCAATGTTTATCGCAAGGAATTTGGGGCGGAAAAAGTGGCCACGCTGCCGGTATTCTTACCCTATACCCAGGTATCGGCGCCCGAAGGGGTGGGTTGCTTTTGTTTATACCATGGGAATTTGTCGGTCATCGAAAACGAGCGCGCGGCCATCTGGTTAATGGAAAAAGTGTTCAATGATCTGAAGGTGCCACTGGTAATTGCCGGAAAGGCGCCTTCGCAAAGATTACAACGTATTGCCAATAATCACCGGAACACCTGCCTGGTGGCTGATCCGTCTGAACAGGAAATGCAGGACATGATCGGCAAGGCGCAGATAAACATCCTTCCATCCTTCAATGTAACGGGGGTAAAGCTGAAACTGCTGAATGCCCTCTTTAACGGGCGGCATTGCCTGGTGAATGAAGCTACGGTTCAAAGCACCGGGCTGGAACCGGCCTGCCATATCGGGGCGAATGCCAATGCTTTTAAGAGCCTGGTAGTACAGTTGTACCGGCAGCCATTTGCAGAAGAAGAGATCCGCCTGCGGAACACATTATTGCTGTCTACATTCGATAATAAGCGCAATGCCCAGCGGCTTATTCAATGGATATTTTAGCGTTATCGATCACCCGGCCTCTTTCGGTACGTACGGTACGGGCCGGGTATTTGTTGATAACGATATAGTCGTGGGTAGCCATTACAATAGCAGTACCATAATCGCGTGAGATATGGAATAGCAGCTGCATGATCTCATCGGAAGTTTCGGGGTCGAGGTTCCCGGTGGGCTCATCGGCCAGGATCAGTTTGGGCGAATTGAGCAGGGCGCGGGCAATATCAACGCGTTGTTGTTCGCCGCCGCTCAGCTCGAAAGGCATTTTAAAGCCTTTGGCTTTCAGGCCTACCTTATCCAGCACATCGATGATCTTTTCATCCATCAGCTTTTCGTCCTTCCAGCCGGTGGCCCGAAGTACAAAACGCAGGTTATCGTTCACGTTACGGTCGGTCAGCAGCTGAAAATCCTGGAACACCACGCCCAGGTTCCGGCGAAGGAAAGGCACTTTTTTCCAGTCCATCTCGCGCAGGTTAAAGCCAACGACAGTACCATCCCCTTCTTTCAGGCGCAGGTCGCCATACATGGTCTTTAACAGGCTCGATTTACCGGTGCCGGTCTTTCCAACCAGGTACACGAACTCCCCTTTCTGAACTTTGAAATTTACATCCTGTAAAACAAGATTATTCCCCTGATAGATGTTTACGTGCCGTAAGTCAATAATATTCTCCTGCATACTGATCCGTTAAGTTGAAACAAAAATAAGCAATTCGCTTCAGTTCTGTAGTTTGTGTTTTACCACCGCTATCCGGTATAATGTGAATAAACTCAGTTATGTATGTCGTTTTCCAGGTCTTAATTGCCCGAAAGGTCAGGCCTTTACAGCAGGGTTATAGGTTGGTTAGCAATGGCTGGTTTGGGCTGTAATATATTGTTAATTTTTTATGTCAGCAAGAGTGGAAGTGATTATCGCGGGCACTCAGGGTTCACCAGGCCTTTCCTTCGCAGCAACCCCTGTTTGTTTTGATACGAGAAATCAGGATATCCCGGAGATATCCCCGAGATATCCCGGACTTGTCCCGCTGTTATCTCGCCTTTTTTTAAGTCCGGCATATCTCCGCTTTAGTACAATTATACTATTTAGTTGTTTCTATAATACGTGAGAGTTGTCCCTGTTGCTATCGCAAACCCAATTTCATTCACAATAAACCCGTACACATGGCACTGTTAGATGGTACAATACAGATTACAGGTTCCCTGCAGAACCTCAGCTTTTACAAAATGCGTGGTACAAACAAGATCGTTGTGCGCAAAAAAGGGGGCCCTTCCAGAAAGCAGGTGAAGCATTCTTCAGCCTTTGCGAACACCCGCCGCAATAACAATGAATTTGGCGGCAGGGCTAAAGCGGTGCGGCATATAAAAGATATCTTGTCACCCCTGCTTTTCCTGGCTGATTATAATATAACCGGTCCATTAAATGCGTTGCTGAAACCCATACAGGAAATGGATCATGAAAGCGATTTGGGAAAGCGGCATATTTTGATCTCGAAGGAGCCCCGGTTACTGGAAGGGTTTACATTAAACCGGCGGTATTTATTTGAATCCATCGTAAGAACGCCTGTATCATGTCGAATGCAAAAAGAAAAAGGGTTGGTGACTATTGATATCCCTGCTTTAATACCAGGTATCAATTTTATAGTGCCGGGTAATTATAACTGGTACCAGTTTACTGCAGTGGCAGGACCAGTGCCCGATCTGTTTTTCACTGGTACCAGGTACAGAACTGAAGGAGATCAGTGGTATGGGCCCGAGATCACGAATACAGGGTGGTTGCCCGTGAACGACCCTGCTGCAGCCAGTCAACTGACGGTAAAACCCGACACAGCACACGGTTCCTGCAGCACGCTGGTTGGCCTGGGCATTGCCTTTGGCACCATGCAGCGCAACAATATTGAACCGGTAAAATATGTTGGCGCGGCGAAGGTGATCGGGATGGGATAATGGGTGTGGTCTCTCCGGCAAACATCCCAATTCCCTACTTTTGTGGCTTACAACAGCCTCCGTATCCCTTTGCAGTTAACGATTTGATCATTCGTAAAAGGGTTGCCATGCTGAAATACCACATCCTGTCTTTATACATTATTTTATGCCTGCCATCTTTTTTGTTTGCACAGCACACCCCCACTGTAAAGAGCGATGAACTTCCCCTTGTTACGGGCGTAGAACCGCAGCCGTTGCTGGCACAAGCCTTACGGTTAAACGAGGCGCTTACATTTTTGGGCAGCTCGCTGTCGCAGGCAGATATAAAACAATTGAATGCACTGCGGCAAAAGCCCCTGACCAGGGAAGTTGCCAGGCAACTGCAAGCTTTGCTCGACCCATATTGTATTGCGATGGTCAATATCAATCCCGAAGCGCGCGTTAAAGTGACCAGGGGACCGGCCATGGCGCGTTTAATGCAACATGGGTGGACGAGCTTCCTCGTGAAAGTGCACAATGAAGCCGGCGTTACCGCCCGGTTGAATGCAGAAAGCGTTCATGCAGAACCGGTACTGCATGTATCTACTTTTAACCAGCGCGCCATGGAGAAGAACCTGTTGACGGCCGGACAGGTAGCCAACCGCTTCCTGGAGATCAAGATGTATCAAAACAGGCCTTTGCTGGCCCAGCTCTCGGGTTTATTACTTGAATATGCCGTAGTGCAATTGTACAGTAAAGATGCCGGTCAACGCGAAGCAGAAATAGGATTTAATATCGGCCAGGGGACCCAGGATATTGGTTTCCGGAATACGATCAGCGTCTTATTCAACATTCTTCCTTCCGTAAAAGTGAAGCTGCAGGTGAAGGACGAAGACGGTTCCTCCACTATGGCTTCCTTTATTTTTTCCGATGGTATTGAACGTATCGTCGATGATTCGGTTACAGCCATCAACCGCTCGGACATCGATTACCGTTTCACCAGCGCCCAGCTGGAGTATTGGGAATCCTGGATGCCGGCTACAGGGTACAAAGTGCCGGCCAGGCTTACAGGCATTTATCCCCTGCCCTCCCGGCGGGTTGCCGCCTATGACGAATACCCGGATTTTTTCTTTCAACCCCAGGTCTATCGCCGTGATGGGGAACATGTGTTGCTGCCCCCGGGCAGGTATATGGTAAGTTTTACCCGCGGTCCGGAGTATACGGTGCAAACCAAAGAAATTACTATACCTAAAGGGGTTGATTCCATTCAACTTTCCTTTCAGTTGAAAAGGTGGGTGCATATGGCGCGGCTGGGCTGGTACAGCGCCGACCACCATGTGCATGCAGCCGGGTGCAGTCACTACGAGAGTCCGGAAGAAGGGGTAAAACCACCCGACATGTGGCGGCAGGTGCTGGGCGAAGATCTGGGCATTGCGGCAGTACTGGCATGGGGGCCCGGATGGTATCATCAGAAGCAGTTCTTCACCGGTACTACCGATACTTTATCAACGCCCGGCAATGTAATGCGCTATGATGTGGAAGTATCCGGCTTTCCTTCTTCACATGCCGGCCATGTGGTATTGCTGCAGCTGAAAGAAGACGATTACCCAGGCACCCGGCAAATAGAAGATTGGCCCAGCTGGACCCAACCCGTTTTACAATGGGCCCGCTCGCAGGGCGCCATAACCGGGTATGCGCATTCGGGCAATGGCCTGCAGCCGATGCAGGCAACCACATCGCTCCCCAACGATGTTACGCCGAAAATGGATGGCATCGGGGCCAATGAATATATTGTAACCGTTACGAAGAATCTGCTGGATTTTTACAGTGCCGGTGATACGCCTGCCCCCTGGGAACTCAATATGTGGTACCATACCCTTAATTGCGGCTTCAGGACCAGATTGAGCGGCGAAACAGATTTTCCCTGTGTGTATGATGAAAGAGTAGGCATGGCCAGAAGTTATTTTAAATCAGACAGCGTATTGAGTTATGCCGGTTATGTAAAGGCGATAAAAGAAGGCCGGTCATACGTATCGGAAGGCAACGCGCATATTATTGATTTTTCAGTGAATGGACTTGAAGCCGGCACAGGCAACAGTGAGTTACATCTGGCAGGCAAGCAGTCGGTGACCGTTCGGGCAAAAGTCGCAGCCATGCTTCCGGTGGAGCAGGATGAATATGGCGCTACGATTGCACATAGGCCCATCGACCGGCAGCCTTACTGGCATATTGAACGCGCCCGGATTGGAAGATCGAGGAAAGTGCCAGTAGAATTCATCGTGAACGGGATAGCGGTTGATACAACAGAAATAGTTGCTGATGGTCAATGGAAAGATCTCAGTTTTAATTACACTATCAGCAAACCGGCCTGGGTAGCGTTGCGAATATATCCGAGCGCTCATACAAATCCGGTATTTGTGGCGGTGAATAAGCAGCATGTGCAGCTGAAAAAAAGTGCGGAGTGGTGTAAACGGGCTGTGCAGCAGTGTTGGAAAATGAAACAGGGGAATATCAGGGCAGCAGAACGAACCGCAGCCGAAGCTGCTTACAAAAACGCCGAAAAAGTGTATGAGGAGATAATGAAGAAAGGACAATAACTTCCCCTTCATGTATGCCGCTAACAAAAAAGCCTCCCGAATGGAAGGCTGAAAATATTTAATATTGTTCCATCAATTACTTCTTCTTTCCTATCGCGTATTGAATACCACCCCATAAATGCTGCTGGAACAAAGGGTCGGCATAGGATTCCTCTGTATGTCCTAACGCAGTATAAAATGCACGGCCGCCATCATAGTTGTGATACCAGGCCATGGGGTGATGGGCGCCATTGCTGCCGCCTTCATAAGAATTTTCATCAATGGAGATAAGTACATGCAGGTCAGTCTGGATATCCTTGAAATTATACCATTCATCGGTACGTTTCCAGGGATTGGGTAAATGGCTGGTGGCGATATGCTTCGGATCCCTGATGTTCAAAACAGCTTCCTGGATCTTGGGATGTTTTAAAAAATAAGCGCCTACCAGTTTGCCATACCAGGGCCATCCGTACTCGGTATCTGTTGCGGAATGCACGCCCACAAAACCGCCACCTCCCTTAATGTATTGCTCAAAAGCCGTCTGCTGTTCATCACCCAATACATTGCCGGTAGTATTTAAAAAGATCACGGCGGCATATTGCTTCAGGTTGCTGCTTACGAATTTCGTGGAATCGGTAGTGGTATCTACCGCAAACTTATATTTCACACCCAGCTCCTGGATGGTTTTCACCCCTATATCGATCGATTGATGATGGTAACCAGCTGTTTTTGAAAATACCAGCACCCTGTCTTTTGCCGGGGGATCGTCTTCTTTACAGGAAAGCGAGATGATAGCAGTCAGTATTAAAAGCAATTGGCAAACTAGGATCGTTTTCTTCATGATATGTTATTTTTTTACATGCTTGGTCTGTGCCCGAAAGATACCGAATTCCAGGATATGTATGGTAACTCACAAAGTCGGAAAACCGGACCAAAAGGTTGCCTCAGGTGTTCCCTTTAACGAAGTGTGCCACACTTTCAAAGTGTGGCACCTGTAGCACCAGCTTGCAGCATTTACCGCTTTGTTTGCGAACTGTAGGTGCTTTCAAATATTTTGTCGGCATTGCCGGCTTCAAACCCCTCGCGGCGGTGTTCGCGCGTTATCAGATCTTGGGGCAAATGCGCAAATTGCGGCAAAACCCGCCTTTCGGCAAACTCTACATAGGATCCGGAGATATTATGTACATCGCCGGCGGCAAAACGAGCATCGATCATTTCCGCAACGGTTGAACTTTGTAGCAGCCCGCCATCCGGACTGGTCTTTATCTTTCCGCCCGCATTGTTCAGGGTAAACCCATTGCGTTCCAGGAACTCGTTGAATTGGGCAATGGTATTGTAGCCCTCTTTGAGATTGTGTACGCTGATGGTAAAATGATTCAGGTAATACCGGTTATAAATTACCCAGGCTGCGTATTCGCTTTGTTTGCCCAGCGCTTCAAAGTCTTCCCAGGTGGGTAAGCGCCACAAACCGCTGTGCAGGAACTGGTCTACTGCTCTTGCATCATCCAGGTTCAGCTGTTCTACCGGGTCGGCAGTAACTTCATTCGTATAACTTGTAATGATTGCCTGCACTTCAGGTGACAGGTCCTTTACCCGCAGCTCACTGATGAAGATCCGCGGATACTGCGGCGCCGGCGGCGCATACCAGTAAGCATCCAGTTTCTTTTCGGGAAAATGGTAATAGTCCCTTTTCTGATATCCATAGTGTAAAAAGATCTTTTCCAGCGATTGGATGCCCAGGTGCGGCACGCCCATTGTTCGAAATGCAATATGGTCATTCTCAATGTCAGATGCCTGCTGGATGATATTTTCCTTTATCATGGCATTGACAATGCCCGACACATCGGGTACCCGCTCACGGTACCTGTGCATCAAACCTTCTAATACATTTTCAAGTATGGTTGACATATTTATTTATCCTCACCCGTTCAGGGGTTTATAGTTTATTGTTTATGGTTTGTTGTTCTTTAAATACAAGCCTCACGCTTCATCGGTCCTCACTATACTTTCGGCAGCTGTTATTCACCATTGACCATTGACCATTCACCTTCTGACGATCATGGCTGTTTCGCGTAGAGGCTTCCGTTTTTCGTTCTCAGGAACTTCTCAAACGGAATTTCTTCCTGTTTGATGAATCCTTTTTGCGGCAATTCTTTATTGGCTACCATTTCCACTACAGCAGCTACGGAAGCGGCAGTGGTCCAGGAAATGGCCCGCCATTCCTGGCCATTGATGGTAATGGGATGATAGGCTTGATAAAATTCTTCCCGGGCCAGTTCCTGCCCTTTCCAGCCTTCGACCACCGCATATACATAAACGACGTCTTCCCTTACCGGCGGTTTGGCTTCTGTTAATATTTGTTCCGTTAAGGCGCGTTTGTCTTTCAGGATCAGCTCATATAACAAAAATCGCATGAGCCGGGCATGGCCGGGATAGCGGATGGTCTTGTAGTTCAGCGTATCTACTTTGCCTTCCAGGGTTTCGCACAAAGTGCCTAATCCACCGCTGGTGCTGAAAGCTTCGAACTCCTGCCCTTCTATATTGATCTGTTCTATGCCATCCAGGGATGGTACCATCTTGCGCATTCCATTGTGGATCACTTCTGCATCATTGATGTATTCATTGATCACTCCGGCGGGCGACCAGGTAAATGAATAAGCCAGCAACCCGTTGGGAAAACGCGGCAAGGCGCCCACGCGCAGCTCTACATCGCGTAATTTGGTAAAGCGATGGCAAAGATCGGCGCCCACAATACCAATAAAGCCGGGCGCCAGGCCGCACTGCGGCGCCATAACACCTTTTGAAGTTTCCGCCATTTTACGGATAGCGCTTGTCGTGGGCACATCTTCGGTAAGATCGAAATAATGAATGCCTACTTTATAAGCAGCTTCGGCTACGGGCAAATTCAGGTTATAGGGCAAACAGGATACCACGGCATCGTGTTTCGATAACAGCTCTTCGAGGAATTTCGCATCTTTTACATCTCCGGTAACTGTTTCAAATGGTACATCGGCAGGTTTGTTTTTATCAACACCGGTAACAGTAAATACATTATTCAGCAAAGTGGCCACCAGTGAACCCACTTTGCCCAGTCCGATAACGGCAATATGTTTCATAATTAATTTTGATTAACAATATGAATATAATAACCCTTCCGGTTTCCGCCAAGGACGGACAGGTAATTCAGGGTTTACAGTTGTAAGAAAATGGGATATGTACAAAAAACGTAAATGCTATGGCACATTGGCGCATGCGCTTCGCAGGAATGCCAGGTAGGAGTAAAATATTTTAACGTTATCGTTCACCATGCGAATGTAAGGCAAAACTGCCAAACGCCAAACGCGTAACGTTTTACCGCAAAAGCGGGCGTTTACAGATCGGCATACATTTTCTTCAAGCCCTTCTTGATATAATCAGGCAAATTTATCTGGGCTCCAATGCGTTTGAAAAAGCTTTTGTCGCTGGCTACGGTGAGCGCATCGAGCTGGATCGGGGTCAGTACCTCGGGGGTTATTTCCATAGCCGCTATTTTTTTAAAAGGCAGGCCATGTTTTGCCATGGGATCGAAATGGGGGCGAACCGCTTCGCCTTCATCTTCATTATGATCGAGCACCAATACCCATTCGGGTTCTGCATTGGCTTCAGGTCTTGCTTTAAGCGGCACCAGGAAACGGTTTCCAGCTTTGTCTAACATCCCCCTTAAAGGTAAAGAACCTGCGGCCAGTTTTTTGATATTGCGCAAGCCATCCCGCATCCGTTTGGTAGCTTCTGATAAGCTTAGCTCACCTACTACCGGATCCTGGGTCAGCTGTTGCAGATAAAACAGTTTTTGTTTTTTGGCAATGGTTTTGGCTTCTGTATGCCTGAGATCAAATGAGCGCATTAAGGCAGCATCACCATACCTGGGCGTTCCATTGATCACTACCAGGCTTATGCTTTTCTCTGATGCCTGCAGTATGTTTTTGTAAGGATCGTTGCCCTGGTTGTGTATGACCACCAGGTCGGCCCGTTTGCCTTTTTCAAGGGTACCCAGTTCTTTATCCCATTTTATGATGCGGGCGGCATTTTTGGTGGCCATGGCCAGCAATTCATAATCGGTGAACAGCTTACCATTTGCCTCGCTGTACAATTTGGCTACTTTCAATTCGCCCAACATATTCTTGCTGCCGCTGGGCGACCAGTCGCTGCCCAACGCAATGGTAATGCCGCTGGCCTTCGCGCTTTTAATATCGGCTGTTTGTCCATATAACAGCAGGTTACTGAAGGGCGACCATACCATGGAAGCTCCTTTTTGTTTCATGATGGCAAAATCCGGCGCTTGCAGCGCTACGCAATGTATGCCGGTGAGAGATGGTCCAATCGCCCATTCGTTCTCGCTGAACTGCAGGTTGGTGAAATGTTTGCGGGCCGATGCATTGGTACCTTCGCTCAGGTGCAGCAGCATGCAGCTGCTTTTTTGGATCTGCTTAAAAAACTTTTCTGCATCCCGGGCAACAATATCCGGAATATGCGCATCTACGTCGGGCAGTGTTGGATCGGCGGTCTCTTCTACATTACGTACGATACCGCGATAAAATTTTTTGATACCGGCATTGCTGAAGAGCATAATGCCCTGCGAAGTGGTTACTCCGCCGGCCAGGCATTTACATTCGACATAGCGGACAATGGCTTCAACATAACCCTTTGTTTTACCCAGCAGGTTCATGGGATAGCTGATGCGTTGTTTGTAGGGATCAATACCACTCCATTGGGCCCGGTTCTCGTATCTTTTGGGCACTTGCCACAGGGGCAGGCAATTATAACTGAGATGGTTGTGCAATTCAATAAAACCGGGGAAGATGGTGCCTTTGGTTTTGATCACCGGGTAACTGCGCAGCGCTTCGGGAACCGGTTTGCCATCGGGGATGATCGCTTCAATGCGGGCAGCGTTTACAAATAGGGTTCCTTTGATAATTTCATCCGGCGCAACCATCGTTACGATAATGCCCTGTAATGCGTAATGAGGGCTTTCCAGCGGGTCTATGACAGGTTTTTTGGGCATATCAACTGAATTTGGGGGCTTTCCATAACAAAGTGTGGCGGTCATCGGGAGAAGGCCTGCTTACACTGTTCATGCTCCGCTTTTTTCTGAAGAATGCATCGTTGCCGAACCAATCGGGCAAACCGAATGGCAGGTCGAGCCGTGGAATAGCGGCATAGTCATGTTCTGCAAATTTATTTCCGTACAGGGGCAAGGTGGTGGAAGCACCTTCATCGGGCGGAATGATCGCCCGCAAAGCCGTTACTACCCGGTTCCAGTCGGTAAGCATTTTTTTCTCGCCGGCCGCGCCACCTGAATGATAACTGGGATGATAGGTCTCAAACACCTGTACATCACCTTTATTGTCCCATAGCTGTACGGCTTTTTGGGCCACGGCGCCAAATGCCACGACCGCTTTCAGGGAGGGCTTCTTAAGCATATTGAACAGCTTATTGCGCCAGGCCGTCAGATCGGGTTGGCCGATGATCTTTAATCCCTGACTGAGATGACTGGGAAAGAGGGCAAATGCAAATCCATTCAAACAAACATAAGATTGCGTACAACCGATCTTATGCAGAAAGCCCTGTACGCGCTGGCCGGCATTGCCCACCAGGGTTCTGCCGGCAATACGTTCCGTAGGCCCGGGATCAGAAGCTACACATATAATTTTGGCGCTTCCATCGAGCCGGCCCCGATAGAACACCGGGCCCCAGTCGTACCAGAAATGCTCTTTAATGGCATCATGATCAGGCAGGGCGGCAAAATGTTTGGCAAATGCAGCGCCCGGCCCTTTGTCGAACTGGATCATCTTTCATTCAGTTTAATAAATCAGTGTATGGGTTGTTTCGAAGGCTGCGCTTTTTCGAATAAGGCAGCTGGCCACCGGAAAAACCGGTAACAATTCATTCTTTCCAGCGGGTACATGATGGTTAGTTCATCAACAGAGAAAGTCAGTTGGGTGGGAACTCAGTTGGCTAAGCTACTAAGTCCGGCATATTATAGCAACCGTATTTTTACTGATTTTTTATTTGAGCGGGCCCTTATTGATCATTTCCCTTGCTCTCAAACAGGCTGAACACTGCATTGTTCGTTGTAGGTGCGCCATTCGACGTTGCATACATAGCATACATACAACCTACAAAACCGCCGGCGGTGGCGGTGCTCAGGAAACTGGCGTCAACCCCTTCTTTTAACACCCGCCAGTTGTTGCTGCCTTTTTCTGCATAATAAAAAGCATAGGCGTTGCCGTTGGTCTGTATTCTTAGCTGCAGCGGCTGGTTAGTGCTGGTCTGGATCTTATAAACCTCCAGGAGTTTGGGCTGCCCGCCTTCTTTACCAGGCCCCTTGTATAATTGCACCACGGGCTGGTTATTGTCTATGGACTGGCAGAGAAAGTAATAATGCTGTTCATTCTGAAAGACCAGCAGTCCGGCTTTTTCCTGCGGACTGGCAGGGGTAAACGACAATGCGGTGGCGGCATATCCCCGCTGATGCGATTGCCTGAAACCAATGAATGCCGGATTTCCTTTATCAGCACAGGTCTCGGGCTTTAATTGAATGGTGAGTAAGCCCGAAATACTATTTATATGATACCAGGGGGCCTTTACGGTTCGCAGGAACTGGTACCGCTTGTTCAGTGTGGTATTTTTAAAATTATCAATAAAATGAAAATCACTGCTGAAAGGCAATGGGTCCTTGGCTGTAGCGCCGGTGATGGTTACTTTATTAGGGACTGTTTCATTGGGGGCGAGGATCACCGGCCAATCCTCTTTCCATTTCACCGGCGCCATGAAAGTTTCGCGGCCGGTATTGTAATGCCCGCCTGCATAAGGGCGGCAGCCGAGGAAAACGGCATACCAGCTGCCATCAGGAGCCGTAACCAGGTCGGCATGACCGGTAGAGGTGACCGCCTTTTTTCTGTTCACATCCAAAGTTCGTTGGGTAAGAATCGGATTGCCTTTATAAGGCTCATAGGGACCTTCTATCTTTTTACTGCGGAAAACGACAGCGGAATGGTTGAAGCCGGTTCCTCCCTCCGCACACAACAGGTAATACATCTTGTTGTATTTGTAAATATGGGGACCTTCTATCCATACCGGCTTTTGAGTGATGTCTGTGCCGCCATTTACCAATAGGATCTCTTCACCTTTCGTTTGCAGGGTAGCCAGATCGAGCTCATACATTCTGATGGTCCTGTGGCCGTCATATTGCGGTTTATCATCCGGGGCAACGCTGTTGTAAACGATATAAGCTTTACCGTTATCGTCGAAGAAAGGCGAAGGGTCGATGCCATTCACCCTGGGCAGGTACACCGGGTTGCTCCAGGGGCCTTTGGGATTTTTAGCCGTGATAATGAAGTTGCCTCCTTTATCGATGTGGGTGCAGGTAATATAATAAGTGCCTTTATGAAAGCGGATGGCAGGCGCAAACAAGCCACGTGATACGCCGGCCCCCTCGAGGTCCAGCTGTTCGGGCCGGTCCATGGCAAAACCGATCTGTTCCCAGTTGGCAAGGTCTTTACTGTGAAATATGGGCAGACCTGGGTAATAGGCAAATGTAGAATTGACCATATAATAATCGTTGCCCACCTTGCAAATGGAAGGATCGGGATAGAAGCCGGCTAAAATGGGATTGGAGACCCGGGCGGTTTGGGCAAAGCTGCATACATTAACAATCATGAGGCAGGCGATCGTTTGCAGGAATATTCTTTTTATCATGGGCAAGTTCTGTAAGGTTGTAAACCAAATTTACAAAACAAGTTCTAAGCAATTGAAAGAATCAGCAATTTTAGCGGTTCAGAGATCATGAGATCTATTTTTCACCAACCAGCCTTTACAGATCATTCGCTTTTCTATTCTTCAATCGTTTGAAACAGCTGCCTTCCACGTCAGGAAATTCCGCCAGCATCGGTTGCAGGCGGTTCCAATTGGTCAGTATTTTGCTGCTGTCGTCCCTGCTCAAACTGAACAAGATGTCGCCCGGATTAAAATGGGTAGTACCATCGAGGTATTTGTAGTAAACGACATCCACTTTCGAAGAATCCCCTGAAAGCGTTGTCAATATTTTCATATAATTCGTAAGACCGGTTATCTCTAACATACCCCAGCAGGTATCCCGTTGCTGTGATACAGACAACTCCCATTCCATGATCTTATTAATGCCGGTAGCCGTAGGCACGGGAGCTTCATAAAAAGCATAATCACCCACCCAGTTGGTACAATGGATAAATGAATTGCTCTTTGAGCAGGAATAGAAAATGGACGATAACAAAGATGCAGATACAACTATGAGCAGCGATCTTTTCATAGATAAGATAAGTTTATAATTGCCGGTTGCCGCTTTGCGGTTACCGGTATTTTATGCGGGATCCACTATTGCTTTTATACTACGCCTGTCTTGAAACTTCCCATTTTCCTGCCTGTTTTCCGGGGTTTAGCGCGTTCTGCTTTAAGCAGATAAGAGGTTATTGATAAAAGTGCAACCAGTAATATTACGATGGTTAGGGGCAGGGTTACAAATGCTGATAAATGACAATGGGAGCATTGTATTGTTATGCGCAGCAATTTCAATATTTATCTGTTACGGGCTATCGTTTTTTCGCCGTTGTGGAAAAAATGAAGGACCAACGGCCGGATATTTTCGATTTTCAAGAACCCCTGCCGTGGAAATGAAGCGAAATAAAAGGTTTAACCGTGTTACGGATGCAAACCGTGGCACGGTTGGTTTTTGACGCTGTTTCGCTGTACCGTTTAAACGATATTTCTGCCAGAAGGTCGGTTGTCTGAGGCGAACGAATTTGTAGACATAATTTTTGGCAGGCATAAGAAAGCCTGGGGATAAAAAAATCCTGTCCGGCCCGGGTGATCAGCGGGTTTGCCTGGCTGTTGGCACCGTTCAAACCCTATCTTTGTAAGACCATGTCGCTGTTTATTGCATCGCTTAATTCCGGAAGTAATGGAAACTGTTATTATGTAGGCAACGACCAGGAAGCCATCCTGGTAGATGCCGGGATTTCCTGCCGCGAAACGGAACGGCGTATGAACCGCCTCGGTTTATCGATGCAAATGGTGAAAGCCATTTTTGTTTCCCACGAACATACCGATCATATCTGCGGCATTCCTGTGCTCGCAAAGAAATATAAATTGCCTGTTTACATTACCGACTCCACATTGTATCATGGCCGGTTAGAGCTGGAGAAAGAACAGGTGTTCAATTTTAAGGCCTATGAACCGGTTCGCATTGGCAGTCTTGCTGTTCAGGCCTTCCCTAAAAAACATGATGCCGCCGAGCCGCATAGTTTTATGGTAAATGGTAACAATGTGAACATCGGCGTCTTTACCGATATAGGTTCGCCCTGTGAAAACCTGATCATGCATTTCAAACATTGCCATGCTGCTTTCCTGGAAGCCAACTATGATGAAGAGATGTTGGAAAAAGGAACTTATCCCCGCCATTTGAAGAACCGCATCCGCGGTGGCCATGGCCATCTTTCGAACAAACAGGCGCTGGAAGTATTTACAAAACACCGGCCGGCACATATGAGCCATCTGTTCCTTTCCCATTTGTCGAGAGATAATAATTCGCCCCAGCTGGTGCAACAGCTGTTTAACGAATATGCCGGCAATACACAGATCATTGTAGCGTCCCGCTTTGAGGAAACAGCCGTTTACCAGGTGAGATCAAATGATCAGGCATTGCCCTTTGAGCTGCCTCAAAAAGCAACTATTGCTGTACGAACAGCGCCAACATATACACAATTGCGTTTATGGTGATCTGGGCGCTGGCCACCCTTAAATTTGGGTAAATACCGGCATTTTTTTGCTTGTGCAGCCGCTTCCCGCCTTTGTTTTTTTCGCAAAACCGGCAGAACAGACATAACTCAATTTTATTTATATAATTCTATGAGTTGTAGAATGTTAAGGAAATTATAAAAGAAAAAGGACTGGCATAGCGTTTTTAGCAATAAGAGCAACAAACTGTAGTTTTGCGACAGGAAATCTGATGAAAAAATTTCTGGTGACCATATTGGCCCTCGTTTACCTGACAAGCACTTTCGGTGCTACGTTGCGGCTGGATTGTTGCCTGGAAAAACTGGTTTCTATAGGACTGGGCGCCACGTCCCAGGACAATACATCACACGAGGAAAAAGGTAATTGCAACGACGACGATCACAAGAAGGCCAAGCTGGGACATGATCAAAAACGGAATGATGCCAAGATCAGGGTTGCCAAATTTGTACCGGCGTCACTGAATACCTCTTATCCTGATTACGCATTTGTTCCGGTTTCTGCTTTACCGGAAGTTTATCCAGTAAACAATGCGCCGCCGCATGAGGCGAATATTCCATTGTTTATTTTGCATTGCGTACACCGGCTCTGATCGATCCTTCTGCCCCGTTATTACTTCAGGGGCTCATTGCTCTACAAACTTTACAGCAAGCTATAATTTACCTGGCGGCCATTGAGCTGTGCAGCGGCTTTAATCAATAGTACAATCACCAATAAATCGTAAGACCATGAGAAGGATTTTTATGGCATTATCGTTTACAGTAGCCACCGGAATGGTAGCAAATGCCCAGAGCGGAGTTTATCGTACACTGGATGATTTTGAAAATAACAAGTTAACGTATGCTACGAATGATGAATCGAACGACAATAAATTACGGTTCAATGAATTTATTGCCAAACCTTTCATCATCGTAAAGCACAATGGCGAAAAGATCCATGTTTTCAAGGATGAGATCTATGCCTATAAGAACAAAAATAACATTATACGCACCTGGAACTTTACACCGTATTATTTTTTGGAGAAAGGACCTATTTGGATCTATTATAAAGATGTGTATGCATCACAACCAAAGGGAACGCAACGGGTAAGGAAATATTTCTATTCAACCTATGGCAAAGGCGAGATCCTGCCTTTGACCGTAACGAATCTGAAGAGATCATTTCCGGATAATGACCTGTTCCATATTTACCTGGATATGCAGTTCCGCAATGACAATGAGTTGGCGCATTATGACCATTTCGCCAATAAATACAAGGTGAATCATCTTTTAGAGAAAACCAATACGGGGTTATCTAAGAGATAGTGAGTGGGGAAAATGAAAAACCAGAGATAGATTGTGCACATTTCAGGGTACAACACAAAAGCCCACAGCGTAAACCGCGGTGGGCTTTGTTTTTGGGGAAACGGCCAAAGAAACCACTTGTTCCTTTGGCCGTTATGGCTTGCATGAAACCTTACGCTTTTACTTCGGAAAATTCGGATCCATTTTTACTTCCATGATCTGCTGCGTATGCCTGTTGGTGTGAGCGGCCGTGAACAGGATTAGCTGATAACTGTCTACCATACCAATCGGCGTTTGCGTTATATGATCGCGCAGGCCATCATTGGTCGACTTCACATATTCCATCACTTTATCGCGGTTCTTTTTGAAAGATTCAAATGCTTCGTCGGTGTCTTTAAAAATAAGGTTTTCAGGCATCAGCTTGTCGGAGGTCTTCACTTTGGTGCTGCGGTCGCCGATCTTTTGTACCAGTTGTTCGTCGGTCACTGTTATTTCACTGCGTTTCTCGGGATTGGCAGGCATTTTTACGGTACCTTCCAAAGTTTGCCAGAACATTTCTTCACTGGCAGCCAGGTGCTTAACGCATTCTTCAATACTCCACCGGTCAGCGGCAGGTTTAAATTTCAGCTGGGCTTCCGACAGCCCCTTGATCTGCTCTTTGAGCGCCTTTTCTGTGTCCTTTAATTGTTTGGTGGCGTAGTTCCTTTCTTTTTTTGAAATGGGATCAACTACCAGGAAGGAAAGCATCAATACGGCGGATGCCAGGAAAAACATTTTTTTCATATGCAATTGCTTTTTGGTGGTGAACAATACAGGGTACTGTTTATATAGAGCGGGATGATCGTAGCGGGTGCTAAATTAAGAAATATTATAATAAGTTCAACATGATCATAATCACCCCTATACGTTCGCCCTTTTGTCTGATATTAACTAATTCATATCGGCAATTAGCCAATTGGTATAACTGTAACAGGCTACTGACAATGAAAAAACAAGCAAGCTTAGTCTGCCAAATTCCGTTATATACATTTTCACACGGGCTAATTAGTTATATTTGTATAGACCCAGCCATATGAACTACAAGGTTGTTGACGATGCGATACTTTTGAAATTACTCAAAGCCGGTGATGGATCTGCTTTGGAAGAGATCTATGCGCGTTACAGTGAAATGGTCTTCCTGGCAGCCCTGAAGAAAGTGCGGTCTAAAGCCATTGCCGAAGAACTGGTGCAAAATCTTTTCATCAGCTTATGGGTAAAACGCGAGACCGCCCAGATCCAGCACCTGCCATCTTACCTGCAATCTGCCGTTCGCTACCAGGTCATTGATTATATCCGTTCCCAGCTTATCCGGGAAAAATATTACCAGTCAGCCAGGGATCAGCTAACCGGGCATGAAAATTCTTCAGAGTCCAGATTGTTGCTACATGAATTATCCATTGCCATTGACAATACCATTAAGAAACTACCCCATAAAACGCAGGAGATCTTCCGCCTGAGCCGGTATGAGAAGCGCTCTACCAAAGAGATCGCGCAATATATGAACCTGTCGGAAAAAGCGGTGGAATATCATGTAACACAATCACTGAAATTTATGCGGCTGCACCTGAAAGATTTTATTATTGTGGAATTATTCCTGTTAAGTCTGTATTGACCATCAAAACCTGCCTAAACCTTCTGCTATGAAATTCAATTATACATGGACTGCTGCCTGGTTAATTATGTCAGTGGCTGCTGGTTTGCCAGCCTGTTCATCCAACAGCATTGCCTATCCCTCGCCGGCGCCAGATAGCACAGCCCAGGTCTTTCTGCCGGGTATTGTATCGACAGATACGCTTGATTTCAACGCTGCCTTTACGACAGATGGCAAAACCTTTCTGTTCTCCCGGTCTCAAAACCGGAAGTATATGATCTATGAGTCCATTTGGCGGGAAGATAAATGGCAGCCCGAAACCATCAGCCCGCTTTTCGATACCCTGTACTCCAATACCGACCCTTTCGTCGCGGCCGACAGTGCTATCTATTTTATCTCGAACCGGCCTAAAGACAACAATGATACTACCAAAGACTATGATATTTACCGCATGGCCAAAGTCGCGAATGGTTATGCGACGCCGGAACGGCTTACGGCGGTCAATAGCGACAGCACCGAATATTACGTCTCGGTATCCCGTGCAGGTAATATTTTCTTTTCTTCCTACCGCGATGGCAACCTGGACCTGTATATGAGTAAAAAGACAGGCAATGGGTATGCAGTGCCTGTTCATCTGGGGAAAGCTTTGAATACCACTTTCGATGAACATGATCCCCTGATAGCGCCTGATGAATCGTACATTGTCTTTGCATCGGACCGGCCGGGTGGGCTGGGCCAGGCTGATCTGTATATCTCCCATAACCGCAACGGTCAATGGCAAACACCTACACCATTAGGCCACGGCATTAATACCAGGACCTATGAGTACTGCCCTAATCTCTCTCCGGATGGGAAATACTTCTTTTTCAGCAGTGAGTTTAATGTGAAGTGGATATCCAGTGATGTGTTGAATTAATGAGAATTGTAGAAAACATGCCTGCAATCAACAGAAAAGTCGCCGGTTGCCGGTTCCCGGTTACCGGGATCAAAATCAGCCTGCCGACTGCAGGTAGAGTGATCGACATTCAAGGCCCGGCAACTGGTAACTGGAAACTGGTAACCGTTAAATGAATTTTCACTGAAACAAATAACGTTATACGGTTAAGTTTTCAACCTACTCCCAATAAATTTTCCTTCCCCTTTAGGGAAGCGCCCTTCTTAACCGACTAATCTATACCTCTGCCTGCAGAGACAAACAAAACTACATGAATCGAAAGGCCTTTTATCATTTGCTGAAACGGTATGTAGAGAATGATTGCACTGAGGAAGAACGGAAACTGGTTGAACAATGGTACGACTTACTGGGTGATGAGGAAGGCATTGATCCCTCCCTGCCTCCGGAGGAAATAAAGGAGTCGCTGGAGCGCCTTTGGCCGAAAGTACAACAGCAAACGCTGCTTACCGGAAGCCCACCCTTACCACGCAAAACAGCTATCGTGCCTTTATGGTTACGCTGGTTGAGTGCCGCTGTTATCAGCGGGGCCGTTATAGCAGCGGCCTGGTGGTACCTGGTCAATAACAGCAAGTCGGCCATCGAAGACCATCATTCGCGGTTGGCGTATTTGCACCGGATAAAGAACGATGGTTTAACCAACGATACTGTTCATTTGCCCGATGGATCGATGGTGATCCTGGAACCAAAGGCGCTTGTACAGTTCAGTGATTCATTAGCCGGTGCTAAACGGGAGGTGTACCTGGAAGGGAATGCATTTTTTAAAGTGACGCGGAACCCGAGATCGCCGTTCTATGTGTACAGCAAAAATATTGTTACGCAGGTGCTGGGCACCAGCTTTTATGTAAAGACCCACCCAAATACAAAGAATATAGAAGTATCGGTTCAAACGGGTAAGGTAGCTGTTTATGAATACGGGCGGGAAACCGTATCGAACCGGCGGAATGATGAATCGGGCGGTGTGATATTAAAACCCAACCAGCGGGTAATATATAATGGTAGTGATCATCATTTCAGAACAACCCTGGTTGATATTCCACTACCGGTGATTAGCGGCGGAAATGCAGAAGAAAGAATAACGGAGTTGAACTTTGTTTTCGATGAAGCACCATTGGCAAGGGTATTGCATTATCTGGAACAGTCCTACCATATTGAGATGGTGATGGAAAATGAGAGCCTGGCGAAATGTTTATTTACAGGCGATATAAAAGGACAGGATCTCTTCGACCAACTGGAAATTATTTGCGAATCCATGCAAGCCTCTTACGAGGTTCGCGGCACACGAATTCTGATAAAGGGTTCCGGCTGTGATTGAAGGCAGCCAGGAACATTTGATAATTAATATTCATTATTACCCAACATCCAAAACGATTGTCGCATGAGAGAAAAACTATTCATCACGTAGTCCCGCACCGGGAACAACTTTCCTGACATATTATTATTGAATGATCTCCATGATCAATTGTGAAGGTCCGGCAAATACCGGAACAGGTCATTTATTTGCCGACTTGTTTTCTGCCAATACCGGATGGCTGCGATTGTATGTTTGCGCCTGAGAATGGCGAGGACTATTCACACCATTGACCATTCACCATTCACCATAACAACTCATCTATGAACTATCAACGATTTGTTGCCATGAAACCTATTGCCTTACAGCTGGGCTTTCTGCAAGTTTTCCTCGTCCTTTTCCTGAATACGTACGCGTATTATAATTCGGCCGAAGCGCAGGGCATCCTCGACAAGATCGTTTCGGTGTCTGTTGAAAAAGAACAACTGAAAGATGTGTTCAATCTGTTACAGCATCAAACGGGGGCCCGCTTTGTATACAGTTCCAAGACCATTGAAGCAGGCCGCAAAGTATCCATTAAAGTCAGTCAGAAAAAACTCGGCGAAGTGCTGGAGCAATTGCTTTCGCCTTTTGGCATCACCTTTAAATTAGTGAAAGACCGTATTATATTATACAGGATGTCATCTTCTGCGTTGGGTGATCCACCCGGCATTGATGTATTGACCGTAAAAGTAGAAACGGCCATGTTGCAGGAGATCAAGGGCCAGGTGACCGATGAGAAAGGCGTAGGCCTGCCAGGGGTGAGCATTGTTGTAAAGGGCACTGCCACCGGTACCAATACCGATGCAGAAGGCAATTTTACTATCAATGTACCGGAAGGTAATACCATCCTGGTAGTTAGTTCCGTAGGTTATCAAACCCAGGAAGTGAACGTTGCGGGAAAAACGACCATCACGATCGCCCTGGCGCCCGGCGGCAACGGTCAGTTAGGTGAAATTGTAGTGGTAGGTTATGGCACCCAAAAGAAAGTAACGGTTACCGGCGCCGTTGCGCAGGTGAAAGGCGCCGAGCTGGCAAAATCGCCTTCCGTGAATTTATCAAATGCATTGGCGGGCCGCTTACCGGGTGTTACCACCATTCAATCGAGCGGTGAGCCCGGTTATGATGGCTCTACCATTCGCATTCGCGGTTCCAATACGCCCAATAACAGCGGCGCTTTGATCGTAATAGATGGGGTGCCCGACCGGGCCGGCGGGCTCGAACGCCTGAACCCGGCCGATATTGAAAGCATGTCGATCCTGAAAGATGCAGCCGCTGCCATTTATGGTTCGCGCGCTGCAAACGGCGTTATTCTCATTACCACCAAACGGGGAAAATCGGGCAAGCCGCTCTTGTCGTATGATTTCAACCAGGGCTGGGCGCAACCTACGCGGATACCCGAAATGAGCGACGCCGTGGAATACGCTACCATCATCAATGAACTTACCTTATTCGATCTGCCGGCAGATCAGTGGGCGGCAGGCTGGAATGCATTCAAACAGAACGGAACCTATACCCGTACCGATAATGGCGTAAAAGTAGATGCCATCTACTCTCCTACCGATTTTCAGAAATTCGCGGATGGCTCCGACCCATGGGGACATCCTAACACTGACTGGTTCGCCACCACCCTGAAAAAATGGTCGCCCCAATCGAGACATAATGTGCAATTATCCGGCGGTTCTGAAAATGTGAAATACCTCGCCTCCCTGGGTTATAACAACCAGGATGGTTACTATAAAAACTCTGCTACGGGGTACAAACAATATGATATGCGCCTGAACCTCGATGTGCGGGTGAACAAATACATTAATACGACGATCGGCTTAACGGCGCGCGAAGAGTTCCGGTTCTTTCCTACCGTAGGCGCACAACCTATATTCCGCATGCTCATGCGCGGTAAACCTACAGAGCAGGCCATCTGGCCCAATGGGTTGCCGGGGCCCGATATAGAGAACGGTCAGAACCCGGTCGTGATCACCACCAACCAAACCGGTTATGATAAGGACCGCCGTGATTATTTTCAAACCAATGGCCGGGTTGATATCCAGGTGCCCTATGTAGAGGGTTTGAAAATATCGGGTTTTGCAGCGGTAGACAGGTATTTCCGCCGCGGCAAACGCTGGGAAACGCCCTGGTACCTCTATAACTGGGATAAGACCAGCTATGAACCTGATGGCGTTACTCCCAAACTCATCCGCTCGGTGCGTTCCACCTTTACCGATCCGCGGTTGACCGAATCGCAGGAAGATCAGCTGAACATCAACCTGTCGGGTTTTATCAATTACGACCGCAGCTTTGGAGATCATACCCTGAACTTACTGGCAGCTGTAACCCGCGAAACGATCGAGAACCAGACCTTCAATGCTTTCCGCCGCAATTATATTTCCACCGCTATCGATCAGTTGATCGCCGGTGGTGATGCTCAGCTGAACAACGGCGGCAGCGCTTACAACCGGGCACGCCTGAGTTATTTTGGCCGGGCGAATTACAACTACAAGGAACGGTATATGATCGAATTCCTGTGGCGCTATGATGGTTCCTATATGTTCCCGGCAAGTGACCGCTTTGGTTTCTTCCCCGGTGTATTGCTTGGCTGGCGTTTGTCGGAAGAAAAGTTCTTTCAAAGTGTTTCCTTTATCAATAACCTGAAACTACGTGCATCCTGGGGCCAGATGGGGAACGATAATATTCTCTTCGATAATGTATTGCAGGAATACCGCTATCTGCCAACCTACGGATTGAACACCTATATCATCAACGGGAACATGGTGAAGACGCTTACGGAAACCGGTGTGCCGAATCCGGGTTATACCTGGGAAGTAGCGAACAATGCGAATATCGGACTGGAGGGTTCTGCGTTGAACAACCGCCTCACTTTTGAACTGGATGTATTCAATAATATTCGCACCAAGATCCTGATGCAGAATTCTGCCGTAGTACCGGCATCGGCGGGTATTACCCTGCCACCTGAGAACCTGGGCAAGGTCAGTAACAAGGGTTTTGAATTCAATATCGGTTACAATGATTATTTCGGCGACCTGCGTTTCAGCGTAAGTGTGAATGGCGGTTATGCCCGCAATAAAGTGATCAACCTGCCGGAGACACCGGGATTGAAACCGCATCAGCTCTCCAAAGGAAAAACCTTTGGCACCAATGGCGCTGCTTTCCTGGTATACGAATACGATGGCGTGTTTATCGACCAGGATGATATCAACAAAAATACCATCGACTATAGCGCCGCTACCAATAAATTATTACCCGGCGACATGAAGCTGCGGGATATTGATGGAAATGGAAAGATCGATGCCGATGACCGGGTACGCCTTGAAAAGAACCGGGATCCCTGGTTTACCGGCGGCGTAAATCTCAACCTGCAGTATAAGGCTTTCGATTGTACATTACTATTCCAGGGCGCCACTGGCGGACTGCTATTCATTGGTACCGAATCGGGCACCATTGGCAACTTCCTGCAATATTCCTACGACAACCGCTGGACCGTGGAAAACCCCAGCAGTGTTGATCCCCGGTTGGTGAACAGAGGAAACACCTATTTCGCCGGCGGCGCTTTTGGGCTCAATACCTATTGGCTGCGGAAGAGCAATTATCTGCGATTGAAGAACATCGAATTCGGGTATAACCTGCCGGCTAAGATCATGGAGAAGGCCGGTATCAGCAGTCTTCGGCTGTACGCAAACGGTATCAACCTGTTTACGTTCGATAAAATGAAGATCTGGGATCCCGAATCAACCAGCGGCAATGGACAATATTATCCGCAATCAAGGATTTTAAATGTGGGAGCAAGAGTATCATTCTAACATTATTAAACTAGTTATAGATGAAAAAGATCCTGTTTTGTGTTTTTATCATTGCGTTCGCAGGAAGCTGCAATCGCGACTTCCTCGATACAAAACCGCTGGATAGGGTACCGTCAGAAGATGCCTGGAAAGATGGCGCCCTGGCGGAAGCATTTATCACCGGAATCTATACGGGATTGGGACAGGGCGGATTTGATGAACAAATGCTGGCTTCCCTATCAGATGAAGCGCTGTTCACCCACCCCAGCCGGGGAATCAATGTGGTTAATGAAGGCACCCTGAATCCCTCGAACATCGGCTGGGTGAATGCCAATTACCGTTGGGGAAAAGATGCCGGTAATAACGATATGTATGCCAAGATCAGGCAGGCCAACCTGGCGCTGGAAAATTTACGCACCGCTTCCTTCGACGATCCGCCACTTAATGAAAGACTGCAGGGGGAAGCGCATTTCATGCGGGCTTTTTATTATCACCAGTTAGTGCGGTATTACGGTGGGGTGCCGCTGATTACCCGGTCGTACGGACTGGGCGAAGATTACAGCGTTACGCGGAATACCTGGCAGGAATGCGTTGATTTTATAATAAAAGAATGTGACAGCGCCATTCAACAATTGAAAGGAAAGGCCATGCCGCAAGGCCGGGCCAGCGAACTGGCTGCAATGGCTTTGAAATCACGCATGTTATTGTATGCTGCCAGCGATCTGCACGATATTCCAACTGCCAGATCAAAATCAGGTTTGATCGGCGCTTATGCCAACCCGGAACTACTGGGATATGTAAGCGGTGACCGGAAAGCCAGGTGGACGGCCGCCAAAAACGCCGCCAAAGCGGTCATGGATGCTGCGTCGACCCTGGGTTATAAGATGAACCTGCATGCACCGGTATCGGCAGCCGAAGGAAAAAAGAATTATATCTCCCTGGCCATGGGGGGCGGCAGTAAATCCGGTGATGTAGACAAACTGGCTGAAAGTGAAATCCTTTTCGGCCGGTACTGGACGAACAGCAAGGATGAATATGCCGGCATGTATGTAGGGCTCACCAATGGACCCAATGGCTATCATAACTGGGCCGGTAATACGCCTGTACAACAATTGGTAGATGATTACGAAATGATGGACGGATCGAAATTCGACTGGAATAATCCAGCCCATAAAGCGCAACCCTATAACAATCGTGATCCCCGGTTTTATGCTTCGATCCTGTACGATGGGGCCGACTGGAAACCGCGGGATAAGATCTCTGGCAATGTAGATCCCGCCAACCAGATCCAGACCGGTAAATACGACCAGGGCGGTGGGCAATTCCTTGCCGGGCTTGACACCCGTAACAGCTCTATTGAGAACTGGAATGGCAGCTGGACGGGTTATTACATGCGCAAATTCATAGATCCCGATCCAAACATTGTTGACAATACCACCCGGCAAACCATACCCTGGCCTTTCTTCCGGTATACCGAAATTGTGCTGAATTATATAGAAGCCTGTATAGAACTGGGTGAAGATCTTGAAGCATTGACCTGGCTGAACAGGATCAGGTACCGGGCCGGCATGCCGGCCGTGAATGAAACCGGAGCTGCACTGGAACAACGGTACTGGAATGAAAGAAGGGTTGAACTGGCTTTCGAAGAGCATCGTTACCACGATTGCCGCCGCTGGATGATTGCCCCGGAAACCCTTGGTCGCAAGCTCAGGTACATAGATGTAGTAGGCAATCTGAAACCCGGCGCTACGCCGCCAGCGCCTTACAAACGCGATGAAAGCAGGTATAATTATATATATACGCCGCTGGAAGTAAATGCGCAGGAAAACCGCAAATGGGACGATAAAATGTATTTCAGGCCCATTGCGCAGGACGAAATGAATACGAATTTGAAATTGATACAAAACCCCGGGTACAATTAATCACATTTTTACCTGGGTCAAGCGCTCAGTATATAAGGAATGAAGAATTGTAAAGTAAGGAATTTAGCGATTTTGAGATCTCGGGATTTTGCGATTTACCGGAAGGCTAAAACCAGATGAAATCTCAAAATTCCGAAATCTTGAAATCAGAAATTGTATTTCGGCATATGATCCAAGTTAAACCAAAACATTGCTTACTATGTGTCGGCATATTTTTCATGCTCGGCTGCCACAGAAATGGTGACAAAGCAGCACCGGCCCATCCCCTGTTCACCCTCCTGCCGGCCGATAGTACCCGCATTACATTCACCAATACCTTAACCGAGGGGATAAATACAAATGTGCTGATGTATGAATATTTCTACAATGGCGGCGGTGTGGCCACCGGCGATGTGAATGGGGATGGACTGGCGGATATCTATTTTACCGCCAATATGGGCGGGAATCAGCTTTACCTAAATAAAGGGGCTATGCAGTTCGAGGACATAACCAGGGTAGCCGGTGTGGCAGGAAGACCAGGGCCCTGGAAGACCGGCATCACCATGGCCGATGTAAATGGCGATGGCCGGCTGGATATTTACCTCTGTTATTCCGGCAAGCTGCAGCCGAAAAATAGGGTCAATCAACTGTTCATTAATACCGGTAATGACGCAAAGGGTTATCCGCAGTTTCAGGAACAGGCCCGGGAGTACGGTCTTGCGGATTCGGGTTACAGTACCCAGGCTTATTTTTTCGACCATGACCGGGATGGCGACCTGGATGCTTTTTTACTCAATCACAATCCCAATTCCCTGCCAGTGCTGGATGAGGCCAGTACGGCGGCGCTGTTAAAAAAAGAAAACCCTGCGATCGGTGTACGGTTATTGCGTAATGATAAAAACTACTTTACCGATATCACCCGGCAGGCCGGTATCAGCAGCTCTTCATTAACGTATGGGCTGGGCGCCGGCATCGCCGATCTCAATGGAGATGGCTGGCCCGACATATACATCTCGAACGACTATACGGTACCTGATTATTTGTACATCAACAACCATAACGGAAGCTTTACCGATCAGTTGAAAACAAGCCTTGGGCAAAACAGCCAGTTCTCGATGGGAAACGATATTGCCGACATCAATAACGATGCATTGCCCGATATCTATACGCTCGATATGCTGCCCGAAGACAACCATCGCCAGAAATTATTATTCGCCCCGGATAATTATGAGAAGTTTGAATTGATCGTTCGGTCTGGCTTTCACTACCAGTATATGCGGAATATGTTGCAGTTGAATATTGGAAAGGGCCAGGCCAAAATGGCTGGCCCTTTATTCAGCGAGATCGGTCAGTTAGCCGGTGTTTCCAATACCGACTGGAGCTGGGCGCCTTTATTAGCAGATTACAACAACGACGGCTGGAAGGACCTTATGGTGACCAATGGCTACCTGCGCGACTATACCAATCTCGACTTCATCAAATACATGAATGATTATGTACAAAGCAAAGGCCGCCTGCGGCGGGAAGATGTGTTGCAGTTGGTGCACCAGATACCCTCTTCGAATGTGATCAATTACGTGTTTGCAAATAATAAGAACTGTACATTCTCGAATATATCGGCGCAATGGGGTTTCACCACAGCGTCGAATAGTAATGGCGCAGCTTATGCCGACCTGGATAATGATGGCGATCTCGATCTTGTGATCAACAATATCAACCAGCCTGCTTTTATCTATCGCAATGAAGCCCGCCAGCAAAACCATTCCCATTACCTGCAGATCAAACTGCAGGGCCTGCCGGGTAATACCCAGGGCATTGGCGCCAAAGTAATACTCTATAGTAAGTCCGGTCAGCAATACCTGGAACAGATGCCCACCCGCGGTTATCTGTCAACCGTATCATCCCTGCTTCATTTCGGACTGGGAACAGAAACGGTTATTGATTCCGTACGGGTAATATGGCTCAGTGGCAAACAAGAATTGTTGCAAAGCATTCGGGCCGACCAGGCATTGTTAATCGAAGAAAAAGCAGCAAAGGATCTGTACAGAGCAGTCCCTGCCGCCCCTGCCCTCTTTACGGAAACGAATGCACCGATACCTTATAAAGCACCGGCAAACGCGATAAACGATTTCAAGCGGCAACCCCTGCTGGTAAGTCCTTTGTCTTTCAACGGGCCCTGTTTGGTAAAAGGCGACGTGAACGGGGATGGACTGGAAGATATTTTTGCCGGTGGTGGCAGCGGGCAGGCGGCAATGATCTACCTGCAGCAAAAAGATGGGCGGTTCATACATAAGAAAGCGCCCGCATTTGAAGCTGATGCATTCTGCGAGGATGCGGATGCCGTTATTACAGATTTGAACAGCGACGGATTCAACGACATTTATGTAGCCAGTGGCGGTTATCATAATTATGCCTCCGATGACCCGCTCCTGCAGGATCGCTTATACCTGAATGATGGCAAAGCCAATTTCACCAAAAGCAATAATGCCCTGCCGGATATGCGGGTGAGCAAAAGCTGTGTACGGGCGCAGGATGTAAACGACGATGGACATCCTGATCTCTTTGTAGGCGGCCGGGTAATTCCGGGGCGTTATCCCGAAACGCCGGAAAGCTTTTTGCTCATTAACGATGGCAAGGGAGGATTTACCAATCAGCTGCAAACTATTGCGCCTGCGCTCTCAAAGGCGGGCATGATCACCGATGCTGCCTGGATCGATCTGAACCAGGATGGTAAAAAAGACCTGGTGGTCGTGGGCGAGTGGATGCCGGTGAGCGTTTACATCAATATCAATAATACCCTGCAGGATCAAACGCTGCGCTATTTTGATAAACCTTACCGGGGCTGGTGGAATACGATCACAAGCGGTGATTTCAACAAGGATGGCCGGCCCGACCTGGTGATCGGCAACCTGGGTTTGAATACCCAATGCCGCGCCAGCGATGCAAAACCCGCCGACCTGTACTATAAAGACTTTGACGACAATGGCGCCATTGATCCGCTTTTTTGTTTTTACATCCGGGAAAGATCTTATCCCTATTGCACGCGGGATGAACTGCTCGATCAGATAAGTATGATGCGCACCCGTTTTACCGATTATAAAACCTATGCAAGTGCTACCCTCACCGATATTTTTTCGAGGGAAGAAATGGACGGCGCCAGCCATTTACAGGCGAACTGCCTGCAGACCGCGTATTTTGAAAGCACTACCACCGGTAAATTACAAATGAAACCACTGCCGCTTCAGGCCCAGCAGGCGCCGGTATTTACCATTACCCCACTTGATTATAATAAAGACGGGCATGAAGACCTGCTCTTATGTGGCAATATGAACAAAGCGAGGTTACGTCCGGGTAAATACGACGCCAACTATGGCGTGTTATTGCAAAATGACGGCAAAGGCGCGTTTAGCTATCTCGATCAGCAACGCTCGGGATTTTATCTTAAAGGAGATGTGCGCCGTGTGTTATCCATCAATCAATTCTTATTGTTTGGGATCAACCAGCAGTCCGTGAAAGCTTATACATTAAGCAAATGAAACAACGTTTACATACTATCACTTACTTCATAATAGTTTTTATGATCGAGCTTAGCGGTTGTACCACCCGCACTAAACAGGCGCCTGCATTAACAGCAGCGGCCATCAGCCAGGTATTAACGCAAATGACGGAAGTGATGATACATGATATCACCAATCCGCCTTTGGCTGCCCGTTTTTTTTCCTATGCCTGCCTGGCCGGTTATGAAGTAGTGACGCAGCAGCATGCTGCGTTTAAAAGTATGTATGGTGTGTTAAACGAATATCCCGACTTAAGGCGACCAGACAGCTTACAACAGTATGATGTTCGGCTAAGCGCGGTGCTGGCCATGCTGCAAACAGCTCAGAAAATGCAACCCTCTGGTAAGTTATTAGCCGATTACGAACAAGGGTTCCTTGACTCCTGCCGGCGCCTGGGATATGATGAAGAAGTGATCTATAATTCCTGGCGCTACGCAAAGGCGGTCAGTAAAAAAATACTGGCCTATGCAAAGGCTGACCATTACAACAAGATCAGTAATTACGCGCGTTATTCGCCCATCGATAAAGAAGGTTGCTGGTATCCTACCCCGCCCGGTTTTTTGCCGGCGGTAGAGCCCTGGTTCAATACCGTGCGTACGCTGACGCTGGATTCCTGTTCACAATTTATGGCGCCGCCGCCCACCGCTTTTTCAACCGGTAAAAAGTCGGCATTTTACAAACTATTACTGCAAAATTATAATGCAGGCAAACCCGTATCGATGGAGCACCGGGTCATTGCCGCTTTCTGGGATTGTAATCCGTTTGCGATACAGGATGATGGTCACCTGATATTAAGTAGTAAAAAGATCTCCCCGGGCGCACACTGGCTGGGCATCACCGGTATTGCCTGCAAAAAAGCGGGGAAAAGTTTTGAAGAGGCGATGCAGATCCATACCTGGGTGGCAGTAGGTTTGCTGGATGCTTTTATCTGTTGCTGGGATGAAAAATTCAGAAGCAACCGCATTCGCCCGGAGACGGCTATTCGCAAATACATCGATCCGCAATGGACGCCGGTTTTACAAACGCCCCCATTTCCTGAATACCTGAGCGGGCATTCAGTGATCTCGGCCTGTTCGGCCACCATTCTAACGCATTTTTTCGGAAATGATTTTGCGTATACCGATGATGTAGAAGCAGCCTATGGATTGGCGCCGCGGCATTTCAGTTCCTTTAAACAGGCGGCCCAGGAAGCCGCCATCAGCCGCTTCTACGGCGGCATTCATTTTATGGACGCTATAGAGAATGGGTTGGTGGTGGGGAGCAAGGTTGGGAGTTGGGTCATACAAAAGATGAGTGGTGCGTCATAGGACGCAGTCGCCGGTTACCGGTTACCGGTCTCCCGGGGCTGTAGTTTTCGAAGGTCCAATTCGTTTGCAGCAGGCTGCAACTGGTAACCGGTAACTGGTAACTGGTGACTCATAATTCGTTTCAACCAACACTCACCTTAATCACAACTTTCTTAACATAAGAAGGACTATCAATAAAGATATTCGGCATATGCAGATCATGCGGGAAGAAAACCGCGAACATGCCCTGCTGTAAGACAGAGAAAAAGGATGGTTTTTGCCCCCACAACATAAAATCCTTTTCGGAATCGTAGGCCTTAGAAGGTGTTTGTTCCTTTAAGAAGTCATGACCGATGCGTTCAGCGCCAGCAACAATATATTGAATGTCGATATACTTTTTATGCGATTCCATCTGCTCATTATCCGGCGAAATGGTGTCGTATTCATTCACGATGGCAAACAGTTTGTCACCATCCAGCTCATACTTCCCTTTTTCTACTTTTGAAAGATCGGTGTGGGCAAGGTATTCAAACGCTTTTTTAAACAAGGGTCCCTGGTTGTAATACAAGTGTGCATTTGACAGCAGATCGATGATCATTGGCTTTAATTATGGAATTAAAATGACAGGCAAGATACATAAAAAAGTGAGGAGCCAATAGTAAGAAAAGCGAGTAGCCAGCAGCAAGTGGCTGGTGGGAAGTTTTCTCCGTGAAGCCCCTGCCAGCTGCTTGCTGCTTACTACCCACTTTATTCCCCTTATTACAGGGTTTTATTTTATTGCTGTTTTTCTAAAAGAACACCTGGTACTGCAATACAATGCTGTTCTTCCGCACGCCTTTTACCACTTCACCGGTTTGGTTGACCTCATAAGTGGGCCGGTTCTGCCAGTCGAGCGTGAACTTTGATTTATGGCCATTGATCAGGCAGTTGATACCGGCATTGTATACGTTCATCTCCTTATCGTTCAGTGCATCAAATCGCGCAGTCGTGAACGTGGCATAAGGCATGAAGCGGCTTTTGCTTTTCAGGAAGTTTTCAGGCAAGAGGTAACCCAGCTGCGTATAAACGACCTGGCCGGTGCCAAACATGGGATAGGAATTACCCCAGGTTGGGCCCTGACCGGTAATATAATTCATGGGAAGCGGGGATCTGCCATTGGCGGGGTTCATAGAACCATTATACCGTAAATAGTTCGTGCCATAATCGGTATTGAAGAACCCGGCATAGGCGGAGATCGCATCCTGTTTGGGGCTTAAAGGCATATCGAGAAAGCTTTCTACGGCAAACAATTTCAGATCCTGGTACACGGTATCGCCCATTCCGTACTTCCACATGGCGTCTTTTTGAAAAATACCACCCACTGCAATGTTAAAGATCTTTTTCTTGCCCAGATAAGTGCCGGTCATATATGGCGTGGTGTGGTTTTCATGGTCAAAGAACTGGTAAATGATATAACCTTGTTGCTGGAGGGTGTGCCCATAATGAGAGAAGGTAGAAAAATCTTGCGGGGAGGTGGGACCGTTTTGTCCTGCCGATGCAATCGGGAAAGGATCGCTCAGCACGAAGCGGTAATCGAACTTACCTACCTGGCCTCTTGCATAAATACTCAGCTTGCGGCTGAACTCATCCGTTTGATCAACGGTTGACTGCGCAAATACCGGCACATCCATGGTCATAATGCTGCTGACGCTGGGTTGGGAAAAGCGGGATAAACCATTGGCAATGGTCAATCCGGCGCCCATTTTCAGCTGGTTGCCTTTTGATATTTTATATTCACCCAGGGCATCATGAAAGAACGCATGCAGCTTGCGATTGCCACCGGTATTGAACTGGCTGTTGAAGTTGTTGAGGCCGAATTGAAAATATATAAATACTTTATCGGTGAGTTGTCCAAAGGCCTGAAAGCGTGTTCTGCGCAAACCAATGTCGAATGTATTGTCTTTGGGCTTATTTTCTACCAGGGTACCCGGATTGCTTTCATTGAACCGCACCCAGGTCTGGTTCATTACCGTGAACTGGAAGAAACGGCTTCCATCGGAATTGAGATTGAATTTTAAAGCGTCTTTTTCGGGAGCCGGCTGTGCTGGTGCTGCGGGTGTTGTACTTCCGGCTTCACCTTGTTGCACCTGAGCATGGGCTATCGTGGATAACAAAAGGGAAGCGGTAATCGCCATACAGACTGTTCTCATGGTAAGTTTCTTTAGGTTTTTTCCGACCGCGAATATAGGATGAAAACCCTGTCACGCTTTTTCGCTCGATAAGCTCAGCACCGTGGCATGGTCAACCTCTGCGGTTTTTCGGACCGCGAATATAGGAACGGGAACTTATATCGCTTACCCGCGACAATTAAAAGCGCATGAGAAAGTGGTATTATAACAAAATTGTAAGGAGTGATTCTTTTCAGGGATGACAAACAATCGAGCTGCCCAATAAAGACCTGAGCATTGGTCATTTAGCAAAGCAAACGAAAGAGGGTGAACAAATGTAATTATTATTTTTTGTAGTTCATAATTTCTTACATGCTGTTCATCCGAACGAAAAAAGCCCCGGCTGGGAGGCCGGGGCAGAACTTGTTCTTCTTAGGTTAGCGGGTTACTTACCTACTTTCAATTCAACCTTTTGCAGGTCGGTTGAACTGCGGCCTACCATACATTCAAATATGCCGGTTTCTACTGCATATTGCATGTCGGCATTCCAGAAGGCGAGTTTGCCGGCGTCAATGGTAAAGGAAACCGTTTTGGTTTGTCCGGGTTCAAGCGAAATACGCGTAAAATCCTTTAACTCTTTTACGGGGCGGGTGGCACTGCTTACTTTCTGGCGAATGTACAACTGTACGATCTCATCCCCTGCCATGCTCCCGCTATTGGTTACATCTACTTCCACGGTACCGTACACCTGATTTCCGGCTGGTTCCACCGAGGCCAGGCTGGTCTTTTTGGCCTGGGCGCCTGTAGCCATTTTTACCCGCGGTTTCGAGTAACTAAAGGTGGTATAGCTGAGCCCGTGCCCAAACGGATACAGGGGCATTTTATCTTCAGCCACATAATTAAAATACCGGGCGCTGGGTTTGTGATTATAAAAAACAGGCACCTGTCCGGTTGATTTGGGATAGGTGATCGTCAGTTTGCCCGAAGGATTGACGTCGCCAAACAGGATATTGGCGAAGGCATTGCCGGCTTCTTCGCCCATGAACCAGCCATCTACAATGGCATGCGCGTTTTGTGCAACCCAGGGAATGGCGAGCGGACGGCCATGCGTTAAATACACCACTACCGGCTTACCGGTAGCCACCATCGCTTTTACCAGGTCTTCCTGCTGGCTTTGCAGGCGCAGATCGGCCATATCGCCAAAATGATTGGGGCCCCAGGCTTCTCGAGACAACTGCTCGTTCTCTCCTACTGCTACTATTACTATATCGGCCTGTTGCGCGGTTTTAACCGCTTCATCGATCAGCTGGGCGTTTTCTGCCGCGGTTGGAAAAATGATGGTGTCGATGTACTGGTAGTTATTCTGACTGATGCTATCGCCATTTTTTGTAATAAGGCAGCCTTTTGCATACAGCACTTCGGCACTGCCTGCTACTTTATTCGTGATCCCTTCCAGCAGGGAAACATTCTTGCTCGGCAGCCCCGAGTAATCGCCCAGGTAATTGACAGCGGCCATAGGACCAACCACGGCGATCTTCTTATACTGGTCTTTTTTCAAGGGCAGCAGATTGGCGTTGCCATTGCCAAAGGGTGTATTCTTTAATAAGACCATCGATTCTTCGGCTATTTTCAGGGCCAGCTGGCGGCCTTCCGTACCGGCCGCGTTCTCTTTGGCTTTTTCCAGGTCAATAGGTTGCTGATCATCGAAGAGGCCAAGCCTGAATTTCAGCTCCAGTATTTTGGCAACGGCGCTGTCGAGCGTTTTGGTGTTGATCTTGTTCTCTTTAACCAGGGTACCCAGGTGGCGGTAATTGACGCCATAAGGCAGATCGGTGGTTACCCCGGCCTGGAAAGCTTTCAGCGCTGCTTCTTTCTGATCGGTGGCAATAAAATGTTTGTTCCACAACTGATCGATGCCGAACCAGTCGCTGACCACGATACCATTATAATTCCACTCTTTGCGCAATACATCTTTCAGCAACCATTTATTACCGTGTGAAGGCAAACCGTCTATCTCATTATAAGAAGCCATGATAGCGGCTGGATTGGCGTATTTGACGCAGAGGCGGAATGGTTCCATATGGGCTTCCCTGATCACCCGTTGCGAGTAGTTGGCGGGCGCCTGGTTGCTGCCGCTCTCTGACTGGCCGTGGCCGGTAAAATGCTTCAGGGTGGCAGCTACATGGCCGGGGGCAATGGAGCCGTTATTACTGCCCTGGAACCCGCGTACGATGGCGCTGCCCAGGATACCACATAAATAAGGGTCTTCGCCCAGGGTTTCCCCAGTGCGGCCCCAGCGGGGGTCACGGGTGACATCCACTACGGGCGACAGTACGAGGCTGGTTCCGCGAACCCGCGCCTGTTTGGCGGCATGTGTATAGATCTTTTCCAGCAGGTTTACATCCCAGGAGCAGGATAAACCAATGCCATGGGGAAACACATCTACCTGGCGCTGAACCAGTCCATGATGCGCTTCATCGATAAAAATGATGGGAATGCCCAGCCTGGTCTTCGTACGCAGATATTCCTGCAGCCGGTTACGCGCAGCTATAGTAACATCCATGGTCTCATCAAAAGCGGGATTGATCATGCCCATGCCATTCTTATATAAAGAGTCGAGTTTGGCGGTATTGCTGAACAGCTTATCGTCCAGTTTAGGCCGCCCGGCATGCATGGTTTGCAGCTGGGCCACTTTTTCGTCCAGCGTCATGCGGCTGAGCAGATCGGCCACCCGTTTGGCCACTGGTTGTTTGGCATCTTTGTAAGCAGGTTGTTGCGCATATAAATGGCAAAAACAACAGAACAGACAGAAAGAGAGGAACGTAGCAAATTTCATTGTAAACAGTTGAATTTTAGATAAGACAAATGTTCATGCAGTTTCAAACCGGTAAACGGGATGAGAACTTACACGCGGTACTTCATGAAATTTGGTTGGGGGAATGCTTAGAAGAGGCTGAAGGTAGGAAAAAAATTGAAATTGCTTCCATCGGGAACCAGCCTGGTACAGGTTGGAAGTTTTCTCATTTTCATGTAATTAGCAGATTAATTGAAGAAATCGCAACAGATTCACTCAGAATTTGATGTTTTTTCATTTTTAACGCGACTATTAGAAAAAATACACATAAAACCCTTATAATCTGACGATATTTTAAGAATTTTGCAACTTGATTTAAATTATATAAAATGAGCAAAACCCCCGCTGCATTATTCGACAAAGTATGGGATTCGCATGTGGTCAGGCATATTGAAGATGGCCCTGATGTGTTGTTTATTGACCGGCATTTTATTCACGAGGTAACCAGCCCGGTAGCATTTTTGGGCCTGGAAAGCCGGGGATTGAAAGTGATGTTCCCGGAGAAGACCTTCGCGACAGCCGATCATAATACCCCCACCATTAACCAGCACCTGCCCGTTCAGGATCCCCTGTCGGCCAACCAGCTGAAAGCCCTGGAAAGCAACTCGGCTAAATATGGTATTTCACACTGGGGACTGGGCAATCCCAAAAATGGTATTGTGCACGTTGTGGGACCCGAGAATGGCATTACCCTGCCGGGTATGACCATCGTATGCGGTGATTCGCATACTTCTACCCATGGCGCTTTTGGCGCTATTGCCTTTGGGATCGGTACCTCTGAAGTGGAGATGGTGCTTTCCAGCCAGTGTATCATGCAGCCCCGCCCGAAGAAAATGCGGATCAAAGTGAACGGCAAACTGGGTAAAGGCATTACGCCCAAAGACGTGGTGCTGTATATCATCTCGAAGCTCACAGCAGCCGGCGCTACCGGTTATTTTGTTGAATTTGCCGGTGATGTGTTCGAGAATATGAGCATGGAAGGCCGTATGACCGTGTGCAACATGAGTATTGAAATGGGCGCCCGCGGTGGTATGGTTGCTCCTGATGAAACAACTTTTAACTACATCAAAGGCCGGGAGAAAGCGCCTAAAGGTGAAGCCTGGGAAAAAGCGCTGGCTTACTGGAAAACGCTGAAAAGCGATGAAGGTGCATTCTTCGATAAAGAATATGAGTTCAACGCTGCTGATATAGAACCCATGATCACTTACGGAACCAATCCGGGTATGGGTATCGGTATTACCAAGAAGATCCCGACTGCCGAAGAAATTGGCAGTGGCAAAGCAAGCTTTGACAAGTCCTTAGCCTATATGGATTTCCACGAGCAGGAAAGCATGATCGGTAAAAAGGTAGATTATGTGTTCATTGGCAGCTGTACCAATGGCCGTATTGAGGATTTCCGTGCCTTTGCTTCTGTGATCAAAGGCCGTAAAAAGGCCGACCATGTGACTGCCTGGATCGTGCCGGGTTCACACATCGTTGAACAACAGATCAAGGAAGAAGGTATCCTGGATCTTTTGCTGGAAGCAGGATTCCAGTTGCGTCAACCCGGTTGTTCAGCCTGCCTGGCGATGAATGACGACAAGATCCCAGCCGGTAAATATGCAGTTAGCACCAGCAACCGCAATTTTGAAGGCCGCCAGGGCCCCGGCGCCAGAACCATGCTGGCAAGCCCGCTGGTAGCTGCAGCCGCTGCGGTTACGGGATTTGTAACGGATCCGAGAGAACTCATTTAAAATCAGTTTTTTGTTTTTGGTTTATAGTTTATGGTTTTAATGCTCGCATCCCTGAGTAATAGAAGACCAACGGCTGTTTGAAGAGGACAACCAGAAACTAAAAACAATAAACCATAAACACTAACAACAAACCTCAAACAACAAACGACTAACAAAACAATGGCTTACGATAAGTTCACAATATTAAGAAGTACCGCGGTACCGATGCCCATCGAGAACGTAGATACCGATCAGATCATTCCGGCCCGATTCCTGAAAGCCACCGAGCGCAAGGGATTTGGTGATAACCTGTTCCGCGACTGGCGTTTTGAAGCCGATGGCACCCCCAAAAAAGATTTTGTTTTGAATAATCCCATCTATTCCGGCAAAATACTGGTAGGTGGTAAAAACTTCGGAAGCGGCAGCAGCCGTGAGCACGCAGCCTGGGCCATTTATGATTATGGTTTCCGCTGTGTGGTGAGCAGTTTCTTTGCCGACATCTTCAAGAACAACTCCCTGAACATTGGTATATTACCGGTACAGGTAAGCGAATCCTTCCTCGATCAGATCTTCAAGGCCATAGAAGCCAATCCTAAAACTGAGCTCGAAGTAAACCTTCCCGAACAGAAGATCTCTATCGTCGGCGGTGCTTCTGAAACTTTCGAGATCAATGGCTATAAAAAGCACAATATGATGAATGGCTTCGATGATATCGATTACCTGCAAAGCCTGAAATCCGAGATCAGGTCATTCGCCGAAAAAAGCATCTACTAATAAGCACCCAAATGCAAATTCCAGGTTCCAAACAGGTTGGCTCCTGGAATTTGTGATTTGAAATTTGAATAGGTTATGTCTGGTGACCAGCGACACATAGAGATTATGGATACCACACTCCGCGATGGCGAACAAACCAGCGGCGTGTCGTTCTCCCCCACCGAAAAACTAACTATTGCCCAACTGCTGTTGACAGAAGTGAAGGTAGACCGCATTGAAATTGCTTCTGCCCGGGTAAGCGAAGGTGAATTTGAAGCAGTAAAGGCCATTACAAAATGGGCAAAAGCCAATGGCTTTTTGAACCAGGTAGAAGTGCTCACTTTTGTTGATGGCGATGTATCTATTCAATGGATGCAGCAGGCCGGCGCCAAAGTGATGAACCTGCTTACCAAGGGTTCGCTGAATCACCTCACCCACCAGTTAAAGAAAAAACCCGAACAGCATTTTGCCGAAATTACCGATGTAATTAAACTCGCAAGGAAAAAGGGCATCGAGGTCAATGTATATCTTGAAGACTGGAGCAATGGCATGCGCCACTCAAAAGAATATGTGTTCCAGTACCTCGATTTCATTCAAAAGCTGCCGGTAAAACGCGTCATGCTGCCAGATACGCTTGGCATTCTGACGCCGTCGGAAGTAACTGAATACATTTCGGCTATTGTAAAACGCTATCCCGACCTGCATTTTGATTTTCATGCACATAATGATTACGACCTGGGCACAGCCAATGTGCTCGAAGGTGTAAAAGCCGGCGCCAAAGGCATTCACCTTACCATCAATGGTATGGGTGAAAGAGCGGGTAATGCACCCCTTGCCAGTGCGGTAGCCGTGCTGAACGATTTTCTGCCTGATGTAAAGACCTCAGTACAGGAAGCGTCTTTGTACCGGGTAAGTAAACTGGTAGAAACATTTTCCGGTTTCCGCATCCCCGTTAACAAACCGGTGGTAGGTGAAAACGTGTTCACCCAAACAGCGGGTATTCATGCCGATGGCGACAAAAAGAACAAACTTTATTTCAGCGACCTGATGCCGGAACGTTTTGGCCGCCAGCGGCGTTATGCCCTGGGCAAAACCAGTGGAAAGGCCAATATTGAAAATAACCTGGCGCAACTGGGCATTCAGTTGAGTGAACCGGATCTCAAGAAAGTTACCCAGCGGATCATTGAGCTGGGCGACAAGAAAGAAGTGGTTACCCAGGCCGATCTGCCATACATCATCTCCGATGTGATCGACAGTAAGAATATCCAGGATAAAGTGCGGATTGACAATTACGTGCTCACCCACACCAAAAGCCTTCATCCTTCAGCCACTTTGAAAATATCGATCAACAGCGAATTACATGAAGAGCATGCGCAGGGCGATGGCCAATACGATGCTTTCATGAATGCGCTGAAGAAGGTTTATAAAAAGCTGAAACAGGAACTGCCGGTATTAACGGATTATGCCGTGCGCATTCCGCCCGGTGGTAAAACGGATGCCCTTTGCGAAACCGTTATCACCTGGAGCTTTAACGGAAAAGAATTCAAAACCCGCGGTCTCGACAGCGACCAAACGGTAGCGGCGATAAAGGCTACTCAAAAGATGTTGAATCTTATTTAAATAGTTACCGGTTACCAGTTGCCGGTTACCGGGGCCTTTTTAACTGGTGGCCTCGGCAATATTCAAAAGCCCTGTAACTTGTAACCTGAAACCGGTAACGCGTTCCTAATTTGATACTCATAATTCTTAGTAAAAACTAATTTTAAAGTCAAGCATGGCAACTAAGCACATTCTCATCGTCCCCGGCGACGGCATTGGCCAGGAAGTAACTGCAGTTGGTAAAAAAGTGTTGGATAAGATCGCTGCAAAATTCGGACACACCTTTACATACGACGAAGCATTGATAGGCCATGTGGCCATTGAAGCAACCGGTAATCCCCTGCCGGACGAATCGCTGGAGAAAATGCGCAAATCAGACGCCGTGTTATTTGGCGCGGTGGGGCATCCCAAGTATGACAACGATCCTTCTGCGAAAGTTCGTCCAGAACAGGGCCTGTTGAAAATGCGTAAAGAGCTGGGCTTGTATGCCAACCTGCGCCCTATTAAGTTATTCGATGAGCTGTTGGGCGCTTCCAGCATCAAACCGGAGATCTTAAAAGGCGCCGATATCCTGTTCTTCCGCGAACTTACCGGGGACATTTATTTTGGCGAGAAAGGCAGAAAGAACAATGGCGATACAGCTTACGATGTAGCGGAATATAGCCGTTTTGAAGTAGAACGTATTGCCCGCAAAGCGTTTGAAGCGGCCCGCACGAGAAGAAAGAAACTCTGCTCGGTTGATAAAGCCAATGTTATTGAAACAAGCCGCCTGTGGCGCGAAGTGATCCAAAAAGTAGCCAAAGAATATCCTGATGTGGAAGTAGAACATCAATTTGTTGATGCCACTGCCATGTTGCTCATTAAAGATCCCCGCCGTTTCGATGTGGTGGTAACTGCCAACCTGTTTGGGGACATTCTCACCGATGAAGCATCGCAGATCGCAGGCTCCATGGGAATGCTGGCCTCCGCTTCAATCGGTGATGGCACCGGCGTATACGAACCCATTCACGGTTCCGCGCATGATATTACCGGTAAAGGCGTAGCCAACCCGCTGGCATCGATTTTATCGGCTGCTTTATTGCTGGATATCTCATTCGGTATGAAAGCTGAATCAGAAGCGGTGATCAATGCAGTTGATAAAGTATTAAAAGCAGGTTTCCGCACCCGGGATATTGCCGATGCACAAACACCTGCCAGCAAGATCTTAGGCACAGACGCTATTGGCGAAGAAGTGCTGAAATTTTTATAAACGCTGTGTACATCAAGCACGCTTTTAAGTAAGGGCTGCCGTAAGGCGGCTCTTTTTTTTTTTCTCAGAGGGTCACCACATTTACGGCTGTAGCACCATAGATCAATTCAAGTGCTTTATTTACCGGCAGGTCGCCTGGTTCACCGATCGGTGATAGTGGTAACCGGCTGGTCTCAACAACCCGGTGATCAGGCGCCAGGCCGGCATCATAGCCTCCCCGGCCCAGGCCGTCGGCAATTTTATATACGGTAGGCATGATCAGCCATTCAACCTGCCGGGGACTTCGCTTATCTTCAATCGGAAATGCCGCCTCGTCTTTACCCAGGGTCGTTTCTCCAATACGGATGACAGTAATATAGGGCGCGAGATTATGCGCTAATAATTCTGCCGCGGAAGCTGTTGCAGGAGATGTAAGTATAAATACCCTCGACAATGAAAGATTACGCGCCTGCAGATCGCTCATATTTTTACCACTGGTATTACCGGAAAAGGCAATGGCGTCCTGGAAAGATTGTCGCACAGAGCCTCCATGTTTGTTGCCGCGATAGGTGATGAATATATTGTTTGGGTTAAACGGGCTAACGAGCATGGCTGCCAGTTTGGTGGCAGCGGCTACACTGCCACCTGGATTATACCGCAGGTCGAGGATACATTCAGAAACAGCTTGCTGCTTTAATTTCTGCAAACCTGCTAACAAGATACCGTCATCTTTATCGGCGCACAGGAAATAGGCCAGGTACCCGGTTTTCTTCCCGTTCCTTTCAAAAACTTTAGTTGCATACACGCTTTTTTGAGGAACAAAGCTGCTTTGAACCCCTACCCTGGCGGAATCCATCAGGGCGCTCTGGTCATTATTAAAAGCAGCCAGCTGCAATATGGCCGATTCAGCCATCAAAGCAGTCGTTACAGCCTCGCGATTTTCAGGCGTGATAATTTTGTCATTAACCGCAGTAAATAACATGCCCCGTTTAAATCCCCTGTTGCTGACATTACTGCCCGGCACTACGCAGGTAATAACGCCCACCAATTTTTGCGGGTCAAAGGGATGTGGCGCCAGGGTATAGTGAAAGCCATAGCGTTCGGCGCTTGTTTTAGGTGAAGCAATCCCGTTTCGGTTACTGATCCAGGAAAACCGGTCTTTAGGCGACAAGAGCTGTTTAAAGAACTGTGCTGCAGGCAAACTGTAATCCGGATGCGCCGGCATCGCGGCGCTCCAATAATAATATAACTGCATACTGTCGTAGATCCATTTGTTCAATGTACCCAATGAATCGGTTGGTTGCCAGGCCAGGTCTTTTTTGGTACAGGCAGGCCCGGGCAATAATGCCAGTGAAAGCAGTAGGTATACAACTAATTTTCCTATAGTCATTGGTATCAATTCTTTGGCTGAAGGCAGAAACAGTTCATGCGGAAAGGCGGTTACTGCCAGGTTCCGGCTGTACACGTTTACCGATCATGCGCTTCGGCCTTTATTTTATTTTTATTTTTTTGTTAAGGGTGAAAAATTCATTTTTGTAACGGTTTTAAACAATTACTAAGCAAAGGGTATCCCGCCTGCCCGCGGAATGCCCTTTTGCATTTTAAATAACCCTATTTTTTAATAAATGATCTGCTTTGACGCTGGCCGTTCATGTTAAATACTACCATGTAATTGCCAGGGATCAGCCTGCTCACGTTGATAGTTGTTTGTACAGCGCCCTGTTGAACGTTTTGCGTGAACAGTTGGCGGCCATCGATCGATACTAACTGTACGGTAGTACCGGCTTCAGCAAGCGGATGCTTCATGATCAGTTGGTTTTGAACCGGGTTGGGATATACGTTCAATTTGATAACCCCTTTAACAGCCAGTACATCACTGGTTACTTTAGCACCATCCCTGCCCAGCAGGGTTACGCGATAGTATGAAGTTGTTTCAGAACGTTTGTCGCTAAGCTGATAGAAAGGTTTTGCACTTCCGGCTGTCAGTTTGCTGATAGGCGCAAATGTTTTGCCACCGTCGGTTGATCTTTCCACAACGTATTCGCGTGCATTGGCTTCGTCAGGCGTATTCCATTCCATGGTGATCAGATCTTCATCCGTTGCTTCGCCATTCAGCCACAGGTTAATGATGAACAATCTGTTGCCATCGATCACCAATACCTTATCCAAACCACCGCTGGTATTCTTTGTATCAATGGATGAAAAGTTTTGTCCGGGCCATTTACCATTAAATGAGAGATAAAGGCGGTTCAGGCTGCCGTTCAGTGAACGCTGGGCAATGTGCAGGATACCATTCGATAAGGTGTTGGGAATGATCGTACCCCATGCTTTGTGGATCCCGTTTACACTATCGGCGTAGAAAGGAGCATACCCGTTGGCAATGCTGTTATCGGTTCCATCGCTTTCAATAAAAGTTCCGCTTACCGGGCGGCCCTGTGCGAACAGGTTATCATATAAGAGAATAAATTGTTTGGGGCTGCCATTGCGCAATGGGGTGCAACGGATGCCGGTACCAGCTGTTGTATCAGTACCAAAATTGATTACTTTAACGGGACTGGATGCAGTGATGCGGTGCGCAACGGTAATACCATTGTTACCATTATTCAGGACCAGGCGGAAATAAATGTTATTGCCAGGCGTGAAGAGTCCTACGGAACTGACTTCATTGGCGAACCAGCCTGTGTAAGCACCGCTGGAATCTGTTGTGAATGTGCCATAACGGCCAGTGGTCGCGAGCGAGGCGGCAGTTACCCGTACAAAATCGCCGCTGTCTTTTACCAGGATGTAAGCCCCTTCACCGATACTGGCGCTTGCCGGATCGGCTACAAAGCGGTTATAGTAACGGTAGGTGGCATTGGGTGTTAAACCGCTTACCGTCATGCGGCAAACAAAGGGTACTTTGCGGTCGTCGCCTGCATTGAAAGTACCGGCGCCCTGGATATATTGAGGGAAATATACTTCAGTGAGTGACTGTGCGAAGCCTGACACAGTGGAGATCAGCAACGATACTAATACGATAAATTTCAGTTTCATAAATTTTTTTTAATAGTTGAATCTGCGAGTATCATTATACCGAATTAAAATGCCGGACATCCTTTTGCAAGGATACCCGGCATATTTAAAAAATTACCTGTTTCATGAATGATGAAATGGATAATGATTAATAATCGTATTTGGCCCAGCCGGCTAACCAGTTGTTGGTGTTGCCTGCAGCCACTACGTCAAAAGCACCGCGATAGCTGGTAGCAGTGAAGAAACCAGGATAACCGTCTAAACCGGTAAAGTCTGTTCCCAGCGTAGCGGCATTTGAACCAGCTACAATTCTGAAATCGGGGCTGGACAGGTTAAATGGATTGTTCAATACTACATCAGCATTTGAATTAGATGCAGTTGATGTAAAGATGCCAGCGCCGAAAGGAGCAGTTACCGGATCAAGCACTTGTGATGCATTGAAAGCATGCACTATGTTATGAGAAAAATGGCTGGCGTGGTTGATGGTAGGTGTAGACTCCAGTCTGATACCTCTTGGGAAACCAATGAAAACAGAGTTGCGCACATCATACAGGCTGTGTCTGCGGAAGTGAGCAGCGCTTAATGTACCAGAAATGGCATTTGACCAACCGATCACAGTCATATTAGAGATATACGGATTGGTGTAAGGCTGATCAGCTGCACCTGTTCCGTTGTTATCACTTTCAATACCGTTCGGATTGGCTGAATAGGTTTCGTTAGGATCCAGTACAGAAACGGCATATTGAATATGACCTCTGTAACCGAAATCGAAATCGAATGCATCATCATCCGGAGCCAGCGCGAACAGGTATTTGGCATTTACTGTACCGCCAAAGAACTCGAATGCGTCGTCGTTACCATAGGCAACTTCGATATGATCCAGTACAGTACCAGCACCTACGCCACCGCAAGTCAAACCGTTCAGTTCATTATCAGTTGCAATAGCAGCACCAGCATACTCGATACGCACAAATTGCAGTTCACCAGCTTTATGGTTAACGTCGCCCTGACCTGCAGCACCGCCACCGTAGTTGATATCTACACCAGCAGGAACGCTAGGCAGGTTGATACCTTCGATGGTTGCATCAGCTCTGTTCAAAGGTGCATTTCCCAACAACACGATACCACCCCAGTCGCCACTGGCAGGATTAGCTTCGTGTGATGTGAAAACAACAGGATTTTGTGCATTACCTACGGCAAACAGCTGGCTGCCACGGGTAATGATCAACGCTGAAGCTGAATCGTTGGTTGATTTTTTCTTTGCTTCAACGCGGGTTCCTTCAGGCACGATCAGGGTGGCGCCGTTGGTTACATAGGTCTTGCCATCCAATACCCACAGGATGCTGGGATCCAGCTCTGTGTCTGTTGTGATGGTCAAAGGCAACGTGATGGTGTCAGCATAAGGACCAGCAAAGGTGCTGCGGGGATCAAAACCTTTTTCGGCTCCGTTCTTCTTACAAGCAGCCGCGGCTAAAGCGAGCACTGCCATGCTCAGGATAAGTCTTTTCATGATTAATTTAATTTGGTTTAAACAATTACTGAAAATGGTATATGAAACAGGTAATCTTTTACTGATTTATTGGTGCTTTGAGTTGGAGAAAAATACTGTCAACACTTTTCGTTTAACCATGATCTCTATGTAAAAATAATCATCCACGCTATCAAAAAAACACTTCACAATCGAATTAGCAATTAGTTATTGTTCTGTTAATATGGCGTGTGTTCATTAAGGTAACTACATTGCGCATCCATACATGCAGGCAATACATGTCCATTAACCGTTTTATGCGGTTATTTCTCAATAGTTATAAAATATAATTAACAGTTTTGGATCAGACCTGAACAGGATCATCGGAAATTGGCAACTCAATTACAAACGACACTGCAGATCCCGTTCTACGGTGTTGATCGATGCGGCTCATTCATTCAAAAAAATTCAAATCGTGCAGTTTCTTACAGGAAAGAGAAAATGTTGGCTGGAAGGCTGCCGGCCGGCAGTCTGCCCTTGTTTTTACAAAGGCAGCTGCCATTCAGCTATATTTTCAAAAGGTAACGGCTTGCTTTTTCATTTTTTTGATCCGAATTTCTTCAAAGAGTATACAACTATTTGTTTATACCAAACACCAGGCCTAAGCGCACTGTATTGCTTAAGGGGTTTCTGTTTACTTTGTCACCAGCAGGAACGAGGTAAGAAAAATTAACCGTTGCCATACTGAATGTTACCCCTGCGCCGGCCGTTACATATTGCCAGTTGCCGTAGGAATAGGACTTGCTATTGTATCCTATGCGCAGAAATAGCTGGTCTTTAAACCCGTATTCAGCGCCAAAGGCCAGTTGCAGGGCGCCATTATCAAACGAATCGAACCAGCTTCCTACTACGCTTTTATCGCGGTAAGCGGGCATGGACGCTGTTGTTTCAGGGATTTTTGGCACCAGTAATTTATCTGCCTGCAGTGCGAAGGTCATTTTGTTATCTTCGTCCCATACCTCTGTATAAGAAGCGCCAAGACCGAGGCTGGCCGGTAAAAAATCTTTATTATTGGAATCGTCTGTATACCCGATCCTGGATCCCAGGTTCGACAAAGATAATCCGGCCCTCCAGCCACGATCGTTTTCAGCAACCCCATTGTAAAAAACAGAAAGGTCGGCCGCAAAGGCATTGCCTGCTTTGTAGTTCACGCCATTGAAACTGCCGGTAACGAGCTTGGACGAGATATAGCGCAGTGCAGCGCCTATGCCAAATTTATCAGATAACTTTCTGCTGTATCCGAGGTCGAAAGCAAATTCACGGGGTTGAACAGTTTGCAGTTTGTTCCCGTTATAATCTGTCATCGCAATATCGCCTGCATTAAAGTAACGCAACGAAGCCGAAACGGTTTGCAACTCATCAAGCTGGTGATACCCGGCCAGGGTAGCGAGATACATATTGTCTGCCACTTCCTTTAGCCAGGGCGTATAGGTAGCCGAAACACCCGACCTGTTTTTGGCAAAGGGCAGTTTAGCCTGGTTATAAAAAACGCTGTTAGCGTCGGCACTTATAGCGATACCTGCATCCCCAATGCCCCCACTACGGGCATCTGGTGAAATGCGTAAAAAAGGAACTGCAGTAGTGGTTATATTAATAGTGCTGTTTTCCTGGGCGCGTAGCGACAATGATCCGCCAGTAATTAAGATCAGCAGCAGAGAAGGAGCGGATTGAAAAAACATCTTCATCACAAAAAGTTTTGGATAATTAATTCTTTGTTTGATTCGTTAGACGATTCAGTGAACAGGTGCCTGGATCTATTGTATGATCAGTTTCGTTTTCAGTAATACACCGGCTACGGTTACCCGTACATTATATATTCCGGGCGCCACATTACCAACCGGCACATGAAATGTATTATTGCCTTTTACAAGCGTAACATTTACATTGACCAGCCTGGTACCGTTCAGGTCAAATACCTGGATAACTCCTTTGCCTCCGTCTGCAGCGAACACATTTACCTGCAATTGCCCGGGCCTGTTCATATAGGCAAACAAATTATCCTGTACGGCGCCCTGCATGGGCAATACAATAACAACACCGTTCAACTGCGCGATCGAATAATTGACGGCAGCGGCGCCGCTTACCGTTATTGGATAATTACCGGGCACGGAATGAGTGCTGGCAGTGGTTGTAACTGTGGGCAATGTGGTCAGTACAGTAGAATCTTCGTTCTTTACAAAACCGCTATAGGTTACAGTAAGTGCAGGAACTGCTTGCCCTTCTTTTTTAATTACAGTATCGGCTTTTATAATAAGCCGGGCCTTTTGCACGGTAAGGGTTTGCGACGCACTGGCAGGCCCCCAGATGGCATTACCGGCCTGGGAAGCAGTGATAATACTGGTCCCTGCTGTCAGCATGATCAGCGAATCGTTCCTGATCATTGCAACTGCCGGATTACTGCTGCTAAAGCTTAGCGGCAAACCGCTGCTGGCTGAAGCATTGAGCTTGAAATTCGCATCCCCGTATTTTTTTTCTGGAAAAGCAGTAAATGAAATTGTTTGAACTGCCAGCGGATCTATGGTTAATTCACCATCAACATACTGAATAGTATAATTATCAGCAGCAGCGCCGCTAACGGTAATTTTATATTTTCCGGCAGGCATAGCGGCAGTGGCAGTGGTGGCAGCTACCGGCTGTGCAGTGAGCACGGCAGGGGTTTCGCCATAAACAAATCCGGAATAGCGTAGGGTAAAGGCTGGATTGGGCTCACCTACATTCCGCGTTTTGTTTTCTGCGGTAATGGTCAATGTAGCTTTATGAACCGTAAGCAACACACTTGCGTCGGGTGCTGCCAGCCAGCCGCTATTACCATCCTGTTTGGCGGTAATGGTAGTCGTTCCAACGCCTTTGATCACGATCTTGCCATCTGCCGTGTCGGCTACGGCCGTATTGCTGCTCACATATTTAACAGGCAAGCCCGATTGCGCAGTGGCACCCGGATCAAAAGCCAGGTCGCCATAGGTTTTGTCAGGAATGGGCGCAAAATTGATTGTTTGCGCCTGTTTCGACGGTACTATTGTCAGTTTGCCCGATACATAATGGAAAGTATAATTGGCCGCAGACCCGCCATCCGGAATGATATCGTAAACAGCAGGTGGTGATGATTGGTTGGCGCTTGTAGTGGCCACCGGCAGGGTGCTGAGATCTGCTGCATCGTCACCATTTTTAAATCCTGAATACGTTAAGCTAAGTGTTGGAATTGGATCGCCCTGCAGGATCTGGTGATCATCGGCCGTTACCGTAAGCGCTGCCTTATTAACAGTGAATGGTTCCACTTTCTGGCTGGCGGCATTAAAGAAATCATCACCTGGCTGAATGGCAGTAATATTGGCGGTACCTGCCCCTTTGATGGCAACCAGTTGCTGGTTATTTACGGTTACAATACCGGCTACAGCTGCATTGTCGCTTGCATAAGTTACCGGGATACCTGCAGTCGTAGTTGCTCCCGGATCAAAGTTATCGTCGCCGTAAGTTTTCGGCGCCAGGGCGTTAAATGTAATGGTTTGATCGGTTTTCACATTGGCGCCATCGAGCCTGGCAACCGCACCATTCAAGACAATGACATTGGCAGATCCGCCGTTCGGATTAACGGTACTGGCTTTACCACCACCTTCCACCGGCCATTCGCTATTGGAAGAAATTTTATAACCAGTTTCAACGGCACCGGTTACGCTGTATTGATTGATCCTTTTGATGCCGTTGGGCAGGTTATTAGGAATGATGGTACCCCATGTTTGCGCTTTATTATTTACATGATCGGCATAAAAAGATGCAAATCCCAACGTAGTGCTGTTATCGATTTCATCTGCTTCTACATAAGTTCCGGATACTGGCTGTGCGCCTGCAGGATCAGCAACATCCCATAGAAATACGAAGTTTTTGGCCGTACCACCGGTTACCGCTGAGCTGCGTATAGCAGTTCCCTGGGTGGCGCCACTGCCAAAATCGATCACTTTAACGGGAATATTAACGGTAGGCCGGTGAACAGGCGAAGATGAACTGGTGCCATCGTTCAGGATGATGCGGAAATAGATCTCGGTATCAGGTACAAAAATAGATGCCGCGCCTGCACCCGGCTCGGCAATAAACCAGCCGGTATAGGAACCGGAACCATCGGTAGTAAGCACACCGGCATTATTACTGACGCCTGATAAGCTGGGGAACGATGCCCTGAATAAAGTACCATTCGGCTTTATCAGATAATACACGCCTTCCCCATTGCCGGGATCAGTAAAAGTGGAAACAAACCTGTTGTAATACCGGTAAGTGGTATTGGCGTTCAACCCGGTAATGGTAACCCGGCACACAAAAGGCACTTTAGCCGAATTGGTACCGGCTCCCTGTATATATTTTGGAAAGATCACAGGGGTAAGGGCAACCTGGCCAAAAGAGAGCTGGGTAATGAATAATACAATGAAAAGCGTATAAACAGACTTCATTTTTATGACAATTAATGGAATTAATAAAGTTTGGTAAGAGATACGGAACCGGCGGAAATACCTGAAAAACTGAAAATGGAGAAATCTGCAATGGCCTCTGCAAACTGGCTGTTATTAACCTGTAAGATCAGGCTATTGTTGGCATCATAGATCCTTAGCTTCGGCTTCCTGTTGTTCCAGCTCCAGAAGTAAGGCGAGAACTCCCCTCTTTTCAAAGAAAAGCTGTCTGATGGCGCATAATCAGCACCTGAATTACCGCTTACACTGTTATCCACAACCACTTTTACCCGCTCAGGAACTTCAGGTAAAGAATATACAATGGAGATCTTTTTCTTTTCTGCTGCCGGCGGCGGTTCATTGACCGGCGGTCCGATCAAGACCAGCATGCCACCGGCTACCGGCTGAAAAAAAGTGATGGTGTTCTTTTCGCCGGCTTTATAATCGACCGTCGTATCGGCCAATAATGTATTACTATATTGATCCACTACCCGGAAACGGTGCGTGGGGTTCATGTATTTAACCGGCAGGCTGGTGCTTGCACTTGGTGTTGCCAGCAAATGATCCAGGGCTGTTTCATCAACCGTAAACTGCAGCAGCAGGGGATCAACCGTTATGGCCTTTAATTCAAGGGTGGTATAACTGGTTTCTTCAATGGCCCGCTCATTTTTGGAGCAGCTGGTGATCAGTAAAGCAAAGATGAGCATCGCCGATAAGGCCATTTTGTTCAGAAAAAAAAGTGGACGCATTACTATATCATTTAAAGATAAATCCTGTAAATGGTTACAATTTATAAGTGAGGCTTATGCTGAAACTGGTTCCCTTCTTTACCTTGTAGGTCGCAAAATCAAGCGCTTCATTATAAGCCGATCCTTTGGGGTCATGATTGTCTTTCTCTGTTGGATGACCACCGCCTTCTGCATATTTGATATTATTGCTATAATAGATGGTATACTGATTCAGCAGATCCGAAATATTGAACCTGAGCTCCGCCTTCTGCTTCATCAATTGTGTGCTTATCTGTATATCTACCACATCTCTTGGATTTTCATATTGAATGATGCGTGGGTTGGTTCCTCCATTTATAATGCGGCGGCCGAAGCGGTTATATGCCACATTAAAGCCCCAGTTCTTCGATTGATAATTTAAACCGGTGTTAATGATGTAAGGCGACAGCCCCTGGATAGGCCGGCTGCCGTTATCAATATAACTGGTGTCTTTTTGGGTAAAAGGACTTTTGGTAACGAGGTATTTTATTTCTCCTTCCAGGTAAGTGGCATTGGCGCTGAAAGTGAGGTTTTGCAACCACCTGGAACCCGGCGCAATAAACGACAATGATTTCCTGATCTCCGCCTCAATCCCTTTGGCGGTGGCGCTGTACAGGTTCCAGTATTCAACCAGGTTATTGGGGCTTCCCAGAATGTAAAAGCGCTCTACCGGTTTATCGAAGTCTTTGTAGAATACAGAAGCAGACAGGATCTCATTACCGCTTGGATAATATTCAACCCTGAGATCATAATTCCTGATGCGGGTTACCTGCAAGGCTTTCTGACCGGTGACCTGCAGCTGCTCTACAAAGTCGAAATACACATAGGGCGACCGTTCTACAAAATCGGGCCTTGCCAGTGTTTTGCTGTAAGCGGCCCGGATGTTCAGTTTATCGGTGATACTGTAGATGAGATTAACGGAAGGAAGCCAGTCCTTCTCGGTATATACAGAATCGCTGAAGACCGGAAAGCCATCGGTATTGTAGGTTTCGGTTGACATGGTAACCTTATTGTGCTCGTATCGCATGCCACCCACCAATCGCAGCTGTTTTAATAATTTCAGGTCAAGCATAGCGTAGCCTGCATTCAGCAGCTGTTCACCGTTGTAGCGGTCACCGGTGCTTTCAGACCGGATATAAGTGGGCACGTAGATCAGGCTGCCATCGGCAATGGCTTCGCGCGTAACGATGCTGTAATAAGGCAGGCCTCGGTGGTTCTTTTCAAAATCGACGTCCGTGGAAATGATCCGCAGGCCGGTAGCGTCATAGTCCGCCTCCCTTTTCGAATAGGCATAACCGGCTTTAAATGTCTGCTTTGCATTTGCCACTGTAAAGGGTATACTTAGGTTACCGCCATAGTTGATTCTTTTTTCATCGAGCGTAGCAGAATATAATCCGCCCCAGAACAAATTGCGTTCGCCAAAATTGTAGAGGTAGGTATGCCTGCCTGAGTCGGCATCGCGGCCAACCAGGTAACGACCGTCGGGTTGTTCGCGTTTCATCGTAATATAATCCCCGTACCAGTCAACCCGGATCTTCGCGTCGAACAAACTATGCTCCCCTTCTACCCGGCTTTGGATCATGCGGTTGGCGAGTGTAGTTTCGCCGGTACGGTTCTCGAAACCCGAATTGCTGATCTGGTATCCATAGCGGTCGTCGTACTGGTTGCTGTACCTGTTATTGTATAAATTCTTCAGGGCGAGTTTATGTCCTTTCGATTTAAAGGCCACATTCAGGATACCACCGATGGTGGTGTTATAGCGGTTACGCCCGGTATTGTAATCGTAATTCTGCAAACTGCGGGCCTCCCCTTCTTCATACAGCATTTCATTGCGATAGGTAAGCGCCGCCACGGCGCCAATGGTGCTGTTTTCTGACACTTTTTTGTGTAAGCCGCCCGAGAGCTGGTAGTTCTGCATGGGACGGTATTGGTACTGGTACGTTTGCCAGCGATTGGGTATCTGTTTGCCGATATTCCGCATAGCGGCTGTATCGCGGTTGCCATGGTATTTTACATATTGCTGCTGATCGAATACCCGGCCATCGCCAAACCATTTCCGGTCTTCATCTATGATCCCTAATGCAGCTCTTTTATCGCGTTTATGACTAATGAAGTTCTTGCCGGTGCTGGCGGTATTAAAGCCGGTTCCAATGCCCAGATTTAAAAAATTGCGAAAGGGTACATCAGTGGTATTGATCTGTACCATTCCACCCGTGAATTCACCGGACAGATCGGGGGTAGCGGTCTTATTTACAATAACGTTATCTACCAGAGAGCTGGGAACTATGTCGAAACTGAAATTTCTTCTGTTCGGTTCTGTACTGGGTAATGAAGAGCCATTGATCAATACGTTATTATAGCGATCGCTCACACCGCGGATGGTCACGAACCGGTCGCCCTGTACGGTAATACCGCTCACCCGTTTTAAGACCTGCGCGGTATTGTTATCGGCTGTAACACGGATCTGTTCGGCACTGATCCCGTTTGTCATACCGGCGCTGTTCTTTTGGGCCATCAATAAAGAACGGGTGCTTTCGCGGCGGGCGCCACCAGTTACCACTACGGCCTGCATTTGCTTTGAAGCGGCGGAAAGTACAATACTGAGATCGGTGACCTCTCCCTCCTTTACTTCGGCATCTGTTATCCGGCGGGACTGATACCCTACAAAAGAGAACTTTAAGGTGTAGTTACCGGGCGGCAACGACAATACATAATCGCCATTAACGGCCGTGGTGGTGCCCTTATCTGCCGATTCTACCGTTATGGTCACGCCTGGCATTACTTCGTTCTTTTCGTTACGAATAACGCCAGTGATCTTTCCGGGTTTGGGATTCGCTGTTGATGAAGGAAGCGCTGCAGGTATTGTGTTGATCTTTACAGCAATTGTATTCCCCAGCAGGTTGAATTCAAGATCAGCGAGTCGTTGCAGGTTTTCCAGGGCATTGCCCAGGCTGATATTCTCAAAAACGAAAGACCTAATATGTATTCTTTCCAATTGATCGCGGGTGTACGAAAAGGTATAATTGCTGCGTTTATCCAATTCCTCCACCACCTGCGCAGCAGTAGTGTTTCTTAATGAAATAGAGATCTTTTCCTTTAATGTAATAACCTGTGCTTTTGAGGACAGGATTGATAAGAAAAAAACAAAAACGGTTAGTATACGGGTTGATTTATTCATGTCACGATGCTTGTTCTGAATGGCTTTAATGTTTATATAGAGTTTGTGCGTTATGCGACTATACCTTCTTTACTATAACCAGCTTCCCACCTGCATTTTTATAAAGCAGGTCATGTACAAAAAGAATATTCGTGAGCACAGTTGGTAAGTTGCTGTTATGGAAGCTGGCCGTGATACGTTTATTCTGTAGCAGCGCCTGATCATACTCAATGGTTATTTGATATCTTTTACTAATGCGTTCAAGCGCTTCCTGCAGCGGAACCTCATTGAATACCAGGTAGCCTTTTGTCCACAAGGCAACATTGGCAGCTTCTACAGGTAATACCTGCCAGGACTGGGTTTGCTTTGAGTACCGTACTGCCTGATTGGGTGAAAGCACGGTAGTTTGATCGGTAGCAGTATCATCGAGGGCGATCTTGCCATGTACGAGGGATACACGCACTTCCGATTCCTGCGCATAAGCTTCAATATTGAAAGCGGTACCCAATACGCGGGTACGCAAACTACCGGTTTCTACAATGAAAGGTTTTTTACCTCCGCCGGTGGACGCGTTCAGGGGCAGACTTACTACTTCAAAGAAGCCTTCACCGGATAATTTCACCAGGCGTTCTTTACGATTGAATTGTTGGGGATCAAATTCGAGGCGGGAATGCATGTTCAGGCATACCTGGGAACCGTCGGGCAGGGTAATGCGCCTGATGCCGGGATGATTGTTCTCAATAACGGTGGGCAGCGATTGGGCGAGTTGATGACTAACAGTCAGGGGACGATTAAAATACCATACTATAGTAACCGATAGAGCAAGCACCAGCCAGCTGGCAGCCACGAGCAGGCGGCGATAAGGCAGCCGGTGCCGGTTGGGCATAACAGGTGGTTGGTGCGTCAGTTGCCGGTACATGCGGTTCCTGACCGCATCCAGTTGCGCTGGCGACAATTCCGCAGCATCATCAGCAATGTCGAGCTGGGCGATCCATTGCTGCAGCAGTTCAATTTCCTCGGGGGTGCATTCATTGTTCCTGAACCGCTGAATCAATGATTCAACGGACATGGGGCTTTGTTTCATACATCATAGTAATAACACGGCCGGCAAATAGTACCATGGCTTGTATATTACCATAATGTTAAGCCATAAAGGTGGGTTACAGGAAGAAGAATACCTGCATCGCAAGCTGCTTTACCGCCCGGCGTAAGCGTTTGGAAGCAATATGTAACTGATTTTTTACCGTTTGTTTGGAGAGGGAGAGGTCACCGGCTATTTGTGAAATGGATTGATCCTCGTAATAATTGCGAATAAAGATCTTTTTCATTTTATCAGGCATGCCGGTAATTTCTTTATCAATGGCCAGTTGGATATTTTCCTGCTCCTGTTCCTGTTGCTGCAAAGCATGGGCGGGATCGGCAATTAACTGGTGTGTTAAAAAAGTTTCCAGGTTCTTATAGTGTTTTTCCCGTAATCCTTTCGACCGGAAATAATTGAACACTTTATGATATAAACAGGCGACGAGGTAGGACCTTACAGCTGTGGGATCATCAGATAATGCAGGCATCGAGCGCCAGATGTCGGCAAAGAGGTCGTGCACCAGATCATAGGCATCGTCGGCTGAGCCGGTTTTCTTACAGGCGAGCTTGAATAATAATTCCCAATGCTGATGATACCATTCATTAAATAACAGTTCATCAGTATCAGGCGATCCGGTTTTTGGCTTAATTGGTCTATTCTGCCACATAACTATAACAGAGGTGTGCAAATTATATCAATGAGTGAAATTGTATTGTTATTAAAATATGAACACGTCTGACAAACATGAATATTTTGGTAACACCTATTGCCGCAAATGCTTTATTGTTTATTGTACATACACCGGACAGGCAGTTTTGACAAAAGCTTACATTATCGCCTTGCTTAATATTGAACTGTCAGTAAAACAATTAGTAACTCAATTTTCACGTGCAGTTGTCCGTTAAAAACTTAACATTGGAAAATAAATTTCCTTTGTAATTTTATATTAAGATAATATGCTGAGGTTAAAGCCAGCTCCCGACACTCCTTCTAACCTCCTGTCAATATCCGGTTGGTCATATTTGTAATACCGTTCCAATCCTGATTGGAATGAACCGGCATTTTTTTCCGTGCTCCTTAAAACAACCCCGACCGTATAATATATTATTTAAGGAAAACTTTCAAAACGTCCTGTCGTTTGACAGGGACAAGAACCTTATTCGTCAACATTAAGAACCTGCAATGCTATGAAAAAGAGTAATGTGGCTTTGGGGATCATATGCACTTTAATTAGTATCCTCTTTGTGTACGCTGCTGCCGCCAAATTGCTTGATTATTACAATTTCCAATTCGGACTTTCAGAATCGCCCTTTATTGCACCCTTTGCCGCTTTGCTGACCTGGGGGGTGCCTGCCAGTGAGCTGCTGATCGCTGTATGTCTGGCTATACCCCGTTTACGGCTAGCGGGCCTGTGCGCGTCGTTCATTCTGATGTCGCTATTTACCTTATATATTGCAGCTATGCTGGTCTTCGGCAGTGAGATCCCCTGTTCCTGCGGAGGCGTACTGGAAGAAATGTCGTGGCGTGCGCATATTGTATTCAACAGCGGCTTCGTGGCATTATCAGCCTGGGGTATTTACCTGGAGCGAAAAAAGCGACGAACCTCTGCCAACCTGCCTGCTTTCACCTGATCATTCCACTACACTGTTAATTACCTTCTCACCAAGGCCATGTTACGTTCTGACGTAACTACCAGCAACCGATTCCTTATCCCGTAACGACTTACCATCGTTACACAAACTCACCCGATATGCAAAGAGATATTATTGACCGGCTCTCCCGATTAGATCATCTTATTCGAATCAGGGGCACCGGCACCCCGGCGCAACTGGCTGAACGGTTAAACCTGTCTGAAAGAAGTATTTACGATTACATCAATTTTATGAAAGGATTGGGTTGTCCGATCAAGTTCGACAGCTACAGGGAAAGTTATTTTTATGAAGAGGAAGGGTTCTTCGTGATCGCCTTTTTCTCAAAAGACAAATTGAAACCTTTGCTGAAGAACTATAATATGGAGTTGAATGAGTGATGGGTGTTCGTGGTAAGCTAAAATAGGTCACTGCAGTTTGATTGCAGTGGGCATACCGAATTTTAATAGGTAAGTAATACAAGTATCAAAAGGTCATATGTATGAGATCAGCTACCGTAAAAACTGTTTCGCAAAGCACCGGTGAAACAGCAATAAAGGGTAAAGCCATTAAAAAAGCCGGCAAAAGGATCGGCTACAATTATATCATCATCAAAAGCCTGAAGGAAAGCCAGAAGAATGATGTTATCAAATGCCTGTATATTAAAAGCCTTACCAATTTTGGTTTTTGCGTGATTAAAGAAGGTACATATGGGGATAGTAAAGACAAGCAGGGTCGTGACATTAAAGACAGGCTTATATGGCAACAGCAATTGCATGCCCAACTGCAGGATAAAGTCCGAATGCCGCGATTGCTGGGCCATTTTGAGGAAAACGGCAATTACTACCTGGTGATGGAACGCATTAAAGGGAAACCCCTGTATAAGGCTTGCCGTGAGAAGAATGGCGAACTGCGCGATGGACTTATAACCGGAACGCGTATCGGCATTATCTTTATCAATTACCTGATCCAGATCGTTGACCTTTTGAATACCCTGCATAAACATCATGTTGTGCACCGTGATGCTACTTCCAATAATTTTATCATTATGCCCAATGGCAAGGTGGCGGTGATAGATATGGAATTAAGTTATTCCCTGCAACAACAGGCGCCGGCGCCGCCATTTCAGTTAGGAACACATGGCTATATGTCGCCGGAGCAGCTTAAAACAGAAACGCCTACGATCAAAGAGGATGTATTTTCTGCCGGCGCCGTGTTATTGCAGGTATGGACGGGGATATCACCTGTCAAACTTACTGATGTTCCTTTAGAAGCATTGTCGGAGAAAGTAGCATTCTTTATTCCAGATAAGGACATGGCCGGCATAATCGTACAATGCCTGCATCCTGATCCGATGAAACGGCCCGCCTTGCCAACTTTATATGACAAACTGGTACTATACCAGAATGATCTAAGGGCTAAAAAACTACGGCCAGTAACGACTCCGGCCGGTTTTACCAAAGAACAAATACAAAAAACAATTCAACAAGCCATAAGTACGCTGGCCTCCCCATTATTGACTGATGAAAATAAAGGTTGGTTTTCGGAAGACTTAAATGCCGAACCCAGTCGGGACAAAAGTAAAATTAACAAAGCCTGGTATGCCAGCTTCAGCAAAGGAGCAGCCGGTGCCATGTACCTGCTAAGCGTTGCGCATCATGTAGGATTTGACACCAGTGCTTCGGCCCTTCCCACCATACAAGCACTGGAACTGATTGAAATGAAATATATACAACGGATTGAAAAGGCATCACCCAGTTTGTACTTTGGAGCACCGGGCATTGCTGCAACTTTGGCCTGTTCCATTAGGCATGGATTAATAGAACCCAAAACCGTTTATTTTGACTGGATCAAACAATTACTGAACCGGGATAACCAGCAATTGGGTTTTACATATGGTTTAGCCGGGCAGGGTATGGCCCATTGGCTATGCCTTGATTTTTTACAACATGATATGGTGAAAGAACGGCTGGGCAAATATGTTGATCAACTGGTAGCTAACCAGCAAAATGATGGCTCCTGGATCTATAAAGAAGTAAAGGGTAAACAAAAGAAAAGACAGGGATTTGCCAATGGGGTTTCGGGAATAATCTATTTTTTACTGGAATATGCGCAACGTTATCAGGATAAAAAGGCGCAGGCGTCGGCAGATGCCGGACTTCGATGGTTAATGAAGAAAGCAGTTCAGCGGGGCGACAAAATTCAATGGCGCACCGACAAGAATAAAGAGTTAATGCACTGGTGGAGCGAAGGCACGTCGGGAATCGCCCTCGCTTTTATAAAAGCTTATGTATGTTCGGATAACCCTACTGATAAGCAACAATATAAACATTATGCCACCGGTGCATTATTAAATCATCCACCTAAAGTAGTGGATAACAATCTGAGCCAGTTGCATGGATTGAGCGGTTTGGGTGAAATTTACCTGGAAGCTTTTAAGGTGTTTAAGGAATCAGCATGGTATGAAAGAGCTGGCTGGATAGCACAGGTGATCATGCATTTGAAAAAAGAGCATCCGCAACACGGCCCCTTTTGGCTGGTACAGCATGAAAGGCAGCCTACCCCGGATTTTATGACCGGCAACAGCGGTGTCATTCATTTTTTATTGCGATATTGTTATCCGGAAGAGATCGGAATGCCGTTGTTGTAGTAGTGCTTTTTTAGTTTTAATTAAACCTATTCTATATTGTGAATTACGCTAAGGTACTGGATGCAGCGCTGCAATTATTCCCAAGAAAGATCAGGGTTACCTGTATCGATGGGATCTCGGGGACACTAATCGGGAAATATAAGCTTGGATTGGCGCAATTGCCGCCTGCATTCAATAAACCGGTTTCTATGGTAATAGAGGGCCGGGAATGGCGGGTAATTAAGGCCAACCCGCCAGGAGCAGACGATATAGCCATCTTCAGAAAGTTGACCCTTCATGTACTAAGCAAAGATCAGTTGGAAGCGGCCGCATTAGGCCATAATGTTCCCACCCGCCATGCTACCGATGCCCAACCCACTTCTACCCCATTTTATCAGGAGTTTACAGTAGATATAACAAAGGATGAATGGCTACAGCTGGAGTTCCTGCCCATATCAGCGATGTCAGCAATACAGGAGGAAATGGCGCTTATAGACCCCATTTTATTAGCGGAAAGCAATACAAATCCCTTAATGGGTTACAAGGATATCCATATCCGCCAGCAGACCAACCAGCTAGGGGCCAATATTCCATTTGACGCTTTTTGCGCAGCTATTCCCATCCGTAAAAAAGGAAATATCCGGCTCGAAGGGAGAGACTATATCAACAACGGCTTTGCCCTGCAGTCGGACAACTATACCTATTACGGTACACTTGTTGGCAACCAAATTACCCATTTATGCCTGCTCAGTACTGACGGTATCGACGACGAATTTGCGCAGGTGGCCACGACCTGGCAGTTGATGCTGGTTGATTGGTGCAAAGCGAGCATCACGATGGCAGACAGCGAATAGAAATGCGGCTCGCTTTATGTAATAAATTTGTGTGATTTCAAAAATCCTTTTAATTTAACGGCCAGAAAGTAGCACTTCCGCCAACAGATACTTTGGAAGTTTTATACACGATGCTCCGATTAGTAAGCCAACTGCCACTATTGGCTTAACCATTAAATGTATTGAACAGCATGGCAAAGAAGAAACGCATTGCTGCAAAAAAGATCGTTCCCGCAAAAAAGAAGGCAACAGCTACAAAAAAGAATGCCGCCGTTAAAAAGAAAAAGACTGGCAAAAAACTGCCCGCCTCAGCCAGAAGAGCCACCCAACGGCTGGTGATTCATACCAATGATATCACAAAGATCCTTGGCATTAACATACGTACCGCCCAGCGGTTATTACAAACGATCCGCGAAGAATTGGGCCGTAAAAAGAAAGACTATGTGTCGATCAGAGAATTCGCCCAGTATGTTCACCTTGAAGAAGAAGAGGTAAAGCAGAATCTTAGCGCAGAGGTACTTAACTGACGGATAAGACGGTTTTTATTGTTGGAAGACGTCTTACGACGTTTTGTACACATTTATTGCCCGGATCTCGGAAAGACCCGGGTTTGGTTGGTCGGTCAATGCCGATTTTGGCATAACCATAGAAATCTATTGTCATTAGCAGTGCATAGGCAATTGCCGGTAAAATGATTTGAGACGATTCCCATTGGTATTAAAGCGCCTTTTACAATAGCTCAGATTGCCTGTTAGCCCTTCAGCCTATATCATTCAAAAGAGAGTATTAGTATTATAAAATGCCCCGCCAGCATCCGCGGGGCATTGTTTTTATAACACCATTTAATTTATCGAATAAAAACCTTGCAATAGTTGACATTCAACCTTTGTTGTTATAAAAGATAATATTGGGCTGCAGAATAACTGCGGTAATGGCTTGTAATTTTAAACCATTATAGTACTGCTTGTATGTATGAACAAACGCTTTATAATCAATAGCGCCTGAAATTGAACTAATATTTTTACATAAATCAACACTTTATATATTTCAGATCAAAATCTTATCCACATGTATTATGATGAAACATTAAAGCGTATTGAACTTTTAGATCACCTTATTAAAATTAAAGGTACAGGAACAGCTAAGAAATTAGGTGAAAGGTTAGGTTTATCCCGGGCAACTGTTTATGTATATCTAAACATAATGAAAGTTCATGGAGCACCAATAAAGTTTTGCAAATACCGGCAATCATATTATTATGATGAGGAAGGATCATTTACCATTCGCTTCCTAAAAAAGGACGAATTAAGTAACCAGCGTATAACTGCTTAAGAATTCAAACAAAAGCTGGCTTAATTTTCCCTACCCCTAATCTCTTATAATAGGATGGACAGGGAAAGTTTGACTTCAAAGTGAATGTGAATAGTTTTTCCATATTCACTTGATTCTTTCTCTTTTTCCATCATTCGTTATTCTATAAAATCTATCATTCTTAATTAATAGTGCTTGTGAATTTCCTCCTGCATGATCAGTGTCAATATTTATAACTTTCCCATTAAAGAATGAGGTGATCCTATCTATTGTTGTATGGCCCGTAACGATTGTTTTCACTCCAAAATATCTCAAGGCATCATCAATTTGTTCTTCTGTAACTGTGTCCTGGTAATAACCGCGATACCAGAAAGGAGATTGGTCGCTATTGAACACTATGTTTAGTACAGGATCAACAAATTGTTGATTAGCGTGAGCGTAGAAAGGCCTTGATTTAAAATTTATATCTTTTATTGTAAGGTTTAATTTAAGCAGTTCTTTGGAAATACCACCATGGACAAATAAGATATCGCCAATTTTTTCAATAATGTTTTTCGTGCACAACCATCGCCACAACTCACCGTTCCCGTCATAAATGGCTGCAGGGGGCTTTCGGGATTTTGTTTGCTCAGCATATTTGGGATGAATATAACGCCAATCTCCATTTAAGTTCATGATTTCATGATTGCCAAGAATAAAATGCACATGACCTCCTTCCTTTATAGCCCGTTCTTCCAGCGCATAAATCAACCAAAGACATTCTGTGACCTGATCGCCTCTGTCAAAACAATCACCGTTTATCACTAAATGCCCGTCTTCAAAGATCCATTCAAAATATTTATTAATTATTCTGTTTCTTGTTAGCAATTTGCAGAACGCCTGGAAATTCCCCTCAATATCTGATACTGCAAGTATTTTTCCGGAAAATGCATATTCAGAAGGTTCATTCATTATTCCTTCTTTTAATCTAAGTGAAAAATACCTCCCCGGTTTACTTGCATTGGGAATACTTAATGCTATTTTAGGATTTACATTCATGTTCATTTCCATTATTTAATTCCCGACTTTATTTTGATGTTATATGCTTATCGCTTCTGGTTCCTGAAAAAAACTCTCTCAGATCTTCTCGTATTGTTGCCGGAATGCTACTTACCTTTTTAAAAGCTTTACGGTTTGAAGTATAGTATATTACTGTATTGTTCTCAAATAATTCTTTTTTCAAAGCCAGATGGGTTGTATCCAAAAACAAATTACTTTTCATCTCGGGAAGTTTCCCATTCTGCTCACGGAAATAGGAATTTATAGTTTTATATCCTCCCGATGCTGAAATAATTATGTAATGGTTCTGAATAAGGTTATTTATATTTTTTAATATACTGTCAATGGTTCTTTTGCGGCAACTTGGGCAGCTAGCCTCCACTGGTAACACCAAGAATGCTAACGAGTCGCTTAATTCATTTTCTGGTATCGAGTGATCAGTAAAACTTACCAAAGTCTTGAATATTGAGTCCTGCATCCCAGGATCGGTAATCAAGGATGAACTATTGATCTTACTACCTGAATTGTCACAATTTGAAAAGCATGCTATGAGCAAGTATCCTAATATACAATTAGTATAATATTGTAATCTATTCACACTTTTTAAATTCATTTTTGGGTTATTTGAATGGAAGCATCAGGGAGGTCGTTATAATTTAATTTTATCTGAACAAAATGCAACGCATTCTCATCTTTTTTGTCTACCTGCGCAAAGATCCGTCCATTGGCTGTAATAAAAAGATTGCTAAAACTGACAGACTCCGGAATTGGTGATTCACCAATGATCTGGAGATTATTATTAAATATCAGAACACTCTCTTTAACCTCTCTTTTATTATTGTCATAGCCTGACTCGCTGGTCTTTTGCCTGAAGTATCGCAAATATATTTTATGGAACGGATCAAAATAAACAGCTCCATAAGCATCTCTGATGTGATATTGCTTGCTGCCATCTCCCCTGTCCAAATCCTCCTCATTAACAGGACTTATTGGTCCTTGTTGAAACTTGCTTTTTCCATAATGAGCTATATGGAAATCGGTTAGATTTGTTTCATAAAGGCTTGAATCTGCAGGAAAGCTAAATACAAAATTTCCCCTATCATTAAAACAGTAACTATAATTCATAAAATGATAGCCGTATAAATTATTTCGGTATGATTCGGGCAAAAAATACAATTTATCTATTTTACTATTATTAAAATCAATCACGTTCATTGTTTTCCATTGCTTTAATTTTTTAAGGGTTGTCAGCGTACCAGAAGGGCGAATGCCTGCGAAAACAATACCGTTTTTCACCACTAACGGCCTGTTTGTTTTAAATGCTATTACGTGAGAAGATACATCCGGATAATTAATGGTCTTTTTTATATGTCCACTACTGTCGAGCATTGACAATGTCTTTCTGTTATTTCTTACAAAAATGCTATCAAAATTTTTACAAAAAACAGTGGGTTTGTATGACCCTTTGCCTGAAAGATATTTACCTGGTATAATTCTTTTCACCAATTGTTGTGTATTCAACTGATAAATGTTAATAGCTTCAGAGCGGGTATCAAAAATCGAAATATATTCAACTCCCTTGTCGGTAAACAGATTGATTATCCCCACTTTATTATAACTCGTGTCACTCAGTGCAAAATGCATAGTATCTGACCCTATCTCCAAACTTACGTTGTTATATTGAGGTTGTTGATAATTATAGGTTGCAACCTGAATTGGAGCGTCATTCTCCTTACATGATGTGTAAGAGAAAAATAATACGATACCTGTGATATAGATTATATTCTTCTTCATATTATTAACACTAATTGGGATGAAACACGTTGATTGTTCAGGTATTGCTTTTGCCGATTGCAAGTATGAATTTGAAAGTAATAGAACAGTTTTTAAACTGTTCTATTACAATCTTTACATTATGAAAGAATAATTCATTAACGATTACTCAGCCAATGTAGTGTTGCGATTCAGATCAGCAGACGTAGTACCACCAGCGCTGGAAGAACCGGCATCTCCTTCTGTAACGGTATTATTGCAATTGGGATTGCTTTGTACGGTTGCACATGTTGCAGTATTATCGGTTCCTGCCTGCGTTAAGCTTCCTGGGCCGTTTAATGCTGTTGAATCAGTGGATTTTGAGCTGGGAACAAAAGCTGCTACAACTGCGGAAGTGGCGAGCAATGCTAATCCCAGTATTGAGAATTTCCTCAAATTGTTCAGTTTCATAATATTCATTTTAAAGTTTAAAAATTAATGGAATCTGCAATGGCCATTGCGTTGTAAAATTATTTTGCATGAGTCTTGCTACACAAGACCCATAAAAATAAAAAACCCCACCTTGATCTGGTGGGGCTCCATGTTTTTTATGTACTATTATTTTAAAACGATATTATTTCTGACAGGAATTGAACTAAATAACTCTTGCCTTTCCCCCATTTTATTTACTTTATAATATGTATCTCCTACAATTAACAAGGCCTCAGTATGTCCGCTGGCATGTTTGGTATCTGTGTTTATAACTTTGCCATTATAGTGAACAGTCAGATTTTTCCCTATATCCCCTTCCTTAACTCCTTCAAAAATAGTATGGCCCGTAACAATTTTATTAACCTGATAATGCGTCAATATTTCATCAATGACATTAACAGGCGTTCTATATTCTGCAACCTGCTTATTTCTTGCAAGACCGAATACTACCGGTTTTTCTTTATAATAGTTCCTGTACCAAAAAGGAGACAATTCATTATCAAAAAGTAAAGCAAGGCGCCGGTCGGAAGATTGCTTTGCTGCACTGGCATTGTCATAATAAGGCCTTGCTAATTCATTAATTTGTTCAATTGTCAATCCCAGATCATTTACCTCCTGACTAAGTCCCGCATGCATAAAAAGTATGTCTCCAATCTTTTCAACAATGTTTTTTGTGCGAAGCCATTTTCCCAATTCACTGTTATTGCCATAAATCTCTGCTAATGTCTTACCCATTTTTGTTGCATTTTCTTTATACTTACTTCTTGCATACTTATGGTTTTTATCCAAGTTCATTAGTTCATGATTTCCTAAAATAAAATGAACATATCCACCTTCCTTCCTCGCTTTTTCTTCCAGGGAATACAACAGCCATAAACATTCTGTAACTTGTTCACCCCTGTCAAACATATCCCCGGCAAATACCAGGTGTCCTTTACCAAAAGTCCAATTAAATTGTGCATCAATTACTTTATTATTTTGCAGCAACATTCGTAACGCATCAAAATTGCCTTCAATATCCGAAAAGGCAATGAGCTTTTCTGGCCGTGGAAATACGGATGGCTCAATGAATGTATTGACTTTTAGTTTTACCGTAAACTTTTTACCCGGCTCGTCAGTAGCAACCAAAACAGGCTTATTATTTTCTTCCTGCATAGCCTTTACAGCCATAACCCCTTTTTCAAATGTATATGATTTACTACCACTCGTTTCATGTAATATATATGGACCATCTGAACCTCCCTGCCAGTCCTCTACCGCAGCTTTTAATGCATGTTTTCTGATCAAACCAATTAACTTATCATTTACAGAAAAAGAGTCTACTAGTGAATTTGAAATAACCTTTCCATTATAGTTGACAAGAATTACTGCGGGAAATTCTTTTATGTTAAAGGAGTCGAGTATATTATCCTGGCCATCTTTTTGATCAACATAAGCATTGATCCCCATTCCTGTCGTATAAGTTGATTTGCTTAAATTCTTGAGCCAGGCTGACCGATCTTTGTCTGCAGAAATATGAAGAAAAGTTACATTTGGATTGTCCCTAAATAAGGTTTCAACTTTTTTTAGGGAATTAGCTAACCTTGCGCTGGCAGGATCTCCGGCTTTCCAAAAATGCATTAAAACTACTTTTCCCATTAAACCTGACCTGGTAATTGGTTTTAACTGAGCATCATAGACAGTAAAATCAGGCACTCTTTCATTTTTTGTAACCATCCGGGTATTTTGCTCAAAGTTTTTGACATAAGCCTGGAACTCAGGCTTTCTCTCCGGATCACTATAATATTTGTGTAATAAAGTTTCGGTGACTGGAGAAAAGCCAAACTCTTTTATAACATAGCTGGTTAAAAATTCCATCAAGCCGTATTCCAGCGCATCTCCTTTATAGATATTTTTGCCGTTATTAAACATTGCCAGTGCAAACTCTTCTTTACTAACCAATGCGCCTCTATGATCAGGAGGAAAATTGTTTTGTCGGGCCAGAAATAATCTATTAAATCCAGTTATTACATGCTCACCTATCCATGCAGTTGGTTGTGATCTGAACCAAAGGAGCTTAGGGGTAAAAAAGTCCTCGTCAAATATTTTGCAAAGTGTTTTTTTATCAACATGAAGTTCTTCCAGCCGGAGGTTCATAAATTTATGTCTTAGCCGATCTTCATAGTCCTCAATGGCGGTCAATTTCAGGTAGTTAAATGAAAACGAATTTAATTTTTCTTTACTGGATTCAATTAATAATTCAATTAAAGCCAATTCACGATTTAAGTATTCCCTCCATTCTATATAATCCTGTACAGAGTTTGTAACATAAAATGTAGGATTTGAAGGTTTTTGCAGCGCTTCTTTAAGGGTGGCAATTTCGTTATTCAGGATGAGCTTATCGGCTCCTTTTCCCGAAAAACGTACTCTTTCATCTTTGTAATTTACTATAATACTATCGCCAGGTTCAAGCACCCAACTTTTAAATGAATTGGCTATGGGTAAAGACAGATATAAATTAATGGGTTCGTTTGACGGAATTATCCATTCAATATTCCTATTTGGATCTTTCTTTGTTATTCTTTGATGCCATGGCCTTATTTCATAAGGTACATAACTCATGGTAATTAATTCCGGAAGTGGTTTCGAAACAGGGGTTGAATCAATGATTAAATTAAAATAAATGGTTCTATCGCCAGTCTGCCCCATCATGAAAACACAGAATAAACACAAGATCATTGTGCACATCGATCTTTTCATTCTTATAAGTTTATATGAGTTAATAATATTGCCGACTTTGCATGATTGCTTAATACCCGGGATTTTGTGACAAGCCGGCTATCTGAACATCGGCGAAAGGAATTGGTGATATCGATTTATCACTGGGATAAGGTAAAAGTTGTGCTGCCGGTGTAAGTGCATCCTTACGGTTTACGTTTTGTTTCCATCGAAGCAGATCAAACATTCGAATTCCTTCAAAGGCCATCTCTTTACGTCTTTCTATTTTAATTGAATCAATTAATGCAGCTCCCATTATTGTCGGAGCAATAACAGGAATCCCAGCCCGGACCCGGATTTCGTTTGCAAAATAACGAGCACTATCATCATTGCCCAACATGGCATAAGCCTCGGCAGCTGTCAGTGCCATTTCCGTTGAACGAAAGAATGTTTGATAAAAATCAGCTTCAGCCATTGTATGAGTGCCCGTTACACCTTTAGGGAATTTAGTAACTACTTTACCTATAGTAGAATCTAAAATCCAGCTGTTTCTTTTATCGCTGGGATATGCCCTATATAACTGGACTATGTCATTGGAAGCAGTGAAACGGATAGTACGTCTGCAATATCTCCCATAAAAATCTGTGGTGTAATTTGCTGTCTGAGAACTTCCCGGAGGGATTTGAAACAAGGCTTCCGACTCCTGTGACGTATATAACTTGGCCGGATAATCAGCAATCATCATGGGCACATCTTGTAAGACCTGCCCTGCCAAATATTTGGCCATGTTATAATCCGATTTAAAAAGATAAATCCTTGCAAGCAGTGCCTTGCCTGCCTGATAATTAATATATTGTTTATTGGTTACTCCAGTGGCAGGCAATAATTGCAATGCTTCTTTTAGGTCGGCAATCATGGCTTCATATACTTCCGCGACTGTTTGCCTTGTCACACGTTCTTCAATATCTGAAGTATATATATATGGAACGCCCAAATGAGAGGCATCCTGAGAATAATTAAAAGACTGGGCGAACAAATTTACCAGAGAGAAATGCATCCATGCTCTTATGCAAAGAGCTTGTCCTTTCAGCATAGCTGCCTTGGCAAGGTCCTGGTCTTTATATTCATCTGATTTTTCAATTACAAAATTGCAGGCTCTGATAATACGGTAATTGTCATACCATGCTCCCCCGCTTTCATCAAGCGTTGTCGTTTGAGTCCAGTTATAAAAATTTCCAAGTTGACTAAGAGAAACGGAGCCAAATAACTTTAGATTATCGGCCGTTATCTCAGGTATAGGCATGTTGAATAATCCAGCAACAGAAGTGGCCAGTTCCCCGTATATTCCATTCATATAATGCTCTGTAGTAGGCAAATCGACCACATAACCTTGCCTAAGTATTTTGGTCTTATCGATTACCTCTAAAAAATCCTTTTTACAGGCACTTCCTGTCAAAATAACTGAACAGATAAAAAAGTATGTATATCGTTTCATCTTATTATGTTTAATAAAAGCAAGTCATTATTAGAATCCAGCATTAATGCCAATAGACCACGTACGCGCAATTGGGTAACTATAGCTAATTACACCATATACGTTTGCTGATGAGGGATCGCCATAAGTATTGGCCGTTGTCCAAAGTGCTAAATTGTTTCCTTGCAAGTAGACTTTCGCATTACTTAAATGCAATAGTTGAATCAATTTTGCAGGAACCTGATAGCTTAATATAATATTCTGTAAGCGAATGTGATCTCCTTTGTACAGGGTTCGGGTAGATCGGTTGGAACCTGAGATATTATTTACTGTTCTTTTTGGATTTGGAGATTCATCACCTGGTTTTTGCCAGCGATTCAATGCATCTTTGGTTTCATTTACCAAGGGAAGATAACCATCGTTGACAGTTCTAATACTATTATTGTTTAGAATATTATAGCCATATTGATAATAAAGAATTGCTGACAATTCCAACCCCATATAGTTAAAGGTATTAGTGATTGCGCCAAAACCATCAGGCTGTGCTTTGCCTACAAATTCCGGTTTTGCTGCATTATAATCAGGACTGGCATTCCCTAAAGAATCCATGTATAAAGCAGCTCCTGTCAACGGATCTACCCCGGCCCAACGACGGAGGTAAAACGAATTAAAACTTTTGCCTTCCTGATTATAGGCTACGCTCAACTGGGACTGTACAGTAGAATTATTTGCTTTGATCAACTTATTTTGATTGGTACTCCAGTTGCCATCCAAGCGCCAAAAGAAACTTTTCTTACGAATAATATTGGCGGAGAAAGACAATTCAACACCGCGATTTCTCATGGCACCCACATTACCGAGAATACTTTGGTAACCTGTATTCCGGGAAAGTGGTAAAGAATAAATCAGGTTATCAGTGGTTCTTTGGTATATATCGGCTGTAAACGAAAGTCTTTCGTTTAATATGCGAAGTTCTAATCCAGCGTCCCATGAAAAAGTATTTTCCCATTTCACATCAGCATTGCCTGCTACCGAACCAGCTGGTCTAACACTAATGTTGCCAGAATACGTTCCCGGCGTAATTGGGTCATAAGGTGTAAAACGGTCAATTGCACCAGCGTTGCCCGCTGCCCCGATGCTTCCTCTCACTTTTAAATAATTCATCCAGCGTGAGGCAGCGTTCATAAAAGGTTCGGCACTTATGACCCAACCTACTCCGGTACTCCAATAAGTACCAAATCGCTTATCTTCTCCAAATCGGGACGATCCGTCTCTTCTGACGGTACTGGTAAGAAGATATTTATTCTCGTAATCATAATTTAGCTGGCCAAAATAAGATAACAATGTCTCTTTAAGTGTATATCCTGCCTGACTGAAAACTGTTGCGCCGGGACTAGTGATTTGATCATAATACGGTGAGGACAACCCGGTGACCGCCACTCCCAGAATTTTTTGATTTAAAATCCGGGCCTCCTGACCTGCCAAAAGACCTAGCCGGTGTTTCGAACCAAATTGTTTATTAAACTGTAAAATATTTGTGGAAATTATATTGGCCCTACGAGTATCTCTTTCTTCAACTCTGCCCCCTGTATTTCTGATGGCTGGGTCACGAAGTCTTGGATCCGCTTTTTCTTTCGCTTCGGTAAGTGCAAAATCAAATCCTACATTGGTGCGGAAACTTAGATACTTTAATAAATTTATTTCTCCAAATACATTGGTTAAGCCTCGAAAAGCAGTATTCTGATTGGTATTATATTTCGCAGCGGCTACAGGGTTTACGGTGTTTTCTGCAAGAACCCCTTGTTGAAAATTAAAATTATAATCACCATTTTCAAGATAAATAGGTATTAAAGGGGATAAACTTGAAATAAACATATTTTCCATTTTCCCGTCATTACCCCCCGCAGTACTTGCGCCATAATCCTGCTTTGTATGGGAAACAGTAGTATTTAAACCGAATTTTAACCAATGTTGAGGTCTATGTTCAAGATTCAATCTAATTGATTTTCTATCAAAACCGGTGTTTTTTACTACTCCATCTTGTTTCGTGTATTCAAAGTTTAGATAAAAAGTAGTCTTTTCATTACCGCCTGAAATTGAAAGATCATTAGATATTGTAGTAGCATTATTTTTATACAAGGCATCATACCAATCAGGCTGTGCATAAAAGCTTCCGTCTGCCATTGTAGGAAATAACTTTTTCAAAGTATCAATCACCTTTTGGGGATTTTGATAGTATGAATTTGTATTTGCCAACGTCTCGTGTACAAGTTCCAGGTATTCGTCCTGATTAAGCATGTCTTGCAATTGGGTTGGGGCGGCAATATCGGTCTGATGGCGAATATTGAATCTGGTTTTCCCGGGTTTACCTTTTTTGGTTGTCACCATAATTACTCCGTTACTGGAATTGGCGCCATAAAGTGCGATAGCAGCCGCATCTTTCAATACGGTTATACTCTCGATATCTGTCGGATTCAACTGCGCCAAAGGATTATTGATTGCGGTGGTAGCATTTGAAATATACATTTGGGAAGTTTCCTGAGAAACAGGAACGCCATCTATAACAATTAATGGGTTTCTCACAACAGAACCATTTTCCGGGTTGGCGCTAGTTGCCACACCCCTTAACACAAAATTACTTACACCGCCACCTGGTTGTCCGGTACCGCTTGTTACCAATAACCCTGGCACCAGGCCTTGAAGTGATTTGTCAAAAGAAAGATGGGGTAAATTAGTGATCTGCTCTCCTTTTACCACCGTCACCGCTCCTACATTCCGTCTCTGCGTCGTCGTATTATACGCCACTACCACCGCCTCATCCAGGTCATCTGTTCTTTGCGACAGATCGATGCTGATAAAACTTTGCCCGTTTAACCGCACTTCCCGGGCTGAATGGCTCACGCTGCTCACTACCAGCGTGGCATCTTCTTCCACTTCGGGCAAGGTAAATATGCCGTCTTTGTCGGTGCTGGCGCCATTGTCGGTGCCTTTGATCACAATACTCGCGCCGGCTACTGGCAAATTGTTGCTGGTGACTTTTCCGCGAACCGCGATGATCTTGCGGGGTCTTGATGTGGAGACAGCAGCAGTAACTGGTGCAGCGGACGGCTGCCCGGGCCTCCTTTTCACAATGATCGTTTTGTCGACGATCGCATAACTCAGCGGCTGGTTGCGGAAACAGGCTTCCAGGGCTACTTGTAAACTTACATGCTGCAGGTTAAGGGTTACATTTACCGCCCCCTGGAGCAGGGTTTCATTGTAAAAAAAGCGGTAACCGCTTTGCTTCTCAATGGTGTGAAAGACCTTCTGGATCGGCACATTCTGCTGCCTGATCGTGATTCCGCCCCGGTCGTCTTCAGCCTGGGCCGTTGCCGGATGAAAGAGCGTTACAAAAATCAGCAATCCTGTACATACCAATACAGTTTTGGTCAAAATCTGACCGCTACGGATGCACCAGGTCCGTAATTTCATACATTTGCGTTTTAGGTTTGATAAATAGAAATGTTCTCAACAGTTTTATTTAGAAATGACCCAACCAAACAGCCGCCCCATCTCGCACATGAGGCGGCATTTTTTTATGGCTATAGTCAGTTTTGCACGATTAACGTACGGCCTTTCAGTTCAAACCTGACTTCGGAATATTTCAAGATCTCCAACAGCTGACTCAGGTTCACATTCCGGCCAATCTTTCCACTGAATTTATCTTTGGGTTTTCCCTTCGGATATTCCACTTCTATATCATACCAACGGGCTACCTGCCGCATCAGGGTTCCGATATCTGCATGCTGGAACAGGAACTCGCCGTTTTTCCAGGCTACCACTTCTTCCAGATCTGCATGGTTCTTTACGGTCAATAGCCCTTCATGACTGATCTGTGCCTGTTCACCTGGCGTAAGAATAGCTGAGGCTGCAGGAGCCACCATCTTTTTTCCATTGACCACTGACCAGTCACCATGTACCACCTTTACTTTTCCTTCAAGCAAGGTGGTTTTCACAGCCGCCTCATCATCATAGGCATTGATATTAAAATGGGTACCTAATACCTCCACTTCTGACGTTTTTTGCGTTCCATTATTTTTAGCTATTGTTACCTTAAATGGCCTGCGGGCGTCTTTGGCTACCTCAAAATAGCCTTCACCGGTAATGGTCACGCTGCGCTCATGGCCATTAAAAGCAGTGGGATAAGTGATCGACGATGCTGCATTCAACCATACCCTTGTGCCATCGGGTAATTTCAGTTGAAATTGTCCGCCTGCAGGTGTGGCGAGTGTATTATAGGTCAATGGTGAATGGTCAGTGGCGAATGGCTTACCGCTGTTTCCATCCCCGCGATCGTATATAAGCTCACCGTCGTTCTGCTTTATAATATTGGAACTTCCTTGCTGCGCTAACAATCCGTTTTGTGCATTGTCGAGCACAATGGTCTTTCCATCGCTTAGTTGAAGGATGGCTTTATTACCTCCCGGCAGTACATCGTTAATGGTAGTCCGCGCTACAGGTGCTGGAGTGCCTGGTTTGGATCTGCCCTGGAACCAGAAATAGCCAACGGCAGTGAACAAGGCTGCTACGGTAACTGCAGCGGCCAGGTATCTGTACTTGCAGGATGGTTGTACAGGCATAACATATACGGGCGTGTTTTCCCGGGTAGCCTCTTCGATCTTTTGCCATACAGCTTCGCGGTCCTCTTCTCCTTCATAGTACGTGATCAACTCCCGGCGCAGGGTTTCATCGGTTGTCAACTGCTGTAACAGCTCGCGGTTAGCGGCATGCTGGCTGGCCCATTGCTCCAGCTCTATGCTTTCTGCTACGGTCAATTCACCCCGCCATTGTTTAATAATAAGGGATGCGATCCTTTTAACTACTACGATCATTTCTTTAGTTTAAATAATAGCCTGCCTCACCATGGTGACAATCAGGCGTATCAGTTCCTTAATGTTGTTAATGAATGGTAATGGCAATCGGTAGTGCTGGAAAAGGTAATGGTAACATGCGCTATAAGGATCAGGCTGGAAAAGGTCATCAACGCATGCAACTTAGAAACGTAGCTTTGTGAATTTGTACCAAACGATGTACTGCATTATTGCATGACATAACAATTCGGTAATATAAAATTGATTGTCAGGGGGATGTTTAATTAGTGAATTCCGATGGCGGTCTTTTTCCTGCAGATAGATTGATAATTATCAAAGAAGTTTGTTGGTTCTTAATTAATATCAATAAAAATTGTGCGGGTAATTGGAATTTAGGCCGTGTTAGCGTGCTTATTCCCGGCATTAAGTAGAAAAAGCGGTTCGATAACGGTTTTTGGGCCGCTTATGCGTAAATAATTGCAGAACGCTGTTTTTTTCAGGTTAAAACTTCGTGTCAGGGCGATCAACCTTTGTATTTCCATTAAAAGCTGCGATTGATCATAAAAAGCCGGCTAAGGGTAGCCATACAATACATCTTTTCAGCTGAAAAAAGCTACGATCCATGACAACAAAGCCTGCTAACGGCATTAATGCATCTATCAGTCCTGTAAAAGATCCATGGGTTTAGAGCAACCAAGATCCGATCGTTGACAGATAAGTTACTTGCGGCCATAAAACAACTGTCATTCGCAGTATTGGGTCTACGATCGATGACCCAAAGTCTGCTAGTTACAATAAAGTATCTATGATCTGTAGTAAAAGATCGAGGATGTCGAAAAAAGAAGCTGCGACCTATGGCGAAAAGGCTGGTACCGGCCATAAAAAAACTTCTGATCCCCGCAAAAGATCTATGATGGAGCAATATTAAGCTAAGTTCAATGATTGAAAGCTTATGAGGCGGCAAAATGATCTCTACACCATACATAAAATAACCAACACCAATAATTCCATATTATAGTTGGCGAGGGCCAGCCTTAAGATCTTTACAGCGCGGGCTTTTTGATTGCGTATGGTTTGTTCGGTGAGCGCTAATTCTATAGCAATGGCGGCGTTCTTCTTACCTTCGAGCCAGGCCATTTTAAAAATGCGTTTGCATTGTGTGGGAAGATGCTCAATTTCCTGGTGGATCTGTTTCAGCACCGCTGCTTTGATTTCATCATTGATTGCAGGCATTTGTTCTTCCTGTTGCACCAAAACATAACCCAATTCCTGCCTGTTGGCTGTTTGGCGTTGGCGGTATCTTAGATAATCCATACAGGCATTGCGCGCGGTAATGTATAAGAAGGCTTTGATATTTTCCTGCGTAGCGAAATTGGCGTGCAGCTTCCACAGTTTTACAAATGTTTCGGCCGTGATATCTTTTGCTTCTTCGCGGTCATCGATCAGCTTTTTTACAAAGCCATATAAGCGGTTATAATGCAAATTATATACGGCAGCAAAGGCTTCTTTGCTTCCCTGCTGAAAACCGGCAATAATGTGATGTCCCGGATTCTTCATGAACCAGTCCGTTAAGAATTGCTATTAATTTGAGCCCATCACACAGCCATCACCCGCACAAAGAAAATTTTATCCGTGTTTCACCCGTATACAGTTCGGTGATTGATTATCGGTCGCCTGGTATTACACATCCTCCCCGACGTTCTTTTGGAAAGGTTTTGATTGCTTTCTGGTAAAAGGTTGCTGACAAGCAGGGAATAGGTTCAATCGCAGCGTTGATAATGTAGCAGGCGTAAGGTTTGATGTCGTAAAAATAATCAAATTTGATATTGCTGTGTTTAAATAATTATTAACGCAGTTGCATATACTGCCCACATAATAGTTATATACATTTTACAACATAAATACTACTTTGTTATAGAATGTCTATTAAAGCTCCTAACAGTTTAATGGGCAACCATCAGAAGCGCAGATCTGTTGAAAAAAAATCAATAAAGATAGCCCGGTGTGAATAAGTCCGGTAAGAACCTGCATCCTATTGCGGTGGCTGCCTTTGTTTTACTACCGGTATGGCAGCATAGCTGCACGAGCTCAGTACCAGGCCGGCATACGCATAATACGACGACTCGCGAACGGAATCGGCTGGCAGCTGGCATACCGCCAATGGCTCGTGTTGATTGTGCTGATGAATGATCAGCTTTGGTTGGTTCTTATCTACGATCTGGTAATCGAATACTTTTTTATTGATCTCCAACCTGCCGGTATTATTGCGGTAATGGGAAAATTTGCCCAGATCAATTCCATAAACATTTTTAAAGGCAATGCGGTTCGCATAACCCATCGTTTCCATAAAGAACACCAGGTGTCCTCCTTCGTATGTAATGCGTATAGAGTGATGTTGGGGGTTATACTTCATCACGGCCAATACAAGGTTATTCTGTATAAGCTGAAATTCTTTAATGCCTGTAGATTCGTTACTAATCAGGATCCACTTCATGCAGTTGATTTAATCGGCCAAAACCGCCGCAAGGTAACTATAAGAACCGCTAAGCTGCATTAAATGAATGTTACCTTTTTTCTTAATAAAAAAGGCATCGCCCGGTGCTGAACCGGAAAGCGATGCCCTTATATGAATAGAACTAGTAAGTATTTACATTTTTATCACTGCCAGCACCGGATAGTGGTCCGACGGGAATTTGCCATGATAATGGTCTGATAAGATCCCCCATTTTGTCGCCGTGAACGGGGCTGTAACGAAAATATGGTCGATTATTTCTGAGCGGTGTAATGCATTGCCAAAACTGTTGAATGAACCATTATTGGCATAAGGATGCGCCACCTGGTTATGGGTATCTTTTAACCAACCCGATGCATTCAGGCTTTTATACCATTCGCTGTCGTAGCCGCCATTGAGATCGCCGGTAAAGATCGCAGGGTCTTTACCTGCTATTTCCCGGATCTTTTTTAGAATAAGCAGGCTGCTTTCCCGGCGCGCCTGCACCCCCTGGTGATCGTAGTGCACATTAAATACATAAAATTTCTTTTTCGTTTTCTTATCCTGCAATTGCAGCCAGGAACAAATGCGGTTCAGGTGTGCATCCCAGCCCGGCCCGGGTTTTTCAGGCGTAGGGCTCAGCCAGAAATCACCGCTTTTCAACACCTTGTATTTATCCGTTTTGTAAAAGATGGCCGAGTGCTCCCCTTTGGTTTTACCATCATCGCGGCCTGCCCCATAATACGTATACTCAGGCAATGCGTTCTTAAGGTCATCGAGCTGGTTGCGTAATCCCTCCTGGGTACCCAGCACATCAAAATCGTGAAACCTGATCAAAGAGGCTACGATGGGCGCCCGGTTCACCCACAGGTTACCGGTATCGCGGGGATTATCGTAGCGTAAATTAAATGTTCCGATGATCATCGACTGGCTGAAAACAAATGCCATGCAAAAAAACGCAATCGTGAGTAAGGTGATTTTCTTTAATACCATAATACGGAATGTTATTGGTTGCGAAGATAAGCTTATAGCAAATGTGCCACACACTGAAAGTGCGGCGCATCTATATTACCACCACCAATTTTGTTTCAAAGCCGCGGCTGCGTATATGATCACACACAATTAATACGCCGGTAAAACTTACATCACATGCCCATTCTATTTTTCATTACCAAAATCTACCGGTAATGTATCTATTCGACTGGCTCGATCAAATTGACAAAATTGCTTTTACCTTCATTCACAGGGATATGAGTGCGCGCTGGCTCGATTTTGTTATGCTGCTGCTGCGCAATCAATATACCTGGATACCGTTGTATATGTTTATGATCTATTGGGTCTTATTCCGGCAGGACAGGCCTACCGGTTTAAAGTTCATTTGTTTAACGCTTCTCTGTTTTGCTATTACCGATTATACCAGCTCCGGCATTCTAAAATATCATTTCGAGCGCTTACGTCCCTGTTACGATGAAGATATGACCGCTGTTATCCGCGGCCTTATCGGCTGCGGCGGTAAATATTCTTTTCCTTCTTCCCATGCCGCCAATCATTTCGGACTGGCCACTTACTGGTTCTTTGCTATTCAATTTGTAAACCGCCTCAAATGGTACTGGCTTTGGATCTGGGCATCTATGATCGGGCTGGCCCAGGTGTATGTAGGCAAACATTTTCCCCTCGATATTGTGGCCGGTGCTGCCCTGGGTATAATTACCGGTTTGTGTATGCTTAAAATATTTGAAACCTGGGTTAGGCGGGATCACAATAAGTATTTAAGAAATCCTTCGTTAAGTTTGCCCTAGCTATTACCGAATATGATGCATTTGTCACCATCCGTTGATCTCAGCAAAAAAGATCCGTATCCTGCCTGGTTTCTTTGGTTAAGCGTCATTGGTATTATTGTTAATGCCAGTGGTTTGTTTTTGCCGATACTTGAACCCGACGGCGCCCTGTATGCCACCATTGCCAAAAACATGGCGCTTTCCGGCGACTTTGTGAATTTGATGATGGAAGGTAATGACTGGCTCGATAAACCTCATTTCCCTTTCTGGATAACCGCTTTGAGCTTTAAACTTTTTGGCATCAATTCATTTGCCTATAAATTTCCCGCACTGCTTTTCTGGTTGGCCGGGGCCTCTTACACCTATGCTTTTGCCGGCAAATCATATAATAAACAAACTGCTATATGGGCCGTTCTCATTTATCTTTCCATTGAGCATTTGATGCTTTCCAATAACGATGTGCGGGCCGAACCTTATTTGACCGGGCTGATGATAGGCGCCGCCTATTATTATTACCTGGCTTATAAAAATAATAAATGGAGACACTATGTCGCCGGCTCTTTATTACTGGCATTTGCCGTAATGACCAAAGGCATATTTATTATTTGTATGGTGATGGCCGGCTTTGTAATTGACTGGATCATCAAAAAAGAATGGAAGCAATTCCTCAACTATCGCTGGTATGTAAGTATGGTACTGGTGTTATTATTCATTATGCCCGAACTGGTCAGTTTATACCTGCAGTTTGACCGGCATCCGGAAAAATGGATCTTCGGTCAGCAAAATGTATCAGGCATCCGCTTCTTTTTCTGGGACAGCCAGTTTGGCCGGTTTTTCAATACCGGTCCTATAAAAGGTAAAGGCGACAAGTTATTTTATGTGCATACTTTGTTATGGGCTTTTCTGCCCTGGTCCCTTATTTTATTCATGCTGGTTGGAACGGCTGTCAAAAATTTCCGCCGGGTAATTACACCATCCGGTAATTTCATTTGTAGCGGTATTGCGCTGGTAGGATTTCTCGTCTTTTCATTATCGCGGTTCCAGCTGCCCCATTATTTAAATATCCTCTATCCTTTCTTCGCCATTATCGTGGCCAACTGGCTGATGAACCTTACGCATAAAGGGCTCACGAAAGCCGTCACCTATAGCCAGCAGGCCTTGTATTACCTGTTATTTTTGGCCTGCATCGCATTGATCTTTGTGGTTGATCTGCCGTTCAAAATACCGGCCATCGTTCTGCTGGCGTTGTTGGCGTTTGTTTGCGTCCGCTTATTTCCCGGTTATTCCCTGCAGCATGTATTGGCCAGATCTTTTGCCGCAGCAATGGTGGTGAATTTGTTTTTGAACGCACTGTTTTACCCGCTCTTGTTCCGCTATCAATCGGGCAATGCAGCGGCTGCCCTGCTGAATAAGCAAGATCCTGGTACTGTATATATGTTTAATGACGTGTCTTCGGAATATGCCTTTCAATTCTATTATAAGGGCGCTGTGCAGAAGATCGATCAGCAGCAGCTCGATGCCCTGCAAAAAGAGGTGATAATATATACGTCGAAGGAGAAAACGGATTCGCTGCAAAAAATGGGTTACCAGCTTCAGGTAATAGCACAGTTTCCGCATTTTCATATCAGCCAGCTTACGGGAAGCTTCCTGTACCACCGAACGCGCGAAAAGGCCATTGATGTTTTTGTGATCGCCCGTATTCACAAATACAACCTTACCATTTTTCGCCAGTGATGTGGCCGGTGTGCTTCATCGTCCCAGATATACAATTCATGCTTAATATTCTTACTGGTGAGGGCGGCGCTCAGGTGTTTGTTATTGTCGTAAAATGGATCCTCTTTACCAACCACCAAACTGATAGACAATTTACGGATCTTATCAAGCAATTCCGGATCAGTTAAGTTGGGGATGTACATACTGGGCATGTTATAGTAAATGGTTTCGTCAACATAGCCATTGAACAGGTCGGGGAATGTTTGCGCAGATAGTGTAAGATCATAGCGGGCGCTCATGGCCAATACTTTATTAAAAAACTGCGGGTATTTAAACGCAATATTCACGGCATGATAGCCCCCGAGGCTGCAACCTGCCGCCACCAGGGAACTGAATTTACTCCTGAACATGATGAGGGGCAACACTTCCTGCAAAATATAATGTTCATATTGGAGGTGGCGCGCGATTTTTTTGGCTGGCGGAATATGCGCATAAAAACTTTCCGCGTCAACACTGTCAACACAAAACAATTGCAGAAGGCCCTGTTCAATTTTATCCTGTATCGCGCCTACGATCTTCCAGTTCTCATAATCATAAAAGCGGGCGGTGCGGGTTGGGAAGAAAAGTACCGAAGCTCCTGCATGACCGAAAACAAGCAGTTCCATATGCCTGGTTAACGAAGGACTATACCACTTATAATATTTCCGGTTCATTGGTTTGTAAATGACAGACAAGTTCGGCAAAAAGACGATCCCTGCCTGTTATGAAATTTTGAAGACCGATGCGAAATGCTGCAGCAAAGCTTCTTTCCAGATCAGATATCCTTTCCGGGTCAAATGCAAACCATCTGCCTCATACAGTTCTTTTGCCGGCTGCCCGCTGTCATCGAGCATGCGATCGAAAATGTTGAGGAAATAAAAGGGGGTTTTGCTTTTTTCAATCTCCTCCCGGATCAGCAGATTGGTATAACGCACCTGTTGTTGCAGGTTCCAGCGGGCAATACTTGGTTTTATGGAAATATAGGTTACAGGCACCGCCGGAAAGCGCTTTTGCAAACAAAGCTGCAACTGCCGGAAAAATATATACACTTCTTCTGGCGTCCGGCCATCGCCGAGATCGTTCTCTCCTGCATAACAAACGATATGCCGTGGGTTATACGGTTCCATAATGCGATCGAAAAACCACACGCAGGCAGCCAGGGTCGATCCGCCAAATCCCAGGTTAACGGGATGGAATGGCTGCAGATCATCATACATATCTTCCCACAATCGTATGGAAGAGCTGCCATAAAAGATAGTTTCCGGAGTGTACGGTAATGTGCCTTTTAATGCTTCCAGTTTCTTAACGTCGTTTTCGTACCAGATCATTTTATTGAATTACTTATAGCGGTTTTAACAGTGAAATAGATGTTGCATGACGGGCATTCCGCATCTAAATTACAGCAATTACCATTAAATTGTATAATTGAGCAAGAGGGCCGGTAACAAACTGGTAACCTTGCTATAACATTGAAGTAGCATAACCCGGATAGATTTGTCAAAAACCGGTGAAGGGATTCATTCGTATTTATAAGGCTGATCCTGTTTTCTGGACTGTACTCACTTCCGTCCTTCTGTTAAGCGGGGCCTGCCTGGCTGCTTATTCCGGCAAAGCGCTTTTCTTTCGTTTAAATACCATCCATACGCTATATCTCGATACTTTTTTTCAGAACTATACCTTACTCGGCGATGGCGTATTTTCCATTGCTGTTTTCCTGCTTCTTTTACTGGCGGAAAGAACGGCCCTGGCTATGCAGGTGATCACCGCTTACCTGCTTTCAGGCATCATTGCCCAGCTGCTGAAGCGGTGGATACATGCCCCCAGGCCTCATGCCATCATCAGTTCTGTTGAATATCCCTATTTTATTGATGGGGTAACCCATGCCGGTTATACCAGCTTTCCCTCGGGCCATACCAGCTCGGTTTTTGCGCTCGCTGTTCTGCTGGTCCTGAATACGAATGATAAACGATTTTCACTGATCTACCTGATCACGGCCATCATTACCGGCTATTCCCGCATTTACCTGGGGCAGCATTTCCTGGCCGATGTGGTGGCAGGGGCTCTGATCGGTGTGCTGTCGGCCATGCTGGTATACTGGTATCTGCGCCAGGTGAAAATTGAATGGGTAGCTGTGAATAAGGAAGGTAATATGCAATTACAATAACTTAAAACCTTGTTTCATGATACTTACATTCCGTATGCCGTCTGAAAAGCTGCGAAAAATAATAAAATTGCTCATCAAGATCCTGATCACGGCTTTGTGTATCTGGTATATTTCCCATAAAATAGATCTCAAAAAACTGGCCGGCGTTCTTTCGGTAGCCAATCCGCTTGCCATTGTACTGGGAATTGCTGCTTTTATGATCTCCAAACTTTTTTCTTCCTTCCGGTTGAATATCTATTTCCGCAATATCGATGTGCATTTGTCTGAATGGAAGAACATCCGGTTATACTGGCTGGGCATGTTCTATAATTTATTTTTACCAGGATCCATCAGCGGCGATGCCTATAAAGTGGTACGGCTTTCCAAACAGTTCAATGTGGCTTATAAAAAAACCACTGCCGCGGTATTACTCGACAGGTTCAGCGGTTTGATGGCTCTGGGTTTGTTGCTGGGCATTTTCTGGATCATCGCTTTTAATGGTGGTTACTATAGTGTTTGGCTGATGAGCGGCATCATTTTTACCATTCCTCTCTTCTACTTCCTCATAAAAATTTTCTTCTCTTATTTCCTGGCAGGATTTATTCCCACATTCTTATGGAGTTTGGCGGTGCAGCTGTTCCAGGTGCTGTGCATGTACTGCATTTTGCAGGCTTTGCACATCCAGGTGCATATTGAACAGTATATGCTTATCTTTTTAATTTCCTCTGTGGTGGCGGTGCTGCCATTTACCATTGGCGGACTCGGCGCCCGTGAAGTTGTTTTCCTCTGGGGCGCCCATATGCTGGGATTAGATAATACCGTATCGGTAATCGCCAGCCTCTTGTTTTATGGCGCCACCGTTGCCTCCTCGTTACCCGGACTGCCTTTTATATTCATCGATCCATTACAAATCAATACGCCAAAACCTGCATTACCGTCGTATGACATACCAACAGAATAATGTCTTTTTGCAATTACGCAATAATAAAGCCGCCTGGTTATTTGTCCTTGCCGCCATCCTCCTGGTAGCCGGTATCGGTTCCACGCCCATGTATATTCTCGATGAAGCGCGGAATGCCCAGGCAGCCCGGGAAATGATGGAGCGCCATGACCTGATCGTTCCTACATTTAATGGAGAACTGCGGCCTCATAAACCGCCATTACATTATTATTTCATGCAGGTGGCCTATCACCTGTTTGGCATGAATGCCTTTGCCGCCCGTTTCTTTTCCGCTGTATTTGGCTGGTTAACGATCTGGATAACCTGGTATTTTACCAAACGCTTTGTGAGCTATGGCACCGCTATCTGGTCGGTGGCCGTTTTGCTGGTGAGTACGCATTTTTTGTTTGAGTTCCGCATGTCGGTGCCCGACCCCTACCTGATCTTTTTTATAACAGCGGGTATATTCTGCTTTTATGCGTATGCCCAGGAGCGAACGATAAAATGGTTGCTTTTATCGGCCGTGGCTGCTGCGCTGGCTTGCCTGGCTAAAGGACCGGTAGCATTGGTGTTGCCAGCTGCCGTATTGATCTGGTGGGCTCTTTCGCAAAAAAAATACGACCTCTTATTTTCCTGGAAAACGGGCTTATATGTAGCCGTTATCATACTGATTGCCCTGCCCTGGTACCTCATGGTTCATCAGGCAACCAATGGCGCATTTACCCGGGAATTCTTCTTCCGCCATAATTTTAGCCGCTTTGGGGAAGCCATGGAAGGCCATGGCGGATTGTTCATCATGGTGCCGCTTTTTGTGCTAATAGGGTTATTACCGGTTTCTGTTTTCTGCGGGGAACTGGTAAAGAAAATACGCATCTTCCATAGAAATACCTATGTCAGGCTGTGCATGTACGTTACAGTCGTATTCATAGTTTTTTTCAGTGTGTCGGGTACCAAATTACCGAATTACCCCATGCCCTGTTACCCGTTTATGGCGGTTTTACTGGGGTATTTCCTCAATAAAGCCATCACCGGACAGATTGCTGTAAAACGATATCCCCTGTGGTTGTTACTCGTCATTAATGTGCTGTTGTTAACGGCTGCCTGGATCGGGCTGGGACTTGAAACAGCTACCCAGGCTTTCCGCGCCTGGGCTCTCCTGTTCATTGTGCCGGTTCTTACTGCAGCCAGCAGCTGGTGGTATTTCAGGAAAGAAGGATTGAAAAAAGCCATGCATGCGATCATCGCCGGTTATTCCGTCTTTAATTTTTTATTCCTGAGCATTGGCTATCCCGCCGTTTACCAGCATAACCCGGTCACGAGAACCTTGCCCTTGCTGCATAGGAATGAGCAGGTATATTCATACAAGATCTATAATCCGGCTTTTAACTTCTATTTGAACAAACCGGTAAAGATGTTAGCCGATGCGGCGCAGGTGCGGCAGCTTATCACGGCCAACCCGCAAGCGGTGATCATTTCCCGCGAAAATCATTTGCCCGAGCTGGAAGGGATACCGTTTAAGTTATTAGCTAAAGAACGGGATCTGTTTGAAACGGCTACGACGGTGCTGGTAAGGGGGCGGTGAAGCAATTTGATAATTTGATAATGTGATAATGGAATACAGTTCCGATAATCAACGGGTTTTGGGATGCTGGCGCAAGCAGAGTAACAATGTGATAATTTGATAATGTGATAATGTGATAATGTGATAATTTGATAATGTGATAATGGAATACAGTTCCGATAATCAACGGGATCGTGGGTGCTATCGCAAGGAGAAATGCCCGGCTTAAGCGGGATAACTAAATCTGCATTGTGGATAGATCTCCTAGATAAGTATGCCGCAGGCTTAAAATGCCTCAGGCATTATAAGAGAAATGAATTTCCTTAAAAATAAGAGTTTCGTTTCCTGAACCGGGAAAGAATCCCGCTACTGTTTCCGCTTACAGTCACGAATATGTTAAAAATAAATTTATACGAACAATCGTTTGCATTAAAAAGAATTATTGTTTAATCTTGCGTCGCAAAACCTTGTTCTCCCCAAAGTTCGTGTAATTCTTCTGCGTTGTGACAATTGATGCTGTTAACCGAGAGATCAACTCTGTCGGGTATCATTTGTTATCCCTATTCCGGGAAATCCTAAAATGAGTACTAATGCATATCACGAACGATCTTCTTGTTAGATTAAACAATGATGAACCTTCTGCACATGCGGAATTATTCAAAGCCACTTTTGCCGAGCTAACGGTATTTGTATACCGGATGATCGAAAATGAAGACGAGTCGGAGGATATTGCCATCTCAGCCATTACGAAATTACTGGGCAAAAAGCTCACCTTCAATGCGGTTGAGCAGTTAAAAGCCTATTTATATATTTCCGTACGAAATGGAGCACTCAATTATTTAAGAGCCGCCCAGAAAGAAGATCCATTCAGAAAACAGCTGCAGGAGAATATGCCCCTGACCGAAGAACCGGTTATCAATAAAAAATATGAAATGGATCATTTGCACAGGCTGGTTAAAGCCGGACTAGGTAAGTTGGAAAAGCAGTGTGCAGCGGTGATCCGGTTAACCATGGAGAACAAGCAACCCGATGAAATAGCTAAAGCACTGAATATTAGTCCCAACCAGGTATATACCCAAAAATCAAAAGGAATAAAACAGCTCCGGGAATTCATAGAGCAGAACGGCGGTAAATATGGCATTCCTGTCGTAATTATACTACTGGCCTTACTTTGTAAACTCTGTTTCGGCTAATTGAAAAAAATGTTTTGGGGTTTCTTCATGTTTTGCTTCTGTCTGTTGTTTTACTATAAAAGAAGAATACTTCACACTGATCTTGGGGGTAACATAACATGACATTAAACCTTATTACCAAACACCTTACAAATCGAAAAAAATGAACGCAATATCTGGCAATATAACCCAACTCGCTTTGGGGAAAAACGATGATGCGCCGTTGACTCGAGATGAACAGGAAATTTGTGAGGAGTGGACCTCTGGCAAAGCTTCGGATTATATGAAGGTAGATGCAGAAGACCCCCGGATACTGGAATATGCAGGCCTTTATGATAAGCTGGAGAATAAAAAGGACGAAGTATGGGAAAGTATAGAAGCCGCACATTCCATTACGCAGGCGCCCTTTCGGGAAACTGCCATAGCGCCCCAGCCAACGGCCAGGATCGTGAAACGCAGCTGGATGCTTGCAGCGGCCGCTCTAACAGGTATTGCAGGTGTTTTTGCCCTTTACCGGTTTATCAATAACCAGCATGTACCCGCTCAAAATAATGTCCCTGTTGTAAACAAAACCGTTGAATCAGACAGGCAGCACGCGATACTTACCCTGACAGATAAGCGGCAAATCGACCTTGATACCGCACCTGATGGTATTATCATCCGGCAGGATCAAACAGAGATCAGCAAAGAGGGCAACAACCAGATAGAATACAGGAATACTACCAACCAAATTACAGGCAGTGAGGTGTTGAATAATCTGAGGATCCCATACGGGCGCGAATATAAGGTTACGTTAGCCGACGGCTCAAAAGTATGGTTGAATGCCGGTTCATCATTGCGCTATCCGATCGCTTTTACGGGCAGCGACCGCAAGGTTGAAATAATGGGGGAAGGCTTTTTCGAAGTGGCTGAAAATAGATCAAAACCCTTCCGCGTATTCGCACAGGGCACAGAAGTGAAAGTGACCGGCACTACGTTCAACGTAAAAGCATACGATACTGATAAGCTGGTTACTACCACCCTGGTAAATGGATCTGTTTCGGTACAACAGGGCAGGCAGTTACAACGCATAAAACCAAATCAACAGGCCGTCAGTTCAGGTGACAGCATCAGGGTCAGGAACAAATCGAAAGAAGAAATGGCGCAGGCGCTTGCCTGGAAGAATGGAAAGATCAACCTGGAAGGGGAATCTGTACGGTCAATTCTTGATCAAATAAAACGCTGGTATAACGTAAATACAAAAATAGAAGCAGGTACCCCTGAAACCACAACCTTAACGGGTACCATTGAAAAGAACACGGCCCTTAATTCGGTGCTGGAATTGCTGAACACGAACCTAAGCGTTCAGTTCACGTTACAGGACGGTACGGTGGTGGCCAGGGAAAAAAAATAACTAACCCTTAAAATATAAATGAATAAAGATATATAAGAACTTATAGTACAGGCTGTACTTCGCAGAGATACCATTATGTTCCATTAAACCTCCTTTGAACATTGCATCGCCGATAGCTGAGTAGTTTTTTCTAAAACTGCTCAGCATTCCTATTTTAACCACATATTACAAGGGATTCCCACCTAAAGCTGCATGTGCAGCCAACACATAACTTTTAACCTTATCGCCTGCTCGTCCGGATTTTAAGATCCGGAGATGCGGGCGATACTGATTTTATAACGATGATGAATACAGGTAAGTGGAAACTTGTAATACAGCTTAATACGGAGCATTTGAGAAAAAAGAACCCTGAAAAAACCATCATTTTTATAACTTCATAACAGATATCTAACCAAGCCAGGTATCAGTTACGCAAACACGACCAGGGGGCAGCTTTTAAAGGTGTATTCCGTATTTACCTGATAGTGATAGCGATAACCCTGGATTATTTAACAGAACCAGAATGCCGGAAATAACACACCGTATGAAAAAGATCCTTGGTTATTTGGTTATGGTATGTTGTGTAAGTATCGCAAAAGCACAGGAGGAAAATCCTGGCGGACCGGCGTATTCCCTGGAAAAAGTGATCAGAATCTTGAAAGCGAAAGGTGTAATTAAAACTGAGGTGTATGATAAAAGGTTGTTGAAGCTGGCGACACCCGTATATGTTCCCTTACAACCAGTAGATGACAGCTTACTCCACCGCATATTTGCAGACCAGCCCTTCCTGAATTTCCGCTTTATTGCGAATCATTTTATAATTGAAAAGAAAACGCCGCAACAGATCGCAGAGAGCCGCGCACATTTTGAATACCGCGTGCAGGGCATTGTGCTTAATGAAACAGGCGCTCCCCTGCCCGATGCATCGGTGCAATTGCGCTTGAAACGGATCGGAATAACCACCAATAACCAGGGAGCATTCAGCATTGCCTGGAGTATCGACGACACGCTTGAAATAAGCTATGTAAATTATAAACCTGTTTATATTCCCTGGAAAAGAAGCCAGCAGCCGCTTACTATCCGGCTGGAGTTGCAAAATCCCAACCTGGAAGTAGCGGTTGTGCGAGGGTATTCAACGAAAGAAAAAGGGAATACGGCCGGGGTAGCGCAATTAAAGGTAAACAGTATACCGGAAGGCGATGTGTTAAAGATCATTCAGCAAAATGTTTCGGGCATTTTCGCACCGCCAACAAGCGGTTTAGCCGGCGCCACCCATAAATTTCAGTTCAGGGGGCCAACCTCCATCGGGCCTGTTTCGGAGTTAAATTACCGGCCTTCCAACACGCCGTTGTTTGTAGTGAATGGGGTGCCCTGGGCCCCTTCCCTGCGGCCCGTAAATCAACTGACCACCATGGTGGGCGAACCTCAGGCGCCCGGTATTTCAGCCGCCGGCTTTGATCCCTTCTTCACGATCAATCCACTGGATATTGAAACCATTACGGTGTTGAAAGACGCGGAAGCCACTGCCATTTACGGGGCCCGCGGCGCCAACGGTGTCATCCTGATCACCACGAAAAAAGGCAGCTCAAAACAACCGCGTTTGACCGTCTCAGTGTCCTATGGCGCCGGCCGTTCATTGCCCGCCATGTCCCTGATGAATACGGATCAATACCTGGCCATGCGTAAAGAAGCATTTAAAAATGACAATATCACGCCCACACCGGCCAATGCACCCGATCTTTTCTTATGGGATAGCACCCGCTACACGGATGTAAACAAACTGCTGTTGAATGGCACTTCCAACAGCCTGAACCAACACTTCTCATTTTCGCAGGGCGATTCACTGTTTCAATTCCTCTTAAATGGCGGGTACAGCAGTCAAACCGCGGTGTTGCCTTCCAATATCTACGGCAAAAGATGGTCGCTGTTGTCAGACTTCTACTACCGTTCAAAGAACCGGAAATTAAAAACGGGCATATCTGCTTACTATTCTACGGCAGAGAACAAATGGCTCACCGAAAATATTATGAATGCCACCTTACTGGCGCCGAATGCGCCTGCATTAACAGACAGTGCAGGCAATTTGACCTGGCAGGAAAATGGCGTTTCCTTCCGCAACCCCCTAAGTTATTTCCGCCTGAATGACAACATTCAAACCGGTAACACTTTATTACATACCTACGTTCAATATAAAATCTTCTCAAAGCTGCGGCTGGAAACTTCTGTGGGTTATCAGCAGATCCACGTGGAAGAGAAAGCCAGGTTCCCAATGAGTGCTTATGATCCGGACTTAGGTCAAACCGGCCGTTACGATGAAGCCAGTAACCTGTTTACCACCTGGATGGTGGAACCTGGTTTACACTATACCGATTCGCTTTGGCAAAAGATCCAGGTACAGGGGGTATTAGGCGCTTTCTGGTCATCCCAGCTGAACGACCAATGGGTACGCAGTTATACTGGGTATACCGATGATGGTTTATTAGGCATACCTTCAGCAGCAACCGCATCTGACTACACACCTCAAAAATCGAAGTATTTGTTTCTGTCGATCTTCGCCCGGTTTAAGTTCAATTACAAGAACCGGTATTTTTTGAGTGTAACGGCCCGCCGCGACGGATCCTCGCGGTTTGGACCAGAACAACGGTATGCCAGTTTTGGCGCTATTGGCGCCGGCTGGATCTTCTGGGAAGGCAGTAAGCAGGCGGGCTCGAATAGTTACGCGAAATTCAGGGCCAGTTATGGTTCAACGGGTAATGACCAGATCGGTGACTATGCTTATTTGAATACCTGGAATAAAGCGGCCAGACAATACCAGGGTATAACCGGTTTATATCCCAATGGATTGGCTAACCCCTATTACCAATGGGAAGTGACCCGTAAACTGGAAGCCGGCCTGGAACTGCGTTTAAACGATCAGTTTAGCGCAACTATTGCAGGGTATCGGAACCGGAGCAGGAACCAGGTGATCACTTATTTACCTCCGGGCCAGGTAGGTTTTGGAAGTGTTGTGCAGAATTTTCCCGCCATCATTCAAAATACAGGTCTTGAAGTAGATGCAGCGTTTAAAAAAGCATGGGGCAATTTTTCATTGTGCAGCAAATTGACCCTGGCAGTGCCACAAAACAAACTGGTGCGCTTCGATGATCTGGAAAACTCCACCTATAATAAGAATTTGATGACCGGCCAACCGATGAACATTGTGATCACGCAGCGATTTACAGGTGTTGATGCCAGTTCAGGCTTGTTTACCATTGCTGATCCCAATGAGCGGCTGGCGGGCAAACTGGATCCTGTATACTTTGGCGGCCTGCACAATTCACTACGGTATAAACAAGTGGAATTGACTACTTACTTTGAGTTCCGTAAACAGAAAGCACCGCATTTTGTGTCTTACATGTATAGCTATCAGTTACATCCGGGTAAACTCAATCAGGACCTTTTCAGCAATCAACCCAGTGAATTGGAAAACCGCTGGCGCCAGCCGGGAGACGAAGCGGCCTGGCAAAAGGTTAGTTCGCTTGGTTCAGTTCCTATTCAAAATGGAATTAACAACTGGCTCAATTCGGATGCTCAGTTGGTGGATGCATCTTATCTGCGATTGAAAACAGCACAATTATCTTATGTTTTCTCCGAAAGATTTTGCAAAAAACAACATATAAAAGGAGCCAGTGTGTACACCAGTGCCGAGAACCTCTTTACGGTCACTTCATTTGAAGGCGCCGATCCGGAATTACAGGTCCCTTTTAGCTTACCGCTGCAAAAGACCATTACGATTGGTGTGCAAATAACGTTATAAATTGAGCATATGCCTGCGTACAGATCGACATATACAAGGATGGTTTCAGTGCTGCTGGTTGCAGTACTGTTGCTTATCTGCGGCTGTAATAAATTATTAGATGCGGGAGGCCCTCCTGACAAAGTAATAACTCCGCAGGTCTATACCAGCGATTCGCTGGCGCAGGCTGCACTGATCGGTATTTATTACAAAATGATGGAAAGATTTGGACCATCCAATGGTTATATGAGCCGGTACGCGGGCCTTGCTTCCGGGGAGCTGGACCGCTGGAGCCCATTAGACCAGGACCAGCCCTTTTTATCAAACACCATACCAGTAGATAATAATACGGTATGGGAAGTATGGACCCTGAGTTATGCGTATATTTATCAATGTAATGATGCAATAGCGGGACTCACCGATAATAAGGCGATCACTCCCTCTTTACGGAATCAGTTACTGGGAGAAGCCCATTTCCTGCGGGCTTTTAACTATTTCTACCTGGTGAATTTGTTTGGAGATGTTCCATTGGTACTCACGACCGATTACACTAACAACGCCAAAATACCAAGAATACCGGTTGATGCTGTTTACGTTCAAATGATGGCAGACCTGCAGGAAGCTGAAAATTTATTAACCGACACGTATGTAACAACACCTGATTTCCCGGATGTTCGCATCCGGGTAAACCGGCTGGCGGTAAAAGCCTTTCAAGCCAGGCTCTATCTATATCTTGGAGAATGGACCAACGCAGCATCAGCCGCCACAGAGGTCATTCAATCGGGTACTTACCAGTTGGAAACAGACCTCTTAAAAACATTCCGGTACAAAAGCCGGGAAGCTATTCTGCAGTTTATGCCGGTGATCGATGCCTATAATACAGCGGAAGGTTTTTTGTTTGTTCCTATAAGCCCTACCGCAAGACCCGCTTTCATACTTAGTGATTCACTAATGAAAAAAATTGATCCCATTGATAAACGCCGCGTATGGATAAGAACTGTGACCAGTGGTGGCAAACCATACAACTCCCCCTGGAAATATAAATTAAATAACAGTGCTTCCCGGGAAGAATACAATATGGTCCTGCGATTGGCAGAACAATATTGTATTCGTGCGGAAGCTTATGCCAGGTTGGATCGACTGGCGGAAGCTGTCAGTGATCTGAACACCATAAGAAAAAGGGCGGGGTTGCCAGATCTGACCCATTTTACTTCTCAAAGTCAGGCATTGGTTGCCATAGAACAGGAACGGCGCATTGAACTTTTTGCCGAATGGGGGCACCGTTGGTTCGATCTGAAACGATGGCCGGCCTATACTGCAACAGTTCCCGGACAAAAACGCATTGATGAAGTAATGCGCGTATGCCGTCCTGATACCTGGAAAACCAGTGCTGCCCTTTGGCCGATACCAGGCGTAGAACGTATCCGAAACCCGGCCTTAATCCAAAATGAGGGTTATTAAGGCATTACTGCTATCGGGGCAAATTGCTGAAAATAGTGGCATAATAAAACGGTGCGCTATACCCATATTCAAAGGGAGTAAGTCCCGCATAATGAACATGAGAAAATGAGTAACCCGGAAATATGTTCCGCAGGCATTGCATTTCATACCAGATGTCGCAATAAGATCCGGTCGGGTTCGTAAGGTCAGCGTCGGTGAACCAAAGATAATCGTTACTCAGGGCATAGGACTGATTGAATGGTTGAATGAAAGCATTGGTTGCTTCAATGGCTGCATTAGTATTGGCTTTAACAGCGGCAGCAGAAAACGTACATGCCAGTACGAAGATCGCGATCATCTTTTTCATATTCGATTCGGTTTTTTATGGTGTGAAAATAATAGACAAACTGTTTCAAACGGCGTTGGACCAACGCTGTTACAATATTTTTTGATGGCCACCGGCAATCCCGTAATGTATGGGCGACGAAATACCTTTAAACGGGCACCCCGTAAAAGGCTGAGCATTACATATGGCAATGCGGATTATATTTTATTTTTGATACAGGGAAGTATAAATGAAGGAAGTACAATATTGCTACAAACCCTTGGTACCCGGTACAGGTTTATTTCATTTGGCATCTGATGGTGTAGCGAATAATTCCCCCCTTACAGAAAACAGGCCCCCTTTATTATATTAAACAACGCACTAATAAATTTGACAAAAAGAATTTGCAATATAGAGCTTCCACATGAAAAGAAGTTGGTACATACAAGACGCTCACTGATAATTATTAATGAATATCCCTGGCTTGCATATGCTTCTTTATCATATGTTAGTTATATGTGTTTACACTTGTTATTGATTTTTTATATTTGAAACTTATAATATCTCCGATGCAACACCTTCTTTTACTACATGGCGCTTTAGGCAGCAAAGACCAAATGGAACCGTTGGCCACTGCTTTGCACAATTCATACCAAATCCATACTTTCAACTTTAGCGGTCATGGTGGGCGGCCATTTCCCGAAAAAAATCTCTCCATTCCCCTCTTTAGCGAACAAATAGCCGAATATTTACAGGAATCAGGGATTGAACAGACAAATATATTCGGTTACAGCATGGGTGGTTATGCCGCCATGTACCTGGCCAAACACCTTCCGGCTAAGGTCAATAAGCTGGTTACCCTGGCCACTAAATTTCACTGGGATGAAAAAACAGCTGCCAGAGAAGTAAAGATGCTCGACGGCAACATCATCCGGGAAAAAGTACCGGCTTTCGCTGCTCAATTACAAGAACGGCATGCACCCAACGACTGGCTGGTTTTGCTCGATAAGACCAGACAACTGCTTACAGCCCTTGGCAATAATAATACCTTACAACCAGAAGATTATGCGACAATTACGACACCGAGCCTGGTATTATTAGGTGACCGCGACAAGATGGTGACCCTGGAAGAAACCCTTGCCGTTTATAAACAATTACCGAATGCCCGGTTCGGTGTTTTACCAGGCACTCCCCACGCTTTTGAACAGGTAAACCTGTCGTTATTAGCGTTTTTGATCGATGGGTTCATAAGGGAAAGAGCCTGAATTGGCTTTGCCCGGCCAATAAAAAAACCATTTACTTTCCGGTAAATGGTTTTCAATTTTTTAAATCCCGAAATCGCAGCATCGGAATCCCCCAATCGCTAAGCTACTTCCTTACTCATCTTCGGCACATGCACCTTTATGGTACAGCCTTGCCCTTTGGAGGAAATGACCTCCAGCTTGCCATCGAATAATTCGATGCGGCTGAGGATATTGCTCAAGCCCACGCCCTTTCTTCTTTCCTTGGGATCGAAGCCCTTGCCATCGTCTTTTATCCAGAGATCTATAAAGTTGTTCTTTTCAAACAGTTCAATAGATACATTATGCGCCTGCGCGTGTTTTATGATGTTATTGAACTGTTCCTGTACAATCCGGTACAGGGCCAGTTGCTGCTGCGGGGTAATGTTCCGTAACTGCTCTTTTTCATACATAAAATTGATAGCGAAAGGATTTACCAGGCGGATATTTTCAATCAGGTCCTGCACGGAATCGATAAGTCCGTTCTTATCCATCACCGGCGGAACCAATGACTTGGAGATCTTCCTGATCTCATTAATAGCCAGCTGCAGGTTATTGATACTGCGTTGCGCCAGTTCCTCCTGCATGTCCTTTTCCTGCAAAGAGGCTTCTATATACGCTTTGGTAACTGCCAGGATCTGGTTGATATTATCATGCAATTCCCGGCCGATCTCGGCTCTTTCCCGTTCCTGGCTTTCAATGGAAGCACGTACCAGCTTGCGCTGATGCTCTTCACGCTCCCGGGCTATCTGCTCTGAATAGCTGGCCAGCTGTTGTTCGGCTTTTACTTTTTCGGTAACATCCTGACAGGTGCCTATGAAACTGATACCATAGGCATCCAGGCGCCGGGAGCCACGCCCTTCGATATATTTTTCAACCCCTGTTGCACTGATGATGCGGAATTGAACGGGTTCGGTAGAGCCTGTTTCCACTGTTTTTTGCTGCGCTTTCAATACAATGTCCTTATCATCGGGATGTACGAAACTGAGAAAGAGCTCATAGGTCAAAGGAGTATCTTCACCCATATCCAAAATGCGGTACAATTCATCGGAGCAGGCAATCACCTCTCCCTTCTCCCCCAACTCCCAGCTTCCTATTTTGGAAATACGCTGCGCTTCGGCCAACTGGCGCTGGCTGTTGCGCAGGTCCTGTTCGGCGACGGCCTTTTCCATCCGTTCGTTGGCTTCATTCAGGGCCCTTTTTATTTTAGGGATCACAGTGAATAACTTGTCTTTTATGGCATAGTCGGTCACCCCGTTCTTGATCAGCTCAACAGCATTTTCTTCGCCGATAGTGCCTGATACGATGATGAACGGCACATCAGGGCAGATCTCCTGTTTCATCCGGAAGGCAGAAACGCCGTCAAATCCGGGTAACGAATAATCCGACAAGATGATGTCCGGACAAAAATCAACCAATGCATTGCCGAACTGTTCCTTGTTTTCGACAATTTTGGGAATAAAATGCAGGGCGCCTTTCTTCAGTTCATATAATAACAATTCCAGGTCATTCTCATCGTGCTCGAGGATCAGCAATTTGGTAGGTTTCACAGTAGACATAAATTACGATTGATAGGGTTGATTTAATATTAACCAGTAAAGGCCCATGGTACTAACTGCCTTTACATATCCTTCAAATTCCATCGGTTTAACTATATAGCTGTTTACCCCAAGCGAATAACTTTCCATAATGTCTTTCTCTTCTTTTGATGAGGTAAGCAACACCAGGGGTATCATACTGGTGCTTTTATCTGCTTTCAGTTTTCGCACAACTTCCAGTCCATCTACTTTCGGCATTTTGAGGTCGAGGATGATCAACCTGGGCTGCAGGGCTACATTTCTGCCATTGTAAGGCCCGGTTCCATAAATGAAATGCAGTAATTCCTCGCCATCTTTCAAATGGATAAGAGAGTTGGCCAATCCTTGTTTTGAAAGGGCCCGGATCGTCAGCTCTGCATCGTCAGCATTATCTTCACACAGCACTATCTCCACTTTAGCACAGTTTAAACTTTCAATCATATAGGAGGTTATTGGTTTTTGGTAATGAGAAATAGAAAGTTGCTCCCTCATTCAGCTTTCCTTCCGCCCATACTTTTCCCCCGTGTTTCACGACAATGCGCTGTACAATGGCCAGTCCCACCCCTGTTCCTTCAAATTCATCATTACCATGCAATCGTTGAAATACCCCGAATAACTTGTGTGCATATTGCATATCAAATCCGGCCCCGTTGTCTTTTACATAATATTCAATTTCCTCGTCCTTTTCATTTGAACCTATTTCAACCACTGGTGTCTCTTTTTTTGCAGAATATTTTATTGCATTGGATATCAGGTTAATAAACACCTGCGACAGCAGCGCAGGATCGCCTTGCGTATTATGCAGGGCATGTATTGTAATTTTCGTGCCCGCAGGTGCGTTTTGCTTCAGGTCGGCGATAATTGGCTCCAACAGCTTGTTAAAATCAATGGTCACGCGGGTAATCTCTTTACGGCCCATTCTTGAAAAAGACAGCAGGTCATCGATGAGCGTGCCCATTTTTTTGGCATTGTTCCTGATCACATTCAACATGCGTTGCGCCTCCTCGCCGAATTCATGGGCATGGTCTTCCTGGATCATTTGGGCATAGCCATTGATGCTGCGCAGCGGCGCCCGCAGGTCGTGTGATACCGAATAAGAAAATGATTCCAACTCTTTATTGGTCAATTGTAACTGGGCTATATTCCTTTCGAGGGTTACATTCAATTGCTTAATTTCGAAATCAGCCTTTTTTTGCCGGGTGATATCACGGCCATTGGCAAACCACAGATTATCCTTATGCACAATATTCCAGCTGAAAAACCGGTGTTCGCCGTCCTTTGTAAACATCAGCACTTCGAATGAGAAAATCGGCTGGTACTCTTTGGCTAATAATCTGATCCTTTCCTGGCCTTCCTCCGACAAATAATCGAGCAGGGAAGAACCTTTCAGCTCCTGCGGCGTGTAACCCAGGAGTGAATACACGGCTTCATTCACCTCTTCAAATCGAAAGGAGCCGCTATTGATTATACAAATAAGATCGGCAGAATTGTTGATCAGCAGGGCGTAATTTTCGAGCGCCTGGTTCTTTTCTTTCAGCTCCCGCTGCTGGCGGTGCAGCTGCAGCAGTACCGAAACCTTCGCTTCTGTGATATCGGGATTGAGGGGTTTATACAGGTAATCGATCGCCCCTTCTTCAAATCCCTTCATTACGAACTTGTGATCTTTTTTTTCGGCGGTAACAAAAATGATCGGGGTTTCGCTCGTGCGCTTATTGGATTTAAGGATCTGGGCCACTTCAAAACCATCCATCCCGGGCATCTGTACATCGAGCAGGATCAGGTCAATTTCCTGGTTAAGCGCTATTTTCAGGGCGTCATTACCATTGGTAGCGCTGATGAGCTTACGGCCCGGCCGGCCCAGGATCTGTTCAAGAGCATAGATATTATTGATCTTATCATCTACAATTAGAATGTGGTCTTGTGCCTGTTTCACCATTATTTTCGTTTTTCAACTATGAGCAAAAATTCCCCTATTTCGACCGGTGTTAAAATATGCTGAACGTACCCGGTATTTATGGCGGCTCTCGGCATCGCCGGGTAATCAGCTGTTTCAGGTAACTGGGCAATGGTTGTGCCACCTGCCTGAGAGATCTTTTGTATGCCCCTGGCGCCGTCTTTATTGGCGCCGGTTAGTATAATTCCAAGAAGGCCTTCTTTATATACTTCTGCTGCCGTTTCAAACAGCACATCGATCGAAGGGCGGCTGAAATTTACCGGCGCATCAAAGCTTAAGGAAAAACTGCCGTCCCCTTCAATAAGCAAATGATAATCAGGCGGTGCAAAGTATACCGTACCGGGCTCGATCAGTTCCTTTTCATCGGCCTGTTTTATACGTATTTTACTTTTCTGCTGTAATACTTCTTCCAGTAAAGCGCGCTCATCTTTCGACCGGTGCTGCACCACTATTATCGGTAAAGGAAAACCGGCCGGCAAATCGCGCAGGATCTCGATCATGGCATATAGTCCTCCTGCTGAAGCGCCGATAACAATCGCATCATACGCATTTCTTAACTGCATGGCTGGTTTCCCGGGTTATTTCGTTTTCATAAAAATTTTTTCTTTCCTATCTATCTCCTCGAAGCACTTTTGTTTTTCAGCAAACAATAACGACTCTTTGTTACCCAAGCCCAGGAAACCAAAAGGGCATAAACTTTCATAGAACAGGCTGATTACTTTACTTTGCAAGGATTGGTTAAAATATATGAGCACATTCCGGCACAGGATCAATTGAAATTCGTTGAACGATTTATCCATGGCCAGGTTATGTACCGAAAAAACAATATTCTGCCGAAGGCTCTTATCCCACAGCACCGAGTTGTATTTAGCCTTATAGTAATCACTGAAGGAGTTCTTTCCTCCGGCTTTCAGATAATTTTCGGTATAATTCTTCATGTTCGTAATAGCAGAGATCCCTTCTTTTGCTTTTTGCAGGGCATCCTGGTTTATATCGGTGGCATAGATCACCGTTCTTTCCAACAAACCTTCTTCCCGGAACAGAATGGCCATGGAGTATACTTCCTCACCGGTTGAACAACCGGCGATCCATACTTTGATAAAAGGATAGGTCGCCAACCGGCTGATCACATTTTTACGCAGGCTTTTGTAAAAAAGCGGATCACGGAACATCTCGGTCACATTCACCGTGATCTCCTGGATAAAATGTTCAAATGCCGTTTCATCTTTCATCACCATTTTGCCCAGGTCTTTAAGCGAGGGGATCTGATTGGCTTCCATGAAACTCCGTATTCGCCGGATCACCGATGCTTCTGCATACTCAGTAAAATCGTATCCATATACAAAACGGACAGATTCCAGGAACTGCCTGTATTCTTCATTGGCAATCATTCACAAAACTTTTTATCGATAGAGCCATACACGCATCAGCGACAGCAACTGGTCTATATTCACCGGTTTTGAAACATAATCGCTCATGCCCGCTTCGAGGCATTTTTCCCGGTCACCTTTCATCGCTTTCGCCGTTAGCGCAATGATGGGCAGTTTATTAAATGCATTCATTTTACGGATAGCGGCCGTGGCTTCGTAACCATCCATTTCGGGCATCATGATATCCATAAGAACGATGTCAACGTCGGGATGCTTTTGTAACATCTCGATGGCTACCCGGCCATTTTCCGCTACATAACATTTCATCCCTTCTTCCTCCAGCACATTGGTCAGGGAATAAATATTGCGCATATCATCATCAACAATAAGCGCTTTTTTATTTCTAAGGATCTCTTCCGTACGGTGGAGTTTGCGGATGATCTGCTGCTTCTCCTTCGGCAACTTCGATTCAACCCGGTGCAGGAACAGCGCTGTTTCATCTAACAACCGTTCTTTTGAATTGGAGGTTTTCAATACGACGGTATTCGCCAGCTTTTCCAGTTGGCGGGCTTCATCCTTGTTCATATCCCGGCCGGTATATACAATGATCGGAATGCGGTTCAGGTCTTCGCGCTCCTTGATCTTTTCCATCAGCTCAAAGCCGCTCATATCGGGCAGTCCCAGATCGATTATGATGCAGTCGAACCGCTCGTCCTGCAACATATTGTATGCCTCCTGGCCGGTGTAGGCTGCAAAAGATTTTATGTCGCCATTGCCGATGAGTTCCCTGATGGCTTTATTCTGCTGGGGGTTATCTTCTACTACCAGCAGCTTCTTCAGCTTACGGTTCATAAAATCTTCTATACGATCAAAGGCCCCTTTTACGGCCTCGTGGGTAATGGGTTTGCGCAGGAAATCAAAGGCACCCAGTTCAAGCCCTTCTTTCCGGCGATCGTACCCGGAGATGATCTGTACCGGTATATGCCGCAATTCGGGATCGTTTTTCAACAACCGCAACACTTCCGAGCCATCCAGCACCGGCAGCTTCATATCCAGGATTATGGCATCAGGACGATAATAGCGCGCCAGGCTTAAACCCGTATTACCCTGATGCGCAATTATACCTTTGTACCCTTTTTCCCGGGCAATGTCCAGCAATACCCGTGAAAACGCTACATCATCTTCAATGATCAATATGGTTTTATCATTTTCCTTGATGGTATAGCGATCGTCCTCAGCTTCCTTTTCGGTTAATGGCACATGGGGAGGAACTACCGGAAAAACCTTTTTCGGCTCCGGCTTCCTGATCTCGATATTCTTTTCTCCCTTCACAACATTGGCGGCATCAAATGCCAGTGGCAGATAGAGGGTAAAGGTGCTGCCTTTACCTTCCTCACTGGCCAGATGAATTTCTCCGCCTAACGCGCCGGCCAGCTCCCGGCTTATTGACAAGCCCAGGCCGGTACCGCCAAACTTTCGCTTGGTTGAGCCGTCGGCTTGCTGAAATGCTTCAAAAATGATACCCTGCTTGCTCTCAGGAATGCCTATGCCCGTATCTGTAACGGAGAAGGCGGCAACTGCGGGCAGACTGCGAAGTTTGGCGTTCCGCAGGCGTACATCCGGGCGCTGCACTTCAATATTAACTGTAACCTGCCCATCGCGGTCGGTGAATTTGAACGCGTTAGAAAGAAGGTTGCGTAATATTTGTTCCAGGCGTTGCCGGTCGGTTTGCAGTGGTGAAGAAAATTGATCCTCCCGGCAATTGATCGTAAAATAGATATTCTTGTTCCGGGCTATTTCACTGAACATCTGATGCAGGCTTTGCGTAAGCTCAGTCACCGGCACTTCCTCTATTTCGATCTCTATCTTTCCGGCTTCCACTTTCGACAGGTCGAGGATCTCATTGATGAGGTTCAACAGGTCGGAACCGGAATTATGAATATTGGTGGCAAACTCTATGTCTTTCTCTGTGAGTGATTTGTTCTTATTCTCGGCCAGGAGCTGGGCCAGTATCAATATGCTGTTAAGCGGTGTGCGCAGTTCATGCGACATATTGGCCAGGAACTCCGATTTGTATCTGCTGGTGGCCTCCAGTTCCTGCGCCTTGCTTTCCACTTCCAGCTTGGCCAGCTCCAGTTTTTCTTTTTGTTCTTCCAGTAAATTGGCTTTTTCTTCCAGTTCTTCATTGGTTTGCTGCAACTCTTCCTGCTGGGCGCGCAATTCGGCTTGTGACCGCTCAAGCAACTGGGTCTTTTCCTGCAGCTCTTCATTGGTTTGTTTCAGCTCTTCCTGCTGGGTTTCCAGTTCTTCGGCCTGGCGCTGCGTTTCTTCCAGCAATTCTTTTTGTTTCGTTCTTACCTGCGAAGAATTGATGGCAATGCCAATACTTTCAGCCACTATTTTCAGCAACTGGAGATCCAGGTCAGTGAACTCCCGCACACTGCCGATTTCGATCACCCCTTTTACAGAACTGTCGTACAGGAATGGATATACCAGGATATTACGGGGCGCTGCCTGGCCCAGGCCTGAATTCACTTTTATGTAATCAGGTGGAATGTCAGCAAATATGATCGGTTTTTTTTCCAGGGCGGCCTGCCCTACCAATCCTTCCCCCAGCTGAAATTTATTCATATTCCCATTGCGATGCGAAAAAGCGTAGCTGCCTACCAGTTGCAGTTGATCGTCTTCTACCACATAAATGGCGCCTACCTGCGCTTTCAGATAAGCCGTAATCATATTGATCACCTGCTGGGCCAGGTCTTGCAGCGCTTTTTCGCCCCGTAAAATAACATTCAGTTCGCTGGCGCCGGTGAGCACCCAGGTACGGATCTCGTTTTCAGCCGACAACTTCAGCAGGTTATCTTTCATGTTAGTGAGGGCTTTGCCCAAGATGTCGTCATCGCCCCGGATATTGATCTCGGGCGTATAATCGCCTTTGGCAATGGTATCAGCGATCACTGTGTATTCTTTGGAAACCTGGATCAGTTTATTGAATGAAACTGCCAGATCGCCTATTTCATCTCTGGAATCAACAGGAATGGTAAGATCAATTTGCCCCAGTGCAATACGGTCGGCAGCGTTCTTAATAACCGATAAAGAAGTGGAAATAGAATGGATAACCAGATACAGGAGGATAGCGATGCCTGCGATCACAAGTATTACAATGATCATCCCGCTGATCAACGATGCCGTTAAAAATGCCTGTTTCTCTTCCACCAGTTTGCGGGTCTCATTCACCAACAGGTCTTCCAGTTCATTTAATGCATTCAGAAAAGCGGTAATATTAATACGCCAGGCGTTAACCGAAATCGTGCCGGCCAGTTCCGGATATTTAAATACCGAATCGATCCATTTTCTTGTCAGCGCCACCGCCGGAATTTTCATTCGTTCATTAAAAGCAGCTACATGGGCAGGCGATGCGTTTTTAAAATAGCGGTCAAAATGGTTTTCAAATTTTCCTTTAAGCCTGGCAAATTCAGCATATTCGCCTTTACTGAACCCTTTTTCAAGCAGGGCAATGTGCAGGCGCATTCGCAGCTGGCCTAAATAGCCCTTGGTGTTCAATAAATAAAGGTGCGTTTCAATGCCGTTCCTGATATCGATATCCTGTGCACTGCGGTAGGTAATATTTGCATCGTCTAACAGCAGAACATTCATGATTGCATAAGTCCTCGCCATGGTGTCAACATCCGCTGTTAACTGGTTAACGGCAATACGCACATCGCCGATATTCTGCAACATGGTCAATTCCTTGCGCTTATGCTGTTCTTCTAGGAGTTTATTATAGGCAGCTATTGCCCGGTCGGTTTGCACGCGCTGATTAAGCAGCGCATTTTTATCTTCCTTTCCGCCACTGGCCAAATAACTGATGGAAAACCCGCGTTCATCCTGCAGGCTGCTGATGATATCGCTGATCTTTTCAATTTCCAGTACATTATTATATACGTGCTTTATATTCTTCCGTTTGGAGAACTTATCCATGACATCAACACCCAAAAAATACAACAAGGCGGCCAGGGGAACGAGGGATACTATAAGCAGTTTGTTCCTGATCGACAGCGTTTGGATAAATTTCATAGCAATATGCGATTATGCAGCATTACACCGGTAAATAGCTGCAGATGGAAAAATTGCTACGGCAGACCTAACCTGTTCATTTTTCAGGCCGATAAATGTTTATTATACATCAACCTGAGCCAGTCTATTCAGGAACCTCAAAAATCGGGTGTACTTAACAGAATCTTAGAAAGATATAGCCCTGTAACCTGTTGGACTGGTTGAAATTACGATAATTATTTGAATTAAATCAATTAATAATTTATTGATTACTGTCAATTTACGTCAATGGTCATTGGTCAATGGTAAACGATACAAAGACAGGGTGAACATACCCCATGGAACAAGCGCCTCTTATTGCAGTTGTACGCCATGAAAGATCGTGTTTTAACGATTAACAAGGGAGGGATCGCCTTCAATGATTACGATGGTACGGGCCTTAGAGATAGGAATTTTTGCACCAGGAAATTACGAATAGCAATACATGTAAAAAAGGCACCCCGCGTAAGCGGGATGCCTCTCTTTCTTCACATAAACCTACATATCAAAAAATTAATTCTACGGTTTCACCCTTCCTCATAGTAACGCGAATGATGTTGCTACTGGTATCTGTAGGATTAGCATTTTTTTTGATCAACGCTTTTTAGCAGTCGCCGGCTTTTTAATGGCAAAGCTGTTGTTGGCAGTTGCCTTTATAACTACCTGCTGTACCTGGTTCGCCCGACCAGAAGGTGATATCATTTAAAACAGTGGTCAATTTTGCATGGAAGATAATTCTCATTCGTCTGAAAACAAAACCGCCCCCGTAATCCAAAACGGTTTGCAACCGGGCGGTCTGTTTTCAGAACATTTTGATCCTTAGTTTCCTGTACCTCCCAAAAATGTAGGGATTACCCTTATAATTCGTTACCGGACAAGTGGCTTATTGAACAATCAAGCTCCGGAAAATAATATTGTACCTGGTCAAACGGTCATTTGGTTTCCAGTAATGAATCATATGCGTCCGCTTAATAATGACACTTTTCTCTGCGATAAATATAAAGATTGCCGAAAGACCATTCGAACACAGCAAGGAAAAACACAAAGCAAATCGTATAAACCGCATAGCGATCATTTTTTCACTCAGATGACAAGCATTTTTGACGGTGTGAAATTAGCAGCTTCTGATTATTGGGAGGGTATCATGGCGTCTAAAATAGGGTATCAAAATGTTGCCATAAGTGAAAAAAGGTCTATTATAACGGTATATTATGTCAATGATCGCCCTTTTTGGCGTCAGCCTGGTATGCGGAAGGTAATTTTCCAAACTCCGCTTTGAAGTATTTTGAGAAGTACTTGGGATTATTGAAGCCGGTCTCATAGGCAATTTCCGCAATCGTTTTTTTCGTTTTTTCCAGCAGCTGGGCAGCCCGTTGCAGCCTTACGGATCGTATAAATTCTATGGGTGTTTTACCGGTTAAAACAAATAAGCGTTTATACACGGCCGCCCGGCTCAGCAATAAAGCCCGGCTTAATTCTTCTACCGAAAAATCGCCGTTCGAAATATTCTTCTCTACAATGGCCAGGGCTTCCTGTACAAACTTTTCGTCGGCACAATCTACAGGCACATCCGTTGTCTTAACGGCGATCTGTTTGGTAAAGCTTTGTTTCATTGACTGTCGCTGCTGCAACAGGTTCTTTATTTTGCTTACCAGGATCTCAAAATTGAAAGGCTTGGTCATATAATCGGCTGCACCGGTTTCAATACCACGCAATTCCTGCTCTTCACCGGCCAGGGCCGTTAATAGTACTACGGGAATATGTTTGGTGCGTTGGTCCTGCTTTATTTTTTTACACAGATCAATACCACTCATTTCCGGCATATTCACATCGCTGACAACAATATCAGGATGTACCGACAGCGTCTTTTGCCAGCCTTCGCGCCCGTTTACCGCTTCTGCAATATTGTAGTATTCGCGCAGGTTGTCCTTGAGATAAAACAGGAAATCTTCATTGTCTTCTACCAGCAGGATGGTGAATTCCTTTTTTTCAGCACTTACTGGGGCATCCTTGGGCGGGGTATCATCGATGGCCTTAATGGCCGTTTCAACGGGCGGCGCTGCTGCGGCCTGCGTAATTTCCTTTACCGGCAACCATACCGTAAAGCAAGCGCCCTTACCTTCTTCGCTTTCTACCCGCACCGTGCCATTCAGCAGGTTTACAAATTCTTTGGTAATGGCCAGGCCGATGCCGCTGCCCTGGTTCACCATGGTGCCCGGCACATCATGCTGAAAGAATCGTTCAAATATTTTTTCATGCCGGCCCGCGGGAATACCAATACCTGTATCTTTTACTTTTATTTCCAGCCAGCTTCCGTGCTGGTTTTTGCCAGTGATCACTGCTACCGACACAGCGCCATGTTCAGACGTAAACTTAAACGCATTGGAAAGCAGGTTAAAGATGATCCGTTCCAGTTTGTCATGGTCGAATTGCGTGTACAGGCTTTTATTGTTTGCGGTATAAGAGAACCGGATCTGTTTCTTTTCAGCTATATCGGCAAATGAACCCGTTGTCTCTTCAATGAATTTTATGATATCGCCTTCGACGGGATGAAGTTTTAATTCATGCACTTCCATCTTGCGAAAATCGAGCAGCTGGTTTACCAGGTTCAGCAAGCGCCGGGCATTGCGATGTATTAACTGGTATTGGGATCGTTGTGCCGGCGTGGTGGCAGTTCCGATCATTCTTTCGAGCGGTGTCAGGATCAGGGTAAGCGGTGTACGGAATTCATGGCTCACGTTGGTGAAGAAGCGGATCTTCATCATGTTCAGTTCCTGCATACGGCTGGCTTCTTTTCTTTCCTGCTCCAGCATAAAGCGCATCTTCGCCTGTTGAATGGTCATCCGCCGGGCTAAGAATAAAATGACCAGTGCTGCCAGCAAATACAGGAGGTAAGCCATGGGCGTTAACCAGAACGGCGGTAATACAATAATGTTCACCGCTATACCCTGCGCGTTCCATACGCCTTTGTCGTTGGCGGCTTTAACATAAAATGTATATTTTCCCGGGTCCAGGTTGGTATAGGTCACCTTGCGCGAACTGCCGTCGGTGTATAACCAATTATTGTTGAAACCTGTTAGCCGGTAAGCATATTTGCATTTCAGGGGATTGATATAACCAAGTGCAGCAAACTCCAGGGAAAAAATATCTTCATCATAGTTCAGCACAATATCTTCGGTTTCGGCGATCGATTTCTGTAATATCACCTGGTTACTGAAGCGGTCGCCCGTGCCAATATGCTGGTTGAAGACTTGCAGGCCGGTCAATACCACCGGCGGTGCACTAATGTTGGTGCTTAGGCGGGCCGGATCGAACAGGTTAAAGCCGTTGGGGCCGCCAAAGATGATCTCGCCTCTCTTCGTTTTCAGGGCTGCATTTTCATTGAATGCGGCTCCCTGCAAACCATCGAGCCGGTCATAATTTATACAATTTATCCGGATACCGGTATTCAATGTGCCGGAACAGCTCACTTTACTGATCCCATTGGGCGTACTGATCCACAGATCATGCGCATTGTCTTCCACTATGGTTAGGATCATATTGTCGGGCAGGCCGTCTTCTTTCCGGAAAACCTGGAAGCTGTTTTTGCCCGGATGATATACATTCAACCCATCGCGGGTGCCTACCCAAATGAGGCCCCGGCTATCGTTATAAATACAAATGATGTTATTATTGCTGAGCCGGGTATCACGATCGAGTAATTGTTTAAAAACGCCGGTATTTCCATCACGCACATCAATTCCATAGGAAGTTCCGATCCATAATTTTCCGGTATTGTCTTCAGTAATATCAGCAATATAACCGGTATGCACCGAATGTGGCGCCAATGGTTTGAAATGGGTGAAGCGGTTGGCAGTGCGGTCATATTTTTCCAGACCGGCTTCCAACGTACCTATCCAAAGGTCTTTATTCCTGTCTTCAAATATTTCCCAAACGCGGTTATCGGCCAAACTGGTGCTATCGTTTACACTATGGCGGTGATGAGTAAACTTTTTACCGTCATAACTATCCAGGCCGCCAAAATAGGTACCGATCCACAACACATTCAAATGGTCGATACGAAGGCTTACGATCACATCACTCGACAAGCTGTTCTCATTTTTAGGATCATGCCTGAATTGTTTAAAGGTATTATTGGCGCGGTCGAAATAGATCAGTCCCCCGCCATTGGTGCCGATCCAGATATTTCCTTTGTTATCTTCCGCAAATTCGTTCACATCATTGTACGGTAAACTGGTTGTGCTGTTTTCTTTATGCTGGTAGAGGGGAAATTTTACAATGCCTTCATGGTAGTAGCTGATCCCCTGTTTAAAGGTTCCCACCCACATGATACCCAGGTCATCTTTATAGAGTCCGGTGAGGCAATCCTGTGCCAGGCTGCCGGCATCGCCCGGTTTATTCCTTATCACCTGAACCGTTTGGGTGTTCTTGTTCAGGATATTGAGGCCGCCGTGGTCGGTGGCGATCCAGATCAGCCCTTTATTATCTGCTGCCACACTCACTATAATATTGCTGCTGAGTATGGCTGTGCCCTCACTATGGGCAATTTGCTGAATAGTATTACGCGAAGTGTTGATGCGGTAAACGCCATTGGTAATGCCGGCGCCAAAAACCCATAACTCATTTTGGGCATCGATAAACAAACGATATGCATGTTTATTCGTTCCCAGTTTTTGTTGCAGCAGGCTGCTGCGGGCCACCAGCTTTTTTGTGGCGCCATTAAAAAGCTCCATCATGCCATTGCAATACAAAACCCGGATATTATGCTGTGCATCTTCTTTCACATCGGCAATGATATTGAACTCCCGGTTGCCATTGTCAATTAAACGCACAACAGGTTTATCTTCTTCTAAATAAAAAACGCCTTCGTCGCGGTACACAAACAAAGATCCTTTCTGCAAGGGAACAATATCTGTAAGGCCATAAGCAGGCAATCCAAGCCGCTGCAGATATTTATCAACACGCCGGTCAAATCGTTCTGTTGCCGGATCGTAAATATTGAATCCGAGGTTTGTCAGTACCCATAGTTTACCAAGGGGACCGGCAGTGATCTTTGTGATACAATCGTCGCCAATGGAGGTAGTATCCTGGATAGAATGCCGGAAGATCTTACAGGTGTACCCATCGAAACGGTTCAACCCGCTCATGGTGCCAAACCACATGAAACCTTTTCTGCCCTTATAAATGCAGGTGACCTGGTTGTTGGAGAGCCCCTGGTTGATATCGAGCTGTGCAAAATGAAAGGAAGGATGTTGTGCCTGCAATAGCATGATCATACTGATACATACAGGCAGCAAAACCAGGGTTTTGGCAAAGGGTTTTAAATAGGGCGGCATTCCGGCGGCAAGTATAATAAAAGAAGGGCGGGCTTAAAAGCTTTTCCAAAGTAATATTTGTTAACAGTATGCCGCCAAAAACGACATCCGCATCAAACAGGGATCAGGGCCGGCAGACTGTACAACAAAGGTCGCTTCGTTCTCGGGTATAGAGAATAAGGGTCTTAGGGGTTAAAACGGCGATTCCATAACCGGTGAGGGTTTACTTATTACTGTTACCAATATCACCCATACATGTACAAATATTTTGAAAAAGAACGATTTAATGAACGGTTTCCGATAAATTTGTGGATTTTTTTACCCGAGTTCCCGTGGTCTGTGGATTGCAAATGTATTTTCTATGCCTTACGTTGACAATCAATGAGAAAAACGATAATGTGAGGGATCAGGCATAGAAAATCATTTATTCTCATAAATCAGGAATTGTTCATATGATTCAGCCCCGTAGTTTTTTACTCGTTGATGACGATATCGACGATATAATTATTTTTCAGGAAAGCCTGAAAAAGGTGGATGAAAAAATACAGTTTTTCTCTGCAACGAATGGTAAAGCAGCCATTGACTTTCTCACTGACAATATCAATCAATTACCTTCCCTGATATTTCTCGATATCAACATGCCCCGTATGGATGGCAAGGAGTGTTTGAAGACCATTAAACAGGATGAAAGGCTGAAACATATTCCTGTGCTTATGTACACCACATCTTCCCAATCTTCAGACATTGAAGAAACCATGATGCTGGGGGCCATGTGTTTTATTACCAAGCCATGGGGCGTTAAAGAATTAAAAATACTGTTATCGGCCATTGCACATACACCTATACCTAAACTTCCATCAACCTTGCAGTCACTGGAAAAAGATATAAGTTGTTTCATCGTTTGTTAGTTATTCTTATTAGTAGTCGTTCATATGATCCTTATCGTTGATGATAAATATGAAAACCTGTTTTCATTAAGATCCCTGCTGCAATTATATGCTTACGAAACTGATACTGCCTCTTCAGGAGAAGAAGCGCTGAAAAAAATCTTAAAGAATGAATATTCGGTAATCATCCTCGATGTGCAGATGCCGGATATGGATGGATATGAAGTAGCCGAAGCCATTTCGGGACTTAATAAAACGAGGGACATTCCGATCATTTTTCTTTCGGCGGTGAACATCGACAAGCGTTTTATTGCCAAAGGGTATGACTCCGGCGGTGTGGACTATATCACCAAACCATTTGACAATGAATTATTATTGCTAAAAGTAAGGACCTTTAACCGGCTTTACCAGCAAAAAAAGGAACTGAAAAAAGTGGAAGAGGCGCTCCGGAAAGAGATTGAAATGCGCAAAAAATCGCAACAGGAAATAGAACAGATCAATTCGCTGCTGGAATATAAAGTTGAAGAAAGGACAAAAGACCTCTTGCAATTAAATAAAGACCTGGAGAACCGGAACGCAGAGCTGGCGCAATATGCGTATCTGGCCAGTCACGACCTGCAGGAGCCGCTGCGTAAGATCATTACCTTCATTAAGATCATAGAAGACAAATACCTGGCTGATATCCCCGAAGCAAAACAGGAGATATCGAAGGTGATCACCTCTTCCGAAAGAATGCGGAATTTGATCAATGCGCTGCTGAGCTATTCAAAACTCTCGGCCGCCTCATTGTTTACGGCGGTAAACCTGAATGAAGTGATAAAAGACGCCCTCGCCGACCTCGAAATAACCGTGAAAGAAAAGCAGGCTGATATCCAGGTTTGCAAGCTGCCCGAGATTGAGGCAATACCCGGACAAATGCGACAATTGTTTCAGAATTTCCTGAGCAATGCCCTGAAATTCTCAAAAAAAGAGGTGCGGCCGGTAGTTAAGATCTATAGTGAGCTGGTGAATGAACTGTCGCTCGATGCTCCTGCCTGTAACGAGGGCCGGTACATTCGGATCCATATCAGCGACAACGGCATTGGGCTCGATGAATCGTACATTGATAAGATCTTTGTGATCTTTCAACGCTTGCATGGCAAAACGCAATATGAGGGAACGGGTATCGGCCTGGCGATTGTAAAGAAAATAGTAGAAAAGCACAACGGCGTGATCGGGGTAAAAAGCCAGGAAGGAGAAGGGGCTACCTTTACCATTGTACTTCCTGTAAAACAAGGCAACAATCCGCAATAGCGATAATCACCTAAAAACATACTGAATAAGATGCATGCTTTCAAGCGCAATCTCATTATTGGTTATGGCATTTCGTTGTTACTGCTGGTCGTAAGCGCCGTTGCGTCGTACATCAGCATCAACAACTTATTGTTCAGTGCAAGACTGGTCAATCACACCAATGAAGTGGCCAAAAAAGTAGAAAAGGTAATGACCGGTTTGGTAGACGCCGAAACCGGCCAGCGCGGTTACCTGTTAACCGGCAAAAAAGAATTTCTTGAACAGTATAACGGCGTTCCCGACAGAACGAACATACTGCTGAGTGACATAAAAAAGCTTACTGCAGACAATGTAGTACAAAAGGAAGATGTAGCGCTTTTACAAAGTCATGTTATTAAACGGTTGAATTACCTGGAAACACTCATTCAGCGGAAGCGCAACGGTGAAACTATAGACGACAGTCTGCTCGTAGAGGGCAAAAGGCATATGGATGTAATAAGAGCCATTGTAAAACGAATGCAGGAACGGGAAGAAGCGCTGCTGAACGTGAGAACGAAGAACATGAACCGTTTTGTTGCCAGCACCCCTGCCCTGATCTTAATTGCCTGCGCGCTGGGCCTGGTGGTAACAGTTATTTCTTTTGTACGAACTTTAAACGATTTTCAGAAAAGGGCCGCCCTGCAACAGGCCTTGCAGGAAAAAGACGAGCAGATCTCACAACGGATACAGATGATCAACGAGGTGGCTACCGAAGTATCCGGAGGCAATTATGATGTAAAGGTAGAAGATACCGGTAACGATGCGCTTGCCAGCATTGCCGGCTCCCTCAATAAAATGACCAATGCCCTGCATGAATCCTTTACTGAGCTCAAAGATCAGCAATGGTTGCAGGCGGGAATTGCGCAACTGAACGAGATCATGATCGGAAAGAAAGAACTGGAGATCCTTACTTATGATGTCATTGACTTTATCACCAATTATACCAGTGCGGCCCTGGGCGCCTTCTATTTGCGAAAAGATGAGAACAGCCTGCAACTGGCCGCCGGTATAGGCATCAGCAACAGGGCCGAAAATACAACTATTTACTTTGGCGAAGGCATTGCCGGTCAATGTGCCCAGGCAGGCCGGCAGGTATTGCTCGAAAATATTTCTGAATCACAATTGATCATTAATTTCTCAGGCGGTTCGGTTAAGCCGGTTGCCATCCTTGCCATTCCCATCTATTTTGAAAGCCGGCTAAAAGGCGTTATGGAGATCGCCGCACTGGAGAACTTTTCAAAGATCAAACTCAAGTTTTTACGCGACGCCGGGTATAATATCGGTATGGCCATTCATAGCGCCCGTGACCATCAGCGCCTGCAGGAACTGCTGGCGGAGACCCAGGCCCAATCAGAAGAATTACAGGCACAACATACTGAACTGGAAAATATCAATGCCGAGCTGGAAGCACAGGCAGAAAGATTGCAAACCAGTGAAGAAGAATTAAGGGTTCAACAGGAAGAACTGCAACATGCCAACCAGGAGCTGGAAGAAAGAAGCCGTTTGCTGGAAGAGAAGAATGAAATGATCCTGGAAAGAAACCTGGAAATACAACAGCGGGCCGATGACCTGGCCCAAAGCACCCGGTATAAATCGGAGTTCCTGGCCAATATGTCGCACGAACTGCGCACACCGCTTAATTCCATCCTGCTTTTATCGCGTTTATTGACCGAAAACCATTCGAATAACCTAACCAAAGACCAGATCGAATATGCCAATGTGATCCAAACCTCCGGCAAGGGATTACTTTCGTTGATCGATGAGATCCTCGACCTCTCGAAAATAGAAGCCGGTAAAATGGAACTCGAGTATACCGACGTACGGATCAGTGAAATAGTAAATGAGCTGGATTCCCTGTTCTCACCACTGGCATCAGAAAAAGGCATCGCCTTTATCATTGAGCACGAAAACAACAGCGCGCTTACTATGGAGACGGACAGAATGCGGCTGAACCAGATCTTACGCAACCTGATCTCTAATGCACTGAAGTTTACCAAAAAAGGTTCCGTAACGCTTAGCATTACAAAAAAAGGGAACGATTGCTGGTTCTCTGTAAAGGATACCGGCATTGGCATTCCTAAAGAAAAACAGGCGATCATTTTTGAAGCATTTCAACAGGCAGATGGCAGTACCCGCCGGCAATTTGGTGGTACCGGCCTCGGATTGAGCATTAGCCGCAAACTGGCTCAATTGCTGAATGGCGAAATACTGTTGAACAGTGAGCCGGGACAAGGCAGCGAGTTCACCCTCGTTTTGCCATCGACGAAAGACGCTAAAATTGAAAAGCCGGCAGGGATACCAGAAGCACCACCCGTTTACCGGGACGTCAAAGAAAAAAGGAGCGCCCCCCTAAGCCAGGGCGAAAACCAGTTTGTGTCTCCGGTAATCCCTTCTCCGGTTGACGACGACCGGCCAAACATAGAGGCTGGCGACAAAGTGATCCTCATCATTGAAGACGATACTGCCTTCGCCCGCTCGCTGCTCGACTATACGCGCACAAAAGGATATAAAGGCATTGTAGCCGTACGGGGCGATGAAGGTATTAGCCTTGCCAAACAATACATCCCGCTGGGTATTTTACTCGATCTGCAGTTGCCGGTGATGAGCGGCTGGCAGGTAATGGATGAATTGAAATCAAATCACAGCACCAGGCATATTCCGGTACATATGATGTCGGCCTACCAGGTTAAAACCAAAAGTTTGTCAAAAGGCGCAGTTGATTTCATTAACAAACCGGTGGCCTTTGAGAAGCTGGGCGAAATGTTCTCAAAAATTGAGAATGCGCTCAACCGCGAACCTAAAAAAGTACTGATCGTTGAAGAGAATGCCCAGCACGCCAGGGCGCTCGCTTATTTTTTAAGCAATTACAATGTCGCTTCTGAAATAAAAAATTCTGTTGATGAAGGCATTCAGGCGCTCAACAAGAAAGAGATCGATTGTGTGATTTTGGATATGGGCATACCTGCGCAACAATCCTATGACACGCTGGACCTGGTGAAAAAAACAGAAGGCCTGGAAGATATTCCCATTATTGTTTTCACAGGCAAGAACCTGTCGCAAACCGAAGAACTGAAACTGAGGCAATATGCCGATTCAATCGTTGTAAAAACGGCGCACTCCTATCAGCGTATTCTCGATGAAGTATCATTGTTCCTGCACCTGGTAGAAGAAAACCAGCAGGAGAAACCGGCCTATCGCCGCAGCCGCAAGATCGAGACGGGTGAAGTATTGAAAGGAAGAACCGTGCTCGTAGTAGATGATGACGTGCGCAATATTTTTTCATTGACCAAGTCTCTGGAGAGTTATGGCATGAATGTGCTCTCGGCCATCGATGGGAAGGAAGCATTACGGCAGCTGGAAGCCAATACCAAGATCGATATGGTCTTGATGGATATGATGATGCCCGAGCTGGATGGTTATGAAACCACCAAACGTTTGCGCCAGATGCCACAATATCGTAACTTACCCGTAATAGCCGTTACTGCCAAAGCCATGACGGGCGACCGGGAAAAATGCATTGCGGCAGGTGCATCTGATTACATCACCAAACCGGTAGATGTTGATCAGCTTATTTCCCTTCTGCGCGTGTGGTTGTATAAGTAAAGACACCTTTTCCATGCTGTAAAAAAGCAAATATGATCAAAGATGAGGACCTGGATATTCTTGTAGCTGTGCTGTTCGAAAAATATGGTTACGATTTCGGCAATTATGCGAAAGCTTCATTAAAACGAAGAGTGAACAGGTTAATGGTAATAGACCGGCTGCCCAGTTTTGCAGAACTGTTATACAGGATAAAAAGCGATGCCAGTTATACCAATCATGTGGTGCAGGAGCTCACCGTAAATGTTACGGAGATGTTCAGGGATCCGCAATTGTTCAAAACGATCCGGGATGAAATTTTACCGGGACTGGCCACACATCCTTTCATCCGCATCTGGCATGCAGGTTGTTCAACCGGCGAAGAAGTATACTCGATGGCGATCATGCTTGAAGAAGCGAACTTATTACATAAATCACTGTTGTACGCCACAGATCTTAACCCAACCGTAATAGAAAATATCAAACGGGGCATCTTTCCGCTATCACAAATGAAACAATATTCAGAGAATTACATTGCCGCCGGTGGTAAAAAAGATTTTTCGGATTATTACACCGCCAAATATGAATGGGCCAAGTTCCACGACCGGTTTAAGGAGAAAATGGTGGTGGCTACCCATAACCTGGTCTCTGACCGGTCATTCAACGAATTTCAGATCATCCTCTGCCGCAATGTTTTGATCTACTTCGATAAAATACTGCAGGATAAAGTACTCACCTTGTTCGACAACAGTCTCGAAAAGCTGGGTTTCCTGATATTGGGTTCTAAGGAAAACCTGCGGTTTTCATCCATTGCATCACAATACACGCAGCTTGCGCACAAAGAAAAGATATGGAGAAAGATGAAATAAGCCCGGGCGCTGTTGTCGTCATTGGCGGTTCAGCAGGCAGCCTGGAAGTGATCCTGCAAATAGCCAACAGGTTACCGTTACTGCCAACGGTGGTGATCATCATTGTCATTCACCGAAAGATCGATAATGATTCCATCCTGGAAGACCTGATCGCACACAGGTCTCAATACCCCGTCAAGGAAGTAGAAGATAAGGACCCTATCATTCCCGGTAATATTTACATCGCGCCACCCGACTATCATTTACTCATTGAGAATAAAGAATGCTTTTCATTAGATACCGCTGAAAAGGTGCATTTCTGCCGGCCCAGTATTGATGTAACATTTGAATCGGTAGCCGAAACCTTTACCAACCGGGTCATAGGCATTTTATTAAGCGGCGCCAATTTTGATGGCACGGAAGGGCTTGCCCGCATCAAGGAGCTGGGTGGTTATACCCTGGTGCAAACACCCCAGAGCGCTGAAATTGACATTATGCCCAGGCAGGCCATCAACCGCAATATCGTTGACAAAATTGTGGACCCGGAAGAGATAACTGCAGCCATCGTTCAATTTGTGAACGGCTTGCCATAATGTGAAAGCAGTGTTCCCTCCGGATCCACCAAATTTCCCGGGAAATCGAGCCTCAAAACGATTCGTCAACTAATTCCTTGTTTATGGCTGCTCCGGCCATTCCACCTGCTGCAATAGCCTGGGAAACTGCACGCATCATGACGGTATTGTCGCCAGCCGCATATACGCCCGGAACCGTGGTCCTGTAAAAATTATCTACAGAAATATAACCTGCTTCAGTTAATGCACAACCCAGTTGTACAGGTATGTCACTGTGTTGTACAAATGGAAGTTTTGCGTACACCGCTTTCATGGCCATGCTTGACCCGTCTTTAAAATGAACCAGCTTCAGTTCCCCATTGGTATGCTCAAAAGCCTCAATTTCCGTTTCAATGACCTTTATATTGTGCTGTTCTAATTTAGCTGCCTGCTCTGCATTCAGGGTCGATTTTCCGTTGGTAAACAAGCTGAGGTCTTTGGTGAGGTTACTGATCAATTTGGTAAACTCGTACCCTATATCTCCGTTAGCGATAATGCCGGTCTTCTCATGGCGCACTTCATACCCATGGCAGTATGGACAATGGATCACCGTTATGCCCCAGCATGCTGCCAGGCCCGGAATGGGCGGAAACTGGTCCTTTATACCGGTTGCAAATAAGAGCTTGCGGGCAGAAAACAATTCCCCTGCGGCGGTTTTTACATCAAACCCATCCTCATTTTTGATGGCGCTTACAGCAAAGCCCTGCATAAAGCTCACCGTTTCATATTTCAACACCTGTTCTTTGGCTTTCGCTGCTATAGCGGCCGGCTTTTCGCCATCATGTGTAATGAAATTGTGTGAATGGGGTGTTTGCCGGTTACAGGGCTCTCCCCCATCTATCACCAATACTTTGCGTAAACTCCTGCCTAATGACATGGCTGCAGACAAGCCTGCATAACTGCCGCCGACAATGATTACATCGAATGTTTTGCCTTTCATAATGTTTGTTTTTCGTCTGTATACACAAAAATAAGGAAGTTTTTTTCAATTGCAACAATGTTGCATATATTTGCAAGTATAATTTTATTCAGCATCCTTTTCTCCAAAGGAAGCCTTGATTTTAGTGCGCATATACCGAATCTGATCATAAAGCATGTTTGTGTACTTCGGCTATCCGTTATGTTTCCCAATTCGTAAATCAATTTCCTGATCGCGTAAGCGGCTTTTTGCAGGCAACGCTTTTCTTTGCATCACGATTTCATTCTCCTTCCATAACAATAATTTGTACCTGATACTCAGTTACTGTTTAGGTACATGTAACTAGAACGCCTACCCTGGCTGTAATTGACCTGTGCGGTTGACCGGGTATATGCCAAAAACTGTTAATGCCTTTTCCAACTATTTACCTGTTTATCGTACCTGCGCTGTAACGGAAGGAGAACCAAATACAGTGTAGTGTATGCCTAAACAGGTTCTTTTTATTAATAGTATGCGAACTCCTTCCAACGACACACACCTATTAAATAATAAGTATACGAGAGATAGCAACCAGCATTAATAAATGAAAAGCAAAATGAAACGCAGCATCCAAACTACCCTGTTTTTATTTTTTGTTGCCTGTTTACCTGTTTTCCTCCACGCCCAGTTAGGCGTATTGCAGGGCAAAGTAAGCACTTCAGATGGCAAACCAGCGGAAGGAATTACGGTAGGGTTACTCACTAAAAGAATAGCCACGGCCACCAATCAAGAAGGCGAATACAAACTCACCGGCATAAAACCCGGCAGTTACACGATTCGTATAACGGCCGTAGGCGTAAAACCGGTGGACAAAACCGTTACTGTGAACGAAGGCGAGATCATCGTAACCGATTTTATATTGACCGAAGATCATGCAACCCTGCAGGAAGTGGTGATCGCTGCCGGCAGGAAGAAACCGGCGAATGGCAGTGAAACAGTGGCCAAGATGCCATTGAGCCGGCTGGAGAATCCCCAGGTATATACTTCCCTCCCGAAAGAGCTCATCAGGGAACAGATGATTACCGATTTCGGCCTTGCGCTCCGAAACACACCAGGCTTATACAAGATACAGGCCAACCGTGGTATTAACCTCGATGGCGCATCTTATTATGCAGTCCGTGGCTTTCGTACCGAAGTATCTATGATCGATGGCCTGCCAGGTCAAACGAATGGCGAAATGGACCCGGTGAATGTAGAAAGAATTGAGATCATGAAAGGTCCCTCTGCCACTTTATATGGAGGCGCCATTACTTCTTTTGGCGGTTTGATCAATATAGTCTCGAAAAAACCGGTCGATACCTTTGGTGGCGAGATCTCCTACTATACCGGCAGCTATAATCTCAACCGGGTTTCCGCTGATATTTACGGTCCGGCCAACAAAGAAGGAAATGTTTTCTTCCGTTTAAATGCCGCTTATCAAAATCAACAAAGTTTCCAGGACGCCGGTTTCAGAAGGTCTTTGGTCATTGCACCAGCCATAGAATTCAGGGCCAGCGAAAATTTGAAAATAAACCTGAATGCGGAATTTTATAACGCAGAAATGACGAACTCATCAGCCATATTTCTGAACCGTACGCGGCAATTTGTTGCCCATACGCCCGATGAGCTCGGCTTTAACTGGAAAAGGTCTTATTCTACGAATGACCTTACGCTGAAAACGCCTGCAACCAATATGCGGGCCATTGCTACTTATACATTCAATAACCAGTGGACCTCACAAACCCTTATTTCCAGTAACATCCGCAAATCGGATGGTTATTATCAATACCAGTTCATCCGTAAGGCAACAGACGATTCCCTGGAACGTAATATATCACTGCAGAATACCATTAATTCGGCTCTGGACCTGCAACAGAACTTTACCGGTCATTTCAGCACCGGCCCCATTAAACACCGCGTGTTACTGGGATTAGATTATGTTCGCTTCAAAGTGAACAACGACAACTCCCCTTATATTGTGTTTGACTTTGTGAACGGTCAGTACTTTGATGACCGAAATTATGCTAAAATCTCCCGCTATGCGGTAGACCAGAAACTGGCCGCCAGCACCGCTGAACCTACCCGTAACCATACAAGCTCAGAAGTGTACAGTGCTTATGCTTCCGATGTGGTAAATATCACCGATCAGTTAATGGCGATGTTAAGTCTTCGTGTAGACCGCTTTAGCAGTCTGGGCACCCGCAGCCATATCGCGGATACTATTTTAGCAAACAGTAAATATCAGCAAACGGCTCTATCGCCGAAATTCGGACTTGTTTATCAACTGGTGAAGAATAAGGTTTCTCTCTTTGCCAATTACATGAATGGTTTCAGCAACCTGGCCCCTGTAACGCAGCCTGTGCCCGAAGTATCGGGCGTATTAAAACCGCAACAGGCCAACCAGGTTGAAGCTGGCGTTAAAATAGATCTGTTTGCAAACAAACTGAATGTAACAGCCAGTTATTATGACATTAAGGTAGACAATATGACCCGTATAGATCTTTTTGTAAAAGAAGGCCGTAATTACAATATAACCGTTCAGGACGGCACGCAAAAAAGCAAAGGTTTTGAAATAGAATTACAGGCGCAGCCAATGGATGGCTTATACCTGCTGGCGGGTTACAGTTATAATGATAGCAAATTGACCAAAGGCTCTACTGCCCTGCAGGGAAGACGTCCGGCATCAGCAGGGCCTGCCAACCTCGCTAATGCCTGGATCAGCTATGCATTCCCTGCTGGTAAACTAAAAGGATTCGGTTTGGGTGTGGGTGGCAATTATGTTGATAAACACCTTACAGCCAACTCCGCGACTACCGGTGTATTTACGCTTCCTGCTTATACCTTACTAAATGGTACAATTTATTATGATGCGCGTTGGTACCGCCTGGGTGTAAAGGTAGATAACGCAACCAACGAAACTTATTTTTCAGGCCAGGGTGTATTAAGTGTACAAATGCCGCGCAGCTTTACGGCAAACGTTACCATTAAATTCTAGCCTCTTCTTTTCCGTGTACGAATACAGCAGTTTTAATTGTCAATGGTCCGGGCGAATAACCCGGACCATTTTTATTACGACCACATCATTATTACATTACACACAGGTATGTTATCGGAATGTAATCATTGTGCCATTGTGAAAATTATTTCCTCATTGCGTAACCGAATAATTGATTTAGTTTTTAAATTGCGTGACATTTTTCTTCTCCTTCCAAATCAAATGCTATCGTCATTATTGTTACACTACTGACTTGTTCTGTAATGTAACAAACAGGTTTTGCCTGATTTCCACTGTTAAAATATAACGATCAATGCGAAGCGCCGAAAGCGCACGCAAACGCTGTGCATACCGTAGTGTGCATTGCGATCAGTAATTTTTATTCTGAAAACAGCAAATACTTAACACTTCATGCTGCATAAAAACAATTTGCAGCAAACAGATATGCTATGCTTGTTATGCATCGTAGCATAAACGTTCCGCTTAAATATAAAACCATTAACTATTAAAAAGTCCTAAAACATGGAAACAATTACCGCATCCGCGCGCCAATCCGTTGCCACTGCAACTCATCCCGATCGGCCGGCACCGGCAATTACAGGTTCCGGCGTACTGCCACCAATGGGGCCGATGATCATTGACGTTACCCCCAAAGAAAGAACCGCTATTTCAAATGTGGCCAATATTTTAACAAAAGCGTTTGGCCATTATGAACACCCCGACTACATCTCTTCATTGCATCTGAATGCGTTTCAGCTTTTACCGGAACGCATTGCAGGAATACTGAGCCGCTTCGGTACTGATTTCTCGCGCAGCCAGTACGGCGCCCTGGTATTCAAAGGGCTCACAGATGTTGATCAGGATGCCCTTGGTCCCACCCCACCCTCCTGGAAAGAAACCGATTACAGCAGGCTGATCAAATATGGCTTCATCTGTTCACTGCTGCATGGCGCTATTCCCTCCAAGCCGGTACAGTATTATGCACAACGCAAAGGCGGCGGCCTGCTGCATGCTGTTATCCCAGATGAAAAAATGAGCTTTACCCAAACCGGTTCGGGCTCAAGGACTGACCTGTTCGTTCACACGGAAGACGCATTTTTATTTAACCAGGCCGATTTCCTGAGCTTTTTGTTCCTGCGTAATGAAGAACAGGTGCCTTCTACATTGTATTCGATCCGTTCACATGGCGACACAAATGAGATCATGGAAGAACTTTTCAAACCGATCTATAAATGTCCAAAAGACGCCAACTATGCAGATGATGAAAATACCGAAGAAGTAACTACTTCTATATTATATGGCAACCGGAAAAGACCATTTATCCGTTTCGATGCGGCTGAACAGATCTTTAATGAAAAAGCCGGGCAGTCGCCCGAAGCGATGCATAACCTGGTGCGCTTTTGGGAAGAGGCAAAAAAATTCATCAACAACAGTTTCGTTCCCGATTCGGGCGACCTCATTTTTGTAAACAATCACCTTTGTGCGCATGGCCGTAATTCCTTTATTGCCGGTTACCGCAATGAAAACGGGCAAATGGTGAAATGTGAACGCCGCCTGATGCTGCGCATGATGAGTAAAACCAGCCTCATTAATATCAGATCCGTCACACAGACCGATGACCCGTATTTTATCATGGAAGAACACTACGGCAAACTATTTAACAATGATGCTTCACAACAATAACCATCACCCATGGAAAAACAAACCTTGATCTCTGTTTATGCTACTGAATTGCCCGAACAGGAAATGGACAATACCACCTGTAATGATATTTTTTATGAAGGAACGGAAACAGAATACCGGCTGGCCATCAGGGCAGCAGCTGAACAGGTGTCGGGCTTTTTAAAGAATACCAAAAAACCGTTCAGTGGTATCAGGCCGGCTACCCTGCTGGCTGAATTCGACAATATCGATCTTGAGCATCCGCTGCCCGATTATAAAAGCCTGTTTGAAGAAGTGAATGCCCTGTACATTCAACATGCCACGGCCTTCCATTTGCCAGAATATATTGCACATTTAAACTGCCCGGTGGTGATACCCGCTTTGGCCGCAGAGGTGATCATCAGCGCTATAAATTCGTCACAGGATACCTATGACCAGAGCGCAGGCGGCACTTTTATTGAACGCCGCCTGATCGGCTGGACCGGCCAACAGATCGGTTATAGCAGCCAGTGTGATGGCGTTTTTACCGGCGGCGGCTCGCAAAGCAACCTGATGGGCTTGTTGCTGGCCCGGGACTATTATGCGTTGACTTACTTAAAACATAATATTAAATTGCAGGGGCATCCGGCCAATGCAAACCGCTTCCGCATCTTCATGTCGGAAAAGGCGCATTTCAGCAACCAGAAAAATGCGTCATTAATGGGGCTTGGCGAGCAAGCCATCGTAAAAGTAGGCACCGACAACCGCTTCCGCATGGATGCTTCCTTACTGGAACAGGCGATTCTCCGGGAGATGGCAGAAGGCAATATCCCCATTGCGATCGTAGCAACGGCAGGCACTACCGATTTCGGGAATATCGATCCCCTGCAGCAGATAGCTTGCATTGCCAAAGAGTTCAAGCTCTGGATGCATGTTGATGCAGCTTATGGCTGTGGATTATTGTTGTCGGAAAAATACCGGTACTTGCTGAACGGTATTGAACTGGCTGATTCGGTTACGATCGATTATCACAAATCCTTCTTTCAGCCCATCAGCAGCAGCGCTTTCCTGGTAAAGAACAAACTTCACCTGAACATCATCAAACACCATGCTGATTACCTTAATCCCAAAGAACAGGATTATGACGAACTGCCGGCGCAGATCAATAAATCCATCACCCAAAGTACCCGCCGCTTCGATGCCTTGAAGCTGTGGTTCACCTTGCGGTTACTGGGTAAACAAAAACTGGGCATATACACCGACAGGATCATAGATACCACCGAACAGGCAGCCTGTATGATCGAAGCATCGCAACATTTTGAACTGTTAAGTCATTCCGATCTGGGCGTACTCGTATTCCGCTATCTGCCTCAACATGCAGGCGGCATCGATACCTGTGCCATGAACCAGTATATCAAACAAACAATGTTCTTCAACGGTGAGGTGCTGGTGGCCAGCACAAAGGTGAACGGACAGTTCTATTTGAAATTCACCATCCTGAATCCACTCACCACCATTCAACACATTCAAAACATTCTAACAGTTATAAAGAAGCATGGAAAAGATTATGAGTTACGCCACCACATGCCGGCAAAAGGCTGAGCAAATCAACTATACGGCGCTCATCAATAGTTTTTGCCGGGAGTTCGGTAATTGGAGCCGGTATGAAGGCATTCCAAAATACGATGAGTGCCTGGCCGATTGGTTCCGGTTTACCGGTTTTACCAATCATCTGCGGATCGACTTTACGACCATTGGATCAGAAGTATTCATTCCTTTGCAATATTATTCGGAGACCGGCTATCACCAGTTTTATTTTCCAGTGGCAGAAAAAGAGCTGCAAACGAATTGCATTAATGAGATCAGTGCCTACCGCTTTCTGGAGCTGGTGACTCAATATGCAAAAACCAGCTATCCGGAGGCAGACGGTAGCCGCACCGCTTTGCTGATGCAGAACAGCATAGATAACCTGGAGATATTCCTTGACCGGTTTGAAACCAATCAACCCCGCATCAACCAGGCAGGGCAAACTTTTATCGAAGCGGAACAATCCCTCTTAACGGGTCACAGCCTGCATCCGCTCACCAAAACAAGAGAAGGATTTACAACTGACGACCTGCTGCATTATTCACCCGAAGTGCAGGCGCGCTTTCCCTTATATTACTTTTTAATTCATCCAGATCATGTGATAGAAAAAAGTACGGAACCCACCGGCCCCTGTGATTGGCTGAAGCAGGAATTGCTCGCAGGCGATGTAGTGGAGCCGGTTAAGACAAAGATCCGGGAATATTATGATTACAAGATCGTGCCCACCCATCCCTGGGAAGCGCAATACCTGTTACAAGAGGCTGCCGTTCAGGAAATGCAGGCGAAAGGATTGTTATATAGTCTAGGTGAAGCCGGGATGGAATATGCGCCTACTTCTTCGGTTCGTACTGTTTATCACGCAGCCAGTGAATGGATGTATAAGCTGTCGCTGCATGTAAAGATCACGAACTCTTATCGGGTGAATTATCCGCATGAATTGTACCGCGGTCATGACGCAGCCCGTTTAATGAAAACCAGTTGGGGCGCCGCGTTGAAACAGCAATACCCGGGGGTGGAATTTATTACCGACCCTGCGTATATCATGGTCACCTGGAATGGAGCGGTCATTGACGGTTTTACCACCAGTGTGCGCCGCAATGTTTTCAAAGGACAGCATGCCCAAAAGAATGTATCACTGGTGGCCGCCCTGTGCCAGGATAACGTAACAGGCGATTCACCGCGCATCGTGCAGATCATACAGGAAGCCGCCAGGCGTTGTAACCGGTCTGTACAGGAAACGGCGATTGACTGGTTTACCCGATACCTGCAGGTTTGTGTAAAACCGTTGATCGGCATCTTTAATGATTTCGGTCTGGGCAGCGAATATCACCAGCAAAATGTTCTGCTGGAAATGGATGAGTATGGTTTTCCTGTAAAAATATATTTCCGCGACAACCAGGGCTTTTTTTTCCGGGAAGGAAAGGTGAACGAATTATTAAAGGCCATTCCCGACTTTGGCGAAAACAGCCGCTCATTTATTCCAGAAGAACGAATGTACCGGTACTGGGACCATTACCTGCTTTCGAACAACCTATTCGGGCTCATCAGTGCATTTGGCAGGAACCAACTGGCCAGTGAACTAACACTGCTACGCCTGACCTATGAATTGTTATCATCGTTAAGGGATACAGACAATACCCGACTGGTGAATCATTTCCTTACCAGCACCAAACTAAATACCAAAGGAAATCTGCTTACCAGCATCAACAATATGGATGAAGCGAGTGCGCCACGCACCAATCCGGCCGTATATCGCTCCTACTACAATCCGTTACATAAATATTTCTTTAGCGATACTTTGATCAGGCCCGGCTCGAAGGATATTTTATATACCCGGTATTTCCCCAGGGAAGATGTTACCATTAGCCTCCGGCCTATTGACCTCGACCGCGACCTGGACATGTTGCACGAATGGTTTCACCGCGAACATGCTATTAAGATATGGCAAATGAACTGGCCGATTGGCAAACTTGAAACATATTACCGCACGCTGTTGCCTGGTGATCTGTTATATGCATATATCGGTGAAGCCAATGGGGAACCCAGTTTTTATTTTGAAGTGTATTGGGCGGTTCGTGATCTGGTAGGCGAATACTATGATGTGCTGCCCACCGACTATGGTACGCATCAGTATATTGCAGCGGTTGATCCCAAAAAGAAATACGTCTCCCCTTCTACCCAATGTATGGTAGATTACGTTTTTGCGCAGCCGCAGGTGGGAAAAATGGTAGGCGAAGGCTCGGTTGATTCGCTGGCTTCACTGATGAACAAATTGCATGTAGGGTTTAGAGTAGAAAAAGTGATAGAAATGCCGCACAAAAAAGCCAACCTCAATTTCTGTTACCGCGAATGGTACTGGGCTAAATTTCCTCAAAATAAGCCTAATGCCTAACGCACCATCAAAAAAAATGTAAATGAAATCACAACAAACATATTCGCTGATAGGTATTGGCATTGGGCCGTTCAACCTGGGCCTGGCAGCCCTCATAGAACCAGTGGCAGGTGTAAGCGCTTTATTCTTCGACCAGTCGGAATCTTTTGACTGGCATCCGGGATTAATGCTGCCCAACGCTACCTTGCAGGTGCCTTTTATGGCCGACCTGGTGACCCTGGCCGATCCTACCAACAAATACAGCTTTCTGAATTTTTGTAAACATACAGGCAGGATCTATCCTTTTTATATCCGGGAGAATTTCAATATCCTTCGCAAAGAATATAATGGCTATTGCCAGTGGGTAGCAGCACAATTATCCAATTGCCGTTTCGGGCATGAAGTGATTGCCATCGATCATGTGAACAATCTGTATGAAGTAACCGTACGGCGCTCAGGCAAATCTGAAACTTACTATGCAGAACGCCTGGTGCTTGGAACAGGTACACAACCCTATATCCCATCATTTATTGATCGAAACCAGTTACCACGGGTTTTACATACTTCACAATACCTGCCTAATAAAAATAAGTTGTTGGGCAGCGGTTCAGTGGCTATTATCGGGTCTGGACAAAGTGCTGCCGAAATATTCCAGGATCTGTTGCCGGCCACAGAACAGGGTTTGCAACTGAGCTGGCTCACCAGATCACCGCGCTTCTACCCGATGGAATATTCAAAGCTCACGCTTGAATTAACATCACCCGAATACGTAGATTATTTCTACAAGCTGCCGGAGGAAAGGCGAAAGAAATTGTTGTCGAAGCAAAACCCATTGTATAAAGGCATTAATTATGATCTCATCAATGACATATTTGACCAGTTATATGAAATGAGTGTCGGCAATATTTCCCTGCCCGTAAACATCAGATCGAATATGCGGCTGGAAAAGATCAGTACCGCTGAGGACGGAAACAGCTATGACCTCCACTTCACTGAAACCGACCAACAAGAGCCATATCAATGCCAGGCCAGTTATGTAGTGCTGGCAACCGGCTATAAATACAGGGAGCCTGCATTTCTGCATGGCATAACCGAACGCATTAACCGGCGGGAAGATGGTTTATTCCAGGTGGAGCGTGATTACACGATCGATGTGAATGGCGATGAGATCTTTGTTCAGAACGCCGAATTACATACCCATGGTTTTGTAACACCCGACCTGGGCATGGGCGCCTATCGCAATGCACACATCATTAATAAGGTTACGGGCCGCCAGGTGTACCATATCGAAAAACGCATTGCTTTCCAGACATTCGGAACGGCAAAAGCGGAAGAACTGGTGGCAGCCGAAAGCAACACCATTTGAAAGCAGAATACAAAACAACATGATCATTAAAGCATTACCGGGCACAGCCCCGCTAAATAAAGCTGTGTGGCAAAAAGTGAACAAGCGGTTGCTGGCTAAAAGCCTGGCCGAACTGATGCACGAACAGGTCGCGCAGCCGGTTATCCTGTCATCGGAAAGCGATGGCCGCACCCATTTTCAGTTAACAACTGACCACGCGCTTATTCATTATACTTATTCAGGGTATCGCCGCCAGCTCGATTACTGGCATATTGATCCCGACAGTATACAGCGGCATGAAAATGGGAGATCCACTGCAGCCATAGACGCCCCTTTGTTTTTTGTTGAACTGCAAAACACCTTTGGCATCAGGCCATTCAACCTGGCGCATTATCTAGAAGAATTGATGCATACTTTATATGCCGATGCCTATCTGCATACGGAGGGCCGTTTACAGGCCGGCGCGTTGGCGCAGGCCGATTACCAGACCGTTGAACATCAAATGGACGGCCATCCCTGGGTGATCGTTAACAAAAGCCGCCTAGGTTTCAATTATGAAGATTATATCCGCTATGCTCCGGAAGCCAGGCAGCCTGTGCAACTTTGGTGGATAGCCGCCCATAAAAGCCGTTCAGCGTTCCGCAGCCTGGATCATATTCAGCAGTCCTCTTTTTTTGAACGGGAATTGGGCGCAGCAACCATCCAGGAATTTTACGCGATCATTGGAAGTTATGATGAAGATCCGGCTGACTATACATTCATTCCGGTTCATCCCTGGCAATGGCAGAACAAGCTGCTGATGCAGTATGCCGCTGATATAAGCAGCCGCCTGATCATTCCGCTTGGGATAGCGGGTGACAGCTACCTGCCCCAACAAAGCATCCGCACCTTTTATAATATCAGTCAGCCTCAAAAGCATTACGTAAAAACCGCCATTTCCATTTTAAGTACCGGTAATATCAGGGGGCTTTCACCCAAACAAATGGCCATTGCGCCCCGTGTCACGAGCTGGGTGATGAAAATGTTGCAACAGGATATATACCTGCAGCAACTCGGACTGGTATTATTGGGTGAAGTGGCCACGGTTAGCTATTCACATCCTTACTATCACGCCATCGTTGATCCGCCTTACCAGTATAAGGAATTCCTCGGAGTACTTTGGCGCGAAAGCGCTGAGTTATACCTGCAACCTGGCGAACGCATTATCACCATGGCATCGCTGTTATATGTTGACGATGATAAGAATTCCCTGGTAGCTGAACTCGCAAAAAGCGCTGGACTTAGCATAGAAGACTGGCTGCTCGCCTATCTGCAGGCCTACCTGAAGCCATTACTGCAGATCTACTACCAGCATGCATTATGTGTGACGCCGCATGGGGAAAATATCATCCTGGTATTAAAGGATAATGTGCCCGTGCGCATCATCATCAAGGATTTCGTAGATGATATAGTACTTACCGAAGAAGCAAAAGAATCGCTGCCAAAAGATCTCGCAGAAGGAATGATCGCTTCTTCCAACAAGGAAAATGTGCCTTTATTTATTCTGCTGGGCGTTTTTGACGCATTCTTTCGTTATCTGAGCAATGTATTGCATAGCTATTCCGGCTATCATGAAAACCGGTTCTGGCAATTGGTAGCTGCAGTAATACTCGAATACCAGTCGGCCCATCCGTCGCTGGCCTGGAAATTCGAAAAATACAACCTGTTCGTACCGGAGTTCAAGCGGTTTTACATCAACAGTGTACGGCTATTGGGCAATGCATATGAAGAAAAGACCAGCTTTGCCATTCCCCGCAAGGGCGGCACTTTACAAAATCCCTTGGCGGTCATCAAACAACAGGCACTTGTGGCTTCATAAGCTTTGGAGTAATATGAAATTTTATAAAGAAAGAATTAAAGCGGCCTTTGCTTACGGCGGCAATATGGTGGTGCTGTTGAAGCTTGCCATTTCAGGGAGGGAAAAGCAATTTACCACAGGCAGCATTAACCGGGCCATCGTATTGCTCGCAGTACCGATGGTACTGGAACTGGTAATGGAATCATTGTTTGTTTGCGCCAATCTGTTCTTTATAAGCAGGCTGGGCGCCCATGCCATTTCCATTGCCGGAACCACCGAGTCAGTGATCAGTTTTGCTTATTCCGTATCCATTGGTTTAAGTGTTTCGGCATCTTCGATCATTTCGCGGCGTATCGGGGAGAAAAAACCAAAAACAGCAGGCCTCACCGCAATGCAGGTGATCTATACCGGTTTGGCCGTTTCACTGCCCATCAGTATTGCCTCCGTTGTGTTTTACCGCGAAATCCTGCACTGGATGGGTTTGCAGCCAACACTCATCGCTGAAGGCAGCCTGTTTTGCCAGATCATGTTTGGCAGCACCCTGTTCATTATCCTGCGTATCGCAGTTAATGGCATCTTCCGGGGATCGGGCGATGCCGCCCTGGCCATGCGCACACTCTGGATCTCGAACGGCCTTAATATCCTGCTCTGCCCCCTACTGATCTTTGGTTGGGGTCCCATGCCCGGCCTGGGTTTAACCGGCGCAGCGCTGGCCACGGCCTTAGCACGTGTAGCTGGTGTTGCTTATCAGGCCTGGTACCTATTGCAGGGCAAAACGATAATCACTATCGGCAAAGCTCAGTTATTATTGGTGCCGGCTATCATTAAAAAGATCGTGAAACAAGCGAGCGGCGGCACCTTGCAGTATATGATCCCGGCTTCCAGCTGGATGTTGATGATCAGGATCGTGTCGCATTTCGGCCCCAACGCTTTGGCAGGTTATATAATTGCGCAACGGGTCGCTTCTGTAGCCACCATGCCAGCCTGGGGTATTGGTAATGCAGCGGGTGTACTAACCGGACAAAACCTCGGCGCCAGGCAACCGGAACGGGCCGCCCAAAGCGTATGGAAAGCCGGTTCAGTAAATATGTGCTTCTTGACAGCTGTAGCCCTTTTCTGGTTCTTTGCAGCGCGGCCGGTGGTGTCGTTATTTTCCGGTTTGCCGGAAGTGATCAGCTACAGCATAATGTACATCCGGTTTATTTCAATGGCTTATATCCTGCTTGGCTACACGATGGTGATCTCGCGTTCATTGAATGCCGCCGGAAATATTAGGCAGGTATCTCTCTTGTACATTCTCATGTTTTATATTACGCAACTACCCCTGGCCTGGTTGCTGGGCATTGGATTGAACTGGGGACCCAAGGGCATTTTTATAGCCATTCTAATCTCAGAACTGGTGCTGGCAGTTGCCTGTATTATCATTTTCAGACAGGGAAAATGGAAACAAATAAAAGTGTAACATCCACATTATTAATCTACAAAACAATTATTATGCAAACACAACCGAATTTACAGGAAGTGATCGCCAAAGCATTTGGAATAACACCCAATGAGATAACCGATGAACTGGAATACCAGAGCATACCCGAATGGGATTCGGTATCACACCTGGTACTGGTAACAGAACTGGAAAATGCCTATAGCATCACCATTGAAATGGAAGATGTACTTACTATGGGCAGTGTACCGAAAATAAAAGAGTTATTGAAGAAATACCATGTAGAACCAATAGCCTGATCTTTTCACCATTAACCATTAAACATGTCACTATACGAGCTCATTCGAAAGAACAGCGGCCTGTTTTTTATTGATGCACAAACAGGGCATGCTGTTTCTGTACGGTCATTTCATCAATCCCTGTCGATCGACAACCGGCAGGGACTGGTGTTCGTTTATAGCGATAACAGCATCGGAGCAGTAGAAGTATTACTGAATTTCCTGAACAGCCGTTTCACGGTCGTGCTGTTAAGTACGCAACTGCATGCCGCTTTCAAACAAAACCTGGAAAACCTTTACACGCCCTATTACATCTATGATCCGGAAAGACCGGCTGCATACGGATACAACACCATAGCAGCTTCTGCCTCCATTAAATTATTGAAACGAAAGAAGCCGGCGGATTATCTCATTCACTCGAACATAAAAATGTTGTTAAGTACCTCGGGTACTACCGGTTCACCCAAATTTGTAAAGTTAAGCGACTATAACCTCGTACAAAACGCCTGCTCTATACTTGATTACATGCCTGTTAAAAGTGATGATGTGGTGCCATTAAATGTGCCGCTTATTTTTGTGTACGGCTTATCTATATTCACTACCAATTGTATGGCGGCCGGTACTATTGTTTGCACCAACAAAGACATTCTGCAGCCTGAGTTCTGGACAGATTTTGCCAGGTACAAATGTAGCACGATTGGCGGCGTGCCGTATGTGTATGAAGCGCTGCTCCGCATTGGTTTTTTCAAAAAGGATCATCCGTCCCTGCGGTATATGACCCAAACAGGCGGTATCCTGAACCAGGCTTTGCGGCAGGAGATCGTTCGGTATATCACCACTTACAATAAACAATTCATAGCTCAATACGGACAAACAGAAGCTGCCGGCCGCATGGCATTTCTTCCCCAGGAAGCCCTGCTAACGAAAGCAGCTTCCATTGGGCTACCCATCAAGAACGGGCGGTTTGAGATCGATGCTGATACCAGCGAGCTCATTTACTTTGGCCCGAATGTATTTGGCGGTTATGCCAATAGTCCGGCCGACCTGAGTACCTGGCATGAAACCAATAAATTATACACGGGCGATATAGCGCGCTGTGATGAAGATGGCTACTATTATATAACAGGAAGAATCAAACGCATTATAAAACTGTTTGGTTCGCGCCTGAATCTCGACGAGGTGGAGTTGATCTTAAAGAACGGATTGGGTGGACAAACTGTTGTGTGCACCGGCATTAACGACAAATTTTTGCAGGTAGCCCATATAAACGAACAGCTGGAAGAAAGCACTATCAAGCAGGTATTAAAAGAAAAGCTGAACATCCACCCTACGGTAGTGCAGGTAAAATACATTCCTGCCATGCCGCTAACACCCAATGGAAAAGTAGATTATACCTCTATAATGCAGAGTGCTTGAAATAACAATCAATACAATGTAAATCATAATCTTGTTGTGCGGCCAGGAAGCAATGTATGGCAGCGATCTGCGCCGGCAGTGAGTAAATTATAATATTAAATATATGATCTAAGTCGAAGACCGGCGATAGCTTCCCGCTGCGCCTTCGACTTTCTTTATTTTAATTGCGTTAATTTTAATAATTTCATGAAAACGGAATACCATGACAAGCTCCAATCCTTCCGGTTCATTTACCGGTTCAGAGCAAACGCCTCTGTATACGCCAACTAGCGATGAGAGAACCCTGGCCATTCTGTGCCATGTATTGACCATCTTTTTCTGGATCTTCCCGCCGCTGATCATCTACCTTATTAAGAAGAACGAATCCACATTTGTAACAGATCACGCCAAAGAGTCTCTCAATTTCCAGATCACCTTCAGCATCGTTGCCATTGTTCTTTTGCTCACAATCATTGGCATCCTGTTGTTATGGATGGTAGGGATCATAGTGCTGGTACTGGTTATTATCGCAACCATTAAAGCCAGTGAAAGCAAATTATATCGTTACCCTTTCACCTTAAGACTTATTAAATAATTCAACGCCCCTTCATCTGTCAAAAAATTATTTTCAGCAATAGTACCATTCTGCTACAGTATTAGTCTATTGGTAGGTTTATTGTCCAGCGACACTAAAACCTAACACAAAATTCATATTGTTCTAAAACACCCGATTTTAATTTCGCGCTTTTATTCTATCCTTAATATGAAGAAACTAATATTAGCAATTGGTACCTTGTTGGTGTGCCAGTCAACCATTATTGCGCAGGAATCGCATGTGATCCTTATCAGCATAGACGGCTTGCGTCCTGAATTTTACAAAGATCCTTCCTGGAATATGGTGCACCTGAGGCAGGCCATGGAAACTGGCGCTTATGCCGATGGCGTTGATGGTGTTTTTCCCACTGTTACCTATCCCTCTCACACCACCATGATCAGCGGGGTAAAACCATTGAAGCACGGCGTTTATTATAACACCCCATCCGAGCCCAACGGCGTTACCGGTAAATGGATCTGGAATTATGAAAATATAAAAGTGCCTACCCTCTTCAGCCTGGCCAAAGAAAGAGGCCTTACAAGTGCTTCGGTATTCTGGCCCGTATCAGTAGGCGGTCCGGCTACCTATAACATTCCGGAATACTGGTACCTGCCTAAAGAAAAAGGCCAGGAACGGGTTATGAGCAAAGCCTTGCAGGAAAATGCCAACCCACCCGGCCTGTACGAAGAGCTGGAACAACATGCTACCGGAAAAATGGATGAGCTTGATTTTAATGGCGACTACCTGGGCATGGATGAAAATTTCGCCCGAATGAGCGCTTATCTCATTCGCAAGTATAAACCATCGCTGCTGGCAGTTCACCTGGTCACTGTAGACCATTTTGAGCATGAACAGGGCCGTGACGGAGATAAAGTAAGGGCAGCCATTGCCGGGGTCGACAGGGCTATCAAAACCATCAGGGAAGCCGTACAAAAAGCAGGCATTGCCGATAAAACCACCTTTATTGTTACCGGTGATCATGGTTTTGTGGATATCCATGCCAGCATTGCGCCCAATGTACTGCTCGCGAAAGCCGGGTTGTATGATCCACAAAAACCGGAGAACTGGAAAGCCTATTTCCACCCATCCGGCGGTGCTGCATTTTTACAGCTGAAAGACAAAAACGACAAACAAACGAGAGATAAGGTCTTGCAGTTGCTAAAAAGCCTGCCCGCTGCACAACAGAAAACATTTATCATTAAAAGCCGCGAAGAGCTGGATGCTGTTGGCGCCGACGGATCGGCATCTTTTGCCCTGGCCGGCCAACAGGGCTATACGTTCAATGGCGCTGCCACCGGTGAATTCATTCGCGCAGCGAAAGGCGGCACCCATGGATTTTTTCCAGACTTTAAGGAAATACAAACCGGTTTTGTAGCTTTTGGCCACCGCATTAAAAAAGGGGTGGTAATACCGCAAATGGGACTGGTGGATATTGCTCCGCTGATCAGTAAGATATTAAAACTTGATCTGCCTGCCGGCGACGGCGTACTGCTGGAAGGTGTGTTGAAATAAGCATATTACTCATGAAAATACAATAGGGCTGACCCGTTGGATCAGCCCTATTTTAATGAAAGCATGGCTTGTAATTATGGCAAGAACTCCTTTAATTTTATTTTTTGGAAAACCAGGTCGCACTGACTGCTTTCATACACAATTCCTATGGTTTCCGCATCAATACTGGTTAAGCAGGAGTATCCCCTGCTCTTCCATTCGTCGAGCAGTATTTTTTTATCAGCAGCCCAGGTGCGCCCGTCATCATAGCTTACCTTAATGGTCATGTGATGCCTGGTCGTTTTTGAATCTGGGTTTGCAAATAACAAAACCGATCTTTTTTGACCTTTCGAAACATAGTCATGCCGTATAATGCTGGCCATACAAACCGGTTCGTGCAAAGCACCACGGCTGGTTGGATGTTCAGTCCAATCCATTCCCAGGTTGCTGGTTATGGCAATTACCCGGCCGTTGGTGTCACCAGTATCTTTATTTTTACTGCAACGCATATTCAGCATAATGGTGCCGTCTGACAGTTCGACCGCCATGTTCTCGGTAGTGTTTTCTTTGGATGCCCGGTTACTGGTATGCCATGTAAGACCACCATCTTTGCTGTAGGTTATATTCGAAAAAGATCTTCCTGACTTATCTCGCCCCTGTGTAGGAAAGACCAGGGTGCCATCGCGTAAAGTAATACCTTGCCCCGGGGCTGGCGCCCATAACCACCAGGCTTCCTGCTTGCATTGTTTAGTTATGTTCACCGGCTTGCTCCAGGTCCTGCCATTGTCTTCACTTTTCACGATCAGGAATTGGGCGGTTTGCTTCACATCAAATCCCGGTTGTGAGCCCTTTTTTCTCCATTGGTGATTCCAGTAGGTACTGGTATCTGTAAGGCCTTCTATCCATTTACCGGTAGTAGAATCCAACACCCCATGCATCCATAACCCGGCAATAAAAATGGTACCGGTATTTTTATCTACCAGGATATTTGCGTCAGAAACGCCGTTAAATTTTTCCGGTAAACCACCCCATTGCTCCATATCAATGGCGATCTGCATGGGAAGCCAGGTTTTGCCCCCATCGGTACTGCGGCTTACTCCAATGTCGATATTGCCCTGCAGATCCCGGGCACTTTCGCGCCGCACATCATATACAGCCAGCAAACTGCCGTCTTTGGCGGTTGCCAGGCCGGGAATGCGGTAGGTATGCACGTTATCCTGGTTTTGCTGCCGTAATGCCATGCCTATACGCTGTTGCGTTTTTGACGCGCCCGGGATCCTGGTCTTTTTACCATTTAAAACGGCGCTGCTGGCATTTACCGTAATACGGTTCAACAAAGAAGCATGTTCAAACAACTCAACAGATACCCAGAAATAATGATCACCCGGAGATAGCGAGAGATCGCCTTTGATCAACAAGCTCCCGCTGATACTGGTTGTACTGCCCACCCATGTCAACTTATCTACATTGGCGAGATTTTTCCGGCCGGCATCAGCTCCTGCATAATATAGGCTTACTTGTTTAATATCACTACGGTCAGTGCTTCCGCTCGTGCTTAATCCCATTTCGGTGAACTGCACCTTGTGGTGGTTCGAAGCGATGTGTATATGGACCTGCAAAACCGGGTTGTCTTTTTTCTGAATTAATACAGGCACCTGGTAATGCTGTTGAGAGATACTAATATCAGCCCCTGGTCTTGCATTTGCCACACTAAACATTGGCATTACACCGAGCAAGCAATAAAATATGATCTTTGTAATTCGCATCTCCGGTCTTTAAGATTTATTTCTACATTACGGATAAACGGCTGAGCGCGCGGTTAATACCCCGGCGCCTGCACCATGGCAAAATTCTTGTTTAATTCACTTTGCGGGATAGGGAAAATATAATACTTGTTATCCCATACCCTGGTAGACATCCTGGTTCTTGCATAAAATGCCGCATCGGTCAATCCATTGCCCGCATACACATTCATGCCGGTAAAATCGCCGCCCTGTCTGCCCTCGTTCGTGTTGGCAATTTTCCAACGGCGAACATCAAAAAAACGGTGGCCTTCATACGCCAGCTCAATACACCTTTCCAGCTGGATCTGCTTGCGCATCTCTGCCTGGCTTAATCCGGCAGCCAACGCAGGAATACCGCCTCTTGTGCGAATGGCGTTCAAATGCACCAGGATCTCCGGATTACCGGGATCAGCTTCATTCAATGCCTCGGCATAGTTCAGGTACAATTCCGCCAAACGGATATACATGGCAGGACGTACCACATTGCCTGCATTGTTTGATAAATTCCTGGATGGATTGGTATGTTTACGCACCAGGTAACCTGTTCTGGGAAATTTCGGTTCGCTGCCATTTGCGTTGCCTGAATTTCCTGTTGGCCAATATTGCACATGCGTTTGACCCGACTTGGCAACAAAAGGCACAGTAGCGCCATTAAAGGTGACCGTATTATAAAAACGCGGCTCGCGATTCACATACATATTGGCAGTACCTGTTACATAGTATCCTGCTTTTGCAGTAGTACTAAATCCGTTGGGATTATAATTGCTGCCCGCTTCATCGATCGATTTGCCATTGGTCATTCTAAATTTGTCAACCATTTCCTGGGTCACCGACAAAGACGCATTAAACGAATTGCCATTCGCAGCGCGGGGCGCCGCATCGTTTTCCCAGGTGGAATACGCCGTAACGGCGCGTGTCCAAATGCCTTCCGTGCTCCAACCCGACAGGAAAAGATCGCGGTAAGAATTGAATGCAGCCACAAAAGGATCAGCATGGGTTGCCCTGAAAATATTTCTGCCATTTGCTTTGGCATGATCAATAGCGGCTTTAGCGGCGGCAGCGGCCTTCGCCCATTTACCGGCGTCATAACCTGTATTCATCAACTGCTTGCCATCACTGTTCCTGAAGTTGGCATAATCCGGATTGCCATTGAACAATGGGCTTGCATCGAACAACAATACCTGTGATCTTACAGCACTGATCACCAATTTATTGATGCGGCCTGTTTGGGTAGCATCTTCTGCTCCGGATGATGTTAGATGTTTATCAGGCACCATCTGCTGCGCAGCATCCATTTCGGCAAGAATATAATCGATACATTCGCTCCAGCTGTTACGCGGCAATTGGTAATCGTCATTATACTTCCCCGGTTCATCACCCACGAGGATAACGGGTCCATACAGTTTCATAAGCGTCCAGTAATAATAGGCACGTAAAAAACGCGCTTCTCCTTTATACTGCTCAATCAACTCCCGGCCGTTGGGCTCTTTCAGCAGGTTGGTTTCACTGTTTTCGACATTCGCCATAAATATATTGGCCATCCTGATGCCCTGGTAGGTGTTATTCCAGGTATTGATTGAATTGGCCCCGCTTAGCAGCCCGCTTGCCTGTACAGTGGCGCTGTTCAGCTCCAGTTCTTCAGTAAAGCCGGCCCAGTAACGGCCAGATCCGGTAGTGGTTGACCAGGGATCAGGTAAGAAGCTGTACACCGAAGCCAGCCAGTTCTCTGTTTCTGTTTTGTCTTTAAAAATAACATCGATAGAAACAAGGTCCTGGGGAATACTATCGAAGTACCCTTTTTTGCAACCAACAAGTGTTGCACCCAGTATGATGATGAGTAAATACTTCATTGTAAATAATTCATTTGTGAATGATGATTGATGGAGCAAATGCGAGTAGTCACCTTATTTTAAAAAGTAACCCTTGCTCCGAAATTATACGCCTTGATATTCGGATAGAATCCGCCCCTGGTGACCGTGGTAGAACTGGTTCCCGTATCATTCAATTCAGGATCCCAGTATTTCCACCTTGAAATGGTGATCAGGTTGGTGCCGTTTAAAAACAGCCGCAGGTTCTTCACCTTGTGTTTGCGTAAGACGCCAGCGGGTAAGGTGTAACCCAGTTCAGCACTCTTCAAGCGGATAAAATCGGCGGGATGCAGCCACCAGTCACTGACCAGGAAATTAGACGTAGGATCCTGGTTGGTACTTAAGCGCGGATAGAAAGGATGCAGATTGGTATTATCAGGCGTCCAACGATCTACCACAGCAGCGTAGAGGTTCGGACTATTCGCTCCATTATTGAAAGGCAAGGTGCCATCACCGCTGCCATACAGGAGGTACACCTTACCGGTTCCCTGTATAAAGGCGCCGATATCGAAGCCTTTAAAACCAAAAGCCATGTTCAGTCCGTACATCATTTTTGGCGTGCCGGAAACATTTACGCGGGCAATATCAAAATTGTTGATAGCGCCATCACCGTTCAGGTCTGCATACTTAATGTCACCTACTTTTGGATTACCGGTTTGTTTTGCCCATTTATCGATCTCTTCCTGGCTTTCAAACAAACCAACAGCTTTGTATAATGTTTTCGCATCCACTTCTTTGCCTTTCCATTCCATCCAGGGGTAAGGTTGTGGGGCCAAACCATCCTGCAGGTTGGTGTTTTTATTATACGTGAAGGTTCCTGTGAAAGTAAACCAGGTGGATTTTGCAAATTGCCGGTTGTAGGAAAGCGTTACATCAACGCCTTTATTCAATACAACGCCAATATTGCGGATGGGATTCACATCGTCGAAACCAGAGATGCCAGGTATCGTTTGATCAGCGCGCAAAATATCCTCTCTTCTTTCCCTGAATACTTCTGCGATCAGTTTTAGATCATTATGCAGGAAATTCATTTCTACCCCCAGGTTATGCCGATACGAGGTTTCCCAGCTGGCATCAGTAGCGATCTGCGTTTGCGAATAACCCCCATAATTGGGCGACAGGGATGTAGGCGTACCAAACTGGTAAACCCCCGAAGAAGTTTTGGTAAGCATGTCCAGGTACAAAAAGCGGTTGTTATTATAACCAGCATTACCGGTAAGCCCATAACTGTAACGTAGTTTGAAATAGGAAAGCACATCGGTGACCGGCTGGAAGAACGGCTCACTGGAAACTACCCAGCCGACGCCAAAGGAGGGAAAGAATCCGTACCGGTTTGCCGGACTGAAGTTTTCAGACCCTGTGTAACCAAAATTTCCTTCAACAAAATACCGGTTATTGAAGCCATAGGTGGCACGGCCTGTTAAACCGCGGTTGCGGGTAGGTGTGGCAGTGGTAAAAGTGGTGGCATTTCCATCAACGAATTCCGACTGATTGAACAATAACAAAGCGCCCACCTCATGCTTCCGTCCAAAACTGGCCTGGTAATTCAATGATGCTTCAGAATACATCCGGCGTTCGGTAGACCGTGCTGAAGCATAAGAAAGCAGGTCGTTGCTGGTATTTAACTGCCGGGTAATGAGATTGCCGGCAGCATCACGTCCTTCTGCATAATACATGCGGGCAGAGCGCACGGTGGCCACAGTAGCATCTGTATACACATCAAAGGAAAACAGTCCTGATACCGACAGCCCTTTTAGGAGCATACCCAGATCCTGCTTGACCCTGATGTTCGGACGAATGGTGGCAGAATAATTATACCCTGCGCCGAATCCGAAGGCAAAGCGGGCTGGACTGCTTCGGCCATCCGGCGTGCCGGCCCATTGACCATTGGAGTATTTGGCCGGAATGATATGCGGCGGCACACGTAACGCCTGTTCAAACAGGTTGTTCGATACATTGGTTACGGCACCATCGTAGGGTCCGTTGCGTTTATCAATAATGGCTGCAATGCCGAGATCCAGCTTGGTGGTACCGGTCATGTTCACTCCTATGTTGGCGGTAAAATTGTAACGGCGGTAATACGATTTCGTATCATAGCTTTCGTCAGAGTAAGGTTTTATTAAACCGGTTTCATTATAATAACCGCCAGAGATATAATAATTGGCTTTGTCGGCGCCACCGCTTACATTAAAATTCGCGCGTTGGGTTAAGCCATGATCCCGGAACAACTCTTTGTACCAGTTAGTATTCGGGTACAGGTCCTGATCAACACCATCGCGGTGCAGCGCAATTCTTTCTTCTGAATAAAACGGGTCGCGGCCCCTTGTTTCCAGCGCTTCATTATACAATCCCATCCAGGTAGGCGCATCCAGCAACTTGGGCAGTTGAACGAATTGGGTGATGCCCTGGTTCAACTCAACATTGATCTGGGGTTTGCCAGCTACGCCCCGTTTGGTATTGATGAGAATTACGCCATTAGCGCCCCGGGTACCATACACCGAGGTTGACGTCGCGTCTTTTAATACGGTGAAGGTTTGAATGTCTTCGGGGTCTACATCGTTAAAACTTCTGTCGGGCACTCCATCAATAATGATCAGGGGCGTTCTGCTGCCGGTACCAAAAGTGGATACCCCACGCACCAGCACGCTGGCATTATCGGCGCCTGGTCCGCCACCACGCGATGTCGTTATTACACCGGAAATTCGTCCGGCCAGCATGCTTGCAATGTCTCTGGCTGGTAATTTAAGGTCTTCAGGGGTTACTGTGGCCTGTGAACCTACAACACTCACTTTTTTCTGTTGGCCATAACCGATCACAGTCACTTCATTCATACTACCGGCGATGGGTGTCAGTTTTACATTCAAATCGACCCGGTTCTTAACCGGTAAACGTTCCAGGCGGTAGCCTGTATAAGAAAAATCGAGGGAATCTGCAGGGTTTACATTGATCTTGTAAAAACCATCCTTGTTGGTAGCCGTCGCGATGGTGGTTTGCATGATCTGGATGGTTACACCACTCAGGGGCTTATCCAGCTCATCTGTCACCTTTCCGGTAACCGTTAAAATACGATCCTGGGCTACGGTATGGGAGGCCAGGAACAATAGCGTAAAAAACGGCAAAAGCGAACACCATTTGCGCGCACGCAATGGCGATTTTTTTAGGGTCATAGCGTTAGTTTTTGGCTGGTAGTTATCAGTATGTTGGAAAAAATGAAAAATTGCAGGAACGGTGGAAGCTGGTCCACCCGGGTTGGCGGTTCGTTTTCATGACAAGCGTTTTAGTCGTTAGCGTAGCATTATGTTCTACATAACAAAAATGAAAAGAAATTCCGGAATTCCAAAAAAATTGTATGTTTTCTTCAATATTCGCTTGTAAGATGTTCATTCCGAACGCAAAACCGATAGAAGGCACCGATCATTAGCGACAGAATATGTAGGTCTTATTTTTGCAGCCAGGCAATGCAGGCTAACATTGGTATCAAAAGAACCGGAGTTCGAAGAGCGCACCGGATAGGGCAGAAATGCAAAAAAGGGGCGCCCCGACCTGGTCGGAGCGCCCCTGGCGCTAAGTTTCGAACTACAGAGTGCGGCAATTACAGGCCTGCTTCAACGTCGAATTTGATGGTAGCCTTACCCTGCAGTGTGGTGCTAGTTGCACGGCGGGTAGTACCGGAAAATTTAAAATAGTATACAGACGATTTAAAATAATCTTTCACGTCGAGATTAGTATTCACTGGAATATCCAGGGAAGTGGCATAGGTATCAGGGTTAGCGGTCAATGCTGCCACTACGGTGTACTCAGGTTTGGAGCTGGAAGCGAGGCCGAGTTCACAAGCAGAAAAAGCACCAAAATTATCCGTCTGTGTAGCATTGGATAAAGTCAGATGAACGCTTTGGATATTTGCTTTCTTGATGTTGCCTATGCCGAGGTCCGGACTTTTAATCTTAATAAGAGAATCAATATTGATCCCATATTGAAACATAGCCAACTCCTGTGTTCCTTGCGGTTGAGCAGTGATGTAAAAGTCTGCAGTTACCGTTTGCGTACCAATGTTGATGGAAATAGCATCTTTAACCTTGTCGCAAGAAGGTAAAAGGGTACTCATGGCTAATACGGCTACTAAACCAAGAGATCTGAACATAATTTTCATGATACTGATTTTGGGTTAAATTGTGGTTAGTAATAAACGTACAAATATATCCCAATTAGTATGTATGTGATAGTAAAATGGGGTGAATCTCGGTTTTTTGTATGTGTATGACCCATTATTGCAGGTGAAAATAGTTACGCTGAGGCTTGCTGCTATCATTCTTTTTATAATAGCCGTCATTGATCACTTTATTACGCAAGTAAATGTACTATTGACGCGTATGAAAACTACGAAACCAAAACACGGTCGATCATAAAAAAGAGAAAGGGCTGCTGCATATATAATTTGCAGGCAGCCCTTTTATTCAACTTTATATAAAACATTATTTCATGTCTTTTATTAATGGCAATTTAGCATATTGGATCAGTACGGAGTCGCCAGCTGTCAGTGCTTGGTTCAGATCACGGCTGATAACGCTGATCACGGGAGTACCTGATGCTGTTTTTATGCAGCTTTTCGTTACAACGGCATAAGTCAACAACGGCGCATAATAGTTAGGACCAGAGGTGATCAGGGTAAAAGATTTACGATACTCTTTACAATCGCCATCAGGGCAACCTACGAGCGGATTCTGATCGGGAACGACGGCCAATAATGAATCGCAATATGAATTTATAGATGGGAACGGTGTAGGTGTATACTCAGAAACGATCATTGTAGAGTCTCCGTAACCGGTGATCTGCATATTTACGCCACCCACATTTACCCGGTTATTTTCCAGGAAGTAGAGGATCTGGTTCGATCCGGAAACCGGAACAGAAGACGCGCCCACAATAAATTTACTTTTTACCTCTTCAGCCACATTCCGGTTTATGAAATCCTGGATAAAAGCCGGATCGGTAATGGTTCCAGTGCTGGTACGGATCGACAGTTCTTTAATTTCCATAGCCGACCCGGGGTAATACGTTTCAAGGATAGTCTCTCCGGGTTTATTAGTTGATCCCGAATCGTCTTTTGAACAAGAATACAGGAATAAACCAGAAACTAACAAAGGGAGCAGGATTTTGTACTTCATCGCGTTTTTTATTATAGTTTTTATAGAATACATTATTTTGCCGTTTGGCGCACATACGCCGGCCAATACAGCCGCATAGAATGCGTCCATTCACAATTCTTCCGGGCTAAAGCTTCGCTAATAGTAAATAATAAAGGTTTTACACCTTCATTTTCCTCGGCAGTTAGGGTGCTGCAAGCGTTAATTGTGTTAGTAAAGGCATCTCATCGTTTCTGCAATAGAAATGACAAGCGTTTTGCAGATGTAGATCAAATTTCTCGTGGCAAACCTGGATATTATTTCCTGCAATCGGTGGGATTATGATTATCAGGGATGGCAAATATTTATAATTGTCAAAATTACACTAATGAGTCAATATAAACAAGCGCCGTCTGAAAATTTTTATAAACAAACGCGGATCTATGTGATAAAGGCAGTTTGTAACAGCTATAAATAACTGTTGAATGTAATCGCTTTAAATCGCTGCAACCAGCGCCGGTCCTGCACTGCAGTTGGTGTAAATTTCGAAACTCCGGCATGGAAATGCCGGAGTTAGGGATAATCAGTTTGTACTTAGAATAAATATTCACAGCTGAACGATCATCCTGTACGAAATAAAATGCAACTTTTAAAAAGTGCCATCAGGGAAAGATTCCCAGATGGAACGCGAAATGGTAATTGCTGAATGAAGTGCGGACTCCTGTCTTTTTCGCTGCTGAATTCCGTTTGCGGCCTTATTGCAAACCTATTATCTACTTCCTGGTTAAAGGTTTGGATTTTGGTTTTTATGGTTCAATAATTGTTCGATCGCTACATGAGCTGGTAATTCCGAGCCAACGGCGAGTAAATAATTTTTGGATATAAGGGCGCAGTTCTTCGCTCCCCCCAAATAAAAAAGCCTCCCGAAACATCGGGAGGCCAGTAAACAGAAAAGATGACAATTATTTACTTTTTGCTTTACTGCTTGATTTCTTAGCTGTCTTTTTACGTCTTTGATAAGCCTGCTCATGCGACTGCTTACTGACGCGTTTGCTATCAGCTTTCTTCTTGTTAGGATTATCCATAATTAAACGTTTTAGTTCACAATAACAGGTAAAAAAACTATGCCAGGGCAGTACCGGAAAGCCAGCTCGATCAATGTTTTTCCCTACTTTTAAGCCCTAACGATTTCTGAAAGGGGGGAATTTCATGGGTCATAAAGCCATTGCCATCTTCACATTACTGGTCCTGCTGGCCATGCATACGCTTGCCGATAATTACCCGGTCAAATACCTCGGTATTGAACAGGGCCTGAGTAATAACGTTGTCATTACCATCTACCAGGATCATAAAGGCTTTATGTGGTTTGGCACCTACGACGGCCTCAATCGCTACGATGGCTATGGCTTCAAAACCTTCCGGAACGTCATTAGCGACAGTACTTCCCTTTACAACAATACCATCTACACCATCGAAGGAGATCCCGAACATAATATCTGGGTGGGTGGCCTAAAAGGCGCCTGTGTCTTCGATCCTGTCTCCGCCCGCTTTTCCCGCTTACAATACACTCGCTGGAAAAAAACCGGTCACCAGTATTTGCAGGATAACATTCATACTATTAAGGCGGCCGGCAATGGAGAAATGCTGATCGGTTCTCAGCAAAGCGGTTTACTGGTGTTCACCAATAAACAGGCAGCAGGTATGCAAATCCCGATGCTCCACAACAATTCCGTAGCAGTGAATTATGATGTGACCGCCATTGAGCCCGATGCCCAACACAAAACGGTATGGGTTTTTATTCAACATGTAGGTCTCTGCCAGTATGATCAAAGCAAACGGCAGCTGCGCCTGATCACCAGCAGTATCAGGCAGGCCAATTGTTTAAAAGCGGATAAACTGGGAAATCTTTGGCTGGGCAATGAGAACGGATTATTCCGCTATAATATCGCCAGCGGCCAGTTTTCCGCTAACTATCTGCCCTGGCGCGGCAAGATCGTTCACCTGTATTTCGATAAACAACAGGTATTATGGATCGGCTCCGACGGCAATGGTTTACTGAAATTACCACCGGGCGCCATCAGCGCCACTCCCTTTACCTCGGCCAGCGGCAGATCGGTGGTAAACAGTAATGCCGTGTATTCGATCTATGAAGATGCCGATGGCCGTAAATGGATCGGTACACTACGCGGCGGCATCAATATTATAGAAGCCAAAACCAGCTCCTTTCAGCATATAACGTATAATCCGCCGGGAAATGACAACCTGGTCAACAATTTCATTTTGTCATTTTGTGAAGATGAAAAGAATAATGTATGGATCGGTACCGACGGCGCAGGACTTCGGTACTGGGACAGAAAAAAGAACCAGTTCTCTCAATTCACGAGCAACAGCAATGATAAAAATGCCATCAGCAGCAACTTCATTACCAGTATCGTTAAGGATCAGTACGATGAAATTTGGGTATCCACCTGGCTGGGCGCTATCAACCGCTTTAATCGCTCAACCGGCGCCTTTACCCGCTACGATTGTTATAACCCGGTCAGCCGGGAAAAAGAGAATAACGTTTGGATGTTATACCAGGATGCGCAGAACAGGTTATGGGCCAGCGCTACCAACGAAGGCAGTTTGTACCTGCTCAACAGAGAAAAGGACCGGTTCGAACTCTTCGATAACAGCATCAAAAACCTGCAATGCCTGGCAGAAGACCGGCAGGGCGGTTTCTGGGGCGGCAATTATGCTACCCTTTTTCATATAGACCGGGCGCATAAAAAACATCAACAATTCAATATCGGCTATACGCTGCGCTGTTTGCTGGAAGACCGCAACCATAATTTCTGGATCGGCACCCAGGAAGGCGGCCTTTTGTTGTTCGACCGCAAAACCGGCAAATACAAACGATTCACCACTACGGATGGCCTGCCCGGCAACACTATCCTGCGTATACTGGAAGATGGCGCAGGCAACTTATGGCTAAGCACCTACAATGGTTTGTGCCGCTTCAATCCGCAAACAAAGACCGGCCGCAATTTTTCTCAGTCCGACGGCTTACAAAGCAACCAGTTCAGCTTTAATGCAGCGCTTGCGTTGTCATCAGGTGAATTTTTGTTCGGTGGCATTAAAGGTTTTAATGTCTTCTATCCCGATAGTGTTCAGGAAGAACAGGAACAACCGGCCCTGTTTTTAACCGGCCTGAAAATAAACAATACCATCACCGAAGGGTGCAATCAATTTATTACAGCAAGAACCGGTGACAATATTGAACAGATCACCATTCCTTTTGACCAGGCGGTTTTGTCGCTCGACTACCTCGCACTGAAGTACGCCGGGGCCGACAAGATCAATTACGCCTATTATTTACAGGGCTGGGATAAGGGCTGGAATTATGTGAACCAGATCAGAACGGCTAACTATTCCCGCCTGCAGGAAGGAAAATACCAGTTTAAAGTAAAGATCATGACCCCCGGTGGCACCTGGGGCCGGGAAACGCAATTATTGCAGATCATTGTATTGCCACCCTGGTATCGCACCCTATGGGCATATTTATTATATGGGGTTTGTTTTGCCGCCGCTATTTACCTGTACATCCGGTATACAAGAACGCAGGAACGGTTAAAGTATGAGATCAAGCTCGCCCACGTGGAAAATGAAAAGGAAAAAGAACTGATGGAAAGAAAGCTCACTTTCTTCACGAATATCTCCCATGAATTCAGAACGCCGCTTTCCCTGATTATCAATCCGATCAGGGAAGTGCTGCAAATAGATCCCCGCAATGATCTGAAGATCGCCTACCGCAATGCGCGCCGGCTGCTGAGCCTGGTGGATCAATTGCTATTGTTCAGGAAAGCTGATAAAGGGTCAGACACCTGCACGATCGCCGCCATTGACATTATACAGTTATGCGATGAAGTATACCAATGTTTTGTACACCAGGCCAAAAGCAGGGGTATCGATTACCGGTTCACCACCAGCACGCCTTCGCTGACCATTTACGCCGATTACGAAAAAATTGAGATCGCCCTGTTCAACCTGCTTTCCAACGCTTTTAAGTTCACGCCGGAAAAGGGGACCATCCTTTTTAGTGTAGAAGAAACAAATAATTCGGTGATGCTGGCTGTGAAGGATACCGGATGCGGCATTCCTGCAGCTGACAGCCAGCGCATTTTTGAGAAATTCCAGCAGGCCGGGCAAGGGAAACGGCAATCTGGTTTCGGAATCGGTCTCTTCCTGGTGAAACAGTATATTGAAAGTCATAAAGGATCAGTTACCTGTGAAAGCAGATTGAACGAAGGCACCACTTTTACCATTACCCTGTTCAAGGGAATTTCTCACCTGCCTGCCCATTATGAATATGTAAGCAGTGAGCGTTTCGAACAAAACCACCTCCTCAAAGAACTGGCTGCGGAGGTAGAACAGCAACCCGAAGAGATTTCCGAACCCCTGGCTGCCATACAGGACGGCAAGCAGGCCGAGGAAGTAGTTACCGGAAAGAAATCGATCCTCCTGATAGACGATAACCGGGAGATCACCCAATACCTGCAACAGATCTTCGGTAACAGCTACCTGGTGTATTGCGCTAACAATGGCGACGATGGTTACAAACTGGCCTTGAAACACATTCCCGACCTCGTCATCAGCGATATCAATATGCAGGGTATGGATGGATTGGAGCTTTGCTCAAAGCTTAAGCAGAGTGAGATCCTCGGTCATATTCCGGTGATCCTGTTAACGGCTGCAACAGCCACAGATGTAAAATTGAAAGGAATTGAAGGCGGCGCCGACGATTATATTACCAAACCCTTTGATAAAATCCTTTTACAGGCAAAGGTGGAAACTATTTTGCGGAACCGGAACCTGCTGCAGCGGTTTTTCTTCGACAGCATCACGCTCAGGGAAACCACCACAAAAGTACCGGCAGAATACCAGGAGTTCCTGCGGAAATGCATTGCGGTGGTTGAACAGCATATCGACACCGAGGATTTCACCATCAAAAAATTCTCAAAAGCCATGGGCATGAGCCATCCGGCTTTATATAATAAGGTCAAAAGTATCTCGGGACAGTCGCTGAATGCCTTCATCCGTTCCATCCGGTTACGGCGGGCAGCGGTGCTCCTGTTAACGGAAAATATGAATATCCGGCAGGCCGCCTTCCAGGTTGGCATCAACGATGTGCGCTACTTCCGCGAACAGTTCGTTAAGGTCTTTCATATGACGCCTTCTGAATATATAAAGAAATATCGGCACTCCTTCAACCGTGATCATAATGTCATTAGCCCCCCTGCACCCTAAAGGGCAGCATACCCAAGCCCTAAAACGGGACCATACAGACTATAACCTTTCCTTCAAAATACACTATTCTAAAAGCTGTATTTCAATTTCCTAATTGGCACATTAGCTAATTAGCAAATTAGATTTTACCCCCCTCATTTTAGCGATTTACCCCCTCTCCGCCCCTCGCCGGAAGCCTACTTTGCAATAGCGAAGAGCGGAAGGACAAGGCAAACCGCTAACAGCGGGAAGCGACATTCCGAACCTTAAGCGCCATGTCCGGCACCCAAAAACCATAAGGATCTGCCGTTCGCCTTCAGCATTAAGCCTTAAGCCTTCAGCTTATTCCGATTTTTTAACCAAACGAGCTTGTTCGTATGAGACAATTTCTGCACTTGAAAAAAGGGGCAGCCTGTACGCTTTTCCACAGGACCGCCCGTCAGCTTCTCTTCCTTGGTTTCATATTATTTTCAGGAAACGCGCTTTTTGCGCAAACTGCGGTTCAGGGCCGGGTCACCGCAGCTGACGCCCCGGTACCTGGTGTCACTGTTACAATTAAAGGCACCCAAACAAGTACCATTACCGATGAAAATGGTAAATTTTCGCTTCAGGCGCCCGCAAAAGCTACCCTGGTGTTTACCCATGTTAATTACGCTACCCTGGAAACGGCGGTAAAAAGCGGCAACATGGATATTACATTAGTAACTTCCCAGATCGACATGTCGGAAGTGGTGGTAGTAGGTTATAACACCCAAAAGAAAGCCACGCTCACCGGTTCGGTTTCGGTAGTAAAAGGAAGTGACCTTACCAAAAGCCCACAGGTAAACGTATCCAACTCCCTCGCCGGCCGTTTTTCAGGCGTGATGCTGAATAACCGGAGCGGCGAGCCGGGTTATGACGGCTCATCGATAAGGATCCGCGGCCTGGCCACCATGGGAAATAATGATGTGCTGATCGTGGTAGACGGGGTGCCCGGGCAGATCGGTGGCCTGGAAAGATTAAACCCGATGGATATTGATAATATCTCCGTATTAAAAGATGCATCGGCTGCCATCTATGGAAGCCGTGCAGCCAACGGGGTTATCCTGGTTACTACCAAACGCGGTAAAGCTGGTAAAACCTCGCTGGCGGTAACTTATGATCATGGCTTCTCCTCTCCCACCCGGTTACCCAAAATGGCCGATGCACCTACCTATGCCGCCATCGCCAACGAGATCGCCTATTATAATAACCCCGCAGGTGGTTTGAACCAGCAATACTCGGCTGCCGAAATTGAAAAATTTGCCGATGGTTCCGATCCACTGAATTATCCCAATACCGATTGGGCAAAGACCACGCTTAAAAGTTCAACCGGGCAGGACAATCTGAACCTTTCCATCGCTGGAGGATCGGAAAATGTGCGATACTATGTGGGCGCCGGCCTGCTGAGCCAGGATGGTTTGTATAAGAACGGCGCTGCGAAATACAATCAATACAGCTTCCGCTCCAATCTCGATGCTACCATTTCAAAAGACCTTAAAGTAAGTGTGTATTTATCAGGTCGCCAGGAAGATCGGCAATTTCCAACATCTACCGCAGGCAATATTTTCCGCTCCATTTACCGGGCATATCCAACCAGTCCGGCTTTTTACCCTAATGGACTGCCCTCGAGTGGCATTGAAGGAAATAATCCGGCGATGATGGCAACGGGTATTGGCGGCCTCAACAAAAATCCGGGGTCGGTATTCAACGGCATCCTGAAGGGCAATTATAATATTGCTGCACTAAAAGGGCTGTCAGTAGAAGGATTCCTGGCTGTAGACAAGTCATGGTATTTCGGCAAAACGTTTTCAACCCCTTACCTCTTGTATTCGTACGACAAAAACGCCAATACATACAATTCCAGGATCGTAGGCGGATCAAACAATGCAGCCTCCCTCAGCGAAAGCCAGGAAAATTACACCCAGCTCACTTCCCACCTGCGATTGAATTATGTAAGAAGCTTTGGCAAACATAATGTAAACTCATTCGTGGCTTATGAGCAAAGTGAATTGCGGCGGGAAACATTTGGCGCTACCCGCATCAACTTCCCCACCACACAAACACCTGAATTATCACAGGGGGGAACCGCTGCCACCGACCGCGACAACTCGGGCAGCAGTTATCATTTTACCCGTAAGAGTTATCTGGGAAAGATCTCTTATAACTACGACGAAAAATACCTCTTCGACGTGCAGATGCGTATTGACGGGTCAACGACTTTTCCGCCAGATAAACGGTTCGGTTATTTCCCTTCTTTTTCGGCAGGCTGGCGCCTGTCGAGGGAATCTTTCCTGCAGGATGTTTCTTTCATAAGCGATCTGAAACTACGAGCCTCTTATGGTACCCTGGGTAACGACAATATAAATCCCTTCCAGTACTTTAATAACTATTCATTCAACAGCCAGGTGGTATTGGGTTCGTCCATTGTGCCGGGCATCGATCTTACCAAACTGGCCAACAAACAGGTTCATTGGGAAGTAGCCCGCAAAGCAGATATCGGGCTGGAAGCGGTGCTGTTCAACGATATCTTCTTTGAGTTCATCTGGTTCCGCCAGCAACGAAGCAATATTCTTACTACCCGTAATGCCTCTATTCCCAATGTAACCGGTATCGTGAATGCTTTTGGTTCCGACCCATTGGTACCTTCTGAGAACATTGGTAAAGTAAACAGCAATGGAATGGAAGCAACCCTTGGTTATTACAATCGCAAAGGAACATTCCATTATGGCGCCAGCGGTAATTTCACTTTTGCCAAAAGCAAGATCGTATTCATGGACGAAGCTGCAGCCGTACTGGCTTATCAAAAACAAACCGGCCGTCCTTTGGGCACTCAACTGTTGTACAATTCACTTGGGGTATTCCGCAGCACCGAAGAGATCGCCAAGTATCCGCACCTGAGCGGCGCACAACCCGGAGACCTGATATTGCAGGATTATAACAACGATGGCCAGATCACGGCCGATGACCAGGTACGTACCAAATATGGTAATATTCCCGAGATCACTTATGGCGCCGTATTATTCGCCGATTATAAGGCATTTGACATCTCTATTGTATTTGCCGGACAAGCGCACGTAAGCCAGTTCGTGCTGCCGGAGGCTGGCACGGTTGGCAATTTTTACAGCAGCTGGGCGGATAACCGCTGGAGCCCTAACAATCCGAATGGTTCCTATCCCCGGGTAGATACCAGGACCTCTGCCTCGGTGAATGGCGGCCGTTATCCCAGCACCTTCTGGCTGAATAACGCAGCCTTCCTGCGGCTGAAGAATATCCAGCTGGGGTATAATGTAAACAGTCCTCTGTTGACCAAAATGAAGATGCAATCGCTCCGGTTATACATAAGCGCTTTCAACCTGTTCACCATCACCAAAGTGAAAGACTATGATCCGGAAGGAGACAATTACAGCGGCCAGTTCTACCCGCAACAAAGGATTATAAACGTGGGGCTCGGATTAAGATTTTAAAAACCATCAATTGTCAGCAATGCAAAGAATATTCAGAAATATCATATATAGCGCTGTTCTTGCAACAGCGATCACCTCGTGCAAAAAAAATTTCCTGGATGTACAGCCAACAGACCGCGTTTCGGAAGATGCTATCCTGGCAGACTCTGCGCTGTTCGAAGATTATGTGTACGCCCGCTATGTAGGCATCCGCTTACAGGATAAGGAGGGCGACGGCACCAATCCCGGCTTCGGCCGTGGTTTTGAATACGCCATGTGGAGCTCGCTTACCGATGAATCAATGTATAATAACGATGACAACACCTGGCTCGTGCAGAAAGGACTACTGGCGCCGGAGAATACCGGCATCGCCGGCACCATCTGGGGGCGCAGTTACCGCGGTATTCGCGATTGCAATTTTGCCATCAACAATATTGAAAAAGTAACCATGAGCGGTCCGCATAAAGACAAATTGTTGGGCGAATTGAAATTCATCAGGGCTTTCCGCTACCATGACCTTATCAGAAATTATGGCGGTGTGATATTGATGGGCGATAACGTATATAATCTCACCGATAACCTGCAGGAAGAATCCCTGTTCAACAGAGCTTCCCTGAAAGAATCGATCGATTATGCCGTTGCGCAACTCGACGAGGCGGCTGCATTATTGCCTTTGAACAACGATGGCAGCTGGCTGCTGGGCCGGGCCACCAAAGGCGCTGCCCTGGCGCTTAAATCAAGATTGCTGTTATATGCGGCCAGCCCCTTATACGCCGCCGGCAGCTGGCAGGCAGCGGTTACCGCTGCGCAGGCCGTGATCGGGTTGAACAAATACAGCATTTATTCCGGCGGTTATGGCAACCTGTTCCTCAATGGCGACAATAACGAATCTATCTTTGTGCGCCTGTATACAAAAAACGCCGGTCATACCCACCTCGAAATAGCCAACGGGCCTAACAGTTATGGCGGCTGGGGCGGTAACCTGCCTTTGCAAAACCTGGTAGACGATTACCAGATGGACAATGGCAAAGCGATCACCGATCCTACTTCCGGCTATGATCCCAACAATCCTTATTTTGGGCGTGACAAACGTTTTTATGCTACCATACTGTACAATGGCGCCAGCTATCGCGGCAGTACTATTGAAACCTTTGTGCCTGGTGGTAAGGATAGCAAGGATGGTCCCGACAACTGGAACACTTCCAAAACCGGCTATTACTTAAAGAAGTTCATGAACGACGCTTATCCATTACAGAATCCCTGGGGCAATGCCGGCTTTCAACCCTGGTATTATATCCGCTATGCTGAAGTATTATTGAATTTCGCTGAAGCTGCCAACGAAGCCTATGGTGCAGACGTCGTGCCCCCCGGTTCAACACTGTCGGCCCGCACAGCCCTGAACCTGGTGCGGCAAAGAGCAGGCGTTAATATGCCGGCCCTGCCTGCAGGTTTGTCGCAAACGCAAATGCGTGATGCGATCCGTTATGAACGGCGCGTGGAACTCGCATTTGAAGAGCATCGTTTTTATGATGTAAGAAGATGGAAGATCGCCGAGATCACGGAAAACAAACCAGCCGGCGGAATTACGATCACAAAAAATGGCAGCACCTTAAGCTATGCCCCCAAAGTGGCCCTCGACGGCCGTAAATTCGAGACCAAACATTATTGGCTGCCAATACCCCGTGCCGAAATTCAGGCCAGTAACAACAAGATCCAACAAAACAGCGGATACTAATAGTAGTTACCTGTTACCAGTTACCGGTCGCCAGTCATCGACAGTTTGAACATTGGCAGGCATGCTGCCTGAACGGGAACCGGTAACAGGTACTTAACGAATGTTGGGAATTATTTTTAAACTGTGCTATATGAAGCGAAAGCTAAATTATTTTATTTTATTCTTTCTCCTGGCGCCGGTTCTGTTGCCGGCTCAGGGTGTCAGACAACAGGTTTTGTTCAATGCAGATTGGAAATTTCAAAAAGGCGAGCAGTCAGGCGCAGCGCAACCGGCGTTTAGTGATGCCGGCTGGCGCACGCTGAACCTGCCGCACGACTGGGGTATTGAAGGCCCCTTCAGTAAGGAATGGGCCAGCGGCACCGGTTATTTACCCGGCGGCATCGGCTGGTACCGCAAAACCTTTACCGTGCCACCGACTATGACCGGCAAACAACTTTACATTTACTTCGATGGCGTGTATAAGAACAGCGAGGTATGGATCAATGGACATTACCTGGGAAAGCGGCCAAATGGGTTCATTCCTTTTCAGTATGAGCTCACCAGGTATCTTCAACCCGGCGCTAAGAATACAGTAGCTGTTAAAGTAGATCATAGCAGTTTTGCCGATTCAAGATGGTACACTGGTTCGGGCATTTATCGCAATGTTTACCTCATTGCAACCAATCCAGTGCATATTGACCAATGGGGCGTAGCATTCAGTACGCCGCTTGTTTCCGCAGCAAAAGCCAATGCCAGGGTAAATGTTTCAGTTGTCAATAACACAAGTACAGGCAAAGCAGTGACGGTACAATGTACCCTTACCGACAAAAACGGCAAACCGGTAGCTACTGCACAACAACAAATTACCGCCGACACCAACGCCGCTACAGAGGCAAACTGTACGTTTGCCATTGCCAACCCCGTATTGTGGTCGATCGCAAACCCGTATTTGTACACTTTGAAAGTGACCCTTTTTTCAGGCGGACAAAAAACGGATGAATGGACGGATAAGGTAGGCATTCGCTCGATCCGGTATGATGCCAACAATGGTTTTTTCCTCAATGAAGTGAACACCAAACTGCTTGGCGTATGTATACATGATGATGCCGGCGTACTGGGCGTGGCGGTGCCGCAGGAAGTATGGATCAGAAGATTCCGTACCCTCAAAGCAGCCGGATGCAATTCCATTCGCCTGAGCCATAATCCGCATGCAGATTATTTATACCGCCTCTGCGATGAAATGGGTTTTGTAGTGATGGATGAAGCCTTTGACGAATGGGAAGTTGGCAAGAACAAATGGATCCAGGGCTGGAACAAAGGGCAGCCGGGCAAGGATGGTTACAATACTGATTTTGCAGCCTGGGCCGACCAGGATCTCCGCGATATGATCTTACGCAACCGGAACCGCCCTTCGATCATTATGTGGAGCATCGGCAATGAAATAGACTATCCCAATGATCCGTACACGCATGAGATCCTGAACTCTGGTAACAACCCGCAGATCTATGGCCGGGGTTACGACTCCACGCATCCACCGGCTGCCCGGTTAGGTGAAATATCTAAACACCTGGTGCAGGTAGCGAAACAATACGATACCACCCGCCCCATAACGGCGGCATTGGCCGGTGTGGTCATGTCGAATACCACCACTTATCCCGGCAACCTGGATATCGTTGGTTATAACTACCAGGAGTACCGCTTTGCCGAGGACCATAAAAATTATCCCGATCGCGTCATTTACGACAGTGAGAATGGTATGCGGCTCAGCGCGTGGCATGCAGTTGAAAGCAATAGCTATGTGGCAGGTCAATATTTATGGACAGGTGTCGATTATCTCGGTGAAGCAGGCGCCTGGCCTAACCGCAGCAACCAGGCAGGCCTCCTGGACCTCGGCGGATTCCCCAAACCGGAATACTATTTCCGGCAAAGCATCTGGACGACAAAACCGATGATCTACATAGGCACAACCTCAATTCCAAAATCGGAGGACAACGGCATCTGGAGTCACCGGCAGGCAGCGCCTGCCTGGAACGGCGTCGATGGCGACTCCATTCGCGTGAACTGTTTTACTAATTGTGACGAAGCCGAATTATTCCTGAACGGCCAGTCATTGGGCAAAAGATCAATGGCCGGAGCAAAGAACCGGATGCTGTTCTGGAATACCGTATATCATCCGGGCCAACTGGTTGTTAGAGGATATACCAACGGAAAAGAAGTGGTAAAAGATGTGCTTAACACTACCGGTGCGGTAAAAATGATTAAGGCAGAAGTGTATAAAGACCCCCTGATCGATCGACGGACCGGTGTACAACAAATAGCCATTTTTCTTACCGACGAAAAAGGTCATAAAGTGTACGCCGCAGATAACGCCATAACCGTAAGCGTTACCAACAAAGCGAGCTTCCTGGGCATAGAGAACAGCGACGCGAACGATGTGGGCGATTATAAAGCCAGTACACGCAAAGCAAGACAGGGCCAACTGATCGTGTATGTGCAGCCACCTGCCAAAGGCGGCGCGTATGAGGTGAAACTGGAATCACCCGGGTTACAAGCGGTGGTCCTGAAATTTAACTGAGCAAGTGACAGCTAGAAATAAAGGTGTGTCATCCGCTCTCAGGCGGAAGGCACACCTTTATCATTTTTATGGTCTGAATTTTGTTTAAATGACGCAATTTTACAAACCTGTCAAACAGTACTCAAATGATAAGAAAATTTGTAATAACTGCTCTCCTGGTATTGATCGCACATTCATTGACCCTTGCGCAAAAGCTAAGGCCATTACCAATGAATGATAAAAGCTGGAATGAACCCACAGAACCATTCCGTATTGCGGGCAACCTGTATTATGTTGGCACCTATGACCTCGCCTGTTACCTGATCGCCACCCCCAAAGGACATATACTTATTAATACCGGCCTGGCAGAGTCGGTACCGCTGATCAGGAAAAGCATAGAGCAGCTGGGCTTTCAATTTTCTGACATCAGGATCCTGCTTACCACCCAGGCGCACTTTGATCATGTGGCGGGCATGGCCGACATAAAAAAACAAACCAAAGCAAAGATGTGGGTCAATGAAAAAGATGCGAAAGTGCTGGCAGACGGCGGCAATTCCGATTATTATATGGGCGGAAAGGGTATGTTGTTCCTGCCTGTAAAAGCAGATAGATTGTTGAAAGACCATGATACCATCAGTTTAGGCGGAACCAGGCTCGAATTGTTACATCATCCCGGACATACACAAGGCTCCTGCAGTTACCTTGTTACCGTAAACGACGAAAAGAAAAATTACACGGTACTAATTGCAAATATCCCCACCATTTTGCCCGATACGAAGATGACGGGCATGCCTGGTTACCCGGATATCAGCAAGGATTTTGCCTATACCCTGGACGCAATGAAAAAAATAACATTCGATCTTTGGGTAGCCTCTCATGCCAGCCAGTTCAAACTGCATGAAAAAAGAAAAGCGGGTGATCCTTATAACCCTGAAACTTTCGCTAACCGGGATGGATATGACAAAAGTTTATCAGCCATAGAAGCAAATTACCTGAAATTAAAGGAGCAACAGTAGCAATTAATAAGATCGTAAGAGCCTGTCCGCCTTTGGCCGGATGGGCTTTTTTATGCTAACAACTCGTAAGATCCGCCGCTCATCATATTTAACACCACCCTCTACGAATATATTCGTTAATCTTGCATGCGTTAGCCCAACCAACCATTCATGAAGAAAATTGTCCTGTTTGTCATTCTGCCGGCATGTTCATTCATTATGCCCGGCTATTTGTTTTCCCAAACAATTAGCAAGTTATCAGGAACCGTGGCAGACAGCAGTAAACCGCTTGCTTTTACAACCGTACGTCTTTTTAAATTAAATAACACGAAGCCCCTGCAAACGGTTTTAACAAATGAACAGGGCGCCTTCCTGTTAAATAAGCCAGATACCGGCCAGTACCTGCTCTCGATCACCCACACCGGTTATGTAGAAAAAAAGATCGATATTTCTGTGACTGCGCTGAGTGGCGACATACAACTCGATCCTGTCGTCTTATCCAAAACGGCAGGCCTTTTACAAGATGTCGTAGTAAGGGCTCAGCGCCCGATGGTAGAGCAATCAGACGATAAGGTCGTATTAAATGTGGAAGATGACCCGGCCAACAAAACGGAAACAGCCATCGACATCCTGCGAAAAACACCGTTTATTACAATAGATGGGGAAGATAATATAAAGGTGAATGGAAAATCAAATTTTAAGGTGCTGTTGAATGGCAGGGAAACTTCCATGTTTGCCCGGAATATCAAAGAAGCTTTAAGAGCATTTCCCGGCACACTCATTTCGAAAATAGAAGTAATAACTACCCCATCTGCCAAATACGACGGTGAAGGCATAGGCGGACTGATCAATATTATCACAAAGAAAAAAGTAGTTGGCTATAATGGTTCACTTTCCACTTTCTCAAGAACAAGCGACAAGGTGCACAATTTGGCATTGAACGGAAACGCAAAAGTTGGCAAGTTCGGCCTCAGCGTTTTCTTTAACCGGGGCTTCTCAGATCCTGTTCAGCAGCATAATACCAATATTACCATTCCAACTGCGCAAAACGTATATACTAAAAGAACCCTCGACGGCGGACAATACGCCAGTGAAGACTGGAGCTTTGGGAATGCAGAATTAAGTTTTGAAGCGGATAGCCTGAACACCATCAGTTTGTATACCAATATTGACAGCTGGTCACAGAAAACGGTGAGCAACCAAACCATCACCACAGATTTTTTGAATGACCCTTCAATAGTGAGCAATTATCAGTTGAACAATATCAGCAAAAATCCCGGTGTGAATGTGGGCAGTGATTATATAAAAAAGTTCAAGCGCAATAAAGAAAGGGAGTTCAGCCTTCGCTTCCTGGGAGAATTCGGTAAAACGGATTCCAGGCTTAGCAGTTTCCAGGATAACCCCGGTACAGACCGTTACCTGATCAATAACAGTTATGCCGTGAACAATCAATATACCATCCAGGCCGATAACAGCATCCCGGTCAGCAAAACAGGAAAGCTGGAAGGTGGATTGAAAGCCATCTTACGCCGTGCGAGTTCTGACTTTCAAAGCCAGATCAAATATGGAGAAACGGAGAACTATAAAACGAATTTATCCAATACAGATTATTTCAAATATGCCCAGGATGTACTCAGTGTGTACGGCATGTACAATTTTAAAGTCAAAAGATCAAGTGTTCGGGTGGGCGCCCGGGTTGAATACACCAATATAAATGGAGACTTTGTGGTATCAAAAACAAACGTCAAAAATAATTATACTACCCTGCTCCCGAATATTCAATTTACGAATAAGCTAAGTAAGGACCTCACACTGGTGCTTGCTTATACAAAAAGATTGCAAAGGCCATTCATTAATGACCTGAACCCATTTGTAAATAACAACGACTCGCTTAATATCTCAACCGGCAATCCGGATCTGGGCCCGCAAACAATGCATGCGCTTTCAGCACAATTCCGGTATAGCGATGGCAAAACATTTGCCGGCATCAATCTCGAAGGAAGTTATAGCGGCAATAAGATCCTGCGGTATGCCAGCTTTGATCCCCAAACCGGTATTACTACTACCACCAGCCTGAACATTGGAAAGGAATATACTGCAGGAGTGAACCTGAATTTCAGTACGAAGATCACGCCAAAATGGAATTTGAATGTGAATGGCTCCCTCCGGTATGCCAGGGTCACAAACAATGCAGATGCTTCTCAATCAAACAACGGTTTTGGCGGCAATTTCAACCTGAGCACCAGTTATAAGTTCACCGAAAAATTTACCGTGAGCAGCTTTTTTGGTTTATGGCAGGAGATCAGGTCTATCCAAACTAACTATCCGTTAAATCCCTGGCACAACGTTTCATTCAACTATAAGGTCTTCAAAGACAAACTCCTCATTTCTTTAAGAGCCGTGAACTATTACGAAAGAACGCGTGACTTCAGGAGCATCACCAAAGACAAGAACTTTTATAACACGAATATCACAACTCCTCCCCGGCGCGCCGGTGTACTGGCCCTCACCTGGAATTTTGGAAAGCTCACAGAAAGTGTATCTAAAAAGAAAGGTGTCAGTAACGACGATCTGCTCAACAAACCGGCATCGCCTGCTGGCAATTAACAAGCGGATAACAAAAGCGGGCTGTTTCGCATAAAGAACGGCGTATATATACAGTTCAGGGCAACAAATTATGTTGTTGAATTGCTAATGAGCCCGTTTCTGCTTTGCTGCGCTCAAACTTTCCCTAGTTTTGTTTGCAGATGAGCGCAAAGCCGCTTATAACCTAACCGAGGTTATAGCCCGCTATTGGAAACCGAATAATCACCCATTTTTTATCATGAAGCGTACTGTCTTGTTCACAAGCCTGGTGGCATTCTTATGCCAGACCGGCTGTAAATCTGCCAAAGAAGAAAAAGAAGAACCCGGTAAGTATACAGTTACCAGTCCGGCAGTAATTGACACCTCCTTTACGAAGGAATATGTTTCACAGATCCGGTCTGTCAGGAACATCGAGATCAGGGCACAGGAAAAAGGTTTTCTGCAAAACATTTACGTTGATGAAGGCCAGTTTGTAAAAGCAGGCCAATTGTTATTCAGGATAATGCCTAAAGTATACGAAGCAGAGGTGCTGAAAACACAGGCGGAAACCAAAGCGGCAGAAATAGAACTGCAGAATGCAAGGTCCCTGGCCGAAAAAAATATCGTCTCTAAAAATGAACAGGCCATGGCCGAGGCGAAACTCGATCAGGCAAAGGCTGAAATGGCGTTGGCAAAACTGCACCTGTCCTTTACCGAGATCAGGGCCCCATTCGACGGCACCATCGACCGCATTCCTAAAAAATTGGGCAGCCTGATCGATGAAGGTGAACTGCTCACCAGCCTCTCAGACAATAGCGAAATGTTCGCTTATTTTAATGTATCGGAACCCGAATACCTCGAGTACCAGGCGAATACCAGGGGCCATCTAAACAAAAGCAAGGTAAACCTGCTCTTAGCCAATAACCGTCCCCTTCCCTATAAAGGTGTTGTTGAAACCATCGAAAGTGAATTCGATAATGAAACCGGCAATATTGCCTTCCGCGCAAAGTTTCCAAATCCCGACAGGCTGTTAAAACACGGTGAAACCGGTAAAGTGTTGATGACGATACCTGTTTCCAAAGCGTTGGTCATTCCGCAAAAAACGACTTACGAAATCCAGGACAAGAAGTATGTATTTGTCATAGACAGGAATAATGTGGTTAGATCGCGGAATATCAGCGTTAGTGGTCAGTTACCTGATCTGTATGTAGTGAGCGGCGGACTTTCTGCTGATGAAAGGATCCTGCTTGAAGGTGTTCAGAAAGTGAAGGACGATGATAAGATCGCCTATGAATACCAGCGACCGGAAGAAGTGATCAACCACCTGCGACTGAAGGCAGAATAGTAATTCAATATCTAATCCTGCAAGAATGTTCAATAAGTTTATACAAAGGCCGGTACTGTCAATTGTTATCTCACTCATTATAGTTTTTCTGGGTGTGCTGGCCATCATCGGGTTACCCGTAACCCAATTTCCGGCCATATCGCCACCCAAGGTAAATGTAACTGCAGATTATCCGGGCGCCAATGGTGAGTTGATGATCAAATCGGTGATCATTCCGCTTGAACGGGCCATTAATGGAGTTCCGGGTTTAAAGTACATGACATCCGACGCCGGAAACGACGGCGAAGCCAATATACAGGTAGTATTTAACCTGGGCACCGATCCCAATGTAGCATCGCTCAACGTACAGAACCGTGTTGCTTCGGTGGTGAACAAGCTGCCGCCCCTGGTTGTCCGGGAAGGCGTTAAGATCACGCGCGAAGAAAGCAATATGCTGATGTACGTGAACCTTTATAGCGACGATCCCAATACCGATCAGAAATTCCTGTTCAATTTCGCCGATATAAATGTGTTATCTGAATTGAAGCGGGTAGACGGTGTTGGTTTCGCCGATATTCTTGGTAACCGCGAATATTCCATGCGCATCTGGCTGAAACCAGACAGGATGCTGGCCTACAAGATCTCGGCCGATGAGGTGATGGAGGCGCTGAGCTCACAAAGCCTCGAAGCGTCGCCCGGTAAAACCGGTGAAAGCTCCGGTAAACGGTCCCAATCATTTGAATACGTTTTGAAATATACAGGCCGGTTCAATACAAAAGAACAATATGAGAATGTTGTGTTACGATCGAATCCCAACGGTGAAATATTGCGATTGAAAGATGTGGCGGATATCGAGTTCGGCAGCTCGATGTATGATATTTATTCCAGCCTCAATGGCAAAGCTTCTGCAGCCATTGTATTGAAACAATCCTACGGCAGCAATGCCAGCCAGGTGATCAAAAATGTAAAGGAGAAGCTCAAAGAGATAAAGGCCAGCTCCTTTCCCAAAGGAATGAATTACGAGATCAGTTACGACGTTTCCAAATTTCTCGACGCATCTATCGACAAAGTGATCCATACCCTGGTGGAAGCGTTTATACTCGTGGGCATAGTGGTATTCCTCTTCCTGGGCGACTGGCGTTCAACACTGATCCCGGCCATGGCCGTACCGGTGTCGTTGATCGGAACATTCATGTTCATGCAATTCTTCAATATTACGCTGAACCTGATAACGCTGTTTGCGTTGGTCATGGCGATCGGCGTGGTTGTAGACGATGCCATTGTAGTGATTGAGGCGGTGCATGCCAAAATGGAAGAGGAACATTTGTCGCCCTTACAGGCTACGCAGAAAGCCATGCATGAGATCAGCGGAGCGATCATTGCCATTACATTCCTCATGGCGGCTGTATTTATTCCGGTAGCATTTATGAGCGGACCCGTAGGCATTTTCTACCGGCAGTTTTCAATCACTATGGCTACAGCCATTATTTTGTCGGGTGTGGTGGCGCTTACCCTCACACCGGCCCTTTGCGCCATGATCTTAAAGAACAATCATGGTAAACAAAGGAAGAAAACACCTGTCAGCCGTTTCCTCGACGGCTTCAACAACGCATTTGGCCGCGGCCAGGGTAAATACATGCAGATACTGGGTATTATTGTAAGCAGGCGATTGCTCACCTTTCTCGTATTAGGCGTTTTTTGCGCGGGCATCTGGTACCTGAACGGCCAGGTGCCATCGGGTTTCATTCCCACAGAAGACCAGGGTATGTTCTATGCCATCATTCAAACGCCACCCGGTTCATCCCTGGAGCGTACCAATCAAGTGGCAGAAAAATTACAAAAGATCGCTGAGGGCATTGACGGCATCCAGTCTGTTTCAGCCCTGGCGGGTTATGAGATCCTATCCGAAGGTACCGGCGCCAATACCGGCACCTGTCTCATCAATTTAAAGAATTGGGAAGAACGGAAGCATTCGGTGCAGGAGATCATTAAGGAACTGGAAGAAAGATCAAAGGATATAACCGGCGCTAATATAGAATTCTTTCAACCGCCTGCTGTGCCGGGTTATGGCGCCGCCGGTGGTTTTGAATTGCGCCTGCTCGACAAGGCAGGATCCGGCGATTATAAAAAGATGGAAACGGTAAGCAGTGAATTTGTTGCAGCACTCAGCAAACGAAAGGAATTGTCATCAGTGTTCAGTTTTTACAGTTCCAGCTTTCCGCAATATCTGCTTCGGGTCGACAATGATATTGCGCAGCAAAAAGGGGTTACCATTGAAAATGCCATGAACACCCTTTCCACCCTCGTGGGAAGTAATTATGAGATCAGCTTTATCCGCTTCGGCCGGCCATATAAGGTGATGGTGCAGGCGGCGCCGCAATACCGGGCCCTACCGGAAGATATCCTGAAGCTGTATGTAAAGAATAACAAAGATGAGATGGTGCCTTTCTCCGCTTTTATGAAAATGGAGAAAGTGTATGGTTTATCAGAGATCACCCGTCACAATATGTACAATTCATCGCAGATCAGCGGCGCTGCCGCTCCCGGGCACAGCAGCGGTGAGGCCATTAAGGCCATCACGGAAGTGGCGCAAAAAACACTGCCCCGGGGATTCGGCATCGATTGGGCCGGCATTTCGAAAGACGAAGTAGCGCAGGGTAACCAGGCGATCTATATCTTTCTTATTTGTCTTGGTTTCGTATACCTGATCCTGTCAGCGCAATACGAAAGCTTTATTTTGCCATTAGCGGTGATCCTATCATTACCTACCGGTATTTTCGGCTCTTTTCTTTTTTTGAATGGTTTGGGCCTTGAGAATAACATCTATGCACAGGTAGCGATGGTAATGCTGATCGGACTGTTGGGTAAAAATGCGGTTCTGATCGTGGAATTTGCCGTGCAAAAACACCGGGAGGGCGCTTCGGTATTGAAAGCGGCAATGGAAGGCGCCAGGGTCCGGTTCCGCCCCATCCTGATGACCTCTTTCGCCTTTATTGCCGGATTGATCCCATTGGTATTTGCCCATGGTCCCGGCGCAATGGGCAACAGGACCATTGGAACGGCTTCTGCCGGCGGGATGTTATTCGGGACGGTATTCGGCGTATTGATTATACCCGGCCTCTATTACATCTTTGGCAAACTGGCTGAAAAAAAACAACTGGTAAAGAATGAAGAGGAGAATCCATTAACGGAACAGATGAGTGAATAGTAAATAGCCAGTGGCTGGTAGCGAGTGGCTGGTGGGATACATTCCTGTTAGCCATTTTCTACCAGCCACTCGCTTTTATTTATAACTCGCGTGCGTAAACTTATCGAAGGAGATCCATCCGACAGCCATTTGCGTTCGGCGTTCAGCATTAAGCGTTAAGCAATTCCAATAGTCGTTTTCGGGTGATCGTTTGATTGCCCCAGTAAAAAGCATCAGCGGCTTCGAGCCGGGCCAGGGAAGCATCAGACTGTTGAGCCAGCCATTCTACAAAATCCTGCTTCGATGGCCATTGCAGGGTGGGTTCCATCATAAAACCATCCCACAATTCACCATAGTAATAGATTCCATCGCGAAACTCCAGGCCCATGCCACAATAATCGCGATGGCCATAACCGATTGAATTATGCGTCAGGGCCTCGGCTACTGCAGCTGCCAGCGCAATCCCATAGCTTTCGGTTTGCTGTTGCAGCATTTTCCGGTACTCCTGCCGGCGCTGCTTTTCATCTGCAAGCTCCTGTTCTTCCCGGTCTTTTTCAGCCTGCTTTAACTGCGCCATCGACACAGCTTTGTATTCAAAGCGGTCTGCAGTCAGATCTATGTCAATGCTAAGACCGCCGCAACCCGGCAATTGCTCAACATACAATGACAGCAGGTAGGGTAAGCGGGATGTGTTTTGCCAGATCAGGACCGGTTTCCCATCTTTCCTGGTGCCATTCAGCGACACCATGGAAGGCGCCTGATAATGAAGCTGTCCGTGAACGCAATGATATTTTTCCAGCTGCGCCCGCAATTCCCGGTTAATGTCACTGATTACCTGTTCCAGGGTCATGGATTTTGGTTTCCATAGAAACGAACAGATAGTATATATTGGTTTATTATTCTATGATTATTTTTCGCTTTGTGACTGCGACCTTTCAGGAAAGCGGAAATCATTGGGCGAACCAGTTATAATTGTACGATCTGCCATTGCTGGTTACGGCCGCCGTTGTAATACCATTGGATGGCTGAAGCGCCATTTGCGGTAGAACCGCCATTTACGTCAAGCGACTGGTTGCTGTTGCGGTTAATGATCTCGTAATACCCAAATCCCATATCTACGATCCGCCATTGTTGGTTGTTGCCACCGGTATAATCCCATTGTATAATGCCGGCGCCTGCAGCGGTAGATGCGCCATTTACGTCAAGCGCCTTGTTGCTGTTCCGGTTAATGATGCTGAAATATCCATTTCCCAGGTTGGTGATCTTCCATTGCTGGTTATTTCCGCCCCAGTAATCCCATTGCACAATGGCGCCGCCATTGGCCGTGGAAGAACCGTTTACATCCAGCGCTTTATTACTTTGCCGGCAAACGATGCGGTACCAGGCCGAACTATTAAAGCTGCCATTTGGAAGTGCGATGGAAGCATTGCCCCAGGCATATTGTAAACGCGATAAGCCGGATGCATTGTTGGTCGTCAAAGAGCTGCCGTTCAGCGTAAGTAAACTATAGGAATCGCCATTTCGCAGTCCGGGCCAATAGATACAGCCCATAGAGCGGGCCAGTATGCCTTGCGTCATTCCCTGGAAATAAGCGATCTCCCGATCAGTACCGGGTGCACCCAAATAATTTTTTCCATTGGTCATGGGAATACCGAACTCTGTTACAATGGTCCTGTCGGGATAAGCAATGGACTGAATGGCTGCTACCCAGTCGCCGGTAGTGGTCTTATTATTGTCGAACCAGGTATAATTGTGATACGACAACAGGCAGCTGCTTAAGCGGCTATCCGCCCCTACCACATTTACGTTTTGCGCATATCCCTGGCCGTCGAGTATAATGCGCCCACGCGGAACAGCGGGATAATTATTCAACCAGCTTGCATACAGGTTATTGAGGTCAGCTGCGCTGTAGCCATGCGGTTCATTAAAGGGCTCAAAATAAATACGGCTGTTGGAACCATACTTGTTAACGATCGTCTGCCACATATTCCAGAACTGGGTGCTATTATCAACCAAACCGTCCCGGGAGCTGCTGCCTTCCCAGTAAGCAAGTATAACGTTCATGCCCCGGCTTGCAGCCAGGTCAATGGCGCCGGTATAAGCATTCCACCATGACTGTGACACAGTCGGCGGATTCACAGGCAGGCGGACGGTATTGGCGCCTCTTTCCTGGAAAGCTGTCAATATACTGCCCGCTTTTGATTGCACCGTAGCGTAATTGTCGGTAGATGCCAGTCCGCTCACCACAACGAGGTCATCTTTGAAATTATCGGCGGGGTCAGCCCAGTTCACGCCTTTGAAATTGTTGGTGGCATTAACGGTCAGCAGCAGCCGTTCGGGTGATGAGGCTTGCGTTTCGCTGGTGGATGCGCTTTGCTTTTTTGTACAGGCCATTGCCAGCACAAAGCCAAATAAGGTTAATAGTTGTTTCATTGCAATCGTTTTTATGAAGGTTAATTGTAAGGATGTATAAAATTAACCGGCGGTGAAAGCGTGCATGGGGGAGAAAATCATATAAGAAGGGGGGTGAAAACGAATCTAAGTGCAGGGACCGGCCATCTCCAACATCGTTCCACCAAGCCCCAACAGCTGCTTTTTGATTAATTTATTACCAGTTTTGATGAAAATAGTATCAACAGGGATCTGCCTTTCCCAAACGATTGTAAATCATTGAACCATGCACTTACATACCAAAAATGAAAATCTCTTGTAATCGGTTACATTTTTGCTGAAAATAGCTACTTTCGTTTGCCGGATAGCCTTTGAGCTATGAACGATTGACAACAATTAAGCATTTGAACAATACAACTGCTGTATGAAAGCTGCTGCACATTTTGCGATCAAAAAAGCAAGGCTGTTTCCTGCTTCAAAAGCCATTCAGCCTGATCTGTTTCCAGATAAGATCTTCCTGCTTCAACAATCGCCGGCAATTATGGAGGACACAGATCATCGCCTGGCCGCAGCCAATACGACTATCAACAAAAACATGTATCCATGCGGTTAATGCCAGCAGCCTTTTTTCGTTTTCCGGGCCGGCTCATCGGTGTCTGCACGCTACTGCATTTTGGCCTGGTAACTACCGGTAAAAGCCAGTCAGCTAAAAATAGCAGTACCCGGGAACGGATCCTGATCAATGATGGTTGGAAGTTCATGAAATACAGCTCGGCACCTGACACGCTGATATACGATCTGCGGCCCGCAGTTACCGACAGGAACGACAATGTGGTGGCAGATGCAAAACCAACAGAAGCGCTTGTACCCACGGCATCATCAAAGGTCTTAAAGCGCTGGATCCTGCCTACTGCCAATGATTTTATCAAAGACGCAAACAAACATCATAAACGGCCGGCAGGTAATCCGGGCAGTCATTTTCCTTTTGTACAAAACAGTTTCAATGATGCCGGTTGGGAGTCGGTTAACCTGCCGCATGACTGGGCCATCAAGGGCCCTTTCTACAAAGGCGAAGCTGCTGAAGTGGGCGGTGGTATGGGCCGCTTACCCAGTCCGGGCGTAGCCTGGTATCGCCGTAAACTGAATATTCCGGCTACAGATAAGGGTAAGACCATTTACCTTGATATAGACGGCGCCATGTCCTATGCCATGGTTTGGCTCAACGGCAAACTGATCGGTGGCTGGCCCTATGGCTATAATTCATTCCGCCTAGACCTCACGCCTTACCTGCAACCGGGCAGTGATAACCAGTTAGCCATCCGGTTGGATAATCCCGCGAATTCCGCCCGCTGGTACCCGGGTGGCGGCCTTTACCGCAATGTGTGGCTCACCAAGGTAGCACCGGTACACGTAGCGCAATGGGGCAGCTTCATTAAAACAAGCAATGTATCTGTCTCCTCGGCAACTGTTGCTCTGACGGTTCATGTGAAGAACAATGCCAGCACCGATCAGCGGGTAGAAGTGGTGACCGATATTTTTATTATTGATTCAGGCACCGGTTTAAAAGGAGATAAAGTGGCAACATTTCCGCGTGCAACCAATACCATCGCGGCCGGCAAACAACTGCCGGTTACCAATTCCCTTATCATAAAAGATCCCGTGTTGTGGGGCCCGCCGCCATTACAGCATCCCAACTTATACCTGGCTGTTACCCGCTTAATGGTCAATGGCAAAACCGTTGATGAATATGAGACCCGATTCGGCATCCGTTCCCTGGCATTCGATGCGGAAAAAGGTTTATTTGTAAATGGCAGAGCCCTGCGTATCCAGGGCGTTAACCAGCACCACGACCTGGGCGCATTAGGCGCTGCCTTCAATACCCGCGCCGCAGAAAGACAATTGGAAATCCTGCGGGAGATGGGCTGTAATGCCATCCGGCTGTCGCATAATCCACCGGCGCCTGAACTGCTCGATCTTACCGACAGTATGGGCTTCCTGGTGATCGATGAGATCTTCGACAGCTGGGAAAGAAAAAAGACACCGCATGATTTTCACCTGATCTTCCCTGATTGGTATGAAGCCGATACCCGTGCATTTATCCGGCGCGACCGCAATCATCCATCGATCTTTGCCTGGAGCTTTGGCAACGAAGTGGGCGAACAATATACCAAAGACACGGGCGCTGCCATAGCCAGAAAACTTTACAACATCGTTCGTGAAGAAGATGATACCCGGCCTGCCACGGCCTCAATGAACTATGCCAAACCCGATATGCCGTTTCCGCGCCAGATGGACATCCTCAGCCTGAATTACCAGGGCGAAGGCATCCGGGATGCACCGGCTTATGCACACCTGAAGGGCATCAGAACATCCCCGTTATACCCTGCATTCCATAGCAAATTTCCCGGTAAACTGATCTTTAGCAGTGAAACCGCGTCGGCATTAAGCTCACGCGGCACCTATCTATTCCCGGTATACAATGGCATTAGCGCACCGGTGAGCGATAGCACCGGCGGTGATCCGGTAAATAAATTCATAAGCGCTTATGAATTGTATAGCGCTGCTTTCGGCGCCTCCCCCGATAAGGTCTTTGCTTCGCAGGACAAACATCCCTATGTTGCCGGTGAATTTGTTTGGTCGGGCTGGGATTATTTGGGCGAACCAACCCCCTATTATTCAGCGCGCAGTTCCTATTCCGGCATTGTAGATCTGGCCGGATTTAAAAAAGACCGCTTCTACCTGTATCAATCCCGCTGGCGTTCCGATCTGCCCATGGCGCATCTTCTGCCCCACTGGACATGGCCTGGTCGCATTGGTAAAATAACACCCGTACATGTGTTTACATCGGGCGAGGAAGCTGAACTGTTTGTAAACGAAAAGTCATTAGGCCGAAAAAAGAAAGCGCCATTCGAATACCGGCTTCGCTGGGACAGCGTAATATATGAGCCTGGTATTGTACATGTAGTAACGTATAAGAACGGCAAACCCTGGGCGAATGACACCGTACAAACAGCCGGCGCCGCTACCCGTCTGCAGCTGGAAGCAGATAGAACAGTCATTAAAGCAAACAGCAAAGACCTGTCGTTTATCACCGTGAAAGTGCTGGATGCCCATGGCAGGCTGGTGCCCGAAGCAGCCCAACTGATAAGTTTTGAGGTTAGCGGCGCAGGTGAATTGGTAGCCACCGATAACGGGGATGCGGCCAGCCTGGAACCATTTCCATCGAAAGAAAGAAATGCCTTCAACGGCCTGGCATTGGCAATAATAAGCGGAATAAGCGGATCAACGGGTACGATCATTATAAGGGCTTCGGCAGAGGGATTATCATCAGCCACCATAACCATTACAAGCCATTAGAACCATAATAACAATATAAACACTGACAATATGATCAAAAACGTCTTTTTACTGGCATCTGCGGTAGCTGCCATCTGCAGTTGCAATGATGCAGGAAGCGGCCAGGCGCCAACAAGCGATTCAAGCGAGGTAAACAAGGGAACAACCGGCAACAAGTATCTATCGCAGCCACTGGTATCGCATATTTATACAGCCGATCCTTCGGCGCATGTATTTAATGGCCGCATATACATTTATCCTTCGCACGATACGGCCACCGGCACGCCGGAAAACGACAATGGCGACCATTTCAATATGATGGATTATCATGTCCTTTCCATGGATTCCGTGGGTGGAAAGGTAACCGATCATGGTGTTGCCCTGCACGTGAAGGATATCCCCTGGGCCGGCCGCCAGTTATGGGCGCCGGATGCCGCTTTTGCCAACGGCACCTATTACCTGTATTTTCCATTGAAGGACAAGAACGATGTCTTTAAAATTGGCGTTGCTACGGCCAAAAACCCCGAAGGTCCTTTTACCCCTGAAAAAGAGCCGATCAAAGGCAGCTATAGCATCGATCCCTGTGTATTTAAAGACGATAACGGTTCGTTTTACATGTATTTTGGGGGTATCTGGGGCGGACAATTGCAACGCTGGGAAAAGAATAAATACGACAGCGCCGGCAAATTAAAACAGGGAGACCAGCTGGCCATCTTACCAAGGGTAGCCAAACTGGGGGCAGATATGAAAAGTTTTGCGGAACCTGTAAAAGAGATCAGGATCGTCGACAGCGCCGGCAACCTGTTCAAAGAAAAGGACAACGACAAACGCTTCTTCGAAGCGGCCTGGATGCATAAATACAATGGCAAGTATTATTTCTCCTACTCCACCGGCGACACCCATAACATTTGTTATGCAACGGGCGACAGCCCCTACGGCCCCTTCACTTACCGCGGCGTGTTACTCGCACCGGTTGAGGGCTGGACGAATCACCACAGCATCATTGAGAAAGATGGCAAATGGTATTTGTTCTATCACGATGTACAGCTCTCCGGCAAAACGCATTTACGCAATGTAAAAGTGGCGCCGCTCACCTATAATGCAGATGGAAGTATACAAACGATCCATTCGCAAAAATGAGCTAACATTTAACACTTCAAAGTTCACAGTTCAAAGTTTATGCAGCCCCGGCTTCGCAAATCAAACTTTGAACTGTGATCTTATGATCTGACCTCTCATGGGGTGCAAAATAGACAAACTGCCGGGTTGATCTGGACAAACTAATCCAGTACCTTTATAGCAAACTTATACCATGAAGCAGGTGATCATACTTGTTCCAAACACCTATGTCAATCTGAGCAGTGTCGCCGGCACTTACGAGATCCTTACCAGGGCCAATGCCTACTGGCAAAGGCTGGGCAACAAATCGATGATGAAGGTGCAGGTGGCAGGTTTTGAGCAGGAACTACAATTGGAGCATGGCCTGTTCTCTATACACCCAATACCGCTGCAGCAAATTAAAAAAGCCGACCTGGTGATCATTCCTTCGATTGCCAATGAAAATTTCGACAACCTGCTGGAAGATAATAAAGCAATGATCGACTGGATCAGGGATCAGTATAAAAACGGCGCTGAAATTGCCAGCATTTGTTCCGGCGCTTTCCTGCTGGCCGCTACCGGCCTGCTCGATGGAAAGACCTGCTCTACCCACTGGAATGTAGCATCCGATTTCAGGCGGCTCTTTCCCAATATCGACTTACACATCGATAAACTGATCGCAGAAGAACCAGGCATCTACTCCAATGGCGGCGCCTTCTCCTTTCTGAACCTGGTGCTTTTTCTGGTAGAGAAATACTTTAACCGCCAAACGGCTATCTTCTGTTCAAAGATCTTCCAGATAGATATTGAAAGAACCTCACAATCACCCTTCTTAATTTTTCAGATACAAAAGAATCATGGCGACGATGTGGTGACCCAGGCGCAAACATTCATCGAAAAGAACATGACCGAGAAGATCTCCTTTGAAGAGCTGGCCACCAAACTGGCTGTAAGCCGGAGAAATTTCGACAGGCGCTTTATTAAAGCTACCGGTAATACCCCCGTGGAATACCTGCAACGCGTAAAAGTAGAAGTTGCCAAACGCGCTCTCGAAAATGGCCGCAAAACAGTTTTTGAGGTCATGAGCGAAGTAGGGTACTCAGACGACAAAGCCTTCCGGGAAGTCTTTAAAAGGATCACCGGTTTATCGCCGCTGGATTATAAGGCCAAATACAATAAAGAAGGGAAGCTAGCCTGAGAAGATATACAAATCCCGGCTTATACCAGCTGAGGTACAGGCTCATACAGTGTAACAAGGACATTTATTTTATCAGGCAGGTGTGTCATCTCTTAATAACTGATGGCACACCTGTTTTTTATTTGGGATATATGCACCGTTAGTCCGGGAACGATTGCGTAAATAAAAACACTATCCCGGTTCCGCAAACGAAAAAAACCAAGTTAACTTTATAGACACAGAAAGGCAGCAGAAAAATATTAATACGTAGCCGGGTACACGCAAACAGCCTGATGATCATTCACCGTTAGCTGCTCACATTCCCCAGACAGAAGATCATAACGATTTAATTCATGAACATCACTGCCACCTGTAGGCAGAGACAGATACCTATTGCTTAGAGCGCTCTATTATAAACAGTTACATTCATCTTTAAAACACGATTGCCATTATGAAAAAAACAATGCCACCGATCGGCGCGCTTATAAGCGGCGCCGTCTTTTCCTGCCTGCTGATCGCAGGCTGCAACAAAAATGATACTGCAACCGCACCCACTGATGAAACTGCCGGCCCCGAGCGGGCACCCTCATCAGACTTCACGGTTGCTACCGCCAACGGCTTTGCAGCCGGCACAACGGGTGGAACAACACCGATCACCGTTACTACAGCAGCCGCTTTCAGAACTGCGGCCGAATCGAGCACCAGTCAACTCATTACAGTCTCGGGTAATCTGAATCTTGGGTCCAGCCAGGTTAATGTAAAGTCGAATAAAACGATTATCGGCGCAAATTCCAGCTCCGGTATCATCGGTTGCCTGCGGCTTTCCGGCGTAAGCAATGTAATTATTCAAAACCTGAATATCACCAATCCATCGGGTGCAGGTACGGGAGACGGCATAGAGATCTCGGGAAGCACCCGCGTATTCGTACATAAATGTACGTTTACCGATTGCTCGGATGGCGAGTGTGATATCGTTCGGGCTTCAGACAATGTTACCGTATCCTGGTGCCGTTTCCGCTATGCCAGCCAAAGCTCACATAAGTTCGTGAACTTAATTGGCAATGGCGATGATGCTACCGGTGACCGGGGCAAACTGCATGTGACCATGCACCATAACTGGTATGATGCCGGTTGTGTGGAAAGAATGCCGCGTGTACGATTCGGCCAGGTGCACTGCTACAATAATTATTATGCGGCCGCTGGCAGCAATTATTGCATTGGTGTTGGCAATGAAAGCCAGATCAAGGTGGAGAACTGCTATTTCCAGAATCAGGCGCGTGCATGGGCCAATTACAGCAGCAGCAGCGCACAGGGCAGGATCAGCTGGAACAGCGGCAACGTATTTTCCGGCACCAGCATTCCAACCTGGGCGCCTAACTCAAGTGTCTTCACCCCTCCCTATTCTTACTCGATGAACGCGGGAAGTACGGTTCCCAGCACCGTAAGCGGAGGCGCGGGTAACCGGTAAAAGGTAATAACCGATTAAAAGAGTAAGCCGCTCACGAAATTCATGAGCGGCTTACTGTCTTGTATCGGCTGCCACCAGGGAATTCTCCGGGAAGAGCTCCGGGTAAAAACCCAATGATGATCCCAAAGAATGCTATTATGATAACCCTGGCTTGTTCATCATTTTACAACCGGTCAGTCTCGTTTCTCACCTTGTAAAAATGACGCACAACTGCTGCTATACCTAAAGTTTTACAAACACTTTCGATTGAATGCTGCCGGCAGAACGAAGGCTGCCGATATAAGTTCCTGGTGCTAATTTCGCTTTACTGATATTTATGCGGGTATTGAACTGCCCTGCCGGCATCATTCCCAGTTTCTTTTCAAATAACATCTGTCCATGCCCGTTGGTGATCGTAAATACATGATCTGCTTTTTCTGCTGTTTGCCACTGGAGATTTATAAACGTTTCGCCTACCGGGTTTGGACTGATCTCAAATCCTTTGGCAAGGGCGGCATCGGCTGCTGTGGCAACAGAGGCGATCCCGGCTGCAGCCATGGGCGTTCCAGCATAACTGATATTGGGGGCCGGCGGCGTGCTCATGCCGTTGCCTAAATAATAATCCGTGTGGTGCGACTGCATATACCCTTTTATCGTCATGCAATTGCGGTAAGCCGGGTTATGCGCCAGCGTGTAAAGCCTGGTACTGGTTGGCACATTGGTAGTAAATACTACGAGCTTTGAATAATTGTCTGTAACCAGTATCACTTCCTCGCGCCAGTCGCCCAGGATATCTCCATAGAACATAGGCGCCCCGCGATCACTGCCCCCCGCCCCATCGAAATTCCACATGGTGACGAGGCGGGAAACAGTAGAAGCCGTATAATTCCATTTTTCGATCTTTTCATCATTGAGGTTCTCACTGAGCAGATCCCCGTCCCACCAGAGGCGGAAATTCGGATAAGGCCTTGCCGGTTCATCCGTTAACTTAGTATTGCCCGGCGCATTATATACGCCCGAGAAAGACCATACTTCAAATCCATTATAACGGGGATCAATATCGCCGGCAGCGCCACGGCCTACATCACTCACCGCTCCCATATGTTTCCACAGCACTGAACCGGTATTGGCGTCATAGTAATATTCCAGCAATCCGCTGGGATTGTTTTGCTGCACACCATAGCCCTGCATACCGGCCCTGTTACGATCGAATTTGCCAATATGCGTGCGGTCGCCATGAACAATGCCCTGCGCGCCCAGTGAATAGCGTAATGTTCCATTGCCATTGAGGCAATACCCGATATCACAGATCTCATCGGTACCATTTCCATCAACATCTATGATCCTGATCTGGTGGCCATCTGCTGCATTAGAAGAACCCCTGAGCCATTTCCATTGCAGGGTCGTATTGTTGCCTGCATATTTAAAGGCACATACCATAAGGTTAAAAGAACCGTCTGCATTCCTGTTCTTGAACTTGCCGATCACACTCGGTGTAGCGCCATCCAGGTAACCGATGCCCAGGCTGCCGGCCAGGGAACCAGCACTGCTGTAATCCTGTGGTATGGTCACATAACTTTTGAGCGCCCCTGTTTGTCCGTTCAGAATAGCGAGCCATTGCCGCGTATTGCTGCTGTTGCTCCAGGTTGAGCCATCACCAAAGCGTACACCATTGGCAATTTTAGTGATCACTTCTGCTTTTCCATCGAGGTCAAGGTCATAAACAGTTACACCATCCCAGTTACCTACATCGATGGCGGCAGAACCTGGCGAGATATTATCCATATTCACACTATTGGGTCCATAATCTACATCCCACAAAAAAGTACCGTCGCGTTTATATGCTTCTATTTTACAACCACCGCCATTCCAGTCGAGGCGGTCTACCACATAGTCATATTCGCCATCACCGTCCAGGTCGCCCACCCAAACAAAATGAATAAGGCTGCCGGTGCGCAGGGGTACGGTAAAGCAGGGTTTGTCGGCTGCATTGGCAATAAGCGTATACGATAAACTGGCTGCCTGCTCGGCTCCGTTTACTACCGGCCGAACATAGTAGGCATTACGCACGGTTAAATTGGCGGAATTGTCGGTATAGTTCGTTCCCCCGGTCAAGACCGATGTATTCAGTTTGACAGCAGCGGCACCATTGGCCGAGCGATAAAGATTGAAGCCAATGTTCTGCGGGTCTAAACCCAGTAAACGCCAGCTGATAAAAACACTGTTACCGGTTCTTACGGCAACTACGCCGCGATCGAGTCTTTCCATGACCCGTTGGGCAACGGCATGCGTTGCCAGTAATAACAGGCAGGCTGTTATTAAGGATCTTGTTTTTTTCATATGAACAATCGTTTAAATGGTGAATGAATCTGACAGTGATCACATAGCTATAGATCTTTAAAATTTGAAAGGCAGGAACCAGTCTTTTTGCATGAGTTTATGCCTTGCGCGGGCTGCTTCTCCCACCGACATACCAGACTTCATCAGCTTGTTATAGATCCTGTCTGCAATAAAAGCGGGCTGATTCCTCCTGATGGCCACCCGCAACAGATCGGGCCAACGCGTACCCTCAAAGGCTGTTTCCAAAGCCTGCTCATTGATCAGCCCTTCTTCTACCTGGTAAATACTGTCGGTGAAATTCGTGGCCGTTAGCGTAATCGGTTGCAGCAGGGCCCGGCGGCGAATACCAATATTCCTGTACCAGGGACTTCTGTAATTCGGGATCTCGCCCATTCTTGCATCGAATTTATATGGTTCATCCAGGTCTAATGTATTTTGATAATTGGTAACATCAGTGACCCCGGCCGGTGGTGCGTACACGGCAGGTATGCCATTATTGAATAGCGCATAGCCAAGCCTGGGGTAGCCGTCGCGATTGGCCGCTTCGGCAAAGCGCAGGTGTAAATGGGCCGTCCTGAACAGGAACCATCGTCCATTCTTTACCAGGGGATTCAATGGCACCGAAGCACTCTGGCTGATATAATTGGAAATAAATTTCGTAATAGTTGGCTGGCCGCCAATCGTACGTACGCTCAGCAAACCCCGGGCATCATAGGGCACCCCGTTGGTAGCGCCGGGAACACCCATGGGATTTTGCAGCTGCTGGTTCCAGCTATCGATGATGACCTGCGAGGGTTTCACCAGGTAATTGCCACCAATGGGTGAAAACAGTTTAATCAACGGGTTTTCGGGTTTGAATTTATTATCGTACGGCAATGCCCAGAGTATTTCCCAGCTGAAACGATCATCCGATGCTTCGAAGATCGTTCCCCAGCCTGACGTATAACTCAAACTGCTGGCATCGCCATATTTACTGTAGATCACCTCCGTGCTTTCATCACCCCCGCCCCAGCCGATCTTGTATTGCAGGTAACGGTTATCGAGGTTGGTGCTGGATGTAGAAAAATCCATCATCGCTTTATAGTATAAGGCGGCTTTCCGGTAATCGCCTTTCCACAGATACAGATCGCCCAATAATACTTTTTTATTGATAAAGAACTTTTCGGTCTGGTAACCATCCAGCGTAATATTCAAAGCAGTGCCGGTACTGCCGCTGATATTCGTTGTATACAATTCTTTATGCGGAAGCGGTTCTGTAAAACTGATCAGGCTGTCGACCAGCACCTGTAAAGGCAAACGGGGAAAGCGGGAAGGATCTGCTACATCATTGATATTTTCCAACGCTTCTGTTACATAGGGCAATTCGCCATAATGAATGCCCAGCTGCAGGTATAAAAAGGAACGCAGGCAGCCAAGATCGGAATAACGCTGGTTAAAATCGTCTTCCGACAATTTATTCGTTGCTCGCATCTGGCGGAAGTGGTGAAGCGCATCGTTGCAATTCAGGATCAGTTCATAAAAAGGCCGTGGATTGATATAGGGGTTATCAGGCGTTACATTGTGATGGCTTAACTGACGAAGGTATTCATCGGCATTATGCGTAAAATCCATGAGATCGCCGCGCAGTTCATTCAGAATAATGTACCGGTCGGCAAGCGCCATGAACTTGCCATAGATGCCCATTACCGCTGCGTTGGCATCATATACATCGCGGTACATTTGACCGGCCGTTAATTCCGTGCCCGGGTTTAGCTCCAGGATCTTTTTACAGGAGGTAAAAAGACCGATCATCAGGCTGGCGAGCAATGCTGTTTTTATTGTCAATTTCATAATGCAATAATGTTTGTCGTATTAGCTTATAGACCCAGTCTTACACCCAGCGTAACTGTGCGATACAAAGGATCCAAACCGGTATCAATGCCCTGGGTAAATACAGCGGGGCTGGCACTGAATTCGGGATCGTAACCCTTGTACCGGGTAAGTGTAAATACATTTACCGCGGAGCCATAAAGGGTAAAGTTTTTTACAAAACCATTGGGATGTACCGGGAGATCATACTGCAGTGACAGATGGCGTAACCGCAGGTAAGAACCATCTTCTATCCAGCGATCGCTGAACCGGTTATTGCCCGTAGGGTCGCCCCAACTGGCCCTGGGCATATCAGTAATATGCCCTTCGCCCCGCCACCGGTTGTTCACACTTGCCAACTGGTTTCCGGTACCGCTGGCAGCTTCCAGCCGGTAGCGCAGATAATTGTAGATGTCACCGCCCTTACTGAAAGTGAAGAGCGCATTCAATTCGAAGCGCTTCCATTTTATACGGTTGCTGAAAGCTCCTGTATAATCCGGATTGGGATCGCCAATAACGCTACGATCGCCATCGTCGATGACCTTATTATCGTCCAGGTCAAGAAAGCGAACATCACCTCCTTTAAATGAAGAGACAGAACCATCGGGATTACGTTTGGCCAGGGCAGCCGCTTCTGCATCACTGGCAAAAACGCCATTGGTAAGATGCCCATAGAATTGGCTGGCCGGTTTACCGGCAGCCGTTAGGATAGTAGCGCCTGCATAAGCAGTAAACAATTGGCTGTCGGGCACCGTGCCTATTTTATTCTTGTTCATGGCCGCATTGATCCCAATATCCCAGGTAAATTGCTGCCGGTTAACCAGCCGCACATGTACACTGGCTTCCAGCCCCCTGTTCTCCATACTGCCATCATTCGTGAGGGCATATTCGAAACCACTGAGCGGAGCTAATGGGTGGTAAACCAGCATATTGCTTGTTCTATGCTGGTAGGCATCCAGGCTGATATATACTCTATCGTGCCACAAAGCAAGATCCAATCCAAGATTGCCTTTGCTTACCGTTTCCCATTGCAAAGCAGGATTTGCCAAACCACGCCGAACAAGCCCCTGCGCGCCCAGCAGGTTTTGCGAAATATAGGTATGGCCGCTATTATAATTTCCAATATCATCATTACCCGTAATACTCCAGCCAGCCCTAAGCTTCAGGAGGTCGATGGGCACATTGGCCATAAAATCCTCCGATGAAAGAAGCCAGGAAACGCCCACAGCAGGCATCACCGGAAAACGGCGCCCGGCCAGTCTTATGCCGTTCGGCGCTTCTGGTCCAAACCTCGATGAACCATCCATAGCGGCATTCAGGGAAAGGAATATTTTATTCCGGAACGCATATTCCGTGTTGAAATAAAAGTTCAACCAGTTCCAGTCGCCGATCCCGCCGCCCACCTGGCGCAGCGCATTTACTCCATTCTGCACACTGGTAAGATCGTCGGTAGCAGAATTGAAACCCAGGGCATAATGTTGCCCCGCTTTGTTTTGCTGAAAGCGCATGCCCAGCCTGGCCGCTCCCTGATGGATGTCTTTGTAGCCCTTTTTGTATTCGATACGGGTATCGTTATAGATAGTGAACAAGCGCTTTACCTGGGTGCCCATACGGCTGTCGGCAATTGCATTCGACAAGGTATCATTGGTGATCCCTTTGCGCGGAATGAAAAAGTTTTCGCGCATCTTATCGAATACCAGGCCAACCAGGGTGCTTGCTTTTACATTCCGGAACAATTCATAGCCGAAATCGAAAGAACCATAAAAGCGATAATATTTGTTCGATGCCCGCATATGCTCAATGATGGCCGAGGGGTTCGTAACACCAAGGGTGTCACGTTCAGCCAAATTGGGAGATTCCACCCCTTTATCATTCACCTCGCGATCGTTCAGGAAAGGCGCTTTGATCAGCGAAAGGTACAGGGGCGCCGTTCTGTCGGCCATACCCTGGTCTTTCAACTGCTGTTCATTGTAACTGAACGACAAATTGGTTCTGCCGGCAAAACGTTTGGTAAAATTGAATTCGGCATTAAAGCGGGTATTGTAACGCGTAAGATCCGTTTGTTTAACAATGCCATTATTCTTTGTAAAGCCCATGCTCAATCCGTACATGGCAATGTTATCGCCACCCCTGATCTTTACAAAACAGTTCTGATCGAAGCTGTTCGCCAGTACACGCCGCTGCCAGTTGGTATTAAAATGATACTGGGCATATAAGGGATTGGCAGGATCATCATTCATGTATGGCTGGGCTTTGATCTGTTCCTGGTTAAGTCCTTTACTTTGCAGCACTTCTTCGAGGTAGAGCCGGTAATCTCCCGCATTCATCACCGGCAGCTCAGATGGCGCCTGGTTAAATCCACTGTTCAGCACAAAGTCGATATGCGTAGCATGAGTCCTGGGCCTTTCCGTGGTAATGATGATCGCGCCATTTGCGCCTTTTGTGCCATAAATACTGCTGGCGTCTTTCAATACCGTTACGTGGTCAATATCCTTCACATCGATCAGCGCCATCGGATTCGTGTAATTATTGGCAATGATGCTTTCCCCGTATTCGTTGGCATCGAACAACATGTTGTCGATAACGATGAGCGGTTTATTGGTCGCATACAATGAATTGAAACCTCTTATATACATATTGGCGCCTACACCCTGTGCGCCTGAACGCCGGATCACGTGTAAGCCGGGCGCTTTACCCTGCAGCAGGGCATCTGCCATTTCCATGGGCCTGTCCCAGGCGGCATTTACATGATAGTGGTTCACTGCTTCTGTAACCGCCAACCGGCTTTTCGGGCCAATTGGCAGGGTCAGCTCTTCATTGTAAGATGTATGGCTTTCGTCAAGTAATGCCACCATGACCGTTCTACGGCCTTTTAGTGGAATACTCCGGGAATTATATCCTTCCCCTTCCACTACGATTGTGCTTTTATAAGAAGGCACTTTCAGCGCAAATTGCCCGGTACTATCGGTAATGGCCGCGGAAAAATTCGGAACCTGTACGCGGATGCCGGCTAATCCCTTTTTCGTAGCGGCATCGGTTATCGTACCACTGAAAGGCATTCCGGGCCGGCTGATAACAATTATGTCTTTATTCCCCGTGGTATCCTGTGCAGAAGCGGTGCGGGTACAGGCTGCCAGCAGGGGCACCAGGATAAGCAGTTTCAATATTTTTGTTGTACGCATTGTTTTGGTATAAATCGAATGAAAAGCTTATAATACAGGTTCCAGTCTGATATAATCTACCGTGATCTTATTGGCATCGTCGTTGGTGTTGTTATCTGCCGTCAAATACAGGTTCAGCATGGCATTGTAATAGGGAAGGGTAAATTCCCCCAGGTATACTTCATTGAAATTATTCGGGTTCACCGTTGTATACGCTAACCTGCTTGAATTGAAAGTCCCTATTCCCAACAGCTGTTTAAAACTGCCGGTATTACTGTTGATATTATCATGCAGCGCCACCCAGTAAGCTTTATATTTCATGGCTGGTACGTTTGGCAGGTGGTAACCCAGGTAAAACTGGGCAACATTATGGTCCCATACGAGCACATCACGCATATCCCTGCCGGTGACCGGATTGAATTTATCCCTGAGATAAGTAACATTCCTTCTGTCGACCCGGTAAAACTGGTAATCTTCGCCCTGGATAACATAGGGCTGAAATTTGTGCTTAGGCAGCACCGGCAAACGGCGCATGATATAAACAATACCATTACTCAGTTTTATGGTTTGCGCAATGTCATTTTTGGCAATGCCCAGCTTTGTATTATACCGCGATAAAACGGTGTCAGGAATGAACGCAGGCCGATACACGGTATCCAGAACCAGGTCGCGGGCCACTGCCCTGCCTGCAGCATCGAGGGTACTGTCGGTATTGCCGCTTTCCAATACAAAAAAGGGTTTAAAGTTGTTAAGCTCTGCATCCCAGGCCGTGTCGGCCAATACAAAAAAAGTGTACTGCTTTTTTTCATCCCTCAGATCAGCGATCGTGGCCAGGTAGGTATTTGTACCGGTGGAATCTTTTTGCGAAAGTAAAAATGCTTTCTGCCGGGCCGGCATTTGCGGATCCTTATTCACAAATTCCCAGGCGTTTGATAAAGCAGGCACCACCTTATCGATGATATTCAGGTATCCATTTTTTCCATAGCGGTTGGCCACAGTGATCGATGCCTCTTCTATCGTATGCCCCTGCAGGTTGTTATATTTGTTATTGATCATCAGCAGGCGCAAGGGCTCGTTACCTGTAACCTTAAACAGCTGGTTACTGATATGATTGCCCACAAAAAGCCGCAGCCGGGCAGTATCTGCTTCAATAGAGGGATCGAGCGAAGCCAAAGCGGCATTCACCGGTGCAAATACCGTATAATTTTTCGAACCGGCGATCAACTGGCCGTAGCCTGACTTCACCAGCAAATCTGCAAACCGGCTGAGTTCCGGCACTTCCTCTATCTGCTGTAACAGGTTCTTATTGAGCTCAGGGTCAGTAATGGCTGTATGATCTTTCCATTTATTACAACCCTGCAGTATGGTACAGGCCAGCCCAACCATCATCCCTGCTTTATATAAATATTGTTTCATGATCATGAATTATTGCTTGAATGATTATTGCCATACCATAGACCCGTCGGGTGCAAAACGCGGCAGGTACTGCACCTGGTCAACCGGAATAAAATGCACCATATCAAAAATGATCTCGCGGTTTGAACCGGATACAGCTTCGAACCGCAGCTTATGCCTTTCCGTGGTTCTCAGCTCAACAGTGCCTGCCAGCCTGCCGGCAAAAGATCCGCCCAATGTATATTTCTTCCAGCCCAGGGATTCAAGTTCCGTATCGTTTCCACCCGGGTATCCCTGGCCTACATTGATTGGTCTTTGCATGAGCTCACCATTTACCCGCACATTGATCGTCACTGAATTCCGGTTGCGATAGCAGATCCATACTTTATACCTGCCTTTGATGATAGGCGGTGTGCTAAACTCAACCCATTGCGCGCGATTGTTGTTGGAAGGAGCGCCGAGGGGAATTTGCAGGGCATCGGTCTTGCAGGCGTAATTCGTAAAAGAATGCGTTGTGTTATAGATATAACTTACATAGTTCTCTCCATTGTAATGCCAGTCGATATCCCTGATGGGGCGGTCTTCCTGGCTGCTCTTGTTAAAAGTAAATCCCTGTTTTCCATAATATGCCGGTTGCTTCATGATCTCGGGAAAAGTGGCCAGGTCCCAGTAAACCGCTGTGGGTTTGCGCAGTTTGGCGGCAAAATGGGCATGGGCAGTGTGCCATACGCCATTGGTGGCGGCATTGTCGCTTTTGTTCCGCAGTAACAATACGCCCTTTTCTACCACTCCGTTGAATTCATCTTCATTGATCACCACTTCGTTATTGATGAGTTTCGTACTGATCACTTCCTGCGGCTGCATGGTGAGGTAAGAAGGTGCATTGATAATATCTCCCAGGAACTGAATACCCGGTATTATATGATATGCGATATAGAGGTTGAGACTGTCTGACGGATCTGCGGGATGGGTGTTTGAATATTTGGCCTTCAGCGCAGCGTATGAGTGAATACCACTATCGGCCAGCGCCTGGTTCGTTTCGGCCAGGACCGTTTTCCACCGCCTGCTGGAATCGCTATAGATGCTGTCTAATACCCTGTAAAAGCCGGTTTCTTTTAATGCCTCCACGAAGATGGAGTAATCGGGATTGGCGGCTAATTGTTGCGCCACGGTTTGCCTGGCCGGCTCCAGCACCTGGTTGATCACATGTACATAACCGTTTCCCAGCCTGATATTGGATGCTGTCACCAGGGCCTGGCGGTTGATGCGGTACCTGGAAACGCCGCCTTCATTGGTGGCGCCGGTAATGATGAACTGTCCGTGCATCGTGGGCACCGGCAACTTGCCATCTTTGAACGACGGTGTTGTAAGGGTATCTTCCAGGATATGGAACTTCACGATATCCTTTAAGAGGTCGACATCGGCCGAGCCTACATCCACAATATTATTGGCATTCAGCCAGGCCTGCACCCCCGAATTGGTTGGTGCAAATACCGTGTAGGAACCATACATGTCCAGGAAATTGCTGATCTCCGTTCGTTGCAGGATCCCGGACCAGAGCGAAAACGAGTCGGGATATTTCGCGAGATAGCTGCTGATATTCACATCGTCGGTAGTGGTAAGCCGCAGGTCATGCTTTTTACAACTGCCGGCGCATAACGCAGCCAGTATCGTGATCAGCAATGCAGTCAGTTTCGTTTTCATACAGCAATCGCTTTAGCTATTTGTAAAAGGGATTTTGTTCAAGCAATTTGTTTGTTTGCAGCTCGTAGAAGTACACAGGAAAATAATGGCTGTTGTTATCGAGCAGGCGATTGAAGGCAGCTTGTTTGCGATCGGCCGGCATACTCCGGGCGGCCAGATCGAGCAACAATTGCCGCCGCCGGTAATCATTCCTTTTGGCATTCCGCAATACATCGTACCAGCGTTTTCCTTCGAAGGCCAGCTCGCGTTGCCTTTCTTCCAGGATATAAACCGACATGGGTTCTTTATTGAGGCTATCCATGATCTTAAAATCGATGGCATTGGCCCTGTTACGGATCGTCTTAACTATCCGGGAAGCTTCCAGCGGCTGGTTCATTTCATTCATCGCCTCTGCTTTCAACAACAGGATATCTGCATACCGGTAAAAGATCCAATGAGCGAATGACTGATCCCTTTCGCGGAAATTGTCGCCATTGTCGTCGGCGCCTATATATTTCCAGATGGTAAAATCAGTACTGCGGAAAGAACGCTCATCTCCCCGGGCATCGGCCTGCGGCACAGGGCTCACCATATCGATGCCATATACATTCTCCGGCAAGAGCTGTGAAGCGCTCCACCGCCGGTTATCGGGGTGGTGCATGGTATAGAAGGGATTTAACCGCTGGAGATCGAATTGCAGCTCGAAAATACTTTCCGGAGAATTTCCCAGGTAGAAAATGCTTGTGAAGAAATTAAAGCCGCTGACCAGGGAGAATTTATTCGATGTTATGATCTTGTCGCATTCCCTGATGGCATCTTCATAGCGGTCCATCCATAAGTAAACATCGGCCAGGATGGCATTCACGGCATACCTGGTAACGCGGCCCTTGTCCTGGTCAATGGCGCCATAGGTCATTGGCAGGCCTGCTTCTGCATTCCTGAGATCGCTAACGATCTGTTCCAGTACTTCGGCGCTACTGCTTTTTGGAAGATTCTGAATATTCTTATCACTCAGCGTAGCATCTAATTTCAGGGGCACTTCGCCAAAACTGCGAACGAGGTAAAAATATAACAGGGCTCTGATTGCCTGCGCTTCGCCCACCGCCCGGTTCAGGTGCTCCCGCGTAAAGGTATTGTCTTTTTGCAACACGCCGGGCGCCATTTGTATAACGGTATTGCAGTAATTGATGGACTGATAAAAACTGCGCCAGTTCACAAAGCTGTTATTGGGCAGCATATTGAGGTTCACCATATCCAGTTCGTCCTGGCTGGCCCTTACGGCTGGCGTCACCATATCGGCCCGTGCTTCGCCCCAGATAAAAAAGAGTTCGGTATTGAGCTGTAGAGAAGTGTAGATGCCCGTTACGGCTGCATCCACCTGTTCCTTGGTATTCCAGAACTCATCGCCCACGATCCCGTTCTCCGGTTTCAGGTTGAGCCATTTTTTACACGAGCCAGAACCGGCAGCCACCCAGATCAACAGTATATAGAAAGGTGCTTTTTTCATATGTTGCTATTTAAAAGTATCGACACAATGATCATTCGCTTAGAAACCAGCCTGTAACCCGATAGTGAACATTTTGGAAGGCGGCGTCATTGAATTATCAAAAGCCACGCGAAACGGATCGGAACCACGGCTGCTCACCTCGGGATCCTGGCCGGTGTAGGCGGTCCAGGTATACAGGTTCTCCATCGTAAAGAAGGCGCTGAGGCTTTTCATTTTTGCTTTCTTCAGGAATTTATCATCGAACGTATAACGAACACTAACGGTGCGGAAGCGGAGATAAGAAGCGTCTTCCACATAGCGGTCGCTGCCCAGCCAGTTATAACCGCCGCCAATGATGCCGCGCGGAATGTCGGTTATGTCGCCCGGCTTACGCCAGCGGCGCAGCACCGCCGTGCTCTGGTTATCGAAATCATGCATGCTGCTGGTGTTCATCTTGGTGGCATTCACGATATCATAATCGTAGCGGAAACTGAAGAACGATGATATTTTGATCTTCCTGTACGTGATGGACAGACCAAAACCACCTGCAAGTTTTGGATTGCTGTTACCGAGGTAAACCACATCCATATAATTGATATTACCATCGTGATTGATATCTTCATAGATGGCATCACCCGGCTGAAAGATATAATCGGCCGAGGGGTAATTGAAACGCATGTACACTTCCTGGCCGTTCGGACTGATCACCGGTTTGCCATCGGCGCCCCGGGCAATGGTAGCCGCCTGGTCTGCATAAACCCCTTTATACCTGAAGCCATAGAAAGAACCAAATGGATTATCGATCTGCAGCTTGCGCATGTATTCGCCATTATTACCCACATCTCCTTTGGTACTGGGGTAGAATTCCGAGATAGCGCGAATGATATTCTGGTTATTGCTGATATTAAGATCGAAGCCGATGGTGAGATCGCCTTTTTTATAAGGCTGCGTCCATACAGCCAGTTCCCAGCCCTGGTTATCCATGGTGCCCACGTTCATGTTCACGGTACTGAAACCGGTGAATGAAGCGATCTGCAGGTTATCGAAAAAAAGGTCTTTTGTTCTGTTACGGTACAGGTCAACATCGGCGCGTAAACGGCCTTTGAACAGGGAGATATTAAAACCGGTATTGAAGCCATGCACCGTTTCCCAGCGCAGGTTCTGCAATTCCATGGATGATGGATACACGCCGTTGCTGCCCAGGTAACTGGTGCCATAGGTACTGTAGGTATTATAGAAACTATAATCCCGCCGGGGTGCATTACCGGCCAGCGCATAACTGAGCCTGAAACGCAGATCATCGAGGTATTTAAAGCTTTTCATGAACGATTCATCGGAGATCCGCCAGGCAAAAGAACCGCCGGGGAATAAGCCATAACGGTAGGCCGGTCCGAACCGGGAGTTGCCATCGCCCCGCAGGGTAGCCGAAAACAGGTACTTATCCTTGTAATCATACCGCACTTCCACTACAGTGCCTATGGAGCGGGTCTGGCTGCTGCCCGATACAGCCTGCAATTCTGCATTCTGGGTACGCGATGGCACGGCAGGATCAACCAGTAAGGAAGATGCGGTATTGGAGGTCATGAGCTCCTGGTTCACCGATTTGAAATCATTCGTAAAAATGTTCAGGGAGGCGGCGAGGTTATGATCTGTATTTTTAAGTATAGGGGTGTATGAGAGGCTGGTACGGGTGGTTACCCCAAACATATCAATATCGCCATTGTAGGCACGGTTAACGACTGTTTCGGTATTGGGCCTGCCGGTAGCTACCTGCGGCAGAAAACTGCTGTTCTGCGTATTATTGATATCGAACAAGACATCAAACGTGGCCCGCAATAAATTCCTGACAAGCGCGTACTCCACCTGGAAACGCGGTACAATCCGTTCGCCCAGAACATTGTATTTCGCTTCCGATGCCATGGCCACCGGGTTGTAGATACGGCTGTATGATCCCTGTACATTCGACGATGGCGAAAAATAATTAGGTGTAAGATTGCCCAGTTCATCATATTCAAATACGCTCATATTCGGCATCTTTAGGTAAGCAACGCCGCGGATGGCGCCATCGTTCGAGCTCAGGTAATTGCGGCGCTGGTTGGTATGGGTATAAGAAATGCTGGTAAAGGTTTTTATGCGGTCAGAGATCGTATAGTCGAGATTGATACGCGTGTTGATGCGATTGAGAGCAGTGCCGATGGTCGTTCCTTTCTGATCGAAATAACCAATGGATGCATAATAGCGCGCTTTTTCACCGCCGCCGCTCATCGACAATGTATGATCATGCAGGAATCCCTGGCGGCTGATGGCATCTACCCAGTTGATATTATTGCTGTAATTATAGAACCAGTAGGGATCGTTGGGATCATAATTGAATTCACGGGCGCTCTGCGTATTCAGCGAAAGTCCGTTACGGTTCATATAGGCTTCGGGGATCAGGGTTGAATACTGATCGCCATTGAGCATGGGAATGGCATTGGGCAGAATGGCCGCAGATCCTTTAAAGGTGTAAGAAAGACTTGGCCTGCCCCGCGAACCTCTTTTGGTAGTAATGACCAGCACGCCATTGGCCGCCCGGCTTCCCCATACTGCTGTAGCTGCCGCATCTTTCAACACGGTGATGGTATTGATATCGGCCGGTGAAATGTTCAGCAACTGCGCATAACCCTGTTCGTCGGCCGTGCCGAAATTGAAGTCGCTCGGGATCTCCGTTTCATAAGGCATGCCATCCACAACGATCAAAGGATTACCGGTTGAGTTAATGGAAGATACCCCGCGGATGCGGATATTCATGGCAGCGCCGGGATCGCCGCTGCTGGCTGTAATATCAACCCCTGCCAGCCGGCCCTGTAATGCCTGGTCGATACTTACCGCCTGCATTTCTTCCATCTGTTTGGCGGCAATCGTGGCTACGGATGTGGTCAATTTGCGCTGGGAAGTATTACCCAGGCCATTATCAACGCCGCGGCTGGCGGTAACGATCACTTCCTCAAAATCGGCCCCGCCGATTTCCAGTTGGAAATGGATGGTCGTTCTTCCATTGATATTAACCGACACTGATCTGTAACCGACGTAGGATACAGAGATCCTGTTTTTGGGATTGGTGATCTTCAAAATATAGTTCCCTTCGATATCCGTTACCGCACCTTTAACAAATCGGCCGTCCTTATCCATTTCAGATACAGATACACCCTGCATGGCTTCTTTGGTCTTTTTATCGGTTACCTTACCGCGGATCACCAGCTGGTCGCCGGCGGCGCCAGCACTTTGCGCCTGCAAGCCCATACACCCCAAAGGCAGCAGGAATAACAGTAAGCAGTATCGTTTATAAAGCTTTTTCATAGCAGCGTATTAAAAGGTGTATTTTAGATAATTGTCAATAAGGTGTATCACGATCCTGTTGCCAAGGTAAGTGCTGGCAGAAGAGATCACCGTGGCGGTACGATCGTTCATATCTTTCAATTGCAGGTGACCCGGTAAATTGTTTACAAATACCGTGGTAGGATCGCCAAGGTTCGTGCGCAGCACGGTTGGCATGGAACCGCTTTCTTCGCCATCGGCTGCCACCGTTCGCCGGTCGAGAAAATGGTGATGAATAAAACGTACTACTAACTCTTTATCAAAATTGGTTTGGGTAGCGGCATTGAAATTGGGCGCACCGGTCACTGCATCGCCGGGCAGCATCCGGTCGCGCACCGCCTGCCGGATGGCGGCATTGGTTGGAACGAACAATGTATAAAAACTGCCATTGGCAATCCCTGTGATCTCTTTGGTGGCACTGTTCCAGATGCTGGAACTTTTGAGGAATTCAAAAAAATAATTGTACGGTGAAGTGGACGGTGTTGGTGTGGCAGCCAGTTTTTCAAGCGGCGCCCCCGCCATGCTTTCGCTAAAAAGCAATGGTTTATTTATATAATATACGCGGCCATTCCTGGCTGTTTTGGAACTGCCCACGGTTACCGTTTCAGCAGCTTCTACATTACCGGAAGCAAACAGGGTATTATTCTTAAAACCGATAAACTCGCCACCTAAAGTCATGGCCATCCCTTCTCCGGAAAAATCATTCAATACTTTGGCCGGCACTATATGCATATTCAGGATCCGCAACAAACGGTTTCTTGCGGTAGCGCCGATTGCGGCAGGAATGGTGGAACCAGGCGGCGGTGTAAACCTGTATTGTTCATAGATATTATTGCTCGCAGCAGGTTCATTCGTATAACCAGCCGCGCGTAACATCGTATCACTGATCATGAAAACGGTAAAGTCGCGGCCGATATCAGCTACTACAGACTTCATTTCGAAATTCAGGAGTTTCGTCATCATCGAGTAAGCCGGATCCAGGTATGCCCTTCCATAAACACTGGTAAATACATTCGATTCCTGCACTTTGTTGGTGCCATAGAAAATGCCATTACTTAGCAATTGCCGGTCGGTGATATTGGTTGCCGGATCAAAGCGCGCTTCTTCGCCCAAATAATTGGTGGTTGCATTGAATTTGCTTGGCCAAACCGCTTTTTGCCATAAGTGGGCATTGATGAAGTCATATACAATACTCACCGGCACATCGTTCAGGCTGGTGCCGGGCGGATAATGTTCCAGCAGTACCTCCCGGATATATTTTTCCAATACCTCGTTCTCAGGCGCGAATATCGTATACCCTTCCTTTTGTGCATCGTTGCCGGGGATCAGATGATTTTCATTGTTCAGCGAAAAGGCCAGGGAACCGAATGGCGCGGAATAGATCTTGGTATATACGTTATCGGTGCTTCCTGTAGTGGCCCGGTAACGCCGGGTGACGGCCTGGTTCAACACATATTGCACCAGGAATTTATCAAACAACGTTTTGAAGAGGCTGTATTCCGGTTTACCCCGGAGGTACTGATCGATGGAAGGCAGTACGGTGATCACCTTATTCACTACATGAATGATCCCATTCTCTGCCGGTATATCCTGTTCGGTAACAATGGCATCCGCTACATTAAAACCGGTATAGGGCGTTTTGGGATAAAAGTAATTATAATCTGCCGCGGTGAGATTATTGCTCGCCATGAACGCATCGGTGAAATAAGGCAGGTACTTGTTATTATTATCTATATCCGAATAGCTGACGCCATTCCGGTTCGAAGCAATTACCTTGATCGCCTTTCCGCTGGTATCGGTTCCATTATAAACAAACGTGTAATTGGCCGTGCGCCGCTTGAATGCTGCGGAAGGCACCCAACCTGTTGCACCCTGGTAATCATCGAGCCTTTCTTTGCGGAAGGCATTATACACAAGGCTATAGGTGACGATCTGGCGGCAGCTCTCTGCATCCAGCTCCTCAACACTGCTCAGGTTCTTTGATGTTAGATAAAGCTGGAAAGCGGAATCATGCGGCGCAAAAAAGGTCCAATAGCCGGCGGCCGACAGAATTTCTTTATACCCGGCTTTATCTATGGCAGCCAGTAAGTGTTTGAAATTTCCTCTTGCTTCCAGTTGCTGGTATACTGGAGGCTCCAGCGAGCCGGGACGGTCATAATAATCATTGAACTGTTTTTTACAGGCAGCCAGCAGCAGCCATGCTGTCACCAGGTACACAGCATATCTCATATAGCAATCGTTTTTCTCTTAAGCAATTAATAGGTGTTCAGGACAAAGGATGCCCACCTGCAGCCTGTACGGTGGCTACAGCTATTTAAACACTCAATGGCAAAGTCTACCCGACGGTTCCATGGAATTAATACCGGCCTGTCAGGTGCACATATCATACTGATCGGGCAGGAACGCTGTGGTGCACTACAGGTCTTCCTGCCCCTTTATTAGATTGGAGCTTTAGTACCCCGGGTTCTGATAGGCCTGCATGGCAGCAGCATCCAGCGGATCACCTTCGGCATCGGTAAGCAGTTGCAGGTAATCGCTGGGCCATGGCCGGAAGGTAAATTCCTTTTTCATTTGTCCTTTCCCATTGCCGTTCTGACCATTACCATTAACCGTATTGTAGGCCACGGGCCAGAGACCGGTCAATGGCGATGCCATCTGGTTCAGGTAAATAGTGCGTTCATATAAAATACCGGCATTGTGCAGGTCTTCCCACAGGGTGCCTTCGGCCAGCATTTCCCTTGTCTTTTCATTATAGATAAAATGAATGAACATGTCCTGCTTGCTGCTAACGGTAGGAATATAATGCTCGGCCAGCGCCTGGGGAGTGCCCGGCGTAAAATGGTCTTCCGTAGCCCGGATGGCATTGTACGAATTTCCGCTTGCCGGGTATGGGGCTGCTTTTTCCGGTGCTGAGAGTGCAGCCGCTTTGGGTTCCCATTCCACGAGCACTGCAGGGCGGTTCTCGCCATTTTTATAAGCAGCGCGCTGCCGGAGTACATTGATATCGGCGAGTGCATCGGCATACATACCTTTACGGCCATACGCTTCAGCCCGGATCAGATAGGTTTCACCCAGGCGCATCAGAATGGCATCCCTTGTTCCCAGCTCACTATCGAAATTACTTTCGTCGGCACTGCCGCCGCGTAATGGGTCTACATACTTTTTTACCGACAGGTAAGGCGCCGGCACCCCGGTGTTCAGCCCGAGCGAATTCTGATTGTAATTAAGCCGGTAATAGAGGCGGCCGGTAAGCGCCGACTTTATCCACCGCACTATGAACTGGTAAGGCTGGCTCATTACCATGGTAGAATCGAGCGCTTCATGCATTTGATTCTCCAGGTAGATCAGGGCTCTTTTACCGGGCACGGCCCTCCGGCTGCCGGCTGTGACCGCAGGCTCCCCCGCCGGTTTATTGGCATTCCACCAGGCAGCGGCAGCGGGGCTCCAGGTGAACGACGTGTTTGCATTACTGATGTATTCGTACTGAAATGTTTTATAGTAGCGCGAATCATTCACTTTATCAGCAAAGACATCATACCCGAAATCAGTCGCCTTGAAAGTACCGAACGGGCGGCCATAGGCCATCGAACGGGCCACCCCGGTGGCATCGGTATAATTACCCGTATGATAGTTCACCGAGCGGTTGCCAAAGCGGGCATGCAGGGAGGTATTCACATCGAACTGGGCAGCCCATAATACTTCTTTATGCGGATTTGTTTCCGACACCTTGGGGTCGAAAAGCGTCCAGTAATCAGGGGCCAGCCCGGCCACTCCACCGGCGGCATTGATCACTTCTGTAGCAATAGCAATACAGGAATCGAGGTCGGTAGCTACGGTACCTTTATACAACGTTTTAAGGTGTGGCTCTCCGCTGTTATTAAAGCCGGCTGCCTGTGCCCTGTTCAAATACAATTTGGCCAGGAAATGCCCTGCTGCGAGTTTTGAGATGCGTCCCCTGTCCTGCACATTCACCGGCAGGGTTGCGTAGGCTTCGCGCATATCGCTGATGATCTGTTTGTAGATCTCCTCCAGCTTCACCTTCGGATAATAGTAAATGCCATTATCCTCGCGTTTGGCCGTAAGCGACATGGGCACATCGCCGAGCTGATTCGAAATAAGATAATAGGCCCAGGCCCGCAATACAAGGATCTCAGCCCTTCTTGTTTTCCGGTAGGTTTCATCTGAAGCAAACTTACCCGGTTTCAGCTCATCGATCACTTCCAATGCAATATTGCAATTATTGATATGCGGGTAAGCTCCCATGGGCGCAAATGTGCTGTTGGTGGCGCCAATGTAACTATTGGTATTACCGGCGATCGTACTGATATTTGAACCATAACGCGCCGCAGTCATGGTGGCGAAGGTATTGTTCGCCGCCATATAGGCATCTGTTTCGGCCTGGGTGAGGCGAACTCCACTGCCATCCCACTCATGTTTTATCCGGGCATAGATGTATAATCCATTGATAAGTGCATTCAACCCTTCCTCGGTATTGTAATAATCCTGGGTGAGATTTGATACCTGTTTTTCATTTAGAAATTTCTTGCAGGACCCTAATATGGCAGGTATCGCTATAATAGATATGATGAATAATTTTTTCATATGCTTGTTCGCTATTTATGAGCTGCGGCACACGCGTAAGGTGGGCCACGCCTGTTTAGAAAGAGGCTCTGACTCCAAATACAATGCTGCGGGGCAGAACACTGTTGTTATTCATGCCACCGTTGGGTGATGTGGTAAATGAATTGGGTGAAGATTCGTCTGTCCATTCGGTTTCATCATCAGGATTGATGCCCAGCTTTACCAGTTTGCCGCCGATAATGAAGGGGTTCAATACCTGTACATTCAGTTGCAGGCTTTTCATCTTTACTAAATTGAGCACTTTAGCCGGCACATCGTAGAGTAAAGAGATATTGCGCACGATGGCAAAGGAACCATCCTGGTATTGCGTAGCAGCGGAAATATTGGTGATAGCGCTGGCGCCCAAGACCGGCAACGGCCATTTCCCCTGCTGGTTGTTCCAGCTCCACATATTGCCGAAATCCTGGCCGAAGACACCCTGAAAGCCGCCAAAATAGGTTTGTCCCACCCGGGCATAAATAAACGAACTCAGGGCAAAGCCTTTATACCTGAAAGTGTTGGTAATGCCACCATACCATTTTGGGCGGGGCGTTCCCCTGATCACATAATCTTCAGCAGTTATTTTATAGTCGCCGTTCTGATCAACTACTTTCACGGTACCTGGCCTGAAATCCAATCCGCCTATCGTTTTGAACTGGGCCATTTCAGCCAGGTCTTTGTTGTTACTGCCCCAGATGCCATCACTTTGCAGCTGATAGAATACCTGCCAGGGCTGGCCGATGAACCGGCGTGCCGCCAGCATGTCTTCTTTACCATTGATCAACTCTACGATCTCTTCTCTATTGCGGCTCCAGTTCATTTCAGTGCTCCAGGTAAAATCACCCTTCTTCACATTCACTGTGTTCAGCGTTACTTCAACACCGCGGTTCTTCGATTTGCCAATGTTCATGAGCTTGGTCACATAACCGGAAACAGCTGGTAAACTTCGCTCAAAGATCAGGTCTGAAGTGTTTTGCGTATAATATTCAACAGAACCGGAGATGCGGTTGTCCAGCACAGTGAAATCAATACCGATATTGGTTTGGGCGGTCTTCTCCCAGCCGAGGTCAGGGTTCTTTGCCGATTGCGGCAGAAAACCGATGGCAGGCACAGCACCAAAAGCATAATTATTACGGCTTAAGGGACCTGAAGTAGTATAGGGATCCACAGAGGAGTTGCCGGTTACGCCATAGCCTATGCGTGGTTTCAATTCATTCAACCAGCTGATCTTTTCCAGGAAACGCTCTTCCTGCATTTTCCAGGCAAGGGCAAAAGATGGGAAGAATGCCCATTTATGGCCTGGCGCCAAAACCGACGATCCGTCATAACGGCCCGATGCAGTAAGCAGGTATTTGTTGAACAAGGTATAATTCACCCGGCCCATAAAGGAGCTTAATTTGTTTTCGGTGAACCCGGTCCCAATGCTGGGATTGCCTGCCGTATTGGAGCCGAGATCATACCACCTGCTCAGCGGGATCACGGTGCCGCTTACGCTGGTGCTGGTGCGTTCCCTGCGCGAATGCTGGGAAGATTGCAACAAGGTTACGCCCAGCTTATGCGCATTACCGAATGACTTGTCGAAATACAAGAGGTTCTCTACGATCCAGGAAAAATGTTCCTCCCGTTCATAACTGGCCGTGTTGGCCCTTGCGCTCAAATGCGAAGTAACCTCGGGGCCCGTCCAGGAACCATTGCGCGTATTTCTGAGCTGCGCGCCGAAATTCACGCGGTACTTTAACCAGGGCGTGAATTTGATCTCTGCATGCAGGTTCGAGAAAGCGGCAGCAGCGCGCCGTTCATTGATCGACTGGCCGATATCTATCAGCGGGTTCCAGTTACTGAGATTACCGCCCGGGTTCCTTACAAAGGCGCCGGTACTGTCTGTAGGAGAAGCCCAGGGAAACATATTGGTAGCCCTGCCAAACAGGTCTTTCGCTCCTGTATTGGTCATGTTATCGTTCATGCCAAAGTTCTGCTTCGCCAGCGAAGCGAGCATCGACAAGCCCAACGTAAACCATTTTGTAGCAGCTACCTCGCCATTCAGGTTCAGGTTGAAGCGGTTAAAATCCTGGTCGCGTTGTACACCCGACTGTTTGTTATAACCGAGTGACATATAGAGTTTGGATATGTCGTTTCCGGCGGAAATCGACAATTGGTGAGTATGCGTTACACCGGTGCGGGTAGCGGCGCCGATCCAGTCATAAGTAGGAATGCGGCTGGAATTATAATCGGGCACCAGATCGGGCCAGCCCATGGCGCGTTCATCTTCCGTAGTAGGCCGCATGGCTACCGTTCCATCCGGATTCCAGGCATAGCCCTTCATGGTTGCGGCTAACAGTTCCGAATAGTTGTTGGTGATCTGCGAAGCAGGGAAATTGGCGCTGTCTAAACGCGGATCGGGATACCAAAACACGGGCGCCACATTCAGGTCGCCGGGATTGCCCGCCTGGTATCTGCGGCCATTGATCAAGGCATAGCGCAACCTGTCGATATACGCACCACCGGTGAGGCGATCGGCCAGGTCTTTATAGCTGTCGAGGGTCAGGTTCGAATTAAAACCAAGGGTCACTTTTCCTTTTGCGCCTTTCCGGGTGGTGATCAGCACGACCCCGTTGGCGCCCCGCGAACCATAGATTGCGGTGGCGGAAGCATCCTTGAGGATCTCCACGGATGCAATATCGTTTGGATTGAGGTCATTCACCGAAAAAGAAGAAACACCCAATTGCGATACGATGGGAATACCATCTACCACATATAAGGGATCGTTCGAAGCATTGGCGGAACGGGTACCGCGGATACGGATAGCCGGCATTTCACCGGGTTTGATATTGGAAGAAACGTTCAGGCCCGACGCCTTACCTTGCAGCGCCTGGGCAACGTTCATTACAGGGCGCTCCCTGATGGTTTGTTCAGTGACCCGGGTGAGCGAACCCGTTACATCGCTTTTACGCTGGGTGCCATAACCGATCACCACAATATCATCCAGCGTAGATTGCTTTAGCTGCAGTGTCACCGTTAATAGCTGTCCTTTGATCGTTTCTTCTGTGATGCGCACCTGCCTGTTCTCGAATCCTACATAGGATATGATCACCACATCCCCGGCAGAAACATCCAGGGTTGCTATACCCTCTTTATTGGTAAGCCCCATTTTGCTTGTCTTATCCACAGAAACAGAAGCGCCGGATAACTGCTTCCCATTTTCATCGAGCACCTGAATTTTGATGGGCGCTAAAGGATTTTCAAGATGCAGCTGCATGGCCGGCCTGGGCGGCGTAATGGGTTTGCTCTCGAGAATGATCGTTTGGTTTTCGATAGACCAGTTGAATGGCTGCTCTTTAAATGCAAGGCTGAGGAATTCACTGACGGGCAGTTGCCGCGCAGTTACGGTCACTTTTTTCGCGCCGTTGAGCGTGTTCTTCTGATAGAAGAAAACATAGCCGGTCTGCTTTCGAACGGCAGCCATGATCTCCTGTACAGTAGCATTATTGGCTGATAAAGTGACGGTTTGGGAAAGGCCATTTGCGGCAGCAGTGCAAAAGGCAGCAGTTAGTAAAATCAAAGTTAGTTTCATAACTAAGATCGTTTGGTTCATACGCCGTTTTCCGGATCGCTTACCATAGGGGGCTACGGCAGGGAAATGCAGGCGCTTGCAAGCAATGATTTTCATCTTCAACAAGCTGTTTGGTTAAATATGTACAATACCGCCGGCTTACAGACAAATAGCGGCCTGATGGTATCCATAATTTGCTTAAACCAATGGCAGGGTTCCGGGTGTAGTCGGAGCCCTTTTTGGTCCTGCTTTTTTGGATACCAACTGATGTGGTTATTAAACAGCCACACCAGTAAAGACTTAATTAAAATCGTTGGCTGATGTAATGGTTTATTTCATAATAATAAGTTTTTTCCCTTCAACCCTATAGTTGATATGTAAACGCTGCAGGATCTTCATCACCTGCGATAAGCTAAGGTTGCGCTGGATCTCCCCCATCACTTCCACCGGTTCCGGTTCGCCTTCATATACAATATCGAGATCGTACCAGCGTCCTAATTCCCGCATCACCATTTTCAGATCGTAGCCATTGAAATTGAACAGGCCGTTCTTCCAGGCCATTACCTGCTCTACATCGGGCGCGTAATTGATAACCAGCGACGAGCGGGAACTTGCTACCGCCTGCTGCCCTGGCTTCAGGACGGCTGCATTTACTTCAGCAGTCGATCTGTTATTGGCCATTGCCCCCTGACCATTGACCACTTTTACAGCGCCTTCCAACAATGTAGTTTTTGTTGCGCCGTCGTCGTCATAAGCATTGATATTGAAACTCGTTCCCAGCACTTCCACTGCTGTGGCATCATCTACAAGCACGCGGAAAGGCATTTTTTTGCCGCCGGGCAACTGAACTTTCACCACTTCAAAATAAGCTTCTCCATCGATCTCAACGAGGCGCTCTGCACCGGTAAAAACTGTAGGATACTTGATAGAACTGGCTGCATTCAACCACACTTTTGATCCATCGGGCAATACGACCCGGAACTGGCGGCCCCTGGGCGTGCTGATCGTATTATAAGTGATCTCATGGTTTGCCTGCCCTGCTGTATGATAGGCCACCGAGCCGTTGTTCAATACCACCTCAGCCCCGTTCTGGCGGGCGATCACCCCATTGCCTAATGAATCCAGGTTTACGATCGTACCATCGGCTAAGGTGAGCATAGCGCCGTCGTGTCCGGGCGCAATATCTTTTGATACCGGCTGATCCCTAACCGCTACCGCTGGTTCCGCCTTGTTCTTATTCAACAGTAAAAAATAAGTACCTGCGCCCAGCACTATCAAAAGTATCGCCGCATAACGCAGCCAGTGCTTCGATAAATAAGTAACCAGTAAACCACGGTTACGCCCATCTTCTTTGATATACTGATCGCGGATGCGCTGGTAAATAAATTTTTGCGTTTCTTCCGCTTCCACTGCAACCGTTTTTTCCAGGGACTCGTCTAATAACTGCTGCAACTGCTCCTCCGACGCTTCGCTATGCAGTAACTGCTCAAATGCTTCCTTTTGCGCGGCAGTTAGTTTACCATTCCGGTAATCTTCCAGTAATTGTTTCAAGTCCATAGAAACTTATATATTTAATAGTAGACCCAATCGCAATACAGATGTGGGGGTGGGTGCAAAAAAATTATTTCAGCAGGATGACACAGGCAGAAAGACCCATAACTCCGTAGTTATTAATGAGGAAAGATCTGATATTATGGAGCGCCTTGCTAAGATGCTCACGGCTTACATCAACGGAAATGCCTAATTGCAGGGCGATCTCGCGGTGTGAATACCCTTCAACCCTGCTCAACCGGTATACCTGTCGCTGCCGGGTGCTCAGCTTTTCAACAGCTGCTGCCAGCAATCTTTCCAGTTCCCGGTAATTTAATGTTTCCTGAAGATCGGTGGTGGTTACCTGCTGGGGATCCCAGCCAGGCGGATAAATTTTGCGGAGCTCATTGATCAGTAAATTCCTGGTAATGACGATGAGCCAGGATTCAAAATGACGGATGCTATGCAGTTCTGCCCGGTTCTGCCAGATACGGACAAATACTTCCTGCACCATATCCTGCGCCATCAATGCGTTGGGCAGGTAACTTAATGCCATGGCATATACTTTACCAAAATATTGCTGGTAAATGGCATGGAACGCTTTTTCATCACCCTGGGCAATCAATAACAGCAGTTCCTTTTCCTCATATGGCAGCTCGGTCGGCAAGGATCGTTAATTTATAAAAACCTGCTACAGCAAGCTGTAGTGGAAATCCAAATTAAACAATCGCGAAAAATGAGCTGTCCTGTACTATTATGACCAGTTGCCGGCGCCGTTACTGGTTACCCCTTGCCGGTCGCAGCGCCAGATTTACGGCAACAATTCAAGCCGCAGGCTGCGTTTGATGGTAACAGGCATTTCTACGGCATATGTTTTCAGGTCGGGGCTTGCATTATAACGCATTCGCAGGTTCAGCAGATTATCCATTGAAGCCTCCAGTATTGCGCCGGTGCCGTTATTGAGCTTCGTATTGATGACAAATGATTCAACACCCCAGAAAACATTCACCTTGTCACCCTGGCCCTTTTGTATCATCTGAAAATTATTCGGACGATCGAAGCTTTGCCTGGCAACCGTATCGAGTATCGGTGTGAGCGAAAAAGAATCCGGCGGGGAAAAATCAGTTCGAATAACCGTTTGCTTTTTATTTGCGGCAAGGAGGTGCTGGCTTACCTGGGTACAGTCGTTCCCATATAAGATAGTGATACTGTCGGTAAAGTCGCCCCGCTGTAATTCAGCCATTCTTATAATAGTGTCTTTTACATTTAACTTCCAGGCATGCAGCGCCGGAGCAATGGCTACAAAAAAAGTATTCAGATCGGTCACTTCACCCACCATTTGCGGAATGGATAATTTCGGCAGTAGTACTTTTCCCCCGGGCAGCAGCGAGATGCGGTAAGGAGCCACTGACCTGGCGATACTGTCCAGGCGAATGGTATCTTTACCGTCGATCGACATTTTGCTTACCCATTTGATCTCCTCGCCCAATACACCGTTCTCATTGACCACCCTGTGTTCAGAAACGGCAATGGTCTTGCCGGCATATTTACCATTACGATAAACATCGGTGGTGAGTTTGTATCTGTAGCTGTCGCCGGCTTTGTATTTGCGGAGCTGGGAAAGGCCGGCAAGCGGACAAAGCAATACCAGTATAAACAAGCATGGCCAAAGAGACTCAGGTGACTTAACCGTTATGGTCATATGTAAAAAATTTAGCAGTTAAAATACCAAGGGATCAACAATTTAGGTATTTGAACCAACAATGAGAAACCGGCTGCAGACCTGCTGAACATCATTGACTTACTTTGGGAAAGAATACCTTATATTAAAAATGGCCACCGAAAAATGAGGCGGCTAAGGATCGGTTATGCGGCTTGTGAAAACAAACAAACAAACATTTACGCAAAAAAAGGCACACCGGGGATCGCATATTTTTTCATACCCGCTTCATTGATCTCAACCCCAATGCCTGGTTTTTCCGACACTGTGATGAAACTTTTATTCACCCATTCGCCATCATAACTGATGATTTCCTTGAACATGGGCTGGGTATGAAAATAAGACTGCCACTCCAGGATCATAAAATTAGGCACAGAAGCACATACATGCGCTGATGCCATAGCGCCCAGGAACGAGGCCACCATATGCGGCGCAAAGGGTACATAATATAAATTGGCCAGGTTGGCGATGCGTTGCCCCTCGCCCAGCCCACCACATTTCTGCAGGTCAGGCATAACAATATCCACCGCACCGATCTCGAGCAATCTTCTGAAGCCATGGGCCAGGTAATGATTCTCACCGGCACAAATGGGCGTGCTGGTAGATTCAGAGATCAGCTTATATGCTTCTACATTCTCGGCCGGGATCGGTTCTTCCAGCCACATCAGGTTCAATGGCTCTACTCTTTTTGCAATGGTCTGCGCCGTTACGGCATCGTATCGTCCATGCATATCGGCGCAGATATCGATGCCCGGCCCTACTGCCTCCCGCGCGGCAGCCAGCTGATCGTACATCCGTTGGAGTTCGGCCGGACTGGCAGTCCAGTTATACCGGTCATATTTATTGGGATCATTTGCCTGATCAAGGTCGAACTTAATGGCATTGAAGCCCATCTGCTTGGCCTTGCTGGCTGCCTCGGCAAAGTCAGCCGGTTTTGGCAGGTTATGCTGGTATAAAGCGGTATCGCAATACACCCGCACTTTGTCGCGGAACTTCCCGCCCAGCAACTGGTATACGGGTAATTGCAGTGCTTTGCCTGCCAGGTCCCACAAGGCGGTTTCAATGGCCGACAAAACCGCCACGTACATGCCCGACTGGGCGCCCTGGAAAAAGCCGGAGCGCCGGATATCTTCAAACAACCGATGTACGTTTAGCGGACTTTGTCCCTTGATGCGCTCGCCAAAATTCTTCACGAGGTAATAGGTACCCGGAATCGCATCCACGCCTTCACCGCATCCCCAGATATCCTGGTTGGTATATATTTTTACAAAGAGGCTGCCCCGGATGTAACCGCATTTCACTTCCGTGATCTTCAGGTTCGAAGGGGGCGACGCTTTTGGCGTGCGGTCTATCGCCTGCTCATAGCTTTGGCCGAACGAAGTGAGCGAGGCAATCGGGCTCATGGCAGCAGCGATCGCAGCCTTTGTTAAGAAAGATCTTCTTGAATGATTGTTTTTCATTTTTTATTATGGGTTTACGTCAGTGAGAAGCAAGTGGCTGGCAGGATCCTTATTTCATAACCCGCTACAGCTTTTAGAACTGAATAACTATAAACTTTTAACGATGAACTTTTAACTATGTACTTTGAAGTGGCATTACCAGGTCCTGCCCTTCAGGAACTCCTGGATCTGGCTCTTTGGAACGGGCAGCTCATTCATGTGATCGTTCAGCCATTTGGAAAAATCCTTTTCTATGTCTTCGCTCCAGCGGGAATCTATTTGTCCGGGCGTGTATTTCCCTTCGCGTAAGCGCTGATGCCCGAACATATCGCGCAGGCGCACGATCTCCGAGGTTTTTACCACTTTCTCGGCCAGGTGGGGCGGAATAAAGATCACGCCGCCATCACGCCCCAGCACCACATCGCCGGGCATAACTGTCGCCTTGCCGATGCGGGTGGGCTGGTTGATACCGGTGAGCGTGGTATTCAGATCACCATCCGGGTTATTAAGGTGATGCGAAGGATGATAGCTGCGGAAGAAAGACGTAAAGGAACCGATCTCCTTTAATCCCCTGATGTCGCGGATGGCGCCATCATATACAATGCCATTGCCGGTCTTTGCATAAATGGAATTGCCCAGGTTATCGCCGATGGTGGGTCCATCTTCGTAGGCATCGAACTGGTCTACCACATATACGTCGCGTTTCACCAGCAGATCGATGGGCCAGGAGTTCTGTGATTTCACGCGTTTGTCGCGCTGGCCGAACTTGTCGATCACGCGGTGAATGTCGGGCCGGCCGGGCATGAAGATAGCGGTAACGGCACGCCCTACGAGTACACTATCCGGGTTGATCGTTTTCCATTCACCATCGAACTGATGTTTGAAATTTTCATTACGCAGCACAGCCCAGGCTTCTTCCAGGCTCACCAGCTTCATGCGGTCGAGAATACTGTCGGGCACCTTAGGTCTTCCGTCGGCAAAGCGCTCGCCTTTCCAGTCGGGGGTTAAGGCAAGCAGTTGATCACGAGTGATCTGCTGTGCATGCACCATGGTGCATAAGAACAACAACACTGGTATTATGCAATTCGTTTTCATATGAAAGCTTTTTATCAATGTGCTAATGTGCTGATTTGCTGATGTGCTAATGAAATACAGGTTAAAGAATACAGAACTATACACTTTAAACTGTGAACTATGAACTTTTCTCCGGCGGATGGTTATGCCACCAGCTTGCCAAAGTAGAACCAGAGATATTCATAACAGGTCCGAAAATAGCAGGCGCCAGTCCGGCAGTGGCCAGTTTGCCCATTGCCAGGGCAAGCCCCGATGCCAGGCCGGCATTCTGCATCCCAACTTCCAGGGCGATCGTGCGGCAATCCCGTTCATGAAAACGAAGCAGCCGGGCCGACCAGTAACCAAAGAAATAACCCAGGACATTATGAAGAATAGTGGCCAGCAGCAGCAGAGCGCCCACCTTCAATAAATTATCCCGGCCCGCCGCCGTGATCACGATGATGATCAGGGCAATGCCCGCCATAGACAGCAGGGGCATGGCCTTATCGAGCCATTTGAATTTGCCATGTACGAGGTAGTGAAAGGCCAGTCCGGCCGTAACCGGAATGATCACGATCTTGGTGATATCCCATACCATCGCCCAAAAGTCAATAGCGACAAAACTGCCACCCAGCAATCGCATCAGGAGCGGTGTTAAAAATGGCGCCAGCATGGTAGAAATGGTGGTTACGGAGACCGACAGCGCCAGGTTCGCTTTGGCCAGGTAACACATGACGTTAGAAGCTAATCCGCTCGGACAACATCCCACCAGTATAATGCCGGCGGCGATCTCTGCCGGAAACCGGAACAGGTTGGCCAGGGCAAAACCTACCAGCGGCATGATCACATAATGACATACCACCCCTACGATAATGCCTTTGGGCATGCGGATCACATTGGCAAAATCTTTCAGGCTTAATTCGGTGCCCATGCCAAACATGATGATCTGTAACAAGGGAATGATCAGGGCAGACAGCTTAAAGTCGCCAATGGTCTTGAAATATTGCGGATGATACATGGCCAGGCTTACCACAGCCATGATCACCAGCGTAAAAGAAAGGCCTTTCAACCGCACATGCTGCCTGAACGCAAGGGCCAGACTTACAAAGAACAACAGCAATAACCAGCCGCCCCAGGCATTTTGTTTCTGCATAGCCATTACAGCATACACGATAAGGAAAACAGCCGAAGCCCCGTAAAATATCGTTGATCGCTTCATATGATATGATATGGTATAATAAAATGAATCCCGCGAACCAGCAATGGGCTGCCGGTCGCCAGTTGCAGGTAATGCCATTACATTGGAGGCCGCGCTCCTGGGAACGGGAACGGGCTACCGGTAACTGATGTCACGCCACCCTGCAACCTGAGCCTTCCCTTAGCTCCACAACCTGTCGTGCGATCGTATATCATTCCATTCAGGCGTAGGCGCGAAATAGGTTTTATTCGTGGGCAACAAATGTTTTTTGACCTCTTCTTCCACGAGCTCAATGCCCAGTCCCGGTGTGTTGGGCACTTGTGCATATCCCTTCTCAAACAGCTTTTTGCCATCCAGGGTTTTCACCAGCGATTCCCACCAGGGATTATCGAGCGAGTGATGTTCCAGCGCCAGGAAATTCTGCGTGGCCGCTGCACAATGCACATTGGCCATAAAAGAAACAGGGCTCCCGGCAAAATGCATTGCCATGGCCACCCCCTTTTCTTCGGCATAATCCCCGATGCGTTTTGTTTCGAGGATGCCGCCGGCAGTGGCCAGATCGGGATGTACAATATCTACCGAACCGGTATCGATCAAAGGTTTGAAACCACTGAGCAGGTATATGTCTTCGCCGGTGAGCACGGGTGTTTCGAGCGCGTCAGACATCTTTTTATATTGATCGGTGAACTCCCAGGGAACCATATCTTCCAACCAGGCAAGGCGGAAAGGTTCTACTTTTTTGCCCCAGCGAATGGCATTGTTCAGATCGAAATGACCATAATGATCACTCGAAATAGGGATCTCGTATCCCACGGCAGAACGTACATCGCTTACGATCTGTGCCATTCCATCCAATCCTTTTTCGGTGATCTGGATCGCCGTAAAAGGATGTTTGATATTTGCATAGTCCATATAACCACCCTGCCATTGCGCCAGGTTGCTGCCCCAGAATTTGCTGTTCACCAGGGCGCCTTCCAGTGCTTTTACTTCCCCAATGGAGATATCCATTTTCAGCCAGGTCATGCCCTGGTCTTCAATGCGGTGTTTCACTCTTTTTTTGAATTCTTCAAAATTGGGCGCTTCCGGCGTGTCGGCATATAATCTCACTTTATCACGGTAACGGCCACCCAGTAATTGCCACACAGGAACATTGTATGCTTTGCCGCAGAGATCCCACAGTGCCATTTCCACGGCACTCACGCCGCCGCCCTGCCGGGCATGACCGCCGAACTGTTTCACGGTCTTGAACAGCATCTCCACATTGCAGGGATTCTGGTTCAGGATGCGGCTTTTCAGCATCAGTGCATACCGTTCATCGGCGCCATCACGCACTTCGCCCAATCCATAAATTCCCTGGTTGGTATCGATGCGGATGATGGGCGTACGGCCTACATTCTGGATAATACAATACCGCATGTCGGTGATCCTGAGATCAGATGGATTGGAATAGCGGCTGACCTTCTGGGTGGTTTGCGCAATCAGGTCTTCTACCGGCCATAATGCGCTGGCTGTGCCCAGGGCGATCCCGCCGAGGGTGGTCCTTTTCAAAAAAGAGCGGCGGCTGTTGTGCCCGGTGCTCTCAGGCTGCTGATCTTCATGTGATTCAGGCACCGGGTCCTTTAAGCCCAGTTTGGCAAGAAATCGTTGTGATGGTGTCATGGTTGTTATTTTTTATTACTTAATTACTTCGATAATCGCTAACCTGTATTCCATTATCACATTATTACATTATCACATTATCAAATTATCACATTATCACATTACCATGTCCTGTCTTTCATAAACTGATCCAGTTCCTTACGCGACATAGGCAGCTTACCCGGATTATCATCCAGCCATTTCAAAAAATCCTTTTTGATCTCATCCGTCCATTGGGTATCTATTTGTCCGGGCGTATATTTTCCTTCCCGCAAACGCTGGTGGCCAAAGGCATCGCGCAGGGCAATGAATTCCGAATTCAATACCACTTCCTCCAGCAGATGCGCAGGAATGAACACCACGCCCCCTTTTTTTGCGAGCACCGCATCACCAGGCAAAACAGTAGCCCGGCCAATACGTACCGGCACATTGATGCCACCGAGCATCATCTGTTGAATGAATGAGGGATCATATCCTTTGATCCAGGCATTGAAACCTGAGATTTCTCCCAGTCCTTCGATATCCCTTACGGCGCCATAAAAGATCACACCCCGGGCGGAACGGGCGTAAATGGCGTTTCCGAGGTTATCGCCGATCAGGGTACCGTCTACTACCTTACCATAACTATCGGCTATGTATATGTCGCCTTTTTGTAACACATCGATGGGCCAGGAATTGGGAGCGCCGATGCGGCCTTCGGCCTTGCCTTTATCTTTGACAAGTTTGTCAAGATCGGGACGCATGGGCCAGTATTGGGCGGTTACCACGCGGCCTGTCATGGCCGAGTCGGGATGCAAAACCATCCACTCGCCCTCAAACTGATTCATATATCCTTTGTTGCGCAAGACGCCCCAGGCTTCTTCCAGCCGGATCGCTTTCAGGCGCGTAAGTAATTTATCCGGTACACGCGGACGGCCATCTGCTGATCGTTCTCCTTTCCATTCTGGCGTTAAAGCTTTGATCTGATCAGGCGTTAGCGTCACCTGTTGGGCATACGGGTGTATACAAAACAATGTTAGCAGTAATAACAATGATCCTTTTTTCATATGGCTGCTTTTTAAGTTACTGAGTTCATGAGTTATTCAGTTCATAAGTTATTAAGTTAAGTCGCGAGGCTAAACTGAATTACTATAAACTATATACCATAAACCATAAACTACTTTACCGAATACTTCTGCTGCAGTGAACCGATCGCCTCAAACTCATCAAACAATTTCACGCTCAGTTTTTCAAAAATGTTGAAGTAATCAGCATACACGGCATGGTTTTGTTTCCTGGGTTTATACACACCGGGCAGTTCTACTGTTTGCGCGGCTGCATCAAGCGATTTATAGATGCCCATTTCCGTGGCGCTTAACAAATAGGCGCCAAAACTTACACTATGCAATTGTGGCCGGAGCTTAACCGGTTTATTGAACATATCGGCAATGATCTGGGTGCAGAAGGGAATGGTGCCAAAACTGCCATTCACCGAGAGACTTTTAATAGCGCGTTGTTCGGCCAGGATCTTTCCGATACTGTAGATCTCATACAGGATGCCTTCGATCGTTGCCCTGATAAAATGTTTACGTTCATGTTTAATGTTCAATCCGAAATAAGCGCCGCGCGCATGCGCATTCCAGATGGGCGCCCGCTCTCCCAGCAAATAAGGAAGGAATAACAAACCATCCGATCCCAGGGGTACTTTCGACGCTTCTTCCATCAATTGCTGCATGCTGGTCTCAATATCGAATGCATTGGTAAAATCGCCAAACTGCCGGCTGAACCATTCGAAAATATTCCCACCGTTATTGGTAGGTCCGCCGGAGACATAGCAATTTTCAGTGAGCAGGTAGTTGAAAAAGCGCATTTGTTCGTCTTTCAATACCGAAGGCCCCATCACCCGTACGGCGCCGCTGTCTTCGATTGTGATCGTGGCTTTGCCTTCTCCTTTCACCCCATCTCCCAGTGTTGCCAGGCAGCCGTCGCTGGAACCAATGAGTATTTTTGTTTCCGGCGGCAGGCGCAGCGATTGCAGGTAGGCTTTTTTCAATTTGCCGGCAGTGGTAAATACCGGCGCCAGTTCGGGCAGGCGGGCAGTAGTGATGCCGGCATATTTCAAGGCATCGGCTTCCCAATCCAGCGTATGGATATTCATCAACCCGGTGGCAGATGCAATGCTGTAATCCATCAATAGCTCCCCCGTCAGCTGGTGAATGATATAACTTTTAATGGACAGGAATTTGCTGGCCATGCGGAAACGTTCCTTATCGCGGTTCTTCATCCAGGTTATCTTCAGTAATGGCGACATGGGATGGATGGGTGTGCCGGTTGCAGCATAGATCTTTTTGCCGAAGGCAGTAGTGCGTAATTCCTGCGCATCCTTTTTGGCACGGTTATCGGCCCAGGTAATGGCATTGCCCAATGGGTTACCGCTTTTATCTACCGCCAGCACGCTGTGCATGGAGGCGCTGAAACAGATACAGGCTACCTCATGTTTTTTCGGGTGTATATGTTCGTTGAGTAAGTTCTTCAGTACATACAGCGTAGTAATAAATATCTGCTCCGGATCCTGCTCACTGTGATCTGGTTCCGTATGAAATGTAGGAAAATAGCCTTTCATCGACCCGATGACGCGGCCATTGAGGTCGAAGGCAAAGACCCTTACCCCGTTTGTTCCTAACTCAATTGTAATGATGCATTTCATGTGTACTCTCATTATTTATTACGCAAATGATTTTTTCTGAATTCACTCGGCCTGTAACCGGTCAGCTTTTTGAACGTCGTGGAAAAATGCTGCGACGAATAAAAGCCGGTATCCAGTGCAATGTCAGTTACAGTGATCTCGGGCCGCTTCAATAATTTGATGGCTTCCGAAATCCTGATATTGATCAGGTAATTGATGGGTGAAAAACCCGAATAACTTTTTACCCGTTCGTTGAACAAGGTAGTGCCCATGCCCACCAGGGCAGCCATTTCTTCCACCGTCCACTGATGCGCCAGGTCCTGGCGCAGTGCCGCCTCGAGCTTCATGAATGATTTCGGAAAGTCACGGGCGGAATGGCTTTGCCGGGTCATTTTACGGCCGATCTGGATCAACAGTTCATCCACCTGGTGATTGATGCTTGCCTGGTAGCCTACTTCATTCCCAAATAATTCCGTATGTATACACCTGAGTATCTTCCCGATCTCCGGGCATTTGGATATTACCGGAGAGCCATTCAACGACAGGATCTTACCGAGGGCCGCGCTTTCGCTTTCCGACAGGCCGCTCCAGGCGCCTGGCTGTAAATGGCCGTTATCAAGTTGTTGGATGTTTAAATGTATCCAGGAAAAAGAACCGATCTCCAACACGCCGTTATCACTGCCAAAGGGCGTACCCGGCAGGATCAGGGCGGCATCGCCGGGATAAAAGATATAAGGCTGCTGATCGACAAGCCATTCAAAACGGCCGTCCATTATATAATATATGCGCAAACATTGTGTAACGGTGGCAGGAAAAGCATTGAGCTGGATGGCGCCATTTTTTCTTATGCCCACTTCCAGGATATGCGGGAACAGCAGCAGTTCGGCCGATTTACCATGTTGTAGCACAAATTGATTCATATGGCTTTATGTACTTATTGGAAACCCAATCTTCTCCTTTCCGGACGGTAGTATAAAATAAGGAAATTTATTTCGCCTGCATGTACAAAATTCAACACAGTTTTATTTTGGAAGTTTTTACCCCTAATACCGGATAATTTGGATTCAACGATTCCTCACCAAAACAACTTGCCGGTATGAAAAAGCATGTTCATGGCTGGCCAACCCGCTTTTTAGGGTTATGGCTGCTCCTGTTCTTTCAGTTACTCCTTTCCGTTACCCATGCACAAACAGTATCAGGAACAGTTTCCGACGAAAAAGGTACGAAGCTTTCCCGGGTTTCCGTTATGGTAAAAGGCAGTTCCCAGGGAACTACTACCGACAACGACGGTAAGTTCACGCTTGCAGCCCCAGGCAATGCCACCCTTGTTTTTACCTCCGTAGGATTTAAAAGCACCGAAGTGGAAGTAGCGGGCAACAGCACCCTGAATGTTACCCTGCAGGCCGATAACCAGCACCTGGGCGAAGTGATCGTAACAGCGCTGGGCATTAAAAAACAGGCGCGGGGCCTTGGCTATTCTGCTACGAATGTGAAACCGGAAGAATTGAGTGTGAACCGCACCACCAATGTCATGAATGCCCTCCAGGGCAAAGTGGCAGGCGTTAATATCTCATCCCTGGGCACGGGGCCCGGCGGCACCTCCAAGATCCGCATTCGCGGGCAATCGTCTATTTCAGGACAGAACAATCCCCTGATCGTTATCAACGGCGTACCGGTTGACAATACCAATTTTAACGACAATACGATAAGCGTAAAAGGCGGCGGTGTGTTTTCCGACGGCGGTGATGGTCTGTCAAGCATTAACCCCGATGATATAGAAAGCATGACCATATTAAAAGGAGCACCGGCATCGGCCCTGTATGGTTCACGGGCCAAGGACGGGGTGATCATGATCACCACAAAAACGAAAGGAAAAACAAAAGGCATCGGCGTTACCTATAACATGAACTATACCAATGATACGCCGCTCGACTTTACCGACTATCAGCAGGAATACGGGCAGGGCGAGAATGGCGTAAGGCCTACGACCCCCAACCCTACTTCCGGACAATGGTCATTCGGTGAAAAGTTTGAACCGGGTATGACGCATATCCTGTTCAATAACCTCACTGTTCCCTACCAGGCACAGGGCAGCCGCATAAAGGAATTCTACCGCAACGGGCAGAACTTTTCCAATACCCTGGCCTTCGAAAGCAGTAACGACAAAGGCGGCCTGCGCCTGTCGCTGAACAATACCGATAACAAAGGCATTATGCCGAATAATTCATTTAACCGCAAATCGATGAACCTCGGCTTCAGCTATAATTTATCCGAGCAGTTCCTGCTTTCCGGCAATATGAACTATTCCCGCGAGATCAATAAGAACCCGCCCAATATCACCAACCAGGATAATTCCATTCCAACCACATTAATGGCCTTATCCACCTCCATGCCGCTGCAGGTGCTCGATGAGAATAAATACAATGCCGCGGGGAATGAATACAGCTGGTCGAGGTTTACCAACCGCACCAATCCGTATTGGGTACTGGCAGAACAATTCAATACTATAAAACGGGATCGTTTGTTCGGCAACGTGGCGCTGAAGTATAATATCCTGCCGTGGTTGAGCCTGCAGGGCCGTTTTGGGCAGGACTACTGGTCGCGCGATATGGAAGTCAATAATTTCCCTACCGGCCAGGCTTCCCGTACTGCAGCGCCGCCCGGATTCGTGAACGGGGTGTACACCCAGGAATCCCGCCGCTTCCGCGAAACCAACCTCGATTTCCTGTTGAATGCCAATCGCCAGTTCAATGACCTCGGGGTAACTATTAATGCCGGCGGTAACCGCATGCGCAAACGGTCAGACATCAACAATGTGGTTGTAACCGATTTTATCACCCGCGGTATTTATACCGTTCAGAATGGAAGAGCCAAAGACCCGGTTTATACGCGTATTGAACAGGGCGTTAACTCGCTGTATGGATCAGCGGAACTCAACTGGAAGCAGACATTTTATGTGACCGGTACAGTGCGTAATGACTGGTTCTCTACCCTGGCGCCGGCTAACAGAAGCATCCTGTACCCGTCTGTTTCGGGTAGTTATGTTTTTTCGGAACATTTGCCCAATCTCAGCTGGTTGAATTTTGGGAAGGTGCGGCTGGGTTATGCCGAAGTAGGCAGTGACGGTGATGTAGCCCCCTATTCAGATCAACTGTTCTATACGCCCAATGCGAATTTCATCAATAATCCCAACGGGCAGGCCGTACCGGTTGGCACCAGCAATATCAGCAATAATGTCACCGGCACAACTTTACCCAACCCTAACCTGAAACCCAGCCGGGTAGCAGAAACCGAAGCCGGCCTGGAATTACGTATGTTCAATAATCGCGTGATCCTTGACCTGGCAGCCTACCGCAAGATCACCAGCGACCAGATCGTACTGGTGCAGATCTCCGATGCATCCGGTTATCTCAATACGCCTATCAACAGCGGCAAAAGCCGGAACTATGGTTTTGAAGCCATGCTGAACTTTACACCGGTAAGAACCGCCGACTGGACCTGGGAATTCACCGCCAATACTTCTTATAATATCACAAAAGTATTGAGCATTATCTCCGACAAACCCGGCGAACGCATCACCACCGGCACCCACGTATTTAATGGCGAAACCCGCCATGTGGTGGGCGAGGAAATGGGACAGATCGCCGGTTATGGTTATGCCAAAGATGCGAAAGGACAGCAGATCTTCCAGTCTAACGGTTTGCCACAACGTACTGCAGACCTGGTACTGTTTGGCAGCGCCCTTCCCAAATGGGTGGGCGGCTTCCTGAATACGGTCAATTACAAGGGAATTAACCTGTCTGTATTTATAGATTATAAGCTGGGCAATAAAATGTTGTCGGGCACTAACTTCAATGCCGTGCGGCATGGCCTGCATAAAATGACGCTGGAAGGCCGCGTAGGAGGCGTAAAAGGCATTGGTGTGGATGCCAGTGGGAATACCAACTCGGCCGTAGCACCGGTACAAACCTATTGGGAACACCTTCGCTCGCAGCAGATCGTGGAAGCGGTCATTTATAATGGCGGCTACTGGAAATTGCGCCAGTTGTCCCTGGGTTATGATCTCACCAAACACATACCGGCTAAATGGCCGGTTAAAGGACTGAAGCTCGACCTGGTGGCCAATAACGTATTGCTGTTGAAAAAGTGGGTGGATAATATCGATCCGGAAACATTTGGCTTCGGTTCCGATAACCAGGTAGGACTTGAATCGCCCGGTTTGCCCACCACGCGCAGCATTGGATTTAACCTGAATATTAAATTCTAACACTGTCGATCATGAAAAAGATAAGCATCAATATATACCTGTTCGTTCTCTTGCTTTTCTCAGCGTCCTGCGAAAAAGGATTGTCTGAACTGAATGTGAACGAAACAAATCCCACTTCACTGGATCCGGCTTTATTATTGAACCAGGCGATCATCAATACCTCTTTTCCGGTGAAATCAATGGTCTTCGACCTGGGCATTGTGCAGCAACTGGTAACACCCAATGGCGGCGTGCTGGCTGGCGCCAATTTCAACCAGGACAGCCGCGATGTAACCACGCAGCCATTATGGACGGCCTATTATCAAAGCGTGATCAAGAACACCTATGATGCGCTCACCCGCGCCAGAGACAATACCGTGCGAAGCAACATGTATCATATGGCCCGCATTTATCAATCCTACGTATTTATGATCCTTACCGATGAATACGGCGATATCCCTTACACCCAGGGTGGAGCTGGTTTGGCAGAACGGGTATTGTTCCCGGAATACGACCGGCAGCAGGATATCTATCCAAAGATCATCCAGGAGCTCACGGAGGCGGCAGCAGCTCTTTCGACAACCGCCACCATCGAAACAGGCGATGTACTATATGCCGGCAATGTGGCCAAATGGAAAAAATTTGCCTACTCCCTCCTGCTGCGCGCGGGCATGCGCCTAAGTAAAATAGATCCCGCCAAAGCGCAAGCCACCGTGCAGGCAGCTGTGGCCGGCGGCGTCATTACCGACAATGCCGACAATGCTTATATCCGCCACGATGCGAATTTTACCCAGCCCATTGGAGGTACGCTTAATGGAAGCGAGGCCGCCAACTTTTATCTTACCAAACCGTTTGTAGATGCATTAAAGAGCACCAATGACCCGCGCTTGCGTTCGATTGCCATCCGCTATGTTGGCGCTACCAGTGGGGCCGGACAAACAGTGGCGGCAGGCACCACCGATCCTGCGAAACAGATCGGCATGCCGATCGGAAAAGACAATGGCACCGTTGGCGCCGCCGCTACCGCTGATGGACTCGCCAGCTTTTATGAATACAGCCAGGTAGACCGCCGCCGGATGGTCAAAATATCATCCCCCGTGTTCCTGGTAACAGCGGCGCAAACCAACTTATTGCTGGCAGAAGCCCGCTTCCGCGGATGGATCACAACCGGGACTGCCGAACAATATTTTTCAGAAGGCATTAAAGCGCATATGGATCAAATGGCCGCCTATGACATCGGTTCCGCTGTTAGCGCCACCGACCGCGATGTCTATGTAGCAGCCAATCCCCTCATGGCGGGTAATGAATTAAAACAGATCAACACCCAATACTGGATCGCTTCTTTTTTGAATGGTCCGGAAGCTTTTGCTAACTTCAGGCGAAGCGGTTATCCTGAGCTCACGCCGAACCCTTACGGGCAGCCGAACAATCCGGATGTGCCCAATGGAACTTTTATCAGGCGGCTCACCTACCCTACCTCCGAACTTAGTGTGAATACCGAAAATGTGAATGAAGCCATCAGCCGCCAGGGAGCGGATAAACTGAGCACAAGGGTGTGGTGGGACAAATAACAATGTGCTGATGTGCTAATGTGCTGATGTGCTAATGTGCTGATGTGCTAATGTGCTGATGTGCTAATGTGCTGATTTGCTAATGGGCTGGTTTGCTAATGGACTGATTTGCTGATCCCGGCTGAAGTGGGGACAAGTTGTGCTAATGACAATGTGATAATTTGATAATGTGATAATGAAATGCAAAATGCGGGTTACAGGTTAGCGGTTGTTTGTTCGAAAACAGTGGAGGCCGCGCCTCTGGTAACCGGCGACCGGCAACAGTGTTTAGCTTCCCTGGAACCTGCCACTTGTACCCTGCAACACTTTCCAGATAAACCTGACAATACTTGTAAGGAAATATAACTACGTAAGAATGGCTACCAATAAAAAACTAAGAAGCGCCGACTGGTTCGGTAAATCAGACAAGATGGGATTTGTGCACCGGTCATGGTTCCGTACCCAGGGTTATCCCGATGACTATTTTGTGAACAGGCCGGTGATCGGCATCTGCAATACCTGGAGCGAACTAACGCCCTGCAATAACCACTTACGCGATCTGGCCGAAGTGGTAAAACGGGGCGTAATAGAAGCCGGCGGTTTTCCATTAGAGTTCCCCGTTACTTCACTCGGTGAAACGGTCATGCGACCTACCACCATGCTCTTCCGCAACCTGGCCAGCATGGATGTGGAGGAAAGCATTCGCGCCAATCCCATCGATGGCGTAGTATTGCTTACCGGCTGCGATAAGACCACGCCCGCTACCATCATGGGCGCCTGCAGCGTTGACCTGCCCACGATAGTAGTGCCCGGCGGCCCCATGCTGAACGGCCGGTTTCGCGGGGAGTGTATCGGCAGTGGCACATTTAACTGGCTTATCAAAGAAAAACAAGGCGTGGAGAATTACAGCCTGCAGGATATTTATGAAGTGGAAACCGGCGTAGCCCGCAGCCAGGGTCATTGTATGACCATGGGCACGGCCAGCTCCATGGCCTGTATGGCCGAAGCGCTTGGCCTCACTTTACCGGGCGCCGCCGCCATTCCCGCCGTGGATGCCCGCAAGAAACAACTGGCGCAACTGAGTGGCCGCCGCATTGTGGAAATGGTGAAAGAAGATCTGAAAATCTCCCGCATCCTCACCCGCGAAGCATTTGACAATGCGATCGTGATCAATTCAGCCATTGGCGGTTCATCCAATTTCATTATCCATTTACTGGCCATTGCCGGCCGCATCGGTGTTCCGTTGTCACTCGAAGATTTCGACCAGGTGGGCAGTAAAGTGCCTTTATTGCTGAACCTGAAACCATCGGGTAAATACCTGATGGAAGATTTCTTTTATGCCGGCGGTTTGCCCGTCGTTATCCGGGAAATGGAATCCTGGCTGCATAAAAACGCGCTTACGGTGAATGGAAAAAGCATCTGCGCCAACAGCGCCCAATCCACCTGTTATAACACCGATATCATTGCCACTTTACAGCAACCCCTGAAAACAGAAGCGGGCATGGCCGTACTGAAAGGCAACCTCTGTGAACAGGGCGCCATCGTAAAGCCGTCTGCTGCATCCCCGCATTTATTAAAACACCGCGGGCGCGCCGTGGTCTTTGAAAACATAGAGGATTATCATGCACGGATAGACGATCCCGATCTGGATATCGACGAAGATTGTGTGATCGTTCTGAAAGGCGTTGGCCCCGTTGGTTATCCGGGCATGCCCGAAGTGGGCAATGTAGATCTGCCGATGAAACTGCTGCAAAAAGGTATTAAAGATATGGTGCGCATCTCGGATGGCCGGATGAGTGGTACAGCAGGCGGTACCGTCATCTTACATGTATCGCCGGAATCGTCTATTGGCGGTACCCTGGCCCTGGTACAGAATGGCGACATGATCGAACTGGATGTAGCTGCCCGCAAACTGCATCTCGACGTAACGGAAGAAGAATTGGCTGCCCGCAAGGCCCGGTGGCAGGCGCCCGCTCCGATGGCCAGCCGCGGTTATGTAAAATTCTATATAGACCATGTACAGCAGGCCCATCTCGGCGCGGACCTCGATGTGTTACGCGGCGGTTCGGGATCTGAGGTGACCCGGGATCTGCATTGACATTATTTTTATAAGATCCGGTTCTTCTTTATCCAGACTGCATTCACCTTTTATTGATCGCATGGATTTTATTTTTATTTGTCATCGTCAATTTTGCTATTTCGCAGTGCTTTTTCAATATTCAATAGCACATTGTTAAAATGTCACCATTAATGGCAGGCTTTGATCTTTACTTTTTTAAAATCTCGACGCCCTATGGTTCGATATCCATCTGTTTTTTTAAATTATAGCAGGTGCTTGATATTATTAAGCCGCTCATTGGGCAATTATTTCAAGTTATTCGTAATTAGTCGCGGCTCAACAGTAATAAAATACTGTATTATGAAAATAGTTCCGCCTCATTCGTTCAAATGCTTTCATCATTTTGAAAATGTGTTTATACTTTCAACAAAACAGCAGCCAATCCTGCAATTGTGTGAGTAGAATCATAACATTGAATGTTCAATACAACCAAAGGATGGTAACATTTGCAAAAAGCATTGTTGAATTTGATCAAAGTAAAACAGCATTTAACAAAAGGATGGAGATATTCGAAAAAAGTACGGTTGAATTCAATAAAAGCACCCTTACTGCTGGTCGAAGGACCATAATATCCTGGAATAGTGACCCCGGCCTTGGCGCCGGGGTTCTTTTCTATGAGAACAAAACTGTATGATCCTGTACGAACTGCCTGAAGGAAACAGGATCGCTGCCGGTAACCGCTTTTACCGTGTTGTAGACAGCGGCGGCCTCGCCCCTGGCATAATGCGCATAGTCTTCGATCAATCCGCCCACCTGCCATTCCGGGAAGCCGGCTGCCCGTAAAGCACCTTCCATTTCTTCGGCGCTTACATCAATGAATGAGATCTTTCTGCCTAAGACCTCCGAGAAAATAGCAGCCAGGGCATCATGCGTAAGGGATTCACCGCCTGTAATATTGTAGGTTTTGTTTTCATGGCCGGGTGCTGTCAGCGCAGCAGCTGCCACAGCGGCAATATCCCGTACATCTACCAGGCTGATGCTGGCATTACCCACTGCTGCATAAAATTTCGCATCCTGTTTTATATAGTCTTTCAATGCGATCAGTCCCTGCATATATAAATTAGGGCGAAGAAAAGTGTAGGTGATGCCCAGCTCTTTGATCCTGTTTTCCACCCTGGCATGGTAACGCAGGAAGCGAACCGGTGAATCGGCAGCAGCCGCAAATTGTGACAATTTCACTATGTGTGAAACACCTGCCCGGTGCGCAGCATTTACCAGGTTCAATTGTAATTCCTCGGCCTCTGCAGATGAATCGGTCAGTAAAAAAACCTTTTCAATGCCCTTTAATGCATGTTCCAGTCCGGGTGTATCGGCCAGATCTCCGGTTATAACGGTAGCCTGTGGAATACTTTTCAGGAAGGCCGCTTTGTTAGCGGAACGTACCAATGCCTTGAAAGGAACTTCTATAGCTGCGAGTCTTTTAACCAGTTCGGAACCTACAGTGCCGGTGGCGCCTGTAAGCAGGATTTTTGCCTGTGTCATACAATTATTTTTGTTGTTGTTATTTGATGACACAAAGATGGCAGGCATCCATCACCTGAAATTGTAAGAAAACGAAACTCAGGACCTCGCGTAACATATATCCTGTTGAAAGCGCAGGTATTTGGTTGGACTGAGATTCAAAAAATGAGTGAAGTCGTGGATCAGCTGACTTTGGTCGTAGTACCCGCATTCACTGATGATCTCGAACCAGTCGATCGTTCTGTCCTTGGCGGCAACCGCTTGTATCCATTGAACAGCTTTCAGAAAACGCTGGTACCGGTTCAATTCTTTGGCAGAAAAGCCCAGGTGTTTTTTATGCGTCAATTGTACTGCCCTTTCCGACAGTGCATTCTTTTCTGCAATTGCCTTGATAGCGCTCATGTTACCGCCTTTAAAATCGACAAGTTGCCGGGCAACGGGATCACGGTCTTGTAAATAGGGCTGGCAGAAATCGAGTATATAGTTTACCCGGTCCTTCATATCATTTATCTTGCTGAGCGCCTGCCATAATGCAGTAAAACAGTTCTCCTGTAAGAGATCGTCGGGATGAACCGGAAATTTTTCAGCGATAGCCGCCTCACCGAAGAACCGGAAAAAAGCATCTTCCTTAAAATTAGCCACCAGGATCTCAGCACCCGGCGATAAGCTATAATCAAATGCCTGTTTGATCGGACCAATAACGATACACTTGTCTATTTCCATTGTATTGTTATGCCGCGTGATCATGGTAACCGGTGCCCCAAAACTGAAAACCAGGATCGTCTGGAATGATGGAAGCAGCGTTCTTTTAATGACAGCTGCGGAGCTGTTCGCTGCCACATAAAAATGCGTAAACACTTCTCCGAAAGCCGGTGGCACTGCGATCCTGTAACCTGTATTTAATTCGGGTTGATCCATAGGAAACAAACTTACTAAAAATAAAATTTCCCCCTATAAGCGCCCATGCCGGTGCCGGTCTACATGACATGCAGGAGTCCATCGATCAATAAATTTTCCCCTACAGGAATCTTTTTTCCCGTATTGGCCCCGGCGATGATCAGCGCTAATTTGCCATCCTATTCATAAAAACGAAAAAGATGACAACAACAAAAAATGAGCGTACGGTAACAGTGATCGGCGCAGGTTCAATGGGAGCAGCACTTTCCCGTGCATTTATTTCAAATGGATTCAGCGTAACGGTTTGGAACAGGAACCAATCGAAGCTGCAGGCGCTGACGGCACTCGGCGCATCTGCAGCGGCCGACATTACAGCAGCTATCAAGGCCAGTAATGTGATCGTCATTTGCGTGTCTGATTACAAAGTTTCCCGCAATATCCTGGAAGCAAACGGTGTGGCAGCCACGCTAAAGGGCAAAACATTGATACAACTCAGCACAGGCACCCCTAAAGACGCCCGTGCGATGGACGCCTGGGCAAAAGAACAGGGCGCCTACTGTTTGAACGGAGATATTATGGCATGGCCCCGGCAAATGGGCACCCAGGAAGCTACTATTTCCGTTTCAGGCGCTGCTGCTACTTACCAGGAGCAGGAAAATGTATTACGTGCCCTGGCAGGCAACCTGCAATACCTCGGTAGCGAACCCGGAGCCTCAGGCGCTTTCTTTCATGCGGTGCTCGCCTACCTGGCAGGCAGCTGGATCGGTTTCTGCCATGGCGCGCTTATCTGTGAAAATGAAGGCTTGCGTGCCGAAGATCTGGGTACACTGCTGGAACAGATCTCCGGCATCCTGGGCGCTGAATTACGCCATATGGGCCAGGTGATCCAGCATGACCGTTTTACCAATCCGGAAAGCACAGTTAAAACCACCGGGGAAGATCTGCAACTGCTCGTACAGCAGGCAGAAGAAGCAGGCATCAGCAAGGAACTGCCTGCATTTGCCGCCAGGCTCTTTAAACGCGCCATCGATGCGGGTTATGACCAGGAAGAACATGCGGCGATCATTAAAGTCATGAGAAAAGATTCTTAACCCCGGGGCAGTCAAAAAAGTCAAAAGAGTCAAAGGAGTCAAAAGGGTCAAAGCAGTCAAAGGAGCCATTAAACTAATATGACTTATATGACCACTGACTCATTTGACTCATTTGACTACTGACTTATACGACGACTGACTCATTGGACTGTCTAAGCTGTTTTGCGGTGGAACGGACAGGTATCCGCCTGGTAGTTTTCTTTATTCCGGTAAATATATTCCTTGTTCTCATTGCCCCATTTTTCCAGGATATCTACCACCGGTAAAATACTAATACCAACTTCCGTAAAACAGTACTCTACCCGCGCCGGAATTTCAGCATAGATCTTTTTATAGATGAGACCGTATTCTTCCAGTTCTTTGAGGTGCATATTGATGATGCGGGGCGCCACCTCATGCATTTCCTTATGAATAGCACTCGGACGGCGCACCCCCCGCCGGATGCAATCGATGATCCAGGCCTTCCATTTTCCGCCGATCACCTTCACAGACACCGCCAAACCACAATCCAGCAATTCAGGAATTTTTCTCTCGTACATAAAGAAACATTTAGGCTCAAAAATAAACATAATGTACCGCACAGCAAATCAGCACCAACAGGGAAAAAATTTTCCCTATGGTTCATCAGCCGCGGCATCCACTCTGAACATTTGCCGCATAGATTCGTCGAATTGTGCCATGTACACAAGCCTTTTTCTTCGGAGTTTTACCGGATCACAAATGAAAAAATTACAAACTTCCTATGCGTGGAAAGATCAAGCTATTCCGGATTCTACTTCTCGGCAGTGTATTCAACAATTCGATGGCCTATGCACAGAATACCGCTGTAGATTCCTCCGCTTATTATCATGAAGTATCAACCTATGTCAACCCCGTGCTGCCGGGCGATCATCCCGACCCCACCGTTTTAAAAGTGGGCGATGATTTCTACCATTGCGGATCCAGTTTTCATTTTACGCCCTATTTGCCCATCTATCATTCCAAAGACCTGGTGCATTGGGAAGTGATCAGCCGGGTTCTTCCCCCGGCAAAAGCAGCCTGGGTAACAGACAGGCCATCGGCCGGCATCTGGCAGGGCGCCATCACTTACTTTTATGGTTCTTACTGGATCTATTTTTCCGCGCACGGTCAGTGGTTTTGCAAAGCGAATTCTCCCAATGGACCATGGTCGGAGCCCGTACCCGTAAAAACAAATGAGGTTACCGGTAATCTGGGTTACGACAATTCGATCTTTGTAGACGATGACGGGAAGCCGTATATGGTGATCAAAAATGGACAAAAAGTCAATCGCTTACAGGCATTGGGCAAAGACGGGCAGCTCACCGACACCGTGATCAACCTCGACTGGATCAATGCGCAATTACAATACAGCTGGGCGGAAGGACCTGTGATGTGCAAACGCAATGGCTTCTATTACTACTTCCCGGCGGGTGACGTTTCTGGCGGTCAATACGTTTTACGCGCATCCGCCTTAACCAGCGATTCCACCAAATGGGAAAGGCTCGGTCATTTCTTTAAACCCATCACCGACCCGCATGCACGCTTCAGAAGCCCCAATCATATCTCGGCCCCTTTTCAACTGGCCGACGGCAGCTGGTGGACGATCGGACAGAGTTATGAGCGGCTGGGCGACAACGACTGGTCGGGCATGGGCCGGCAATCTTCTTTATACCCCGTGATCTGGGAAGGCGACCGGCCCTGGGGCCTGGCGCCTGTAAGCACGCCCTTGCAAAGGCCGGCTCTCCTGAATACAGGCATTTTATGGCGAAGCGTTCATTCCGATCTTTTCGATACAGACAGCCTGCAATTATGGTGGCATTTCCTGACTAAAAAAGCAGCCACCCAATATTCATTAACGGCAAAGAAAGGCTGGTTGCAACTGATTCCCGATACCAGCCGCGCCCACCTGGTTCAAAAAGAAACAGATCATTTTTATGCTGCCGTCACGAAAGTGGAGCTGGATGCAAGGGACACGGCAAGCAAAGCAGGGATCTACCTCACGAATGGAAATCAAAAACTGACCGTTCAATTATATAGTGGTTATGACAATGGTAAAAAGATCATCTTCCGGTTCGACACCGCTGTTCGCAGCATTCCTAATACCCTGGGAAATACCGTTTGGTTGAAACTGGAAAGACAGGAGCATGCTCTAACAGGCTATTATAGCCGGGACGGCAAAAGCTGGTCATCCCTCGGTGCAGCCATCAATTCCGTGGCTTTAGACAAAGTACAGCCAGCCTATAATTCCTGGGTGGGCACAAGTATTGGCTTGTTTGCCGAAGGCAGATCAGCGTATTTTGACCAATTCATTTGCAAGGATGGGTTTTCTGCCCTGCCTGCTACCGGTTACAGCAATTACTATGGGATCGTGAAAACCGGCAACAATACGGTCACCAATAACTCAACCCATGGTGGCTGGCTGATGATCGCAGGCGTTGAGCTGGGCCATGGGAAAAACGGCCCGGCACAGGTTGAGGTGCTGGCCACTGCCAGCAAAGGTGGAAAACTGGAGATCTGGCTCGATGATCTCAAAAGCGGTCAATTGATCGCTACCATACCTGTAACAGCAACCGGAGAAAAGAATACCTGGAAGTCATTCAGCAGTAAGATCAAAAAAGCAAGCGGGCGGCACGATGTATTCGTGAAGTTCCCGGCAGCTGCACCGCGTGATATTCATATCAGCCATATCCGGTTTAAATGATCAAACCTTGTAATGCTTCCGCTTATATTCCGTAGGCGTTACCTTAAATAGTTTGAGAAATGCTTTGCCAAAAGTACCGGCCGAACTGAACCCTACCATTTTAGCAACTTCAAATACCCGGTAGTCGCCCGCAGCCAATAACATGGCTGCCTGGTTCAGGCGGGCCCGTGCGATCAGTTCATTGGGCGTGCGGCCGGTACTGTTTTTTATTTTCCGGTACAAGGTAGGGCGGCTCATATTCATGAACCTGGCCAGCAGATCTGCATTCAGCATATGCCTGTGCAGGTTATTTAGAATACAATCGTCGAGTTGCTTGCGGAAGTCAATGGCTGGCAATGCCATCGCCGGTTGAACGCTGGCAGATAATTTAATGAAGGGCACACATTCACTGCAGATGATCAGTTGAATAGCTACATGATCGAGCGCATGCTGCATTTCTGTAATGTTCCGGGCTACATAAATATTGTATGTACCCCGGTACTTGTTCAACAGAGGAACCAGCTCTTTGTCGGTGTGCACAACCAATAATACATTATTTCTCATGTTGCCGGTATAAGAAGCATACCGCACAAAAATAACCGGCGCAGTTACGGTACCCATGGCTCATTTCCTGAAAAGAATAGCACATTTGTTTCGCGCCATCACCGGTCTGAAATACTGTCCGTTATACGGAAATAGTCAAAATCGGCATAACCGCCTGCTTCCTTCGTGGCATAATTGAACAGCCCAAAGCGGTAACCCATGAAATGAGGTAAGGTATAGGTCATTTTCAGGGCAGAACCAATGGGTGTCCAGTTGGCTCCATCGAGACTGTAATAAAAAGTAGCGATATCTTTCAGATCCCTGAAATTGCAAACCGCTTTTAACCACACTGTATTTTGCTTAAGTGGTATACGCTGTACCTCTACCGGTTGATCCGATCCGGCGCTGACCATTACAATGGATTTTGCTCCATTATCATTTTTAACACCCACCAGCCCGTATCTTTTTTGCAACAATGCCAATCCGGCAAAATCACCGTCTTTACAATTAGTTACATCAATCAGCGTTGAACCGGTGCACGCCGGCCCTATTGTACGTTGGGTGAGCGTATTCCTCGCCAGCAAAAAGGAAGTATCGGTGCGGCTGGTAGTCAGGCGCAAAAATCCTTTTCGGGCCTTAAGCGACCAGTTCCTGTTATCTGGATTGTGGTTCCATTGCCAAACCAACGGTAATGGGCGGTCGCCTTTCCTGCGGGTGAATTCATCAGAGGCAACAATACCGGGTATCAGGCCTTTGCTGGCAGGCAGATCGAGTGTTGCCGGCACCTTACCGGCTGTTCCCAGCACCGGCCAGCCATCCACCCATTGTACCGGAACCAGGTAGGGAATACGGCCAACAGCGCCATAATCCCGGAACAAATAGGCAAACCAGTTACCTTCTTTTGTATCGATCAATCCGCCCTGGGCAACCCCCAGATCCTGCAGCGCCAGGCGGCCTTCATAGGGACCAGTGATCTTATCCGCCCGGTGAATGACAACCGTGCGCATGCCACCTTTGGGCCAGGTTATATTAAATAAATAGTACTTGCCGTTCACTTTAAACAATTGGGAGCCTTCTGCATGAAGCCCGATATTATTTCCTGCGGGCGCACTGGCATTCTCAATGATCACCTGTTCGCTTGTACCCGGCTTAACCCCGGACAGATCGGCATTGAGCTCTACCAATTTCAATTTGCCACCGCCATAGACCAGGTACACGCGGCCATCGTCATCAAAGAACAAAGAATGATCGTGATAGGAAGGTTTGAAAGCAGCTGCTTTCCAGGGGCCCTTTTCTATATCTTTCGTTGTATAGATATAGGTTTTGCCGGTTGTTTGGGCAAAGGTGGTCACATAGTACATACCGTTATGATAGCGGAGGCTGCTGGCCCAGGAACCGCGGCCATAAGTGCTTTTACCGTTTTCCAGGTTCAGCTCATCTACATTGGCCAGGGTATCGTATGCATAATTTACCAGGGTCCAGTTTACGAGGTCTTTTGATCGCATAATGGGTACGCCCGGACTCATATGCATGGTGGTACTGCTCATATAATAAGAGTCCCCTGCACGGATCATAGCCATATCGGGCACATCGGCAAAAATGACCGGGTTCTCTGCCTGTTTGCGCTGGGCCGGTAATTGTGCAAACAGGGCTGGCATGGTAAATAGCAATAAGCAGGCAATTGTTATTTTCATATTTCAATCTACTGATTTTTTGCCAGCCTGGCTGCAAGACCCGGCTGTTAATTGTAAAAATGACCTTATAAATTAGGATTCAACCTTTTCTCTTCCGCATTATAAGGCAAATACCAGTTCTTCGGATTTATTAGCGTTGATTCTATATGTGCATGTAACGGCAGGGGCGCCCGCTTTTTAACTGCATTCACCAGCAGTTCGGGCCGGCCCCGCCGCGCAAAACGCATGAGGTCGTACCAGCGTCTACCTTCAAAACCAAGCTCCAGCCCGCGTTCGCGCAGAATATAATCTTCAATCTGTTCCGTGGTTGAATTAACTGTTACCGCCGGCGCCGGCATACGCGCCCGGTCGCGCACCGCATTGATGCGGGCAATCGCATTTGTTTTATCACCCAGGCGGTTAAGCGCTTCTGCCCACAACAAGTACACATCTGCAAAGCGATAAATATGGTATTTGGCTTCACTTTGATAAGGCGCCCGTACATTCGGTGGCACATCGATGGTACTGGGCGTTACCGTGCCCAGGCCAAGGTACTTCCAGATGACCGGACTGCTTTTAAGCCGGTTATAATAAGGCGCACTGCCTGCATAGGAGCGCCCAAATCCCCTGTCTATTTCATCAATGGCATTATTGGTGCTTACGCTGTTCGGATAATTCGGATTGTATGTTTTGATGGCCGAATCGGAAGGCGCCACCATATATAGGCCACCCGATGCGGGATCATTGGATGTATATTTCATCAAGGGACTTATTTCGCGACCCAGAAAATTGAAAGCAACAAAAAACATCGGTTCACCAAACAGGTTTTGGTTCGATACGCCAAGATACATCGAGAACCAGTCGCCCCTGTTGCCTGGTCCGGCGCCATTCACGGTTTCATAGGTGCTGCAGGCGGCTGCGGCCTGGGCATATTTTCCTCGCCATAAATACACTTCTGCCTGTAATGCACAGACTGTTTTTTTGGTCACCCGTAAACGGCTTTGTTCTTCACTGACCCGTTTTCCCACTTCAAAACTGTTTGGCACCGATACCATGATATCTGTAGTGGCCAATGCATTTATGAGGTCGGCTTCAATGGTGTCCAGGATCACTTCCTGCGGGGTAGCGGAGAGATAAGGCACTTTACTGATATTGTCGGTGGCCGTAAGCACCAGCGGCACCGAGTCGAAATTCATCACGAGATTGAAATAAGCCCATGACCGCAGGAAACGGGCCTCCCCTACATATTGGTTCTTTTCAAATTGAGAAAAATTGTTGGCATCGGCAGGCACACGCGGCACATTTTCTATTACATAATTGGCGCGGTTGATCAGGTCATAAAATACCTTCCAGTTCGTGAACCGGTTACCGGGTGTTACCGAATGATTCGCCAGCTCCAGCAGGTCTTTGTCAGCGCCCGGCCCGGGTTTCACCCAATCGGCGCGCATTTCGCCCAATATGAACCGGTATTCAACAATGGGTTGTAATGCCTGGTATGCACCACGTAACATAAACTCGGCATCCCAGAAGTCTTTCGGGAATTCATCAGCGGGAATTACATCTTTGGGATCAGGGTCCAGGATCTTTTTACACGATGCTGTTGCCAGGGCTAATACGAAAGCAACAAAGATCAACAGCTTATTAATATGCAGCTTCATTATTAAAAGTTTAGTATTGGTTATTTAATGGTTAGTAAGAGCGGGTGGCGAGTGACTGATGGCGAGTAGGTACCAGCCGCATTCACTAGAGTCCTAATTTGATGCCTGCCATAAAAGTCTTTAACGGCGGCGCATTGCCATAGTCGGCGCCGTATACCATGGGATTGGTAATGCTGCCCACTTCGGGACTAAAGCCCGAATAGTTCGAAAATGTATGCAGGTTCTGTGCAGTCACCAGCACCCTTGCCGTTTTAAATACATTTTTGAAAATGCCCTTCAATGGGAAATTATATCCCAGGGTCACCGCCTTTAGCCGGGCATAGGAACCATCTTCGATCCACCGCGTTGAGAAACGGGTATTGCCAACCGCATCTCCATGCAATAAACGGGGCATACTGGTAATATCCCCTTCATTCCTCCAATGCCCCAGCACGGCGGTAGACTGATTATCGTAGGTAGACATCGATTCGAGTGCAGCGCGTTGCGCATTGTAGACCTCATTCCCTGCGGCAAAATCAACAAAAACGGTGAGATCAAAACTTTTATAGGCAAAGACATTGTACCATCCGCCATACCAGTCGGGGTTCGTGTTGCCGATCAGCTTTCTGTCGCCCTCATCAATAATGCCATTCTGGTCTACATCTTCAAAGATGAGATCGCCGCCCTGGAACGGATTGGTATTATGAACGCCATTCCGGAGGCTTACATCACTGCTGTTAGCATATACCCCCAATGCGTTGTACCCGTAAAAAGCGCCAACTGCGCCACCGGCCTGTACCACACTGCTATGATCGCCATAACTGATCACTGCATCCAGCTTATCCGGTACAGACAGGATTTCATTCCTGTTATAAGCAGCGCTCAGGTTGCTTTGCCAGGAGAATTTTCCGCTTAAGATCTTTCCAGACAGCGTCAACTCCACCCCTTTGTTGCGGATGGAACCTTCACTCACCGCATATCTTTCAAAACCACTGATGCCCGGCACCTTTATGGTATGAAACAAATGATCTGTTTCCTTTACATACAGATCGAGGGTAAAACCGATACGATCGGAAAAGAAGGCAGCGTCCAGTCCCGCGTTGAATTGTTTGCTTCTCTCCCATTGAAAATCTGGATTGCCTAAAACACCTAAGCGCACCGCCGAATAATTATTATAGGGCGAAGGCAGAAATGCATTGAATGCATGGTAGTAACCAACTTCCTGGTTGCCTGTTATGCCATAACTGGTGCGCAGTTTTAGTTCACTGATGGTCTTACTGTTTTGCAAAAAAGACTCCTGCCCTATCCGCCAGGCAGCAGCTACCGAAGGAAAATAACCCCAGCGCTTTCCCCGGGCAAAACGGCTTGAACCATCAGCCCTGAGATTGGCTTCCAGGATATACCGGTTCTTATATTTATACCGCGCTGTTCCAAAAAAGGACAATAGCTTCCAGGCGGGCGAAGAACTTCCCAGTGAATCAAGATTGGGATCCGTTTCATTGGCAGAGCCGATACCGGAAAACTGATCGGAGGTGGCATTCACATAGACCCCCACCTTGGCATCCTGCGCTGTAGACTGAAAGGCGCTGCCCAGCACCGCATCGATCACATGGTCGCCCGAAGCAGACGCCTTTGTATAATTCAGGGTATTCTCATTCATCAACATCAGCTCATAACTTTTTCCGGCCGATGAACTACGGATAATATAAGCTTCGGGTGCAAAACCGGCCGCTGGCCGGAAACGCGTTTCATCCAGGCGGAAGTAATCTCCCGCAATGGCTATCCGAAGATTCAGGTTTGGCGAAAATGTGTATTGGCCGGTTATTCTTCCCAGGATACGATTGGTATTGCTTTCATTATTCAACCGGTTGATAACTGCATACGGGTTATTGCGGCCGGCATAATCTGCACTGTCCACATCGCGCAGGTCTTCTCCTTCCGGGCTCTGTTGAAAAGCAGTGAGGGTAGGACTTTTCAGCGCTGACAGGTAAAGCGGGTTCGTATTAAAAGCATTCCCCTCTTCTTTGAGCTTTCTATTGGTGCGGGTGTAGGAAAGGGTATTCAGGAAACTTAATTTCCGGCCCACTTTATAATCGAGGTTAAAACGGGTACTGAACCGTTCGAAGCCGCTGTTCTTTATAATACCGGTTTGATTGGTATAGCCAACCTGCAGGGAATATTTAGCCACTGCATCACCGCCCCGCAAAGTAAGATGGTAATTATTGAACCTGCCCGTTTGCAATGCCTGTTTTTGCCAGTGGGTATTGTTGTTATAGCGTTCGAGCTGGCTCGCGGGGGTGTTAAGCAATAAATAACGGCCAATGCCATTGTCGATGTCGGCTTGCGACAATCCTTTGGCCCTTTCTTTTTCGAGCGTATACTCCCGGTATGAAGCTGCATCCAGCACCGGTAGTGGTTCAGGCGCCTGCATCACCCCTGTATAACCTGAAAAATCAAGGTAGGTCTTACCCGAAGTACCGCCATAAGCATTAATAATCACCACGCCATTGGCGCCGCGCATACCATACAAGGCAGTGGCATGGCCGTCTTTTAAAACAGTTATGGAAGCAATATCGTCGGGGTTGAGATCGGCGAGCGGATTGTTATCGGCATTCCTTGCCAGTGCTCCCGCAAACCGGTACGATTTTACCGGTATGCCATCCACAATATACAGCGGTTGCGAGCCACCATTAACGGTACTAACACCGCGGATATTCACCAATGCGCCAGCCCCCGGTGCTCCGGAGATATTTACGACGCGCACACCGGCAGCCTGTCCCTGCAAAAGGGCATCGATGCTCACCGGCGCCAGCTCTTTGATCCGGCTTTCAGGCACCACCGAAACGGCGCCTGTCACCGCTGTTCTTTTAGGCATCGTATAACCAAGGTGAACCGATTCAAGAGGTTTGATATTTATTATGGAATCCAGGGCTGCCCTTGCCGGCTGTACGCCCTGTTGCGCCAGGACCTTGTTTATCGCTGCTGTGCCAGTTATCAAAACAAGGCAGCCCAGTGTATATTTAAAAAGTTTGAACATATGCGAATTATAAATGATAGAGGAAGAATGTTTTTAGACGTTTGCCCGGTCATGGTTGAACAATTCAATACACCGGCGTTAACACCAAAGCTTCGAGATTGATGCCCCCAACCCGCGTGCAAACAAAATTCAGGCGCTTGTCGCCGCTGGTCTTGAAATCGTAGGTGCCTATGACCACTTTTTGTTCCCAGGTAGCACCAAGGCCATAATTCAACGGTACGCCGATCAGGTCATCGCCATGTTTCAACTGGTAATCGCCCCGGCCACCGCCTTTATAATTGACCTCAATCTTATACTTTCCGCGCCGCACATTCTTTACTATGGTCACCAGGGAGTCGTTGATACCATCCGGCGCCATGAATAAAAAGTATTCGCTGCGGCCATTCACAGCACCTTCCAGGTAATAGCGCCAATACACCGTACCGCTGGTTGAGAGAACCGGCGCCTGGGATGACGATACGCCGGGAATACCATATGCAAAATTGGTGTTCTTCCAAAAGATATGATAGATCTGGGTACGCCTGATGCCGGGATGAAAAGCGATATGTTTGTCAATATTGTGGATCACCCCGTTGCGCATGATGATATCAGTGGCTGCAAAATCGGCCGTATCATTGATCAGCTTTTTAGCCGCCAGGTTAAAATAGATATAGTCATTGTTGTTGATGCTCAACAGGGTGCTGTCCCAGCGCTCCTGCACATTCAATGCTTTCATAGCGGGCCTGAACTGGGTATAGCTGGCGCTGAAATTGGCGCCGGGAATAATGTGGTACCGCATCAGCTGCTGCAGTTCTTCTACCGGCATGCCATCGAAGTTGTGGATGCCCGCAGCCTGCAGCACCTCATTGGTCTCTGCAAAGAGGGTTAGCCTGATCCGCTGCCCAAACCGGTCTGTAAGATGAGTAAGGGTATCCATCAAACCGGCCCGTTGCAGTCCACCGATCATGATACTGTACAGGTCTTTATTCTGTTGTAGAAATTCACCGATCGTTAGCGTGGGTGGATTGAGCACGGCATCGATCTTATGCACCAGCGCATTGGAATATTCGATATCGGTCTCATACACTTTGGCAATACCATTGGCAATGGTATTATACTTGAATCCTTTCGAGATATCCAGCGTAATGAAATCGCCCCTGCCGGTAGGCGTAGCCTGCGGCCCCTGGATGAACTCGGCCGATTTGATGCGCGCAGGCAGAATGTGATAGACCAGCATGGTCTTCAGTTCTTCGTCGCTGAAATCTTCCAGTGTTTTTTTCGCCCGGCTGGCAAATAATTTCCGGAAAGCATTATTATCGGGTATAAAAAAAGTAAAAGGCCCATAGGTGTTCAGGGTGGCCGACATATTGGTTCTTTCCAGCGCCTCCACGGCAATACTCAGCGATGAATCTTCCCTGATCATATCAAAGGCAAGTACCTGCCTTACTTGTTCCTGGTAGGAGAAACCATCTTTTTTACAAGCCGGCATAGATGCAAGCATCGATATACAAACAACGATCAGCCCTAAAGCGCCCTGTGAACCGGCCTTGTGTAATTTATTATTTTTCATATAACATACCGTTGATGAATGAAATAATCAGCTTCCTGAAAGCATTACCTGTAATAAGGATTCTGTACCAGGTTGGGATTCCTGTTCAGCTCGTCGCGGTGGATGGGTAAATACCAGCCGCGGGGATCGATGATGCGGGCGCGTATTTGTGACCGTTCGGCCACCGTACGCCCGGCCACTACCCGGCTGATGAGAAGATCGGGTTGCTCTTCATTGGTGGCAACGCGTACCAGGTCGAACCAGCGCTTGCCTTCCATGGCCAGTTCCATGGCCCTTTCTTTCAGAATGAGCTCAATAAACAATTCCCTGGGTGCTGCAGCATCGAGGAAATCATATGGAGACAGGCCTACGCGCTCCCGCACCTGGTTAAGTAGGCTGGCAGCTTCTGCTTTGTCTTCCGCACGCAGGTGCACCAGTGCTTCTGCTCTTAACAACATGAGGTCGGGAAGCCGGTAAAGAATAAAGTTGGGATCATTGGTAGGACGCTCGATATTATCGGTGTTCAGACCAGTGTATTTCCAGTAGGTGCGGGAACCTGCTTCGCGGAAGGTTCTGTTCAAACCGCGTAACTGGTCTTTTTCACTCTCAAAATACCCGAACAGAACTGGATTCATCAGGAAATTCCCGGAGATGCCTCTTAAGCTATTTGTTTCTGACAGCTGGTAATCGTATTGGATTTCAAAGATGCTTTCGGTTGCATTTTTCTGTGAGAAGATATTGAACCAATCCACACCGGGCACCAATGTATATCCGGCATTATCGATCACCTTTTTCGCGGCTGCTGCAGCAGCTTCGTATTTTGCCCGCCACAGGAATACATCTGCCTGTAAAGCATTCACGGCGCCTTTGGTCACCCGCCCTCTTGTTTCAGCAGGTTTGCCATATGCTGCAGGTACGCTGCTTTCGGCAATGGCCAGGTCGGCCTCCACCTGGTTCAGGATAGAATCGGCAGTGGCTTTTGGCACCAGGTAATTCACGGCATCGTTACTGGGTGGTTGCAAGACCAGCGGCACTTCCTTAAATGTTCGTACGAGGTAAAAATAGGCCAGCGAACGAAGGAAGAGCGCTTCGCCCACGATGGCCTTACTTTCTTCCTCGGTGAACCGGTTGTCGAGGGCCGGGATCTCAGGCACCCGCTCGATGACGGTATTCGCCCGGGCTATAAGATTGTAGGGTTGCGACCATACCGATGCCGGCCGTGTATGCTCGAACAATTGAAAGTAGGGATACGTGATATCGTTATTCGTGAGCGGCGATACCAGGTCGGCCCTGAATTCGCCCCAGGTAATAAATTCGTCGGCACAGCCCTGTAAAGCATCATACACGCCCATGATGGCTGCATTCGCGTCCACCTCGGTCTTAAAAAAATCATCGCGGGTCAATGCGTTCTCCGGCGCCTGGTTGAGGTATTTTTTACAGCTGCTTACAGTGAGCAGCACCAGTCCGGCAACGCAACATGGCACCAGCCATTTGTTTTTTATATTGTTCATTTTGGGTAATCGTTGATGAAAAGAATGATGGTTGTTAAAACCGCGCATTTATACCGATGGTATAACCTCTGCTGCGTGGGGTCAACCCCCGGTCGACGCCGATCAAAGCCGGATTGTTCCCGAAAGAGGAAATCGAGATCTCGGGATCAGCGCCGGTATAATTGGTCCACGTGAACAGATCATTGGCCGTAAAAAAAGCATCCACGCCTTTCAACTTTATTTTTTGCACCAGGGCCCTGGGAAAAGAATAGTTCAGGGTAATGAATTTCAAACGCAGATAAGAACCGTCTTCGATCCAGCGGGTGGATGCCTGGCTGTTCCGCTGATCATTGTTCAATGCCCGGGGCATATCGGTTATATCACCCTGTTTGCGCCAGCGCTTCATGGTAGTGATGGCCTGGTTGTCCTGGGTCATCATTCTTTCGAGATAATACCGCATACCATTGATGACATCGTTACCATACTGGAACTGGATGAAAAATTTAAAGCCGAAATTCCTGTACCGGAATTCATTACTGAAGCCGCCAAAAAAGTCGGCATTGGCATTACCGATCAGCACCCGGTCCTGGTCATTGATAATACCATCGCTATTAAAGTCTTCATAAATGGCATCACCGCCTTTCAGGGTATCGCCGGCTTCACTCAGAATCCGCATTTTGCGCGGGTTTACGCCATCCAGCTCGTACACCACATTGCCTTTGGCATCTCTTACCACGGCATCGCCATCTGTGGCATACACGCCTTTAAATACGAGGCCATAATAAGTTCCCAGCGCATCGCCCTGTTTTACCTGCGAACCGAAATTCGCGTAGTTCTCTGTGAGCTTCAGGGTACCACCGGGTAATGAGGTCACTTTATTGATATTGCGGCCGAGGTTAAAGGACATGGTCCATTCAAAATCGCCGGCTTTTTTGGCGCGAATGGCGTTCAGGAGCAGATCCACTTCAATACCGCGGTTACTGATATTGCCCAGGTTGGTCAATATGCTGCCATTCCAGTTGGTGAAACCATTCCGCTCGATGCCGCTCGAAGCCGGCAGGGGCAGATTGAATAAAAGGTCCTTGGTGATCTTGTCATACAGATCTACCGTAAGCACCAACCGGCTTTTGAACAGGTCGAGGTCCATACCCAAATTGGAGCTTTCACTGGTCTCCCACCGTAGGTTGTTCAGTTCGGGATTGCTTTGGCTCACGCCGCTGTAGCCCATGTAATTGGTGCCGGCGGTAAACTGGCTAATATATGCATAGTTGGGAATGCCGCTATTGCCCAGTTGCCCCCAGGAGGCCCTGAACTTCAGATCGGTGAGCCAGGGCAGGTTTGCCAGGAACCGTTCGCCGGATGCCCGCCAGTAAGCACCTACTGATGGGAAATTGGCATATTTATTCGCACCGCCGAATTTCGAAGAACCGTCCCGGCGCACCGTGATATTGAATCCATACCGGTCATTATAGATCAGGTCTGCCTTGGCAAACACGCTCAGGATGGTTTCTGTGGTTTTGTTGGATACCAGTTGGCGGTTGCCCCCGGTAGTACCGATCGTTCGCAGTGAACCCGAGGCACTGGCATAAGCGCTGGCGATCAACTGGCTCGAGGTAAAGGTGTTGAAGGTGTTGCCCAGCACAAAGCTCCCTTTGAGTTTATCTGTAAGGTTGCGGTTATACGTCAGGAGATTATCCAGGATCATTTGCATTCTTTCATAATCCCGCGTATCCACCCGGTTAAAACTGCGATCGTTCCAGATCAGGCCGGTCGCTTCCGGCGGAAAATAGGTCAGTCCATTCTCGCCGATAAAATCAAGCGACGCATTACTGATGTATTTCAAACCTTTAATGATATCCAGTTCCGCGCGGATATTGGGTTTCAGGTTGGTGCTGAATGCATCGTTGCTTACCGATTTGGCAAAAGCAACGGGATTATCCATACCATTGAAATGCACGCCGGGCAGGGAGAAATAATTAGGCAGCGGATCGCCATTAACGTCAATATCGTATATGGGCAGGGCCGAGGAACGCACATGGCCAAGAAAATAGACCGTACCCTGGCCATAGTTCGCATGGTTATTCACCTTGCTTCGCGCAAAGGAGATATTGGCCGAGAACTTCAGCTTGTCCGACACTTTATAATCGAGGTTAAAGCGGGTGGTGAAGCGTTTATTGCCGGTATTGATAAATGAGCCCTTTCTATCGGTATAGGATGTACTGAAATTATACCGCATCGCTTCTCCCCCGCCAGACACCGACAGGTTATACACCTGCGCAAAGCCGGTTTGTTTCAGCGCTTTCAGCCAGTCGGTATTATGCTGGTAATATTGATAAGCCGCATACGCAGGGTCATCGACCAGGGGCTGCAGGTCAGGACTGGAAGGGTTTATATTGCCCGCATTCTGCAATGCTTCCAGCCGCATGATCTTGTATTCGGAACCACTGAGCACCGGGATGGAAGGCGGCGCTTCCTGCATACTTAGCTGGGAATTCAAGGTAATATTCGTGATACCCTTACGGCCTCTTTTGGTGGTAATGATGATGACCCCATTGGCAGCACGCGCGCCATAGATCGCCGCCGCATTCGCATCTTTTAAAATGTCGAAGCGCTCGATGTCGCTGGGATTGATATCGGCAATGGGATTGATCCTTGCGGCATTTTGTCCATTCGCTGAATTATCAAAAGGCGATGAGATGATGGGAACCCCATCGATAATGTATAATGGTTCATTGCCCCCGGAAATGGAACCGGCGCCGCGGATGCGGATATCTACGCCGGCGCCGGGATCGCCTGAATTGGTAACGATCTGCACCCCGGCTGCCCGGCCCTGCAGCATCTGATCGATGGAAGTAGCAGGCTGATCGGCCAGTACCTCGCCTTTTACCGAACTCACGGCCCCGATAAGGTCGCGCCGCGATGTGTTCCCAAACCCATTGCTCACCTGGTCAGCTTTTCTGGCCAGTACAATTACATCTGACATACTTTGACCCGTATCGCGGGCCAGCTGTATATTGATGACTGCACGTGTACCGATAGGTTCCGTTCTGGTTTCATAACCGATAAAGGAAAATCGCAAGCGGTTGGCGGTATTGCTCACGCGGATCGTATAAGTACCGTTTACGTCGGTATTGGCGCCATTTACCTGCCGGTCATTTTCATTTACCTCTACGACGGTGATGCCATCAAGGGCATGGCCGGTGCCTCTTTCGGTGACCCGGCCTTTTATGGTTACCGGCGTCTGGGCATTTGCTGATAGGTGTATCAGCAACAGGAGAATGACCGGCAGCAGCAGCCGTTTGATTGTATGAAGAATACTCATATTAAGCAGTTACTTTTTTAGAATTGTTTACTTCATCCTTTTTATTGAAGCGGAAGCAGCACCTTATTCACCTTATATACATAACCGACCGGTGGATTGCCTGGTCCCTTGCTGATCTCAGGTTGCAGAATGTCAGCTATTACCCCGCCGGCACTGATTACCCTGGTGCCATTATTACTGAACACCAGTGTTTGTGTATTGCCCAGGTCGCTGTTCTTGGTGCCTGTTAGCCCGGCAGGGGCAAGATTTTCATTGATAATATGATGGCGTACGATATTGTTGAATTGGGTGGAAGTGAGCAAGGCGCCATTCAGTGTTCTCTTTTTAACATCGAGTCCTATTTCCTGGAAGGCGGCATTCGTAGGCGCCAGGTAGGTACCCGTGCGCGTGGTGGTGGCCAGGTTTCCCATAAGGCCCGCTGCCTGGATCGCAGCCATGAAACTGCTTAGTTCAGGATCGAGCATGGCTTGTCCCAACGCACTTCGTAAAGCCGGCGAAGCGGGGAAGACCGTATTGATCAGTTGAATGGTGCCGTTACTGGCCACGATATTTTTCTGAATAAAAATATTATCAGGCGTAACGGGTATTATTTCACTGTTCACCGATCGCAGTACCCGCGTGCGGTTGATCAATTCATTGGCCGTAACAATGGTATCGCCAATGAAATAGGCTTCCAGCACGGCTTCGGCATAGGAAGGCGACAAGGCAGCGATCTTATCAGGCACGCTGTTATCGATACGGGCCAATGCCGGTGCAATGAATGCATCGAGCACCTGGTTCGTGGGGATCAACAAAGTAGTGAACAACGGATCACCACCCTGGTTGGCCGGCGCTGTGTTCTGCCGGAATTCTATAGACGTATACACATTGCTCAGCAGCGGATAGGTTTTAAAGAATACCGAATCCATGCGGCCATCCCGGTCACGGTCGTAGCTGTTAAAACGGTCATAGGCGCTGTCGGCAGTCAGTTGCATAAGCCGGTAAAAAGTACTGTTGGCCAGTGCGGGGTCGTTACGTAATACTTCTTCAAGGTTGGGCAATGGCAGCAATACCTCACCGATGCCATGGATCACACCATTGGCCGCATCGATATCGCGCAACGAATGGATGACGGCCACGCCGTTTATTTTTATACTGTCTGCCGACGTAACATCTATGTTCACAAATTTTTTGTTCCTGGTGAGATAGAGCTTTTGCTGGTAGGTAGCGAACCTTACTTTCAGGTCGTAGTGATACCACATATTGTTTACAATGTGGAAGCTCAGGATGCTGAACAGCCTGTCAACCGGAAGATCATCCACGGAAGCATAACCGTTCCTGTTCAGGAAAGCCAGGAATGCTTCATCGGTGGGCGCAAAAACGGTATACAACCCACCCTGGCTGATGTACTGGACCAGGCCGGCCCGTTCAAGCGCTTTTGAAAAAATACTAAAATGGGGATCGTCCCGGATCTTTTCGAATAAGAATCCTCCTTTGGGACTTTTGTCACCGTAGTAGTCGTTAAACCCTTTCTTACAACCAATGGTGAAACAGACGAGCAGGAAGAAGATCGTTCGGATGGGCACAGGCCTCCCTGTACCCAAATTCAATTTGGCCATTCAGCAATCAGTTAGTTTGGTTAAGCAATGATGGTTAGGCTATAGGCTGTACATGAAATACCCGTGATCGCCGGGATCAAACATTATTCTGTTTTTAATATATGATGCCTTAATGATCCCTGCATTCGGCGGTTTCCATCGTACATGGGTAAAATTCGCCAAAATGAAAGCCGGGGAATGGCACAAATGTTTCTTTTACTGTCAAAAATGTTCAGGACGGAATGCGGCAGGCCGGTTTTGTATACTAAATTGTCCTGCGAACATTTAACTTCGTGAAAGGTGCAGCCATGTGCCGCAGTTCCCGGCGACCAAGAAAGAATTGTGGCAGACCTGGTGAACAGCCCGATTGCTTTGCGTATGTCATATATCAGATATGTACTTATTGGCCTTTGTACTTTCCTGTTATGGGAAGCTGCTGCTCAGAAAGCTTCCATCCATTTTACTTCCATTTCTTCCAAAGACGGCCTGTTATCCAATTCGGTGAACGCCATCCTGAAGGACCGGCTCGGCCTGATGTGGTTCGCCACCGACGATGGACTGAACAAGTTCGACGGCACTCATTTTACCGTCTACCGCAACAATGCCGGTGACAGCAACAGCTTACGGGTGAATGAGGTATTGGCTTTGTGCGAAGACAAAGCGGGCAATCTCTGGATCGGCACCAGCGGCGGCGGCCTGAGCCTGTATAACCGCCGTACCGATAATTTTACCAATTTTCCCGCCCGTAACAATCATGGCGGTTTTTCCACCAATGCGGTGATCCGTGGACTTGTATGCGACTACGAGGGCAAATTATGGATCGCCCAATACGATGGCCTGCATATCCTGGATCCGCAAACAAAAAATATCAAACACCTCGATCTCGGCAAAGCCCATGACCGAAGTCGTGTCAAAATAACACTTACCTGCATATTTGAGGACAGCAAACAGCGGATCTGGATCGGAACCGATTACGGGCTGTACCTGTATAGAAGAGGTGCCAACTCCTTTCGGCGCTTCACCCACAATAGCGCGGATGCTTCGAGCTTAAGCAACGGACTGGTAAAAGCGATCGCAGAAGACAGCAGCGGCAATATCTGGGTTGGCACCATCGAGGGATTGAACCGCCTGCTGCCTGACCTAACCGGTTTTGAACGCTATAAGAACAGCGGTGCCCAGGCCAGTGGGCTCAACAATAATGAGATCAATTGTATTGCGACCGACCCGGCGGGGCAGTTATGGATCGGCACCAATGCGGGCCTGCACAAACTGGATCCTGCCACGAGGCAGGTGAGCTCCTTCGTTCCCGATCCTGATAATATCTACAGCATTACCACAAAAGATATCAAATGCGCCTATATTGACCGCGAGGGTATTTACTGGTTTGGCACTTTCCGGGGCGGCATTAATAAATATGACCGGCACCTGAACCTCTTCAATGTGAAACTGAGTAATACATTCCAGGAGAACAGCAATAAAGCAGCCATTGTAAGCGCCCTGGCCGAAAGCAGCAATGGCCATGTATTTGCAGGCACCGATGATGACGGGCTCTATGAGTTCGATCCTCGAACAGAAGCCATGCGGCGTATTCCCTTCCCGCAAAAAGGCAACAGGCCCATCCCGATCATCAGCCTCTATTTTACCCGTACTAAACAATTATACATTGGTTCTTATTCACAGGGACTATTTATCAGGGACCAGGCCACCGGTCATATGGAAAATCTAAGGAAAGGAACCAGGCCGCAGGACCTGAACAGCGATCTCATCTTTTGTATAAAAGAAGACAGCAAGGGCGCTATCTGGGTAGGCACCAACGGCGATGGCGTGAACGTGTTGATGAATAAAAAAGTGATCGCGAAGTACACGCCCAATCCCAATGGCCGCGATGAAATGAGCTTACCGGTGAATGGCTATATCCGTGCTTTTGCAGAAGACAGGAATGGAAATATGTGGGTGGGCTCGCATGGGGCCGGACTGGCGCTGTATCATGCGGCTACCCGCGGCTGGTCGCTATACAACCAGGCCAACAGTCATTTACCCAGCGATAAAGTGGAATCGCTTTTATGTGACCGCGAGGGCAAACTATGGGTTGGCACTTACGGGGGCGGCCTGAGTTTGTTTGATAAAACAAAAAACCAGTTTATCAATTTCTCGGAAAAAGATGGCCTGCAGAATATGACCATTTACCAGATCCTCGAAGACCTGCAGGGGCGGATCTGGCTTTCTACCAATACCGGCTTATGTTGTTTCGATCAGCGCACCAAAACCTTTCGCAACTTCAACAGCCAGCATGGCGTTCAACCCAATAACTTCGTTCATGGATCCGGGGTACGCACGGCTGACGGACAATTGTACTTCGGTGGCCTGCAGGGATTCAATTATTTCGATCCTGCCCGTTTAACCGTCAATCCCAATGTTCCTACCGTATTGTTAACCGACCTCAAGATCTCCAACAAATCGGTAAATGCGGGCGATGATTCGCCGATCAAAGAACATATTTCAATAGCAAGGGAGATCAGGCTCGACTTTAAACAGAATTTCGCCCTGAGTTTTGTAGCCCTGAATTATACCATTCCAAAACAAAACCAGTATGCGTATAAACTGGAAGGTTTTGATAAGGACTGGAACTATACCGGCACATTCAATACGGCTTCTTATACCAATCTCGATCCGGGACATTATACTTTCCGCGTAAAAGCAAGCAATAACGACGGCATCTGGAGCAGGAAAGAAACGCTTATAAAAATATATGTAAAACCGCCCTTCTGGGCTACCACCTATGCCTATATCTTTTACTTCCTGGTTATAGCCGGCCTGCTGTTATACAGCCGGTATAAAGGCATTAGCAGGATCAGAAAAAAGTTTGCGCTGGAACAGGAAAGGCAGGAAGTACAACGGGCACAGGAACTGGACCGCTTAAAGATCAAATTTCTTACCAACCTCAGCCATGATTTCAGAACGCCCATCTCGCTGATCATGGGCCCGGTTGAACAGTTGATCGCTGAAGAACATATACCCGGCCGGCTCAACAAGCTGCAGATGATCAGGCGCAATGCCCGCAGACTGCTGAACCTGGTGAACCAATTGCTTGACTTCCGGAAAATGGAAGAACATGAGCTGAAACTGCAATTATCGAAAGGCGAATTGATCTCTTATATCAGGGAAGTGACCGAATCTTTCCGCGACCTTTCGGAAAGAAAACATATTCATTTCACCTTTGATTCAGCTATTCCGCAGCTCAACACCTTGTTCGATCGCGACAAGATCGAACGGATCTTATTCAACCTGCTTTCCAATGCCTTTAAATTCACCCTGGCCGATGGCGCCATTGGAGTTTCAATAAGCGCCTTGAAAGATCAACCGGCTGCTTCCAATGATCGATGGGTCTGTATTAAGGTAACGGATACCGGTATCGGCATCCCTGCAGCGGAACAGGAAAAGATCTTCGACCGCTTCATTCAAAACAATTCGCCGGCCCATATCCTGAACCAGGGCACCGGCATTGGCCTGTCGATCACCAAAGAGTTCATTAAAATGCATGGGGGCACCATTACCGTAGAAAGTGAACCCGGCAGAGGAAGCAGCTTCTCGATACAAATTCCATTTCCGGTATTAGGTATTAACGAAGCTGTGCCACAGCTCCCGGTCGCCCCGGATGAAACGGTGGCGCCCCTGGCTGCCAACGAAACAGTCACAGGCCTGAAATCATCTATCCTGCTGGTAGAGGACAATGAAGATTTCCGCTTTTATTTAAAAGACAATCTCAGGAACAGTTACAAAGTGCTGGAAGCGGTGAATGGAAAAGAAGGCTGGCAGCAGGCGCTGGCCAATCATCCCCAGTTGATCGTAAGTGATATCAGCATGCCTGAGATGGATGGCATGGCACTGGTGAAAAAGTTGAAGAGCGACAAAAGGACCAGTCATATTCCGGTGATCCTGCTTACGGCAATGACAGATGAAGAACAACAGATCCGGGGCCTGGGCACCGGCGCCAACGACTATATTACCAAACCTTTCAATGTGGAAGTACTGCATGCCAGGATCAAGAGCCTGCTCGATCTGCAGCAGACCATGCAGAGCACTTACCGCAAACAAATAAAAGTAACCACGCCTGAAATTGAAATAACATCGGCCGATGAAAAACTTATACAGGATATTGTGAACTACCTGGAAAAAAACCTCACTAATTCCCAACTATCGGTTGAAGCATTAAGCAAAGAAGTGGGCATGAGCCGCAGCACCCTGTACTCAAAACTCCTGCAACTGACCGGCGAATCACCGGTCGAGTACATCCGCTCGTTCCGGCTTGCGAAAGCAGCGGCACTGATGGAGAAAAGCAATATGACCATCGCAGAGATCGCCTACCAGGTTGGGTTCACCACGCCCAATTATTTTGCCAGGGCTTTCAAGGGAAAGTATAATATGCTTCCTTCGGAATATATCGCACAAAAGCGAAAAGGCAATGCCGGCAATCCGAAATAACATAACAAATTGAGACGATCCGACTACATTTTGATACGATCAGCATATTGACAGCACCTGTCGTTCTATGAAGTATCGCTAACTTAGACAGGATACAACTAACGATTAAAAATTAAACTGTCTATGAAAAAAAATGTCTTCAATTTGTTGGCGATGGCCCTGCTGGTCACCGCATGCACCAAAAGAGCAAACCACCAGACAAGCGACGAACCGAACCGGCAGCCGGGAACAGAAGCAACAGCTGTCATTAATGCCGGCACCGTTCAACAGACCCTGCAGGGTTTTGGCGGCGCCAGCATTCGCGGATGGATAGCCGATCTCACTGCGGATCAGCGAACCAAAGCATTCTCGCCAGGCAGTGGTATTGGCTTGAGTATCCTGCGGGTGCGTGTATCGCCCAATGCAGCGGATTTTGCAGCGGAAAAACCAACCATCGATGCCGCGAAATCTTTTGGCGCCAGTGTCATCGCCTCTGCCTGGACGGCCCCCGCTTCCATGAAGGATAACAACAACCTGGTCGGTGGCAAACTTAAAACAAGCGATTATGCAAGTTATGCCGCTCATTTGCGAAACTTCTGCACTACGGTAGGCGGTGTAACGGCCATCAGCCCCATTAATGAACCGAACATCAGGGTATCTTATGAATCGATGGAATTAACAGCGTCGGAAGTGGCCGCTTTTGTCGCGGCCGAAGGCAGCAACTGTGGTGCGCCCATTATGGCGCCTGAACCTTTTAATATGGATCAGAATTACATTAACACGTATCTGAGCAATGCTACGGCCAAAAGCAAAACATTGGCGGTATGCGGACATATTTACGGCAAAACGCCTTATAATCTGGGCAATATTGGTAAACCGGTCTGGATGACGGAACACTATACCAATTCCTCTATCAGCGGTAATGACTGGCCGAATGCCATGAATGCAGCCAAAGAGATCCATGATTGCATGAATGCCGGCTGGTCAGCGTATGTATGGTGGTATATCCGCCGGTCTTACGGCCCTATTGATGAGAACAGCAATATTACCAAGCTGGGTTATGTAATGGCGCATTATGCAAGATATATACGTCCCGGTTATACCAAGATCTCGTGCACCGCCAATCCCACCCCCGGCGTTTATGTAACTGCCTATAAGAGCGGATCGCGCGTGGTGGTGGTTGCCATCAACCAGAACAGCGCCATCACCTATCAAACCTTCAGCATCAGCGGCGTTACGGTGGCCGGCTTTAACCGCTACCGGACCACCAGTTCGGCAAACCTTGCGGCCGACAGCTTTACCATCTCGAACGGCAGCTTCGGCATCAACCTGCCCGCTTCAAGCGTAACGACACTGGTATCGTATTGATGACGATGATGCATTACAAATAAAAGAACAGGGTGCTTGTCGAAAGACAATGCACCCTGTGCATTTTAATAGAAAGCGATGTTTGGCAGCGCCACAACCGCAGGCGTTTGCGGGAAACGGGAGCGTCTCCGACACTGGTATATTCCCGGGCCAATCCTATATTTGCGGCCTGATGAATACACCGCTCCGCCCTTTAATGTTTGTGGGCACAGCCAGTGATGTGGGCAAAAGCATCATTACGGCCGGCTTCTGCAGGATATTGAAGCAGGATGGCTACCACCCGGCTCCTTTCAAAGGACAGAACATGTCGCTCAACAGCTATGCTACACCGGAAGGTTTTGAAATAGGCAGGGCGCAGGCAGTACAGGCCGAAGCAGCCGGCATTCCCTGTCACACCGATATGAACCCTGTGCTGCTAAAGCCTACCAATGATAAAAACGCGCAGGTGATCCTCAATGGCAAGCCCATCGGCACCCAATCGGCCTGGGAATATTTTATGGGCAATAACAACCAGGAATTGTTTGCAGAAGTATTGAAAGCATATGATAGATTAGCGGCCCGCTATACACCGGTTGTTATCGAAGGAGCCGGCAGCATCTCGGAGCTGAATCTAAAGCAGCGCGACATAACCAATATGCGGGTGGCCATCCATGCCAATGCGGCCACCTACCTGATCGGCGATATTGACCGTGGCGGTATATTCGCCAGCCTCTATGGCACCATGGCGTTGCTTACACCGGAGGAAAAAGCCTGCATCAAAGGCATTATCATCAATAAATTCCGGGGCGACAGCCGCCTCTTCGAGGACGGCCGGAAAATGATCGAAGACCTCTGCGGTGTGCCGGTCATAGGGGTGCTGCCTTATTTCAGGGATATTTTTATTGAAGAAGAAGATTCGGTTCAACTGCAATTAAAGAAGCGCAGGACAGTGACCAACAAAATAAATATAGCAGTCATTCTGCTCAATCGCCTCTCTAATTTTACCGACTTCGACCGGCTGGAGAAAGACCCGGCCGTACATTTATTCTACACCATTGATCCCGCAGAAATTGCAAAAAGCGAGATCATCATTTTGCCTGGCAGTAAAAATACCATTGAAGACCTGATCGTATTAAAGAACAATGGGGTTGCCGCCGCCATCATTGAAGCGTATAAAAACGGCAAAACCGTCATTGGCATTTGCGGCGGCTACCAGATGATGGGCGAAACCATCGAAGACCCATTTGCCATTGAAAGCAATACGGCTAAAGTGGCCGGGCTGGGCCTGCTACCCGTACATACGACTATTGTAAAGGAAAAAACAACCCTGCAAAGAAGCTTTACCTATCGTCACTATGCAGCTGCCTGTACAGGGTATGAGATCCATATGGGACAAACATCTTTTACCCGTTCAGGCCCTGAACGATTGCTCCGTTTTTCCGATGGCAGCACCGATGGCTGTTATCTGTCCGATACCTGCTGGGGCACTTATGTGCATGGCATCCTGGATAACGATGCTGTAGTGAACGACCTGTTATCAAAATTCGCCGATACTACGGCAGCATCCTTCGATTACCGCCAATACAAAGAAGACCAATATGATAAGCTCGCAAATCTGATTCGCGGGCATGTTGACATGAGCCTCGTTTACCAAAATATGTAAACGATGCCGAACGATGGCAAACATTACCGGCCAGTCACATGATCCTTACATTTAAAAATCCCATGTAAACAAAATTATTATTACTTTCGCCGCCGAAGGTAGCAGCATTTGCTGCTTTAATAGGGAATCCGGTGTAAGTCCGGAACAGTCTCCGCTGCTGTAAGTTCAAATGCGTGAAACGGCAAACCTGAAGCACCTTCATAGTCCCCGTTTCGCGACTGTTGCAACTGCATACCACTATTGATCCTGGTAAAAAGCCGCATCAATGGGAAGGTCTGTAACAGTGAACAAGTCAGAAGACCTGCCTTATAACTTTATTTACTCACCGCTTTCGGCAGAAAGGCAAAGAGCAGACATGAAAAAGAACAGGCTCCTTCACCAGGGCAGAAAAGAGTTTTTTGGGCCATCTACCACCGGTTTATCTTCACTGGGCATTTTCCTCATCAGCATGTGGTTTTTAGGGCTTGGCTCCTGTAAACAGGCGGCCAGATCAGCGTCTCCGGCATCAAAGGAAGCGGCTGCTGCGGCCAAAACCAAACTGGTGCACTCCAAAGGATTTACGATAGATTACTTCGAGCACTACAAGCTGGTCAGGATCATCAACCGCTTTTCCGACAAAACCGACACCCTGCAATATGTGCTGGTGCCGAGAGGCACCCCGCCCCCTTCCGGTTATGCCAATGCACAGGTAATACAAATTCCCATTCAGAAGATAGTGGTCACTTCTTCCATGCACGTAGGCATGGCCGATTTCATGGGTTCTGCCGATGTAATAGCAGGACTGGCCGAAGCAAAATATGTTACCTGTTCAACGGTGCGTAAAAACCTGGCAGCCGGCAAAGTGGCTGAAGTAGGTAATGGCAGCGAAATGAATTATGAAATGATCATTGCCATGAAACCCGACCTGGTAATGACCATGGGCAGTGTTATAGCGCCTTTCAGCCGCTACGAACCATTGACCAGCGCCGGCATTCCCGTGATGATGAATGCCGAATGGCTGGAAACGGATCCGCTGGGCCGTTCAGAATGGGTGAAGCTGATGGCCGCCCTGTTGAATAAAGAAGAAACCGTGAACGAGCAATTTGAAGCGATGGAAAAAGAATATAACCGTTTAAAAGAACTGGGCGCCAAAGCCAGCCGGCACCCCGCGGTAGTGGTGGGTATGCCATTCAAGGGTACATGGCATGTGCCCGATGGTGACAGCTACCTCACCCGCTTCCTGGAAGATGCGGGCGCCCGGTACCATTGGTCAGATGTCATTAGCACCGGCAGCCTGGCGCTTAATTTCGAGACGGTAGCGCCCGTAGCACTGAACGCCGATTTCTGGATAAACATGGGCACGGTGCAGTCGAAAGCGGAAATTGCCGCTGCTGATCCCCGTTATACAGCGTTCAGGGCCTACCAGCAAGGCGCACTGTACAACAACAACAAACGCACCAACGACATTGGCGCCAACGACTATTGGGAATCCGGCGCTGTAAACCCGGCCCGTATCCTGGCCGACCTGGTGAAGATCTTTCACCCGGAATTAATGCCTGATCACCAACTCTATTATTACCAACAATTACAATAAACGGGGGCCAGCACCTTGCCACAGTTAAAAACAGAAACAATGAATGTAGCAATACATCCTGCTACCCCGCGATTCTCAACGCCGGCTTCCCTGCTGAAGCTGGGTCTTTTGTTCCTGCTGCTGCTGATCGCTTTTTTCACCGATATCGCTTTTGGCTCTGTATCCATACCCCTGCCCGCCGTGTGGGATATTATTGTATCGGGAAAGGCGGAGAATGATGCATGGATCTACATTATAGAGAAGATCCGCATCCCCAAGGCCATTACAGCTGTTATGGTAGGCTGCGGGTTACCGGTTAGCGGTTTACAAATGCAAACGCTTTTCCGCAATCCGCTCGCCGGCCCCTCTATCCTGGGCATCACGGCCGGCGCCAGTTTAGGCGTTGCCCTGGTGATGTTATCAGCCGGCAGTATTACCACCCTCTATGCCATTAAAGAACTGGGCTTTTCAGGAAGCTCACTCATCCTGCTCGCCGCTTCTTTGGGCGCCGCGATGATCATGTTCCTGATCATCGCCATTTCTGCCCGCATAAGAGATAATGTGATCATGCTTATCGTAGGTGTAATGATCGGCAATATTACCCTGGCCATTGTGAGCATCTGGCAATACTTCAGCGCCCCTGAACAGGTGAAGGATTATTTGTTATGGACCTTCGGTTCGCTGGGTGGTGTTTCCGGCAACCAGCTCTACCTGCTCGGCATCGTGGTAGCTGCAGGCCTGCTCATCGCTTTTGCTTCCTCGAAAATGCTCGACACTTTATTACTCGGGGAACACTATGCCAGTACGATGGGACTAACGGTGAACCGCGCCCGTTTCCTCATCATTGGCAGCACCAGTTTGCTGGCAGGCAGCATCACTGCGTTTTGCGGCCCTATTGCTTTTATTGGGATCGCCGTACCCCACCTGGCACGCACCCTCTTCAATACCTCCGACCATCGCCTGCTCATTCCTGCCTGTTGTTTAATGGGCACTTCCTTAATGCTGCTCTGCGATATCATTGCGCAATTACCGGGTAGTAATGCGGTATTGCCTATCAATGTGATCACAGCACTGGTAGGCTCACCGGTCGTCATCTGGATCATCATGAGCCGGAATAACTTAAAAAATTCTTTCTGATGCATAACACAGCACTCTTAAAAACAGGCCGCTTGTGCATCGGTTATAGCAAGGGCAAAAAAGAAGAGAAGACCCTTGCGGGACCGCTTGACCTGCAAATCCATGCCGGCGAGCTCATCTGTTTGCTGGGCCCCAATGGCGCCGGTAAATCCACCCTCATCCGAACCCTGGCCGGTCTGCAGCCGGCAATCGCCGGCTCCGTAGAAACCGGTGGTAAGAACATTACCCGGCTGAAGCCACTGGAAAGAGCCAAACGCCTCAGTATGGTGCTCACCGAAAAAGTGCGCACCGGCAACCTGAATGTGTACTCCATCATCGCCCTGGGCCGCTTTCCTTATACCAACTGGCTGGGCACCATGCAGCCCGGGGATCACAAGATAGTAGCTTGGGCGATGGACATTACGGGCACCACGGGTTTCGCGCATCGAAAACTCAGCGAGCTGAGCGATGGCGAATCGCAAAAAGTAATGCTGGCCAGAGCATTGGCGCAGGACACGCCGCTCATCATCCTCGATGAACCGACGGCACACCTTGACCTGCCTAACCGTATATCACTGATGCACCTGCTTCACCAGCTGGCAAAAACAACCGGCAAAGGAATCCTGCTTTCCACCCATGATCTCGATCTTGCCCTGCAATCTGCCGACCAGGTTTGGCTGCTGCGCAATGACGGCGTATTTACGCAGGGAGCCCCGGAAGATATTGTGTTGACAGGCGCTTTTGAAGCGGCTTTTCACCGGGAAGGATTTATGTTCGACAAGAACAGCGGTACTTTTACCATTCACCACGGTAATGGAAAAACGATCCGTCTGAGCGGCGAAGGCGCCGCCCTGTTCTGGACGAAAAGAGCTTTGATGCGGGAAGGTTTTACCATTACGGAAAATGCAGCAGAGAACATTCACATCGTTAACAAAGAAAACCTTGTGGTTTGGGTGTACAGGAAGATATCTTATGATACTATAGCCGCTTTGCTGAACGCCTTGCGCAACCGCTATGGCACTACCCCGGAATAACATCCTTCACAAACTACATGATATAGGTATTAGATCATGAAACAATTTTTACTGGCCGCTCCGCTGCCGGCCACTGCTGTTATGGCGCAGCAGGCACCCACAGACACGGTAAAGGAACAACACTGGGACAGGTACTGATAACGGCCACTTGCACAGAAGTGCAACGTATCAAAAGCGAGATGGATAAAGCAGGGGTAGCCGAAGAAAAATGGCAGCCGTTTTTATACAAGCGTTTCAAAAAACAGGAGCCGGAGGCCTAAGCATAATGCTCGATGCTGAATACTAAAAGCGCAAGGTATTCAAATAAAAAAACCTCCCCGGAGGGGAGGTCCACTAATCAAATACCATTAACCATTAAACCTTATCCTATTAATGTTAAGTTAATACAATTCATTCTTACTGCAAAAAAAATTCTTCAACTTACGCTTCTTTTGATTTACATCAAGTACTGCACGATGTTAATAGGATTATTTTACCGCTCTAAGTACTTTCTTATAAAACATGCTTTTTGAAAGCAGTTCATTTTTACACCCACGTTACTGTTATTAATTTCATAGGGTAAAATCCATAAGCCTCCGACAACCTTGCAATGGAACATTCCACAACAGGAATCCCATTCGTATCCTATTTATGTAACCTATGAAAAACCAACATATGAAATCGAATGGCCTGCGTATCATTTTTTTCCCGCTGATCCTGCCGTTGCTTTTCCTCCTCTTCACAATGGCCGCTCATGGGCAAGCCAGGTACAGTTTCCGCAATGGGGTAAAAATTACGGGAACTGACCGCCAGGTAGGTGCGAAGTACCGTTTCCCCAATGTTCAAAGCGGTGTAGATGCGCTGGTAACTATTACCGCCATTACAGGCGGACTCATCATCAATACCCTCGATGGCACTTCTTCCGGTTTCGACGAAGCATTCCAGCCGATCATTACATTGCCGGCCCGGTCCAGGGGCTACGCTGAGTTCAATATCCAGTTTGTAACAGCCGGCACCACCAACCCGATGGTTCAAACAGAAGTTGCCATTACCCCCATCGATATTGACGGCATCGCCGGTGATATTTATGAGTTCGATGAAATTTTTCTGGCCAATAGCAGTTATGTAGATTTCAATATGCTGGGCTCGGCCATAGCGCTTACCTTTCCTGCCGCCAACCGGGTGGTAGGCACAAATATAGGAGGCATCACCTACAATGGGGTGGACACAACTGCCAAAGACTGTATGTTTTCGGTGATAAGTGCCAGTATCAGCGCTATCGTGGTGCGGGTAGGCGCCGATAATAAAGAGAATCACACTTCAGACCAACGCTTGCGCAGCCTCTATTTTAAAAAATTTACCTATCCCCATTCTATACTAACAATGCGGGTAATACCGGCCGACAGGAATAACAATTCCAATAATGCGACTGCTTTCAACGTATTTCCCTCTCTCTTTAACAACGCAGTGAAAATAAAATTCCGCGCTGCCCGCAAAGGTGCCGCCTTATTACAACTGGCCAATCTCGCAGGCAGTATAGTTAAACAGCAAACCCTGTACATGCAGGAAGGCAATAACCAGTTCGGCATAAATAACTGGGGCGATCTTGCCGCCGGTCAGTATATAGCCATGATCACCCAGGATAATACAAGATATATCCAGCCCCTGTTGAAGCGCTAGCGGGTAGCCAACCGCCCCTGCCACTGGCACACGATCAATTCTGAATGGAAGCCATTGTTCGTAAAATGCCGGAAGCCCATGCATACACGTTATGATTCATGATCATTCTGCGCATTTGCTTCATTTTTTGCGTTTGCTGCTCCTTAGGCATTTCCAATGCCAGTTTAATAGAGTCAGCCATCTGCTCTGTGTCGTATGGGTTTACGATCAAGGCGCCCGGCAGCTCATGCGAAGCGCCTGCAAAGCGGCTGAGGATCAGCACTCCGTCGTTTTGATCGCGGGCCGCAATAAATTCCTTGGCCACCAGGTTCATCCCATCGTGCAGGGAGGTTACCATACAAAGATTGGCAGATCGGTAAAAAGGCATTATTTCCTCGTGGCTGTGATGCCGTTTCAGGAATAAGATCGGTTGCCAGTTCTTGGTCTTGAATTTCCAGTTGATCCGGTTCACCTCGTTCTCAACAGCACTTACCGTATCTGCATAGGTCTTCAACAGCGAACGGCTTACCGCCCCGATCTGAACCAGCGTAAACTTTTCGCGGTAATTCGGATATTTATCGAGGAATCTTTCGATGGCCAAAAATTTTTCGATCAATCCTTTGGTATAATCTATTCGCTCCACGCCAATACACATATACGCGGCATTGATCCCGTGCTGCTTCAATAGTTCTGCCGGACTGAGCCGTGTGGCCATCCTGGTTTCATAATCTTTTAAAGTAAAGGCAATGCTGATGGGAAATGGTTTAACCATGGTGAAATGGTTTCCCACCTTAACTGAAAAGCTTTCCCAGATCACCCGCGATTCGAGCGCATTATTGACAGTTTCCAGGAAATTATTGCAATGATATTGGGTATGAAAACCGATGAGGTCGGCGCCCAGCATACCTGTCAACAATTCTTTTTGCCAGGGACAGATGCCGAATGATTCGGGGTTAGGCCAGGGAATATGCCAGAAGATGGCCACCTTCGCATCGGGCCGCTCTTTTTTGATAAAGGCAGGCAAAAGGGCAAAATGATAATCCTGCACCAGGATAAAGGGCTCTTCTTCGTTCTTTATCTCTTCGAGCACCGCCTTCGCATAGAGTTGATTCACCTGCGTATAATATTCCCAGTCCAGCTGCCGGAACACCGGCCGCGTATGGGCGATGTGGCAAAGCGGCCACAAGCCTTCGTTGGAAAAACCATAATAAAAATGATCTTCCTGCTCTTTGCTTAACCATACACGCCGTAGGGTGTATTTATTCTCATAAGGAGGAACCGACACCTTATCATATTTGTCAACGGTTTCCCTGTCGGCATCTCCGCTGCCTGAGGCGATCCATAAACCACCACATGCTTTCAGAATGGGTTCCATAGCAGTGACCATTCCACTGGCAGGCACAATACATTGTATTTCCTTCCCCACCCTGATATGCATATAGGGCTCCCGGTTAGATACGACCACCATCATCTTGTTCTGCAGGAGCACTTTCATCTCTTCATTCAATCTTTCGGGTGTCCACACCGATTCAGCCGTCGTTCTCAACCTGGCTTCTTCCTGGGCTACCGCTTTTGCTTCCTGCATTGCTTTGGCGATACCTGTGATCTCTTTGTACAAAGGTTCCAGAAAAGGCACGGACGGCCTTTTTTGCAATGTTTCCAGGTCGCCCGAGCGGGCTGCCCGCGCCCATTCAATGACCTTATTAATAGGGGACAAAATACCCCATCGGACAATTAAAAGGGTAACTACCGAGATCACCAGCGCCTGGAAGAACCAGCGCCAGAAATTCCGGAACCAGATACTGTTCAGGATATTTTCGATGTACGCTGCATCTGTATAATAAACGACGGCAGCCGCAGGCAGATCGACCCTTTTAATAAGCCGCACGTATTCATAGTAGCGGCGCCCATCCATTTTTACCAGCCGCCCCATCGATGAATCTGCCGAAATGGCCTGGGCAATAAAATCCAGGGAAGATGCCGCCAGTGATCTGGCTGAATCCCTGATCGAAATAATGCTATCCTGGTTGAAGTAGATCTTAATTCCTGTAAACCGGTACTGATCGAGGAGGCTGTCGGTAATTTTTGCGGTAGCCAAACTATCCCCGCTTTCCAGGCCGATAAAATAAGCTTTATAAAAATCTTCGGCGACCCGAACCGTTTTGCTTTCCAATTCATTTTTCAGCTGCGTCCGGTCACTCGCGATCTGAAAGGCAGTGAAACCAAAGGCAACCAACCCAATGCCGATGATGATGGAGGCGATTAAAGCTAAGTTAATTTTCATACACTATTTTATGACTGAACGATACTCGAAAAATTCATCAGGCCAAACCATGTTCAACAATAAGCAGTGATGAGTGAAACAAATCAAAGTTACCTGAAATTACCGAGGGTAGCCACCCCCGGCCATTTCTAATAGCCTTCTAATACAAACATATCAGGGTTAAGCACTTAACGCAAATGCCGGGTGCCGGATGCGATCAAATGAACAGTTAATCCATTTCTAATGCGTTTTTAGCCGGTTGCATGCATTAACAATTTACTTTTATTGGAAATGGCCGACGTGGAATTTCTTGATTATAACATAAAATTTGACCTTTTAAACAAGTATGGTGCAGCTAACAGAAGATTGATCCTGCTCGATTATGATGGCACCCTCGTGCCCTTTTATCCAAACCCGTCGGAAGCTGTGCCGGGACAGCATTTGATAGAGACGCTGGAAAGGCTGAATACAGTAAAAAACGATCTCTGCCTCGTAAGTGGCAGAGCGCATCAGTGGTTCGATAAATGGTTTGCCGGGCTGAACATCAGTATCATTGCGGAACATGGCGCTTACTATAAAACAGAGAAAGACTGGCTGAAAGAACCAAATGCAGATACCAGCTGGAAGGAAGGCGCTAAAGAGATCATGCAGCTTTTTGTGCTTACCGCCGAGCATACTTTTATTGAAGAAAAAGAATTCTCCATTGTATGGCATTACCGGAAAGCGGGTAATAACCAGATCAAAAAGCAGGCGGAAAAACTATATGAACACCTGAGCCATTTTGCACTCAATAAAAAACTCCAGGTTTCCAGGGGCAATAAGATCATAGAGATAAAACATAGCGGCATCAATAAAGGCAACGCTATTGGAAAATTATTCAATAAAGACAATTATGATTTCATCCTGAGCATTGGCGATGATTATACGGATGAAGACATGTTCAGGGCTCTTTCGGGCACTGCCAATACCTATACGATCAAGGTGGGGATCGACAATTCTTTTGCCCGGTTCAATGTATATACGCCGCAGATGGTAATGTCGCTGCTGGAAGCCATCAGTTATATCCCATAAGCGCTGGCAGCCTGTCAAAAAAAATCTGCCGCCCTCAAACAGAAAGCGGCAGACTACATGAAACCATCGACCTGTTCGCTTTATACCATTTTACCCGTTGAATAGTAGGGTTTATTATAATGTTTGCATAAGGCAAGTCCAACTACCAGCCGCAAGCGGCCGGTTTCCTTTTCCGGCACCGGGTCTATTATAAAACGTCCGTTTTCCTCAATGAAAATATGGTTGCCGTATAATTTTTGCTCCAGTGCACCATTCATGATAGTGATATGGTATTCATTGTGGGCGCCTTTTTCTTTAATGCGCACCAGCGCGAAATAGGTCTTTTGTTTAAATTCAAACTCAATAGATATTATCTGTTCCATACGCATCATTTTCCATTTGCTTCGTTGATAATATGCAACAAGTCGTCCGCTGACCTGAATCCGGTTACCAATAAGCCACGGGACGCCGCTGCCTGTTTGATCAGCAGTGTAGGAAAGCGGCTGATACCCCGGTATTTCACCTCTTTCAGATCCTCGCGAAAAGCTTCCAGTCCCCGGTCGTTCTTCATGTCTTCTTCAAATTGCGCCAGCGAAAACTGTTTGTTCGTAACAGCGATACAGCGGGCTACCTGCAGTAATACTTCCTGCCGGGCAATGTTCAATCCATGGAACATAACGGCTTTCCGTACGTGATACAAGTATAACCTGCCCGTTTCAGCCGATTGCAATGCCGCACATTTTACCGCTATGCAGGCGGGATAAGATGATGCCGGTGGATCCTCTACCCAAATGCGATGTGCAATCGGCACATCCATTACTTCACTGGCATGCATCCAGAGCGGTCCCATTTGCGCCGGCCTTTGAATGCTGTTTTGATGATCAACGTAATGATCCCAGCCTGGCAATAATCCGCCCATACAATAACGCCAATTTATAGTGCCCGGCCATTCTTTTTCCATTCTTGTCAATTGTGATTCCAATGCCCAGCTCCAGCAACAAAGCGGATCTGTATAATAGACAATGTCTATAGAAGGTCCGCTTTGTAATTCCGGAGAGGCATTTTCCTGGCTATAGCTTATCATAGTAATTATATAGTATCTTTTTCTGTTCCTGACATCCCGGTCATGCCGCCGGTGGCCGGCATATTCCATTGCTGTTCTTCATTGATCGGTGCTGCCATATTGATCTCCCTGCTGCGCAACTCGCTCATGTCGCGGTCGAGCTGTTCCACTGTTTCCATTGTGCGGTGTGTTCCCTGTGGCTGCTGGCCGCTTAAACCGTGCGACTCCATCACGTACCTGATCGGATCTTCAATGTACTGGTAGGTCTCCCTCATTTCACTTGTTTCGCCGCTATTCCAGGGGCCTGAAAAATCATTACCGGTAGACATGTTGAAATACAGGTTGCTGTACCGCGGATCACTTTGTAAAACACCCGGCGGGAAATTAGGCTTGATGCTTTCCAGGGCTGCTTCAAACATCTGGAAATGGGCTACTTCCCTTGTCATTAAGAAAGTGAGTGTTTCTTTTACATATGGATCGTCGGTAAACTGCAGGAGATATTCATACACCATCTTGGCGCGTGACTCGGCAGCAATATCGCTGCGAAGATCAGCGGTAAGGTCGCCCGTACAGTCGCCGTTGATATAGGCCGCCGTCCAGGGTACACCCTGTGAATTCGTGTAAGCAGGCGTACCGGCGCTGCCTACCAGGAATTGCGGCGCTACGATACCTTCATGTATCATCTGTTCTTTGGCCGCCTTGCCATCGAGTAATCGCATGATCTCTGATCGTTCTGCCGCATTCTTCAGATCACCGTTTATACCGGTGAGCAACATTTGAATGGTAGCCCCTACGATCTCAAGATGGCTGAACTCTTCGGTGGCAATATCCATGAGTACGTCGTATTTGTCGGGGAATGGTTTCCTGGCGCCAAATGCCTGGCCAAAATAGCGCAGCGCTGCCGCCAGTTCACCGTTTGCACCGCCGAATTGCTCGAGCAAAAGCGATGCAAATGCAGGATCAGGTTTAGATACCCGCGCATTGAATTGTAATTCTTTTACATGATAGAACATAGAAATTCATTTTAATATTTTTCAGGAAAACTTGAACATGAAGAAGCAGTCCGGCGGCGTACGTGCCCCGTGGGAAACCGGCGAATGCGCCCTGTTTCCAGATGATTTTTCCATTATGTATGACTGCTAAAAAAAGCCTGAAGGAGATCAGTATGGTCACAGTATGAAAAAATCATGCCTGCGACTTTTCCGGGGGAGTGGATCAAAATTGAGAAGCAACTGCAACAACAAGTTCCTGGTTGTTGCTTTATTACTGCAACCTGGCAAGAATACTATCCGCTCTTACTTTGTGCATCCTGATATGCGGCAGGTATTTGTTTGCATATGCTCTCAGTTTCCGGTTCTCGCCAGCGGTGGCTTCCCGTTGAAAGAGCTCGATGGCTGCAATGTGATCAATTACCTGGCTCCTGATATACGCCGTGTCGAATGTACGGCCCTGCAGGGTGCTCAGTCTTTGTACCAGTACAATGTGCATGGAATCAGGGGTAACAGGTGTGTCAATGCCCCACTTGTCGGCCAATGTTTCCAGTTCTGCCTGCGCCGTGGTATGGTCAGTTACCATATGTGTTCCGTAATTGCGAACGGATGTATCACTGCCTTTTACAGCAGCCACTGCCCCGGCTGCTATTTCGGCATTGTTCGCATAAGACGCCTGGATAATAAAATCCCTGTCAAATTTCGACGGGTCATTATCCCTGTCATCCTCTTTCTCACACGCCAGAAAACCTACAACTGCAAACAGGCACAACATGCCTATAAAACTCTTTTTCATACTCCTCGATTTTAATGGTGAATAAATATTGAATATTGAATTGCTGCAAAATATGTGCTTGCTTTTGGTGTTTGTATATCGATGGTGAGCGTAAGAATGGATTGCATTTAATTTTCTTCTGCTTCTTTTATCGGAGCGGTCCACAACACACTTTTACAGCAGGGACAATAAGCTTCCTGTTTTTGCTGGCGATGTCCGCAATTACTGCATACTTTCATCTCAAGTACGTAAGATTGTTCCTTTAAAAAATCCGTATCACATTCAGGAATGGCCGGCAGGCCGGGCTGCGGATTTGGATCTCTTGTTAATGTAAAAGCGCCATTGGCTTCCATACAAAAGCGCCTTACTACGCCCAGGTGTACGACCCCTAATTCCCGCAGCTGCGCCATCAGTTGTCCTTTGCTGATCCGCACCTTTTCCATTTCCTGCCATTGCATCTCTCCGTCCATGATCAATGTACTTCTTTTTCCTTCCGTGGCTTCTTCAAAACCTTTACTGGAATAACTTCTTTTGAGCACAAACAGGCGTATAAGATATATAACGCCCAGTACGATCACTGTAGAAACAAGGCCCATTTCAGGTGAAAGCAATACCAGGCCCGTTGCAGAAGCCAGGGTTGAAAGGGCAGCCAGCTCACTCCTGCTGAGATCGCCGGCAATACGTTTGCCCATGTACTTCATACCAAACATGATAATGGCATATATACACACGGTTCTTATGATCAGCTCGATATAAAATTCAGGCGGCACCTGCCCTATGAAAATCCGGTAAAAATCGTCTAAACGGATCTCGTCTTTTTCCATGATTGTAGAATTGCATTATTTATGTAAGCTGTTTCCCGAAACAGGTTGTACAAACTCTTTGCTGTGACAATTGCCGCATGCATCCGGCACCTTTGTTTGTTCGTACAATTGCCCGCAGATATTACAAACCTTCTTATCGGTGACGAGGTACTGGGCATTGAACAGGTCCTCATCTTCCCTTGGCAAAAGCGATAAGCCGGGCCTTTCTTTATTATACATATACATGGTAAAAGCTCCGCTGGTTTCGAGGTATAACCTTTTCACCATGCCCAGGTTGATCACATTCTTCGCACGCAGAATGCTGAAGATCTGGTTGCGGGAAACATATTCTTTCGAAAGCTCATTTGTTTGCAGGATGCCGTCCTTCACCAACACATACATCTGCCCTAATACCTTATCTTCCAGTTTAGGGCTTTTGAACATGAACCTGGTAAGTACACGTTGAATGATCAATACCAAAACCAGCACAAAACAACCCTCGATGATGCCCCGCTCGGGAATTTGCATGGCAGATGATACAATGGCGCCAAGCATCAGCATCACCCCCATTTCGGTGAAACTGAGCTGGCCGCTCATTCGCTTGCCCAAACCTTTAATAACAGCAAGCAGTATAATGTATGTAATAACAGACCTTATTATAATTTCTACCAGGAACAATACAGGAGCGTTACCAAATAAAATGCGGTAGACATCGTCTAAATGAATATCCTCTTTTTCCATAATATAACTTCGCAAAGTGCATAAGAGATTAACAATCATGCAAAATTTATTCCTATCAGCGGCTGTTCAACGAATCCCAAAATGAGTATTTAATTGCTACCTGCTCCTGCTTCGTTCCATAAGCATTTTAAACCTCAGTGGTATAGAAATGGCAATACTGCAACTATTAAAGAACGGATAAAATGAAATGTTATGAACGCACAAGGTAAATTGGGCATTGCGCTGGTTGGACTGGGAGAATATAGTGAAAAGCAACTGGCGCCTGCCTTGCAGGAAACCAACCATTGTTACCTGGCAGCAATCGTTACCGGCACTCCGGGTAAAGTTGACAAATGGAAAGGGAAATACAAGATCCCTGATAAAAATATTTACAACTATAAAAGCTTCGATGCCATTAAAGAGAATCCGGATATCGATATCGTTTATATCGTATTGCCGAACGCCCTGCACGCCGAATATGTGATCAGGGCAGCGAGGGCCGGCAAACATGTGATCTGTGAAAAACCTATGGCCATCACCGTGGAAGAATGCGATCAGATGATCACCGCCTGCGAGGAAGCCGGTGTCATGTTATCCCTTGGCTATCGCCTGCATTTTGAACCCTATAACCTGGAAATGATGCGCCTCGGAAAAGAGAAACCTTTTGGCAATTGGCTAAGCATCACTGCAGAGAATGGTATACAGGGTACATCGGGCTGGCGCCTCGATAAGTCATTGGCAGGCGGCGGGCCTTTAATGGATCTGGGCATCTACTGCGTACAGGGCTGCCGTTATACCACCGGCATGGAACCCATAGCAGTTACCGCAAAAGAAGCGGCCAAAACGGATCCTGAAAAATTCAGGAGCGTGGAAGAAGGACTTTCCTGGGTGATGGAATTTCCGGATAATATCAAAGCAGCCTGCACTACGAGCTACTCAAAAGAAATGAACAAACTGCGGGCAGAAGCAGAAAACGGCTGGGCAGAACTGGGCCCGGCTTATGAATACAGCGGCATTAAAGGGCAAAGCTCGCAAGGGAAAATGGAATTTCCGGAGATCAATCAACAGGCTAAACAAATGGATGATTTTGCGCAGGCCATCAAAGACAAGCGCCCCAGCCCGGTACCCGGTGAAATGGGCCGGCAGGATGTTATAATCCTGCAAGCTATTTACAAGGCAATGGCTACCGGACAAAGAATTGAGATCGGTTGATCAGGAAAGCGACGCAGCCCCGTGGCATGCGCTTTGTATCGAGCATAGCATAGCATAACTATTTAATCATATAAAAAACGATATTATGCCAACGACAAGATCTAAACCTGTAAAAAAGGCAAAGAAAAAAACATCCACCTCCAGCGGAGCCGGAGCCGGGAACAGTCAACTGGAAAAATTCTTTCATCATTCCCTGAAGGATATTTACTGGGCAGAAAAAGCGCTGATGAAAGCACTTCCCAAGCTGATGAAAAAAGCTACCACCGAAGAACTCAGATCGGCTATTGAAGAACATATCGGCCAAACGGAAGAACAGGTATCGCGGGTGGAAGAAGTATTTGAAATTATCGGACAAAGACCACAGGCCAAAAAATGCGAAGCCATGGAAGGTCTTGTTAAGGAAGCGGAGTCTGCGCTTGAAGAAACAGAGGATGGCAGTATGACCCGCGACGCTGCTATCATAGTTTCCTGCCAGAAAGTAGAACACTATGAAATTGCCACTTATGGCAGCCTGGTGCAACTTGCCCATACCCTCGGCTATGAAGATGCAGCGAAGGTACTGGAACAAACTTTGGAAGAGGAAAAAGAGACAGACCAGCTCCTGACCGGCATCGCAGAGAATAATATCAACTGGGAAGCGGAACAGGAAACGGAAGAAGAAGAAGAGGAAGATGAATAGTAATATACCAGCTATAAGCATCGAATAAAAGGATAGTTTAGCTATCCTTTTTTTATTTATGAACCGGAAGGAATGACATTTGCATCGAGATCTGCTATGACAGACCAGATAACCGAAAAAAAACAGCAGCAGGAATGCCCTGTTCCCAAGGGAATACTTGTGATCATCGGAGGAAAAGAAAATAAAGGCGAGCAACCAGATACCGAAGGCCAACCAGAAAATGTTATCCCGCTGGAGGTCTTAAAATCATTTGCAAGTTATATCAGAAAAAAAAATCCGGTCGTTGAAGTGATCACTACATCTAGCAGTGAAGGTGAAGAATCCTTCAAACAATACCAAAAGCTGTTCAAAGAGCTTAACATATCGCAAGTTCGACATATCCATCATAATTCAAGAAAAGATGCGTTAACCGACGGCCTTGCAGAAAGGGTCCAGGAGGCGGATGCATTTTTCTTTACCGGGGGCGACCAGCTTAAGATCACTACTGTATATGGAGGCACCCCTTTTCTTACAGCCATGAAACTGCGATACATAAACGATCCCCTTGTAATAGCCGGATCGAGCGCTGGCGCCATGGCCCTTTCCACTCCCATGATCTATGCCGGTAACAAGGACGTGGAACAGATCAGCGGCGAGATCAAGATCACTACCGGGCTGGAGTTTCTGAAAGATGTTTGCATCGACACCCATTTCGTGCACCGGGGCCGCTTTGTAAGAATGGCGCAGGTAATAGTGACCAATCCTACAAGCATAGGTATCGGTATTGAAGAAGATACAGCCATAATTATCCGTAATGGTGTGGAGATGGAAGTGATAGGAAGTGGCACCGTGATCATCATAGACGGATCTGAGATCACCGAATCGAACATCACCGAGTTCTCAGACAGAAAAGCGGTTGCTATCCGCGATCTCAAAGTGCATATGCTGGGCAGGAAAGATACCTACAAGATCCCCCAGGTAAACCCGCCCCATAAATGATCTCCCAATAATAATGTAAATAGTTTATGCCACCGCCCTGGCCTGCGGCATCTCCGGCGAAAGGAATTGCCGGATCTGGCCGATCACCGCTTTTATATTGTCGGCAAAGAACACCGTTATTGAATTTTCAACGGCATTCTTAATGGCTACTTCAACGGCCTTTAGTTCACTGGAAACGATCGTGATCTTTTTTCCGGGAGCCACTTTGTGTATACCCTTGCAGATCAACTGATCGATCTCCTGCGGATCCCGGCCACGCAGATCATCATCGTGCCTGATGATCAATTCATCAAAAATAGCCGCTGCTTCGGCCCCTAATGAAGTGATATCTTCATCTCTTCGGTCGCCGATACCTGCTATGACGCCTATCTTCGTGGATGCCTGCAGCGACCTGATAAAAGACGCAATGGCTTTCACTCCATGGCTGTTATGCGCGTAATCAACGATCAGTTTGAAATAATTGAAATCAAATACATTCATTCTGCCTGGTATAGTTTCAGGGCATGGGATAAATGAGATCAGTGCTGCCTCAATACACCGGGCGGAAACGCCCTGGATATAAGCAGCCAGTGCGGCCGGCAAAATATTACTGATATTGAATTCGGCGGCTCCGGAAAAAGTGATCGGTATGTCTTTCGCTGTAATGACCAGGGGCACCAGCTGCCCCTTCCTGATCGTAATAAAACCATTCTCATACACCGCTGCCAGTCCGCCCTGCAGCAAATGTTGCTGCACCCGCATATTATCAGGGTTCATGGTAAAATAGGCCAGTTTACAGTGTAGTCTTTCCCTCATTTTGTACACCAGCTCGTCATCTGCATTCAGGATCGCATAACCACCGGCATGTACCGATTCGGGCACGACCGATTTCACCCTGGCCAGTTTTTCAAGCGAATCGATGCCCTGTAAACCCAGGTGATCTTCTGCAATATTGGTAACGATCGCAATATCACATTGGTCAAAACCCAGGCCGGCACGTAAAATACCACCGCGGGCGCACTCCAGCACAGCCATGTTCACACCGGGATCTTTCAATACTGTTTTTGCAGATTCCGGCCCGGTACAATCGCCTTTGAGGATCATTTGATCGTGAATATAAACACCGTCTGTTGTTGTAAAACCTACTTTGTAGCCCGCCTGCTTTGTAATATGGGCCAGGAGCCTGGTCGTGGTTGTTTTGCCATTCGTGCCTGTAACCGCCATAATAGGAATACGGCCATCTTTCTGCTGCGGGAATAACATATCAATGACCGCTTTACCTACATTTTGCGGCTGGCCTTTCGACGGTGATATATGCATGCGGAAACCTGGCGCTGCATTCACTTCCAGTACCGCGCCGCCTGTATCTGTTATGGGAACACTTATATCAGTCGCCATGATATCGATCCCGCAAATATTAAGGCCTACCAACCTGGCTATGCGCTCGAACAAAGCAATATTGTGAGGATGTACGTCGCCTGTTACATCTTCTGCTGTACCTCCGGTACTGAGGTTGGCCGTTGTTTTCAACAGTATATAGTCATTCTTTGCAGGCACGCCGTCCAGGCTATAGCCCTGTTTATTTATCAACTCCACCGTTCCTTCATCGATCCTGATCCTGGTAAGCACATTTTCATGGTCGTTGCCTCTGCGGGGGTCTTCATTTTCCAGGTCGATCAGTTCCCGGATAGTATGGATCCCATCGCCGGTAACCGAGGCCGGCGTACGAAGCGCTGCTGCGCAGAACCGGTAGTTTATGACCAGGATGCGGTAATCTGAACCGCTGATATGTTTTTCGCAGATCAGGTTTGGCCCGAATTCTTTGGCCAGCCTGAAGGCAGCAAGCGCATCATTGTAATTTCTGATGTTGGTGGTAGCGCCCTTGCCCTGGTTCCCATTTAATGGTTTAATAACCACTGGATAGCCTATCTGCTCGATGACCGGCAGCAGCTCTGCTTCGTGGGTAAGGGTCCTACCTTCCGGTACCGGTATGTAATTCGATTGCAATAATTCTTTCGTGGCACTTTTATCGCCTGCAATGTCTACCGCCAAACAACTGGTAGTGGAAGCGATGGTAGCCTGGATCCTTTGTTGTTCGCAACCATAACCCAATTGAATGAACGAATCGTCATTGTGCCGGATCACAGGAATATTTCTTTTGACCGCTTCCTGCAGGATGGCAGAAGTGCTGGGACCTGCATGTCGTTTGGCTGCCAGCTCCTTGATGGCGTTCACGTCCTGCTGGATGTTATAAGGCATGCCTTTAATGAGCGCTTCTGCGATCCGTACGGCCGCCTCGGCGCTGTATTTTCCTGACTCCAGATCTTCGTAAGCGAATACAATATGGTATAACCCTCTTTGACCTGCATCCCGGGTACGCCCGAAACCGGTTTTCATGCCGGCAAGGTTTTGCAGCTCCAATGCAATATGCTCAATCACATGTCCCATCCAGGTGCCTTCCTGTACCCGCTTAAAAAATCCGCCTTTCACGCCTTTTGAACACCGGTGTTCCTGCAGGGAAGGCATTAATGTGACCAACCTGTCGTAAAAGCCGGGAATAAGGTTCGTTGGCTGATCTTCCATTTCTTCCAGATCAAGCAACATCACAATAAGCTCTTTTCTTCGCACCGACCAGTAATTTGGTCCCTGTGTTGCTTTGATGTCAATTACTTTCATATGGATGCCAATTTGTTGTCAGGGTTATTTGAATTTGTGGTTACCAATAAAATTCTTATACCACCTGAAAGCATGAAACTTTTGCCGGAACGGCATTACATGGCTATAATAATATATCACCCTGTGTCTGGCTGGGGAACCGCTCCGGAAAACGATTTCGATGGCGAAAGCTTTTCTACACTAATCGAATATTTTTACCTGAGTGGGTGCATTGGACGAGGCGCAAGCCCTGTACATGCCTTCGGTATTGAATGGCATTTGTATGTTCCCGAACCGGTCAACGGCGATCAGCCCACCGCTGCCTTTTATGCTGCCGAGCCTTTCCATTGTATGAACACAGGCATCCTGCAACGTTAGTTGTTTATATTCTAACTGGCAGGAAATATCGTAAGCGGTTACCGCCTGAATGAACTGTTCTCCGTCGCCCGTACAGGACACTGCACAGCTATTGTTATTTGCATAGGTGCCGCTGCCGATCACCGGGCTATCGCCCACCCTGCCGTATTTCTTATTGGTGAGGCCACCGGTACTGGTAGCAGCAGCCAGGGTACCATCCCGGTCTAACGCTACAGCACCTACCGTTCCGAATCTTTTTTCCACTATATTTTGCTGTTCTTTCTCCTGCACTTGCTTCCATTCATTATAACGGAACTCGGTATAAAAATAATCGGCTGCGGCTTCGGCACATCCATGTTCCCGGGCAAAATCACTGGCTCCCTGGCCACTAAGGAACACATACCTGCTTTTTTCCATTACAGCCCTGGCCACCCGGATGGGATTTTTGAAACCACTGATACCAGCCACCGCACCTGCTTCCAGCGTGCTTCCGTTCATGATGGCTGCATCCATTGAATGCCCGCCCAAGGCATCGAAAACGGCCCCGCAGCCTGCATTAAAAAGCGGACAATCCTCCAATGCTATAACACTGGCCTCCACAGCATCCAAACTGCGGCCCCCGTTTTGCAGGACATGTAAACCAGCCTGCAGCGCCTGCTGCAACGCATTTTCATATTGTTGACGTACACTTGTTGAAAAGCGTTCCCTGCTGAGGGTGCCGGCGCCGCCATGAATGGCTATAGCAAACAGATCATTCATATACATATAATTTAACGGTATTGAGGTAGTCGTTCAATAACTTTGCCATGGTTGTAGTGTTGTATACTGGTAACCATGATTGTGACCATTTTTAATACATACAAGGATGATTGACGTAAAGGGTTTTCTCGTGCCCATCGGAGGTGCTGAGGATAAGGGCATTGATTATATAAAAACGGCCTCGGAAAAAGCAAGGTTCGACTTTTTTGAAGCAGGCATTTTGCGGCAGATCGTTAAGCTGGTAGAACAAGTGGGCAGCCCCAGGATCGAATTGATCACCACTGCTTCTTCTTTCCCCGAAAAGATGGAGGAAACCTATTGCAAGGCTTTTGGAAAACTAGGTTGTGACAATATGGGCCATCTTTTTATTACGCACCGCGACCAGGTAGACACGGAAGAACACCTGGAAAGGATCGAAGCCTGTAATTGCATCATTTTTACCGGCGGCGATCAACTACGATTGACATCCATTCTTGGTGGTACCGAATTGCTGGCCTGCATCAAAAGACGTTACCAGGAAGAACGCATTGTAGTAGCCGGTACAAGTGCAGGCGCCATGGCTATGGGCGGAACCATGATCTATGATGGCAACGCTATCAAAGCACATTTAAAAGGAGAAATAAAGTTCAGCACCGGCTTCGAATTCATTTCAAATGTTATTATCGACACGCATTTTGAGAAAAGGGGCCGCTTTAACCGCCTGGCGCAGGCAGTTGCCGTTCAACCGGGTATCTTAGGCATCGGCCTCGCAGAAGACACGGGAATGATCATTACCGGAGGCCATTATCTGGAAGTCATCGGTTCAGGTATCATCACTATTTTAGATGGTAAAAACATTACCTATACAAACCTTATAGACATCAGTGAAAGAATGCCGATTTCGGTTGAGAACATTGTAGTTCATATTCTCTCGCAGGGAGAAAAATATGATCTGATCACGCATGAACCTGTGCGGCCCGGCAAACAATAACCACCATAAGCCTTATAAGTTATCTGGGTTCTTTCTTCATTACGCCCTGGTGTTTGTGAAGCGCGCTATCTGCTTTATCAGTAATGACCAACTGCCTTATCTCACCCTTTTCCCAGGCATTGGCCATAGGATCTATGGCGGGCACCGGGATATTTGCGCGGTCTTTTTTCCTTTCAGCCGTTGAAATATTGAAGCGTTTATCCCGGTCCTCGATCAGTTGCTGTTTCAGCTGGCCGTCTTTAGTGAATCCCATCATGATCATCGGTGCGCCCACCGGCAAGGTGCGGTTTTGGTCGGTATGCCAGGTATGGATTATTTTCCCATAGGTGGAAACAAGTTTCTCCATCAATTCATGCTCTGCCAGCTGCGGTATACCGGGCGCCACCAGCGTACCCGATTTTACCTCATGGTGATGTGAATGCCATAATTTCTTTTCTTCTTCGGGAAGTGTTTTGAACAGCTTCTCGGAAACGATATACTCTACGCCCATGATCTTTGCATCGGGTCCATTGCCGTCATACATGATCGCCTGGTACAGATCTTCATTGATCTGTGACACATAATGATGCGCTTCCATTTGTGCATTGATATTGCCATTGTAAAAATGAAAGCCGTCGAGATACACATTGATCTTCGACAAAGGCGTTTTGTTTTGCAGCAGATCGGCGCCTGCTTCCAGGGATTCTGATTTAACATTTTTGTCAGCGCCCGGCGCCTCTACATTCGAACCCGTGTTCCTGCCACCACAGGAAAGCAAAACGCCCATTAAAAAGAAGTTAAAGATCAGGATGGTAACATGGATATTCTTCATAGAACTATAGGATTTCGTCTGTAACTTTTTTATGTATTTCCACCTTCTTCATAAAATCACCTAATTGCGTATCTGCATAAAAGCCATAAGCGTCTATGAGGGTTCCCCTGCGGCCGTCGTTGGTTTCAATCGCATATAAAATAGCCATATCATCAGGATTCGACACCCCTTCGAACCGGTAAAAATTAACTGCCTTGATATCTTCGGGGTTAAATGTATGTCCGCTTGTTAAACAATAAAGTTTATCCTCTATTACCTTATATTGATCATTAAATCCTTTTGCACTGAGCTTTTCCAGGCAACGTCCCAGCTCAGCCATATAAGTAGTTCTGTCATTCGCATTCTTTATCATAAAAAACATTTAAATGAAATATAATCGTGTATGCAACCGCATTGAAAATGCAAAATAATCATACCCTGCTTTGCCGCTGCCTGTATGGAATGCCCTTTGACCGGGCAGCAGGCCTGTATGGCATCAATATTTCAGCTGTAAAAGATCATTGCTTTTAATAAGTATTAGTATGAAAAAGAGTAAAAAAACAGCCACCAAAGTCATTAAACCCGGCAGTAAAGGAACAGTGAAAAGCCACCGGAAAAATACAAGCGGTGATACCCGCCATGCAACCCGGCAACGGGGTACGCATCGACAGTAACAGTAGGAAAAAGATACCGTTCATGGGGAGAAAGCTCTACAACCTATCATTAAATGTATTTGAAACAAGATAATAGTAAAAGCAGGGGAATGATCAAACATAAATATTTTTTTACGTCAACGGCTTGTTTTAACTTCATGACACTAACGGTAAATACTTCGCCGTTTGATCATACAAATTCTGCCTTCTGCTTCTTTTATTACCAACAGACCATTGCCACTACTTGCAAGCGCTGAATTAACGGATCTGATATTGTGAATATTAAAACAGCAGGAACATTGCGAATAATGCATTTGCTGAACCTTTTTCTTTATGATAAAAACACAAGAATTTTACACCGGGAAGCCCTATCCATTAGGCGCTACCTGGGATGGTAATGGAGTGAATTTTGCGATCTATGCCGAAAATGCCGAAGGGGTCGATCTGTGTCTATTCAATTCAATTGAAGACGACATAGAAACGATCAAGGTACGGCTCAGGGAACGTACACATCACATCTGGCATACCTATCTGCCCGGTATACAACCCGGCCAGTTATACGGATATCGCGTGTCGGGCCCCTATAAACCTTCCGAGGGCCATCGCTTTAATGCTTATAAATTATTGCTTGATCCTTATGCCAAAGCCATTTCAGGAACCCTGCAATGGCACGATGCCCTGTTCGGCTATGAGATAGGAAATGAAGATGAAGATCTCAGCTTCAATACTACAGACAGCGCCCCTTATATGCCCAAATCTGTTGTGGTGAACGACCAGTTCGATTGGGAAGATGATAAACCCCTTAACATTCCCTATCATGAAACGGTCATTTACGAGGCACATGTAAAAGGACTCACTTTTTTACATCCCGGCATTCCGGAGCAGATCCGGGGAACATATTCCGCTGTTGCGCACCCGGTGATGATCGATTACCTCAAAGACCTGGGTATTACGGCCATTGAACTGATGCCTATTCACCATTTTATTGAAGACCGGCATTTGAAAGAAAAAGGCCTTACCAACTACTGGGGATATAATACCATTGGTTTTTTTGCGCCTGATGCAAGATATGCCGCAACGGGCATCCTGGGGCAGCAGGTGAATGAATTCAAAAGCATGGTAAAAGCATTACACAAAGCGGGGATCGAATTGATCATAGACGTGGTGTACAACCATACGGCGGAAGGAAGTCATCTCGGACCCACACTCTGTTTCAGGGGCATCGATAATGCTTCCTATTACCGGTTAACAGATGACAAACGGTATTATATGGATTATACCGGCACAGGTAATACGCTGAATACAAGAATGCCCTATGTACTGCAACTTATTATGGACAGCCTTCGTTACTGGATCCAGGAAATGCATGTCGACGGCTTCCGCTTCGACCTGGCGGCTACGCTTGCGCGTGAATTGCACGAAGTGAATAAACTGGGCGCTTTTTTCGATATCATTCACCAGGACCCCGTTATATCGCGGGTAAAACTGATCGCCGAACCATGGGATATCGGGGAAGGCGGTTACCAGGTAGGCAAATTCCCGGTAGGCTGGGCAGAATGGAACGGGCTGTACCGGGATTGCATACGCGATTACTGGCGCGGCGGGGAAAGCAGGCTGGCAGAATTCGCCCAGCGTATTACCGGCAGCGCCGACCTGTACAAAAATGATTACCGGAGCCCTGGCGCCAGCATCAATTTTATTACAGCCCACGATGGATTTACCCTCCAGGACCTGGTAAGCTTTAACGCAAAGCACAATGAAGCCAACGGCGAGCATAACAATGACGGCGATGATAATAATCACTCCTGTAATTATGGCGTAGAAGGGCCTACCAAAGACAAAAATATCCTGGAGACCAGAAAGCGCCAAAAAAAGAACCTGCTGACCACCCTTTTATTATCACAGGGTGTGCCCATGTTATTAAGTGGCGACGAAATGGGCAATTCGCAGTTCGGCAATAACAATGCCTACTGCCAGGATAATGAAATTTCCTGGTTAAAATGGAATGAAAAAGATGACATCTTTATAAACTTTGTAAGGCAATTGATCTGGTTCCGTAAATCACATCCTGCTTTCAGCCGCCGGCGCTGGTTCCAGGAACAGCCCATTCGGGGCATTGGCCTGGAGGATATCGTCTGGTTTGCACCGGATGGCAGCGAGATGAAAGATGAACAATGGAATGAAGGTTATGCCAAATCGTTAGGCGTGTATTTGAACGGGCTTGGCCTCCGGTGCCTCGATGAAAAAGGAAGAAAACTTACCGACAAGGATTTCTACCTCTTATTCAATGCGCATGATGATGCGATCGATTTTTCACTGCCACCTGAAAAATTTGGGCAGCAATGGCTTAAAGTACTGGATACGGCAACAGATGACGATTTGCTAAAGGAACCTGAAGCCAGTTTCAAAGCCGGTGAAAAACTAAAGGTCACCGGCAGAAGTATAATTTTGTTGCAGGGACAGCATATCAGGCCGGATAGCAATCCTCCGCAAACATTGCCCGAATTGTCAGAGCCATAATAATAATGTGGAGGTGGCAATAAAAAAAGGACCGCTTGTAAGCGATCCCGAAGCCTTTTCTAATACTGCCGGGTATTATTCCGTATCCATGCTGTCGTGCCCGCGTTGTTTTACCAACTTGTTATAAAGACCAAATAACAGGAAAGGAGCTGCCCACTGGCCGATAAATAAGCTCATGTGTTTCTGACGGGCGATCTGCAGTATTGCAGCAGCTGTCATAGCGCCGATCGATGCCCAAAGGAACACATCACTTGGCAGTTTTGATGTTTGTTCTTCAATAGCCTTGGCAACTTTACCTTCCCGCTTGTCCTGCGTTTTAAACATCGTTTCCATATTATGTAATTTAAAGTTCTTAATACTGAAATCGCTGTAAATTCTATGCCACCGCAGCTCCCGGCACCCCTGCTTTTCAGCGGCAAAACATTAAGACAGGCACAGGGTGGAATAGTTTTTTATGTAATACAAATCATTGGTATCACTTCAATTACTTAATAAACTATTCACTATGCAAACCGATACAACGACCCTGAATTCAGCGCTGCAGGAATTTTTTATAACATCCCTGCAGGAAATGTACTGGTCGGAACTTAATCTGCGCAATACCTTAGCTACGATGACAGAAGAAGCAACTACCGTGAAATTGAAGAAGGCATTTCAATTGCACCGTGAGCAAACGGAAAAACATGCAAAGACCCTCGAAGAGGTGTTTACTTTGCTTGGCATTCCGCCACAGGCCGAACCCTGCGTTGGCCTGCAGGGACTGTTTGATGAGGGCTGGCAGGTGATCGACGAATCAGCAAAAGGCAGTGCGCAACGGGACGTTGCACTCATCATTGCAGCTCAAAAAGTGGAACATTATGAAATAGCTACCTATGGCAGCCTCATGACACTGGCAAATACCTTAGGTCATAAAGAGATCGTTGAGTTACTGGAACCCATACTGAAAGAGGAAAAAGAAACAGATGCTATTTTGAGTTCTATTGCAAAATCAGGGATCAATACCGAAGCCAGCAAAGAGCCGGCTCCGCTGACCTAGCGCCAAAGCCCGTCCTGGTTAAGCCACGACGGGCTTTTTTAATGTACCTGAATATCACGGCCGTTCGCCGCAAATGAAAAACGAAAAACGGTGAACCCATTGTCCCGCGCATAATCTATGGATGCCTTATGCAGTTTTGCGATCTGTTTTACCAGGGCTAAGCCAAGCCCGCTTCCCTTGATCATCGAGGCATTGGATGCCCTGTAAAAGGGTGTAAAGATCAATCGTATCTCTTCCGCCGACAGGGCTTCTCCCCTGTTCATAAAGATCACCGCTTTTTCGCTCTCGGTAAACCGCACAGTCACTATGGCCTTATTGTCTTTTGAGTACTGCAAGGCATTTTTCAACAGGTTATTGAATGCCATTGACAGCAAGGGCTCATTGGCATTCACCATCAACAATTCTTCCGAGGAGGCAGACCCTTCCAGGTTCACTTCTACCAAAGCATCGGGAAACAGGGTTTGAATGATCTCTACCGACGTGAACAATAATTCATCGAGCCGCACCCTCGGATAATCGCGCTCCGTTATGATCTTATTGTCAGACAATAACAACAGCGAATTGGTTATACCGGTTAAATTCCTTTGCTGCTGGTATAATTGTTCCAATGCATGCCGGTATTGTTTAGGATGTAAAGATTGTCCAAGCGCATTCTCAGTGATCCCGATCATGGCCGTCAGCGGCGTTCTGAGCTCATGGGAAGCATAATGCACAAAATCTTTCTGAATGCTGAAGGATTGCTGCAGCCTTTCCAGCATCTGGTTAAAATTGGCGGCAAGGCTGCTCACTTCTTCGCCCTGCCCTTCTTCCTTTAAACGGATGCCAAGATTCGCGGAGTTAATTTTCTGAAGATTGCTTTTTAAGGATTCAAGGGGAGCAATTACTTTTTTTACAAAGAAATAAGTGGCCGTCCACCCGATGATCACGCCCGCAAAGTATACAATGAACATCACCCATTTCAGAAAGGTCATCTTGCGGCGCCCATATTTATCAAACGCTTCGGCCAGAATGGTATATTCTTTATTATTCTGGTATATATGCATAGCAACCAGTTCATCGGCGCCTTTTGTTGTAAAGATGTGGCCATGGAGTTTTGCCATTGCCAATAACGCATTATCATACTGCAGTTTTATATCATCGATACTCGTGTAAATCATCTGCCGGCCTTCAAAAATGATCACCTTTTCATTGTATAAGCTGTTTAAGGTATTCCGGTCGATCACCTTCAACAGATCTTCGTCAACCTGCTCCACTTCGGTCAATAATTTAAAGGTGGTAAGCGCACGGTCCTGTAACCTGCGGTAAAACTCATCTTTGCGAAAGTCTGCAAAAGAAAAATAAACTATTAAAAGCGCTATAGCCAGAAAAACGGTAAAAAGCACTGAAAACCCAATGGCGAACCGTACCCGTAAGCTTTTCATACATCAACCGTTTACTGTTCTGCAGAAAGATAATAACCAAAGCCAGGTTTTGTGTGGATCAATTTGTGGGGAAATGCCTTGTCGATCTTATTCCGCAATAAATTTATATACACTTCGACGGTATTATCGCCAACCCTGTATTTTCCCTTCCATACCTTCTTTAACATTTCTTCTTTTGAAACAGGCAAACCATTTCCTTCAGCCAGCAGCACCAGCAAATTGAATTCGGTCTGGCTTAACCTGATCATTTCCCGGCCCCTGAAAACCTCTTTTCCCTTCAAGTCTATATTCAGATCACCCACCTGGTAAAATCTTTTTCCACCCGGCGCCATTTCGTATCGTTTCAGTACTGTTCTCAGCCGGGCAATTAATTCCTCCATAAAAAAAGGTTTGATGATATAATCATCCGCGCCTGTTTCAAAACCCTGCAAGCGGTAGTTCACATCGCTGTAAGCGGTCAACATCAGAACAGGCAAACCGGAATGATTCTTTTTTACGATAGCAGTGGCCTGCCAGCCATTGATACCGGGCAGGCCGATGTCCATAATAACAGCATCGGCAATATGTAAAGTCTCCGAAGCGATAGCGTCTTCCGCTTTTTTGTAGGCAAATACATCAAAACCATTCCGGATAAGGCTTTCAACCAGGTTTTGTTGAACGGCCGCTTCATCTTCAATAACAATGATGCATTTATTGGTATCCACTTATCCATTTTAGTTATACAAACTACATAATGACAGGCACTAAAAAAAATGATCAATATCAGGCTTTCCGGCAGCCATAAGGGAATCCCTGTAAGCAGCAGATTAAATGCATGGCTTTAAGCCCTTTTTAAGGAGTGTTTTGGTAATTTGATATTAGCCTGAAAAAAATAACACAGGCGGTTCCAATAAAAATGGCACTTACATTGGTAAAACATTCCTAACCTCTACCCACACGATATGAAACGTATTCTGGTTCTTACCGAATGGTTCTATCCGGCGTTTAAAGCCGAAGCACTAATAAGCCCCTGCAGCAAGTTCATCCATGAACTCTCGCCGCACCATTGCTTTTACGTATTAACCTCTGACCACGATAAGGGCGACAAAACCCCGCTTACAGGCATTGTGACGAACCAGTGGACTAACCTTACCCATAAAAGCGTGATAAGGTACGTGCCCGGTAAAAACATGAATGCAGCTGGGTTAAAGCAGATCATCAGGAAAATAAACCCGCACGCCATCTATATCAACACGATGCTGTCCCTGCGCTTTTCGCTGATGCCGCTCTACCTGCTTCAGAAAACGGGGTTTACCGGTAAAATAATTATTGCGCCGGGAGGAACGCTGCAGCAAAGGCATTTTGGCGTTAATGCGCTCAAAAAGAGCGCTTTTACATTTCTCCATGCCCGTTTTCGCTCACAGTCTGCCATCTATTTTCATGCGCGGGATGAACAGGAAGTCTTCCTTATAAAAAAATATTTTGGGCAAAATACTCCGGTAACGTTAGCCGTTCGCGAACTGTTATTTCCCTGCATCCCCGAAAAAGCTTCGAAAAGAGTAAGCGGAAAGGTCTTACAGTGATGGCTAGATGAGTGAGGTGCGCACGCCTACAGCAAGGTACCGCAGAACTTGCAAAAAACGGCATCCTTGTCATGTCCTTCCCGGCCACAACCCGGGCAGGTTTCATGGCCATGTGTTCTCTTTCGGGCGGCATTGGCCATTTCTGTGGTGATGATACCGGTAGGCACTGCAATAATGCCATAACCAATGAACATCATCAAAGAGGCAATGAACTTGCCTACCGGGGTCACAGGGGCAATATCGCCATACCCTACGGTGGTAACCGTTACAATCGCCCAGTAAATACTGTCGGGAATGCTGTGGAACCCGTTCTCACCATTTTCAACCAGGTACATCACAGAGCCCATGATGATCACCAGGCTCAATACGACCAGCATGAAGATGGTGATCTTTTTCAAACTGGTGGCCAGGGCTATTTTCAGGAATTCCATTTCCGTTAAAAAATGGGTAAGCTTGAAAATACGGAATACCCGCAGCAGTCGTAAGGCACGAAGCACCAGTAAAGATTGCGCACCCACAAAAAAGATACTCAGGTAAGAAGGAATAATGGCCAGCACGTCGATGAAACCGAAAAATGAGAACATATACCGCACGGGTCTTTTAATACTTATTAAACGCAGCAGGTATTCCAGGGTGAACAAACCGGTGAAGATCCATTCCATCACATAAAAGATCCGCCCATACCGGGCATGATAGCTTTCAATACTGTCGAGCATGACCACCACAATGCTTGAGATGATCAGGAACAGCAAGGCAATATCGAAAGCCTTGCCGGCCCTGGTGTTCGATTCGTAGATCGTATTATGCAGGCTGTTCCGCCAGGATCTCCGGGCTTTTTCCATATTCAATTGAAATTAGGACGACAGACAAGTTCGTGAATTGATGGAACAATATCACGACCGCCTGGCGTATTTTTAGCAGGGAATACCAGTATGGCAGTTCCAGTTTACAAACAAGGCAAAAAAGCGGCCATGCCCCATTCCATCCGGCCGATGCTGGCTACGCTGTCTGAAGGCGTTATAAATAACGAGCAATACCTCTACGAAGTGAAATGGGATGGGTACCGCATCACCGCCTATGTGCAAAAGAACAAAGTGCGCCTGGAGTCGCGGGGCGGACTGAACTATACCAGCCGGTATCCCCTGCTGGTAAAGGCCCTGAAAGCATTGAACCGGAATATGGTGCTCGACGGCGAAGTAGTGGTCTTCGATGCTTCCGGTAAACCCCGCTTCAACCTGGTGCAGTTATACAATGAACATGATACACCCATCCATTATTTTGTGTTCGATATTTTATACCTCAACGGGTATGACCTCAAAAAGCTGCCCCTGACCACCCGCAAAACGATCTTACAGGAATTAGTCAAAGATAACGACCTCATTAAACTCAGTGATTCCTTTGATGATGGCGAAGCCCTGTACCAGCTGATGAAAGAAAAAGAATGGGAAGGTATCATTGCCAAAAGAAAAGACAGTGCGTATATAGAAAATGACCGCAGCTACTTGTGGTTGAAATTCCCGGTTAAAAAGTTAGATGAATTTGTGATCGGCGGCTGGGCAGAAAGCGATAAAGCCCGGTCTTTCCGCTCCATCTTATTTGGCGCTTATGACAAGGGAAAATTGATTTGGCTGGGACGCAGCGGCGGTGGTTTCAAAGAAAAAGAAATGCCGGGCATTTTAAAGCAGTTAAAGGCCCGGGAGATCGAAAACTCACCCTTTGTCAATAAAGTGCTCGATACAAAAGGAGCAGTGATCCATTGGGTGAAACCCGAGCTGGTGGCCAATTTCGAGTATGCTGAAATGACCGAGTCGGGCAGGATCCGCAAACCAGCTACCTGGAAGGGCTTCCGGGAAGATAAGGATCCCAAAGATGTAATTATTCCCGTGGTAAAAACGCTTAATGAAACCGCCTCAGCGGAAGTCGCGAAGGTAAGTCCCGCCAGCACCAAAACAGCAAAAAAGAAAAAACCGGGAAAGCGGCAGCGCCCCGCTCAAAAAAAGCAGCCCTACCTCAATAAAGACAGCGGCTGGGAGAAAGTGGATAAGGAACAGGCAGGCGCCAGCTGGCAGCCTTTTGACATGCCCCATTGCACCATCCCGGTTCACAACCTGGAACGGGAACTGTGGGAAGGCGTTCCAAAGGGAAAACTATTGATCTATTACAGCCAGATGGCCGGTTATATTCTGCCCTACCTGAAAGACCGTCCACAGTCATTGAACCTGAAACTCACCCATGCCGGCGGGCCGCGTATTTTTATCAAGGACATGGAGAACCGGCAGCCGGATTGTGCCGATATTTATACAGACCAACGGCGTGTGAAAAAAGCCGGCAAACGCACCCAAATTGATTACCTGGTATGCAACAACCTGGAGACCCTGATCTACCTGGTTAACCTGGGTTGTGTAGATGTAAATGTGTGGGCATCGCGAACAAGCCATATTGAAGAGCCAGATTATATATGGCTCGACCTGGATCCAACGATTGAAACAGCATTGAAAAAAGAAGCGCTTCTAAAAGCAGAAACCAATGGATTTGAAAAGGCCATTGAAGTGGCCATCGCGGCCAAAAAGCTGCTGGATAAGCGAAAGCTCACCGGTTTTATAAAAACCAGCGGCAAGACCGGTTTACATATATATATCCCCTGCAGTGGCATACACTTTCAGCAGGCCCGTGCCCTGGCTTATAAACTGGCCGACGAAATACATGAACAGGTACCCGATATCAGTACCAGGCAGGAATCCGTCAGTAACCGCGGCGATAAAGTATATATTGATGCCGGTCAGAATGATTATGCAGATACCCTGGCGGCTCCCTACTCCATCCGCCCTTATCATCAGCCATTGGTAAGTACGCCGCTGCAATGGAAGGAAGTGAAAAAAGGACTGGACCGCTATGCTTTTACCATGGACAGCATAAGCGCCAGGCTGCTCAAAAAAGGCGATCTGTGGAAAGAGCTGCAGCACCAGCCAATCATTACAGCCAATAATAAGGCCCTTCAACAAACAGGCAAATAAGGCGCGCCGGTGCTACCGGTAAGCCTTATTTGTAAGTGCCTGATGCAATCCTTACGGCATACACTCAACAATGACCTGGTTGTAAAATTGATCACAGGAACATACCACCGGAGGCTTCTATGCGCTGTGCAGTCACCCAGCGGGCTTCCTCAGAGCAGAGGAAGGCTACTACCCCACCAATATCATCCGGTTTACCAATACGGCCCAGTGCGGTTTGGCTGGAAATAAATTCCACCAGTCCTTCGTGTGACCGGGCAGCAGCCGTAAAGTCGGTCTCTATGATGCCCGGCGCCACCATATTCACATTGATCCTGCGCTGGCCCAGTTCCTTGGCCATATACCGGGTAAGCGTTTCAATGGCGCCTTTCATAGAAGCATAGGCTGCATAACCGGGCGTAGTAAATCTTGCCAGGCCTGTGGAGGTGTTAACGATGCGGCCGCCATCATGCAGCAGCGGCGCCAGGGTCTGGCTTAAGAGGAATACGCCTTTGAAGTGAATATTATAAAGTGTATCCAGTTGTTCTTCTGTGTTTTGGCCAAAAGGTGCGGCCCAATCGATGCCAGCGTTATTGATCAGGAAATGGAACCGGTTTGTATTCCAGCTTTTTTGCAAGAGTTCGGTCAGTTGGCCCTTAAATGTGTCAAATGTCTGTGCTTTACCGGTATTTAGCTGCAGCGCTGCCGCCTTACGGTTCAGGCCAGTGATCTCGGCCACCACTTTATCGGCTTCATCTTTTCGGTTATTGTAGGTAATAATTACATCATGGCCCTGTTTGGCCAGGGTTAGTGCTGCGTTTTTTCCCAGTCCGCGGCTACCGCCGGTGATCAGTGCGATCTTGTTTGTACTTTTCATATCTTTTGTAATTGCGTTTATTTTTCAACGCAAAGATGACCACGATCAAGAAGTTGATCATGGTGAGCATATAAGTATAAATGGTGACTATTTAAGATTTTGTTCCCTTTCCCCAGAACGGTCCTTTTCCCCCCTAAATAAGTTTTTTTTATTTTTTCTTTTGGTCTTATTTGCATTTAATACGTACCTTTTCCGCGTTCTTTACTTTAGCTAAAGAAAGTTAATCCAGGCTAACGATAACCACCCCCTCACCTACCGTAAGAATAACAGGCACGTCAATTCGACATGCCCAACCGGCTACATTTTACAACAACAGTTACGAAAACGGCTAAACGGGCCGAAAAGATTTCTTTTCCGGAGATCATAATGAGTTTCCCACGGTACGGCAAGAACCATTCATAACTCCCGGGTAAAGCAGGTTTCCTATGATCTGTTGGCACCCGCGGCTGTTATGCAGCAATTACATTTTTAAAAAATACTCTAACGTATCCAGGCAAATACTCCCTGGATTGCGATGAGGTAGTTATTACCATTCATTATTAACCTCAAATGAAAGACTAATGTACAAATCAAACACTCTTCAGCGTTGGCTGACAGCCTCCTTATTACTGGCCTCTATTGTATCGTGTCAAAAAGAATTATCAAATTCATCCGATGAGACACTCAACGACGATGACCTGAACAGGACCGTCAGAACCGAATCCCTCAGCAATCTTCTTTGGACAGACGATATTGATGGCTCCACTTACTTCAGTAACCATGTAAGCGTTCAGAAATCCACCTCTTATGGAATCACCTCTGCTACTACGCATTGCTACCAGGGGCTTAGATCAGCCCGCTTTGAATTAAGAAGCAGCGACCCGGAAACAAATGGCGGAACAAGAGCAGAGATCAGTTTCTTTCCCTTTTCGGCCAGCCTCAACCGGTGGTATGCATATGCATTATATGCACCCTCCGATAAATTTAAATACGATGATGAAGACGATGTGATCACCCAATGGCACCAGGGAGGCGGCGAAACACCGGCGCTCTGCCTGCGGGTAAAAGAAGACCGGCTCTATATAAGAATACTCGGCAAATGGAATGATATCGGGCCTTTTGTTAAGGACAGATGGCGGTCCTTTGTCATTCACGTCAAACACTCGGCCTACTCTGATGGTTTAATTGAATTGTGGTGCGACGGCACAAAGGTCATGCACTACGTTGGTGCTAACATGTATAAGGTAGGCGATGATTTCGATGTACCGAATATGAAATTCGGCATATATAAATCTACCTGGAATGGCAGCGGCACTTCCTCTACCAGTACCCGCGTACTTTACTATGATGATATCAAATTAGGTAACCAATACGCTACATATGAAGACATGGTGCCCGAACCCAGTGGCATTAAACCATCCAGTTCTTCGTCTGGTTCCACAACCAGTGGCCTGAGCGTTACCGACTTTAAACTGGTGAACGCTGCTACAGAAAGAGATGTAATGTCGATCACAAACGGACAAACGATCAGCCTTTCAGCGCTTGACCTCGATAAAGTGAATATCCGCGCCGTTACCTCGAGCGATGCAGGCAGCGTGAAGCTGGAATTAAGTGGCCAGCAAAGCGACTATTATATAGACAATTCGGCACCTTTTGCATTACATGGCGATGATGGTGACGGCAACTTTTACTATGGTAACTGGAATCCACCGGCCCTGGGCACCTATACCCTGAAAGCGACCCCTTACTCTTCGGATAAAGCCAGTGGCACTGCCGGTACGGCCAAGACCATCACTTTTACCTTTGTAAGGTAGAACTGATCACCAGGTGTTAGCACATGAACAACAAATGAACCCGCTTCATCATTGAGGCGGGTTCTTCTTTATGCGGGATCAATAATGGAATGATCATTCAAAGAAACGCCACTGCAGGTACCTGCATAATCCTTCCAGCTCGGGAAAGATAGAAAATGCGTTTACTCCGAGTGTGTTCAGGTCGTTTCGCAGATCGGGGATCCTTTCCGGCGGGACTTTCAATTTCAACAGTTTTTTCTGAAACCGGCTATTATCATTCAGCAGGCGTTTATCTACGATGTCAGAGGAAGAATGAATGCTGAAAACGCCAGACTGGTTATTGATGCGTTGTTTGATAAGCCTTGGCCTGAAAATTTTCGTTTCCGGCACCTCAAAGGGGTGTAAAGTATTCATATCCTTCACAAAATCGTCTTCCCCGGCCATCAGCATCCATACAATGCCCGAGGGATATTCCCGTCCATACCCTTCCACATGCGAAAAAACGGCAAACCACAGCGCCGTCAATGCATTGTTCGACCAGTCGAGCAACCGGGTTGGCAGGCCAAAGTGCTGGCCCAGGGTCAGATAATCCCAATCGTCCAATGCGCCATGCGGCTGGATCAGCAATGGATTGCTGCGCTTGAACTCATCGAGCATTTTCTGTTCCGCCTCCAGGATGTTTTCTTTTGCTTTTAACCGGGCAAGTTTCGGCATGAGCGGAAAATCGCCTGCCTGGCCACGGAATACAACGTCCTGCAATTCGTTGCCAGACTGGTAATCGCTTTTATGCTGTTTGATAAAAGAAAGATAATCTCCTATCGTTTCAACGGTAACTTCTTTCATAATGCTGTGTTATGGCGCAATGCCAGGCTTGTCACAGGTATCAGTATCCATAATTTGTGCCAGGCCTGCCGGCATAAATTGTATAAGCAAGGGCCGATGGCAGGTATTACTGTTGCAATTTGATTTTTCGTATCTTTAAAATAAGTTTTATTCCCACCATACCAAGGTGTATCCTATACGAATTAGTTAATCCTGATATTTATGTAGTTACAACCCCTCTCTGCCGTTCAGGTTGAAGCACTTTTTTGTAGTCGATTATCTGCGCAATTGAATGTACGTGACGAATGCTGAGCTGGTAACTCAACCAGCAGGAAATACTATTGTCCATATAATTACCAGATAAATCACCCATCTACTTATGAAAAGAACAATCAGCATCGCATTGGCAGTATTGGCTTTGCAGAACGGAAGCGCCCAGGCTCCATTTACGGCAGGAAATATTGTTGTATACCGGGTAGGCACAGGTCCTGCAACCTTGGGCAATGCCTCAGCGGCCGTTTTCCTCGATGAATATACCACTACCGGCACCCTCGTTCAATCAATTGCCATGCCCACCACAACCAGCGGTTCCAACAAGGCCTTAACAGCAACAGGCAGAGGTGATACCGAAGGCATACTTACCTTATCTTCCGATGGCCAGTATCTTGTGCTGACCGGTTATAATGCACCGGTGGGCATCGTCGGCATCGGAGGTACTTCCAGTACCAGCCGGCCAAGAACCATCGGCCTGGTGAAATACGATGCCTCCATCAACACGTCCACAGCGCTTACCGATCTTTCTTCCGCCAACTTTGTACGATGTGCAGTGTCAACCAATGGCACTGATCTTTGGGCCATTGGCGCCGGAAGTTTCAACACTACGGGCGGCGTGCGGTATGCAACGGTGGGGGCAGCAACCTCTACGCAGCTAACCGATCCCACAACGAGCACCGCCTTACCGAGAAGTTTGTCCATAACCGGTGGCCAGTTATATGTATCCGGTAATGCCAATGAGCCCCGGATCGGGCTGGTGGGTACCGGGCTACCCACTACCCCGGGGCAAACGATCAGTAATTTAGGCGACTTTCCCGATACCGTTACACCCGGGCATTTTGTATTACTTGACATAAACCCGGGCGTTGCGGGGCCTGATGTATTGTATTACACAAACGATAATACAGGTATAGAAAAATACAGCCTGGTGGCAGGGAGCTGGGTGCTGAACGGGACGGTGGGCTCCAGCGCTGATGATTACCGGGCGTTTACGACGAAGACGGCTGGCAATACCGTTACCCTCTATGCAACAAGAAGAGGGGGCAATAACACCACTATAAAGGGCGGACAGTTGGTGAGCCTTACCGATGCAAGCGGCTATAACGGGGCCTTTTCCCCCACGCCGGTCGTGCTGGCCAATGCCATTACCAACCAAACCGCGTTCAGAGGGGTTGCAGCTGCACCGGTGTTTAATGTATTGCCGATAACTTTAAGCGGTTTCACTGCAGGCAAAATAAATAAAGACGTACGATTGAACTGGACAGCCACCGAAGCAAGGGCGTTCAGTCATTTTGAAGTGGAACGTTCAATGGATGGGCTCCAATTTTCCGTTATTGGAAAAGTACAATTACAACAGGCCGACAATGGCAATAGTTCGTATACCTTCACAGATTTTGGCATTCTACAGGCTGCAGTGAACAATACATTGTACTACCGCTTAAGAATGGTCGATATCGATGGTAAGATTGACTATTCAAAGATCGTGCGGGTAACGGTTGATGAAAACCCGTCCCGCCTGATCAGCGTATACCCCGATCCTTTCATCCATGAAATATTTGTGAAAGCAGCCATTGCAACGGGTGGTAAGATCGAACTGTCGCTTGCTGATGTGTGGGGGCGGCTCATTATTGCTAAAAATACCTTCCTGCCCTCAGGAGAAAATACCATTTCTTTATCGCTGCCGGCCCAATTGCCAAAAGGGATCTATTTTCTGCTGGTAAAGATCAATGACAAACTTACTACTACAAAGCTTGTTAAATAAACAGGGTCATTAAAAAATAAAGCCTGCTACACTTCTAGTGTGGCAGGCTTTATTTTTTTTAAAATATTAAGGCGCTTTCAATTCAGCAATTTCATTGAAGTCTGATTGCGGATTATCTTCGCCGGTCATCAACGCATAAGTAACTACATTCGAAATGGCGGAAGTAATATCATCAACCTTTGGCTTCCCCGCATAAGGGCCTGAGCTGTAAATATCACTTGGGTCTACACAGGCGCCGCACAGATCGCCGCCCTGATCGGGGCAGGAAGCTGTTCCGGCAGACAACACATACTTGGTGGGATCATACTCCTCACCCGGTGTGCCCGTAAAATCGAACCAGGTACAGGTGAAATTTGCCATGTTTTTTGATTCCACGGTACGGAATGCAAAAGATGCAGTAATAGCAAGCACAAATACCATAACGGACATACCCATTTTGAAGCGTTTCATAGTTTAAATGAATTTTTAGTTATTAAATGTATAAACATGCCTGCATCGGCGGGCGCAGACTTTACCCTTTTTGTTGCAACAAAAATCTATTGATAACCGGCATCGCCACAAATTTATGCAGTGACTGCCTGGCTGATTAATTCCGGTATAACCTGAGCATGATGTAAATAGCTCTTATTGTTATAGCAATAAAGAAGTAGTTGAATACGAGGTGCTGGGTCCATGACATTAAGGAAATAACCCCACCACAAACACAAGGCAGATTGTGCGAATAAGCGTTCAGGATGTAAATAATATATGCCGTAAATAAAGTGAGCAAAAGAAGGGAAAGATAATAACCTGCCAGTTTTGTTTTATTGAACAGCAACAGCAGGCAGGCTGCTATTTCACTTACAGGTATCATCCAGGCAAGCACATGTAAATAAGGGCGTAACACAGGCGATTTAGCCATGGCTTCCTTAAATGCAGTCAGGTCAACGAATTGAAAGCTTTCCCAGGTAAAGGAGGCGCCGTAAGAAAAGAGGTGTAATTTACTGGCAGCCGTATATGCAAAGAGAAAGATGAGAAAGTAGTTGATCCTGATATTCCTGGTTACCCAGTTATACATCATTGAAACCCGGGTAGCGGATCCTGGTTTTCCCATGTTCTTTAACCAGTGCAGATATGTCATAATAAGGGTTTAATGGTAAATTACAAGGTTAACTAACACTATACAGTAGCTGAGCTTTTTGCTATCGTATTTCATGTCAAAGCTAAGATCATATCAAACGAAAAAATAATATTACAGGGGTTAAGTTAAGGGACTGCTTGCTAATCCCGATTGGCAGGTACATAGAAGTGTGTACGGTAAAGCAGCCTGCGGGTGATTTTCGGTTGAATTGATGGGTTATAGCACATGGAAGGCATGTGTAACCTGGACTCAGACAAGTCTCAAAACCCACTTAGAGCACTTGACACCCATTCCTGTAGCACTCTGGGCGCACCGTCGAGGCATGTCATGCTGAGCCTTCCAATCATTGATCACTTCCTTAAACCCGGCTTTGAATGGATGTCCGTAATGGGGTCACATGAACCGTCCATACCAGTCGCCCTGCCGGAGCCCATTTATTTGCCTTTATAATACGCTTTCATTATATACCAGGCCTTCTTCTTATCGCCTTTATCAGACAACAACCCTTTCCGGTTGTAGCCTTTCTGATAAACAGGGTGCATTCTCCCTAATGACCGGTAGTCAAACAACAGCCAGGGACATACTCCGCATAAGTTGGGGATCGTATTGAACATTTCTATTTGATCAGTATATATTTTTGCCTGGTAGTCTTCAGTCCAATAAGCGGCTTCATCGGGTGGCTCATGCCGGTTGCCATATAAAGCTTCACCGCCAAACTCAGCAATAAATACCGGTTTTTCGGGACAGACCAATTTCCATTTTGCGGCTGCGGGTAAACCCTGCCAGGGAATGTACCATCCAATATATTCATTGATGGAAATAATGTCGGCATGCCGGTGAAGTGTATCCCATACATCGAAGGAATTGTTTTCGTATCGCTGGGTATTTATAACATGCGTGGTCAATCGTGCAGAATCAATGGCTTTGCATTTTTTTGTAAGTTCAGCAAGTGCTTTATTACGGCCCGGCGTTCCCGGATAGGTTTCGTTCGAAAGGCTCCAAATGGTGACCGCGCAGCGATTTCTGTCTCTGCGGATCATCTCCTGAAGCATTATCTCCATTTTAGGTACAACTGAACTATCGGCAAATTCAATATGCTGGTATACCGGCATTTCGCTCCATACCATCAACCCCATCTTTTCAGCTTCTTTAACCATATGCTCGTTGTGCGGATAGTGCGCCAACCGAACGAGATTACACCCTAACTCTTTGGCTGTATTCAATAATAAAACAGCATCCTCTTTTGAAAATGCACGGGTTCCTTTGTTTGGATTTTCTTCATGAATATTAACCGCTTTCAAAAAGATCTGTTTTCCGTTTAGCAGTACTTTGCTTCCTTTCACTTCAATAGATCTGAACCCTATATTATCTACAACGGTATCCGTTTCAGTTTCGATAATTACCATATACCGTTTGGGAGATTCAGGAGACCATAACTCAAAAGCGGATGAAAATTCCACCTTTGCCACGCCTTCATTGTCTGTTCTTGCTTTATAAAGGATCTTGAGTTCGGGAATCTTGATTCTGATATTCTGCGCTGATCGCATTCCATTCAATCGTACCCAACCCAAAACAGTATTTAAACTGCCCTTTTTTAATTGAATGCTATAATCTTCAATATACGTGTTGCCGGTTTCAATAAGATGAACATCACGTGTCATGCCGCCATAGTTTAACCAATCGTACCCAAGGCCCGGCAGTCCGTTCTTGTGACGCATATTATTTACTTTAACAACTATGGCATTTGATCCCGCTTTTACTTTGCCGGTAATTTCAAACTGAAAAGGAGTAAATCCACCTTCATGGCTTCCTATTTTTTCACCATTCAAATACACATCGGCCGAATAATTAATAGCCCCGAAATGAAGAAAGAGTCTCCTCCCCGTTTGGATGGTATAATTAAATTCTTTTTTGTACCAGACTGTTCCTTCATAATAAGTCAGTTCGCACAATTGGGAATTAAAATCACCGGGCACTTTCAATACCGGAGCGCCCTGAAACGAATACTCAAAAAAGTCGGTTTTCTTTTGTGGTTTTTTTTCTAACCAAACCTGTTGCCATTGACCACTTCCGGTTGGGTCTATAATAACGCTCCATTCACCATTTAAACTCGTTAAATTCCTGGATTGGATATTTATCATTGCGGTCTGGGCGCTAACAATCTCTGCGATATGAAAAATGAACAAAAGAGCCAATACCCATTCTTTCGTTCTTTTGTTTTTATTCATTATAATGATCTTCCTTTATATTTGAGTAATTCCCTTCCATTTGTCTGTATCAAGCTTTAACTTACATGAGAAGGCGCTGTTTAATGCTGTCGCGAATTATCATTACACACAAAAGGTAAGTTGTATCCGCTATCGTTACCATTAAAGGGCAATCGGTCGAATATTGTATTGCTGCCCTTTCTTCATTTTTATTGAAAGTACGAACGCATCACCTTCCTGTTTTGCCCTGGCTGCATTAACAATGAAATCCCTGTTGTTCCTGATCCGGCATATGCCATCATTGGCTGCCGTGACCGTGGCTTTCATCAGTTTCCCTCCTGCCCATTGTATATCTATAGTAAATCCGCCACGGGCTTTCAGTCCTCTTACGGCTCCTTCTTTCCATGCAGCTGGCAGGGCGGGTAAAAGATGTATTTCTCCCAAATGGCTTTGCAACAGCATTTCCGTCATACCGGCGGTTCCGGCAAAGTTGCCATCTATCTGGAACGGCGGATGCGCATCAAACAGGTTTGGGTAAGTGCCGCCTCCGCCTTTTCCATCGGCGCCGGAATAGTTCAGCAGCTGACGGATGAGTTTGTAGGCATGGTCGCCATCCAGCAAACGCGCCCACCAGTTGATCTTCCATCCGCGGCTCCAGCCGGTACCGGCATCTCCTCTTATCTCCAGCGTTTTCTTTGCTGCGGCAAAAAAATCAGGCGTATTGTTCTTCGATATCTGCCGGCCAGGATGCAAACCAAACAGGTGCGATACATGGCGGTGCTGCGGATCCGTTTCTGCAAACTCTTTATACCATTCCAGCAATTCGCCCTGGCTTCCTTTTTTTAGTGGATATAGATCCTTTTTTACTTCGATCAGCCGGTTGCGGAATGACAGATCTGTATTCAACGCTTCGGACGCTTCAATTACATTAGTAAAAAGGTCCCAGATGATGGACATATCCATCGTTGTAGCAACAGATACCGCCTGTGCCCGTCCTTTTTCATCGCGGAATTTATTTTCCGGAGAGGTAGAAGGCGCCGTTACCCAATAACCACTGCTGTCCTTCACCAGCCAGTCAAGGCTGAATAAAGCAGCCTGCTTCATGAGTGGATACGCTTCTGCCAGAAATTTTTTATCCCCTGTAAATGCGTAATGCTCCCACAAATGCTGGCAAAGCCAGTTGCCGCCCATATACCAGTTGGCCCACACGGGATCTCCGGCCCCAAGGTCTCCTACCGGGTTGGCGCAAGCCCAGATATCGGAATTATGATGCGCCACCCAGCCATTGGCATGATAAAACTCACGGGCTACCCGGGCGCCGGTTACAGAAAGCGCCTTCAACCACTGCAGCAGCGGCATATGCATTTCAGACAGATTGGTGCTTTCTGCCGGCCAGTAATTCATCTGCGTATTGATGTTGATCGTATAGTTGGAGCTCCAGGGTGCTCTCAATTCTTTGTTCCAGATGCCCTGTAAATTAGCCGGTGGCCCTCCCGGCCGCGATGAAGAGATCAGCAGGTAACGCCCGAACTGGTAGTATAGGGTCTCCAATGCAGGATCATACGCACCTTCAGAATACGCTTTTAATCGTTTGTCTGTAGGCAACAAACTGGAGCTATTGGCTGCAACGCCAGTATCCTTAAGTATAAACGAAACGCGGTTAAAATAGCGTTGAAAATCTTTCACATGCTGCTGTCGCAAATCAGCATAAGACCTTTTTGCGGCCTCGTTGATCAATGTAGCAGCAATAGCCTGTTCATCTTTTCCCTGGCTGTCGGGGCATTTATCAATACCATTGAAGCTGGTGGCAGCGGATACGATCAATACGAGTTCTGTCGCATGGCGCACCCGGAGGCCCGAAGTATCTGCAGTAATGCGGCCTGTTTGGGTAAGGGCTTTTACCCGGCACTGAAAGCGCATGCCGTTGCAGCCGGTAGTATCTTCATAGACAATATGCTGCCGGTCTTTAGGATTGTAATAGTTGGGGTCTACATGGGCGGGCGCCTTACCACGCATGATCACTTCATTATTCCCTTTTGCTGATAGTGTGTAATGCAAGGGGCTTTTCAATGCCACAGAAAGATCGATAGCGCCGGCAACGCTGGAGCGAATACGGATCACCATTACGTTGGCAGGCGCTGCGCAGAAAACTTCCCGCGTATATCGCACACCATTAACAGTGAAACGGGTAGTGGCAATAGCGGTTCGAAGATCCAGTTCGCGGTGGTAAGCAGATGGCGTATGTCCATTGAACAATTGCTTCAGGAGCAGGTCGCCCAGCGGCATATAGGATTCGGTAAAATAACCCTGCATCTTTTTGGCCAGCTCGTTTGCCTTTGAATAATCCTGTTCTTTCAGCAACGCTTCCCGCACCGGGGAAAGATATTGCCAGGCGTTGGGATTGATCTCTTGTTTTACCGGGCCGCCGCTGTAGAGCGTACTTTCATTCAATTGGATAAGCTCTTCCTCCACCCGTCCGAAAACCATTCCACCTATATGACCGTTCCCAACGGGCAGTGCCTCCACCCACTGTTCAGCCGGCTTATCGTACCATAAGCTGAGACCGGACTGTGCACTTGTTTGTTGGGACACAGTAAACAGGAGGATAATAAGCGGCAAAACAATGATATGCATAGAGTAGAAGTCTTTTATACTTGAATAATTCTATTATTACTTTGACTGTCTTATTGCATTGGGATCAACGACATAGCAAACCCACCCCTGCGAAGCAACTTTACATCAACGGAAGCTGCTCTGTCCACAACCATGTATTGCGTTGCAAAGCTTTATCGTGTTTTCCATCGGCAATCAAAGTCAGTTTATATTTTACGCCATCCGGTAAAAAATCAAAATTAATTATTTTCCTTTTTTCCTTTTGCTCTCCATTAATGCTCCCTATATACCAATCATTTCCTTTGCGGCGGGCCATATCTGCCTTTGTTTGCTTCTTATAATTTTACCACCATTTTTTTTCCTGTATAGGTGATCACCTTGTCTGCCTGGCGCGTTACATTTTCTCCAACACCTTTATTCATACCAACGATCACTATGTTGAATTTTCTTTCATTAAGCATTCCCGGGAACGAACCAGTTCTATCACCTATGCTTAGCGTCTTTTTTGCATCATTCCAGGTGAAAGTGATCGTTGAATAAACGCCTTTCTCATAATTGTAATTATCGTTCTCGTCTTCGTACAAAACAAATTTCCCGTTTGCACCGGGATAAATTCGTATTTCCAGGTTGTCCCATTTTTTTTCTGCTGCATATTGAACGGAAGGACCTACAGGAATGACAGCACCTGCTTTCACATAAAGCGGAATGATATCGAGGGGCGTTTGCCTGCTCACTTTAGTACCGCCGGAAAATCTTTCAGCAGTCCAGAAATCATACCAGTCAATCCCGGCAGGCAGATAGGTTTCTTTTGCCCTGATCGTGCTGAAGTCTTCTACCTGTATCGTTTCTTTTTCGCTAACCCCCGGCTTTACATACATCGCATTGGTGACCGGACTTACCAACAGGGACTTACCGAACATATATTCATCGTTAATATCCAAAGCATTTTTGTCTTTTTGAAAATCCATTACCAGGCCCCGCATCATGCTCGATTGATTGGCTGTCACATCCCATGATGTGGAATAGATATAAGGCAATAAATGATAGCGCAGGTTGATGTATTTTTCAATGGCATCGTAATATTTACTTCCTTTCTGTCCAAATTGATAAATTTCCCTTGGTGCATCTGCTCCATGCGAACGCATCATGGGAGTGAAAGCTCCAAACTCCATCCAGCGAACATATAATTCACGATATTCCGGGTCGTCTAACTTTCTTTTAAACCTTGAAAGAAAGAATCCTCCAATATCAGCATTCCAATAAGGGATCCCAGTAAGTGAAAAATTCAAGCCTGCAGAGATCTGGTTCCTCAAAGCGCTCCAGGATGAGGTCACATCACCCGACCAGGTGTTAGCTCCATACCGTTGCTGACCGGCAAATGCTGAGCGTGTGAGGATAAACACCCTCTTGCCCGAATCGACGGCACGTTGATGCGTTGACACCCCGCCCACAGTCATCAGAGGAAATGCATTGCGAACTTTCCTGAATGATCCCAAATATGTTTTATTATCAAAATCTGAGGGTTTAACATCAAGATGATCTGGTTCTGATGAATCCATCCACCAGCCATCCAGCCCGAGTACATACATGTCTCTCAAATATTTCCAGTATATATCACGGGCGGCAGGATTGTATGGATCATACACCCGAACACCAGAAGGATAATCACGTCTTAGCGGCCATTTTTCTGAACCTGATTGCGGCCATGTTGTAAAATCCATCAAGGCCCCTATCTTATCCAACTCTTTGTATTGTTTTGTATGGGGGCCAAACGAATTCCAGATAGAAATGATCATGTGTGCATTCATACTGTGCACATCGCTCACCATTTTTTGCGGGTTAGGAAATTCAGGATTTAAAAAGTCCATTGCATTCCACAAATAGTTGCTTCCCCAATATTGCCAGTCCTGGATAATACCATCAAGAGGAACACCCAGCTTGCGATATTGCCTTACTACATCTACTAATTCATCCTGGCTTTTATACCTTTCTTTACTTTGCCAAAAGCCAAAAGTCCACAATGGGAACATGGGCGCCTGCCCCGTCAATTCACGCATGCGTGCAATAACACCATCAGCATTGCCACCGTACATGAAATAATAATCTACACCGTCTCCAACCTCTGATTTAAACGAGGCGCCTTCGGCATTATCAGTAAACACCGTGGGAGAATAATTGTCCCAAAAAACACCATATCCTTTTACCGACTGGAAGAAAGGAACGTAATCATCCAGGTTTCCCTGCACCATGTTCAGCGTTACATTACGCTGACTCATCCTGCCTTCCTGCTGTTGACCAAGTCCATATATGGGTTCATCTTTGTCCAATTCAAATAATTGCTGCACGGTTAAAGTTGTATTGCCTGCATCATTGAAAGGGCTGAACTTTACACCGTGTTGTTTTTCTTTCAGCAATAATTCACCTTTTACTGTTGAATATATTATGTCACCGGTTTTCAGGTTAAGCGCAACATTGAGTGCTGTCGTTCTTACGTTTACCAAATCACCCTGCTGCTTAACATTGAAGGCTGTTTTTTGCGGCTTCTTAATAACAGAAAGACTTTCTTTAGTGAAAGGGCGACCATCAGGAGATTTAAGCACCCGTACAGTTGAAGGACTATAATACTGAACTTCGATCGCAGTGGAATTGATCACTGCCTTAATTCCAAGATCTGTTTTTTGGCAGGATTGTGCTTTGCTAGTATTACTTATGGATAAAGCAGTTAACAAAAAGAAAAATGTGCTCCATTTAATCATGACAAGCCTTTTAATTTTGCTTAAGAAGTATTGGTTATGCAATCAAATTGTCAAACCTAACCCAAAAGCCCGCCGCTATTATTGTACAAAACAGACTTTTTTTGTCTTTAATCCGACCTTTTTATACCTTTTCCCGCCTCACTTCTTATAATCATATCGAAACCAGTCCACATCCACGTATCCCTTATCTTCTTTGGTATTAAAATTAAAGATGCCGATACGGTCTCCCCGGTAGCTGCCCCAGGTGAGTTGATAAGTACTTTCCAGGTTTGTATACAATTTTCCGTCTGTACTAAAAGCATAACGGCATGTTCCGTTGGCATCCCAGGTGGAGCGAAGCCAGATGGACTTCCCGGCAATGGCGACAATTATAGAATCCTTACCATTATGCGAATAAACCAGGCTGCGTATCCCATTTCCCTGCCTGATCCCAAACAGGCTATTGCTGGTAGTTGAAAAATGTGTGAGGCCTGCAAACTGACCATCGGCCATATAGCTGATGTCTATTTTTACGGTTGCTACATTGGCTGCTGTACGCATGCTGCGTTGGGTGAGTGTATTTCCTGCCCGAAGTATAATGCTTCCTTGTTTGTTTGAAGGAATGGGTGTAAAAGCATACAACCGGAGAAAACCGGTGCGTTCCGTTAAGGACCATTTGCCGGCTCGTGGTTGATAATTCCATTCCCATTGAACATTTAGATTTCCGGTATTAAAGGCATCACTGCTTTGAATGAAAATCTTTCTTTTATGGGATATAGGTTTTGCACCCCGCCAAACCATGCCGCCTATTGTGTCGGCGCCTGGCTCGCCAATGATGGGCCAACCATCGATCCAGTGAACAGGCAACAAACTGGCGGGGCGTCCTTCCCAATCACCACTACCATGGTGGGTGAAAAAATACCATTTGCCCGTTGGCACCTGCATCAATCCACCCTGATTCGGTTCCCTGTCAAGTTTCTTGTCAACATGGTTTAATTGTTTGATCTCCCAGGGGCCATAAATGTTCCTTGAACGTTCCATCATGATCACGCGGCCTTCCGCTTTCACTTCGCTGAAATAGTGGTAATAAAGTCCATTGATCTTATACAACTTATTTGCTTCACTACCGTGGGATTGATGTATGATGGAATCAGACTCCATGATGAGGCTTCTGCCATCAGGCGCCATTTTAAATAAATGAATGTTGTACTTTTTATTGTTTTTAGGGTCAAGGGCAAAATTGGTAGCAATAAAATAGAGCTGGCCATCGTCATCACAAAACGAACAGCAGTCGTCCCAACCTTTTACTTTCCATAAGTGATGAACAGGCTCCCAGGGCCCTGCAGGATTGGTTGCCGAACTCATAAAAAAGCCATCATCAGGTGTACCGAAATACACCCAAAATTTGTTCTTATAATACCTGATGGAACCTGCCCAAATGCCTTTGCCATAACAATTCATCCGGTCCCAGTTCAATTGCGGGCTAATGCGTGTAAGGTCATCAACCACATGACCGATAATTTCCCAGTGTACGAGGTTTTTGGAACGGATCACTACCATGCCCGGCGAAAACTGCATGGTAGAAGATATAGCGTAATAATCATCCCCTACCCGTATGGCATCCAGGTCGCTGAAATCGGCCGGAAGAACGGGGTTCACATAAGTGCCATTTCCCTGGTCGCCCCAGTTTCCATTCATTTGAGCGTGCGAACATAAACCTGCCAGTTGCCAGCAAAACAAGAGCCTTAAAAATCTGCGACGAATCATCTGAAAATTTTTTTAAAAAATATGCCACTCCCAAACGCCCCTGACACCACTCAAAATTTTCACCCGTAAATAGCGGGCTTTAATACTCAAATTGTCCTTGTGTGGCGACTGAACAATAACCGGCTGATGGCCGCCGCATGGTTTCCATATTTTACCATTAGTAGAATACTCTAACACATAAGCATGTCCTGCAGTGGGGCGAACAAAATACACTTCACTGCGTTTAATAGCTTGCAACTTGCCCAAATCAGCTAGGATCCAGGCTGTTGAATCTTCCGCAGCAGCCATCCACCTCGAGCCATTTGCATCATCGAAAGCAAACTGGGAAGAAAACGATTCTGTTCTTTTAAACAACGAATCCTGGTTTCGTTTAATGATCAGATCGGAGCGAACACCTGATGCCTGTGAGTTGATGATCCTGATCCGTTTTTCCCGTGGTACAGAACGGAGAGCACCTACTCCGTTCAGCGTCAGCTCAACGGGACGAATGGTTCCATCTTCGTTAAATTCCAACCTGTTCACATAGGTTTGCCTGTTGGTGCTTCCGCGGCCAAATTCCAGGTAAGCAAAATAGTAATCATCGGTGCCTGGCACATTGAATACACAACCATGGCCCGGACCAAAGATCTGCCGTTCATAATTGGTAGTGGAAATAATGTCATCGTCAGGAAAGTTGAATGGACCCAGCGGTGATGTTTTGCTCATCCCGTAAGCGTATTGGTATTTTTCATTACCACCAAGCGTGTACAGGTAATAATAGATCCCTTTTCGCTTAAAGAAGACCGGCCCCTCAGAATAACCTTGCCGCCTGGTAGAAATTTGAATGACAGAAGCGGTATCGATAGAAACCATATCGCGGTTTAATTTGGCCGCATACCGGCGCTGCCAGAAAACATAGCCCTGCCCATCATCGTCAATAAAAACCTCCGCATCGATACCCACAGGGCCTTTGGGATTGTTAGATTGTAACAAGGTCGCCGGAGTAAAGGGCAGGAAAAAACTATCAACACCTTTTGCCAGTTTAAATGGTCCGTCAGGAGAATTGGCAATAGCCGGATACATAAAACCATTCACCGTTGGATAAATATAGTATCTGCCATTGGCTGCAACAGCCTTGCTGGGCGCCCAGTATTTTTGTTGCACCGCAGATGGAAAATAAAAACCCGAAAAACTCCAGTGCACAAAATCCTTCGACTTCCATACAACCGGCGGACCGGATGTCTTCAAGCCCTGATCATAACCATCTGTTGTGGCATAACAATAAAAAGTTCCGTCGATCTCCTGGATACTGGCATCAGCGATCATATCAGGAACCAGGGCATTGCCAAAGGGATTTACGCTTTGGGCTTCAGCAGTAAAAGCAATAAGGAATAAAAGACAGTTCAATAATGATTTAATCATAAACGATACGGTAAAAATTAATTTACAGAAAATTTTTAAAAAAAGGGGACGGTAGCAGGAATACTACCGTCCGTACCGGAAATAACTCCTGGCTATACTTTAATAGAAAACTTTATCTGCCATTGCATTATAGCTTCACGATCTTTTTAGTAATGAGCACCCCGCGGCTCTTTATCTGTAAATAATACATGCCTGCGGGCAATCCGCGAACCGGAATAAGCTCGGTTGCTTTGGTAACCAACAAAGTTTTTACCTGCACTCCGTTCTGATTGTACATTTTCACAACAGAACCGGCCTCCACTCCACTTACCTGTATATTCCACTCTTCTGTAACAGGATTTGGATAAACAATAACCTTTCCGGTGCTTTCTTCCGCTGTTCTGGTTTCTGTGTTGATCCGGGCAACGGATGCAGCACAATCACCCAGGTGATCGCCATGGTCTAAATGATCCTGTACGTCTTCCGACGAAATGCAGATCCTTTTATTGTTATGACAGATCATCACCTTATTGTAATTATTGCCACAACGCACATCCAATGTTTTCATCACAATAGAACCGGAGGTAGTACAACCCATGCTATCTGTAACGATAACAGAGTATGTTCCTGCCGCAGTTACACTAATGGATTGAGTGGTTGATCCCTCGCTCCATGAATAGGCATAAGGCGCTGAGCCACCGGATGCATTTGCAGAGATGGTAAGTGATGCGGGGCCGTAGCCGATGTAAATGGTGTTCTTAGCATCTACTGCAGGGTTCATTGCATACACATCAGGAATGTTTGCACTAACTGCTGCATTCACGTTTACAATAGTTGTGGCGGTATCGACGTTACCGTGAATGTCGGTTACCGTCCAGGTAATGGTTGATTGACCAGTATTGAATACACCACTGGCATCTGTTCCTATCCCATTCCTTGAAGTAGCTCCGCTCACAGCATAATTTATCGAAGCAACGCCACAATTATCTGAGGCAGTCAATAAAGGAACAGGGTAAGAACCAGATTGGCCGTAACAGAAGAACTGGCCGGCGGGTGCGGTAAGTACTGGTTTTTGATCATCAATTTCGGCATCGCTTAAAGCCCTGCTGTAGATCTTAAATTCGTCAATAGAACCGTTGAAGACCGGATCATTAAACTGGGATTTACCCAGGTAATTTAAATTGGTGCCTGTTGTAGCGCCCGCAGGAGTCAATTGCGAAGGCTTAATAGTAAGCGCTGTATTGCTCGATACCAACGCTCCGTTTATATACAGGCGGGCGGTATTGCCTGCCTGGGTAACGGCCAGGTGCACCCATGTATTTAACGGGAAGGCATAGGGAGCACTTACGTTCAACTCTGTGCCGCCGTTTTTAATGGCATAACGAACTATTGATGACCTTACCCCATTTACAGTAGTCGTTCCTGCCTGTAATGTAAGGAACATATATTGTGTAGTACTGTTGCCAAAATCAAATACCCGCATCCAGTTTGCAAGTGCGTCCATTTTTACCCAGGTTGAAATGGTAAAGTCAGTTAAAGACCTTACTATGCCGGCTGGCAAGCTGGCATAGGAAGCAGCCGTACCATCCAGTTTAAGTGAATTTCCTGATCTCCCCGCATGGCGGGTTGCTGTGGCGGCCAATGTACCATGCATAGCTCCCCAGCTATCAAGAGCACGGGTTCCGTTTGGCTCATCAAATTTCAGGTAAGTCATCTGCCCAAGATCCGGCGAGGCCGTCACCTCTGTGCTGGAAAACGCTTCCCCAACACTATCTACCGAAGCAACTACGTAATAATAAACGGTTCCATTACTAACAGCGGTGTCGGTGAACTTAGTGGTGCTCAGGTGTGCAATAGTTGTATAAGGCCCGCCTGATGCAGTAGAACGTTTTACATTATAGGTAAGATTATGACTGGGGGTCCATTCCAGGATGTTCTTAGCGTCGCCTGCGGCAACTATCACGTTTGCCGCACGATTTTCCACAGGCACAAAACGTAAGGGAAAGCTATAGGGAACCGGATCGTTATCACTTCCTCCGTTAGTAAGTATTTTATTATCGCTTACATACCAGAAGCCGTTCCCGGCTAATTGCGCCCGCTGAACCGCATGCGAGGCGCCGTTAAAGTAGATATTCATTGAATTCCAAACATCCTGGTAGGGAGAAACAGTACGGCCAAAAACCGCACTCTCATTGATATAATTGCTAAAGGCTGCCGGCGGACTGAGACAGGTAATTTTGTACCTGCCGTTGCCTTGCTTTGTAACATTCCAAACCTGCAGAAAGGGATCGGCATTTACTCCTTCAAATAAGGGTGTGTTGGTGCTGTTCTTAGTCCATAATGAATCACTGTCAAGGGGCTTAATATAGTAATTTCCATCGGCAAGGGTATTCATCCCGTAATACATAGACGCTTTATACCGTTTTATGGCGTTCTCCAGTATAGTAACGTAGCCACCCACCTCAATAACCGTCGATTGTGAATTGTACAGTGACTGCACGTAGGTAATGCTATCATTTAACCGGGCTTTGGCGGCTACCGGAAATTTACCCAGCTCATTTGTTGTGCTCGTCTCTGTGGTATCGCGTAATTTGAACGCTTCAGCCAGCTTTTTATGATAAGTGGAGTCCACTTCCGATGCGGTAACAGGTTCTATTCTGAAGATCTGATTTGGCCCATCCGTCCATCTGAAAAGATCCATTGCAACACCGTCGGAAATATTGGAACCTGGCACCTGAAGCGATTTCTGACTTTGTTTTCCAACAATATTGTAAGTTCCATTTTCCCTGTCTTTAATAAACCAAACCTGGGCTTCATCCGTATCCGAGTAAGTTCGTTGTTCGATTTTTGCCCCATCCGTTATTGCGTTACCCACTACATCCATAACTTTTCCACTAAGCAGATTAGTTATCTTATAATCGTTACCGGAGATGCGGCTTATTATCCAATGCTGGTTACTTAAATAAGAATAGGTGTTTTGCGCCACGAGCGCGCTATCAGCCGTTGAACCATTTTTTACCTCCACTGCTTTACCGCTATGTGTTACCAGAATACGGTAAAGGCCGGCTTCTAAGGTTTTTGCAACATATGGCGCTTTTGGCGTGCCGGCATCGGCAGGAGAATCACCACTTGTGCCCGCAGTATTCACAGCACAAACCTTATAATAATAGGTCTGCCCATTCATTACATTGTTATCTAAAAAACTGTTGCCGGAAAGGTTAGCCGCAATTGTTGTGTAAGGGCCAGTTTCGGAGCCTGCCCGTTTCAGTGTATAGCTTTCGGCGCCGAACGAAGAAAGCCATCGAAGCTGCACGTGGTTATCTCCGGCGTATGCATATACTGAATGTGGCGCTTCGGGTATGATCACCATTCCTCCCTCGCCTCCTGTAACGGATACATTACTAAAGGTAGAAGTCATTGGGGTACCATCGGCATTGGAGCAAACTGCCAAGCCAATATAGGCCTTGCCGGTAAAACCTGCATACCTTCCCTGACATTCCGCAGCCCAGCTTACGCCATCTGGTGAATAGTACGTTGCGATCACATCCCCTACCCTGTCGATCTTCACCCAATACGAATCCTCAGGGATCGTCCTTTCAGGCTTTTCCCAGTTCGAGCCGCCCCGCATCTCCGTCCATCCATGCATAAAACTTTGCGCCCTTTTACCGGATTTAATGGCTATCCATGCCCGTTGCGCAGCTGTAGCTGTCAGATCAGAACGGAGCATGAGGCCAGCCCTTGCATTCAACGCAGTTCCGCCAACCGTTTCCACTTTCGCAATAATAGAGCAGTTTCCGGTCACTTCTTTGTAAACGAAGTGAAAACCATCGGCTGCATGCGTTAATATTTCGGTGCCACCACCGGTTACCGTCCACACATTATTGGCATAGGAACTGCTTCCTGCGGGGGAACTTGTTCCAATATCGAGATCGGTTAAGCCGCCTGTTCCCACTTTTCCAGGTTCAGGAACGATTTGGGTTTGCGGTGGAACAACTGCCGTGGAATTGTCTTCAGACTTATAAAACCAGGTATATACCGGATCAAATCGTCTTGGTATCTCTGTTAGCCGCCTGGATATATAAGGGGTATTTAGCTTTTTACGAACGCTATATGCACCGTGTACCAGGGTTAAGCCCCATCTGCCGCCATCCCAAACCCCGGGAGGATCGGTTAAATAATACCAATCGGTAGTACCATAAGGGATGAACCCGATAGACCCCTCAGCGTTTCTTCTGGCAAAATATTCTCCTAAGGCAAGCAGCCGGTTATCCAGTTCAGAATACAGGTCCAGCCCCTGCTTCCAGAACACTTCTGCGGCAAAGGCCAGGGAACTCCACATGCCATGCGAATGGCCCTGGTCTCTTCCGCTTTCCCCATGTTCTCCGCTGGGCAGCGTATTTTTAAACCCGGTGGAACCTATATATCTCATCAGCTCAATTACATGTGCGACTTTGGCCGGGTCGTCAGAAAATGCGGCGATGGCGGCGCCTGCTGCAATACTCAAGGTGCCTTTATTTGCCGGGCCCAATGCATAACCAGCGCAGCCGGAAGCCTTCCAGTATACGTTATTAAAAAGTTTTTTTACGTCTGCTGTGTTGGAAGCAGTCCAACCAGTCCATGTTCCCCGCAGGATGGAGGCTGCACCGCCAAATGCATAAGCGTAATCTCCTAAATCCAGGTTTGCCTCCTGTCCCCCAAATCCGGTCTGCTTATTTGCCCATGCCACTAAAATATCCCTCGCCTTTGCAGCGTAGGCTTCATTACCTGTAAAATACCACATCATAGACAGGTTGAATGAAGCGGCCATATCGCTTCTCCACTGGTTAAGGTTATAATTGATATTTCGGGCAACAGAGTCAAAAGGCCCCTGCATTTGGTAGGTCAACTGTGACCTGCCATCAGCTGCCAGGATATCGTAAGCCTGTTTCCATGGATAATCACCAGCCTGCACATGCGCCTTCAAAGTGCCCAGGTCGGAACCTGAGAGAGGAATACCGGGATGCGTAAAGGTTTGCGCCCGTGCATCAGAGGAAAGCAAAAATATTAAGATCATTGCCCAAAGGCCGTTAAGCATTCTGATCTTTGGTAAAGCTGTTAAAAATTTCATCATATGGTTGTTTTGGTCAGGTATTAAAAATGCTATCGTTAGATAGTTGGCTTACCGGCTGGTATCCTGATCATTTCTTAATGATCTTTTCGGTTATGGTCTTGGTTCCATTACTCACCTCCAGCAGGTAAACACCTGAAGGCAGTTTGCCAGTGGAAAGTTCGTATTGGCTGCCTTTTATTCTCAATCTATAGATCATTTTGCCTGAAACATCACTTAATTTAAGTGTAGCTCCACTGGCAAAAGCGTTTTGCAATTGAAGCACCAGTTGATTGGTTACGGGGTTCGGATACAGCGTTAAATCTTTGGTTGAAACAAGTGTTTGCGCTTCAGGTAGGCTTTCTGCCTTCCTTGCAACCGTTGCATTGCTTACCGGCACCAGCTTCCATTGTTTATTGTAGGCGCCATTCCATGTCCATTGCTGCACATTAGCGCCATCTGCCGTAGAACCGCTGGCTACTTCCAACACTTTACCACTGTGCACCGTTGTTATGCGGAAGTAATTGCTGTCGGTAACCGTGAAGGTGAACTTCTGATTGTTGCCACCGGTATTCTGCCAGATCTGAACGTTGGCTCCATCGGCGGTAGAACCACTGGCAACATCCAGGTACTTTCCGCTTTGCACCCCAACAATATTGTATTGACCATTGCCAATATCCGTTACATTCCATTGCTGATTGGCGCCATTGAGCCAGGTCCATTGATGCACATTGGCGCCGTTGGCTGTTGATTTACTGGCCACATCCAGTACTTTGCCACTATTACGGTTGATGATGCGGTAAGTGCCATTTGGGATAGCACCACTGGTTACGGTTACGCTATCGTATGTAGCAGTGTTTATACTGGAACTGTTCGAGGAAACAGCCAATCCAATATAATAAGCGGCGCCCATCGATACTGTAACAGGAGCGCCTACCGTAAACCAGGTTCTGCCATCTGTAGATTGATAGGCAGTTATCGTATTACCTGCTCTTTGCAGGCGAAACCAGCCGGGCGCACGGGTATACAAATTACCTGTTTGAAAACTCATAGCGCCGCCTGCAGCAGTGCGGCGTCCAAACCGTGCTTCACGAACACCTCCATCTCCTGATGTCATACTAAAAGCAATGGCATTGTCAGCAAGCGATTCGCGGATCATGATGCCCGTTTTCTGTGCACCACCGCCGGCCCATGTATTGGCTGCAACCCGGGCAGTGATCGTTGCATCACCGGTCACAGCTTTATATACATAACTCAAACCATCTGCTGTGCCGCCTATGCCGGCGCCTGAACCACTCACTACAAAAGTTCCATTGCTCACATTCGCATAACCGGCGCTGCCTGCGGTGGCAACCGTTCCAATATCCTGCCAGGCCCAGCCAGCGGGCAAAACACCGGCAACAGTTGGCGTTGCATTTACTTCTAAGGAATTACTACTGGTTCCCGCCTGATTGATAGCAGACACTACATAATAATACGTAGTGCCGTTGGTTACGCCGGCGTCTTCGTATAAAGGGTGAGTGCCTTTGTAAGTAGCGACCGTAGTATAGGGCCCACCGCTTGTTGTTGAACGAAGCACATTATATCCATTTGCGGTAGCGACAGGAAGCCATCTTAACCATACTTTTCCTACGCTGGCTGTTGCTTTCAACCCTGCAGGCGCCGAAGGAGCAGGCGATGCAGGATAAGGCGATGCAGCAGCATTGAGGGTATAACAGAGCGTGCCAAATCCAAGGTTATCATCATGCTCGAATCCTTCGGGCCGGTTTATTTCTGCCATGGCTTTTACATGGGGAGCGCTAAGGCCTTTTCTCACCACGTAATGGTTATAGATCATTTCCCAGATCGGTCGCTGTAATCTTCCCCTGCCGAAAGCGTTTTGTTCAGAAGCCCAATAGTTCTGCACGTTATCACAATTATTGTAAGTGGTATAAGGAACATCTTTCCATAAGTTGTATTTGGCTGTGTATTCAGCTCCCGCCAACAGGCGGTTATTGTCATAACCATACATATCCTGTCCCTGGTTCCAGGCTATCTGGCAAAAGCTTCCAAGCATACCCACCCCTAACAGCGCATGCTCCTGGTCGCGGCCCGTCTCCTGCCACTGGCCCAAACCTCCCGGATGTAAAAAAGGAATTGCCTTGGTGATGCTGCCGTTGCCTGCGCCGGATTTAAAATAAGTGATGGCTTCGTTGAACTTGGCCGTATCATCACATAACACCCCGATACTTAAGATGGCGGTCATGTTACAGATATCCCAATTCGCCCAATAGTGACTGATACAAGCATTATTGTGACGCGTTAAAAAATCATGGCAATTAGGATACAGGTAAGTGGTCATCATGCTTTTGAACTGATTGAAATCCGCTGCCGACCAGTTAGGATAAAGACGCAGTATTTCTGCTGCCACCGCAAATTCATAAACCGCTATTCCCATTAAACCGGGAATATCCTGCCCGGCCGGCACCTGGTTGACAGTATAAGCCCAGGCGTTTAAAATTCTTCGCGAACAGGCTGCATAAGACGTATCACCGGAGATGTACCAACGCAACGCGTTGAGATAAGCGGCAACGGCATCGGCAGAAGCCCGTTGGCGGTTGACGCCCATGTTTGCCTGCGGCGCTGCAGTGTAAGTCTTTTGTGCTTTTGGGTGAGCGATCAATGCATTCCAGCTATCGATCCACGGATGTGCTCCGGCTGCCACCTGCGTTTTCATCCGGTCCAGATCGGCTTGTGTATGCAAGCCGCCCGGATGCACAAATGTTTGCGCTGTTGCGGTAATACTGTAAAAAAACAACAGGAAAAATAACACGTGTTTCGTCTGCTTCATAGAAAGAATGGTTTTACTGTTATTGATTATTTCGAACTGTTGATAGTTTTCCATCGCCTTTTGCTTTTGCATTAGTCAAACTCAGTTTTACCGGCTGTAAATTCCGGAACGTTATATTTTTTCCAAACTCGCCTACTTTAATATTTGCCTCTTCAATGCTGTTGATCAGTTTGCCGTTTATGCGAAGATTTTCAAACGTTACTCCCTGAACAAGATGTTCTTTGTCTAAACCATTAATGATCGACGGAGAATTATTAATGCCGTTGTAACTTATGTTCTTGAAATAGATATTTTCCACTCCCCGGCCCGGAGCTGCGTTGTATTTCTGAAAGAAGGCTACTGTTAACTGCAGAAGCTTTCCTTCCTGAAAATCATCTACCCGGATATCTTCAAAGCGAACGTTACGAACCAGGTTCAAATCGGCTGCCTGAATGGCCATGCAGCCTTCGGCAGAAGGATCGTCTTCATCGAGCTCCAGTACCTCGATATTTTTAAATAATAAATTCTCAATTACCTCCCCCGTTTTTTCGGTGTTCCCATGTACGCCAATATTAATGGTATGTGCTACATCGGCCCAAAGAGTGGAATTGGTGACCGAATAATTTTTTGCGTCACCATAAAATTCCCAGCGATGGGCATACACGGCAATACAATCGTCGGAATTGCGCATGAACACGTCATCAACAGTGACATCGCTGCAACTCATAAAGTCGAGCCCGTCGCTCCAGGGATTGGCGCTGAATGATTTCAGGTTGCGGATCGTAATATGATCCGACCCCCCGGCAAAAATCGTATAGTGTTTTGGATTCACTACAATGATCCCGTCTACGGTAACATTGTTAGAGTGCCTGATCTCTACTCCCCGCTGCGGCTGGTCAATAATTCCCCGCCCGGTGACGCGAACATTTTGCACTTTATCACATAGTAATTTACCTCTTACTATGGCGCCTCCGGCTATGTAAACCGTTTTTCCCGAAGGAATGTTAAATGCATCACCGGGAAGGTCTTTCGGCAGGTGAACACCCGGACCGAAATACACCACGTTAGGATCATTGGGATCGGGACGGTCGGCTTCAATGGGGTTGGCAAATACATGCAGGTTGTGCAGTTTATCGCCATCAAACTCTACGGATATTTTTTTGGGATCGGTTAAAGTGAAAGTGATACTGTTGCCATCGAGGACCGGTTTTATTTCATAAGAAGAAGGACGGATCTTCACCGACTGCACATTGCCATTATTCTTTCGAACAAACACTTCCACCGTTCCGGAAAAATCGAAGTACACCATCGATGCATCCTGCGGCTTATCAAGATCGACTTTTACATTGTATTCATACAGGTCCTGCCATTCGCCCCCGGGCTTGCGTACTTTCACCGTATAATCATCGTTGTGCATTGAGTAAACAACAGCTTGCGGTACCGGGTAAGTAATAAGTTGTTGTGCATTTGTATGGAAACCATAAAAACAAAGAAAAATGATCAGGGATAGAAACTTTTGCATAAGCTTACGAATCAAAATGAATATGTTTATTGTTTTGTTGCGGCCAATTGCCCTCTGATGATACCGTTGGGAAATTTTTTTGTGTTGATGGTAAAGTAATAAGCCCCTTCCAGGAGCGCTGCAGCTTCACTCATTGTAAACCCTTTTATGCCTGCCAGGCCTAAATTGGCGCTAGCCGCATTGTTTGTGCTTACAAAGGGCAGCAACCGTACCAAGACGCCGTTTGTTGCTGCATTCGCAGGACCGTAGAAGGCTACGGAAGTAATGGTGTCTTTGCTGGCTGTACGCCACAGGTCATTCCATGTTATAGTGAAGCTCAAAGTATTGGATTGCTCATCATAAAAACCGGTGAATGTTCCGCTGGAAGTAGTATCAATAACCGGCACCAGTTGTTTACTGCTCGCATTTGAAGTGATCGTGTATTGATCGCCGCTGATCCTTTCCAGCTTTCCTCCTTTGGTACAGGCGATGGCTATGGAGATTACAACGATTATTGTTGTCAATATTTTCATAAATGTTTTTTTAATTAATTGATCGAAATCGTCAATGGTCAATGGTGAATGGTGAATAAAATCCGACTGGGAAGGCTTCAAAAATAATAGCGAAGCTCAAAATTCAACGGCCCATTGACCGTTGACCATTCACCATTCACCATTCACCATTCACCATCAGTAGCCCGGGTTTTGTTGTAAGGCGGGCGACTTCGTCAGTTCACTTTGCGGTATCGGCCAGAAATACATGGCATCGGTAAATACATGCTTTCGTATCACGATCACCCGGTAAGAAAAACTTCCATCCCCCGCTCTCGTAATTTCCATGCCGTGTGTTTCTGCATTCTCTGTTTGCGGAGCGATCTTCCAGCGGCGCACATCCCAGAAGCGGTGTTCCTCAAAAGCCAGCTCCACCCGGCGCTCATGCCAGATGGCTTCCCGCATTTCTTCTTTGGTCATCCCTGCCTTCAAACCATACAAGCCGTTCGTACCCGCAGTGATACCTGCACGGCTGCGTATCATCTTCAACCAGTCATATACTTCTGTGGTTGCACCATAATATTCATTCGTTGCCTCGGCTGCATTTAACAGCACTTCCGCATAACGCATCACTACCCAGGGACGATACAGCTCGCCGGCGCCACCATTACACATCTTATACCTGAAATAACCCGTTAATGTGCCGGTAGGTGTATAGATGCCGTCGACACTGGCACTGGTTGCCGCTGCATTTCCAGTTGGGATTACGCCTGTGTAGGTATTGACGGGCTGGTTGCCAAATGAGCCCATCAGACGGATGGCGCCATTATAATGAACTGTATATGTGAGCCGGGGATCCCTGTTCTTATACATATCATTGCCTATACCGGGATAACCGGAAGCAGGGTCCTTGATCCGCAGCCCGTTGATCATGTCAAATTCATCTACTAACTCCTGCGTTGGAAAATATTTTACCCCAGCCCAACCATTCATACCTCCCCTTGAAGTAGGATTAGCACTGGCTTCAATATAAAAATTATTGGCAGTTGTCCACGGCTGCCAGTAAACGAGCACATGCTCCGGTTGCGGGGTGTTTTGCAAAAAGAGCGTATAAAGGGGCGTAGCAGAAGCGGTATATAAGCTGTAAACACCCAGATTAATGACAGCTTTTGCAGCATCTGAAGCCTGCTTCCAACGTTCGGGATTGGCATCCGGAAAAGTGAGCAAATGTTCAGGATCATCGGCCCTTGGCCCGTTATTGAACAGCGGACTGGCTGCATATAAAAGCATCCGCGCTTTTACGGCCAATGCAGACCCCTTTGTCACTCTCAGCTGATTTGCATCGCCCGAGCGGTAAGACAGCGGAAGTGCTGCAGCCGCCGCATCCAGTTCTTCGGTCAGATAGTTAATACAGTCCTCAAATGAGCTGCGCGGCACATCTATTTTTTTATTATCGGCAAATATTTCGTCGCCAATCAATGGTATGCCGCCATAGTGTTTTAACAGCGTGAAAAGATACCAGGCCCTTAAAAACCGTACCTGCCCTGTCCAGTAGTCTCTCGTTGCATTCGATACCGGAATGCTGTCTTTGTTCTTCAAAAAGATATTCGCAGCCCGAACCATCTCGAAGGTGCTTGTCCACAGCGTTCTGTCGGCATTATTCGGGTTTATGCCACCACTTGAAATCTTATATGTGTAAATGGTAGGATCGACGACCAACTCGGATTCATCGCAGGCAGCATCCAATCCGGTATTGTTGAATCTTCTGGGGTTAAATGATATCCCCAGCCTCGAATAAAGCTCATTAATTACTCCCAGTGACCTGATGCTATCGGCAAATACTCCCGCTTCATCAATAGCTGATAAAGGCTTTTGGTCAATAAAATCTTTTTTGCATGCAGAAATAAAACCTGAAGCTGTAACCAGCCCGGCAAATAAGATCCTCCAATATATTTTATGGTTGGTCATAAGTAATTTTTAGGATTAAAAACCGAGTTGCAATCCAAAGATGAAGTTTGCAGTGTTGGGATAAGCACTACCGTTGCTATTTGCAATTTCAGCGTCCTGCTGAAACTTACCCATTTCCTGTATATTCACAAGGTTATACCCTGAAACATACACCCGCGCATTCTGTACTATCCTGGCGCTTTTTAACCAGCTGCCGGGAATCTGGTAAGCCAGGTCCAGTGACTTTAACCTGACATACCAGGTGTTGGCAAACCAAAAATCAGAGACCGTTTGCCAGGAGCTATTGTTCACGCTTGAGTTTAAACTTATGCGCGGATAGGTAGCGGTAGCTGCCGTTGCCGGCGTCCAGCGCTCCAGGTGCCAGGGACTCAGATTGCTGCCGAAGGCATCACCGGCGCCTTCCCCGAATACCTGTACTGCATAACCATAAGCGCCCTGCAGCAATGCTCTCAATGTCAATCCTCCATAACCAATTGTAAATTCAGCACCCAGATTGGTGGTGGGTAAATTAGGTTTCGACAACCAGGTTTTATCGGCATCGGTGATAACGCCGTCCCCGTTCATATCAGCATACTTCAGGTCTCCCGGTTGTATAACACTCCATAGCGGGACGGCAATTCCTTTCTTTACTTTTCCGTTCGCTTCAAAATCATCAGGCTGGTAGAATCCAAGGTTATGATATCCCAGTACCAAACCCATCCTGGTTCCTGTCTTTGCCTGGTAAGGATAATCCGGCGCCTCACTTATATAAACGATACGGTTTATCGCATAAGAAGCATTTGCGCTGATTGAATAACTGAGCTTACCATGGGTATTCCTGTAGGTGATCACTCCATCAAAGCCCCTGTTCTCTGATCTGCCAATATTCTTCTTTGGAAGATCCTGACCGATTAACAAGGGAACATCTCCTTGCGCGATCAACTGGTCATAACGGTAGTTATAATAATAGCTGCCACTAAATATAACCCTGCCCTGGAACATATTCATTTCCAACCCGAGGTCGGTTTTCCTTTCTTTTTCCCAGGTAATATCAGGATTTACGAAGGAGCCTTCTACGGTGGTATTACCATAGTAGTTCGAACCTGTTGTGGCATATTGGATAACAGCAGCTACAGGTGGTTCTTTACGATAGCTGAAGTCAGACCCAACAAAACCATAAGAACCCCTGATCTTAAACATATCAATAAATGGAAACAGGTTTTTGAAGAACCTTTCTTCCGACAGGTTATATCCCCAGGAAACTGCCGGAAAGATCCCATACCGCTTCTCTTTGCGGAACAGATCATTGCCATTACGGGCAGCGGATATCCCAAAGAGGTATTTACGCTTAAAATCATAATCCAGCCGGGCGGTAGTGCCGCGGTAGTTAATAGGAATTTTTGCGCCATCGATATCACTATTCTGATTTACCAACAAAATTGCGTTGACATGATGCTGGTCAAATGTGCGATCATAATTGAGAGACGCCTGAACAACAGTTTTAGAAGTAAAAGCGCCAGCTGGAATTGCAATTGAATAGGGCAGCATGCGGTATTGACCCGCATCCCTGATCGCATACGTGTTCGTAACAGGATTATATTTGTAAGCTGGCAAGCCACTACGGTTAAGGTTGCGGCCCTCATTATTATTGCCGGCATAGGAAATATTTACTTTAGCAGATAAGCCTGCAGTTATAAAATCAAGCTTCTGGTCGGCGCCTACAACAATATTATAGTTATTATTGAACCTTCTTATGTACCCGCCATTAGCCAGGCGGAAAACCGGGTTAATGGCGCCGTTATTGGTTGCGGCGCCCGCATGAGATGCATAACCATAACTGCCGTCAGGATTTATTACCGGCATGGCATATGGAGCCATATAACGAAATGAATTCAATTCATGAAAAAGCCCGGATGCTTCCACACTGCCGCTTGGGTTGTTAACCGTTTCAAAGCGGCCATTGACATCGAACCGGATCTTCAGGGTTTTTGTGGGGGTGATATCTAAATTTGAACGGTAATTAAAGCGCCGGTAAAAATAATTGGTGTTCACATAGTCTCCCACAGGCTCAAACTCTTTTAAAATACCATTCTGAGAAAAATAACCCAACGATGTAAAATACTTTACAAAAGAATTTCCTCCTGATATATCCACATTGTAACGGGACTGCGTAGCTGTTTTATTAAATAAAACATCCGCCCAGTTAACATTCGGATGGCCATACGGGTCGGAGCCGTCTTTAAACTTTTGCAGATCGTCGGCAGTAAAAGGAAGCACAGGTGTTTGAGACTGACCGTAGGCATCGTTTATAGTTGCTTCATTCCGAAGCAAGGCAACAGTATACGCATCGAGAAAGGTCGGCATTCTGATCACTTTATTAATTCCACTTTCCGCCGTTAAATTAATACGTGGTCTTCCCATGCGCCCCCTGGTAGTAGTAACAACTAAAACACCATTGGCGCCTTTTAATCCGTAAATAGACGTCGTAGCGGCATCTTTCAGAATGGAGATCGATTCTACTTCATTTACGTTCAACTGTGAAAGCTGGGTATAATCGTACTCAATGTCATCTACAATGATCAGCGGTTGATTATCTCCATTGAGAGAGTTAATTCCTCTGATAAAAAAATCGGCAGCATCAGATCCCGGCTGGCCGCTTCTTTGCTGGCTGAAAAAACCCGGTAACCGGCCTACAAGCGTATTTTGAATATTTGCCGTAGGCACCGTCCTGATCTCTTCACCCTTTACAGAGCTGACCGCTCCGGTACTTGTGATCCTTTTTTGACGTCCATAACCAATTACTATCACATCTTCTAGGCCTTTTACATCAGTCACCAAACGGATCAGCATTGGGGCGCCAGATACCGCAGCAACAGTTTGAGGCTGATAACCGACGTTTGCGATCTTCAGTTTTTTACCACTGCCGGCTTTTAAAGAGATAACAAAATTTCCCTCTTCATCAGCGACGGTTGCATTCTTTTCGTTACCAGGTTCTGAAATAGTAGCCCCGCTTACTGCTTCATTTTTATCATTTACTATACGGCCTCTTATAGTCGTATTTTGAGACCATGCAGCAATTGACAGCAGCGAGAACCACAATAATATGAATAGCTTTATTTTCATTGTATGTTATTTATTATGTCAAACATCGTCGTGATTTTTGTCGTGAATCGTCAATCGTGAATGGTGAATAGTGAATGGTGAATGGTGAATAGCTCGCGACTATTCGGATTAATAATTATCTTGCGCCTTCAAAATTCATTGCCCATTGCCCATTGCCCATTGCCCATTGCCCATTGCCCATTGCCCATTGCCCATTGCCCATTGCCCATTGCCCATTGCCCATTGCCCATTGCCCATTGCCCATTGCCCATTGCCCATTGCCCATTGATTTAAGGGCGCAAAGGTAGGTTAATACAGGTTGAAAACAAAAGCGCCGCTGTCGGCCACCGAAAAGCCGGAAAGCCCCAATTGATCACATTCCTGCAGCCATTTTGCTGTTTTCCAGGGAGCGTTGGATGCGTCAAAAACGAAGCGGCGGCAGGGAAAAACACTGGTCAGTTGGGCGATTTTAAGGGATGGGTTATTGAAAATAATAATAATATCAACCGGTGTTTTTGAAGTGTGCGGGGCTGGGGCAGGGGATTGGCCGATGACCAAAAAAGTGGTGTTACCATACCGGTAAAAGTTTTTTTTACCCGGTAATTTTCCGGTATAGAACGGGGTGATTACGCGGTGCATTAACCGAGCCGGTTGCAGGTGAAATTTTTGTAATGGCTCATTTGCCAGCAAGGCGCTATCAGCTGAAAAGAAGTATTGCTTGCCTATTATAACGTCAATGGCGCTATGCCGCGGCACATTATAAACGATCAGTTTCCTTTGCAGCAAAGCTTTCCATTCATCAATCACCCCAAAGGTCACAAAAAGAAACAGGGCCGTTAAGGAAATTATAAAAGCTTTTCTGTTGCAATAAAATAACCACCATGCCATAGCGCTGATAAACAGGTACAAACACCCGAGCTGCGGCCAACTGATCAGCAGATTGTTCATAGTGGCAAAGGGCAGGCTGCTTACCGTTTCAATAAAAGTATTTAAACCGTAGATCGCGTAATGTAAGCAATAACCGATGGCCGCTGCCATGTATGGAACGAGGTATGCTGCGCATAAGAGTATTTCACCAATGATAATCAGGCTCGATAAGGGTACTGCCAACAGGTTGGCGAGCAGAAATAAGTTGGGGAACTGATGAAAGTGAAATACAGAAACCGGTACCGTGAGGATTTGAGCGGCCAAGGTAACAGCGGTAGATTTCCATAAAAGGTCAAAGAGTTTATTACGCACAAACAGGCAATGGTAAATGGGCTTATAGAAAATCGCAAGACTAAGCACCGCGGCATAGGAGAGTTGAAAGCCTGCATCCCACAACCAGAAGGGATTATAGCAAAGAAGCAGGAAAGCAGAAGCTGCTAGGCTGTTATATACGCTTGTTTTCCTGTTCATATGTTCGCCAATGACCAGGCAGGTGAACATAACCGCAGAGCGCAAAACGGATGGGGAGCCGCCGGCAATACAGCTGAAGATCCAAAGGCCGGCAATAATGATTATGGGCCGCAGGATCCGGCCGCTGGCATGTTTGACCAGCGGCCGGCAAAATAGCATTAATAGCCAGTAAATGAGGCCCAGGTGTAAGCCGGAAATGGCTATGATATGCACTACGCCTGTATTGGAGTAAGATTGAACCAGGCTTTTGTCAAGGTCCTCTTTATAACCGATAAGCATAGCTTCGGCCAGGCCACTTTCTCTTTGGCCCGGGATGTATTTTTGAAGCAGGGCAATAATTTTAGCCCTTGTGGATAAAAGAAATTTCCGAAACAGATTTTCATTTTCTATTTTGAGCGCAACGAACTCGTCTTTCTTGAGGTATACCTGGTATGAGATACCCTGAAAAGTGCAATACTGCTGATAATCAAAGCAGCCGGGGTTGCCTGTGTTTTTTACCGGTTGCAATGCCTTGAAAAGTAACAACTGATTGCCATATTGAAGATGCTGAACAGCACTGTCTTTCTGAAAGTACAGAAGGATCCTGCCACTGGCTTTACTGATCGAATGATCAAAGAGAACAGCCTGAACGGATGCAATGGTCTTATAGGATTGTTTCTTTTCAGCCAGGGGTTCTTCAATGGTTACCAGAACAGCCTTTCCTAGTGAGTATCTCCTGCTGATACTCGTTTCCTGAAGTCGTATGTCATTGTAATATAAAACTAAACCTCCTGTGGCGAATAACAGCGCGTGCAGCCATGCGCCGTTATACCATTGGGCACGGTATTGGCGAAACAGTGGTAAAAAAGAAAATAGCCAGCCTGCAGCAGCACTGGCGGTAAAGAACAGCCATAAGAACAACGCAGAAAAAGGCAAATACCATTGGTACGTAATACCAACTATGAGCGGAATAACAAGCCGGATAAAAGGAGCTCCTTTCCAAATGGGCCAGGCAGGCGGGGACGATGACATACCAACAAGGCGTTTACAACTATAGCATTGATAATAAGAAAGGAATCTTTGAGAATGATGAGCGGGGCGGGAAAAACAAACTACCTACTTTATCAAAAAAGGACAAGGCTAATGGTAAAAAGATAAAGCAGGTAGTTTGAAAAAGGAAAATTCTGTTATCAGAATAAAATTTCCTCAAGAGGATTTGTAGGATAACAAAAGCCTTGAGGAAATCTGTCGGCGGGTTTTCACAGGACCATTGGATTTCTAAAACGGGATGATAGCAACTCTCCATGTCTAATTTCTGACAAAAACCGGATACATGCCAGAAAAGCGCGATTTATTAACTACGGTTTTTTGTACGGGTAAATAACGGCCCGACGACCCCCGTAAAAAGACGGGGGTAAAGCTTGCTGTTTTAACGGTAAAATCTCCCTCGTTTCACGGTATTTGCACCGTCTTTTTCACGTGACTAATTGAACTTCTTCAGTTTACGAATAAAAGTAATTTGTAATCAGTTGACTAACACCTAGTTCTAACCGAAGATTGCTGCCGTCTCGCGGCTACTTTTACATCGACAACACAATCACTCATATCAAAACTCACAAGCTATGACTACTATTGAAAAAAAATCCGTAAGGGTAGGAAAATACGTGGATACTAACCATGTAGATACGCTTATCCGTACCTATAAACAAGAACGTTGGAAGCAGAATTCTGAGCGCATTGGTCAGGAAGATTCATTGAGTCTTTATTATACGATCGAGGAACTGGAAGAATTTTTGAAAAGGTCAAAAGAGGCGGGAGCGAATGCCATCAGCATCCACTTTGGTGTGTACCCTGAGCATTTTAATGAAAGACCCGAGTATGCCGGCCGCCAGACCACCGTGTTTGTAGCTACCGACCGCCAGGAAACAGCAAATGGCGTTACCCATAAAAGCGTTTACCATGAAACCAATAACGGCAAACAATTGCTGGCTTACAATATGGGTTCATGGCCTCCCGGAAGCGGTGTTGGCAATGGCGATGATGGATTTGGCATCACTATCATTGACAAGGGCCAAAAGGGCATGGTGATCGTATAAGAAATTTGTAGCAGATCATATTAAAAAAATCCGTCCAGGTTTAGCCCGGACGGATTTTTTTTAATGTTTATATCTACATTAGCGCCTGAGATGAATATACTTTTTCTGATAATTGAGGTCATCTGCTTTTTAGCGTCTATCACCCTGTATTTTCAGGCATCCATACCGCAGTACCTGAAGACCTTCCCACCCTATATGTTAATAACGATCGCTGTAGAGATCACGGGGATGCAGTTTATGAAGTATAAGATCGATATGTCGCTTTTATTCACCATTTTCACAGCTTTCGAATTTGAGTATTATTTACTAATTATCAGATATAGTATCTATAAACCTAAGGCCAAGACGGCCATTTCCTGGGCGCTGGCCATTTACCCGCTGCTGGTGCTGATCAATATGCTGTATATACAACCCGGTAAATTTCATACCATAACTTATTCACTGGGTTGTTTGCTGGTAGTAGCCGCCTGCATTTATTACTTTTTTGAAATATTTCAATCCAAGCATTCAGTCAACCTCATTAAAGAACCGCCATTCTGGATATGTTCGGGGCTTTTGTTCTTTTACTGTTGTACATTCCCGCTGATCGGTTTATGGAATCAACTGAGCGGCTTGTCGCATATTATCCTGAAAAATCTGAACGCTATCCTGCAACTGCTCAATATTTTATTATATTCTCTGTTTTCCATTGCTTTCTTATGCAGGCTCCGCTTTGGAAAATCCCTGCAAAAAAATGTATCCTGATTATATCACATGATCACATTCTTATTTGAAACCTATCTTATCATCTTACTAACTGGTTTTGCCGCCGGCATATTGGCCGTATATAAAAACAAGCCGGCAGCTTTGTATGTCAGGTATTTGCCCTGGTTCCTGCTTCTTAAATTCGGGGAAGAGCGGTTTGCACAATACTGGTCGAGGAAATACGGCAATGACCACGCTATCTGTAATATATTTCTGATCATAGAGTTCCTGTTTTACAGTTTCACCTTATACCAGCTGCTGCGCACATCTGCCATCAGAAAATGGATCATATACGCTGCGGGCATGTATCTGCTCCTGGCCATACCGCTCATCTTTTTTATTCAGGGCATTAATTATTATAATTCAGGCGTGTATTTTATGGGTGGTTTAATGATGTTGGTTTTCAGCGGGTATTATCTCTTTACCCTCTTTCGTGGCACGGGCGACACAAATCCCTTTTTTAAAGCAGGCTTCTGGATCGCGTGCAGCATCCTGTTCTATTATTGCTGTACCATGCCGCTGATCCTGCCCTGGACATTACTGTTGAATGCCACTCCGTTCGAAATAAAAATATTGTATATTATTCTGCTGATAATGTATTGTATCGCCTATGCGATGTTTGTGATAGGATTCTGTTTTTACCGGCGGTCGCAAAAAGCGCATAAGCTGTTATAGTGGTATTTCAATCCGGTATAAAAACTCTGAGCTTCCCCCGTACAGCGTTGAACTTTATGCTAAATTGCTGGCTCCAAGGATCCTAATATGAAATCGGAGATATACGTTGTAATCATAATTGGTGCAATTCTGGCGGTAATGCTGGTAGGCTTTATTGTTACCATCCTATTCCTGTACCAGCGCAGGCAGCACCGGCAGGAATTAGAGATCAACCGCATGAAGGAGGAGTATGAACGGGAAGCACTGAAATCACAACTGGAGATCCAGGAAGAGACCTTTAAGAATATTGGCCAGGAGCTACATGATAATATCGGTCAGATGCTATCGGTGGTAAAATTGTCTTTAGCTGTATTACCCATGGATGATAAACACGAGGCCTGGGAACCGGTGCAGGGCGCCCGCCAGGTCTTGAATAAAGCAATGGTCGATCTGGCCAACCTGACCAAAAGCCTCCATACCGATCGCATAACCCAGATCGGTTTGGCGGAATCCATCCATTTTGAGTTGGAAAATATAAACAAGACAGGCTTACTGGAAATTGAGTTCTCTATTTCAGGGATTGAGGAAAGCCTCGACGATCAGAAATCGATCGTATTATTCAGGATCTTCCAGGAAAACCTGAACAACATTCTAAAACATTCCAAAGCCAAAAAGATACTGGTAAACCTTACCTATCTTGACGATAAGTTTATAATGAAAATAACCGACGATGGCATTGGATTCAATGTAAGGGAAAAGAAAAATTCCACGTCGTCTGCGGCTGGTGTTGGATTAAAGAGTATTTTCAACCGTGCAAAGTTGATCGGTGCAGATATTGATATGCAAAGTGAACCAGGGCAGGGTACCATAGTTACCATCCAGTTGCCATTACCCCATTCCGATAATGACTGTTAATAAAAACATACAGGTAGCAGTTGCTGATGACCACACCTTACTTCGAAACGCGCTTGCGCGATTGATAAATTCTTTTGAAGGCTATAAAGTGCTGTTTGAAGCCAGTAACGGGCAGGATGTGAAGGAAAAGCTTAACAAGCATGTTATCCCCGACATTATTCTGCTGGATGTAAACATGCCTGATATTGACGGCTATGAAACGGCCAAGTGGATATACAAGAACTTTCCACAGGTCAAGATACTGGCCCTTTCTATGTTCAGCGATGAGAATATCATCATTCGCATGCTGCGCCTGGGTGCCAAAGGTTATATCATGAAGAATGCAGAGCCCGAGGAATTGAAAATGGCGCTGGATTCCGTCTTGCACAAGGACTTCTATCTGTCAGAACTAATATCCGGTAAGATCATCAGCGGCCTGCATAAAGACATGGATAAGCCGCACGAACCCGTTCATCTTACTGAAAAAGAAAAAGAATTCCTGAAATGGGTTTGTACTGAATTAACCTATAAGGATATCGCCGGCAAAATGTTTGTGAGCCCGCGTACAGTAGACGATTATCGTAATTCCCTGTTTGAAAAGCTGGGTGTGAAAACGCGGGTGGGACTGGTGATCTATGCCATCAAGCATAACATGGTGGAAATATAGGAGCAGGTTCACGAATTGACCAGGATATCACAGCATCTAAAATAGAAAGGGAGATAAGGTTTTTAACCGTATCTCCCTTTTGCTTGTTAACTGCTTAACTATTTACTCAGATACATACTTCTGTCTTTATACAGCTGACGGAAGTACGGATCGCGCAGGTCTTTTATAAAGCGAATGGCTTCACCGGTACTTTTCATTTCAGGTCCCAGCTCTTTACTAACGCCAGGGAATTTTTCGAAGCTGAACACCGGCTCTTTGATCGCATAGCCCTTCAGGCGTTTCACGAATTTAAAGTCGCGCAGTTTATTGGCGCCCAACATGATCTTGGTAGCTACATTCAGGTAGGGGATCTGGTAGGCCTTGGCAATAAACGGTGTGGTACGCGATGCCCTTGGGTTGGCTTCGATCACATACACTTTGCCATCTTTAATGGCGAACTGAATGTTGATGAGGCCTTTGATATTTAATTTGAAGGCGATCTTACGCGCGTATTCTTCCATGGTCTCAACGATCAGCGGGCTGAGGTTGAACTGTGGTAACACGGCATTACTATCACCGCTATGGATCCCAGCGGGTTCTATATGCTCCATGACACCCATTACGTGAAATTCTTCTCCGTCGCAAATGGCGTCTATTTCGGCCTCCTGGCAACGATCGAGGAAGTGATCGATCAGGATCTTATTGCCCGGGATGTGTTTCAGCAGGCTCACTACTGCTTTTTCCACCTCTTCGTCATTGATCACGATCCGCATCCGTTGCCCTCCCAGTACATAACTGGGGCGCACCAGCACCGGGTAGCCAACTTTGTTGGCCACTTCAACGGCTTCATCAACGGTGTAGGCCGTGCCATAGTTGGGGTAAGGAATATTCAGCTCTTTCAGCATATCGCTGAAACGGCCGCGGTCTTCGGCGATATCCATATTATCGAAAGAAGTACCTATGATCTTTACGCCTTTCTTGGTCAGTCTTTCTGCCAGTTTCAGGGCTGTTTGTCCGCCTAGCTGAACAATTACACCTTCCGGTTTTTCATGTTCAATCAGTTCCCACAGGTGCTCCCAGAATACAGGTTCAAAATACAGTTTATCGGCCATGTCGAAGTCGGTAGACACGGTTTCGGGGTTACAGTTCATCATGATGGCCTCATAACCGCATTCTTTCAGCGCGAGCAAGCCGTGCACGCAGCAATAGTCAAACTCGATACCCTGGCCAATACGGTTGGGGCCGGAGCCGAGAACGATCACTTTTTTGCGGTTGCTTGGTTTGCTTTCCGTGTAATTGCCCGATTCGAAAGTAGAGTAGAAGTAAGGTGTTTTGGCTTCAAACTCGGCGCTGCAGGTATCTACCATCTTGTACACGCGGGTGATGCCGGCTGCTTTTCTTTTGGCATATATTTCTTCATCGTTGCCATCCTGCATAATGCGGCAGATCTGCTCATCGCTAAAGCCCTGGAATTTGGCTTCCTTCAATAATTCGACGGGCAGGGTAGCTGTTTTATATTTCGCGATCTCTTTCTCGAGGTCAACGATCTTTTTGATCTCATTGATGAACCAGCGGTCGATGCCGGTGGCTTTGGCAATGGTTCCCACAGAAACACCACCCATGAGCGCATCTTTTATGCGGAAAATGCGGTCCCATTTCGGGGTCTTTATATATTCGATCAGCTCTTCTGCATGCATCTGGCTTTTTCCGTAATAGCCGAGACCAACTGCGTTGTTCTCCAAACTTTGACAGGCTTTCTGGATGGCTTCGCCGAAGCTTCTGCCGATGGCCATTACCTCGCCCACACTTTTCATTTGTAAGCCGAGGGTATCGTTGGCGCCTTTGAATTTATCAAAGTTCCAGCGGGGCATCTTAACGATCACGTAATCCAGCGCCGGCTCAAAATAAGCGGAAGTGGTTTTGGTGATCTGGTTTTTCAGTTCGTCGAGCGTATAACCGATCGCCAGTTTGGCGGCTATCTTGGCAATGGGGTAACCGGTGGCTTTGGAAGCCAGGGCCGATGAGCGGCTAACGCGGGGATTGATCTCAACGGAGATCAATTCTTCCGTATCTGGATTCAATGCAAACTGTACGTTACAACCGCCGGCGAAATTACCCAGGCTGCGCATCATGAGAATGGCTTTGTTGCGCATATCCTGGAAGGCGGTGTCACTTAATGTCATGGCCGGTGCTACGGTGATGGAGTCGCCGGTGTGCACGCCCATGGGATCAAGGTTTTCAACCGTACAGATGATGGCTACGTTGTCATTTTTGTCGCGCAGGAGTTCCAGCTCATATTCTTTCCATCCCAATACGGCTTTTTCCACCAGTACTTCATGAATTGGAGAAGCCTTCAAACCTCTGTCGAGTGCGGCTTCCAGCTCAGATTTGTCATGCACGAATCCGCCACCTGTTCCACCCAGGGTGAATGAAGGGCGAATTACGAGCGGGAAACCGATCTCCTGTGCAAATTCCTTTCCTTCGAGCAGGGAGTTAGCAACTCTGGAAGGAGCGACCGGTACGCCAATCTTGAACATTAACTGGCGGAATTTTTCGCGGTCTTCTGCAGTATCGATGGCGTCAATATCAACCCCGATCATTCGAACGTTGTATTTTTCCCACACACCGAGTTCAGCAGCTTCTTTAGCCAGGTTTAAGGCTGTTTGTCCCCCCATGGTCGGTAGCACCGCATCAATCTGGTTTTCTTCCAGTATTTGCTCAATGCTCTCTACCGTCAGTGGCAACAGGTAAACCTGGTCGGCCATCATAGGGTCGGTCATGATAGTAGCAGGGTTACTGTTGATGAGAATTACTTTAATTCCTTCTTCCCGGATACTACGGGCCGCCTGTGAACCGGAATAATCAAATTCACACGCCTGGCCGATAACAATGGGACCTGAACCGATAATCAGTACTGACTTGATAGAAGTGTCTTTTGGCATTTTGAGTAAAGAGCGATTTTTTTTAGTTAAACCTTGTTGAACCTTCCTCCTGGGCCGTTTTTGCCGCAATTCTGCAGCGATTTCGGCGGGATAAATTGCGCAAAAGTAAGGCAGTGGGGGGAATTTTACGGATTATTTTTAAAAGAAGCGGAATGCAGGATGTCAGCGGCCGGCAGGGAGAACCTGGGAGGCTCAGCCCTGTTCTGGCAGTTAAGATAGTGCAAGGTGGACAAATGGGTCAGAATGAGGTAGAAACGGAGTACCGTTAGTACGCTTCATCATTTAGAACGGTCGTTTGTTAAAATTCAACCGGAAGCCAGAAGCCAGCGGTCAGTAGCCCGAAGTGGTAAGTGTGAAGCGTTGAAAAGTTGACAGTGGGACATTAGAAGCGCGAAAGGTAGAAGTACGAAAGGCAACGTAACAGAGAGGAAATAAATTCGCGAGTAATAGAATGGCTCGTTGCCTTTAAAGCCGTTGAGCGCTGCCTTGTTACCTTTCAGGCAACAAAAAAGCCTCTACCATCCGGCAAAGGCTTCGAATTGCTGGCTGAAATTTATATTAATTCAGTTGTTGTGAAAAGCGGCTAACTCAATATCGTCAAGTGCAACTCCGCCACCCCGTACCAGTTTTTTCTGTTCGGCTATCTGACGTTTCTCATCAAAACGACTTTTGATACGGAATACCCATTTTTGTTTAGCTTCATTTCCACGGAAGATGCCTACTATCGTGCCGATCGACAGAGCCAATACCAAGATCACCTTATTCCTGAGCGTTTTCATAATACCGAGTTTGTAGAATTATCGAATACTATTCTTTTTAAGACAACATATATACGCCAAATGCTGTTCCAATGTTTATAAAAATCGTACCACTATGTGGGTATTTTTTAAATATTAACACATCACAATACCTGGAGGTTCTCATTTCTTTTTTATTCTGGTTTTACAATGCAGGTAACCCTCCTTAATGTTTTTTTAATATTGCATTTTCTGCACGTTTTCACAGCGCCGAAGCGCTGCCTTTTATGACACTTATTTTTTATAACATTTTACCGGTTATTACCAACCACTTAGTTTTGCAGCCTTAAAGCCCGGTTTTTGCCGGGATAAGCGCTGTAAACTGTTTGTGATCATTTAAGTCAAAAACCCATGAGAATAGTAACACTGCTATTGTTGTTGAAAAGCTCTACCCTGGTTGCCCAGTTGTTTCCCCCTGCCATTTATCCGCAGGGATATTTCCGTAATCCCCTCGCAATTCCTATGCGGTTAGCCGGGAATTTTGGCGAATTGCGGCCGAACCACTATCACATGGGTTTCGATATTAAAACAAATGCCCGCGAGAACCTGCCGGTATATGCGGCGGCAGATGGATATGTGAGCCGTATTAAAATAGAACCTTATGGTTTTGGCCGCGCTATTTACGTAACTCACCCCAATGGATTTACGACATTGTATGCACATTTGAATACATTCAATCCCACGCTTGAAAAATGGGTAAAAGACCAGCAATACCAGCAGCAATCGTGGAAGGTTTTACTCGAACTGCCTGCTGACCTTTTTCCGGTCAAAAAAGGAGATTTTCTGGCTTATAGCGGTAATACCGGTGGCTCGCAAGCGCCACACCTTCACTTTGAGATCAGGCGTACTGCCGGCGACATAAATGTGAATCCTTTTCTGTTCGGATTTCCGGTTGCTGATAATGTTCCTCCAAAACTGCTGCGGTTGGCGGTGTACGACAGAACGCGCAGCATTTATGAACAATCTCCACGGATCTTTCCTCTAAGAGCTATTTCAGCCACTACTTATCTGCCCACCCCTACGGTAATTACGGTTTCTTCGCCTTTGGTGAGTTTTGCCATTGGCGCTTATGACACCCAAACCGGATCTACCAACCTGAACGGTATTTATGAATCTACGTTACTGGTTGATGAAGAACCGGTGATCGGGTTTAGAATGGATAATATCAGTTACAATGATACCCGCGATCTGAACGCACATATTGATTATAAGACCAAACACCAGGGCGGCCCCTACCTGCAGCATTTAACCGAGTTGCCCGGCTATCCGAATGCGATCTACCGGCATAACCGGAATAAGGGGGCTATTGATATCAGTGACGGGGCTGTACATTCGGTTTCCATTGAGGTAAAAGATGCCAGCGGCAATACCAGCAGGCTTAATTACAAAGTTCAATACAATGGGGCTGAAGTGAAAGCGGCGGAACCGTCAGGAAAAAAATTCTACCCGTTGATGATGGATGGCTACGAAAGCCAGGAATGTGAGTTTTACATTGGCGAACGCTGTTTATACGACTCAGTGCACATCCGGTATAATAAAGCGGCAAATACCAATAGCCAGGTGGTTTCATCCATCCATACGATCGGAGCACCCTATATTCCTTTGCGGGATTCGATGCTTGTACGCATACAACCAACGCGGCCCCTAAGCGATGCTGAGCGCTCGCGCACAGTCATGCAGTGGTTTACCGGTACCAAGGAAGATGTGCAAAAAGTGCAGTGGCAGGGCGATTGGGCTTCGGCCCGCTTCAGGGATTTCGGGAATTACCAGCTGGTTTTGGATACACAGCCCCCTGTGATCACGCCTGTTGGTTTCACCGATGGATCGAACCTGAGCAAGGCGACCCGTATTGCATTTACAGTGAATGATAATTTAGACAGGTTTAAGAACGTTCGTGCCGAACTGGATGGCCAATGGCTGCGGTTTACGAATGACAAGGGCAAAACCTTCCTGTATTTTTTTGACGAAAAGTGTATGGCGGGCCCGCATGAGCTGTTGATCCGTGCAGAGGATGAAGCGGGCAATGTGACCGAAAGAAGCTTTAATTTTACCCGCTAAAGATCCATTTGCATGATCACATTAAAGGAGGGCGATAAAGCACCTGCGTTTAGCGGCAAGGATCAGAATGGTAAGAAAGTATCGCTTAGCGCATTTAAAGGAAAGAAAGTAGTACTGTATTTTTATCCGGAAGACGATACGCCAACCTGCACGGTACAGGCCTGCAATCTGCGTGATAATTATGCATTACTGAAGAAAAATGGCTTTGAAGTGGTAGGTGTTAGTCCGAATGATGAAAAAAGCCATAAGAAGTTTGAGACCAAGTTCCATCTGCCGTTCATCTTGCTGGCAGATCCAGATCATACGATCATTGATAAATACGGGGTCTGGGGCGAAAAGCAAATGTTTGGTAATAAATATATGGGCGTTCATCGCACTACATTCGTCATCAATGAAAAGGGCATAATTACGAAAATATTTCTGCGCCCGAAGAATAAACAGCATGCGGAGGAAATTGTTGAGGCGGGTAAATAACCCAATTAATATCAATAAATTAAGGTGAACAAAACGATTAGTGTCAATGGCTGAATTCATCAGCCATTAACTTTTATACCTACCGTTACGATGGGCAAATGCTAAGAGCAGTTTCTACTAAACCGTGATCTTACTTGGCTATAGCTCCTGGCTGGGTCAGTTCCTTTCTAAAATCGCTTCTTTCAAAATTTTCCATAACCAGGGCGGCTGCACCGGTTATTTCAGCCTGGTAACCCAGGGAGGAGATCTCAATTTCGGTATTGGACGCCAGCCGGGGAATGCAATGTTCGTTCAACGCCTGTTGAATAGGGGCCTGCCATATTTTTCCAGCCGATGAACCACGTCCACTCAGTATTACCACTTCCGGATTAAGTAAATGGATTAAAATAGCCACCCCCCTGCCTATATTATAACCCGATTCAGATAATATTTCTACAGCGAATTTGTCGCCTTTGCCAGCCGCCTTTATAATTTCCTGAAATGCTTCTTCTGCATGCTCTGCTGACAATTCTTTCAACAGCGAGATTTTCCCATCTTTTAACCCCTTGTTGGCTTTTTCAATAACTACCAACAGCGAAGTTTCGGTTTCAAGACAGCCGCTTTTACCGCAGCTGCATAATTTATTATTCAGAAAAAGGGGAATATGGCTGAATTCACCGGCGAATCCATTGTGTCCTCTGAACAGTTCGCCATTCAATATCATACCTAACCCTACGCCCCAGCCTACGTTTATGACCATGGCATTTTTTTTACCACGGGCAGATCCGAACATCAGTTCGGCGAGCGCAATCAGCCGGGAGTCGTTATCAATAAATACCGGCAGCTTTATCCTGGCTGAAATGTATTGTGTAACCGTACCTTGTTCCGGCTCTAGAAAGGTATAGTTCTGCCCTTTATTCGCATCAACAAAACCAGGCATGCCAATACCTACGCCCGCTATGTTGGTCCTGCATATACCCGAGCGGTTTATCACTTCATCGATCTTTTCAGTAAGCGCGGCTAAAGCCCCGGTGTTTCGTGGTAATGGCAATTCAAAGATCTCCGTAGCGGTCACCTGGCTGTTTTGCATGTTTAAAATGGCAATGCGGGTGATCAACTGGTCCATGGCCACCGATACGATATACAGAACATCCGGTTTTAGTGAATACATTACGGCCCGTCTGCCACCGGTGGAGGCAGCAAATCCGGTTTCCACCACCCAGCCTTCTTCAATAAGTTTTCCCAGCATTTTGGTTGTAACCGGTAAACTTTTATTGATCTTCTCGCTCAGGTCGGCGCAGGAAAGCATATTAGAAAAATAAAGATGCTTGATGATCTTTTTCCTATACAATTGATTCTTTTCCGTCATGTACAGTTAGTAAAACTTTTACCAAATTTACTGTTAAGTACCAGAACTTTAAAGCAATTCACAAAAGCACGCCGGTTACAATGTCCGCCTGACCAATTTTGACCCATTCCCGGTATTTTTCTTTGGCTGTATTACGCTTCTTTCACAAGCCATTCTGAACATGGCTGCTGCCAAATAAAAGAACCGGGGCAACTCTCTTTCCTACTTTGCCGTATTGCATTTTATAACCTCAAGAGGGATCACTACCTGTTCCGCCCGGATTAGCCTACCGCTTTGTAAAAGGTCTTCAACGATAGGCGGATACCTCGTCGGGATATGGTATGCAAAGGCTGTTTACGACGCAAATTCTTATTTCCAATAGCGGCAGTGGTTCATCTTATGTTTAAAATGTACAGCAACACATACATCAGCACATAATAAAGGCCGGGCTTGGCGTTCAGCATGCTCCGGCTGCCAACTAAGTAAGTACGCTGTATAACGGCGTGCTTCTATATGGGTTATTTTTTAGTTTTAGGGTTTGGTTACCCTGTCCTTTTAAGGACAGGGTTTTTCATGTATTGAAGCTTGTTGTAGCGGTTAAGACAACTATGAAAATGAGTACAGGCAACCAAATCTTATGGTTCATCGTACAACTCCATAGTATTTGTGATATGCCCTGTATAGAAATGCAATTGTGTATTTGACAATATCCTTTGCGGTTCGGCAGGTACCAAAGCTGAATTAATTGTTTACTATGATAAAAAAAATAACGGTCGTTTTAACCGGTACAATCTTGTTTTTGGGATGTGTAAATGATAAAGAAGAGATCTTATATGGTAACAGCTGTGATGGTCCTACGCCATCGTTTGCAGCAGTTGTAAACCCTATAATTGAAACCAATTGCGCTATTCCCGATTGTCATGCACCAGGAAGTTCGAACGGTCCAGGCGCCCTCACCTCATATGCACAAATTAAAAATGTTGCGGGAGAAATAAAATCGGCGGTCGTTTCACGTTTTATGCCCAAGGATCGCACGCTTACCGAAAGCCAGATAAAAGCCATCCGCTGCTGGGTAGATGCAGGCGCTCCTAACAATTAAAGAACATTTTTTCATGAGTAAAAAGAGGATAATCATTGGTGGTATAGTAGTTGTTATACTGGCCCTCGCCACTTATGGATGGTATCAATATAACAGAACGGTGAAGGGGCTCCATGATGTGCGCGCCGATTATTCAGTAAATGCCACCGCACTGATCAATGAATTCATCAGTAACGAAGATTCGGCCAATAAAAAATACCTGAACAGGATACTGGCCGTAAAGGGAGTGATAAAAAATATTGAATCCGGGGAAGGTGCAGGTACCATCGTATTGGGCGATTCAACCGATCTGTCGGGCGTTCGGTGTGTGTTGGATAGTAGCGCCCATTCAAAAACAGCTTCTTTGCAACGCGGGGCGCTGATAACCATTAAGGGCGCCATCACCGGCTTTTCAAAAGATGAAACCGGGCTGCTGGGTTCAGACGTTCAACTGAACCGCTGCGTTATTTCCGAGTAGCCATTCATAAAAACCAAATATTGTTACAATGAATCAACGGATAAGGAAAGGCATCATTGCTTTCAGTTTCTTATTGGTTACCGCCCCGCTCTTGGCGCAAGACAAATACTTCACCAAAAGCGGGTCAATAGGTTTTGTATCAAAAGGCAATATTGAAACTATCCAGGCCAATCACCGCAGCGTTACCTGTGTGCTCGACTCCAGGACCGGTGCCTTGCAGTTTGCCGTTCTGATGAAAGGATTTGAATTCAAAAAAGCATTGATGCAGGAACACTTCAATGAAAATTATGTAGAGAGTGATAAATATCCGAAAGCGGAGTTCCGCGGGCAGGTAGTGAACAACAGCGATATCGCCTATACCAAAGACGGCGAATACAAAGCGCATGTGAAAGGTAAACTAACCCTGCACGGACAAACCAAAGACGTGGAAGCAGATGGAAAGATCAATGTGAAGAACGGTAAACTGGTGGCCAATTCGGTATTTACCATACTGATGTCGGATTATAATATCTCCATTCCCAATCTCGTGAAAGAGAATATGTCGAATACGGTGACCATTACCGTAAACTGCACCCTGGATCCCTTAAAGAGTTAAGCAACCACTAACAATTCAAATAACCACCCAAGATATGACTACAATAACCCGGATCTTATTTTTTGCCTGTGTTAGTTTGTTAACGGGCAATGTTATAAAAGCACAGGACCAGGACCTGCTAAAGCTGGTTGATTCATCAAAAGGTACTGAACCTGCATGGGCTGCTGCTGCCTTCAAATCGACTCGCGTAATTAATGGCCAGTCGATGGAGCTTTTGGGCAAAGGCGTGCTTGACGTGCGTATCCTGCACCGCTTTGGCCTGATCAATGACGGCGCAAAAGAACTCTTTGGTTTAGACCAGGCGAGTATGCGAATAGGATTGGATTACGGAATCACCAGCAATTTAACGGTAGGAGCAGGCAGAAGCACGCTTAATAAAGAGCTGGACGGTTTTGTGAAGTGGCGGCCCATACGCCAGAGCGTTAATGGCGGTTCGCCCGTTTCAGTAATTTGGGTATCGGGTGTTACGGTTCATACCATGCCCTGGGCAGATACTACCCGGAAGAACAAGTTCTCTTCCCGCGTTGCCTACTATCACGAAGTGATCATTGGCCGCAAGTTCAGCAATGCTTTCAGCCTGCAGCTGAGCCCCATTTTTGTGCACCGGAACCTGGTTACCAATGCCGATGATGAAAATAATACCTGGGCGTTGGGTATCGGCGGCCGGTTGAAACTCTCGAAGCGCACGGCTTTTGTGGTAGATTATCACCCTATTCTTTCGGGGCGCGAACCTGGAACGAAAGATCCGTTATCAGTGGGGTTCGACATTGAAACCGGCGGCCACGTATTTCAGTTACACTTTAGTAACAGCACCGGCATGAATGAAAAAGCATTCCTTACCGGCACGTATGACGATTTCTGGAAAGGAGATATCCGGTTTGGATTCAACCTGTCGCGGGTATTCCAGGTAGGGAAAAAACACTAGTGTTTTAATGTGATGCTGTGCTAATAGTTAGAACCCTGGCCAATAGAAAGATCCGGAGCAAACTCCGGATCTTTCATTCGCATATTAGCTAATTATCGAATCAGGAACTCAACCTCGCCAAAATCAAAGCTGCGATCAATAACATCCTTTGTAAGCAGCTGCCCATTATCGGAAACACCCGTAATCGTGGTTTCAAATAAAACGGCGCCTTTTTTCAACGTAACCGGCTGATGGATTTTGTATAACACTTGCTGATATTCCTGCATAATGGCAGCGGTTTCTCCCGCCTGCAGCAGCTGGTAGCGGTTTTCCAGGGCAAGGCACAATTCCTTTCCCATCTCAGAGGGGTCAAAATCCCTGCCTGTGATCTGCTTCAATGAAACCGGGTTGGGCAGGGCCGGGTCAAAAACAACCTGGTTGAGATTAATACCAACACCTACTACGGCGTATAGCCAATCTGACCCACGGAACACATTTTCTATCAGAATACCTCCTGCCTTTCTGTCACGCCAATACAGATCATTGGGCCATTTGATGCGGGTTTCTTCCCCGGCATATTTTTTATAAAAGTCATAACAGGCGAGGGCCACTGTTGCAGACAGGCAAAACTGGCGGGAAGGCAATAAGCCGGGAGTAATTACCACGCTCAGCATAATGTTTTGATTAGGGGTTGTTAACCAGCTTTTTCCGCGCTGTCCTTTACCGGCAGTTTGTTCAAGGGCGAACCAGGCAGTGCCATGAGTTGCCAATCCGGCTTGTATTTGCCGCATGGCATAGTTGTTGGTGCTGTCTATAGTTGATAATATTATATAAGAGTGACCAATGGGGCTTCTGTGACCAGGATGTGACAAAAGATTATTATTTTTGGGATGTGCGAAATTAGGAATTACCGATGAGCGTTTAGGAGAGAATGTTGTTATAAGCGGATTTATTCGTATTTTAAATACCTGTAGTCACTTTCCCTGGTCAGGGAAGATCGAGTCTGAAAACAGCCTCCTCACTACCGAAAGAATAAACACAATTGATCATTAAAACACAGGATTATTGGAACAAGTTTCATTGTTAGCTACCCGTCGTAAGCGAAAAAGTGTAGCCAGGTTAACAAAAAATTCTAAGATTTTTAAAGCAATCATTCACGCCATAAAGGAAAAGAAAGGAGACAATATCGTTTCGTTGGATCTGCGTAAAATTCCCGAAGCTGTTGCCGACTTTTTTATTATCTGCGAAGCCAGCAGCACTACACAGGTTAAAGCCATTGCTGACTTTGTGGAGGAACATGTTAAAAAAACAGTGCAAGAAACCCCCTATCATAGTGAAGGACACCAGACAGCTCACTGGGTACTAATCGATTATGTTAATGTCGTAGTACACGTTATGCAACCTGAAACCCGCAAATTCTATAAGCTGGAAGAAATGTGGAACGATGCTGAAGGCGAAGAATATTAAACTCCTCTGCAAAAATTAATGTTAAAATGCGGCTTTGTGCGAAATAATCATTAACTAACAGCTTTTTAGGCGAACAATTGGAGGCCATCGATCATTAATTATATTAAATAGAAAAACCAAGGACAAGCAACAATATATGTCACAGGACGAGTCAAGACAGAACGACCGCAACTTCCCTCGCTTACGTCCCCGCGACGACGGTGGCCAGCGTAAAGGTCCTAAATTCAATATTTACTGGGTTTGGGCAATCATTTTCGCTGTTTTAGTAGGCTTTCAGTTATTTGGTTCCTTTGCTCCGGATGCTAAAACCATTACCGACCTGGAATTTTACAAAATGTTGGATAATGGGGATGTAGACAAGCTTAATACAGTTACCAATAAAAATACAGTTCGCGTTTTTATAAAGAAGGACCGGTTAGAAAAGTACAAAGACCAGCTTTCAAAAAACAACTGGACAAGTGTTGGTGATAAAGGGCCTCATTTTGAATTCAAGGTTATAAAGGCCGACGATTTCAACAAAGAACTGAATGCATATTTCGATAAACATCCAGAACTAAACCGGGTACCAAATATTCCAATACAGGAAGGAGAGTGGTTCGGTTCTATCATTCAATTCTTATTACCCCTTGTAGTAATAGTGCTGATCTGGGTAATGTTAATGCGAAAAATGGGTGGTGGTGCTTCCGGCGGCAGTGGTCCCGGCGGTATCTTCAATATCGGGAAATCGAGAGCTACCCTGTTCGATAAAGGCACTAAAGTGAACATCACCTTTGCCGATGTGGCTGGTCTCGATGAAGCCAAGGTAGAGGTTATGGAGATCGTTGACTTTTTAAAGAATCCCAAAAAATACACTTCGCTCGGCGGTAAAATACCTAAAGGGGCATTGCTGGTAGGTCCTCCGGGAACCGGTAAAACCCTGCTGGCAAAAGCCATGGCCGGTGAAGCTCAGGTTCCTTTCTTCAGCATGAGTGGTAGTGATTTTGTGGAACTGTTCGTTGGGGTAGGCGCCAGCCGTGTTCGTGACCTGTTCAAACAGGCCCGTGAAAAATCGCCCTGTATCATTTTTATCGATGAAATTGATGCTATTGGCCGTGCACGCGGTAAAAATGCGATCATGAGCAACGACGAAAGGGAAAGCACCTTGAACCAGTTACTGGTTGAAATGGATGGTTTCAGCGGCGAAAGCGGGATCATCGTACTGGCTGCCACCAACCGGCCCGATGTGCTGGACAGCGCATTGCTGCGCCCCGGCCGTTTCGACCGGCAGATCTCTATCGATAAACCCGATCTGAAAGGCCGTGAGCACATCTTCAAAGTGCACCTGAAACCGATCAAGATCTCTGAAAAAGTAGATATTCATAAGCTCGCAGAACAAACACCGGGTTTTGCCGGCGCCGACATCGCCAACGTATGTAATGAAGCCGCCCTGATTGCCGCCCGTAAAGGCAAACAATCCGTGGAAATGGACGACTTCCAGGATGCCGTTGACCGCGTGATCGGTGGTTTGGAAAAGAAGAACAAGATCATTTCTCCCGACGAGAAACGCATCATTGCTTACCATGAAGCCGGTCACGCCATTTGCGGCTGGTTCCTGGAGCATGCGTATCCATTGCTGAAGGTAACGATCGTACCACGAGGCGTTGCCGCCTTAGGGTATGCACAGTATACGCCGAAAGAGCAGTACCTGTACAATACCGATCAGCTAATGGACCAGATCTGTATGACATTGGGAGGCCGCGCCAGTGAAGATATTTTCTTCCATAAGATCTCAACCGGCGCACAGAACGACCTGCAGCAGATCACCCGGATAGCCTATTCGATGGTTACCATATATGGTATGAATGAAAAAGTGGGTAATGTAAGTTTTTACGATCCTGCCCAGGAGAATTCATTTACCAAACCATATTCTGAGGAAACTTCCAAACTGATAGATGAAGAGGTACGTAAGCTGATCGATGAGGCGTATGAAAAGACAAAACAATTACTTACCGAGAAAAAGGTACAGGTAGAAAAACTGGCCGAAGCCCTGCTCGAAAAAGAAGTATTGTTCCAAAGTGATGTTGAGGCGCTGATCGGTAAGCGGCCCTTCACCGATAAAAAAACACTCGATGTTGATGGGGAAGGCCATACAGAAGGCGCCATCAGCGAAGGAGTGCCTCCTTACGACAGTAATGTAACCAATCATCCAGCTACATAAATAGTATGAACGTTTCTCCGGCTAAAGAAAATATTTTAAAAAAAATAAGAAAGGCGTTGGGTAACTCAACGCCTCTCCCTTTTCCGCAAAGTGAAGGCAACAATTCTGTATATCAACCTTCAACCCAGGACCTGGGACTTGAATTTGCCGAGCGTTTTACCAAACTGCAGGGGAAATTCGTTTTTTGTGAAAATTACAAAGAGCTTGCCAGCCAGCTGAACCAGGTGATCGCCAGCAACAAGTGGGATAAAATATTCTGTAAAGAGGAAGGCTTGCGGAAAACACTGGCAGAAAATCAATTCAATAATTACTCCTACAACGACCTGTCAACCTGCGATACTGCCATCACCAGCTGCGAATGGCTGGTAGCCCGCACCGGTAGTATCGTAATGACGGCTGCCCAGGAAAGTGGCCGTACAGTCAGCGTATATGCCCCTGTGCACATTTGTATAGGCCATGCCAGTCAGCTGGTATACGATGTAAAAGATGCATTGGCAAAAGCCAGGGAAAAATACGCTGGTAATCTTCCTTCGTTGATCACTTTTGCAACAGGTCCGAGCCGCACCGCCGATATTGAAAAAATGCTGGTAGTAGGAGTGCATGGTCCCAAAGAAGTATATGTATTTCTTGTAGATCAATAAATAATTGTGAGGTATAAGGCGGCAAACAGATTGAATCGATCGTTTGCCGTTTTACGTTTCACGCTTTACGACGCATGCAATCGAACATTTACCGGCTATTTGTTTATGGCTCGCTCAGAAGCGGGCTGCTCAATCCCATTTTATCACATATAACCCGGTATTTCGTATTTGATGGAATGGGCGCTATTCAGGGTAACCTGTATGACATGGGCCAGTATCCGGGTGCTATTCCCTGTACCGAAGACCATTTGATCATTGGCGAAGTATACCATATTGCAAACATAGAAGAGTTTGAGCAGGCCATGGAAGTGATCGATGATTACGAGGGCCTGATCGTGGAGCCCGGCGAAGTGCCTTTGTTCAGAAGGGAACCGGTTCATGTATTCTTCAAGAATACGACCGTTGTTGCGTGGATGTACTGGTACAACAGACCGATCACCAACCGGCCGCGTATTGAATCGGGTGACTATGTTGCGTATAAGATGAAAATTGGCAAGTGAATGTGATAACCCTGCAGAGCAGGACAAGTTGTGATAGTGAAATACAGTGAAAGTGCGCTGAAACATGAAGGCCTCTAAACCGGAACTTATAACCTTAACTGGAAACGGGTAACCGGTGACGGTAACCTACCCAAAAAACCGAAAACGCAGAACTTAAAAAAAATTGAATCCCGATAAAAAGATATACTTCCTTTCCGACTTTCACTTAGGCGTTCCGGACCATGCATCGAGCCTGGATCGCGAAAAGCGCATTGTTGCATTCCTGGAAGAGATCAGGAAAGATGCTGCTGTCATATTTATCGTGGGCGATATGTTCGATTTCTGGTACGAATACCGTACGGTAGTACCCCGCGGATATGTACGCTTACTGGGCAAGCTTGGTGAAATAACCGATTCTGGCATTCCCATTCATTTCTTTGTAGGCAACCACGATATGTGGATGAAGAACTATTTTCAGCAGGAGCTGAATATTCCGGTTTATTTTGAACCCCGCGCTTTTGAATTCAATCATAAAAAATTCTGGATAGGCCATGGTGATGGATTAGGGCCCGGAGATCATGGATATAAATTCATGAAGAAGATCTTCCGCAGTCCGGTTTGCCAGTGGTTATTCGGTATATTACCCCCCTATATCGGCATGGGATTGGCCAATTACCTCAGCCGGAGAAGCCGCACTGTAACAGGCTCAGCCGATGACAAATTTTATGGGGAAGAAGGGGAGTGGCTTATTACCTATTGCAAAGACATTCTGAAAGAACAGTACTATGATTACCTGGTGTTTGGGCACCGGCATCTGCCTATCGATTTCTCTTTAAAAGGCGGCAGCCGGTATATCAACCTGGGCGACTGGATCCGGTATTATACGTATGCTGTTTTTGATGGACAACATTTATCCCTCTGTACCCGTTATCCTGACCTGGAAAGCAAAATCATTCGTTATTAGTGGTTCGCCGTGGTATTATATTGATCGTATTTATTTATTGCTATATACATGGCAGTGCACAAAGCGTTGCGCCTGCTGTGGACACTTTTTTCAGGTTCAATAGACTCGCCGGTGAGCAGATCACCGATTTTACGGTTGATAACCTGGGCAACCTTTATATCTTAAATAATACAGGGCAAATAAAGAAGATGGGCCCTGCAGGTGATTCCATTGCCGTATTCAACAATATTCGGCAATATGGAAAACTGTATTTAATGGATGTTACCAATCCGCTACGCGTGTTGTTATACTACCGCGACTTTGGTACCATCGTTGTTTTGGACCGGTTTTTGAACACGCGGGCAACCATCGATCTTCGAAAACAACAGTTGTTCCAGGTAAATGCCATTGGGCAGGCATATGATAATAATATCTGGGTGTATGACGAGCTGGAGAGCAAATTAAAACGGGTAGGGGAAGATGGCCGCGTGATCGATCAAACAACCGATTTCAGATTAATCGTAGATACGGCGCCTTCTCCGCAATTCATCGTTGATCAGAACCGGTTGGTATATATATACGATTCATTGAAAGGCGTTTATATGTTCGATTATTACGGTGCATTCAAGAACCGTATTCAGTTGAAAGGCTGGACAGATTTTACGGTGATCGGTAATGCCATGTATGGCAGAGATGCTGATATGTTGTATCGATATGAGCCGGGTACACTGAATTTGCAGAACTATCCGATCCCTGTTGGGATGCAGGATGCACAAAAAATTAAGATCACACCGGGTAACCTGTATGTGTTGCGTGCGCACCGGCTCGAAGTGTTTTCCTATCGATGATCGCTTAACATTAGATTTAAACTTTTTTATAGACCTTACTTTTTTAAAGTTTATAACTTTGAAAAGTTCAAAGCCACTGAATCTTTTAGAATGGGATCTTTTTTAGATAAGATTTTTCTTGACAATACGATTAGAAGCTATCTCATAGTAGCCGGTACTTTATTGCTGATCTTTTTATTGAAGCGCTTACTATCACGGTATGTAGCGGGTTTATTGTTTGCCATTATAAAGCGCGGAGTACGTGGCGTTGATAAAAAATCGTTTATTAAACTGGTTGTTTCTCCCCTCGAAGTGTTCCTGCTGGTATTAACGAGTATCATTGCGCTGGACAAACTTACTTTTCCGCGGATACTGAATGTGGTTATTTATAAAGCCAATGTACGTGAGTTTGTAGATGCCATTTCGGTTATCATATTGATCATTGTATTTATATGGCTCTTGCTTCGCATCATGGATTTTATTGCTATGATCTTGCACCATCGTGCCGATCAAACAGCCGACCCGGCCGATAACCAGCTGGTCGTGTTCTTTAAAGACTTCTTTAAAGTAGTACTGGTGATCTTTGGCATCCTGCTGATCCTCAAGTTTGCCTTCCATTACAATATCAGTAATTTGTTGACCGGGCTAAGTATCGCAACAGCTGCCATTGCGCTGGCTACCCGCGAAAGCCTGGAAAACCTGATCGCTTCTTTCATTATATTTTTCGACAGGCCATTTACGATGGGCGACCAGGTAAAAGTGCATGATATTACCGGCACTGTAGAACGTATAGGATTGAGGAGCACACGCATTCGCACCGATCACAAAACTTATGTTACGGTGCCTAATAAACAAATGGTAGACAGCATCCTCGACAATTTATCCCTGCGTACCCAGCGGCGGGCATTTGTTCAGTTGGAGCTGCATGCCGAAACGCCACACGATGTGGTGAACCAGTTCGTACAACGGGTCAAGAATATATTGAGCCAAAGAAAAGAGCATATAGAAAGTAATACCGTATTCCTTTCAGATATTCTTAAGAATGCGTTTATCATTCACGTTGAGTTCTTTACTGCGCCCATTCCTGTAGCTGATTTTAATGAGCTGCGCCAACAGGTGAATTTATCACTCATCAATCTCATGGAAGACATGAATATCAAGCTGGCCACCAAAGAAGACAGCGGCAAGGTAGAAACCAAACAGATCGTGTAATGGTCAACTGCTTTCTTAGATCTTTTTGAGGGTAAACTTGCTTTGTTTGAAACCCGGTTCATCAGAAGGGATCTCTATCGTCATTGAAGTGGGCTGCAGCGCATGCACTTTTAGAACCATGGTACGATAAGCTTTGGTAAGCCCATCGAAAGAAGTTAACACCAATGTTTGATTGCTGGCGCCCAGGGAATAGGTGCCTTTGAACTGGGCACTGTTTTGGCCATTGCCGCTCCAGACGAAGGATTTGTCTTTATTCAATAATAAATTAAAGCGAATGGCGTCTGCTATAGACATTACTTTTCTCAATTCATGGCGGATGCGTAAACTGTCTTCTCTTAGAACTGCCTGCAGTTTGTTCTTCTGTTTAAAATTTTCTACCATGTATTTAAGGCTGGCGAGCGTATCCTGAAAATCGAGCAGGCGATCGGTTGTTTCCCAGCGAACCACATACCAGTTGCCGGTTAAGCTGCTTTCATTTACAGTTTGTGCATGCGTGTGATACTGAGAGATGAGGCAAAGAGCTATGGACATATATTTCCACATAGGAGTAGAATTGTTACATGGAATTTACAGATTTTTCAAACAAGTGAAATAAAACTTTCCGCACCAAAGCAGTACCAAAGAGTACCAGTTACATAATGATTTTTTGCCCTACAATGCGGCTTTTATTTCCAGTAAAAATCCTTTCAGTGATTGCAGCGACTGGATCATTTCGAAATGTGCAGCTGCTTTGGAGTTCTTCTTCAAAAAATCTTTTGCGCCTTCGATGGTGAGCTTGCGGCGACGCAGCAGGTCGTAGATCAGTTCCAGGTTTTTGATATCTACAGGCCGGAAATGGCGGTCGCCTTTTCGGTTTTTGCGGGGTTGAATGATATCAAATTCATTTTCCCAAAAACGCAGTAAGGATTGATTTACGCCAAACATGTCGGCTACTTCACCAATAGAGTAGTACTGGCGTTGAAACAATGTTTCATCGTCGGGAATGTTTACCAGGTCGGCTTCGGCATCCAGGGCTTTCAATGATTTTCGGCCCCGCGTCGATTTTTTAGCCGGCGCAGTTACTGCTTCCGTGATGGCTTTTTCCGTCAATGGTTCTTCCACTACAGCCGTTTCCGGAATGTCGTTTTTAACCTGCTCTGTTTCTGATTTGATCGATTTTATTCGAATTCCGATAGCTGCCTCATTTTCGGGTGAGGAAGGCGTATCATTGAACTCAAAAGTGATCTGGGAGTAATTGCGGTTGTCCATAATTCAACTGATAACCTGGTGAAAATTCTTTAAGCTATCAAATATCGTGCAGTAAAGATACAAAGGGTGGAAAAGGGCTGTTTTGACAACTTATTAACCATCTGTTGAATAATGTGGAAAACCTATTACTTTATGCCTTAAAAGCCAGGCTGTTGGGGCTTTTCAGCCAGGGAAAAAAGTTCATAAAAAGGGGCCTTAAATGACGGCAAACCCTTTAATTTTTAGTAAATTTGCGGGATTAATTTTTTATAAACTGCAAGAGCATTCCACACGAATCTATGGCTACAGAAACTACGGAAATCCCTATCACTGCCAGTAACGGTTACGGAGCAGATAGCATTCAGGTTTTAGAAGGTTTGGAAGCAGTACGCAAGCGTCCTGCGATGTATATTGGTGACATTGGCGAGAAAGGTCTGCATCACCTGGTATATGAGGTTGTAGATAACTCAATTGACGAAGCCCTGGCAGGTTACTGTAAAAACATTGTGGTTACCATCCATGAAGACAACTCTATTTCTGTTCAGGATGATGGACGCGGTATTCCTACCGGTATTCATCCTAAAGAGAAAAAAAGTGCTTTGGAGGTGGTAATGACAGTACTGCACGCCGGTGGTAAATTCGATAAAAATACCTACAAAGTTTCCGGTGGTTTGCACGGGGTGGGTGTGAGTTGCGTAAACGCATTAAGTACAAAACTGCATGTTACTGTACAACGTGAAGGAAAGATCTTCGAACAGGAATATCATATCGGTATACCACAATATCCTGTACGTGAAATTGGCGCCAGCTCTACAACCGGTACACTCACGCATTTCTGGCCCGATACAACCATTTTTACTACATCGGTTTATAAAACAGATATTCTGGAAGGCCGTTTGCGCGAACTGGCATACCTCAACCGCGGTATCCGGATTACCCTGAACGATCTGCGTGAAAAAGGGGAAGACGATACTACTTACAGCAAAACATTCTACAGCGAAGGCGGTATTACCGAGTTTGTAGAGATGCTTGATAAGAATGCCGGCCGCACCGCTTTAATTCCCAACATAATTTATGTGGAGGGAAGGGATGAGGCTACCAACGTTGCGGTGGAAGTTGCACTCACCTACAATGATAGTTATAGTGAACATATCTATTCGTATGTGAATAACATTAACACTATCGAAGGTGGTACACACGTGGCTGGTTTTCGCAGGGCATTGACCCGTGTATTCAAAGGATATGGCGACCGTCAGAACCTCTTTGAAAAAGCAAAGGTTGAAATTGAAGGCGATGATTTCCGGGAAGGGTTAAGCGCTATTGTATCGGTAAAGGTACCTGAGCCGCAGTTTGAAGGACAAACAAAAACCAAACTGGGTAACAGTGAGGTAAGTGGGGTTGTTGATTCAACGGTTTCGAAAGTACTCGAAGCATTCCTGGAAGAGAATCCCAAGGAAGCTAAAAATATCATCTCTAAAGTTATTCTGGCCGCACAGGCAAGGGCTGCTGCCCGTAAAGCCCGCGAGCTGGTGCAACGTAAATCGGTGTTGACCGGTGGTGGTTTACCTGGTAAACTGGCCGACTGTAGCGACCGCGATCCGGAGCGTTGCGAGCTCTTCCTGGTTGAGGGTGACTCGGCCGGTGGTACTGCCAAACAAGGCCGTGAACGCAGCTTCCAGGCTATTCTGCCGCTTAGGGGAAAGATCCTGAACGTAGAAAAAGCCATGGAACACAAGATCTATGAGAACGAAGAGATCAGGAATATGTATACGGCGCTGGGTGTAACCGTGGGCACGCCAGATGATCCGAAAGCACTCAATTTAACCAAGCTCCGCTATCACAAACTTATCATCATGACCGATGCCGATGTGGATGGTAGCCATATCGCCACACTGATCCTTACTTTCATTTACCGTTACATGAAAGAAATGGTTGAGCAGGGATATGTTTACATTGCACAACCACCCCTGTACCTCGTTAAGAAAGGGAAGGAACAGGCTTATGCATGGAATGAAGAACAACGCAAAGCTTTGGTAGAAAGAATCGGCGCCGGAAAAGATGAAAGCGTTACTGTACAACGATACAAAGGTTTGGGTGAAATGAACGCAGAACAACTATGGGAAACAACCATGAATCCTGATAGCCGCACGTTGAAGAGAGTTACTATTGAAAGCGCTGCTGAAGCCGATCGCATCTTCAGCATGCTGATGGGTGATGAAGTAGCTCCGCGCCGCGAATTCATAGAAAGTCATGCGAAATATGCACGACTGGATGTATAAAAGCATAATGTGATAATTTGCTAATTAGTTAATGTGCTAATGGAAATCAGATCAGGATTTGCATTAGCACATTTTTTTTAATGTGCCTTTACTGTTTAAGCGATTGTATTTTACTATGTAATAATCACAACATATCTCATTGTTGATGGGAATTATAACATTTCAATTAGCATATTAGCACATTATCACATTAGCACATTGGATTTTCGTATATTTAAACGCCATTTCAATGTTCTGGCTAAGATTTTGTAAGACAAGTTGCAATTTTTAAATCTACTAACCACATAAACGAACTAATTATGTCTGAAATCACACTTACAGCATACAACGTAAAAACAAAAGAAAAGAATGTGCCTATTCAGGATGCGGTAATCACTAAAACTGCAAAAGGAGCTTATATGGCACAGGGGCATGATGGGAAGGGAAATAAATTAACTACTTTATTGGGCGAAGAAAAAGCGCTGGCCGCAATTAAAGCCGGTGTTGCCAAACAAGGTTGGGAATAAATTCAGTCAATCAGTCAAATGCATCAATTACTCATCGAGGTTAGTTGATTCATTTGACTGATTGATCTATCACCTAAATGAAATTGAGATGATCGTACTGGCTGCCTAATATTTTTTTGTCATCTGCCTGCAGCCATTTATTGAGGATAGTAGCGTACACACTTTTAAAATCTACTTTATATTTCAGATCACCTTCCTGAAGATCTGCCAGATCAGGCATAGCGTTCAACACGCCTTTTTGTTGCAAACCACCACTTATTAAAAACATATTGTTAGCTGTTCCATGATCGGTGCCACCGCTGGCATTTTGCGATACACGCCGGCCGAATTCTGAAAAGCTCATCAACATTACATCCTGAAACCTATTGTTGCTTTTGAGGTCTTTTACAAAAGCCGTAATAGCCGCATTCATTTCCGTAAACAATCTTTTTTGTTGCCCTTCCTGCGCTACATGCGTATCAAAACTGCCTAATGACAAATAGTATACCTTGGTGTTGATGTCAGAGAAGATGAGGCTCGCAATTGTTTTCAGGCTGTTGCCGATCTCTGTTTTCGGGTATTCTGTACTCGTTGGATGAACACGGCTTTGTTTGAAGATATAATCTGCGCTGCTAACGGTTTCGGCCATTGTTTTATATAGATAATCAACCGGTTTTTCATCCCCATGTATACGGTGGCTGGCTGCCACTTCCTTAAAATATTTATCATTCGAAGAATTGAACAATCGCCTGGGGTCTTTCATCGCCAGGCCTTTTACATGTTCGCCTTTCATGGCCAGGCTCAATACATCATCTATTTCCAATGCCTGTGTTGGTTTATCACAACCGGCACATTGCGCATCGAGATAGCGGCCTACCCAACCGGTGTATACATACTCATTGCTCTTGCTGGCGCTGTGCCAGATGTCCATGCTTCTGAAATGCGATCTGTCGGGATTCGGGTATCCTACGCTGTTCAAAATGCCCAGGCTGCCGTCGGCATACAGGTCTTTTAAACCGGTTAATGCCGGGTGTAAACCCACTTCATCTGTTAATAACAAAGCCTGCTCTTTGGTAATACCTAAGCGGGGCCTCGACCTGTAATAGATATCGTTTCGAACCGGTATTACCGTATTCAAACCGTCATTGCCGCCGCTTAATTGTAGTACCACGAGTACTTTGTTGCCAGGCGGCACAAAGGCTGGTCTTTCAAACGCTTTTAAAAATTTGGGCAGCATCATCGATGCGGTTGCCAGCGAACCTATCTGTAAAAATTCTTTACGTTTTATGTACATATAAGAAGATCTTTAATTCTACATGTTCCGTTTTGGATTCTTCGTTGCAGGTACCGTTTACCTGGTCGATGGTGAACAGCTCGCGAATTTTACAGTTAATAACTGATCTGGCGCTGTCTGAAACAGATTGCCGCTGCCGTTTAACATAATTGATATTCGGGAGTACTCATTAATTGAATGGTAGCAGTCTTAATATAGTTTTCACGGCTCGATGCATCGATGTATTTATTCAGTATTTTTTCATCGACCGCCGTTCCGCCCTGGATCAGGATGCCCGCAATCGCGTTCAGTAATTTTTCACGCGGGACCTTCTCAAATTTTTTCTGGTAGCTTTCCCAATCCACTGCAGCCGAAATAAGCTGACCGCCTTTTTTACCCATCTTCATTTTCATCCTGTCCATCTCTTTCATGCCCATCATCTGGTCATCATCATCTTTGGGCGTGAGAGCAACTTCATGGTTGTCGACAATTAATTGCGGTATACGCAGGCGGAACATCAGAGAAGAGCTGTCGATCCAGTTTTTACCGCCCGGCCATCCTGCTACATTGGGTGGGTAAAACAAGACCTGGCCCAGCAATCTCTGTAACAAGAGCTGCACTTGTTCATTGTCAAGTTGCATGGGCAGAGCCCGGCGGATGCCGACGAGCAGTTCTACGGGTGATTTTATCCGGCAGCCAATATTTTTTGCATCATAGAACCAGTCGCTGGTGAAGATCTCTTTCATTAATTCCTTAATATCATAGCCGCTTTGATAGAAGCGTTCGGCCAGCCGGCTTACCTGTGCTTCATCGGGTACATCGTTTACGTAAAAACGATATATTTTACGGGTGATATAGATAGCTGTTTCTTTGTGTTCAAGTAAAATATTTAAAACATCATCGCCATCGAAGTTGCCTGTTTTACCCAGCACTGTCTTTTGCCCTTCGTCGTGCTGGTTTTTTCTGAAAATAAATTCACCGGCCAGGTTAGCGCTCCAGCCGGTAAAAGCCCGGGCGGCTTCTTTAATGTCGTTCTCGGTATAATTGCCGCGGCCCATTGTAAATAGTTCCATCACTTCACGGGCAAAGTTCTCATTGGGATGGCCTTTCCTGTTTTGATTATTGTTGAGGAAGTTGATCATGGCAGCGCTTTTACTCACTTCCCTGAGCAGGTCTCTAAAATTGCCCAGCGCATTTTGCCGGATGATATCCAATAGCTGTTGCTGATACAGGATATTAAGGTTGCGGCTGGCGAAGTGTCCGTGCCAGAACAAGGCCATTTTTTCTCGTAATTGCTGTTCACTGTTCACCATCAGGTTCAGCCAGGTAATATTGAGGCTTTTCAGGTCTTCGCGTGACTGCTGGCGGATCTTTCTGCGCTGGTTTTCATCGGGATTACGGTTTGTTTTCCCCACTTCCTGAATGCCCATAACCAGTCCTTTAATGGCATTATCGGCCACATCGATCATGGCCGGACTTTTAGCAGATGCTTTAAACAGTGAGTTAACATACGATTTTTGTGAGGCTGTTGCCAGCTGGTGGAATTCTTCAGCCATAGGGCCAAAGCCGGCACGCCATAACAGGTGTTGATTTTTTAGCTGGGCAGTTACATTCATTACGGGGCGTTTGCCCTGTGACTACGGCATTTGTTAAAAGTTTAACGATTCGCTTCAGATTAATTAATTCTTGATATGAGTGCCGAATTGGGTGATTATGCGGCTTTTTGCGGCGTACTGTATGCCTCAGAAATATGAAAGCAAAATGGGATCTATCAAAAATAAATAAAGGGTTTGTGACTGGCTTAAACGACTAACTGTGTCCGGCAGGTACCCCAATAAAATGAGGCTGCATCACTTCAATTGATACAGCCTCTTGACAAAGATTTATGCTAGCAAAATCAATGCTTAAAACAACCCATAGTGACTTAGTTGATTTCGCCAGCACCAAAATAACTATGAAGCACAGCCGGCAATTGAATACCCGTCTCTGTTTGGTGGTTCTCCAGCAAACAGGCGACTATTCTTGGTAAGGCCAGTGAACTGCCGTTCAGCGAGTGCACCAGTTGATTTTTACCGTTGGCATCTTTGAACCGGATTTTCATCCGGTTGGTTTGATAAGCTTCGAAATTTGATACAGAACTTACTTCCAGCCATTTTTGCTGAGCTGCACTGTACACTTCAAAATCATAAGTAAGTGCCGATGCAAAGCCCATATCGCCGCCGCATAATTTCAATATGCGGTAAGGCAGATTCAGGGTGTTCAGCAGGGCTTCCACATGATTTACCATTTCTTCGAGAACTTCATAGCTTTTATCGGGATGAACGATTTGAACAATTTCAACCTTATCGAACTGGTGCAGGCGGTTCAGGCCACGAACATCTTTACCATAACTGCCTGCTTCACGGCGAAAGCAGGGAGTATAAGCCGTCATCTTGACCGGAAGGTCGGTTTCTTTCAATAATTCATCGCGATAAATATTGGTTACCGGCACCTCGGCTGTGGGTATCAGGTAAAAATTGTCTTCAGTAACAAAGTACATTTGTCCTTCTTTATCGGGCAACTGACCGGTTCCAAATGCAGAAGCTTCATTCACCATATGGGGCGGAATAAATTCCGTGTAGCCTGCATTGCTGTTATAATCCAAAAAATATTGAATTAATGCACGTTGCAGTTTGGCGCCTTTGCCGATATAGACAGGAAAGCCGCTGCCGGTGATTTTATTACCCAGCTCAAAATCGATCAGGTTGTATTTTTTGGTGAGGTCCCAATGCGGAACCGCACCCGCATGAAGGGCGGGTAATTTGCCTCCTTCGCGGATGGTGATATTTTCTTCAGGTGTTTTGCCGGGTGGTACTTTATCAGAAGGCAGGTTGGGCAGTTTTACGATCTGCTCCTGCAGTTTTTTCTCGGTTTGAGCCAGTTGGTCGGCGATCGGCTGCAGGGCTGTTTTTAAAGTGGCCACTTCCTGTTTTTGCGTTTCGGCAGCATCTTTTTGCCCCTTGGCCATTAATTGCCCGATTTCTTTGGAGGCGGCATTTATTTTTGACTGGGTAGTGTCAAATTCAAGCTGCAGCTTTTTCCGGTTGTCATCCAGGGAAATGATCTCATCTACCAATGCAAGATCCCCGAAATTCTTTATAGCCAGTCTTTCCTTTACCAGCGCCGTGTTTTGTCTAATAAATGCGATCTGTAACATGTGAAATCAGGTTTGCGGCAAAGATAGGCTAATGTGCTAATTTTGCGGTATGCAGGCAAATGACGATTTACAATCCCGGTGGTGGAAGCTGGAAGAAAAATTAATGGAACGGTTTGGCCGCAAACCAGACATGGAAACCATTTTGTTTTTAATAGGTATTCAGGAATTTGGTGACATCAAGGCCAAGTTCAGCAAGGAACAAAAGCAGGATCTCATGCATGTGGCCACCTGTTCATTGCTGTCACAAAGCGGCTATTACGAAATGGAACGTGTAGATGAAGAAGGCTGGCCCCATTTCAGGCAGCTGAAAGCCCTGCCGGTGATGTCGCTTCCCGAACAGGAGAATTTTTTAAAAGATCATATTCTTTTGTATTTTGATCAGCAGGGATTTTAAACAAATCAGCTAATGTGCCGATGTGCTACTTTGCTACTGTTTCATCATAGCTATTCCGCTTTTATAGCAGGTTAGCAAATTATCGAATCAGCACATTGCTGTTTACTATTACATTATCTCATACTATGAAAAAGCTGACTTTATTTAGTGTAGCCTTACTCTTTGTTTCTGCTTCATTTTCGCAGGTAAAAAAGGCCGACCTTAACAAAGATGTGGAATTAGTGACCTCCAAAGGCACCATGGTCATTCGCTTATCGGATTCTACGCCCCGCCATCGCGATAATTTTATTAAGCTCGTTAACCAGCACTACTACGACGGTCTTTTATTTCACCGCGTTATGAACCAGTTTATGGTGCAGGCCGGTGATCCTAAAAGTAAAACGGCCAAACCAGGGGAAGCCCTGGGCGGCGGAAACCCCGGGTATAATGTTCCGGCAGAGATCAGGCCCGACCTCTTGTTCCACAAAAAAGGGGCTTTGGCAGCAGCGCGTACCGGCGACGATATCAACCCTACCCGGGAAAGCAATGGCAGCCAGTTTTACCTGGTGCATGGTCATGTGTATTCCGAAGAGGATCTGAATCAAATTGAGGCCCGGCTCAACGGCTACAAGATCCCTGAAGCGCACCGTGAAGTATATAAGACCATTGGCGGCACTCCTTCTCTCGATACAAAATATACCGTTTTTGGGGAGGTGATCAAAGGGGTGAACGTTATTGACAGTATTGCTGCCGTAGCTACCGGTGAGCGTAACCGCCCGCTGGAAGATGTTCGCATCATCAAAGCCACACTTATTAAAAGACAATAGTGTAATAAGTACAGATGCGCCGGCCATTACCGGTAATAACTTAATTCTGCACTTTCAACTTTTGGGTCCTTGGGACTAACATAAATTTCTTAATCTTGCAGCTCTAAATTTCAAAACATGAATTTTCCGGATAATCTTCGTTACACCAAGGATCATGAATGGATAAAACTGGAAGGCAACATCGCTACAATTGGTATTACTGATTTTGCCCAGCGCGAGTTGGGTGATATTGTGTATGTAGAAATAGAAACAGTTGGTAAAACCCTGATGGCGGAAGCTGTATTTGGTACAGTAGAAGCGGTTAAAACGGTTTCTGACCTGTATCTGCCCGTTTCAGGCACCATTAATGAGGTTAACCCAGCCCTGGCAGATGCACCCGAGGTGGTTAATACCGATCCATATGGCGAAGGGTGGATGGTTAAAATGACTGTAAGTAACCCAGACGATGTAAAGGCATTAATGGATGCTGCAGCTTACTCGGAGCTGGTAGGCGCCTAAAATAAAAAATCCGGTGCTAATGTTATTGCGTAAATTGAAAGTGGTTTAAGACCACTTTTTTTTTGTAACACCAGGTTCCGGGTAACACATTGGGAATTACACTAACATATACCGAACAGGAGTTGGTGTCCCTGTTGCGTAACAGGGATAACAAAGCCTTTGCCTATTTATACGATAATTATGCATCGGCTTTGTACAGTATCATATTGCAAATAGTGAGTGATGCCGAACTAGCCAACGATGTGCTGCAGGAAGTTTTCGTGAATATCTGGCGGCGGATAGAGCAATATGATACCGGTAAAGGCCGGTTATTCACCTGGATGATGAATATTGCGCGCAACGCCTCCATTGACACCCTGCGCTCACGCAGCTACCAGAACAGCCGCAAAAACCAATCGATACAGGAAAACGTAGATACTTTGCCGGTCACTGACATAAATCAACCTGGTATCGACACCATCGGGTTGCGAAAGGTGCTGGAACAATTGCGGGAAGAACAGCGGACATTGATAGAATTGGCTTATTTTAAAGGATATACGCACGAGGAGATCGCAGCGCTGGAACAACTTCCGCTGGGAACGGTGAAAACGCGTATCAGGAATGCATTGATCCAACTACGGGCATTATTGAAGTGAACATACAGGAATACATATCAAGTGGCATAGTGGAAAGCTATGTGCTGGGGCTCGCCGATGAGGCGGAACGGGCTGAATTTGAAGAGATGTGCACCCGTTTTGCTGAAGTACGTGCGGCCCGGGATGCCTTTGAGCTTTCCCTTGAACAGCATGCCCTGGCTGGGGCAGTGGCACCCCCCGCCCATTTGCGGGAAACCATTCTGCAGCAATTTGTTGCGGAACCCGCTGTCAATATTAATGGTGGGGCGCCTGTGGTGCAACTCCGCCCCATCAGGCGGTCACCTATTTCCATGGCCATGCGGTATGTGGCGGCAGCTGCGATTGTGCTGCTCGCAGGCAGTGCTGCACTGAATGTCTATTATTTCAAAAAGTATCGTGAATATAGTCAGCGCTATGATCAGCTGGTAGCCCGGCAGGCTGAGCTGGCATTGAATAATAAGGCTATGCAAACCCGCATGGGCGGCTACGAACGAACCATCGCAGGCCTCACCAATCCAAATATGGCCAAGATCTATATGGATGCCAGCGCGGTACCAGGCAATGGCAGTCCGGCACCGGGAAGCCAGGCAACCGTTTTATGGGATACCCGCACCAAAGATGTATACCTGATGGTAAATAACCTGCCACAGCCCGAAAGCGGAAAACAATATCAGTTGTGGGCGATTGTCGACAACCAACCCGTGGACGCCGGTACGCTGCACATGGATGAAGGCCGCATGATGGTCAAAATGAAGAATATTCCCCGCGCCCAGCTGTTTGCCATTACCTTGGAACAGGAGGGAGGAAGCCCTACTCCCAAGGGCCCCATGTATGTGATGGGGAAGGTTTAGTTTAGTCTTTCACCTCTATTTTTTTTGCATTATCTTCCGCCTCATATGATGCGTCTTGTTAAAAAGCTTTGTACCTGGAAGATCATTCCTATCGCCTGGACCGCCTTAACTATTTTTTTACTCTGCCTGCCAGGTTCGGCCATTCCGAGTGCCGGGGTGTTTTCTACCGAAGGTATTGATAAAGTAGTGCACGCCATCCTCTTCGGCGGCATTGTTTTGCTATGGGCATTTAACCTCTATTTCCGGCGTAATCATAAATCAAAATGGCTGCAGATTATTGTAGCGCTGACACTTTTTAGTGTCGGATTGGGGATTGGGTTAGAATTTCTACAAAGAGACTATATTCCTAACCGTAGCTTCGACGGTATCGATATCATTGCTGATACAGCGGGTGCTGTAATAGCTGCCGTATACCATTTATTTGTAAGAGTAAAGTAAAAAGTGGAGGCTTGTAAGTCAGATAGTTATATACAAAAAAATAGCCCCTGTAGAAACAGGGGCCGTAACCAAAACTAACTGCTTATGAGAAAATTGACTGCTTTGTGTGAGTCGTTAAAAAAGAACTTTATTATATAACGCAAATCCGATGCCATTAGTATAGAGAAGCCCGTTAAAGTACGATTAAAAGAACCCGGACTCATCTGGCAAAGAACTAACGCGTTGAAATTTCTAATGCAAAGGAACTACGTATTTCGTGAATTTCATCAACCTCTTTCGACTTTTTGTAAAACGTTAACATTCGCGTGTTTTTGGGTATTACAGAATACAGTGTCAACACGTAAAACTCCTATCATAAAACCGAACGAACGTTAATTGAAAAGGTGTAAGTCCTTCTGTTAACTTCGGTACCAGCCACCGTTATAACGTTTATTAGTACACTATCAAATTAATTAAAAATTAATGCAACCTTCTTAAGGTTTATTGCATCCGCCGTGTTCCCAATATTGTGGAACAGTCAGCAAGACAGGGCGAAAGCTGTGAAACACTCTGTGGGTCTGCGTCTGGTTCCATTGCGCCCTTTCACGGGCACCAAAGTTGGACATTCATTATAATATAGGGCATAAAAAAAACGTCCTGCTTTAACAAGACGTTTCTGCGATAAATATCAGTACGATTAATTCTGTTTAGCCAACTTTTCAGCATTTTCAGCAAATTGTAATGCATCAATGAACTCCTGCACATTGCCATTCATTACTTCATCGAGGTTGTAAACGGTAAGGCCAATACGATGATCTGTAATACGGCCCTGCGGGTAATTATAAGTTCTGATCTTTGCACTGCGGTCGCCTGAGCTTACCAGACTTTTTCTATGTCTTGAAATTTCTTCTTCCTGTTTACGCACTTCTTCTTCATACAATTTGGTACGCAGCATTTGCATGGCTTTTTCGCGGTTGCCTAACTGCGTACGCTCCGTTTGACACATAACCACCGTACCCGTGGGCAGGTGGGTTAAGATAACTTTTGTTTCTACCTTGTTTACGTTCTGGCCACCGGCGCCGCCGCTTCGGGCAGTTTCCATTTTTACGTCGCTATCCTTTACCTCAACATCTACTTCTTCGGCCTCAGGCATTACGGCTACGGTTGCGGCCGAAGTATGTACCCGGCCCGAAGTTTCTGTATCCGGAACGCGCTGTACGCGGTGTACGCCACTTTCAAATTTCAGAGTGCCGTACACATCTTCACCGGTCACTTCTAACTGAACCTCTTTGTAACCTCCTACGGTACCTTCCGATTCGCTCAGAATGGCTGTTTTCCAGCCTTTCTTCTCACAATAGCGCAAGTACATGCGCAGCAGGTCACCCGCAAACAGGCTGGCCTCGTCGCCGCCAGTACCGGCCCGGATCTCAAGAATACAATTCTTTTCGTCCTGCGGATCTTTCGGTATCAGCAACTGACGAATATGGGCTTCCAGCTTTTCCTTGTTTTCATCCAGTGCCGGCAGTTCTTCCTTCGCCAGTTCACGCAATTCTGCATCTTCGCCATTCAGGGCTTCCTTGTACATCTCCAGGTCGCCCAGCACCTTCTTATATTCTTCATAGGCTTTAACGATCTTTTCCAGGCTGCGGTATTCCTTACTCATAGCACTGAATTTCCTGTTATTGCTTACAATTTCAGGGTTGGTCAATGCTACCCCCAGGTCCTCAAACTTCGCTTTTATGGCTTCCAGCTTGTCTAACATAGTTTTGACTTAATTTTGAACGGTCCGGAACCGGAAAAATGCGCCTCGGTCAATGACCCGTTTTTCCGGCCGTTATTAAAACCTGCAAAGTTAATTGTTTCAGCGCTTACATGAATTACAGAAAGTTCCAGGCAGATCATTTATTTACCGGTTTTGAATGGTTATCAAACGATTCTGTTTTGATTACCAGCGCCGATGGGGAAATTGTGGACATTGTTCCTGCTCCTGAAGCCGGGGACGGCATAGCCCGGTTTCCCGGTATTTTAAGTCCTGGTTTTGTAAACTGCCATTGCCACCTGGAATTGAGCCACATGAAAGGCCTCATTCCTGAAAAGACCGGCATGGTTGATTTTCTGGTGCAGGTTATTCAGCAACGCGGGTTTGATGTCGAGATCATAAAAAAGGCCATTGCAGGGGCTGAGAACAGCATGCTTCAGCATGGTATCGTAGCCGTGGGTGATATCTGTAATACCGCCAATACCATTGAACAGAAAAAGCAGGGCCGGCTGCTGTATCATAATTTCATTGAGACCATGGGTTTTATTGAAAGTACGGCCAAACAGCGGTTTGAGGCATCAAAGGCTGTATACGACCAGTTCGCCCGCTTATACAGAACGCCGGCGGCCTCCAATTCCATAGTGCCGCATGCTCCTTATTCCGTTTCTCCTGCCTTATTTCAGTTGATCGCCCACTTCCCGGGCAATCACCTGCTGACCATTCATAACCAGGAGAGCGCCGCAGAAAGGGAGTTTATAGAAAAAGGCAGCGGCGATTTTCACCGGCTCTACCAGGCGCTGAATATTGACATAAACTTTTATAAGCCAGCTGCCAGGCAAAGCCTGCAGGCTACACTTTCGCATTTTTTGCCCAATCAATCTCTGATCCTGGTGCACAATACAAATACCAATGAAAGCGATCTGAGATGTATTGCGGGTTGCCCATTGCCCATTGCTAATTTGTTCTTCTGTTTGTGCCCCAATGCAAACGAGTATATCGGTAATCCTATACCGGATATTGATCTGTTGCGGCAATTCAATGCGGCTATTGTAATTGGCACCGATAGCCTGGCGTCTAATCACCGGTTAAGCATACTGGCCGAAATGCAAATGATCCGCCGTCATTTTCCGCATATTGCCACCAGCGAGCTCTTACAATGGGCTACAATGAATGGCGCCCGGGCCCTGCAACTGGAGGAGGTGGTAGGAAGTTTTGAGCCCGGAAAGAAGCCGGGAGTGTTGGTTATTAAAGAGGATTTGTCTACAGTTGAGCGATTGTTGTAAATAGTAACTGTTGCCGGTTACCGATTGCCGGTTACCGGTTGCCGGATTCCAGGTTGCAAGGCGTTGATAGGCTTACAAATCGAAAATTGTAACCTGAAAAGTTTATTAAGCTTCGTACCTGATTCCGGGTTACTGGTAACCGGAACTCCTGAAACTTGTAACCTGTAACACTTTGTTATTGATTTAAATCTCCCACTTAACCACCCACTGTTCACATTAACCAAGCACTTCCTGCAAAACCGGCAAGGTTTTCATCAAGCCAAAATCCTGGATATGCAAGGCGTAATACATCTGGTAAGCGTGTAATAAGGTGCGGCGGGTCTCCTGGTTAAGTCGTATCTGCGTGAGTTCGTTTGGCTGCATTACTTTCAGCAATTGGGAAGTGATATAGCTGTAAGGGTATGATAAAAAATGCGGGTGAACCGGATGCTCATGCACAAATTCACCTTCCTGCAGATCGAGAAAGGGTGTTTCTTCGGTGTAGCGGTCGGTAAAGCGAAAACCATAGAAGGAAGCCAGGTGTAAGGCGAAGTATAACGGGAAATTGCCCACCACCTGCTCATCGGCTTTATCCAGATGTATAAACGCATCTTCCGCAAAATAGAAAAGCTCCGGATTGGATTCTGGTTGCTTCAGCGTTTTCGACAATAGTTCAACCATAAACAGCGCTACGGAATTTTTTACTACATCGAAAAAGATATGCTGATATAAATGGCTCCATTTGAACTCGCGCAGGCGTTGCAAATGGTGCAGATCGTTATGATAGGCTACCAATTCCAGAATTGCGCCCGGCTGAAACAGGTTGGCTTTACCGCTTCCTTTTTTAGAAGAGGTTCTAACCCCATTCACGATGTACGATTGTATCCCGAACAGCTCGGTGAAAATGCTGACGATCACGCTGGTTTCGCCATACTTCACCGTTCGCAACACGATGCCTTTTGTTACATGGAGCGTCATTTTTGTATAAATACGATTTTGGTAACCAGTTTTTGTTGATGATTTTCGTCGCTCACCAGCACCAGGTAAATACCGGTTGAAACTGGGCGGCCTTTATAATCTTTACCATTCCAAATGGCCTGACTGCCCAACGCTTTTGTTTGATGCACCAGGCGGCCATTCAGCTCAGTAATCTTTACGATCGCATTATTGGTGATACCCCTGATAGCGATAGTGCCGGTGTAGCCGGGCGGTACAGGGTTCGGAAATACCAATGCTTCATGCGCAGTTTCTGTTGGTTCAGTAGCTGTACTGCGAAAAGAACAAATGCCTTTGTCGGTGGCGAAGAATATTTCCCCGGTCTTGCCATCGATGGCCATTTGTTTTACATCATTGCTTAACAGTGGACTATTGCTTTCCGTAAAACGGTACAGGATCTTTTCACCATTGGCACTGATGAGCCATACGCCGTTTTGAGTACCCACCCATTTGCGGTCGGCGCCATCAACGGCAATCGCCTGAACCTGTTCGTCACGGAACAAATATCCGGCAAAATTGTCCTGCTGCACAATGGGAAGCAGGGCTTCACATCCCCCGTTGGTAAACACCTGTTGCGGGCACTGTATAACACCAATACCTTTGGAGGTACCTACCCAAATAAAATTGTTCTTATCTTTTGCAATACACCGCACGTCATTATCAGGCAGGTTGCCATTACCCTTCCCGCTGCGGAAGAGCTTCCATTGATCATCGCCGGGGTTATCAATAGATTGTCCATGATTGAAGCAAACCAATCCATTGTTCTTTGGCAGCACTATCCACTTCTGGTCATTATTATCGATCAAGATCTGGGAAACAGCCTGCTCTGGCAGGGCGAAGGGGATGATGAAAGACCGCCAGCTGCCATCTCTTTTTTTAACATGCACGGGGTTCAGGCTGCCATAATTAGCGACCCATAGATTATTTTCTGCATCGAGAGCAAGACCGCTTACGCGATAACTTGACGAGCTGAAATGAGCAGGTTGAATAACCGAGTTTTGTTTGAAGATGGAAACGGTATTGTCTTTTGTAATATGCAGCAGTCCGCCACCGAATGACCCCGCCCAAACACTTTCATCGTTCGGATCAACAGCTACAGATACCAGGTCGGTGAGCGTATCCAGGATCGAAAAGCGGCTGCCGTTAAAATAGGCCCAGCTATTATTACGTAAGGTATACAGGCCGTTCTTATTATTGCCCGGTTGCCATTGGGGGCTCACCGTTCCGGCTGCTACCCAAAGCGTGTTATTCACTGCCTGCATTTTGCCGGTAGCAACAGAATAAGGCGCATCGGGCAAGAACCGCGTGAAAGCAGAACCGTTAAAATTCGACAAACCTGCTATCGTGTCAGCGATCCAGCATTCATTGCGGAAATAGATAGCCTGCCGTGGCGACCTTACCCATTCTGCATCCTGGATGCTTTGCTGGAATGAGCCGGTTGGCGTAAGCACCACTACGCGGCCGGTAATGTTATTCGTTTCGCTCAGGAGGATCCTGTTATTTGATACGGTGCAATTATGGATCGTCCATCCATCGCGATAAAACAAACTCCAGTTGTTGCCGGATTGTAGCCAAAGCGAATCGTTTTTCAGCACCAGCAAATTGTTTTGGATCAATGCCAGTGAGCGTGCGCGGCCGGCAGGTAATCCATTGGCGCCGGATACCAGCTGCCAGTTGCGGAAATCAGCCAGGTTAACCCCCTTGACAGGCGCTTTCTTTATGCCTTCCTCAGTAGCAGCATACAAAAAATTACGATCGCTGACAATGGCGTTCACGTTGGTCTTTGCCCCATTGTTGCCGATAATGTAGGTGTCTTTTATTTCGTATTTATCGAGGTTAATCACCACAATGCCGATACCAGTGGCCAGGTAAGCCATTGACTGATCAATGTGCACCGCGTTAATGGTTTTATCGCCGGCCAGTCCGGCGTTTTTCAGCGCATCGATATTAATTACCTTGTCATCAACCAATACATCAATATTGCTGTTGTTATAGCCAATAATTACCCGCTCTCCGCCTGCTTCGGTGCCAACAGCGCTGATGCCGGTCTCAGCAAGCCCATTGGTCCTGCTCCAGCGTTCGATGCTGTTGTCAGCGGGATCAACCGAGAACACACTATAAGGAGTAACGGCCCAAATTCTGTTGGCAGTATAAGCAACACCTTTCACCTGCTGATAAGGTAAATGATCCCGCCATTGGCCTATTGGCTGCAATTGAGCGGTAGAAGCAAATGGAATGATGAGCGCCATGCAATAAAAGGCCAGGATCCGCTGTAGCATAGTTTTCAAAGGTAATTATATGTGGTTGATTTAGTAAGATACAACTGCGGGCCAAAATGACAGGTAATAGCAGGAGAAAGTTTTGTGCAAAAGCGATGTTCGGCAGAACGGCTTATTAAAAATATGTTGTGCCTGATAATAAACTATAAGCAAAAAACGTACTAGAGGACTGGAAATAAAACCTAATATTAAGAAAATAAAATTTCTTAACTGCCTGACATTAAAACATGCTTAGATGCTCGGGAGCGCGGCAAATAAACTTCCTGAATCCTGTTAAATTAAGTTTCTTTGCGGCCAGTATGGTATTTGTTATTTGAGATTTAATATTCGATATATCTTATGTGGGAAAAAATCGCCCGGTTCATTTTACGGTCTCGCTGGACACTGTTAATCATCTTACTGGCCCTTACCGGTGTAATGGGTTATCACGCTTCGAAAGTACAGATGAGTTATGAATTTGCAAGAGCTATTCCAACCGATAATCCCAAATACCAGGCCTACCAGGCATTCCGCAGCCAGTTTGGCGAAGACGGGAATCTGATGGCCATTGGCGTTACTACACCCAACCTTTTCAGGGCTGCAGTTTTTAATGATTATGCAGCACTGGCTAAACAGATCAGAGGCGTAACTGCAGTAGAAGATGTATTGAGCGTGCCCGCCGCTACCAACCTGGTAAAGGATCTTGCGAATGAAAAACTGAATGCGGTTCCCGTGTTTGCCAGCCGATCGTTAACGCAACCCGAGCTCGATAGTATGTCAGCCGTTTTCTTCAACCTGCCTTTTTACAAAGGTTTGCTATATAACCCCGCTACCAATACCTACATGATGGGGATCCGGATCAATAAAGAAGTATTGAATTCGAAGCGCAGGAATGATGTGGTGGCGAAGATCGTTGAAATAGCCGATGACTTTGGCCGTAAACACAATATCGAAATGCATTACAGCGGATTGCCGCTGATACGCACTAACCTCGCTACCAAAGTGGCTGCTGAAATGCAGTGGTTTTTGCTGGGCTCTATTATTTTATCGGCCATTATCTTACTGGTCTTTTTCCGCAGCTTCAGCGCTACTGCCATTTCATTGGCCGTAGTGATCATCGGCGTAATATGGTGTATGGGAACCATTGAATGGATGGGTTATAAGATCACCCTGCTTACCGGCGTGATACCGCCACTGATCGTTGTGATCGGAATTCCCAACTGTATTTACTTCCTGAATAAATATCACACCGCTTATAACGATATCAACGGCGAAGTTTTTACCGGTGAAAGCAGAAAACGGATAGCATTAACTGCCATGATCAGCCGCATGGGTATAGTGACCTTATTCTGTAATATTGCGGCCGCCATTGGGTTTGCAGTGTTCGGGCTTACCAAAAGTGAAGTACTGAAAGAATTCGGTATAGTAGCAGGCATCAATATCATGGCCCTTTTCTTTATTTCCATTATGTTCATTCCGGCTGTGTTGAGCTTTTTGCCTGATCCCAGGAAAAGGCATATGCGTTACCTCGAGAACAAATGGCTGCTCGCTATCCTGGACAATCTCGAACGCTGGTCCTTACATCACCAAAAGCTCATTTACGGCATAACAGCCCTCATCCTGGTAGCATCGGTGGCCGGCATGTTCAAATTGAAATCGGTTGGTTTTATTGTAGATGATCTGCCAAAGACCGACAAGATCTATAAAGACCTGAAATACTTCGAGGCCAACTTCCGCGGGGTAATGCCGCTTGAGATCGTAGTGGATACCAAACAAAAGCAGGGATTGCGGCGCAGTCCGGTACAAACTTTTGCCCGCATCGACTCTTTATCGCAGTTTATTGCAGCACAGCCGGAAATGGCCCGACCGCTGTCGATCGTAGAGGGATTGAAGTTCGCCCGCCAGGCCTATTATAACGGTGACAGCAATAATTACAAAGTGCCCAATGAAGGGGATCTGCTCTTTTTGTCGCAATATCTCAGCGCAAAAGCATCAACAGACAGCAGTGGTAAACAAAATAACTTCACACGCATTGTAAGCTCTTTTATGGATAGTAACCGCCGGCAGGCACGTATCAGTGTTAATATGGCCGATGTAGGTAGCAAACGCCTGCCCGAGCTCATCAGCACGATTGAAGGCCGCAGCCGCCAGTTGTTCGATACTTCCAGATACCATGTTGAATTTACCGGCACCAGCGTTACCTTCCTCGAAGGCAGCGCCTTTATAATAAACGGACTGAAAGAAAGTATTCTCTGGGCCTTCCTTCTGATCGCTCTTTGTATGTTATACCTGTTCAGATCGTTTAAAATTCTGATCTGTTCCCTGATCCCGAATATCATTCCGCTTATTATTACGGCCGGGGTTATGGGCTGGACGGGCGTTCCAATAAAACCATCAACCGTACTCGTGTTTTCTGTGGCTTTGGGCATCGCAATCGATATAACCATCCGGTTCCTGGTGAACTACAAACAGGAGCTTTCATTAAAGAATAAAAAATCCTCACATGAACTGGTCATTGATACAATTCATAAAACAGGGATTAGTATCATTTATACCTCGTTGACGCTCATTGCAGGGTTCATAATATTCTGCTTTAGCGGGTTCGGCGGTACCCAGGCGTTAGGATGGCTTACTTCGCTTACCCTCGTGCTGGCCACCTTAACCAACCTCATCTTTTTACCGGCTTTGTTGCTTACGATGATAAAAAAGTAACAGGCGTTTAACTTATCGTGTGTGCTTTTAGTTATATTTGATTACTTGACAAGTTGGCTAACCAGCCTGACAAGTTGAACTAACTAACTAAAAATTCACACATGAGAAAATTACTATTACTGCTATTTGCAGTAGGCGTAAGCACGTGCCTATTGCAAGCCCAAACCCGCACCATTAGGGGAAAAGTCACAAGCTCCGACGGTAGTCCAATCCCCAACGTTTCAATTATCATCAAAGGAACCTCTTACGGAACCACCACCGATTTCGACGGCAACTATTCCATGAATGTGCCCGCCGGGTCCCGGATCCTTAAATTTACAGCAGTTGGCATGAGTGAAGTAGAGATCAGCATAGGCGACAAAGGCGTCATAAACGCCCGGTTGGAATCTGCTGACAGGAACCTGGCCGAAGTGGTAGTGGTAGGTTACGGAACGCAAAAAAGAAGGGAAGCAACAGGTAATGTGTCGAGGGTTTCGGGCGCCGCCGTTTCAGACAAGCCCGTTCAAAGTTTTGAAGCCGCTTTAGGTGGCCGCTCTCCGGGCGTTCAGATAACCGTACCGAATGGTATCGTGAACAACCCGCCTGTTTTCAGAATACGTGGTACCAACTCCATTTCTTTAAGCTCATACCCCTTGGTAGTTATTGACGGGGTGCCCACTTTTACCGGCGATTTCAGTGGAACCAGCGCCGGTGCCAATGCCCTGGCGAGTATCAATCCAAGTGATATTGAAAGCATCGACATTGCCAAGGATGCAGCTGCCTCGGCCATATACGGAAGCCGTGCCGCCAATGGCGTAGTGTTCATCACTACCAAAAAAGGTAAACTGGGCCGTGCCCGCGTATCATACGATGGCTGGGTTGGCTTAACCAGGGTACAACGTTTACCTGAACTGCTGAATGCCGAGGAGTATACCGAATTCAAGAACCAGGGCCTGAAGAATGCCAATACCTACAATGCCAGTACCAACTACTTTGCCTTAACGGAAGGGCCAGATGGTAAACCCATCGATACCCGTTGGTACGATTACATCTATCGCACAGGCATATCTCATAACAATTCCATAAGCGTATCGGGCGCCACGGAGAGCACCAATTACTATTTTTCACTGGGCTATACCAATCAGCAAGGTATTGTTAAACGAAATGATTTCAGACGAAAGTCGGTTCTGTTCAATATTGATCAAAAAGTGAACAAGATCATTTCTACCGGTGCTAAAATAGCATACAGTAATGAAGATAACCTGGCAGCAGCCAGTTCTGGGTCACTCCCCGGGGAAGCTTTCAATACGGGCGGTTTTGGCCGCATTGCCCTGGTCACAGCGCCCAGTATTTCGCCTTATAATAATGATGGCACTTATAATACCGCTGCCGGCCTCATTGGTGTTATGAATAACAAGCAATCTCAAATGGGCTTTTATAATCCTGTAATTACATTAGACCGGAACCGCAGTAACACCGAAATGAACCATATACTGGCAAACGGTTATATCCAGGTAAAACCGCTAAGCTGGTTAACATTGAAATCGCTGTATGGTATCGATTACCTGTATGCTGATAACCAGATCTACCAGGATCCCACCAGCGGGGAAGGTTATGCTACAGTAGGTTTCGCCCAAAGCGTGCTTGGTAAGAACAAACGCAGCGTTTGGACCAATACCCTTTCAATAGACCATGTTTTTGGCGATGTGCATACCGTTGGTTTACTGGCTGGCATCGAAGATCAGCGAACTAACACCGAAGGGTACGGGCTTTCGCGCCAATCCATTTCCGATCCTTATTTTTCAAATATTCAGGGAGGTTTTACGGTCAATAACCCGGTATCCCTGTCAATTGGGTCCAATTACCTCTATTCGCAATTCGGCCGGTTGAATTATAATTTTGCCCAGAAGTACTACCTCAGCGGTAATGTGCGGCAAGATGAATATTCAGGCCTCGGTTATAATAAACGCAAAGGCGTGTTCTGGGGTCTGTCTGCAGGCTGGGAAATAACCAAAGAGAATTTCTGGGAAGCAGCCGGCCTCAATGATATCTTCAGCAGCTTCAAACTGCGCGGGAGTTATGGCAAGGTGGGCAATATCAATGGTATTGGCAACTTCGAATCCTACAGTACTTATGCGCCGGGCTTATATGGCGGCCTGCCAACAATTGGTTATAGCAGATCAGGCAATCCTGATCTTACCTGGGAAACCAGTAAAAAAACAGATGTCGGGTTCAACCTGGGTTTTCTGGCCGACAGGGTCACAGCCGAGTTCTCGTATTATAAGAACAATATCGATGGCCTCATCCTCGACGTAACGCAGGTTCCCTCGGCAGGTATTCCCAATGCGATCAGAACCAATGTGGGCAGCATGTATAATAAAGGTTTTGAAATCGGTATCAATGCCAATGTGATCCAGGGAAAAGATTTCACCTGGAACACCTACTTTAACCTGAGCATTAATAAAAATGAGGTCACGGCTTTGGCGCCTGGTCTGCCTTTCATCATTGTAACCTCGCCGGCCGGCGCTTCCACCAATGAAGCTGTAAGTATAACCCAGCCCGGTTACAGCATTGGTACCTTGTATTTGATCCCCACCCGCGGCGTGGATCCGGCTACCGGCAGGAGGATCTTCCTGAATGCAGCGGACAGGGAAGTGTTTTATGCGCATCCCGGTTCCTGGCAGTATGCCGATGGTACCGCAGCGCCTGCTATTTCCACCACCGACAGAAGATTACAAAAGAATACAATCCCGAAACAGATCGGTGGTTTCGAAAATACCTTCACGTACCGGAATTTTGAATTGAATGTGCTGTTGACCTATCAATTAGGCTTTTATGTTTACTACGGTACAGAAGCCGGGTTGAGGGATTATCGTTTCTGGAATAATGAAAAAGCGGTATTGAATGCCTGGACAAAACCCGGCGACATTACCGACATGCCCCGGAATGTGTTTGGCGATAACTATTCCAATGGTTCTGCCGTTCCCCTCGATGTGCACGTGCATAAAGGCGATTTCCTGAAGCTGCGCAATATTAGCCTCGGTTATAATTTACCAAAATCGATTCTGGAAAAAGCAAAGATCAGCAGTGCCCGCTTTTATGTGAGCGGCCAGAACCTGTATATATGGACCAAATATCCCGGTCCTGATCCTGAGACCTCTACCAATGGTAATAATCCTGCCAACCAGGGCATCGACAGAAACCAGGTGGCCAATGGCAGAACAGTTACGCTTGGTTTAAAGCTGGGACTCTAATGTATTCTGATCTTTTAAATGCAAAACACAGGTAAAATGAAACAATTAATCAATCATATATTTTTTGTTTGCTCGCTAACGCTGTTGTTTACCGCCTGCAAACGCGACGATCTCATGGATACCGTACCTACTTCAGATATTCCGGATCTGAGTGTGTATTCTTCCAAAGAACAGGTGTTAAACCAGGTAAGGGCCTTGTACAGCAGTTTTAAAAATGGTCAGTTTCATGGCGGCCGTTATCTTATATACAATGATATCCGCTCAGAGGAATTTCTGAATGAGAAAACAAATGGCGTTACCGGCCTGCAAACGTGGAACCATACGCTCACCAATACGGTAGCTGAAGTGAATGGCTTGTGGGCGCAGGGGTATCTCGCGATCAATAACTGTAATATATTTTTAGATGGTATGGCTGAAAAAGGATCCGCTGTAGTCGGTGATTCATTATCGAGGAATTACCTGGCCGAAGCAAGGCTGATCCGCGGCTATGCCTATTATTGCCTGCTGCAATTATATGCCCGCCCATATTGGGATGGCAATGGCAGCAAACCCGGTTTACCCTTGCGGCTAAACGGTAATAAATTGCGGTCCGATTACCAGCTGGCGCGCAGTTCTGTAGCGGAGATCTATACGCAGGTATTGAGCGACCTCAACTATGCAGAAGCGAATCTGCCCCGTGCCTATAGCACTGCAGAATTGAATACCACCCGGGTGCACCGGAATACGGCTATTGCCTTAAAGACAAGGGTATACATGAGCATGCAAAAATATGCAGAGGCGATCACCGAGGCCAGCAAGATCGTTACCGCCACGGCGCCTTTTACGGCAACAAGCGGTGTGGCGCATGCGTTGCAGCCCGATGTTACCAAGATCTATACCACCTACAACACAACCGAATCGATCTTTTCAATGCCAATGACCTCCACCACCGGCGATAATCCGGGCACACAGAACCAGCTGGCGTATTATTATTCCCCCGCCTCTTCCTTAGGCGGGGTAGGTAATGGGGAATATTGCCTGAATCCCAACGGTATTGTTGGCAATACTGCGGCCTGGCCGGCTACCGATAGGCGGCGCGAGCTGGTGAAAGTAACGGGTACCACTACCAAAAAATACTGGGTATCGAAATTTGCTGCGCCATCACCTTATACGGATTATGTTCCGGTGATCCGGTATGCAGAAGTTTTATTGAGCCTGGCTGAAGCCCGTGCGCGCTTTACCAATAGCGTTGATGCGCAGGCGGTTGCTTTATTGAATGCTGTACGGAACCGGTCAGACGCTACCAAAACATTTACCGTTGCCGATTTTGCCTCGGCCACCGATCTTATCAATGCATTGTTGCTGGAACGGCGGATCGAATTTGTAGGCGAAGGCCTTCGCAGTCCCGACCTGCTGCGCCTGGGGCTTCCGATACCCGCAAAAAGCAGCACCTCCTCCTCGGTACCAACCATACTTCCCACGAATAAACAATATGTATGGCCGGTCTCTTCCACCGAGCTCGATCTTAATAAATTATGTAAAGACAATGAATAAACGCAGGTGATGACCTGAACCTGAAACGGGTATTGATAGAAATCCAGGGGCTGTCCGATTGATGGACAGCCTTTTTTTATTTTCTTTGCAATTGCGAATAAGGATCACATTGAGATTTATTTAAATGTGAATATAACACTATCATGATCAAACTAATTACATAAATTGAAAATTATATCTATAAAAAAACCGGTTTTTTCAAGATAAGTAATAATTGAATTGTTTATAAAGAAGCAGCACAATGCACTAAATTATGTCTCTTTTTTAAATTGCCTTTGTCACCAGGCATAACTGTTATCTAATATTAAAAAACGCTACTATGAGAAAGATTCTATGGCTCCTCTGTGGGCTACTATTCTGTGCGTCCCAGCTAAAGGCCCAATCCCGAACGATTTCCGGGAGAATTACAGATGAGAGCGGTAACCCCCTTCCGAATGTTTCCATTACTTTAAAAGGTACCTCACTGGGTACTACCAGTAAACCCGATGGATCATTTTCGCTTACAGTTCCCGATAATGCAAAAACAATTGTGATGAGCTCAGTGGGTGTGATCACCCAGGAATTTGCCCTCGGTTCATCTTCTACCATCGACGCCGTTTTAAGATCCCAAACGGGCAGTTTAAGTGAGGTCGTTATTGTCGCTTATGGCGCTCAGAAAAAGAAAGACCTTACCGGTGTCGTAGCCACGGTGAAAGCGCCCGATATCGAGAACAGGCCATTCACTTCGGTAGATAAAATATTGCAGGGCCAGGTGGCCGGTCTGCAATCGGTTGCCGCAACGGGTCAGCCCGGCGCGAATCAATCGATCATCATCCGCGGTATGAGCTCTATCACTGCCAGCAATGCGCCATTATGGGTAATTGATGGTATCATTGTCAATTCAGGGGAAGCCCACCGCCTGGGTAATAACTCTAACCTGTTGAGCACCCTGAACCCGAACGATATTGAAAGTGTATCTGTATTGAAAGATGCTGCGGCCGGTTCTCTCTACGGTAGCCGGGCGGCCAACGGGGTGATCATTGTAACGACTAAAAAAGGTAAATCAGGCAAAACCCGTTTCCGCTTCGATACGGAGCTCGGGCAAAATGATATTGCATATGTGAACGACAGATACGAACCCTTAAATGCAGAGAAGTACTTTGAGATCACCCGCGAAGGCCTTGTGAATGCAGGAAGAACACCGGCGGATGTGGAATCTACCTTAACAGGACTTGGTTATAACAATGGTGTTGATTTTAACTGGTACGATGCGGTAAATAAGATCGGCAAACAACAGCAATATAACATCAGTGCCGAAGGTGGTAATGACAAAACCACTTTTTACTTATCCGGTGGTTATTTTGTACAGGAAGGTACCACCATCAATTCCAAGTTAGACAGAACCAGCGGAAGCGCACGCATTACGCATAAAGCGTCAGAAAAGGTGACCGTAGGCTTTAATATAAACGGTGGATATGTGAATACCCGTGGCCCGCTTACTGGTGGCGGCTTCGGTAACCCGGTACTGGCAGCTTATTTTATGTTGCCTTCCCGCCCGGCCTATAACGACGATGGAACCTACAACCTGACCGCTTCCAGGCTCGGCAACCTTCACAACGTAATTGCGCTCACTGAAATTGACAAACGCACCCAAAAAGATGTTGGTTTGCGCAGTAATGCTTTTGTGGAATACAATATCCTTCAGAACCTGAAGTTCAGGACAAGCTTAAGCGGTGATCTGAACATGCTCGAGGAAGATCAGTATAACAACCCGCTTCACGGTGATGGTATGCCTTCCGTGGGCAGGGCTTTCTCTTACTACACCCGGTACTTCAACAGGTTGAGCACAACCACCCTCGACTGGAATCAAAAACTGTCAAAAGAATATGATCTGCAGTTGAACTTGCAGGTAGGTTACGAGGCGCAAAAGTCGAGCGGTTATCAGAATTCGGTGCAGTCGCAACTATTCCCTTCCAACCTGAGTATGAACCTGCCTGCAATAGGTGCTACCCCGGTTACAGCCACTGCCACTTTGAGTGATTATTCATTCCTGTCGCAATTTTCTTCGGCTAATATCAATTTTGAAGACAAATACATTCTGTCGGGAAGCTTCCGCCGGGATGGTTCTTCCCGTTTTGGTGCCAATAACAAGTATGGTAATTTCTGGTCAGTCGGCGCCTCCTGGAATGTAGATAAAGAAGCATTCATTGAGAGTATCCAACAGATCAGCCAGTTGAAGTTGCGTGCGTCTTATGGGGTAAATGGTAATGCCGGTATTGGAAACTACGACTGGTATAGATTATATGGATATGGTTTCAACTATAACCAAACACCAGGCAGCGCTCCCAGCAACGTAGGTGACAGCAGCCTCACCTGGGAATTGAACAAACCTTTTAACGTGGGTATCGATGTAGGCGTATTGCAAAACCGTATTCAACTGACTGTTGATTATTACGTCAGAAAATCGGAAGACCTGCTGCTGGATATGCCTTTATCACTCACCTCTGGTTTCTCAAAAGTTACCCGCAACATAGGCTCCATGGAAAACAAGGGGCTTGAAATTGCGCTGCATGCAGTGCCTGTTAAGTCAAAAGAATTTGAGTGGTCGGTTGATTTTAACTACGCCACCAATAGGAACAGGATCACCAGCCTGCCCGATGGCAACGAAATTGTAATGAACACCTTCTTTGTACTTCGTCAGGGAAGCAGTATTCAATCGTTCTACCTTAGAGAGTATGCCGGCGTAGATCCTGCCAATGGCGATCCGCTCTGGTACACCGACGCTAGCCATCAAACAACAACCAATAACTATTCATCAGCTGCCCGCGCCATTGTAGGAAGTGCGCTGCCCAAAGTTTTTGGTTCATTGACCAACACGTTCAGGTACAAAGGCTTTACACTGGATGCCCAACTGTACTATAACTTCGGAAACTATGTACAGGATCAGTGGGGCGGTTATTATATGGGCGCCGGCTTTGGTGCTACTTATAATAAAGCGTCGCGCATCTTCGATCGCTGGACCAAACCCGGCGATGTTACAGATGTGCCGAGATACATTTATAATGGTAACAAGAACTTCAACAGCTCTTCCACCTTTTATCTGAATAAAGGCGACTTTATCCGCTTGCGTAATATTCAATTGGGTTATACGGTTCCAGCTTCTGTTGCTTCCAAAGCAAAACTGTCGAATGCTTTTGTATACGTGCGTGGCACCAACCTGTTCACCTGGGTTAAAGACGATAACCTGCCATTCGATCCTGAGCAGGGAACCAATAGCCAGGCCAACCTGAACGTATTCATTCCCAAAACCATTACTGTAGGATTGAGCCTTGGTTTCTAATCTTAAAATCTAATCATTACAATTATGAATCTGTTTTCTAAATATAAACTGTTAGGGCTGGCTGTTATCGTAGCCACATTTGCTTCGTGCAGCAAGAGTTTTCTTGAATTGACTCCCCCCACATCTGTATCACCGGAAACTGCATTAAGTACAGAAGCCGATCTGCTCGTTGCCACAAGAGGTATGTATGCCGGGTTACGTACGGGAGTGACCATTGGAACTACAAGTTATGCGCCCGACGCATTTGGAAGGACCATTCCGGTATTAGGCGATGTTATGGCCGATAATGCTTATCAGTCTTCGCAAAACACCAACCGGTATACGCTGTATAATAACTATACGTTTCCCGTAACGGATGCCAATGCATTAGGGTTTTGGGCTTCCTTATATGCGGTGATCCTCAGGGCCAACAATATCATCAATGCGCCGGTTGCGGCCAATGCGAACGTAAACCAGTACAAAGGGGAAGCATACGCTACGCGGGCCCTTTGCTATTTTACGCTGGTAAGGTATTATGCCCGGCCCTATACGGAAGATCCAAGCAAACCAGGATTGCCCATCATTACCACCTACAATCCAGATCTTAAGCCTGCCCGCAACACGGTTGCCGAAGTATATGCGTTGATCCAGAGCGACCTTACCCAGGCTTACAACTTAATGACGACTTTCACGAACTCTTCGCAGTTCAGTAAATATGCAGCCAGGGCATTACAGGCCAAAGTGTATTTGACCATGGGCGATATGGCGAATGCGAGAACAGCCGCGCTGGATGTAATTGACAACAGCAAGTTCAAATTAGTAGGGCAGTCAGATTATGTTGCTTACTGGGCGAATAATGCTATCCGGGAAGATCAGTTGGAAACCCTGTTTGAAGTTTCTTCCGATGCGGTAAGCAATCTTGCATTTGATGCGCTTTCATACCTGTACAGCCAGGCGGGTAACTATGGCGATTTCCTGGTGGCCAGTGATCTCTACAGCCTGTTCAGTGCAAGCGATGTTCGTAGAACCTTATACCCAACCGGCGAACGCCCTAAAAATAACCCCGTGGTATTCATCAACAAATATACCGGTTTGGCCGGCGATCGCAGTGATACCAAAGTCCTGCGGTTGAGTGAGGTGTATCTTATCGCAGCTGAAGCATCTGTGGCAAGTAACCCGGCAGACGCCCTTAAGTACGTAAACGAGATCACCAGCCGCAGAGGCGCTGCGCCAATCGTTTCTACCGGCCCTCAACTGTACGAAGATATTATCACAGAACGCAGAAAAGAGCTGGCCTTTGAGGGTGACCGCTACCTTGATCTGCAACGCCTGAAACGCGATGTGGTACGTAGTGCCAATTACCCAAGCACTGCCAGAACGATAGCATTCACCAACTTTAGAAGGATCCTGCCGATACCGCAGGCCGAAGTGGATGCCAATCCCAACATCAAGCCGCAACAAAATGAGGGCTATCAATAGCTTATAGTTTGTCCATACCTGAAAAGGGCTGCTCACCGGGCAGCCCTTTTTTTTTACTGTGAACGGCCACCCCGGCTGCCAAAGCAGATACAGCTGCGTTTTTTATTTTCTGATAAACCCCGGATGGTAGGCAAAGCTGTTGACCATGCCAGTTCCCATCCTTTTTCTCAATAAGTATAATTATGTAGTAATGCAAGTATACATCCGCTGCCTGCCAAAGGGTGGGTGGCCTGTTGTATTTTTAACCCATGATTGTTTTTTACTCTCTGTTTCAGCTTGACAATATTTCATCTAGATATATATTATTCTCTAAGTTCTTATCTTTGGACTCCCTACCGAGTAACCTTGCAGCATGTGCGATGCAGATGCATGTATAATTGTTTTTGATCAATATTTTGATTGAAAGAGCAGCCAGGCAATACCGGGAATATCCCACCCGACCGTTACTAGTTCATGTAAGTGAAGTTTTTATGTATTTAATACCTTGAAACATGTTAATCATGTCGTGAGCGGAACATGTGATTAAATGCAGCGCTATCAAAGATTAGTTGTCCTACTTTAATGTACCCATTATAAATTTTTTTTATCCACTGTTAATAACCTAGTAAATACTAACTCCGATGAGAAAAACGCTAATATCCCTTTGGTGCATCCTATTGCTGCTATCGGGAGAACTGCTTGCCCAAACCCGCACACTTACCGGAAAAGTTACCGATGCCAATGGTAACCCGGTTCCCAACGCCTCTGTCATTGTTAAAGGCACCAGGGTGGGTACGGTTACGAATACAGATGGTATGTATTCATTAAACGTACCAATGGGTGCTAAAACCCTGGTTATTTCCTCCATCAATCTGCAGTCGGAAGAACTTAGTATTGGAGCGGCGAGTGAGTATAATATGATCTTGAAAGCACAGGAAACGTCTATGGATGAAGTGGTTGTGGTTGGTTATAATACCATTGCCAAGCGGTCGCTGACCGGTTCGGTAAGCCGCGTGAAAGGAGAGGAAGTGGCCAATAGACCCGTAACCAGCTTTGATCAGGCGCTTACCGGTAAGGCTGCAGGGGTGCTGGTAAATACTGCTTCGGGAGCCATCGGTGATGAGGTTACCATCCGCATTAGAGGCGCAGCCTCAATTTCCTCAGGCAGCAGCCCCCTCATTGTCATGGATGGTGTGCCCTTGACGCAGGGCGACCAGGGGCAGCTGTATAATAAGTCCAACGGCCTGGCAGAACTGAATCCAAACGATATAGAAAATATTGAAGTATTGAAAGATGCATCCGCGGCCGCTATTTATGGTTCGCGCGGAACGGCCGGTGTTATACTCATTACTACTAAAAAAGGCAAGGCCGGGCAAAACACCTTGAACTTCGATTCTTATGTAGGTTTTAACGAACCAGCCCGCAATATGAAAGTCTTGAATGCGGCCGATTATATCACTACCATCAATAAAATGAGAAGCAATGCCGGGCTGTCGAATGCTGCCAATTATGGCGATATCAATAATGATGGTAAACTGGATACCGTAGACACCGACTGGCAGGATGTGGTGTCCCGCAAAGGGCTCGTTCAAAACTATAACTTGTCGGTTAGCGGCGGCTCACAAAGAACAACCTACTATGCTTCCGTGAACTATAATGATCTCAACAGTTATATGGATGCCAATCAGCAGAAGCGGGGATCGGCCCGGCTGAATCTGACATCCAAAGTGACTGATTGGTTTACGATTGGTATCAGTTCTCAATATTCAAAAACGAAAACCTTTGGTCATGGTTCCGGAACAGGTAATGCTTTATCAGGTATTCCTTTTGGGCCTTTAACTGCCATGCCAAATATTCCGGTATACGGGCCAGATGGGCAATATTATGACGGCATAGGCGGCAGCACTGTTTCGTATAATACGCCCAACCCGGAGGCAGTCATCAATATGAATTACGACAACCGCGATGCCCGCCGGTTCATCGGGAGTGCTTACGGCGAAATACAGTTGATAAAGGGCCTGAAGTTTAAAAGCCAGATAAACCTTGATTATACAAATGCCTTTACCGACCAATGGTGGAATCCGGATATTGGCGATGGCCTGGGCTTCGGCCTCCGGCAGTCAGTATACAATGAAGTGAATACCTGGGACTGGTTCAATACCCTGACTTATAACCGCCAGTTTGGCGCTGATCATGAATTGAATGCACTCGCTGGTGTAGAACATATCCGCTATACCGGAAAATATGCGTACAACTATGGCGCTGGCATAAGGGATATGGACCTGAGACTAATATCCGCTGACAATTATGACGAAGTAGGTGGTGAAAACGGAACCAACGATATTGATAACGGCCTGGCCTCATTTTTCGGTACTATTAACTATGGGTTCAGGAAAAAATACCTCGCCACTGTTACATTCAGGACCGATGGCGACAGCCGCTTGCTCGGCCCCAACAGATGGGACTATTTCCCTTCCGGATCCCTTGCCTGGCGGATCTCTGAAGAAGATTTCATGAGGCAATATCCGTTTGTGAAAGACCTTAAGTTAAGGGCCAGCTACGGATTGACCGGTAATCCCGATATTGGCTATTTCCCGGCGCTGAGTACCTATGAACCCGACTCATACGCCGAAAAAGGGGTGTTGAGAATATCCAATCCCGGCAATAGCGATCTTCGCTGGGAACGCCATAAACAATTTGATGCGGGCATCGATGCGGTGATCTTTAATAATATTGGCTTTACCCTGGAATACTATAATCGCAAAACGATTGACCTGATCCTCGATAACCCCGTATTGGCTACCCTGGGTTTTCCGGATAATGAAATAAAAGCCAATGTTGGCGAGTTCAGAAGCCATGGAATTGAGTTAACAGTGACGGCACCTGTCTTGCAGCGAAAGAACTTCCATTGGAATGTCAATTACAATTTTGCATGGAATAACATTAAAGTAACGGCTACCAATTCAGTAGGGGACATTGTATTTGACCAGGATGTAGCAGCCACTTTTTCGGTAGCCAAACCAGGTTATCCCATTGGCGCCTTTTATCTCATCCGCTGGGCAGGCGTGAACCCGGCCAATGGTTTGCCTACCTTCCTCGATAGCGCCGGAAACCAAAAACAATACGACCATGCAACCAGAACCTGGACGATGGTAAAGGACGGTTCCACTACCAGCCAGATCGCCGCGACCGACCGCGTTATAGACAAGAACAAAAGCCCTTACCCGAAATTCTATGGCGGATTAACACAAACCTTCAACTATCTCAGTTTCGATGCCAGCATCGATCTTCAATATGCCTTTGGTTTTTATGTATACAACCAAACCAAGCAAACCATCATGTCTTATGCCAACGTAAGGAATAAGTCAGAAGACATTCTGGATGCATGGTCAAAGGCGGGCGACAATACCGATGTGCCCCGCTTGTTCTATGGCGATAACCAATGGTCTCAGGCTTCTACCCGCTGGTTGGAAAAAGGTGATTTCGTACGTATCCGCAATGTGCAGATCGGCTATACCCTGCCAAAGTCAGTTTCAGGCAGGATCAAGGTGAGCCGCATGCGCTTCTATATACAGGGCAGTAACCTCTACACCTTTACCGGTTACACAGGTATCGATCCGGAAGCAAACAGTACCGGTAATACGAATATCGGCCTGGGTATCGATAGAACGAGGCCTTACCTTTCGCGGACATATACCGTGGGCATTAACCTGGGTTTATAGAACAGCAGTGATTTGTTATTAAACATTCAAACAGCAAATAGTTATGCGACATATATTATATAGTTTTCTGGCAATAGCTGTCATTACCAGTTCCTGTAATAAAAAGGTGCTCGAAATAACACCGCAGGACCTCTTGGTGAGCGATCTGGCTTTTTCGACACCGCAAAAGATTGAAGCGGTAGTATTGGGCAACTACGATGGTTTACAAAGTGCTGAGTTCTTATCTGGCCGCGTTTTGGTATATGTTGATCTGATGGGCGAAGACATTTTCGACCGTACCAACTATTTCACAGATCTTCCCCGCTTCAACCTGCTGGCCAATAGCGGAATTGCTTCGAATGTGTGGACGGCGGGTTTTGCGGCCATTGCCCGCTCGAACCGGGCGATAGCCGGTATTGAGGCCAATATAAATAAACTTACGCCTGAGAAAGCCAAAGAGCTTTTGGCAGAATGTAAGTTTGTAAGGGCCGTGGCCAATTTTTACCTCGTCAATTTTTTTGGGCAACCATATGCATTTACGGCCGATGCTTCGCATCCTGGAATCCCTCTGATGACCCAGGCTTTTACATCTAATGATCCGGCCGCCAACCAGCCGCGAGCTTCTGTGGGAGCGATCTATACAGCTGTTATCAATGACCTCACAGAGGCCCTGGCCGACCTGCCGCTTGAATATGAAGAGGTATACGATACCAAGGTGCGCGGAACAAAAGCCGCGGCGGCATCCCTGTTATCGAGAGTATACCTGTATAAAGGAGATTATGCCAACGCAAGGAAACATTCGCTCGACGTGATCAATGGTACTTATGGTACCTATGCATTGAACAGCACGCCCAATGCGGCTTTTGCTGCCGATAATGATGGTAATTATATGAGTGGTGAAACCATATGGTCAATTCCCAACAGCATAAACGATAACCCCAATACCAATAATGCATTGCCCATGCATTATCATCCCGACGGAAGAGGCGACCTGTCGGTATCCAGTTCTTTCCTGAGCACAACAACCAATCCTTACTTTACAACTGATGATAAAAGAAGGGCTATGATCATCTCCGGTACCACCAATCAAACTTCGGCTTTTAAATTCACCAATAAATACAGTTCCATCACAGCCCGCGGTGACTGGGCGCCGATCATCCGTTATGCAGAAGTGTTGCTTAACTATGCAGAAGCACAGGCCCGCCTTGAGACCGGCGTAGACGCGGATGCGATCGCAAAACTGAACCTGGTAAGGAACCGTTCTTTGGGTCTTGCCCTGCCATATACCGTTTTAAGCTTTCCCAATAAGGATGCATTGGTCGCTGCGATCCTTGGTGAACGCCGCATTGAACTGGCTTTTGAAGGGCACCGTTTCTGGGATATTATGCGGGTTAAGGGAACTGTAACCAACAAGTATGACAATGACGGAACCTCCTTATTACCGCCACAGCCTTACGGCGCCAGGAAAAATATCTTCCCCGTGCCGCAGATTGAAATTGATAAAAGCGTACGGGTGCTGGTGCAGAACGATGGGTATTGATCAGAATCACATTCCGATAAAAGGAAGGCCCCCGCTGCACTGACAGCGGGGGCCTTTTGTTTAAATGTCTTATATCTTATTGCAGAAAGATCTCGTGCAGTTTATTGTCCAGCGCTTCGCCGCGTAAGCCTTCACCCACCACATTGCCTTCCGGATCGATCAGTACATTGTAAGGTATTCCGGTGAATCCAAAAGTAGTTACTGCTTTGCTGTCCCAGAAAGCCAGGTCACTCACATGCGTCCACTTCAACTGATCTTCCCTGATAGCTTCGAGCCAGTTCTCTTTCTTTTTATCGAGCGATACCCCCAGAATCGTAAAATTCTTATCCTTGTATTTGTTAAAGGCCGCTACCACATTTGGATTTTCTGCACGGCAGGGCTGACACCAGCTTGCCCAGAAATCAACCAATACATATTTGCCTTTGAAAGAAGAAATGGACACTTTTTTTCCATTTACATCGGGCAAGGTTAACTCAGGCGCCTTTTTACCCACCCAGGCATTTTGTTGCTCCTGCTCCGCTCTTATCTTTGCGATCTGTTCTTTGTAGGCATTATACCTTTTCTTCATTTCTGCCAGGTTCGAATCGCCTGCGTATTTCTGCGTAAGACTGTTCAGGGCAGTTTCAAACTCAGGTTGCGGCAATGTTTTGGCCGACCGGCCCAATACAAAAGCAGCCACTACCGGTTGGCTCGCATCGGTCATCATCCGCTTCATATATTCATTCAACTCCTTAATAGCGGCATTCTTGCGATTGGTAAGATTGATCAGGGTGCTGTCAGGAGCGCCTATACGTTTGAGGCTGTCGAGCTGGTTCATGGTATGCTCGGCGCTTACGCTTTTCATATCATAGGTGAAAATAAAATCCTGCAGTTCGCGGCTGGCTACCGAGCCGGCCACCGTATAAAATCTTTCATTCGCCATGTCAATATCAACGGTCATATTGGGAACGTCATTCACCACCGGGATCATGGGACCATCGAGAATTACAATATTGTACATGCCAATATGTTTGGCGGGCCCTTTTAAGGTGTAGGATCTTTTATCTGCTGAAACCGTTACTGAGTCCAGTTGAACCGGGGGAATGTCGCCGCCAAAAGGAACTTCATATAAGAACAGCGTTACCATTCCTTTTTTAACGGCATTCGGGTACAGGGCCGCTACTTTATCGAGGTTGGCTATGTTACCGGTTACCTCCAGGGTGCCTTTGTCTTTTTGCGAGCAGGCACTTACGGTAACCACCAGTATCATCAATAGCCAATGCGAAATTCGTTTCATCCGTGAATTTTTTATTTGTTTTTTTGCCGGATGGAAACCGGCAATAGTTATTGCAGCTTTTTCAAAAGAATATCATTGGTAAGTTTCGGATCGGCTTTCCCCTTCGATACCTTTTTTACTTCTCCTACAAACAAGCCGATCAGCCCTTTCTTACCTTTTTTATATTCTGCCACTTTATCGGGCATCTTGTTCAATACCTCTTCGATCCAGGCAGCCACATTCCCTTCATCTGAATCCTGTAACAGGTTCAGCTCTTTGGCTAATTGTAAGGGCTGCTTGCCCGGTTCTTTTAACAGGGCAGCAAACAGTTTCGTTGAAGCCACTGAGAAGTTCAACTGGTTGCTGTCGATGAGAGCAATCAGCGATGCAATAGCAGCTGCTTGCAGGGGAAAACCGGTAATGGATGCACCGGTTTCGTTCAGCCATGATTTAACAGGACCCAGCATCCAGTTGGCGGCTGCTTTATAATTGTCTGTATGTTCAATGATCTGTTCAAAATATACCGCCAGCTCTTTTTCATCCGTAATCACCCGGGCGTCGTATTCAGGTAACTGTAACTGTTGAGTATACCTGGCTACCCGCTCTTCAGGCAATGCCGGAATAGCGGCACGTACTTCCTGCAACAATTCGTCGGTGACCACAAAGGGCGTAAGATCAGGGTCAGCAAAATAGCGGTAATCGTTGGCGTCTTCCTTGGTGCGCAGGGCGAAGGTGGTGCCATTGCCGGCATCAAAGCTCCGCGTTTGTTGAATTACTTTTTCGCCTGCTTCCAGAATATCCACCAAACGTTTGGCCTCGAATTCAATGGCGCGTTTTACGTTCCTGATCGAGTTCAGGTTCTTCACTTCTACCTTGGTGCCGAGTTTGGGATCGCCTTTTTTGCGAACAGAGATATTGGCGTCACAGCGCATGCTGCCTTCTTCCATATTACCGTCACAGATCTCGAGGTAGCGAAGCAGCTTTCTCAATTCGGTAAGATATGCATAAGCTTCGTCGCCGCTGTGAATGTCTGGTTCAGTAACGATCTCTACCAGGGGAACGCCCGCGCGGTTATAATCCACACAGGTATTGTTGGCATCTACATCATGCAGGCTTTTGCCGGCGTCTTCTTCCATATGAATGCGGTTCAACCGGATATCGCGTGTCCCTTCCTGGGTGCGGATGGTTATATATCCACCCTGGCAAACCGGGGTAGTATGCTGCGACAACTGGTAGCCTTTGGGCAGGTCGGGATAAAAGTAGTTCTTGCGGGCAAAATAATTATGCCGGGTGATGGTGCAATTACAGGCAAGCCCTATTTTAACGGCATAGGCAATGGCCTTTTTATTCAGTTTGGGCAGGGTGCCGGGGTGGGCCAGTGTAATGGGACTGATATGTGTATTGGGCTCACCGCCAAACGCAGCACTATCGCCACAAAACAATTTGCTCTTTGTGAGTAACTGGGCATGCACTTCCAGACCAACAACTATCTCATATGCATCGTAATTTGTCGACATATTATTCTGATTGCCTAATGGTGAAAAATCAGGCAAAAATACCTCATTTCCGCCAATGGTATTTTGACAAAAAAGCCGCTCCGTCCCGTTGAGCCGGGAAGAACGGCTTTTTTTGGGTCGGGGTTATCCCCGGCGGCTATAGGGCTGATGTTTGAAAAAGACTTAGAGCGTGGCTGTCTTCAGTTTTTTAGGTGTTTTAACCTCAACGCTTTGCGTTTTTCCATTGCGGTTAAAGGTTATTTTAACAGCCGCTTTATCTTTTGATTCCCGGGCAGCACTGACCAGTTCATCTGCCGTATTCACTTTTTTACCATCAAACTCGGTGATCACATCATCTTCCTGGATGCCGGCTTTTTCAGCTGGTGATTCATCATCTACACTCAATACTTTGGCGCCTTTGCCATCTTCGGTATCCTGCGCTTTTATGCCCAGGCGGGGTCTGCCGCTGTTAGAAAATACCCGGGGACCGAAATCACCGTCTTTCCAGTCGAAATTGAAATTCGGGAATTCAAATTCATGCGGACGATAGGTCATGGCATTGCCTTTTCTTCTGCCTAAGGTAGCTTCCGTTTTATTCGTTTTGCCACTTCTTTCGTAGGTGATGGTAACCTTGTCTTCGGGTTTATGTTTGCCTATCACTTCTGTAAGGTCCTCGGGACTGTCGATCACCTCGTTCTCCACTTTTTTGATCACATCATTTTCCTTTAAGCCCGCTTTATCGGCTGCACTGCCTTCGGTCACTTTTTGTATAATGGCACCCTTTACATCCTTATCTTTTTCAGTGAACACCCCAAGCATGGCGCCTTCACGCAGGAATAACTGATTGTCGCCAAAGCTTAAAGTGCCTCCCTGCCCACGGAAAGGGGAGTGCGGAGCTGCTAATCCGTAAACTCTTGATCTTCCTTTTTTTATCACAATATCATCGTCGTCAAATTCATCCAGGGGTTTACCATTCACAATAACTTCATCGCCTTTCATTTCAATGGTGACCTTGGCGTCTTTGTCGCCCTTTCTTTTGATAATGATCTCATCATTATCAGTTATCCTGGTGGTCTTGTCCTTCTCTTTATCTTTTTCTTTATCCTGGGCGGCCAGGGGTTGGCACAGCATCAATGTTAAGATTGCCATAGCGGTGCCGGAGATCAGGAATCGTCTCATTGTATGTAGGTTTTTGATATTAATGAATATATGTACGTCGGCTTTCGTACATCAAATATAGGAAATTAATCGAAATACGAAAATTTTCGGAATTGTTAAGGTCTGCCGGTTCGCGGCTTGCTGCAATGCTTGTAACAAAAGCGAAGGTGGATGAAACAGTGCGCATCTTTCATAAGATAATTCCGGTTTCAAAGGGTATAACAATTCTCTGCAAAGGCTGGTTCAGCCTGGGTCTTACTGCTGGTAGACGCAGCCGCTTCGGGAAAGGGTTGCCCGCCCAAAAGTTAAAAAAATGAAAAGCTCAATAGTAGTTGAGCGGCAATAAAGAACCGGTGGTGTAAGCCGAAACGGTGGCCCGGCCAATCAAAAAGTTAGGGAGGTGACTGCGGTTTACTTTGTTTAGAGATTTTGATCCGATAGTACTCTGTTCTTCTCAACCTTGTGTGCTTTTTGAACCCGTCAACTATTTCTCCGGCTTATCCAACCCGGTGGCTAATCCCGTTGTCGCCAGGGCAATGGCCTTTACCACTTCCGCCAAAAAGGGGTAGTCAAGGGTTTCCCATTCATCGTTCAGGCTATGATAATATTTGTCAACCGGTGAAGAAGTAATGATCGTATGGGCGATTATGCCCCGTTTGGCGAAGGGATAATTGTCTGACCGGGCATATAAACTTTCCTGCCTGAACCGGTCGGGCCGGAAATATCGCTCTCCGTACTCGGGGGCCAGCTCGTATAGTCTTTTGTTGAGCAGTGCCTGCAGGTTCGACTGCTCCTCCCCGGTTATGTAAGGATATTTATTATCCTCCGATATCGGCCGCCCGATCATATCCATATTCACCATGGCAGTGACTACTTTAGGGTCGAAGGCCTCTGCGAGATGTTTGGAACCCAGCAGACCTTCTTCTTCGCCCGAAAAAGCAATAAAGATGATCGTTCGTTCGCGCCCGGGAACTTGTGCAAAATAGCGGGCGAGGTGAATCAGTCCGCTGATCCCGGAAGCATTGTCGTTGGCGCCGTTGTAGATCTTGTCCTCTTTTTCCGGTTTACCGCGTTCGGGTACATGATAGGGAATGGTGTGGTCTTTTGTACCTATGTGATCATAATGCGCGCTGAAAATTACCAGTTCCCCGGCTTTGGAACGGCCGGGTAAAGCGGCTACTACATTGAAGGCGGTTGCTTTATCATCGATGGTGAAGGGCATTATATAACCATCGTTGCCGGCTATGGGCAGGGCACCGGCTCTTTCAAATGCCGAGCTGATGTATAAAGCGGCGCGGGAAGCATGAACGGTGCCTGTAAGCCGTCCCTGAAAGCTGTCGGCCGACAATTGTTGAACCATTTCTTTCAGGGACGAAGGCGTTATGATAGAGTCAATACTTTTTGACTGGGCTGAACATATTGTAATATTCCAGGATAAGAGAAGGATCAGGCTTAACCGTGTATAACAGTATTGCATGCCCTAATTTACAACAAGCTTTTCACTTTCGTGATCACCTGCTGCAGGTTGCTGGCATCCTGTCCACCGGCGGTAGCCAGGGTCTTTTGACCGCCACCGCCACCTTTAATGAGCGGGGCAATATGTTCCTTAATGATCTTTCCGGCATCGAGCTGGCGGGCTGCTGCTACGGTGTCGGCAATACCTACAGCTACGAAGGGTTTGCCGCCGATATTGGCGCATAATACCACCACATGATCATTAAGGTTATTTTTCAGGTCGAAGCACAATTTCTTTAATGCATCGGCATTGCCTACTTCAACAATGTCGCCAACAAACGTAACGCCGTTAATGATCTCATCTTTATGCAGCAGCTCATTGCGGATGCCGACCAGCATACGGTTTTCCAGGTGCTCGAGTTTCTTCTTCAACTCGCTGTTCTCGGCCGCCATATGCTGTACTGCTTTCAACAGGTCGGCCGGGTTTTTCAGCTCTTCTTTTACCTGTTGCAGCTGGCTTAGCTGGTCATTGATATATAACTCAGCCGCCAGTCCGCAGATCGCTTCAATACGGCGTACGCCTGCTGCCACGGCTGATTCATGTTTTATTTTAAAGAGGCCCAGTTCACCGGTGGCGCCTACATGCGTACCCCCGCATAATTCCACGGAATAGGCAGGATCGATGATCACTACGCGAACGACATCTCCGTATTTTTCGCCAAAAAGCGCCATGGCGCCCAGTTTCAGGGCTTCATCCTTGGGCAGTTCTTTGATCACCACCGGAATATTCGCGCGGATCTTTTCGTTTACTATAGCTTCTACTTTGGCTATTTCATCACCCGTCATCTTAGCGAAATGCGAAAAGTCGAACCGCAGGTACTCCTCATTCACCAGCGAACCTTTTTGCGCCACGTGTGTGCCAAGTACTTTCCGTAAGGCAGCATGCAGCAGGTGGGTAGCCGAATGGTGAACGGCTGTACGGGCCCGGCGGCCGGTGTTGATGCGGGCGTCTACAATGCCGGTAATGTTGATGGGCAGCTTTTCAACAAAATGAATGATAAGGTCATTTTCTTTTTTGGTGTCTATCACCGCCACTTCTTCGCCTTCAAAGAAGAGGGTGCCCGTATCGCCTACCTGGCCACCGCTCTCCGCGTAAAAGGGCGTTTTGCTGAGCACCAGTTGGAAAGAGCTTTTTCCTTTAGCGGTCACTTTCCGGTATTTCAGCACTTTGGCTTCCGCCTGGCTTTGATCGTAGCCTACAAAGCTGGTGCTGCCCTCTTCACCCAGAACAACCCAATCCTCAGCGCTGATCGCTGTAGCGGCGCGGGCGCGGTCTTTCTGTTGCTGCATTTCGGCTTCAAACCCTTTCTCGTCTACCTCCAGCTTATTTTCACGGGCAATAAGGCGGGTTAAGTCAATCGGGAAGCCATATGTATCGTACAACTCAAAGGCTGATGAACCATTGATGACCTTGTTCCTGGCCGAACTGATGATCTCATCGATCTTTTTCAGTCCTTTTTCCAGTGTGCGCAGGAAAGCATCTTCTTCTTCCTTCACCACTTTGGCAACAAAATCCTGTTGCTGTTGCAGTTCGGGGAAAACAGTTTTGAATTGCTCAGCCAGCACGGGCACCAATTGGTGCAGCAATGGTTGTTTATAATCTAAATAAGAATAATAATAACGAACGGCCCGGCGCAAAATGCGGCGGATCACGTAACCAGCCCCGGTATTGGAAGGCAGTTGGCCATCGGCAATGGTAAAACTGATGGCGCGCAGATGATCGGCCAGCACGCGGAACGCCACCGCCTGGTGCCAGTCGGCACTGGTGGATGGCGGGGTGTTGGGATCGTATTTCTTTTTCGTGATCTGCTCAATGGCCGCGATGGTGCCGGTGAACACATCCGTATCGTAGTTCGATTGTTTGCCCTGCAGTACGCGAACCAGGCGTTCAAGGCCCATCCCGGTATCCACATGTTTGGCGGGCAGGGATTCAAGGCTGCCGTCTTTTTTCCGGTTAAACTGCATGAACACGTTGTTCCAGATCTCGATCACCTGGGGGTGGTCTTTGTTTACCAGCTCGGCGCCGCTTCGTTGGCTTCTTTCTTCCTCGCTGCGGCAGTCTACATGTATTTCAGAACAGGGACCGCAGGGGCCCGTATCGCCCATTTCCCAGAAATTATCTTTTTTATTACCAGCCAGAATACGGTCGGCAGCTATCAGTTTGGCCCATTCGTTATAAGCTTCTTCATCTTTAGGCAGCTTTTCAGCGGCATCACCTTCAAAATAAGTGACATATAACCGGTCTTTCGGTATTTTATATACTTCGGTGAGCAATTCCCAGCTCCAGGCAATGGCTTCTTTTTTAAAATAGTCGCCAAAGCTCCAGTTGCCCAGCATTTCAAACATGGTATGGTGGTAGGTATCCACACCCACTTCTTCCAGGTCATTGTGTTTACCGCTCACCCGAAGGCATTTCTGGGTGTCGGCCACCCGGGGGAAGGGGGCTTTTTTATTGCCGAGGAAATAATCTTTGAACTGGTTCATACCTGCATTGGTAAAAAGCAGGGTAGGGTCGTTCTTTACCACAATAGGAGCCGATGGTACAATTTCGTGTGCTTTCTTGCGGAAAAAATCCATGAAAAGCTGTCGTATTTCTGCGCTGGTCATCATAAAACGGAACGATCTTTGATAAAATTGGCACTTAAGCCTTTATATTTGTAAATGTTACCGTTTTGGGGCAACGGCTGCAAAGGTAACTTAAATTTGGGCTGTTTTGCTGAAAAGCAACCTTGGTAATCGGCTTGTATCCATGAAGAAAATCAAGTACTACTACAATACCAATACTCTCCGATATGAAAAACTGGAGACTCCGCTGCATGTAAAGCTGCTGCGGGTGCTCGGTTTTATATCGGCCGCTATAGTTACCTCAATTATAATCGTTTCCATCGCTTACCGGTATTTTCCTTCCACTAAGGAAAAAGCATTGATGCAGTATAATGAGCAGCTGCAGGAGCGCTATTGGGTGCTCGATGAGCAGGTTGCCAAAATGCAGCAGCGCATGAACCAGCTGGAAGAACGCGATAATGATATTTACCGCACGATTTTCGAGGCCAATCCCATTCCCGACAGTACGCGGGCCAGGGACCTGGCCCAGCAAAAGGAAATGGAAATGGTGGCCAGCATGACCAATTATGAGCTGGAAAACTCTATTGTACACTCCCTCCGCAACCTGGAGAACCGCATGGCGGCCCAGGAGAAATCATATGTTGAAATAACTGGATTTATTAAAAACAAAGAACAGTTGTTAGCGTGCACGCCGGCCATTCAGCCGGTGAGCAACAGCGATCTGAAACGCGTAGCCTCCGGCTTTGGTTACCGCATCGATCCGGTATACAAAACCGTGAAATTCCATGGCGGTCTCGATTTCGCCGCCCCGCAGGGAACACCGATCTATGCCACCGCCAACGGCGTTGTTAAAGTGGCCGGTAACCTGGGCAATGGCTATGGTAACCACGTAGTGCTGAACCATGGCTATGGCTATGAAACGCTCTACGGCCACATGTACCGCATCAAAGTAAAACCCGGTGAACGCATTAAACGCGGTGAGATCATCGGTTGGGTAGGCAGTACCGGTAAATCAACAGGCCCCCACTGCCATTACGAAGTACATAAGAATGGCCGCCACCTCGATCCCGTTTACTTCTTTTATAATGACCTTTCCCCTGAACAATTTGACCGCCTGTTGAAGATGTCTTCTTCAAGCAACCAAAGCTTTGATTAGGTTCCGGTTGCCGGTTACCGCGTACCGGTTTTCATGTATTCATGCGATGTTTCTATGAAATGTTACAGGTTTCAGGATACAGGTTTCGGCGTTACTTTTAACTGGCAACAGCATACATTCAAAGGCTTTGTCAGTCTTGTCCATTCCCCGGTCTTTCCCAGTCTTGCAATGGCCCATTGCCAACTCATCTTCACTTTTTAATTGTTCATCAAACAATTTTAATGGCAGCCATGTTATTGGCTATCGTTTGTCTGTTGTCTGAATAAGCCACTGGCTTTCAGCAGTTGGTGACTTGTATTCATTCACCATTGACCATTGACTATTGACCATTGACCGTTTCTGACATTTATATGACTGCTAAACCCAATAAAGCATTGGGAAATTAACATTGGACCTGTAAATTTGCACGCGAATATGTATAATCCGCCTGATATACTTTCACTGGCTTACAAGCAACCGATCATGCACGATCAGTTACAGCTGTTGCAGGAAAAAGAGCAACAGATGCCTGGTTCGGTTCAGTATGCTATCAAAAGATACCGGAAACATTCCCAATGGAATATTGAGGATACGGGTGTACTGGTATATCATTACAAAAAAGCGGCGCCGCAGGACAACTATGTGGAGCTTCGTTTTTGTATTGCGGGTAATATGTATTGTAATAAGAAAGAAGTTGAGTGCGACAACTGCAAGCTCAATACATCAAAAAGCTGCGCTGAAAGGGTTGAAAGCATCGATGTGATGAGCTTCCGTTTCTCCGCAGTGCACTTAACACAATTTGTAAAACCCGGTAAGGGAAAGACCATTACCGACGAGGTATTGCAATTTGTTCATCCTTCCTCATTTTCAAAGATCCTGCCTTTATGCGGCCGCACCCGCCAGGTGCTGGAAGCATTACTGAGCCATTCTTATACAGATAGCCTGGAGAATATTTTTATCAACGGCCAAAGCCAGATGCTGTTGCTGTACAGCCTCGAGTGTATGCTGGGCGATGATAAAGAGATCGAATCGTTCCAGTGCAAATTCCTGGCGAATGAAGCCGATCGCGAAAAGATCGTTAAGGCCCGGGAAATCTTACTGCAACATATTGGTGAGCCCATTACGATCAAGGAACTCAGCCGAAAAGTGGCCATCAATGAATGTTATCTCAAAAAAGGCTTTAAAGAATTATACGGAACGACCATCTTCGACTTCTACCAAAGCCAGCGCATGGAACATGCACGGTACTTATTATACGAAAAAGGACTTACCGTAACCGAAGTTTCAATGATGCTGGGCTATTCTTCCATTTCCCATTTCTCAACAGCATTTAAGAAACAAACCGGGTTGAAACCCTGTGAACTGTTATTGCATTAATTGCGGAAGCGGAATGTGCAACGCTTAAGGCGAAATGCAAATGACATTAAATATTCCCGGATAAACAGGAGCTATGTATTCAACGTTCGGCGCTGGGCGTTCCCTCTTTTTCTATTCCTTCCGCGCTGCACTAAAAATATTTTGCCCAGTTTTTTCTCATTGCGTAAACCATTTTACCAATTGTATAAAGCGAAATTGAAGATGTAGGTGCATTTTTGTTGCTTACCGTCCTTGGTTGGCGCAATTTTATAATATGACTGTTAAAAAGATCATTGGAAAAGTTCACTTGTGGCTGGGGTTTACTTCAGGGATCATTGTTTTCATTATTGCCGTTACAGGCTGCTTATATGCATTTCAGGCAGAAATAAGTGCCATGACTGGAAAAAATTTCCGGAAAGTGGTTCCGCAGGAAAAAACTTACCTGCCGCCTACCCAAATCAAGCAGATCGCCGAAGCGAAGCTGCCCGGCAAACACCTGCACAGTGTGCAGTACGGAGCAAAAGATCAGGCGGTGGTAGTGACCTTTTACAGTGTTGAACCCGAATATTATTATACCATTTATGTGAATCCCTATTCCGGCGAGGTGCTGAAGGTGAAGAATATGGACCGCGATTTCTTCCGCATCGTGCTGATGGGCCATTATTACCTGTGGCTGCCGCATGAAGTAGGCCAGCGCATCACCATCTATGCCACCATCATTTTTGTGGTGATGATGATCACAGGTATCATTTTATGGTGGCCAAGGAATAAAGCGGCTGCCAAACAACGCTTCCGCATTAAATGGAGCGCCGCCTGGCGCCGGAAGAATTACGACCTGCATAATGTGCTTGGTTTTTATATGACCTGGGTGGTTATTTTCATGGCCATTACCGGACTCATATTCGGATGGCAATTGCTGGCAAATGCTATTTACAAAACCGCTGGCGGCGAAAAATCACTGACTTACCAGGAACCTTTGTCAGACACTTCGAAATTTGCCCGGGCGGTTTCCATGCCGGTCGACAAACTATGGGTGCAGATGCAGCAGGAACACCGGGATGCCGAGACCATCGAAATGCATTTCCCCGCCACTGATTCCTCTTCTATTGAGGTGGCGGTGAATACAGATGCCGACACCTACTGGCGAACCGATTACCGCTTCTTTGACCAGTACACCATGAAAGAATTGCCGGTTGACCATATCTACGGCCGTTTCAAAGACGCTAAAGGCGCGGATAAGTTGTTGCGTATGAATTATGACATCCATGTAGGTGCTATATGGGGCTTGCCCGGAAAGATCTTAGCTTTTTGCGGATCGCTTATTGCGGCCAGTCTGCCCATTACCGGTTTCATGATCTGGTGGGGTAGAAGAAAGAAAAAGCCCTCTCGATAATCGAGAAGGCTGTACTAATCAAATACCATTAACCATTAAACCTTATCCTATGAAAACACAAAGATACATATAAAATCATTCATATGTATCTTTGTGTTTTCATTTTAGAACTTATTAACAAAGATCAAGTCGTTTATACTTTTAACCGGATCCGCCGTTTTTCCAGCAAACCCGTCAGCAGGATGATCAGCAGGGCAAAAGCCAGAGATTTGACGATACCAACGCCCCCCGCCAGCAGCAATGCGGGTAAGCCCAGTCCCGCCAACTGAAACAATGGATAGAAAATATAGGGCAGTAAATAGGCAGTCAGCGTACTGGTACCGGCGGGTTTTATAATGGCAAAGCCCTGCTTTTTGTTTTTACGGTCAATCAGCCAGACCAGGGCGACAAAGACCAGGATGCTGATGCCGGTGCAGATCATTACCCACGAAGGAGTAGCCCGGATCTTGGAGATCCCTGCCAGGGGCCTGATCGCAAATCCACCGGCTAACATCAATACGCCCATTAGCAACAGTACCATAAAGCAGGTATTGTATTTCCCTTTTTCCGCAAACTGTGCATACACAACTGCTGTAATGATGCCGGCGATGGTAAGCGAAGGCGAGGAGCCGTCGCCGGTGATCCAGATATAGGGCCTCACCGGTTCCAGCACCTGCAGCCATCCTGCTTTTGCTGCTATATTAAATACAGTAAAGAAGATAAGCGATCCTGCCAGTACCGGCAGCTTTCCTTTTCCATATAGGAATATAAGGGCCGACAGCAGGTAAGACCACCCGATGAGCCCCAGGATGCCCCACCAGTGTGGCTTTAACCAAACCGTTTCTCCGTTTTCACTGCCTTTGTAAGTGATGGCCAAAAACAGCAGCAGCAAAATACCCGATCCCTGCAGCAATCGCTTTTTTTGTTTTGATAAAGAAGGTGCATAATCGAGCCAGATCAGGAAATAACTGGTCGTGAGCAGGATCTCCCAGATGCCTTTGGGCAGCAAGGCCGCTTGATTATTATAATTTTCCAGGTTTACGTGAAAGAAACCCATTGCCAGCAATGCAAGGGTGCGTACCAGGATATGCCCGAGAATGCTGGTTTGCGAAGCACCCTTCGACCAGCGGTTGCCTATTGCAAAGGGAATTGAAAGGCCGACAATAAACAGAAAGGCTGGAAATACCGTATCGGCCAAACCCATACCGTCCTCCGCCGCCTGGGTATGCTCAAGCCATTGGGGAATATTGGTGAGGGTCCAAAGGTCATTTACAAAGATCATCAGGAACATGGTCAATGCTCTGAATACATCAATAGAAGCAAGTCGTTGTTTAAATGAGGGCATACTATTGGGTTACAATATGAATGTTGTCAGGTCTACCGGCTCTTCTACATGTATATTAATGAAAAAAGCCGTATCGGGCATTTATTCCGTCAACGGCTTAATTTAAAATATTTGAACGTAAACAGGTACAGCTGGAATATCCCGCTTATTAGATAGCTCAAATGGCTTAGGAACAGTGCTATATCTTTTATAATATCTCTTTCAGACTGTCCTTTGCTGCCTGTATGGTCATATCCAGATCGTCTTTGGTCAATGCACTGCAGAGAAACCAGGTCTCAAAAGCGGAAGGCGGTAAATACACGCCCCGCTTCAGCATGGCATGGAAGAACTTTTTGAACAGCTCATTATTGGCAGCTGCTGCCGATGAGAAATTGATGATCGGGTGCTCGCTGAAATGAATGCTGATCATAGAGCCCAGTTGATTGATCACATAAGGAGTGCCGCTTGCTTTCAACACATCATTGAGCCCGTTGCGCAGGTAGCCGGTCGATTCATCGAGCTGTTTATAAATAGCCGGATTTTCTTTCAGCGTTTTTAACATTACGAAACCTGCGATCATGGCCAGCGGGTTGCCGCTCAGGGTGCCTGCCTGGTACACATTGCCGAGCGGAGATATGTGTTGCATGATCTCTTTTTTACCGCCAAAAGCGCCTACCGGCATCCCACCGCCGATCACCTTACCATAGGTAACCAGGTCGGCATTTATGTGTAAGCGTTCCTGGGCGCCGCCGGGGGCAAGCCTGAATCCGGTCATCACTTCATCCATGATGAACACAATGCCCTCTTTGTCGCAAATGCTTCGCAATCCTTCGAGGAAACCCGGCTGGGGCAGAATACAACCCATATTGCCGGCTACCGGTTCTATGATAATTGCAGCGATCTCGCCGGCATGTTCTGTTACCAGGCGTTCAACAGCCGCCAGGTCATTATAGGCGCAGGTAAGCGTATCATTGGCTACGCCGGCCGTTACGCCAGGTACGGTTTGAATATTAAAGGTTGCCAGCCCGCTGCCTGCTTTTACCAGGAAGGAATCGGCATGACCATGATAACAGCCTTCGAACTTGATGACCTTATTGCGGCCGGTATAACCTCTTGCCAGCCGGATGGCGCTCATGCAGGCTTCGGTGCCACTGCTTACCATACGAATGAGGTCAACGTTGGGCGCCATGCTTATAATGAGCTCGGCCATTTCTATTTCCAGTTCAGTAGGCGCTCCGAACGAAGTGGAATATTGCGCATATTCCTGTATGGCTTTTACTACCGGTTCGTAGGCATGACCCAGGATCATGGGGCCCCAGGAATTGATATAGTCGAGGTAGCGGTTGCCATCGGCGTCGAACATATAAGCGCCTTTGGCCGATTTCATGAATACAGGTGTTCCGCCCACGCTTTTAAAGGCCCGAACCGGAGAATTCACACCACCGGGAATGCTTTGCTGCGCCCGGGAAAATAAAGCAATACTTTTTTCAAACATAGTTTTTGCGTTCTATTTTTCAATTAGCACTAATCACATGAGCGCATTAGCACATCAGCATATCAGCAAATCAGCTAATCAGTTTTATGGCGTCTTTTGCAAAATACGTAGCGATCAGATCAGCGCCGGCTCTCTTGATGGCCGTGAGCGTTTCCAGAATGGCTTTGTTCTCGTCTATCCAGCCCATTCTGGCGGCCGCTTTTATCATGGCATATTCGCCGCTGATATTATAGGCGCTAACGGGAACAGATACCGCATTCTTCACTTCGCGGATGATATCGAGGTAAGCCAGGGCCGGTTTCACCATTACGATATCAGCGCCTTCTTCCACGTCCATCAGGGTTTCTTTAACGGCTTCCACGCGGTTGCTGTAATCCATCTGGTAGGTTTTTTTGTCGCCAAAGCCAGGAGCGCTGTCGAGCGCATCTCGGAAGGGGCCATAAAAGCTGGAGGCATATTTGGCGCTATAGCTCATGATACCGGTCTTGTGAAGGCCATTTTCTTCCAGGGCTTCGCGAATGGCGGCAATACGACCATCCATCATATCGCTGGGCGCTACAAAATCGGCGCCTGCCTGGGCATGACTCACACTCATCTGCGCCAATACTTCCACCGTGGCGTCGTTCACGATCTCAGACCCTTCTACGATGCCGTCGTGCCCGTACGATGAGAATGGGTCAAGGGCTACATCGGTCATCACCAGCATATCCGGACAAGCCTCTTTTATTGCCCGGATGCTTCTTTGCATCAGTCCTTTCGGGTTCAATGCTTCGGTGCCTTTATTGTCTTTCAGTTCATCTTTACATTTAATGAAGAGCAATACGCTTTTCAATCCCATGCTCCACAATTCTTTTACTTCTTTCACGGTATTGTCGAGGCTCATGCGGTAATAGCCGGGCATGGAAGCAATCTCTTCTTTATAGTTTTCGCCTTCGTTTATAAATAATGGAACGATGAAATCATTGGGTGTTAAAATAGTTTCAGCCACCAGGCTCCTGATCGCCGGTGATTGACGTAGTATGCGGTTTCTACGCTGCAAATACATAAATACAATTTTTTGATTTTGCGATTTTGAGATTTTTGGATTTTGCCGGAATCTCAAAATCAAAATTTAACCTGTTATTTTTTTTAGTAAGATTGTTCGCTTTGTTTCTTTTGGCTGTTTTGTCGCTTGCATTGAAAATGCTTACTAATTCATTCGCTTCCTTTATCAATGCTTCTAAATCATTTCCTTGCACTAATTCCGCTTCTTTTGTAAGCTGAAGCCAATAAAGTGATTCATCAGCTTCTTCCAGAACCAATTCGATCTTATAAATAAAATCTGCATTTGACTTTGCGCGGCAGCCAGCTCTGTAATTCGCACCAACGGATCCTGCTGCTCTTATCAGTTGTTTGGCTGTTTCGAAACCAGCAGCGTTTTTTGGAAAGCGACTGCACAACTTTATTACATTTACATGAAATTGTTTTGTTCGTTTTTGCAAATCAAACTTGTTCATATCGACTGATTTCTTTTGTAAATCAATCGCATTCCAAGTCCCGAAATCCCAAAATCCCAAAATCCCCAAATCCCGAAATCCCGAAATCCCGAAATCCCGAAATCTCAAAATCAGAAATCTCAAAATCAGAAATCGTTTTACACCCACTCAACCGGGTTCAAACAAGCCTGTAATAATCTGTCTTCTTCACTGCCTGGCGTTGGTTGATAGTTGTATTCAAACCTCACGGTAGGCGGCAGGCTCATCAAAATACTTTCTATTCTTCCATTTGTTTTCAGGCCGAACAAAGTCCCGCGGTCATGTACAAGGTTGAACTCAACATAACGGCCGCGCCGGATTTCCTGCCAGTGTTTATGCTGCGCTGTATACGGCAGTTGCTTTCTTTTCTGTACAATGGGCAGGTAAGCCGCTAAGAACGCATCGCCACAGGTTTTGCCGAAATTGAACCAGAACTGTACATCTTTCTCCGCCGATGGACGTTGGTGATCATAAAAGATGCCGCCAATTCCGCGGCGTTCCTTATTGCGGTGCCAGTTCACAAAATAATTGTCACACTCTTTTTTAAAGGACCCATAAAAGCCAGGGTCAAATGCATCGCAGGCAGTTTTATAGGTCTGGTGAAAATGTTTTGCATCTTCTTCAAACAGGTAATAGGGCGTAAGATCCGTACCGCCGCCAAACCAACGGTCGATGACGTCTTCATTCCCGCCATAGACTTCAAACATCCGGTAATTACAATGTACTGTGGGTACAAATGGATTAACAGGATGTAGTACCAGCGACAGGCCGCAGGCAAACCAGCTCCTGCCATCGATCTTTAGCTGTTGGCGCATAGGTTCGGTCACTTCGCCAAACACTACGGATGTGTTCACGCCGCCTTTCTCAAACACATGTCCATCAGCGATCACGCGGGTTTTGCCACCGCCTCCCTCCGCGCGTTGCCAAAGGTCTTCCTGGAACCTGGCTTTACCGTCTTCTGCTTCCAAAGCAGCACAGATGCGGTCTTGCAGGTTGTGGATATAATTGATCCAGTTCTCTTTTATATTCATTGCTGTGAATGGTCAATGGTGAATGGTCAATGGTCAATCACATTAGCGCTGTCGGCTTTTCAACATCTTAATTTGTCAACTCCCAACACTCTAAGCCTTTACACCTTCATTCCTGTATTCTTTCACCGTATCAACGAAGGCCCGTGCATGATCCACCGGCACATTCGGTAAAATACCATGGCCCAGGTTGGCGATATGACGCTGTCCGCCGAAATCCTTCAGCATTTGTTTTACTTCCTTTTGGATCACCGGTATGGGCGATAACAATTTGGCCGGATCGAAATTCCCCTGCAACGTTACATTCGCTCCTGCCAGCTGGCGGGCCATGGCCGGTGTTATACACCAGTCGATACCCAGGCCATGCGCACCGGTAGCAGCCATGGCTTGCAGCGAATGCCAGGCGCCTTTGGCAAAGATGATAGTAGCTACTTCACCTTTCAGGGCGGCTACGATCTGGTGAATATATTTCAGGGAGAAATTCTCAAAGTCATCGGGGCCCAGCAAGCCGCCCCAGCTATCGAAGATCTGAATAACATCAACCCCTGCTTTCACCTGGCCTTTCAGGTAAGCAATAGTGGTATCTGTGATCATTTGTAAGAGGCGATGCGCCGTTTCGGGTTGGGTATAGCAAAAGATCTTGGCTTCGTCAAACGTTTTGGAACCTTTGCCCTGTACCATATAACACAGCAAGGTCCAGGGAGCGCCGGCAAAACCAATTAATGGTACGCGGCCATTCAGTTCCTGTTTGATCAGTTTTACCGCATCAAAAACATAGTGCAGGGTTTCGTTTACATCAGGCACCCGGATGCGGTTGAGATCATTTATATTTTTAACAGGCTCTGGCAAAAAGGGGCCTTTGCTTTCTATCAACTGTACTTCCAGTCCCATGGCCTGGGGCACTACCAGAATATCGGAAAAGAGAATGGCCGCATCAACGCCAATGATATCAACGGGCTGAATGGTTATCTCGCAGGCCAGTTCGGGTGTCTGGCACCGTTCGAAGAAGCCATATTTCTCGCGTAAGGCCATATATTCGGGTAAATACCGGCCGGCCTGGCGCATCATCCATACAGGGGGGCGTTCTACTTGTTCTCCATTCAGGGTTCTTAATAACAGGTCGTTTTGCAGCATAATATGTAGTATGTTACTTTTTAAAAAATTGAAACATTTTTTTCACCAGCTCATCTTTGCCGGGTTTTTCCGACTCAATGACCGTATTGGTGGAAAATGATTTTATAGCGTCGGCCGTCGTTTGGCCAATGGCGAATAAGATAGCGGAGGGTAATACGGCATTGGCGTAAAAGAAACTATGTACCGCGCTCGGACTAAAAAACAAAATTCCATCATACGCTTTCTCGATCTTATGGGGCGTGCTGATGGTATGGTATACGATCACTTCCTGCACCATGATCCCGTTCTGGCGGAGCTTGCCGGGTAATTCTTCGCGGCGCTGATCGCCACAGAAAAAAACTACCTGTTTCACCTGCTTGTTGCTGATCATTTTATCGGCCAGCTCGACGGCATTGTTGCCAACGGTATGGATCGACTGTTCACCGAAATAGCGGGCAACCAGCTGGCGGGTGGTATGGCCGATACAGAAAATATTCCAATCGGGGATCTGCCCATTGATATGAGCAGCCACTGTATTCACCGCATTCATACTGGTGAATACGACCGAAGCGGGTTGTTTTATTATTTTGGCAATCTCTTCTTTGATGCTGGTGGTGGCTACAGGCGTAGTGTCGATGAAGGATACGATGTCAATATGAATATCCTTCGCCTTGGCAGCTTCGATCAATGCCGTTTCCAACGGCCGGGTGCTCAGTATGTAGATCTTATTTGGCATTTCGGATCTTATCGGCGATAACCTGTCCGCCATTTGCTAATAATTCGTTGGCGGCAATAACGCCGAGTTTGTCACAGTTGTTCACGGCCACTGTTTTTTCAATGCTGGCTTTCTCTTTTCCATCCAGCGACAAGATATTCCCTTCAAAATGAAGCTCACCGTTCACGATACTTGCCAGGGCGCTGATCGGTGTAGAGCAACCGCCCAGCAGGGCCCTTAAGAAATCCCGCTCAATGGCAGTGCATAAAGCAGTATCCGCATCATTAAATAAGCGGCAGGCTTCAAAAGCATATTCATCATCATGGCGGCAGGCAACTACAATAGCGCCCTGTGCGGGAGCAGGCAACATCCAGTCGAGTTCAATGGAGTGGGCCGGCCGCAAGCCGATCCTTTCGAGGCCGGCGGCAGCGAAAATAGCGCCGTTCCAGTGGCTATCGGCCAGCTTTTGTAAGCGGGTATTTACATTGCCGCGCAGGTTTTCGATGGTATGTTGCGGGTATCGGTTCAGCCATTGGGCCTTGCGGCGAATGCTGCTGGTAGCTATGGTGAATGGCGAATGGTGCATGGTGAATGGCGGCTCCATTTGCAGTACCTCATTGGCCGTTGACCATTCCCCATTGACGACAAACAGATCTTTATAAGAAGCTCTTTTCAGAACAGCAGCGGTAACAATGCCTTTGGGTAATTGCGTGGGCACATCTTTCAGGGAATGCACGGCAATATCGATGCGGTCATTCAGCAGGGCAAGATCCAGGCTGCGGGTAAAGATGCCCTGTACGCCCATTTCATACAACGGTGTTTTGAGATCGATATCCCCTTCGCTTTTTATATATACCAGTTCTGCGGAAAATCCAAACTGCATTAACAGGTTCTGCACCTGGGTAGCCTGCCAAACCGCAAGTTGGCTTTCCCTGGTTCCAATACGGATCACTTTATTCATCAGTGCTTGTTCAATTTTTGCAAAGCTAATGCATTCGTCAATGGTGAATGGTCAATGGTGAATGAGGTCAAGAAATTTCTGATTCCCGTGTTAATTGTTGACCTCGCGAACCGGGCTCTTTTCACCATTCACTATTTACCGTTGACCCCAATCAGTTCGAGGGTGCAATGAACTCATTGATAGCTTCTATATAATAACAGCCACGCTGGTTGCGCTGACGCATTTTAGAAGCCATGCCATTGATTACCCGTTGTATTTTCTCGTCGGCATTGATAGTCTGGCATGCAGCCATTTCGGGTGAAAGCTGTATATATGATGGAAAGGTCTGGATCTCTTTTAATTTGATCTTAACGGCTTTGAATACCGGTACATGCTTGCGCATTTCGAACCACTCGATGAATTCGTCAATGTGTTCACGGATGATATCCCAGGCTTTCGGTACTTCGGCTTCCCGCATTTGCAGGGTCTCATCCTTCAGTTTCGACAGCTCATCTACATTCACGAGGTGAACATTCGGCAATTCCTGGGCGCTTTCTTCTACATTGAAAGGAACCGAGAGGTCGATGATCAGTTTCTCGCCCTTGCCTTCGAGGTGCGACTTTTTAATGGTAGGTTCTACTGAATTAGTGGCTACCAGGATGATATCAGCTGTTTCTATATTGGCGGCCAGTTCCGATAAAGGCGCGTGGTGCAGGTCTAATTCTTCTGCCAGCTGGGCAGCTTTATCGTGGGTGCGGTTTATAAGTGTTATGTGGTCGGCATCGAGGTAATCGACCAGGTTTTTGCAGGTGTTACGGCCAATTTTGCCAACACCCAGCAATAATATTTTCTTGTCGGAAATATCAGCTACTTTCTCCCTGATATACTGAACGGCGGCAAAAGATACCGAAACGGTTCCGCCACTCAGGTTGGTCTGGTTCTTTATCGCTTTGGAAGACTGCAGCACACAGTTTACCAGGCGTTCCATGAAGGTGTCGGTATAGCCATGTTCCTTGCTGAATTTTACGGCCTGTTTTATCTGCCCTACAATTTCATAATCCCCCAAGATCTGGGAATCGAGACCGGCGGCTACTGAGAAAAGGTGCTCAATGGCAGCCATCCCGTTCTTGATATAAGCTAATTTGGTAAAAGTGGAAGCGTTTCCTTCGGTTTGGGTGCAGAGCAGGTTGATCAGTTGATCGGCACTTTCGGCAAAACCGTAAATTTCGGTACGGTTGCAGGTGCTTAAAACAAATAACTCATGCAAACCAAAGGCGGGGGCTTGGTTAAGTAGGGTAGCGTATTGATCATTACTCACTGCAAACTGGCCTCTTATCGCAGCATCGGATTTTTTGTAATTGATCCCGGCTATAAAAAACTTGGTTATATCCTTAGTACTGTTTCCGTGCATGAATATCGAATTCTGAAAATTGACACTGCAAAAATACTTTCGGACTCGTCATTGTCCTAATATGTCTGTCATTACTCTGTCATTTTACTGCCTGATTATCATCAAGCGGGCGTATGAGTAAAATCATACATGCCTGCGCGGCCAGAGATCATTCGCTTTTGCGAACGTTTGTTCGCCGGAAGAACTGCTATCTGTCAAAGAACTAAAATGCACTGCTGTCAGGGCTTCCGGCCAGGCTTATACCGGTAACCAAAGATCCAACCGGCTAATTCCACTGTCATCCTGCGGTAAAAACTGCTTTTTGCCGGCTAAGCCGGTCTTTTCACGGGAATAAATTTTGAGTTTTAAGTTACTAAGCGCGTTACTTTTGCACTCTTATTATGGCAGCAACAAAAAGAGGTATCGTTTTAATGAACCTGGGGTCGCCAGACTCTACGAAGGTGAAAGACGTTCGCCGGTATTTGAATGAATTCCTGATGGATGAACGGGTGATCGACATGTCATACCTGGGCCGCTTATTACTGGTGAAAGGGATCATTGTTCCCTTCCGGGCGCCCAAATCGGCCCATGCCTATGCTTCTATCTGGACCAAAGAAGGCTCGCCCCTGATCGTACTGAGCAAGCAATTGCAGGATGCCCTGCAAAAACAGGTACCTGAACCGGTGGCGCTGGCCATGCGATATGGTTCTCCCGCTCCCTGGACTGCCTACGATGAACTACTCGAAAAAGTACCTGACCTTGAAGAGGTGGTGCTGGTGCCTATGTATCCGCACTACGCCATGAGCAGTTATGAAACAGCCGTAGAATACGCGAAAGCGGCACATGCAAAAGGAAAGTATTCATTCAGGCTTACCATTATTCCACCTTATTACGATAATACGCTCTACCTCGAGGCGCTGGCAGACAGCATGAAGCCTTACCTGCAGCAGCCCTATGATCATTTTTTGTTCAGTTACCATGGTGTGCCTGAACGCCATATCCATAAAAGCGATATTACCGGCAATCATTGTTTGAAAGTGGCCAACTGTTGTGAAGTGAACAGTGAGGCGCATCGATATTGTTACCGGCATCAGTGTTTGGTGACTACTAAAAAAGTGGCCGGTTTGCTGCAGATACCCGAACAGAAATACAGCTTCTCTTTTCAATCGCGCCTTGGCAGGGATGAGTGGTTGAAGCCCTATACCGCCCAGCGCCTGGCTGAGCTGCCTAAAGAAGGTGTAAAGAAATTGCTGGTTGCCTGTCCGGCATTTGTGAGCGATTGTTTGGAAACCCTGGAAGAAATTGCCGTTGAGGGAAAGAATACATTTTTGGAGGCAGGCGGTGAATCATTTACCATGATCCCCTGTTTGAATGTGCATCCCATGTGGGTGAAGGCAATCGCGAGTTGGATAAATGAACGATCTTATAACCCCAATGCCTGACCGGCCTGAAGCATATTACTCCTATGTATAACTACATCAAGGCCCTTCACATCATTTTTATTGTCACCTGGTTCAGCGGCATGTTTTACATCGTTCGCCTGTTTATATACAATACCGAAGCCGGTGAAAAACAGGAAGCGGAAAAGAACATTCTACGCAGCCACTTTACGATAATGATCAGGCGGCTATGGTTTGGCATTACCTGGCCTTCAGCTATTGCCACAGGTATCTTCGGTCCATGGATGTGGATACAGCTGGGCGTTCTGCCGGACTGGTTATTCGTTAAACTGTTTTTTGTAGCAGGTTTGTATGTGTATCACTTTACCCTGCATGCCATTTACAAACAGGAGATGAAGGGTATTTTTAAATACAGTTCACAGCAATTGCGCATCTGGAACGAGGTGGCTACGATTTTCCTGGTTGCCATTGTGATGCTGGCGGTGGTAAAACAAAATATGAGTGTGGTATGGGGATTGGCCGGACTGATAGGGTTTGTGATCGTGCTGATGAGTGCGATCAGGATCTATAAAAATATCAGGATGAAGAAGAAATAGTTATTCAATTGGCCGATTTATGCGTTGCCAGTTAAGTGAATTCTTGGGGTGTATAACTGCCTGAAAGAGGAGTTGGCCAGGGCAGGTGCCGTACAACTATCAGTGAATATGAATGATTTGCACCTCAATTCATTGAACAATCAATATCAGTTTATTGAACGATCAATACCACTTTATTCAACAATCAGTACCAGTTTGTTGAACAACCAGCTATGGTTTATTGAATAGTTGCACCCAATTCATTGAACAAACAGGTATCAATCATTGAAAAATCAGAAGCGTTTATTGAACAAACTGAAGCTGTTTATTGAACAAACTGTACCTGTTTATTGAACAAACTGAACCTGTTTGTTAAATAAACTGGCAGTGTTTGTTGCATGAACCGAACAGTTTTTTATACGAATTGAACGATTTTTTCAACGATCAAGCTCTGTTTATTGAAAGATCCATCCCGCATATTTAACAACCTGATGCTGATCCTTGCATTCCTGCACCGGATGCTTCAACGATCTGTTCTGTTTTTTCAATAGATGTTGTAAAAATGCTAACGTTTGATAGCCGCTGCCCTCATGATTTTGTGTTGTGCGCAAAAATTGGTATTGCGCATAGCTTGCCGGGTTTTCAGGACGAGCGACTTGTAAAATGTATGACCGAAGTTTAGCGGAAGTTTTTTGCAATAAAAAAACCTCCCTTAGCGAGGAGGTTTTACAATACGGGGCACCAATGTCTTTTCAGCTTCCCGAAAACGGGGGTTGTTCGTGGGCGTGCACAGTAGCCTGATTGGTTTTCCACAGGCATAACCAGAGATTAAAAACGGGAAGGTAGCGGATTACAAAAAGGTGTAAAAAAGAAAAACCTTTCCTTTGTTTTAGAATTTTAAAGGAAAGGGGAGCAGGACTACTCCCCTTTTTAACCCCTAAACCCTAAACCGTAGAAAAGGTTTTTCATATAATGAGGTAATAAAAATGTCGTTTTCAAGTAAATGCCCTGCAAGGTAAAACCTCTAAGGACTGACGGGACTAATACTTAGAAAATATCGTACCAAAAATCACTCCGTCACTGCTAAAATTCCTCTTTTACTTTTCAACATTTTGCTATTGCAAAGAGCACAGAAATAGTTCCATAAATTATGCCAAATGCCCTGAATGTGGATAAACCTGACTGAAAATTGACCGTTTCGTTAAAAAATCTTCAAATAACTTCCGGGTTACCAATATAAGTTCCAAAGGCTGGCACCACTATCACTATAACCTGAAAACTGATCAGAACCTTAAGAAATGTGAGCATTTTGTGAGGTGGGATAACAGTGCCTCTTTTGGTTTCTCATGATCATGTTTCAACAGTGAACGGCTGCTCACCGTTTCGCGGTGCGTGTCAACAATAACTATGAACTGAAAGAACGGTGATTAAGAACTTTGAATCCAGAATGTTGAACTGAGAATCAGGAGCTTTGAACGATGAACCGGCAACCGGCAACCGGCAACTGGCAACCAACTGGCAACTGGCAACCAACTGGCAACCGGCAACCGACAACCAGCAACCAGCAACCGGGTAACCGGCAACTGGTAACTGGTAACCGGTAACCGGCAACCGGCAACCGGCAACAAGCGGTAACTTTTCGTACCTTTGCACACTTTTGGGGCTGCAGAATTACTTCTTCTGCAAGCTTTTTTAAAGGACATTGAAATATTAGAAATAAACAGATTTACCGGCAATTATATGGCAGTTAACTACAGAGAGTTCCAGAAATTGAATTTGCCTGTTATAGAACAGGAAATGTTAGCTAAATGGAGTGAAAATCAGGCTTTTGAAAAAAGCGTGTCGCTGCGGAACGATGCCCCCTCCTTTGTTTTCTACGAAGGGCCGCCCAGCGCCAACGGCATGCCTGGCATTCACCACGTTATCAGCCGCACATTGAAGGACCTGGTTTGCCGCTACAAGACCATGCGTGGATTCCAGGTAAACCGTAAAGCCGGCTGGGACACCCATGGCCTTCCCATTGAACTGGGCGTTGAAAAAGAACTGGGCATCACCAAAGAAGATATCGGTAAAAAAATTACTGTTGAGGAATATAACCGCAAATGCCGCGAAGCGGTGATGCGCTATAAAGATAAATGGGACGACCTCACCAAAAAAATGGGCTATTGGGTCGATCTGAACGATCCTTATATCACCTTCGATAACAATTATATAGAAACCCTTTGGTACCTGTTGAGCAAACTGTACGAAAAGGGCTTATTGTATGAAAGCGTGAGCATTCAGCCCTATTCACCAGCTGCCGGTACGGGCTTAAGCTCACACGAGCTGAACCAGCCCGGCACCTATAAAATGGTGAAGGATACCAGCGCTGTTGTGATGTTCAGGGCGGTGAAGGATGAAAAATCGGCTTTCCTCTTTGAAGCCGTGGCCAATGCAGGCCGTCAGGCGTCGCGAGCTGAACTTGAAACGGGCCATTCACCATTGGCCATTGACCATTCACCCTTCTTCCTGGCCTGGACCACCACCCCGTGGACCCTGCCTTCGAACCTGGGTTTAACGGTAGGGGAGCGCATCACTTATGTGCTGGTGCAAACCTTCAACCCATATACGCACTTGCCCATAAACGTGGTGCTTGCCAAAGATCTGCTGGGTAAATACTTCAAACCCGAAGCTGAAAACACCGGATTCGGGGAATATAAAGAAGGCGACAAAGTGTTGCCCTGGCGTATACTCACTGAGTTCAAAGGGGCAGAGATTGAAGGTTGCCGTTATGAACAGTTGTTGCCCTTCGAAGCCAACAGTCCAGAGAAAAGCGGTGGCGACCCCTTCCGCGTATTATTAGGCGATTTCGTTACCACCGAAGATGGTACCGGCATTGTACACACGGCGCCTGCTTTTGGTGCAGATGACTATAGAGTAGGAAAGAAATACAATATCGGAATTCTCACCATGGTCGACCGCCAGGGCAAATTTGTAGATGGCCTCGGCGAGTTCAGCAACCGGTATGTAAAGAATTATAAAGACGATAAAGATTATGTAGATGTGAACGTAGACATCTGCGTTAAACTGAAGAAAGAGAACCGCGCCTTCAAGATCGAAAAGTATGAGCACAATTACCCGCATTGCTGGCGCACCGATAAACCCGTATTATATTATCCGTTAGATGCCTGGTTCATAAAAACCACTGCGTTGAAAGACAGGCTGGTAGCCTTGAATAAAACGATCAACTGGAAGCCCAGATCAACCGGCGAAGGCCGTTTTGGCAACTGGCTCGAAAATATGGTTGACTGGAACCTGAGCCGCAGCCGTTTCTGGGGCACGGCCTTACCCATCTGGAAAACCGAGGATGGCAGCGAAGAAAAATGCATTGGCTCAGTACCCCGGTTAAAAGAAGAAGCAGCCAAAGCCGACAAAACACTGGGCACCAACAATGCAAAGATCATGGCCGACCTCGATCTGCATAAACCTTATGTAGACGATATCATCTTGGTAAGTGAATCGGGCAAACCCATGAAACGGGTTCCAGACCTGATTGACGTTTGGTTCGATAGCGGCGCCATGCCATACGCCCAATGGGGCCTCGATCACGAGAAGCTGAAAGCCGGTGATCCCTATCCGTTCAAACAGCCATTCAACAAGAATTACCCGGCCGATTTCATCGCCGAAGGGGTTGACCAAACCCGTGGCTGGTTCTATACCCTGCATGCCATAGCCGGCTTATTGTTTGATTCTGTGGCATATAAAACCTGTGTGTCGAACGGACTGGTACTGGACAAAAATGGCAACAAAATGAGTAAGCGCCTGGGGAATGTGGTCGATCCGTTCAAGACCATTGAACAATACGGCGCCGATGCTACCCGCTGGTACCTGATCACCAATGCTTCGCCCTGGGAGAATATGAAGTTCGACCTGGAAGGCATCAAGGAAGTGCAACGTAAGTTCTTCGGAACGCTCTATAATACCTATCAGTTCTTTGCGCTCTATGCCAATGTAGACGGCTTTGCATTCAAAGAGGCGTATATCCCGCTGGAACAAAGGCCCGAGATCGACCGCTGGATCCTTTCTTCCCTGAACACCCTCATAAAAAAGGTAACGGAGTATATGGACGATTATGAGCCTACCCAGGCTGGCCGGGCCATAGAAGAGTTTATGGATGAGCATCTTAGTAACTGGTACGTACGTTTGTGCCGCCGCCGGTTCTGGAAAGGGGAGTATGAACATGATAAAGTATGCGCATACCAGACCCTGTACGAGTGCCTGGAAACCGTGTTGAAGCTGATGGCGCCTATTTCGCCATTCTTCAGCGATGCCTTGTTCCAGAATCTGAACGCTGTAACAGGCAGGCATAACACAGAATCGGTGCACCATGCCGATTACCCTGTTAGTAAACCGGCCGCTATCGATGCCTCCCTCGAAGAGCGCATGCAGCTGGCCCAGGATATCTCCTCCCTCGTATTGTCATTGCGCAAGACGGCCAGGCAAAAAGTACGGCAACCCTTGCAAAAAGTGCTGATCCCGGTGTTGAATAAACACATGAAAGACCAGATTGAGCTGGTAGAAGACCTGATAAAGAGCGAGGTGAATGTTAAAGAAATAACCTATTTAACCGAAGATAACGGGTTTATCAAAAAGAAGATAAAACCCAATTATACGGTGCTGGGTAAGAAGTTGGGAGCCAAAATGAAGCCGGTAGCGGCAGCATTAGCCGAATTTAGTCAGGATGACATAGCGAAATTGGAAAAAGATGGCAGTATTTCATTGAATATTGAGAACGAACCCTTAATATTACAAACTAATGAAGTAGAGATCACCAGTGAAGATATCCCCGGGTGGATGGTGGCCAATAAAGATGCTCTCACCGTGGCTTTGGATGTAACCGTTACCCCAGAACTGGTCAGCGAAGGAAATGCCCGCGAATTGGTTAATCGTATCCAGAAAATCCGAAAAGACAGTGGTTTTGAACTCACTGATCGAATACTGGTTAAGGTGACCGAACACCAGGAGCTGAGCCAATCGATCGCCCAATTTAATAATTATATTTGCGCAGAAATTTTGGCAGATAAACTTGAACTAGTACCTGAAATACCTGATGGCACCGAAATTGAAGTGAACGATATTCCATTAAAAGTGTTCGTTACAAAAAAAGCGTAAAAGTATGGCAACCAAGAAAAAGGCGGCCAAGCCAGCAAAAAAAACGATTGCCCCTAAAAAGCCAGCCCGACCGGCCGGCGGGGCAGCCAAACCTGCTGCTAAAAAAGTAGTTGCTAAGAAGGATGTTAAGCCTGCTGCAAAAAAGACAGCCAAACCTGTTGAGAAAAAGGTCCCGGCCAAACACCAACCTATAACTCACCATGTAACCGCCAAAGCACATGCCAAACCTTCTCCTGCGCCTACCGCCAAGCCAGTTGCCAAACACGTTGAAATAAAAGAAACGAAAGAGGTAAAAAAAGCAGTTGAAGCTCCTGTTAAAGTCGAAAAGCCGGAAGTAAAGGTGGAAGTCAAGAAAATAGAACCTGTGATCCCACCGCCGCCGCCACCGAAAAAGCCAGAACCGGCTAAACCGGTAAAGGTGGTAATCCCGGAAATAAAAACGAAAACAGCACGCAAATACGAACCGGAATTCACAAAATCAGTATTAGATCAACCAGAAAACATTCAAACAGGACCAACCATGAGATATAGTGATGCCGAATTGAGCGAGTTCAAAGATCTGATTTTAAAAAAATTAGAACAGGCAAAGAAAGAACTGGCTTATTTACAGGGTTTAATTACCCGCAAAGACGAAATGGGTGGCGATGAAACCGAAAATCGCTACATGACCATGGAAGATGGCAGTATGAGTATGGAACGGGAGCAGTTGGCCCAAATGGCCAGCCGGCAGATCAACTACATTGATCACCTGGAGAAAGCCCTCATGCGCATCGAGAACAAGACTTATGGCATTTGCCGGGTTACGGGCAAGCTGATCGATAAAGCCAGGTTACGGGCGGTTCCGCACGCTACCCTGAGCATCGAGGCCAAGCAAATGATGAATAAGTAAGCTTAGTGCTGTATAATCGGTTGGTTACCATTCTACTAAAAGTGGAATTGTAGTGTTATGCCGTAACGAAACGCAATAGCAATATAAATAATTAAGCTCTGGCAATACCGCCAGAGCTTTTCTTTTATTGTAACGAAGCATGTGTAAGGGTTGGAAAATGGCCAGTCGGACCGTGATCATTTGCTAAAACCCTCTTTGAGAATCCGGCGCCCAGAAGACCGACGGCATCGGCTTTTCCAGCAGATACTGGTAATAGAACTTATAGGCTTCATAGCGGTTATGTACACCCTTCAAACCCATAATGCTATGCCGCTCACCCGGGTACACCATGCATTCAAAATGCTTTTTCAGGTCCTGCAGTTTATTCATCAGCACTATGCTGTTCTGCATATGCACATTATCATCTGAAGTGCCATGTACAATGCGCAGGAGCCCTTTGTATTTGTTGGCATAGGATAAAACCGAGGTCAGTTTATATCCCTCGGGGTTATCCTGGGGCCTGTTCATGAACCGCTCGGTATAGTGGGTATCATAGAACTGCCAGTCGGTAACCGATGAATTGGCAATGCCATAGGGGAATACGTCTGCTCCATAGGTAAGGGCCATACAGGTCATATAACCGCCAAAACTGCCACCGGTGATACACAGCTTATTGCTGTCGACCCAGGGCTGTTTCTTCAACCAGCGGCCGCAGGCCATATAATCTTCAATTTCATATTTACCCAACTGGCGGAAGATATAGTTCAGGCCTTTCTTGCCAAAATGCCCGCTGCTGCGGTTATCGAAAGAAACCTGTATCAAACCTTCCTGCGCCCACCATTGGGCCGGCGATACGGTTGGCCGCCAGCGGTCGTATACGGTGCCGGCATTCGGTCCGCCATAAATACTGATAAGCACGGGGTATTTTTTCGTGGGATCGAAATTGATGGGGTAGGTGATGAGCACCGGCAACTGGAACTGGCCATCGGCAGAACTAACGTATTTCAGTTCGCTTTTAGGCAGGTTGTACAGCCCGAAATCACTTCCCTTGCTATTGGCTATTTCCCGGATCAGCTTTCCTTTGGCATCGCACAAAGCCGTTGCCGGCGGCGTATTCAGGTTGGAATAAGTGGTTATAAAATAGCTTCCTTTGGGTGAAATGCTTACCATATCATGGCTGAACTCACCAAAACTCAGGCGGGTAAGTCCCTTTCCGTTGAACCCTACTTTATACAGGTCGAAGCGGGCCGAATTTTCCTTCCTCGATTTGAAATAGATCAGGCCGGCTTTTTCATCGACCTTAATGATACTGGTGCTCCAGAAATTGCCGCTGGTTACCGGGTTCTTTAACTGGCCATTGTTATCGTAGTAATAAAGATTATCCCAGCCATCGCGGTCGCTTTTAATGATATATCCTTTGCCGGCAGAAAGGAAGGTAATACGCTCGGTTTCATCCAGGTCGATCCAGGTTTCCTGTTTCTCATCGTACACTTCCTTTTTACTGCCATTCGTAAGATCGATATTATAAACTTTCAGGTTATTCTGCTTCCGGTTCATCCATTGCACCCATAATTGTCCATCGGGCGACCAGGCCGGGGTTCCGAAATACTGGTCATCGCCGGCATTGAAATCGGCCCAGATGGTTTCGCCGGTATTCACTGTTGCAATGCCGATCTTCACCTCGGGATTCTTATCGCCGGCTTTGGGGTAGCGGGTATTTTCGAGGTAGCCATGCTGGCCATCGGCTACATAAATGGGAAACACAGGGACCTGCGAATCATCGAACCGCATAAAACAAATGCGTTTGCTGTCTTCACTCCACCAGAAAGCCTTATAGCGGCTGGCGCGGCCCAGGATCTCTTCATAATATACCCAGGAGGCATAACCGTTCAGAATGGTAGCAGAACCGTCGGTGGTAATGGCCGTTTCTTTGCCGCCGGCCACATTGAATACGTAGAGATTATTGTCTTTTTTGGTGTAAGCGGCCCATTTCTTATCGGGCGAAAAACTGATATTAATACCGCCCTGGATATTCACTGAAGGGTTTAACTGACTGGTTTCCACATTGGGATAGGGGACCGATTGGCCGGTTTTAACGTCTACCATATAGGTGGCCATCTTTCCATCGGCTTCTTTTTGTGTCAGTAAATAATGGGTATCATCGGCCCAGCCTTTAACAACAGGCAGTTGTTTTACCACATTGGTCTCCCCATTGCGGAATAGCTGGTCGAAGCTGAAATTCTTTTGTGCGTGTGAGGTAATTGCAATTACTAGCAGGCATGGCAATAACATACCTTTTGCAGCAGCCCTTTTCATGTAGCGATTTTATTGTTTAGGATAGAAAATTAGCTATTTAGATAACTTGGATAAGGTTTGAAGGGTGAGTGGTTGAACCAATTGACGACTGGCAAATGGAAAAGGCAGCGTCGCCGGTTACCAGTTACCGGTTACCGGGCCTGAAAGTTCTGATGGTTGCTGCCATACTTGCCCTGCCGTTGACGCCTGGTAACTGGTAACCGGTAACTGGTAACCGGTAACTGGTAATTGGCAACCGGCAACCGGTAACTGGTAACCGGCACCCAGGTACTTACTTCACCTCCTGCATATCAACCAGCTTCTTATAAAAACCATTTTGGGCTATCAGGTTATCGTGCGTACCACGTTCAACGATCTTTCCTTTTTGCAGCACTATGATCTCATCGGCATGGCGAATGGTGCTTAACCGGTGCGCGATCACAATGCTGGTACGGTTGGCCATCATCTTATTAATGGCATCCTGAACCAGGCGCTCGCTTTCTGTATCGAGGGAAGAAGTGGCTTCATCGAGAATAAGAATGGGCGGGTTCTTGAGAACCGCCCGCGCAATGGTTACCCGCTGGCGTTCGCCACCACTCAGTTTGCTGCCGCGGTCGCCGATATTGGTTTGATAATTCTCTTCTTTCTGCATAATGAAGTCGTGCGCATTGGCCACGCGGGCGGCCTGTTCAATTTCGGCGATATTGGCCACCGGGTTGCCCAGGGCAATATTGGCCGCAATGGTATCATTGAACAGGATGGGCTCCTGGGTAACGATACCCATTTGGTCGCGTAACGACAATAAAGAGTACTCTTTGATGTTGATGCCATCGATCAACAGTTCACCGGTGGTGGCATCATGAAAGCGGGGGATCAGATCGGCCAGGGTGCTTTTGCCGGCCCCTGATGAGCCTACCAGGGCAACTGTTTTACCTTTTTCAATAATAAGGTTGATGTTATCGAGAATAGTTACATCGTCGTATTTGAAAGTAACGTTCCTGAACTCGATCTTCTTCTCAAAAGCATGCAGGTGACGGGGCGTATCAGCCTCTTTAACGGCCAGGGGCGCTCCCAGTACACTTTCTATCCGTTCGATGGCTGCAGCGCCGCGGCGCATATTATAAAAAGCCTGGGAAAGCGATTTGGATGGCTGTATGATCTGGTAGAACAAAGTAAGATAAGTAATGAACGCTTCCGGTTGCAGCAGTTTTCCAACAAAAACGAACTGACCGCCGATCAGCAGGATAGAACAAAAGATCATGACCCCCAAGAACTCCGACATGGGCGAGGCCAGGTCGCGTTTAAAGGCCATCTGGATGCGCAGTTTGTTCAACAGGTTATTGGTGCTCACAAAACGGTTACGCATCAGTTTCTCGGCATTAAAAGCCTTCACTACCCGCAGGCCGCCGAGGGTTTCATCGAGCGTACTTAATAACAAACCCTGTTGTTCCTGCGCTTCGCCTGATTGTCTTTTCAGCGAGCGGCTTACCCGGCCCAGGATAAACCCGGCGATGGGCAGCAGCACCAGCATAACAAGAGATAACATGGGGCTGAGGAAAATAAGCGCACACAGTACTATCAGGATATTCAGCGGGTCTTTGATCAATCCTTCCAGTGTACCAATAACGCACCATTCAATTTCGTTCATATCGTTACTCATGCGCGACATCATATCACCCTTGCGTTGGTCGGTAAAATAACTTACCGGCAGGATGAGGATCTTATCGTACAGGTCTTCCCTGAAATTGGTCATAACCCGGTTTCGCATGGGAATAAGCGTACGGTAACTGAGGTATAAGAATAGGTTCTTGAATAAGATGGAAAATATGATCACAAGGCATACGGCAGCCAGGGCCTGGGCATATCCATAATTGATAATGAGGTAGGAAAGTCCGTATTTCAACTGGGCCATTACACCATCGGAGTTGAACACCCACACTGGCCTTTCGGTAACAGGGGCTTCCTTGGAAAACAGGAGTTTTAGAAAAGGGGCCAGCATCGCCAGCGAAACCAGGGAGAAAAGAACGGATAACAGGTTGAAAACTACGTATAATAGAATTTTTCCCTTCTGATTGCGGAGGTAAAAGAAAATCCTTGAAAATCGCTTCATGAATCAGTTAAAATAATGAGTAAACGGTGCAAAGTAACTAATTTTACGGCTATTAAACCGTTAAGGAAATGCAAGAAGGGAAACGTCAAAAACAGGTGGGAAGTTTATTGAGTGAAGAATTAAATTTAATTTTTCAGCGACTGGGGCTGAATATGGTCGATGGGGGCATGGTATCCATTTCTTCCGTAAAGATGACGCCTGACCTGCTGGAAGCCCGCATTTACCTGAGCTTTTTTCAGGTGAAGGATGCGCAGGAGGCTTTGAAAAAGATAGAGGAAAGAGCCTGGGAAATTAAGCGGGAACTGGCGAGCCGGGTGGCGAAACAATTACGGCGTATGCCTGAGCTGAAATTCTTTCTCGACGATACACTGGACCATGTGTTTAAGATGGAAGAATTGTTTAAAAAGATCAATCCATCGGGAAAAGAACCGGGGAAAGAAGAATAGGCGGTTACAGGTTGCAAGGTACAGGTTGCAGGGGTAATAAGGCACGTCAGTAATTGAGGCCCTGTACGCTGAACCCTGGAACTTGTAGCAGTTAGTGAAAAATAAAGGCGATCATTTACGTCTACTCACCAACCACAATTCAAACATATACTATTGAACTTCCTCTTCGCCTGGCGATATTTTAAGGCAAAAAAAAGTACCAATGCCATAAACGTAATAGCATGGGTGAGCATTATTGCCGTTATGGGTATTACGTTTGCGTTTATTGTGGTGTTGAGTGTGTTCAATGGCTTTGAGGGACTGGTAAAATCATTGTATTCTTCTTTCTATCCCGATATTAAGATCTCCGCAAGATCGGGCAAGACCATTATACTTACGCAGCAGCAATTACAGGAACTGGCCGGGTTAAAAGGTGTTCGTGCCTACAGCCTGGTGGCAGAAGAAAAGACATTGCTCATCAATGGTGATGTACAGGTGCCTGTAAATCTCAAAGGCGTTGATACCTCATATGAATCGGTAACCGATGTAGCACAGAAACTGATAAGGGGGAATTTTCAAACCGGTAATATCGATGAACCATCGCTGGTATTGGGGAATGGGGTTGAAAATGCGGTTGGTGTGGAAAGCGACAAATTCATATATCCGCTCACCGTGTATGCTTTCAAACGCGGCATGAACTACAATGTGGCTGATCCTTCACAGGCGCTGGCCGCTGCCAGCATCGTTACTGCTGGTACCTTTTTAATACAACAGGATATCGATAACAAGTATGCCATCACCAATCTGGCGTTCATGAAACTGATGATGGGATTGGGACCCAATGAATACAGCGCCCTGGAGCTGGCCCTGCAGCAGGGGGTGAATGCGAATGAGGTACAAAGAGCCATTCAACAGAAATTAGGATTGAACTATAAAGTGGAGACAAAATATGAACAGAATCAGAGTTTGTATAGTGTAATGAACCTGGAGAAATGGGCTATTTACGGAATTCTTACGCTGATGCTCATAGTAGCTGCATTCACCATGATCGGCAGTTTGACCATGCTGGTACTGGAAAAGCAGAAAGATATACAGGTGCTGAAATCGATGGGCGCCAACAACAGTTTAATACAAAAGATCTTTTTAAGTGAAGGTTTATTACTGGCTGGTATTGGTTCAGCAACAGGTGTGGTATTAGCGCTGCTCTTTTGCTGGGCGCAGGTGAACTTCAAGCTGATCGCGATTCAGGGCGGTACTTTTTTAATTGATTATTATCCGGTAGAGCTGGTAGCTTCCGACTTTCTGCTCGTATTGATCACCGTTTCACTGGTTGCCTTCCTGGCTTCCTGGTTCCCTTCGCGCCGCGCAGCGCTGCAACCCATTGAGTTGAGGAGTTAATACCTCAGTTGTACAACGTTTAAGTTAGATCTCAACGTAACAAATACCCACAAAAAAGACCGTTCAGGGTAAACCCGAACGGTCGATATATTTTTGATCTCTTTAATAAGACTAATAATCACCAATGGTCTCTGGCAGCTGAGCTAATGCTTTAGCTAATTGCTCATCGTTAGGAGCAATACCATGCCATTCGTGATGACCTTCCATAAAGTCAACACCGGCACCCATTACCGTTCTCATTAAGATAACAACAGGTTTGCCTTTGCCTGTACGGGCTTTGGCCTGTTCAAGACCTGCTACTACTGCATCGATATCATTGCCTTTGTCAAGGTGCATAACATCCCAGCCAAAAGCGGCGAATTTCGCACCCAGGTCGCCCAATGCCATTACCTTATCAGTTGGACCATCGATCTGCTGGCCATTCCAGTCAACTGTGGCGATCAGGTTATCAACTTTATGGTGGGCAGCAAACATGATCGCTTCCCAGTTCTGACCTTCATCCAGCTCACCATCACCATGCAAAGAGTATACTATATTGTTCTCGCCATTAAGCTTTTTCGATAAAGCAACACCCAATGCTACACTCATACCCTGGCCCAATGAACCACTGGCAATACGAATGCCAGGCAGATGCTCATGGGTAGCAGGATGGCCCTGTAAGCGGGAGTCTATTTTACGAAAGGTGGCCAGTTCTTTTACGTCGAAATAACCCGAACGGGCTAATGTAGAATAAAATACCGGGGAAATATGGCCATTTGATAATATAAATACATCTTCATTGCGGGCTTCCATGGAAAACTGTGGATTATGCTGCATTACCTTAAAATATAATGCAGTAAAGTACTCAGTACAGCCCAGTGAACCCCCGGGGTGACCACTGGCACAGCCGTGAACCATACGAACGATATCCCTGCGAATTTGTGTAGCAATGTCCTTTAAAGCTGGCATAGCAAGATTTAAATTTGGTTGCAAAACTAAAGGAATTGTTTTGTATCAATAAATCAAATTAAACTTTCCCAATATTTTTATATCAAAGCGCGTTGTTCAATGGTTTACTTTGGATCGAAAGTAAGTGTTATTAATAGTTGGAAATCCGAAAATACGCTGTAATTTGCGGAGGCTTTGTGTTTATGAGCCCAACCGGCCCGATTGGTAGCACGTATCATATTCCAAGACTCACAAAATCAGGCTGATGTTTGATGTATTATTTTCTATAGCTATTTCATTTGCAATTACCTTTTTAGCTATTCCGGTAATTATAACCGTAGCAGAACAGAAAAAATTATTTGACATTCCTGACGAAAGAAAAGTGCACCAAAGCCCGATTCCTTCTTTAGGAGGCCTTGGCATCTTCGCCGGGTTCATGTTAGCATGTCTTATAGCTATACCATATCAGGTCGCTACTGACTTTCAATATTATTTTGCAGCTGCATTTGTGATCTTCTTCCTTGGGTTGAAAGATGATATTTTAGTTATATCTCCCATAAAAAAATTCATTGGCCAGGTATTAGCGGCTTTCCTTATCATTTATAAGGGTAATATTCAGATCAAAAGCATGTATGGCTTTATGGGCATACATGAACTGCCTGAAATGTTCAGCCTGCTATTGACCTATCTCACCATCATCGTGATCATCAACTCTTTCAACCTGATCGACGGAATTGACGGATTGGCCGGTTCATTGGGGTTAGTGGCTTCTACTGTATTCGGATTTTATTTTCTGCAGGTTAACATGCTGCCTTATGCGATCCTTGCCTTTGCACTGGCAGGCAGCCTGGTAGCCTTCCTGATCTTCAACTTTCAGCCGGCAAAAATATTCATGGGCGATACAGGTTCCCTGCTGATCGGTTTGGTAAACGCGATATTGGTGGTAAAGTTTATTGGTGTGGCCAATCAAACAGATATCGCCTATCCCATACTTGCATCGCCTGCCATCAGTGTAGCCATTTTGGTTATACCTTTAATGGACACATTACGGGTGTTTGCGATCCGTACATTCCACCGCCGTTCGCCTTTTAGTCCCGACAGGAACCACATTCATCATCTGCTGCTCGACAGGGGTTTTTCACATCGCTTTATAACATTACTGCTGGTTTCCATTAATGTATTGTTCATACTGGCCGCTTATGCAGGGCGTAACCTGGGTTGCACCTGGATCATCCTGGCCATATTGATCGTTTTCTTCTCAGGTATAGCGGCTTTGTACTATACACGTCCGCGTGCAAGGCTCTTTGTTGCCAAAACCATAGATACGCCCGACGGGGAACTGAAAACGTCCAAGATCGTTCCCCTCACTACCGATACGATATTGGAGCATAAGAATTAGTTACCGGTTACCAGTTACCAGTTGCCAGTTACCAGTTGCCGGGAAGGGAGCACCCCCCGAGGCGCATGAAGCTGGAATTACAATTATTAATCTGCAATGAGGGCGCCGGTAACCGGAAACCGGTACCCGGTAACTTTGTCTCTTGTCTATTGCCAATTGCCAATTGTCTATTGAGCCTTCCCATCCGAAAAAATTTAAGTAGGTTTGCAGGCATTTAATATTTCTTCCTATGTCAGATGAATTAAATAAAATCAGGGAATCAGCCCAGGAGAATATGGATAAGGCCATTAGTCACCTGGAAACAGAGTTAGTGAAAGTACGTGCCGGAAAAGCCAATCCAAACCTGGTAGATGGCATTGTTGTAGATTATTACGGAACACCTACCCCTATCAACCAGGTAGGAAATATTTCGGTGGCCGATGCGCGTACCCTGACCATTCAGCCCTGGGAAAAAAATATGCTTCAGCCCATTGAAAGGGCCATTATCGCCGCCAATATCGGCATCAACCCACAGAACGATGGCGTTATGATCCGCTTATTTATGCCCCCATTAACTGAAGAAAGGCGTAGAGAGCTGGTGAAAAGATCACACAGTGAAGGCGAACATTCAAAAGTGGCCATTCGTAATATCCGCCGCGATGCGATGGAGCAGGTGAAAAAATTGCAGAAAAACGGTTTAAGCGAAGATATCTGCAAAGATGCGGAAGCCAGGATCCAGGAAATGACCGACCGCTATATATCACTGGTTGATAAACACCTGGTGGCGAAGGAAAAAGAGATCATGACTGTATAACATACTTTTTATTAAAAAATTGGGAGATGGAGATTTTGTGATCTGTTCAGGTTTTATATACCTGGTAAATCTCAAAATCTCTAAATCTCAAAATCTCTAAATCTCAAAATCTCTAAATCTCAAAATCTCTAAATCTCAAAATCTCGAAATCAGAAATCTCTAAATCAGAAATCTCGAAATCAGAAATCTACCGGCCCTTCTTCCGTGTAGTAACATACACGCCAACGAGAATGATGATCAGTCCAAGCACCTGCCAGCCATTGATCGTTTCACCATCCAGTAATCCCCAGGTTAACGCAATAAAGGGTATGCCATAAGTTACCATCGAGGCAAACAAGCCGCCCGACCGTTTTATCAGCATATAAAAAAGAATGGTGGCAACGGCCGTGCCCATAATACCCAGCACTGCAGAAGCGCCGCTGGAAAAGAGCACCTGCTTTTCGCCGAGCGGTAACGAAAAGTAACCGGTCACCCAAAGAATAATAATACAGGGAAGCAGCAACAATGCAAAGCTTACGGCCACTACGGCCAGGGAAGGCGTTTCGTGTAAGTGACGGCCAACCAGGTTAATGTTCAATCCATACAATATGGTAGCTACTAACGCAAAGGAAGCATAGGAAAGGAACTGCATACTTACATTGCCTTTGGCAAAAAGCAACACCAGCATGCCGCTGATAGCGATCAGTACGCCTGCCAGCTTATGCAGTTGAAATACCTGGCCAAAGAACAATAAACCAATAAAGATGGTAAAAACAGGCGTGAGGGAGTTGAGAAAGCCGGCCAGGGAACTGTCGATCTTTGTTTCAGCCAGGCAGAACAAATAGGCCGGGAAAAAGCTGCCCAGGAGGCCAGAGAGAAAAACATAACCCAGCTTGTTAGTTGGAATATGTTTCCATTCACGTACAGCAACCGGTAATAACACAAGCCCTGCACTCAGGATGCGGATGGTGGCTACCTGGTATGGGCTTAAATTTGCTATTCCTTCTTTGATAAGAATAAAAGAACTGCCCCAGATAATGCAAAGCCCTGTAAAGATGATCGCGTTTATGAATGCCCCCCTGTAATCTGACATGTAAAAATTTGCTCAAAAATCAGGTAATAACTTCGAAATGTAATAAATTAAACGAAACATATTCTCATGGCAACGATCAAATTGAAAGAAGTCAGCACCCGGGCGCCCAAAGATTGGAACAAGGAAGAAACAAAGCTGAAAACAGCGGCAATACTGTCGCAGCTAGATGAGTTACAGAATTTGTTATTTGCAGAATCGAAACACTCGGTACTGGTCGTATTGCAGGGTATGGATGCCAGTGGTAAGGACAGTACCATCCGGAAAGTTTTTGGAACCCTGAATCCGCAGGGCGTACGCGTGCAATCGTTCAAAGTGCCTACAGACCTGGAATTAAGCCATGATTTTTTATGGCGCATACATGCAGCCGCGCCGCCAAAAGGCGTTATTCAGATCTTCAACCGCTCGCATTATGAAGATGTGCTGGTTACCCGTGTACATAAATGGATAGACGAAAAGACCGTCAAAAAGCGGATGAAGGCCATCAATGCCTTTGAGCAGTTATTGCAGGAGCATAACAATACCACCATATTGAAATTCTATTTGCATATCTCTCCGGAAGAACAACAGGAGCGCTTGCAGGAACGAATTCACAATCCATCAAAACAATGGAAATACAATGAAAAGGATTTTGAGGAAGCCAGGTTGTGGGATCATTACATGGCAGCCTATGATGATTGTTTCGCGCATTGTAATGATGTGCCCTGGACCATAGTGCCCGCTGATCAGAACTGGTATAAGGAATATGTAATTGCAGATACGCTCCATAAAGCCTTATCGAAGCTGGATATGCAATACCCCGGATTAAAGAAAGGGTAACAGGCAATTGTTATATGTTTGCGGCCATTGATGTAAAAAATTAATATATTAGTTGATTGAACGCTGACCGCATAACATGAATGCGTTTTGCGTTTAGCGTGGTAAATATCATTAATAACTAAAACTATTCATTATGGGAATGATAAAAGAATTCAGGGAATTTGCCATGAAGGGCAACGTGGTTGACCTGGCCATTGGTGTTATCATTGGCGCGGCATTCAGCAAAATTGTTAGTTCGCTTGTTGATGATGTAATTACACCGCTCTTATTGAAACCAGCGCTTGAGGCGACCAATCTCAAAGACCTGGATAAACTGGTGATCTTTGGAACCGTTAAAGCGGGTGTATTCCTTTCTGCCGTGATCAACTTTTTAATAGTTGCATTCATTTTATTTCTAATTGTAAAAGGTATAAACCGCTTTAAGCGCAAAGAAGAAGCTGTTGCCCCGGTTACACCGGAAGAGATCATATTGTTACGCGAAATACGCGATTCATTAAGGAAATAGCTTATAATAAGTTCCACCTGCGTTTTATATTTGCAAGGCATTTTGAACTATCCTCAAAATGCCTTTTTTTAATCTATAAATTATCATATGAAACAGGTGGCGTTCGCCGTGGCTTTTGTATTTCTTACAATTATTAGTGTAGCACAGGACAAGACGGTTCAGGAATTAAGAAAGGAATCGGGAAAATCAATAACAAAGGACGATAAGGACACGGTGGCTAAAACCTGGAAAACAGGCGGCATGTTCAATGGTACGGTGGGCCAAACCTCGCTCTCGAACTGGGCGGCCGGTGGCGACCAGTTCTCTTTCAACGCAAATGGATTATTAAGTCTTTATGCATTTTATAAAAAAGGCATTCATTCCTGGGATAACAGTATTGACATGGAATTGGGTTATATCAATTCTACTTCACTGGGTACCCGCAAAACGAATGACCGGCTCGATATTATCTCCAAATATGGCTGCCAGTTGTTCGACCATATGTACCTGACCGGACTGTTTAACTTTCGTTCACAGTTCACCGAAGGATATACCTATCCCAATGATACTACCAGAATAAAACAGTCAACCTTCCTGGCCCCGGCTTACGTGATCGTAGCGCTGGGTATGGACTGGAAGCCGAGTCCTACCTTCTCTTTATTCCTTTCGCCCATCACCAGCCGCTGGGTCATTGTGCGTGATGATAGTTTATCTGCCAAAGGCGCTTATGGGGTAGACACCGGCCGCACTTCCCGCAATGAGATCGGTGCTTATTTAACCGCCACCGTTAACAGGGAGATCATCAAGAATTTGACCTATAAAGCCAAGCTCGACCTCTTCTCTAACTATAAACACAATCCGCAGAACATCGACCTGTTCATGACCAACCTGTTAAGCATGAATGTGTACAAGGGCTTCTCTTTTAATTTGGGAGCCGATCTTATTTACGACGACGATGTAAGGACCTTTGGGAAAGAGAAGAATGCCCCCAGGCTGCAGGTAAGGCAGTTTATCGGCATCGGTTACCAGCGAAAGTTCTAAAGCTGTGATTATGAAAGCCTATATGGGATTGTGAATCAGGTTGATAGCTATTGAGGGCATCGTGAAACTGTTCGTCAGTTGCCGGTTTCCGGTCACCGAGCTACAAATTTTAAGACGCTGCAATGGGAAGAATGATCGAAATTCAAGCCCAGGTACCTGGCAACCGGTAACTGGTAACAAAATCATCATCCTTTTCACAACTTATATACAATATCGGCCGGGCGCTTCCGCTAATTTCCTGCAATTGTTTTTTTGGCGTAGGTTTGTTGGCTCCCATTGGGATATTGAAAAAACAGAAGCACGTGAATCAACCCTCGTATCAGATCAAGTTACCGCAGTTTGAAGGTCCGTTCGACCTGTTACTGTTCTTCATTGAGCGGGACGAACTGGATATTTATAATATTCCTATCAGCAGTATCATTAAGGATTTCCTTGATTATATTCATCAGCAGGAACAGTTGAACATCGAGCTTTCGAGCGAGTTCATCCTCTTCGTTTCTACCCTGATGCGCATCAAGGCCAGGATGTTGCTTCCCCGTAAAGAGCTGGATGCACAGGGCAATGAGATCGATCCCCGCCAGGAACTGGTTGACAAGATCCTTGAATACAAGCGCTTTAAGGAAGCTTCCGCAAAAATGGCTGAAATGGAGGCCATGCGGATGCTGATGGTACGCCGCGGCAACCTGGCGAAGGAAATTTCCCAGATCGGCGAAGAAAGTGGAGAAGGAACTGAAATTCAAACCATTACCCTTTTCAAATTGATGAAAACATTTGAAAGGGTAATGAAGCGTGTTGAACAGCGGAACGTAAAGCCGGTGCATACGGTTGTGAAATACAACTATACCATGGAGGAAAGCCGCCAGTATGCCCTGGAAACGGTGAAGAAAGAGAAGGTAATGTCGTTCGAAAAAGTGTTTGATATCTGCCAGGACCGCATTCACGCCATCTTTATATTCCTTTCTGTGCTGGAACTGATCCAGATGAAGTACATGACCATTATGGTGGGTGAAGGCCGTAATAACTTCCTGGTTGAGTGGAATGAGAACTGGGAGCAGGATATCGATCCCAATCAGCCGCCTATCAATCCCGATGATGATCCCGACAGACAACCTAGTTCGGTACTGTAATCAGCTAATCAACAGACAATATGGTAAAAGTAAAGCCTTGATAGGCTAAAAAAGCGTTACAGGCACAATTTACAGGGGAATGCAAATGGCAATATGGCAAGCGTAAGGACCCTGAATACTCTAAGAAAATATCAGAGGTTACAGGTTCAGGTTACACGGCAACGCCAATAGAACTTCCCTGCAACCTGTAACCGGCGACTGGTAACCGGCGACCGGTTTATCCCAACAACTGATTTACCGTAACCTTGTCTTTCATCATTGCAAGCACTGTTTCTCTGATAGCCTGCGCATCGTAGCCGCATTCACGGTACAATTCTTTTGGGGTGCCATGCTCCACGATCTCATCGGGAATACCCAGGATCTTTACTTCGGCTTTGTAGTTGTGTTGCACCATGAACTCGAGGATAGCACTGCCGAATCCGCCGGTAACCGTTCCATCTTCCACGGTAACCACTTTGTCAAACTTACTGAACACTTCATGTAATAAAGCTTCATCGAGCGGTTTAACAAAACGCAGATCATAATGCGCCGGGTTCAGGCCGGCCATTTTCAATTCACGGATAGCTACTGTGGCGAAATTGCCGGGATGGCCGATAGTAAGAATAGCGATATCCTGACCGTCTTTCAGCTTTCTGCCTTTACCAATAGGAATCTCTTCGAATGGTGTGCGCCATTCGGGAAGTACACCCTGGCCACGCGGATAGCGGATCACAAAAGGATACTCCATGCTGTCGAGCTGGGCGGTATACATCAGGTTGCGCAGTTCGCTCTCGTTCATGGGAGCGCTGATGATTATATTCGGAATACAACGCATGTAGGCAATATCGTAGGCGCCATGATGGGTTGGTCCATCTTCGCCAACCAGGCCGGCCCGGTCGAGCACGAGCACTACAGGCAGCTTTTGAATAGCTACATCATGCACTACCTGGTCGTAGGCGCGTTGCATAAAGGAAGAATAGATATTACAGAACACCCGCATTCCCTGGGTAGCCATACCAGCGCTGAGCGTAACGGCATGTTGTTCGCAGATGCCTACGTCAAAAGCGCGGTCGGGCATTTTATCCATCATGAACTTGAGCGAAGAACCGGACGGCATGGCAGGTGTTACGCCAAAGATCTTGTCGTTCTTTTCGGCCAGCTCAATGATGGTATGACCAAATACATCCTGGTATTTGGGCGGTTGCGGGGTATCGTATTTCTTTTTATAAATTTCACCGGTGATCTTGTCGAACAAACCGGGCGCATGCCACAGGGTTTGTTCCTTTTCAGCCAGGGCATAACCCTTTCCTTTCACCGTAAGTACATGCAGTAATTTGGGACCGGGAATCTTTTGCAGGTCCTGCAAGGTATCAACCAGTTTGGTGATATTATTCCCGTCGATAGGGCCGAAGTAACGGAGCTTTAAAGCTTCAAACAGGTTACTGCTTTTGTTGATAAAGCCTTTGATGCTATGCTCGAGTTTGCTGGCCATTTCCCGGGTAAAGTTTTTCCCAACTGGTAATTTTCCCAGGGCTTTCCAGATATCATCCTTCAGCCGGTTATAGGTATGAGAGGTAGTGATATCGGTGAGATATTCTTTCAGCGCACCCACATTTGGGTCGATGCTCATGCAGTTATCGTTCAGGATAATCAGGATGTCTGAATCGGCTACCCCTGCATGGTTCATTCCCTCGAAAGCAAGGCCGGCAGTTAAAGCGCCATCGCCGATAACCGCCACCGATTTGCGGTTCTCACCCTTGTATTTGGCAGCCATGGCCATACCCAAGGCGGCGGAGATAGAGGTGGAAGAATGACCTACTCCAAAAGTATCGTATTCACTTTCACTGCGCTTGGGAAAGCCGCTGATGCCACCGTATTTGCGGTTCGTATGAAATGCGTCGCGACGGCCGGTGAGGATCTTATGGCCGTACGCCTGATGACCTACATCCCATACGAGTTGATCGTACGGGGTATTGTAACTATAGTGTAATGCTACGGTTAATTCTACCACACCCAGGCTGGCTGCAAAATGACCTCCATGCACACTGACCACATCGATGATATATTGCCGCAATTCATCGCAGACCTGATGTAACTGCTCTCTGCTCAATTGTTTAAGATCGGCCGGGGAATTAATGGTAGTCAACAGGGGGCCGGGCGTGATGTCCATGTTAGTTTGAAATTTATCGACAAAAATACAGCTTTAAATCATGAGCCCTAATAAAGGGAACATTTTAACAGAATAAAAAGCATGCCGGGTTCAACGATCTGCTTTTGTATGGAAAATACCTGTCAGTTCCTGACAATTTTCCTACTTTGTACTGCCTTTAACCTATTTATTCGGCCACATATCCAATTTACAGAACCAGAGCGGGCTAATTGCCTAGATTTGTTACAGTTCCAACGCGTATGATAAAGCAGAGAATTCCATATTACTGGCTATGCCAGTTTGTAGGCTGGAGCGCCTTTATACTGGTGTATATCTTTTTCTATCTTACCCTGCGTACCCGGGAAACCGAATGGTTCTACCATGTATTGGTGGCCGAGGCGGTGATCGGATTCCTGGTCACCCATGTGATGCGGTTCTTTATACAGCGATATAAGTTTGTGGATAAGCCGGTGAATGAACAGGTGTTTTATATATTCTTTATTTCTATCCTGTTCTCGCTTATCTATGCTACTATCGGCGCTACTATGGAGCAGGTACTGAGAATTGAAGCAGAGCGGCAGCGATCGCTTACCTTGTTCAACAAGATCATGCGGGCATCCATGGGCTGCTTTACCTTCATTTTGATCTGGAACCTCATCTACTTTGCATATCACTACATTTTAAAAACGCGGCAGGCGCAATTGGATAAGATCCGCCTGGAGTCATTGGTAAAAGAACTGGAGCTGAAGACCATCAAGGCGCATATCAATCCGCATTTTATTTTTAATGCGCTTAACAGCATCCGGGCTTTGATCGATGAGAACCCCAACCGCGCGCGCAATGCCATAACAGAGCTCAGCAATATTCTGCGCAGCAGCATGCAGGCAGAAAAAGTGGAAACGGTTCCGTTTGAGAAAGAACTTGATATCGTAAAAGATTACCTGGCGCTGGAATATATCCGGTTTGAAGACCGGCTGAAGATAGAATACCAGATCGATGAAGATACCCTAGATCAACCGGTGCCGCCCATGATGCTGCAAACCCTGGTAGAAAACGCCATTAAACATGGCATTGGCAAACAGATCGGTGGTGGATTGGTAAAAGTGATCTCGGATTTTAAAGAGAATTTTCATGAGCTGGTGGTGCTGAATACCGGTTACCTGAACGGGCATATCCAGGAAGGTGATGGTTTTGGCCTGTTCAGTACGAGGAACCGGCTGCAATTATTGTTTGGCGAAAAAGCGAATTTTGAAATAAAGCAAGTGGGATCCGACCTGGTGGAAGCACGCATATTGATCCCGGTTGAAATTAAATAATACCAGTTATGATTAAAGCCATAATTATCGATGACGAACGGCTGGCCAGAACTGAACTGCGGAAACTGTTGATGGACTTTCCTGAAATTGAAGTGGTGGCTGAAGCCAGCAATGCCGGTGAAGGTGTTGAGAAAATAGAGAACATAAATCCCGACCTGATCTTTCTTGATATAAGTATGCCCGGGAAAACCGGTTTCGATATGTTGTCGGAGCTCGATAAGGCGCCCCATGTTATTTTTACCACGGCCTACGATGAGTTTGCGCTGAAAGCATTTGAAGTAAATGCGCTCGATTACCTGTTGAAGCCGGTAGAGCCGAAACGGCTGGCCGATGCCATTCAGAAACTACACCTGCAGGAAGAACGTGAACAGGGACCCATGGTGCCGGTGAACTTTAACCGCAGCATCCTGAGCGAGAACGACCAGGTCTTTGTAAAAGATGGGGAGCGCTGCTGGTTTGTAAAGCTGTCGGATATCCGCTTGTTTGAAAGTGTTGGCAACTATGCCAAAGTATATTTTGGTCCCAATAAACCACTTATTTTAAAGTCCCTGAACGCTCTGGAAGAAAGGCTTGATGAAAAGACCTTCTTCAGGGCCAATCGTAAACATATTGTGAACCTGCGGCTGATCGATAAAATTGAACCCTATTTCAACGGCGGTTTGTTGCTGGAACTGAAAGGTGGGGAAAAGATAGAAGTGAGCCGCCGCCAAACGGTGAAATTTAAAGAAATGATGAGCTTATAAACACTACTCATAAAAAACACATGGTTAAGCGCTACTCTTACTTTATCCTCTTGCTGCTTGTTAAGCAGGCGGCCTTTTGCCAGTCTATAGACAAGATCATCAATGCCCAGGAAGTTGAACGGATTGAAAGAACATTAGCTTCAGATGAGATGCGGGGCCGCAAAATATTTACCCCCGATATTGACCGAGCCGCCGATTTTATAGCCGCAGAATTTAAAAAAGCAGGTATACAGCCGGTAAAAGACAATTCCTATTTACAGGAATTTGCCATGGTGCGCACTGCACCGGTTTCGGCCAGCGGAACAATGAACGGCAAAACGCTTGCCGACAAAGACATTGCCGTTATTTCATCCCAGTCAGCATTATCGGTGAACCAGGCATCGGGCTATAAGCAGGTTCGAATACAGGCTAAGGATACGCTCCCTGTTACAATAGGCCGTTTACAACGAACAGACGGCGATTACCTGTTGATGGTTGATACGGCGCATCGCCCCCTTTTTGAAAGAATTAAAAGAGGCGGCCGTTCGCAGTTTGCTTCCAAAGGAAATATTGTGATGGTATTGTCGAACCAGGAAGCCGGTGAATATGCTATAGAATTTAAACAAACGGTGGCCACCATGCCCCTCAAGAATGTGGTAGGCATTTTACCCGGCAAATCAAAAAAGGAAGAATACGTGATCTTCTCCGGGCACTATGATCACCTGGGCGTTGGCAGCGCCAATACGGCCGGCGATAGTATTTATAATGGCGCTAATGATGACGCCGCAGGTGTTACAGCCGTGATCATGCTGGCCAACTACTTTGCCAAACAAAAGAATAATGAACGTACCCTCATCTTTGCCGCATTTACAGCAGAGGAAAGCGGCGGATTTGGATCAAGCTATTTTTCGCAGCAGTTCAATCCCGACCAGGTGATGGCTATGTTCAATATAGAAATGATCGGTACCGAAAGCAAGTGGGGCACCAACTCGGCATTTATCACCGGGTATGAAAAAACGGATATGGGCAAGATCCTGGAGAAGAACCTGAAAGGAACGGGCTTTACTTTTTATCCCGATCCATATCCCAGCCAGCAATTGTTTTACCGAAGCGATAATGCGACCCTGGCCAGACTGGGGGTGCCTGCGCATACCATTTCTACCTCAAAAATGGATAGCGAAAAATATTATCATACGCAGGAAGATGAAATTGAAACGCTCGATATGAAGAATATGGCGGCTATCATCAAAGCCATTGCCATCAGTTCAACTTCTATTGTGGCAGGGAAGGATACGCCTACGAGGGTGACTAGTGAGAGTTTGAAGCGATAACTTAACATGTGCCAGTCATCGGTTTGTTTTACGCTTACGGATGTCAGGAATGAGCTTTCAGTTACCGGTTACCAGTTACCAGGTACCAGGTACCGGTTGCCGGTAACTGATTTCAGCTGTCCGATTAATTGTAAACAGGTTTAAAGTTCAAGGCCGGGCAACCGGTAACTGGCGACCGGCGACAGGCTAACTAAATTTCTGCAATACCCCATTCATTACCCCCACGATCTCGTCATTACAGAGGTTTCCAATACTCCCTTCGTGCACGTGCTGCAGCTGTTTTTTATAATCGAAGGCGAACTCGCCTTCTTCGATCTGGTTACCTACCTGTTTATACGCTTCACGGAAAGGAATGCCTTTGTTCACCAGTTCATTCACGGCTTCTACACTAAACAGGTATTTGTATTTCTCGTCATCCAGGATATTCGTTTTAACCGACAGGTGCTGCAGCATTAAGCGGGTCATTTGCAGACAGGCTTTTAATTCCTCAATAGCCGGGAATAAGATTTCCTTGGTCAGCTGCAGGTCGCGGTGATACCCCGAGGGCAGATTTGCGAGCAGGAGCGATAGTTCATTCGGAACTGCCACAATGCGGTTGCATTTGGCCCTGATCAGCTCAAAAACATCGGGGTTCTTTTTATGCGGCATGATACTGCTGCCGGTCGTTAATTCGGAAGGGAAGGAGATAAACCCGAAATTCTGATTGATATATAAACAGCAATCCATGGCCAGGCGGCCGATAGTGCCCGCAATGCCCGACAGGGCTGTAGCAATCACTCTTTCAGTTTTCCCACGGCTCATTTGGGCGTATACCGAATTCCAGTTCAGGGTTTTGAAGCCCAGTAATTCTGTAGTCCGTTTTCTGTTTAATGGGAAGGAAGAGCCATATCCGGCGCCACTGCCCAATGGGTTTTTGTTGGCTACCTGGAAGGCGGCTGCCAGGCCTTCCATATCGTCGGTAAGGCTTTCCGCATAAGCGCCCAGCCATAATCCAAAAGAGGAGGGCATGGCGATCTGCAGGTGTGTATATCCAGGTAATAAATGGTCTTTGAATTTTTCACTCTGGGCGATCAGCAGGTCGAACGTTTCTTTTACTTCCTGTTTTATTGCCAGTACTTCCGCGCGCAGGTATAATTTTATATCAACCGCTACCTGGTCGTTCCGGCTGCGGCCGCTATGGATCTTTTTGCCGGCTTCGCCGATGCGTTGGGTAAGTATGAATTCAACCTGGGAGTGTACATCTTCAATGCCTTCTTCAATGCGGAAGCGGCCCTCTTCAATGTCGGCAGCAATAGCTTCCAGTCCTTTTACAGCGGTATCGGCTTCTTCTTTCGACATTAAACCTACTTCGCCCAGCATGCGTACATGTGCTATAGAACCCTGCACATCGTATTTTGCCAGAAGGAAATCAAATTCCTTATCGCGGCCTACGGTGAATTGCTCTACTAGTTGTGAAGTGCTGGTTGATTCTTTGCTCCAGAGTTTCATTATGTTTCAGTTTCCGGTTACCGGTTTCCGGTTGCCGGGCCGGCTACCAGATACAGTACCCTGTTACTTTGTTTTGTTAATTGAAATCGTTGAGATTTGATTCTACCCACTGAATATACTTATTAATTCTTTTACTTAATAGGTCGTAATCGCTTCTCAATTTTTTATATACCTCAGCGTCGCTGAGAGAATTTGTTTCAAATAGAAAATCCAGATGTACTATTGTTTCGTCACATTCAGATTGAGAAAATATTAAGTATTTAATAAAGTCGCCTTTATATCTTCTTCTACCGTATCCTTCTACAATCATCGATGCAATTGATTTCGAAGAACGTCTTATTTGACTCCCTTCTTCAAATAACTCGTGTTTGGGTAAGGACATCGTCATTTTGTGAATCTCAATAGCCAGGCGTTTTGATTCTTTATAAATGTCCAGGTCCCGGTAACTTGACATAATAGAGTGATTTTTATTATAAAATGCACTCTAATCAAAGTATTAACCACGTTCTGTATTCCTGGTGTCTGGTAACCGGCGACTGGTTATCGGTGACTGGTAACCTGTAACAATTAATTACAGTATGTTTTCTAACAATTTAATATATATCTCTATTCCTTCCAGAATCTCATTTATGTAAATATACTCATCCGCCGTATGGCTGCGTGCTGAATCGCCGGGGCCCATTTTCAGGGCCTGGAAAGGCATCAGGGCTTTGTCGGAGGTAGTAGGAGAGCCGTAATACGTTCTGCCTAATGCAACACCTGATTGAACCAATGGATGATCGAGGGCAATGGAAGTGGAGCGTAACCGTGTACTGCGGGGCGCTACTTCACACTGCACATGCTGGTGAATGGTGTCCAGGATCTCTTCAAAGGTGTACAACTCATTCACCCGCGTATCTACCACAAACTTTGTTTGAGCAGGCACTACGTTATGCGCTTTATTATCGGTTTCAATGACCGTTACGCTCATTTTTACCGGTCCCAGCAGGTCAGATACCTTAGGGAACTGGTACGATTGAAACCAGCTTATATCTTTTATGGCTTTATAAATGCTGTTCTCCCCTTCATTGCGGGCGGCATGACCGGCTTTGCCATGCGCTATACAATCCAGCACCATGAGTCCGCGTTCAGCCACCGCCATTTGCATTTGGGTCGGTTCGCCTACAATGGCGCAATCTATTTTACCAAGATGAGGCAGTACCAGTTCTATGCCGTCCTTGCCACTGATCTCTTCTTCTGCGGAAGCCGCTAATACCACATTGTATTTAAGATCAGCTCGCTGATTGAAATATAGAAAGGTAGCTATCAATGCCACCAGGGGACCGCCGGCATCATTGCTGCCGAGGCCGAATAGTTTGCCGTCTTTTTCAACCGGGGTGAAAGGATCGAGGGTATAATTCTTATTGGGCTTTACCGTATCGTGGTGCGAGTTCAATAAGATCGTTGGTTTGCTGTCGTCGAAAGAAGCGTTGCGGGCATACACGTTGTGTTTAACGGTTTTTGCCGCTACACCATAGTTTTCGAGGAAGGTTTTCAGGATATCAGCTGTTTTGTCTTCTTCTTTACTGAAGGAAGGGGTGCTGATCAACTGCTTCAGTAATTCTACAGCGCTATGCTGAAGGGTATGTAATGTAAGATTACTCATGTACAATGCTTGTTCCGGCCTTGCCGGTGATGAGATCGGTTAACTGTTCGGCCTTGCCGATGATCACTTTTTTTACTCCCCGGTTCAGGGCAGCAAAAGCGTTATCCAGTTTAGGGATCATACCAGCGAATATTTTTTGTTCTGATTTCAATTGCTGGTAATAGGCCGGGTTAATAGATGAAATTACCGTGTTATCGTCATTGGCATCGAGCAGCACCCCGCTTTTCTCAAACGAGTAGATCAACTGAACATCGTAGAGGGTGCTCAAGGCGTTGGCTACTTCCTGGGCAATGGTATCAGCATTGGTGTTCAGCAACTGCCCTTTTTGATCGTGCGTAATAGGGGCCATCACCACAGCGATCTGCTGATCGAGGATGCTTTTCAACAGGTTCGTGTCAATGGTGTCTACATCACCGGCAAAACCGTAGTCAATAGTCGGATGATTTCTTTTATGCGCCAGTATCACGTTGCCGTCGGCACCGGTTAATCCAATGGCATTACAATTATTCGCCTGAAGCTGGGCTACGATATTTTTATTGATATAACCGGCATACACCATGGTAACGATCTTCAGGGTCTCTGCATCGGTAATGCGGCGGCCATCGATCATTTGTTGCGGAATATTCATTTGCTCAGCCAGTTTGGTAGCCAGTTTGCCACCGCCATGAATGAGGATCTTATGTACCTCCGGTGCGTCCGGCCCCGCCAACTGGCGGGGAGAGGAGAGATTCGCAAATTGTTTGAGAAAATTGGTGAGCTTATACTCATCATCTATAATATTGCCCCCAATCTTAATTACGTATAATTGCTTTTTTCCACTCACTGTGCTTGAACTTTTCGATATGTTAAACTGAATACCGGATCTTCACATTCCCCCTCAGATCTCATCAAACGCACTTTGTTTCTGGTTCCCTTTAGGGGGAGGGGGATGGGGCAGGGGTATGGCTTAGTGAGCAGACAATATTTCACTAAGTACCGCCTGTGCTGCCCAGATCCGGTTACTGGCTTCCTGCGTGACAATGCTGTTGGGGCCGTCGAGTATTTCATCGCTCAACTCCACATTACGCCTAACCGGTAAACAATGCATTACTTTGGCATTCTTGGTTACGCTCAGCTTTTCATTGGTGAGCATCCACTCGGGATCATTGGTATAGATCTTACCATAATCTTTGAAGGTGCTCCAGTTCTTCACATATACAAAGTCAGCATCTTCTAATGCCGCATTCTGATCATGGGTGATGGTAGCGCCTTTGGTGAATTGTTCATCCAGCTCATAATCTTCGGGATGGGTGATCACGAAGTCGGCTTGTCCCCAGGCATTTACCCACTGCGAAAAACTATTGGCCACGCATTGCGGCAAGGGTTTTACGTGCGGCGCCCAGGTCAATACGATCTTTGGTTTCCTGCCAGCAGGCAGGGGCGATGCTTTCAGGCATTCATTGATGGTAATGATGTCTGTAAGGCTTTGCAAAGGATGCAGGGTGGCGCTTTCGAGACTTACCACCGGAATGCCGGCGTATTTGATAAATTGTTTTATATACAGTTCGCTGTAATCGTCCTCACGGTTCTTTAAAGAAGGGAAGGTACGGATCGCCAGGATATCAAAATAGTTACCCATAATGGGCGCAGCGTCTTTTACGTGTTCAACGGTGCTGCCGCTCATGATAGCCTCGTCTTCAAACTCCAGGGCCCAGCCTTCCTGGCCCACGTTGAATACAATGGGTTCCATGCCCAGGTTCTGTGCAGCGATCTGGGTGCTAAGGCGGGTTCGCATACTGGGATTCAGGAATAATAACCCAATGCGCTTGCCGGCTCCTAAGGATTTGTCTTTAAAAGGATCGGCCTTGTATGCGAGCGCTTTTTTTACCAGTGCATCTATTTGCGGCACATCGTGCACACTTGTAAAATTTTTCATGCCTGTAGCAGGAAGGAATTTTAATGATGAAAAAATATATTGATGGGTGGGCGTTATGCTTCTGCGCCAACCTGGATTTCTTCTTTGATGGCTTCGAGTAACTGGTCTGCATCCGATTTACGTAAAGCCAGGGATGGTAATAACCTGATCACATTGGGTTTGGCCTCACCGGTAAAGATCTTATGCTTCCACAGTAAGTTCTTGCGCAGGTCTTTGAACGCCTCGGGTACATCGAAGCCGATCATCAGGCCACGGCCGCGCACATTTTCCAATTGCTTTATCTTCTTCAGTTCGTCCATCAGGTACTGCCCAACGGTGGCGGCGTTCTGGATCAGGTTCTCTTTCTCTATTACTTCTACTACCGCCAGTGCTGCTGCACAGGCAAGGTGATTACCACCGAAGGTAGTGCCCAGCATACCGTGTTTGGGTTGCAAATGCGGGGCGATGATGATACCGGCCACCGGGAAGCCATTGCCCATGCCTTTGGCCATGGTATAGATGTCTGCATTTACACCGGCATAATCCTGTGAAAAGAATTTGCCGCTTCTGCCATAACCACATTGCACGCTGTCGGCAATGAATACAGCGCCATGTTCGGTACATAAGCGACGGATGGTTTGTAAAAACAATTCACTGGCTACATTGATGCCGCCAACGCCCTGTATGCCTTCGATGATCACCGATGAGATCTCTGATCCCTGTTCTGCGAAGCAGGCTTCGAGCGCGGCTACGTCATTGAAGGGAAGAAAGATAATGTTCGGCGTTTGGTTCACCGGGGCAACAATGCCGGGATTGTCGGTGGCAGCAACGGCCAGGGAAGTGCGACCGTGAAAAGCTTTTTTAAAAGCAACTATTTTTTTGCGGCCATTGTGAAAGGAGGCCAGCTTTAATGCATTTTCATTGGCTTCTGCACCTGAGCTGATCAGGAATAACTGATAATCGGGTTTGCCGGATAACTTGCCCAGCTTCTCCGCCAGTTCTTCCTGCAGGGGCATTTTAACTGAATTGGAATAAAAGCCTACTTTATTTAACTGGTTGGTAATTCGTTCAACATAATGCGGATGGGTATGGCCAATAGAAATCACCGCATGACCGCCATACAGGTCAAGGTATTGTTCTCCTTTGTCATCCCATACGTAAGAGCCTTTTGCTTTTTCGATGGAAATGTTGTTGACAGGATAGACATCAAATAACTTCATTACTAAAAGGTTTAATCAGCGGTTACCCGCTCCGCGTTATAATTAGAAATAGTTAGCCTTCAATTTCAACCCGGCGCACTCATCAATGCCAAAGATCAGATTCATATTTTGAACCGCCTGGCCGGAAGCGCCCTTGGTAAGGTTATCAATGGCACTGTGCACCACGAGTTTGCTGCCTACTTTTTCCAGCTGAATGATACATTTGTTGGTATTCACTACCTGCTTTAAAAAGATCTCACCCTGGCTCATGACCGTGAATGGCTGGTCCTGGTAAAAGGCTGCATACAATTCCTGTAGCTGCTCCATCTTCCAGTCGCAATCAACCAGTGAGCTGATAAAGATACCCCTGGTGAAATCGCCCCGCCAGGGAATAAAGCTCAATGCGTCTGCGCCCTCGGCAGAGGTGGGTGAGAAAGAGGGTTGCAATTGCTGCAATGACTGTGTGATCTCTTTCAGGTGCTGGTGCGTAAGCGTTTTATACGCCTGGATGTTATTGGCCCGCCATGAAAAATGAGAAGTGGCCGATAAGCTCTGGCCGGCGCCGGTTGATCCGGTAATGCCGGTGGTGTAAACAGAGCTGAGCAGTCCGGCCCTGGCCAATGGCAACAGGCCCAACTGAATGCCGGTAGCAAAACAGCCGGGGTTGGCAATGTTCTGCGCAGCTTTGATCTTTTCTTTATTCAGCTCTGGTAATCCGTAAACGAATTGCCGGTTGCCGATCGATGATTTGGCGCTCAACCTGAAGTCCTGCGACAGATCGATGATCTTTATTTTATCATTTACTGTGTACTCTGTTAAGAATTTCCGCGCATCGCCATGGCCTACACAGAGGAACAAAGCATCGATGCTTCCATCCGCTAAAGCGGAGAGGTCGTCGGAAAATTGGAGCTGGGTTTCACCTATGAGGTCGGCATGCACCTGGTGAACCGGATTGCCTGCATTGCTTTTACTATTCACAAAAGCGATCTCCACATGCGGATGATTGATCAGCAGCCGCAGCAATTCACCACCGGTATATCCGGCGCCACCTATTATTCCTACTTTTATTTTGGTACTCATAACTTTCATTTAAACGGTCAATGGTGAATGGTGAATAGCGCCTTGCTTTCGAATTGCTGACTATATTCCTGATTCCTCGTTAGCGCTTTCCCATTATTCACCTCCTGTTACCTGTCATTTGATAAACTTCTCAATCCCTCTGTCACCGATATCAACATTATCAACTAGCCAACTACTTACCCTCATTCTCTTCCTTCACCGAATTCCAGATCGAGGTCTGGTTACCGAAGATCTTGCTGAAGCCACGTACGTCTTCACCGCTCCAGCCGGTATTCATTTCACCGTATTTGCCAAACTTGCTGCTCATGAGGTCATAGCTCGATTCAATTCCGATGATCTGGAAGCGATAAGGTTGCAGCTGTACAAATACATCGCCGGTCACATTCGCCTGGGCGCTTTCGAGATACGCTTCAATGTCGCGCATTACAGGGTCCATGATCTGGCCTTCATGTAACCAGTTGCCATAGAACTGGGCCAACTGGTCTTTCCAGTTCAGCTGCCATTTGGTAAGTACGTGCTTTTCCAGGGCATGGTGTGCTTTCAGGATCACCATGGGAGCGGCTGCTTCAAAACCTACCCGGCCTTTAATACCGATGATGGTATCGCCTACGTGAATATCGCGGCCAACACCATATGGGCCCGCAATGGTTTGCAGGTATTGTATGGCTTCGCTCGGATGAGCGAATGATTTATCGTTGATGGCTTTCAGTTCCCCTTTTTCAAAACGCAGTTTCACTTCTTCGCTGCCGGTTTTGGTTACCTGTGTTGGCCAGGCTTCTTCGGGCAACATACCTTTCGATGACAATGTTTCTTTACCACCAACGCTGGTACCCCATAATCCTTTATTGATCGAGTACACTGCTTTAGCAAAGTTCATGTTCACCCCTTTGCCTTTCAGGTATTCAATTTCTGCTTCGCGGCTCAGTTTCAGGTCGCGGATGGGCGTAATGATCTCGACACCTGGGATGAGGATGTGAAAGACCATGTCGAAACGAACCTGGTCGTTACCCGCACCGGTACTGCCATGCGCTACTGCATCGGCTTTTAATGTTTTTACATGCTCTGCAATGTGCAGGGCCTGGCTCAACCGCTCGGCACTCACACTTAAGGGATACGTGTTGTTCTTCAACACATTTCCGTAAATGAGGTATTTTATGATGCGGTCGTAATATCCTTTTATGGCATTAACTGTTGTATGTGTTTTTACACCCAGTTTATAGGCGTGCTCTTCAATCTGCTTCAGTTCTTCTTCGCTGAAACCACCGGTATTTACAATAATGCTGTGCACTTCGTAGCCCTGGTCTTCGCCCAGGTATTTTACACAGAATGAAGTGTCTAATCCACCGCTAAAACCGAGAACGACTTTCTTTACACCCCCAACCCCTGAAGGGGAGGGAGAGTGCTGAAATTTTGAAGAGCCTGAATTCATTATTTAAAAAAATTACTGGTTATACAATTATTTCTGATTCCCTTTTTTCTCTCCGCCAGCTGACGGAGATGGGGTTAGAGATTAAAAAAGTAGTGAAAAAATGATTTGATCTTGCCGGCTCCTCCGCTTTGTGAAGCCTTGGCTCCGCTCTGGGAGTCTTTATTATCCTCCTTGAAAAAAGGCTTCAGCAATTTCCATTGTTTGATGCGTAACATGCGTTCGAACACACTCTTTTTCTCCTCGAAGAACTCTTTGGTCTCTTCCGGCTCGTAGTGATCTTTAGGATCATACAGCATCGCAGTGCACAAACAGTTTTTCCGTTCTTTGCTCATGAGGATATCATAGTTCACGCAGCTTTTACAACCGGCCCAGAAGGCTTCGTCCTGCGTAAGCTCTGAATAGGTAACCGGCTCGTAGCCAAGGTCGCTGTTGATCTTCATTACGGCCAGGCCGGTGGTGAGTCCGAAGATCTTCGCTTCGGGATATGTTTGCCGGCTCAGCTCGAATATTTTTTTCTTAATGGCCTTTGCCAGTCCACCCTTACGGAAATTAGGCGATACGATCAGTCCTGAGTTGGCCACGTATTCGCCATGGCTCCAGGTCTCGATATAACAGAAGCCAGCCCAAATGCCATCCTGGTTAAAAGCGATCACCGCTTTTCCTTCCCGCATTTTCTGTTGTATATATTCGGGCGAACGTTTGGCAATACCGGTTCCACGGGCTTTGGCGCTCGACGCCATTTCATCGCATATGATCTGTGCAAAGCTGAGGTGTGATTCGTTAGCTACAAGTACCTGAAATTGTTGTTGGGTATCCATTTTTGTAACAAGGCTAAATGTGAAAAATGCAACGGCTTAAAACATTGTGCCGGGGGTAATAGCTTGCAGGAACTGAAGCCATTCCGGTCACTAAAATGCATGCTGTATGGTACAGTAAGTATCAACGTCGCACCCTGACGGGAATAGGTTGGAAGTAAAAAACTGTACGGAGCCGTACAGGAAAAACCCCACGCACTATAGTAATCGCGGTTTGCGCGATCACATCAGCGAGTATTATGGTGAGATTTTTTTGCATTTTTTATCGGGTATGCTTTTAAATCAATAGATTTTGTCACCGCAAAGAAAAACAACTTTTTTAATTCAATGGGGATTTTTGGTGTAAAATTTTGTCTAAATCCTGAAATACCTTAAATCCTCAATGACAAAACGGTGCTATCTTGAATATCTATCAGAACAATATAATCATCAAAAAGTTCATTACACAATGCGGGTGGGCACTGAATGGATAGCGGCACTCATCTCTTCTATGAGCGAAGCATCTTTCTCAATAGCATTGCCAATTACGATCATATCGGCGCCGGCTTTGCAATTGCGGTATGCTTTCTCGGGATCGGTAATACCGCCGCCAACGAGCAGCGGCACTTCGATGATCTGTGCCACTTTCTCGATCATGCTTTCACTGATAGGACGTTTGGCGCCGCTGCCGGCATCCATGAAAATGAGTTTCATGCCCAGCATTTCACCTGCCATGGCGGTGCACATCGCAATTTCATTTTTATCGGCCGGAATGGGCGCTGCATTGCTGATATATGATACGGTCGTGGGAGCGCCGCCATCGATGACCATGTAACCGGTAGAGATGATCTCGAGCCGGCTTTGCTTCACAAATGGTGCTGAAATAACATGCTGGCCAATGAGTAATTCTGCATTGCGGCCTGAAATAAGCGAGAGATAAAGCAATGCATCTGCATAACTGGTTATTTGGGAGGGACTGCCCGGAAAGAGGATCACCGGGATATTGCAATTCTTTTTTATCTGCTGCACCACTTCGTCCAGCCGGTTCGTAACCACCAAACTTCCGCCCACGAGCAGGTAATCAACCCGCGCTTTGGTGGCCAATGCTGTTAATTCATCGATTTTTTCTACCGTAACCTTGTCTGGGTCAATCAGTACTGCAAATGATTTTTGTCCTTTCTCCTTATGTTGCAGTAGTGATTGATAAATGCGATTCGTCATGCTGGGCTATTGGTGACTACAAAAATGCAAAAAGTTTTCCAAAGGGGCTATAAGGTGCCAAAACTTTTACCATTTATTGTTATTCAGGGCATTATATTCTACTAAAAGCAGTTACCTGTATAATGCTTTCGCGCGACCACCTTTTGCTGGGTTCCTTAACAACGCGTAACATATACGATAATTCCAGGTCAAATTTCCGGCTGAAGCGGTAGCCGGTAGCCAGCAAACTGCGGTTTTGATCAAGGATCTGGCCGTTTACATGCTGCTGCCCGCTCACATTGAAAAAGACTTCGTTCTGCAGGATCAGGAACATGCCTTTGTCGAAACTGCTGGTGACCCTCACCAGCGGGATCTGTTGCCTGATCTGGTATCGCAACCGGTTGGCAAAAGCGCTGCCGGTTCTTTTTATGGCATTATTTTCCCAGATCAGTTTAGGTAAGAACCGGTTCTCAAGCCTGAGGCGATGGCGTAAGAGGGTAGTGTGTTTGTTTTTTGCCGAACCAAGATATACATTGTGGGTGAACCATACCTGCTCAAGGGCCTGGTGCTCAGCTGCAAAGCTGCTGGTTCCGTTGATGGTGCGGCGCCCTTCCGTAAGACAATAGCCGGCACCCACGCTCCATTGGTTGTTTAGCTGAACAAAAGCGCCGGTGCGCAATAAAAAGGTTTGCAGGTGCTGCCTTTGCGGTTCTGTCCTTCCGCTGGCTTCCAACTGGTAAATAAGACTTTTGGTAAGCGCTATTTGGTTATTGGTGGTTACCCACCCCGAGAGCGCTACCTGTGACCGGGAATTATAGCCTGCAATCATTCCAACTATCACCAGGATCAGTTGTTTATAAAAGGACATCTGGCAAAGAAAAGCAACAATTGCCTAATGATCGTTTGTGAGCGGGAATGTGGCAGTTGCAAGTTCCAGGTTGCAAGTTGCATGGCTGCCATTGCAGTACACGCAACGATTTTCCAGCCAACTGAGTTGAAGGCCCTGTAACGTGAAACGTGTAACCTGAAACCTGAAACTTGCAACCGGGAACCAGTAACTCGCGACGCCTTTATAGATAACATTTTTTTTCATAACAACCTTGAAAAAGTAATTAACATCTGACCGTATTCTGTGCAAAAATCGAGTAAAGCACACCCAGCTTGCATCTTCGTATTTTTAACATCCTTTTTCCACAGCTGTGCATATTTCTCGATCGGAAATCTGGCCCTGACTGGATATTTTCGTTCTTCACCCTTTCCACCCAAACCCTGATTTAATCATTGTTAAAAAACTAAGTAACCTATGCCCAGTAAAAAGCAATCGAAAGGCTTACAGTTCAGTCGCCGGTTCACCCGCGAAGGAGTGTCTGTGTTTGATCAGTTCGAATATGATTATCGAACGTCGGTGATCCGCAATCCAAGTGGTGAAGTGGTGTTTGAAATGAATAATGTAGAGGTTCCCAAACACTGGAGTCAGATTGCTACAGATATTCTGGCTCAAAAGTATTTCCGTAAGGCAGGCGTTCCACAAAAGGATGGGTCACTGGGTCGTGAAACATCGGTAAAACAGGTTGCCCATCGTCTGGCAAATTGCTGGCGGGTATGGGGTGAGAAATATGGGTATTTTGCTTCTGAACAGGATGCCACCATATTTTACGAAGAGCTGGTGCATTGTATCCTCAATCAGTCATGTACGCCTAATAGTCCGCAATGGTTCAATACCGGTTTATTTGAAAGCTATGGCATCAAAGGAAAACCACAGGGGCATTATTATGTAGACCCTGTTGATGGTGAACTGAAAAAATCAACTTCAGCATACGAGCGCCCGCAACCGCACGCCTGTTTCATCCTGAGCGTAGAGGATGACCTGGTGAATGAAGGCGGTATCATGGACCTGTGGATGCGCGAAGCCCGTATTTTCAAATATGGCAGTGGCGTAGGTACTAACTTTTCTACCATCCGGGGTGAAGGCGAGAAATTAAGCGGTGGCGGCACTTCCAGCGGCCTCATGAGCTTTTTGAAGATCGGCGACCGCGCCGCAGGCGCCATCAAAAGTGGTGGTACCACGCGCAGGGCCGCCAAAATGGTTTGCCTTGATCTTGACCACCCTGAGATCATGGAGTTCATTAACTGGAAAGTAGAAGAAGAAAAGAAAGTAGGCGCATTGATCGCCGCAGGTTATCCCAGTGATTATGAAGGGGAGGCTTACAGAACGGTGAGCGGCCAAAACTCCAACAACTCGATTCGAATTCCCAATGAATTTTTTAGCAAGCTCGAGAATGATGAAGAGTGGGAATTGAAAGCCCGTACCGATGGTAAAGTAATGAAGCGTATTCCCGCCAAAGAGGTTTGGAACCAGGTTGCCTATGCCGCCTGGCGTTGTGCCGACCCCGGAACACAATACGATACTACCATCAACGAATGGCATACCAGTCCCAAAGGAGGCCGCATCAATGCTTCCAACCCTTGCAGTGAATATATGTTCCTCGACAATACGGCCTGTAACCTGGCTTCTGCCAACCTGCGCCGCTTTTATAACGAGGCTGCCAATTCATTCGATGTAGAAGGTTTCGAATATGTATGCCGCCTGTGGACGGTTGTTCTGGAAATATCCGTGCTCATGGCGCAGTTCCCTTCCAAAGAAGTAGCACAGCTGAGCTATGATTACCGCACCCTCGGTTTGGGCTATGCCAACCTGGGTTCCATGCTGATGGTAATGGGCATTCCATACGATAGTGAAGAGGCCCGGGGTATTGCCGGCGCCATAACCGCTATCATGACCGGTATTGCGTATAAAACGTCGGCGGAACTGGCTTCTATCTTAGGACCTTTCTCCCGTTTTGAGGAGAACCGGGAAGACATGTTGCGCGTAATGCGCAACCACCGGCTCGCTGCCTACGATGCAGATGAGTATGAAAAACTGCACATCAAACCCCAGGGTATTAAAGCAAGATATTGTCCCGATTACCTCCTGAAAGCGGCTACCAAAGCATGGGATGAAGCTGTTCAGTTAGGGGAGAAACATGGTTATCGCAATGCCCAGGTCACTGTAATAGCACCTACCGGTACTATTGGGTTGGTAATGGATTGCGATACAACTGGTGTAGAACCCGATTTCGCCCTGGTTAAATTCAAAAAGCTCAGTGGTGGCGGTTACTTCAAGATCATTAACCAGTCTGTACCCACAGCTTTAAAGAATCTTGGATACCAGCCCCGGGAGATTGAATCGATCGTGAAATATGCAGTAGGCGCCGGAACATTCGTTGGAGCGCCGCATATCAATCACCAGACCCTGAGCGAGAAAGGATTTATTGCCGAAGAGATCAAAAAATTAGATGCAGCCGTAGCTTCCGCCTTTGAAATCGGATTCGTATTCAATGTTTACACGCTCGGTGAAGAGTGCCTGCAACGCCTGGGATTCAAACCTGAGCAGTACTTTAATTTTGAATGGAGCCTGCTGGAAGCTTTAGGCTTTACCGATGAGCAGGTGGAAGCCGCCAACGATTATATCTGCGGTACCATGACCATCGAAGGTGCTCCTTTCTTAAAGGCCGAACACCTGCCCGTTTTTGACTGTGCCAACAAATGCGGTAAAAAGGGCCAACGTTACATTCATGCCCATGGCCATATTCGCATGATGGCCGCCGCACAACCGTTCCTGAGTGGTGCTATTTCAAAAACCATTAACCTTCCGAATGAAGCAACAGTAGAAGAAATTGCCGATGCTTACATGATGAGCTGGAAACTGGGCTTAAAAGCCTGTGCTTTGTATCGCGATGGATCAAAGCTTAGCCAGCCGCTCAGCAATAAAAGCGATAAGAAGAAAAAAGCGGAAGACGAAACAAGTGAAACAGCCCCTGCCGCTGAGCCACAGGAATCAAATATTGTAGACCTTGGTAAACTCACCATTACCGAACTGCTGGGTGAAGTGCAGAAACGCGTTCAGGCATCTCCCGATACAAGATTGAAAAGGGAGTTGGCGCGAATCGTTGAGCGCAGGACCCTGCCGGCAAAACGACGTGGTTTTACCCAAAAAGCCAAGATCAACGGACAGGCCATTTTCCTGCGTACCGGAGAATACGGCGATGGTACAGTAGGTGAGATCTTCATCGATATGGCCAAGGAAGGCGCCACCATGCGCAGTATGCTGAACTGCTTTGCTATAGCTATTTCAATTGGCCTGCAGTATGGTGTGCCGCTCGAAGAGTTTGTTGAGAAATTTGTGTTCACGCGTTTTGATCCCGCCGGAATGGTAGACCATCCGAACATTAAGAGCACCACCTCGATCGTTGACTTCATATTCCGTGCCCTGGCGTATGAATACCTGGGCAGAACCGACCTGGTACATGTACTTGACCGGCCTGAAGTAATGAATACCGGCACCGATGACTGGGATGAAATTCCCACTTCGCTGGAGTACGAAAAAAAAACACCACCACTAAGTGATGTGCGCGTCGTGCCCGGTAAACCGGTTAAAACACCAGATGCAGACCCGTTGAAACCTGTAAAAGCCACTGTTAAAAAAGCAGAAGCAGGTATCGATGCCATCAACGCAGCCGCCAAAAGCATGCAAAGCGATGCGCCGGCCTGTAATACCTGCGGACATATTACCATCCGTAGCGGAACCTGCTATAAATGCCTCAATTGCGGTAATAGCATGGGTTGCAGTTAAGAGATCCCGATCAACAGGTACCCGTTCCAATATCCTGCGCCCCCTTTAAAATGAGGGCAGGCTGGCAAAAAATAAGCTGTTGAACAGCAAGTTGCCAGCTCAATACACGAGAATTTTGGACGGTTATTTTTATAAACTTCAATCCGCTCATGTTTATGAGCGGATTTTTTATTTGACCGGAAGCCTTTTGAATGGCAGAGGCTGGATACTTTCCTTCAAGGGGAAAAGGCTGATCGTGGTTAAGCTGCGACAGATATTTTGACATTTCTTTGTATATTTATAAATATCAATATAATGGGACGCTTCGTTTATTCCGGTAGAAACCAACACTAACAAATGAAACTGAAAACGCTTTTACTTGTGACGATCTGCATGGCCTTTCTGGCCTCCTGTAACCGGTATATTACTCCCTATGAAGCCGCTCATGGTAAAACAAGATATAAATGTGGTAAAATGGTTCGTTAAAGATGGTGCATTGGCACCTGCCGCCCGGAATACCCGTTCACCCCAGACCTTGGGCAGGGCAAAAAAATCCTCTTTTTTATAGCAATTGATTGAACTTCAGTGTATCTGATGATAAATTACTCCTTTCAATAGCACCACAAAGTGGTATTGTTCCAGGGCCAGTAACTAAGTAGGTTTGCAAAAGAAAAGATCGCCTGCCATTAAAGATATTCAGGAACGGATTACTAAACCTCAGGTATAGCCATTGAGAACAATTTGCCCTTAAATGACTTTCCCGTAAAAGGGATTGTTTCATGTGCACTGCTGGACAGGGTTCATTAATTTGAACCCTGTTTTTTATCATGGTCTTACCGTGGAATCCTTACTTTTACGGCCTTAATGGGGGAAAACTGAATGACAGTTCAATTTGGTTATGATAAAAAGCAGGTAATACAGGCTTTACGTTATCATTTTTTAATGCGACCTGAAATCAAGGTCCTGTTGGTGCTGATCAACGTATTCGCCATTACCTCGGCCGTACTGTTTGCCTTAAAGAAGATACAGGCTATCTCTTTCTTAATTTTTTCTTTTTTATGGTTCCTGCTGATGCTGGTGATCTGGCGGATACTGCCCAGCAGCATTTACCGGCGTTCCCACACCTTCCAGGACGAATTCATTATGCATTTTGATGATGAGAATGTGGTGCTGGAAACAGCCAAAGGCTCCAAAGGCTGGCCCTGGAAACAATTCAGCCATTTTGTGGAAAGCCCTTATTTTTTTCACTTATACTTCGACGCGCGGTCTTTTTTCCTGGTACCCAAGGATTCGTTTAAATCGATCACCGATCTGCAACTTGCCAGGGAGCTGCTGAGAAAAAAGATTGGGAAGAAATAATACTCCAACTCCCTAAAGGGGGAGGTGCAAAACAATCAGTTACAAGTTCTATGTTCCGGGTTTCAGGGGAAAGGCAATAGTTACCGGTTGCCGGGCTCGGCGCAAATCAATCAGATACAAGTTCCATGTTCCGGGGAATGCAATAGTTACCGGTTGCCGGTAAGCGGACAAAAACGACGATAAGCTTTCCAGGTCGCCCGGGACCCTGAATTTTCAACTATAATAGTTAGTCGCCGTTCTCGAATTTGAAATCCAGGTAACTGCCAACCGCGAACTGCCAACTGCCAACCGCGAACTGCCAACTGCCAACTGCGAACTGTTAACCCGGCCGATACTTACTCTCCTCAAAGATCTTCTTCGCATCTGTGTTCAGCAGTTCATTCAAAGAAAGCCCTTCATGCTTCGACATATACTTTTTAACGATCTGCCAGCCTACAAATACGCCAATAGCGCCCGGTGAGCGATCGCCCAGTTCAGGTGTATTGGGTGCTTCTTCCATATACGACTTTATATTCACCGGCTCAATATTGTACAGCAGGTTATTGGTGAGAAAGAAGTTCCAGATCTTGCCTTCATTTTCATAACAGCCTTTCAATTGGGCAGCGGTATAACCGGTTTTAAGCGTGTCCTCCACAAAAGGCAGCACTTTATCCAGCACATATAAGCGCTTTCCACTTTCTACCATCAGCTCTACCAGGGGTTTGCTACCCCCTTTTTCAGGGGCAATATCATTGATGATATTTTTCATGCAGTTTACCACAATGTAATCGGGTGTGAACCGGCGTGAGATATAGTCAGGGAATACCGACTGGCCAAGGCTGCTGCGGTATAAGGAATAATTGCTGCCCATGTGCAACTGCAAACCAACCGCCAGCGCATCGCGGGTAATAACATCGCTATAGCCTTCCATTGGTCCGATATAAGTGATCAGTTGCGGCGGGGTCTTGTAAGCCGGAAAATAATACTTTATGAATTGTAAGCCCTTCTTTACATCCTTTTCAACAGCACTGAAATTGCGGAAGACCTTGTCGGCCGAATCTTTCACCGGCCGGTAATCGTTAATGAATTTTTTCAGCAGGACCAGTTCCTGCGTACTGGTATCACTGATACCCGGCAGTTCCATAATATTGAATAGATAATCACCTAAAAAAAGTGGATACTTTTCCCCAAGCTGGTTCAGGGAAGCCATCATCTGGTTGGTATCAATAGCAAAGAAATCCTGTTCAAAACGCCGTACAGAAAGGTCAACCTTGATTTTTGATACATCAGGTACGTTTTTGTCTTTACAGGAAAATAATCCGGCAAGAAGCAAAAATGCCAGGGCTGTTCTTTTCATCTGGAAAAATATTTAAATAAATGCTTAGGCCGAACGCTTAACGCGTAACACCGAACGCCGGCGAAAACCAGGGGCTTAACGCCTCGTTTGTATGCGCTAGTATTTTGCATTCTGAGTTTCTGGGCTGTTCGCTGGCACCACTGCGCTCGAACCCTATGGTTATGGCAAAGTTTCGGCGAAGGTAAGGTTGAAAAGCAGGAACTGTATGCTGGTATTTGGCGTTGGGCTTTCTGCGTTAAGCGTTCCGCGCCAGCTAAGTTAATCGGTAAGGTCAGCATTGGAGGTCAGCCGCCAATTAGTTGTTTTGCGTTTGAACTTCCACCTGCAGCCTTCAGGCTTCTGCGCTGTCAGCAGGTTGCTTGCAGGTCACCCGGCAAATTCGCTGATTGGCGTTAAGCCTTCAGTCTTAAGCAGTAAGCTTGCTTGTATTGCTTTGCACATTGGTGTAAATTTGCGCTGGAAGAAAAAACGGGCCTCGTTTTTATTAAACCTAAAGAACTCAAATGAAAATTGCGATCGCGCAGCAAAATTATCATATAGGGAATTTCGAAGATAACACCCGCAAAATAATGGGGGCTATCCAGTATGCAAAGAGCAGGAAAGCCGACCTGGTGGTGTTTTCGGAATTGAGCATCTGTGGTTATCCGCCCCGGGATTTCCTCGAGTTTGACGATTTCATAAATGAATGTTATAAAGCGATCGACATCATAAAAGAGCAGGCCGATACCATCGGGGTGATCGTAGGCAGTCCGCAACGTAATCCCCTGAAAGAAGGAAAAGACCTGTTTAACGCCGCCTGGTTGTTATACGATAAAAAAGTGCTTGGCGTAGCGCACAAGACCCTGTTGCCGAATTATGATGTGTTTGATGAGTACCGGTATTTTGAACCCGGTTACGATTGGAATGTGCTGGAGTTTAAAGGGAAGAAAATCGCCCTGACCGTTTGTGAAGATATCTGGAACCTGGGCGATAATCCATTGTACCGCCAATGCCCAATGGACAAGCTCATCACGCAGCAACCCGATCTCATGATCAATATCTCCGCTTCGCCTTTCGATTATGACCATGATAAGGACCGCGAAGAGATCATTCGGGCGAACGTCCTTAAGTACGGGCTGCCCATGTTCTATTGCAATGCCATTGGCTCGCAAACGGAGATCGTTTTCGACGGTGGCAGCATGGTGATGGACGCAAACGGCCAGATCATAAAGGAGATGAAGTATTTTGAAGAGGATTTTGCCATTGTGAACCTCGATGAGATCCAGGTACAGAAGGCAAAACCCAAACCGATGAAAGCAATTCCGGAATTTGATAAAGACATGCGTGTAGGAAAAGTGCAGGATCCGGAAAAGATCATCGAATATTTAACATCTGATGAGAATATCGGCCAGATCAAAGAAGCGCTCATCCTCGGCATCAGGGATTATTTCAGGAAAATGGGCTTTACCAAAGCCATCCTCGGTAGTTCCGGTGGCATTGATAGCGCTGTTACGCAGGCCCTGGCCACCCGCGCATTAGGCCGTGAGAATGTAAGGGCGGTACTGATGCCATCTCATTTCTCTACCTCTCATTCGGTAGAAGATGCTGAACAGCTCAGTAAGAACCTGGGCAATCCCTATGATATTATTCCCATAAAAAATATCTACGATTCTTTCCTGCATACCCTGCAGCCCGTATTTGGCGATCTGCCCTTTGGGCTGGCAGAAGAGAACCTGCAAAGCCGTTCGAGGGGAAATCTCTTAATGAGCATTTCGAACAAGTTCGGTTACATCCTGCTGAATACTTCCAATAAAAGCGAGCTGAGCACCGGTTATGGCACCCTGTATGGTGATATGGCTGGCGGCTTAAGCGTCCTGGGCGATGTGTACAAAATGCAGGTATATGCCCTGGCGAATTACCTCAACCGCAATGGAGAGATCATTCCCGAAAATATTATTACCAAACCACCATCAGCTGAATTGCGGCCCGATCAAAAAGACAGCGACAGCCTGCCCGATTATGCGGTGCTCGATAAAGTATTATACCAATACATTGAAAGAAGAAAAGGACCGAAGGAACTTGTTGCCATGGGATTTGATGAAGCCCTGGTGCGGCGCGTGCTGAAACTGGTGAACAGCAATGAATACAAACGTAATCAATTCTGCCCCATCATCAGGGTTAGTTGTAAAGCGTTCGGAGTGGGCCGCAGGGTTCCGATCGTAGGTAAATACCTGTCATAGATGGTCATCTAATAAACACGCCAAAACAGGTAAGGGGGTAAGCAGGTATTTGATTGTTTTCGTTTGTCGTACAGGGTGATCAATTAATTACTTTCTCATGCGCCTTTCAGGCAGCTGAAAAAGCACAAAAAAGCCCTCCCAATGCATCGGGAGGGCTTTTGGTCTATAATAAGTTCGATTAATGCTTCAGGTCGAGCACTACATTGTAAGTGCCAAGGCCAAAAGACAATTCTTTTGTTACCCGTAATTTGGTGCCTGTGAGTTCAATTACTTTGGCATCGCCACTGAAACCACCGAAGATAGGATCGGGGCTGTGCAATATAGCACCATTGTCTTTGAACCACCAGTTAAAGGCTGTGTTTTGCGGATCGGTTGACTCACATTTTTGAGCGCCTTCATTCAGGTTTCCGGTACTATCGCTCTTAAAGGTGATAATATTATCCTTTATGCATGACTCAATGTCAAAGCCCGGAGGGAATGCCTGGTCAGGAGTGCCGTTCTTGTCAGCATCTATCGCTGCTGTATCATATTTCCACGGAGCAGCGATCATTAACTGAACCTTTGCCTGAACATCGTTATTCTTGTCATCATCATCATCCTTGTCGCAACCCCAGATAACAAAAACAAGTGAAAGCAGAGCTAATGCATAATTTTTCATCTTAACAGTTTTTATTTTTAATGCCTATTTAACAATGTCGCCAGCCAGGGCTGCAAAATAACACACTATTATGAGCAAATTTTATTCCCTTTCCGTTGCTTTGTGGTTTAGGAAATCGTAATATTACCATAACTGCTGTATTGCCCGCTTATTGTGTATGTGGAAACATGTTTATTTTTATTGATTTTAGGGTCGTTTTTGCAAGTTGGCAAGCATCTTGCAAAGGTGATGGGCGTATTTTTTATAACTGATTATCAATCATTCATACTAAACCCCGTATATGCTATTAACAGCAGATGATATCCGGCAGCTCAATGACAAGATCCAGTATCAGAGCGCATTTATCGACCGGCTCCGCGATGAAACAGCCAGGGTTATTATTGGACAGCATCATATGTTAGACAGGCTGCTCATTGGCCTGTTAAGCAATGGCCACGTGTTGCTGGAAGGGGTGCCTGGTTTGGCTAAGACCCTCACCATTAAATCACTCGCCCAGGCCGTTCATGCCAAATTCAGCCGTATCCAGTTCACACCCGACCTGTTGCCGGCCGACGTCATTGGCACCATGATCTATAATCAGCAGAAAAATGAATTCATAGTTCGCCGCGGACCGATCTTCGCCAATTTCATACTCGCAGATGAGATCAACCGCGCTCCGGCAAAAGTGCAAAGCGCCTTGCTGGAAGCCATGCAGGAACGGCAGGTTACCATTGGAGATACTACCCATAAACTGGATGAACCATTCCTGGTGCTGGCCACCCAGAACCCGCTGGAACAGGAAGGTACCTATCCATTGCCGGAAGCACAGCAGGACCGGTTCATTATGAAAGTGATCGTGGATTATCCTACAAAACAGGAAGAGCAGATCATCATTCGCCAGAACGTACAGGGGTCCAAATCGCCCGAAGTGAGCCAGGTAGTGTCGATGCAGGAGATCACCCAGGCAAAAGAACTGGCGCGCCAGATCTATATGGATGAAAAAGTGGAGAATTATATCCTCGACATTGTTTTTGCCACCCGTTTCCCCGAGAAATATAAACTGGAAAAATTGAAGCCGCTGATCGCTTATGGCGGTTCGCCCCGCGCCAGCATTAACCTGGCCCTGGCCGCCAAAGCGCATGCATTCCTGAACAAACGCGGTTTTGTTATTCCCGAAGATGTACGCAGTATCTCAAAAGATGTATTGCGCCATCGCATCGGGTTGACCTATGAAGCTGAAGCGGAGAATGTGAATGTGGAGAATATCATCGATGACGTTCTTCGTGTTATACAAGTACCTTAACCCAGGAGGCAATAAACAATAGGCAATAGTCAAATAACATAAGGGTACAAATGCCGGTTGCGTCTTGCTCATTGCCAATTGAATTGTTATTGTCACGCCAATTGTCCATTGAATATGCTGACAACAGCTGAAATAATAAAAAAAGTTCGCGAGCTGGAGATCAAAAGCAAAAAGATCACCCGCCACCTGTTTACAGGTGAATATCACAGCGCATTTAAAGGGCGGGGTATGCTTTTTAAAGAAGTGCGCGAATACCAGGCCGGCGATGATATCCGGTTTATCGACTGGAACGTCTCTGCCCGCTTTAATCACCCCTTCAGTAAAGTATTTGAAGAAGAACGTGAGCTGTCGGTGATGCTGCTGGTTGATGTAAGCGCCAGTTCTTTGTTTGGCACCACCCAGGCCCGGAAAAAAGACCTGATCACGGAAGTGGCCGCCGTACTGGCTTTTTCCGCTATCAGCAATAATGATAAAATAGGCGTGCTCTTCTTCAGCGACGTGATCGAAAAGTTCATTCCGCCCAAAAAAGGAAGGGATCATGGATTGTACATCGTTCGCGAGCTGTTAACGGCAGAGCCAAAGAATAAAGGAACCCGCCTGGGCAATGCCCTGCAAAGGCTGAATAATACCGTGCGGCAAACCAGTATCGTTTTTGTATTAAGCGATTTTTTGGACAATGATTTTGAAGACGGTTTGAAGGTAGCAGGTAAAAAGCACGATGTGATTGGCATAAAGGTGTACGATAAAATGGATATGCAGTTACCCGATGCCGGTTTAATGGAAGTGGAAGATGCAGAAACGGGGGCGCGCACCTGGATAGATACAAGCGATTACCTGGTGCGTCAGCAACACGAAGCTGCTTTTTTTAATCACACAAACTATTGTAAAAATATCTTTACGCGGGCAGGTTGCGACCTCCTGCATATACGCACCGGCGAAGATTATGTAAAAGTGCTGCAGAAGTTCTTTATCGGGCGTAACCGGTAATTATGAAAAACCCTATTCTTTATATTGTCCTCATTGGTAGTTTACTCACCAGCCCCCTTTATATGTTTGGCCAGGTGATGGCCCGTGCATCGGTCAACCGCGATCAGATCCTCATTGGTGAACCCATCAAATTGACCTTTGAAGTGCGGATCCCCATGGGACAATCGCTTACCTGGTTTAACCTCGATACCATTCCTCATTTCGAGATCATTGAGGCCGGCAAGCCAGATACCAACGATAATATCGATGGGAAGCAATATCACCAGGAACTCACTATCACCAGCTTTGATTCGGGCACCATGGTAATTCCGCCGCTGGTGCTTAAAGTGGAAGGTAAGTCCTATGCCACCGATTCGATTCCTATTGAAGTCAGTTATACCAGGGATGATCTGTCGAAAGACTATCGCGATATCAAGGATATTATAGAAGTACCGAAACCAGCCTGGATGGCCTGGATCCCCTGGATCATTGGAGCGTTTACAGTGATCGCCGCGGGCGTTATCTTTTATCTGTTGAGAAAACCAAAGAAACCAGTGGCTGCGCCACCACCGCCCCAGCCGAAATTGAGCGCATACGAAGAAGCGTTACAGGCACTGGAAGAACTGCGCAAACAAGGGCTGCAGAACGGAGAAGTAAAGGCTTACTATAGCCGGCTGAACGATATACTGCGCGTATTCATGTTCCGTAAATTGAAAGTGGCCACGCTGGAGAAAACAAATGAAGAGCTGATTTCGCAACTGCGCCAGATGCCCATGGAAAAAGAAAGTTTCAATCAACTGGTACGTGCTTTACAGATCGCAGATTTTGTAAAGTTTGCCCGCTACCAGCCTGATGCAACCGATAATGAAAAGAATTTTACCGTTATACAAACGGCTATCAAAACACTAAACAACATTTCCTGACCCTTGCTGTACAATTGGTTTGAAAATATAACATTTGCCTATCCTGAAATATTCGGATTGTTCGTACTGATACCCGTTATGCTTTACTGGTACCTGAACAGGTATAATAAGCAGCAGGCTTCGGTGAAAGTATCTTCGCTTGCGGTATATCGTAAAAGCAATTCCTGGAAAAATACATTCCGCCACACGCCTTTTGTGTTGCGGTTGCTGGCCCTGAGCTGTGTTATAATGGCCATGGCGCGCCCGCAAACCCGGAATGATGAAGAACTGAAAGCCGGCCAGGGCATCGATATCGTGCTTTGTATGGACGTGAGCGGCAGTATGCTGGCGCAGGACTTCTTACCCGACCGCCTCGAAGCATCCAAACAAATGGCGGCAGCCTTTGTAGATATGCGCCCCACCGACCGCATTGGCGTGGTCATATTTTCCGGCGAAAGTTTTACGCTGGTGCCTCTTACAACTGATAAAGCAGTATTGAAGACCCAGATCTACAATATTCAACGCGGCTTGCTCGAAGATGGTACCGCCATTGGCGATGGCCTGGGCGTAAGCGTCGACCGCCTGAAGAACGTAAAAACAAAATCGAAGGTGATCATATTGCTGACCGATGGCGAAGACCAGGGAGGGCGTATAGATCCGCTGGCCGGTAAAGAACTGGCAAAAGCTTATGGCGTACGGGTGTATACCATTGGCGTTGGTTCGGAAGGTTATGCCCCTGTACCGATTCCTGATGGCAGCGGTGGCACCACTACCCGGCAGCAGAAAGTGAATATCGATGAAAAGCTGTTGCGGATGATCGCTACAGAAACCGGTGGCTTATACTTCAGGGCCCGTGACAATGAAAGCCTGAAAAGAATATATGCTGAGATTGACAAACTCGAAAAATCCCGCATAGAAGTTACTGCACTCAAACGCTACACCGAGCGCTTCTTTCCCTTTGCGTTTGCAGCAGCCGCTATGTTATTGCTGGAAATATTTTTGCGCTACACACTATTTAAAAAATTCCCTTAAGAAGTTAGAACAGACCTGTAAGGTGCAGTATTTGAGCTTCTGTTCTCATTAGCTTTATTGCCCTGGCAGGTCAGCTGTAGCCCTTCTGATTACAGCTGTCAGATTCGCGTAAACCAACTGCTTCCGCAGCACCAAACGGTGAACCTTACAGTTCTGCCCCAATAATTGTACTTTTATGCTCCAATGAAAGCAATTGTTTACAGGTCAACAGGCAGTTGGTATAATATCAAGACGGAGACGGGCAAGGCCATGAGTGCCCGTATCAAAGGTGTGTTTAAAATAGATGATATAACATCCACCAACCCCATTGCAGTAGGAGATGAAGTGATCGTTGACATTGAAAGTGAATCAGCGAATACCGCTATCATTACAGAGATCCTTCCCCGGCGCAATTATATCAACCGGCAATCGCCTGCTCATAAAAAGCAGCATCATATTGTAGCCGCAAACATCGATCAGTCCTTGTTGTTTGCAACGCTCCGGGAACCGAAGACCTCACAGGGTTTTATAGATCGTTTCCTGGTAACCAGCGAAGCATATCATGTGCCCGCCATCGTGGTGTTTAATAAAGCAGATCTGTATAAGAACAAAGAACTCGACAAATACACGGCGTTGAAGGAAATGTATGCGGCTATAGGCTACCGTACCGTATTGATGTCGGTAAAAACAAATCAAGGTGTACAGGAAGTGCAGGAAGCACTGGCCAATAAGACCACCTTATTGAGCGGGCACTCGGGTGTAGGTAAATCTTCTTTTATTAATTCCATCTTTCCCGGGCTGCAGTTGAAAACACAGGATGTAAGCGGATGGAGCGGCAAGGGCTTGCACACGACCACTTTCGCTGAAATGTTCGATCTGCCGCCGGCCACGGGTGGCAGGGTGATAGATACGCCGGGTATGCGCGAATTCGGCCTGGTAGATATTTCCCGGCAGGAATTGTCGCATTATTTCCCCGAAATGGCGCGCCTCATCACCAACTGCCAGTTCAACAACTGCTTTCATATAAATGAGCCGGGTTGTGCCGTTAAAGACGCCGTGATCAATGGAAGCATCAATGAAGACCGCTACGTGAGCTATGTCAACATCCTTGAATCTATTGATGATAAAAATTATTAAATACGCGCAATGCCGAAGCGATTTAAATGGATCACTTCATCATTGGGAATTTTAATAACGGATACTGGAAATGTAAAGAGGGGAGGATATTGGAAGGAATGAAACAGGCAAATGCGACCGGTAGCATTACTGCGCAATAAAGCGCTTTGCTTTGTTAACAAGGAGTTTGGTCTCCAGAAATTTAGCTACTTCTATTACCGCATCATTGTCTTTGCGGGGAGCTTCCTTGAACTTGTAAGGATAGATCGAAATACCGGTGTAAATGTTGTAATACAAAGTAAGCAAATGTCCTTTGTACGTGAAGTTCCACGTGAGGGTATCAAAATCATCCTGCTTATTGGTAAATCTGATCTTGAGATCATCCAGGAGAATATTAGCTACCTCGTAAAAGCGTTTCAGCCCACAGTCATCATCAATGATGGCCTCGGTGCAGCCGAAATCGGTGCGTAGGGTTAGGCTCATAAAGTACGGTTTCTAAGTTATGAATACAGTTGAACGGGTTCAACCGGTTTAGCAGGTATTACGATCTGAACTTTTTCGCTTTGGGAACCTTTTCGCCGCTCAGGATCCTTTCTGCACCCACATTTTTGCCGTTACTGGGACAGCCATATTTCGGACTGCATGCAGTTCCACCTAAAAAATACAGCACAACAGCAAAAAACAGTAAGATTCTAATAGATTTCATAGTCCTTTTTTTCACGGGTAATACGCCCCTTAAATCTAGAAATATTATGCCACAATTGCAATAGGTAGAACCAATTATTCGGTTACCTGGTCCCGGAACCAGTCGGCATATTTGATGTAATTATTGGCGATGCGGTCAATTTCTGTGTGAATTTGCGATACTACGATGTCTTTTACCTTTTTGGCAGGTACACCGGCAAAAATGGTTCCGGCGGGAACAACGGTTCCTTCCAGTACCACAGCCCCGGCTGCAATGATGGAATTGGTGCCGATATGGGCGCGATCCATGATAATAGCGCCCATGCCTACCAGTACATTGTCTTCGATGGTACAGCCATGCACAATGGCGTTATGGCCAATGGAAACATTATTGCCAACGATCGTTTGGGTGCGTTTATAGGTGCAGTGAATAACGGCGCCGTCCTGGATATTCACTTTATTTCCCATGCGTATGCTGTTTACATCGCCCCGAACCACGGCGCTGAACCATACGCTGCAATCATCGCCCATCACCACATCTCCAACTATGGTGGCATTGGGGGCAATAAAACAATTACTTCCGAATTGAGGATATTTACCTTCAACGTGTAAGATCACTGGCATGGTGTGTATAGTTTATGGTTATAGTTTGAGATGCGGTCCGGCAACAAATATCCAAATAATTCTTTGCAATCGGCCATCGTGATGATGAATCGTCTTTGATGGGAGAGTTGCAGGCTCCGGGTTTGAGGTTCATGTTACGAGGCTCCTTGCGGCCCCCTGCAATGAATTTCGCGGTTTGCAGGTAAAGCCCTTTAACCTGAAACCGTCAACTGGTAACCGGAAGCCGCTAACCGGCAACTGGTAACCCACACCAGGTAACCGGCAACCGGCAACTGGTAACCAGTAACCAGTATCTTTGCCCTGATTATGAACAAACGCGAATTATTCCTGCAGCATGTAGCGCAAACCTCACCGGCTCCCCTCGGCCTTGAGATCGTAAAAGCATCCGGCACTACCCTCCGCGATGCCAACGGTAAAAAATACCTCGATCTGATCGCCGGCATCAGTGTATGCAATGTGGGCCATTGTCATCCGAAAGTGGTAAAAGCCATCAAAAAACAGTTGAATGACTATATGCACCTGCTGGTTTATGGTGAAATGATCGAAACGCCCGAGGTGCAGTATGCCAAATGGCTCACCGATCATTTGCCGGCCTCACTGAATTCGGTGTATTTCACGAATTCGGGCGCCGAAGCAACGGAGGGCGCTATGAAGCTGGCAAAACGCTTTACCAACCGCACCCGGATCATTGCTTTCAACAAAAGCTACCATGGCTCTACCCAGGGAGCGCTCAGCATTATGGGCGATGAATATTGGAGAAATGCCTACCGGCCCCTGCTGCCCGATGTGCTGCACCTTGAATATGATGACCCCGCCTCCCTTGCCGAAATAACTACTCAAACGGCCTGTGTGATCGCCGAAACCGTTCAGGCAGAAAGGGGCGTATATACGCCTTCCGCCCAATGGATGACCGCTTTGCGGCAAAAATGTACAGAAACGGGCGCCTTACTGATCCTCGATGAAATACAGGTGGGTTTTGGCCGCACGGGTACCATCTGGGGCTTTGAACAATTCAATGTGGTGCCCGACATCGTTTTGCTGGGAAAGGCCCTGGGAGGCGGCATGCCCCTCGGTGCTTTTGTGGCCGATAAAAACATTATGCAGGTCTTTACCGAAAAACCTGTGTTGGGACATATCACCACATTTGGGGGCCACCCGGTTTGTTGTGCTGCCGGACTGGCCGCTTTTAAAGTATTGCTGAAAGAAGGGATCCTTGACCAGGTTAACAATAAAGCAGCGCTGTTCCGGGAAATGCTGCAACATCCGCTGATCAAGGCGGTACGGGTGAATGGGCTGCTCATAGCTGTTGAATTTGAGCATTTTGACATCAATAAACAGGTGATAGATGGCTGTTTGCAAAAGGGTATTCTTTCCGACTGGTTCTTATTTGCACCGGAATGCCTGCGCATAGCCCCCCCGTTGACCATTTCGCCCAAAGAAATTAAAAAAGCAGTGAAAACGATCTTACAGGTGTTGGATGGAATATCACAACCAAAGTAGCTGCATCTGGCAACTGCAACTGGTGACTGGCAACAGGTAACCGGCAACCGGCATACAACGCGCTGGTTTTTTGATTGTTAATAAACAGGCGATTCTGAAGATATCGACCAGATACCTTTAAATTTGCGCCATCTTTGATGTTGTGACGATGGGTTCACCTTTATTTAATCACTTTAAAAATAGGCTATGCGTAAAATTGATCTTATTCCTTTTCTGCTCCTTGGTTTAATGGCTTGTAACGATGGCGGCGGCGCTAAAGAAGAAGTAAATGCAGATACCGCTGCAGCAGCTTCCACAGTAGATACTTTGCATCATCATGCAGATACTTCCGGAGCCATTGCCCCGGTGCCTGAAATTCCGGCGGGCGCTAAAGTGTTCTTTGTGAACCTGAAAAACGGACAAAAAATTAAATCTCCTTTCAAGGTAGAAATGGGCGTGTCAGGTATTGCCCTCGATACAGCCGGTGTATTAAAACCAGCGTCTGGCCACCATCATATTCTGATAGATGCCGGCGACTCACTGGCTACTGGTACAGTGGTGCCAAAAGATTCTACGCATTTGCATTTCGGTAATGCACAAAAATCAGCCGAATTGAACCTGACGCCGGGAGAGCACAAACTTACCTTACAGTATGCCGATGGCATCCATCGCTCGTATGGCAGTAAACTGGCTGCTACCGTAACAGTGAATGTGCAGAAATAAATTTTTATTAAGATAAATGAACCGGGCAGATTACACTATAAGTGTCTGCCCTTTTTTATTGGCAATAACAGGACGGTGCAGGTCAGTTGTGGAATTTCAAAGGCGCAATCGATTGAGTAAGGCTAACCTATTATTAAAGTGTCTTTTTTACACAAAAAGACGATGTTATATGTCGTCGTTTTAGATGACTTATTTGTTAAAATAATGCTGCTCGTCTAAAAAATTATTTATTTAAGGTTCTGTATAATATTTTTGAAGAAGTTAAACAAGGTCTATGCAATAGCTTTGAGGGCATGACCTGCGGGGCGATTTTCTAATCGCCCTTTTTTTATTTAAACTGATCAAGAAAACCAGCTTTTTCGTTGACCCAAATCAAATATGATAATTTATTTGCAAGTCGTTTGGTACATCGGCCTTGTTCAATTGTTTTAATTAGTGATAGTCGGTTATTATTCCGGTAAAAAATGAAATCCCCCCTGAATTTCATTTTCGGTCTCAGTAACAGATTATTGTAGTTCTTTTTCTTTGTGAAGTATCGCAAATTACACTTTACCAGGAGCCAGTTCTCTGGTTCCTGTCTTTTTTATTTTTCTGGAAGGCCATTATCATTGTTGCCTGCGCTAATAGTACCATAAACGATCCCTCTCGCTTGTACATTAAAAAAACCTCCGCTTGCATAAAGCATAACGGAGGTTAAAAAAGTAAGGTTAGAACATCACTATTTACTACTCATTACCACCACAGAACTCATCTTCATCATTCACCGCTGATCATTAGAATTGTAACCTAAAGCTGCCAAACACGCCCCAGCGTTGTGAAGCTGCTTCGGGCAATGGTTGAGGTAATACCCGCCAAACAAAATCGAACCGCAATACCTTAAAGATATTATCAACACCGGTACCAAGCTCGAGGTATGTTTTACCATCCAGCGATTCGAAAATGTATGTAGATCCTGCAGGCATATTCAGCGCTTTATTCTCTTCACTTAAGCTGCCCCACAATCCTTTCACGGTATAGAACTGGCGGAACTTTAACCGCCGGGTAAGCGGTGTAAAGCGGAAAATACCGGCTCCGATATTATGTTCGAAATTAAAACCGGCATACTGATCGTGCAGGTATTGCCAGCGGTTCATTAAGCTATATGCATACTTGTTATAGTAATAGATCTCATTACCGGGCGCTACATCCAGTAACATAAACGGAAGGGTGCCAAAAGTTTTACCGCCAAATACATTGTAATAAACGGTTCCGTATGGCGATATTTTTAGGTAGTCAGAAATGCTGCCACTTAACTTACTGTATTCGTAATGGCTGTCGAACACACCCTTCATACCGCGCGTATATTTGATCGTAGTAATGGGGTAGGGACTGCCCATGCTGTAGCGGTAAAAAGTACCTTCGAGGAATTTTTCCAAATAAGCAAAACGCAGCTGAACAGAAGCCTCAAATGTATTCAATGGTGTTGTGCCACCGTTGCCATCCGTGAAGATCTCTTTTTCGGGCAGGTTCAGTAACGGGTTATAGATCTTACGAGCGCCACCCAGGGTAATAGAGAAACCGGAATGCCACTCTTTAAACAGATCCAGCTGCATCAATTCCGTTTTGAGGAATTTAATGGGCACACCGTTCTTTCTGACTGCCAAAGCAAAAATATTATCCTGGCTAACTTCATCTAAATAATTCTGTCCATAATCAATGTCTTTCGAATATTTGGCAAAAATGTATGCCCGTGGATTTTTATTGAACAACCACATGGCATCTGCCTCATATTTGAATTGCTGGTCTTTGGTGCCATAAGCCAGGTAACCATGCAGCCGTAGTTTTTTGCTGAAGTAGCGGTTAGTACCCAGGTCCCAGCGGAAACGCCATCCTTCCAGTACATTCGAGAATACCCAGTTATACCAGGGACCGATCTCATAATTACCAACATCCAGGTAACCGGTTGCCAGGAAATTAACTGTTTTCACCGCACGTTGAAAAGCGGGCAGTTTTAAGAGGGTATCGATGGTTTGGTATAATTTCTTTTCCGTTACTGTTAGTTCTTCATGACGGTTCACTGCCCAGAATGAATCGGGCGCATTATTGGCCTGGGGCGGAAATACCGTTTCTTCGATCAGTTTGTTTTTGGCCAGCTCATTGGTTACTGAGGTATCATTCACCACAATGTCTTTGTAAGTAGTGGTCTTTCTGCCGATGGCCGCTAACATTTTTTCACCCGATAACAGCGAAAGATCAACCACGAACTTATCTCTTGTAAGGAACCAGGTGCTGTCGTTCAGCAAACTGAATTCCTGGATAAGGCTCAGTTTGTTCACGTAATTCACATTGGCTTCCTTACCCAGGCGAAGGTTCATCTTCTGGATCGCGAACGTGGTGTCATGTACCCAGCAATCACCTTCGAATGTATTTTGACCTTTGTGTTTGGGTATAAAGAAAAAGTGAATGAGCCTGCGGCCATTCACCATTTGCGTATCCAGCACTTTGTAATTATAGAAGGCGTCCCCATTATCGCTGATGGGACTTACAAACTGTTTATCGAATACCGGGATGAAATTGGAGTAAAAATTGACGTTCTGATCGATACCGCCTAATAACTTCGACACACTTTCGTTATTCACCCCCAGGCTTTTGGTGCCTTTAAAAACTTCCCGGCGGCGAAGCGGCGATTTCTGGTAGTAATAATTGGAGATGGCTTCTGTAATGTAAACGGGTAAATAAGGCACGCCCTCTTCTGTGGTGTCAATATTGTTCAACACAAAATTGAACTTTTTGATGAAGGGCAGGTTCTCCCATTTTTCTTTTTTGACATTCTTGAGGTCTACTTCCAGTTTATTGTACAGTTCATAGGAGAAATTGCGGAAGCGGTAGCGGTCGTTCCTGGCTTTATGTTTTACAATGCGTTTCCACATCAGGAGGCCGCGGTCGATCTTCTTTCTTACCACTACGGCATCAAACTTACCGCGCTCCATCAAAATACTGATGTCTAAAACATTGTCTTTGACTCTTTGCAATAGAAAGCTATCGAATGGCAATTTGAAATCCCGATATCCCACGTAAGAGATGATCAGGGTGTCAGTTGGCCATTCGTTAAAACGAAAGATAAATGTTCCTGCTGAGTCGCTGAGTTTGCCAGATTTTTGAGATTTAAATTGCATAGAGGCGAAAGGGATACGTTCGTCGCTATGGGCATCTTTTACAATTCCTTTCAGTATCCTGGTTTGAGCTATTGCATTTTGGGTCAACAGTATCAACAGCAGGAGTTTAAGTGGTCTAATAGGCATTCTTATAAGGTCGGTTTGTTTCGCGGCCCAAAAATACAATAACAGAAAGAAAAGCATTTTGTTAAAACCGACAAATGGAGACCGTTTTCCCACAAAACCGCCGTTTATCCGGTGAACATAGTTTTCGTGATGGCGGAATTGGCGCTAAAGGCCGGAATTATAATATGGTAGCCGGTTTATACCAGGCTAACACCTGTTTTTACTGGTGGCGTTCGGGTATTTCCCGAATAAGTTTCCCGGTCATTCAATAATAAAGTGACAGGAACGTTGCTGCAGCCGGTTCCGGAATTGGTGTTTAACAGGCCTTTTACGGTCTTCTGTGAACCCTTTCACCGGTCATTGGCTGTATATGCTGTAACTAATTATTAGACGATCAACCGTTAGCTGATGGCTACTGCAGTCAACCGATCAAATTTTATTATTTAGGCCAATGCTGCGCAAACAAGTGTGCAGTACAGGTCCTGCCGCCCACATGCTTTAAATCTATATTTAATTCACCACGGTAGAGAGCTGACCATCATTGTTAATTTCTTTTTTCAGGCAGAAAAAGTTTGCAAATCTCAGAAATTGCTATTTACTTTGTTTTACAAAGTGCTTTATATGGATAGCCAACATCCCCCGCTGGAAACCCTGCAGGATATTAAACGAATGATGGAACGGTCTTCACGCTTTATTTCGCTGAGCGGGTGGAGCGGCATCAGTGCCGGCATATGCGCCCTGGTAGGCGCCTGGGCTGCCCAGCAGCGTATTAGCGCCTATTTGCAGGCCAAGCGCAGTGACAATTATTATCGGGGCGAAACGGAAGTGGTAAGCGGGAACGTGGCAAGCCTTTATAACGATCTGTTCTTAATTGCAGGTATCACTTTCATAACAGCATTTATTTCGGCCTTTTTATTTACCTGGGCACGCAGCCGGCGCAACGGAACGCCGCTGTGGGACCGTACTGTTCAGCGCCTGGCCTGGAATACCATCTTGCCGATGGTGATAGGTGGTCTGGTGCTTATCAGGGCTATCGAGCTGCATTATTTTGAATTGGTGGCGCCCGGCTGTTTGATCTTTTACGGTCTCGCATTGGTGAATGCATCGAAGTACACATTAGGCGAGATCCGCTATTTAGGGTACGGACAATTAATACTGGGGATTATTAATTTATGGAGCGGTGTGTACGGATTGTATTTTTGGGCTGCCGGTTTTGGCGTATTGCACATCCTGTATGGCGCCATTATGTGGTGGAAGTATGAACGGAAGCGTTAGACAATAATTTTTTTGCATGAAGAACCCGATTGAAAATCTTAATAAAATTTTTGATAGCCGCATTCGCATGGGGGTCATGAGCATTCTCATCGTGAATGAGGAGGTGAGCTTTAATGACCTTAAGAAAATGCTCGATGTAACCGATGGCAACCTGGCTTCGCATATGGTGAACCTCGAAGAGAATGGATATATTAAAGTGCATAAGGGATTTATCGGGCGAAAGACAAATACAACTTATTCAATTACCAGGGCGGGTGAAAAAGCATTCAAAGACCACATTGAAGCATTGGAAAATATGATCAAAGGCATGAAGTAATTTTTTTTGTCCTTACACTTTGAAATACAAAGCACTTTATCAATTATGAATAACAACTTATTAAAACAATTATGGCTGGCCGTCAGAATATGGCTCGTAGCCGTAATAACCAATGCAGCATTGGGAGCGTTCTATCTCGACGACTTTTCAATCACCAGGTATACCGGGCAGTTTTTTCTGGCGGGACTTCTTTGGGGAAGCGTTTTTTCTTTACCGGTTATGGCAGCATTATATTATCTCATTAAACATTGTGTGTATACCCATAAAAGCGGGTCAAAGATATTTGGCTTTGTTATTATCCTAAGCGTCTTCGTTACGGTACTTGTGTTTATATGCTTTTGGGGCCTGGTAGGTATTGGTGATTATCGGCTTATGGCCTCGCTGCTGGGGATCGCCTTGCTTTCTGGACTAATTGCCGTTTCAATTCACTACAGATCACTTATAAAACTGGGGAGTGATTACCATCAAACGTATAGCCACGAATAAAAATTCAAAAAGTATAGCCATGAACAGCCTTCAAAGTATAGCCATGAAATACGAAAATAACGACACTATGAATAGAGACCTTGTAAAAATTGTTTTGGTAACAGCAGGTGCTGTTTTGTTTAACCTCGTCTTCTGGAATGAAAAACTGGCCATTAATACTGTCTTGTTCGATGCTTTTTTATTATCGGCATTGTTCTACCTGTATCCCCAGGCCCGTAGATCTGCCGCGGTGAACTGGTTGTTGCTCGGGCACCTGGTTTGTTTGGCCATGCTCGTAGTGCATAACACCGAGCTCAGTAAAATTGCTTTTTTCATTACCTTGTTGCTGGTGGCGGGTTTTGCTGAATACAGCCACCGTTCTGTTTGGTATGCCGGTGGCTCCATGTTGATGAATATTGTAATGGTGGTGGCGTCTTTTGTAGAGCCTATCCGGTTCAGCAGGAAGCCGGCCGTTAAAGGAAAAGGCTTCAGCCGGCTTATTCGGTTTGCCGTATTCCCGCTTATATTACTGGTTGTATTCTTTTGTATTTACCGGGTGGCTAACAGTGTTTTCTCGTCAATTGCCGCCCAGATCGGTGTTCAGTTGGAATTGTTCTTTAGTCATTTTTTCGATTTCTTCTCCTGGCAACGCTTATTGTTCCTGTTGTTGGGACTGCTGATCACCGGTTCCATTCTGCTGAAAAGTAAACTGGATTACTTCAGCGTCCGTGAAGCCGGGTTGAACGACGGATTGCAAAGAACCCGCAAAACGTTACATGAGAAAAGAAGCGGCGCTTTTTTTCAATTCGTTGAATTGATCATGGGCAAAATGGCCAGCGGTATGTTGTCATTAAAAAATGAAAATACCACCGGTATCATCAGCCTCCTGTTATTGAATGTATTGTTGCTGGTAGTGAATGCCATAGACCTGAACTTCCTCTGGTTGCATTTTCAGTATAAAACAGGAGAACCCGTATACAAAATGGTGCATGAAGGAACGGAACTGCTGATCGTATCCATTGTACTGGCGATGGTGATCTTATTGTTCTTCTTTAAGGGCAACCTGAACTTTTATAAGCGGAATAAATGGTTAAAGTATGGCGCTTATGCCTGGATCATTCAGAACGCGATGTTGGTGGGCTCTGTTTTCCTGCGCGATTACTATTATATTCTCAGGCATGGCCTTGCTTATAAAAGGATAGGTGTGTTGTTCTTTTTGCTAATGGTGCTGGTAGGCCTGTTGACCGTATTCCTGAAAATATGGAGCCGGAAAACCAATTACTTCCTGTTCAGGGTAAATGCATGGGCGGGTATCGTGATCCTGGTGCTGGCAACTACCATTCACTGGGATGAATTCATTGCCGCTTATAACCTGAAAAGACAAAACACCGTTGACCTGGATGTGCCATTCCTCTTGTCCTTGTCAGACAAGACATTGCCCCTGCTCGATACCAATATAACATCCTTGCAACAACGCCAGAATCAATTACAGGTAACCATGCGCGATGTAAATGCCCCTTCCTGTGATACCTGTTTTATTGAACAGTTAAAGCAGCGGGAAAAACAATTTGCAGTTAAGCAGCAGCAGTACTCCTGGTTGTCGTGGAATTATGCAGATGCATATACAAAACGGTATTTTCAAAGGAAGAAACGCATCACCCTTACCCAATAAAGCTTATATGAAATTATTATCAGTAAGTGCAAAGCTGTGGTGGAAGACTGTATTCCTGAACGCCTTGTTTTTCGGAACATGGGCAGCCTTAACCGGTGATATTTTCGATATGCTGGGATCGGTGATCGTATTGGTGGCAGGTTATATAACTACCGTTCCATTGATCATCATCATTGCTCCATTGCTGAATATTTCAACCATGCTGCCTTACAGTATACCGGCCAGAATAGCCTGGCTCACATTCCATTTGATCATTGTCGTTGTGCTGTTCTATATGTTTTTTTCAGTCATCGAAAAGGGTGCATTATTTGTACCTGATTCTTATGCGGTTCAATTAATGCGTACCACGATAGCAGGGCTGTTGATCGCGGTATTTACAACCCGCCGATCGATTACGAAATTGTATTCGGAAATATAAGATTATTAACTATTTATAAAACGAAGTTATGAAGTCACAACAGGAGGACTTTTCAATCCGGTCAAGAATCAGAAGCTTCCGGTTTGCCTTTGAGGGACTGGGTGCTTTTTTGCTCAAAGAGCATAATGCCTGGATCCATTTTATGGCTACCATCGTGGTATTTACCCTGGCCGCCCTGGTAGGCGTTACGAAACATGAATTGCTGGCCCTGGTATTTGCGATCGGATTTGTTTGGGTGGCCGAAATGTTCAATACCTGTATCGAGCGGGTAATGGATTTTGTTTCTGATCAGCGGCACCCTGAAATAAAATTCATTAAAGACCTCGCTGCCGGCGCCGTACTCATTGCGGCGCTCACTGCAGTGGTGGTAGGCCTCGTTGTATTCATTCCCAAACTATTTTAAAATGAAATTAGCGCAAATAAAACGTTTTGGTAAACCGGCGAATGGCTATGCCTTATCATCAATTAAGTTACCCGGCAGTGAAATAGATCGCATGCTGGCCCTGTCAATGGCCTTTAGTATCGCCCTTGTGCTGGCGCGCATTGTGTATACCGACCGGTTCACCTTCATCTTCATGAACTGGAATCTTTTCCTGGCCTGGCTGCCCTATATGATCTCGTCGTGGTTGCAAAAGCGGCCGGCCTTGCAGGCCCAGCCCGGGAAGTTTGCCATGATCTCATTCGTATGGCTGCTGTTTGTCCCTAACTCATTTTACATTCTTACCGATCTTTTTCATTTGGGAAAATATCACAATGTGCCCAATTGGTTCGATCTGGCATTGATCATTTCTTTTGCCTGGAATGGGTTGTTGCTCGGCGTTTTATCGGTACGGCAAATGGAAAAAATGATCCAGCCATACTTACGGGGCAAACATGAGCTGTTATTCATTTATCCTATCATGTTTTTAAATGCATTGGGCGTTTATATGGGCCGTTATCCCCGCTTCAATAGCTGGAATATCATTACCAATCCCCTGGGCGTTGTGGCTTATTTGGTAAAAATGTTCTTACATCCGGTACAGCATGTGTATGCCTGGGGCATGGTTGCCTGTTTCTCGGTTTTTATGACGCTTGTATACCTCACCATAAAAAGATTGCATAAAGCTATTCACTGATCCAGACGCTATACGTGCTCCGCATGCGCGAGCCCTTCCAATATAGCGGTTGGTTTATCCACAAAAAGGCGCTTTGTTCTCATAGCGCCTTATTTTTTTGATCAGTTACCTGTAAAATAAAAAGCCCCCGGTTTTCCGGGGGCTTTAAGTATTGTTGTTAACGGCAATTAAAAGTCTACACCCATGGCAAAATGTAAATAGGGTTTTCCTTTGAAGAACACATTCATTTCCCAGCCCGCATCGAGGCGAAGGAAATAACCCAGCAGGGTGCTGCGGGCGCCAAATCCATAACCGCCAACAAAAGGTCCTATGCCACCGGCTTTGATGAGCACCTGTGTTTGTGGAATATCAGGGTTTGTATATACCACCTGTGGTCTTGCCAGTTTGCTGTAGGTACCGTTCCAGGCGCTGCCCAGGTCGATGAACTGTATAAGCTGGAAATTGCGCAGGAAGGCATTGTTGATCGGTTTATTGAACAGGGTAGAAAAGACCGGTAAGCGGAATTCGCTGTTGATGATCACCGCATTATTACCATTGGCCACGTTTTGCGGGAAACCGCGCATATTCACTGCCAGTGACTGGAAGGCGTACGTAGGATCCGCTGGCCTCGGATTCTCACTGTATTTGGGGAACATCCAGCCATCTACACCACCCAGATAGTAAACGATTTTCTGGCTGCCCCACGAGAAATCGCCTGCTACACGGCCGGCCCAAATGAAATTCCGGTAAATGGGATAATAATAACGGCCGTCAAAACCGAAGTTATATGTGAAACGTCCAGGCTTCAGGTTGCCTTCAGATGGTTTACTGATCTGGCCATTGAGGTCCATATAGATCTTATACCGCAAGCCGTTCCAGATATTGGTTGCTTTTTGAATGGCGTCATCATGTACGTATTCCAGGCGGGTAACCGCAAAGGTTTGTTTGTTGAGGTCCTGTGTTTTCAGGGTTACCGTGTCAAACTGAGTACCACGCACCACCACTTTATCGGTACGGATACCGGCAGATAAGCGGATGCTGCGTACCCTGTCGAACGGATATTTGACCACCGCCTGGTACAGGTTGGTATATGATTTTCCTTCGAACTCTTCTGATGTGCCGTTCAGGCCGGATACATTGCCCAGGTCGGTACGGCGATAATAGATCAACGAGTAATCGAGCCTCTTTTTCAGGTAATCAACCCGGCCATACCACTCGCCGCCGCCATCGAACAGGGACTGGTTAACGGGTACAAAAATGTTTGTGCCGGAGCCACCGCCACCGCCAATCGAGGCGCCGGTTCCAATGCCACCGATCAGTGGCAGGCGCATTGCGCCCGTAAAGCGAATGTCTTCGAACAGATCGAAAATGGAAGCTTTCAGCATACCGTTGAAAGCCCCGCCGCTTTGCAATACGATCGGTAATCCGCCTGTATACGGTTGGTAGCGGCTGATAAGCACGTCATTGTTAAAACCGCCGGTGAAATTGTCTACAGAGAATTTCAGTTTATAATCGAATCGTTTGGCTTTTTTCAGCACCGATTCATTTTCCTCTTCTTTGGCGTCAGGAACAGTAGGTACCAGGGGTACATTCCCTGGTTGTGGCGGTTGTGCCTGAGCACTGTCTTTTTTCTCTTTCTCAAATCCGGTCTCAAAAATATCGCTGACTTTCTGGTTATCGGGTTGGGTGCTTGTTTTGTTGAACTGTATCGCTGCCCCGCTGGCCGCCTGTTCGGCTATAATGGTCTTTCGCCGGTATTCTGTAGGCCGGGGGTTAAGATTACGTCTGCGCAGTGTAGCGTCATCTACTTTTAGGCGATATAAGAACTTCAGGTTTCCCTGTTGCCTTACTTCACTTACCTGGCCCTGGTAACCGGCTATTTTGGTTTCCAGGAGGGCGCTTTGGTAGTTGGTGATGGGGAACACATAGGCCGAATCGTTGGTCACTGAAAAAGTGAATACAGAATCGGGTTCCGTTTTACCCCAGGCTTTCAGCGTTGAATCGATCTCCATGGGATCAGGGTTGCGCAATACCTGGTCGCCTACCAGTACCACCGTATCGAGGCCGGCCCGTACGGTGTTGAAGAAGCCGGCAAATCGGTTGGAGATCCCGGTTTCATCACTTACAAAAGTGAAGTGGTAGGTATTATACTGCATGGGAAAGCGCGCATTCCCATACTTCATTTTTGTTAACTGGGTGATCTGCCTGAACTCGCTCTTATTATAAACGTCGGTCAGGAAAATATTAAAGCGTGGGGAAGCCACGGCTGTATCGCCGCCCCGGGTGGTAGCGTCGGGCCGGTTGCTGGAGAAAATGATACCTGTTTTATTGGGGAAGGCTACAAAACTTGCGTCGAGGTCGGCATAAGCATCGTTGGTAACCTGCTCGTAGGTGTCTTTTTCGATATCGTAAATGTAAATGTCTGACTGACCGTTGCGAACAGCACTTAACAGCAGGGTATTGGAGTTCAGCATGAACTTCATATCCTGGATCTGTTCAAAATGGGGTATTACCTGTTTTACCCGTTTGAAGCGGGCTACCATATCGTACACGAACAAGTTCACTTTCCCTTCCGACCAGTAAATGCAGGCGAGGCGGGTGCCTTTGCCATCCCAGGCGAGCAGGGGATAATTGGGGTTGATCTCGTTCTCGTTCGCCCGCACGCCTGTTTTTAACAGCACCTTTCTAACTGTCATATTATCCCACAAAACGACCCGGTACTGACCTTTGATAAATTCTACTACTGCATAGGTTTGACTGCGGGGCGCCGGGTTGGCGGTAAAATGAAGAAAGTCTTTATTGTGGGTCACTTCTTCAACAATGGCGACCGTTCCTTTAGGGATATCGCGCCGTCCGCGCAGGTCCTTCTCATACAATTCCGTTCTCTCCATCATGAAATCCTTCAGCACTTCCTTGAACTTCTTTTTGGCTATGCGTTGAGAGGCGCTGTTCAGGTTGCGGTACACCCGCGACAGGTATAAGAAGTAGGTGACGTTCTCTTTTTTATATTTTTCAGCCAGGTAATGCCAGAATGCGTGTCCGGCCAATAGCGGCTTTTCATAAGCCAACTGGTAAAAGTTACGGTATTCGCCTGAAAGCAGGGCCAGTTTCAACTCATTATCGTATTCGGGGCTCCATTCTTCAGCAACATAATCAACGTAACCGTCAACCAGCCATTTGGGAAGGTCGAGCAATGCCTGGTTGGTAGCAAACTCACCCAGGTCGTCACCGAAAAGGATATTATCTACCAGGATACGGGCAATACCCTGCCGGATCTGTTTGCGCAATTTCGAATGATCGCCATCGAAGTAGATCACCATTTTGTTATTCACCAGCTTGGTGGTTCCCCCGGTTGTTTGCCAGTCGAGGTTCAGGCCGATATTCGATTGCCGTAATTCATCAAAATGATTGTATATAACAATATTGGCGCGGCGTTGCAGGCCGTATTCTACAAATTGTTCCAGACCGGGCAATTCACTTTCAGCCACCTGTGCTACATAGTTAGCGATGGTTTGACCATTTTCATAGAAATATGTATTGAAATTGGTAGTCTGGTAATATTGCCATTTGAATTTACGGTACTGAACCCGGTTTTTTCCAAACTCCACAGTATTCACCTGGGCGAATAGTACGGATGGCAGTAACAAGGCAAGTAGTAAAGGGAACGAATAAAATACTTTTGTCTTTGGCTGAATCTGATGAAATTGCATAGCCTGTCTTTAAATGTTTTAAAGTTAAAACAATCCATAATACCGCGAAAATCAATTATAATAAGGTACGAGTATGCTAACAGTTACATCTTTTACATTTAGTCCGGTTCAGGAGAATACGTATGTGGTGCATAACGAGACGGGCGAATGCTGCTTTATCGACCCCGGCTGCTATTTCGGCAATGAACGCAATGAATTAAAAGAATTTATACAAACTTCCGGCCTCACGCCTAAATATTTGTTAAATACCCATTGTCATTTAGACCACGTATTCGGAAACAAGTTCATCCACGATACCTGGGGACTCACCCTTCATTTGCATGAAAAAGAAAAGCCACTGCTGGAATATGCGCCAACCTTTGCTGTATCCTGGGGGCTGCCCTTCGATAATTACAAAGGCGACCTTATCTTTTTACGCGAAGGTGATACCCTAGCGTTGGGTAACGATACATTACAGGTACTGTTTACGCCTGGTCATTCGCCCGGACATATTGCATTTTATTGTCAGGCGCAGCAGTTTGTGCTTGGCGGCGATGTATTGTTTCAGCAAAGCATTGGCCGAACCGACCTGCCGGGCGGAAACCTGGAAACCCTTCTTGCCAGCATCCGCAGCCAGTTATTTGTTTTACCCGACGAAACGGTAGTGTACCCGGGCCACGGCCCCCAAACGACCATCGGGTATGAGAAAAAGCATAATCCTTTCCTCAGGGACTAAGTACCGATTGCTGATTGTGATTTTGGGATTTAGGATTTAAAAATCCGTAAATCCCGAAATCTCAAAATCCCGAAATCAGAAATCTCTAAATCAGAAATCTCTAAATCCTATATGAATTTGTAGATCATTTTTCCAACATAAGGCAGTCTGCTGAATTCCTTGCGCTCTATCCGAAGTATGAATACGAGGTAGCCAAGCGTGAACAGGGTTGCCAGGGTGAAATTCAACCAGGAGACGGGCCACCAGCCGGTGATGCCACGATGAATAAAATATAAAATGGCTACTATTACCATATAAGCGCAAAGCTTTTTGGTAGCGTAGGGGATCGGATATTTTTTTTGTCCCCATATGTATGAAATAGCCATCATGCTTCCGTAGCAGAAAAAAGTAGCCCAGGCACAGGCCATATAACTGAACCGGGGAATAAAAGCCGCATTAATTCCCAGGGTAATAAAGGCCCCGATGAGCGTGATCCAGGCGCCGGCCGAGGTTTTCTGTGATAACTTATACCAGATGCTCAGATTATAATAAATGCCCAGGAACATATTCGCAAATAACAGAATGGGCACTACTGAAAGCCCTTTCCACATGGCTTCATTTTGAATAAAATGTTTCCATACATCCAGGTAAAGCGCCACTACCAGGAACATGAGGGTAATGGTGATCACGAAGAATTTCATAACCCGGGCATAAGTTCGGGGCGCATCTTCCTGGGTGGCCTGTTTAAAGAAAAATGGTTCGGCGCCCATGCGGAAGGCCTGGATAAAAAGTGAGATGAGGATGGCCAGTTTATAACAGGCGCTGTAGGTACCCACTTCAAAGCGGGCAGCCTCCTGGTTTTGAACCGGTGCCCACCAGCCCAACATGATCCGGTCGAATGTTTCGTTGATCATGCCGGCAAAATTGGCAAAGGCCAGTGGTAAGGCATACACCATTACCTCCTTCCATACCGAAAGGTCAAACTTGAGATCGAAGGCGAATAATTCTTTTCGTAATATGATAAGCTGGTAAAAAGATTGAATGGCATTAGCCAGCAACACATAACCTACCCCAAAATCTTTATTGTAAACCAGCAGGAGCGGACTATTGGCATTTTGTTCCAGCAGCCGGGGGCAAACCGACAGAAAGAAATAGATCACAGCGATATTGATCAGAATACCCGTTACCCGAACCATGGCGAATTTAACCGGCCGGTTTTCCTGCCTCAGTTTGGCAAATGGCAGGGCCGACAAGGCATCGAAGGCAATGATCAATATGCTTAAGGTTATATATTCCGGGTGGTCCTCGATGGATACCAGGTGGGCAAATGAATCATTAAAAAGTATAAGCAGCGCCGATAAGAAAAAAGTACTGGTGAAAATCGAAATAGAAAGGGTATTGTAAATGTTTTTAGCGTACTCCTCCTTTTGAACATACCTGAAATAGGCAGTATCAAGGCCAAAAAGAAAAATAGTATTTAAAAATGGAATGGATGCATATACCAGGCTCATCTCTCCATAGCCTGAGCCACTGAGTTTGTAAGTCAGGTACGGAGTAAGCAGGTAATTCAGGAAACGGGCAAATATACTACTGACCCCATACCACAATGTTTGCCCCGCTAATTTTTTTATACCGCTCAATGATGTTTATTTAAAATGAATGGTCAAAATTAAGGGTTCGGTAATAATATCCTTGCAGAAGCAGCCTGTTTATGCCCGATATAGCCTGGAAATAACAATATAAATGCCCGTAAATCCGGTTTATATATAGGACCATTGATTGCCATGCCTTCAGCTGCCGGATTAGAACCTGATTAAAACATTCTGCCGCCCCCGGGTAGCCCGAATGTGTATAATGATTTTATAAGGCTACTATTGCTATCTTTGCCGCCGCATTGTATATTTAAGCTTCAAAATCCGATCACTATGAAAGTGTCATTACCCTTAATGGTCCTTGTGACCGTTATTACCTGCAGTACGCCCGTTTTTTCGCAATCCGGCGAAACGAAAATTGAATACCAGAAAAGCGATAAAATAGCCGCCACCATCGAATTCCCTTATACTGCCGAGGTGGTAGAGGATGCCATCAAAGAGTATATGGGAAAAAAAGGAGGCAAAAGCGACCGCGCTAAAAGCTTTGATGTTTATCGCAACGCCCGCCTCGACGACACGGATCCTGAAATCGTTGATGTATATTTCAAGGTAGACCGTAAGATCTTCAAAGAACGTGAGACCAGCGTGGTGTACCTGTTGATCGGCCGTCCCGGCGAGAATGTAGGCGCCCGTACTTCCGACGACCGTTTCAAGATCAGTGATTCAAAAGAACTGTTGAACAGGATGGCTCCTTATATCGATGCCTTCAACCTGGATGTTCAAATTAAACAACAGGAAGAGGTGGTGAAGAAGTCTGAAAAGAAACTGCTGAACCTGAAAGATGATCAGTATGATCTCGAAAAAAGGTTAAAGAACCTGCAGGAGAAGATCGCCCAGAACAAGAATGACCAGTTAATGCAAACGGAGGATCTGAACCGGCAGAAAGACGCCCTGAATGTTATTTTGAATAAGAAAGAAGTTAGCCAGGGCGCCAAGCTGAGCAAGCAATAAAAAAGGCACAGCGGCATAGAGGCAACAAGGCATCATCAAACTGATGGTAACTGGCTATCTGATACATCTTTTACAGCGCGGTACACTCCGGTGTGCCGCGTTTTTTATGGCAGATGCTGCCCCTTGGCGATTGCGTGATATCATGCACACTGATCATTTAGGCTGGGCAAATCTTTTATCATTGATGAAGCTGGAATCGGTAAGTGTTTTCAGGAATTCGAGCAGGTAGAATTTTTCGGCATTGGTGAGCGGGATCTTATTTTTTAACAGCGGGTCAAGTGTAGGGCCTGGCTGTATGCCGCTGCTGTAATGGTCGAGCACACTGGTGATGCTTGAAAAACGGCCATCGTGCTCATAGGGAAAGGTAAGGGCAACATTGCGCAGGCTGGGCACCTTAAATTTCAGGGAATCTTCCCGTTTATTCGTAATGCGCATTCTGCCATGATCATTAATGAATGGGTCAACCGGCAGGCCTACGTTGCGAAAACTGTTATCGGTAAATAATGGCTCGGGGTGGCAGCTGGCGCATTTCGATTGAAAAAGCGTATACCCGTTTTGCTCTGTCAGTGAAAAACTGGCCGCTCCCTGTTTTACTTTATCATATTTTGAATTGGCCGAAACCATCGAGCCTACAAATTGTGTAAGCGCCAACAGCATCCGCTGGCTGTTGATGGTGGCATCGCCGAATGCAGCAGCGAACAGGCGGGGATAGTGATCGTCCTGCTCCAGCTTTTTAATGACGTTATTCACGTCCTCAGCCATTTCATTGGGAGCGGTGATGGGCGCCAGCGGCTGTACTTCCATGTTGGTAATACCTCCATCCCAGTGCATTTCTTTCAGCCAGGCGAGGTTGAAAAGACCAGGCGCATTGCGCAGCGTGAACTGGTTATCGAAGCCATGGCTCAATGGATGATCAAAGGTGGCAAAAGCGGCAAATTGCTGGTGGCAGGAAGCACAGGGGAAATTGCCGTCTTTTGACAGGCGGCCATCATAAAATAATTTCCTGCCCAGCTCAAACCCCTCCTGCGTGAGGGGATTACCGGTAAAGGAGTATTGCGGGGCAGGGAATCCTGCTGGTATTTCCAGGTCAAGCGGGTGTGGACCGCTGTTGCCATCGCCCGATTTTTTACAGGCATTTACCAGCAGGCATCCCGATAAAAGCAATAAACAAATTCTTATCGTCCATCTAACAGCCACAATTTATTCATCGAACACAGCAGCTACTGTTGATTGAACACAGAGTCTACCGTAAACATTTTTTTATAATTTTCAGCAACCTGCATTGCCAGCTGGCCCGGGGTAGTAACTACCGGCGTTTGGGAAATTTTTATATCCCAGGGGTTATAGAACCAGTCATTGGCATCGCAGGTAATGTACATCAGGCTTTCCTGGCCAGGCTTCAGATCCAGGTTTTGCGCATAGGGGAATAATAATTCCACCTTTTTAATGACACTTTCAGCTGCCGTGAAGCCGCCGATGTGATATTCAAATTTACCAGCTTGCGGCGATCTGGGCGAAGTTCCTTCCAGTTTTGCCATGATATACCCCGTGTTCCAGGTCCAGAACATTCCATGGGCAGGATCAAGCGCGTCGGCCTGGGCGCCGCTGACATTATCGGCGCTATCTACGCCAATAGTAAAGGAGATCCGGTTATATACGTATGGAAAAATAGATATTTTAATTTCCGTAGATGCTGAATCTGCGAAATCAACCAGGTAATATTTATCGTTTGCAAGTTTGAATGTTCTACCTGAATCGGTATTGATCATTTCAAAATTGTGAATATAGAATTTGAAAGCGGTGGGGGTATATGGTTCCTTAAAATAGTTGGTATATGTTTTTCCCAGTTCTAAGGGAACAGAATCATATTGAACCACGGGTTTAAATTTCAGAATAAGGTTGTGTTCTTTTTTAGGTTCTGCGTCGAAGTGTAATTCCTTCTGGCAGGAAAGAACTGTTGTGCCCAAGAGTAAGGCAATACATAATTTGGGAAAATTAACACGGTGCAGTTGTTGAGTCAGTTTCATAGCATTCGGTGTTACGCTTACAAATCGCCGGGCCGGATCTTTCGGCGGTTGTTTTTGTGTTGTGATTGTTTCTGTTTCGTTTCAAGCCGCTTTTCCTTGGCTGCTTTCGAAGGTTTAGTGGCGATCCGTTTTTTTTCTTTTTTTAAAGCCTGTTCTATTAACGTATTTAATTTTTTTACCACCTCTTCCTTGTTCTGCAACTGGCTGCGGTGAACCTGGCTTCTTACTTGCAAAAACCCTTCCGAATTTATTTTTGTTGCCAATTTCTTTTGAACAGTTGCTTTTTGTTCATCACTTAAAATCAGTGAATTAGATATATGAAAATAACCCTCCACCATGGTCTCCACTTTGTTTACGTTCTGCCCCCCCTTTACCACCGCTACGCGCAGTTTTAAATTGAATTTCTCTTGAAACATCTATCTTCATTTCATAAAGGTAAAACTAATTTACAGGTACTATGCGAGCGGTAATACAACGGGTAACGCAGGCGAATGTTGTGATCAATGATAATATACGTGCTGCCATTTCAAAGGGTTTGCTTGTTTTGGTAGGAATTGAAGACAGCGATAGCAGGGAAGACATCGAATGGCTGAGCGGCAAGATCATTAACCTGCGTATTTTTAATGATGTCATGGGCGTTATGAATGAATCGGTAAAAGAACAGGGTGGCGACATCCTCGTCGTAAGCCAGTTCACCTTACATGCTTCTACCAAAAAAGGAAACCGGCCCTCGTATATCAAAGCATCCAAACCACCCATTGCCATTCCCTTATACGAGCAATTTGTGCAGCAACTGCAAGCGGATCTTGGCAAACCCGTGTTCACCGGTGAGTTTGGCGCCGATATGAAGGTGTCTCTGTTAAATGACGGACCGGTAACGATCGTTATCGACACAAAAAATAAAGAATAAAAAATGCTAATGTGATAATTGTCTAATATGCTAATTTGCTGAGAAAACCAAGAGCGAGCCTTAAGAGCCACGATATATTCACCCCATTCACCATTCACAATATGGAAATCAAAGAAGCGCAACAACAGGTTGATCACTGGATAAAGACCGTAGGCGTTCGTTACTTCAGCGAACTAACCAATATGGCTATACTTACTGAAGAAGTTGGCGAACTCGCGCGCATCATGGCCCGTAAATATGGCGATCAGTCGTTCAAGGAAAGTGATAAACATAAAGACCTGGCCGATGAAATGGCCGATGTATTATGGGTGCTTATCTGCCTGGCCAACCAAACCGGCGTCGATCTCACCGAAGCACTGCAAAAGAATTTTGAGAAAAAGAATATTCGGGATGCTAACAGGCATAAAGATAATCCCAAGCTGAATAGTTGATGAAGTTGATGTCGTTGTAAAGTTGACAGGTTTGCCGGGGGCAAAAAAAGCTCACGCGTGCGAACTTTTTCCTGTCCGGCCGGAAATGCTGGGATGAAAAGTCCTTGTCAACTTGTTAACTCTATTAACTGATCAACTATTATATTTGCATCCTTATGGCAACAGATAACAACAGGTTCCAGGCAATTATTTCGCATTGTAAAGAATACGGTTTTATTTTTCAGTCCAGTGAAATTTACGACGGGCTCAGCGCGGTTTACGATTATGGCCAGTGGGGTAGCGAGCTCAAAAAAAATATCCGCGATTACTGGTGGAAGAGCATGACCCAGATGCATGAGAACATTGTGGGTATCGATGCTGCCATTTTTATGCATCCCACCACCTGGAAGGCCAGCGGTCACGTGGATAATTTCAGCGATCCCATGATCGATAATAAGGACAGTAAAAAACGCTACCGGGTAGATCACCTGCTCGAAGCAAAAGCTGATGAACTGGAAAAAGAAGGTAAAAAAGCCGAAGCCGACGCCCTCCTGGCCACAATGGATAAGTTACTGGCTGCCAATGACTATGAAGGTTTAAAAAAGCTTATTGAAGACGCTAATATAAAATGTGCCATCAGCGGTACTAAAAACTGGACGGAAGTACGTCAGTTCAACCTGATGTTCAGCACCCAGCTGGGAAGTGTATCTGAGGAAGCCAGCGAAATTTACCTGCGGCCTGAAACTGCCCAGGGTATTTTTGTGAATTTCCTGAACGTACAAAAGACCGGCCGCATGAAGATCCCCTTTGGGATCGCCCAAACCGGCAAAGCTTTCCGGAATGAGATCGTTGCCCGCCAGTTCATTTTCCGCATGCGCGAATTTGAACAGATGGAAATGCAGTTCTTTATTCGTCCCGGTTCTCAGAAAGAGTGGTACGACTACTGGAAAGAGGAGCGTATGAAATGGCACCTGAGCCTGGGAATCCCTAAAGAAAAATTCCGTTTTCATGATCACGTAAAGCTGGCTCACTATGCTGATGCCGCCTGCGATATAGAATACGAATTCCCCATCGGTTTTAAGGAACTGGAAGGTATCCATTCCCGTACTGACTTCGATTTGCGCAATCACCAGGAGTACAGCAAAAAGAAAATACAGTATTTCGATGCAGAGATCAACCAGAACTATATTCCTTATGTAGTGGAAACTTCCGTAGGGCTTGACAGGACCATCATGATGGTACTAAGCGAAGCTTATACCGAAGAAGACCTGAGTACGCCTGAAAAGCAAGACAGCCGGGTTGTATTGAAGATCCCACCAAAACTGGCGCCCATAAAACTGGCGGTATTGCCATTGGTAAAAAAGGATGGCCTGCCCGAAATAGCCCGGGAGATCATGGATAACTGTAAGTCGCATTTCCGTTGTTTTTACGAGGAAAAAGACACGATTGGAAAGCGTTACCGTCGTATGGACGCCATCGGCACGCCCTTCTGCATTACCATTGATAAGCAAACCAAAGAAGACGGAACAGTGACCATCCGCCACCGCGATTCCATGCAACAGGATCGTATTCCTGCCAGCCAGGTGCGGGAATTAGTGTCCAAATACTTAGTATAGTGTGGTATAGACATTGCATTAATTGAAATGTTTTATGGGGAAACTACTCTTTTAATTTATGTCTAAGCTTGTATATTTGTTATCTCCTTAAAACAAACCATGTGAATCAAATGGCTAGCCTATGCTTTTAATTAAACTATTAATTGACGTTCCCGTACTGGCCGGCATTATAGTGATTGCATTTGCCACGGGCTTCCTGCTCCGCAGCGCCCGGTTGAAAAAACAAAAGAAGCGGATCTTCGAACTGGAGAAGGAAATGATGGCCAGTCATGCAGAAATCCTTGAATTACAGAAAGAAAGATTAGAGCTGGAAGACAAGCTCAAAGGCTCATCCAACATTCCTGTAATTCCGATCACGGCTAAAGAGGAGAAAAAATCAGACAAGCTGCAGGATAAATCAGCCGGAACCAAGTAAACATCCTGCCCTGTTCATTCCCGTTTCTGATCTCTTGTATCTCCTTTGTCCTGCACTATTTTCACCAGCATCCTTTTGAATCTCTATTAGAATTTACAACCAATAACATCCGGAAAGATCCGGTGAACGCCCTTTTTTTGCTTGATATGTATCAAGAAATCATCCTGAACGATAATTTTTTGATCGTCAGATGGAGAGATCGCGTCATGACTATGTATTATACACTAACCGTATAACTCCAGGTGTATGGCTTTACGGTCATAACCCAGCGCCTGGATGCGCTCTTTCGCCTCATCGATCATATTCTTCCAGCCACATAAATAAAAATAGGCCGGCCGGGGGCTCCCCGCTTCTGAAGAACCAGCTCCGGCGCTGTTGTTCCGGCAGATCTCCTCATAAATGGCATGCACATAACCGGTACGGATCAGGTGGTGCTGGTTTTCGGGCACTTCCCTCGAATACGTAGGAATATATTGGAAGCTGCTTACCTTTTCCGACAGCTCCTGCATTTCTTTTCCATATAAACTGTCGGTCAGTTTTCTGCAGCCAAAGATCAGGTAGATGTTCTGATGGCTGATATTATGGTTCAAAATATGATGCGCCATAGACCTGAAAGGGGCTATGCCTGTACCGGTACAAATAAAAAACAGGTCGCGGTCAATGGGTTCAGGCAGGGTGAATTTGCCCTGCGGACCGCGGAATGTAAGTGTATCTCCCTCTTTTACCTCATTAAAAAGCCAGGTAGTGCCGGCCCCGCCTTCCAGTAAAACGATCACCAGCTCAAAAACATTCGACCCATCGGGCCAGGAAGCAATGGAGTAACTGCGCCAGCGCTTATTGGGCTTTTCATGAATGGGAAGATCGAGCGTAACGAACTGACCCGGCTCAAAATCAAATTTCGGCATGTCGGGCACTTCTATCCAATACCTTCTTGTATTACTGGTTTCATTAACGATGCGGATCACCTTACCGGTTTGCCAGATAAGAGACATATGGTTTGCAATTTTGATAACTCGTCATAAGTTAGTCGATTTATGGGCATTGGCAAAATTGGTCCGTCGTTGAATGGGCGGTGGTGCAAATCAGTTAAGGGTTGCAAGTTCCATGTTTCAGGCTGGAAGGAAGGCAGTTGTCAGTTCCGGGGTTTCCGTACACCGGGCAAAGATTTGGAGGATCCGATAACTTGTGGAGTGACCGAAATTCAAGTCCTCGTTACTGGCGCCCGGTACCAATCTCAATATTGTTAAAAGTAGTTCTGCGGCATTAACACATTAGCAAATCAGCAAATTAGCTAATTGTGTTTTCCCGTATCTTTGCGCCGCTGATATGAATTTGCAGGTGTTGCTCGACGCGTATAAAAATAACCCCCGCCTTTTCCAACTGGCGGACAGGCTGACTTTTGCCCAACCTCAACAAATTTTTTGCAAAAACCTGCATGGCAGCTCCCCGGCCTTTGTCATTGGCACCATTTTTCAGCACGATGCCTGCAGCCAGCTCAATCATGTTATTGTGTGTGAAGATGCCGAATCGGCGGCTTACATGCACAATTCGCTGGAAAACCTTACCAATGCGCTGAACCTCTTTTTCTTTCCCAGCTCGTTCAAGAACAGGAAGAATTTCCGGCTGCTGAATTCCTCGCATGTGATGTTGCGTACAGAAGCGCTTACCCGCTTTTCTTCTCCCATGGCAGGCAGCAACCGGGTAGGCGCCCTCATTACTTACCCAGAGGCCTTGTTCGAAAAAGTGGTGCTGCCCAAAACACTGGCCGGAAATATCATTTATCTAAAGTCGGGCGACGTTATAGATGTGGAAGGCCTCCTGCGGCAGCTGGTTGACTATGGGTTCTCTTCTACTGATTTTGTGTACGAGCCCGGGCAGTTCGCCTTACGCGGTGGTATCCTGGATATTTATTCATTCGGCAACGAAAAGCCTTACCGGGTTGAATTGTTCGGCAATGATGTAGATTCCATCCGCATTTTCGATCCTGAAACCCAGTTGAGCGAACGGAAATTATTACAGGTCAGCATCATTCCCAATGTAGAAACGCAGTTCGACGAGGATGATAAGATCTCCCTGTTCGAATTTTTGCCGGCAAATACCATTTACTGGTTCCAGGACTGGGAGCTGACCAAAGAAAAACTCCTGACCCAGGAAGAAGACCTGCACCTGTTCCTGGAAATGCAGTCCAGCAATGCCGTGCCTAAAGAGGCTGCAGAAGAAGATGATAAGACGATAAAAACAACTATAAAGGCCGACGAGTTTATTTCAGGCAGTTCATTAAAGCAACAGTTAGCCGGCCGGCATGTGGTTGAGTTTGGCCATTCCGCAGGCTTCATAAATGATCAGGGGCCTGTTGACCATTCACCATTGACCATTGACCATACCCCATTCACCATTGACTTTAATACGAAAGACCAGCCAGCTTTCAACCGCCAGTTCGATCTGCTGATCAGGGACCTGAAATCATGGGAGGCCAAAAAGTTCAGCCTCTACCTGTTTGCCGAGAACCCGCGGCAGCTGGAACGGTTGAACAGCATTTTTGAGGACCTGAAAGCCGGCATTCAGTTTACGCCGGTGCCAACCTCCATACACGAAGGCTTTATTGATGAAGATCTGAAAGTGATCTGTTATACCGATCACCAGATCTTCCAGCGTTACCATAAATACAAGGTGAAACAGGCCTATAATAAGAATAAGGCCATTACCCTGCGTACCCTGCGCGAATTGCAGCCCGGCGATTATGTTACCCATATCGATCATGGCGTAGGCATTTACAGCGGCTTGCAAAAACTGGAATCGAATGGCAAATTGCAGGAGGCGGTGCGCATCATTTATAAAGACAGCGATATCCTGTATGTGAACATTAACTCGCTGCATAAGATCTCGAAATATACCGGTAAGGAAGGAAGTATACCCAAAGTGAACAAGCTGGGCAGCGATGCCTGGAACAAACTGAAAGAAAAGACCAAAACCAAGGTTAAGGAAATTGCTTTCGACCTCATTACCCTTTATGCGCAACGTAAGGCGCAGCAAGGCTTTCAGCATGCGCCGGATAACTACATGCAAACCGAGCTGGAAGCTTCTTTCATTTATGAAGATACCCCCGACCAAAGCAAGGCCACCAGCGATGTAAAAAAAGATATGGAATCGCCATCGCCTATGGACCGGCTGGTATGCGGTGACGTTGGTTTTGGAAAAACGGAGATCGCTATACGTGCAGCCTTTAAAAGCTGTTGTGATGGGAAGCAGGCCGCCGTACTGGTGCCAACTACCATCCTGGCCTTCCAGCATTACAAAACTTTCAGTGAGCGCCTGAAAGATTTCCCGGTTACGGTAGATTATTTAAACCGTTTCAAATCTTCCAAAGAGAAAAAGGAAACCTTAAAGAAACTGGAAGAAGGCAAAATAGATATTATCATTGGAACCCACGCGCTCTTAGGCAAGGAAGTTAAATACAAAGACCTGGGCATCCTGATCATTGACGAAGAGCAGAAATTCGGTGTGGCCCATAAGGAAAAGATCAAGACCCTGCGTACGAATGTAGACTGCCTCACCTTAACGGCAACGCCAATTCCCCGTACGCTGCAGTTCAGCCTCATGGGCGCCCGGGACCTTAGCATTATCAATACCCCGCCGCCTAACCGGCAGCCTATACAAACCGAAGTGCAGGTGTTTAACCAGGACTTCATCAGGGATGCCATTTATTATGAGACCGAACGGGGCGGACAGGTATTCTTTATTCATAACCGCATTCAGGGCCTCTCAGAAATGGCGGCTTTGCTCCTGGGTTTATGTCCCGACCTGAGCATTGGTTTTGCCCATGGTCAGCTGGAAGGACATGTTCTGGAAGAACGCATCCTAGACTTTATCGACAAGAAGTACGATGTGCTTATTTGTACCAATATCGTTGAAAGTGGTGTAGACATCCCCAACGTAAATACCATCATCATCAACAATGCCCATCACTTCGGGCTAAGCGATCTGCACCAGTTGCGAGGCAGGGTAGGGCGCAGCAACAAGAAAGCATTCTGTTATCTGCTGGCGCCGCCCATGAGCACCCTGCCACCCGATTCAAGAAAGCGCTTGCAAACCCTGGAGCAGCACAGCGAGCTGGGCAGTGGCTTCCAGATCGCGATGCGTGACCTCGATATCCGGGGAGCAGGTAACCTGCTGGGTGGTGAGCAAAGCGGCTTTATGGCCGAGATCGGTTTCGAAATGTACCAGAAGGTGCTGGAAGAAGCTATCAAGGAGCTTAAACGCACCCAGTTCCGTGAACTGTTTAAGGCCGAGATCTCGAAACAGGAAGATTATGTGCAGGACTGTACCATTGATACCGACCTGGAAATATTGATACCTGACAGTTACGTTGAAAGTATTACGGAACGCCTCACCCTATACACCCGCCTGGATAATTGTGATAATGAAGAAGAGCTGCAGGCCTTCGCCCTGGAATTGCAAGACCGCTTTGGACCCATTCCACAACAGGTGGAAGACCTGTTCGATACGGTGCGATGCCGCCGGCTGGCCGTAGAGCTGGGCTTCGAAAAGATGTTGCTGAAAGATGAAACGCTGAAGTGCTACTTTATCAATAAGGCCGACTCGCCCTATTTTGAATCACCTGTATTTCATAACATTCTCACTTTTATTCAAACCCAGACCAATAAGGCCCGGTTGAAGCAGAACGGAAAATTATTTATGCTGGTGGTAGAAGACATGACGGGTATGCAAAAGATGGTTCGTTTCCTTTCACAAATGAAACAGTTTGTAACCTCGAAGGAAGCTACGGCGTCATAGGTGCAGCAGTATCCTGTTGCCTTCCGCTGCAGCCATTAGATCTCCATTAAAGTTGATTACACTCAGAGCAGTTTTTCCATGACATAGTGGGGGATGGTAACCTCTTCGAACTCCTGGCCGCATACCCGGTAACCGAGTTTTTCATAAAAACCAACGGCCGTCTTTCGGGCATGCATGGTGATCTTTTGAAAGCCGCGGTCGCGGGCGATGTTTTCGGCAAACTGCATAAGGGCGCGGCCGATACCCTTACCCTGGAGGTTATTTAATACAGCCATCTGGCGCAAGCGAACCGATACGGGGTCCTGCTTGATGAGCATACAGCAGCCCAGCATCTTTTCTTCTTCAAAGGCGCCGATTAAGATCTCCTCTTTTTCCTTTTCCAGCTCTTCGGGGGTAAATTGCAAGCCCAGTGGCCTCCGTAATATTTCATTACGCAGCTGAACCATTTGCTGGTACTCCCGGGAACCATGATCTATTATTTTTAAAGCCATGCCAACTTATTGGGGGTAGTGCGCTGCAATATAAGGATTTACCATTTATTTGTCCCTATAACGTTATCGAAAAATAAACGGGCCTGTAAAGCATAAAAATAAGTGTCCGACCGTTTAAGGGGTCCCGATGGCTTCGGGGATTGGCTGGGATAGTACTACAAAACCGGTAAATCACAAAATATTAACAAGATTAATTAAAAACCAGCCTTTTATTGTCATTATTCCAAAATCTATATTTTTGCAGCCGTAACTAAACTTTACAAAAATGTCAGACATCGCAACAAGAGTAAAAAAGATCATTGTTGATAAGCTTGGTGTAGAAGAAGCAGAGGTTACCAATGAGGCTTCTTTCACCAATGATTTGGGTGCCGATTCGCTCGACACCGTGGAATTAATTATGGAATTTGAAAAGGAGTTCAATATTTCCATCCCTGATGAACAGGCCGAAACAATTACTACTGTTGGCCAGGCTGTTGCTTACTTAGAAGAGCATGCTAAGTAAATTGAATACTGTAGATCAGGTGCAATAAATTAAATCCGCTTTCGGTAGCTGGGCGCATGCTGCGAAGGCGGATTTCTTACTTAAAACTCCCTCTGGCAAGAGCTATGCAATTGAAAAGAGTTGTTGTAACCGGTATTGGTGCCCTTACACCAATCGGTAACAGTTTACAGGAATATTGGAACGGACTCATTAACGGAGTATCCGGTGCCGATTTTATTACCCAGTTTGATGCCTCAAAGTTCAAAACACGCTTTGCCTGCGAGTTAAAGAATTTCGATCCGTTGAACTTCCTCGATCGTAAGGAAGCCCGCAAAATTGACCGGTTCACCCAAACTGCCATTATCTCCAGCGATCAGGCAGTGCTCGATGCCGGTATAAACAAAGACAACGTAAACGTTGACCGGGTAGGCGTCGTATTCGCCAGCGGTATCGGTGGTTTGATCACCTTCCAGGAAGAAGTGATGAACTTTGCCAAAGGCGATGGAACCCCCCGCTACAATCCTTTCTTCATTCCCAAGATGATCCTGGATATTGCAGCTGGTCACATTTCTATGCGGCATGGTTTTCGCGGCCCTAACTTTGCCGTGGTAAGTGCCTGCGCCTCTTCTACCAATGCTATCATGGATGCGTTTAACCTCATCAGGCTTGGCAAGGCCGATATCATTCTTACCGGCGGTGCTGAAAGTGTTATCAGCGAAGCAGGGGTAGGTGGTTTCAATGCGATGAAAGCCCTGAGCGAGCGTAACGAAGATCCTAAAACAGCCAGCCGTCCCTATGATAAAGAACGCGATGGTTTTGTTATGGGCGAAGGTTCCGGCGTACTGGTAGTAGAAGAACTCGAACACGCGTTAAAACGTGGTGCAAAGATCTATTGCGAGATCGCCGGTTGTGGAGCTACAGCCGATGCCCATCATATTACAGCCCCGCATCCTGAAGGATTGGGCGCTAAAAACGTTATGTTGGCCGCTTTTGAAGACGCCGGCATGAAGCCCGAGGATATAGATTATATTAATACCCACGGAACTTCTACACCGCTCGGTGATATAGCCGAAGTGAAAGCCATAACCGATGTTTTTGGTGAACACGCCTATAATGTAAACATTAGTTCAACCAAATCCATGACCGGTCACTGCTTAGGTGCTGCCGGCGTAGTTGAAGCCATAGCCTGTATCATGAGCGTGGTACACGATATCGTTCCACCTACCATCAACCATTTTAACGATGACCCGGAACTGGATCAACGTTTAAATTTCACTTTTGACAAAGCCCAGCAGCGCCCGGTACGTGCTGCATTAAGTAATACTTTCGGGTTTGGAGGGCATAATGCCTGTGTGATCGTGAAAAAATATAAAGCGTAACTTTATACGCTGCGAGTTGATGAACTAATGATTTTGATGGCTGCGGACTCCTGGCCCTATTTATGATTTTTTGGCTTAATGAAAAATTAGTAGATTGACAATTGTGGGAATCCTGGACCGCTTTTTAGGCAAAGAAGAGAATCTTTCTTTTAAAAAGAATCTGCGTAATGTACTGGGTTTTACCCCGGGCAAGCTCGCATTATATAAGGCTGCCCTTACACATAGGTCTGTAAGGGATAATGCCGACGAAAATAATGAACGGCTCGAATACCTCGGAGATGCAATACTCAGTGGGATCGTAGCCGATTTTCTTTTTAAGAAATATCCCTACAAAGAAGAAGGTTTTCTCACCGAAATGCGCTCGAAGATGGTGAACCGTAACAAGCTTAATGAGATCGCCATCAAAATGGGCTTGAAAAAGATCACCTTCTACAATAAGTTCGACAACTCGCTAAAGATGAGCCAGATCTTTGGTAATACCCTGGAAGCGGTGGTCGGCGCCATTTACCTCGACCGGGGTTTTAAGAAGACCAAGCAATGGGTGTTCGAATGCATCATCATACCCCATTTATATATGGAAGACCTGGAGAACCTGGAGATCAACCATAAGAACAAATTATACGGCTGGGCCAATAAGAATGGCAAAAACCTCGAATTTGAAACCCTTGATGAACGTATCGAGGGAGGCCGCCGCCTCTTCACCATCGGCGCCGTTGTCGATGGCGAATTACTGGCCGAAGGCAAAGCCTATAATAAAAAAGACGCCAGCCAGATAGCCGCCGCCATCGCCATTGATAAACTGGGCCTCAATAAAACAGAAGCCGCCGAGGAGGAATAGCAATGGGCAATGGGCAATGGGCAATGGGCAATGGGCAATGGGCAATGGGCAAATAATTTGGCGGCGCAAGGTCCGGAAAAAAGTTTAAGCGAGCCCCCTTCCTTTATCAACATATTCACTCTGATAACCGGTCAACCTCTTAGCGACTCTCATTCCCGCCTGAACTTTATTAACTTTATTACCTTTATCAACTGGTTGACTTCTTTCATAAGGTACAGTATCCAAAACACTGGTTTCCTTATCAACATATCAACTTTATCAACCTATCACCTGGTTAACCGGTCAACTCGTTAGGTCTCCCATTCCCGCTGACTTTGTCAACCATATCAATTTTCTCCCGTCTTTCAGCTGCACCAACCAGCCAACTCCTTTCCAGTAAGGCTATATTACACCCTGCATTTACTTTAGCAACATATCAACATTGTCAACCTATCTCCTGGTTAACCGGTCAACTCGTTAGGTCTTCCATCGCTGACTTTGTCAACATATCAATTTTATCCCGTCTTTCAGCTGCACCAACCAGCCAGGTCCTTTCCAGTAAGGCTATACCACACCCTGCTTTTCCTTTATTAACACTATCAACTCTATTTTTCTCTTAACTGATAACCCTCCGTGACCCTTAAATGGTTCCCCTTATTGTAAAAGTTTTCCATATATGGGAATGTTTCCGCTGCCTGGCGGCTGGTTCCCGGGCAGGAAAAAATGTTTTTTTGAGAAATTATGAAAAATTGATATCCAACTGAAGCTCACTTGTTTGTACAGGAAAAAAGGTCATTTATACGGTTATTGCCAGCCCTGTTTTTACCTATGTTAAAAAATTCAGGTACGTGTATTGAAAATACTAAGGCGAAACTGTTTACCCCATGAAATCGATCTACACTACCCTTGTAACCCTGCTGATCACTGCCAACCTGATGGCAGGTAATATTACCGCTTCAAACGGAGACTGGGACCAATCAACCACCTGGACGCCCAGCCGCCTGCCCCAAAGCGGTGATAGCATAATCATTCCATTTGGCAAAACCGTTTTGCTCGATCGCAATATCGACCTCGATAATGTTGTGGTGATCGTGAAAGGCACCCTCGATATGGATGGCGGTAAATTAAGAATGAATGATGCCAGCCGCATTATTGTAGACGTAGATGGTAAAATAACCGGCATCAATCATGACGATCAGGTAAGGATCGGTAATGTACTTAAGTTCAATGGCTCCCAGGGCGTTCAAACCGGCTATAGCTACGCAGACAATTCAACCGGTAACGGTTTTGTAACTACAGTTGTTCTTCCTGTACAGTTTCAATCTTTTTATGTAACCCGCCAGGGTGCAAATGTTCAGGTAAGCTTTACAACCAGTGAGGAATTGAACAACCAGTATTATGCAATAGAAAGAAGCGCCGATGCCCGCAACTGGAAACAGCTTGCCATCATAAGCGGTGCAGGCACTTCAAACCTGGTGAACAAATACAGTTATACCGATAAAAATATAACCGATGCAGTGGTGTATTATCGCATACGCCAGGTAGATAGAAGCGGTGTTGTGTTTTATTCCGCGATTCGCAGCCTGCGCAACAGCGAAAACAGCCAGCTCGCCAACATCTACGCTTCATCAAACAAAACAGTTACCATCGATTTTAACAGCGATGTAAAAGATAAGGTTTCTATACAATTGATAAATCTGAGCGGACAGGTTGTAGTGCGTAAGGAATTTCATCAGGCTTCTTACCGGCTTATCGTAGACGCGATGAGCGCCGGCTCCGGTGTGTATGTAGTACGGGTTAGTGATAGCAAGGGATGGAGCGAGGTTAAGAAAATAATGTTGTAGGTTTAAATGGTCCTCATATTAGGTAAACAGTAATGGTTCCGCTGTATCTACAGTGGAACTTTTCTTTTCTATGGCTCCCTTTTTTTAACGTAATGGGCACAGTTACAGCCATTTCCGTCTATTGTCCCGACAGGGTATGGAATATTACCCTTACTTGTATTATATTCACCGCGTTAAGTCACTATCTTTAAAGCGAATTGCTTTGTCATGTCCGCATTCGACCCGGAACGCCATATTACCAATGTAGACTACAAGATTGTAGCCGCTTTGGAAAAAATTTCTGAAGTATTCAGGGTTTTGCTATGGACAGAAGCCAAGGAACATAAGCTGAGTCCTATCCAGATGCAGCTATTGATCTTTATAAAATATCATAACTCCGATAAGCAGCGCCGTATCGCCGCTATGGCACGCGAATTCAATCTTACCAAAGCCACCATCAGCGATTCCATAAAAGTACTGGAACAAAAAGGGTTGATCCAGCGGTCAGACGATGCGCTCGATTCCCGCAGTTTTAATTTTTCGCTTACTGATCAGGGAATGAAACTGACCGGCATGATCGAAAATTTTACACTGCCCCTCGATGGCGCCATCGCTACCTTATCGCCCTTACAAAAAGAGCAATTTTTGGCTGCAGTGCTCGATCTTATCTACCGCCTGAATCAAAATGGGATCATTTCCACCCAGCGCATGTGTTATACCTGTTTTTATTATAGTGGCGACCGGCAGCAAACACACTATTGCCACCTCATGCAAAAAGCACTGGTCATTGATGAGTTGCGTATTGAATGCCCTGAGCATAAAACAGGCAAATAGCTTCAGGTTACAGGTTTCAGGCTTTGTAATTTGAGCCTGGAAATAGTCCCGCATGGTGATATGCCCCTGGGCTTGTATCTTGGAACCAGTGACTGTTTCTTATTTCATTTCCATACAAAGCTCTACCAATACCCCATTAGTTCCCTTGGGATGTAAGAAACAAACCAGTTTGTTATCGGCGCCCTGTTTAGGTTTCTCATTCAGCAGTACGAAACCTTCGTTTGCCAGCCGCTTCATTTCAGCTTCAATATCTGCTACTTCAAAAGCAATATGATGGATCCCTTCGCCCTTTTTATCGATGTAGCGGGCAATCACCCCTTCGGCACTGCTGCTTTCGAGCAGTTCAATTTTGGTATCACCGGTTTTGAAAAAGGCGGTAGAGACCTGTTCACTGGCCACCGCTTCGGTTTTATAACAAGGGGTATTCAGCAGCTTTTCAAACAGGGGTATCGATTCGGATAATGCGCGTACGGCAATGCCAATGTGTTCTACTTTCAGCATATCAGGTAGTTGTTGTTATAGAGAAAACAAATTTAATGGAATAAGCTCTTGAGGTATTTTAAAATTGTTACAGTTACATGTTGCAGGTTTCAGGGACTCTATATTTCGGGAATCAAGCCAGTTAATCAGAATGCTCGAACTGCCCTGCAACCTGCAACCTGGAACCCCATAACGGCAACTTTAAACCACCTAATTTTGTTCTTAAACAGAAAATACCCGCGTGAGCACACTCAAACTACCCATATATCTCGATCATAACGCTACCACCCCCTGTGATCCGGGGGTTATGGAGGTGATGTTGCCGTATTTCACCGAACAGTTTGGCAACGCAGCCAGCCGCAGCCACTCTTTTGGCTGGCAGGCCGAAGAAGCGGTAGATTATGCCCGGGAACAGGTGGCCCGGCTGATAGGCGCCGAACCGAAAGAGATCATTTTTACATCCGGCGCTACGGAAGGCGACAACCTCGCCATAAAAGGGGTCTATGAGATGTATGCCGCTAAGGGAAATCATATTATTACCTGCGTTACCGAACATAAGGCCGTGCTGGATACCTGCAGGCATATTGAAAAGCTGGGTGGAGCAGTGACTTATTTACCGGTAAATAAAGAGGGGCTGATCGATCTGCAGCAACTGGAAGCCGCCATCACCCCGCGCACTATCCTGATCGCCATTATGTATGCCAATAACGAAACAGGCGCTATTCAACCGGTGAAAGCGATAGGAGCTATTGCCAAAAAACACAATGTATTGTTCTTCACCGATGCCACCCAGGCAGTGGGTAAAATACCGGTAGATGTTATCAAAGACGGGATCGACCTGCTTACCTGCAGCGCGCATAAAATGTATGGTCCCAAAGGCGTGGGCGCACTGTATGTACGAAGAAAGAACCCGAGGGTTCGTTTAACCGCCCAACTCGACGGAGGTGGCCATGAAAAAGGGATGCGCAGCGGGACATTGAATGTTCCGGGCATAGTTGGATTTGGCAAAGCTGCCGATATCTGCCGTCAACAGATGCAGGAAGAGGGCGAACGCATGAGCCGCTTGCGCGACAAGCTGGAAAACGCCCTGCTGCAACTCGGTGACACCTACGTTAACGGCAGCCGCAGCAGCCGCCTGCCCCATGTAACCAATATATCGTTTAATTTTGTGAATGGCGATGGACTAATGATGGGGCTTAATAAAGATATAGCCCTGTCTTCGGGCGCCGCCTGTACCAGCGCGTCCATGGAACCCAGTTATGTGTTGAAAGCGCTTGGCGTGGAAGACGAGCTGGCACACAGCTCGTTACGGTTTTCGATTGGGCGGTACACGACGGAAGAACAGGTTGATTTTGTTATAGCAAAGGTAAAGGGAGTAGTGGAGCAGTTGAGAGCAATGAGGCCGATCGGTTAATTAGCTGATTTGCTAATGTGCCAATGTGCTGATGTGCTGCGGCTAACAATGGAGATGTTAGGTTAATTGAAATACAGCGAGTTATATAAGTATAACTGTTAAAAAATTAAGTGAAGCTTAAACAATTTAGATAAAAAAGCGTTGTACATTAGTATGCTGCTGCCACGCTTGTCAGGCTTTATGCTGAGAGGCATTAGCACATTAGCTAATAAGCACATTATCAAATTAGTATTTATGGTTTACGTTAGCGATAAAGCAAAGGAAAAAGTAATTAAACTGATGGAAGAATCCTCCTACTCACCAGATGCCGGCTATTTTTTGCGGGTATCCGTTGTGGGCGGTGGTTGTTCCGGACTCAGCTATAAAATGGATTTTGATAACCAGTCAAAACCCGGTGACCAGGTTTTTGAAGACAATGGTATCAAGGTGGTCACCGACCTGAAGAGCTTTTTATACCTGGTAAATACCACGCTGGAATTCTCAGAGGGACTGAATGGTAAAGGATTTTACTTCAATAATCCCAATGCCAGCCGTACCTGCGCCTGCGGCGAAAGTTTTTCTGTATAATAAATATATTTGATCAGGCGAAGCCCCGCTTTCTGTCGAGAGCGGGGCTTTGCCGTATCTATACCGGACCTGATCCGGGTCAGTACCTACAATGTTTCGTTGGTAACAGATTTGTTTATCGCAGGTGTTACGTAGATGTCTCGTCCCTTTAAAGGAACGGCATATATACGGGACATGTACGGGATAAGTACGGGATATGTACGGAATATGGTCGAATCTGACCCGGTACTAACCCGGTTCCGGGGTTCATCTGTGGCAGGCTACATGGGAGTTGAAATCGTTGACATAGCTTGATCATGTTGATAGGGGCCTCAATTGCCAGTATTGGCTGAATAGGCCCGGGCGGTTGGCGAATGGAGGGCAGGTTGAAAAGTTTACTGCATTGACAACATTGATTTAGCTCGAGAGGCCTCAATTGGCGTATTGGCCGGGCAGGTGGGGCAGTCGGATTAACGGGTTGATACAGTTGATAGCTTGATGGAGGCTTCAATTGCAGTAGGCCCGGGCGGTTGCCGAATGGAGGGCAGGTTGAAAAGTTAATAGTGTTGACAACGTTGATGGAGGCTTCAATTGCAGTAGACCCGGGCGGTTGGCGAATGGAGAGCAATTTGAGAAGTTATAGCGTTCACAACATTGCTGGAGGCTCTACTGTGGAGGAGCTTTAATTGGGAAGTCCGCTCAATAAGTGTGAGGCAGCCTAAACGCCCTTTGCCTTTTTACCTCGTTGCCTTATGCCTCTATGCATTTGTTTTTGGCTCTATGCCTTTTTGCCTCGTTACCCTTTCGGGCACCGGCCTAAAATAAAAATCCCCCTTTATCGGGGGGACTTTTTATGCAGTAGGTTTCGGCTATTTATGATTGAACTTGAGAAAATAGACGGTAACCGGATAGATCAATTTTTCATGGATAGTTAAAAGTGTACACGCAATATAATAAAATTGCTGAAACGTGCGTCATAGAGCGGCATCTTTTATTAACATATACTTATAATCACTTATTTTCGCTCCCATGTGGTCTGTTTGTAAAAAGGAGTTCCGGCAATTTTTCAGCAGCCTGACCGGCTATATTGCCATCATCGTATTCCTACTGTTAAATGGATTGTTCCTGTTCGTATTCCCTGATACCAATATCCTGGATTACGGGTTTGCCACCCTCGACAAATTCTTTGAGCTGGCCCCCTGGATATTGTTACTGCTTATTCCTGCCATAACTATGCGAAGTTTTGCCGACGAATTCAAGGGCGGCACCTTCGAGATCTTACAAACCAAGCCGCTTAGCCGCTGGCAACTGGTCTCCGGAAAATATTTTGGCTCCCTGGGCGTCGTGATCATAGCGCTTGTCCCAACCATCATCTACCCCATCAGTGTGCAGCAACTGGCTGCAACCGGCGGCGGTATCGATCTGGGTGGCACCATCGGTTCCTACATCGGACTTGTTTTCCTGGCCGGCGTTTTTGTCGCTATTGGTATCGCCTGCAGCAGTTTGACCAATAATGCAGTGGTAGCCTTCATAGCCGGCGCTTTCCTTTGTTTTGTCTTATACAGCGGATTCAATGCCGTGAGCCGCATTCCGGCTTTGGAGGCAGGGGCCGACTATTATATCGAAATGCTGGGCATCGACTTCCACTACCGCAGCGTGAGCCGGGGTGTGGTCGATAGCCGAGATATTATCTATTTTCTCAGCGTTATTCTATTCTTTCTGATTGTTACCAATCGCAATTTGTTGAAACGATAATCCGCAAATACACCATGAACAAAATATTGTCCTCAAAATTATGGTGGTTGTTGTTGCTGATCGTACTGGTAGGTATTAACTACCTGGCATCAGTAGTGCATACCCGCATTGATCTTACCCAGGAAAAAAGATATACCTTATCACCCGCTACCAAAAAATTACTAAAAGGTTTACACGATAAAGTTTCCATTACGGTTCTGCTTACCGGCGAGATGCCCGCCGGCTTTAAAAAACTGTCCAACAGCACCCAGGAAATGCTGCAGGAGTTTAAAGAACTGGCCGGCAGCAATCTGCAGTTCAGGTTCGAAAAAGCCGGGGAGGGGCTCGATGATTCTGCCAAAGCAAAAATGCAATTGCATCTCGATAGCCTGGGCCTGAAACCTACCAACATCAAAGTGCAGGCGAAAGCAGGCGAAGCGCAGGAAGAAAGGCTGGTGTATCCGGGTGCGCTGGTAAAGTACAGAGACCGCGAAGTAGCCATTGACCTGCTGCAGGGGCAGGACATGACCGGGGGCGTTCAGTCGCTCAATAATGCCGAGGCCCTGCTGGAATATAAAATGGCCCGGTCCATTCAAAAGATAACTGCCGATACGGTGCCCGCCATCGGTTACCTGCTGGGTAATGGCGAATTGTTCAATTATAATGTTTACGACCTGGTCGACCGCACCCTTCGCCAGGAATACCGTTTTGGTTTTGTGCCTATCGACAGTGTGCCGGTGATCCCTTCTGTTTTTGATGCCCTGGTGATCGTTAAACCTACTGAGCGTTTCAATGATCAGCAAAAGCTGAAGATCGATCAGTACATCATGAATGGCGGCAAGGTGATCTGGCTGATTGATAAGCTGTATGCCGAAATGGACAGCCTCATGCGTTCGCGCAGCGATTTTGTAGCGTATGACCGTAACCTGAACCTCGATGATCAGCTGTTCAAATACGGCGTGCGCATCAATGGCAATTTGGTGCAGGACCTGCAATGCGATAAAATTCCCCTGGTAGTAGGTAATTATGGCAATCAGCCCCAAATGCAGCTGGTGCCCTGGCCTTATTTTCCAACATTATCTTCTTACTCGGGTCACCCCATCGCCAAGAACCTCGACAACGTATTATCGATCTTCCCCAATTCCATCGATACCGTAAAAAATAATATCAAAAAAACGATCCTCTTGTCGACCTCGGAAAGTGCGCGCGTCATCACCACGCCCGCGATCGTATCCCTGAACAGTGTAAAAACCGAAGAGGATCTTAAGACCTTCAATCAGTCATTCATTCCGGTGGCGGTCTTGCTCGAAGGAAGATTTTCTTCTTTATATACCAATCGCCTGTCGGCCGGCACACTCGATACCCTGGCAGGCCTGTACAAACAGCCTTTCCGCGCAGCTACCGAAAAAGAAAGCAAAATGATCGTGGTATCTGATGCCGACCTGGTAGCCAATGTTGTTACCGCCAATGAAGGGCCCTTGTTCATGGGGTATAACCAGTTCACCAATAATCAATACGCCAACAAGGATTTTTTCCTGAATTGCATTCAATACCTCACCGATTCATCTGGAATTCTTGAAACGCGCGGAAAAGATTTTGCTCTCCGCCTGCTCGATACGAAAAAGACCGAAGAGGACCGCGTGTTATGGCAGTTGATGAACATTGCCCTGCCCGTTGTGCTCGTGTTGGTATTCGGCCTTGTGTATCAGGCCCTTCGGAAAAGAAAGTATCAGCGCAAGCTGACTTAGTCATGGCAAATCCTAATGACTTATCTTTGCCGACCATTTACTATATACATGACAGCTGAGCAGATCACGTTTTTAACGTTTGGATGTTTATTAATACTGGCATTGGCGTTTGACCTGGGACTACTGAGTAAAAAAGGTACCCAGATAACTATAAAAAAAGCGATATGGCAAACTGCCTTCTGGGTAAAACTGGCCATGCTTTTCTTTGGTTTTTTGTGGATCGAGAACGGCCATGAAATTGCCCTCAGTTACGTGAGCGCTTACCTGATGGAATGGTCGCTAAGCATTGATAATATCTTTGTATTCATTCTGATTTTCGGATTTTTCAAGGTCAAGGAACAATACTATGGGCGGGTGCTGCTGATCGGTATCCTGATGGCCATTTTCTTCAGGATCATCTTTATTTCCATTGGTATTGGCCTTGTAAAACAGTTCCATTGGATCCTGTACATTTTCGGAGCCATTTTGGTATATACCGGTATCTCCATGTTCCGGGCAAAACACGATGAAGAGGCCGACCTGGAAAACAACCGGGTATACCGCCTGCTGAAACGCGTGCTGCCCCTGACTACGGATGACGGTGGCGGTAAATGGACGACAAGGATCAATGGCAAAAAATTTTACACCAGCCTGTTTGTGGTAGTAGTGATGCTGGCAACTACCGACATTGTTTTTGCCCTGGATTCTATTCCGGCAGTATTTGCCATTTCGCCCGAACCGCTGGTAGTATATACTTCCAACATTTTCGCGGTGCTCGGTTTGCGCTCCCTGTTTTTTTTGCTGAAAGGGGCAGCCAACAAATTTGCGCATTTACAACAGGGCATTGCCATCGTTTTAATCTTTATCGGTATAAAAATGCTGGTGGAGTATTTCCATATTGAAATTCCAGTTTATATTTCCCTGCTGGTAATAGTAACCTGCATTGTTGCTTCTATCATTTATTCTATCAACGTAAGTAACCGCGCCCTTGAATCCAAACCAACAGATGCAGGTATAGACCGGGAAATTCACTGATCAAATCAACCGGGTGAAATATTTTATTGACAATATTGCTTCTATCATCAAGGGGCAGTGGCTGATGCAGCACGAGAATTCGTTAATAGAACAATTGCTGACAGACAGCCGCAAACTGATCTTTCCGCAAACGTCCTTATTCTTCGCCCTCAAAGGGCCGCGGCGCGATGGGCATTCGTTTATTACAGCCCTGTATAAAAAAGGCGTTCGCAATTTCGTGGTGAGCGAAGCGGTGGACATTACACAGTTAGCCGGCGCCAACATCATCCAGGTCACCGATACGCTGCAGGCCCTGCAAACACTGGCAGCCTGGCACCGCAGGCAGTTCAGCTTACCGGTAATAGGCATTACCGGCAGCAACGGAAAAACCATTGTAAAAGAATGGCTGAACCAGTTGCTCGACGAGCAGTACACGATCATCAGAAGTCCGAAAAGTTACAATTCGCAAATAGGTGTTCCGTTGAGTGTTTGGCCGCTCAACGAGCAGCATGAGCTGGCCATTTTCGAAGCGGGGATCTCACAGCCCGGCGAAATGGAACAGCTGCAAAAGATCATTCAGCCCACTATTGGCATTTTTACCAATATCGGCGAAGCGCACAGCGAAGGTTTTGTGACCCTGCGGCAGAAAGTGAATGAAAAGCTGCAATTGTTCAGGCATGTGCAAACCCTGGTATACTGCCAGGACGATCATGAGATCAACAGCGGGGTTGCTGCATTATGGCAACAGCTGCCCAATAACAAACGCTTTGAAATTTTCAGCTGGAGTATGGTATCGGAAGCCACCCTGCAGATCAGGCAGGTGGTAAAGGAAAATGCAAGGACGACCATTACGGCCAGCTTTCAGCAGGAGGAGATCAGTATTGTAATACCATTCACTGATAAAGCTTCCCTGGAGAATGCCATCCATTGCTGGTGCGTGCTGCTGCATTTGCAGGTTCCGCAGGAAAGGATCAAACAGCAGATGGAACTGCTGGGCCCTGTGGCCATGCGGCTGGAGTTGAAAAAAGGCCTTAACAATTGTTCGATCATCAACGACAGTTACAGCGCCGATCTCAGCTCCTTTACCATTGCCCTAGATTTTTTAAGCCAGCAACAACAGCATGGCCGCAAAACGGTCATTCTCTCAGATATCTTACAAAGCGGCCGGTCTGAAAAAGACCTGTATGCCGAAGTAGCGCGCTTATTGCAGCAACGCCAGGTGAACCGCCTGGTGGGCATCGGCGAACGTATTTCGCATCACCAGGCAGTTTTCCAGGCAGCCGGCATTCCGGAATTGACGTTTTATTCGTCGGTAGACGCATTTATAAAAGAGCTCAACAATCATATTCCGTTCAGGGATGAAACCATTTTGTTAAAGGGCGCACGGGTTTTCGAGCTCGAGCAGATCGACCGCCTGCTGCAACAGAAAGTACATCAAACCGTACTGGAAATAGACCTTACCGCAGTCGCTTATAACCTGAAGCAGTTTCAGCAGCTGTTGCAGCCGGCCACCCGCATTATGGCCATGGTAAAAGCATTTTCGTATGGCAGCGGCAGTTATGAGATCGCCAATGCCCTGCAGTTCCACCGGGTCGATTACCTGGCGGTTGCCTATGCCGACGAAGGCGTTGAATTGCGTAAGGCAGGAATCAACCTGCCCATCATGGTGATGAACCCGGAAGAATCCACTTTCGACGTGCTGGTACAGTACAACCTGGAGCCCGATCTTTATTCGCCCGGCATCCTCGCTTTATTTGAAGATTTTGTTAAAAAACAGGGCATTCAACAATTTCCGGTACATATTGAACTGGAAACAGGGATGAACCGCCTGGGATTTTCCCTGGCTGAATTGCCCGCCGTAATAAATTCACTGCGCACTCCCTTCTTTAAAGTGCAAAGCGTGTTTACGCACCTGGCATCGAGCGAAGATCCGCAGCACGATGCCTACACGCATCAGCAAGGCGCTTTGTACCTGCAGATGGTGGAGCAATTAAAGGCGGTGCTGACCTATCCCTTCATCAGGCATGTGGTAAATACAGCGGGTATCATTCGCCATCCCCAATGGCACCTCGATATGGTGCGCCTGGGCATTGGCCTATACGGCGGCGACAGCAGCGGTGAGGGCGGCCTCGACCTGCGGGAGGTTTCTACCCTTAAGTCGACCATTGCGCAGATAAAAGAGCTGAAGGAAGGAGAAACGGTAAGCTATGGCCGCAGGGGTGTGGCAACCAGGGATACTCGTATTGCAACTGTGCGCATCGGTTATGCCGATGGCTACCCCCGCCGCCTGGGAAATGGCACCGGAAAAATGCTGGTAAACGGTCACCTGGCCCCCATCATTGGATCCGTGTGCATGGATATGACGATGATTGATATTACTGATATTTCACATGTTCGGGAGGGCGATGAAGTGATCGTTTTTGGCGGTGACTTACCGGTTAAACAGGTTGCACACTGGGCGCAAACCATTCCGTATGAATTGCTTGCCGGTATTTCACAGAGGGTAAAAAGGGTGTATTTTGAAGAATAATTCAAAGTTCAAAGTCCACGGTATAAAGCCCTTGAAACAGGGTCTTTTTGCCAAAGTTCGGGTCGCCTGGCCCCAATTACATCAAATAAAGACCACTGGTCCGAAATCCGTGTCAGGGACTAATCTGTAAACCCCGAACCGGGAACCTTGAAGCAATAAAACCTTATCTTTGGAAACTAAATTTTAGCATAGTGAAGATCAGAACAGTTGCCCTGGTAATACTAGGAATTATTATCGCCGATCAGGCTTTAAAGATATGGGTGAAAACCAGCATGAGTTACGGAGAGCAGATCTTTTTGCTGGGCAGGTCATTAAGGCTGTATTTTATCGAAAATGAAGGCATGGCCTGGGGCTGGAAGTTTGGCGGCGAATGGGGTAAACTGGCATTGACCATCTTTCGACTGATCGCCGTGATCTTTGGTGTTTATTATATCCGCAGTATTATCCAGAAAAAATACCATCCCGGTTTTATTATTTGCGTGTCAATGATCTTTGCAGGTGCCCTTGGCAACCTGATCGATAGTATGTTCTACGGCATGATCTTCTCGCGCAGCGATGATGGATTACCGCTGGCGACCATGTTCCCGCCCGAAGGCGGTTATGCCGGCTTCCTGCATGGCAAAGTGGTAGACATGATCTATGCGCCCATCATCGAGAATAAGGTCTTACCCGCATGGATACCCTTTTGGGGCGGTGAGCGCTTCACTTTTTTCTCACCCATCTTCAACATAGCCGATGCTTCTATTTCAGCAGGCGTAATTGCGATCCTGGTGTTCCAGAAAAGATTTTTCAGAAAAGAAATAATGGAAGGTTCAGAAACGCCCGTTAACTTAAAAAAGGACGATCTGAAAGATACCGTGAAGGTGTATAGTGATCAATAATGATTTGAATAAAAAGATCTCAATAAAAAATGTCGAAGTGATTCACTTCGACATTTTTGTTTTATAGCTAGCGAAGATGGGGACACTCGCTTTACACGATCGATTTCATTAGATCTTTCCCACCATATCTTTCGGATCTACCCACTCATCGAACTGCGCAGGGGTAACATAACCCAGCTTTACAGCCATTTCCTTCAGGGTAGTGCCTTCCTTATGTGCTTTCTGTGCGATCTCTGCCGCTTTGTAGTAACCGATCTTTGTATTGAGGGAAGTTACCAGCATCAGGGAATTATCAACGTGCTTTTTAATATTGGCTTCAATAGGCTCAATACCTACGGCACATTTATCATTAAAGCTTACACAACCATCACCAATGAGGCGGGCGCTGTGCAGGAAGTTATAGATCATAACCGGCTTGAACACGTTCAGTTCAAAATGCCCGGTGGCGCCGCCGATATTGATCGCAACATCATTACCCATTACCTGGGCAGCGATCATGGTCAATGCCTCACACTGCGTGGGGTTTACTTTACCAGGCATGATGGAAGAACCGGGTTCATTATCGGGAATGAACAGTTCACCGATGCCGCTGCGGGGGCCTGAAGACAACATGCGGATATCATTCGCGATCTTCATCAGGCTTACCGCTACTGTTTTTAATGCGCCATGCGCTTCCACGATCGCATCGTGGGCAGCCAGGGCCTCGAATTTATTTTCAGCAGTTACAAAAGGCAAACCGGTGAGCCTGGCAATGTGTTTGGCTACATTTTCTGCATAATTTGGCGGTGTATTAATGCCGGTTCCCACGGCAGTACCACCCAGCGCCAGTTCGCTCAGGTGCGCCAGCGTGTTTTTGATAGCGCGTAAACCATGATCGAGCTGTGAAACGTATCCACTGAACTCCTGGCCAACGGTAAGCGGTGTAGCATCCATAAAATGCGTACGACCAATCTTTACCACATTCATGTACTTTTTACTTTTTTCAGCCAGGGTGTTGCGTAATTTCTCAATGCCGGGGATGGTAACTTCAACCAGTATTTTATACGCCGCAATATGCATGGCGGTAGGGAAGGTGTCGTTCGAAGACTGTGATTTATTTACATCGTCATTCGGGTGGAGGAATTTTTCTTTGTCGGTGAGTTTACCACCTTTGATCAGGTGCCCGCGGTAAGCAACTACTTCATTTACGTTCATGTTGCTCTGGGTGCCGGAACCGGTTTGCCAGACTACCAGGGGGAAATAAGCGTCCAGTTTACCTTCCAGGATCTCGTCGCATGCCTGGCCTATTACATCGCTTTTTTCTTTGGGCAGAACCCCTGCTTCGAAATTGGTGATCGCGGCTGCTTTTTTCAGGTAAGCAAATGCCCGGATGATCTCTTTCGGCATTCTATTGATATCCTGTGCAATCCTGAAATTATCAATACTGCGCTGAGTTTGTGCGCCATAGAGGGCATCGGCAGGAACCTGCACTTCTCCCATGGTATCTTTTTCTATCCGGAATTCCATAAAGTAAAATTTGCGCAAAAATACACGTTTCCGGTTACCAGTTCCCGGTTACCGGTTCGCTAATTTCAAGCTTTCTTCAATAGATCAGTTTGCGGAATTTTATGCTGCGTTCAGGAATGCGGGCCCTGCAACCTGCGACCTGTAACCTGTAACTCGTTAAAAGAAATCGCACTCCTTACCTGATAACCCTTATTTACCGGATGATAAGTTCACTTTTAAGCACAATGTTTTCGTAAGGCGCTTCCTGGCGGGAGGTTTTTTTCTCAATCAGGCGGAAAAGCAGCTCGGTGGCGCTCACACCCTGGTCATAGGGGAACTGCTCTACCGAGGCCAGCGGCGGATATTCAACGTACTGGGTTACCGGCACATTGGCATAACTTACAAAGCAAATGTCTTTATTGATGGTCAGTTTTTTTTGCCGGGCATAGTGAATGGCGTCGAGGGTAACATAATCATTGAAGGAAAGGATGGCGGTTGGGCGTTTTTTAAGCTGCATTAAAGCATCAAATGCTTTTTTAGTGCCTTCCACCGACAGGTCGGTACTTACGATCAGCGATTCATCAACGGGGAGTTTGTGTTTCTTGTGCGCTTCCATATACCCGTCGAGCCTTTCATTCTTCATGTTCAGGGTAGGCGGCCCCTGCAGGTACGCAATGCGTTTATGTCCTTTTTTTATAAGCCATTCCACGGCTTCCACGGAACTGTCGTACAAATTGCAGCTTACAGAATGAATGTCTTTGGCATCGGGCACGCGGTCGAAGAATACGACTGGAATTTCGTAATTCTTCATTTGTTCAAAATGCTCAATATGCGTGGTGCTGCTGCTGATGGAGGCAATGATGCCATCAACGCGATGGTTCTTCATACTTTCCACCAGCTTTTGTTCACGCGCCAGGTCATCGTGCGATTGACCGATGAGCACAATATAATTGTGATCGAGCGCTACATCCTCAATGCCATTGATGGCGGCGGAAAAGAATTCCTCCCGCAGGTTGGGTATTACCAGTCCGATCGTAAACGTTTTGCGCTGCTTAAAGAAGATGGCAGTTTGGTTGGGTTCGTAATTCAGTTCGGCAGCCAGTTTCTTTACCGCCATTTTGGTGCGAAGGCCAATACTGGGATGATCGTGTAGGGCACGGGATACAGTAGAAGCTGAAATATTCAGGCGGCGGGCGATTTCCTTTATGGTGGGGAGTTTCTTTTCCATACAGTGTGGTACCGAAGATAAACAATGTACCCTTAAGATAAGTAAGCAAACGATTGCGGAATCTAATGTGATAATTTGCTGATTTGCTAATGTGCTAATGGAATCAAAGTTACATGGCAGCTATGATTAGCAAATCAGCACATCAGCACATCAGCACATCAGCACATTGACCTTATTTCCCCTGAAAATTCGGCTTCCTTTTTTCCAAAAATGCGGTAGTTCCCTCGATCATATCCTGGGTGGAAAAGCATTCGCCGAAGAGCTTCACTTCTTCAGTAAATCCATCTTTAGTATGATCAAAAACGGCGTTGGCGGCTTTGATACAGCGCCCAACGGCCAATGGCGCTTTCGTATTTACCAGCTCGAGGATCGACTTTGCTTTGGGAAGTAATTCTTCCTGCGGCACCACATAATTGACCAGTCCGTACTGCAGCGCCGTAGCCGCATCGAGCATATTGCCGGTGATAAGCAATTCTATCGCTCTTCCTTTGCCGATCAGCTGGGTGAGGCGCTGGGTGCCGCCATAGCCGGGAATGAGGCCCAGGTTCACTTCGGGCTGGCCAAAACGGGCATTCTCGGAAGCCAGCCTGAAATGACAGGCCATGGCCAGTTCGCAGCCACCGCCCAGGGCAAATCCGTTTACGGCAGCAATAACAGGTTTGGGCGCATCTTCGATCTTCTTAAAAATATACTGGCCCTTGTGCGCCAGGTCCATTCCTTCATTGTGTTTCAAGCCCTGGAACTCACTGATATCAGCGCCGGCCACAAAGGCTTTCGCGCCGGCGCCCGTGATGATCGCCGACCGCACCGCATGATTGCTATATACTTCATCGATGGCGCTGTTCAATTCATCGAGAACGGTTTTATTCAACGCATTCATCTTATCGGGCCGGTTGATCGTAATGAGCAGAATAGCATTTTCTAAAGATGTAGTGATGGCAGTATACATGTTACAGGTTTTAATTCAGTTTGAATTCGTTATTTACCTATCATTATCGCACACCTGCAGCAGGTGCTTTGATGGTATTGTAAATCTAAAGTAAATAGGTGATTTTAAGGCTGTGATATTGAGGCAGCCGGGCTGGCCGACAAAAGCGTACTCGCGCATAAGGCAGGCTTCAATGTATGCCAAAGAACCGTATTTTTGAACCTAAATGTTGCTTGCATGACTCAGAAAGTAAATCGCCCCCTGCGGGTGCTGGTGGCCAAGGTTGGGCTCGACGGGCACGACCGGGGCGCCAAGGTAATTGCTACGGCCTTACGGGATGCCGGTATGGAGGTTATTTATACCGGGTTGCGGCAAACCCCTGAAATGGTGGTGAATGCGGCTTTACAGGAAGATGTGGATGCCATTGGCATCAGTATTCTCTCCGGCGCCCATATGACCGTTTTTCCTAAAGTGGTAGCCTTGATGAAGGAAAAGGGAATGGACGATGTATTATTGACCGGTGGCGGCATTATTCCCGAAGAAGATATGCAGCAGTTAAATGCTATGGGCGTGGGAAAATTATTTGCGCCGGGAACACCTACTACCGAGATCGCTTCCTATATTGCCGACTGGGTCGTAACACATAGAAGCTTCTAACCATAATAAAGAAAAAGAGGGTCACCTTCTACAGCTGACCCTCATTTTATTTTAAGTATATCCTGGTATACTATTTCTGCAATTGCTCCAGCACCTTTTTAATTCTGTTTACCGTCTCTTCTTTCCCAAGAATGCCGGCGATGTCAAATACGCCGGGACCAAACTTGCCACCTACCAGCATTATACGCAGTGGTAACAGTACATCGCCCGGTTTAATCTGTTTGGCAGCGGCCAGCTCTTTAAATCCCTGTTCAAGGTCTGCTGCCACCCAATTATTTTGCTGCTGCAGGTAACTGATCACCTCTGTAAAAAATGCCTGCTTCGCTTCATTCCATTTGGGTTGAATGGCCGCCAGGTCCCACTGTTGCGGGGTTTGGAAAAAGAATTTTGACTGCTCAACAAAATCGGTTAATAAGGTGCATCTTTCTTTCACCAGGGCGATCACTCTTTCGAGTAACGCATCATCATTGACTTGAATGCCCTGCTCCTGGAAGATTCTTTTTACATCAGGCCGCAAATACGCTGCATCCGATCTCTTGATCCATTCATGGTTGAACCATTTGGCTTTTTCAAAGTCGAACTTGGCGCCGCCTTTATGCACGCGGTCTATAGAAAACTTTTCTATTAATTCATCCAGCGTGAACAGTTCCTGGTCGGTACCGTCGTTCCAGCCCAGCATGGCCAGCATATTGATAAATGCTTCCGGCAAAAATCCCATTTCCCGAAAGCCCTTGGTCAATTCTTCACTGCCGTCTTCTTTTTTGGTGGTCCAGTTCATGGCAAATACCGGGAAGCCCAGGCGGTCTCCATCCCGTTTACTTAATTTACCATTGCCATCGGGTTTTAAGATCAAAGGCAGGTGCGCCCATTGCGGCATCTCTTTTTCCCAACCCAGGTATTTCCATAATAAGATATGTACAGGCGAACTGGGCAGCCATTCTTCTCCCCTGAAGGCATGGGTTATTTTCATCAGGTAATCGTCTACAACCACTGCGAGATGATAAGTAGGCATACCATCGGCTTTCAATAACACTTTATCATCAACCAGGCTGGTATTGAAGCTGACTTCACCGCGGATCATATCGGTAAAGGTCACTGTTTCGTTTTCCGGCATCCTGATGCGAATAACATGAGGAACATTATCTGCCAGTAAGCGCTCGGTCTCTTCAAATGTAAGGGCGCAGGAATTGCGCATTTGCTGCCTTACTTTGTGATCGTATTGGGGTGAAGGATTTTCGGCTGTTTTAAACCGTTCGCGCATCGATTCCAGTTCTTCGGGCCGGTCGAATGCATAATAGGCTTTTCCTTCCTGCACTAAAAATTCAGCATACTGCCTGTACAGCGCTTTACGTTCGCTTTGCCGGTAAGGCGCATAAGGACCACCAGCCTGCGGGCTTTCATCCGGTTGCAGCCTGCACCATTGTAAACATTCATAAATGTATTCTTCGGCCCCCGGCACATAGCGGCTTTGATCGGTATCTTCGATACGCAAAACAAAATCACCGCCCTGCTGGCGGGCAAACAAATAATTGTATAGAACAGTTCTTACCCCTCCCAAATGAAGGCCGCCGGTTGGACTAGGCGCGAATCGTACCCGTACTTTTTTAGACATAGGCCCAAAGATACAAGAAGTTGAAAAGTTGACAAGTTGATCGGTTGACTAATTGAGCATCCGCAACTACGCCATCAGACTTGACACTTGCTCAGCTTACCTGTATATTTACCATATGCTAAAGAAGATGATCTTTCTCTGTCTTTTATTTATGTACAAAATAGTTCCGGCGCAGCTGACCTATCAGACCCTGTACGTAGACTATGACAGCGCCTGGACCTACAAAAATTTAAAGATCATTCCAATCAGGCCAAAAGGCTGGGCTGGGCCGGCCCGGGTGGTTCCAGGGGTAATATCGCTGAGCCAGGGACTGGCCAATGGCAGTGTTGTGGTAAGCGAACGTGGTTCTGCTGCTACAGAGAACGTACACTGGCTTCGCATAAATAATAATGGAACTGAATCGGTTTATATAGGTTCAGGAGAAATTATTCTGGGCGGGCGACAGGATCGCATGGTTTCCAAGGATACCATCCTGCCGCCTTCACGCAAGGATCAGTATATACCGGTGATGTGTGTGGAAGAAGGGCGATGGAGCAATAAAGAAAAGAAATTTCAGTATAGTAATTATGCCGATCCTTCATTGCGCAAAGTACTGGATAAATCGAAGAACCAGGTGCTGGTATGGAAAGAAATAGCATCACAGCTGGATAAAAGCAGTGTTAAGTCACCCACGCTGGCTTATCTGGCACATCGCAGCGAAAAAAAGTATACACCGGAGCAGGATGAATATTTACGTTATTTCACCAATGCCTTTAAAACTGACAGCAGCATCATGGGTTTTGTTTGTATGAGCGGCGATAAAGTGATCGGCTGCGATATATATGCAGGCAGTAATTTATTTTATGGTGAACTGCAACCGCTGTTGCACGGGTATATTGAAGAGGCGATCCGCTTTGGCAGTACACCGGTTATCGAGGATGAAAAAGTAAAAGCATATCTGAACCCCATACTTACAGATGAAACAAGCCAGGAGCTTTACCTTAAAAAAAACGGTAAGATGTACAAGTACAAAGAGAAAGTAGTACACATTACAAGTTACGCACAGTAATTTCAGTTATTTTTGTCGCAGAGGATAGCAGCATGCTGTATTTTGTAAAAACTCCCTGGTGGCTTAAAAGGCTTTATCCGCGTTGTGTTTGGGACATTCCGGTCAAAGAAAAAATTCTGTATCTCACATTTGACGATGGTCCACACCCGGTAGTTACTCCATTTGTGTTAGATCAGCTGCAGCAATATAATGCCAAAGCCACTTTTTTCTGTATTGGTAAAAATGTTGCCGCGCACCCTGATATATATCGCAATATGTTAGACGAAGGGCATCGCGCCGGCAATCATACTTTCAATCATTTAAATGGTTGGAAAGTTACCGATGAGCTGTATATGAGAAATATTTTAGCTGCGGGAAAACATATCGACTCCAATCTCTTTCGCCCACCATACGGAAGGATCACCCGCTTTCAGGTAAAGTTATTGACGGGTATCCGAAATTCTCCGGTGAACAATAACTTCAGTATAATCATGTGGGATGTGCTAAGCGGTGATTTTGATGTTGCACTATCAGGTGATGTATGTGCATTAAATGTGATCAGGAATGCACAACCGGGTTCTGTGATCGTATTTCATGATAGTGAAAAAGCTTTCCCCCGACTGAAAGAAGCACTGCCAAAAACGCTGCAATATTTTAGTGAAAAAGGATACCGTTTTGAGGCTATAAATCTGTAAAAAATATTATAAATAAGGAGGGAGAAAGACCTGAATTTGCGACAGTATGTCCTTAAAAAAAGTTGGGCCTGGGTAGACACCCTGGCCCGTTTTTAATCCGTACCCTATGAAAACTGACTTAAAGGTATAAACTTTTTTGATTAATGCAAAGTAATTTCCTTAACCTGGCCATTTACTGAAAAACTTGCCTTGTTTTCGCAGGCCCCGGAACCATAGTCGAGCACTGCCACTGCGTCATTTCCTTTCTTCACCGCCAGGGTTCCGCGGGAGATCCACCGGCAAATAAATCTTTTGGTGAGCGGGGTGGTAATAGCGGTTGACCATTGAAAATACCTGTCATTCAGCAGCACCGATCCGGCTGCCTGGCCGTTGACGGTAAAAACATCGTCGAGGCTGATGAGGGGTGTAGCAGCTCCTTCGGTTTGGGTGATCGTTTTTTCGCTATTCCATTGAATATAATTGCCGTTGGAGGTGCTAAGCCTGGCGTTGGAAACCGTGGTAGTATAGCTTTTTTTATCCGGGCTGCCTGTATTTACCAGTTTATACGAGCCTTCTATTTTGAGATCGTTTAAATAATATCCTTCGAAAGTGGTTGCGGCTGAATTACCCGGTAAGAACAGGTTGCCGGAATATACTATACTGATCCTGCCTTTGCGGGTTCTTCCGTCGCGGCCAGTACAACCGGAGCCAAAATCGATCGTAACTTGTAAAGGAAAGCGGGTGGCTGGATTCAACTGTTTGGTAACCACCGCGTAGCAGGTGGTTGTATCAAGCCCTTCCACTTTGAAAACACCGGTTCCACCGATGCCCACTTCCGTGCTTACACCCATTACATTATTGAAAACATCATCAAAGACCACTTCCGCTGCAGCATCGGATTGCGAAGCGGCTTCGGCAAATGCAGCCTGGGCGGCAGGTCCGGAGGCCTCGTCGTCCTCTTTTTTACAGGCCGAAAAAAAGACCGCGATGATCATAATTGGAACCAATAACCCGCTACAGGGGTTGGGTATAGTTTTCATAAAACAAATTAAAGCTGAATATGATGAACCAGGATCGGGGTTTATGACGATGGCCTGTGTAAATAGTTTAAAAGATTCATAATTTTTTTGGGAATTTTGCGGCCGATATGGATATTCAATTAATTGATACTCACTGTCATTTATACGGGAAGGATTTTGCGCAGGACATCAGGGCGGTTATTGAGCGGGCTGAGAATGAAGGTGTTCGGCGCTTTTACCTGCCTGCAATTGATAGTGAAGTGATAAACGACATGCTGCAGCTGGAGCTGGATTTTCCCGGTAAATGTTTCGCGATGATGGGGTTACATCCCTGTTCTGTAAAAGAAGATGTTGAGCAGGAGCTGGCCCTGGTAGGTGAATGGCTGGCCAGGCGGCCGTTCAAGGCAGTAGGGGAGATCGGGCTGGATTATTACTGGGATAAGACATTTGTGGAGGCGCAGCAAAAAGCCTTTCACCAGCAGATCGAATGGGCTTTACACTATCAGTTGCCGATCGTGATCCATTCGCGGGAGTCGATGGCCGACAGCATCAGGATCGTTGCAGAGCATCAAAAAGGGCAGTTGCGGGGCATTTTTCATTGTTTTACCGGAACGCTGGAGGAGGCGCAACAGATCATAGACCTGGGATTTTATCTGGGGATCGGGGGCGTGATAACGTATAAAAATACCCATTTACGCGAAGTGTTAAAAGCGGTTAGTATGGACCGGATCGTGCTGGAAACGGATGCGCCATACCTTACGCCGGTCCCTTTCAGGGGAAAAAGAAATGAGAGCAGTTATTTAAAATATATTGTGGAGAAGGTAGCGGAGGTGAAAGAAATAGGGGTAGCAGAAGCAGCTGCGATCACAAGCGCCAATGCGAAAAAAATTTTCGGGGACTAATGGTTTGAAGATGTAAATTTGCTGCCCTTTTAAAAGCGGAGGTATTCGGTTAAACGAGTTAGTCTGCTTTAGGAAGGAAATAAAGAGAGGTGCCCGAGTGGTTGAAGGGGGTCGCCTGGAAAGCGGCTATACGGTAAAACGTATCGAGGGTTCGAATCCCTTCCTCTCTGCAAATACAAAATAGCGCCCCTCGGCATCGCCGAGGGGTTTTTTATTTCGGAGCGTTTGCCGGGCTCGCCCGGGCAAATGCACAGAAATAAAAAAGAAAAGCGCGCAAGCGCCGCGCTATTTTGTATTTGACATTCCCCACCCAGGGATCGCCGGAGCGGAGCGGAGGCAATCCCCAGGTTTGCCGGGCTCGCCCGGGCAAATGCGCAGAAATAAAAAAGAAAGGCGCGTAAACGTCGCATTTATTTTGTTTGGCATCCCCACTGAATAGCTATATAATTCGATAATACAAAGTGAGATCCCGCTCCTGGCGCGATCTTTTATTTTACAGCATTGCCCGGTTTAACTATTTATACTGATATACCCTTGGAAATAAAAGATACCTTTAACCGTTTTACATCAAATAATTAAAATGTCGAAAGCCGTCTTCAATAATAAAAACGCCGTATTCTTCCCGTCTTTGAAAATGGCCATTGACAAATATTTCAGTGAAAATGATCTCAGAAAAACAGGTTCGTGGAGATTGTATTATAAATCGATCATCCTGATCGTTGCAATAAGCGCTTTATACCTGGTAGCAATTTCTTTTACGATGCCCGTAGTACTTACCATTTTTGTAGGTATTATAGCAGGATTTTTAGCGGCCTGTATAGGTTTCAATGTTATGCATGATGCCAATCACGGAAGCTATTCTTCCAGGAAATGGGTTAATAATACCCTTGGGTTGACAATAAATGCCTTAGGCGGCAATAGCTTTATCTGGCGGCATAAACACAACATTATACATCACACGTATACAAATGTAGACGGAATAGACGATGATATCGCCAAAACGCCATTCATAAGAATGTGCAGTTCGCAGCAATGGGTGCCCATGCACCGGCTTCAGCATTTATATACGCCCGTTCTGTATGCGATCAGCTCAATGATCTGGATATTATTCCAGGATTTTGAAAAGTATTTTAAACGGAAAGTGCATAATACGGAACTGCAGAAAATGAAAGCCGGCGATCATCTTGTTTTCTGGATCAGTAAACTTTTGTATCTGTTTTTTTACATCGCATTGCCCATAATACTTACCGGATGGCAACAGTGGCTGGTGTTTTTTGTAAGCCTGCATGCAGGACTTGGTTTTACACTTGCTATTGTGTTTCAATTGGCGCATGTGGTAGAAGAAACCGAATTTGTGTATGCGCCTTTACAGGAAACTACCATTATTGAAAATGAATGGGCTATTCATCAATTAAAGACGACCTCCAACTTTTCACCCAATAATAAATTGATCTCCTGGTTTGCCGGTGGCCTGAACTACCAGGTGGAGCACCATCTTTTCCCCCGCATCAGCCACATTCATTATCCGGCATTGAGTAAGATCGTACAGTCAAAATGTGAGGAATTCAATATTCCCTATAACAGCATCCCTTCCTTCAACCGGGCTGTTCAATCGCATTTCCGGTTTATAAGATCGCTGGGCAGGAAACCGGTGATGGCTTAACCGGCTATAATGAACAGGCAGCGAATAGTTATGCCCGTAACCATTTGATCATATGGGGGTAGGAAAGTACCTTCAAACGCCGCGCATTTTTTTCGTTCACCGTTAAGCCGATCCTTTCCAGCATGGAGAGACCGATATAATTTTTATCGCGACAGCTGTCCGTTATGTAATCCCGGCCGCCCCGGTAACCCTGTTCGTGAAAAACGAAGAATGGATCAATAAGTAAGTGTATACAGGCGGCATATGACCAGGCAATGGCCATTATTTCTTCTGTTTCGCGGTTTGATCTGTTGATAATATTTCTTTCCGACAACCCTGACCGGTCAATAGCCGGTACTACCGCAATATGCCCGGCTTCATGCAAAATATCACCGGGATGTTCCAGGGCATCCAGATCAATGATAATGGTGCCTTTATTGATCAAAAGACCGGGTAGAAAGCTTTTATTGCCAATCTTTCTGAACGTAGTCTCGATACCAATATCGTTCAGGAACGCCACACATTTTTCGAGAAGAACCATTTCATCTGCGTCATCATCCTTCATTTATAAAAATAATTTTTAGAACTGTAAACGGTGAATATACGAATATTTACTCAGGGAGCAGTTCAGGGGTTCCGGAGCGCAAATGCTGTAAAAAAATGCCCCCAAAACTGTACAGCTTCGGGGGCATACTTTATACCGGCGGCACTTAAACATTTTTCTTTCGCATCAGACCACAATGCTTTCTTCATTTTCAACAACCACGCGTAACGGCTTTTTAACTGCTTTTGCTTTTCTCTTTTTTCTGCCCACCAGGTAAATGAGTAAACCGGTAATGGGTAAGCTGAAAGCTACCATGGCGGCAATCAATGCTATGATCTGGGTAGGTAAACCGTATAGTTTTCCGGTATGAATAGGATAAACCATTCGCCGGATCTTATTGCCAGTGGAAGAGCTTTTGAATAATTTTTCCTTCAGCAGGCGGCCGGTGCCTTTTTCAAAGTACAACACATCGGTAACATTGTTCTCGGCCACTTCGTGATTCATTTTGTTTACAGTTACCGCCAGGCTGTCTACAGCAGGTAATAGTATGCTGATACGTCCCTTATAAGGAAGCCGTTGATTGGTTTGCCGGTATAACGATTCATAAAATCCGGCCCGGATGGGTTGCTTGACAATATTGGCGGGCGCTTCTATCTTTTTCATGGGTTTGCCATCGGCCAACAGATAAATGGCGTTATTAAACCAGTCATACGCCCAGGTAAGGCCGGTTAAAGCGATGGCCAACAAAACCAGGTGCACATAAAAACCACCGACTGCGTGCAGGTCCCAGTTCAACCGTTTCCATTTCGAGCGCCAGGCAATGCGGGAGCGTTGCTTTAGCATATGCCAGCGTTTGGGCCACCATAATACAATACCCGTAATGATCATGACCACAAAAATGAGGCAGGAAGCCCCGGTGATAGCTAAGCCTACTTCGTTCATGCACAGGTGGCGGTGCAGGTTCAGCACAACGCCAAAAAAGCGTTTATTAAATTCCCGGGCTTCTATCAACTGACCGGTATATGGGTTTACTGCTATGTGCCAGGTATACTTTTTATCCTTTTTGGCCATGAAGATCACGGAGCGCCCGGGCGCCTGGGTTTCGATATAAATGCGGGTTACTTTGATCTCGGGATGGTAGGCGCGCGCAGTATGATACAGGCTATCTACAGGCAGGCGTTCTGCTTTCGGCGGCACTGACACAAAATAGAAATCATGGTTGGCCCATTCATCCAGCTCATCTTCAAACACGAGCAGCATACCCGTTCCTGCAACTACCAGCACCACCAGCCCCGACGCGAGTCCGAGCCATAAATGCAGTTTGCCAAAAATCTGTTTCAATGTCATCGCTAGCTATTGTAAATAAATAAAAAAAGAGTCCCGCCAGAGCGGCGGGACTTCAAACTAATCAGCGCCTTAACACCTGGCTGTATTACTTACCAGTATATACAACCGGGTAAAAGCTATTTAACGACAGGTAAAAGTTCCATTAAAACCCGTAAACAGCAAAATAATAAAGAGATCGTTTGCCGGGTATAAATAAAACCCTTATGTACGTCTAACTATGTACACTCATGTAAAGAACTTGCCTTATTTTCGGGTAAAGGCGCCCGCTTACAAGTAACAAGCTGTCTGTAAGACATTTATGTTAAAACGTATAGGCCACCGTGGCCAGCCAGTTGCGCGGCGCACCGGGGAACAGCCTTAGAAAATCGTAACCACCTACCCAATACGTTTTATCCATAATATTGTTCATATTGAACTGGATCTGAAATTTATCGATCCTGTAGTACAGAGCCGCATTTAATAATTCATAACCAGGTAAGGTTTGGGTCCTGTTCAGCGATACGTAACGTTCTGTTACATAGTTGCCGCCAACGCCAATGCCTAACCCCCTTAACGCCTTGTTCTTAAACGTATATTTCGTCCAGAAGTTACCCATATTGCGCGGTGCATTGGGTTTCTGACGGCCGATCAGGTCTTTATCAAGGCTGCCGGCATCGGTTAGCTCTGCTTCGTTGTACGCATAGTTCAACACCACATTCCAGTTGTCGGTGATCTGACCTACTACTTCCAACTCAAACCCTTTTGATATTTCTTTCCCTATCTGGGCCAATCCAAGCGGATGTGCTGCGGTAGGAAAATCATACAAGGCATTTGTTTGTTCTATCTGGTAAACAGAAGTGGTTACCGATAAACGCTTGTTAAACCATTCTGATTTGAGACCGGCTTCAATGATCTTGCTTTGCAAAGGATCGAACGGTCCGCCCTTGGCAGTGTCTGCCTGGCTGCTGGCGGCCTGCGGATTATAACCCTGTGCGTATAAAGCATAAGCGTTGATATTTTTATTGATCGCATACACGAGGCCAAGGCGTGGCAATAAGGCGGTTTGGGTAACTCTTTTTTCATTTGATCTGGTATAGTTTACCTTATCGATAAACCATTCATACCGTAAACCCAGCAACAATTGCAGTCTGCCAAACTGTATCTGGTCTTGAACGTAAGCCCCATGCAGAAAGTTCAGGCGGGGCGTGGTGGCCTCATTGGCAGTTGGTGTGTATACATATTTGGAAGCGTCTTCCATGTTATGTTCGTTCTTCGTAAGGTCATAGGTGGGTACATTAGGTTTCACCAGGTACAAAGTAGTGTCACGGCCATCTATTTTTGTGGTGTACCTGTAGGTTACATACTTCGAAGAATCGCCGTTGTAACCACCGGCAGTACCATCTTTTCTCAGGTAACCGCTGGCGGTAAGTTGTGCTGATCCAACCGGTAATTTGCTTTGCGCATAATCATAGCCAGCTACGATCTTATGTTCGAGCGGACCGGTATACATGTTATGGGTGAAGTAAGCAGAGATATTGTCGTTGAACTCCTTTGATCGCCTGTCGAACACCTGCCGCTCAACCAGGAAGTTCACCGGCTTGCCGTTTACGTCTTTTGCATAGGTATTATTGCTTCTATGCTCAAAAAGGTCTTCTGAGTAGCTGGTGCGTATATAGGCGATATTGAAGCTGGTGTTGCTGGTGAAGTTATGGGTTAAGGAAGTAGTGATATTGTACTGTTCTTCATTCAGGTGATCGTTCACTGCATTCAGGGAAAGCGAGACGGGGGTTGAATACAGATCGTTCTCAAAGGCAGATTGTCCGCGGTCGATCCGGCTGTTCGACTTATTATACACCAGGTCGAAATTGAGGCGGGTCTTATCGTTGGGCAAAAAGCTGATGGATGGCGCCACCACAATATTCTTCTCGAATTGCAGGTCGCGGAACGATTGTGAATTTTCGTACGCCACATTCAACCGGTACAACAGGGTTTTACTTTCGTTCATGGGACCGGTAAAATCGGCCAGTGCCCGGAAGGTATTGTAACTGCCGGTGATAAAAGAGATGGATTTTCTGGGTTGGTCGAGTGGTTTTTTGGTGACGCGGTTAATGGTGCCGCCGGGGGAAGCATTGCCAAAAAGCGCTGATACGGGGCCTTTGATCACTTCCACTCTTTCAAGGTAGTTCGCGGGTGGCTGTTTCCAAAAGGAAGCATTGGCTCTTAAGCCGTTTACCAGCATGGTGCCATTGCCTGCGTACACCCTGAAACCCCTCATGGTAATGTCGTTATTGGCGGAAAACTGGTTTACGCCGCTGAAGTTCTTTACCACATCCCCTACACGGGCAGCCGCCTGGTCCTGCATAAGCTCTTTGGTAACATAACTTACTGCCTGGGGAACGTCTTTCAGAGGAGTCGCTGTTTTTGTTCCAATAAAAGAGCTTGTGTTCTTATAGCCTGATTCGCGGCGACCGGTGATCTCCACCTGTTGCAGCTCGTATAAAGTTTCTTTCAGTATGAAATCGATGGTTTGGGATTCGCCCGCAGCCAGGTTGATCTTTTGGGCAGCGGGTTCGTAACCGATCAGTGAAACCTGAATCGTATAGGAACCCGGAGCCAGGTTTACCAATTCATACTCACCGGTGGCGGAAGTGTAAGTGCCAATCTTTTTTCCTTTGATAAATACAGAAGCAGCTGTAAGGGTGTCGCCTTTCTCGTTTTTCACGATGCCTTTAACCGTGGCTTGCTGACCGATCGCATAAAGTCCTGTCAATAATAACAGGGCAAGCGGGTAAATAATTTTCATTGTTGCGCAAATAAATTTGCGCAAATTTCTCCGAAACAGGCATTCGCGGCTTACGGGATTGGAAAGAGAATTTACGCAATGCGGAAAACAATAGCTCCCATTTCCCAAGGGAAAATTCAAGTCCGGTGATCTTCAGGCAGATAGCTTTGCTCATCGTTTAGCAGCGAAAGCCGGCGGTTATTCCGACTTGTATTTCTGCACCAGGTACAAACCTGCTAAAGTCAATAGCATGCCGCTAATGGTAAATAAACTGATCGGTTCGGCCATCATAAAGCCGGCGATCATAAAGCCAAATACCGGGCAAAGGAATAACCAGAAGGAAGCTTTCACTGCATTGTCTTTTAGCAGGTAAAGCCAAAGCTGAACGCCCACAATGGATACCGGAATGGCGAGCCATAATATGGGCGCGAGCATGTTGAAACCCCAGGCATTTTTTGCTTGGTCGTAGGTGAATATAACTGCCGGGATCAGGAATACGCCGCCCAGTAATGTTTGCCAGCCATTAATGGTGAGGATATGCAGATCGCCCCAGTTTTGTTTTGAGAAGTAAATGACACCGGCAGAATAAATGATCATGCAAAACATTAAAAGCCCAATACCTCCGGGTGTTGCATAACTATCTGTAAACAGGGGCCAGGCTGCGAGTAATACGCCGCTCATGCATAATACGAGGCTTGCCAGTGTAACCATCCGTAAGCGGTGGCCGAAGAAGAGGGTGGCCATCAAATTGATGAGCACCGGGTTGGTGGCAATGGCCAGTGAACCCAAACCTGCCGATACATTTCTCATGGCCAGTACATAGAGGCCGAGATAGAGCGAAATGTTCAAAAGGCCATAGATGGCCAGTTGTTTCCATTCGTTCTTTTGCGGAAGGCGCTTGCGTAAAAGGCCATGCGCAAGAAAAAGCATTAATAATCCGGCTATAAAAAAACGAACAATGCAGATCACGAAAGGTTGTGCGTGTTGTAAACCGTATTTAGTGGCTACAGCAGCGGAAGGCCATAGAATGGCAAAACCTATTCCTGTTAAAAACCATAACCAGCCTGCCGATCTTTTCCAGATCCCGGGATCTCCTTGCTGCTTCAAAACTTGGATTTTTTGGAAGGCAAAAGTACGAAAACGCGGAATCCGCCAAAGGGCGCGGCAGGCGCTTAACGCAAAGAAAACGGGAGCCACAAACGCGGAACGTAAAAACCGCTTAACGCGGAATCCGCCAAAGACGGACAGGCGCTTAGCGCAAAACCTGAAAGCAAAACGCAGGAAGTAAATAAAAAAAAGCGGATACGATCCTGCTCGTATCCGCTTTGCACCTCAACACAGGTCCTTTGTTATTCAACAAAGAGTTTTTCGATCTTTGAACCGCTATCGGTAATTATGGTAAGGAAGTACAGGCCTTTGTTAAGCTGATGAACCGGCAATGTATGCTGGGTGCCGGTCACTGGCATTGTTTTGATCAGGCGGCCCACTGCATCCCGTAATTCAATACGGGTACTGTTTACCGAACTCGTGATATAAACCACGCCGTTTGTAACCGGATTAGGCTGCAGGCTGATGGTGAGATCATTATCTGCATTATTCAGCGAACGCACCGGCGATAATGCCGCCTTCCCATCTTTGTCCACAGTTTTAATGCGATAGAAATTGATACCATTGGCCATTCCTGCATCAATGAACTGGTATTTGATGGCAGTGGTGGCATTACCCGCAGCAGCCACCGTACCGATCGATGCATAATGGACGCCATCAGTGCTTCTTTCAATAATGAACTGGCTGGTATTGTTTTCCTGCAGGGTGGTCCATTGTAATAAAGCGGCTTTGTTATTTTTTGTAACGGTGAATTGTCCCAAGATCATGGGCAGCGGTTGATTTTGTCCCGGTCCACCACTGTTGATCCAGAACTCCGAGAAGCCGTTCACCTGGTATTCGGCATAATACCCATTGTCGTAAGGAATGACGGCTACATTGGATGGCGTAATAAAGCTGGGCAAGGCGCTGGCGTTATCGGCCAGGGTGCCGTTCTCTTCTGCCGGCAGGCCACTGTATTGGGTAACACCGGCAGCATAGGCATCGGAAATCGTGCTGCAGGTTCCACAGCCCGTAGCATTGATCAGTTTGTTGGCCTCGGTGTTCAAAAAATAAAAACGTACGCTTACCGGACTGCCGGGGGCATTGGTAGGTTGAATAACAATGTTCCTGTCGAGGTAATATTGTGATCCGTCGTTGCGTACAGCCGCGGTATTGATATACACCTTTACCTCGGTATTGCCCAGGTCCTGGCCATGGGGGTTTATAGAAGCGATGCGGTTACCGCCCGAATTGAAATGGATCCAGTTATTACCACTAACCGCCTGCGTTAGTCCGCTTGTGATATTGGGGCCGCTGTAAATGGCTGCTTTGTCGAAGATATGGATATCATCTATGCCCACCCCTTCGTATGTTACGCCCGGATCGCTGTAGAAAACGATCCTGAACCGTACTGTGCTGCCGGGAGGTGTTGGCAGATTATGGCTGGCTACATGCCAGCGGGTATTGGAAAATCGCCAAACCTGGAATGGAACATTATCATACCAGTTGGTACCGCCGCTGGTGCTGCCCAGTTTGCTCCAGCTTACGCCATCGTTGCTGTATTCAACCCAATGCAGATCGCAGGTGCAATTGTCTTCTGTTCGATACTTATGGCTGAATGACAACACAGGTTGTGCTAAACCACTCAGGTCAAAACAAGGTGAATACAGGTAAGACAATTCGTTGTCGTTATGATTGCCTGTTAAGTTGGTCACCCATGCATTGGTGCCGTTGGCTGCCCTGTTGATGAGCGCAGCGGCGGGTTGACCCCATTGCCAGCTGCTGTTGATGCCGCCTGTATACCAGCCGCCATTGTCGTTCTCAAAACCTTCATAGTAGGGAAAGCTTGTAATAAGCGGTTTGGTGCGGAAGGTAGCGGTGAGGGTATCATTTACCCGGTAGTTATCGGTAGCCAGGTCAACGTAGGTAATTAATGTGTATTCTTTAAAGGCTGAAAGATCGGCCGTTTGTGTAAACGTATAGCTCAGTGTTTGACCGCCTGCAATCGATGGGATGAATTCTGTGACCACGGGGTTATTATCAACCTTGTAAGATACGGGTACATTGGTAAGTGTTCCGGTGCTGTAATTCTTTACCTGAACGGTTACAGGTTGCGTACTGCTGAAGGCGCACACATTGTTGGTGGCCGGGGCCTGCAGCTGAACCATGGTCATATCATCTGTAGCAAGCGTAATAGTGATGTCATCGAAAGTATAACCGTCATCGACGTTGCCATTTACAACAACCGAATTGGTAGACCGGTAGCCATGCTCGCCGAACTTCACCTGGAAACTGCTGCTAACCGCCTGGGCAGGTACGGCATTGGCCAGGGTCTCCGTTATGTTAACGGGGGTAGCGGCGCGGTAAACCCCGAAATCAGCAGTGCTCGCAGGCAACACAAATACGGGGATCCAGGCGCCGGTTTCACTACCCCTGATCCATACGCGGTTGTTGGGCGCCGTGAAATCAATTCCCTGGTTCTGGTAATAGAAAGACAGCCATAACTGGTCCGTAGCGTTATAATTACTTAAGTTAAAGGTCGTGATCAGGCTGTCTGCCTGCAGCACATTGAGATTGGCTTTTTGATCGAGTGTTACTGCCCGGTTGCCCGTTCTTGCTATGCCGGTATTCACAAAGGTGCGGGCGCGGCCATTGCTGCTTCCTGCGAAGAAGTCGCAGCGGTCGAGGCCATCAAAACCACGGGTTCCGGTAGAATAACTTTGGGCTGTGGCGCTTTCAAATCCTTCCGTAAATGAAGGGCTTAAAGTAATGGGGCTGTTCTGCAAATGCTTTACGACGGTTACCAGGGTATCGTTTGCCTTTTTAAGATCGCCTGCAAAATCAACCCAGGCTTTTATGGTATAGGTGCCGGTTGCTGCAAAATTGTATGCAGATGCAAAGGTAAACGTGTACGTACTGTTGGCTGCAATACTTTGTGCAGTGGCTTCGGTCACCGGTGTGCCGCCATTTACCTGGTAGGTGATATTGAATGTGCCGGTAGCGGTTATAGCACCAAGATTTTTAATGCGGATCTGGGGTGATACAGCACCTAGTTGAGACAAAGTATGTTCGCGGCCGCTAACCGGTGCTACGAGCAGATCGGTGGTAATGTCGTTATCAAAGTCGGGCGATGGACAGGGGCCACCCGATGGAGTAATACTTTGACCAACTGAACGGCGGCCGGCGACAGTACCGATCAGCGGGCGAACCGCGAGCCAGTAGGTGCTGTCTTTATTCAGACCGCCCAGCAAATAACCCGTGCTGCTGGTATTGGCCACAACGCTCATTTCGCTGCCTGTTAACATCATGATATCATAACTGGTTGCGGAGGGTATGGCATCCCAGTTCATATACACATAACCTGCGCAGGTATCGGCGAGTTGTACCGTTGGTTGACCGAGAATGGTGAAGGTATGATCGCTTAGGTCGCTGGTTCCGGTGCTGTTCCGGCTTACCCGGATAAGCGCTGCATTGGAGGCTGTGGCAGGAACCGTCCATTGATATAAGCGGTCACTGGCCGCTACACTGTTGCTGATGGTCGTCCAGCTGCTGCCGTTATTGGTAGAATATTCAATGGTAAAACTGTTTGTGCTGCCGTCGAAAGCGCTCCACCTGATATATTCAGTTTCGCCGGGTACCAGCGTTTCTTCGCCAGCAGGGTAGGTGACGGTAATGGTGGGGGCAGTTACCTGGTACGCTACTACATAATCCTGCGGGCCCTGGGGTACATGGGTGCCATTGACCCGGACCGTAAAATCACCGGCAGGCGGGTTATTGATCACCACCTGCTCGATATTATTGCGGCTGTCGAGACCTTCCACCGCTACAGCGGTAACGTTGGTGGGTGATGGATCCAGAATTAACGGGCGGTGGATGGTGGCGTCTGGTGCAGTAACGGTGAGGTCGAGGTTATTGACCAGGGAAGATGCTGCATAGGCCGTTCCTGCAGGGTCATTCCAATACAACAGGATCTTTAGCTGCGCCGTACCGGCCGGTACGCCTGTTACTGTAAATGTTTGGAAACCGCCCTGGTTGGCAGTACCGTTAAAGTAAGTATGGTTTTCAAGTGCTTCTACTGCCTTGAGTGTATTCAGACTGCCAAAGCCATAGGTAAAATCCGGACCGGGGTTACCCAGGTCATCGGCGCCATTGCAGGTCAGTGCTTTTATCAGGGCGGCCGTTGGGTTTGCGCCGCCATGCAACTGGCGGTAGCGTTCATATAAAAGCCCCATGGAGCCGGCAACAGCAGGCGCCGCTAAACTGGTTCCCCATTGAACCGTGTAACTGTTATTGGGCGCAGTAGTTCCAACGGCATCTCCACCGGCGACTATTTCAGGTTTTAAACGGCCATCATCAACCGGGCCGCGGCTGAAAATATTGCTGAAGTTTATATTACTGATGCCACCTACCGTCAACACGTTCTTTCCGGTTTGGAAACCGGATTTAATATTTCCAAATGCCTGTGGAAAGGGCGAGCAGGTATAACCGCCATCGTTACCGGCTGCAAAGACGTGTAAAAGCGTGAGGTTGTTATTGGCCATGTTATCTATATACCGGCTCAGCACATCATAATCGCCCTGCCCCGGGCAGCCGGTTGGCGCGTAGGCGTATGAGTTGTTGGTAATAACCATTCCATAATCGGTCACATAATAAGGCGCGTTCACCAGGATATCGCTGAAGTTCTGACCGATCATAGTGGCTTTGGGCGCCACACCCCTGAACCTGGGATTCACAATGCCTGCGCCGCTCATACAGCCCATTGTAAGGGTAGCGTGCAGGGTGGCTGCGCCCGGGTTCCGGTTGATCAGCCGGCCTGCGAAATCAATATGGGTGCTGGCATCGCCATCGTCCCCGATTCCCAGCACAACGCCGCTGCCATGCAGGTTACGGCCCGATGCAGCGCTTAATATTTCAATACTGTGCGCAGCGCGGTTATTATTGTTGAGTGGTACCGGTTTCATCTGCTGGCTGCTCACGTAAGCTACGAATGGGAGTGCTGCAATTTTATCTACCGTAGCGGCTGCCGCTTTTACAAAAACCACGTGGGCCGGCTGGATCTTGGTTTCAACGATCTGGGCGCCGGCCTGCTTCAATTCGGCGATGGCCGTGGCTTTATCCATATGGCCATAAAAACTTACCGCTATCAGTTTATCAGGATCCATCAGCGAGGCGCTTAGATCTTTTTTCAGCGAGGAGGCTATTTTGGCTTTTGCATTCAATGTATATACGCCGCCGATCGTATTCTTCTTAAGCAAAGCGGGGTTAAGCCGGTCGGTTACTTCGGCCAGGAATGTATTGTCGGGAATATAATCGTAAAGTAAGATCCCTTCCCGGGCCAGGGACTGGCGCTCTGCAGCATCAGGCAATTTGGTGAACTGAAGCATTACATAGCATTTGTTCCGGAAACGGTATTTGAACAGGGAATCGGTTAGATGCGATTCATTACGCAGGTTCTTAGACCTGGAGATGGTGCCGCTTTTCAATTGAATGGGACGAATGATCTCCTGGGCAGAGCCTGTAACGGTAATGAAAAGTGAAAAGGCTACGAGTAAAGGGTATTTCATCAACGGATTTTTTAGCAGGACAGGGTTCTCAGGTTATACAATGATGTGAGCCGGAATGATCAGCTATATAAACGGAAATAAGAAGGGTTTATTATTGTGAACTGAATTGTATAAGGTGCTTTTAATCAGTTTGTTATCACTTGCTCAGCAACTAATGGGTTTCCATTTTTCGGGCTATGTGGTTCTATGTAGCAAGGTTGATTGATCGAGCGGGCTGTTTGCGGGGAATAGGGATAAAATAAAACCCGGAACCTGATACCTCAGATTCCGGGTCCTTTATGTTGAAACAGCTATGGGCTGTGTGCGATCTGCTAATGATGGTGGTGCTGGTGTTTTTCAGCTTCTTTCGTGAATTCTTCTACAGTTACCGGTTTTTCAACAGCATTTACTTTTGTTTCTGCCAGCTCAAACACTTTCTCGGTTTGAATGCGATGGTAGGCATCTTCCACAAACTTACGGTCTTTCATCATGCGGGTGATGTATTCGGCGATCCAGGGTTGCTCATCTTCCTGCATGCTCATACCCATATAGCCGAATAACTGTTGCTTGGCAAAAGCTTCAATATCTTCATTTTTTACTTCGATATTGTTTTCCTGCACCAGTTTATCGATGATCAGGGTCCATTTCAGCTGATTGGCAAAGGTGGGGAATTCCTGTTCTACTTCCTGTTGGCTCTTCGGTTGTTCGCCGCCGGTTTGCATCCAGCGTTTCAGGAATGACTCGGGGAATTCGATCTTCGTATGGTCTAACAGCACGTGATAGATCTCGTGCTGTAAATGATTTTTCGTTTGTTTATCCCAGTAGCCCTGGATCTCTTCTTTTATTTCGTTGCGGAGATCAGCTTCTGATTTGATGTCTTTTTTAGGATATACAGCTTTGAAGAATTCTTCATTCAGTTCAGCTTTCTCTACCAGGCCCACTTTGGTAATGGTCATGTTAAAGAATTTGGCGGCAGCAGCTTCGTCGTGTTTGTCGAGGCCCAGGTCACCCAGGATCCACTCTCTTTCTTTTTCGTCGAACGCTTTATTTAACTGAATGTTCAATACGTCGTCTTTTTTCTTGCCGGTAAGGTTACCCCGAAAATCTGGGGCAAAGTATTTAACCAGGAAAGAGTTGTCTTTTTTAATACCGCCTTCAATTTCGTTACCGTTGGCATCGGTCTCTGTAAATGTCACATTCAGTACATTTTCGTCTTCAGAAACGGCCTCGCGGTCACTCATTTTTCCATGACGCAGCTGTAAACGGTTCATTTCTTCAGTGATCATTTCTTCGGTTACCGTTACTTTATAGCGGGTCATCGTTTCTTTCGACAGGTCGGCAACTGTAAACGAAGGTTTCAACCCTACTTCAAAATCGAACACATACTCAGTGGGGTTATTCATGTCTAATTTAGGGCCTTCGTTCTGTGCAAGCGGTAAAGGCTGGGCAAAGATCTCCAGCTTTTCATTCACCATATAGTTGCTCAGTTCCTTTTCCACGGTTCTGATCACCTCATCGGCAAATACTGACTGACCGTGCATTTTTTTGATCATGCCGGTAGGTACCATGCCTTTGCGGAAACCAGGTATATTGGCTTGTTTGCTATAATTCTTGAGTGCTTTTTCAAATGACGGCAGATAATCTGCACCGGCTACTTTTATGGTAATCTTGTCATTCAGCAGTCCGATATTCTCTCTGGTTACTGTTGCCATAGCGCTTTTTTTTAAATTGGGTTGCAAAGGTAAGGCAAACAGTTAAATCGGTCAAAACCAGTAACAGAGTATATTCCGTTAATCTTTATCCTGTAAAATTAACAGGGGAATATGGGTCTGGTAGGCCATGACCGTGGTGTGGTTTTTCGAAAATACCCTTTCAAGAAAAGTATGTTTATGGGCCACCATTACCAGCAGCTCGCTGGATTGCTGCTGCAAATATTTGCTAATACCTTGATTTACAGAAGGTTCTTCAATTGTGACGTATTCATGGTCGAGCCCCTGAAAAATGATCTCATTGGTTCTTTTGCCTGTCAGTTCCATTTCGGAATGGCCGCTATGGGTTTGTTTTATGAAAAGAACATGGGTTTTGGACCCGAAGGCCCGGGCCAGTTCGAGCAAGGGTCTGAACAGTTCGGGACTGGTTTTGTAAGAAAAATCGCTGGCGTAGGTGATGTGTTTAATGAGGGTATAGGTGGCATTGTGTGGAATTACCAGTACCGGGGTTTTAACTTTGCGCGACACATTGGTAGTGGTGCTGCCAATGATCTTGTCGAGGCCGCCGGCGCCTTTCATGCCCATTACGATAAGGCCGATGGGCCGTTCTTTGGTAATGGTCTTTATTTCGTCTGAAGCAATACCGATGCGAACGAGTCTTTCTACCTCAAGTCCATACTGGTTGAACAGCCAGTCGGCTTCCTTTTTTAACATATCCTCATTCTCTTTTTGCAGGTTATCTACGGTTACCATCGCGTAAGGCACTTCACTGATCGGTGTAGGCAGCATGTAGGCATGGAAAAGGAGCAGCCTGGTTTGGAGTACTTTGGCCAGCTCTGCTGCATAGGCCACAGCGTTGCGGGAGGCAGGAGAAAAGTCAACCGGCACAAGAATGGTGTTCATATATGTAGAATTAAAGCTGTATAAAGTTAGCAAGTTTGAATATGTGACGGATGATAAAGATCAGGAAGGCAAATAATAGTTCTTATGGGAAATTATAAAAAGGGCATTTTTTCTTTTGATAGCCGGCAGCCTGGAGCAAAAGGGTCAAAAGCAAAAAGGTGAGCCGCCTTTACAGGATGACCCACCTTAGTGTTTCAGTGCGCATGGAGGGACTCGAACCCCCACACCTCGCGGCATCAGATCCTAAGTCTGACGTGTCTACCAATTTCACCACATGCGCTTTTTCTTCGTAAGTTCATAGTTCCCAGTGCAAGGTTCCTGCCCGCCAATCTTCCGAAAATAACGGGAAGCCAGGCGTAAAGGAATAACTTAAAACTTTAACCTAAGAACTACCCCGCCGATTTGGGGTTGCAAACATAGGGCATTTTTACGTAAATTCGTTAACTATGGATTCTGTTGCAGCGATACCGAAATATAATTTGAATGAAGAGCAGGAAAAGAAGCTGATCCTTCGGGAATACCGGGCCCTCTTACGCGTTCTGAAACCCAAACTGAAACCGGGCGATAAAGAATTGCTTCGCCGTGCCTTTGAAATAGCTGCCGATGCGCATAAGACCATGCGCCGGAAAAGCGGCGAGCCCTATATTCTTCACCCTTTGGCCGTTGCCCGCATTGGCGTGGAAGAGATCGGCCTGGGCGTACGTTCTACCATTTGCTCCCTTTTACACGATACTGTTGAAGATACCGATGTAACCCTGGAAGATATTGAAAGGGAATTCGGTACTGAAATAGCCCGCATTGTGGATGGGTTGACGAAAATATCTAATATTATTGACGTCAATGCATCGGCGCAGGCGGAGAATTTCAAAAAAATATTGCTTACCCTTACGGATGACCCCCGGGTTATTCTGATCAAACTGGCCGACCGCCTGCACAACATGCGTACCCTCGACAGCATGAAGCGGGAAAAGCAACTTAAAATTTCTTCTGAGACGGTATACGTATATGCGCCTTTGAGCCATCGCATGGGTTTGTACACCATTAAAACCGAGCTGGAAGACCTGGCGATGAAATACCTGGAACCGGAAGCCTATAAAGAGATCGCCCGGAAACTGGCGGAAACAAAACGCGAGCGGTCGAGGTATATCAATGAGTTCATTAAGCCTATAAAAGAAAAGCTCGATAGAACCGGCTACGAATTTGAAATATACGGCCGGCCGAAAAGCATACACTCCATTTGGAATAAGATGAAGAAGAAAGGGGTGGCTTTCGAGGAAGTATATGACCTCTTTGCCATCCGGGTCATTTTGAACATCCCGCTTGAACAGGAAAAAGAAGGTTGCTGGAAAGTGTATTCAGTGATCACCGATGAATATACGCCTTCGCCCGAACGGTTGCGCGACTGGTTGAGCAATCCGAAATCGAATGGTTACGAGGCCCTGCATACCACCGTGATGGGGCCGCAGGGAAAATGGGTGGAAGTGCAGGTGCGTACGCGCCGCATGAACGAGATCGCCGAAAAAGGCCTGGCCGCCCACTGGAAATATAAGGAGGGTACGGCCGACGAAAGCCGCTTCGATAAATGGTTCCAGCAGATCAGGGAAGTGCTCAATAACCAGGACAGCGATTCCATCGACTTCTTACATGATTTCAAGACCAGCTTCCTGGCGGAAGAAATATATGTGTATACGCCGAAAGGCGATGTGAAAATGCTGCCGGTAGACAGTACAGCGCTTGATTTCGCCTTTGCCATTCACAGTATGGTGGGCTCTCAATGTATTGGCGCCAAAATAAATCACAAGCTGGTTCCCATCAGCCATAAACTGCGCAGCGGCGACCAGGTAGAGATCATTACTTCCGCCAAGCAAAAGCCCAACGAAGACTGGTTGAATATCGTGGTGACCGCCAAGGCAAAAAGCAAGATCAAAGATGCGCTGAAGGAAGAAAAAAGAAAGGTGGCCGATGATGGGAAATACGTGCTGCAGCGTAAGCTGGAGAATATGGGCGCCGCCTTTAATCAGCATAACGTTGATATTCTGGCCTCTTTTTATAAATTACCCTCGCCGCTTGATCTGTATTACCAGATCTCGGTAAAGGCGCTCGACCTGAAAGAACTTAGCGAGTTTCATGTCCTGGGCGATAAACTGGAACCGCCCAAACCAATCCGCCCGGAAATAAAGCACGATCCGGCGCATGCCCTGCCTAAAAAAGATGCGGAACTGATCATTTTCGGCGAAAGCAGCGACAAGATCGTGTACACACTGGCCAACTGTTGTAAACCCATTCCGGGCGACGACGTGTTTGGTTTTGTAAGTACCGGCAAGGGATTGACCATACACCGCACCAATTGCCCGAATGCCGCGCGGTTGTTGGCCAACTACGGGCACCGGGTGGTAAAAACCAAATGGGCAAAGAATAAGGAGATTTCCTTCCTCACCGGTTTGAAGATCGTGGGGCTCGATGATGTAGGGGTAATTCACAAGATCACCAATCTCATCTCGGGTGAAATGAAGATCAATATCAACGCCATGACCATTGAAGCGCGGGAAGGTTTATTCCATGGAAATATCAGGGTATACGTGCATGATAAGGAAGAGCTGGACGAACTGGTGAACCGGCTCAAAAAGCTGCCCGGTATTGAAACGGTCGACAGGTACGATACGGAACAGCAATAATATTTATGAATTCTGATTTCGGGATTTCTGATTTCGTGATTTCTGATTTCGCGGATATATGATTTTGGGATTTTTAGATAAATCGCAAAATCTGCTGCTTCGATTGTTCTATTTTAGATATGGTCAAAAGCTTCGATGGTATAATTCAAGATTTCGAAGTACCTGAGATCTACATACCTAGGCAGCGCGGTATTGGTACTTTGATCTTGGGTTTTGCAGAGAAGAAAAATACCAAAATCTCAAAATCCCAAAATCTCAAAATCTCTTAGCGTTTTTAACCTATTTTTGCCCCCGTTCCTACAAATTATTCAAAAAATTAATAATGGTTGATGTTTTATTAGGTCTTCAATGGGGCGATGAAGGCAAAGGTAAGATCGTTGATTACTTTGCGCCCGGTTATGATCTTATTGCCCGTTTTCAGGGCGGTCCCAATGCAGGCCACACGTTATATGTAAACGATAAAAAAGTTGTGCTGCATCAAATTCCTTCCGGTATTTTTCACGAGAATACAGTGAATCTTATTGGTAATGGTGTAGTGCTTGATCCGGTGACATTAAAAAGAGAATGCGAAACGGTTAAAGCCTTTGGTATCGACTACCGGAAAAACCTGTTCATATCAGAAAGAACACACCTGATATTGCCTACGCACCGTGCATTGGATAAAGCTTCTGAATTATCAAAAGGAAACGATAAGATAGGTTCTACCTTAAAAGGCATTGGACCGGCTTATATGGATAAAACAGGGCGTAATGGTTTGCGTGTTGGCGATCTGTTGGATAAAAGCTTTACTACGCAATACATCCGTCTGCGGCTGAAGCATCAAAAGCTGCTCGACAGTCTCAACTTTCATGAAGATATTTCTGCCTGGGAAGAAGAGTTCTTTGAAGCGCTTGAATTCATGAAAGAATTCAAGATCGTGAATGGCGAATATTTCATCAATGAAAAAATAAGCCAGGGCAAAAAGGTTTTGGCGGAAGGTGCGCAGGGCAGTATGCTCGATGTTGACTTTGGTACTTTCCCGTTTGTAACTTCTTCCAATACCATTTCTGCGGGCGTATGTACCGGTTTGGGTGTGGCGCCGCAAAAGATCAGGGAAGTGATCGGTGTTACCAAGGCGTATTGCACTCGCGTAGGTAGTGGACCGTTCCCAACCGAGTTGCACGATGAAACCGGCGAAGAGCTTCGTCGCATTGGCAATGAGTTTGGCGCTACTACAGGCCGTCCGCGCCGTTGTGGCTGGATCGATCTGGTTGCGTTGCGTTTTGCCTGCATGGTTAATGGTGTAACGAAACTGGTTATGACAAAGGCCGACGTGCTGGACGCTTTTGAAGAACTAAAAGTATGTACCTCTTACATCGTAGGTGGTAAAAAAACAGCTGAAATTCCTTTCCAGATGACCAGGATGGAAATAAACCCTGAGTTGAAAAGCTTCAAGGGCTGGAAAACCCCAACTGACAGCTTCAGATCGGCTAAGGAATTACCGGCAACTATGAATGAATATGTATCGTTTATAAATTCATATCTAGGTGTGAATATAAATTATATTTCAAATGGTCCGGGGCGTGAACAATTGATAGAAATTCAGTAGTTTTCACTTCGGATTTTTTGATTGAAAAATTATTTAAAAAATTTGGCGAATTAAAAACTTCGCTGAAATTTTACAAACACAATCTTACCAGACAATGGCAGCAAAATCTGACAAGGAAAAAAAGACCGGCGGAAACTCTGCACCAAAGTCTTCTAAGGAAACTCCGAAAAAAGCCTCATCAAAACCTAAGAAAGAAGAAGATGAGGATGATGAAGACATGGAAGATGATGAGTTAGAAACGCCGAAGAATGCAAAAAAAGCAGGCAAAGCTTCTTCTAAGAAATCCGATGAAGACGAGGATGACGATGACGACGAGGATCTGGATGACGAAGTAGATGATTGGGATAAGCCGGAGGAAGAAGAAGACTGGGACCCTGACTTTGAAGAGTTTGATTTACCAAAATCAAAAGGAAAGAAAGTTAGTGGTAGTGGCACCGGAAGTGGTAAAAAGGGCAAAGGCGGCGACGATGACGACGACCTTGGCATTGATGATGAATTCAAAGACCTTGACCTCTTCAACGACCGCGGCTTCGATGATGACGAGGAGGACTTTTAGTGGTTACTTCTTTTACTGCTCACCCTGTTTCCACAGTGCGCAGACAATACATATCATTTCCCATCGCTGATTTTCAGCGAACCAAGTTACAAATGTTGAGCTGGGCCAACCAGTTCAACATTTGTTGTTTTCTCGACAACCAACATTATCATTTACCGCATCATAGCTTTGAATGTATGGCTGCGGCAGGGGCTGTACAAACCCTTGCAACTGCGGCCGGTACTGCATTTGATCAGTTGCAGCAGCTGTATGAACAAAACCGCGACTGGCTTTTTGGCCATCTAAGCTATGATCTCAAGAATGAAACAGAAGGCCTTACCAGTTCCAATACCGATCATCTTGGTTTCCCGGACCTTTGTTTTTTTATTCCCGAAGTTTTACTGCAACTAAGCGAAGATGCGCTGCTGATCGGTACATTCGGTGGCCGGCATGAAACTGTTTTTCAAGCCATCTGTGCAATTGAGCCCTTTGAGGCAATGGCGCAGGCATTAACAACACCCATCAACAACCGCATCAGCAAAGCGGATTATCTTGAAACCATCCGGCAATTACAGCAGCATATTCTGCGGGGCGATTGTTATGAGATCAATTTCTGCCAGGAATTCTTTGCCACATCGGTAACCATTGATCCTTTGCAGGTCTACTGCTCATTAAGCGATACTTCACCCAATCCATTTGCCGCTTATTATAAAAGCGGACAACAGTATCTGCTTTGTGCCAGTCCTGAGCGCTATCTTAAGAAGGAGGGAAGGCGCATTTATTCACAGCCGATCAAGGGCACTTCCCAGCGTGACCTGCATGATGCCCGCAAAGATGTGAAACATAAAGAGGATCTGTATAATAGTGCAAAAGACCGTTCAGAAAATGTAATGATCGTTGACCTGGTGCGCAACGATCTGTCGAAGATCTGCGAGGAAGCATCGGTGCAGGTAGACGAATTGTTTGGCATTTACAGCTTTCCGCAGGTGCATCAGATGATCTCGACCGTTAGTGGACAGCTGCGCAGCGATATTCATTTTATAGAAGCAATTAAAGCAACATTCCCCATGGGTTCTATGACTGGTGCGCCTAAGCGAAGGGTCATGGAACTGATTGAGCAATATGAACAAACCCGGCGCGGCATTTTCTCCGGCGCATTAGGGTATATTACCCCGGAAGGCGATTTTGATTTCAATGTGGTGATCCGCAGCATAATGTACAATGCTGCCAGCCAGTACCTCGCTTTCCAGGCCGGTTCGGCCATTACATTTTACAGCGATCCTGCGAAGGAATATGAAGAATGCCTGTTAAAGGCGGCTGCCATAAAAAAGGTTTTGGGTGATAAATAAAAATGCCACCCTTGCGGATGGCATAGTATGAGATGTGATATGTGGCTCAAGGACCTATTTTATTACTGTAGCGCCGCTTAATAGCAACTGAACCGACTCGTTCAGGATAATATATTTATTAGCTATAAAAAGTTCCATTTTATCGGCCGGCAATTTCATTTCGTATGCATTGTCGTTACTGGCCATAATAGCGTCGAAATCGGGATTGTACCGGTTAAACTCTGCGGCGTCCATCATAATGTTCTTAATAATGGCTGCCGAATAATATTTCCCCGATACCTCCATACTTTTGGCATTGGCCAGTTCGGCGCTGGTTAAGCGCCGGTTGATCAGGTGCGTGGCCGTAACTCCTAACTGCTCGGTCACCTCGGCCTTGGTAAGAGTGGTTACGCTCCCCTGGCCTTCGAAGATATAATGCGTGCCGATGAATTTCTTTACGTGCATGCGGGTTTCAGCCGGTAAAAAGTTCTGGATCTTCCAAAAGTTCCGGCTTCCCTGGCTTCTCCTGATAGCATTATACACATTCACCGGTCCGCCGTTGTAGGCAGCGATCACCAGCAGCCAGTCGCCAAATTCCCGGTACAGGTCACGCAGGTACTTAGCAGCCGCATGGGTGCTTTTGGTATAGCTCTTCCGTTCATCAACTGAGCGGTTCACCTTCAGGCCCAGGTCACGCGCGGTTTGCGGCATGAGTTGCCAGGGACCTACGGCGCCTGCCCAGGAGGTGGCGGTAGATTTCAATTCAGATTCAATAACTGCGAGGTACTTTAATTCTGAAGGAAGTCCGTATTTCAACAGAATATTATCTATTGTCTTGAAATACGGCGTGGCCCAGCTCTTCATTTTACGAAGGTCTTCGCCATTTCTTTCCATGTAATCCTGCACGAATTGAATAGCGCGTGGATTTAACCGAATGCCATTGGAAGCGTTGTAACCCAGTTCAAAAGCGTGGGTTATGTCTTCTTCCTGGGGGTCTGCGGAGTCATTAACTGCTTTTCCAGGGAATTCGAATTGCTGCGAAAGAACAAAACGGTTCAACATCTTTTCACTCTTCACTCTTTTCTTTGCTATTCCGTGGTCAGTGCTGTATGCCATGCATAACCATCCCAGGCCTAAAATACCCGAAATAAAAAGTTTTCGTTTCATTTTCGTTAGTTAAAACTAAGAATGATCGACCCGGGGGTATGGATTGAACGAATGTTTTTACAGGATGGAATCGGATGCAGTTTTCTTAGGATCTGTTGGAGTAACAGGACAACATTTTAGCCGGGGGTCGAAGGGTTTAGGCTTTTCATTAGCCGGCATGTCTGAACTGTTGCATCCACAACTGGGATAGCTGGAGCAAATATAACTCGGAAAATTGGTTCGTCATAATCTGCACGCCATAAGGCATACCATTACTGTGCCAAAAAAGCGGGATTGAGATGGTGGGAATACCGGTGAGGTTTGAAAATACTGTAAAAATGTCAGCCAGGTACATGGAAATAGGGTCTTCCGTCTTCTCGCCGATGGTAAAGGCGGTGGAGGGGGCGGTAGGCAATAATATTGCATCGAACTGGCTGAAGATCAGGTTGATCTTATCTACTAATAATTTGCGTACCTGTTGTGCCTTGGTGAAATAGGCATCGTAGTAACCTGCGCTTAAAACGAAGGTTCCCAGCATGATGCGTCTTTTCACTTCCCAGCCGAATCCGGCTGACCGGGTGGCACAATAAAAATCTGTTAAAGAAATGTTTTTCGCCCTATTACGCTGCCCATATTTTACCCCATCATAGCGCGAGAGGTTCGAAGAGGCCTCTGCAGTGGTTAAAATATAATAGGCAGGAACGATGAAATCGAGGTATTCGAAATCTACAGGTTCAACCGTATGTCCGTCGGCCTGCAATTTTTCAGTGAACTCCAGGATGGAGGCGCGGATCTCTTTATCGAGGGCCGGGCTGTCGAGCGCCTCTTTGAAGTAGGCGATGCGCAGCGGCTTGCGGGGTAAGGCGCTCAGGTTGCTATAGGCGTCTACGGGCTGCTGTGCGCCGGTGCTGTCGAAATCATCAGCGCCCGCAATTACTTCAAGAACCAGGGCCACATCGGGCACATTGGCGGCAAAGATGCCTATTTGGTCGAAGGAGGAGGCGTAGGCAATGAGGCCATGGCGCGAAATGCGGCCATAAGTGGGTTTAAGCCCTACCACGCCGCAGAAATCGGCCGGCTGGCGAACCGAACCGCCTGTATCGCTGCCGAGGCTAACCATACAGAGCCCGGCCTGAACGGCAACGGCAGAACCGCCGGAGGAGCCCCCGGGTACCCTGGTTTCATCCAGCGCATTTAACACCTTACCATACGATGAGTTTTCATTGGTAGAACCCATGGCAAACTCATCGCAGTTGGTGTGACCTATAATAATGGCCTCTTCGGCCAGTAATCTTTCAACGGCTGTTGCGTTAAAAACAGGTTTGAATCCTTCAAGTATCTTCGACGCGGCTGTAAGCGGATGGTCTTTGTAGGCAATTACATCTTTCAATGCGATCACTACGCCATGCAGTTTACCGGTTGGTTTTCCGGCTTTCCGGCTTGCATCGAGTGCTGCTGCGCGTTCCAGCGCTTCTTCACCATAGGTATTTACATAGGCATTCAGGTGCTTGCGGGCATCTATCTGCTGCAGGTAATATTGAACCGCTCCCACACATGATGTAGTGCCGGTAAGCAGGTCCTGGTGATATTGCGCTATTGAATGATACTTAAACAAGAGTTGGTTGTTACCGGCCTGAATACACAAACCGGTTAGAGGAAAAAGATATGTAAGGTCTTGGAATTAGCGGGCAGAAGAAGAGGAAGCCTGTGTTTGTTTGCTGTCCTTTTCGTTGATGCCGTCCTCGATCTCTTTTTTCACGTTGTTCTTGGCATCGTTGAATTCTCTGATCCCACGGCCGATACCGCGCATGAATTCAGGAATTTTACGTCCACCGAACAAAACCAAGACCGCGAGCACGATCAGCAACCACTCACTACCACCAGGCATTGAGATGAACAACAGGTTTACAATACTTAACATGATAAACTTTTTAAATAGTTAGGAATACAAAATTACGCTCTTTTAGAACGTAAAACGCGAATTTACAACGCAAATTACATGAACCTAACGGTAAAAAAGGCCTTTTTGCCGATGCTTAACAAAGCAGTTAATAAAAAAGCGGAATCTACTGATCCCGCTTTAAATAGTTTTATGTACAGGTGGTTATTGAGCCACCGCAGTAGCTGTTGTGTTAACGCGTTTTTCTTTAATTCTGGCGCTCTTACCGCTGCGTTCACGCAGGAAGTAAAGTTTTGCACGACGAACCAGACCTGTTTTATTCAGCTCAATAGATTCGATATTGGGCGAATAAATGGGGAATGTTCTTTCAACACCTACACCATCGGAGATCTTACGTACAGTAAATGTAGCAGTACCACCTTGTCCCTGGCGTTTAATTACATCGCCACGAAAGCTTTGGATACGCTCTTTACCACCTTCGATGATCTTATAGTTCACAGTTATATTGTCACCCGCTTTAAATTTCGGGAACTCTTTTTTTCCTGTCAACTGCTCATGTACAAATTGAACTGCTGCATTCATGACATTCAAATTTTGGGGAGGCAAAGTTAATTAAAAAATCGAATTAATCATTTTTAATTTCCGAAACCACCCGGTTTTACTGCATTTTTTTATTACTTGGCCACATTTACGGCTCTTTTCTCCCTGATCACGGTCACTTTGATCTGCCCGGGGTAGGTCATTTCGGTCTGAATTTTCTGGGCAATATCAAAAGAAAGCTTGTCTGAGTCGTTATCGGTCACCTTTTCTGCTTCTACAATGACGCGCAGTTCGCGGCCCGCCTGAATGGCGTAGGCTTTTTCAACTCCCTGGTAGCTCAGGGCCAGGTTTTCGAGCTCCTTGATCCTTTGTAAGTATTGCTGCATGATCTCCCTGCGCGCACCGGGGCGGGCGCCGCTGATGGCGTCACAGGCCTGTACGATCGGAGAGATCACATACTGCATTTCCATTTCATCGTGGTGGGCGCCGATGGCATTCACAACAGCGGGGTTCTCGCCATATTTTTCAGCCAGTTTGGCTCCCAGCAGGGCGTGACTCAGTTCTGATTCTTCATCAGGTACCTTACCAATATCGTGTAATAAGCCGGCGCGTTTGGCCAGTTTGGGGTTCAGACCCAGTTCTGCCGCCATGATACCGCAAAGATTAGCTACTTCACGGCTGTGCATTAGCAGGTTTTGTCCGTACGAAGAACGGAAACGCATTTTACCTACGATCCGCACCAGCTCTTTGTGTAAACCGTGGATCCCCAATTCGATGACCGTACGTTCGCCTATTTCCACTACCTGTTCTTCGATCTGACGGCGGGTCTTTTCAACCACTTCTTCAATACGGGCCGGGTGAATACGGCCGTCAGCCACCAGTCGTTGCAGACTTAAGCGGGCAATTTCCCGGCGAAGGGGGTCGAAAGATGAAAGGATGATCGCTTCCGGGGTATCATCAACGATGAGGTCAACACCGGTTGCGGCTTCAATGGCGCGGATGTTACGGCCTTCACGACCGATGATCTGGCCTTTTATTTCATCGCTTTCGAGGTTGAAAACAGTGATGGAGTTTTCGATCGCCTGCTCAGCGGCGGTGCGCTGGATGGTTTGAATGATGATCTTGCGGGCTTCTTTATTCGCTTTCTGGCGGGCATCATCTACAATTTCCTGCTGCAGGGCCAGGGCCTGGGTGTGGGCTTCCTGTTTTAAGCTCTCAACCAGTTGTTTCTTAGCCTCATCTGCAGTTAAACCAGCGATCTTTTCGAGCCGGCGGATATGTTCTTCCTGGTGTTTTTCGAGTTCGGTGCGCTTCAGGCTTACTACTTCTATCTGCCGGTTGAGGTTATCTTTGATCGCTTCATTTTCCTTGATCTGCTTATCGAGCTGGCTTTCTTTCTGGTTGATGGATTGTTCTTTCTGGCGGGCGCGGTTCTCGACTTCACTAAGTTTGCGGTTGCGTTCCATCACCTCTTTGTCGTGCTCGGCTTTCAGGGCCAGGAACTTCTCTTTTGCTTCGAGCTGTTTTTGTTGTTTGATGGTTTCGGCATTCGTTTGCGCGTCGGCGACGATCTTGCGGGCCTGATTTTCGGCCTCTTCAATTTTTTGCTTAGTGTTTTTGGCAAATATGAATTTGCCCGCTACTATGCCTGCCAGTAGCGCCACTAATCCTATTATAGCGGTTAACATACTCTGATCCATTGTGTTTTACATGTTTAAAGAATTCTACATTGTCTCTCCCTCTCTATGTGTCTCGGGTTTACCATAGTGAGATGTGAATGTGCGAAAATACAAAAAAAGAGGCAGCAGCGCTGCAAGCATTTTGAAGTCAGTTGTTTGTAGATGGGGAATTTGGTTATTTGAGTGTGTCTTTGTTACGGCGTGTATTTCAAAATTTTTTGTTCCGGGATCTAAGGATCAGTCACCGGTTACCAGTCGCCAGTTGCCGGGTACCTGTTCCGGAGTGCTGATAATTATCTGGCTTCCCGGGTATTGAGCCCGGGAACCGGGAACCGGTAACTGGTGACTCAATCAACTAACATCCTGTCAAGCAACTTCTCCATGGCCTGTAACTGTTCGGAGGTCTGGTTATCTACCAAGGGCTGGCTGTCGCCGGCTTTTTGCTGGGTGGCATACCATAGAACCACCATGGCTACATAATCCTGCATATCCTTGCCGGCAAAGGTGGTTTTAAACTCCAGGATCTTGTCGTTGATCAACTTCAGCGTCTTTCGTACCACTTCTTCATCGGTAGGGGCTATACGAATGCGGTATGTTCGGTCGCCTATTAAAACATTAATGGGAATTAATTCTTCCATGGGCTTGCAATTTTGAAAAGCTTGTTCTATTTTTATTCACACACATCAGGAATACTTCCGGGCTTCAAAAGGATCGTTTTGGATGGTAATAATGCAAATTATCGTATGCTATGATTACTCACCAAAACCAAACGATTACCATGTTCGCTAAACTAAGGTCGAACGTCTTCATCGACGCGCTTACACTGGAGTTCATCGCACCCATCCAGTCGAGCCTGAAAGCCATTTTACGCGATGAACGGGGTTATGAATGCAGCCGGTTCGAAACCAATATTCCCCAGGGTGATAAATCAGTTACCTGGAAAGGCCTGAACGACCTGCCTTATGGTGTTTATACCCTCGAGCTCTCGCAGGGCAATGATGAAATGAAAATGCGTCTCGTTAAAAGGATTTGAACCTCTTATTCACTTAATAAAGCGATGCACCGGTCAATTTCCCGGATGTAACGGTTGATCCTTTTTTCCACCTCTTTCTTTTCCGGTTCATTCAGTTGTCCCGTTACGGTTTGCAGTGCTGTCATTTTCATCTCCAGCTCGTCAATACGTATCAGCCTGGCTTTCTCTTTTTCACGCAACGCAGTCACCTCCCTGCTCAATTGCTCGTGCTCTTTTTGCAGCAACTGATAGCGATGCACCACCTGCTGCAATTTTTCTGTGATCCGTGTTAGTTGTTCCTGTAATCCCTCCATTGAACAAATTTTAGCCTGGCCATTGCTGCGGATCATTTCCTGATCTCTGCCTGCAATGTTGTTTCCAGGGCATTCATAATTTTATTCATCATACCGTCAATATCTTTATCGGTGGGGGTCTTTTCCTCATCGAGGAAAGTAAAGCTTACTGCGAGGGACTTTTTATCGGCCCCCAGCTTTTCACTTTCAAAAATATCGAACAGCTGTATTGACTGTAACTTCTCGAGTTTCACTTTTTTCACCGTGCTTTCAACCTCAGCAAAGGGAAGGGATTTCGGTACTACCATGGCCAGGTCGCGGCGTACGGGCAGCTGGCGCGGTAATTCTTTTGCTTTTATAGAGTTGGCGGAGATGTATTTCAGCAATAATTCGAAGTCGAGATCGGCATAGAAAACCGGTTGCTTGATATCGAAACGTTTTCCTTCCTGTGGTTTCACCTGTCCCAGCCGCGCAATAACATCTTTATTAATAGTTACCTGCAAGGCGTTTACCAGGTTGCCGCCGCTTGTTTCGGGGGCAAAGGCAGCTTTAGAGATGCCAGTTAATTGCAATATCCTTGCCACTATGCCTTTCAGGTAAAAGATATCAGCTGCCGTTCCTTTTCCTTTCCAGGCATCATCCTGCACCTGGCCGGTTATGTACAGGCATACATGTTCATGCTCGCTGTACTTTCCGGGCCCTGATGTGCTGTAGGTTTTGCCAAATTCAAAAAAGCGCAGGTCGTTGTTTTTGCGGTTGAGGTTATGCGCTATCGCTTCCAGTCCGGTTTGCAGCATGGAGGGGCGCATAATATTATGATCGGCGCTGAGGTTGTTCAGCAGTTTAACTGTTGTGCTCAGTTCTTCTTCATTAAAATAGGCGGCGTTGGTAATGGAATTGGTAAAGATCTCATTGAAGCCCAATCCCACCAGGTAATTGGCCGTTTTCTCGCGGTAAATATGTTTGTTACGATCTGTTTCTACCGAAGGTGAAATGGTGATGGCCTTGGGGATCTCGATATTATCGAGCCCGTCGATACGCATGATCTCTTCCACTATGTCGGCCGGCAGGTGAATGTCGGGTTTGCTGTAAGGTGCTGTTACCAGGATATCATCGGCGCTTTCCTTTATGATGGAGAAGCCAAGGCTGAGCAGGATCTTCTTAACGCTTGCTGCCGGATAATTTTTGCCGCTGAGCTTTCGCAGGAACTGGTATTTCAGCTGAACCTGCGGTTGCGGTGTTGGGTTGGGATATACATCTATTATGTCAGACGCAATTTCGCCCCCGGCCAGTTCCTTAATAAGGAGGGCGGCACGCTTCAATACATTTACGGTATTGCTGATATCGATATTCTTTTCAAAACGGGTAGCCGCATCGGTACGCATGCCGTGGCGGAAAGAGGTCTTGCGAATATCCACCGGGTTGAACCAGGCGCTTTCCAGGAAGATATTTTTGGTGGTATCTGTTACGCCGCTGTGCCGGCCGCCAAAAACGCCGGCAAAACACATAGGTTCGCTATTGCCGTTACAGATCATCAGGTCTTCGGCATTTACCTTTCTTTCTTTTTCGTCGAGGGTAACAAAAGGCGTGCCTTCGGGCAGGTTCTTTACCAGCACTTTCCGGCCTGTGATGGCATCGGCATTAAAAGCATGCAGGGGTTGACCGGTCTCGTGCAGGATATAGTTGGTAATATCTACGATATTATTAATTGGCCGCTGACCGATCGCCCGCAACTTATTCTGCAGCCATTCGGGACTTTCTTTTACGGTAACGTTCGAAATGCTTATACCGCTGTAACGCTGGCAGGCACTGGTATTTTCGATGTTTACTTCAATGGGCAGGGAATTGTTTTCTACGCTAAAGCCGTGCACCGGCAGGGCGTTTACCTGCAGGTCTTTATTGTCATGGTATGACAGGTACGCGCACACATCCCGGGCTACGCCGCGGTGACTCATGGCGTCCATACGGTTCGGCGTTAAACCAATTTCATAGATCCAGTCGGTATATGGTTTGAAATAATCAGCGGCGAGGGTGCCCACTTTTACATCGGCGGGTAATACCAGGATACCGGCATGGTCGTCGCTCAGGCCGATCTCATCTTCAGCGCAGATCATGCCATAGCTTTCAACGCCGCGGATCTTGGCTATTTTCATGGTCAGCGGATCGCCATTTTTAGGATAGATAGTGGTGCCTACCGTTGCTACTACGACTTTTTGACCAGCTGCTACATTCGGGGCGCCACAAACAATTTGCAGGGGATCTCCCGAACCGGTATTTACTTTGGTAACGGTTAATTTATCGGCGTTAGGGTGTTTTTCGGCCGCCAGCACTTCCCCGATCACCAGTCCCTGCAAGCCGCCTTTCAGGCTTTCGTGGCGCTCCAGGCTTTCAACTTCCAGGCCCACGGAGGTCAATAATTTACTAAGCCGTTCTGGATCAATGGTTACGGGTAAATAATCGTGCAACCAATTATAGGAAATAGTCATGGATCAGTCTATAAATTTTATAATTTAACGATGGTGGCAAAGATAGGTTAGTTCAAAGTTCAAAGTGCACAGTTGCCGGTTTGCAATTGTAGTTCAATGTTTTCAGGTGAAGACAGTTGGGGAAGGCAGTGCAGGCCGGGCGGAAGGATGGCCAGACGGGGGGTAAGCAGGAGGAGTGATCAATTCTTACAAACAATAAAACAGAAAGCAGGGATCTCTGTGGCGCTTAAAATGCGGTGAATGCGGCCGGGGCGTTGTTCAATACGGCCGTATTTCAGTTTCATGACCTCAACAGCGCGCGAGAAGCTGATCGCATGGGCGGTGAGCAGGTCGTAACAAAGCCGTTCGTAGTACAGCAGGTGCTGTGCTTCTTTGCTATTTTCTTCAGGCATCATTACCTCATAATGCCGCAACTGGTATACGCGCATGGTCTGATTTAATATTAAAGAATCTAATTTACGGTACTCCGGTTAAATTTGATATTAGAACATCATCTTTTTGTTTTGATCTCCGGTTTGACGTTCTTTTATCCCGGTTCCTTCTTTACTGTATACGCCAATTTTATGCCATTGGTTGAAAAAACCGGGCTGGAAAGTGCATGGGTGGCGAACTTCAGGGTTGGTGGGGCGCTGGAAGGACCGGTCAGTCACAGTTTCATTTATCCCATAACTGGAAAATGCTGTACTGGTAAGCGTTTTCACTAACCGGATTTCGGAAATTCCCATCCCGCTTGCATCTTATTTTCCCGCTGTCATCTCCAAATATTCAGGGCATAATTCTTACACACATGATGTGTGAATTTCGTTTGAACAAGGGTGGCAAACTTTTGTAAATTGTGTATATATAGGCGGGAACTTGGGGATAAGTGCCCTAATTTCGTGGATTGGTGTGTGGATTGTTGTTATTAATTATAGAACAGCAATTCTTTTTTCCGGAATTGAGAGGGGTATATATTCGCCGTCCTGACCTAATAGGGGTAACATTGCGGTAACAGTGCAATAATATTCCCGTAACAAACCTTAGCCTTAAACGACCCAATGCGTCATTGGTTGGCAGTATAAATCAGAAGTGGCTCCGCACATCAGAAACACTTCAGCACCATGAGATATCCAATTTTTTATTTTTTTCAAACCAATGGTTAAAATTTTTGTAGACCGTTAACGATGGATTTAACAAATCTGAACAAAGACCGAAAACAGCGCCGACGCAGTTCAATTGACCTGAGCACGATGGTGTACGGTAAAGTACCCCCGCAGGCAAAAGACCTGGAAGAAGCCGTACTTGGCGCTATCATGCTCGAAAAATCTGCCTTTGACGTAGCCGTGGAAATTTTGAAAGCCGAATGCTTTTATGTAGACGCCCATCAACGCATTTACCGGGCTATGCTCAGCCTGCAGCAGAAAAGCCAGCCGATAGACATCTTAACGGTGGTGGAAGAACTGCGCAGCAAAGAAGAGCTGGAAATGGTAGGTGGTCCTTATTACGTAACCCGTTTAACCAATTCAGTTGTTTCTTCAGCCAATATAGAAGCGCATGCAAAGATCATTTTGCAAAAATTCATTCAGCGCGAGTTGATCCGGATCAGTGGTGAGATCATTAGTGACGCTTATGAAGACAGTGCCGATGTGTTCGACCTGCTCGACGATGCCGAAGCGAAGCTGTTCGAGATCACGAACAACCACATGAAGAAGAACTACGACAGTATCGATACCGTACTGGTGCAAACCGTACAGCGGATCGAAGATATGCGTCACCGTACCGATGATATTACCGGGGTGCCAAGCGGTTTCCCTTCCCTTGATAAAGTAACCTATGGATGGCAGGGTTCCGATCTCATCATCCTGGCTGCACGCCCGGCCGTGGGTAAAACGGCATTTGCCCTTAACCTGGCCCGTAATGCGGCATTGAATACGGTTCGTCCAACCCCCATCGTTTTCTTCAGCCTTGAAATGAGCTCGGCGCAGCTGGTAACACGTATCCTGAGCGCTGAAAGTGAAGTGTGGCTCGAGAAGATCTCGCGTGGTAAGATGGAAGATTATGAGATGAAGCAGTTGTACGCCAAGGGTATTCAAAAACTTGCGCAGGCGCCCATCTTTATCGACGATACGGCGGCCCTGAACGTATTCGAGCTGCGTGCGAAATGCCGCCGTTTGAAGACCAAACACAATATCGGCCTTATCATCATCGATTACTTACAGCTGATGAGCGGCGTGGGCAACGGTAAGAACACGAATCGTGAGCAGGAGATCAGTACCATTTCACGGAACTTAAAAATGCTGGCGAAGGAGTTGATGGTTCCCATCATAGCTTTGTCGCAGTTAAGCCGTGCGGTGGAAACGCGTAAAGACGGAAATAAAATGCCGCAGCTGAGTGACCTTCGTGAATCGGGCGCCATTGAGCAGGATGCCGATATGGTAATGTTTATTTACCGGCCCGAATACTATGACATTACTTCCAATGAAATGGGAGAAAGCAATAAAGGGGAAACCCATGTGCGTATAGCCAAACACCGTAACGGTTCGCTGGAAACCATTAAGCTGAAGGCCCAGTTGCATATTCAAAAATTTGTTGAGTTTGAAGGTGACGATTTCAGTGGCCTGGGCATGGGTGGCGGAAGCTGGAAACCGGTACCTGATGGCGGCGGCAGTGCCGGCGCAGGTGGCGATGATGGAGCCAGGCTGTACATCCAGGCCGGCAGCAAAATGAACGATATGCCGTTCGGTGATGATGACGAGGCCCCGTTTTAATTCAATATTGTCTTTTTTATCAGAAGCCCCGACGATACCGCCGGGGCTTTTTGTTAGTTAGATGGTACATAATATGCATTACTTTGCAGCAAAGAACCGATCATGAACCTGCCGCTTTTTTATATTTCGGATGTAATAACCGGCCAGCCGGACATTGAACTGGATGAAGACACGTCAAAACATGTGGTGAACGTATTGCGCATGAAAAAAGGCGAACAGCTGCATTTGACCGATGGTAAAGGCTTTTTGTTAGTTACCGCCATTACAGATGATCATAAAAAGCGGTGCCGTGTAACCGTATTGAAAGAACAGTTTGTAGCACCCGCCAACCGTAAAACCAGCATCGCCATTTCGCTGATAAAAAACAGCAGCCGTTTTGAATGGTTCCTCGAGAAAGCGACCGAGATCGGCATTAGCGAGATCATACCTTTGATCTGCGACAGAACCGAAAAAGAACATTTCCGGTTCGACCGGATGCAACAGATCCTCGTGAGCGCCATGCTGCAATCACAACAGGCATGGCTGCCTGTTTTACATCAGCCGGTGGGGTTCGGGCAGTTACTCAGGCAGGAAGAAGTTATTGCTACCTCGCAAAAGTTCATAGCGCATTGTATGCCCGGCTCCAAGCAAAACCTGGCAGCGCTGGTAAATGCTTCTCTTCCTTCTCAAATTATCTTAATTGGCCCTGAAGGCGATTTTACACCCGAAGAAGTGACTTTTGCAACGGATCACTATTTTATGCCGGTAAGCCTGGGCGATACCCGCCTGCGCAGTGAAACGGCCGGCATGGTAGCGGCTGTGTTGTTGAAAACAATAACCCCCGAGCAATAATACCACGGCCTTAAAATAGGCAGTTGGCAAGGGGCAGTTAGCAGTTCGCAATACCCCAGCCTTTTAAAAGGAGCGTTAACAATACACAGTTGGCAATGGGCAGTTGGCAGTTAGCAGAGAGCAATAACCCCGGCCCTTAAAAGGAGCATTAACAATACATAATGGGCAATGGGGCGATGGGCAGTTCGCAATGGGCAATTGGCAATCTTCCACTTCATAACCAGACAGCAGTGTTGATATAAAAGAAACAGGCAATAAGCGAAGATGATCTGCTTATTGCCTGTTGTCAATTGCTTATGGTTATATCGATTTCTGTTCTTCCTTTTTAACGATGGGTTCGTGCAGCTGCACCGGTTTTGATTTTTTGCGCATCCACATATTCAGCAATTCAACGCCAAACGAAAAGGCCATCGCGAAATAGATATAACCTTTTTGTATATGGCTTTCGTGTATAGGTTCCAGGCCTTCAAAGAAGAGGCTGAAGCCAACCATTAACAGAAATGACAGCGCCAGCATTTTAAGCGTGGGATGCTTATGGATGAAATTGGCAATTTTATCAGAAAAGAAGAACATGATGATCATGGCAATGATAACGGCCGTTATCATCACCGGTACATGCTGGGCAAGACCCACCGCCGTAATGATACTGTCGAAAGAAAATACCATATCAATAATAATGATCTGGGCCATTACCGCGGCAAAAGATGACTTACGCGGGCTGCCTTCATACATTTCTTCATCGCCTTCCAGTTTATGATGGATCTCTTTTACTGTTTTATACAATAGGAACAAACCTCCGGCCAGCATAATGAGGTTGCGCAGGGTAAAAGCAGCGTCGTGCCCCCTGAATTCGAAACCGAACAGCCGGGCATTCCCGTTCTTTACCAACCAGCCGATACCCATTAATAAACAAACGCGCACGGCAATACCGGCGATCATCCAGGTACGGCGGGCTTTCGTTTGTTGATTTTTATCGAGGCGGCCCATTAATATCGACACGAAGATCACGTTATCGATACCTAATACAATTTCGAGTACCGTTAGGGTAAGTAAGCTGATTAATCCGTCTACAGTTAATAATTCTTGCATGTTGGTCGGTAATAAAAATGAAGGGCAAAAATAAGGCGAAAAACCAATTGGCAACAGGCAATAAGCAATATGCAATGGTTATGCTTTCTTTTTGCATCAGTGCCTAATTAGTAGGAACATATGCCGAATTGTTTCAACAGGAATAAAAAAATAACCGGCAATAATGTAGTGGTAGCTAAAGACAAAACATTTTAGCGTTTTGTATTTAAATGGTTGCCAGCCCTTCGATCACCCGCTGGGTTTATGACCCTTTGCAAGTTTCCGGTGGTCACGCACTGGTCATTTAAAGTCCATTACAAATATTCTTTACTATAGCCGGGCCTTCATAAATGAAGCCGGTCCATACCTGCACCAGGGAAGCACCGGCGGCGAGTTTTTCCCGGGCATCGGCAGCCGTAAAAATACCACCGGAGGCAATGACTGGCAGTTGCCCTTTTGTTTTTTGATGTATGTATTGAACGATCTCGGTGGAACGTTTGCGCACCGGCGCACCACTTAGTCCACCCGCGCCAATGGACTCGAGCTGCTCACCGGTTGTTTGCAGCTGCTCCCGACTGATGGTGGTGTTGGTAGCAACCAGTCCATCCAATTTTATTTCCATAGCCAGGTCTATTACATCATCGATCTGTTGGGGCGTAAGATCGGGGGCTATTTTTAATAAGATAGGTTTAGGCTTGCGATCGGTTTCTGCTCCGCTTTCCTGTTGGCCGCTTTCCTGTTGATTAATGGTTTGCAGGTGGGATAATATCTTGCGGAGGGAATCTTTTTCCTGTAATTCCCGTAAGCCGGGTGTATTGGGAGAACTTACATTCACAACAAAATAATCTACGCAATCGAACAGGGCGCGAAAGCAGATCTCGTAGTCTTTCCAGGCGTCCTCGTTGGGCGTGACCTTGTTTTTACCAATGTTACCGCCGATGATCAGCGGTAAATGGTCAATCGTCAATGGTGAATGGGAACCCTCATGTAAAGGAGAACTGTTACTGCCGGCAGTTTGCATTTTGCCGCCTGGCCATTGCTTGTTGTTTGTTGTCCTTTGCTTCTCGCGCCAGTCTTTGAGGCGCTGGGCCACTACCTGTACGCCATCATTATTAAAGCCCATGCGATTGATCAGGGCCTTGTCTTTGGGCAGGCGGAACAGCCTGGGTTTGTCATTTCCGGCCTGTGGTTTGGGCGTTACAGTCCCGATCTCCACAAAGCCAAAACCCAGGGCTTCCAGCTCGGTAAGGTAGAGTGCATTTTTGTCGAACCCGGCAGCCAGTCCGACCGGATTTTTAAACCGGAGGCCAAACAACTCTTTTGACAGGCCGACCTGAGTGGGCGCGCATTGGGCGGAAATGGATTTTCTGATGGGGCCCACAGAACAGCCCAGTTTCATCATATTCATGGAAAAATGATGGACCGTTTCTGTAGGAAAACAAAACAACAGGCGGCGAAGTAAGTTGTACATAATTCGATGCGAAGATAAATTAGTTTCAGGTTACAGGGTACAAGTTTCAGGGAGCCGGAAAGGGGATGAACTCACCAGTTGCCAGTTACCGGTTTCCAGTTACCGGTTACCGGTTTCCAGTTACCAGTTACCAGTTGTCGGTTACCAGTTACCAGTTACCGGTTTCCAGTTACCAGTTACCAGTTACCAGTTGTCGGTTACCAACTGCCAGCCCTGATCTCTGCATGGCAGCCAATAATTAATATGCTTTTGGTTTGTGCCCAGTGACAGGAAACCGGTAACCGGGAACTGAATTTTCCTGCACCCTGTAACCTGGAACTTGTAACCTGTAACCGCACCCCCTGAAACCTGTAACCTGTCTCCGGTTTACCAGTTGCCAGCCCTGATCTCTGCATGGCAGCCAATAATTAATATGCTTTTGGTTTGTGCCCGGTGACAGGAAACCGGTAACCGGGAACTGAATTTTCCTGCACCCTGTAACCTGGAACTTGTAACCTGTAACCTGTAACCTGTAACCTCGAACTTGCCACCCGGTATCCCCGGCAATTTTGTTTTCCCCCCGGCAATCCTTAACTTTGGTATAGAAAGTTGCATAAACAACTAGTAGTATAGTGCATCATGACGTTTGCGTGTTCGCAAAGTGCGGAAGAACGACGATAGGTATAAAGACCATCGGAAAACGCAAAATATAAATGGCAATATCTGCCTGATGGATGTCTGTAAAATAAAAATAATTTTAACCTGCTTCTTGCTGCCTCTTTTGGGGGCTGGGGGGCTAAACTTTATAATATGGAAGCATATATCGTAGCTGGTTACCGCACAGCGGTTGGAAAAGCCAAAAAAGGCGGTTTCCGGTTTTACCGGCCCGATGATCTGGCCGTTGATGTGATCAAAGGTTTGATGGCTTCTGTTCCGCAACTGGATCCCAAACGGGTAGATGATGTGATCGTAGGAAATGCGGTACCAGAGGCAGAGCAGGGCTTACAGGTGGGAAGGATCATTGCGGCCCGTGCACTGGGCTTTGATACGCCCGGCATGACGGTGAACCGGTACTGCGCCTCGGGTTTGGAGACCATCGCCATTGCTACCGCTAAAATTCGCACCGGCCTGGCTGAGTGCATCATTGCCGGTGGAACGGAAAGCATGAGCCTGGTGCCAACTGCCGGCTGGAAAACAGTACCTGCCTATTCCATTGCGAAAGATGAACCGGATTATTACCTGAGCATGGGTTTAACTGCTGAAGCAGTGGCCAAAGAATATAATGTGAGCCGGGAAGACCAGGATCAATTCTCTTATCAATCGCATATGAAGGCCATCAATGCGATCTCGAATGGCTACTTTAAGAATGGCATTTTACCGATCACGGTTGAAGAAGTATACCTCGATGAAAAGAATAAAAAGAAGACCAGGACTTATGTAGTTGATACCGATGAAGGTCCGCGGAAAGATACCAGCCTGGAAGTATTGAATAAACTGAAACCGGTATTTGCAGCCACCGGAACGGTAACGGCCGGTAACTCTTCGCAAACCAGTGATGGCGCTGCTTTTGTAATCGTAATGAGTGAAAGAATGGTGAACGAACTGGGACTGAAACCCATTGCCCGTTTGGTAGCCTGCGCATCAGCGGGTGTGCATCCACGTATTATGGGTATTGGTCCGGTAGAAGCAGTGCCCAAAGTGTTAAAGCAGGCTTCTATGAGCCTGGGTCAGATCGACCTGGTTGAATTGAATGAAGCATTTGCCTCGCAGGCGCTGGCTGTTATCCGTAAGCTTGAGCTGAACCCTGAGATCGTTAATATAAATGGCGGCGCCATTGCCCTGGGACATCCATTAGGATGTACCGGCTGTAAGCTGACTATACAAATTACGCATGACATGAAACGTTTGAATAAAAAATACGGGATCGTTACTGCATGTGTTGGTGGTGGTCAGGGTATCGCAGGGATTATAGAAAATATTAATTAGTAAAAATAATTTTTATGTAGCAAGCTGCTTCTCATTGGAGGCAGCTTTTTTTATGCTCGTACTAGTACGAGCAGCCGATGAAAATGTACGTCACTTATCCCCAAAACATCAAGTGGCAACATTTTTGTTCAATCACCGTTCATACTAGGATTGTCATCATGTAGTCAAAAGGCCGACTATATGAATGCAATCTCCCAAAATCAACCTTATGGACAGAAGAGAATTCTTCACATTGAAAAGAAGAGCCAAAGCTACTTCTCCGAAGCCCTATGCAGGCTTGCGGCAAATTTACTCCGGATTAGCACCTTACTCCGGTCCTTGGACAGAAAAAGAAGTCATTCATTTATTGAAACGAACCATGTTCGGGGCCAAAAGAGCAGACATTGAACATTTCAAGAATATGTCTCTATCCCAGGCGGTTGATGAACTGTTGAATGTACCCACTTCCCTCCCGGCGCCTCCCGTGAAAAATTACGACAATGCCGACATTGATGCTACCGATGGAGACTATACGGTAGCACAGGGAGCAACTTGGGTGAACACCATTTCAAAAGATCCGGGCGCCAATATCAGGCGTATGAATTCTTTGAAGTGCTGGTGGATCGGCAACATGATCAACCAGGACAGAAGCATTCGCGAAAAAATGATCCTGTTCTGGCACAATCACTGGACAACCGAATCAACGATGTATGATGAAATAGGCACTTATGGTTATCGTTATCATAACCTGTTGTGTGAAAGCGCCGTTGGCAACTTTAAGAAACTGGTAAAAGACATGACCCTGAACGTTGCCATGCTGCGTTACCTCAACGGCTATCTGAACACCTATACGGCTCCTGATGAGAACTATGCGCGGGAGCTGCAGGAATTATTTACCCTGGGAAAAGAGAACAATCCCAATTATACAGAAGACGATGTGATGACGGCTGCCCGTGTACTCACCGGCTGGCGCATAAAGCCCGAAGATGAATCGGTGTACTTCAAGCCTCAGGATCACGACAAGAACAGTAAAACATTCTCTTCATTTTATAATGGCGCCGTAATAGCCGGCCGCAGCGATGCTACCGGTGGCGAGGCCGAGCTGGATGATCTCATCAATATGATCTTCACCAAATCGGTAGAGGTTTCTGAATTCATTGTAAAAAAACTGTACACATGGTTTGTGTATTACACTATTGAGCCCGATACCATTACCAACGTTATAAAACCACTGGCCCGGCAGTTCCGCGATAGTGGCTGGGAAATTAAGCCGGTGCTGGCTACGCTGTTAAAAAGCGAACATTTCTTTGATCCCAATAGCCAGGGATGTTTGATCAAGAGCCCGCTCGATATGATCGTAATGCTGATGCGGGAATTTGATGTAGCCATGCCTGCCGCTTCTGATTATGTCAATTACTATAATATGCTGGAGTTTCTGCACAATCAGTCGGTGCTGATGCAGCAGAATATTGGAGACCCGCCCGGCGTTTCAGGCTGGCCCGCTTACTACCAGCTTCCACAGTTCTATGAAATGTGGATCAACCACGATACCGTGCCTAAACGGGCAAGGTTCATCGAGACGATGCTGATGCGCGGTTATATGCGCGATAATGTTAAGCTGATCATTGATCCGGTAGCCTTTACGAAAAACAGCTGGCCGCAAGCACTTGCCCGCGATCCGAATCTCCTGATCGATGCGATCGTGGAAGTGCTTTACCGGGTACCGCTTTCTGCTACTGTTAAAGCAAAGCTGAAAGGGGAAATATTGCTGAGTGGCCAGGTGCAGGATTACTACTGGTCAGATGAATACGATAAATTGTACAATACGCCCGGCGATATGGCAGCGTACAATACGGTGGCTACCCGCCTGCAAACGCTGTTCCTTCGTTTGATGAACCTGGCCGAGTATCAATTAGCTTAACATTAAAACCGATCTTATGAAGCGCAGAGACTTTTTTAAACAAACATTGCCTGCATCTGTAACGCTGCCTGCCTTACTCAACGGTTTTTCCGTTAAGGCTTTTACAGGCGCCTCTCCATTGGTGAGGGCCCTCATGGCTACCGACACCGACAAGGTATTAGTGATGATACAACTGAATGGTGGTAACGATGGCTTGAACATGGTGATCCCCATTGAAATTTACAGAGACTATTATAATGCCCGTTCCAATATTGCGATCGCCCAGAACAAGATCCTTCCTTTGAACGGAACCTCAAAAACAGGATTGCATCCCAGCATGACCGGTATACAAACCCTGTATAACGAAAACAAAGTGGCCATTGTACAGGCTGTCGGATATGACAGGCCTAACTTTTCTCACTTCCGCGCAACCGATATCTGGATGTCTGCTTCCGATTCGGAACAGGTACTTTACAGCGGATGGATCGGCCGCTACCTGAATCTCGAATTTCCAAACTTCCCGTTTGGTTATCCAACAGCGCAAATGCCCGATCCGCTGGCGATTCAGATCGGTTCTGTTGCATCGCTGGCATCGCAGGGGCCTTCATTCCCCATGGGTATGACCATCAGCGACCCTTCCACCTTCTACGATTACCTTGATAACGTAAATGACCCGGTGCCTGCAACGCCCTGGGGTAAAGAGCTGGAATATATCCGCATGATCATGGGACAAACGGAAGCCTACGGAAATGTTATCAGAGCTGCTGCCGCCAAAGTCACATCCCAGGGGTCTTACCCGAGTAACAATGACCTGGCCCAACAGCTTCGGATCGTAGCCCGGCTGGTGAAAGGCGGTTTAAAGACCCGTGTATACATGGTTAGCACCGGAGGTTTCGACACCCATTCGAGCCAGGTAGATACTGCCGATACAACCGTAGGAACGCATGCCAAACTGATGGCCCGCGTGTCTGATGCCATTAAATGTTTTATGGACGACCTGAAAGGACTGGGCGTTGAGGACAGGGTGATCGGTATGACCTTTTCAGAGTTCGGCCGCCGTATAAAATCGAATGGAAGTTATGGTACTGACCATGGCGCTGCCGCACCGGTCATCCTCTTTGGTAAGAATATCCGGGGCGGCATCATTGGTACCAATCCAACCATTTCGTCCAATGCGCGCTTAAACGACAACGTTCCTTATCAATACGATTTCAGAAGTATTTATGCTTCTATCCTGAGGCAATGGTTCTGTGTAAACGATGCTGATCTGAAAACCGTTTTGCTGCGCGATTTCCCGAACATTCCATTGGTCATCAATCCGGCCTGTGGCGCCACCGGTATCGACGATGTAAGGAACGATGGCGAGCAGTTGATCATCAACTATCCGAACCCATTTGTTGAAAGAACCACCATCACCTTCAATACCAAAGGCGGCCATACCCTGGTACAGGTGCTGGATACCATGGGCAGGGTTATACGAGTGCTTACAGACAAAGTATATACATCCGGTACCTATACTGTAACCTTCGACGGGTATGGGCTTCCATTGGGTGTTTATTATGCCCGTTTTCAAAACGGCGCCACCCAGCAGGTACGACCCATGCTGAAAACGCGATGACGTAGAAAATTTAATCCGTATAAGGAAAGCTTCCCGGCCTCTGCCAGGAGGCTTTTTTCATTTAACCCAACGCTTGCTGATGGCCGGCAACATCTGCTTTGCTAAAACTTGCTAAATGCTCAGCGATTCAAGGAAATGGCTGACGGCCAGGGCGGGCCTATGCGCCAACAGCAGCGATGGCCTTGCGCAATAAGGAATTTAAAAAAAATGGAATGGCCTCCTTTTTGTTATCCTACAGTAAATAGTTTTAATTTGCTTTGGATCGGTAAATAACCATTATTCCTGAAAACTGACCGGTCTTTAATTTTGACTATGTTGAAGGTTTTTATAACAGATGACCATGAACTATACCTTGAGGGCCTGGTTTTATTGCTGAACAAGCAACCCGGCATAGAGGTGATCGGTTCCGCCTTTACGGGTGAAAGCCTCCTGAGCCAGTTACCGAACAATGAAATCGACATTCTGCTGCTTGATGTACACTTACCTGATATTGGCGAAGAAGAGCTGCTGCTGAAGATCCGTGAGATTCAACCGGGGCTGAAGATCCTGTACCTCACCATCATGCGCGGCACCCGTTATATTCACAAGCTGTTGAAATACGATATCCAGGGTTACCTGCTGAAGAATACCAATATTGCCGAACTTACCAAAGCGCTGGAAACCGTTGCCGGCGGCAACAAATATTTCAGTAAAGAGATCAACATCCTCGATACCAACCAGGATTTCCGCAATACGGTAACTATTGAAGATAAGAAGGTAGATGAAATATTATCAAAAAGAGAAATAGAAGTCCTGACCCTGATCTGCAAAGAATACAGTAATTCAGAAATTGCCAAAAAACTTTTCTTAAGCGTAAGTACGGTAGAGACCCATCGCAAGAACCTGATCGCCAAACTGGGCGTAAACAATACTGTGGGACTGGTAAAGTTCGCTTTAAAGAACAAGCTCATCGAATGATCCATTCCTGTCTTCAAAACATTTAATAAACAGGGCGCTATCACGTAACGATACTTTAATTACAGCAATTACTTTACTTAATAAGTAAAAACCCTTAATTTGGTAGTATAATTCGGCAATCCGGTGAAATACTATCTGCTAATAGGGGCTTTGATTTCCTGCGTATGTTCATTTGCACAGGTCGATACAACACAGTTAAAGAACTTGTACGACCGTTGCCTCGATTTCTCCGAAGACAAGATAGACTCCATTCGCTACTACGCCGATTACATCTCAAAAGAAGCCGAACAGCTTAAATTCAATAAGGGCAATGTGCTTTCCCTGCGGCTGAAAGGGATCTCTGAAGACCTGAGTAATAATTATGAAAAAGCCATTGCCTATTATCTGCAGTCCTTACAGGCCGCCCGGTCAATTCATGCACCGGAATATGAACTTGCGGCCCTCAGCGACCTGGCCATTGCTTATTTTGCGATCAGGGAACCGGAAAAGGCAAAAGAGTTTTATTTACAATGCGCCCGGCTGTCGGAAGCCGATGGAAAAATACCTTCCCTGATCAATATGTATAATAACCTGGCGGTTATTTATACCCAGCTGAAACAATACGACAGCTCGCATATCCTGCTCGAAAAGGCCGTGCAATTGGGCAAACCACTGGAGCGGCGGGGACTTATCAGCTTATCGAGCACTTATAATAACCTGGGCAATTTATATTTCAAAGAAAAAAAGTTTGATGAAGCGCTGCCTTATTTCAGGCAGAACCTCATCAAACATTCAAGGGATAGTGATCTGAACGGATTATGGGTGGCCAGGTTGAACCTGGCTGATCTGTATGCGGAAAAACGTCAGTTTGATTCAGCCACCAGGTATGCAGAAAGCGCCATGGAACTGGCGCAAAGGCTGGAATCAAAAAGCAAGGAGGCCGATAGCTATTCCATACTGGCCAAGCTGGCTGAGTACCAGGGCAATTACAGTAAAGCCTACCAGTACATTAAGAAATGGTATTCGCTCGATACGGCTATTCTGCACAGTGATACCTATAAGACCATTGCGGCCCTGCAGGAACGCTTTCATGCCAGTGAACGCGATGCTGAGAACAAACTGTTGCAGGCAAGAATAGAAAAGGAAACCATCCGCACCCGTGAGCTTACCCTGGTAGCTGCAGCCCTCGGGATCATTGGGGTCTTAATTGCAATAGGATTTGTGATAAAACGGAACGCGCACCGGCGGTTAATGGCAACCAATGACCTCATTGTACAGCAAAACGAAAAGTTATCAGAACTGAACTATGAAAAGAACTCGCTCATAAGTATCGTATCGCATGACCTGAATACGCCTTTTGCCACCATACAGATCTGGGGCCAGGTCTTTGAGAATGACGCCGCCCGTTTATCGCCGGAACAGCAAAAAGCGCTGAAACGCATATTGCAGGCCGGTGAATATGGAGAGCGCCTCATCAGGCAGATACTCGACGTAGAACGGGCAGATATCGGTAATCACAAAATGCAGTTGGAAAAATTTGATCTGAAGGCCCTTGCAGAAGAAGTGGCCGACAACTTTAAACCGATGGCCGGTAAAAAGAATATCCACCTGCATACAGAGGTCTCGGGGAAAAAGCTGTTCATTTTAAGCGACCGCTACCTGGTGAGCCGCATTTGTGAAAATCTGTTATCGAATGCTATCAAATATACCCCACATGGCAGGCAGGTATGGATGACCATTCACGATGAGCAGGATACCGTTGTTATTAAGGTGCGCGACGAAGGCGTGGGCATTGAAAAAGAAGAATTGCCTTTCCTGTTCTCGAAATACAGCAAGATCTCTTCCCGGCCTACAGATGGAGAAGCTTCTAATGGGCTTGGTCTGTCAATTGTGAAAAGGATTGTGGAAGAGATCAACGGCCGCATCACCTGCGAAAGTGAAATAGGGGTGGGATCGGTTTTTACAGTAACATTAAAGAAGTAAATAGGCTATTGCCTGATTATAATAATTTTTGTAACTTAACGTTATACCTTTACTTACTAACCCTTGATGATATATGTTTACAGCCCCGATGGTACCATCGGGGCTTTTGATTTTATTTATTGGGTTTGGCCGACATATAGAATGTAAGTGTACCCCCTTTGCTGATGTCTTCATGACTGATAACCGGCTGCGTAAGTTGTTTGCCATTCAACAATACCTTCTGTACATATACATTCTTATCGCTTTGACCAATGGCTTCGATCCTGAACGTATTCCCGTTTTCGAGTTGTATACTCGCTTTATTGATGGCCGGACTGCCCAACTGGTATTCAGCAGATCCCGGTGATACCGGATAAAATCCCAGCGTTGAAAAAAGATACCAGGCGCTCATCTGGCCGCAATCATCATTGCCGCCTAAGCCATCAGGCGCTGGTTTGTATTGATTTTTCAGGATCATTCTTACCCGTTGCTGCGTTTTCGCCGGCTGTCCGGCAAAGTTGTACAGGTAGGCCACATGGTGGGCCGGTTCATTGCCATGCACATAATTTCCAATGATGCCATCGCGGGTAATGTCTTCTGTTTCGGCAAAATATTTATCGGGCAGGTACATGGTGAACAGGGTATCGAGCCGGGCGCTGAATTTCTTTTTACCACCCATTAAGTTGATCAATGCTCCGGGATCATGCGGCACAAAAAAGCTGTAATTCCAGGAATTACCTTCAATGAAACCCTGTCCATGCGTACTTAAAGGATCAAATTCCTGTTTAAATCTGCCATCTTCCCTGCGGGCGCGCATAAAGCCAGTTCCTGCATCGTACACGTTGTTAAAGTTGGCCGACCGTTTTAAGAATGTGGCATTGACATCGGAACGCCCCTGTAAGCGCGCGATCTGTGCTATGCACCAGTCATCATAGGCATACTCCAGGGTAGTGGAAGCGGAGGTGCCCAGCTTTTCATCGGGAATATAACCTTTGTTGATGTACTGGTCGAGCCCTTCATAGTTCTTGCGGGTAGCCGTGGCAACACAGGCTTCCAGCGCGTGGGCCGCATCAAATGATTTATTCCCTTTAACGAGGGCATCTGCAATCACCGACACACTGTGATAACCGCTCATACACCAGTTATCATTGTTATAATGGCTCCATATGGGCAGCATCTTCAACACGCTTTGATCGTAATGCGCGAGCATGCTATTGATCATATCGCCATTACGCGCAGGCTGTACCAGGTTGAAGAAAGGATGCAGGGCGCGGTAAGTATCCCAGAGCGAAAAAGTGGTATAGTTGGTAAAGTTACTGGCGGTGTGAATGTTCTGATCGAGCCCCCGGTACCTGCGGTCAACGTCCATATAAACAGTAGGACCCAGGAAGGCATGGTATAAGGCTGTGTAAAAGTTCTGTTTTTCCGATTCGGCTGCTTCTACCGTGATCTTTGACAGCTCTGTATTCCAGCTGGCCTGTGCGGCTGCTTTTGTTCTTTCAAAATCCCAGTGCGGTATTTCTGTTCGGAGGTTCAGCAAGGCGCCTTCCGTACTTACTGATGATAAGGCCAGCTTCAACTTGATCTTTTCGCCTTCCTCTGTGTCAAAGTTGAAGAACATACGCAGTTGCTTGCCGGCTAGATCGGGAAAGTTCTTCGACTGATCGAACTTGCGCCAGAAGCCGCGGTAAACCTGCTTTTTGCTGAAGTCTTTACAGCCATATTCCTTGAAAGGTTTTGAAAAGGTCATTGCAAAATAAACGGTGCGGGTACGTGCCCAGCCATTGGTTTGCCGGTAACCCGTAACCAGCGTATCGTTCTCTACGCGAACGAAGGTCCACACGTTCTTGTCATCGTAATTGTAAATGCCATGCATCAGGTCGAAGATGATATGGGCATCATTTGTTTTCGGAAAACTGTATTGATGAAATCCGGTTCTCGTAGTGGCGGTTAATTCAGCAGTGATGTTATCGTCATCCAGCTGTACTTTGTAATAACCTGCTTCTGCTTTTTCATTGGCGTGGGAAAAAGCAGAGCGGAAGCCGGTCTTTGTATCAGTGGCAATGCCGGGATTCAACTGTAGCTCGCCTTTGGTAGGCATAACGAGGAAATCGCCCAGATCGCTATGGCCCGTGCCGCTGAAATGGGTATGGCTGAAACCCACGATGGTTTTATCGTCGTACTGGTAACCGGCGCAATACTTATATACATCGGGATTATACTTTCCATTCATTTCATAGGGCAGGGTATCGGTATCGGGACTGAGCTGTACCATACCAAACGGAACGGTAGCGCCGGGAAAGGTATGTCCCATGCGTTGTGTACCGATCAATGGATTTACATATTGTACCAGGTTCTTTTGTTGTGCAAATGCGGATAAGGGTAACACCCATAACAATAGCGACCGTTTTTTCATCGAAATATGTTTAATTTTTTGCCAGATGGCCTTTAACTTACATGTATCTTTTTTATAATAAATAGAATGAAGCCTACAAAACTAGTGCTAATATCATCTAGCAACAGGATGGAGTGGTTTGGCCTGGCCTGAACATAAAAAAAACGCCATAAACAGCGTTTATGGCGTCTTATATACTTGTGAGAACGATCGCTTATTTATTGCTGGCTTTCCCCGCCCTCATAGTAAGAATCAGTTTCATAATCGAATTTTTTGGCCCTGGTGTTCTTATAATTGGGATCGTAGCGTACAAAGAAGTACAGATAGATGACCCGGCTTATACGCATGAGCCATGGTTGTAAAACGATGAGCAGAAATATATTGATGCCTAACCACCAGAAGAACCGGTTGTCCTGGGTACTCATACCTATGAGCACATACCAGGCAACAAAAGTGGCTACAGAGAGGGCCACCGATAATGCATAACTCACATAACCGGTGCCGTACCAGAAGCCTACTTCCATTTCAAACTTTTGACCGCATTCTTCGCAATGTACAGGCATATCGAACACTTTTTTAAGCTTCCAGGGGTTATTATTCCTGAACATGGGTCCACGGCGGCAACGGGGACATTTCATGGTTAGGATGCTCCAGAGGAAATTGGGTTTTGACGAAGCGGGCATGATGAACCTGATTGTTGAACGGCAAAAGTATAAAAATTAGCCGGGATCATGCCGTTGCCAGGGTTTTCTTACGTTCGCCGATCTGTTGGCGCCACATGGCAAAGTACAAACCTTTTTCTTCGAGCAGGCTTTCGTGGCTGCCGGTTTCCACTACATCGCCTTTTTCCAGTACATATATGCGATCTGCATGCATGATGGTTGATAAACGGTGAGCTATCAGGATCGTGATCTGATTGCGCTGGGATGAGATCTCTTTTATGGTATTGGTAATCTCTTCTTCTGTGAGTGAATCCAGGGAAGAAGTGGCTTCGTCAAAGATCAACAAGCGTGGATTGCGCAAGAGTGCCCGCGCAATGGACAGGCGTTGCTTTTCACCACCCGATAATTTAAGACCGCCTTCCCCGATCATGGTATCCAGGCCTTTTTCTGCCCGGGCCAGCAAATTGGTGCAGGAAGCTTTTTTAAGGGCATCCATCAGGTTTTCTTCGGTGGCAGTTGTATTAACGAACATCAGGTTCTCCCTGATCGTGCCTGAGAATAACTGGGTATCCTGGGTCACGAAACCGATCTGGTTACGCAGGTCTTCAAAATTGATGTCGGTCTCATCGATGCCATTATACAGGATCTTGCCATCCTGCGGACGATACAAACCCACCAGCAATTTCATCAGGGTTGATTTGCCGGAGCCCGATGGGCCAACAAAGGCAATGGTTTCACCGGTTTTGGCAGAAAAGCTGATATCGTCGATCGCTTTTTGCTGTGCTGTTTGGTGTTTAAAGCTTACCGACTGGAAATCGAGCGTTTGAATATCGCCCAGGTGTTTCGGATGTTCCGGTTGTCTTTCCGGCTTTTTTTGCATCAGGTTATGAAAATTGTTCAGGGATGCTTCTGCCTCGCGGTAGGCAATAATGATGTTGCTGATCTCCTGCAGCGGACTGAATATAAAGAAAGAGAAGAACTGCATGGTCACCATCTCGCCTGCGTTCATTTCTTTGTGGAAGATCAGATACATTAAGATGAATAGAATTACCTGGCGCAGGGTATTTACAAAAGTGCCCTGTACGAAGCTGATGCTGCGCACGCGTTTTACTTTGGTAAGCTCAAGGCCCAGGATCTTATAGGTGTTCTTATTCAAACGGGTCACTTCCTGGTTGGTAAGCCCCAGGCTTTTCACCAGTTCAATATTGCGCAAAGATTCAGTGGTAGCACCGGCCAGGGCCGTCGTTTGTGATACAATGTTCTTTTGGATGGATTTGATCTTTTTGCTCAGCAGGTTAGTGATCCAGGTAAGAAGGAATATTCCGATAACATATGCAATGGTGATGTACCAGCTGATCCACAATGAAGCGTAGATCATTACAAAGGTTACGCCTACCAATACACCAAATAATATATTGATGAAATAATTCATGAACTTTTCAGTATCCGTTCTCACTTTGGTGAGCACACTCAGGGTTTCACCGCTACGCTGATCTTCAAACTCCTGGTAGGGCAGGCGCATAGCATGTTTCAGCCCATCGGTAAATACCCTTGCGCCGAATTTCTGAACGATCACATTTAAACAGTAGTCCTGAAAGTTCTTTGCAATACGGCTTACCATGGCCACGCCAATGGACGCCAATAAAAGCCAAATGACCCCATAGTAGGGCGTGGTGGCGGTAAAAAATGATCTGCCGGGGAAATTGTTTGGATTGTCTAAGTAGTTATTGGCCAGGTTAATAAGGTGGCCAAAAATGATGGGATCAAATAATGAAAATCCGGTATTTACGGCTGCCAGGAAAAGCGTTAATACGACCAGCCATTTATATGGTTTCAGATACGTGAATAGAATCTTCATAATTGCAATTAACAGTTTACTAACCCGAATGTTTATCCAGCTGAAATGGAATCAGCCTACAATTTATAGAAATCTGCCAAAAATGGCTTTCCGCTGAACAAAGAGTGCAGGGAAATCCGCGAAAAGTACAATGGGGGAGTGCTGGTGCAAGATCTTTTATCGCTGAAAATGGGATATAAAGAGGGTCTGGCGTATAATTTATAGCTCGAAATGGGTCGTTAATAGTTTTTAGCGACCCGTTTCAAACTATTGACGGGGAGCATTTAGCAGGCAATCTGCCGTTACAAACTTTACCGGTTCTATTCAATGAACTGTGTCACTGGGCTTTAGCGAAACTAAATAACAAAGGGAAAAATATAAAAATGATCAGGCCGTATTGAGTTTCAAGCACTGATTCGCTAAAGCAGTAAACCAGCAGCAATAATACGAACGCATAGAGCATGCGGCTGTTTTTCCGGACGGTCAGCCTGACCGTTTCAAAGCAGATAAAAAGAAAACAAAACAAGCCAATGAGCCCCGATTGCAGCAGGGATTCCAGGAACTGGTTATGCGTATTATAGCCTAAAAATCCCCGGTCATTTGTGCCTGCTACGCCGGTGTACATGTGCGTGGCTGCGTATTTCTGATCCAGGAAAGACTGCGCCTTTGCAGGAGAAACACCCGTGATCCAGGCCCTGTTTTCCTGCAATATTTCTTTCACGAAACGCCATTGCAGGAGGCGGAACTGCACTCCGTTAAAATAGTCGCCGGGATTGAAGGAGGTTTGTTGCACCAGGGCCATGTTCCCCTGCATGATCTCATTGAACCGGCGGCTGATAGGGTTCGTGGTAAGCAGAATAATACTGCTGATCAATAAACCGGCAATCGTTATAACAAAAACCACCTGCCAGCTATTGGTATTTTTTTTCAGCGTAATAAAAAGATAATAGGCCAGGCTGCCCACCATGAAAAGGATCACCAGCTTCGACGAGAGTAAAAGAATGCCCGCAATGAAATAGCCCATCAGCAACAGGTGTATATTTCTGTTTAAAAGATACCTGCCCTCGTAACCGCTTTGCAAGAGCCAGATCAATCCCGCATACACCAGTACCGCGTATTGTACCGCATGATGCCCCAGGTTAGCCACCAGCTCGTGATAAAAAAATATGCCTGTGCCTGCATGATGGAGCTGGTATTTAATAAAGCTAACGCCTAAACACCAGCTAAGCAGCAGCGCCAGCATAAAAACGGTTGCTGTCATCAAAAGCCGGAAGCGGGTCTTATTGATGAATGGGCAACAATAAACGCTAAGGGGCAGGAAGAGCAATGCGCTTTTAACCTGAACATGTTTCCAGGCTGCCATAAAATTATCGCTAAAGGCAAGCGGGATCAGTTGCAACAAAAAGAACAAGCTGCAGGCCAATACATACCTGTTCCTTGCAGCAGGATGCAGCCAGGAGCCGGTTTCCATCCTGTTTTTAATGATAGCGGTCATTAATACCAACCCGATCGATATGCTGCTGATGGCCCTGAAGCCACAAACCACGCTGGCCAGGAAACACCCGTAAAGAAGAAGTAAGAGGCAGTTGATCAGGTTCTTTTTTTCAGTCATTCGAACGATACCCGTTTTCAATATTCGGTTTGGCGTTAGCGCCTCAAAAAGGTAATCAGGTGTGCCCAGGTGCTTTTGGCGTTGACGGGAAATGTGGAACACCTTGCTTTTTACTTATTGTCTATTGACATTGGTTTTTCGTTGAATATGCAGGTAAAAAGCAATGAAGCTGCCCAGTAAGAGGCCGCCTGCCAAGCCCATTAGCAATTGTTTGATCAGTTGGGGGTAGGTAGGCCTTGATGGGCTGTAAAAGTTTTGCAACACATATACGGCCGAGGTGAAAGATAAAGCTTCTTTAAAGTTGAGCTGTTTTTCTTTCAGGCCGGCTATTTGCCCGCTGATGTCCGAAACGTTTAACATAAGCTGACCGCCGCTACGGCTGCTTTGGTGCAAACTGCTTTCAACCGCTGATTGCAGGCTGCCCAGGCGCGTTATTTCCTGTTCCATGGATTGGATCATCGATTGCAGATTGTTCCTTTTAAATGCCAACTTCTCCTTCACATGTTCACTGTTATCAAGCGCATACGTAATGCCCTTTTGCAGGGGCCGTAAAACGGCCGTGTCGGTTACAAGTACGGTTAGCGTGTAGGCGGAGTAATTTTTAGGGTCGTAAGACTTTTGTAATTCTTCGGTTTTAATGGACTTTAATTTTTTCAGGGTGCTCACTTCGACCCGGAATAAACGCGCCAGCGCAGGCCATTCTTTTTTTGTAAGCAGGGCCGACCAGTTGTCGATCAGGGCAATCTGTTCCGGAGCACTTAGCAGGGTTGGTTGCAATAAGAGGGTAGAGGAATAAAGGTTCGGTGTATTCCAGAACCGGAAAAATCCGGTTAACATACCCGCCAAAGCAACTAAAACTAATAGTTTCCCGTAATGCCTGAAAAATGAGAAGGCATTTTCAAAAAGCGCCGTTATATCAAATTCGTCTGTGGGGATCTGTACCCGTTTAACCTGTTTCATAAACAGACCTACGGAGAATAATAAATAAAGGTTGCGTTGATCGTATAATTTGACATTTACCATTTTCTGAATAAATCGATATGGAAGGCACCAACAGGCGCAGCCGGGTATTTTCGAATTTCGTGGCTTTGGGCATTTTACAGGGAACGAATTTTTTGCTGCCTGTACTGGTAATGCCTTTTGTGTTAAAAAGGATCGGGGCCGATGGCTATGGGGTAGTGTCGGTGGCCCAGGTAGTGATGCTTTTCTTTTGTACGGTTACCGATTATGGCTTTAATTTAACGGCTACCCGCGCCCTTGCCCTGCACCGGGATGATGCATTGAAGAATGCCCGGCTTTTTGTTACGGTGCTAACTGCAAAACTGTTTATCTGCCTGCTTTTATTGGGGGTCTTGCTGCTGCTGATCACACTGGTGCCCTTTTTTAAACCGCATTTTCAATTATACCTGTTCGGTTTTACCTGGGTGATCGGGCAGGCGCTGCTGGTGAGCTGGTTCTTTCAGGGCGTGGAAAAGATGAAGTATATCACCATTTACACATTACTGGCGCGCTTACTGTTTGTAGTGCTGGTATTTGCGTTTATCAGGGAAAAGGCAGATAACAGGTTCTTTATTTTATTTATGGGCATTGGAAGCCTGCTGGCTGGTATTTTAAGCATCTTTCAGGCCATGCGGCTTTTTCAACTGCCAGTGCTTCGTCCCAGGTGGCGCGATGTGGAACAAGAGTTAAAAGACGGCTGGCCTGTGATGGTCTCCAATATCTCTATCAACACTTTTTTAAGCATCAATGTATTCATATTGCGTTTGTTTACCAATGACCTTATTGCCGGTTACTACAGTGTTGCTGAAAAGATCTTCCTGGCCACCCGGCAAATAGCCGTTATGTTCTCGCAGGTAATATATCCGCCGCTCTGCCAGCTGCTGCACAAGGGAGAGTCGGCCACGCGCTCCTTTTTCAGAACAGTGTACCTGCCTTTTTTAATGCTGGTACTACTGGCCTGCGTGCTGCTGTTCAGCTTTTCCTCTTATATCATTTCATTTTTTCTGGGGCAGGAGCATGGCGAGGCAGTGCTGCTGTTACGGTTGTTTTGCCTGGGGCCTGTTATCGTTTGTTTGCACATTCCGGCCAGCCAGCTGTTAATGGCGGCCGACCAAAAGAAAAGTTACCTCTATGTATTGACCCGGGGCGCTTTCATAAACGCGCTATGTAACCTGACCCTGGTTCCTCTTTGGGGGGCAGTAGGCACCACCCTGAGTGTGCTGCTCACAGAATTGTTTATTACAATTGGTTTAAACAGGGCACTATATAAAAACAAACTGGCAGCTTATGTAAGCGCCGGCTTACGCTAATTTTACAACAGACTGGTATGCGAATCAGTAAATACTTTCCTTTTGCATTCATTTACTTTTTTATCAATTCTTTTGCCTTGCCATTTGGATTGACCTACACTGCCCTGTTGAGCCCGCTGTTTTACCTTTGGGTGCTGGCAACCAGGCGGCAGGAAGTACTCTGGCCTTTTTGGCTGTTCCTAACCCCTTTTGCCGTTATTCATTGCTGCCTGGGAGTAGATGCCAAAAGCTATTTTATTTCATTGTTGAATATGACCATGGTGTATGTATTTAGTCAAACCGTGTACACTTTCCTGCTCCAATGTGACCGACCGGGAAAGATCTTTCAGCAACTGCTGGTCATCAATTTTATTTTCTGCCTGCTGGCTATAGCCTTGTTCTTTACGCCATATAACATTTGGGTATGGGCGAAACAATTCCTCACAACCGGGGTGTATAACTTCAAGCGGTTAAGCATGCTCACCTATGAGCCTTCCTATTATGCCCTGCTGTTCACCCCGCTGTTCTTTTATTTCTGGCTGCAGTTGATCTTTTCCAGGAACACGATCAATAGCTGGTTGTTGCTGGCGATGCTGTTATTGCCCCTGGTGCTTTCATTTTCCCTGGGGGTTATCAGCACTATATTTCTGGCCCTTGCCATTACGTGCGCGGTTCATTTCAAAACATTTATTCGCAACCGGCGGCTCGTTAACCTGTTGGGGCTTGCCGGTATGGTGGGGGCGGCCGCATTGATGGTGGGCATTCTTTTTTTTCCTGATAATATCCTCTTTGTACGTATTGAAAATGTTCTTAGCGGCAAAGATCCTTCAGGCAAGGGCAGAACATTTGAGGCTTTCTGGCTGGCGGAGCAGTTACTGGGTCAAAAGAGCTATTGGTGGGGCATTGGCCCCGGCCAGATCAAGATCCTTGGCTTTGACCTGATCACCAATTACTATCACTATGGAGCCGATACCACCCGCGTGGCGATACCCAATGCGGCGGCGGAAACGCTGGCCATTTTTGGCTGGACCGGTTTTTTGATACGAATAGCAGCCGCCTGTTTCTTTTTTGTATACACCAGGGTATGGAACAATTACTATCGCTTGCTCCTGTTCAGCTTTATTTTTATTTACCAGTTCACGGGCAGCTTCATAACCAATGTGGCGGAATATGTTATCTGGATAATGGCCTTTACGCCTGTCTTTAAGGAGTATGATTGTCGTAAACGAGACGTACCTGTTTTTTCAGGTAAAAAACGGAACGTTGGCAGCGTAATGAAGCTAACCAGTTAAACCGCTACTAAGGCTGTGAGCTTAGAACTTTGAACTTTGAATGGTGAACTTAGAACTTTGAAATTAGAATTTAGATCCCTGTAACGACCTGCTCATCTTTTCGAGTACGCAGCGTTGAATGAAATCTTCGTATTTTTTTATGACATGATCCCAGCTGAACTGTTCCCTGATCCTTTGGAGGTTATTGTTGATCATTACCATTTCGCGGCCGTTGCGGTGGGTGTTCTCAATGATCTCCCGCACTTCGTTACAGGAAGAAAAGTAAAAAGCATCCTGCTGTAATACGGAACGGTTGAAGGGGTTGTCATGGGCGGCTATCAGTGCCCGGCTGGCCATTGCTTCGAGCAGGGAGGGGTTGGTGCCACCTACACTGTGCCCATGGAAATAGAGGTTTGAATATACTTTCAGGGAATGTATTTTTTGCGGATGGTTATAAATGCCACCGGTGAATACGATCCGTTCGTCATTGCCGAATTTTTGTACCAGTTGACGGCCCGGTTTATTGTCAACAGAACCTACTACCAGGAATTTTTTCGTGCTGTTACTGGCATGAAAACCGTCGAGGATCATTTCGATATTGTTCTCGGCAGCCATACGCGCCATTAACAAAAAATACCCGTTCTTTTTTACGCCGTACTCCTGCAGCAGGTTTTCATCTTCATTGTAATGGATCTCTGCCCCGTAGGGAATATGTTCGCTGGCAATGGCATATTTACTTTGCAGGTAGGATTGAATAACAACGGAGTCGGCAATATAATAGTGGCTGAAGCGTACCGCCAGTTTTTCGGCCAGCTTTAAGAACTGTTGAACCGGTTTTGAATATTTGGTGCGTTTCCATTCAAGGCCGTCCATATTAAAAATGAGGGTGCTTTGGTTGGGATAGAACCAACCCCAGGCTGAACTGCTGGTAAAGCCCAGCATCAGGATCACATCGAAGTTCCTGCGCCTTGCATCGAGGATGCAGTTGAGGTCGTAGATAAACTGGCCAAAGCTGCCCAACTGGTATTCGGGATCGAAGCAATGAATGAGCTGCACATTTTTCCAGGTATTGCTATGGTAGGGGTGGTTGTGTGAATTGTAAACGAACACCTCATGGCCTTTCTCAACGAGGCCGGTGGACAGGTATTCTGCAAACTGTTCAAACCCGCCATAATGATTGGGAATGCCCCTGGTACCTAAGATGCCTATCCGTAATGTCATTGTTGTAATACTTGTTTATAAGCTGCGGCGGTTTTACGGGCCGCCTGTTGCCATGTATACTGATCTAAGATCTTTTTGCGGAGGGTAATTGAAGCCGGGGTTACTGCAGCCCTTTTCACTGCCTCAAGTATACTTTCCGGGGAGGCCGGATCGCAATAAGCAGCTTCCTGCCCAATATATTCCCGGGTGTACCCTTTGTCAGTGATCACTACGCTGCATCCCATAACAGCTGCCTCCAGCGTAGAAAGGCCGCAGGTCTCGAACCAGCTGGGTAAAATATGAATGCTGGCTTTCTGATACCAGCCGGCCAATGCTTCCTGGGGGATCTGTTGTAAAAAGGAAATATTGGCGGCTGCCTGTTGGCGGCATGCCTGGTAATATTGTAACTGGTTGGGGGCCGGATTGCCTATCACTACGAGCCGGTACTTCGTATTGTTCAGCGCTTTTATCAGGTTTAACTGGTTCTTCAACCCTTCAATCCTTGCTACACATAAGACCAGGTTCGGCTCTTTGGGCTGGCTCCTGTTCCAATGGAACAGGTTCGGGTCAATGCCATTGGGAACGACGGTATGACCGGGCAAAGCAGTGTCATATTCCGCCAATTGGGCGTATTCCAGTTTAGAGTTGGGCAGCACCAGCGCGGCCTGCTGTAAAATGGTTTGAATGCTTTTTTTATGACCTTTCCATAAATAAGAAGGAGTCATTAGAACATCATTCCGCTGTGCCCACCTGGCAATCGTCTTAATGTATTCTATATTGTTTTTTGACAGCAAACGGAACAGCCTGCCCGCGATGCCTTTCCGGTACAGTTGATCGTATTCAAAGTAGTTCACCAGGTTGGGTGAAACCACGAATGGTTTCTTCGACCGGGTAATATGACATAAGATATCGGCCGGCCGCACAAGATTGAAAAAATGCAGCAGGTCGTATTGCTGGTATTTAATCTCCTGGTTGGTCAATTTAATATCTACATCAATACCCAGCAACTTTAATTGCTTTGCTGTATTGATGAGCTGAAAGGTATCTCCGCCCTTAACCGTAAATAATGTAGACCTGGTAATGAACGCAATTTTCATGATAGCCTTTCTTATCCTATTTTATTCGTAGCAAAATGCCCTACAGTTGCCTGGCATAATTTTTATTTTGCCTGCGCCCGGCAACATAGGGATCATGAATTCGTTAATTGGAAGTATATTATTCCTGTAAGTAACCGGGTAAATGTATTTTTGCCCGTAAAGGAGATACCCTATATGCGATCCCTGTTCCTGATGGATAATGCGGCTGGTTTACTGACGATAAAGGATAAAATTTTATATATTCTGGTGGTCATATTCCTGCTCACTTTTTATCCTGGCCATATGCCAGCGGTAAACAATGTGGCGTTGGGGCTCCTTTCTGTATACTGCTTTTTCTTCTACAGCACATTCCGCGAAAAATATTATTTATTGCGTAAGCGGAAAGAAGTGGTGGCCATGACCCTGTTTTATTTATTGCATATTGTGAGTGCTTATTTTTCAAAAGATCAGGCGGAAGGTTTTTCCTGGGTGGTGGTGCGGATGCCTTTATTCGTGTTCCCGGTTTCGCTTGGGCTCGTGTATATTAAACAGGCGCTGAAAGAAAGGATAATATGGGTGTTTTCGGTCATCACCGCGTTTACATTATTGATTTGCACTGTATGGTCGGTTTACCACACTATTTCGAGGCAGGACCTTACGCTGTTGTACAATGACAATCTTACCATTCTTACCGACAAACAATCGATATACATAGCCCTGCTGGTGAACCTGGCCGTATTTGGTTTTGGTTACCTGCTGGCCATCCGCTCAAAACTGATAACCAATAAGTGGCTGGTATATGGTTGCCTGTTCATTCTACTGGTGGCTAATTTTTTACTGGCCAGCCGCATTGCCATTATTACTTTATATGGCAGTATTATTTGCACGGCCATATGGTATGCCGTACAGCAAAAGAAATTCAAGCTGTTGGCAATGGTGGTGGCAGGCGTGGCGGTAACGGGCATTTTACTGGTTAGTATATTCCCGAAAACCCTGAACCGTTTTCGGGAACTGAAGTATACCAACTATGAGTACACCCATAAAGGGGTGGAAAGTCATTTCGATATGGTGATAACTCCCGATCAGTGGAATGGCGCCAATATCAGGCTGGCAGTATGGAGCTGTGGATGGGAACTGGTAAAACAGCATCCCTGGCTGGGGGTACAGCTGGGCGACAAATTACACCGGCTGGTAGATGTATATGCAGCCAAACATTTTGATTTTGCCTATGAGAGCCGCCGCAACATGCACAACAATTACCTCGACATACTGGTAACCTTTGGAATAACCGGTTTCCTCTTGTTCCTCTGGGGATTTTTAATAGAGCCTTTGCGCCATTGCATTCACAGAAAAGACTTTTTTGGCATATTGGTGATCGCTGCGTTCATGCTCTCATTTATTCCTGAGAACTATTTCGATCGCAGTATGGGCAATATGATGTTTGCTTTTTTTATTGCTTTTATTGTGAGTTACAGGGAGCCGCCTGCTGATCCTGCTCATTTGTATAAATAATAGAAAAGTCTCCCTATACCGGGAGACTTTTGCTTTTTTATTAAAGATGTATTTGTGTAGGAGGTAAGAGCCTTTAAGTTTACTCGTGATTGTCTTTCACGTACATGTCAATGGCCTCATTGGTTTCGCCAAAGAAAACCAGGCTTCCGTTTTTCATGAATGCGGTACGGGAGCAATATTTTTTAATTACATCCATGCTATGGCTGACGAGGATCACCGTTTTACCTTCAATCCAGCTCGATTCAAATACCTTTACCGCTTTTTCCTGGAACTTCATATCACCTACCGCAAATATTTCATCGAGGAACATGATATCGGCGCCGGCATTTACTGCGATGGAAAACCCTAAGCGGGCCACCATACCAGATGAGAAGTATTTGATCTTTGTATCGATGAATTCGCGCAGCTCGGCAAAGTCAACGATCTTATCAAAAATATTGTCTATTTCTTTGATCTTTAAGCCGAGTACGGATGCGGATACATATATGTTCTCGCGGGCAGTAAGCTGGTGGCTCATACCTACGCCCAGGTTCATTAAAAGCGTGGAGCCATAAATATTGATATGTCCGGTATCAGTTGGATAAACACCGGCCAGTAAACGTACCAGGGTTGACTTACCGCATCCATTCCTTCCCAGCAGGCCAATACATTCTCCTTTGTACACCACGAAATCCATTTTCTTGATTGCCTCTACTTTCTTGGCGCGTGGCGGATTGAATAAATTGAACAGTCTGTGCTTAACAGTATTATGGCTGTCTTCTGAAATATGAAATGTTTTACTTATATTTTTCGCCTCAATGGCCGGCACTTTTTCCATGATTGATTATAGTTTTTCAGCAGCTTTTGATCCGAGTTTGTTTAACAGGTACAAGCCAAATAACAGGAATGCAAATGCATATGCCATGTCATAAGCCAGTAATTTTAAATGAGGTGTGGTTCCGTCGATCATAACCATACGGGCGTTGATGATAATACCTGCTATTGGATTGGCATAGGTCATAGAAGGTAATGCCTTAGTGAATAGTTCCAGCTTGTAAAATATGGGTGATAGGAAGAACAGGAACTGTACAAGTACCTGCCATACCTGGTTAATGTCTTTGGCAATGATATAAATGTTCGAAAGTATCAGGGAAAAACCAAGCGACAGAATGAACATGTTAAAGAAAATGGGAATGATCCACAGGCTATGGGCGCCTGTTCCTTTTGATGCCGGTTCTATAAAGTTATAGAACAACAAGAACATCATGAAATTGAAGAAGAAACCTATGGTAGTACTAAACAGGGTAGCAATATAAATTTCGAGCTTATTCATATTGCTATACTCGTACAAATACTTTTTAGTGTTCAGGATCTGAATAGTTCCAGTAGTTGATTCTACAAAAAAGTTCCATAGAATCAATCCAATGAATAGAAAGGAAGCAAAGCCGGGGATTTGCTGATTAAGAATGATATTAAACACTGTATAATAAATTACAATGTCCATCAACGGTTTTAACAGGGCCCAAAAAAGCCCCAATTTATTCTCGTAATAACGGAGTTTAAATTCAATCTTAGCAAGCAACCAAATTCGTTCAAATTTATTCGATCTAGAAAACCAATCGCCAAGAACTGAAAAGATCATTCTCTACTTTTTTAATTTGGATAGAATATACAAGGCATTTTTTCTTAATGCCGGTTTCTTTTTGATATAATTAATAACCTTTTTGATGATCTTATTTTTGTTAAACGGAATATGCTCATCTGTAGCAAACGTCGGATTATCAATTTTATACCCCGGTCCATTAGCATTCAGCAGCCCGGTTAATTCGGCGGCAAAGATAGAATAAAACGCTGAATGTTTTTGCGCGATATAACGGTATGAAAACAACAGTTTTTCGCGTGTAAAGCTGCGTGCCATTGACTTTTTCCTGATCCGGTACAACCACAGTTTTTCCGGAATGACAACCCCCCGCCAGCCGTTCTTGGTTAAGTTGATGACGCTTTCCCAATCTTCACATCCGTACTCCAAAGCCGGGTCATTCCACCCGTTTTGGGTAAAAGCGGTTGTTCTATAAACAAGCGCACTGCTATTGATCATATTATGATACAACAAGTAGGGCGGTTCAGGCGTAAATGCAGGCCAGCTACCTGTTGACCCTTCAAAATACTGCGCCCAGCACCCTACATAATGCACATTCTGTTTGTTTTTAAGAATCTCAATGGCCTTGCTGAAATATGTTGGATCAACCGCATCGTCTGGATCCAGGAATGCCATGAATTCGCCAGAAGCCTGTTGTGCACCTGTATTCCGGGCGGCCGAAAGACCCCTGTTCCGCTGCTCTATCAGTATAAATTTGTATTTGTTTTGCAGCGTTTTAAGGGCTTCAATGCTGTCTGCGTTATCAGAACCGTCGTTCACTACAATTACTTCGATGTTCCTGTAATCGGATGCATGAACCGACTGTAAGGCTTCTTCCAGATAAAGGCCCATGTTGTAAAAAGGGATCACCACTGAAAGCAGATCCTTCCTGCCTTTTGGCTGCAGATCTTCCCAGGTTTTGCTGCCGGTAAGAAACGGGAATAGCTGGTTTTTAGTATCAGTTGCATCCGTACTTTCTATTATCTGCACCTTCTGGGCATACACATTTTGATAAGAATGCCTTTCTTCAACCGATCTTTTGGCGTTTGTTCTTATGGTTTGGATCCGCTCAACGGGTAAGTTGTTGATCACATGCGCCTTTTTAGTTAAGCTGTCTTCCTCCTGGTGATCGAACAGGAAGCCGTTTTCGCCATCTTTGAGAATTTCAGTTTGTCCGCCCTGCCGGGAGGCCAGCACAATGTTTCCATTGATCAGCGATTCTATAACAGTATAGGGATAATTGTCACCGATACTGGGTATCAGGATCACTGCCCCGTTCTGCGTTTTTTCTTTCCATTGGGCAGGGGATAGGCTGCCCAGCAGGATCAGTTTGCCCGACTGAATTTCACCACCATATTTTTTCTTTATCCATTCCTGCATATCCATGCGTTCGGGATGGAAATAATGGTTGCCGCCGCCAATCAGGTACAGGGGTTTTGCCCATCCTGTTTGCCACAAAGTTCTAAAACCTTTTAACAGCGGAAGGATGCCTTTTTGCGGCGTTAGTTTTCCAAAAAAGAACCAGTTGCCCCTCGGATCATTAGTATGGTTGCTATTTGTTGACTGGGTTTGTTCAAACGGTAATGGCACCACCGTTACTTCGGGCAGCGATGGGATAAATGGCTTGATCGCCTTTATGATAAATGCACTGGGGGCATTTAGTTTATCGGCCGCCATAATACACCAACGCTCCATTTGGCCTATCCAGAAGTAGGGCAACTGCATTGCAGGCACCTGGTTATATTCATAATATAAAAAGGAGGGCGCATGTAAAGTAAGAACAACTTTGAGGCTGTTAAAAAGCGGATAATTTAAATGTTTGTACTGCAGAATGTAATAGGCAATGCCGGCATATTCCTGTGATTCCAGTATGTCGGGCAGCCCTTCTGTAGCCAGATATTTCTTAATAACATGGGCGAACTCGAAAGCAAGCCCGGTTTCCGGCCCGAGAAAATTATGTACGTTCGTCTGGTACCTGCCAAACTGGATTATTCTGATGCCGTTGTCGCTGCTTACAATATCATTTTCGGAATATTGATTAGGCACAAATACGGTTACTTCCCAGTTATTCTGTTGTAACATCTTTGCCGTGTGATAGCAGTAGGTTCCTATGCCACCACCGTACATGGGTGGATATTCTGTCGTTATTAACCAATACTTTTTTTTCCTCTGCTCCATAAGTAGTTTAAAGGTCTTTTTCCGGTAGAAACCTTATACATTCTTTTTAAAAGTTTCATGATCCGCAGCTGTTTCCAATTCGGGGCGGAAGGTAATGATTGTTCCTGCTTCCAGGTACTAATATTTTGATAATAGTGTTGAACAGTTTGTGGTAGAAGTGGGGTAACAGCGGCTGCAGGCTGCGAAAGCAATGCTTCAAACAGTAATTGCAATTTATTATGGGTAAGCGACACATCGAAATATTGCTCTACCCGTTTCCTGGCTGCTTCACTTGTTTTTTTTCTTAAAGTGCTGTTTTCTATGAAGGATAACAGGTTATTGGAATACGTTTCAACAAACTGGTTTATATCTTCTGTTAAAGATATGACCATACCCGTACCGGGTTCTATTAATTCCTGCTGCCCTCCCACATTGGTTGCCACTACAGGTGTGGCCGCTGCCATGGCCTCGAATAGCACGGTGGCTATACCTTCCCAGGCAGAAGGCAGGATCAGAATATCGGCCAATTGTATGGCTTCTATATTGGCTGTGTGTGATAATGAACCCAGGTTAGTGAAATAGCGCTGTAATTTTTTTTGATAGATCTTTTCTTCCAGCAAATCTTTTTCCGGGCCGTCGCCTGCGATAGCAATTGTAAAGTTTACACCTTTTTTAGCCAGTATGGCAGCAATATCGGGTAGTAATAAAGTGTTTTTCTGGGCAGTAAGCCGTCCTGAGAAAAGCAGTACCAACTGATCGTCTGATAGTAATTTGAAAAAGGCTTTCTTTTTTGAGCGCCTTACTGCTTCATCGAGAGGTTGTATTTTCTTTGTGTCTACGTTAATATAAATAGTTTGCAGCTTATCGCGTGCTACGCCCCGGCTGGCCATCCATTCATTGATCTGGTTGCTGGCAGTTACATGTTTATCTATATACCTGCTGTATTCAACAGCCATGTTAGGGTAACCACCCTGCTTCCAGTTTTCTTCTACCAGGTGCAGTATGTCGGTAACTCGTACTCCAGGGAATGTCGCTTTCAAATAAGGCAATATATAATATGCAGGCTGTGCATGCGAAATAACCAGCAGTTGAATTTGCCAGGTATTGATAACATAATTCCATAGCGCGGGGTATGCGGTACCGTCTGCGAGGGAAGCGAAATGATATATCTGTTTGCAGTATTTTTTGAATTCGGCTTCATGGCTGTGTTTGCCTGCATTGGTGGTAACCATTACAAAATCGTACATATGCGCCATGGCAGCCATATAATGCAGTGTGAACCGTTCCACACCTCCCAGTTCGAGCCAGGGTAATACAATAAGCACCGTTTTTCTGTTCCCAACAGGCGACGGTACACCGACAAGCGCAGGAAGGTCGGTTAATGATGGGTACTGTTGCTTTTGAGGGTCAGGGAACTGTTTTTTTAATGAACTGTATGTCGTCTGAAATCGCCTCGTTATTTTTTTCTGCTCGCTGCCCCGATCCCAATTGGCCCACTTTTTATCATGATTTTCATGATTGCGATAGTGAAACAGATATTCCGGTATCGTATATCCCCAGAAATTATGTGTGGCTGCTTCCAGCCAAAACTCCCAGTCTTCGAGGCCATTCCTTCGGCCTTCGTTGAATTGAAGCTTTGTAAACACACTTTTACGGAATAGTCCGGCAAAAGCTACCCAGTTTTGTTGAAGGAATGCTGATTTTTTATCGAACCCTGCCTGCCAAAAATAATTTTTGGCGCCAAAGCCCGTTGACCAGGAGTTCACAAAAGTGAAATCTGGGTTCAATTGCAGTGTTATAAAGGCCTTTTCGAGATAGTCGGGTTCAATGAGATCATCAGCGTCGAGAAAGAAGATAAGATCAAAGATGCAGTGCTTTACACCCTGGTTCCTGGCAGCTGGCAGGCCCATATTTTGAGACAATGTAACCACCCTGATCTTTTGATTATTCAAGGCGTTCAACTTTTCCAGTACACGGATGGAAGCAGGTGTGTTGCTTCCATCATTTATAATAACCCATTCCCAGTTAGTGTAGGTTTGATTTATAACCGCATGATAAGTTTCCCAAAATATTTCGGTTTGATTATAGAACGGTGTTACTATGCTTATACCTGTTTCGGCATTCATGAATTAAAAGTAAATGTGGCTTTGTAAACAATTTTTGGTTCAGTTTAACCCGTTTAAAAAAAACGGCGTCCTTTTTTTTTCAATATGCCAATCTGGTAATATAAGAGTGCAATTTCAGGCAAAAGATCTTTATTGTCCTTAGCTATTAATTTAAGCGGATTGGAAATGTTGCTGTTCAAATATTTTTCGATGTCTTTATTTAAGGTAGAAAGTTGCTGATTCATCTTTTGATGCTGTTGCAATAGTTCATTGTGAAAAGGAAGCAATTCGTTATACTGTTGCTGCAAGTGGTTATACTGGTGCTGTAGCTCATTATATTCCTGCAGGGTTTCATTGAATCGCTGCAACAGATCGATATTGTTTTGTTGAAACTGAATGTATTGTTGTTGCAGCTCAGCATATTGCCGATGCAGCTGTTCCTCGTTCGCATGAGTCTGTTGTTGGAGTTTCTGCAGTGTTGCGTTTTTTTCGTCGTACTGCTTCCATACATCCAGCATCTGCTTATCCTTTTCGTCGTATTTCGACCATACATCCTTTAACTGGTCATCGTGTTTCTGCCAAAGCGCTGCCAGTTCTTTGTTCTTGTTATCAAAATTTTCCCAGGCTTTTCTCAATTCTTCATCCTTCTGTATATAAACGTTCTTTATTTCTGTTATCTTTTCCTGCTGCCACGCGGCGCTGAACCGGTTCAATAATAAAAATACCTGTTCGTCATTATCATTAACGGCAATAGCCTGTTTATTACCGGCGGTAATAATTTCCTGAAACGTATTTATAAACTGGCTGGGCAAATGAGTGTGCAGGAACCTTGCCCTTTTGTGCGATTGTAAGGCCAGATCGTTTCTCAACATTGAATTGGCAAGCACTTCTTTCAATAATTCGGCAAGGGCTTTTGCGCCGTTCTCTTCCTTCCAAAAAAAGTTGTAATCTTCCCCGGTAACCTCGGCCAGGCCCGTATTTTTATTAACGATAACGGGCGTTCCATTGTACAAACATTCAAGGGCAACATTACCGAATGTTTCGAACCGGGAAGGGAATACGGCTATCCATGCCTGCTTGTGATACGCAAGCATGTCGGCCTGGGAAATGTGACCTGCGAATTCAATTTTTGATAATATGTTTTCCGGTAAATTGGCCTTGCAATATTCCTGAAAGGTCATATTGTAATCGCTCCACAATACATCTCTGCCTACCAGTTGTAAACGGATATTTTCATAACCTGATTCAACCAGTTCCTGAAAGGCATTGAGTAAATAATCGACGCCTTTTGTTTTTTGCAGACGCCCGATGAATAATATGTTTTTCTCTGTATTGTCATTTATGGCAGCGGGAGATGCCGGTTCGGGAAATATGGTATTGTTTATCGGATTGGGAATAATAAAATGCTGCTGATGTTGCAGGTTAAATAGTTTCTTTAGATAATTCAGGACAAAAGAAGAGGGGGCTATGGCAAAAGAACTGGCCTGGATGCAGTAAGCTTCCATTTTACAGATCAGTTCCTGATATACTGTGGGGATCTTTTCTTCCACAGCCAGCAGTGCAAACAAGGGCCCTGAATAATGAACTACAAAAGAAGTGTTCTGGTATTTTATGCCTTTATTTTTTTCACGCAGGAGGAAAAAAGCCTCGCCATCAAATTCCGCATATAGTATCAGGTTGGCCTGGAAATCATTATTAAAGCGATCGAAATGTTTTTCTAATTGAAAAGAATAGTCGAGCAGGCTGTGTACAGAAAACTCGCCTTCAGTATAGTCGACCCATTCAGTTTTAAATTTATTTGAATAATGCTGATTGTAGATTTCCTGGTTAAAATTGGCCGGTTTTTGGGTTAAAAGTATCACCTCATGGTTTAAATTCGCCAGCATTTTTCCCAGGGAATAGAACGCAGTACCTATTCCACCATGCGTAAATGGAAAGCATTCCCTGGTGATTAAGCAAATTTTCATAATTTGGCGATCCAAATTTTGTAATTTGGGGACCGAAAATAAGGTCAATTTTAATAAGTTTGTAATTTAATCATCAGATTCTTAATAAATTATAGCCTGCCTCAATGCACTTGACTAACACCCTCACACGTGGCAATCCTGTTACGTTGAGTTTAAATGAACCTTACCTGGTATCGATTGGAAAAACACCACCAGGTAAGTACGCCTACCATGTGAACGTTCTTAATCCTGCTAACGATTCCCCTATTCTTAAAGTGTTCATTAACAATAAAAACGTTAATAAGAACGAACAGGTATATAATTTGTCTGAAATATCGGAACAAATTGAATACAATTTTAATACCATAGGTAAAGAAGAGCATTCAATTGTTTTCTTATTGACAAAGGGAACCAGCCTAACGCTGCAGTTGCCGGTGAGCCCTGTAATGGTGCAGGATGTAGAGGAGGAAACTTCAATGTTATTGGGGCTCGACGAAAACATTGCTTTAAAAGTGAATGAATTGGAGTCTGAAGACCATACAACAGGAAACACAAAAGCCAACCGTGGGCCATATGCCAGCCGGCAACAACATTCAGGCGGCGCTGCTTCCCTCAGGGAAATAGAGCAATTTGTAAACGCCCGGTATTTCCGCGGGTTTCTTTCAACCGAAGAATCGGAGCGCCAGCTGGATCACGTGGTATTCAATAAAATGTTTGCCCCGGATGGTTCAAAAGGATTTGCGGGTTTTAAAAGGAAGGTTTACAGGAAAATGCTGGTAAGCATATATCGTTTATTTACAAAAAACCGGTCCAGGAAATTATACTTTGCCAAACTCTACCGTAACTACGTTAATAATAATTTATTAAGCGAGAATTTTCACAACCATTAAGCGATTAAACCCTGCCATGCGCATTTGTATCATTACCAAATACCTGCCTCCGGTATCCACGGAGGGCATTCCTCGTAACCGATGGGATTACGCCCAGCAATTCAGAGCATTAGGCCATGAAGTGCATATTATTACTTCAGGAAGAGATACCTGTGAAAAAATTATAGATGGAGTATATATCCACCAGATCTCTGGTTGGGAAAAGAAAGCGTCGGATGCCTTTTATCAATTGCAGGCACCCGGTAATTTGCATAACCAGTTAGCCTATAGCTATCTGGTGTACAAGCGTATAAAACAGTTGAATGAACTAAGCCCCCTGCACTTAATAGAGTCGCCTTTATGGGATATAGAAGGTTATATCACCAGGCTAAAAATGCCGGAGATCCCTTTTATAGTTCGGTTGGAAACTACCACCATGCTGCTGAAAGAAGTGGTTTCCGGTAAAACGCCTCAAAAAGATGTTCTGTGTGAAATAGAAACTCATTTTCTTGAAATTGCTGACGGTTATGTTTTCGATAGCTGGTCGATATTAAAGGAAACGGAACGTTTATATAAAGTCAGGTTCGACAAAAAGCCGTATGCAGTAATTCATCATGGCATCGATCTGAAAGGAATAAAATCTGCCGAAGTTCCCGTTCCTGTTAATAATGGTAATTGCCGTATTTTATCGGTAGGGCGTCTTGAAAAAAGAAAGGGGTCAGATGTTCTCGTAAAAGAAATAATGCCGTTACTGCTTGAAAATGTTTCAGGCATTGAAATTCACCTGGTGGGTAAAGACAGCGGAGAATGGGATGGTTTTAAAGAAGAAACAGGTTTTACCTATCATGAATACATAAAAAAGAACTTTAAGCAATATCTTAATAAACAGATCTTCCTGTATGGGTATGTAAGCGATGAGAAGCTGGATACGCTATACGGAGAGGCTGATATTGTTTTTGCGTTATCAAAATACGAGTCATTCGGTCTGTTGTACCTGGAAGCGATGCGAAAAGGAAAACCGCTTATCGTATTTGAAACTGGTGCTGTGCCTGAGATCTTCGAAGATGGAAAAGATGCCATTTGTATTCCACTTAACGAACCCCGGAAAGTAGTTGATTCGGTACAAAAGTTAAAAAATGATCCGGGTTTACGCCACGAATTAGGGCGCAACGGATTGCAGAAACTGATCAGCCGCTTCTCCTCTGCCCGAATGGCAGCTGAGTGTGCCGTGTTCTTTGAAAACATTGTGTTCAAGAATACCAGCAGGGTGTTCCAGGTAATGAACTGCCTTACCGACAGGGATGGTGTAAGCAATACAACCGTTGATTTTGACAAATTATTAAAAGAAGAAGGCGCCGCAACGCAAATTCTGGGTTCGTATGCTTCACCCGCGGTGCAGCATTTAGTAAAACCCATCGAAAGCGTTCAGTTTAAAGAAACGGATGCAGTCATCTATCATTACTGGAATTATTGCGATAAAGGTGATTATTTCAACAGGCTTACTTTCCCTAAGAAAGCCTTTTTCTTCCATAACATCACCACCCCTGATTTTTTTTCAGTTGATGACGAAGCGTATCATACTACGTCCAAAGGTTTCAGGCAATTAAGCACCCTCGATAATTTTGATGTATATATAGGGCATACTGCTTACTCGCTTGAAATTTTGCGTCAATCACTGGCAAGGCCTATTACAACGCATATTATTCCGCCCCATATTGATAAGAACCTGATTTTAAAAAGGCCGTTCAATCAGGAACTGGCTAACTCTATCAGGGCCGAACATCCTTTCCATATAATTTTTGTAGGCAGCATTGCTCCCCACAAAAAACAAACCGACCTGGTAAAGTTCTTTAAATATTATTCAGAACAGGTTAACCCCAACAGCCATCTTTCAATTATAGGAGGTGGATCTCCGGGTTATGTAAATGAGCTGGGTACTCTGATCAGGGAGTTGAATATTGGCAAAAAGGTAACTGTTACCGGCAAGGTTAGCAACGAGGACTTGTACGCGTACTATAGAAGCGCCGATATATACCTGTCGATGTGCGAACACGAAGGATTTGGCGTTCCGCTGGCCGAAGCCATGGTCTTTGATATTCCCGTGGTAGCGTTTAATTGTACGGCGGTACCCGATACCGTTGGTGAGAACGGATGTTTATTCAGTACAAAAGATGCAGTTCTGGTAAGTGAAATAGTAGAAAAGCTCAGGACCGATGCACAGTGGAAAGAGCTTGTTTTAACCAGGCAGTGGAAACACCTGGAAAATTTTTCAAAGGAAAGCATCGCCAAAGCCTTTGCCGGCCTGCACGTTCTGCTTGATGAAAAGCACTTTGAGCGGATCAGCTTTTTAAAGAAGAATGCGGATCTTTTACTGGAGGAGTTTATCTTTTATAACGATAGCCGATTGAAAAGCCTGGAGCCCATTCAGTTGATAGATAACCAGTTTGTGCTGGTAAACAACCGAAGCGGAATTACGGTGGAAGAAGTCTTTAGCGATGTTGAGATCAATTTCCTGTCGCATGACTGGAGCGGCAAAGTAAAGGTTCAGGTGGATGATCGTGAGCCCAAGGTGTTTGATCTGTTTGCCACTGACAGAAAGCTAAAGAATATTTCGTTCAATGAAGAACTGGAAACAGGGCTGCATACCGTTAAAATATGGCAAACCGGTGAATGCAATTCGTTTGCAAAAGGCAATGAGGTTTTTTTGCATTCCATTAAATTAAAGAAACCTTTTAATGCTCCCGAAAAGAGAGCCTTGGAAGAAGTACAGAAACTGGTACAAACAGAGGATGGGACCTGGGAAGATGATGTATTTGATTTTCCGGAGGCTGATGATGAAAAAACGACAGCAGAAGGTAAAGTATTCCGACGTATCGAGGATGCAGGCGCTTTGAGTAACCTGTTTGTGTATACGCCTGAATGGAGTATAAAGGATGAATGTTTTAAGTTTAATGAGGGAAAGAAGGGTGACAACATTACTTTCGAAAAAGATTTTACAGCCATTGCTTTGAAGTTTATCACCCATCCGTGGTGTGGCATGGTGGAGGTTATTGTAGACGGCCGGTACAGAGAGATTTTGGATCTCTATCAACCGGAACATGGACAAAAAACATTCAGGTTAAAAAAAGTATTTAAACAGGAGCTTCATACTGTTACTATAAGAACACTTTCAAAAAGAAGTCCTTTCGCCCGGGGCAGCGAAGTGTTTTTCGGAGGCGCCACTTTTGAGCAGCACTTTCCTGTAGAAATATCTGACGAAGAACTGGAGGAAAAGTATAAGGTTTCTGTGATCATCAATACACTCAACAGGGCAGAGCATTTGGAAAAACTGCTCAAAGCACTAGAAGAGCAAACTTATCCATGGTATGAAATTGTGGTGGTGAATGGTCCTTCCACCGACAAAACAAATGAGGTGTTGGCCAGGTATGAAGGACGGATAAAAGTGGGTACTTGCCCGGAAGCGAATTTGAGTCAATCGCGAAATATTGGCATTGAAATGTCGTCGGGCAATTATGTTGCTTTTATTGACGACGACGCATTGCCTTGCGATAAATACTGGATTGAGAACTATATTTATTTTATTGTCTACAATAAAAATCTAAAGATCGGAACCGTTGGCGGCCCGGTAAAGCATAAACATACGGAGCATTATGAGTTTAAGAACGGGGCCACTTCTGACTACGGTTTCCAGATCTTCAGAGAAGAAGAATTAAAAAGTCATACACTTGATGGAAAGCGATGGGTGCAGGGTGTGCCCGGTGGTAACAATATTGTATTGAAGAGCGCTTTGTATGAAATTGGCGGCTTTGATGAACGGTTTATATATTACCTCGATGAAACCGATATGTGTATTCGCCTTGCCCGGAAAGGGTATGTGGTTATTAATAATCCCATAAACTATATCAAACATTTCAAAGCGCCCAGTGGGGTACGAAAAAGTGCATATGATATCAGATGGGATATTATTGCACGCTCAGACATGTTCTATGCGTTGAAAAGCGGATATGATGCTTTCCCTGTACGGGTTATAAAAGCGATACTGTATTTTAGAAAAAAGCACTTTTTCCGCGAAGTTGTAAAGGCTTACAAAGACAATGTTATATCAAACGAGGAGTACAAAAAGTACAGGCAATTGCTTAAAAAAGGATTTAATGAAGGATTGAAATGGGGCTTGTTCAATAAAAAGCAGCCTGGTACATTAACTGATAGAAAAGAAACGTTCTACAACTTTCAAAAAAGCTCAATAGAACAGCTGTAAGCGGCCATACATGTGGGAATGAGAATGACTTTAAACCGAATGTTCATTATATCTTTTAATATCTTATGAAGTTGATAGTTAATTGGATCATTCCAATGCTGTGTGCTATATATGTATCATTGGTTATTGGCCAGCATTTTACTCCTACCGCTTTCAGGTATCTTTTTTTAGCCTTTTTGTTCTTTTTCATCGCCCGGCTGTATTTAAAAACGTTTACTGAAAAGCATAAAGGAGAACCACTTAATAAGAAAATCTTAATTACCGCATTTATTTTATCAATAGTAATAACGTGGCTTGGCAGAAATTATGTGGTGCCGGAAGTTGTCAGAAGCAGGAGGGTTGCCGAAATAACCCTCACCGCGTTGGGAAAAAAGAATGAGAAGTCTTCGGCTTACGAGGTTTGGCTGAAAGAAATTAATAATAACGGACCGGTGGATCTACATGCCCTGCCATTAAACGGCGGGTGGAAGCTGAAAGATAATAGTGCTTATGCGGCAGACCAGTTTCCCGCTACATTACATGTTAAACTTGACTACGTTTCAAAAAATGCTTCGCTGGTATTTCTAAAACACGGATGGTCGGGCATGGTACAGATCACCAATGGAAAGGAGCAGGAAATTATCGACCTGTATGCCGATGAAAGCAAAGAATATAAATACCCAGTCGATGTAAAACAGGCAACCGTGTTAAATGATTCAGCCGCTTCGCATGTGACAGGGTATGTTCTATCCGCTCTGTTCTATGCGATCTTCTTTTATTTCCTTTTTTATGCATTTTTGGGCAGGCGGCTATCAAAACGGTAAAATACAGTATTCCTATACCTTTACACAGTTTATAATAATCTGCCAATTAATGCGTATATTTAAAGTTCTGCCTTTTTTAGGCGTAAAAAATGAATGCATTAGAGCATAAAAAATAATCATCACAACTGCCACATTGCTTCAATAAAAGCTGTCAATACAAAAACCGGAGAGGTATTTGCCATTCTGAAAGAAAAAAACGCATATTTTTCTTATAAGGTTTATATAAATTTATAATTTGAATCCAATTAACAACTTACTTTATATACTATGTTTTTGAACGAAGATAAAATCAGGGCGATCGTCAGGGAAGAATTGAGTACGAATAACAAGGTAATGAATGATGCTTTTAACAAGGTAGATATTCCAACCCATTCCCCCACGATTACAGAAGATATCATTAGAAAGATCATCCGGGAAGAAGTAAACAACAATAATGCTGCTATCAGCGGATTTGTTAAACAAAAGGATGAACATGTTCCTTTTGCGGTTTATATGGGAGAAGGTACTGTATTGACCAGGGCATATACTGATATTTTATACCTTGTCAGCAGTTATGATTGTACGCTGGCGCCTCACTTTATTGTGCATGGTGTTTATGAAAGCGAACTAACAAAATACTTCCTCAATAATGTAAAGGAAGATTCAGTGTTTGTAGATGTTGGCGCCAACTTCGGATATTATTCCTGCCTGGCAGCCAAAAGGGTCAATGCCGGCAAGGGTGGAAAGGTGCATTCTTTTGAAGCAAACAGAAATGCGTTTGCGTTGCTTCAAAAAAACATTATGATAAACTGGATTGACTGGAATGCAGTTTCATTGAATTATGTTGCATTGAGTGATAGCGAAGGCACTGTACAATTTAAAAATTACAAGTATAGATTTGGGGGCTCACAGATGGATTCTTACAATGAAGACTCTGAAGGTATTAATACTGCCGAAATAGTTACCGTAAACGCTAAAAAAATGGATCAGATCCTTGGTGCAGGCGCCAGGGTTGATTTTATAAAGATAGATGTGGAAGGTGCTGAATTTAAGGTATTGAAAGGCGCCGAAAATGTGATTAACAACAATCCGCAGGTTAAATTACTGATCGAGTGGAATAACGATCAGTTCAGAGGTCATGGCGCAAGCCCGGAAGAAGTTATTGCCTTCCTGAAAGGAAAAAAATTGCAGCCATACAGATTGGACTGGCGCGATGGCAGCGCTTCAGAAGTGACTTATGACTACCTGGCCTCTACCTCAGATCATGTTTGTGCTATTTTATTTACCCGAAAATAAGGAATAAGCAAATAATTGCATGAGATCAGATGGTTTAACAAACTACATCTGTTCTCATGCACGCTTTGCTGTTTCAACTGTACCTTTGGCTGGTTTAATAGTTTGAAAGGGCCAATGATGATAACAGGCTATTAAAGCAAGCAGTAAAAGCAGGATGGTGGTTACCTCCAGAAAAGACTTCAATGACTGTTTGAGTCCGTTATCCTTTGCAAAGAGGCCCGAACGATTACTTTCCAATTCTGTATTATACCGGCAATTGTAAGCATGTTCGTGTTGATGCGAATAAGATACGATATAATTGCTTTTTAATTCCCAACCCTTTGATAATAGCGTGTCTGTTTTTCCTTCACAACCCCGGAAAAACCAAAATAAAACTGAGTAAGTGAATTTTGGTATTCGAAACAAGCGCAGGATAAAATGATAATAAAACGGCAATCAGGTATTTAAACAATATGCTTCGCTGAGAAAACATGTCTTTGATTTTAGCGAAATCCGAATAGTCTACTTTCTTCTTAACTTTTCTTTGATCGTGCCAAGAAAACTACGGGTTTCATAGGTTCTTTTATACCATTCAATTTCATTCTGAAGCTTACTGATGTCGCCCAACAATTTATTGATAAGCTGTCTGTTTCCTTCAGCCGTTTCCTGGACCTCACGGGCGTTAGCCTCAAACATACTGATGGCAAGATCTTTCTGTTGCAATACCTTTTTTAATTCTTCTATTTCCTTGGCCTGTTCTTTTATAGTAGCTTTTTTTTCAGCGAGCTCCTGTTCAATAAAACTACGTATGTTATCAAGGTTCTGCCTGATCATGTCGTGGCTCATGACCCCGTTTAGTTGTTTCTCCATGGTTGACTGTTTAATTGGCATTTACAAGGGCCGGCTTTAAATAATTATCCATTGCAATATGATTGCCAGCATATAAATGCCTGTACTTGGTAAAGGTATGATTTACATTAAAGGATTCTTTACCATGAAGCGCTGAAAATTCACCCATGATATTGAGCATACTGCTATTGTTAAAATATTGCAACAGTTTCACAATTGCTTCTGAGTGATTTTTAAACAGATCGCCATTTAAACATGATTTCACCAGGTCACGATTACCTACACTGTCTGTAAGCAGCACCGGCTTTCTCAAAGCAAGGGCTTCCAACACAGCATAGGGCAGACCTTCGAAGTTGGCAGTTGATACGTACACATTTGCGGAGGAGATCAGGCGGGCTACTTCCTCGCCAGGTAACCAGCCGGTGATCGTTATATTAGAAGCAGTTAAAAGGTCTCTTTCAGGTCCATCGCCAATCCAGATAAATTCAAATTGCTGAAACTCTTCAAAGTACCGGGCGATACTGTTGAACAGGGCAGGATTCTTCTGGTTGATGATCCGTCCGCTGGTTACAATGCAGAACTTTTTATTCGCAGGGCTGGCGTCATAGCTGCCATGGCTACGGCGGTCGAATGTTATTCCATTATTAATAGTGATCGCCGAAATGCCAGCTTTTTCATACTCAGCCTGTTCTGAAGGCGAACAACATACTACCTGGCCGCCGAAACCACTTCCAAGGCGTTCCAGCACCCTGTAAATGTAGTTGGATACCTTACTGGTTCCCACTAAAAAAGGAGCGCCATTGGGTGTATAAATTACATTGTTGATTCCCAGTAGTTTACATACAATTCTTCCAATAAAACCACTTTTTGAGGAATGCAGGTGTACTGCATCTATCTGGTGTTGTTTTTTAAGCCGTTTTAAGATCCTGTATAATTGCAGAAATGCGGCAAAGTCTTTAGATATTTTAATGCTCCTTTGCGCTGAATGCCAACGGACAAAACGGGCGTTAGTGCGGGCAAACAGTTTTCTTATATCCGTAAATCTTGTAACATGGGCTCTTTCGCCATGCACAATAATATGCTCATCATTGGGCATATTCTCAACCAAGGATTTAACAAACATGACGATCCCCCCTGCAAAAGCCTCCGCCACATGTACTATTTTCATAATAAATGGATTTAATGGTAAACAGCAAGCACGTTGTGTATCAGGAACTTTGGCTAAATAAGTCCCTAATTTCTTCATATGGCATTTGTTAGTGTGTTATATTGTTACATATTATACTCCATACAAGGTTCTCTTTACTGCAAAAACAAGCTTGTATGGAATAATAAGTAATAACCTTAGTTTAAAAACTCCCAAATAACGTAAAACCCTATTTTTTCCGTATTCTTTCACCACTTTTATCCGGCTTTTTAACTGCTTTTTTCTTGAACTCAGCGAAATTCCTTTGTGATTGATCTCACAGGTTACCAGATATTCCGGAATAATGGCGCCTTCTCCCTTCTGCATTAATTGGTAAAAAAAACCGTAATCTTCCGCGTCCGGAAAGCTATAAGGGTATAGTTCATTGTCTTTTATGGCATCACATCGCCACATAACAGTAGGGTGGATGAAAATATTCCGAAAATGCATACCCCTTTTAATATTATTATGCCGGGTGGGGGTAATATAGCGGAATGCTACATTGGTTGTGTAATCTTTAAATATGCACCAGCTGCCAACCAGGTTCACCTGTGGGTTTTGTTGTAAAAATGCCACCTGGCGATAGAACCGTTCTGGTGTGCAGGTATCTCCACAATCGAGCCTGGCAATATAGCTGGCATTATCCTGATCCAGGATCCACTGTAATCCTGCATTCAAAGCGGTTGTAATGCCCTTATTAGAAGGTAATTGTATTATTTCAACGGATATATTGCGGGAAATTTGCTTATATAGCTCATCAAGGGTAACAGGTTGATCGCTGCCATCATCAACAATCACCACTCTATACTTATCTGCATCATACTGTACACTTTGTAACGAATGAAGCAGTCCCGACAGGTTATTGTAGAAGGGTATTAACAGGTAAAAATCAATTTTATGGGGATGAGAATCCATGTTCTAATAACAGTTATACGATCTAACCTCAGCTCACAGTGGTTTTTTATTAATAGTGCAAATGTAAAAGCATTTTTAAACATTTGTGAATTAATGGACTGCAAAAATGCCTTAAAACGTTGCTTAAAAGAAAGTATAAATCATGCTAACTGTGCCATTTGAGCAATAACCGTGTTGTTTTAGCAAATATTCGTGCAGTTTTTGACAATATTCGTGAAAGCCAAGCGGGTCAAAATAAATCGTGAAATATTTTTAAACCTTTTTTGGTGCAACCTTTCTTAAGTTTGCATTGTCAATGGTGTGATTTTATAGGTTTATATCTTGTTTTAACATTTAATTATTAGGGATTTAAGTGATTTTGTTGTTTTAGATGTTAAAAGTGTAGTTAAAGGCAGAGGCAGGCACTAATACGGCACTAATTTCGTTAACAAAATCCTTGAAGAACCATAATACCTATGCTATGATCGAGCAACCTGAAAATTTGGTTTATAAAAGAGTAAAGTTTTTTACTGAACACCCTTCATCCCTTAGACTTTATCTTGAGCGGAAACAAGGATATTTCGTGGCGAAGCGGTGTTTCGATATAATGGCATCCCTGATGGTGATCGTTCTCTTACTGTCATGGTTACTGCCTGTATTGATGGTCTTAATTAAGCTTGATTCAAGAGGACCGGTTTTCTTCAAACAAAAGCGTGTAGGGTTTTTAGGCCGGGTGTTCTGGTGCTACAAACTGCGTACGATGTACATTAATAAGGATGCTGATATCCGTCAGGCCAGTGAGAATGATCCCCGTATAACCCGGGTAGGTAGTTTCTTACGCGTTACCGGTCTGGACGAGTTCCCTCAATTTTTCAATGTGCTGCTGGGACAAATGAGCATTGTTGGCCCGCGCCCACATATGCAAGCCGACTGTAACAAATTTGCCGGTGCTATTAACGGATACAAATTCAGGAACCTGGCAAAACCCGGCATCACCGGTTTGGCGCAGATCAAAGGTTACCGCGGCCCTACCAAAGATTTTGAAAGCATTTTCCACCGTTACCAGTTCGATGCATTTTATGTTCGCAATGCCAATTTCTGGTTAGATATTCGTATTGTGCGTAAGACTGTTGCTCAGATCATTGGTGAAGTATTTGCCACCGTCTTCAAAAATAAGAATGCGAAGAATGTAACTGCTGAAGAATGGAACCCTTCTTCCCTTAAGACGATCCAGAACTAGTGCACTGGTTCATTGCTTGCCGTATTTTCCCTGCCATATTTTAGCATTGCCATAGCTGTTTGATATTGACTATCCTCATCCTCCCCAACCTTCCCGGTCGAGATTTCTATACGCAATAGCTTCTGCCACATGTTCCGGCAAAATTGTTTCACTGGCCGCCAGATCAGCAATAGTGCGGCTTACTTTCAAAATGCGATCATAAGCCCGGGCTGATAAATTCAATTTATTCATAGCCGCTTTTAACAGCGTATGCCCGCTTGAATCAAGTTCACATACTTCTTTTAATTGCTTACTGTTGATTTGAGCGTTGCAGTAAACGCCGGCCTTGTTCTTGTACCGTTCCGTTTGAATATTTCTTGCATCGATCACCCTCGCTCGGATCTTTTCAGAAGACTCCCCATTCTTATGCGCACTTAGGTCATTAAACGGAACGGGCGTCACTTCTACATGCAGGTCGATCCGGTCGAGCAAAGGCCCTGAGATCCTATTGAGGTATTTATGTACAGCGCCCGGCGCACAGGTACACTCTTTCTCAGGATGGTTATAAAATCCGCAGGGGCAGGGGTTCATAGAGGAGATCAGCATAAAACTGGCCGGAAAGTCAATGGCTACTTTAGCCCGGCTGATGGTTACCCGCCGCTCTTCCATCGGCTGCCGCATCACTTCAAGCACACTTCGTTTGAACTCCGGCAGCTCATCGAGAAATAAAACACCGTTATGCGCCAGCGAAATTTCACCAGGCTGCGGAATACCACCTCCACCCACCAGTGCTACATCGCTGATGGTATGATGAGGTGAACGGAAAGGTCTTTTGGCGATCAGGGTCGCATGCTCGGGTAACTTACCTGCTACTGAATGAATCTTCGTAGTTTCGAGGGCTTCGCGCAACGATAGTGGGGGCAGGATACTGGGCAGGCGTTTCGCCAGCATCGTTTTACCAGCTCCCGGCGGGCCAACCAGTAAAGCGTTATGACCACCGGCTGCAGCGATCTCCAGCGCCCGTTTGATATTTTCCTGGCCTTTTACTTCGCTAAAATCAAATTCAAAATCATCCTGTGCGTGAAAGAATTCCTCCCGTGTATTAACAGCTACCGGTTGAATACTGTCTGCATCATTCATAAAATTGATCAGCTCGGTGAGGTGCCCTATGCCATATACCGGGAGCGCGTTCACCATACCGGCTTCGCGGCAGTTTTGTTTAGGAACGATCAAACCTTTAAAGCCTTCCTTGCGGGTAGTAATGGCGATGGGCAAGGCGCCCCTGATGGGATGAATGGTGCCATCGAGATTGAGTTCACCCATGATCACATAATCTTTTAACCTGTCGGCATCATTCAGTTGTTTGTTGGCGGCAATGATGCCAATAGCAATGGCGAGATCAAAGGCAGAACCACTTTTCTTTATATCGGCAGGCGCCAGGTTGATGACGAGTTTGGTGCGGGGCATCTGGTAGCCGATGGTTTTTATAGCGCTTTCTACCCGTTGCAGACTTTCCTTTACGGCGCTATCTGGTAATCCTACAATATAATAGTGGATATTGCCCGGCATTACATTTACCTCCACCGTAATGGTAATGGCTTCTACCCCGTACACGGCGCTTCCATACGTTTTGACAAGCATGAATAAAGTTTATGGTTAAACGTATGGAAAGATAATAAAAAATATTTATTTGATGGAGGACTCTGTTCTTACTTGTACTAAGTTTGAATAAAGAGTGTTATTTTATTTCCCGCACGCTGCCTTCAAACAACAGGTTTACCTGCGGATCGACAACGATTGTTGCGGGGCGCGATTGTACAGGCAGTGTAAAACTCGTTTCGGAAGCTGTAATGGTGAGCTGTTTTTTTAGCTCGCTGCCGATCTGTACAGTGAGCGGAAAAAAATAGGGCTCTTTTTGTTGCTGTATAACAGTGATGTTTACGGCTTTCTTTATAGCACTGTATGTCCAGCGAATATCCAATTTGGGATGGCCTGCTGTATACAACCATTGGTGAAAAAAAGGTTTCAGATCGGCGCCTGAAACTTCCTCCATTACCTTACAAAGATCATTGGATACCGCATTTTTACCGGCATACCTGCTATAGTAGATTCGAATACTTTTCCAAAACAAAGAGTCTCCAAGCTGCCGCCGCAACATATGTAACACCCAGCCGCCTTTTTGATATGAGTTGGCATTCAACAGTTCCATATAATTAGTCACTGATGTATCAACAACGGGCCGCAGTTTCTTTTTGGAGAAATCAATTACAATATCCCGGTTCTTTGCCAGCATTTTATTTGCTGTGTCGATCCCATATTTGTGTTCAAAGTATAAAACGGTCATGTAGGTAGCAAAGCCTTCGCTTAACCATAAGTGGCTCCAGTCGGCTTCGGTAGCCATATTACCAAACCATTGATGGGCTATCTCATGGGCAAGTAATGCTTCGCTCTTGCGAGTACCAGTGATGGACGTTTCGTCTGAATAAAAGATCGCACTGGCATTTTCCATGCCACCGAACATCGTAGTTGATTCTACATTTGCCAGTTTTTTAAAAGCATATGGACCTACATTTTTTATAAAAAAGGGGAGAATGTCAACTGCTAGTGCATAATCATAAAAGCCTTTGTCTTTTTCTTCCGGGTAAACCCAGCTGGACACATGGATATCCTGTACAGTCCCGGCCTGCTGAATGGCAAACCGCGCAACGCCGATCACCATTATTTTGGTTGAAAGGGGCATAGTTTCCGAATAATGAGTGCGCCGTTGCCGGCCGTTCAGCGATGTATCTTCTATTTTTATTCCGTTTGAAATGACCTCGTAGTGAGCAGGAGCGGTTACAATAAAATCAAGCGCGGCTTTATCGGACGGATGGTCAACACAGGGCAGCCAGTGCCGGGCGCGGTTAGGCCAGTTATCAGCAAAGAAAACGCGATGACCAAATTTGTTATTTGTAATGATGAGTCCGTTAGCGGGCACTCCTTCGTATATAATCTGGATCTTTTTCCTTTCTCCTTTTTTGACGATGGCTGGGAATCGCATGATGAGGAGGTCGTTATTATGAGAGAAATTAAGCGGTTTTCCATTTTCGGTGATCTGTAAAACCACCATACCTTTTTTAGTATGGTCCTTTGAAATAAGGTCGAGGCTGATGGCCTGGGTATCTTTTGTAAACAGAATTTCTATGGCTGCATTTCCTTTTATCAGATCATTTGTATCGTTAAGCGCGATGGCAAATTGATAATGCTGTACATCAACGGCGGCACCAGGCCGCTGGGCAGCTGTAATCAATGCACTGGCTAGTGTGGCTATAAACAGCCATATCTTTTTCATACAGCAGTTTACAACTTTTCCAGCAGATCCACTACCTTTTCCCTTTTCAAAATGAGGTAACCCAGGCGGTCGTTGCTAATGCCTTCCCTCAACTGGTAACTGAACTCAAGCTGATCTTCTTTAACGGAAGTTTCAAAAAAGCGGAAGCTGATATTGGGGTATTGTTTCAGCTCTTCGCCGATCTCGTATAAATGGGTAGAAAGAATGAACAGCGAACTTTTTATTCTGATCAATCCTTTTATCACCACCGAGGAACATTTCATGGCATCCTGTACATTCGTGCCTTTGAACAATTCGTCAATCAACACCAGCCATTTGCGACCGTCATTGATCTTGGTAATCGTATTTTTAATGCGCTGCACCTCATTAAAGAAATAGCTTTCGCCCCTTATTATATTATCAACCACATTGATATTGCTTAACAGACCATCGAAAAGCGTTAATCGCATAGACTCGGCCGGTACACCCATGCCCAGGTGCGCCAGGAAGACCGTGCTGCCCACTGCTTTAATGAAGGTGCTTTTGCCGGCCATATTGGCGCCGGTCAGGAAGAGGAAATTATTATCGGGACTTAATGTTACATCATATGGGATCGGTGTATGCAGTAGAATGTGATACAGCTTGTGCGCCTCAATAGCCGGTTGCGGCTGGTCGATGAACGCAGGAAAGCAAAGCCCCAGTTTTTTTACAGCTACGGCCATGGAATACCAGGCGTCGATACGGCCGTAAATTGCAATGAGTTCAAATGAAGAATGCCTGAACTCATCCCTGATGAACCGGCCGTAATATAATGTCTCGGTCCAGCTGAATTCTTTCCCACGCTGGCGGTCTCTCAGCTCGATCAATACCGGTTTATTCATCAGGTCGGCGGCGCGCCTTAAATAGGTACGTAACATCAATGGCGCATCGTCTTTATCGAGCAGCTGCACCAGTTGATGCATACCTTTCAGGAAGTCTGAAAAATGCGCAATGGAATATCGTACGAGGGAGAAATCGCCAACATTGCCGATTTTATAGATAAAAGCATTAAACGGGTTGGCGTTGGGAATTGTATCAACATTGCTGTCATAGAACTTTTCAATGACCATCAGCGTGCCATTGGTGATCTCGGTAGGCCATTGGTGCATCTGGGCAATGATCGACCGCAGGATCTGCTGGGTATCCAGTATAGGGCGCAGGTCACTGAATGGGTTGCTGAAGTATTTCAGCAGCCAGTCGCGCCCCTGGGAGGTCAGGGTAAAGCAAAGGCGGTGAAAAATGGAAAATTCTTCCTCATGCTGAAAAACCGACAGGTCGTTATAGGTGGTATTGTCCAGTTCCATGGATCTGCTGCTGTTGTTTTCGTAAGTTACCGATTAAATAACAATCGTTCTCCTTTATTAGACTCATTCCACTGTCCGTTTCCATAAACCAGGTTGCCGTTTACAAAAGTATGTGTAATGGCTGCCGGGAAGTTAAATTGCTCCAGCGGGCTCCAGCCGCATTTATACAATATATTTTCCTTTGTCGCTGTGGTGGTTGCATTCATATTAACTATTACCAGGTCTGCCTTATAGCCTTCCCTGATATATCCCCGGTCGGCGATCTGGTAGCAGGTAGCAACGGCATGGCTCATTTTTTCAACGACTTTCTCCAGGGAAATGCGGCCTTCTTTTACATAATGCAACATGAGCAGCAGGCTATGTTGCACCAGCGGCAAACCCGCATGGCACTTTTCGTAAGACCCCGGTTCAACAGCCGGCAGTGTTAATGCACCGGCCACATTCCTGCTTACGCCTTTTTCTTCCAGGGTATGAGGAGCGTGGTCGGTAGCAATTACATCCAGCCGGTCGTCGAGCAGCGCCTGCCAAAGCGCTTCGCGGTTATTGGGCGCTTTAATGGCAGGATTACATTTTATAAGATTGCCCAGCCGGCTATAATCGTTGCTGGTAAAATGCAGGTGATGTACACATACTTCGGCCGTGATATTTTTTTGACCAAGCGGCTTCATATTGGAAAACAAGGCCAGCTCTTTTTCTGTGCTGATATGTAGTATGTGCAGGCGGGTGTTATATTTCTGGGCAAATTGTATGGCTGCCAAGGAACTTTCAAAACAGCCGTGCTCATCACGGATCAACGGATGATCCGCCGGTTCCAATATCCCTTTTTCTTTTTTTAATCTTTCGAAGTTCGACCTGATGATCTTTTCATCTTCGCAGTGGGTAGCAATGAGCACTTCGCTTTCTTGGAAGATCTTATCGAGGGTGAGGTAGTTATCAACCAGCAAACCGCCGGTAGAAGAGCCCATGAAGATCTTGATACCACAAATATCTTTTTTACGGCTATTCGTTTTCAGTGCTTCTCCTGCATTTTCGTTGGAGGTTCCCATATAGAATGAATAATTTGCCAATGCGCTATTGGCGGCAATGGCATATTTTTCTTCCAGAAGTTCGTGGGTGAATACAGGCGGCATGGTGTTGGGCATTTCCATGAAGGATGTAACGCCACCGGCTACAGCTGCTTTCGATTCGGTATAAATAGTAGCTTTGTGCGTAAGGCCCGGTTCCCGAAAATGAACCTGGTCGTCAATGGCGCCAGGTAACAAATGCAAACCCTCGCCATTTATTTCAGTAACTAATATATCTGGTTGAATGTTACGATCTATCCTCTCAATGTGGCCGTTCCTGATCAGTACATCCTGTACGGCTGAAACGCCTTCATTCACGACCATTATATTTTTTATCAGGTAATTTTGCATATCTTGAAAAAATAATATTTTTAAAAACTGGCCATGCAATATATTATAAAAACCATTGTCCCCTTATTGTTTTTATTAATTCCAGTCGGGTTGTTAGCACAGTCAACGTATTTACCACAGGGTAGCAAACACCAGCCTTTTTTAAACCGGCTTGAAATATTGCTGCAAAGTAATGATGACCTCAATCTGGCTACTGTAAAGCCGTTAAGCCGCAGATTTGCCGTTCGTGCGGCCGAATACGCAGATTCAGTACATAAGGCTACCGGAAATTTACTATCTAAGGTAGATGAATATAACCTGCGCAGCCTCCTGATGAATAATTCAGAATGGGTGACCTCTACAGATACCAGTGATTTCTACAGTAAGAAAAGTATCTGGAACACTTTTTATAAAACAAAGGCTAATTTACTGGAAATAAATACCAGGGATTTTTTCTTCACCGTGAACCCTGTATTACAGGCAAGCCTATCTGCCGAAAGCGATTACTCAGGAGACCGGCTTTTTTTAAATACAAGAGGAATTACCGTACGTGGCCTCATTGCAAAAAAGATCGGGTTTTCGGCATACATGACCGATAACCAGGAGAGGGGACCGCAGTTCGTGCAGGAAAGAATAATCCGCGACGACGCAGTACCTGGTTATGGCTTTTATAAAGATTACAAAACAACGGCCACTGATTACCTGGATGCCCGCGGTTCTATCCATTTCACAGCTGCAAAATACCTCGACTTTCAATTCGGTTATGACAAACAATTCATCGGCAACGGTTACCGGAGTTTGTTTCTGAGCGACTTCAGCAACAGTTACCTGTTCTTAAAGATCAATACCCGCATCTGGAAGTTCAATTACATGAACCTGTTCACCGAACTGATCCCACAAACCATCAATATCAATGCGGGTAATAAACTGCTCGATAAAAAATATGCCGCTATGCACCATTTGAGTATGGACGTTACCAAGTGGTTGAACGTTGGGGTATTTGAAGCCGTTGTATTTGGCCGCGAAAATCATTTTGAATTTTCTTACCTGAACCCCGTCATCTTCCTCCGCCTGGCAGAGCAGCAAAATGGCAGCGCGGATAATGCGTTTGTGGGCATTGATCTGAAGGCAAATGTTGCCAAACGCTTACAGTTTTATGGACAACTGGTGCTCGATGAATTGGTGGTGAAAGAGTTGAAAGATGGCAATGGTTGGTGGGCTAACAAGTTTGCCATTCAAATGGGCGGTAAATATATCAATGCTTTCAGCGTGAAAAACCTCGATCTACAGGGTGAGATCAACCTGGTTCGGCCATTTACCTATTCGCATTTCGATAGTGTGGCCAATTACACGCATTATAATCAGCCCATGGCCCATCCTTTGGGCGCCAATTTTGTGGAAGCTATCGGTATTGTACGGTATCAGCCCCATCCCAAATGGACCACCTCGGCCCGTTTGATCGTTTGGAAACAGGGAACAGATACGGCGGACAGTAATTTCGGCTCCAATATTTTCATTCCCAACAGGAACCGCCCGGCCGGTGACTATGGGTATAAGTTACCTAATGGTCCCCGCGCCACCGGCGTAAATGCACAACTACTGATATCGTATGAAGTGAAAGAGAACCTGTTCCTCGAAGCTTCAGCCCTCATCAGGAATTATAAATCGGGGATTGGCAGTTTAAGCGATAGAAATTCTTCAGTCATCACTGCCGGCATTCGCATGAATATGTTCCGGCGGGAATACGATTATTAAGGCGCCATCCTTAGGAGGGTAGGCGAATAAAAAAGCAGGCGGCAATAATGCCGCCTGCTTTTTTATTCGGTGATACACCGAACGGGTTATAAGGGTATCACCATTGGAACCACCTCTTTAAGAACCTGTTAAAAATCAGAACCCCGGTTTCAGGCTTGTGTACCGTTTATCTTGCCTTTTCCTTTTCGACTATCTCATGGCTTTATGTAGGTGCCGGGTGCTAAGCTACTGTTCAAAAAGGCACAGCATGATCCTTTGTATGTAAATGACCGTTTTTTGTATGTGAACGTACCTGGGGCGGGGGTAAAGCAGGGCTGGCTGATTAGTCTTTGCAGCAGCGTGGTGGAACTTTCCTTAACGTCCATGCGACCCGAAGAGGCCCTCGCTCTATTAATATGGCAGCAAGGTATTTTGTATAATCCCGTATAAATGACGCTTAAACGAAGATGCAAATAAGTTATATTTGTTATAACTAATACAATTACCAACTTTCAAAACCATTAAGCCATGAGACGATTGCTGCTCTTTTCATGCTGCATTCTTACTATCACTGTAATGATGGCCCAATCGCCCGGCATTATTGTGAGGCCGGCAGCAGGCAACGGGGTGACCCCGCTTAACCCCAACGGTGATGAGTTTTCTTCCACCGGTACCAGTGGTTTTATAAGTAGCGATATCACGGAAAGTGAAATACCATACAAAACGATTCCCCCGGTCTTTCTGGAACCTACGGCCGATCTGCTAAGAGGGCCTGCTGACCTGTACAGCGACCTGGTTCGCCAGGTTGATGGCAGCGGCTTTTATGTATACAACGATGGTACCAACCTGCTGTTCCGCCTGCGGCTCGGCAGCATTGTTAGTGGCTCCAAAGGGTATAGCGTATTAATAGATACAGATGCGAAAATGGGCAATACCGGTGCTGCTGCCGATCCCAATTATCAGGCGGCAACAACAGGAGTAAATGGCAACCCGGGTTTTGAACTGGAAGTAGTGTTGGAAACCAATTTCAGGGTCGCTGTTTACAATGTAGATGGTACAAGTTCTCCTACTTTGATCAACAGCTATGGCATCAATACCCATTCCCAGGTTTCGGTAGCATTGTCAACGGTGTCTTCTACCCCCGATTATTTTTATGATTTTTATGTACCCATCAGCGTGCTGGGCATTACAGCAAGCACCCCTTTACGGATGGCCGCCACTACGGTAATGGCGCCTGCAGCCGCCATTGGCGGACCGAAATCTGATATTTTTGGCGTAAATGACGGTTCTCTGAAAGACCCTATGAAAAGCTGGGAAGCAGCGATCAATAATACGCCGCCGGTTACATTGACCAATTTAACGAACGCTGGTAGTGGCGCAGGTACAGTTTGTACAGCATCGCCGACCATTACCAGCCCCGTACAGGCAGGCAGTGGCATTACCGTCAGCGGCAGCTGGACAGCCCTTGATGTTACAAAACCTTTAACGGCTACCATCACCCTGTATAAAAATGGGATTTCTGCCGGCACTACTTCCGTAAGCTCTGGCAATACCTGGAGCATAACTGGTATTACGGTGGCCAGTGGCGACATATTATATGCAAGAGCCCAGGCCGCCGGCGAATCCATGTGTTTGCAATCCAACAGTGTGCAGGTGGTAAGCTGTTCTCCTGCTAACACATCTACTACTACGGGATTGGACTTTACCTGTATTGAACGTAAAGGAATGAAGGGTAACCGGCCTGCCAATGCAGCCGTAAGATTATATACGGTCACCACAACAGGTCTTACCCTATTTGCTGATGATAATTCCACTGTTTCTAGAATAACCTATCCCACAGCTACCACCTGGTGGTACGATGGTCCCAGTGGCGGCGGCACTGATCCCTGTACAAGTGCCACCAATGACGTGCCTGACGGCAGTTATGCATTAACTGCACAGGAGGCCGGTAAATGTGAATCGGGACCGGTATTTGGTTGCCTTACATTGACACCAGCTAGTACACCTGTTATTACACAAACCAATTTATACAGCAGCTCAACGATGGTTTCTGGTACGGCCACCAGTGGCGCCACCGTGCGGCTGTATGTGAATGGTAAATTACAAACTACTGCTACCGCCACAGGAGGTAACTATAGTTTCAGCAACCTGGTATTGACACAGGGCGACGTTGTAAATGTAGTGGCCCAGGTAAGTGGGGGCTGTGTAAGCGCCGTGGCAGCCCGTACGGTTTCATGTTTTACCACGCCTCCTGTGATTATAACGGACAACAATGGCAACCTGTCGGCAGGTTCAACAAGCATCACCGGCAGGTCGGGCGAGCCTGCTGGTGCTATCGTCACCATTCTGGAGAATGGGGTGAGTATAGGTACAGCGAGTGTGCAGGCTGACGGAACATGGATCCTTACCTATACACCGGTAGCTACCAGGAGTTATACAGCTACCCAACAGAATGGAAGCTGTGCCGCCAGCGTTGCTTCTACTGCCGCTACCGCTTTGGCTGCAACTACTGTTTGCCCAACCATTACAGGATCCTACACCGCCAGTACCACCTCCGTATCGGGGACATTGCCCAGTGCATTTACCGGAACCATCCGCTTATACCTCGATGGTATCAGCATTGGAACTGTAAGTGTCAGCAGCGCCACCTCATGGACCATCACTGGTTTAAATTCAACGTACAGCAATTCTTTATATGCGGGCGGCGTATTAACAGCCACTACACAAGCCACCGGCGCGGCTGAAAGAACCAATTGCAGTGGCAGCGTTACCCTGGGATGTGCCTTGCCAACAACGCCTGTTATTTCGCCCACATCTTCTTCTATTCAAACGGGACAAACCGTTACTTATAACATAACCACCACCCAACCGGGTATTATTTATTCGGTAACAGATGCCAGTGCAGCCACTACCAATTATGCGGTCTCTAAGTGGGGAACGGGTAGCGGTTTATCAGTTCCTACCAATACATTTAATTCGGTTGGAACCTTTAATGTGCTGGTAAAAGCGGTTTCTTTATCCGGGGCAGGATGTGTGTCAAGCGCAGCGGCTACCATTACTGTAAGTTCGGCACTGCCGCTTACCCTGGCTTACTTCACCGGCCGCTATATTGAAGGGCGATCGAAGCTCAGCTGGGAAACGGTCATCGAAGAGCAGGTGGATCATTTTGCCATTGAACGCAGCGACGATGGCCGTGCATATGCTGAGATTGGAAAGGTGAAAGCAACCGGCAACAGCATTAACCGTGTTAAATACACCTATGCCGATCACAAACCGGTGATAAACAATGCCTGGTATCGCTTACGTATGGTAGATACGGATGGTATAGCGCGTTACAGCAATATCATTCGCATTGCCAATGAAACCTGGAACACGACTGTATTGTCGGTAACGCCCAATCCCTTTGAAACTACGCTACGCGTACAGTTGTATGCCGGTCAGGTGGCGCCAGCTGCGATCCGGATCATTGATTTGACCGGCCGCGAATTGTATAGGCTGAACCAGCTTCTTTCTTCAGGCAACAATACCATTTTGTTGCACCCTGCTGCGTTGGCAAATGGGATCTATGTGTTGCAGCTGGTAACTGGTAATGAAGTGATCTGGCATCAAATGCTGCAGAAAGTAAAATAAAGCATGCTGAATAAACAACCGGGTCATCTCATGACCGGGTTGTTTCTATAAGGCCGCCAGCTTTATTAATAGTCCCGCAGGTATTCCGTTTCAGCAGCTGTTCTCGTTGGTATGGGTGTGATCACGAAACAGTCACAATCGCATTGTTTGGGTTTCAACTGTTCGGCGTTCTTCAGTTCTCTAATGGCTTGTCTTAGTGCTGCTGCATTCTTTGTATCATTTACCTTTATAGCAATGTCATTTAATGACAGTGCTGCGAGCTGTTGCTGAAACGCTTCTTTCGTGGTCGCCGTCAGTGACAGATCAATGACTTGTTTTTCGCGGGTTATAAATTCCTTTGAGGCAAAGATGACCTGGTCTTCGTGTTCACCCATGGCAATAACAAAAGCCTTTGTGTTCTGGGGCAGGGGAATGGTGCCGTCGGCTTCAAAGAAACCATAGGTATCCGCTTCATCGGGCAGCGGGCCACCGGCTTCCATCGTTTTAACAGCAGGGATCAGCAGGTAAAGATGAAATCGTTCTTTATAGGCTCCCTGGATGCGTACCCTGAGCTCGCTTAGTTTGAGGTCGGCATTGCTTCTGAGCAGCATATCTATATTGTACCAGCCGAATGCTTCCACCGTAAATTGATAATACAAAGCGCTGTTACTAAGCGGTGATACTTTAGTAGGCGGGCCTGCAGTATCGGGCAATGGCGGCTGTCCGGCGGCAAATGTTCTATGTTCCTGCACCATCTCAACGGTGTCGTTCTCCAATCCGGCCTTTATTTTATTCCATCGGGCGCTTGTTTCCAGGTAGCGCTGGCAACTATCCCGGCACTTCAAAATGCCGTTGTCAGGTACAGGTAAAGCCCTGCGCTCCGATTCGTTCTCAACCCAGGCATAGAGCTGATCCAATTCGGTATCTGTCAAATCGAATGGTGTCATGACGGCGCCCCCAAATTTTTCCTTTAAACAACGATAATAGCCTTCACGCGCCATCACATTTGCCGGGTTGCGGGTGAATTCATAAAAATGATCAAGGCCATATTGCGTGGTATCATACAGTGCAGGAAATGATCTTTTCATTATATGCGCCAGGGCAGGACCGGTAAGGTCTTTGGCAAGACTATGGCAGGAAGCACAATTGACATCGAATAAAGACTTACCCGCCTCGAGGGCAGTAAGTTGTGGATTTTCGGCCAGCGGCCTGGGATCCGTCCAGTTAATAGTACTATCGCTCTGCATTTCGCCTTTGAACAATTGCATGTTCTTCTCGAGGAAAGGGGCAGGTATCGCAATCGATATTTTCTGAGTGATCTTTACGGTGTTTTCGCCCACTGCATTTATATAGATCATTCCGCCGCTGCTTAATGGCCGGCCGTTACTTTGGGTGGTTAATCCCGCTCTTAAAATATCCTGCATACTGTAAGCTTCTTTCACCTCCAGCTGCACTGTTTTATTAACCGAAGACAATACGCCCCGCGGAATACGGATGATCGCTCCTTTTTTTGTGTGCAGGATAGTGTCTTTGCTATTGTCTATCTGGAAGACCTGGGAGGCCAGTCTGCCGGGACCAAGTAAGCGGTTAGTTGTTTTGTCACGCTGGTTGCAGCCGTACAGAGCGGTTACCAGCAGACCTATAATAACGAGGGATGTTTTCATACGCTGGGTGTATAGTTACAGTAAGATGTCAGGGGATGTATATTCCATACATTAAAAGCTGCTTGTGGTATTATCTTAACCGGTAACTGGCTCCGATTTGAAAAACATAACCATAACCGTCCTTTTTAAATTCCGGATTGGTCCCTGATGTAGTTGCTTCCCTGTATAAAGGTTTAATGCCACATACATAACGGGCTTCAGCCTGTAGTTTGGGGGTGATGGCCCAGGCTAAACCGGCATCGATATCAATCGTATTCCTGTATGTAATGTATTTGGTAGTATTGGCTGGTCCGTTCATAGTAAAATGCGACCGCGATGAAAGCACATACCCAAACTCGGGGCCTGCCAGGATGCTCAGGTTTTTCAAAGGTTTAAATCCAAGCAGCAATGGCATAGACAGGTAATGATACCGGGTGCCCCGGGTATGATTCGGATAGCGAAATCCGCGAAGTGAATAAAGTACTTCGGGTTGAAAGAAAAATTTTCCGAAGGGGGCATTTGCCATAAACCCGCCGTAAAAGCTGGGTGTCCAGGTAAGCTCCAGGTTATAATAGCCCCGATCCCTTTTTTTGTATTCAAAAGTCGAAAGCCCGCAGCCTCCTTTTATGCCAAAATGAATGTGGTTTTGGGCGGTGCTGATCTTACAAATGAACAGGCTTGCTACAATCAGGTAAGGATAAAACTTCATTGTGTGTAAGGGGTTTAAAAAATAAAAAACAGGAGCAATGGCATCAGTATGCCTTACTTACCTGTGTGATCATTTTTTCCGAACCCTTACTATTAACCTTCGAATATAAGCGAAAATACGATCATGCGGGAGTTCAGCTGATCGATGGCGCGGGAATATTTAAGGTTCACATCGCGGGAGTGAATATTCGACAGACCGTTACTCACCTTGATCTCTGGCGAAAGAATAAATACCGGGAAGTAAAAGTTGAAGCCAATGCCGGCTTCTACCCCAAAATCGTATTTTTTCAGTTTTACCAGGTCCTCTGCTTTGCGGGCGGTAGAATTGGAGGCCAGGTCATACTCGAATTTGGCGCCCCCGAACATGTATACCCTGAAATTATTGATGCGGTCGCTCCTGAATTTGAGGTGTATGGGCAAACCGAGTAAGATGCTTTCAACCCTTTTTGTCATGATAGGTTGTTCATTTTTACTTACATCGGGGTGCTTTATATGATAGGTGAGATTCTTATAAGCGAATAATAATTGGGGAAAAATCGCCCGCAGTTCAAAGCGGTTCGACAAACGCAGGGTATGCATACCCGCCAGTCCGAACCCGCCTACATTTTCCGGCTCCGACACCATTACGCTGTCTTCATTGAGAAATGAGGGGTGCTGGCTTACCTGGAAGCGGGAGTTGTTGTAAATAAGCCCAATACCCAGATAATATTTTTTACTATCATGATCGGGAAGATTCAATGCATCCCTTAATTGAGCGTTTACCTGTTGAGAGGTAACCAAAAGCATTAGCCCTGCTGCCCATCCTTTTAACTGGCTTTTACGCCGCAATAAATTGTACATATTCCTAAACTCAGCCGTTTTAGTGTAGTATTCGTAAACCCAACTTGTTGTAAAATATGTAGAAATGTTTCGCCTTCGGGAAATGCTTTTACTGATTGATTCAAATATTGATACGCGTCTTTGTTTTTCGACAGCCATTGCCCCGCACGCGGCGCAACGATGTTCATGTAAAGGTTATATAAACTTTTGAAGCCCGTTTTACGGGGTTTCGAGAATTCAAGTATAACTACTTTACCACCAGGCTTTAATACACGGAACATTTCCGAGAGTCCTTTTTCGAGGTTTTCGAAGTTCCGTACACCAAAGGCCACTGTAATGGCATCAAACGTCTGGTCGGGAAAATTTATTGCCTCACTATCGCCCTTTAACAATTCTATTTGCTTATTAAGCAATAATTTATCAATCTTCTGCCGGCCTAATCCAAGCATTCCCTCCGAAATATCTATGCCAACAATTTTTTCTGGCCGCAGGTACTTCCATGTCATTATGGCTACATCCGCAGTACCGGTAGCCACATCCAGCACCATGCGGGGATTTAGCTCTTTGAGCTCCTTAATGGCACGCTTACGCCAGGAGACATCGATACCGCCCGATAAAAAGCGGTTCAGAAAATCGTACCGGAAGGCGATCTGATCGAACATGGCCGCTACCTGCTCTTTTTTGGTCTGCTTCGACTCGTTGAACGGCACTATATTATCGTGTGAATATTTCGACATGGGCGGCAAAGTTAATAGTTTATTGCTTGTGGTTTATCGTTTAGGGGTGAAGAACCAGAAACCGCAAACTTCAAACCATAAACTAGTTCTATCTTGCAGCATGATCATTCAGTCAGCCACCTATCTCATCAGCAGCCCTGATTATACCAAATGTCCCAAGGCCGACCGGCCCGAATATGCTTTTATTGGCCGCAGTAACGTGGGCAAATCCTCATTGATCAATATGATCTGTGATAACCACAAACTGGCCAAAACATCTGCATCGCCCGGCAAAACGCAATTGATCAACCATTTCGATATAAAAAGCATTTCCGGGCCAAATGCTCCCGCTGCAGCGAGGCGCGCGGAAACTACTGCCTGGTACCTGGTTGACCTGCCGGGTTATGGCTTTGCCAAAGTTTCGCAAACGCAGCGTAAACAATGGGAGAAAATGATCGAGAACTATCTCCGTAACCGCGAAAACCTGATCAACGTGTTTGTGCTGATCGACAGCCGGCACAGCCCGCAAAAGCTCGATCTTGATTTTATAAACCAGTTAGGCGAATGGCAGGTGCCGTTTACCCTGGTATTTACTAAAGCCGATAAAGAAACGCAAAAAGAAGTGAGTAAGAATGTAAAGTCATTCCTTGACGCCATGCGTAAGACCTGGCAGTTCTTACCACAACATTTTGTGACCAGTGCCGAGAAGAAAATGGGAAGGGAAAAATTACTGCAATTTATTGATGCCTGTAATATTGAGGCGGCTAATGCAGGAAGCGAAAGCGACATGTGATACGTGTTACAAACAATAGAGGCGACAAGACCCCGAGTTGTGAAGTGTACACAACTGAACATTAAAAAACCCTCCGTTTGCTGCGTGAGGGTTTCTAGTTAACTACTTTATTGGCACAACTGCTACTGGCGAAAGCTTCAGGTTTGGCTTTAAAGGCAAAGCCCATTCCCAGAATGTAGCCCATGGCTTCCTTCAAGGCATCGTTGCTTTTGAAATGCGGATTGGTATTAATGTCCGCATGCACTTCCATGTCTACATTGTACAGGGTGAACAGGTGACAAAGATCATAAGCGATCTCGATGCTCTTGGCCACTTCTACAAGCATCCTTTCTTTGATGCTGTATTGTTTCCTGGTCTTTTCATTGTGTATGAACATGAAACCTCCATGTCCTTCACGTAGAAAAACAATCACCGTAGCAAATTCTGTTTCTGCACCCTTTACCTGTGAATCGGTACCGATACAAACTTTCAGGTGATACCCCTTTTCAGTTTCTCGTTTGATCGCATTCTCAACGGCATCGATAATTGGCAGGTCAATCGGGTCGCCATTAAATTTTCTCCATAACATCATAGCGAAACGGGTTTTTCGAATTTACCGAAAAACCCGTTTTTTACCAAATCAGATGCTTATTATTGTTTTATTAATTTCCAGGTAGCAGTCTCCGATTCGCCCTGTATTTTAAGCAGCACCAGGCCCTTTTGTGCATTTGTTATATCAATGTTATTTGTGCCGGAAACAAGTTTTCCGCGTTGTAAGAGGCGGCCGGTGCCATCGAGTACCTGGTAGTTATTTTCTTTGTCAGCGTTAACAACGATCGCATTAGTGACCATGGTGTTCATGATCCTTGCAAGAGCTTTATCGTCGTTTCTGTCGCGCAGTGTAACTACGTTCGAGTAGTATGATCTTTCCTCAGCCGCAGTGATCACGCGCACGCGATAAAAAGGGGCATTGTCAGTTAATGGCTTCCATGAGAAGTTCCTGGTACCGGGGCTTAGCTGGGCCAGCGCTTCGTAGCGAACGCCATCTCTTGAGTTCTGGATCTCGATCTGTTTAACCGCTTCATCGGCCTCATACGACCAGCTCAGGGTATGTGTTCCTGCATTTGCCTTACCTGATAATGCCAGCCGGTGAATAGGTAATATAGCTATAGGTGAAGCGCTGATGGAATAGTACCCCAGGCTTTCGTTTTTAACCAGGTGTGCATTTGCTGTGCCTTCCACCACCAGGTAATAAGTACCCGTGTTCAGGTTACTGTCGATGCTGGCATTCACTAAAGCAGCAGGATTGTACTGGCCAATGGTATCTGCTTTATCGTTCAACAGGCTTACTTTGATGTCGAGGTTAGCGCCTGAATTATTAGAGCCTACGTTCTGCGGCACTGCACTCAGGTGAACGTAGGTTGGATTAGCAATTGTAAATTTGAAAACATCCTTGTCGGTACCGGAGTTTATTAAGCCGGTAGTAGTAAAGCCCGTGTTGGTAAATCCAACAGAAGTGGCTGACATATGCGTATTGCCAATATCATCGGTGCGGTAGCCAAAATTGTTGGCCGGGCCCGAAATGATGGCCATATCGTCCTGGTAATAATTACAGCCATACACGTTGGTGCCATAGTGCCATGTAGTAATGTTCCTGTAATACCCTACACCCATAATAGGCGCCCAACTGGTTTCACCAGTTCCGGTGCCGGGATTGTATTCGGTTTTCTGACAGGCGGTGGTATAAGCACTCTGGTGTTGCAGGCCAAGGGTATGACCGGCTTCATGCGAAGCAGCTTCGGCCACATACTTGGGATTTGTTCCGAGCAGACTGCTGAATACCCAGCAAGGTGTATTGTCGCCCCAGGAAAAAGAGCCAACCAGGGCTACGCCGCCTGCACTGCCATACCATTGGTGGGTAGGGGTAATGATCACCCGCATGCGTTGCTTCAAAGGGGCTGCTGCGTATACGGTTGAATCGGTTGTAATGTTAACGTTAAAAATGCGGTAGTCTTCGGCAACCCGGTTAAAGATCTCGGTCATGCCATCGGTAGTGAAGCCCGAATGCTGGGCGTTAATAGGGCCGCTCCAGTTCCAGGAGGTGCCGGTTACGTATTGTCCGTCGAAGTCAAGGTAAATGGTGGCCCTGGCCGATGGATAACTGTTCAGGGAGGGAACCTGTGCTTGCAAGGTAGACGTAACTGCAAGTGAAAACAGTAGGGTGAAAATGGTTTTCATTGGATCTGATGCGGATTTGGAGGTTAAACTAAATAGTGCTCAAAAGGTTTCTATAGGTTATACGCGCTCAGGATGTTTATTCAACCAGGAAATGGGCTTTCGGTTTCTTTATCCAGTAATATCGGTTGTTTTCTTCTGTTAGTACCAGTACCTCATCTGCATGGGGGTTGATGATGCGGCCTACCAGTTTTTGCGAATTGTCGGGCTGGGTAATTACCGATACCGTACAGAATGCGCCGGGCATTGTGGTTGAACGGATGTTCATGGTTTCCACACCGGCTGCCTGTTTTACTTTTTCAACCAGTTCGCCGGCAAATTCGAAATTGCCGAGCGCCAGGTCTACTTTTTCCGATACGCGGGAAGAGGACAACTTTTTTAATAAAGAAAGATTACATTCCAGTTTTAACGGAAGCTGGTTAAGTGAGGTAGCCTTGTTTAGAAAAGGCCTTTGGGTGATGGGTTGTTGTTGGGCCGATAAGCTTTGGAATGCGAATAAGCATGCCACTAAGAGCCCGACAGCTTGTTGGTTTTTCATTTTGTACGGGTTTAAATTGTACGGATCTGGATTACGTTGGTATGGGTCTTAGGGTGTGTTAGTCTATCGATCTTTGTGCCTTTCGATCTAACACAAATGTAGAACGAAAATGATATTCGGTTATTTTACAACAGGGGAATAATCGATGTTTATGAGTGTTAAATATGGATACTACTAGGGGTATTTACTATCACTATTTAGTACTGGCCCGTGCTTAACAACACTAAAGTGCAGGCTTCCAATGGCTGAATGCCGTTCTTTTTTGCAAGCTCATACAGTTCAGCATTTTCTGCGCCAGGATTGAATATAATACGTTTTGGCTGAAGGGATAGTATATAATCGTAGTATTCTTTCTGATGCAGGGGATTGAGGTAGAGGGTAACTGTATCAACCGTATCAAGGGGTTTTTTCTCAGTGGTTATATCAACATCCGATACCCGGCCCTGCTTCCGGCCAATGGCTGCCACCGGGTGCTGATGCCTGCGTAAACTATTTATAGCCAGAAAACTATAACGGTTCGGATTTTCCGAAGCGCCCAGTACCAATGTCTTTTTATTAGCTCTTTCCATATGTTATAAAACAATCTGTTTACGGCAATGGTTGTCATTCAAAACTATAATATTTCCCGGTAAACAAAACAGTACATAATGTGTTCATAACGCGATGCAATGCACCACCGATTGATATTCTAAAAATTAATATTTTTTCCCGGGCAGTTTACTCATGATATCTGCGAGCGCTTGCTCCAGTGCGTTATACCTGAACGAAAAGCCGGATCGCAGCATTCTGGCCGGATACACCCAGCGGCTTTTTAAGATCAATTCTGTTTCAGTGCCTATGAGCGCAGCGCCGGCTTCCAGCATCCACGTAAAGGCCGGCAGGCCGAAACGCTTACCTGTTATCCGGCGCAGGGTATGCATAAATTCGGCATTGGTCACGGCCGTCGGTGCACTGGCATTGTAAATGCCTTCCAGCTCATTGTGCTCATAACACCATTCAATCATCCGGCACAGGTCTTCTATGTGTATCCAGCTATACCTTTGTTTGCCATTGCCCTGATAGCCCCCTAGCCCGGCTTTTACCAGAATGCAGTAAGGGATCATTACACCGCCCTGTCCCAGCGTAATAGCCGTGCGCAATGCAATTTTTCGGGTAAAAAGCGTGCGTTGGTCAAAAAGCGCCTGTTCCCATTGTTTGCAAACCTGTACCGAGAAATCCTTGTCAAGTTCTTTATAGCGCTCGCTGTTTCTGCCTTCCTTTAACCGTATCATGCATTTTTTGTACCTGTATCGCAGCTGATCGAAAAAGGAATACGGCATATTGTCGGCCCTCGCCTCACTGATAAGGCCGGTGAACTCGTCGTTGGGTTTGTGGGTCGTATGCCGGTAAATAGTTGCTGAAGCGGCATTGATCCAAAGTTTTGGCGGAACGATACATTGCCGTATGGCTTCTCCAATGGTTTTGGTAGCCTGCGTACGGCTCTTGATGATCTGCGATTTGTTCTTTTCAGTATAGCGGCAGTTCACCGATTTGCCGGCAAGGTTTATAACAATGTCTGCTCCATCAAGATCCTGCAGCCAATGTTTCTCTACATGTTCTCCATCCCATCGCCAGTAAGTAATGTTATAGCCGCCAGCTGCTGTAACCAGCGGTTGCTCATAATTGTTATTCTGATTGTCTACTACCTGGCGGCTGAGTATTATTACATGATTTTCTTTGCCAAAATACCGGGCCATTGCCTGGCCGATGAATCCTGTACCGCCGGCAATGACTATTTTTTTGTGTTTCATACATGTGCGTTTAAAGGTTGAGAGGCGCTGTTTATTTCGCAAAAGGCACAAACAGGCAGATAGCATAAGCCGATCGCACTGGCGGGTTCACAGACGAGATAAGGTGGTAGCAGTTAACCATGTTTGCATTCGTACACCAGGACTTTATCCATTCTTTTCATATTTTCAGAAAATAGTGAAATGCATAGGCTTAATAAAAGCCGGCGAACCGGCAATTTTGAATGTATACATTATAGTTGATGATCGCTGTAATATTTCACAGTTGTTCCGGGCTTGGCACAAGATTAATAAGCACCGTCATTCTGCATTATTCGAAGCCGGCTGTTTACCGGAAGATTTTCATCAGGTTGCCCAGGAACCAATTCTCATCGGCCCTGACCAGACCATCGAGCATTTTATCGGCCTGTAAGCCGAAGCGCCTGATGCTGCTGATGGTTTCGGTGAACTGTTTAATGTGTTTGTCTTTTTTATCGCCCTCTACGTCTTCCAACTGATCGAGCAGGCGCAGCATGGGGTCCAGCTCTCTTTTCTTCCGTTCTTTCACGATCTGCGTGGCTACTTTCCAAATATCTTTTTCGGCAGAAAAAAACTCTTTTCGTTCCCCCGGGATAAGTATGCGAAATACCAGTCCCCAGTCTACCAGGTCACGGATATTCATATTTACATTCCCCCGGCTGATGTTCAGCTTTTCCATGATGTCATCCTGGCTCAACGGGTCAGGACTGATCATCAATAATGCATGGATCTGCGCCATGGTGCGGTTAATGCCCCAATGGGATCCGAAGGCCCCCCAGGAGGCAATGAATTGCTGTTGCGCTTCTTCCAGTTTCATAATATTCCTTCACTCAAAATTAGGCTCTATTTCTGAAGTTTCAAAACTTAGTGAAATATATTTTATAAAGTGCAGGTGGGTGTGCCGGTGTTAATATAGCAGCCAGGCTGCGGCACTCGAAGTCGGAATGCAAATCGTTGCGAGTGGATGCGAAGGAGGCTATGCGGGGACAGCTGGTATACAAATCGTTAGCGTGTGCATGCCGTGATGGTGAGGCAATACGGGTACTACAGCCGGTAATACAATCGTTAGGGAGTGCATGCGGTGATGGGGCTATGTGAGTACTACAACCGGTAATGCAAATCGTTAGGAACTGCATGTGATGGAGGCTATACGGGTACTACAGCCGGTATACAGATCGTTAGCCAGTGCATGCGGTGATGGTGAGGCAATACGGGTACTACAACCGGTAATACAAATCGTTAACGAGTGCCCGCTGGTGACCAGATTAATCAACGCAAGGGATGCGCTGGTGAGGCTATGTGGGTACCACAACCGATGATGCAAATCTTAAGCGTGTGGATGCGCTGGTAAGAAACGGGGGGTACTCCCCATGTCGGTGATACAAATCGATAAAAGTTAACGCGCTGCAGGTACCGCTAAAGGCGTTTTATGCGCAATAAACGAAATGCGCCGCGGGGGCCTGCATGCAATTTCTTATGGTTCACGTCATTCGGTTCCTGCGCCGTCCGCAAGCATTATCGCCGTGGCGGGCAACTTAATTGCTGGCCCAGGCGGTTCTTTTTGTATCTAATGCGTTCTTTGGGACAGCTAAGTCTTTTATCTGTACGCTCGTCCGTATGTTTACCTGGCCGGATAACCAGGGCAAGATAAGCGCCACCATTTTGTGTTTTATTTTTGGAAAATACAGTGGCCCAGTTATGAACACCCATTAACAAAGGCCCCAGTTTTACAGCCCCGCCGACCCACAACTGTTCTTTGGTGTTAAAATGCACAGGCAGGTAAAAGCCCAGGCGCCTGGTTTCCCAACGGGGTGTAATGGTCAGCATATTCAATTCAGACAGGCGCCACTGGCTGCCACTTAACGATGACAGGTTCAATGATGCATTTCCATTTACATACCAGGCGCCGGTGATAAAATGGTCAACGTTCAATACCAGCCTTGTAGGATTCACGACATGAAATCTACCCCCTGGCTGCTGGCTGCTGCCGGCAACACCAACCACTCTGTTATTAAAGTCGTCGAGGTTGCTTATGTCGGCGAATCTGATATCAAGCACGGTGTCGGTGATATTGTCCTGGAAGCCGGTATGAACGCGGCTGTTCCGCCCATACTGAAATCGGTTGAATCCAATATCCAGTATCGATAATCCGATCTTCCAGTCATAGTCGTAATAAGTGTCTTCATCAAAAACAGCCGATACCTGTCCGGGTTTGATGAGGTATTCCGCACCCAGATCGAAAGAAAGGCCGGTTTGGGTATTTTTTAGAAAATCCTTTAGGTTCTGCCTGGTATTTTTTTCGTCCTGCCAGGTATCGTAATTATGGGAGTAGGCATATTCTACAAAGGCATCTTCCATGGTATAGGCAAAGGAATTACCATGGATGGTTTGCGACACGGTGCCGTTCACGATGTTGATATAGGCGCCGGAGAGGCCGCGGGAGACCTTTGCGGTAATGCCGGCATTGAGGCGGGCGTCTGCACGGTCCCAGATGGTTTGCGCCCAGGTAACGAAAAACTCAGCCCAGCTGCTGTGCACCATATCGCCATATAATTTCCGGGTATAATTACCCAGGTCAAAAAAGTCGCGCGTTGATCCTAAGGTATCGATAAAATTTACCGGGCCTGTGCTTGCCTGGGCATAACCCCGCAGGTTAATGCCTATGCCGATAGCCTGTTTGCGATTGAGCGCCAGGCGTGCGTTCAACAGGTTTACATTAAAGTCGGTATAGGCAAAGCGACGGAAATCACCTTCTTCAATAGTATATTCAGAATTGCGCGGATTGCCCAGGTAGGAATAATTACGGATGACAACGCCATTGGTGGCATTTTTCTCCTGTATTGAAAACAGATCGATATCCCATTTGTAAGGTGTATTAACGATGGAGGCCGGGTTATTGCCAATGCCCAGGCTGCCTGCATAATTGCTGCCCTGGATCGCATAATAATTTTGCGAATGACCATGCGCGTAAACCAGCAGTAAAATTATAACAGGCAATAAAGAAGTTCTCCGCTTAAAAGGGTTTTCCATGTGTTTGCTGTATTAGGAACGCTACAAACTTTGGAAAAGGCTTTACCAGTTTTATGAGTACGTTGGATAGGATAGTGCTTCCGAAAAAACTTTGCAATAAACGTCCGGCCTGGAGGCGCCGGCCAAATTCTTTTTCCCATTGCTGGGTGTACTGAATTTCCATTTCATAGCGGTTAATTCGTCCCTGTAAGAACGAATTGATCTCTTCGAAGGCTAGTTTGCTGCTATGCAGGGCCATACTCATGCCATTACCACACAAGGGTGCAATAAGCCCTGCTGTGTCGCCGATCATCAGGACGTGGTTCTCGATCTGTGTTTTTTTGTTGAAAGAGATCCTGGAAATGGTTAATGGCTCTTCATAGAGCATTTCAGCGTTGGAAAATATCTTTTCCAGGAAAGGATTCTTCATAAGAATATCCTTTTCCATACTGCTAATATCATTCCGGCATTTGCGCAGGTTAGCAGCCGTCGTGAGGTAGCAGAGGCAATATTTGTTTTCCTCAATTTGGGAAATTCCACAGTAGCCATTTTCAAAATTGTGGAGGGCGATCAGGTCGGCCTGATGATGCGTGCGGATATGATACTTTACGGCAATATAGTGATTCAGCTTATTGGGTTTTACTGTAGTGAACTGTCTTTTCCATTTCACATCCAGGTTGCTTCTTTTGCCATATGCGCCGGCTACAACCTGGGCTTCCATATCGCCTTTGCTGGTAAACACCAGGAATGCATTGTTGCGGTATACCACATTCATTACTTTGGTCTCTTCAAGCATGGTAACGCCTTCCTGCCGGGCAATATTGGCCAGCAGGCTATCGATCGTATACCGGCTGATGCCAAAACCTCCCAGTGGCAGCGTGGTTTCAAGATAGTTACCATCAGGTGTACTGATGAGTAACCGGTTGATAACAGGCAGCTGCATGTCGCTCAGGGGCAGGCCGAGATCCTGCAGAAAATTCCAGCTTTCGAGGCTGATATACTCGCCGCATACCTTGTGAAAAGGATATTTTTCTTTTTCCACCAGCAGGGTTTTGTAACCTGCACGGGCGCTTTGAATGGCCAGGGCAAGTCCTGCCAGTCCTCCGCCTGCAATAGCTATATCATATTTGGGTTGAAGGCTCAAGTTCAGGTTTTACTGTTTCTGTAAATAGTTGTGTTTGCCTTATTCCCTTTTCCGGTTAGTGTTATTTTCTGGTTTTGTATTCCTGCATACGATCAGCCAGCGAAAGGCCCATTTCCATTCAATGGAGCATTCACTAATGCCGGCTATATTGAAAAACTGCAACCATTCTTCCCTGGTGAATCCCCGGGCTACCGACAAAGGCGCATCGTGTTTTACCAGGTAACTGTTCGAAAACAAAGCAGTGAGCAGTTTAATGGAATAATAAGCCACCCGGTGCCGGTGCAGATCATTTATAAAGAACCCGAGCCGGGCATTGCTTTTCATCCATTGCAGCTGCTTTACCATTTCCCGGTCTGAAAAGTGATGGCAGAACAGGGAAGAGAAAATAATATCCGGTTGCGCCTTTAGTTCAACGGTCTTGTAATCTGCATTGATGAGTTGGGTGTTATCCAGCAATCTTTTGCCGGCAACATCAATGCAATGGGGGTTGATGTCAATGCCGATAAAGTTTACCGGGATGCTCTTTTGGTTACACCATTTTTGAATCGCTGCCAGGTTATCGCCACCGCCACAACCTATTTCGCAAATGGTGACCGGCTTCGCGAAAACTTCGGTCGGCGGTGCAGGGTTTTCTATATTCAGTATGGCCTGTACGCCTTGGAGCGTGATCGCATGGCCGCCCAGCCAGGTATTAATGAAATTCAATTCCTGCATATTCCGTTCGATGTCTTCAAATGGAATATCCGGACGGTCGAGCAATTCAAGCTGGTATGATCGGTGGCGAAAATTCACGATTGTAATTTATGATTTTCTAATCGACCCGCGAAACAGGCAAAGCCGCCGGAAAGATGCAGCCTGACGGCTAATAACAAAATATTAGGAATTCGCAGAGGCTACAAAGGTTTCCATAGTGAGGCCCGGGCCGAAGGCCGCGCCGAAAATATGTTCTTTCCTGTTATGGTTGTGGAGGAGGGAAGGCATCATTTTCTTCAGCACGAACAGTATGGTAGGCGACGACATGTTGCCATATTGCTGCAGTATATCGTGCGAAGCCTGTAATTCGTGGGCAGGTAACGACAGTGTTTTGTGAACGGCTTCGAGGATTTTCTTTCCGCCCGGATGTATACACCAGTGGCCAATATCCTGGAGGCTTAACCCCGAGTTTGCCAGCGCCCTGGAAGTGAAATGGCTGAAATCCTCTTCCAGCAGATCGGGTATATAGCTGCTCAGGGTCATCAGAAAGCCCGTAGATGAAATTTCCCAGGCCATGTCTTTTTTGCCTTTGGGGATCACTTCTGAATAAAATCCATCGAGACGAATGCCTTTGGCGGGATGATCATCGGCGGTTACAACGGCAGCAGCACTGCCATCGGCAAATAAGAGGCTCGATGCAATATTGTCGATCGTTGGCTCGCGTTGAAAATGTAATGTGCACAGTTCGGTGCATACGATCAGTACTTTCGCCCGCGGGTCGGCTTTGCAAATGGCGTCGGCTGTTTTCAATGCATGAATGCCGGCATAACAGCCCATGAAATTGATAGAAGAGCGCGCCGTGTGCCGCGGCAGATCGAGCAGCTCCATTACATACAGGTCGAGCCCGGGAGCGCTCATGCCGGTGCAGCTGACCGTGATCAGGTGGGTGATAGCCGATTCTGATAATTTGCCATCGAGACAATCGCGAATGGCATTTACCGACAACTGCGGGGCGTATTTGTGATACCAGGTCATGCGTTGCTCCAGCGAAGGAAATGGCTCCAGGTTTTCGCTATGTGGATAGAACTTCCATTCAGCACAGGGACGGCTGTAATCGGGAATGACGGAATAACGGGTATCGATATGGCTCTGATGGTACAAAAAGCGCAAGCGTCGCCTGTCGGCCTCTGTGTACGAATAGATCAGCTGCATGAATTGCAGAATATCCTGTTGATTGTGCCGGAATGAAGGCACCGCAGTACCAATGGCAATAATTTTACTCAAATCCCCTCCAGATTAATAAGGTAAGAAAAGCCAGATTCGTGCAGATAGACGCCAGTATATTCATGCGCATGGTATTGGAAAAATCGGCCCTTTGTTCATCTTTCCAAACCAAACCGGCCCAACTGAAAAAATATACGAGAATGGGCAGCATCATAGTTGCTAATGCAAGGAACTTTATTTGTTGGTCATGGCTGATGAACCACCAGGCAAGCACACACATTGCTATGCTGTACACCAGGGCGGTAAAAATAAAAGTGCCGCGGTAGCCCAGTAAAGCGCTGATGGTAATAACGCCGTCCTTCCTGTCGGCCTCATGCTGATAGATCTGGGTGAGCGGATAAAACCCACCGATCAGTAAACTGGCCGCTGCCATGCCGGCTGGCGGCACTGCCAGTGTTTTATTGATACTGCTTCCATGATATACCATAAAAAATGTTACGGCGCCCTGAAAAATGATGACGGTCAGATAGCCTGCAACCGGATATTTCTTCAGCCGGATGCCCCGGTAACTGTATGCTCTTGATGCGGCTATATAAGCCACTATGCAAATAGTAAACCAGTAGCCGATGATGAAGCTTAAACCGATCGCCATGAGGTCCATCATTATGCTTACATAGAATAACTGCCGGGTAGGCGGGAGCGGCGTTTTAATGCCGCCGATACTCGTTTCATCGCGATCCATATAAGAATTGTACCCGTTGCTCGAAGGATACACCAGCAAATGCAGTATAAAAAAGATCAGCAGGGCATCTGCTGTATGAATAGCCGGTACCTGGCTTACAGCGAATAGGTATACCGGTAACAGAAAGAAGGAAAAATGAAACCGAAGTAATTGTATGGTAGATGATCGTAACATAAAGAGCCCCGCTTGTTGCGGGACTCTTTAAAGATAGTGATAATATAGTAACCGTGGCTTGTTGCGAACCGTAATACGGTTAACGGTATATTACTCTTTTACCATAAGTTCCGTTGCGTTATTCGCTATTTCCTTGTGGTTCTGCTCCTCTTTCTTTGTATGGCCCAGGTAAGAGGGCAGGTCCATACCAGCCATGTTAAATATATCTTTTAACGGAGGTACCGCCTTGTACATGCCCGATATAAAGTTGGCGGTTGAGCTTTTGTCAGCGCCGTTCTGGCCGTTTTCCCAAACTGTAACCTTATCTATCTTGATGTTCTTGATAGCATCGGTTTGCATTCTTACCAGCTCAGGCAGTTTATCTGAGATGAGCAAGAGCACGGCATCTTTCGGATTATTGCCGGCAGCTTTCACGATCCTGTCAAGGCCTTCCGCCTGTTTGGTCAGGATCTCATACATACCACGCGCCTCCGCTTCCAGTTTCGCATAAATGGCGTCTGCTTCCCCTTTTGCTTTCTCCCTGATCTTTTCGGCTTCGGCCTGCGCTTCAATGATGGCTTTCTGTTTTTGGATCTCAGCGGTTACCACAATGTTCGCGTTTTGAGATGCACGTTCTTTTTCAGCACGTGCATCTTCCGCTTTCTGTTCAGCGAGGTATGCTTCTTCCAAAGCTTTCGCCGCCTGTACTTTTTCAGCAGCGATGGCGCGTTTGAGGGCTTCCGCTTCGCGTTCACGACGGGAAGCTTCTGAATCGGCGATCTGGATCTTTGCCAGGTTTTCCCCCTGTACCGCAATAGAGTTCGCTTCTGCCGATTTGATACGGGTATCTCTTTCTGCTTCTACCTTGCCGATCTGTTCATCTCTTTTTGCCCCTGCGATGAGGATCTCTTTGTCTTTTTCAGCTACGGCGATCCTGGTATCGCGGTCGCGTTGTGTTTCGGCAATCTGTACGTCGCGCTCTTTCTGGGTTTGCTTCAGGCTGATGTCGCGTTCTCTTTCGGCGATCGCTTTACCTATTTCACCCACTTTATCCTGCTCGGCCACGCTTTTCTTTGCTTCATTGATGGCTTTCGCAGAAGCTTCCTTACCCAGCGCTTCAATATAACCGCTTTCGTCTTTAATATCGGTTACGTTTACGTTGATCATTTTGAGGCCGATCTTGTTCAGCTCCGCTTCAACGTTAGAAGCAATATTTGAGAGGAACTTATCCCGGTTGCTGTTGATCTCTTCAATATCCATCATGGCCACTACCAGCCGCATTTGTCCCAGGATAATATCTTTTGCCAGGTCATGGATCTGATCTTGCCGCAAACCCAGCAAACGTTCAGCGGCATTCTGCATAACACCCTGTTCGGTTGATATACCAACCGTAAAGCGGGAAGGCACATCAACGCGGATGTTTTGCTTACTTAACGCATTGGTAAGGTTCACTTCAATGGAAATTGGCGTAAGGTCGAGGAATGAATAATCCTGGATGATGGGCCAGATAAAAGCGGCGCCGCCGTGAATACATTTGGCGCTCAGGTTACCTTCAGTACCATCTTGTGAGCGGCCTACTTTACCGTATACAACGAGCACCCGGTCACTGGGACATCGTTTGTATCGTCTGAACATCGAAATGATAAGGATGAACAGGAACAGCACAGTTCCTGCCACCGCAATGAGAATGTAATCCATACGTGGAAAATTAAGGGTTGATATGTTGGTTGATTTTTAAAAAAGACTATTGTCTGCAACTGTTACCAGTAAAATGCGGTCGTTGATAATGTTCTTTACCCGGATGAGTTTGCCGGTGGCAATTTCTGTTTCATCATCTGTAATGGCCGGCAATTCATGCAGTGTTCCCTGCACTTTAATATGAACTTTACCAACGCCGCCCCTTTTGGCTGGAATAAAAAGATAAGTAGTACCTGTTTTATTGATCGCGTTCTGCATTTGCATGGCGCCATTGTGACGCAGTTTGCTCATATTCTTCAAAATGAACATCATCATTAACACAAGGATGGTTCCTGCAGCCAGGCCAAGCAGAATGGTTGTTATCTTGCTCATACCACTGTAATGGCTGGCAATGCCCACCCAGCCGAACATGGTGAAAAATGCGATCATATTCTTGATCGTAAAGAACTGGTGATCTATACCATCATCGTGGTTTACATCGCTGTCTGCATCACCACCCGTATGATCGGCATCACCGCCCGAAATGGATAATACGCTTTGCAGCAGGTAAAGTGAAGAGAACACAAGGGCAATACCCCAAAGGACCTTTTCGAAGTTCCCGAGGTGCTGCCACCAGTCAGCAATACTTAGTAACATAGTGGTTAAGGGTTTTAATTGAGTGGAAAACGCAGAACGTAGAACGGTAAATGCTGATCGCTACGGTCCTGGATCAAAGCCTGCCTACTCAACGTTCGCTGATGCGGAAAGCAGCATTAAGCGTACCGCATTAAGCGTTTGGTTTTTGGTGTTTCACGTTCGGCGTTCATCATGTTGCATTCTTTTATAATTGGTAGCGGAAATAATGCAAAAATTACAGGCGAGTCCTAAGTTTTCTGATATGCGATTACGGCATCTTTGAGACGTAGTTAGATGCTAACCTTTTGGCAAAATCCAGAAAGGTCAGAATCGAAAGATCCGCAAACCTCAAATCCCCGAAATGATAATTTAATATGCTTGCTGTTTTGTGCTGGTAGTTGCAGCTCAATTATATATTAATTTGCCAGCCATGAAAAGGCTTTTTATTATCTCCATGTTGCTGTTGGGGTGCATGACCCTTTCGGCACAAATTAAATCTTTCCGTTTTATTCATATCAGTGATACCCACGTCGGTTCACCTAATGGATCGGCCGAGGAAGACTTGCGCCGAACCGTTCGGGATATCAACGAACAGCCTGATGTGGCCTTCGTGATCATCACCGGCGATATTACCGAACTGGGCACCGATGCCCAGTTGCTGGTTGCGAAACAGATCCTCGACAGTTTAAAAGTGAAGTATTATATCATTCCGGGTAATCACGACACGGGGTGGAGTGAAAGCGGTGGCGACCATTATACCAGCACCTTCGGTTACGACAAATTTCATTTCGATTACAATGGCGTTCGTTTCATTGGCTGCGCTTCAGGCCCCTATGTAAGAATGAGCGATGGACATATTCCCCGCAGCGCCATTGTCTGGCTCGATAGCCTGCTGGCTAAAACCCCCAAAGACAAGCCCATTATTTTCTGTAATCATTATCCCATTGATAACAGTCTCGATAACTGGTACGAGATCACTGACCGCTTGAAACACTTTAATACAAAACTTATTATTTGTGGTCATGGTCATAATAACCATGCATTGAATTTTGAAGGTATTCCCGGGGTGATGGGCCGTTCGAACCTGCGCGCCAAAGCTGCGGTTGGCGGCTATAACCTGGTGGATGTTTATAATGACTCCGTAGTGTATACCGAGCGCAGGCCGGGCGTTGAAACCCTGCCTTCCTGGACGAAAGTTACATTCAGTAAGATCGATACATCCAAACGTTTTGAGCGGCCTTCCTATGTCATCAATACAAATTACCCTCAGGTAAAACCGAAATGGGTATATTCTTCCGATGCCAATGTGATATCCACACCGGCAGTTGCCAATAACCTCGTGGTTTTCGGAAACCAGAACGGGGTCGTAATGGCTTTGTCGCAAAAAGACGGTAAAAAGAAATGGAGTTATAAAACGAATGGCGCTGTTTTTTCTTCACCTGCGGTGCAGGCCGGAAAGCTGGTGCTGGGCTCAGGTGATGGCCATGTCTATTGTTTAAATGTTAGCTCGGGACAATTGATCTGGAAAGTAAAAACGGATGCTTCAGTGCTGGGTTCCCCGGTGATCGTTGGCGATACGGTTTTCATTGGGGGCAGCGATCATCGTTTCAGGGCGCTGAACTTAAAGAACGGCGCTGCTATCTGGACCTTCAACGGCCTTCAGGGGCCGGTGGTGAGCACCCCTTTGATCTATGGTAATTCAGTGATCTTCGGCGCCTGGGATAAACATTTATATGCAGTGAACAGGAGTAACGGACAGCTGGCCTGGCAATGGAACCCGGGTTTTTCCGTCATCAATTTCTCGCCTGCCGCCTGTATTCCGGTGGCGCATGACAGTGTAGTGTATGTGGTTTGTCCGAACCGAACCTTATACGCCATTGATGCAATTACAGGCAATACATTATGGAAGAATAGTGAAACGCGCGTACGGGAATCGATCGGCATTTCGGCCGATGGTAAGTACGTATACGGAAAAACCATGCAGGATACGGTGGCGGCATATGCTACGAGCCGCACCGAACAGCGGCCTGCCTGGGTAATGAATGCCGGTTTTGGCTATGAGCATGTGCCATCGATGCTGATTGAAAAAGACGGGCAGGTATTCTTTGGTACACGCAATGGCGTGGTATACGCTATTGATCCCGCTACTCAAAAGACCAGCTGGGCTTACAAGATCGATAATTCCATGGTAAATACCATACGGGTGCTGAGTAAGAAAGAATTGATTGCTTCTACCATGGATGGGAAGGTGGTGTTGCTAAGCGTTAAATAATTAATCAATGGCCAATGGTGAATGGTCAATGTCGTTCGGCGGTGCAAGTCCGTTTATTGATCTGCACATTTGCGACCTATTCACTATTTGCTATTGTCCATTCACTATAAAGCATCAGCTACCATCTTCAGGGCAGCTATATATTCCTGTACATAATCGCGGCCTCTGTCAGGGTAACCTTTAATGTTATCGAAAGCATGATTAAGCATCACGTGTGCTTTTTTTGCGTCCTCGTTATCGTAAAAGACCTTCGTCCAGTCGTCGTCTTCCTTATAACGTTTAACGCCAATGCCGCCGCTATAGAACTTAATAGGGGCCAGGATCTTTGTGATATTGAAGTACGGTACTTTGTTGGCTGAAATGTTGGCAAAGTAGGCGGAGTAATAATATAAAACCTGTTTCAGCCGTAATTTAATGGCATCTTCGCTTTCGGCCTGTTGTGGTCTTTCGCGCCATTTATTGATGGCAGGGTCGAAGAGGTCGGGAACGGTATCGTTGGTCCTTAATTTTACAAGGTAGTAAGTGACATACATTGTGTCTGTATTTCTCTCGATCACATTTTCCAGCTGCAGGCTATCGTGCCAGTAATGTTTTACCGAGAACAGGGATTTGTTTTTTTCGATAAGGTATTTATACTGCATCAGGAGTTCCCGTTTGTCGTTGAACACCCAGTTCCCGGTTGTTTTTTCAACCTTGCCTTCGTCAACCGTCACCACGCCTGTAGGTTGAAAGCGAAAGGCGGCCATTTCGAGGTTATTGTATAAAGGCTCCATTACTGAATCGCGGTAATCGTAAAATGCATCGCTGCGTCCGGAGAGGATGATTGCGTTTTGTTTTACCCTGATCATCATCCAGTTGCCGATCAGCGAATCTTTGGTGAAAGGCAGTCCGGTGCTGGCATTATCAGAGCAGGAGTTAAGAATTATGATGGCAGAGAAGAACAGTAATATAGGTTTCATGGGGTTGGGTCTTGAATGGCGATAAAAGTAGCTAAAAAGTAGGGAAAAGGCAACAAGGCAATACAAGGCAGAAAGGCAACAAGGCAATACAAGGCAGAAAGGCAGCAAGGCAATACAAGGAACGAGGCAAAAAGGCAGAAAGGCAACAAGGCCGCCGTTTGAATGCCAATTGCCAGCTGCCAACGGCAACCGCGAACTGCCAACTGCCCACTGCAAACTGCCAACTGCGAATTGCGAACTGCCAACTGCTCACTGCAACCGCCCATACCCCAACAAAAAGGTCCCACCACAACGGTGAGACCTACTTTATTTCAGGTTACAATGAATTAATTACACGAGCATGCGCAGGGGCTCTTCCAGTAAACCTTGCAGGGTTTGCAGGAATGCGGCACCCGTTGCACCGTCAACCACGCGGTGGTCGCAGGTTAGGGTAACTTTCATGATATTACCTACTTTGATCTGACCATCTTTTACAATGGGAACCTGATTAATGGCGCCTACGGCCAGAATGCAGGAGTCTGGTTGGTTAATGATGGCGGTGAATTCCTCAATGCCAAACATACCCAGGTTACTGATGGTAAAGGTGCTGCCTTCCCAATCGCTGGGTTGCAGTTTTTTATCTTTTGCTTTCTTTGCGTAATCTTTTACTTCTGTAGCGATCTGTGATAATGATTTCTGATCGGCAAAACGTACAACGGGTACGAGTAAGCCTTCAGGAACAGCTACGGCCACACCGATATTCACATGATGGTTCATGCGGATGTGATCACCTCTCCAGCTGCTGTTTACCCATGGGTGTTGTTTAAGGGCAATGGCGCAGGCTTTTAATACCATGTCGTTGAAAGAGATCTTAACCGGAGAAATATCATTCAGCTTTGCCCTGCTTTCTACTGCTTTATCCATGTTGATCTCCATGGTGAGGTAGAATTCAGGAGCAGTGAATTTGCTTTCAGACAAACGTTTGGCAATTACCTTACGCATTTGCGATACAGGGATCTCTTCATAGCTTTCCTGACCAGCAATAGCAGGAGCCTTGCCTGGTTGAGGAGCAGCTGTTGCAGCAGCCTGTTGTCCGCCTGCAGCAGGAACGTAATTGTCAATATCTCTTTTAATGATGCGGCCACCGTCGCCGGATCCGGCTACTTTCGAAATATCAATACCTTTTTCTGAAGCTAATTTTTTGGCCAGGGGAGAAGCAATTACGCGGCCATTTTCTGAAGTAGCAGCAGGAGCAGCTGTCTGCGTCTGTGCACTGGCAGTTTGGGTAGTCTGGGCAGCAGCTTCGGGCTGGCTTTTGGCAGCGCCTCCGCTGGTCATCACGCCACCTTTGGCGGCAGCTACGATCTTTTCTACATCTACTTTCTTCTCATCGCCAATGATGCAAAGCAGGGCGTTTACAGGAACCTTGTCGCCTTTTTGTGCACCGATATATAATAATTTACCTTCTTTATAGCTTTCCAGCTCCATGGTAGCCTTATCGGTTTCCACGTCGGCCAGCAGATCGCCTTTTTTCACGTTGTCGCCCACTTTCTTATGCCAGGCGGCAATTACGCCTTCTGTCATGGTATCGCTCAGGCGGGGCATCAGGATCACTTCCTGCATATTGGCCAGATCGAGTGATTCGCCGGCAGGTTTGGCTTCGGCTTTGGCTTCTGTTTTGGCAGGTTCTTCCGGTTTTGCGGGTGCGGCTGAAGCTGCGGCTTTCTGACCGCCACCACCCAGCAGGGAGCTGATGTCTTCGCCGGCGTTACCAATAATGGCCAGCAGATCATTTACCTGTAGTTTTCCCCCTTTCTCAGTACCAATATGAAGCAGGGTGCCATCTTTATAACTTTCCAGTTCCATGGTGGCCTTATCGGTTTCCACCTCAGCCAGTAAGTCGCCTTTCTTTACTTTGTCGCCTACCTTTTTATGCCAGGCCGCTATCACGCCTTCTGTCATGGTATCGCTCAGGCGGGGCATTAAGATCACTTCAGCCATAAATATTTCTTATTTGATATTTCTGATTTTTCGATTTGAGTGGTCGAAATTACAGCAAAATGAGCAATTGGAAAAACCGGTTGCCAGTTACCGGATACCGGTTTCCCGAAACATGCGATCAGAGGAGATTTTAAGTAAATGTCTCCATATTAGAGCTTGTCCGGCCCACAGGCGGGGTCATAGTTGCCGGCTCATGCCATAATTTGTATTATTTACCTTTAAAGGCTCGACGTTAAAGCTGGCGACTGGTACCAGCAAACCGGTAACCGGCATTAATCAAAACCTAATTTCAATTTGCTTCGCAGCTCATTCACCAGCGGATACTGTTCCACCAGCTTCTGGTATTGCTCCTTTGTTGAAAGAGGACGCTCCGTTGGCTCCTGGATGACCGGATTGTCGGTAACGACAATCGTGAACAATAAGGTGCGGTTATTGAAATGCTGCTGCATGTACTCCGACAGTTCACGCCTTTCTCCTTCAATGAATTTCTGCTCCAGGTTATTGTTCGTAACGATCTCGAAAGCGTTCTCGTTAACAATTATCAATTGCGCCAGGTCGAAAGATTGGGCGGCAGGATTCTTATTGTCTTTTAATTTTTGAGAGAAGTTGGCCCAGTGTTCCCGCAATTTATCATACGTCAGCGGAATGACCGGATTGGCATTTCCTACCTGTTTGTTGGCGAATTTCTGGCGGATGGATTCCAGGGTGCCAAGTTTCGCCGCACCGCCCTGGCTGCCCGCGGCAGCAGAGGAAGTTTTGGCGGTCGTTGCCAGTGGCCGGTTCGCCGGCTGCGGCTGACCCGATGTGGGCGCCGATTGCATGGCGTTCAGATAATTCTGTTCCTCTTCTTCCGGACTGATATAATCAACCGAAGGTTCTTCTATCATCAACCTGGCTTCATCGGAGGGCTGGCGATAGGCGGTTGTTGCGTTTTGCTGTGCTTGCGGCAGCGCTCCCGCTTCGGGCTGCTGGCTTCGTGCTTCCGGCTTCTGAGCTCCGGCCGCTGACCTCTGCCCTCCCGCTTCCGGTTTCTGACTTTTGGCTTCTACCATGCCCAGCTTGCGGAAAGCAACCGACTGCGCATTTTCAACTACTTTTTTTTTACCAATACCATCGCCGGTGGCCGTCAGTTCCAGGGCCTGCTGCAGGTAGGTTAATTTTATAATGGCCAGTTCGGTGTGTAATCTTTTGTTGCGGGCGCCTTTGAAATTGATCTCGGCTTCGTTCAGGATATTCAGCGCGCTGATAAGATACGCTACCGGCGTTTTTTGCGCAGTAGCAATGTATTTGTCGCGGAAACTTTCAACTACTTCCAGCAATCTGGCAACTTTTTCATCTTTACATACCAGCAGGTTGCGAATGAATTCTGAAAAACCATTCAACACCAGGTCGCCTTCAAAGCCTTGGCGGTCTATGTCGTCATAGAGCAACATAGCCCCCGCCAGGTCCTGCTGCTGCATGCAGTCGATCATTTTAAAATAATAATCTGCATCCAGGATGTTCAAATGTTCCAGGGTATTCTGATAAGTGACCGTGCCGCTTGTAAAACTTACTATTTTGTCGAGAATGCTGAGCGCATCGCGCATACAACCTTCACTCTTGCGGGCAATTACCTGCAAAGCCGGTTTCTCGGCATTGATCTCTTCTTTTGTACAAATGTGCTGCAGGTGTTCTACCGTATCGTTGCTGGTAATGCGTTTGAAATCGAAGATCTGGCATCGGCTGAGGATGGTGGGCAGGATCTTATGCTTTTCGGTAGTGGCCAGAATGAAGATGGCATAAGAAGGCGGTTCTTCCAGCGTTTTAAGAAAAGCATTGAACGCCGAGGAACTGAGCATATGCACCTCGTCAATGATATATACTTTATATTTTCCGGCCTGGGGAGCAAAGCGCACCTGTTCCACCAGGGAGCGGATATCGTCTACCGAGTTGTTACTGGCCGCATCCAGTTCATGAATGTTCAGCGAAGTTCCTTCATTAAAAGCCACACATGAGGGACAGGCGTTACAGGCCTCGCCTTCCGGCGTAGGCTTCTCACAATTGATGGTTTTAGCCAGAATACGGGCACAGGTAGTTTTACCAACCCCGCGCGGACCGCAGAACAGGAAGGCATGCGCCAGCTGGCGGTTTTTGATCGCGTTTTGCAGGGTGGTGGTAATATGGGCTTGTCCCACGACCGTATCAAAGGTCTGCGGACGATATTTCCGGGCTGAAACAATGAATTTATCCATGGTATGTCGCAAATGTAAGAATAATGTGAAATCCCGGCTAAAGTAGGCACAAGTCACCTTCTTTTGCTGTGAAAGTGGGGTTTAGAAAGTTTTAAAGAAAAGGGGATAAAAATTTGACAACTTAACAGTGTTAAGTATATTTGTGTCGTTAATTAACTATTATGGGCATTGCGGAAAGAAAAGAAAAACAAAAGCAGGATCTGAGAAAGGCAATATTAGACGCTTCCATGAAACTATTTGTGGAACAAGGCTATGAAAATGTTTCCATCCGAAAGATCGCCGATCTTATTGAATACAGTCCAACCACGGTGTACCTGTATTTCAAGGACAAGAACGAGATCCTGTTCAACTTGCATGAAATAGGATTTCAGAAAATGGCTGAATATACGGCCGACATTTTTACAATAAAGAACCCGGTCGTTCGTCTGCACAAAATGGGCGAGTACTACATGAAGTTTGGATTGGAGAACCCCGAATTCTATGATCTGATGTTCATCCTGCAGGCGCCCATGGAAGCTTTACAAACGATAGACAATTGCCAGTGGAAAAGCGGTGACCAGGCCTTGGGCAAGTTGAAGGAGACCATCCAGGAATGCATGGATAAGAACCTGATAGAGAAAGGCGATGTACATGCGATTGCAATGGCGATCTGGGGTATGGTTCATGGTATGGTGGCCCTGGCTATCCGTAACCGCTTCGATAAATTAGTACCCCGGGAAGAAATGGTGCCGATGATGAATAAAGGACTGACCTGGTTGTTAAATGTGCTCGACGCATCCGGCAATAAAACCTAATGGTTTTTTTTGCTTCAATGATTAACACTGTTAAGAATATTTACATCATAAAATAAACAGATCGACTTATGAAAAAGAGTCTATCAGTCCCGATCGCTATCGGGGTTGCGGGGATGTTTTTTGCCTATTCTGCAACTGCACAAACAGTTCTCGATCAATATATTAAAAAAGGGCTGGAAGGAAATCTGGCGCTGCAGCAGAAAACATTCGACCGGCAGAAGGCCGAACTGGACCTGAAACGCGCGAAAGCCTTATTTTATCCGCAGGCCAGCCTCAATTCACAATATACCCTGGCAACTGGCGGCCGTACACAGGATATTCCCATCGGCGACCTCTTGAATAATGTGTATGCTACGCTTAATCAGCTAACCGGACAGAACAAATTTCCGCAGGTGGAGAACCAGTCCATCGCCTTTCTGCCAAACGACTTTCACGACACCAGGCTGGAAGTAGTAGTGCCGATAGTGAATAGAGATCTACATTACAACAAGGCGATCAAGCAGGAAATGATCCATAATCAACAGGCGGATATCGATATCTATAAACGCGAACTGGTGAAGAATATCAAGGAAGCGTATTATCAATACCTGCAGGCCGGTAAAGCCGTTGACATTTATACGAATGCGCTGGCACTGGCCAGTGAAAACCTGCGGGTAAGCGATAAATTAATGCAGAATGCCATGGCCACCAAAGAATCGGTGTTACGAGCAAAAGCCCAGGTGAGCCAGGTGAAAGCCTCTCTGATCGCTGCAAACAATCAGCAGTTAAATGCGGCCGCTTATTTCAATTGTCTTTTAAATCAATCACTGGATGCGCCGATTCTTGCCGATACAACCTTGTTCGAACGGCTGAATACCACTATCAATGCCCCGTTGGAACTGCCGGCGCAGCGGGAAGAGCTGATGAAATTACAAAGCGCTCAAAAAGTACTGGGCACCAGTCTTAAGATGAACCGTAATTACCTGGTGCCTAAACTCAACGCTTTTTATAATATCGGCTTTCAGGGGTTCGGCTTTCACTTCAACAATGATCAGTTCTACCAGTTAGGCGGACTGCAGTTCAAATGGGATCTGTTCAAAAGCAATGATAATAAGTATAAGATCCGGCAATCGGAGCTGGACCTCGAGCAGCTTAACACGCAGTACAAAGATGTAGCGCAGCAACTCACATTGCAGGTGTTTACTTCGGCCGCCAATTACCGTTCGGCCATACAAACCCTGGCCGCACGTACAGATGAAGTGCAAAGTGCTACAGAAACCTATCGTTTTGCAGAAAGGCGGTTCCGTGAAGGGCAGGCCCTGCAATTAGAGCTCATTGATGCCCGCACCCAGTTAACCAATGCCCAGCTGAATTATTCCCTGGCGCAGCTCGCTGTGTTAGCCCGCGCTGCTGAACTGGAAAGGGCGACCGCCTCCTATGATTTCTCATTTTGAGATTTGGGTATTTCGGCATTAGTTCCAATTTGAACCTCACCCCCAGTGCCAAATCCCTAAATCTCAAAATCCGGAAATCTCAAAATCGCACAATCCCAACATTAGCCATTCATTAAGAGCAAACCCCTCATTTAACAAAAATCTTTCAAACTGAAATAAGCGATAAAAATTTTCGAGCAAACTAATGTCGAGTGCGATGGAAATTTTTATGGCAAATTCCATGTGGCAAAAGAAACAATAAAAAAATTATCACATGAAACGCATATTTCTATTGATCCCGGTAGCAGCAAGTTTATTATCAGCCTGCAACGGCGGTTCACAGGCGGACAGTGTAACCGATGAAGCTATTGCCGTAAAACTGCAGCCGGTTACCACTACCCGTTATGCACCGGTCCTAAAATATTCAGGTATTATGGCCTCTACTGCCGAAGCCAGGTTATTGTTCAAAACAGGCGGTATCATTTCAAGAATATATGTAAAAGAGGGCGATCATGTTGTAAAAGGACAGCTGCTGGCAACGCTCAATCTTACCGAAATAAATGCACAGGTGCAGCAGGCTGCGCAGGGTGTTGAAAAAGTACAACGGGATGTGAACCGGGTAAAGAACCTGTACAACGATACTGTGGCTACCCTGGAACAATTGCAGAACGTTACCACCCAGCTACAGGTTGCAGAAGAAGGTTTGCGCATTGCGCGTTTCAACCAGCAATATGCGCAGATCCGCGCCACCGAAAGCGGCACCATTCTGAAAAAACTCATGAATGAAGGAGAATTTGCCAATCCCGGTTCGCCCGTATTCGAATTCAATGGCACAGCGGGTAATGACTGGGTGATCCGCTTTGGGGTATCAGATAAAGACTGGGCTGTATTGAAAAGAGGCGATAAGGCGTCCGTAGAAATAGATGCTTATCCCAACAGAACTTTTACCGGCATCATTACCGAAATAGCCCAGGGCGCCGACATGGCAAGTGGCACTTATGAAATAGAAGTAAAAGTATTACCAGGCGGAGCGCGTTTTGCGGCCGGTTTATTTGCTACCGTGCGTTTACAGCCAGCCGCCGAGCAAACAGTCACCCTGGTACCTATCGGCGCCATTTCCGAAGCAGATGGCAAAACGGGTTATGTGTATACCGTTAATGCCGATGGAAAAACAGTCACCAGGAACAAAGTGACCATCGCATTTCTTGAAAACAATAAAGCGGCCATCGTGAGTGGATTAGACAGTGCAAAAGAAGTCATCACCGAAGGGGTAGGCTATCTGACACACAGATCTATTGTGAAAGTAATACAATAAAACATCGTATATGAAAGAGGATTCTTCTATTGGAAATGAACTGTTGACGGTGTTGAGCGAATGGTACGATCAGACCAATAAAAGACATCAACTCCGGTTTTCAGTTACTGCGCTTTAAAACAATGTTACAAATTCAAACCAGGCTGTTATGAAGATAACTGATTTCTCTGTAAAAAATTATCAGTTCACACTCATCGTGTTTGTGATGCTGATCGCAATAGGTGTTAATTCACTCCTGAACATGCCGCGTGGCGAAGATCCCGACTTTGCAGCGCCCCAGTTCAGTGTCGTGGTGGTGTATCCCGGTACCAGTCCGAAAGATATGGAAGAACTGGTGGTTGATCCGGTGGAAAAGAGGATGAATGAGCTGGATGATATCAAACGTGTCATCAGCCGTATAGATGATGGATTGGCTGTGATCCAGGTAGAGTTCAAATACGAAATGGATCCTGATAAAAAATACCAGGACGTTGTTCGTGAAATGGATGCCCTTCGCAATGAATTGCCAAACGATATCCTGGATATTGATATCCTGAAGTTCAACCCATCAGATGTAAACATCTTGCAAATAGCGCTGTTGAGTGAAACAGCACCTTATAAAGACCTGGAGGAATGGAGCAAGCAATTGAAAGAACGCCTGGAAAAGATTAAAACCTTAAAAAATGTTGACAACTGGGCCTTTCCCCAGCAGCAGGTACGGGTGTCGCTACAGTTGGAAAAACTAGCGCAATATAATATTCCATTGAATAAAGTACTGGGTGCTATTCAAAGCGAAAATGTGAATATCCCGGGTGGCAGTATTGAAATGGGGGAGAAGAAATTCAACATCAAGACCAGCGGAGATTATAAAAGCATCGGGGAGATCAGAAATACCATTGTAAGCAATGTGAATGGAAAGCTGGTATATGTGAAAGATGTTGCGCAGGTAGATTTCAATTATGAAGAACAAACCTATATCGCGCGGTTAAATGGTAAACGTGGTGTATTTGTTACGGCCAGCCGTAAGATGGGCACTAACATTTTCGCCGTTGAAAAAGAAATAAAACCGGTGCTTGACCATTTTCGCAAAGAGCTTCCAAAAAACATCAGCTATGAACAAAGCTTCGATAATGCGCAGAGCGTTCGTACGCGGCTCGGCGGCTTTACCCGGGATTTCGCTATTGCCATATTCCTTGTCTTGCTGACGCTCCTGCCGCTGGGTGTGCGCGCATCCATAGTAGTAATGATATCAATACCCCTGTCACTGGCCATTGGTCTGTTTTTACTCGACCTGTTTGGAATAACCATTAACCAGCTGAGCATTGTCGGCATGGTGGTCGCATTGGGTTTACTGGTTGATGATAGTATTGTGGTGGTAGAGAATATCGAGCGCTATTTGCGCATGGGGTATAGCCGGCGCGAAGCAGCTATGTCGGCCACCAAACAGATCGGTTTGGCGGTGATCGGTTGTACCATCACTTTAATATTTGCCTTTTTACCGCTGATGTTCCTGCCGGAAGGCGCTGGAGATTTCATCCGTAGTTTACCGGCTGCGGTTGTTACCACGGTGCTGGCCTCGTTGTTTGTTTCGCTTACGATCGTGCCGTTCCTATCGAGCCGGATCTTAAGCAATCATGAGAACCCTGAGGGCAATTTGTTCATGCGGGGTTTGAAAAAATTCATTGGTGGTTCCTATCGCCGATTACTGAATACCGCCATTGCCCGTCCGGTTACCACCCTCCTGGTAGCACTGGCCATTTTTGTGGGCTCGCTGGCCCTGGTGCCGGTAGTAGGGTTTAGTGTTTTCCCCGCGTCTGAAAAGCCGATGTTCCTCATCAATATTGAAACGCCTTTGGGCACCAGTTTGCAAGCCACCAACCAGGTAGCCCGGTATGTGGAAAAGGAGATCAACAATATTCCCGATTTGAAGAATTATGCTACCAATGTAGGCCGTGGCAACCCGCGGATATATTATAATGTGATACCACAGAACGAAGTGAGCAATTATGCGCAGCTCTTTGTGCAATTGAAAGAAACACCCCCTGCGGAAAAAAGAGAACTGATAGATGAATTACGGGCAAAATTCAAACATTATCCCAATGCAAAAATTGAAGTAAAGGATTTTGAACAGGGCCCGCCGGTAGAGGCGCCGATCGCGATCCGCCTGTTTAGTGAAGACCTGGATACTTTACGCAGGCTGGCGGCTAGCGTAGAAGCGCTGCTAAAAAAGACACCCGGCACCATTTATGTGAACAATGAGCTCACTACCCTGAAAACCGATCTGCGGGTGAAGGTTAATAAAGAAAAAGCAGGGTTGCTGGGCGTTCCGGTAAATGAGATTGACCGCACCATCCGGATGGCGGTAGCCGGACTGAACATTGGCACTTTCAGAAAAGAGAATGGTGATGAATACAATATTACGGTTACCCTGCCGCGTGAAGAAAGGCAAACCTTCGATGCATTTGGTAAAGTATATGTAAGCAGTTTGACCGGCGCTTCCATTCCCCTGAACCAATTAGCCGATATCCGCTTTGAAACTTCTCCTGTCACGATCAAACACTACAATAAAGATCGCTATACGGTGACCACTGCATTTGTGCAAAGCGGGTACAACACCGGTAAACTAACGGAGGGTATCATAAAGCAACTGGATACCATGCGTTTTCCACCAAATTCGCATTATGTGGCTGCCGGGGAAGTAGAGGCCAGCCAGGAAAGCTTTGGCGGATTAGGCACCATTGTTCTCATAACCATCTTCGGGATCCTGCGTACGCTGATCCTGGAGTTCAAAACATTTCGCGGAACGCTCATAGTGCTTTCAGTAATACCATTGGGAATTATCGGCGCCGTGCTGATGTTACTGGCTACCGGCAACACTTTCTCATTTGTGGCTGTAATTGGTTTGATTGCCCTGATCGGAATTGAAGTAAAAAACTCAATTTTGCTGGTTGATTATACCGATCAGCTTCGCAAACAGGGTATGAGTCTCGATAAAGCCATCCAGGAGGCGGGTGAAACGCGGTTTGTGCCCATTATTCTAACCACCTTAACTGCGATCGGTGGATTGCTGCCACTCGTAATGGAAAATAATCCTTTGTATTCACCACTTGCTTTGGTGATCATCGGGGGATTGATCAGTTCAACTTTATTGACCAGGATCGTAACGCCGGTGCTGTATAAATTATTGGCGCCGAAGATCAGTGAGGTGTTGACAGGTTGATAGCGCAGAGAGCGGGCGCAGGGAGACCGGTGCTGCGGAAAGAAGCGAGTCACGAAAGAAATCCCTACTGGCATTTACTATTGCTGCCAGGTATCGATTCGAATTATTCAAAAATAAGGGTAACAAACCACTTAATCAGGAATTATATCATTTATGAACATACATACCATCTTTGGCGCCAGAGGCGCTGTGGCCGACCAGTTAGTTCCCATCCTAATTAATAACAAAGAGAAACTGCGTTTGGTATCAAGGCAAGCAAGATCAGTAAGCGGTGCGGAAGCCGTTGCCGCAGATGCTACCAATTACCAGCAGACCCTGAACGCCATCAAGGGGTCATCCATTGTATACCTGTTGATAGGTTTGCCTTACGATAGCCGCATCTGGGCGGCACAATGGCCATTGATCATGACCAATGTGAGCAATGCCTGCAAGGAAACGGGGGCAAAACTTATTTTCTTCGATAACGTATATATGTATGGAAAGGTCAATGGGTGGATGAGTGAAGAAACGCCGCTCAATCCCTGTAGTAAAAAAGGAGAAATAAGGGCTCGCATCGCCAACCAATTGCTGCAGGAAAGCAAAGCAGGTAAGCTCCAAGCCATGATCGCACGCAGTGCAGATTTTTATGGCCCTATCGGATTTAAGACCAGTGTGCCGAACCTGCTGGTGATCCAGAACCTGTTAAAGGGAAAGAAAGCGCAATGGCTGGGCAATGCAGACCAACCGCATTCCATCACCTATGTGTCCGATGCGGCAAAAGCGCTTTACCTGTTGGCCAACCGGCCCGATGCCTTCCATCAAACCTGGCATTTACCAACAGCCAGTGAGCTGATTACCGGGCGGCAGTTTGTGCAAGAGGCCGCTGCGCTACTGCAAAAGCCTAATGGCGTGACTGTGATCCACAACTGGATGCTGCGTGTAGCCGGTTTGTTCAATCGTACCATGAAAGAATTAATAGAAATGAATTACCAGAACGAATATCCTTACCTGTTCAGTTCAGAAAAGTTCAACAATGCCTTTGGCTTTACGCCCACATCCTATTCTGAAGGAATAAAAGAAACAGTGCAGTGGGCTTTGAAGCAATAGACAACAAGACAACAAAGCAACAAGGCAATAGGCAACAAGGCAAAAGGCAATAAGGCAACAAAGCAACCAGGCAATAGGCAACAAGGCAACAAAGCAAAAAGACAAAAGGCAGAAGGATGCAAAGCTGGTTAGCAGATCCTGGCTAAGGTGCGGGACAAGTTGAGAATGAAGGATCCATTGCCTATTCACCAATTTCTCCATTCACCCTTCATGACCAGTAAGGGCAACGAATAATTACTCCCTCTTTAGGGGCTGGGATGAGGCCGGGGGAGAATCAGCTCACCATAGGGTGTGGCTTATAAGGCCGGGTTCTGTCGAACAGATATCGATACGTGGTCAATACCCGGCTGCGGAAAGTATCGCCCAGGCCGGCGGCAACGTTCAGCATTTTGGGATTGAAGTCGCCGATCCATTGCATTTCATATTCGGTATAGGGCGTTTGCCATTGAATCACCTTGCCCGATTCAACGATCATATAGGCATCGATGCCCTTGCCCTGAAATTCAGGAACAATACCAAATACCAGCCCGGTGCATTTTTTACAGGGTTTGGTTTTTTTGATCCAGAGGAATTTCAGCTTATGGAACCAGCTGAACTGACCGTTCAGGTATTTGAACCATTGGTTGAGGTCGGGCAGGTTAATGAACATGGCGATCGGCTGTTCTTTGTGGTAGGTGAACCAGATGATCCGTTCGTCCATGACTGGCTTCATTTTATTGAACATCAGCAGTACCTGGTCTTTTTTCAATTCCTTCAGACCGCCGTGACCGGCCCAGGCCTTATTATATATATAGGCAAAGTCGCCGGCGAATTTGCCGAGTTGTTTTTTATCGATGCGGATACAGCGGTAATCGGGGGTGGCATAATGCGCATGCCGTTCATGCAGTTTGTCGCTCAATTTCTTTTTCGGGTTCAGGCCGAAGCAGATCTGGTTAAAGAAAGGGCGGAACCCATAGGTCTCGAACAGCTGGCGGTAATAGGGTGGGTTATAGTTCATGCAGTACAGAGGCTCCTGGAAGCCTTCGGTCACCAGGCCCCACCAGCGGTCGCGTTCCCCGAAATTAATGGGGCCGTCCATGGCTTCCACGCCGCGCTGCATGAGCCAGTGTTTGGCAACATCAAAGAGCATGTCGGCGGCGGACTGGTCATTGATACAATCGAAAAACCCGATACCGCCTACGGGGAATTCATCTCCTTTGTTCCTGTACTTTTTATTTACGAATGCGGCAATGCGGCCAAGATATTTTCCATCGGGGCCGACTAAGATCCAGCGGGTGCATTGGCCATGCCGGAAGCTTTTATTTTTTTCGGGATTGAAAACTTCTTCCACATCCTTATCGAGGGGGCGGATGTAATTCGGGTTGGACTTATTTAGTTCAACGTTTACCCTAATGAAATCTCTGGCTGTACTTGATGTCGTTACTTCAATTAATTGCATGTTCGGCTATAAGGATATCGCAGTGTCCGTTTTCAAAGTACAAATAAAGCGAAAAAGCGCTAATAAAGGCAAGAAAAGGGAATGAGGCATAGAGAAGGCAAAGAGGCAAAAGGCAAATGGCAAAAAGGCAAAGAGGCAAAAGGCAAATGGCAAAAAGGCAAAGAGGCAAAAAGGCATAGAGAAGGCAAAGAGGCCCCGGCACCCGGCAACTGGCACCCGGCAACCGGTAACCGGTAACTGGTATCCGGTAACCGGCCCTCTAACCTGAAACCTGTAACCGGTAACTGGCAACCGGTACCCGGTAACTGGCAACCGGTACCCGGTAACTGGCAACCGGTACCCGGTAACTGGCAACCGGTACCCGGTAACTGGTAACCGGCAACCGGCAACTGGCCCTGAAACTTGTAACCTGTAACCTGAAACCGCGGCAACTGGTAACTGGTAACCGGCAACCAGCACCCGGTAACTGGTAACCGGCAACCGGTAACTGGCAACCCTCCAAAAAATGTCACCGTTTAAAATACCAAATTATCCATCCATCACTTACCTTTGCAGCCGAAATTAAAAAGGCTGCTTTGAATTGTAATTAAAGCGTTGAAAATCAAAGTAGTTAAATAAACGCTCACGCAAAATCAAACTATTATATGCCAAATGTTGGTAAGATCAAGCAGATCATCGGTGCTGTAGTAGACGTGCAGTTTGAAGGAAAACTCCCTGAAATTTATAATGCGCTTGAATTAAAGCGCCAAAATGGTGAAGTGCTGGTGCTTGAAGCGCAGCAACACCTGGGTGAAGACAGCGTTCGTTGTATCGCCATGGACGGTACCGAAGGTCTGGTGCGGGGAATGGAAGTAGCAGATACCGGTGCTGCCATTGCCATGCCAACCGGTGAAGCAATTAAGGGCCGTCTGTTCAATGTGACCGGCGATCCTATCGATGGTTTGCCTGCTGTTCCTAAAGTTGGCGGCCGTCCCATTCACAGCAAACCCCCGGCATTTGAGAACCTGAGTACTTCCCAGGAAGTATTATTCACTGGTATCAAAGTAATTGACCTCATCGAGCCCTATGCAAAAGGTGGTAAGATCGGTTTATTCGGTGGTGCCGGTGTGGGTAAAACAGTATTGATCCAGGAGCTTATCAACAATATCGCAAAAGCATATTCCGGTTTATCAGTGTTTGCCGGTGTGGGTGAAAGAACCCGCGAAGGAAACGATCTGATGCGTGAAATGATCGAAGCCGGCATTATGAAATACGGCGACGATTTCAAACACAGCATGGAACATGGCGGCTGGGATCTGAGCAAAGTGAACATGAAAGAGCTGTCTGATTCCAAAGCTACCTTCGTATTCGGACAAATGAACGAGCCCCCAGGCGCCCGTGCCCGTGTGGCCCTGAGTGGTCTGACGATCGCTGAGTACTACCGCGATGGTGACGGACAGGGCAAAGGCCGCGACATCCTCTTCTTCGTTGATAATATCTTCCGTTTCACCCAGGCCGGTTCTGAAGTATCGGCGCTGTTGGGACGTATGCCTTCTGCGGTGGGTTACCAACCTACCCTGGCTACAGAAATGGGTTTGATGCAGGAGCGTATCACTTCAACTAAAAACGGTTCAATCACTTCCGTACAGGCGGTTTACGTACCTGCGGATGACTTGACCGACCCCGCTCCGGCTACTACTTTCGCCCACCTGGATGCTACTACAGTATTGAGCCGTAAAATCGCCGACTTAGGTATCTATCCTGCGGTTGACCCCCTGGATTCTACCAGCCGTATCCTTACGCCGCAGATCGTGGGTGATGCTCACTATAACTGCGCTAACCGCGTAAAACTGATCCTCCAACGTTATAAAGAATTACAGGATATCATCGCCATCCTCGGTATGGATGAGTTGAGCGAAGAGGATAAACAAACTGTATTCCGCGCCCGTAAAGTACAACGATTCCTGTCACAACCATTCCATGTGGCTGAGCAGTTTACCGGTCTGAAAGGCGTACTGGTACCCATCGAAGAAACGATCCGTGGCTTTAACATGATCATGGATGGTGAAGTAGATGATTATCCGGAAGCAGCTTTCAACCTGGTAGGTACGATCGACGACGCTATCGAAAAAGGTAAGAAACTGTTGGCGCAGGCCCAAGGTTAATTAGCTGATTAGCTAATTTGCTAATTAGCTAATGCTTAAACGCGGCCTTCAATTTTGGAATATTTGAGAGCTGACATAATATTAGTCTGTTGCATAGAGATAATTAGCATATTATCACATTAGCAAATTAGCACATTATGAATTTAGAGATATTAACTCCGGAGAAAAAGCTGTTCAGTGGTGAAGTGTATGGCGTTCAACTGCCAGGTATAACCGGTTTGTTTGAAGTGCTTGACAAACACGCTCCGCTGGTAAGCGCGCTTAAATCGGGCCGGGTAAAAGTGTTAAAAGATAAAAGTAATCACCTGGCTTATTACGATATCCAGAGTGGTTTTGTAGAAGTGCTGAACAATAAAACTACCGTGCTGGTAGAAGGCGCTACTACGGCAGAATAACTTACTTTCAGCTAGATTCAATTATATCTTCCTCCCGGCTTTGGTCGGGAGGATTTTTTTTGGCCACAGCGCAAATAGTGCTTTAGGCTAAAGCTGAAGGTTCAGGCCAAAACGCAAAAAACGCACTGGTGGCAAATAACTGAAAGCTAAGGGCAAAACACTCCAACCAACGCAAAGGCAAAGCCGTCCTGCCGGGCAGCTCCAAAAAAAATCTCCTACCAAAAGGCAGGAGATCCTACTGTTGATAGCTAAACACAACTGTTCAATATAAATGTAGATCAGGCATTCTCTTGAATTACTGTTGAAGGCTTGTTGGCCATGCGCCAGATGTCATACAGCAGATCGGATTTATCGGCTTCCGTAGCCAGCTGCATTTCTGCCGGTATAACCAGCTTGCCTTCTTTTTGCGTTTGCCAGCTGATACCGGCCGGAGCCAGGAAATGATTGGCGGCGGCATTGGTCGTCAATTTTTCCGCTTCGTATAATGGCAACGCGCGGTACCCTACGAGCGACAGGTCGCCCAGCCAAACGTTCAGTAATTGCGGTAGTTCATCGAGGCTGGTCTTGCGCAGGAACAAACCGATCTTACTGATCAAAACCCCATTTTTTATTTTACCGGCATCCTGGATGATCGTATTGAACCTGTACAATTGGAAGATGCGGTAACCACGGCCGGTGCGGATGGTAGTATACAATACAGGGCCTCCGGTATCCAATTTAACTGCCAGCGCTATCAGCAGCATCAGCGGCGCCAGCAAGGCCAGGGTTACTGATGAAATGGCGAGGTCAAGCCCTCTTTTCAGCAAGGCGCGTTTACTCGCATACCTGGGGAAAGAAGTTTCTACCTGGCAGCTTTCGGGCGCTTGTAAACGCTTTTGTTTCATCTTTTGCAAAAAGCCCAGTTTACGCTCCAGGTCAGGAGCCGTGAACTCATGCAGGAGCAACAGCTCGTCAATAAACGTATATGTTTTCAATTTGGCTAAAACTTCATTGGATAAGCCGGAGGCTTCCACAACGAAAGGAATGCTGGCCATTATTTTATGGCTGTAAATGAACTGGTGCAGTGCTACCAAACGGTCTGTGCCCAGGGATCCGTCGGCAATAATGACGTCGGGGATGGTAACCGCATCCTGTTTCTTTAATAATCTTTTTAATGTGAAAATGGCGCTGTCGACCGACACACTGGAATAACCGAATGCAAAATACTCCTTTAGTTGTTCGGTATAACGGGCTTGGGTACCTACATAGAAGAACTGCAACTTCGTAATGTCAGTTGGTTCTTCAGCTACAGGCAAACTGTAACGTTTGTATGTATTAATAATTTTTTTCGTGGGTAGAATTGTTAGATCCATAGAAGACATTTTAATTGTTCAATCCCGGTTATTTCCCGGCTTTCACTTTAGTGCACATGCGAAACTGGTGCCACCCTGCTCATAACTTTTTGAACTGTTTCGTTTAATTCAAGCGGATTAAATGGCTTCGTATAATAATCTGCAATTCCATATTGCAGGCATTTGGCAGCAATTACCTCTTTGTCGAGGGATGATAGTACAATGAGAGGAATATCCCGGTAAATAGCGCTGGATGTAAATTCGGCGATCAGTTCCCAATCCTGCACATCTGACAATTGCGGGTCAACGATGATGAGATCGGGTAATTTTTTCTTTGCTAACCAGAACATGGCCGAACAGGCATCAGGGGCGGTAACAACCTGGTGATCTTTTCCCAAAACCGTATGTAACAGAAACCTGATCGCTTTGCTATCGTCAATAGCCAGTATGCTTCTTCTCATTCTTGTACGTTAAATGCTGAACAAAAGAATTAACCGGTTTCTATAAGACATACAGATGCATACGGTCCGCACAGGAATTGGACTACATACTCGCGGACATATGAATGCCGGGAATAATATACAATAGGAAAAACGGCTTTACAGGATTGTTAGATTAACTTTCTACTTGGTGATAGTGTTAACCAGTTTGTGGGGAATTTCTAAGGATTTGTGGTGTTGATAAGCTACAAATAATTAATCCTTACGGCTTTCAATGGATAGGCACAATAAAAGTAATAACAAAACCCAATAAATGCAATACCCCCCGGTACCCATCCCTCGCATGTTTTTAATTAACCAGTTGTAAGGTGCTCTTTAAGTGCTTATTAGATAAAGGAGTGATTCTCGTCAGTATTTATCCACAGACGCTGCTGTTCCAACGCTAAAAGCGCCTAACTGATTAATTATCACATAGTATTTTCTGCTATTATCAACCTTTTAACATTAAGTAAATCGGAAAAGATGCAAATTGAGGTAGTTTGAAAATGTGAAAATTAAAAGTAGCTATGCTGGGATGCAGCCTTTTATTCCTGCGGAACCTAAGGCCATTTGCTCATTTTCTCATCGGCACATTTTCACATTTGCTTTTTTACAACTTGTCCCGGCCAAAGTCGGGATTTCCTAATTTGCATCTTAAATGATCACTATGAAGAAATATTTATTGACTGCCTGCTTATTTGCCCTTGTTAGTGTGGCGGCTTTTGCCCAGGATGAAGAGGAGGAGCCGGTGAAAAAAGGTTTTGATAAAAGTAAGCTGTTCTTTGGAGGTAATTTCGGCCTCGGTTTTGGAAGTGTGTCTACCTTAGTAAATGTGTCGCCGCAAATTGGTTACCGGTTCAACCGCTACCTGGCGGCCGGTGCAGGCGTTAATTTCATCTATTCAAGCTACAAGTACCAGTGGGAAGGTTATAAAGAACAATTTGGGGTGGCGGGTTTGAATATCTTCGGCCGGGTATATCCTATAGATTATATTTTTTTACAGGTGCAGCCTGAAGCCAATTTTACCTGGGTGAAATACAAGTTTGACGATGGCAGGCCTGATGTTAAGCTGGATGATAAGATCGTGCCCTCTTTACTGGGAGGCATAGGCGCCGCCATACCTGCCGGCCGCGGTGCATTCATCGTAATGGCCCAATACGATCTCTTGCAGAACGAACGCAGTCCCTACGGCAACCGCGCCTTTTTTAACTTCGGATATAATCTCGGGTTTTAATTTATAATGTGCTGATGTGCTAATTAGCTAATGTGCTGATACATATCTTCGCCGGACATTTTCTGAGTAATAGAGGTGTAGTGTGTTAACCTGATGCACAGAAAACATTAGCACATTATCACATTAGCAAATTAGCACATTGCTCTATCGATCTGTATAGTTAACACTTCTATCAAAACACGTTAAAGAACGCGATCATCCAATTTTATTAAAGATCTCCACCGGTGTGTCGCAGAAGATGATCCTTTCTTCCGGCAGCTCATACAGGAAGCCTTCTTTCAGCAGATGTTGCAAATGCAGCTTAAGGTGGGTGTAAAAGCCTTCGGTATTTAATACGTAGATCTTTTTATCATGGATCTTAAGCTGATTCCAGGTGAGCATTTCAAAGAGTTCATCGAGGGTGCCAAAGCCGCCGGGCATAACAATGGCGGCATCGCACATCTCATACATCATCTTTTTTCGGGTATGCATATCAGGCACCACAAACAGCTCCGTCAGTCCTTCATGCTGATTTTCCCACTCAATAAGTATTTTCGGAATTACGCCCATCACTTTACCGCCATGGGCCAGCACAGCATCTGCAATGGCGCCCATCAATCCCGATTTGCCACCACCATACACCAAGCGCAGGTTCAGCAAAGCGATGAGTTTGCCGAGTTCTGCTGCATGTTTCATAAAGATGGGGTTCTGTCCGGTCTTCGATCCGCAAAAAACTACTACCGATTCTATCTTCATGCTGGCTGATTTTAGTGCAGGCGTCGATTGTTAAAAAATGCCTGTCAGCGGCTAAGATAAATGGATTATCAGCAATAGTAAAACACAATTTTGCTATCTTCAGACCTTCAGTTTGAAAGGAAGATCGTTGCATGCGGCGCCCTTCACCCGGGGCAGGGAAGTTGGCCGCAGCCTGTAAAAAACGCTGTAAACCGTCTGCTTTCAAGCCTTTACACCATTGACCCTATCCGACTTTACAGAACCGTTTAATTATCGATTAATTATGTCTGCATCCCTGTTGTTCTCATTTGTTATCGGTTATTTCGTTTTGTTGCTGGTTGTTGCCTGGCTTACTTCCCGTAATTCAAACAATGATTCATTCTTTATTGGTAACCGCAGCTCTAACTGGATGCTGGTAGCCTTTGGTATGGTGGGAACTTCGCTGAGTGGTGTTACATTTGTTTCCGTACCGGGTACGGTAGGTGATTTTGCGGGCAACGCCCATAAGGGATTTGCCTATTTCCAGGTGGTGCTTGGTTATATTATCGGCTACCTCGTAGTGGCCTTTGTACTATTACCGCTGTATTACCGCATGAACCTTACTTCTATTTACAATTATTTGCAAAAGCGCTTTGGCACCATTGCTTATAAAACAGGCGCCTTGTTCTTTATCATTTCCCGCACGGTGGGCGCTACCGCCCGTTTATACCTGGTGATCTTTGTATTGCAGGAATTTATTCTGAAAACCTTTGGCATTCCTTTCATTGTTACGGCGCTTATTATTTTATTGATGATCCTGCTGTATACCTTTGAAGGCGGTGTGAAGACCATTGTATACACCGATACCCTGCAAACGACCCTCATGCTGGCCGGACTGATAATAACCGTAGTGTATATTCTGAACAATATGAACCTGTCGGTAGGTGAAGCCATGCGTACACTGACCGATAAAGGCTATGCTACTATTTTCAATACCGACCCCAAGAGTGGTGGATTCTTTGTGAAGCAGATTATTGGCGGTGCTTTTATCACCATCAGCATGTTCGGGCTCGACCAGGAAATGATGCAGAAGAATATCAGTGTAAAGAACCTTAAAGATTCGCAGAAGAACATGATCACCTTTAACCTGGTAAGTGCCGGCGTAAACTTTTTGTTCCTGTTGCTGGGAGGGCTCTTATACCTTTATGCCCTGAACCATGGGGCTGAATATACGCAGGTGACCACCAACGGAGGCACCCAATGGCAACTGGTTGCCAATAATCAAAACATTATAGGAGATACGCTTTTCCCTACGGTAGCGTTGCAAATGATGCCGCAGGCCATATCGATCATTTTCATCATCGCATTGATCAGCGCCCTGTTCCCGAGTGCAGATGGGGCCTTAACTGCATTGACCTCTTCATTTTGTATAGATATGCTGGGACTGAAACGCCGCGATGACCTTACCGAAAAGCAACAGAAAAAGATCAGGCTTACCGTGCATCTGTCATTTACGGTTATCTTTCTAATATGTATTATGATATTTTACTGGATAGGCAACCGTAGTATCATCGACAAAATACTTACACTGGCAGGGTACACTTACGGTCCGTTATTGGGACTTTTTGCATTCGGCATACTTAGTAAAAGAGCATTGCCACAAAGCAGTCTGATCACCATCATTTGCCTGGCAGCGCCCGTGGCCACCTATCTTATCCATCAGTATTCAGCCAAATTGTTCAACGGCTACCAGGTAGGTATCGAGCTGTTGATCATAAACGGGACGCTGACCTATCTTGGTTTATTAAGTATTTCAAAAAAGCCTGCAGGCAATATAATATCAGCAGAAAAGGTTCAACTGTAACTTCAATATATAAATAACGAAGGCCATCCGCCAACTGCGGATGGCTTTTTTGTTTATTGTAAGTTGGGTAATAAAAATTTCATGGCGATCTTGTACTTTAAAAAAGTAAACTGCTTATAAACTAAAACTTTATTTCCTCCGTTTTATAGCTACCATTACAATTACCGTTGTTCAGTAGACGAAGATGGTGTTCAAAGTACAACGTATATAACATTCTTGAAAGAATCAGATCTGCCCAATAATATTTACGATAGCTGGAGTGTTTAGTCAGAGGTCGGGAGGCCATTTTTGAAGGTGAATGGATTTCTGACTCCCGACTGATGACTAACCAAGCACAATATGCTGATCTGCTAATATGCTGATTTGCTAATGTGCTGATGTGCTAATGAAATACAGCTTTCTGCCATGTTTTACCTTTTTTAAACCCGCCTTTGATCCCGGTCTTTCACACCCACCCTGGCTTCTTCCCACGCTGAACCTACCATTTCCCATAAAACTGTACCCTGTAACATGTAACCTGCAACCTGCAACTTGTGTCTTTCACCCTAGCCCTGGCTTCTTCCCACGCTGAACCTACCATTTCCCATAAAACAGCACCCTGTAACTTGTAACCTGCACCCTGCAACTTGTACCCGGTTGCCTGTCACACTTCCCGTCACTTACTATCTTTGCAGGTAAATCATCAATCTTGGAAATCATCGATCCGAAAGCCGAAGCCTATGCCAGTCAGTATACATCGCCGGAAGATGCCCTTTTGCAGGAAATATCGGCCGCTACCTGGGCATCGCATGCCCATGCCCATATGTTAAGCGGTCATGTACAGGGCAAGTTGCTGGAGATGATCAGCTGCCTCATGCAGCCCCGGCGCATCCTCGAAATAGGAACTTTTACCGGTTATAGCGCCCTTTGCCTTGCTAAGGGCTTGTTAAAAGATGGAAAAATACATACAATTGAGCTTCGGGATGAGGATGCTTCTGTAGCCCGGGCAAATTTCAATAGGTCAATTGACGCAGGTAAGATAATTTTGCATGTAGGTAACGCGTTAAGCATTATCCCCGGGTTGAACGAAACCTGGGACCTGGTATTTATTGACGCAGATAAGGTAAATTATACCCAATATTACCAGTTGGTTTTGCCGTTGGTACGGCCAGGCGGCTTGATTTTAGCGGATAATGTACTTTTCCACGGTCAGGTGCTTCAGCAACCGATAACGGGCAAGAATGCGAAAGCTATCCAGGCGTTCAATGAATTTGTGCAGGAGGATGTTCGGGTCGACAAGGTGTTGCTAACTATCCGGGATGGGTTACTCATGATTCGTAAAAAATAAAAAAGAAAACCGTTGAAACGATTACTGGTTGTATTGTCCATTTTCGCCGTGCAGGGCCTTAAGGCACAGCGCAGCAGCGACATAATCGATTACATCAATACGTATAAGGAAACAGCGATCCGCGAAATGCAACGCAGCGGTGTGCCGGCCTCTATCACCCTGGCACAGGGCATTCATGAGAGTATGGCGGGTAAAAGCGACCTGGTGCAAAGATCCAATAACCATTTTGGGATCAAGTGCCGGTCAGAGTGGAAGGGCGAGAAAGTATACCACGATGACGATGCCCGTGGTGAATGTTTCAGAAGTTATTCCAAAGCGGATGAGTCCTATGTGGATCACTCCGATTTTCTGCGTAATGGCCCCCGTTATGCGTTTTTGTTTGAATATGATCCTACCGATTACACGAAATGGGCCCATGGCTTAAAAAAAGCCGGTTATGCCACCAATCCGAAATATGCGCAGATAATCATCAAATTTATAGAAGACTACAACCTGCAGCAGTACACGCTCATAGCAATGGGTAAATTATCGCCCCAGGATGAAGTGCTGGCAGGCGGCGGCAAGCCGGTGAGCATCAGTAATGGCGTGGCCATCCGGGAGATCAAGCTGCCCACTGCCAAACCCGTAGTGAGCTATCCGATCGGCGAATTCAAGATCAACCGCACCAAGGTCATTTTTGCAAAAGCAGGCACGTCCTTACTGGGTATTGCCAAACAATATGATATTGCTTTAAAGCACCTGCTCGATTTCAATGAATTGACCGAAGAAGATGATGATGTGCTGGCCGAGGATCAACTGATCTTCCTGCAGCGGAAACGCAAATCGGGCGAGGTTGAGTTTCATGAAGTAAAACCCGGCGAAACCCTCTACAGCATTAGCCAGGCGGAAGGCATCAGGCTCGAGAACCTCATTAGTAACAATCATTTACAGGACCAACCCGAGCCAGCCGTAGGCGAGAAGCTCTATTTGCAGTCGAAAGCCCCGGAAAGACCCAAACTGGCAACGGAAGTGATGGCAGCAGCAACTCCCCAGCTGCCGGTTGTGACGCCAGACCAGATCACCCCTGCCAATTCATCGGCTGTAACCGCCAGCCTGCATATTGTAAGGGAAAAAGAAACTTTGTATAGTATCGCGAAAAAGTATAGTATTACAGTAGAACAACTCAAAGAGTGGAATAAACTGACTGGTAATGACCTGAAAACCGGACAGGAACTGGTTATTTACAAAAACTGACTTATGGGCGAGATGCGTGTACACGACAAACAATTTGAACCATACATTAGTGCTGAAAAGATCGCTGACCGGATAAAAGAGATAGCTGGAAAACTGAATAAAGACTATACCGGTAGAAAGCCATTGTTCATCGCAATTCTGAACGGCTCATTTATGTTTGCGGCCGACCTGTTTAAGGAGCTTGCCATTGATGCAGAGATCTGTTTTATAAAGCTGGCTTCTTATAAGGGAACTAAATCTACGGGTCATGTGATCACTGCTATCGGCCTCGACATGGACCTGTTTGGCCGGGATGTGGTGATCGTAGAAGATATAGTAGACACCGGTAAAACGCTGAGCGAATTTTTGCCCCAGTTGCACCACCAGCAACCTGCCTCGTTAAAGATTGTAGCCCTGCTGCACAAACCCGAAGCAACGGTATTTCCCATTACCATCGATTACCTTGGATTTTCTATTCCCAACAAATTCGTAGTTGGATACGGCCTGGATTATGACGGATTAGGTAGAAATATCCCTGAAATTTTTAAATTGATCGAGTAGAGTTGATATGTTACTATAGTTAATAAGTTGACTGGTTGACAAAGCCTGCCCCCACAAAGGCAGTGTTAACTGGTTACCCTGTTACTTGGTCACGGTTAAGCTTCATCAACATATTGAAAGCTGCTATCGCCATATTAACCTCTTTCCTGTGTATAATCACCGCGCATGCGCAGTATTATTTACGTGGGGAGATCAGGGACGAAAAGAATAATCTTTTGTCGAATGCACGTATTGTGCTTCATTCCACCGGCTATGTATATTCCTCCGGCAGCAGCGGCTCTTTCGGCATCATGACTACCAAAAGGATCGACTCCATTACCATTTCCCTCGATGGCTACCAGGCATTGTCGGTAAAACTGGAAACCGCCAAATACCACTCGCTTGTTTTAAAAACATTATACACTTCGGCCAACCTGCAAAAGAACCGCCTCTTATCATTTACCCGGAACTTAAAACCCGGCGACCGCCGTAACTGGACGGTAGGGTCTGAAACTTATAACTCGTTACTGGAAAATGATTTTGTACAGGCGGATAAATACCCGGAAACAGGATTTGCGATCAATACCGACAAGGCATCGTACAGCAATGTGCGCCGTTTTTTAAATATGAACACAACGGTTCCGCCCGATGCGGTTCGTACCGAGGAACTGTTGAACTATTTCAATTTCAAATACCAGCCACCGCCCCCCGATAGTGTTTTTGGGTTCAGTTCCTATATTTCAGAATGTCCCTGGAACAAGGCCAACCAGCTGCTTGCCCTCCATGTATCGGCACGCAAGCTCGATCCGCAGAAGATACCACCCAGCAACCTGGTTTTCCTCATAGATGTTTCCGGCTCCATGGATATGCCTAACCGCCTGCCGCTGTTGAAATCGGCTTTTACTTTACTGGTGAATAACCTGCGCGATAAGGATACCATTTCAATCGTTGTGTATGGCAGTTCCATCGGCGTTTGGCTACAACCCACTTCTGGAAAAGAAAAAGAGAAGATCCGCAAATCTATTGAAGAGCTGTATCCGGGCGGATCAACACCCGGCGAATCCGGTATCAGAACGGCTTATAACCTGGCGAAAAGCCAGTTCATAAAGGGCGGCAATAACCGCGTGATCCTGGCTACCGATGGCGATTTCAATGTAGGACAAACCAGCGATGATGAGCTGGAAAAGCTGATCACCCTGCACCAGCAATCGGGTATTTACTTAACCTGCCTGGGCGTGGGTATGGGCAATTATAAAGATTCGAAACTGGAAGTGCTGGCAAAAAAAGGGAATGGCAATTTCGCTTACCTCGACAATGAACGGGAAGCGGAAAAGGTGCTGGTAAAAGAATTGACGCAAACCCTGTATAGTGTGGCCGACAATGCTTTTTTGAATATTGAATTCAATGCCGAGCTGGTTAAACATTACCGCTTATTGGGTTTCGACAATAAATGGAAGGCATTGGTTGATTCGGTCAGTGAGCTCGATGGGGGAGAAGTAGGCTCAGGGCACTCTGTGGTCGCTTTATTTGAAATAGATCCCGTTTACCCGGTGACAAGTCCGGCAACAGACAAGGGCAAGCTGGCCCATATAAAGGTTCGCTATGAACTGCCGAACGATACGGTACATCGCTTCACAACCTATCGCTGTCCGTACATCGTTACACCATTCAACAGTTTGCCGGCTACGTACCGCTTTGCAGCTGCGGTGTCGATGTTCGCTGCTTTACTGAAAGATTCAAAATATGCCCGCACTTATAGTTGGCCGGAAGTAATAAAACTGGCGTCGGAATCAGCCGACCCGCAGGACGCTATTCAGCAGGAGTTTGTTTCGATAATAGAGAAGGCGAAGAAGATCTATGGGAGGGAGAGGAAGAAAAGAAAGATAATGTGATAATTAGCTGATGTGCTGATGTGCTAATGAAATACACGCAAGCGATGTGCTGATTAGCTGATGTGCTGATATGCTAATGAAATACACGCAAGCGATGGGCTAATTAAATACAAAACAAAATGTGCTAACGGAATTTTGCCGGCATGCCGCACAGTAGTTCCATTAGCACATTAGCTAATTAGCACATCAGCACATTAGCTGAACATTTCCCGCACCTTATCAAAAAAGCTCTTATCCGACTTTTCAGGTTGTGGTTTGAAATTGGGTGAGCCATTCATTTTCTCCAGCATGGCTTTTTCATCGGCCGTGAGATTCTGCGGCGTCCACACATTTACATAGATCAACTGATCCCCTTTTTCATAAGAGTTCACACCGGGAAAGCCTTTGCCTTTCAACCGGAAGATCTTTCCGCTTTGCGTGCCCGCCGGTATTTTAATGCGTGCTTTACCATCAATTGTAGGCACTTCCACGGAAGTTCCAAAGCAGGCATCGGGGAAGGAGATATGCAGCTCATAGGCCACATTCAATCCATCGCGATGCAATTCTTTATGTTGTTCTTCTTCAATTAAAACAATGAGATCGCCGGGAGGACCGCCGCGTTCGCCGGCATTACCCCGGCCGCCCAGGCTAAGCTGCATTCCTTCCTGTACACCGGCCGGAATATCGAGCGTAACCGTTTCTTCGCCATACACCCTGCCTTCTCCTTTACAGCTGCCGCATTTGGCGGTTATGGTAGTACCTTCCCCGTTACAGGCCGGACAGGTAGTAACTGTTTGCATCTGGCCCAGGAAAGTATTGGAAACTCGCCGAACCTGTCCGCTGCCACCGCAGGTGCTACAGGTTTGAACGCTGCCATTATCCTTTGCGCCGCTGCCATGACAGGTGTTACAGGGTACATGTTTTTTTACTTTAACCTGTTTGGTAACGCCTTTCGCAATTTCTTCGTAGGTGAGTTTGATCTTTATGCGCAGGTTGCTGCCGCGAACGCCGCGCATCCGCTGACCGCCTCTTCTGCCGCCACCGCCGCCAAAAAAGCTACCGAAAATATCATCGCCGAAAATATCTCCAAACTGGCTGAAGATATCTTCCATATTCGAAGCTCCACTATAGCCGCGACCATTGCCCTGTACGCCGGCATGGCCAAAGCGATCATACTGAGCCCGCTTGTCGGCGTCGCTCAATACCTCGTACGCTTCGGCAGCCTCCTTGAACTTTTCTTCGGCGGCTTTATCGCCCGGGTTACGGTCAGGGTGATATTGCATGGCTACCTTGCGGTATGCTTTTTTAATTTCATCCGCAGAAGCGCCTTTGGCAACCCCTAATATTTCGTAATAATCTCTTTTAGTCGACATATAAAATATAATGTGCTGATGTGCTGATTTGCTAATGTGATAATTCGGGTAAACAATGTGCTAATGTGCTGATTCCGAACCAATGTTATAATGTGATGATTCGATAATTTGATAATGGGTCTCTGTGCAACTGCTCTGAAAATTTCAGGTTTTCCGCCCGGCGTTCACGAGGAATCGCATAAACGCATTATCAAATTATCACATTATCGAATTATCTCATTATTTCCCCACTACCACTTTCGCGAATCTTATAATTTTATCATTCATATAATACCCTTTCTGCACTTCATCAACCACCTTGCCTTTCAGCTCTTCGCTCGGAGCCGGGATCTCAGTGATCGCTTCATGCTGATCGGGGTTGAAATCTGTTCCAATGGTTTGCATGGGTTTTACGCCCTTGCCCTGCATCGTAGCTCTCAACTTATTAAATACCAGTTGAATCCCTTCTTTCAGGGGCTGATTGTCACTGGCCTGCAATTGCTTTTCAGCCCGGTCACAGTCATCCAGCACTTCCAGCAGGGAAGTGATCACCTCTTTGCCGGCGGTCTGTATCATTTCTATCCGTTCCTTGGCAGTGCGTCTTTTGAAATTCTCAAACTCGGCAACCTGTCTCAAGTACTTGTCTTTCAGCTCTGTGATCTCAGCTTTCAATTTCTCCGTTTCATCTTCGCTGGCAACCGGTTCGTTAACTTGTGATGACCCACTGACGGTTTCCTCGGTATTAGTGTCCATTTCTGCATTGGTACCGTTTTCACGGTTCACGGTGTTTTTTTCGTTATCTGCCATAACTATCGCTTACAAGTTTTTTCGCTTTCTAAACTGAAATAATGACGGTCAAAAGCGGCCTTCCCAACTGTCGTCAGAAGGCTTTTTTACGTCAAACAGGGCGCTGCCCGTTGAACAGCGCTAAAAATACCATTTTTCACTGGTAAACACATATGTGTCAATTATTTTGCCAGTGCGCCCGGGCAAGCCAAAATGTCTTATTTCCAACCCGGCAGGTGAGAAAAAGACCGGTTCCTGCCGCTGTTGCCGCACTCACAAAAAATTGGCACACCCGAGCGGGGTGCAAAGATACAGTCCGGCAACCGGAAGTTGGAGGCTGGCAGCCGGAAGTCAGAAGTATAAAGTAAAATGTTTGATGAACAAAATCCGAAGTCGGTAGCCTGAAACCGGAAGTCTGAAGCAGGAAGCAGAAGCAGGAAGCCGGAGGTCAGAGGCCTGAACCCGGAGCCCCCAGTGCGGGCCAAAAACATTAAGTTAGAAATACGCTTGCTTTCACATTCAACATGCAGCTATGTATTGTGCTTCATGCAAAACAATCTATAGCACAATACATCTTTAACAGATACTAACCTTTTTTTCACCGGTTGCAGCATTTAGGTTCGCTTCTTTCTCTAAATAAAATATTTTTAATCCGGGTTCTTTGATAACAAAAAACAGCTTACTGATATACGTTACGTTATACAGATTAATTCTCAACACCTAAAACATATTAAAAAACTGATGGCTCTTTTCTGTAACTAACGGCTCCCGGAAAGCGTGATTTTTTACATCAGCGAACTCGATTAATAGGTATATTTAGTTTACACATTTTCACAACCAAACATTACACAAAAATCATCATTATGCCCTCAAAGCTAACTGTTAGGTTGTGGCTAGCCATTCTATTGCTATTACCGGCCACAACGATGCTTGCCCAATTAAAAACCATTTCGGGCAAAGTAACTGACTCCAACAATCAGCCCATTACAGGCGCTACAGTAACGGTGAAAGGCTCAAACGTTGCTACACAAACCAATGCAGAAGGTTCATTTTCTATCGGCGTTCCCAATACTGCTGCAGTGTTGGTCTTCTCTTCCGTTGGCTTCGAGTCAAGGGAATTGCCGGTAGGCAATAATCTTACGCTGACCGTTTCTTTAAAAACAACTACCTCCAACCTGAACGAGGTCGTCATCACCGGTTATACCGCCCAGCGGAAAAAAGATATAACCGGTTCTGTGGCCGTGGTGGAGGTAGATAACATGCGGCAGATCCCCACCGGTACCCCTGAAAAGGCTTTACAAGGCCAGGCCGCGGGCGTAACCGTGGTTACCTCGGGTATGCCTGGCAGTAACAGTAATATCAGGGTGCGCGGCATCACCTCGGTAGGCTCAACAGATCCGCTGGTGATCATCGACGGTACACAAGGTACCATGCACGACCTGAACGTGAACGACATTGAGTCTATTCAGGTATTGAAAGATGCCGGCGCTGCTGCGATATACGGCGTGCGTGGCTCCAATGGCGTAATTGTCATTACCACCAGGCGGGGCAGAACAGGCAAAGTACGCGTGAACTACGATGCCTATTATGGTACACAAAGGCCATTGAAAGACGGGTTCAATATTGCCAACACCCAGGAAACCGCCAATGCCATCCAGCAGGGCTATATCAACAGCGGCCTCACACCCGGGCATAAACAGTTGGGCACCGGGCAAACACCGGTCATTCCTGATTATATTACACCTACTGCTGCCATGGAAGGTGATCCAAACACCGATCCTTCCACGTACAAACTGTACGAGAACCAGATCACCAAAACAAACAAACAGGGCACCGACTGGTTTCATGAGATCTTCAAACCTGCGCCCATCACCAGTCATAACCTGGCGGTATCATCGGGCAACGACCGATCGACCTTCTTTTTGTCGGTCGGCTATTTCGATCAGCAGGGTACCCTGATAGAAACTTATTTAAAAAGGTATTCGGCCCGCATCAACACCACCTTTAATTTGAACAACAAGATCCGCATTGGAGAAAATGCCTATGTGTTCTACCGGCAGAACCCGGGATTGACCAACGGTAACCAGAATGAAGGCAATCCCATTTCGCATAGCTATCGAGAAAGCCCGCTGATCCCCGTGTATGATATCATGGGCAATTTTGCCGGAACCGGCTCACAAGGCCTGGGCAATGCGCAGAACCCCGTAGCCAATTTGAAACGCACCGCCAATAACAAGGATAATGACTGGCAGGTGCAGGGTAACGTGTTTGCAGAAGTTGATCTGTTAAAACATTTTACTGCCCGCACCAGCTTCGGTGGTTTCTTCGATAACCGCTACTGGCACATCTTTAATTATACTTCCTACGAAAATGCCGAGAACAATAAAAATCCCAACAGCTTTACCGAGTTCTCGATGTACAATAGCAGCTGGACATGGACAAACACTTTAACCTACAACAATACTTTCGGCAATCACAACCTGAAAGTGTTGGTGGGAACCGAAGCTATAGAAAATTACCAACGGGGCTTTTTCGGGCAACGCACCAATTACCCCCTGACCAATGCCGGAAACCTTACCGTGAGTCCCAGCTTGTGGACCTTGTTGTTCGGTCCCCCCAGCGGCCAGGTAACAGGTAACCTGAGCATCAATAACGGCATTGGCATCGATGGTAACAATCCAGCCACACCCGTACAAACTGCCCTGTATTCACAGTTCGGCCGGGTCGATTATAACTTTGATGATAAGTATTTGCTGAGCGGTACCCTGCGCCGGGATGGCTCTTCGGTCTTTGATGAAAGCCAGCGCTGGGGTGTATTCCCGAGCGTGACCGCAGGCTGGCGCATTTCCCGCGAATCATTTTTTGGCACCATCGGCTGGTTAAATGAGTTGAAATTACGCGGCGGCTGGGGCAAGCTGGGTTCCATCAGTAATATCAACCCCACCAATGCATTCGATCTCTACAGCCAGATCGCTGCGAATTCCTATTATGATATAAACGGCGCCAATAATACTTCTGCACTCGGTATCTATGCCAGCCAGAATGGTAACAGGGCCACTACCTGGGAAGAAGATATTATTACCAACATAGGTTTCGATGCGGTTGCGCTGGATAATAAATTATCGCTTTCATTTGAATGGTATAAGAAAGCCATTAGTGGACTGCTCTTCCGCCCACTGGCGCCGGCAACCGGCGGTGGCGCTACTGCGGCCTTTGTGAATGCAGGCAATATTCAGAACACGGGTATTGATATTGCGGCTACCTATCATGGTAACATCGATGAGTTCAGGTTCGATATTACCGGTACCTTCACCTCCTATAAGAATGAAGTGAAAAGTTTGCCCGAAGGTATCAAGTATTACGACCAGGTAAGTACAGGTTCCAATCGCTTTGGTGCTTTCTCGCGTTTGCAACCAGGCCAGGCATTGGGTGCATTCTATGGATATAAAGTGATAGGGCTGTTCCAAAGTGCCGACGACGTAAGCAAGTCGCCCGTGCAGGAAGCAGCTGCGCCCGGCCGGCTGAAGTTCCAGGATGCCAATAGCGATGGTAAAATAGATGCCGATGACCGCGTATTTTTTGGTAACCCCAATCCCAAATTCACCGCCGGTTTGAACATCGACGCTTCTTATAAAGGATTTGATTTCTCAGCTTTCTTTTATACATCGGTTGGGAATGATGTGATCAACTATGTTCGTTACTGGACTGATTTCCCCCAGGTTTTCGATGGTGCTATCAGTAAAGATGCGGTTTACAATTCATGGACGCCCACGAAGCTGAATGCCAAAGTGCCCCGGCTCGAACGGGGCGCTAACTTCAGTACCACCACACAGTTCAGCTCCTATTACCTGGAAGATGGTTCCTTCCTGCGTTGTAAGTCGATGGTACTGGGTTATAATATTCCAACAGCCAGGATCAAAAAGCTGGGCATTGAACGGCTCAGGGTATACGTGCAGGCCGCCAACCTGTTCACCATTACAAAATATACCGGCCTCGATCCTGAGTTAACCACATCGAACCTCCGCGATAATACCAACTTCGGGATCGACTTTGGTAACTATCCCTCCAATCAGAAGAATTACAACGTGGGTGTAAACCTGTCTTTTTAACACTGAAATCAAAGCAAAATGAAACGAAATCCTTTTCCAAATAGATCTACAGCAGCGATCTCATTAATGACGCTGTTACTGATCATTGCTTCCTGCAGCAAAAATTTTCTCGACAAAGATCCATTGGGCGCCTTTAACCCTGATCAGTTAACAAACCGGGCAGGTGCAAGCGGATTGCTTATTGGCGCCTATCATATGATTGGCGGCATGGGTGGAGCGGCTGGTAACAACTGGGCTTCCGGTCCATCGAACTGGGTATTCGGCAGTGTCGCCGGTGGCGATTCTTACAAAGGTTCTACGCCTAGCGACCAGGGCGATATTGTACAAATTGAGACCTGGGCCTATAATACCAACAACCCTTATTTTAACCAAAAATGGCAGGCCATGTATGATGGCGCTCAACGTGCCAATGAAGTACTGCGGGTATTGCCCAAGGTGACCGATATGACAGACACAGAGAAAAAAGTAATGGAGGGCGAAGCACGTTTTCTGCGCGGCCATTTTCATTTTGAAGTAAAGAAAATGTGGAACAATGTGCCTTTTGTAGATGAAACGATCACCACTGCTGCAAAAAATACCAATGTACCCAATATCGATGACGCCGGTAATTTTATAAATATCTGGCCCAAAATAGAAGCCGATCTGCAGTTTGCGGTAGACAATCTGCCGGAAACCCAGCCGCAGGCAGGAAGGGCCAACAAGTCGGCCGCCATTGCTTACCTGGGAAAGATCTATTTGTATCAGCATAAATATGCGCAGGCAAAAGCGCAGTTCGATAAGATCATTCCGGCCGCGTATGGCGGTTCCGGCAACGGACAAACAGCCAATGGCAAGCCGTACAGGCTGGTAAATTTTGAAGACAACTTTAATGCGGCTACTGATAACAGTGCAGAATCTATTTTTGCCTACCAGGCTTCGGTAAACGATGGTTCGGGAACCAATGGTAACCATGGCGATGCCCTGAACTTCCCTAACAGTGCAGGGCCCGGTGGATGTTGTGGTTTTAATAATCCCACCATGTCATTGGCCAATTCTTATAAAACCAATGCTGATGGATTGCCGCTCTTCGATGATTTTAACAATGCGCCGAATGTCAGCGACCCAAGCGCACCTTATGCGGGTACACTCGATCCGCGGATCGACTGGACCATGGGCCGCCCGGGCATTCCTTATCTCGACTGGGGGCCAACGCCGCAGAACACCTGGATCCGCGATCAGGCCACCAATGGATATTTCAGTCCGAAAAAGAATGCCTATGCCAAAGCACAGCAAAACCTGTTATCCTCAACCGAAACCAGCTTTTGGGGGCCCACACAGATCACTGCCAACAACGTAAACCTCATTCGTTTTGCCGATGTATTACTGTGGGCAGCGGAATGTGAAATTGAGGTGGGCAGTGCCGACAAAGCGCTTGCCTATGTTAACTTTGTTCGTTCACGGGCGGCTGATGTGAACGGCTGGGTGTACAGAAACAGCGATTACGACGCCGGCAGTGGCAGGTATATCACCAGGACAACGCCGGCCGACAATTACAAGATCGGCTTGTATCCCGCAGGTGCATTCGGCAATAAGAGTTTTGCGTTAAAGGCCATTCGTTTTGAAAGAAAGCTGGAGCTGGCGATGGAAGGCCATCGTTTCTTTGACCTGGCCCGCTGGGATAATGGCACGGGAACGGTGATGGCGCCTGAATTGAACGCCTTTGCCACCGCAGAGAAACAACGCCCTACGATCTTCAAGATCAACCAGCAGGCTGCGTTCACGCCTAAAAAGAATGAATATTACCCCATCCCGCAACAGCAGATAGATATTGAGAATGCAACCGGAAAGATCAACCTGAAGCAGAATATTGGGTATTGATCTTCCGCACAAAAGAAGATAGGCTATATAAGGCCGTCCTGTTTTAACAGGGCGGCTTCTTCGTTTCCGGCCGGGCCAAAAAGTGTTACTTTTGCGCGAATGAATCAGGTAGTATTAAAAAAGAAGATCAGTCAGCGGGTAGCCAATGGGCATCCCTGGATCTTCGCGAATGAAGTGCATGAGGCTCCCGAAGGCGTGAATCCCGGCGATACGGTTGAGGTGTACAGCCATGATAAAAAATTTATCGGCAAGGGCTATATCAACCCCCGTTCCCAGATCCTGGTGCGCCTGCTTACCCGCAGGAAAGAGGAAGTGGTAAATGAAGATTTCTTCTATAACCGCCTGCTCGAAGCCTGGCAATACCGGCAGCAACTGGGTTATGTAGAGAATTGCCGGCTTATTTTTGGCGAAGCGGATTCCCTGCCGCAGTTGATCATCGATAAGTTCAATGATTACTTTGTTATACAAACCCTGGCCCTGGGCATTGATGTCTGGAAACCGGCCATTGTTGCCGCACTGGAAAAGATCTTCAAGCCCAAAGGCATTTATGAACGTAATGATGTGCCGGTGCGGGAGCTGGAAGGATTGCCCCAGCAAAAAGGGTTTCTGTCGGCCCCCTTTGATACGAAGATCATTATCCGGGAGAATGGTTTGAAGTTCCATGTGGATATCGAGAACGGTCAAAAGACCGGCTACTTTCTCGACCAGCAGGATAACCGCCGTGCTATTCAACATATCGTGAAAGGCGCCGATGTATTGGGCGCTTTTACCTATACCGGCACTTTTGAGATCCATGCAGCCCATTATGGCGCCAAATCGGTGCTGGGACTGGATATTTCCCAGAACGCCGTTGATCAGGCGAACCGCAATGCGGCCCTGAACGGGGTCGACAAGATCTGCCGGTTTGAATGTATGAATGCGTTTGATGTGTTGAAAGCGTGGGCGCGCGAGGGAAAGCAGTACGATGTGGTCATGCTTGACCCGCCCTCCTTTACAAAAACAAGGGACAATATTCAGAAAGCGATAACCGGCTATAAAGAGATAAACCTGCGCGGCATGAAACTGGTAAAACCGGGTGGTTTCCTGGTCACTTCCAGTTGTACCAATCTGGTGCAGCCTGATCTGTTCCTCGAGATCATTCAATTGGCAGCCAAAGACGCGCGCAGAAAAATACGCCAGGTCAGTTTTCTCACCCAGTCGGCCGATCACCCGATCGTATGGGAATGGGAGAATACCCATTATTTGAAGTTTTTGATCGTGCAGGTGCTGTAAAAAAGGACGCCTGACAACAGGAAAGCCGAAAACAAATGATCTGTGGCTGGACTTAGTACCGGAAGGGTTTGTGGCGTATGGTTTCGAGCTCGAAACAGGGCTCCAGGAGTTTGTGGTGTATGATTAATAGTTTGAAATGGGTCATTAATAGTTTGAAATGGGTCGTTAATAGTTTTTAGCGTACCATTTCAAACTCTTACCGGAGGCTTACCCCACAAGCTGTGGCAGTGGCATTTAGGTTCATCGATCCTGTCTTCCAAGACCTTAGCTTAGCAGGGATATAATTATTGAAAAGAGAAGGGCCGGCGTATCGCCGGCCCTTTATTATAACATTAGAGTTCGTTCTTACTTGGAAACCTGGAATTTTCCGGAATCAACCACTTTACCGTTCTTGTCTTTCAACTGGAAAATATAAATGCCGCGGTAAAAATCGTTGAGGTTAACCGTGGTTTTTGGTGAAACGTTCGTGATCTCCTGTACTTTTTTGCCGATAAAATTAAATATCTGCAGGTTGAGCGATTTATCGTAGCCGCGTTGAAAATCAAATGTGATAAACGAAGTGGCAGGGTTAGGGTAGAACTTTACAATAGTGGGCGCAGGTTCTCCTCCGGGAGCTCTTTCCTGGCTTTTCACTTGTAAGGCCGATAAAAGGATGATGGACAATGCGTAAAAAATCTTCATGCACGATGATATTTTACAGTGATTGAACAAGATATTCCCTTTTAGCCAAAATTACAACTCCTTTAGCAATAAACCTGCTGATTATAGGGGAATCCGCTTACATATTTGTTCACAAACAAGTTTTTAATACTATTTTAATTGATTATAATCAATCAATTGCCGTCAAAGTTTTCTGGATAGCCTCGAAATCGGGCAGTTCTCCAGCCTTTTCCAGCACTTGTTCATAACGGACCATTCCCTGCCGGTCAATCACAAACGAGGCTCGTTTTGAAACCCCTTTCATGTTATAACTAAATTCGTCGTACAAGGCGTTATACAATTTAGATACCTCTTTATTAAAATCGCTTAACAGGGGAAAGTTAAAACCCTGCTCTTCCCTGAACTTTGCCAGCGTGTATAATGAGTCTACACTAATGCCCAATACCTGTGCATCCATATTATTAAATAAGCTCATGTTATCACGTACGTAACAAAGCTCTTTGGTGCAAACGCTGCTAAAGGCCAGGGGGTAAAATAACAACACTACTTTTTTGCCTTTGAAATCGTGCAGACTTACGGGATTTTTTGCGGAATCGTATAGGGTAAAGTCGGGTGCTGAATGCATAATGTGATAATTTGCTGATGTGCTAATTTGCTAATGTGCTGATGGAAATACAATGATTTCCCAACCCGCTGCAAGGTAGTCAATTAGCGCATTGAATCTTGTTTTGGTGGTTGGTTCTTTCGAATAATGTGATGTAAACCGGAACGCCACAAATTAGCACATCAGCTAATCAGTTGATCAGCACATTACGTTTTTCAGTTTGTCGCCAGCGAAAGTATGTTCTTCTGAAGTTCAATGTACCGTTTATAGAACCTTCGCAATGGTTCGTATTGCGGATCGCGGAACGACAAATCCGTCAGTCCGTTGCCAACGGTAACATATTGTATCAGCATGTCGTGGTCGAAAAAAAATACTTCGCCATGTTTAATTTCATCTTCGTAATAAGAAAGAAAATCTGTTTCATACAGCTCCATACAGATCAACCGGCCGCGGTTCATATAATAGGTCTCAGTATATTCCAGGGAATCAATCCGGTAGCGAACTTCAAAAACAATGATATTATTATTGTGCGTGGTATAATACCAGGTTTCCTTCAGCGGTTCGTCTTTCCGCAGAATTTTATTCAGGTAAAAAGTACGTTGCGTTTTGAGGGAAATGCTGTCGGTTTCATGGATCACCTGATCGATATTCGTTCGCCAGTCATACCTGCTTTGGGTAAACGCAGTAGGAGAAAAACTAAGGGCAACAATGGCCATGATCATTGTTAAAGCCAGTCCGTTTGGTTGCTGCGGACGACGGGATGTCTGTATCGCTGCCGGGATTCTCATGTTTATTAAATTTAAGATTTTATCAGCGAATAATAATTACCGAACTCGAAAAAATGTATGGGATCCGTTTTCGGGGGCAGGATGATATTGGAGATTACAATTGGTTGCACAAAAAGGAAAAGGGTTCGCAGGAGAAGAAATAGCTACCATCTGTATTACAATAAGTGTACCCGGAAACAGGGTTTGTACTGTTTGCATGACAGATAATTTCTAAATTCCAACAAACGTTTGCGTGTTTGTTTTGCGCAGCAGTTAATTATATTTGGTTGAAAGCCCTCTAAATCATAGCTGTTTAACGAGCATCACCCGCAAATCCTGATTGTATGATCCAGCAAAAGCCTGCCAACGCCAGCTGCATTTCCTTCTTAACGCTATTCGTAAAAGTGCAGGCAAGCGTTGCCTTCACTCCGGCAATGGGAATGACTGGCCGAAACTTATTGCAGGAAGGATTATCAGTTAAGCTGATCGGGAAAATAGCCGGTGGCTTGCTGCCTTCAGAAATGGCCGGGGCTGGTTATCAATATATAGTGCTTTATCATCTTTGGGCAGATGGCCGCAAGCCAGGGAATGAATTGCAGGCCCGCCCCCTTTGTTTTACCCCTCGTTCACAATCGCTCGCTGATGTGATACATAGTAAAGTACAAAAAACGGGAATCTATTCCCGTACTGCATTACCGGCCTGCGATGGTGTAACAGGCATTTATAATTTTGAGGAACGCAACCCCAAAACTTTATCGAAATGTGGAATCGCCTACCTCAAGTATGATTATTGTAATCGCGGGCGAAATGATGAACCATTTTAACCGCTATAACAAAAGGGGCGGAATTAGCAAAACGAACAGAGCATTGCTTTACCATACCACTTAATAATTGTATAACATTGGTTGGTTTTCTTTGCGTCGACTTTGTAAAACATGGAACTCCCACTAAACGATACCGCGTTATGGAAATTGGCTGTAGCCGAGCAGGAAGTTTCAGGGCCTGCTACCCAAACGGTTGAGGCAGGTGCAGACCTGGCCAAAAAATTCAACCGCATATTCGTAGCAACGAAAGACCGGCTCTACCATTTTGTTTGGAAGCTTACACGGCACGAAACAGACGCCAAAGACATTATTCAGAACTGCTACGCACGGCTCTGGCAAAAGATAGCTACCGTGGATGATAGCAGCGACGTACTGCCCTTGCTGTTCACCTATGCCCGCAATGCCGTTATCGACCACCTGCGGAAAAAAACAAGGCAGCGGCAATTGATCAGCCAGCTGCAACAGGATAACACCCCGCCGGATGCGATAGCTCCGCCTGAACATCTTATACATTATAAAGAGCGCTTGCAGCAACTACAATCCTCCATCGACCTGTTGCCGGCCAGGCGAAAAGAAATCTTCACCCTGGTTAAACAGGAAGGACTCTCACCCAAAATAGTAGCCGACCAATTAGGCATCTCGCCCGCCACCGTTGAAAAGCAGATCGGGTTGTCGTTGAAATTCCTGCGAAAAGAAATGGATATTAGTTAGTTATTGAATCTTTCCGTTGTTCAGGGATCAGTAGAAGGGCAGATAGCTCATGAACTTAATAACAAATAACTAAAAAAACTTGCCTTCCCCTTACCGGTTCTGCTCAGTTCGTTCGTGATAGCAGGTAAATACAGCTTTACTGTTATTTGCATGGACAAACATTTACTGGAGAAATTTCTAAAAGGGGAATGTTCTGCTGACGAAGCAGCCCGGGTGCAGCAATGGATTGATCAAAACCCGCAAGCGTTTGATGAATATCTGCAGGGCATATGGCAGGAACCTGTTGCCGAACTCATGCCCGAAGCCATGGAAAAGGCCATCTTGCAGGAAGCGGCTACCTGGCCTGGTTACCAGCAGGCGCCTCAACGGTGGGCTGTTTATCGCTGGTTATATTGGGCGGCCGCTGCGGCCGTTATAATCGCGTTCGCGGCTTGGTGGTTATTGGCGCCGCCACCATCCAGCTCCAGCAAACAGCTTGCGCAATCAGTGATCATTTCAGTTCCTGCCGGTAAAACCACCCGCTACGTTTTGCCCGATCACAGCGTCGTGTGGTTAAAAGCGAATAGCCGCCTGGTGGTAGATACCCAAATGTACAAGCAGGCCACCCGTAGGGTAGAACTTATTGCGGGCGAAGCGTTCTTCGAGGTGCAAAAAGACCCTGCCCATCCTTTCATTGTTGAAAACGGACCCGTACAAACTCAGGTACTGGGCACCTCTTTCAGTGTGCAAACCGGGCCGGCGGGTGAAACGGTAAAGGTCACTGTGGCTACCGGTAAAGTAGCCGTAAGCCACCAGCAAAAACAACTCGATATATTACTGCCGGGTAAACAGATCAGTGTAAAAGCAACTACAGGCGCATATACCAAAAGCACGGTGCCCCGCTGGCTGGCAGCCGTTTGGAAAGAGAACGAACTGCAGTTGAACAACGCCCCGTTCAGCGAACTGCAGCTGGCGATGGAGCAGTTATACGGCATCCACCTGCAAACCGGTAGCGGGGCGGTAGCAGCGCAGCATTACAACATTAAGTTAGGGAGAAATACGCCAGTACAGGAGGTAATAGAGGTGCTGGCATTATTGGATCGTCATCAATATAAAAAAATAGATTCCGTTACCTGGTCATTATACTAGTTCACAGTTATTGGGCTGCCGCTAAAACAAACAGGACACAGGATTAGGCCCCTGTATCCTGCTAATGGTAGCAACTATTTACTACTAAAAAACAAGTTTCGAAATTATGAAAAAAAAGATTCCTGAACAGCGCTGTTTAGGTTACCATCACTGGCTGCTTACGTTGGTATTTTCTATGGTATTTGGTGTAGCCGCTCAGGCGCAAACCGTCTTGCAATCAAAAGTGACCATTAGTTTCCACGAGCAGTCGCTCGACAAAGCGCTGCAACAGTTACAGAAAAGTACCGGCATCAATTTCGCTTATACGCAGGACGATGTACAATCATTCAAGGTGCCCAGAATGTCTTTTACCAATGAGCCTCTTGAAAATGTATGTAAGCAGTTATTTAAGAACACCGCCCTCTCATTTAAAGAGTTCAGCGGTTATATTGTGATCACCCGGCCGGTACCGGCGGCGCCTGCCGTAAAAAAACCAACTGGTGTATTCATAACGGGCATTATTACCGATGCGGAAACAAAAGAAGCTTTACCTGGTGTGAACATATTAGTACAGCGTACCATGAAGGGCGTTATGAGTAAAGAAGACGGGTCCTTTGTTATTGAAGCGCAACCCGGCGATAACCTGCTTTTTACATATACCGGTTATGAATCTGTTCGCGAACCGGTTGGCGCCCGTACAAACTTCGCCATAGCCCTAAAGCGTACAGGCGCAATGGGCGAAGTGGTGGTCCTGGGCTTTGGTCAAACGCAGAAGAAGATCGCCCAAACGGGCGCCATCGCCTCCCTTAGCACGAAAGAGATCAAACAGAGTCCGGCCGCAAATATTGCCAATGCATTGACCGGTCGCTTACCGGGTTTGATATCGGTGCAACGTTCCGGCGAGCCGGGCGCTGATAATCCCGAGATGTATATCAGGGGCAGGGCTACCTTCAACAGCACGGCGCCGCTCTTGACCATCGATGGGGTTGAAAAAGATCCCAACCTGGTTGATCTGTCGGTACTTGACCCGAATGAAGTAGAAAGTATCACCATTCTGAAAGATGCATCGGCTACGGCCTTGTATGGCGTAAAAGGCGCTAACGGCGTAATTATTGTAAAAACGCGGCGGGGCACAGCAGGCAAACCCAGGATCAATACCAGTGTGCAAAGTTCTGTTCAGTCCGCAACCCGCATTCCGAAATACCTCGATTCCTATCATTTTGCGTTGCTGGCCAATGAGGCGTATAAGAACGATAATCCAAATGGAACGCTGCTGCCTTATTCAGAGGAAGCCCTGGAGGCTTATGCATCCGGTTCAGACCCCTATAAATATCCGAATGTTGACTGGATGCATGAAATGCTGAAACCGGCACAAATGACCAGGGCCAATTTCAATATCAGTGGTGGTTCACCCATGGTGAAATATTTTGTGAACGCAGGCTATACCCAGCAGAACGGCTTGTATAAAGCAGCAAAAAATGATCAGTACGATGCCAATCTGAAATATCGCCGGTATAATTTCCGCTCCAATATCGATATAGACTTTGACAGGGATTTTTCAGTAGGACTTAGTTTGTTTGGCGCAATTGAAGACCAGAACACGCCGAATATAAACACCGATGTGATATTTAATTACCTGGGAAAAACCCCACCGAATGCCTACCCCATACAATATCCGAATGGTTTTTATGGTGGTACCACCCGCGGCAATCCCTTTGCGCTGGTGAACACAACGGGATACAGGCAGTATTTCAATTCCTCTTTATCAGGGATGTTCACGGCTATCCGGAAACTCGATTTTGTAACGCCTGGTTTGTTTGTCAAGGGAAACTTTTCTTTCGACGGCTATTCCAGGGCCGCTTTTATCAGGAGCAAGGAAATGAGAACGGCATTGTATAAAGGCAGTGGCGATTACTATGATACATCGAGTTATTCGTTCTCCGGCGCCGATGCACCGCTCAAAGCGCCTGAAAGCGAGTTTACCCAGAACCGCAGTACCTGGCTGGATCTTTCTGTGAATTATGAACGCAGTTTCGGCAAGCATAATATTACGGCCCTGCTGCTGGCCAACCGCCAGCAACAGGTAATAGGCGGAACCATCCCCTATGTAACGCAGGGACTGGTGGCGAGAGTAACCTGGAATTTGAACAATAAATATTTTGGGGAATTAAATGCAGGCTACAATGGCACCGACAATTTTGCAAAAGACAGGCGCTATGGCTTTTTTCCCGCGGTGTCTGCCGGTTGGGTGATCTCTAAAGAAGCTTTCCTGCAAAATAATGCCGTGCTCGATTTTCTGAAACTTAGAGCATCCTATGGGTTGACCGGTAATCATCAGCTGGGCAACCGGCGCTGGCTGTTCATTTCAGAATACGTAAGCGGCCCCGGTTATAGTTTTGGCACCGACCAGTTAACGGCTATCCCCGGCCGCCAGGAAGGCGCTATGTCGAACCCTGATGTTACCTGGGAAAAAGCGCGTAAGCTGAATATTGGCCTGGAAGCAAGATTATGGAACAGCCTGTTGAACCTTACTGTAGATGTCTTCCGCGAAAAGCGCAATGATATCCTTATCACCCGCGGCATCATCCCTGATCTTTTAGGAGTAAGTCCCGGCAACCTGACGCCGGCCAATATGGGCGTGATTGTAAACCGGGGCATTGACCTCGAGCTCACGCATAACAACCGTATTGGTAATGTGATGTATTCGCTGCGGGCAAACGGTTCTTTCGCAAGGAACAAAGTATTGTTCAGAGACGAGATCAGTTACCCCTATGATTACCTGCGCACGACGGGGCACCCGATCGGACAGGAGTTCGGTTTCACGGCCATCGGTTTCTTTAACAGTAAAGAAGAAATAGCGAACAGTCCGCGCCAGTTCGGCAACCTGATCCCCGGCGATCTGAAATACAAAGACCTGAATGAGGATAATGTCATCGATAACAATGATAAAGGACCGATCGGTAAAAGTACCGTACCCGAATTCTTGCACGGCTTTTCCGGCAGCGTAAGCTGGAAGAACTTCGATGTAAGCGTACTGTTCCAGGGAGCAGGTAATTACACCGTACGTTTTAGTCATGAAGGCGCCTGGGAATTTTATAATGGCGCAAAAGTCATGGAGCAGCACCTGGGCCGGTGGACGCCAGAAACAGCTGCCACGGCCAGCTATCCGGCATTACACTATGGTCAAAACACCAATAATCACCAGGAAAATTCATCGTTCTTTTTGAAGGATGCCACCTACCTGCGGTTAAAGAATATTGAGATCGGGTATACTTTCAAAAAACTGCAGATCGGCAGGTTCACCGGTATTTCATCATTACGGTTATATGCCAACGGCATGAACCTGTATACCTGGGACCGCATGGGCAATGGCAGTTTTGATCCCGAGGCGCCCAGTGGTAAAGGTTTCTTTTATCCGCAGCTGCGGGTAGTGAATTTCGGAGTGTCTGCAGATTTTTAAGTTGTAAGCAATCAATACAATTAACATCAAACTACAGCAATGCGATACAGAAAATATATATGGATGCTTGGCTGCCTGGTGCTTACCGGCATGACAGCCTGTAAAAAAGTGAATTCCTACCTCGATAAAGCGGAATCGGGCGGAATAACCGAAAAGGAATTGTTCAATGATTATGTACAGACAGATGCTTTTCTGGCCAATATATATGCCACCGGTATCGGTGCGGGAGACTGGATGCCGGTATATTCATTTACGTATGCGGCCGCCTGTGATGAAGCCAAATGCCCCTATACCTTTAATTATGGCACTATTAACTTTACGAGTGGCCTTATTTCACCTACGAATAATCCTATAGATATCTGGGCTAAGTCTTACCAGAATATCAGGAAAGCGAATATTTTCCTGCAAAATATTGATGCATTGCCGGTGAACGATGCCAGGCAGGAAGCCGGTAAATACCGGATGAAAGGGGAAGCGCTGTTTTTACGGGCCTTCTTTTACGAAGAGTTGTACAAACGATACGGGGGCGTGCCGCTGATCGAAAAACCGCTCACGATAGATGAGGACCTGCAAATACCCCGTAATAGTGAAGATGAAGTGGTTGAATTCATCGTAAGGGATTGTGACAGTGCGGCCGCTTTATTACCGCTTGTACATAGTAGCGAACACCTTGGCCGGGCTACCAGGGGCGCTGCTTTAATGCTGAAGTCGCGTTTGTTATTATATGCAGCCAGTCTCTTGCATAACCCGGAGAACAAGCTGGACAAATGGCAGCAGGCGGCCGATGCTGCCAGAGCGGTGATGGAGCTGAATGTATATCGCCTGGATGACAATTATAAAACCCTTTTTCATACCCGTACTTCGCCGGAGGTGATCTTTCAAAGCACTGTGAACCAGGTTTGGAAGGTGGTAAGCGATGACTGGGTGCGCCATACCCAGCCGCCCAGCCAGGGCGGGGGATGGGGCAACCTGCAGCCTCTGCAAAACATGGTTGATGAATATGAAATGAGCAATGGTAAGTATATCACTGATCCGGGTTCAGGCTACGATCCTGCCAACCCCTATGTTGGCCGCGATCCCCGCTTTCATCAGTCGATCATTTATAACGGCCGTAAATGGGCAGGCGCCACCATTAATACCTATGTGGGAAGTGGTGTAGATGGATTGAATTACAACAATGCGGCTACGAAAACCGGTTATTATGTGGCCAAACTGCTCGATGAAAATGCCACCCTGATCACATCGTATAAACCTGGCAGCCATTACTGGGTATTCATGCGTTATGCCGAGGCGCTGTTGAATTATGCAGAAGCGCAGAATGAAGCATTGGGCGCGCCTGACCAAACGGTGTATGATGCGGTGAACCAGGTACGCGACCGTAAGAACGTAAAAATGCCGCCCTTGCCTGCCGGCTTATCGAAAGAAGAAATGCGTCAACGCATCCGCCATGAACGCCGGGTAGAACTGGCCTTTGAAGCCCATCGCTTCTGGGACTTGCGGCGCTGGCGCATTGGTACCCAGGAAGGCACTACTGCCTATGGCATGCGCATCACCAAAAGCGGCAACCTGTTTAAGTACGAAAAATTCCTGTTAGAGAACCGGGTATACCGGCCTGCATTCGACCTCTTTCCCATTCCGCAAAAAGAGCGGGAAAAAGATAAGGCGTTAACCCAGAATCCGGATTATTGAGTGTCCTGGTGTCGCAGAACTATTTGATCTTTTTTATAAAAGTTTTCATGAAAACGCAGTGGGTGTAACCCTGCTGTGTTTTCATGCGTCTGTAATTTGAGCAAACGTTTGCGTAACATTTAATATACGATGCCTGCGTATTTTTATAGCGAAGCCAATATTCACCTTATATGCACCAACAACCAACAAGTAATAGCCGCCGCCATTTTATACAATCGCTTACCGGCCTGGGTGGCGCAACACTGGCAGGAAGTTTACTGCCTGCCACATTGCAGGCAAGATCGCCGCTGCTGACAGCTGCCAATCCCTCGGCCGGACATATATTTACCGCCAGCCCTTACCTGCAATATGCTGCACCGGGGTCAATGGTCGTCATGTTCATTACCAATCTGCTATCTTATAGCTGGGTTGAATATGGTGAAACCAGTTCGCTGGGACAAAAGGCGCACAGCGTTACCAATGGCCTGGTAGATGCGTACAACCGGGTAAACCGCATCCGGTTGAACAACCTGAAACCAGGAACGACCTATTACTACCGCGTGGTCTCAAAAGAAATTACTGGCTTCGAACCTTATAAGCTTACTTATGGCAATACGCTGGAAAGTGAGGTGTATTCTTTTACTACCCCGGCAGAGAACGGGAAAGCCATGCGTTGTTTAATTCTGAACGACATTCACGACAGGCCGCATTCCATTCCCCACCTGGTGCAAATGAATGGCGAAGAACCTTATGACTTTGTATTTTTTAACGGCGATATCTTCGATTATCAAACCAGCGAGCAGCAGATCGTTGATCATATGCTGCAACCCTGCATCAGCAGTTTCGCCAGTGCAAAACCTTTTATGTATGTGCGGGGAAACCATGAAACAAGGGGAAAGTTCAGCCGCGACCTGCATCATTATTTCTGCAATCCGCAAGGCAATCAATTTTATACATTCAGCTGGGGACCGGTGCATTTTACCGTGTTGGATACAGGCGAGGATAAAACAGATGATACGCCCGTGTATGCCGGTATAGTTGATTTTGACGCCTATCGCCGCGAACAACAGCAATGGTTGTCGGAAGTGATGCAAAGCCGCCCTTTTAAAAAAGCAAGCTTTAAAGTAGTGCTGATGCATATTCCGCCTTTTTATTCGGGCGACTGGCATGGCACCATGCATTGCCGCGAATTATTCAATCCGCTCTTTAACAAGTATCGCATCGATATGTGCATCAGCGGGCATACCCATAAATACGGGGTGCATCCACCGGTAAAAGAACAACACCAGTATCCCATTGTAATCGGCGGTGGTCCTAAAGAAGGACAGAGAACCCTTATAAGGCTGCATGCCGATGCCCGTAACTTACGGCTTACCATGCTCGATGATAGCGGTAAGGAGGTCGGAAATTATATGGTATCGAAATAAAAAGCGATTACTAAAATTTCGGGCATAACATTTTATACTCGCTGCTGTTATCGCGGTGCAGGAAGCCGATATAGCTCAGGGACAATTCGAAACCGCCCCGGCCCATACTGGCGGTTTTGAGCGGTGATACGTTCACGTCATAACTCAGGGCCGTAGACAGGTTGCCCCATTCGATCTTGATCACAGGTACCAGTGCATCTTTCCAGCGCAGGAACAAACCGCCGCTCAGTGTATACAGGGGATTGCCATCGAGGTCGCTGCCCAGGTTGTAGGAGTACAGGGCGCCACCGATGGTCTCTGAATAATTTGCCTGTACGGAATGATCGGCCTGCAGGGTCACCGCTGAAACATCATCCATCCGCCATTTGACGCCCACCGAACCAACATACTTGGGGCTTAGTTCAATACTGCGGTTGCGATAGAAGGAATTTTTCGGGCGGTTCAAATGGTGGTAAGCGAAACCTACAAACATACTGTTTGCCTGCTCTTCGCCAAAGGTGGTATTAAAGCTCATGCCCACACTGGCGTCCCAGGTACTGTAATTGGGTGTCAGGAAATTTTCGCCCGTGGGCAAACTGCCATCATAACCGCCACCCGAGTACTGGTTATCGGTAGTCATCTTGGTAACGTCAATGCTTTTGCGGATCAATCCGCCCATAAAACCCAGCGAGAGGTACATGGTCTTTTCATCGCTCAACGATTTATGGTAGTTGAGCGCAGGCAGAATATGCGTGGTGGTTAAGCCCACGGTACCGGCTTTGTCAAATACAGCCTGGATACCGGTGGTGATAAAATCGTTACCGACGCCTACGGGCATTTTGAGTTCAGCATTCAATGAGCCTGTTCTGTATGCATTGGTGATACTGTTCCACTGATCGCGGTAAACGCCCTGGATCCGGTAGTCGCCGGTATAAATGCCGGCCAGTGATGGATTGCGTAAAAGGGGCGCTTCGAAAAATTGTGAAAAATGTATATCCTGTCCTGTTGCCTGCAACATGGATAGGGACACTATAATGCCGGCAAAAATTCGTTTGCAGTTACGGCCGGTGATCATGATCGGGAAATTTAATGTTAATGTTTTTAATTACCGTACTAATGCCACATTGCCTTTAACAGGTACGATCGCAGCATTTTCACAAACAAACTCGATGATATATACATATACATCGGCACTGGCTGGTTTGCCTTTATAGGTTCCATCCCAGCCGCCAGTCGGGGTACGGTCATTTGCCATAAAATTCATTCTTTCATACACCATTTCACCCCAGCGATTGAAAATGCGCATGCTGTTTACACGCGTGAGGCCAACACCCCGGGGGGCGAAAATATCGTTCACGCCATCGCCGTTGGGTGAGAAAGTATTGGGTACAAAATAGTTCAATCCGTTACACACTACCGTTACGGTAACATCGGCTGAATTAGTACAACCATAGTGGTCTTCCACTTTCACATTATAGGTAGTGGTAAATTTCGGATTGGCATAGGGCGTGGGACAACGCGTACAGCTCAGGTTCTTGGCCGGTGACCAGGTGAAGTTCTCTACCTCATGCCCATATGTAACGGGCAGTATGACACCGGTTGTTACCGGTATTACCGGGTTGTCGTTCACGGTAACAGACGGTAAAGGCGGCACGAAGAGCTCTTTGCGGGCGCTGTCTGTACAACCAAAGGAGTTCGTGGCCTGCAGGAACATGGTATAGTCGCCGCTGTTCGGGAAACTCACCGAAATGTCTTTGGTTGACTGGTTGCCGGGTGTCCACTTCCAGGTAATGGCAGTATCGGGCACCCGCAGCATACCTCGCAGGTTGAGCGTGGCATTGATACAGCCAATGCTATCGCCTACTATATATGGATCGGGGGTGCGATAGACCCGTATGGTGTCGGTAATGGTTTTGGAACATCCCTGCTGGGTAGTTACGTTTTGTGAAACTATGAAGGTGCCCGGCCGACGGAAAAAGTGCGCAGGGTCCTGGTCGGAAGTAGTGGGGGAGCCATCGCCAAAATTCCAGGTGCGGCTTACCACGGGATCATTACCAATGGTATAATTCGTAAAGTATACGATACCGGAATCACAGAATTTTTTCCTGTCGACACCAAAGAATGGCTCAGCCCCGATGACCCGGATGGGCGGGCCGCTTACGCCGGCGATACAACCCTGGTTATCTAAATATTGAACAGAAGGGCTGTAGAAAGCCGGTGATTTATAAAAATGCTGGTAGGTGGTGGCCATGGAAGAATCCAGGGTGCCATCGCCAAAATGAACGGCAAATTTCATATCAGGAATTGGCTTCAGGGTGAAATCAACCAGTAATTCATTGCAGGCATCCAGCGGACTGTAATTAAACTGGGTAGCAGTTCCAGGATCATACACATGCACGTTCGCGCTGACTGAATCTTTGCAGCCGCCATACCCCGTTAAGATCAGCCAGGCCGTAAAGTCGCCATAAGCATTATAGAAATGCGTAGGATCCTGCAGGGTAGAGGTAGAGCCGTCCCCGAAGTTCCATTCAAAGGATTCGTAATGTTCACCTTTGAAGAAGAATTTGCTTTCGATGGGCGGACAAATAGTAAGCGTATCGCGAATATCAAAGGCAGGGATAGGCTTTAAAGTAGTGATATAATTGCTACGGGTTATTGAATCTTTACAGCCGCCGCGGTCGGTGATCACCAGTTTAACGGTATAGGCAGCATTGTTGCCTCCATAACTTAATGATGGGTTCTGCTGGGTGGAGGTGCTTCCATTGCCAAAATCCCAGAAATAGGTTAAGCCGGCGCCAACGGAAGCATCGGTGAACTGTACACTCGATGATGGACAAATGGTGTCATAATCCGACGTGAAATCGGTAACAAGTGTTGCAATGAACAGCGTGTCAGCCAGTTCTACTGAATCTGTACAGCCCATGGCATCTTCTACTATCAGCTTCGGAACAAATAGGCCTGTATCTGTGTATGGGTGAGTGAAAGGTGCATTTGTGAACGATTCTCTTTTACCATCCCCAAAATCGAAGGTCCATTTTACCAATGTACTCAAGGGAGATGATGAATTATCATTGAAGGTGATCGTTACATCTTTACAGCCACCGGCTGAAGCTGCCGTAAAATTGGTAACCGGCGCGGTTACATTCACTGCGTTCGATTTTACCAGTGTATCAGTACAGCCGTTGATATCTGTAATAACCAGCCCGATGCTATGCCAGCCTAAAACGCCTATATTGGCCCTATAATGCGCAGGGCCTGCTACGTAAGGTGCTCCGTCGATTGACCATTCATATTGGGAAATTAGCTGAGCTGAATTGGAAGAGATAATACTAAAATCGCCGCCTCTGCAAATGGGAGAGACATTTGTGAATGCTGCCTGTTCCTTAATCAATTTTACCGTTTCGGCAAATGTATGTGTACATGAACCGTTGGTTACAGTAAGGGTAACCGGGTATGTTCCGTATGCCGGAAATGTATGGGTGGGATTAGGGTCTGTAGAAGTGGTTCCATCGCCAAAGTTCCACGAATAGCTGATGGCACCATACGACGGGTCGGTTTTTGAAAGGTTGATAAAGTTAACATCCAAATTGTTACAATTAGGGCGAGGCGAAAAGCGGGCTATCGGGGGTTTTATATGGATCTGCTGGCCGGCGCCCTGAAAGGGGCAGCGGTTATTGAATGCAGTTAATTTAACGACAAAAGTACCCGAGTCGGTAAATAAATGCGTTGGATTTTTCTGGGTAGATGTACCGCCGTCACCGAATTGCCAGAACCAATCATCTACGGGTTGGGGGGTGAGGTCAGTAAATGATACTATTTCAGAAGCACAAACATCGGTGGCCGACATACTGAAGTTGGTTGCAGGCGGGGTGCCAACTTTTACCCCATCTCTTTCGGTAGCCGTTACCGTACAACCACCGGTAGTGGTAATGGTTAGTTTTATGTCGTAAGCGCCAGTGGAGGTATAGGTATGCGATGGGCTTGGATTTGTTCCCGTGATTACAGTGCCATCGCCAAAATCCCAGGAATAGGTAGCAATCCCATCCAATGCGGTAACAGTAGCGACGGGCGTATAGGTGTAGGGGACACAACCACCGGCCGGAACATTGTTGATCTTCACCGTGGGTGCTTCGATCTTTATCACCGCCTGTTTCGAAATTGCTACTTCGCAACCATTAGCATCGGTAAACGTGCCTTTTACAGTAAAATCGCCGGCTGCATTATACATATGATTCACAGGCGATCCTGTGCCACTTCCACCGTCGCCAAAATCCCATACCCATTTTACAATTGGCGTTGGTGAAGCATCTTCAAAAGTCACATTCAATGGAGGTTTACAAGCGACCCCATTCAATACTTTAAAATCTACAACCGGCGTCGATCGTACATGTACCTTTTTAATCGCTGAATCTATACAACCTGCATATGTATTGGTTAGCTTTACTGTAAAGTCACCTAACGCTGTGTAGGTAAAGCTTTCGTCTTTGCCGGTCTTTTGTATGCCATTGCCGAAATCCCAAACGCTTTTTTGCGGTGCTGCAGAACCATCATTTACAAAAAGTGCTGTTGCATTCTGGCAAACAGTATCAGGCCCTTTTATAGCGGTGGTTGGACCACCGAAAGTGACGGGTTTTGTAATAGTGCCCGAACAACCAAATTCACTGGTAGCTGTAAGCGTTACGTTATAGGTGGCGGCTGTGGCGTAAGAGGTGGTTGGATTGGGATCGGTTGAATTGCTGCCGTTGCCAAGGTCCCACTGAAAGGTCATATTGCCCGGGCCGCTGGATAGATTCTTGAACGTTATATTATTATAGGGCGCCTGGCAGGATTCCGGTTTGCTGTTATCGAATTCTGCCTTAACGCCGGAAACGATGCGTATCAATCTGTTTACGCTATAAACAGATCGGCAGCCTGTGCTGCTCGTAACTGTAAGTGAAACATTGTAAAAGCCGGTATTCGTATAGGTATGAGAAGGACTTTGCTCTGTGCTGGTAGCTCCATCACCAAAATTCCATTGCCACGACACAATATTGCCAGCCGTAGAAGTACTGCGATCTGTGAATTGTACAGTTACTGGTACACACCCGGTAGTGAAATTAGTAACAAAAGATGCCTGCGGTGATGGGTAAATAGTAATGAAATCTGTTTTTGTAATTCCAGTAGTGCCATCGGCATTGCGAACAACCAGCTTAACAGTGTAGGTGCCAGGTTGCGAATAAGTTACCACCGGATTTTGCGCATTTGATAAAGTGCCATTACCGAAATCCCAGTTCCAAAACTTGGGACTACCTGTGGTTAAGTCTTTAAAGGCAATCGCCAGCGGTGAGCACCCTGAGGTGGTGTTGGCGCTAAAGTCCGCTACCATGGGTTGCGCATATCCGTAAAGGGAGAATAACAGGCTAAATAGTAAGCAAAACCACGATCTGGTAAACGTTTGGTTCACAGAACGGAGCCATACCGGCAGGTGCATCCGGTTATCACAAGGTGCAAGGTCAAATTTACTCAAGTGCAAAACTGTTTTATGGTTTATAGGCTGCCTTACCCACAAGCATAGAATAACGAACTATGCAAACCTTGTTCCCGGTACATTATAACCATTGAACAGGCTATAACGTACGTACATGGTTTTGCATAACACAATAGATCAGTTCTTAACCAACTGGGGTAATAGGTTAATCTGGGGAATTCGGATCCTAGTCTGAAGTATTAAATAGGATATTCAGGGTGAAGCTTATCCGTTGATAAGTTGTCGGTTAAAAGGAGTGAGGTTGTTGTTTATTAACCTGGTTAACTTATGATACGAAAAAAATATAAGCGTCGTTGGGGATAAGGTGTTCCGGTTTTATTTTTTACGCAATGTGAGTACATTTACTCCATCAGGCGTTGTCATTTGCGCTTTCACATAATCCCAGTCAGTGTCTTTCAGTTTCCACACCCCATTCAGTTTTTTCAGCGGATCGGTAGCCGACGGAAAATCTGAAGTGATCGTATAATCCGACACATTGCCTACCCAGCTGCCTTCGGTGCTGGTACTGTTTATGGTTCCGGTCACCGTGCCATTTTCGTAAAACTTAAAAGAATAGTTCAGGAACTGATTCGAAATATTGTTATTGCCCTCTATATACTGTTCAACGATCCATTCTCCACTGGTCATGGCATCCATTACCATGTCCTGTGCTTTTTTCTCAAGCACTTTTTTACAAGACATAGTAATGAACAGGGCGAATATATACCCTGTGAGCATCAGAGGTTTTAATTTGTACATGGTTCCAACTGGGTCTGGTTACGGATATTAAAATTTGCAAATATCTTTGTATTTGTCAAGTAAATACCCTGTAAAATATTTAATATTTAGGGTTTCTCCGCATATATCTTTGCACAATTCCTCGCTGGTGAAGCGCCGCCCTTTTACGTGTACCGCCTCCCTTAGCCATTGCAGCAATGGTGCATTATTGCCTGCTTTTATTTGCTCATTCAGATCTGTAATTGACTGATTAGCACAAGCATAGAATTGAGCTGCATAGAAGCTGCCGAGGCTGTACGTAGGGAAATAGCCAAAACTTCCATGGCTCCAGTGCACGTCCTGCAGGCAGCCCATTTTGTCGCCGGGCACCTCAACTCCCATCCATTGCCGGTATTGGTCATTCCAGTAAGCGGGGATCTCTTTTACGCCCATGGCGCCTTCGATGAGCAGTTTTTCCAGCTCATACCTGATCATGATATGAAAATGGTAGGTAAGCTCATCCGCTTCGGTACGGATGAGCGAAGGCTGTACCTTATTAATACCTTTATAGAACTGTTCCACAGAAACCTTGCCCAACTGTTGCGGAAAATACTGCTGTAATACCGGCAACCAGCGTTCACAGAATGCGCGGCTGCGGCCTACGTGGTTTTCCCACAAACGGCTTTGCGATTCATGGATAGTATAAGAAGCAGGTTCACCCAGCGGTAGACCATAGGCGTTCAGCGGTAATCCCTGCTCATACAACGCGTGGCCCGCTTCATGAATACAGCTCCAGACCATATTGCTGAGATCATTTTCATCGATGCGCGTGGTAATGCGTACATCCTGGCTGTTGAAATTGGTAGTGAAAGGATGTTCAGAAATATCCTGGCGGCCGGCTTCCATATCATAGCCCAGTTCTTTTACTACCTGCAGGCCAAACTGCCATTGTTTGTCTTTATCAAAATGCTGGCGCAGGAAGCTGTCATCAACAGCAGGCTGGGCAGCAATTTTTCCCAACAGATCTTTCAGCGGTTGCTGAATGGCGGCAAATACGCCATCGAGTAACTGAACAGTGGCGCCTTTGTCGTGATCGTCCAACAATGCGTTATACGGGTGCTTTTCATAACCCAGCAGATCGGCTTCCTGTTTCTTCAATTCTATCAGCCGGCCCAGGTCATTGGCGAAAAGCGAAAAATCATTGGCTTTCCGGGCTTCCATCCAGCTATGGAAACTTTTATTCACCGCTTCGGCCATGGTGCGAACAAAAGAAGAAGTGAATTTCTTCTGTTTGGAATAATCCTGCCAGGTAAGTTCTACATTTCTTTTTTGCTCTGGTGATAATTGATCGCCTGCCAGTAACTGCTGTAACTGCGCACCCAGTTTTTCGTCGGTAAAATATTTATGGGCTATTTCAGAAAGGGTGGCGATCTGCTGACCACGCACAGGGGCGCCTTTGGGCGGAAGATATGTTTCCTGGTCCCATTGCAATACCGCAGCTGCGTAGCGCAGGTCGGCAATTGTTTGCATGCTCTTTATATATTCTTCGTATAAACCTTTATTCGCCGTGTTTGTCATACCCCAAAAGTTTAATAGTAATTCAGGTTGCGAAAATCGGTAAAACAATTGGCAATAGACAATAAACAATGGACAATATGCAATTGGCAATGATTGCCAATTTTCAGGCTTTCCTATAATCCGCGAACTTTTGTCTATTGCTTATTGCCTGTTGTATATTGATTTTCAAATACATTTAATCCTGAACATAAATCTATTAACACCTGTGAAAAACTGTTTTATTGATTCTATCGCCCGCATATTACTTTCGTACAGGTTCTTACTGATAATTGTTACGGTGCTGACTGAAAAACATCATACAAGATCAGGCAGCTTAAAAGGGAACCGTGTGAAAATCACGGGCTGACGGGCAACTGTAAGTTGGGTGAATGGAGAGTTATTAGGTCACCAAGCTGATCCTACAAAAACCACTGCTGATGACCGGTGAAAGCCGCATCGGTGGGAAGGTACTCAGCAAATCAACAAGCCAGGAGACCTGCCGTTACAGATATGTTTGGAACTTTCCCGATAAGGTACAGGCAAATGATATAAGCTTCAGCTATCACAAGCTAAGTTATTGGGGTCCCGGCGAATGCCGGGATCGCTGGGGTTGCTATCTGCTGTCGTGCCGCATTATTTAAACTTACTAACTATTTTACATGCAGTACGAAAATGAAGTGTTGTTACAGGAAAACAAGGACCGTTTTGTTATTCTTCCAATTAAATATCCCGCGATCTGGGAAATGTATAAAAAGCATGAGGCCAGTTTCTGGACCGCAGAAGAGATCGATCTCAGTGGTGATCTGAAAGACTGGGCGGCCCTCAATGATGGCGAGCGTCATTTTATTTCGCACGTACTGGCGTTTTTTGCAGCAAGTGATGGTATCGTGAACGAGAACCTGGCGGTGAATTTCATGAGCGAAGTTCAGTTGCCCGAAGCCCGTTGCTTTTATGGTTTTCAGATCATGATGGAGAATATTCACTCAGAGACCTATGCATTACTGATAGATACCTACGTAAAAGATCCCAACGAAAAAGACCGCTTGTTCCACGCAATAGATACGGTGCCCGCTGTAAAGAAAAAAGCCGAATGGGCCCTGCGTTGGATCGAACAAGGGAACTTCGCCGAACGTTTAGTAGCTTTTGCAGCAGTGGAAGGGATCTTCTTCAGCGGAAGTTTCTGTTCTATCTTCTGGTTAAAGAAAAGAGGATTGATGCCGGGCCTTACATTCAGTAATGAACTGATCAGCCGTGATGAAGGTTTGCATTGTGAATTCGCCTGCCTGCTGTACAGTATGCTGAATAATAAGTTATCGCAGGAACAGGTGTACAGCATCATTGGCGATGCCGTACGTATTGAAAAAGAATTTATCACGGAAGCATTACCGGTTGACCTGATAGGCATGAACGCCCGCCTGATGCAACAGTATATTGAATTCGTTGCCGACAGATGGCTGAGTGAACTGGGTTATCCCAAAATGTTCAACGCCGCCAATCCCTTCGACTTTATGGAGATGATCTCGCTGCAGGGGAAAACCAATTTCTTCGAAAAGCGGGTAGGGGATTACCGTAAAGCCGGTGTAATGGCGAATAAAGATTCGCAACAGTTCTCCCTGGACGAAGACTTTTAGGGATTTTGGGATTTCGGGATCTGGGGATTTAGGGATTCGGAATTTCGAGATCTTTTCTTAGTCTCTAAAATTTAGCCATCTCAAAATCTCAAAATCTCGAAATCAGAAATCTCGAAATCAGAAATCAATTTGATAGCACAATAAAACTCCATTAGCATGAACGTAATTAAAAGGAATGGGAAAAAAGAAACAGTAAAGTTTGATAAGATCACCGCGCGCATTCAGAAGCTGTCGTATGGATTGAGCCCGCTGGTGGATGTGATTGAGGTAACAAAAAAAGTTATTGAAGGCATTTATGATGGGGTTACCACTACCGAGCTGGATAACCTGGCTGCAGAAACGGCTGCCTCATTAACTACCAAACACCCCGACTATGCCCTGCTGGCATCCCGTATTGCCGTAAGCAACCTGCATAAGAACACAGAGAAATCTTTCTCTGCCACCATGCGCAAACTGCATCAGTATACCGATTCGGCTACCGGCCGTAAAATGCCCCTGCTGGCCGATGACATAATGGAGATCATTGAAGCCAATGCAGAGCTGCTCGATAGCTCGATCATTTATGACCGCGATTTCGGGTTCGACTACTTCGGCTTTAAAACCCTGGAGAAATCATACCTGCTGCGCATCGACGGTGTTATAGCAGAACGCCCGCAGCATATGTATATGCGCGTGTCGATAGGTATTCATAAAGAAGATATTGAAAGCGCCATTAAGACCTATAACTTAATGAGCGAGCGTTGGTTCACCCATGCTACGCCAACTTTATTCAATGCAGGTACGCCCAAGCCGCAAATGTCATCCTGCTTTTTGCTTACCATGAAAGACGACAGCATCGATGGCATTTACGACACGCTGAAGCAAACTGCCAAGATCTCACAAAGCGCCGGCGGCATAGGCTTGTCAATCCATAATGTGCGGGCAACCGGTAGCTATATCGGCGGCACCAATGGCACCAGCAATGGGATCATTCCCATGCTGCGGGTATTCAACGATACAGCGCGTTATGTTGACCAGGGCGGTGGCAAACGCAAAGGCGCATTTGCTATTTACCTGGAACCCTGGCATGCCGATATCGAAAGTTTCCTTGACCTGCGTAAGAATCATGGCAAGGAAGAACTGCGCGCCCGTGACCTGTTCTATGCCTTATGGATCAGCGACCTGTTCATGAAACGCGTTGAGCAGAACGGCGACTGGAGCCTGTTTTGTCCGAATGAAGCGCCCGGACTGAGTGATACTTTCGGCGATGAATTTGAGGCTTTGTACCAACGCTATGAGCAGGAAGGCCGCGCCCGCAAAGTGATCAAAGCCCAGGACCTGTGGTTTGCCATCCTGGAAGCACAGATCGAAACCGGCACTCCTTATATGCTGTATAAAGATGCCGCCAACCGGAAGAGCAACCAGCAGAACCTGGGAACGATCAAGAGCAGCAACCTGTGTACAGAGATCCTGGAATATACCAGCGCCGATGAAGTAGCTGTTTGTAACCTGGCATCGCTGGCATTGCCCCGCTTTGTGAATGAGGGAAAATTCGATTTCGATAAATTATACGAAGTAACCTACCAGGTAACCCGTAACCTCAACCGCATTATCGATAATAACTATTATCCGATCGAGGAAGCAAAACGTTCGAACCTGCGTCACCGCCCGATTGGTTTAGGCGTACAAGGTCTGGCCGACGTGTTCATCCTCCTGCGTTTGCCTTTTGAAAGCGAACTGGCAAAGGTGTTGAACAAGAACATCTTTGAGACCATTTATTTTGCCGCCATGACAGCCAGCAAAGATATGGCCATCGAACAGGGACCCTATGAGACCTTCGCCGGCTCTCCTTTATCGAAAGGACTGTTCCAGTTCGATCTGTGGAATGTACAGCCTTCGAACCGTCATGACTGGGATACATTGCGGGCAGAAGTAATGAAACATGGTGTTCGCAACTCCTTGCTGGTAGCACCCATGCCCACGGCTTCTACTTCCCAGATCCTGGGCAACAACGAATGTTTCGAACCCTATACTTCCAACATTTACGTACGCCGGGTATTAAGCGGCGAGTTCATCATCGTAAACAAACACCTGCTGAAAGACCTGGTACAACTGGGCTTATGGAACGATACCATGAAGAATAAGATCATTGCAGCAAATGGTTCCATTCAGCAGATCAGTGAGATCCCGGCCGAGATCAAGGCTTTGTACAAAACCGTATGGGAGATCAAACAGCGTCATTTGATCGATATGGCGGCTGATCGCGGCGCCTTTATTTGCCAGTCGCAATCGCTTAACCTCTTTGTTGATAATCCAACGGTGGCCAAACTCACCTCGATGCACTTTTATGCCTGGAAAGTGGGTTTAAAAACGGGTATGTATTATCTGCGTACCCAGGCAGCGGCCCAGGCAGTTCAGTTCACTGTTGAAAAACAGGGCAGCCGCCAGATGGAGCCAGTAGTGCCAAAATCAGGCGAAAGCAATGACGAAATAATAACCGGCCAGGTGTGCACCATGGAAGAAGGTTGTGTTACCTGCAGCTCATAGTCTTCACGCTAACCTACTATATCTGAAAGGGACTGGCCAAAAAAGGTTAGTCCCTTTGCTTTGCACTGCTTGATTGCAGATGATGATTGCTCTTTGAAAGTAACCGGGAAGCCTGTAACCTGCAACTCATGGTTTTTAAGCTTAAAGCATTAATCATTATCGAAAAGCTGTTTGGGATGGGTTTAAATGTTAATATGTAGGTTTCTTTAACAATTCATAGACAAATTTTTACCAATTTTAAGCTATGAAAGCCATTAATTTGTTAAAAGTTAAATTGCCCCATGAATTGCAACCGAATTTATAGATCCCTGATTGCTTTGGTCTTATTGATCACCGGTGCAGGGGCCGGCTATGCACAACAGATCGATTCCATGGTGAACCTGTATGGAGAAAGATATCCGCAGGAAAAGATATATGTTCACTTTGATAAACCTGCTTATAATACCGGCGAAACCATTTGGTTCAAGTCCTATTTATTTGCCGGCATCATGCCATCCCCGATCAGCAGGAATTTTTATGCCGAGCTGGTTGATCAGTCAGGCAAGGTTTTACAGCAGAAGGTATTACCCATTTATGAAGGAACCTCTGCAGGGCATTTTGACCTGCCGGCCAATTTACCGCCGACGATCGTTTTCAGGGCTTACACTACCTGGATGCTGAATTTTGATACCAGCTTTTTGTTCAGCAAAACCATCCGCATATTGAATAAAACAACGGCCAGCCCCCCAGCTGGCGCAACCGGTACAAGCACGGTTAAACAAACGGCCGCTAAGCAAACTGCTGCTGCCGGCGGCGCCAGCAGTCTTCCGGCAGCCGTTACATTACGTTTCTTCCCTGAAGGTGGTGATCTGATCACAGGCATTGAATCGGTCGTTGCCGTTAAAGTAACCGATGCCTATGGATTGCCGGTATCGGCACAGGGTTCTGTTAAAGATGCATCAGGGGCAACCGTGGCCAGTTTTGGAACCGTGCATGATGGCATGGGTCGTTTTACCATTGAGCCCCAGGCCGGAAAAACATATTATGCGGAGTGGACAGATGAAAAGAAGCAATCCCATAAAACACCCTTACCGGAAGCGAAACCCATGGGGGTAGTACTGCAATGTGCCCCTACGGGTAACCGCGAGGCGTTCATTATAAAACGACCGCAGGATGCCCCTGATAACTTAAAGACCTTGTACCTGCTCGGTTATTTCAATTCACAGGTGGTATATAAGGCGCGCTTGAATTTGCAGCAGAATTTCATGGTCAGCGGCTCCATTCCGCTCGAGGGTATTCCCACCGGTATGTTGCAATTGACCTTGTTCGATGCCAACTGGAAACCCATGGCGGAACGTATTGCATTTGTAAATAAGGAAGATTATTTCTTTACCACGCGGGTAGTACCTGTAGTTAAGAATACCGAAAGGCGGGGCAAGAACACGCTCGTAATAGATGTGCCGGATACGCTAAAATCGAACCTGAGTATTTCCATAACCGATGCAGCATTAAGCAAAGCCGACCCCGATGCCGATAACATTGTGTCGCATTTGCTGTTGAGCGGCGACCTGCGCGGTTATATTCATAATCCTTATTATTATTTCACGGGGAATGATGATACGGTGCGTTCGCACCTCGACCTGGTAATGCTTACCAATGGCTGGCGCCGGTTTAAATGGGATGAGTTGGCGGCTGGCAAACTGCCAACGATCAAATTTCCCCAGGAGAATTATCTATCACTGAATGCTACCTTAACGGGGGTATTGCCAAGCCAGGTGCCTAAGAACACCCAGATCAACGTTTTCCTGCAGGCAAAGGATTCTTCCCGCCAGTTGTTCTTTTTATCGATGGATTCAAGCGGTAAGTTTAAACAGGATGGATTGGTATTCTTTGATACGGTAAGTGTGTTCTACCAGTTCAATAACAGTAAACACCTGGCTAGTAAGGCCATTGTTAATTTCAGCAATGGTACGCTGAAAAGCGCTGCCGCCATCAAACCCGATTCTGCCTGGCGTGTGCCCATGCCCCTGGATACAAGCCTGTTGAACCGGGGAAAATTCTTTGCATCAGAAGCAGACCGCCTAAGGCCGGAACTGGAGAAAAAGGTAAGGGTGCTGGAGACGGTAACGGTAAAGGCAAAGACAAAGACCAAACAACAGCAAATGGATGAACGCTATACCAGTGGCTTGTTCTCGGGCGGCGATGCTACTACCTTTGATCTCACCGAAGATATGTCGGCCATGGGCGCTATGAACATCTTTACGTACCTGCAGGGCAGGGTGGCCGGTTTGCAGATCACTACCGGCGGTGGTGGAACGCAGTTGCAATGGCGTGGCGCAAGACCTGCATTATACCTGAATGAAATGCCGGTGGATGTGTCGGCGATAGAGAACATTCCAGTTGCCGATATCGCTTATGTAAAAGCCTTCCGGCCGCCCTTCTTTGGCGCTGTGGGCGGTGGTTCAGGCGGGGCGATTGCCATTTACACCAAAAAAGGCGGCGATGTTACTTCTTCCAATTCCAATATAGCAGGTCTTGATAAGACCCGCTTAACGGGTTATGCAACGCCGAAAGAGTTCTATTCGCCCGATTACAGTAAGGAAGTGACCAATGCCGATCTGCCTGATATTCGTTCTACCTTATACTGGGCGCCCTATATTCTTACCGACAAGAACAATCATAAAATAACCCTGCATTTCTATAATAATGATGTGTCGAAACGCCTGCGGATCATTCTTGAGGGGATGAATGAAGACGGTCAGCTGACCAGGGTGGAGAAGCTCATCGAGTAATAGGGATGCTGAGCAACGGAATAATGGCCCTCGTTTTTAACGGGGGCTTTTTTGTTCACAGTTCACAGTTCGCAGTTCGCAGTTAGCAGTTCACAGTTGGCAATGGGCAAGTTGGGAGCTGGGCAACCGGTAACAGGTAACCGGTAACTGGCAGCTGGCAGCTGGCAGCTCAACGGGCAACCGGCAACTGGCAACCGGTAACTGGTAACTGGCAACCGGTAACCGGTAACTGGCTGCTGGCAACTGGTTAATTCTTTAAAATAGTTATCGTCTTATTGGGATCATGCCCGCGAATGGCCGTTGAATCGACCGGCTCCTGCGGAAGCTTATGATTATAGGTAATCACAAATTTGGAGTACATATCCATCATCGGACTGGCAAAATGGATGGCATCGCCTTCCTGAGGCGTAATGAGCCCGTCGATGATCAGCGTATCACTATCTGTCATGGGTTCAATCTCGAAACTAATGTTATAAGCTATTTTAGGATTGGGCTTTGTTAGCTCCAGGTCATAAAAAGAATGGTTACCGTAGGTAATGAACAGGGTGGCCTTGGAATATTGCTTGCTCATGGTGTCCTGCTCAACACCATTCAATACCTCTTTTAATGGAGTTGAATCAGCGTGCATCCATACACTGTCGATATACATCACTTCTTTGGGATCATCAGCCATGTATATTTTCAGCTTTTTAATAATGGAATCAGGGGTGTTCTTGAATACGATGGTATCGTGATTGGCCGTTTTGGGTTTGCGATTGAACCAAAAATACATGCCGATACCGGCAATGACCATGATCAATAAAATTATCCATGTTCCCCGCATATAGTTAGGTTATAGGTTAGTGTCAATAGTTCATTTAAAGTACCAAATCCCTTGCAATTAACATGCCTTGATGTCAGGAAAATCTTTTATTAACAGAGATCCGGGTTTTAGATGAGCACCTAATTGACATTGTGATCGACTATCTTTGGCTACAATCATTTGAGATGAAAATTGCAGATATCATTGCCTTGCTCGAATCGATAGCACCGCCTTCCTTACAGGAAAGTTATGATAATGCCGGTCTGCTCACGGGTGATGCCGGCTGGACCTGCTCGGGCGCCCTGTGCACGCTTGATGCAACCGAGGAAGTGATCCTGGAAGCCGTTCAACGCGGTTGTAACCTCGTAGTGGCACATCACCCCATCATTTTCGGAGGCCTGAAAAAGATAACCGGGAAAAACTATGTGGAAAAAACCATTATAACAGCTATAAAAAATGATATAGCGATCTATGCTATTCATACCAATCTCGATAATGTAATATCCGGCGTAAACGGGATGATGGCCGATAAACTCGGCCTGGTTTACCGGAAGATCCTGGCGCCCAGGGAAGCGACGCTCAAAAAACTGTACACTTTTGTGCCGCCTGCCCAGCTGGAAGATGTACGCTCGGCCCTGTTTGAAGCAGGAGCCGGACATATCGGAAATTATAATGAGTGCAGTTTCGGAGTAACTGGCACCGGAACTTTTAAAGGCGGCGAAGGCACCAATCCATTTGTTGGCCAGCCGGGCGAGCGGCATTATGAGCAGGAAGAGAAGATAGAGGTTATATTCCCTGCTTACCTGCAAACAGCCCTGGTCAGGGCTTTGCGAACAGCGCATCCCTACGAGGAAGTGGCCTATGATATTGTAAACCTGGCCAATACGCATGCCGGCATCGGGTCAGGCCTGATCGGCGAATTACCGGAAGCCCTGCCGGAAATGGCTTTTTTGAAACAGGTAAAACAGGCTTTTGGCCTGCCGCTGATCAGGCACACCGCCCTGCGCGGACGCCCGGTAAAAAAGATAGCATTATGCGGGGGAGCAGGTAGTTTCCTGGTTTCCAAAGCATTAGCCGCAGGAGCCGATGTCTATATCACCGGCGATATGAAATACCATGAATTTTTCGATGCCAATGGCCGGCTTATAATTGCTGATATCGGGCATTTCGAAAGTGAGCAATTTACCATAGATTTACTCGCTGGGATTTTGCAGGAAAAATTTCCTACCTTTGCCGTCCTTAAAACGGCTTTAAAAACCAATCCTGTGCATTATTTTGTTGATTAGAGAACTGATCGCTGAAGGGAGCGTCGCAAGATAAGTGGCATCGGAGATGGAAAGCCGGGGACAAACTTCAGCCCATCCAAACAGGTGAGGGGCGGGTTAAAACAACAAACTATAAATTCTTTATGGCTAACGTTAAAGATTACTCTGTAGAAGAAAAATTAAGCTCACTCGTTGCATTGCAGAAGGTTGAATCGAAGATCGACGAGATCCAGATCCTGAAAGGGGAGTTGCCGATGGAAGTGAGCGACCTGGAAGATGAGATTCAGGGTTTACATGCCCGCCAGGTTCGGATCGAAGAAGAGATCAACGGCATACAGGAGTTTATCAACCAGAAGAAGAACGCGATCAAGGAAGCTGAAGCCCTGATCAAGAAATATGAAAAGCAAAGTGAGAATGTAAAGAACAGCCGCGAGTTCGAGGCCATCAATAAAGAAATTGAAATGCAGCAGCTGGAGATCAAGCTGGCTGAAAAACATATTCGCGATGCCAATGAAGAGATAGCCGAGAAAGTGGTAGTGCTGGATAAAGCCAAAAAGAACATCGCTACCAAAGAAGGTGTATTAAGCACTAAAAAAGGGGAGCTGGAAAAGATCATTGCTACCACCGAGAAAGAAGAAAAGCACTTTAATAAACAGGCTTCAGAAGCCCGCGAGAAAGTAGAAGAGCGCCTGTTGTTATCATACGATCGCATCCGTAAGAACTACCGGAACGGCCTGGGTGTAGTACCGGTTGAGCGCGATGCCTGCGGTGGTTGCTTTAACGCTATTCCTCCGCAACGCCAGAGCGAGATCCGCCAGCGTAAAAAGATCATCGTATGCGAGAACTGCGGCCGCATCCTGGTTGACCGCGACCTGTTCGATAGCGTAGATGTAAAGTAAAATATCATCAAAATACTGAGCAGCCTCCTGGTTCAATCCGGGAGGCTTTTGTTTTTATGATTGTGCCGCGCACGCTGCTACGCCTGCAATGGGCGAGGCTGTGCCTGCGCGCAGGGCTAAGCCTTCTTTGTCCCGCAGTTGCTGCAGGCTGTTGCTTTTGCCTTTTGCCTAGGTGGCCTTGCCGGCTTGTTGGGGTATTGCTTTTTGCCAATTGCGGTTATTGCCTATTGCCAATTGTGGGTATTGCCTATTGCCCTTTTGCCTTTTGTGTTTATTGCCTATTGCCTTTTGGGGTATTGCCAATTGCCTTTTGCCTGGTTGCCTTTAGCTATGCCTTCTGCCTTTAACTGCTTATATTGCGCCATGAATCGGCTGAGGCCAACCTCGTTGGCGGTCTTATTATTGGTTTTATCGTATGTGCCTGCCAGGGCACAGAAAGTATTTGATTTTAACGAGCGCTGCCGCCAGGCTTATCATGAGATCATCCAGTTGAAATTGGGCAGCGGGCAACAATTGCTGAATGCCGAAAAAGCACAGCACCCCAATAACCTCATTCCTTATTTCCTCGAAAATTATATTGATTTCTTTACACTCTTCTTCAATGAAGACCCGGAAGAATATAAAAAGCGTCTGCCCAACAGGGAAGCAAGGCTCAAGCTGTTGAATGAGGGACCGGAAAGTTCGCCTTTCCTGTTATTCACCCGCTCCGTAATCCATTTTCAATGGGCCGCCGTGCGAATAAAATTTGGCAATAACTGGGATGCAGGCTGGGAGTTCCGCCGTTCTTTCCTGCAGGTGAAAACTAATATGAGGTCCTTCCCTCATTTTACCCCGAATGCATTATATGCTGGCGCTATGCAGGTAGCGGCGGGCACTATTCCTGAGGGTTATAAGTGGTTGAGCAGTTTAATGGGTATCAATGGCAGTATCAAAAAAGGCATGGCCCGCATCAATAACTTTTTACAGGCGAAAGACGAGTGGGCCTTGCTGTTCCGCGAGGAAGCGATATTCTATTATTGTTACCTGAAGTTCTATATCGAGAACGACCGCGTAGGTGTATTTAAGTTTATAGAACAGCAGCAGCTCGACCTGGTGAACCACCATTTGTTTACTTACCTGGCAGTCAATCTGCACCTAAGTAATCAGCAGGCAGAGATCGCCGAACAGATCATTTTGAACAAAAATCCCGCTCCGGCCTATTTGGTTATGCCCCTATGGGATATGGAAATGGGTTATGCGAAGGTGCATCACCTTGATCCGGCCGCTGCTTTATACCTGGAACGATTTATAGCCACCTTCAAAGGCCGCTTCTATGTAAAAGATGTTTTACAAAAGTTAAGCTGGCATTACTACCTGCAGGGCGATATGGCCAAAGCCAAGGCCTTCCGGCAGAAAATACTTAACAGTGGCAGTACCGATACGGAGGCAGATAAGCAGGCGCAAAAAGAAGCCAATACCAGTGTATGGCCTAACAAGATATTATTGCAGGCCCGTTTATTGAACGATGGCGGTTATTATCGCCAGGCCCTTGCCTTGTTACATGGAAAAAATACCGCGAGTTTTTCCTTGCCGGAAGAAAAACTGGAATTCGCATACCGGGCCGGCCGCCTTTACGATGATGTAGAGAATGACAGTGTGGCCATCACCTTTTACCAGCAGGCCATCGGGCTTGGTGAACAACGTAAGGAGCATTTTGCAGCCCGGGCGGCATTACAGATCGGGTATATCTTCGAAAAGCGGGGTGAAAAGCAAAACGCCATCGAATGGTTCGAAAGATGTATGAGCATGAAGGACCATGATTTTAAGAACAGCCTCGATCAAAGGGCCAAAGCCGGAATTGCAAGGTGTAAAAATGAATAGCCTGAAGTGTCAATGCAGTTTGGAGAAGAACGGGCAATTGGCAGTTATTGCCAACTGCCAACTGCCAACTGGAAACTGCCAATTGGTGATTGGGGAAAATCGCATTATAATTAATGCCCGCCGCCAATTATATTTGTTACGCTCAAAATTGAAACGTGCTTAAAAAACTATTCATACAGAATTACGCTATTATTGACGAGATAGAGATCGAATTCTCGCAAAAGCTGAATATCATCACGGGAGAAACCGGCGCCGGTAAATCCATTCTCATGGGCGCGCTGTCATTGATCCTGGGTGACCGCGTAGATACATCGGTATTGCAAAGCCGCGATAAGAAATGCTTTGTTGAAGGCATTTTTGCCATAGGAGAGAAGAAAGGGGTGAAGGCATTTTTACGTGAGCAGGATCTCGATGTGGAAGAAGAGCTGGTCATTCGCCGCGAGATTGGCAGCAATGGTAAATCGCGGGCATTTGTAAATGATACGCCGGTGAACCTGGAACAATTGCGCCGGTTAAGCTCCATGCTGGTTGACCTGCACCGCCAGTTCGATACGCTGGAATTGGGGGAAAGTGATTTTCAGCGCCAGGTGCTCGATGCACTGGCCGGTCATGCAGATGTATTACAGCAATACCAGGCCGCCTATCAGCAGTGGCAGCAGGCCCAACAGGCATTGACCACCTTACTGCAACAGAAAGATCAGTTCACGAAAGAATATGATTACAATAAATTCTTATTTGATGAGCTGCAGGAGGCGGGCCTCAAAGAAAATGAGCTCGAAGACGCTGATGCTGCGCTCCGCCTGCTCAGCAATGCGGAAGGCATCAAAACAGCACTGAGCAAAGTAGGGTATGAATTAAGTGAAGGCGAGGCGCCCTTGGTGCAACAATTGAAAACGCTGAGTAATCAATTGAGCGCTTTTACCGATCATCATACGGCCTTGCCGGCTTTAGTGCAACGCTTGGTATCCGCGCAAATCGAACTGCAGGATATTGCCGACGAAGTAGAGCGCATAAACGACCAGGTACAGTATGATCCGCAAAAGATTGAACAGCTGAACGACCGCATTTCCATTGGCTATAAACTGCTGAAGAAACATGGCGTACATACCACGCACGAATTGCTGGCCATTAAAGATGATCTTGAACAAAAATTACAAGCCGTTCTGAATATCGATGAGGCCATACAAAGCCGGGAAAAAGCGGTACAGCAGTTATTACAAAAGGCTACCGACCTGGCGGCGAAGCTAACGGCTAACCGCGTTAAACAGGTAAAGCCATTGCAGGATAAAGTGAACAAATTACTGGCCCAGGTGGGAATGCCCAATGCCCGTCTGCAGGTAGCGGTTTCGCCTTTAGCGAACCTGCAGGTAACGGGTATCGACGATATTGAATTCTTATTTGATGCCAATAAAAGCAATCGCTACGAGCCCATTCGTAAAGTGGCTTCGGGTGGTGAATTAAGCCGCCTGATGTTATGTATTAAATCGCTGGTGGCGCAGTCGCTCGACCTGCCCACACTCATCTTTGATGAAATTGATACCGGTATTTCGGGTGAAGCGGCCCGGCAGGTGGGTGTTATTATGAAAGACCTGGCCCGCCAACGGCAGGTGTTCAGCATTACCCACCAGCCGCAAATTGCCGGCAAGGCCGATGCCCATTATTACGTGCATAAAGAAAGCAAGGGCAGCGCTATTAAAACCAATATCAGGTTGCTGTCGCAGGACGAGCGCATTACGGCCATTGCGAAGATGCTCAGTGGCGAAAAGCCCACTGCCGCTGCATTGGAGAATGCGCGGGAAATGGTGATGAACTAATGTGATAATGTGATAATGTGATAATTCGATAATCCCGCGGCGCTCTGTTTATATGTTTAATCTGAATTTCGTTTTTTACCTGGTCATGGCAGGCATACCTGCCTATTTTATAAACAGGTATCTGTTGCGGTTGATACAACCCAGGCAATCGATCTACCGGTTTGTGGCGTTTTTGATTGTCATAGTGGCGGCGGCATTTTTATATACATTTATAATAAGTTGGATACTTTTAAAATATATTTGGAAGGTGCAGTAACCGGTTATTTTTAACGGGAAGACAAAATGATGTTATTTTGCGCCTTCTAATTTAAAAAACAAAATTCAATGGCATATAACCTGCTTAAAGGAAAGAAAGGAATCATATTTGGTGCTTTGGACGAAAAGTCAATTGCCTGGAGAACGGCTTTGCGTTGTCATGAAGAAGGCGCACAACTGGTTTTAACCAATGCACCGGTGGCTTTGCGGATGGGGGAGATCAACAAACTGGCGGAAGCGGTGAATGCGCCGGTAATTGGTGCTGATGTAACCAGCATGGACGATCTGAAGAAATTGTTTGAAGAGGCCATGAAGCATTTTGGCGGCCAGGTAGACTTCATTCTGCATTCTATTGGCATGAGCCTGAACGTGCGCAAGAACAAACATTATACAGAAATAGATTACGGCTTTAATCAAAAGACCCTCGATATATCGGCTATGTCGCTGCACCGCGTGCTGCGTACAGCCTGGGATCTGGATGCCATTAGCGATTGGGGCAGCGTAGTGGCCCTTACTTATATTGCTGCGCAACGCGTATTCCCTGATTATAACGAAATGGCAGATGCGAAAGCATTGCTGGAAGGTGTAGCCCGTAATTTCGGTTACCACTATGGCGTTAAAAAGAAAGTGCGCATAAATACAGTATCACAGTCACCTACGAAAACCACAGCTGGCAGCGGCGTTAAAGGTTTTGATGGTTTTATTTCCTATGCCGAAAAAATGAGTCCGCTGGGCAATGCAACAGCCGATCAGTGTGCCGATTATTGTGTTACCTTATTCAGCGATCTTACCAAAATGGTTACCATGCAGAATCTCTTCCATGATGGAGGTTTCTCTTTCACCGGCGTAACGCAGGCTGTTATTGAGCAGATGGAGAAGTAAGGGTTGGTTGAGAAAATGAGGGGTTACTGCGTCGACAAGTTGATAAAGTTAACAGAGGTGATAAGTAAAAAATTATCTTAAAGGTGGGGCACTCCTGACCGGCGTGCCTCGCCTTTTTGCATTTAGATACGGAAAGCTGATCGCTTAATGACAGCTCATATAAGTCTATGAAGCTTTTGCTCGGTAACTTGTAACCTGCAACCGGAAACAAAAAAACCGCCCGCTGTAATGCGACCGGTTTCACTATTTTTTAGCCATGGGCTTTTAATACTCATCTTCATTGAAGAAGAAATCATCCTGGCTTGGATAGTCCGGCCAGATGTCTTCTATACCTTCATATATCTCTCCTTCATCTTCCAGTTCCTGAAGATTTTCTACCACTTCAATGGGTGCACCGCTACGGATCGCGTAGTCAATCAGCTCATCTTTAGTGGCAGGCCACGGTGCATCTTCGAGATAGGATGCAAGTTCTAATGTCCAAAACATGTGATTAGCCTGTTTAAAGTTTTAAATCCATGAACAGTTACTGAATTCAGGGTCGGAGAAAATGCTGTAGTTCCTGTCCCCATTTACCCCTCAATTTTTCGCAAAAGTAACCTTCCTAACGAAAAAACCAAATCTATCTTTGAAAGATAATGGAAGGTTTTCTTAAAAAGTTTCCCCAAACGGGCACTATGAACGGGAAGCCAATGGTTTGTAGTATCTTGACGGCTATATTAGTAATTCACGACACATGTTAACAGCGACAAATATTCAAAAATATTATGGCCAGTTATGGGTTTTGAAAGGGGTTGACCTGGAAATAAAACAGGGCGAAATTGCCTCTATTGTAGGTCCGTCTGGTTCTGGCAAGAGTACGTTGTTGCACATCCTGGGCACACTCGATAAGCCTGATAAAGGAGAGGTAAGGGTGGGAACCCAACGCATCGATTTCCTGAACGAGAAGCAAATGGCCGCTTTTCGTAATCGACGTGTGGGCTTTGTGTTTCAGTTCCACCATCTGTTGCCTGAGTTTACGGCTTTGGAAAATGTTTGTATTCCCGGCTGGATGGCCGGGCGCCGCAAGAAGGAAGTGGAGGAGCATGCTTTATCGCTTTTACAAATGTTGGGATTGGGGGAACGCATCGATAATAAACCAAATGCATTATCGGGTGGCGAGCAGCAACGGGTAGCTGTAGCGCGCGCCCTGATCAATAAACCGGCCATTATTTTTGCCGATGAACCAACGGGAAACCTCGATTCGGCCAATGCCCGGGAGCTGCACCAGCTGTTCTTTACCCTGCGGCAACAATTCAATCAAACTTTTTTAATAGTCACGCACAACGAAGAGCTGGCGCAAATGAGCGACCGGATCCTGCATATGAAAGACGGGAAGATCGTAATGTGATGATGTGCTGATTAGCTAATGTGCTGATTTTTTCCATTAGCACATCAGCACATTAGCAAATTAGTTAATCAGATCCTTGCTTTCCACGCAATCTCTTCCACATTCATTTGGTGGCCGGTATAACGGGCCAGCACAAACAAATAATCGCTGAGGCGGTTCAGGTATTTCAAGATAACGGCATCTACTTCCAGGCTTTCCTGATCGAGCCGGACACAGCATCGTTCGGCCCGGCGGCAAACGCAGCGGGTTATATGCAATTGGGAAAGCACCGGGTGACCACCGGGTAATATAAAACTTTTCATGGGCGGAATGAGCTCGTTCATGCGGTCCATTTCTTTTTCCAGCAAGGTGATATCTTCTTCCCGCAAGTCGGGTATGCGCATTTTGGGTTCCTTCATGGGGTCGCAGGCCAGCGAAGCATTCATGGTAAAGAGGCGGTCCTGCACTTCCTGTAAAAGCGATCTGGCGGCTTCATCGGTAAGCAGGTCACGGCAGAGGCCGATCCATGAGCTTAGTTCATCAACGGTTCCATACGCTTCAATACGCAAATGCGATTTGGGAACTTTTGTTCCGCCGATCAATGAGGTAGAACCCTTATCTCCGGTTTTAGTGTATATTTTTTGAGCCATGATTGGTCAATGTGCTAATTTGCTAATGCGCTGATTTGCTAATAAATGGTCAATGGACAAACAGCTTCCGGTTACGGGATACCGCTTGCCGGGGGCTTGTTTGGGCGCCGGTATTATTCGCGGCAACGGGCAACCAGTGAGCTGGTAATTGGCGACCTGTAACCGGTAACTGGTACCCGGGGTAACCGGCAACTGGTATCCGGTAACTGGTACCCGGTAACCGGCAACTACCTAAGCAATCACCAGTTCTTCGCGCAATTTATCGCTTTCGATCAGGCCGTCGCGCAAGCGCACGATCCTTTTTGCGTAATTGGCAATATCTTCTTCATGGGTTACCAGCACTACGGTATTACCGGCCGCCTGTATCTGGCTGAAGATTTCCATGATCTCTTTGGAAGTTTTGGTGTCGAGGTTGCCGGTGGGCTCATCGGCCAGAATGAGGGAAGGATTATTGACCAGGGCCCGGGCAATGGCCACCCGCTGGCATTGACCGCCCGATAGCTCATTGGGTTTGTGATGGCTTCTTTCTTCGAGCCCAACCTTTTTTATCACATCCATCGCCATGTCATTGCGTTGTTTGCGCGAAATGCCGGCATAAACGAGCGGTAAAGCTACATTTTCAAGGGCGGTGAGTCGTGGCAGCAGGTTAAATTGCTGGAATACAAAACCTATTTCCTTATTACGTACATCGGCCAGGTTATCGTCGGGCATTTTACTTACGTCCTGGCCATTCAGTACATACCGGCCGGCCGATGGCGAATCGAGGCAGCCGAGAATATTCATCAGGGTACTTTTGCCGGAACCCGAGGGCCCCATGAGGGCTACATATTCGTTATTATAAATATCCAGGTCAATGCCTTTCAGCACCTGTAATTCCTGTTTACCCATATGGTAGCTCTTACGAATACCTTCCAGATGAATGATTGAATTCATAGAAAAAGTTTAGATGATCAGTCATATCAGTCACATAAATCATTTAGCGCCTTTTGACTCATTTTACCCTTTGACCCATTTGACTGTTTTGACTCATTTGACTCATTCGACCGCTCTGCCTGATCAGTCCTGTTTTTTTATAACCTTGGGCACTTTGAAGAATGTACCATCTGAGTCGGGTGCATTTTTAAGCGCTTCTTCCCGGGAAATGGAACCTTTCACCTCATCTTCGCGCAACACATTGATGGCATCTGTCATATGTAACAGCGGTTCCACGCCCTCGGTATTCAATTCATTCAGTTTGTCGACAAATTGAATCATTCGTTGCAGATCATTCTTAATTATTTCTTTTTCCTGATCGTTGAACTGCAGGCGGGCCAGGTTGGCCAGGTTCTGTACCAATGCATCATTTACTTCCATACGAACAAAAATAGGCCAAATGCCAATATGCTAATATGCTAATTTGCTGATGTGCTAATGAATACATGATCGGCAATCGGATTTGCAGCACACGGATAAAATGCAAACCGGGAACGTAGTCCTGAGAACCTGGAAAGATGGTAACTTGTTGTAAATGAGCCCATGACGGTGACAGTGAGGGCGGCATTAGCAAATTGGCACATTAGCACATCAGCTCATTCTGAATTTCTTATCTTCGCCCTCCTTATGCAAAGTGTTAAGAAAGAAATCGTAATGAGCGGCATCCGCCCCACCGGGTTTTTGCACCTCGGTAACTATTTTGGGGCCTTGCGCAATTTTGTGCGTATGCAGGATGAATATCCCTGCTTTTTTATGCTGGCCGATCTGCATTCTCTCACCACCCATCCCGATACATCCCAGCTAAAGACCAATATTCACCGGGTACTTGCCGAACACCTGGCCTGTGGCCTCGATCCCGATAAAAGCGCCCTGTACTGCCAGAGCCATGTTTATGAAACTTCTGAGCTCTACCTGTACCTGAGTACCTTATCGATGGTGGGTGAACTGGAAAAGACCCCCACTTTTAAAGACAAGGTGCGTCAGCATCCACAGAACGTAAATGCCGGCCTGTTGACCTACCCGGTTTTACAGGCGGCTGATATATTATTACACCGCGCCAAACTGGTACCCGTGGGTAAAGACCAGGAGCAACACCTGGAAATGGCCCGCAATATCGTAGTGCGTTTTCATCACCGTTACAGCGAAGTATTTCCCGAACCGGTCGCCTTCAATTATGGTGGTGAACTCATAAAAGTGCCGAGCCTCGATGGCGCCGGTAAAATGAGCAAAAGCGAAAACCAATACGCAACATTATACCTCAGCGATCCCGACGACCTCATACGCAAAAAGGTAATGAAGGCCAAAACCGATACTGGCCCCACAGCACCGAACTCGCCCAAACCCGATTACATTGAGAACCTGTTTTTACTGATGAAACTGGTAAGTGCGCCGGATACCCTTCAGAAGTTTGAAGAAGACTACAACGCATGTACCATCAGGTATGGTGATATGAAAAAACAACTGGCCGAAGACATGGTAAGGTTCATCGCGCCGATACGCGAAAAAGCCGAAGCCATTCAGCAGGATACCGAATACCTGAAAAAAGTAATGATCCAGGGCGCCGAAAAAGCCCGGAGCAGCGCACAGGCTACCATGAAAGTAGTACGTGAGGCCATGGGGCTGAATTATTATTAAAAATCAGCGTTCAGGCAGTTTAAAACCGGAAAGAATTAATATCTTAAATTTTTGATTGTCCCGACACAGTCGGGGTAAAACGGGATAGAACTCTAAATAATGGCAAAAACTAAGAAACCGAAGCATATTGCTGTAGCGGGTAATATCGGCGCGGGCAAAACTACGCTCACTGAGCTGCTCAGCAAACATTATCGCTGGATACCCCAGTTTGAAGATGTAGACCACAATCCCTATCTGTTCGATTTTTATGAAGACATGCCCAGGTGGAGTTTTAACCTGCAGATCTATTTCCTCAATAGCCGGCTTAGACAGCTGAATGATATTTTTCGGGGTACCGAAACCGTGGTTCAGGACAGAACCATTTATGAAGACGCTTATATCTTCGCGCCCAACCTGCATGAAATGGGCCTGATGAGCAAACGGGATTTCGATAACTATTTCATGTTCTTCGAAACCTTAAAAACAATGGTGCAGCCCCCCGACCTGCTTATATACCTCAAAGCATCGGTGCCTACCCTGGTTGCACAAATTCAGAAACGCGGCCGCGAATACGAGGAGAATATCCGGCTCGATTACCTGAAACGCCTGAATGATTTTTATAATAAATGGATCGACGGTTACAAAGAAGGTCCCTTGTTGGTAATAGATATTGATAAGAACAAATTCCCTGAAAACGATGAACACCTTGGTGAAATTATCCGCAAGATAGATTCCCAGTTATACGGATTGTTCTAAGGATTCTTCTTCTTCTGTCCATCCCTTAGTTTTCCTGCTGGTAGTTGGCAAAAGGTTGCAGGCTGTTCAGATCACTGGTGATCTTTTTCAGCCATTCTTCCTGTTTTGGTTTGTTCCGCGAATAGTCGGTCTCCTGGTCATACAGCAGCTGGGTTTGCCGGTGCTGTTTCATGGCGTTCTCATATAGCTGGTTAATATCCTGGCTGGCTGTTTTTATATCAAAGCGGTAAGCCTTCATGAGTTGGTTCAGCTTGCGGGCATATATTTCTGCAATATCAAAATGGCCCTGTTCGTGTATCAGTACGTCGTTGTTCTTTATACGTACCCACGAGCGGTTTTTATCAAAGCTGCATTTGATGGAATAGGTAAACCCCTTTTCGTTGTAACCAAACTCAATATTGATATTGCTGCTGGTAAGGGCGGCGTTGGAGGAATGCGGATCCGGTTCGCCTTTAAAATCGCTCCAGCTAAGCTTTCTTGAAGCGTTCCAGGGGATCAGGTTGTTCGATTGTATAACGGCGATCCACACGAGTAATAATGAAATAAGGGCTTTGCTCATAGTTGGTTCCCGGCTGGTTTATGGGGCCAAGGCCCGGGAAAAGCGTATAAATATAATGGCAACTTAAATCAAATTGGCGGAATCTATTTCCTAAAAATTGATCAAAATAAAGCGAAGGTGTAAAATGTAAAGGGTTGTCCCATTCTATGAGACAACCCTTTCTATGGCAAAGTAATCGTTGAGACCGTAATGCTTTAGTTAAAAAGCGTTCTAATTTCAATAAAAAAGTTGATATTAGATGAAAATATGCCGACTATATTTTTGGCGCCGCGGCCAGCACTTCAGGCGCCACTCCCGACGCATATTTTTCAAAATTGGTAATGAACTGTTTAGCCAGGTTTTCGGCTGCTTTGTCGTAAGCAGCTGTATCGGCCCAGGTATTCCGCGGGTTCAGTATAACCGAAGGTACGCCCGGGCAGCTGGTTGGAACTTCCATTCCAAATACCGGATGGGTTTCAAACTCAACCTGGTCAAGGGCGCCATCGAGGGCAGCACTGATCATGGCGCGGGTGTACGACAGTTTCATTCGGCTGCCGGTACCATAAGAGCCGCCGGTCCAGCCGGTATTGATCAACCATACCTTAGCCTTGTGTTTTTTCAGTTTCTCTCCCAGCATACTGGCATAAAAGCCGGGGTGCAGGGGTAAGAAGGGGGCGCCAAAGCAGGCGCTGAAAGTTGATTTGGGCTCGGTAACGCCGGCTTCCGTTCCAGCTACCTTCGCAGTATAACCTGAAATGAACTGGTACATGGCCTGTGCCGGGGTAAGTCGCGAGATCGGGGGCAGCACGCCATAAGCATCACAGGTTAAAAAGAAAATATTTTCAGGAATACCGCCCCGGGCTGGCTCTACCGCATTGCAGATATAGTGTAATGGGTAAGAAACACGGGTGTTTTCGGTAATGCTTTTACTGGCGAAGTCAATTTCATTGGTACCATTATAAAAAGTAGTGTTCTCTACCAGCGCACCACCGCGGATGGCACCGTAGATAGCCGGTTCTTTTTCCGGGCTCAGATCGATACACTTGGCGTAACAACCACCTTCAAAATTGAACACACCCTGGTCGGTCCAGCCATGTTCATCATCACCAATAAGTTTACGGTTCGGGTCGGCGCTTAAAGTGGTCTTACCGGTTCCGCTTAAACCAAAAAACAGGGCCGTATCGCCTTCCCTGCCCTGGTTAGCCGAGCAGTGCATGCTTAATACGCCCCGGTCATGGGGTAATATATAATTGAGAATGGAAAAAATGCCTTTTTTGATCTCGCCAGTATATCCACTGCCGGCGATCAAAATGGTGCGGTGTTTAAAGCTTATGACCGCCGCATTGTGCTGCCGAACGCCGCATTCTTTTGGGTCGAGCTTTAAGCCGGGAGCGGCCAGGATATGCCATTCAGGCGTAAATTGGTCCAGCTCTTCCTCTTCGGGCCGCAGGAACATGTTATAAGCAAAGAGGTTGCTCCAGGGATTGTCATTAATGACGCGGATGTTCAACCGGTAACGGGGTTCCGCACAGGCATAACCGTCGCGTACCCACAGTTCGGGTTGGGCGTTCAGGTGCTCCAGGATCTTTTTGCGAATGCAATGGAAATATTTTTCTTCCAGCGGAATGTTAAATTCATTCCAGTGTACGGTGTTTTCAGTGATCTCGTCTTTAATAATGAACTTATCTTTCGGACTACGGCCGGTAAATTCTCCTGTTCTCACTACCAGGGCGCCGGTGTTGTTCAGTTCGCCCTGGTTTAACCGTAATGTGTCCTGTACTAATTCCTCTGCACTAAGCTGATAATGCAATGTGTTGGTTGAGTGAAGCCCCAGCTCCTCAAGTCCTTTCGTTGGGATGGCAATAGTGGATAATGACATACAAGCGTTCGTTTGTTGAGACTTCAAAGGTATAATTAAAATTTATTCAGTCCAATGCGGCCATTTGGGGCCTTTTTGAATATAATCTAATGCAATGGGTAATTTATTGTAAATTATTTTGCTAACATGTGTTAGTATAAGATCGCATTGATCGGTGAGACGCTTTTTCTGAAAACGTGCGAAACCTGTTTTTATTCAGATTTTGATCGATGTTCAGGAGTGGCAATTACCTGGTTAAGTGGGCTTAATCGTTAAAATGGTGTTTGTGCATCACATCGCTTGCCCCTTTTACTCTATTTTTACGGTTCATTCAATGAAACTCTTACTACATGAAATATCTGCCGCTCGATCCTGCCATTTTTGTGCAGAACCGCAAGAACTTTGTGGCCCGGATGGAAAAGAACTCCATAGCCATCTTCAACAGCAACGATGAACTGCCCACCAATGGCGACGCCCTGCACCCTTTTAAGCAGAACAGTGATCTGTACTGGTTATGTGGTATCGACCAGGAAGATACGATGCTGATCCTGTTTCCGGATAATCCCGATCCCAAGTTCCGCGAAGTGCTGGTGCTGGTACGGCCCAATGAATTAAAGGAGAAATGGGATGGAAAAAGATTGCGCGCTGATGAAGCCAGGAAGATCTCGGGTATGCAAACCGTGATCTGGCTCGACAGCCTCGAGGCGGCATTACAGGGCTGGATACATCTGGCCGAAACCATTTATTTGAACACCAATGAGAATGATCGCAAGGGCAGCCTGGTGCCGGTACGCGATTACCGGTATGCAGAAGCGATGCGCAAGCGCTATCCTTTGCATCAGTACAGGCGCAGCGCCCGTATAATGAAAGAACTGCGGGCGATCAAATCGCCGCAGGAAGTTGCTGTTATACAACAGGCAATAGAAATCACCCACAAGACGTTTGAACGACTGTTGAAATTCATTAAGCCGGGCGTGATGGAGTATGAAATAGAGGCGGAGATCTGGCATTCGTTTTTGTCGCAGCGGGCTACGGGGCCGGCATACAGCAGCATCATAGCCAGTGGCGACCGGGCGCGCATCCTGCATTATATATCGAATAACCAGGAATGTAAGGATGGCGAATTGGTATTAATGGATTTTGGCGCTGAATATGGCGGGTATTGCGCCGACCTTACCCGCACGGTACCGGTGAATGGAAAGTTTACGAAAAGGCAGCGGGAAGTGTATACAGGCTGTTTGCGCCTGCATGAATATGCGAAAAGTATTCTAAAGCCCGGCATCAGCATTGTGGATTATACCGAAAAAGTAGGGGCGGAAGCTACCAAAGTATTTGTGAAGCTGGGTTTGTTGTCGCCCGGCGATGTTAAGAACGAAGACAAGGACAACCGCGCTTACCGCAAATATTTATACCATGGCATTTCGCATCACCTCGGCATCGATGTACATGATCTGGGTACGCGTACCGAACCCATAAAACCAGGGATGGTATTCACTATTGAACCGGGGATTTATATAGAGGAAGAGCAAATGGGAATCCGGATTGAAAATAATGTGTGGATCACCCGTACCGGCAACAAAGACCTGATGGCAAAGATTCCCATAAAGGCGGAGGATATTGAAGCGATGATGAAGAAATAATTAGCTGATGTGCTGATTTGCTCATGTGCTGATGAAAACTAAAAAAAGACTAATACTCAATTGCTAATTTGCAAGCATGAAACACATACCAAACCTGTTTACACTGATCAATTTATTCTTTGGCTGTATTGCGATCATTTACATACTGCAGAACGGAATTATCATTGTCAGTGATGAACAGGGTACCCAGTTGATCGAAATCCCCGAGAAATTATGGATGGCCTCTTTATTCATTGCCCTGGCTGCTGTAGTTGACTTTTTAGATGGATTTGCGGCGCGCTTATTCAATGCTACTTCTGCTTTGGGCAAAGAACTCGATTCCCTGGCCGATGTAGTGAGCTTTGGCGTGGCGCCGGGTTTGATCGTTTACCAGTTCCTGCGATTGAGTTTTGCATCGCAGCCCAATGGCATTGAAATACCGGTCATCTGGTTAATGCCGGCCCTGTTGATTCCCTGTGCGGCCGCTTACCGGTTAGCCAAATTCAATATCGACGATTCACAGCAATACGGATTCAAAGGCGTTCCCACACCTGCTGTAGGTTTACTGATCGCGTCTTTCCCGCTTATTTACTGGTATTCTCAAAGTGCGGAAGCCGTAAGCCTGATGCAGAATAAATGGTTGTGGTATGCTATTATATTACTGGTAAGCTATCTGATGGTGAGCAATTTGCCGCTGATGGCGCTGAAATTTAAGAACTTCTCGGTAAAAAGCAATTTACCCAAGCTGATTTTACTGTTAGCAGCCATAATTGCAGCTATATTCTTAAAATGGTTGGCTGTACCGGTTGTATTTATTCTTTACATCATCTTATCTTTGGCGTTCAAAAATAAAACCACATGACCTATACAGTTCAGGTGAAGGTAATGCCGTTAAAAGAATTGCTCGATCCGCAGGGAAAAGCCGTAATGGGTGGATTACAAAATCTGGGATTAGGCAATATTCAGGATGTGCGGGTAGGAAAAAATATCACCCTGCAGGTAGAAGCCAACACCCCTGACCAGGCAAAAGCCATTGCCGAAGAAGCTTCCAGGAAGTTACTCGCCAACCCGGTAATGGAATACTTTGAACTTTCAATTAGCTAATTAGCTAATGTGCTGATGTGCTAATGGTTGTATTCTGAATAGTAGCAGCTTTTGTAAACGAAATGATCTTTATGCAAAAGGTGCTATTCAAGGAAAACATGATCTTAAGGCTTTCATTCGATTTTTCATTGAAGCTGATAGCATATTGTGAGCAGTTAGAAGCTTTAAAAAAGTTTGTAATTACGAATCAATTGTTAAGATCCGGTACTTCCATTTGTGCCAATGCCATGGAGGCACAGAATGCTGAAAGTAAGAACGATTTCATTCACAAAATGAAGGTCGCAGCCAAGGAAGCGGATGAAACACAGTATTGGCTAATGCTGTGTGATCAGTCAGAAGGTTATCCTGATTGTAAAGATCTTATCGTTAAATTGAATGAAATTCAAAGAGTATTGACTAAGATACTGGCAACCTCAAGAAGAAATTAACTTTGTTACTAACAAGGCATGCGTTCATTAGCAAATCAGCACATTAGCAAATCAGCACATTAGCACATTGATACTATGCTGTATCTCGTTCCTACTCCCATAGGTAATCTCCAGGATATTACGCTCAGGGCCCTGGAGGTGTTGAAGCAGGTGGATCTCATCCTGGCTGAGGATACCCGCACGTCGGGTAAATTGTTAAATCACTACCAGATCTCACGGCCACTTACAGCGTATCATCAACATAATGAGCACCAGGTCTTACAACACCTCATTCACCAGTTGCAGGAAGGAAAGACCATGGCCATGGTATCGGATGCCGGTACACCAGGTATTTCCGACGCAGCTTTTCTGCTGGTGCGCGAATGCATTAAACAGGGAATAAAAGTAGAGTGTTTGCCAGGCGCCACTGCCTTTGTGCCCGCACTCGTGAACAGCGGACTACCCATGAACCGCTTTGTGTTTGAAGGCTTTCTTCCTCCCAAAAAAGGCCGTCAAACCATGTTGAAGAAACTGGCCGAAGAAGATCGCACCATGATCATTTATGAATCGCCCCACCGCCTGCTTAAGACCCTGCAGGAATTTGTTGAATACTTCGGGGCCGACCGCCAATGCAGTGTAAGCCGCGAGCTCACCAAAATGTTCGAAGAGAATGCGCATGGTACCTTGCAGGAACTGGTAGCGCATTTTCAGCAAAAAGAAGTGAAGGGGGAAATAGTAATTGTACTTGCCGGTAAAGAATGAGTCGCCGGTTGTCAGTAGCCGGCTGCCGCTTACCAGGCGCCGCATGTTAAATGCTGGTTGCATTACAATCTTTTACATCTGCAAAGCAAGCCCCGAAACCGGTATGCACTAACAGGTAACTGTTACGCTATTCAACTTCCCGATCGATCTTGTACTAACAGAGCAGCAAATTGGCCAATCGCCAATTTTATGTTTTTCTTTTCACATGAGGGTTTGAAATTTGCATGGTATTAATCAATCAACACGTTTTTAGTATGAAAAAAATCATGTATTACTGTCTGGCGCTTTTTTTGGCTCTTACCATATACAGTACCGTTGATGCACAGGTGCGTAAAGTACCGGCAGAAGTAACCGAAGCATTCAGACGTAAATATCCCATGGCCACTAACCTGGAATGGCGCGACCGCTTAAGCGGCTTTACCGCCTCCTTTGACCTGGATAATGTACACTACGAAGCAAAATTTACCAATAAAGGCGATTGGCAGAACACCGAGAACAAGATCCCTGAAAGCGAGCTGAGCCCAGCCATTAAAGACGGCTTCGAGAAAAGTAAATATGCAGAGGAATGGACCATCAAAGAAGTATATAAGATAGCCTTGCGGGAAGAAAAGACACAGTACCGCCTCGAAATTCAAAAGAACGACATTCAGAAAAAACACCTCTATTTCGATAGTACCGGCCGCCTCTTAAGAGATAATATCAAGTTGTAGGCGATTCACCTTTTAATCAATAACTCCACATATATCATGGATCCTTTCGGTTTTTCCGGGGGGATCTTTTGTTTTATACTGCGGCCGGGCCCTATTCATGCAGAAAGCTGCCAAACGCTTATCGTATTAACCGGTTATAACTTATAACTGTTTGTAATTTTTCTTTTTTGCCTACCTTCCGCACCGGAAAACTATTTTAATATAAACTACAGGAATGATGCGAAAAAGGTTTTATACTCTTTGCACTTGTACCCTCCTCTTTCTGGTGGCATGGGGCCAGCCCGACAGGTGGCAACAGCGGGTAAAATATACGATGGATGTTGCCATGAATGTGACCACGAACCGGTTTACCGGCAAACAGCGGTTGGAATACACCAATAACTCACCTGATACCCTGAAAAAAGTATTCTATCATTTATACTGGAATGCCTTTCAGCCCAACAGCATGATGGATAACCGGAGCCGGGTACTGGGACAGAAAAAGATCAATAACCGGGCCGACTGGGATGGCCGGGTGCGTGACCGAATTTTATACCTGAAAGAAGATGAGATCGGCTATCAGAAAGTGCTTTCTTTAAAAATGAATGGTGTGGCGCAGAAGTTCAACACCCAGGAAACAATCCTGGAAGTGCCGCTCACCCAACCCATTCTGCCCAAAGCCAAAGTGGTATTTGAGATGGATTTTGAAGCGCAGGTGCCTTTGCAGATCCGCCGCAGCGGCCGTGATAATCCGCAAACCGGCGTGCGGTATTCCATGAGCCAGTGGTATCCGAAGATGTGTGAATACGATTATGAAGGCTGGCATCCTACGCCTTATGTGGCCCGCGAGTTCTACGGTGTCTGGGGCGACTATGAAGTGAACATTACCATCGACAAGAACTATTTGATCGGCGGTACCGGCTATTTGCAAAATGCCAACCAGATTGGCTTCGGTTATGAAGAGGCAGGCGCAAAAGTAGCCAAACCGGCCGGCTCAACACTTACCTGGCGTTTTGTAGCACCTAACGTGCATGACTTTATGTGGGCAGCCGATCCTGATTATGCGCATTTGACGCGTACAATATCCGGCGGTCCGGTCATACATGTCATCTACAACAACGATGCCGCTCATTTGCGCAAGGTGTTCGAAGGAATGACCGATGACAATAAGAAGAAATATGGTACGGCAGAAAACTATATCAAAGACTTCCAGGAGCAATGGAAACGCGTAGCCGATATGGCGGTGATCGTACTACCATACATTGAAAAGAAATTCGGCGCTTACCCCTACAAGCAATATACGTTCATCCATGGGGGCGATGGGGGAATGGAATATCCAATGGGTACCCTGCTGGTGGGCCCCAGTATAAGCACCGCCATCCATGAATGGATGCACAGCTGGTACCAGATGATGCTGGGCACCAATGAATCGCAGTATGCATGGATGGATGAAGGATTTACCAGTTATGCCTCCACGCTGGTGACCAATTATTACCAGACCGTCTCGGGTCAGCTGGCTGAACAAAGTGCCGTTGGAACCGGTCCACGTAAAAAAGTACTTGTTGATTCACTCACTACCAGCAGGTCTTACGTGGGAACTGCCAATCCGCATGAGGATGCGTATGATAACTATTTCGGACTGGTGGCCAGCAGGCTCGAAGAACCGCTCACCACACATGCCGATCATTTTGAGACCAATCTGGCCTATAGTATTGCCTCCTATTCCAAAGGAGAGGTGTTCATGGAGCAGCTGGGTTATATCGTAGGCGCACCGGTGCGGGACAAGATCCTGCTGAATTACTATAACCAATGGCGTTTTAAACATCCGAATGTGAACGACTTTATCCGCGTAGCTGAAAAGACGAGTGATATTAAGCTGGACTGGTACCGCGAGTATTTTGTGAACACCACCAAGACCATCGATTACGGTATCGATAGTTTATGGGAAGAACATGGTAAATCAAAGATCAGGCTAAGGCGACTGGGTAATATGCCCATGCCGATGGATGTATTGATCACCTTTAAAGATGGCAGCAAACTGATGGCCTATGTGCCCATGTATCTGATGTTTGGCGCGAAGCCGGTTGAAGACGCTGCTATACCGCGGAATGTATATGAGCCCTGGAAATGGACGCATCCCCAGTATACTTTTGAGATCGACCGCAAGCTTACAGACCTGAAGGTCATCGAGATCGATCCTTCCATGCGGCTGGCAGATATAGACAGAAAGAATAATAAACTGGATATTCCCTGGTAGGGATACTAATGTGCTGATTTGCTAATGTGCTGATTAGCTAATGAAATACAACCTTTGCGTTTTCATAAGCACATTTGCAAATCAGCACATCAGCTAATTGTTAAATATCGTGTTTTCCATTAGCAGATTAGCAAATCAGCACATAAGCTAATTGTTAGATATCGTGTTTTCCATTAGCACATTAGCAAATCAGCACATCAGCTAATTATAATTATCGTGTTACAACGGAGGCTCTCAATCTTCGAATTCCGTTATAAATAAAAAAAGCCATTCAACTTAATGAATGGCTTCCCTTATCTAATAAGGTTATTGAAACAGAGCACAGGGAAGGTAAAATGGCATATAAGTATTTGATGTGACAACCAGATGCAAAGCTAGGATCGTATTATAATTAAAACAATACTACTTAGTGGGTAATTTTGCCTGGTTGCACCCGCCGCTGCTCACTTTCCTAACGGCCAAAGAACTTGTTAATGGCCTCAACGCGGTTATTAACATGTAATTTTTCGTAGATGTGATACACGTGTTTGCGAACGGTTTCCTGACTGATGAACAAACTGGCTGCTATTTCTTTATACAGCATGCCTTTAGCAAGCAATTCGAGGATCTCTTTTTCACGGTTAGATAGAACGCTGAGTGAGTTTTCAGCGGCTTCAGCGCCTGCTGTTTTGGTTTGAAAAGCAGCAACGACCTTGCGGGCGATCTGGCTGCTCATAGGCGCACCGCCTTCCTGTAGTTCCCTGATCGCTTCCAGTAATTTATGGGGAGCTGTTTTCTTAAGAATGTATCCACTGGCGCCGGCACTCAATGCTTCGAAGATCTTTTCGTCATCTTCGTACACCGTACACATCATAAAGAGGATATCGGCATATTCAGCTTTCAGCTGCCGCACTACATCAATCCCGCTTTCCCCTTCGCCTAAGTTTATGTCCATCAGCACAATATTCGGTTTCCAATCGGGGATCCTTACCAGTGCTTCTTCTGCCGTGGCACAACTACCCAATAACCGGTATCCTTCCGACATAGTTACGATCTGTTCCAGGGCAGACCGAATATCTTTCGTATCATCTACGATACATACAGTAATATCCATCATGGTACAAAGTTCCTTTTTTTGCCGAAACGTAAAATACCACTTATAGGTAGTTTTACACACCCCCCTTACAGGAAGGCTAAACCGGTACGTATAGCAGATACTTATCCTTAAAGTATTCTTCCCCAAAGATCTCAAACACTTCCATAACGCGCGGTCTGCAACCGCTTTCGGCGATCTCGGTGCTCAGGTCGCCACCTTTCAGGCAAATGAGCCCTGGTTTTTGATTGGTGCTGTTGGGAGCCGGCTTCTTTAACAGCGGTTTCGACCATTTCCACAGGTCTTTCAGGGGCGCTACCGCCCTTGATACAACAAAGTCGAACTTTTTGTCCTTCACATCCTCTATGCGGCTATGGGCGGTAGTTACATTCTTCAGTTCCAGTGCTTCGGCTACCGCGTTCACTACTTTTATCTTCTTGCCAATGCTATCGACCAGGTGAAATCTGACTTCCGGAAAAAAGATAGCCAGGGGAATACCGGGAAAACCGCCGCCGGTACCCAGGTCAACAATGGTTGAACCGGCAGCAAATTCAAATGCAGTGGCAATGGCCAAAGAATGCAGTACATGCTTCTCGTACAGGCTGTCGAAGTCTTTGCGCGAAATAACGTTGATCTTGCTGTTCCAGTCGCTGTACAACCCCTCGAGGGCAGCAAGCTGTTGCAGCTGGGCAGGGGTGAAATCACTGAAATACTTAGTGATCAGTTCCAGTTTTTGTTGGGCTTTCTCCATAATGAAGGAGCAAAGATGAAATAATGTATGAACATCCAGATATCTAAAATCCACCACCAGAAAAAAAGATCTTTTTCATTCATCTTTTTCATGGCATTGAAATATACCACGGCCTGCCAGATGAAGCGGAGGCCGAATACAGCCAATGTCAAACGCCAGTCGAAGAACACGAGGCACAATGCAAAAAGAGGGTACAGTAAAAAGTGGGAAGTGGAGTATAATCCTAACAGGAATTTATGAACCGGTTTATAGAATTTACCAGTGCTGTAGTGGCGGTTCTTCTGCCTTATCCAGTCGCCGAAACGGCGTTTGGGCTCCGATAAAGTGAAGGCATCGGGATCAAGCACCACGTTCACATTGTGTTTGGTGGCTACCTGGTTAATGAACAGGTCATCATCTCCGCTGGCTACATGGTTAATAGAAGAGAAACCTTTGGTGCGAAAGAACAATTCCCGCTTGTAGGAAAGGTTTCTTCCCACACCCATGTACGGTAGTCCGGCCAACGCAAAAGACATGTACTGCAGGGCTGAATGAAAGGTTTCGAAGCGGATGAGTTTATTCAGGATGCCGGGCTTTTTGTTATAAGCGCCATAGCCGAGTACGATCTCCACACCGTCATGATAGGCATCCTGCATTTTCTGTAACCAGAATTCGGATGCAGGAACACAGTCGGCATCGGTAAGTAATAATATTTCGTGTTTGGCTTCTTTAATGCCAATGGAAAGCGGATATTTTTTTCCGGGTATGCCCAATGCTTCCTGCTCGAGGTTGATGGCCTGCAGGTTCTTAAAGGTCTTTTTAAATTCATCGAGCAGGTAGCGGGTCTCATCCTGGCTGTTATGATTTACGACGATTAATTCATGGGTAGTAGGGTAGGTTTGCACCAACACGCCGGGCAAATAGCGGGTGAGATTATTGGCTTCATCACGGGCGCAAACAATGATGCTCACGGGATGTGTTTGCGACTTTTCTTTCACAGTGGGTTTAAAAAATGCCACGCGCCTGAAAAAAACGATGTAATAAATTAACTGGATCAGCGTAACCAGGCAAAATAAAGAGAACAGGATCCAAGGCCACCAGGTAATGAAAAACGTTGATATCTCGCCCATAAGAGAAATTAATTTAGGCACGGTTCCGTGAAGGTTTTGCACGAAAATAGGATAAACTAATCAGTTTTTAATTTCAAGTTGTACCCATAGAAATCAACAGCCATGGGGAAATTAACGGTGCGTACGATGACCCAAATTAATGGTGAAACAGTTAAGGATTACGGGTTGCAGGTTCCTGGTTTCAGGTTGCAGGGAATGTAGCCCCGGCAAACCGACACCCGGCAATCGGCAATTGGCAATCGGCAACCGGCAATTGGCAATCGGCAACCGGCAATTGGCAATCGGCAACCGGCAAATGGCAACCGGCAATCGGCAATTGGCAATTGGCAACCGGCAACCGGCCACTGCTAACCGGCGACTGGTAACCCGACCAGTAACCGGCAAACTGGTAACCGGGAACGGATTATCTTTGCGCCCAATTTCAAAAACAATGGCCGCTTTACAATTCACCTTACAGCATACCGATAACCAGTCTAAAGCCCGGGCCGGACATATTGTCACCGACCACGGTGAAATACCAACGCCCATCTTTATGCCTGTGGGAACAGTAGGCAGTGTGAAAGCGGTTTCCCAACAGCAGTTGAAAGAAGAGGTCAATGCCAAGATCATCCTGGGCAATACCTATCATTTATACCTTCGCCCCGGTACCGATGTGCTGCAAAAGGCAGGAGGTTTACACCGCTTTAAAGGGTGGGACAGGCCCATACTCACCGACAGCGGCGGCTACCAGGTCTTTTCCCTGGCCGGCACCCGCAAGATCAGTGAGGAGGGCGTATTGTTCCAGTCGCATATTGATGGCTCCCGCCATTTGTTTACACCCGAATCGGTGATGGATATACAACGGAATATCGGCGCCGATATCATCATGGCATTTGATGAATGTCCGCCCTATCCCAGCGATTATAAATATGCCGAAAAGTCAATGCACCTTACCCATCGCTGGCTCGACCGTTGCTTTAAACGTTTCAATGAAACGCCCGATAAATACGGTTATACCCAGAACCTGTTCCCCATTGTACAGGGCAGCACCTATACCGATCTGCGCAAAGCCTCCTGCGAATACATTGCTTCCAAAGACGCTACCGGCAATGCGATCGGCGGACTGAGCGTGGGAGAACCCGATGATATGTTGTACGATCTCTGCGGTTTGTGCTGTGACAACCTGCCAGCGCATAAACCCCGCTACCTGATGGGGGTGGGTACTCCCTGGAACATCCTGGAATGTATTGCGCTGGGCGTGGATATGTTCGACTGCGTGATGCCTACCCGCAATGGCCGCAATGCCATGCTGTTCACTTCGCAGGGCGTGATCAATATCGACAATAAAAAATGGGAGCACGATTTCTCACCCATCGATGATGGCATCGATTGCCACATCAGCAATTACTACAACAAAGCCTACCTGCGGCATCTGGTAAAATCAAAGGAGATCCTAGGACTCACCATCGCCAGCGTACACAATCTGGCCTTTTACTTATGGCTGGTGCGTGAGGCACGCAGGCGCATTCTGCAAGGCGATTTTATCAGTTGGAAGAATGAGATGGTAACCAGGTTGCAGACCCGCTTGTAAGAACCCCCTTCAGGCGGCTGGAGGAATTACGGTTCGGTATTACCATTCAATATCCAGGGTAGATTGAACTTATGGAATTCTATGGATTTATTACTGGTGCTGCTGCTGTGAACATTTTCATTGATCTCAATTAATGCGCCCACACAGTAGTCGGCCGTTTTTACCATGCAGGAGTAACCACCTTTTGCAACGGTAATATTTGCATAATCGCAGGTATTCCAGTCAAAAATAGCCCTGCTTCTTGCCCATGTTAATCCTTCGTCGTAACTGATGCGCACGGTCATATTGCAGCGTTGATCAATATCATTTGGATTCAGAAACATTATTCTTGCAGGTGCATCGGTATTGTACCGTATCATTGAACCTTCACACTTGGGATCGGTTAAGGCATTATCAGGCGCAAACGCCTCAAAGCCGCCTTCAATAGTGCCAAATGATTTTCTTCTTTTTTTGGCGCTTGTCCATGCGCTTGTATTGGGCCGGTCATTTCTCAACAAACGGCCATCCATCAGTTCTACGATAGTGCTTTCATCGGTGGTGCCGGGAATAAGCTGATACTTCCAGGTAACGCCATGGTCATCGCTGTAAATATTTCTGCCCAGTGCAGGAACAATCAGCCGGCCTGCATGACTGTAGGCTGTTCTTATACCGATACCCGGGCCTACAGCATCCCATTTATAATTGGGGGGAACCAGGGTGCTGGTCATATCTTTGGGAGTTGACCATGTAGTGCCATTATCATCGCTGAAGGACGAATATACCTTTCTATCGCCCCAGCTGTCAAAATCGCTCCATTCGTCGATAGCGCCATCATTCCAGCACATAAACAGCCATAGACGACCGTTTTCGCCCAGGTTGGCATCGTATACTGCTGTAGGATTTCCCCAGGTGCCCGTTCCGCTGGCGGCCACTTCACCAAGAGCCGTCCAGCTTGCGCCATTATTGAAGGACCTTTTGAATACGACATTGATATCGCCGTAATCACCTGGGTTCCATCTTCTGCCTTCCGCAAAAGCGATGAGCGTATTGTTTTTGGTTTTGATGATCGAGGGAATACGAAAAGAGTGATAAATGCTTTCATTGCCTCCGTCAAAAAGCCGCATGCTGGTGTGAACAGGCGATGCTTCTGTTGTGGCTATTCTTTCGTTGTCCGGGTTCTGATCGGTCTCTTTGGCCGGCTGTGCCTTTTTATGGCAGCCAAAGATAAGAACCAGTAAAAGTAATGGCCATACGGATATAGACCGGTTAAGGCAGGCAGATCGTTTAGATTTCATGCAATCAGTTTTAAGATTATGCAGATTATGTGCTACATAATAAAGTAAGCTATTTCTGGCCGTATTTCCAAATATGTATTTCGGGCAATACGGGGATCACGCTGAAAGTTGCTTTCAGCCATATGTTATTCACAGAAAATGTGAATGTGAAGTAAGTGGATAAAGATCAGTCCGCCTGAAGCGACATGTAGCCTATATGTAGAACTTAATTAGATTATTTTTTCTGCCTGAACAGCCAGGGCAGAAGCTCGGGTTCTGCAAACGCGTTATTCCAGCTATCGTGGCCCACACCTGGGTATTCCGTGTATTTTGCTTTTGCGCCGGCTGCTTTCAGCGCATTGTACATAAGCCGCGAGTTACCCACCGGTACTGCCTGGTCATTATCGCCATGGAATAGCCAGATGGGAAATTTCCGCGCATATACCGTTACTTTTTGCGGATCGCCGCCACCGCAAATGGGAATGGCCGCCGCAAAGAAATTCGGCTTCCGCCATAAAAGTTCAAAGGTGCCCATACCACCCATCGACAAACCACCCAGGTAGATCTTTTTGGTTTTCACCAGTTTGCTGGCCACCAGCGAATCGAGCAGGCGGCTTACCAGGTCGAGGCTCCTGCCAATGGGTTGTTCAGAAGGAAAGCTGAAGCTTCCCAATGAATCTTTTTTATTAGGCTCTCTCCGGATCCGTGACCAGAAGTCGTTTTGCGGACATTGGGGAAAGATAACAATGGCGGGGAAATTACGGCGGTTGGCGGAATCGGCAAACAGCCTGCCGCCATGTTTTAATTGCGCTTCATTATCGCTGCCTCTTTCGCCTGAACCATGAAGGAACACGATCAGCGGATACTTTTTATCAGCCTGATAGTCGATGGGGTACAGCACCCGGTAACGCAGCGTATCGTTACCGCTGATGAATTCTTTTTTTTCATATAGGTCATTTACCTGTGCCGAAATGGTCTGCATGGCGATAAGCCAGAATAAGGTAGTTAATAGTTTATACATCGTTCGTCAATTAGTTAAAGATGTTGCTTGTATGAGCGTTTCAGGTTACAAGTTACAGGTTTCAGGCAATTGTTACCGGTTGCCGGTCGCCAGTTTCCCGGTTTTTGCTTCGAAAGCCGGACTATTTTGCGGCTGCCAGCATTTGTTAACGGACAACCGGTGCCTGGTAACCGGGAACCTGCAGCTCTTCTTCCCCCCTGCACCTGAAGCTTGCAGCAGCATTCGTTTTTCTTAAAGTTGTATTAGAACATTCTAATTGCCTGCAAACTGCCCGATTTTTCTGCTACATTTGCCCCGCCTACAGTGCGTTTTTACCGAATGATAAAGAAAATCGACTGGTACATATTAAAAAAGTTCATTTCTACGACTGTTTTCATGGTATTGATCTTTTCGGTAATTGCCGTGGCGATCGATACCAGTGAAAAGGCCGACGACTTTGTAAAGTCAGGGCTCTCTACTTCGCAGATCATTACCAAATATTATTTCGGCTTTGTTCCCTTCATCATCTCGATGATCTTTCCGCTGATGGTGTTTATTGCGGTCATTTTCTTCACCTCAAAAATGGCGGGTAAAAGTGAGCTGGTAGCTATCCTGGCCGGTGGGGTTCGGTTCAACCGCATGCTGCGCCCGTATTTTTTAGGCGCTTTACTGTTGGGCGGCATTTTCTGGATAGCCACCCAGTATTTCATTCCCAAAGCACAATTGTTGCGCGGGAATTTTCAGGCAACCTATATCGACAGTAAAAGTTCCTATGAGCAGGGCGAAGCCGCCAAACGTACCCGAAACTATTATTTCCGCATCGACGGCAATACCTTTGCCGGCATGCGCAATTACGATACCTCCAGCAAATCGGCCAACGATTTTTATATGAACCGGCTGAATGGTACCAAATTGACCTATAACCTGCGGGCCGATTATCTGCGCTGGGATACCGCAAAGAAGACCTGGAAATTGCAGAATGTGACCGAGCGAAAGATTGCAGGCGTAAAGGAGGTTTCGAAGATCATTCCTGAAATGACGCTGAACCTGAACCTGAAACCGAATGAGATCAAATTTGACAAATACCTGAAGGATAAGATGACCACGCCCGAACTGAACAGGTACATAAAGGGCGAGGAAGCCAGGGGTGCTGAAGGGTTGAACGATTATAAAGTTGAACGGTACCGGCGCGACGCTACACCCACTTCAGTTTTCATACTCACCATGATCGGAGCTGTAGTAGCCTCACGCAAGACGCGCGGTGGCAGTGGCCTGCACCTGGCAGTTGGTATTATTACGGCAGCTTTCTTCGTAGTGATGGATAAATTCTCCCTTACTTTTTCAACCAAGGGAAACTTTCCACCGCTGCTTGCTGCCTGGACTCCCAATATTATTTTTTCTATTGTGGCTATCTGGTTGTATCGGATTGCACCCAAGTAAAGCACGCATTATGAAAATAATAATATGGGCTAACGATTGTTGTTTATTTCTATATAAATCATTGCTGAATTAATTTTACTGTTTTGAGTGGGTTTGTTATAACTTTAGCAAACTTTTGCCCTCATTATTACATATTTACAAATAATTATACAGCATCATGGGAATTCTAAAGGATAGGTTCAAGGTAAAGGCAGAAGCCTCTTCAGCCGAGTTAAAAGATCTGTTAAAGCAACATGGTAATAAAAAGATCGGAGAAGTACAGTTATCTCAGATCTACCAGGGTATGCGCGGAATAACCGGCCTGGTTTCAGAAACTTCATTACTCGATGCAAAAGAAGGTATACGTTTTCGTGGATATTCCATCCCCGAGCTGCAGGAAAAACTGCCCAAGATCCCCGGCGGTAATGAACCTTTACCTGAAGGACTTTTCTACCTGATGCTGATCGGTGAACTGCCCGATGAAGAAGCCGTAGCATATATCACCAGCAGCTGGCAGCGCCGTTCACATGTTCCCAATCACGTATTCGCTGCTATCGATGCTTTACCTGTTACCGCTCACCCCATGACCATGTTTGTGACCGGTATCATGGCCCTGCAAACGGAAAGCAATTTCGCCCGCCGTTATGCCGAGGGAATGAATAAAAAAGATTATTGGGAGGCTGTATTCGACGATTCAATGGACCTGCTGGCCCGCCTGCCCCGTGTAGCTGCTTATATCTATCGCCGTAAGTATCGCAACAATCAGCATATTCAACCCAATGGCCTGCTCGACTGGGCTGGTAACCTGGCGCATATGCTCGGTTACGAAGATGAGAGCTTTAAAGAACTGATGCGTTTGTATATGACCATTCATGCCGACCATGAAGGCGGTAACGTATCGGCCCACACCACACACCTGGTAGGTTCGGCATTAAGCGATCCTTACCTGAGCCTGGCTGCAGGTATGAACGGACTGGCTGGTCCTTTACACGGCCTGGCTAACCAGGAAGTGGTGAAATGGATCATGGAAATGCAGAAAGAACTGAAAACCGAAGTGCCTACCAAAGCACAGATCGAAGCGTATGTGCGCAAAACGCTGAGCGAAGGAAAAGTAGTACCCGGTTATGGCCATGCCGTACTGCGTAAAACGGATCCCCGTTTCACCGCCCAGATGGATTTCGCGAAACGTCATTTTCCCGATGACCCGCTCGTGCAAATCGTATGGAATGTATATGCGGTAGTGCCGCCGATCTTAGAATCACTGGGTAAGGTGAAGAACCCATGGCCTAACGTAGATGCGCATAGCGGCGCCCTGCTGGTTCATTATGGAATGGTTGAATATGAATTTTACACCGTGCTGTTTGGCGTAAGCCGCGCGCTGGGTGTATTGGCCAGCCTCATTTGGGACAGAGCGTTGGGTTTTGCCATCGAGCGGCCGAAGTCAGTAACTACCGAACTGGTAAAAAGCTGGCTGCAGGGAAAAGACGAGATCTGGGGAGAATAAGATCATTGCCCCCGGTTAATATAGCTGAACCTCGTTCCGTCAGGGACGGGGTTTTTTCTTTGGTGAATGGTCAATGGTGAATGGTGGATCATTTAACGTGGATTATCGGATCCTTGTCTTTTTGCTGATGATTTGTTTATAGCTTGCCGGCAGTTTTTGCTGTTCGGCAAAAATGGTGTCGATCTGATCTTTCGAAAGATCCAGCAGGGTATAAAGATCTTCTTCAACGGTTGTTGTATCGCTGGGGTCATCAACGCTGTTATCGTGCCCCTGGGTAACATGGATCAGTGCCTGTAAGCGGTTCCTGCTATCGCGGAAGAGCCAGCTGTTTTTGATCATCCAGTCGCCTGCATCGCCCCAGCGCTCGCCCAATTCAATATAAGAAGTCAGGCTGTCGTTCCGTTTATCGTAGATGAACAATTTAATGGAAGAAGGAACATACTCTGAAGGGGTCCTGGTGAGCAACCCTAACCGGTTATTGTCTATCGCGAATTTATAAACAGCAAACAAGCCCGGTTCATTGAAATGCTGTTGCGCCATTTCCATCGGGAAGAAGCGGGCATTAAGGCTATCGATGGCGCGGCCATTATAAGCGGTCAGGGAATCATCCGGTGAGTACACCCAAAGGGTATCAATGGCAATATTCGGATAGAGCTCAAACAGGCTCTTGTATCTGCTGTTCAGTGGCTGCTGTCTTTTAACCCTTGATTTGATGGGTTTGCTTTGCTCGCAGCTGGCTAAACCGGCGAGGCAGACCAGGTAGAATAGTTTTTTCATGCAGGGTTATAGGGTTAATTGTCATTTTTGCCGGAAGCCTAACACCCACCTTCGCCCCTAACCTTATAGGTAACCTTGTATTTCTTGCCGGTTATTTGTAAGGTGCCTGTGTATTCATAGAGCTGGTCAACCATTTTCACTTCTTTTTTGCGCAATACGACTTTATAACCCACGGCGTAATACACTTCTACAGAATTGGTGGCATTGATCTGTTTTGATTCCCGGGTGCTTTTTTTAAGTTGAACATCCTTTCCTTTGATGCGAATGATCGCCATTTCGCCCATATCGGATAAGAAAATATATTTTTCGTCAGAAAGTTTAACGGAGTCGTACGTAAAGAATTCGCCGCAGCCGTCGATAGAGCCTGGAATAGACTGAATGAACTCCAACCTGGATTTGGAAGTAGCAGCCTTGGCGGCTGAAGCGGCTTTGTCTTTATTAGCCGTTTTGGTTTTTGTTGTACTGGTCTTTTGTTTGGTTTCTTTTGCTTTTTCCTTTTCGTCAGGTGTGCAATTCATTAAAAAAGGTAAGACCAGTAGAACCACAACAAATCTTTTCATTGTCATATTCGGGGTTAGGATACCGTAATTTTATTGGCTGAGACCGATATTCGAAATCGCCTGTAAGATAGTAATTGATCCATGAAATCCATAATGTACCGCCGAACTTTGTCATTAGAGATATATTAATTTGAAAAGAGTTGAAATGCTGTGGCTTCCGGCCAACAAAAATAAGAGCGGGTGGTGCGCGCAAGACCCTGCTACCGGTCACCCATCCACTGCAAAAAAGCGGTGGTCTTTTCTTTGCCGATCAATAACTCGTCCGGCGTGGGCAGCACCAGCTTTACAAATAATTTTCGGGCAGAATAATGCTCCACTTCCTTGATCGCACTGAAGTTTACCAGGTATTGCCGGTTTAAGCGGTAGAATTGCCGGGGTGATAACTGCTCCTGCACCTGTTCCATTGACTGGGTAAGGGGAAAGGACTGTCCCTGGAAGCTCATAATGGTAGTGGTTTCATAGCGGATATATATAAAAGCGATCTGTTCGGTTTGAACGGTAACGTACTTGTTGTCTTTAAATACCAGGAAACTGGTCTTCCATTGAGGAGCGCCCGCCTTCTCAAACAGCCGGTTCAGATCGGGCAGGGTATTTTGCTGAAAGAAATTTTTAAAGTTGTCTACCTTATCAAAAGCTTTCTGCACTTCTTCTTTGGAGAACGGCTTCAAGATATAATCGATACCGTTCGCTTTAATGGCATCCATCGCATATTCCCCAAAGGCGGTGCAGAATACAACCGGACAATTCAGTTTTACGGAAGCAAATATTTCAAACGCCAGTCCATCTGACAACTGGATGTCCATAAACACCAGGTCGGGGTGTTCATTGGTAGAAAAATAATTTACCGCAGTTTCGATACTCTGTAAATTGGCCAGCACCTTCGCTTCCGGTCTTACTGCTGCAATCATACCGGTGAGTGATTTGGCCGCTTTTATTTCATCTTCAATGATGACGATTCTCATATGCAACAGGTAGTTTTATCGTAAAAGTAGATGGGGTAGGTTCCACAATGACTTTTTTATCTAACAGGTGTAGATACCGCTGGTGAATATTCTCAAGCCCTACGCCTATTGATGACTCCTTTGTTCTTTTCAGCTGTACCTGGTTTTCCACAATGATAAATGCACCTTCCGAATACAACCTGATCTGCAGTGGCTTTTCGAGCGACACAATATTATGCTTGATGCAATTCTCGATCAGTAACTGCAGGGTAAAGGGAGGCATATAAGAAGTATAGTGCGCTTTATCTATGTTGATGGAAATATCGAGCCCGTCTTCAAACCTTGCTTTTAACAGGAAAATATAGGCTTCCAGGATATTCAGTTCTTCCGACACAGGGATCAGGTCGAGCTTACGGCTTTCGAGGGTAAATCGATAGAAGTCAGATAACTTCAGAATAAAATCCACCGAGTGTTCATCTTTGTTTTCCACCATGTATTTCAGCGTATTCAAACTATTGAACAGGAAATGCGGATTCACCTGTTGTTTTAACAATTCATATTGGGCGGCCAGATTGTCCATCCTGGTGCGCTCCAGTTCGATACTTACTTTTTGATGCAGGTAGTTTTGATACAGGAAGTGAATGAACATGTAAAAGGTTACATTCACCAGCACCCCACGGATCTCGATCATTAACATGGCAGGCCCAAAATCAATGGATGAGATCAGTAATTGCTGCAATAGGGCTAATAAGAACATGACCCCGATACCCATGGCAAGGCTGATGAGCAATCGTTTAACAGAAAAGCCTTTGGCAATATCCCGGTAGCTGTATTTAGGCAGCGTACGAATATTATAATACCACACGAAAAGCGCGAACAGCGTGGTCACTCCGGAATTGACCAGCGTTTCATACAGGTTAAAATGCCGTTCTGCAAATTTCGGAACAGCCACCAACAGGCCGAGCGCCAGCGAGCTTAGCCAGATTATTTTACCGGAAATGGTGAAATTGTTTGTACTCATTCGATGGGTCAAATGTAGAATTAAATGGCCGATTATTGAACCGCTCAATTGCCTGGTTCAGGTGCCAATATGCCTACTACACGGTTTTCTGCCTTTTCATGTGACGGCTTTGCTTTCAATTTGCATCATCAAACAGCAAATAGCAAAGCAAATGATGAAATGGTCAACATTAAAAATAATCACAGGGCTGGTAGCCACAGCAGTGGTAGCCGTAACCGCCGTCTCGCTGAGCAATGAAGTGGTCGCTAATCCGCCGGTTACCGGTGAGATCAAGGTGCCGCAGGAAGTAAAACAGCTGCTGGAAAGAGCCTGTTATGATTGCCATAGCAATGAAACCAATATTCGCTGGTACGATAAGTTGCCCATTGCTTCCGCCATTGTATCCCGCGATGTGCAGGAAGGGCGGAAGCATTTCAATTTTTCAACCTGGGATAGTTTGTCGGCCAATGAACAAAAAAGCCTGCTTTGGGAAATGTACAATATGGCCAACGCCGGCCGCATGCCGCTGCCTGCCTACACCGCTATACATCCACAGTCGAAGGTGAGCGCAGCAGATCTTACTGTATTAAAGAATTACCTGAACACAACGATAGTATCTGCGATCAATGATACTGCAAAAGTGCAGGCCGCTGCCAAACAGCGTATGCAACAGGTGCAGCAACCGCAGCCTGGCAATTTACGGGTTTATTATAACGGAATACAACATATGCCCGATTACCACAGCTGGCAGGTGATGAGCACTACTTCGCGATTCGACAATGGCAGTATGCGTATCATGTATGCGAATGCCATTGCCATGGAAGCAATAAAGCGTAAAGAAATTCATCCTTTTCCCGATGGAGCGATAATAGCCAAGCTGGTATGGGAGAAACTGGAAGATGGAGAAGGGAATGTACGGCCGGGGAAATTCATCAATATTCAATATATGGTCCGCGATGCGCAACAATTTAAAGACACCGATGGATGGGGATATGCCCGCTTCGACGGACCAGCATTAAAGCCTTATGGTACCGCGACAGAACCGTCAAAATGTGCTTCCTGTCATAAGGCTGCCGCCACTACCGGTTTTGTATTTGACCTGCCAACAAAAAATTAAATCTACATAACTATGGTAACATACATGAAAGCAATGCAGTTGGTATTCGCTGTCTTTCTTGCAGCAGGGATTTTGAGCAGCTGTAACGAGGTCTCTGGTAAAGAGCTCAACATCAGGGAATACGCCTTTAACGACAGTGGCTTACAGGTGATCACGCATTGGATCAATGAAAAAGCAGGCACGATGTCGGTATTGTATGGTAATGCGGCGGCTATGGAATACCATGCCAGTGATACCGGAAAACATGCTGCCGGCGAATCCTATACGCTGGCTACTTATAAACAGCAGGATAATACCCGCTGGTATGGCAGCAAGATCAATGGCGAACTGCAGCAGCTGGAAACGGTTTCCCTTGAACCGCGCCCGGAAAATGCAGGAACTGGCTATCGTATTTCTTATGAGAATCGCCGGCAGGCTTCGGGCGCCACTGCCGATACCACCGGCCGGGTACAAACGATCCTGGATGCAAAAGTTTCTCTTTTTCCATACTATAAGCGATCGACGCCGGTAGATAACAAAGGTTTTGCGCTGGTAGAGCTGTTTACCTCGGAAGGATGTTCGAGTTGTCCGCCTGCAGATAAATTGCTGGAAAAGCTGCAGCAGGATAATGCCAGTCAACCCGTATACGTGATCGCATATCATGTTGACTACTGGGATCACCAGGGCTGGAAAGACCGGTTCAGTGACCGCGCCTATACCGAAAGACAGCGCAGCTATGCCGATTGGTTACGGGTAGAATCGATCTATACGCCCCAGGCAGTCGTGAATGGTGCAAGCGAGTATGTTGGTTCGGATGAGACGCGGATCGTAAAGGCCGTGACCTCTGAGGTAAACAAAGCGGCTGATAATACACTTACATTGACAGGTCAGCAGCAGGATCGTCAACTAACGGTGAACTATGAACTGACGGGACAAACAAGAAATAAAACCCTGTTCCTGGCCCTGGTACAAAAGCATGCAGCCACGCAGGTAATGGCTGGTGAAAATGAAGGCCGTGCTTTAACCCATGTGCAGGTAGTGCGGCAACTGCTTCCCGTGGAAGTGAAACCCAGTGGCCATGCCACTATCAGTCTGCCTGCAGATTATACCAAAGATGGCTGGGAACTGATCGGCTTTCTGCAGCATACCGGTACTGGACGGATCACTGCTGCTACCCGGCTTAACTAACAGGCATGGCTTCTCAAAAAGTTATCTAAACACTTTATAAAAACAAACAAACTTCAACGTGAAAATGAAAAACAGTTTTTTACAACCCATACGCAGTTACCTGGTAATGGCTATGACAGCGCTTTTTGTAATGATGGCCGCGGTGCATACGAATGCCGCACCCATAAGCAGTCAGTTGGAAAGACAGGCTGCTGTAAAGAATATCGTGATCGTTCATGGCGCATTTGCAGACGGATCCGGTTTTAAAGCGCTTTACAAGATCTTAAGTAAGAAAGGGTATCATGTTACTATTGTACAGAATCCACTTACTTCTTTGAAAGATGATGTAGATGCAACCATCCGGGCGCTGGATAAACAGGATGGACCAACCATCCTTGTTGGACATTCCTGGGGCGGAACCGTAATAACCGAAGCCGGTTCGCATGCCAAAGTTGCGGCCCTGGTATACATCGCGGCTTTTATGCCCGATACAGGCGAAACCACCGCGCAGCTGGCTATGTCATTGCCGATGGCAGGCGAGAGTGGCATTTTACCACCCGATGAGAAAGGAGTCGTGTATTTTGACAAAGCAAAATTCCATACTGGTTTTGCCGCAGATCTTAGTAAGGAGGAAGCTGATTTTATGGCCGCTTCCCAGGTGCCCATCTTCGCAAGTTGTTTTGGTGCACCGGTAACCAATGCAGCCTGGAAAACCAAACCCGCCTATGGTATTGTGGCTACCGAAGATAAAGCGCTTAACCCGGCGATTGAACGGAATATGTACAAACGTGCAGGTGCGCAGGTTACCGAAATAAAAGGCAGTCATGTGATTTTTATATCAAAAGCGAATGCGGTAGCGGATGTCATCATACAAGCAGCGACCAGGAAATAAAATAGGTAATATCCATAACATTAAAAAAACAAACACAATGAACACTTTGGAATTCACAGGCAACAAGATCGAAAAAGTTTTATATACCGGTAAAACACATACTACGGGCGGCCGCGATGGCGCTTCACATAGCTCGGATGGTAATTTACAGGTGAAGCTATCCACACCGGGTATAGGCACAGGCACCAATCCGGAACAGTTATTTGCCGCAGGCTGGTCGGCCTGTTTCATTGGCGCCCTGGGTATTGCTGCTGCAAAAAGAAGAATTAAGTTATCGCCCGAAACGGCGGTGGATGCAGAGGTTGACCTGGGTACTACCAATGGCGGTTACTTCTTACAGGCAAGGCTGAACGTTCATTTGCCGGGGTTAGATGCTGCAACGGCGCAGGAGCTGTTGGAAGAAGCACATCAAACCTGTCCGTATTCAAAAGCTACCCGCGGTAATATCAATGTGCAGATCAACCTGGTGTAAGCCGGAGCGCTGAACCGGATGATGAAAAGCTCATAGGACTTTGTCTTATGAGCTTTTTTGCAGATGGCAGCCTGGTGTATGCTTGCGGGATACTTTTTATTGTGATATCTATGAGGTACATGCTAATTTCTAAGGGCTTTGGCGTTTAAATGCCATCCGTGAATGGCTTGTCGCAATCGCCCCCCATAATTGTCCCGATCACACCCTTTCCGGAGTATAGCGGATAGTAGTTTTATACTACAAAACATATGTGTCATGGAAAAGTACATCATGGAAAAAGATCGAACCGTCTTTTACGTAGAAGCCAGCTCATTTCCGGAAGGGGTGGGTGGAGCATACATGAAGTTACATGCACTGCTGCCAGCTGGGAACCAGAGAACCACTTATGGCATCAGTCACATGAATGACAAGGGGCAAATTGTTTACAAGGCGGCCGTGGAAGAATCTTTTCCGGGAGAAGCAGCGCAGCTTGGCTGTAAAACAATGGTTATAAGAAAAGGAATTTATGCCAGTGAGTTACTGGTGGACTGGAAAAAAGATGAGACCATCATTGGCCGTACTTTTCAAACGCTGTTACAACACCCCGACCTGGATCCCAATGGCTATTGTTTGGAAATATATCAAAGCGGAAAAGACGTGCTTTGCCTGGTGCCGTTTTCCGAGGAAAAATGACCAAAGGTCGCACCGTTGCGGGGAGCCAGTCACACGCGTTTTCGAACACCGTCAGGTTTATGGAAAAATACACTGCCTGCTGGTTTATCTTTGTAGCAACAGGGAAGGTTATCGGTCAATTGCTTTTTTGGATATTTAACAGGTGTATTTAATAACAGAAAAATGGCGGACAAAAAAATACATACAACCAATTATTTCGACACATTCATTGAGGTAGCGGAAGACACAAAAGCAACTCGCGGCACAGTGCCGCCATCGAAGGGCGACAAAAAGACGGTAGCGGAGATACAGTATGAGTTGATAGCTAAAAACCCATACAAATTCACTTCCGATGAGGTCTTATTCCAGGTATTTGCGACCAGGAATGATCTCACAAAAGCAGCACAAAAGGAAGCGCGCGAAATTTTCTTTTCGAAAGGACAACCTTGTTTAAGAGCATCTCCGTTGACAAAAACCTATGGTTTCGGTGTGCATTGCGATATTAACGGAAAAGTGGCCTTGTATGGCGTAGAAACGGAAGCGTACCAACGCTTTCTGTCAGATGCAACATGTAAGAAAGTGAAAGCGATGCGAAGTTCAAGGAAATAAAAAATATTTCAGCTGACAGCCTGCGCTTTCTCAGGACGAGTAAGCACTTATTTCCAATTCAGGTTAGAATTGGGGTGGATCGTTAGAGGCCAGGTTGAAAAACAAAAAAGTTGCCTGCTTAACAGTTTTGCTGGATGATTACAGCTTTCAGGTGCGTGTTTACAGTGAGTAAGTGGGTGATCCAGCTGTTTATGTGCGTGTCATTGTTCTATAGGTTGCAGATTTCCGGCGTCAGCAGGCAACTATCATCATTAAGTTGTTGACTTTCATGTAAAGTAGCGCAGCAAATACCCCATGTTGCCAGGCGGGCGCTCCATGCAGGCAACTTGCAGAGGAAATCACCAATATATAGAGCGCGAACACGAATAGTTACAGTTAGCTCGGGAAGGTGCACCTGGAAGTTGCCCATTGTTGCAGTGAGATGGGAACTAACACAATAAGGTCACGAAGCGGCGCTCCGCAGTTATAAAGCAGTACAACAAGGTCGCCAGGATCTATGTCGGAGCTCCTCTGGCCATTGATCTAATTCCAACAAAAAAGGCCCGCATTGCTGCAGACCTTTGAAAGATGTGGAGAATATCGGAGTCGAACCGACGACCTTCCCGGCTTGGTATGTCGGGACGCTTTGGCTACCAGAGCTGATTCCAACAAAAAAGGCCCGCATTGCTGCAGACCTTTGAAAGATGTGGAGAATATCGGAGTCGAACCGACGACCTCTTGCATGCCATGCAAGCGCTCTAGCCAACTGAGCTAATTCCCCATTATTTCGTAGCTGAACCGCGACCCTCCCGACCATGTCGGGATGCTCTGGCGAACTGAGCTAATCCCCATTATATCATCGTTGAACGCTAATTCCCCGATTATTTTTGAGTTTGCAAATATAGAGCTTGCTGCACTTTTCACCAAATAAAACCAATTTTCCTATTTCGCCTTCTTATTTACGATCTTTTCCACCCATTCCCCCGTGGCCTTCACCAGTAAACTCATGATGTCTTGTTTGCCTGCTTTAAAACTATGATCGGCGCCTTCCAGCTTTACCAGTTTGGCTTTTTTCAGTCCGCCACAAACCTCCTGGATCAGGTCCCATTGCGCCAGGGTATCCTTCGTGCCCTGTAAAAACAACATCGGTACTTTCACGGCCTTTAAATGTTCCGATCGGTCAATCGATGGCTTGCCGGCCGGGTGCAGGGGAAAACCATAAAAAATGATCCCTTGTACCGGAGCCTCGGGGTGTTCACTCAAATACTGCGAGCTCATCCGGCCGCCAAATGATTTTCCGCTGGCAAACAGCGGCAATGCAGGTTCCAGTTCCTGCGCCTTTTGAATGGCCGCTTCAATGGTCTGGTGGGCCACAGCAGGCGAATCGGGCCTGCCCTTTTTGTTTTCCGCAAAAGGAAAATTGAATCGCAGGGTACCAATACCAATCGCTGCCAGCGCTTCAGACAGGTTCACCATAAAAGAGTGATCCATTCCTGCACCGGCCCCATGCGCGAGGGTCAACACACAAACTGCATTGGCGGGCAGGGTAAATACGCCTGATACTTTTCCTACAGCGGATGATACTGGTATGGTGATGCGTTTACTGCTCATAATGGCCGATTGAAGACACTAAGATACTTTAATAAATGTCACCGGCAGATGAGTATGGTTCAGGAATGACAGGCTGGGAGTGGCCGTTTCAGCGATGTTTTTAAAGCACCTGCTTGTGTGGTTATAGTGATAGCAGGAACGGCCGGCCGGCCAGGATCTTCTAAACTGGCCGGGCGCCCGCATAACGAAAGATTAAACTCCCTAGCCTTTACGCAAAACTTCTATTTCTTCCAGGGATTTGGGCAGCGGTTTACCTAACAGCTGGCTGCCATTGTTGGTAATAAGATAATTGTCTTCTATGCGTATGCCTCCGAAATCGCGGTAGCTGTTCAGCAGCTCATAATTGATAAAAGCGCTGTGTTTCTGTTCCGCCTTCCACCGGTCAATCAATTCAGGAATAATATAAATGCCCGGCTCAACCGTAAGCGTAAATCCCGGCTTTAACGTCTTGCCAAGGCGAAGCGATTTCCAGCCGAACTCCGTGCTTTTTTTCAACTGGTCGTCATAGCCTACCAGGGGTTCACCCAGGTCTTCCATATCATGCACATCAAGGCCGATCATATGTCCAAGCCCGCACTGAAAGAACATAGTATGGGCGCCTGCTGCTACTGCTTCCGTAGCATTACCTTTCATTAAACCTACTGCCGTTAATCCTTCCACCAGTTTGATGCAGGCCTGGGTATGCACTTCTTTATATTGAATACCGGGCCGGAGCAGGGACACCGCATGATCCAGTACATGCAGTACTACATTGTATAATTCCCGCTGGCGGGTGGTGAACTGTTTTCCCACCGGGAAGGTGCGGGTAAGATCGCCGGCGTAATGCATGGTGGTTTCTGCGCCTGCGTCTACGAGCACCATTTGTCCATCCTCAATCGTATTGCCATGGTAATGATTGTGCAGGGTTTGCCCGTTTATGGTAAGAATAACGGGGTAAGAGAGGCGGCCATAACTGGCCAGGGCGATGGCTTCTACCTGCGCTGCCAGTTCATATTCCTTCATACCCGGCCTCGCCTGCCGGATAGCGGCCATATGCATGTCGGCGCTGATCGATACGGCTTTATCCATCTCGGCAATTTCGCGTTCTTCTTTTATTTCACGCTGTGAAATAACCGAACGGATAAGCGGTTCTGAAACGAATTCATGCAGTTGGGCGATGGAGGTATTCAGCCAGTTGGCCAGTTTTATTTTATTTTCCGGCCGGTAGGGCGGAAGGATATGTATTGGGCGTTTTGCTGCGCGGGCGGCTGACAGCAGGCTGGCGAGTGTAGCCAGCTTATCACTCGCGGCTATACCTACCGCTTCGGCCAGTTCCTGTACCAGCGGTTGCGGGCCCGTCCAGATGATGTCATCGATACTGGCATCTTCGCCAAAGAGGATCTCCTTGTTTTCATCGAGGTCGAAGATAGCGGCCAGGCCAGGTTGATCGATACCGATGTAGTATAAGAAGGTGCTGTCCTGCCGGAACGGATAACAGTTGTCTTTATAGTTCATGCTGCTGTCTTCATTGCCCAGCAACAACACAATGCCATTGGTGAGTTTTGATTGTAATTGCCGGCGGCGTTCTATATACACCTGCCGTTCGAAAAGAGGTTGATGCATGTAGTTTTGGGCCGAATTTACGAAGATGGCCTGATCAAAAACAAAAAAGCCATCCTGTAGAAACAGGACGGCGTTATTGATCGTACCCTTAAAAACTATCTTTAATTTCTTGATTTTACGATTGCCTGCGTGCTGATCTCCCTGCCATTTATCACTTTGATATAATAGGTTCCTGCGGGTACATCCATCATGGAGATCACTGCACTTGTAGTTATTTTAAATGTTTTTATAACGTTGCCGTTTGTGCTAATCAACTGGCCGTTCAGGGTCTGTTTCTGCCAGCTCTGTGGAATTGATATACGTAACTCGTTCACTACAGGGTTGGGATAAGCTGAGATCTTTGTGGTATCGTTTCCGTTTCCCAAACGAACGGTCTTTGTTTCAGAATATTTATACTTTCCGTCCTTATCAACCATTTTCAGCCGGTAGTAGATCACAGCGCCAACCGTGTTTTTAACAGGATCTTTATAGGAATAGTTATTGCTAATTGTGGGGGTTTCTGCAGAGAACATCAAAGCCACCTGGTGAAATTCTTTATTATCGTAACTTCTTTCGATGGCGTAATGGCTCATATTCACTTCCCTGCCGGTGCTCCAGGCCAGCCATATTTTCTCATTGGCCAGTTGTGCCGTAAAGCTCCGCAGATCAACTGGCAGCACAATAGGATCCAGCTCACTGCCCCGCATATTCAGGCTAAACAGGTCGTTGCCATTCCAGCCGTTCTGGTGCTGATAGTAACCCACCCGGATGGTTACAGTTTTCGGGGCCGCTGAATTTACCCGGTACATTTGCGTAGAATCAGTATCATCAATGCCTTGTCCGCCCGCAGGGTTCGAACTGGTGGCCGTGCCCCATACCATATTGCCCTGTTGAGTGACCGCTACTTTAGGGGTGTTGCTGCAGTACGCCCAACTGGGGTTGTCAACAGTGATAGCGTTAAACTCGGTTATCTGGTTACTGCCATCGAGCCCCATGAACACGCTGCTGAAATCATACACCGGTGAAGGGATGTTTGATGCAACGGTTACAAAACTGATGGTAAACACTGCGTAGTGGTAACCAACGCCGCCCAGGGACTGCAATTGTGGCTGAAGGGCGGTGGTAGAAGATCCTGAAGGCGTTGCATCTATATTGTAGAGCGAAACACCGATCAGGCTGTCTACTCGTACCAGCGCGTCTATTAATCCGCCAGACGTAATCGCTGAAAACCGGTACACGCATCCGGGCTGTTTGTCGGTGCCTGATTCAATGGCCGGTGTATTGAAGTTCAGGGATTGTGCAACCGCAACAGCGTTATATATAATAATAACTATTACTAATGTCAATCTTCTGATAACTGACGATCCAATGCTGGTTAAAATTGCAGGGTACAAATGATTCATACTTGTGGTTTGTAAGGGTGATACAATGATGCTATGACCACAGGTATTGGAAGCTATTGACTTCTCAGGGGGAGATTGGAATTAAGTATAGGAGGAATCAGGCCGTAATTGAATTACGTAAAAAATTTGCTGGAAAGTAAGGTGTTTTGCGGCTCGGCGGCCTGTCAGTAGGAGATTGGTACGGTTACTTGGATGATTTTCTTAATACAAAGATTAACACGTTTTTTTATAAATGCAAGGGCCGGCTACTATTTTCTATGAATCTTGATCTGAAATAAGACTATATTAAACGTGGCGCCAAACGAGGCTGACATTCAATGAGATAGTATGTAAATAAAAAAAGGTGGATCAACCGGTCCACCTTTTTTTGTTTTAAATCCCAGGAATATTATCGAACTAATTGTACAGTTCCTTTTGAATTGATCTTTGCCAAGCGCAGCTGACCAGTGATCGTATAAGTATACAAACCGGCTTTGGCAGGCACGCCCTTGATATTTCCATCCCAGCCTTTGTTGATGTCGGTAGTTGAGAACACCACTTTACCGGTTGCATCAGCTACTGAGAAGGTAGCCAGGGCAAACTCCGGATCTGTTTCAGGGATCTGGAAATTGCCTTTGCCAGGCGTGAATGTTTTTGGCATTGTAATTTTCTTAACCACTGTTACAGTAACCTCGGCGGTACCTGCGCAACCGCTGGTATTTCTTGCAGTTACTTTGTAGGTAGTGGTTTTGGCCGGTTTTACGATCGGGCTCGCTGTATTGGCAGCAGTTACGCCAACCGTGGGTGTCCAGCTGTAGCTGCTGATCTGGCTTTCGCTGACAGCAGATAATTTAGCGCTGTATCCTTCGAATATTTTGATCTCTTTATTGGTTCTGATCTCCGGTGCAGAGCCCATGTTCACTTCAATTACGTTTGAAGAGATCTGGCCACCGGTACAACCGCCCGCGCTGGTAAGTACTACACTTACTTTATCGCCGTTCCCTAAAGAAGGATTGCTGTAGGTTGGTGTGCTTACCCCAGCGTCGTTCCCGTTCACCAGCCATTTATACGATGGTGCGGTTCCGCCATTGGTCACTTTCACAGTAAAGCTGGCAGGAGATCCGGCGCACATCCCGTTTGGTGCAGGCGCAACAACGAGGGTAGGCGTTGCACCACCGGTAACATTCAATGCTGCTTTATTCGAGAACAGGGTGCGGCAGGCATTATTGGCCACGCAGCGGTATTGGTAATTATTCATTTTATCGCCCACATTGATCACGGTAAGCGTGTTGGTAGTGGCGCCTGAATAGTTTGCACCGTCTGCTACATCGCTCCATTCGCCATTCGAATATACCTGCCATTGATAAGCTTCGGCATGAGTGGCATTTACGCTGAAAGCGACATTACCGCCTTTACAAACGCTTTTATTAACAGGTTGCAGTTCGAAGCTCGGCATGGGGGCGTTACAGCTGGAAACTATTTCACGGATGGTATTATTATAACTATCAGTGATGAATACGTTACCGGCAATATCGGTAGCAATACCGATGGGATACCAGATCTTGGCCAGGATAGCAGGACCGCCATCACCAGCGTAATCAGGAGCACCGGTACCAGCGATGGTAGTGATGATCCCTTTTGTATTGATCTTTCTGATGGCGTGGTTTTGATAGTCAGAGGCATACACGTTACCAGCCGGGTCAACCGCCAAACCCTGCGGTGAACCGATCTGGAACTGGGCTTTGGTAGCAGGGCCATTATCGCCGCTGTAACCGGCTGTTCCGTTCCCGGCAAAAGTGCTGATGATACCGGCCGGGTTTACCTTACGGATCACCGAGTTGGAAGGATCAGCTATATAAATATTACCAGAGTTGTCTACCGCTATCCCTGCAGGTTGGGTAAGCAATGCTTTGGTGGCAGGACCGCCGTCACCAGCATAACCCGCTCTTCCGGGTACACCGGCAACAGTACTGATGATGCCTGATTTGCTTACTTTTCTGATAACCTTGTTAGAAGCGTCGGAAATGAATACGTTACCGTCTTTGTCAACCGCAACGGCAGTAGGACGATATAATTTTGCCTGGGATGCAGGACCGCCATCACCACTGAAACCTTCGGTTCCGGTTCCGGCGAAGATGGTCATGATACCAGAAGTAGTTACTTTTTTAATGACAGAGCTGTTGTAGTCGGCAATGTAAACGTTGCCTTCATTGTCGATGGTCATACCAGTGGGCTGCGCTAACTGGGCTGCGGTGGCTGGACCTCCGGCGCCGGCATTGCCAGCAGTACCGTTTCCGGCAACTGTGCTAACAGTACCGTTGTTATTCACTTTCCGGATAACGCGGTTGCGCATATCCGCAATGTACAGGTTCCCTTCGGCATCGGTGGCTACTGCTCTTGGCTGGTTAAAGCGGGCATTGTTGGCCGGCCCGCCGTCTCCCGCATACCCGGGAGAACCGATAACACCGGCAACAGTAGTAATAGTTTGTGAGTGCGCTACAGAACTGCCTGCGAACATCAGCAGGCTGCCTAAAACGATCTGGTTGAGTTTCATGGGATTAACAGGATTAGTTTAATAACAGAAGTTATATACTATGAAAAAATATAAAAAGTTTTGTGATTCAGCAAATGCCGGTCTTAAATGATATTAACATGAAAAATTTTTCTTTTCGTTCCGTAGTTTTTCTATAGTAATAAACCACGGAGAACTATTTTCGAAGCCTTAAGATGGGGGAGCGGAAAATACGGCATGTGCAATCAATTGTACTTTACCCGTAAGCCGATTCCTTTCGCGCTGTTCACCTGACAGGCCGGTGTAACTTGTTATATTATGATCTGGTACTCCCTGTTCGGTTGCTGGCTTATCCACTTTGCATTTGCTTCGATCCCCGGTAGTGAGAACTAAAGAACGGGTAAATACTTATATTATTGTTCCAATAAGTGGTTCCAGTAGTTTTACTATGAGAACAGGCTTTTTTGCTCCGTACTTTCATCAATGCCCAGTGGTGGCAGATTGGGCCACGCATAGGGCGCTGTTTTCTCCAGGTTATCGGGGCGGGGTTTGGTAGAACGGATGGTAAATACCGGCCAGTAATCCAACGCTTCAGCAGGCATTTCAAAATCGAGGATCTCTTGCATTTCTTCATCGGTTAAGTCGGGCAGTAACCATTTTATCTCAAGTTCTTTCGGCAGGAACATGGGCATGCGGAATACATTCGGCCCGCCGTTGTGGATCTGCCGCATGACGGAATTGGCGGCGCGGGTTATAAGTGTGAAGGTGCCTTTTATTTCGCCGGTCTCTACATCAGGAATGGGGGAATAATGATATAAACCGGGAATACAGAATAAGGGCCTGTCTTTCAAATGCACATAATACGGCACTTTATTCTTCCAGCCTTTTATTTCACGATGTTCATAAATGCCGTTCACCGGAATAAGACATCTTTTAGAGCGGATCCTGCGCCAGAATGATTTTTTATCATTGATGATCTTTTCGCTCTGCGCATTGCACATATACTGGCGGCTTTGTTTCACTTTCTCAGGCGTGTTCATGTAATCGGCGATCACGCCCCATTCAAAGGGTTTTAGCTTGTACCGGGCGTCTTCAAAAATGATGACCGGGTATTTGCGGTAAGCCTGTGCCTGCACGTGTATGGTGAGGTCAAAATCGATCGATAGCTGCGGATCGATCACCAGGTCGGGCAGGTAATCTGTAATTAACTGAATATTCGAAGTAAAAGATATATCGTAACACATGCATCAAAGATTTTCAATGTCAGCAAGCGGTAATTTCACCTCATGGATCCCACACTTTAAGGTAATGAAAAGTTCGCCAAACTGAATGAAAAGATCCGCTTTTACCTGCTCATTCCTGCTCACTGCCCAATTTAATTTTTCATTAATATAAGTGCGGATGCGCGCGGCAATGACCGGTGTGGGTTTCCAGGGCTGTTGCACCAGCGGACTGTAAATATGATATCCTTCCGGCTGGCTCGCTGCAATGAATAATTTTTCGTAGTGTTCCGCTTCATTCACATTATATAGAAATCGGTTGGGGTCCTTATCGAGCGTATCATAATGCGTTTTTGCCCGGCTGTAATCAGTGTAGTGAGTAAATAAGAAAGCGGCTTTGTTAAGCGGATCGAGTGGGTTTTTACCACGCATGTAGGTTTGCCGCACAAAAAAACTATTACCCGCTTTAATGAGCGATTCAAGCAACCGGGTGGTAAGTAGAACGAAGGGGTTGTGCATGGCTCAGATCTTTATGGTCAATACTTCATCGATGCGGGTGGTATAACAGGGCGATAGTTTCAACTGGCGCAATTTCCAGCGGGTGCCAAATCCCTGCAGGGCAAAGCGCACGGTATTTTTTCCAAACGATCTGTTCACCACATCCAGCACCTGCATGAGCTGCGAATTCCGTGCCCTGTTCTGCTGGTCAAAAATATTGCTTTGCACTTCCGTGGCCGGAGACAGTTCCATGGCGGTGCAACCCGTCTTGTTGTAATTATAGCCCGGCCGGTAAATGGTTTCCAGTGCGTGCCGGGCATGTGCAATCAGTTCATTGGTGCTGTTGGTAGGCACAGGCAGGCGCATGGTGAGTGAGCGGAAATACTGTGGCTCCTGGCTTCGGTGGGCATTGGTTTGCACAAAGATCTGGATGGCGCTGGTGACCAGCTGCTCACTGCGCAGCTTAGCCGCAACCATGGCGGTGAAATTAGCCAGCGCTTCCATTACTTCCTGCTTTTCGCTCAATACTTTGCCGAATCCCCGCGCTACGCAAACCATTTTCTTTTTGGGTGGCATTTCTTCAAAAGAAATGCAGGAGATGCCTTTGAGCTCGTTATACATTCGCTGCCCCACAACCGAAAGGTTCTTCCGGATCCATTCTTCCGGAGCCCGTGACAGATCCCAGGCAGTGATAAACCCGTTCCTGTTAAGCAATTTCGTATACTGCGGGCCGATACCCCAGATGTCTTTTACCTGGGTATTTTGCAGGGCAAACTGCATTTTCTCCGCCGTATCGATGGCATACACCCCGAGTTGTTTGTTCCTTTTTTTTACCAGGCGGTTGGCCATTTTTGCCAGCGTTTTGGAAGGCGCAATGCCAATGGAAACCGGAATGCCGGTATGCTGCATGACCGTGCTGCGGATGGTTTGTGCATAGTCTGCCAGGTTAAAATGACGGAAAGCCGAGAGATCGAGAAATGCTTCATCAATGGAATACACTTCTACCTGGTCGCAGAATTGCGACAAGGTGGTCATCACCCGGTCGCTCAGATCGCCATACAAGGTATAGTTGGAAGAAAAAACCGATACATTGTGCTGTTGCAGCACCTGCTCAATAAGGAAGGAGGGAGCGCCCATTTCAATGCCCAGTTCCTTGGCCTCGTCGGACCGGGCAATGACACAACCATCGTTGTTGCTCAGCACGACAATGGGCCTGTTTTGCAACCTGGGCTGAAAAAGCCGTTCACATGATGCATAGAAATTATTACAATCAACCAACGCGATCATTTGTATCATATTTATACTTTACTATCACGGCGGTTACAACGCCCCAGACCTGCATATTCATTTCTTCTGTGACTACCAATGGTTTGTAAACCGGGTTCTCGGCATGGAGCACCAGCGACTTGCGGGTTTGCACCAGGCGGCGCACGGTAAATTCGCCACTTACCACGGCCAGTACGATCATACCACTGGCGGGTTTTATGGACCGGTCGACCACCAGCAGGGAACCATGTGGCATACAGGCATTGATCATACTATCGCCCGACACCCTGAAATAAAAGGTAGCGGTAGGATGCTGCACCAGGTATTTCGACAATTCAATTACATCCTCCTGGTAATCTTTTGCCGGAGACGGAAAGCCCATAAATAATTGTTTGATTGCAGTACAAAAATACTAAGATTATTAGTAAATTTGTACTAATGATTTTAGTGGAAAACTTTATGATTTTGGGATTCCGCTTTCATTTCCAGGAAACGCATGCAAGGGAGCGAGGTCGATAAAATGCAGATGCTGAGCGGTTTTGGTAACAATAGCAGGCCAGGTGATCACTGTACCGATCGTAATGAATTTAGTTATAAACGCAGCAGAAAAAAGTTCAGCTTATAACAAAAAAAGTACAATGCATCCTTTATGCAATTTGAATTCGAATTTGTTTTTTTCTTTGATACATGGAAAAAGATCCACGATATAAAGCTGTAAAAATATTGATTGAGGGGAAACATATATCCGAATTCAAGGAAATCTTTACCCATGTTCCTAAAACTATAATGGCTCACGACCTGGGTACCAACAATAACCGGATGACGCGTTTGATCACCAACGTTGAACAGTTTACGTTAGCTGAATTATACAAGATCAGTGATCTGTTGGATGTAGATTATAAGACGATCTTTTCACTGGCGCACACGCAGCATTTCGGTAACGACAAAAGAGGTAAAAAAAAACCTTGACCGGCACTTAAGTAACATGCATCACCGGTAATCCTATTTGTTCCGCCTTATCCTTACGCACAACTCCTCCCCATGTCCATAAATGATTAGTAGCCCGGAGGGGTATCAGGGGCCATCGCAAGATGGCCCTTAATATTTTATAGTCGATGTGTTCTCTCATACAGTCAGTTGATAAAGGAGGTGACCTTCGTGTCGCCTCCACTTGTTTAGGCAATGCCAAAATAGCTGAATAAATAGCGATTTGATTATAGAAAGGCTGTCGTAATAATCATTTGCTTGCATTAGGAAATCCGGTCATGTCAGTCGACCGGATACCTGTTGCCTGAATGCTTATGAAAAAACGACCATGATAATACGCCGCCCGCGGCTTAGTGTACGCACACCAGTTATACCGACGATTGTTCAATTACTCAATTGTAAAAACTTGCTGTATGTTAACCAACTCAACACTGCTACAAAGGAGAAAATATGGGCATGCTTTTCTAAAAAAGAATGTATTGCTATCCGTGAGTATATTTTTTTGTTCTTTACTGGCGCCTGTTTTCCTGGATGCCCAGGAGGCGGCAGTAAAGAGCGTAACCGTCAAGGGAACCATCAGGACCGAGGCCGGCGAACCGCTGCCGGGTGTGTCGGTGATCGTTAAAGGAAGCTCTAACGGAACCACCACAAAAGAAGACGGCGCTTTTCAGATCAGTGCCCCCGTAAACAGTACGCTGTCCATTACCATGGTAGGGTTTGTAACCAAAGAAATAAAGGTTGGCAATAATGACCAGCTTAACCTCGCCATTTCAATGAGCTCCGATAAACTGGAAATGGATAAAGTGATCGTGGTAGGATACGGTACGCGCCGTAAATCTGATGTAACCGGATCTATAGTATCCATCAGCGAACAATCTATCAAAGACGTTCCCTCGAGCAACCTGGCTGCTGCCATTCAGGGGCAGGGAGCTGGTATTGATATTCAGCGCAGCGGCGCCAACAGTAAACCCGGTGCTACTCCGAATATCCTCATCAGGGGATCAAGATCATTAGGCGCCAGCAATGCACCGCTGATCGTTGTGGATGGTATTCCTTTCAATGGGAATATCAACGATCTTAACCAGGATGATGTGGCTTCCGTTGAAATATTAAAAGATGGTTCTTCCACCGCTATCTATGGATCAAGAGGCGCAAATGGCGTGATCCTGATCACTACAAAACGCGGCAAAACGTCGAAACCGGTATTTACGTATAGTGGTTATGTGGGCTCCAGCCGCTTAACCCGGAAATTCCCGGTGATGAACGCAGAAGAATTCACCAATTTGAAGAAATGGGCCAATATCATTGCCAACCCGGGGAAATATACCGGTCTCGATGATCCCCAGTTTCTCACCAATGGGATCTTTGATCCCGCTGAAGTAGAAGGTATAAAGACCGGCCGCAATACCGACTGGCAGGACCTGATCTATAAGATGGGTATCATTACCGACCATCAGCTGGGAGTAACCGGTGGAACGGAACAAACCCAGTATGCCGTTTCAGGCGGTTACTTTAACCAGACCGGCATCTATCACGGGCAGAGCTTTGAGCGCTACACCGTTAAGTTAAGTGTAGATCAGCAATTGGGCCGCATTTTCAAAGTGGGCCTCAATTCGTTGAATACCTATTCCGTGCGCAAAGGGGAAAGCGCTAACCCCATGGGACAGGCGCTGCGGGCCAGTCCGCTGGCATCGCCTTATGACAGCGCCGGTAATATCCTGAACACCTATGTTCCGGGCAGTGCCAACCAGGTATGGAATCCCCTGGCCGACCTGATACCAGGTGCAGCGGTGGAAGACAGAAAGCGGTTGGGAACATTCACCACCTTATACCTTGAAGCAAACCTCTTCAAAGGATTGAAGTACCGCCTGAATGCCGGTGCAGAAATCCGGAGCGATATTTATGGTAATTTCTATTCTGAAAAAACCAGTTTCCGGGTTAACCAGGGTGGATCGGGCTCGTCGAACCGAACCAATTTATCGAATAACTACACGCTTGAGAACCTGCTTATTTACGACGCTACCATTGCTGAAAGACATAAAATAAATTTCACCGGTTTGTACAGCCTGCAGGAAGTGGCCACACAGCAGAACCAGTTCGATAACACAAATATCCTGGCCGATTACCTGGCCTATTACAATCCCACCTACGGATCAAATTTAAAAGGAAGCGGTAGTACCTCAAAAGCCGATATCCTTTCTTATATGTGCCGGGTGAACTATAGCTTCGACGATAAGTACCTGTTGACATTGACCCTGCGGGCCGATGGTTCATCGCGTTTAGCGGAAGGAAATAAATGGCATTCATTCCCCTCTGCTGCCTTTGCCTGGAATATAAGCCGCGAAGATTTTATGCAAAATATAGGCGCTATCAGCAACCTGAAATTCAGGGCGAGTTATGGCAGTGTTGGCCAGCAATCGATCAATGCCTTTCAAACGCTCGGTCAATTGAGCGGCCTCGTATATAATTATGGCGGCACCATGGTCACCGGCGCCTATCTGAGCTCCACCATCAATCCAACCCTCACCTGGGAATATACCAAAACAGCGAACCTGGGCATAGATTTCGGTCTGTTGGGCAACCGTATTACCGGTTCAGTAGAGGTATACAAAGCATTTACCAATTCCCTGCTGTTGCCCCAAACATTACCACCCACCTCCGGCATTCCGAACGCTATTGTTACGAATGTAGGTAAAACAGAGAACAAGGGTATCGAAGTGCATCTCAGTACGATCAACGTTCAGGCGCAAGGCCGGAAAGATTTTAACTGGACAAGCGACTTTAACTTCTTTATCAACCGCGGAAAAATAACCCAGTTGGCAGGTGGTGTTACAAGAGATGTAGCCAATGGATGGTTTGTTGGCCAGCCGCTGGATGTTTATTATGATTATAAACGAGTGGGCATTTGGCAGAATACGGCCGAAGATACGGCCGCCGCAAGAGCGTTGGGTTTATCGGTGTCGGGCAACTCATCCGTTATAGGCACCATTCGCGTAGCAGACCTCAGCGGTCCTGATGGCAAACCGGATAACAGCATCGATGCTACCAATGACAGGATCATTGTTGGCACCAGCCAGCCCAAATGGGAGGGCGGCACCACGCAGCGATTTGGTTTTATGGGTTTCGACCTCACCGTGGTTGCTTTTGCCAGGTGGGGTGCTACCATGAACAGCAGCCTGCATGGGGGCGGTTTTGTAAATACTTACCAGGGTACATACAATAATCTTAAGACAAATTACTGGACGCCAGAAAACCGGGAGCCATGGAATCCAAAGGCAAATGCAAATGCTACCAATCCACTGAACCGTTCGGTGATGAGCTATTTCGATGGATCCTTTGTAAAGATCAGAAGTATCAGCCTGGGCTATAACCTGGATCCAGCGATGATTAAACGCATCGGGGCCAGAACCTGTCGTGTATATGCCACCGCTGCAGATCCATTCATCCTGTTTTCACCTTTTAGAAGAGCAGGTGGTATTGATCCGGAAGGTACAGGATCGGTGGGCGCCGATACACCGCCAACCTGGTCATTGATCTTTGGCCTTAACCTGTCGTTTTAACTTTTACAACCCAAAATAGTGATTTATGAAAAAGCTATTAATATACTGCAGCGGGCTGCTGATCGCTTTGACCGGCTGTAACAAGAAATTGAAAGAAGAACCGAACGCTATATTGGTACCTGCATTTTTTCAAACCAGTCAGGGCCTGCAGGCCGGCCTGGATGCTGCATATGCAGGGACCCGCAATTTCTGGGGAGCGCAGGAATTGTTCACCGCCACCGTAATAGGCACAGATGAATTCATGCGCGGCGTTGACGGTAACAGCGATATTAACCTGTATAGTTATACCTCGACCCATGGCACTGTTACCACCCTTTGGCGCGCAGCTTATCTTTTCATCAATACCTGTAATGGCGTTATCGACAACGTTGATAAAGTGGATCTGCCGCCGGCCACTAAAAGCAGCCTGGTGGCACAGGCCAAATTCCTGCGGGCGAATTATTATTTTATTTTGGTGCAATGCTGGGGCGATGTTACGCTGAACAAAAACTTTCAATCGGAAGCCGTCACCTCTGCAAAGCGGGAGCCTATAGCGGATGTGTATGATCTTATCGTGCAGGATCTGAAAGATGCCATCGCCGGATTGCCTGCGGGACCGAAAAGCAATGGCGTGCTGCCCGGAAAAGCTACTGCTGTTGCCGCTAAACATGTGCTGGCTAAAGTATATCTCACGCGCGCTGGTTCTGCTGCTAAAAAGGCAACGGATTACCAGGATGCATACAATACAGCCGTAGACATCATCAATAACAGGGCAACATTGGGTTTGAATCTGGTACCGGATTTTGCCAAAGTGTTCGCGGAAGGTAATGAGGAAAATGAAGAAGTGATCTGGACCGTACAACACACACCGAACCTCGCATACAATGGCCCGAATAACAGTGGCATCAGTAATTACAGTGCCGATAACGTGCTCAACCATATGTGGGTGGGGCAATATGAAAAAAGACCGGGAATGATCCGCAGCACCGCTTACGGCCGGCCATATATCCGCTGCATTCCCACGCGCTGGTTAACCGATACAGTTTTTAAGGAAAGAGTGAATGACACGCGCTACAGCAAAACATTTCAAACCGTATGGTATGCCAATAATCCCGATCCCAAGGGTTATCCCGTATGGCCGAACCCATTACCGGCCGGTGCGCCAGCGGGTGCCGTTCCCGGACAAACGAAGTTCAGGTTGGGCGATACCGCCATCTATATGCCGGGTGTAGATGCGAGTGATGCAAAAATTGCCGCCAGTCCTTACCTGCTGGTGCCGCCCCGTAAATATGACAATACCCTGTCGGCTACCTTAACGAAGTATTTCGATACAAAACGCGCCGATCTCAATGCGCCTTCCATAAGACCGGTGATCGTCTACCGCCTGGCAGAAACCTATCTGATAGCGGCCGAAGCTGCATTTATGAACGGCAATTTGCCGGATGCGGTAAAGTATATCAATGCCGTTCGCGAAAGAGCGGCCTATCCTGCCGGCAATGCAACGGCCATGGACATCACAGCGGCTGATCTTTCACTGGATTTTATCCTCGACGAAAGGTCGCGCGAACTCTGTGGTGAAAATATGCGTTGGTGGGACCTGGTGCGCACCGGTAAACTGTTACCACGGGTGCGCATGCACAACCGGGAAGCGGCTGCCAATATTGAAGCGAAACACGTGTTCAGGCCGATACCCCAGGCGCAGATAGATGCTACCACCACGGGTGAGCCGTATAACAATAGTTTGTATTTTCCACTATGGAATTAGCAATAATAATATAACAACGAGGAACATGAAAAAAACGATTCAATGCCTGTTATTGGCAGCAGCGGTTGCGCAATTAGATCCCAATACCTGCGAGGCGCAATCAAAAAAAGCGAAGGCCGAAAAATGGCCGGCAGGCACATCACCACAGGAAGTGGGCAAGCGGGTGGCAGAACATTTTGTGCTTACGCCCCATACCAATTTTGGACGATCGACCCCGCCAAAGGTGATCACTTATCCCGAGACCTGCACCTGGTATGGAGCGCTGACCTTTGCCAAAAAAACCGGCGACAAAGCCCTCACAAAAAAGCTGGCCGATCGCTTTGCGCCATTGTTCGGCCCGCAGGACACACTGGTCCCCAAACCAGATCATGTTGATTATACTGTGTTTGGGGCGGTGCCGCTGGAATTGTATATGCAAACAAAAGACAAACGCTACCTGGAACTGGGACAGCGTATTGCCGACAAACAATGGGGGCCGCCCGAAGGGCCAAGGGTGAAACCGGAATCACATGTGTTCTACAACCAGGGACTTACCTGGCAAACGCGGATGTGGATCGACGATATGTTCATGATCACTGCCGTGCAGGCCCAGGCCTACCGCGCTACCGGCGATAAAAAATATATTGAAAGAGCCGCCAAAGAAATGGTCGTATACCTCGACTCTTTGCAAAAACCGAATGGACTCTTTTACCATGCGCCTGATGTGCCTTTCTTCTGGGGCCGGGGCGATGGCTGGATGGCAGTTGGCATGGCAGAGCTGCTTCGCTCATTGCCAAAAGATAACCGCAACCGCGAACGTATCATGCGCGGTTATAAGACGATGATGGCCTCCCTGTTACAATACCAGGCAGAAAGCGGCATGTGGCGGCAGTTGATCGATGATCCTGAATCATGGCCCGAAACCTCCTGTACAGGCATGTTCACTTTTGCCATGATCACGGGCGTAAAAAACGGCTGGCTCGATGCGGCTGCCTACGGACCGGCTGCCCGCAAAGGCTGGCTGGCCCTGGTATCGTATATCGATGAGAATGCCGATGTACGTGAAGTCTGTGAAGGCACTAATAAAAAGAATGACCGTCAATACTACCTCGACCGCAAACGCAATATCGGCGACCTGCATGGCCAGGCCCCGGTATTGTGGTGCGCTACGGCGTGGTTGAGATAGAATAAGAATACATGCAAGAACCTGCCAGGAGCGCATGTTTGCCGGTAGTTCGGTATCCGCCCCGTGGCTTTTAACGACTTCGGGTGCACGCCCCGGTTACCCGCCGGCTGGAACCAGATGGCGCTGAAGAACATGCATGCTTTTGGCCATGTATTTGATCTCTCACTGAACAGGTTAGGGAAGGGGAAATTGGGCATAACCATTAAATCCGGGGAAAAGGAGAAAAATGGATAATTAAAGAAGGCGTACCCGGTTGGTTCAGTTATAGAGGCGCGCAGTATATTTACTATTCGGGCAAGTGCATTAACGGGATCTTTATACCGGAATATACGAATTGGTATTTGGAAATATAAGTAGCGCGCTGAAAAACAATAGCGGCCTAATTTTTATTGTATTGCCTACAATAAACAGGCATCATTTTTGGATTACTCAATGGCAACCATTATTCATTAACCGCTATTGAGAACACATTGCCACTCTCTGACAAGATACTAGTATCAAAAATCATTGCGACAAACGAGTTCACCAACTTCATTGACGCCGCCAAAAAGTATTGTTCCTTTATTGAATCGCATGAGGCAGACACGCCCCGGCAATTCGTGCTGCTTTCTCAAAATCATTTGCTCACCCTGTATAACCTGGGTAATTGCATGATGTTGATGGAAGAGAAAAGCGATCAGAAGTTTGACGTAAAACTCGATGAACTCGAATTTCAAAAAACACTTCATTTTATAGCAGACAGGTTATGGGATTACAGATATTACTGGTATGTATTTGATCCCACCACGCGTAAAAAGGATACAGGTATTGTATATGGAGACCTGTATGAAGACCTGGGCGCCATTTATAAATACCTGAAGCAATCGCTGCTCTTGTATAGTCTGAAATCATCAGATGCCAAGCAGAATGCCGTCTGGGATTTTAAATGGAACTTCGATACACATTGGAGCGGCCATTGCGCCAATGCCATCTGCGCCATTCATTATTTCCTTCAGAAAGGCAGATAAACACTACCGGCCTGCAAACAACCTTGCAACACTATGGTGAACAAGTGCGACACTATGGCGTGTAGCTGTGTCTGGTATGCAGCTTGCACTCATAGAAAAAGCATTAAAAATGGTTTGCGATATGGGCATAGAAATAGAAAAAAAATTCCTTGTGAATAAAGAAAAATGGCGCGAGGTGGTAAAAGAGCAAAGATCGCTTTTCAGGCAGGGCTATATTGTGTCGGACCCCGGGAAAACGATCCGCGTGCGCCTCACTGATACCGCCGGTTACATAACCATTAAAGGGCGTTCGGTGGGCGCTGTTAAACCGGAATATGAATATGCCATTCCTGTGGAAGATGCAAAGGAGTTGCTCGACAACTTCTGCGTTTCGGAGATCAGCAAAATAAGGAACTTCATTACCCACGACGGCAAACTGTGGGAAGTAGATGAGTTCTTAGGCGAGAACGAAGGGCTGATCGTTGCTGAAATAGAATTGGACAGGGAGGATGAGACCTTTTCTCTTCCTGCATGGATCGACAAAGAAGTGACCCACGAAAAAAGGTACTCCAATTCGAACCTGTCGGTAAACCCGTATAAGCACTGGAACCATTAAATGTAAAACGGTAAACCATTCGCAAATGCGTTTGATTTACCGTTCTCATTATGAAGTGCTCCCTGGCTATTTCTCTTCGTCGTCTCTTCTGCCTTCGTTCAGCGCGTCATTATCACCGCTGCCGAAACTGTAATAATCATTTTCTTCATCGTCAATGGGTTTTTTGAGATCCTGGTCATTTTCGTCGGGCATGTCCAGGTCGTCGCCGGTGCTGTCTTCAGAAACCGCCGCTTCATTCAACGGATCGCCATCCAGGTCGGTATCGTCGAGCCCTTCTTTTCTGATAAATTCATCTTCGTTCATATCCATGTCCTGGTCTTTTTCACCCAGCATAGCCAGGTCTTCAGGTGTAACATCGGCATCCGTGCCCATCACGATCTCCACTTCATCATCACCTTCTTCAAAAATATCCTTGCCATCGCGAATGCCTTCCTCATCGTCTGATGCGGCAGTGGTATCACCCATGGCCGCAGGTACGCCTGCATTGGTGATATGCTCCTGCCCGGGAATATCCGATACATCAGGAATTTCTATATATGAACTGTCCTGCGCCAGCTTTGCTTTTTTTCTGCGGCTGGCGGTAGAGTCCTTTGCTTCAGCATTGGTTTGTTCCTGATTAAATTCACCGGTATCGTTGAGCTCCTCATTGGAGCGGGTATCCTTCGCATTTTTTGTTCGTGCCATAACGCATAGTTTTAGCAATATGCCTAAAAAAACTATGCCTTACTGCTGCATGCATAACTGTCAGATAAACATCGTTTAAAACAATGTTATTGTAATGAACATGACACTGTTACATCTTGTAAAAAAACAAGATCGGCCGTTTTCAGCCGATGTTAAAATAGCTTATCACTATGACAATTTAGCAAAATTGTTTATGCTAAAATGTAGCGTACTTGCAAGGGTATAACTGCGAAAACTTTTATTGTTAACTCTAGCGACTCGTTGTATGGCCTCTGTGCTGTATAACCCGTAAAAACTGACTGCTGTATGGAAAAGAATTCAATTTCTTCCCGGCATTTATTTGCCCCACTACGACAGGTACTTATTCTCTTCCTTATTCTTACTGGTTGTTTACACGCGGTGGTAGCTCAAAACACTACTGTGCATGGAACAGTGAATGATGCCAGCGGGAAAGGATTGGGAGCCGTTACTGTCACCCTTAAAGGTAGTAACATTGGTACCAGCACCAACGCCCAGGGAAAGTTTCACCTGGCGGTGCCCGGCGCCAATGCTGTTCTTGTATTTTCTTCGGTTGGATTTACGACCAAAGAAGTAGCCGTAGGTGCTCAATCAGAGATCACGGTTGTTTTATCACCCACCAATCTTTCTATGGATGAGGTGGTCGTTGTTGGTTATGGTACACAACGTAAAAAAGATGTTACCGGCGCTATTTCTTCAGTTACTTCAAAACAAATTCAGGAACGCCAGGCGATAGATGTGCTGGATGCCATGCAGGGCCAGGCACCGGGCCTTCAGATAGCCCAGGAATCGGGCCGGCCCGGCGCAGGGAATTCGGTGCGCATCCGTGGTATTGGAACTTTCCAGGGCGGTGCCGATCCGCTGTATATCGTAGACGGCGCACAGGGTGTGAATATCGACGGGATCAATCCGAACGACATTGAATCTATAGAGATATTAAAAGACGCCGCTTCAGCAGCGATCTATGGTTCCCGCTCAGCCAATGGGGTAGTGATCATCACTACCAAAAAGGGCAGGGAAGGAAAGCCAACGCTCGATGTGCGGTACCTCACCAGCATGAGCCAGCTCTCGCATAAGATACCACAATCCAATGCGGCCGAACGCCGGCTGCTCGAACTCAAGCGCAACGGCTCTGGCGGTTTAAGCGCAGATTCGTTAAACCCTTCGTTCAATGCGGATAATGATTACCAGGATCAGCTCACCAGAACGGCTACCCGCCAGCAGGTAGATGTGAGCCTCGGCGGCGGTTCGCACAACCTGAACTATTACGGCAGTTTGGGATACCTGCAGGATGAGGGTATTATCATCAATAGCTGGGCGAAGATCATGCGCGGCCGGTTTAATGTCGATTACAGGGCAACAGACAAACTTACCTATGGTAACCGTATACAGTTCTCTTATCAAACCGAAAACCGGATCAATGAAGGGAATACCCTGAACCAGGCCATTCAGCGGCCACCGCATTTCAGGGTATATTGGCCCGATGGAACCCTGGCAGGCCAGATCGGCGGCCGGAGGAACCCGGTAGCAGAGGCCCTGCTGCGAAAAAATGAATACCAGACCATGGACGGTAACTTTTACAATTATATCAGTTATCAATTCATTCCCTCATTGAAATTGACCGTAGATGCCAACGTAAAAGCCAATTACATCCACCATGAGCAGTTCGCGCCAAAATTATTGAGCAACACCGGTAATGATAATGAAGGCAGTGATGAACAGGACCTGACCACCTACTGGATGCTGCAGGCTTATTTAAACTACAATAAAACACTGGGTGATCATAGCTTAACCGGCGTGCTGGGGGTAAGTGCCGATCGTAATTTCAACCGCGGTTCAGAAATTTCAGGAACCAATTTTGTAACGGAAGAAGTTACTACACTCAATTCACCACAGGTATATAACATTCCCAACACCCGTGAAAGAAGATATACCTCTGCTTCCGCTTTTGGCCGCCTGGGTTATAGTTATAAGGGCAAATATCTTATCAATAGTAATTTCCGGGCAGATGCCTCTTCGAAGTTCGGTAAAGAGAACCGCTGGGGTTATTTTCCCTCCGTATCAGCGGGATGGCGCTTCAGCGAAGAATCATTTATGCAATGGGCCTATAAATACCTCGATGATGGTAAGATCCGCGCCAGTTATGGGGTAACCGGTAATGACCGCATAGGGGAATACGATGCCATCAGAACCTACACTTTCGGTGAAAGCGACGATAACGAAAACGGGAACTGGTATAACGGTGTTTCCGGCGTAGCGCCTTCAGGTACTTTTGGCAATCCTGCCTTAAGCTGGGAAGAAACAAAACAATTCAACCTGGGTGTTGACCTGTCGTTCTTACGTGGCCGACTGACCATTACTGCAGATTATTATAACAAGATCACTGATAAGCTGCTGTACCAGGCGCCCCTACCTTACGAAACAGGTTTCAATGAAGTGAATGTAAATATCGGTTCTATCCAAAACAAGGGTTTTGAATTTGTGATCAACAGCTACCCGGTACGCACGAATAGATTCTCCTGGAACCTTATTTATAACATGTCGTTCAACAATGCTACCATAAAAAGTTTGTACGGCGGTATTCCCATCGCATCCGGCAACTGGATCACCGAGGAAGGGCAGCGTTTAGGCGATTTCTATGGATGGAAAGCGCTGGGCGTGTACCAGTATGACGAATCCAATGCCTATACCGATGACTGGGAGCAATTGACCCCCGTGTTTGTAAGCGGTGTATTCAATGGCTATACGCTTGATGGTAAAGCCTACAATGGCCGTGTAAACAAACTGAGAACACAAGGTAATATTTTGAAAGGTGGCGATATGATATGGGAAAATAACAACAGAGACAGTGTGATAGACGATGCCGACCGTATTTCATTAGGCAATGCCCAACCGAAATGGATAGCAGGCCTTGCCAACCAGTTCAGCTATAAAAATTTCAGTCTGTCATTTAACATCTATGTAAGCTGGGGCGGCTTGTTGTACGACCGTGGCCGCCAGCAGTTGAACACAAATGCTACCAGCAATGTAACGCCTGATCCGGAATATATCCGCGATTCATGGTGGCAGCCCGGTGATATTACCAAATGGCCTATTGCCAGAAATAACGGTATGGGTAATGCCCGGGAATTAAGCAGTCTCTACCTCGAAGACGCTTCATTCATCAGGTTACGCAACGTGCGGTTGACCTATGGACTGCCTCAAACCGTTACGTCGAAAATAAAAATGAAGGGCGCCAGCGTGTATTTATATGGCAATAATTTGCTTACCTGGACAAACTACTTCTGGTATGATCCTGAAATTGCTTTCAATAACGCGTTGCAAATGGGACAGGACAATGGCCGCTATCCGCGGAAAAGAGAATTTGGCGCCGGTATTAACCTGAATTTTTAAAATGTATACCAAATGAAAAAATTACTTTATTATATATTGATCCCCGGCCTGCTGGCAAGCGCAGGCTGTAAAAAGTATCTGGATCAGGAACCGATTTCCGACCTGTCGCCTCAAAGTTTCTGGAAATCGCCCGACGATGCCAGAACAGGCGTGGCAGCCATCTATGATGGCATACAAAGAACGTTGAATGGCAACTACACCGATTGGGGCGATGCCCGTTCAGACAATTTTACGTTTGGTGGTACGGGTGAGAACCAGATCAATGTGACCCTGAATGGTTTGAATTCCCTTACCGGAGCAGCTAACTGGAACAATTTATACCTGACCATCGGCCGTGCCAACTTGGCCATTAAATACATTCCTGATATTCCTTTGTCGGGCAATCTCACTGAGCTTCAACGTAACAATTACCTGGCGCAGGCCTATGCGATCAGGGCCTATATGTATTTTTATGCCATCCGGCTCTGGGGCGGCGTACCGGTGCGGCTGGAGCCTTATGAGAATTTGAATGAAGATCCTTTGGCCCCAAGAACCCCCGCCGATGAGGTGCTGAATAATGTGATCATACCTGATCTCACCAAAGCATGGAGCCTGGTAGATAAAACAAATACCAATGTCTGGGAAATGAACGCCGGTGCTGTGCTGGCGCTGCTTACAGATGTGTATATGTGGAAGAAGGATTATGCAAAGGCGCTGGAATCTTCGCAGAATCTGATCAACCTCTCATTCAGATATGATGTTTCCGCTACCAATTCTACCGACTGGAGGAAGATCTTTCTGGATCCGGCCAGTACCAAGGAAGCCATCTGGAGCATGCATTGGGATTATACCCGCGATGGCAGCAATGGTATTTCCAAAATAGGATCCGGCGGTAATACATCTCAGTATTATATAGACAGTACCGTGTTCCTGCGTTATGAAAGCAACAAAAATGATATCCGCCGTGCAGCTACCTACGACACCGCATTGGTGAGCGCCGGCACCAGGATCATCCAGATCGGTAAGTTCTATCCGCTGAATAGCTCCAACAAATTTGTATATCCTGCGAATGCGCAGAATGACGCCAAGCTTACCCTCTACCGCATGGCCGATGTACTGTTGTTGCGTGCAGAAGCGCTGAACAAGACCAGCGCCAATAAAGCGCCTGTTTTTACCATTCTCAACCGTATTCGCACATTAAGGGGAATAACACCATTGGTGGCTGCCGATTATCCTACAGACCGGGATGTGGAAACGGCTATTCTGAATGAACGCCAGTTAGAGCTTTTTGGCGAGGGCAAGCGCTGGTTCGACCTGGTAAGAACAGGACGCGTGATAGAAGTAATGGACCCCCTGGTACGTTATCGCCAGCGATTACTGGGCATCAGCGAGACCGGCTTCGATGATCCGCGGAAAATTCTCTGGCCTATTTCACGGCAGGCATTGACCCGGAACACATTGATCAGGCAGAACGATCCTTACTCTGAATAACCTATTTGTAATACTAAAGCTCAAAAAAATGAAGCAACAACTGATATATAACATGCTGTTCTTTGGTTTGCTGCTGGTATGCATGACCGGTTGCCGCAAGCTGGCTGGCCTCGAGCTGCAAAAAGATACAGATCATGAAACCAGTACACTCGATCCGCATATCCATAAGACGGCCTGGCAATTCCTGAAAGAACGCAGTGTATTGAGCCAGCCCGATACGGTGTTGAAGCGCATGTACGATGCTATCATTTATTCAGGCATCGATACGGCTGAATATACCAAACCAGGAAGAACCTTCATTTTCTTTCACAATGATGCCGTTTTCAGAAGCGCCCAGCCAACGGCTTCGGATACCTGGTGGGGGCGTTATAAAGTGAACAATGCTATAGCAAAAAGCTGGACGCAGTATACACCGCAACAGGTTAAGAACTGGTTATTGTATTTGATCGCAGAGGGAGAGTATAGCTATCATAACCTGGGACCCGAGAATGTGGAACTAAAAACCCTTTTACCGGAAGGAACCGATGCGGCTAATCCGAAAAGCCTTATGTATCTGAAGCTTTCGAACGACCGCGATTCCAGAGTGAGGGTGAATGATTTTCTGAACAGCGTTCGGGTAACTGTCGGCCGTACCTCCGGGATCCTGAGTGACAATGGTCCTATTCATGTGGTAGACCGGGTCGTGGAGTATGGCGTAAAACCCTAGGTCCTGGGTGTAAATATATCGTGCAGTTTGACGGTGTCACAGCCTGCTTCTTCAAGTGGGGCATTCATTTCTGTTGCCAATGCCGTGGCACGGTTAATCATAGAATTCTGGCCAGGACTATTTATAGTTCCGGGCCGGAATTTTAAGTTTTTAACGAAACGCATGCAACCCGGAAACGATTCCGTACAATCTCAAAACAGGTGTAATGTTCTTACTTATCTTTCGCTGACGTTTTTTATCGCCGGCCCGGCCGGAACTCAGCATTTTCATACTTCCCCACCAGGGGCCTTAGGTTGAAATATATACAATAGCAAGTGATGAATATACTAAGATGGTTGTTTTTATTGATGATTGCAGGTGGGCCGGTAAGTGCTCAGCAAAAGATGCGTTTAACCGATAACTGGGAATTTGTAAAGCAGGATGCAGGCGGTATCTGGGAAATTGTGCGGCCGGTAGGTAAGGGCAATCCGGAAAGTGTACCCCTATGGACACCGGTGCAATTACCTCATTGCGTAAACGCAGAAGACGCCGTTGATCCGGATCTGAATTATTACCAGGGACCAGCCTGGTACCGGACACAGTTGGTTATAGATAATCCATACAGCAATGGCCGTACCCTGCTTTTCTTTGAAGGCGCCGGGCAGAAAACAGATGTGTATGTATATACCACTAAAGTAGCAACGCATATTGGCGGGTATGATGAATTCAGCGTAGACATTACCGAAGCAGTTGCCGCCTTCCGCAAAACCCCGCAATATCAGCACCAGTTCAAGGGCAAAATACCCATTGCCATAAGAACTGATAATTCAAGGGACCTGGAATTGATCCCTTCGAACCTGTCGGATTTTAATGTATATGGCGGTATTTACCGTTACCTGAACCTGGTGTATACACCACCGGTGGCCGTCGATAAACTGTTTGCCAAAGCAGCAACCGACAAAGCAGGTAAAGCAGGTCATGTACATGTAACAGCCCGTTTTTATCCGGTATCCAACACAAGCGCAACCGCAACGATAAAATTAATTGATCCCGCAGGCAAACTGGTGCATCAAAAAGAAATTACAGCCACGGGTTTAACAGGTGATGTGAGCCTGGCTGAACTTTCCATTAAGAGCCCTCAGTTATGGTCGCCGCAAAGGCCGGTTCTTTATACGGTAGAAGCCACCATTACTGCGGGCGGTAACAAATTCGTTCAAACCGAAAAGATCGGTTTCAGGCATTTCGAGTTTGTAGAACATGGTCCATTCTTACTGAACGGTCAGCGGCTCTTATTGCGCGGAACCCACCGGCACGAAGATCATGCAGGTGTTGCTGCCGCCATGACAGAAGACATGATGCGCCGGGAAATGATCATGATGAAAGAGATGGGCGTAAACTTTATTCGCCTGGGACATTACCAGCAATCACGTCTCATCTTAGATCTCTGCGATAGCCTGGGTATTGTTGTGTGGGAGGAAATTCCCTGGTGCCGCGGTGGCTTGGGTGGACCGGTTTACCAAGAGCAGGCGCGCCGCATGCTTACCAATATGATCGAACAGCATTACAACCACCCTTCCGTGATCATCTGGGGCCTTGGCAATGAAAATGACTGGCCCGGCGATTTCCCGGAATTTGACAAAGAGAAGATCCGCAGCTTTATGAAAGAGCTGAATGATCTGTCGCACAAATTGGATCCTTCCCGAAAAACAGCTATCCGCCGCTGTGATTTTTGTAAAGACATTGTAGATGTATATTCTCCCTCCATCTGGGCCGGCTGGTACCGGGGCGTTTATACAGAATATAAACAGGTGTCGGAAGATGAGTTCAAAAAAGTAAATCATTTTCTGCATGTGGAATGGGGTGGTGACAGTCATGCCGGCCGCCATTCAGAGAATCCTGATAAAGCGCTGCAAGCGGTAAAAACCGGTAATGGCGCCGATGAACGGGCCGGGGATGCCAGTTTGTATGGCGGTGCTGCGCGCGTATCGAAAGACGGCGACTGGAGTGAATCTTATATCTGCAACCTGGTCGACTGGCATTTAAAAGAGCAGGAAACCATGCCCTGGTTAACAGGAACTGCCCAATGGCCATTTAAAGATTTTTCCACGCCGGTAAGGCCAGATAATCCGATCCCGTACATGAATCAAAAAGGGGTGGTTGAACGGGACCTCACCAAAAAAGAAGCGTTCTATGTGTTTCAATCATACTGGACCAGCCAGCCAATGGTACATATTTACGGTCATTCCATGCCCGTGCGATGGGGCAATGAAGGAGAAGAGAAAATGATAAAAGTGTATTCCAACTGTTCGGAAGCGGAATTATTTGTAAATGGCAAAAGCTGTGGGGTTAAGAAACGCAACAGCCAGGATTTTCCCGCTGCAGGTTTGCGTTGGGGCGTACGGTTAAGTAAAGGCGCGTACCAGGTGAAAGTGATCGCCCGCCAGGGAAAAACAGTTGTGACCGATTCGATCAACTTCAATTACCAAACGGAGAAATGGGGCAAACCTGCCGCTTTGCTATTGGAAAAAATAAGTGATGAGAACGGGATTGCCACTATACAGGTGAAACTGCTCGACAACAAAGGCGTACAATGTTTAGATGCTGCCAACTGGATCCGCTTCAGCCTGGCCGGTGATGGCAAGCTGATCGATAACCAGGGTACCTCTTCGGGCGCGCGTTATGTACAGGCGTATAATGGCCGGGCCATCATCAGGGTTAAGACCAACGGCGGCAGATCGGTGATCGGCGCAAAGAGCGAAGGGCTGAAAACTGTTTTTAAAGATCTGTAAGGTGCTTTATGGGTGGAAGACTTTCAAGGTCTGCCACAGCTAATAGGGCAATAACCAATCAACGATGAAATTTAATCTAACGATATTTTGCTTTCTTCAACTGGTGAGCGGTGCATTATCTGCGCAGCTTAACGATCCTGATCTGAAACTATGGTACAACAAACCGGCAATAGCCTGGGAAGAAGCATTGCCATTGGGCAATGGCAGAACAGGGGCAATGGTATTTGGTGGCATTGTGACCGAACGCCTGCAATTAAATGATGCCACATTATGGTCCGGCGCTCCCGAACCAGGTAATAATCCGAATGGCCCCATTGTATTACCGCAGGTGCGGCGGGCTGTGGATGAAGGTGATTATGAAAAGGCGGCTGCTTTATGGAAGAAGATGCAGGGCCCCTATTCAGCAAGGTATTTACCAATGGCCGATCTGTGGTGGCATTTGCAGGTAAAAGATTCAGTACCGGGCAGCTACTACCGCGACCTGGATCTGAACAAGGCGGTAGCTACTGTTCGCTATACATTAGGCAAGGTCAGCTACCAGCGCGAAACTTTTATCAGTTATCCGGCTAAGGTGCTCGTGATGCGGATCACTGCCGACAAACCAGGAGCGATCAATGGAAGCCTTGGATTGACCAGTAAATTAAAATATAAAGTAAATGCCACAGCGGCCAATTACCTGGTGCTGCGGGGCAAAGCTCCAAAGTTTGTAGCTAACAGGGACTATGAACCGCAGCAGGTAGTATATGATTCTGCAGGAGACAAAGGCGAAGGTATGAACTTCGAAGTGCATGTAAGGGTCATCACCACCGGCGGCCGGGTGCAGCAACAAAGCGATCAACTGCAGGTAAGCGATGCGGATGAAGTGATCATTTATTTATCGGAAGCTACCAGCTTTAATGGATTTGACAAGTCGCCCGGACTTGCAGGAAAAGACCCTGCCATGGAAGCGAGAACCAATATGCATAAAGCAGGCGGATTGTCGTATTCCCAATTACAGGCAACGCATGTCAGCGATTACCAGTCGCTTTTTAAACGGGTTGAACTGAAGCTGGCCACAGATCCAAACCTGGTTAAGTTACCGGTGGATCTGCGGTTAAAACAATATGCATCAAACCCTACAGACCAGCAATTACAGGTGTTATACTATCAGTTTGGCCGTTACCTGCTGATCGCCAGTTCACGGCCTGGTTCGCGCCCCGCAAACTTGCAGGGCATCTGGAACGATCATGTGAAACCACCATGGGGCAGTAACTACACTACCAACATCAACACCGAGATGAATTACTGGCTGGCAGAGAATACGAATTTGCCGGAATGCCATCAGCCATTGTTTGATTTTATGAAAGAGCTGGCGGTTAACGGCGCCCAAACGGCTAAAGTGAATTATAATATAAAGGAAGGTTGGGTAGTGCACCATAATTCAGACCTGTGGGCAAAAACGTCACCGCCCGGTGGTTATGAATGGGACCCGCGGGGTATGCCGCGCTGGAGCTGCTGGCCCATGGCGGGGGCCTGGTTGTGTACACATTTGTGGGAGCATTATTTATTTACGGGAGATAAACACTTTTTGAAAAATAACTGGCCGCTGATGAAAGGCGCCGCGCAGTTCATGCTGCATTGGTTGCTGCCTGATAAAAATGGGTATTTGGTCACCAATCCCTCTACTTCGCCAGAAAATACGATGAAGATCAATGGAAAGGAATACCAGGTGGGCAAGGCTTCTACCATGGACATGAGCGTCATTCGGGAATTGTTCACAGCGGTTATCAAAACGAGCAGCCTGCTGAAAACAGATGAAGGCTTCCGCAAGCAGCTGATCCGCGCGAAAGAAAAATTATATCCCTATCATATCGGCCAGTATGGCCAGTTGCAGGAGTGGAATAATGACTGGGATGATCCCAAAGATAAACATCGTCATTTGTCGCATTTATTCGGGCTCTATCCCGGCAGCCAGATCGATCCGGTTACTACGCCCGAGCTGGCCGCTGCGGCCAAACAATCGCTGATCCACAGGGGCGATGTGAGTACAGGCTGGTCAATGGCCTGGAAAATAAACTGGTGGGCGCGTTTGCAGGACGGCAATCATGCATATAAAATATTAAGCGATGCATTCACTTATATTGATCCAACGGTGACGAGGGATGCAATGAGTGGCGGTGGAACCTATCCCAATCTGTTTGATGCACATCCGCCATTTCAGATTGATGGCAACTTTGGGGCCACAGCCGGCATGACCGAGCTGTTATTGCAGAGCCATAATGGCGAGCTGGCCTTACTACCGGCAGTACTCGATGCGTGGAAGCAGGGAGCCATCAGCGGCATTAAAGCCCGTGGTAATTTCACCGTTAACATGCAATGGAAAGAAGGCAGGTTATCAAAGGCTATCATCGTTTCTAATTTGGGTGGACCCTGCCGCGTAAGTGCCCCGCATCCGGTGAAGGTGATGGAAGTGACATCAAAGAAAGCAAGCGGTGCCAATCCCAATGAATTAAATACAAGCTATGGAAAACCACCCTATGAAAAGAAACCGGGTGTTACGTTAACGGAGCTCAGGGTTCCGGATAGATATACTATTGATTTCAAGACTGAAAAGGGAAAAAGTTATACGATTGTGCCGGTTGATCAGGAAGCCATTCATCATTGACCATTCACCATTCATGAACAAAATACATATGATTCATACAAGACGATTATTGCTGGTTATTTTACTAATAGTTGAGGTCAGACCCGCCTTCGCGCAGGCGCCGGTGTGGACGGAAACCGCACCAGGCATCTGGAAAGCAACAGCCGGCGTGCCGGAAAGTTATGATCTGTTGAAAGCATCCGGGGCAGAACCCGTACGCGAAGCGATAGCCGCGATAACACCGGCAAAATTCCCTTTATCAGAGACCGATATCACCTTTAAAGTGGTGGATGGCAAAACTTATTTGCGCTTTCCTTTACAAAAAGAAGAACAGTTATATGGTTTTGGATTGAATTTCCAAACCGTTCACCAACGCGGCAAAATATTACAGCTGCATGTAGATCACTATGGCGGTAAAGATAACGGCCGTACCCATGCGCCTACGCCCTTTTATGTTTCTTCAAAAGGATATGGCGTTTTTATCAATTCCGCCCGCTACCTGAATGTGTATGCAGGTACAGCCGTGCGTAAAGACAGTAAGAATGCGCCGCTTGCCAAAGACCGGAATACCGATAAAAGCTGGAGTTCGCGGCCGTATTCAGATGCGGTTGAGATCCTGGTGCCCGCTGCCGGGGTAGAAGTATACGTATTCGGCGGTCCCACCGCGCTGGATGCCGTTCGCCGTTTTAACCTGTTCAATGGCGGCGGTTATTTACCACCCCGCTGGGGATTGGGTTTCACGCAACGGGTAAAGACCTTGTACACGGCAGAGGATGTGAAGAAAGAGGTAGCGGCATTCCGGGAGAAAGGTTATCCGCTTGATTTTATTGGACTGGAGCCGGGCTGGCAAAGCAAGAGTTATCCCTGCACCTTTTCCTGGGACAGCACCCGTTTTCCTGATCCCGCCGGTTTTGTACAGGCGCTGTTGAAAGACAATATCCGCGTTAATCTCTGGACAAACCCCTATGTATCGCCGGATGCACCCAACTATAAAGCGATCCTTCCTTATACCGGCTCACATACCGTGTGGAATGGCCTGGTGCCAGACCTTACGATGCCAGAGGGCCGTAAAATATTTTTTGATCAGTTACAAAAGAACCAGGTGGCCATTGGCGTAAGCGGGTATAAGATCGATGAAGTAGATGGCTATGATTATTACCTCTGGCCCGATGTGGCTTCCTTTCCTTCCGGTTTAACGGCCGAGCAAATGCGCCAGACCTATGGTTTGCTGGTTCAGCGTTACAGCGCCGACCTGTTTCGGGAGCAGAATAAAAGAACTTTTGGCCTCGTTCGGGCCTCTAATGCTGGTGGTACCTCTTTCCCTTATGTCATTTACAACGATTATTATAATCACGAAGATTTTATAACCGCCCTTATTAACAGTGGTTTTGCCGGCGTATTATGGACGCCGGAAGCAAGGGCTTCCAAATCGGCGGAAGAATGGCTGCGCCGCTTTCAAACCGTGGTATTTTCTCCTATGGCCATGATCAATGCCTGGGCCAGTGGCACCAAGCCCTGGTCTTACGCAGAAGTAGCGGAACCCATAAAGCAGCTGGCTTTATTACGCATGCAGATGATGCCTTACTGGTACACGGCTTTTGCGCGTTATCATTTTCAGGGTATTCCGCCTTTCAGAGCCATGAACCTGGAAGAAGGTTTTGTGGCCGAAACAAAAAAGGAAAGCGGCAGCACCAGCCTCGAAGAGAATCCATATGCCGAAGCGGTATCTAAAGAGATCAAAGACCAATACATGGCCGGCGATTATTTACTGGTAGCGCCCCTGTTTGCGGGACAACAATCGCGCAAGGTGGTATTACCTAAAGGCCGCTGGTATGATTTCTATACCGGTGCATTTGCCGGTGATGGGGAAGTGATCACAGTTAGCCCCGGGCTCGAAAAAATACCTGTTTTTGTAAAAGACGGCGGCATTATTCCCATGATGCAACCTCTGTTACATGCGCCGGCATCTGGTCAGAAAGTGGATCTTACGGTTCGTCATTACGGTGAAAAGCCTGCTAGTTATTTACTATATGATGATGATGGCGAAACGTTCAATTATGAAAAAGGCGAGTATAGCTGGCGGAAAATAATAGTAGAGAAAGATAGATCAGGGAAATGGAAAGGCAGTATTTCAGCACCGGTGAAAGGAAAGCCAAACACGGTGGGCAAGGTGACATTTGAATGTATGACCAAATAAATAACTAACCGTGCCAGGGTTTGTACAGCGGCACGGTTAGCGCGATTATGCCCAAGGTTGCTTCAAAAAAGTTAATTATGATTTTTAAAAAAATGATCGCCTGCTGGCTGCTGTTTGCCTTGGCAAATGCAATGCAGTCATTTGTTCTTATAGATAAGAAGGATCCCTTTGCTGATTATAAAACCGAGGTAATGAAAACGCTTCGCCGGCAGATACTGCAAGAAGCTGCCTGGGCTTTGCAGCAGGAACCGCTTACGGTTACGGCGCAATCGTCGGCCCGCAGTGCAGGCGGTAAACACGATTTTTTTTCTGAAGGTGATTACTGGTGGCCAGATCCGCAGCAACCTGATAGCCCCTACATCCAACGCGATGGCATGACGAACCCCGGCAATTTCGTGGCGCATCGCCAGGCTATGATCCGGTTAAGCCAGATCGTAGGAGCCCTGGCTTCGGCTTATGAAGTCACTAAAGATGAGAAGTATGTAAAACAGGCACTGCTGCATTGTAAGGCCTGGTTCGTAGATACGGCCACCATGATGAATCCTCACCTGCAATATGCGCAAGCCATCAAAGGCCGGTTTACCGGCCGGGGCATTGGCATCATCGATACCATTCAGTTGATGGAAGTAGTGCAGGGATTGCTGGTAATGGAAAATGCCAAAACGATGGACCGTCAATTACTCTTAGCCATCCGCCATTGGTTTGAACAGTACCTGCAATGGCTTACCACCCATAAATACGGCAAAGATGAAATGAATGCCACCAACAATCATGGTACCTGCTGGGTGATGCAAACCGCGGCGTTTGCAAAGTTCACCGGTAATGAAGAACTGATGCGCTTTTGCCGCGACCGGTATAAAAACGTTTTGTTACCCAACCAGATGGCTGCTGACGGCAGTTTTCCCCAGGAACTCCGCCGTACAAAACCCTATGGCTATTCGATCTTTAACCTCGATGCCATGACGTCTATCTGCCAGATCCTATCTACTAAAGAAGATGATCTTTATGCATACGCAACACCTGATGGAAGGAATATCCGCAAAGGCATTGAATACCTGTATCCCTTCATTGCAGATAAAACCAAATGGCCCAAAACGCCGGATGTAATGTATTGGGACAACTGGCCGGTAGCGCAGCCCTTCCTGGTCTTTGGCGCCAATCGATACGGAAATAAAGATTGGTTCGCCACCTGGAAAAGATTGGATCATACACCCAACGTAGAAGAAGTGATCAGGAATTTGCCGATACGCCATCCATTGATCTGGTTATAAAAATACCGAACCCCAAACGCCGAAATCAAAACCTCAAACGCTGCTTTTGCAGTAGGCTTCTAAAAAAACAGCGATATGAAACGACAAAGCTGGTTTATATCGATATGCTTTTGTGTCACCATAAATGCCTTCTCTCAGGCAGGGGGCGATGAAGATAGAGAAATGTTCAATCGCGGCCGGGAGCGCGATCAGCAGGCGATCGAAGAAGCAGTGAATGGCTGGTGGACGGCCTCCATGAAGAACCACAGCGACCGCATTCAATGGTGGCGGCAGGCCCGCTTCGGGATGTTCATCCATTGGGGCATTTATTCATTACCGGGCGGTGAGTGGAAAGGAAAAAAAGTAGACGGTTATGCTGAACACCTGATGCGGAAAGAAAAAATTTCCAGGACCGATTACCTGACCCTGGCACATCAATTCAACCCGGTATTGTTCGATGCCGATGCCTGGGCAAAACAGGCCAAACAAGCAGGTATGAAATATATGATCATAACGGCGAAACACCACGATGGGTTTGCAATGTATGATTCAAAGATCTCTGACTTTAATATTGTGCAACAGACGCCTTATAAGCGAGATCCCATGGCGGCCTTATCTGCTGCCTGTCGTAAATACGGAATTAAGTTTGGCTTTTATTATTCGCATGCGTTTGACTGGGAGCACCCCGATGCACCGGGCAACGACTGGGAATATAACAATCCGGGTGGCGACAAACAATTGCATGGCGCCGTCAACTGGTTCAATACGCATCCTGAGCTATTGCCCAAGGCACAGAAGTACGTGAATGAAAAGGCGATCCCCCAGATCAAAGAGCTGTTGACTAAATACCATCCGGACATTTTATGGTTCGATACGCCCTCTAAATTACCAATATCAGAAAATATCCGCATATTAAAAGCCATCCGTGAAGTAGATCAGCAAGTAGTGGTGAATGGCCGGCTTGCCCGAACAGCAGAGATCAGTTTTGGCGATTATAAAAATACGGCCGACCGGCCACTGGAGTTCTACCCGGTTACAGGGGATTGGGAAGCGATACCTACCACCAATGAATCGTATGGGTATCATCAATATGATAACAGTCATAAACCGGTGCGCGCATTTATCCATTTATTGGCCAAAGCAGCGTCGCGCGGCGGGAATCTATTAATGAATATTGGTCCGAAAGGCGATGGAACATTCGATAGCAAAGACCAGCTGATCTTAAAAGGCATTGGAGCCTGGATACATAAGAACGGCGAAAGTATTTATGAAGCAGCGGCCAGTCCGCTCCCTTTGCAAGACTGGGGCGTATCTACTATGAAAGGCCATACGCTTTATTTGCATGTATTTAAGTGGCCTGCGGATAATAAACTATATGTGGGCGGATTGAAGAGTAATGCTGACAAAATATATCTACTCGACGGTAAGAGATCATTGGCAGCGACACGGGTAAATGAAAATGACCTGGTGATCAAGCTGCCGGCGAAAATGCCGGATACGCTTACGACCGTGATCGCGCTTACCATAAAAACACCTTTACGAACAGATTCTTTGCGGGTGCTGGCGCCCGATATGCCCGAACATCGCTTACTGGCATTTGATGCGCAATTACATGGTGGCCGTTTCAGTTATGGCGATGGTAAAGCGGGTAAGTATTATGTACAGAACTGGAGGTCGAATGACCAGTGGCTGAGCTGGACCTTCCGCACAATACAGGCAGCTACCTTTACCATAAATATGAAATATCTTGCCGGCGAAGGGCACGGCGGAACTTTTCTGTTAAAAAGCGGCAATTATTCAAAAGAAATAAAAATTATTGGCAGCGGGTCAGATACAAAAGTAATAGCGCAGGAGATCGATACCATCAGCTTACCGGCAGGTATACATGAACTGATGATAAAACCGGTGTCGATCGATAAAGGGGAGCTCATGAAACTGCTTGAGATCCAGCTGCAGCGTAAGCAGTAAAGAAGCGATGTGAGGATTCAGAGCTGTGGCCCAATCGCCCCGGTTACAGGCTCAATAAACTTTTTAAAAATTTAATATAATAGGATGCTTAAAAAACTTTCTGGAACATTCGCTTTTCTTATTACAGGAACAATGGTGCAGGCGCAAGCTGTGAACAGTAAGCAGGTGTTTGCCGATGCAGAAAAACAAACCCGGGTAATGCTCACCAGTTTTGCCGAAGCAAGAGGCAATAAGACCGAGCTCGTAGCGCCCCGCACCCTGGAAAACGGAAATTTGAAACTGGTGCAATCACGCGACTGGACCAGCGGCTTTTTTGCCGGTGATCTATGGTTCTTGTATGCGTTCACCAAAAAGCCGGAATGGAAAGCCAAGGCCTCAGCATTTACGGCCCTGATCGAAAAAGAAAAATTCAATGGCGGTACCCATGATATGGGCTTTAAGATTTACTGCAGCTATGGCACCGGCTACCAACTTACCAAAGATGCCGCATATAAAGAGGTGATCATTCAGTCGGCCAAAACACTATCTACGCGTTTCAATTCAACAGTGGGCTGCATCCGCTCCTGGGATCATCACAAGGAAGTATGGGGATTTCCGGTGATCATCGACAACATGATGAACCTCGAATTATTGTTTGCAGCAACCCGCCTTACCGGCGATTCTTCTTTTTATAAGATTGCGGTTAGTCATGCCAACACCACGATGAAAAATCATTTCCGGCCCGATTATAGCTCTTATCATGTTGTAGACTATGATACAACAACCGGCAAGGTGGTAAAAAAGAATACACACCAGGGCTATGCACATGAATCGGCCTGGTCGCGCGGCCAGTCATGGGGCATTTATGGTTATACGATGTGTTATAGAGAAACGAAAGATCCGGCCTATCTGAAACAGGCTGAAAATATTGCTGCATTTATACTGCACCACCCCAATTTACCGGCGGATAAAATCCCTTATTACGATTTTAATGCCCCCGGTATTCCGAATGAGCCCCGGGATGCATCCGCAGCAGCCGTGCTGGCCTCCGGCCTTTTGGAACTGGCTAAGTACAGCAAGAATAAAAAAGAATACCTGTCGGTCGCCAATACTATTTTGCAAAACCTTACCAACCATTACCGCTCGCCAATAGGGGAGAACAAAGGTTTTATCCTCTTGCATAGTACCGGTTCCAAACCGCATAACAGTGAGGTGGATGTGCCGCTGAACTATGCAGACTATTATTACCTGGAAGCTTTGTTGCGGTTGAAGAAAAAGTAGTTGACAATTTATTAAAGTTGATAAAGTTAATAATGGCCAGCAGCAGATTGTGGGTTGCGTATTAAAAAAACTTGAACCCGCTTTCCACCAGCTGATGGATAAAATAGGTGAATAAAATGCCGGAAACTGCGTTACAAGGAAGGAGAATATTCAGTTAGTTGCATCAATAACGTAACAATCAAAGATTTGATATGAAAAGATTTGTTTCTGCCATTGTGTTGTTTTGTGGTTTGTGGCAGGCGGTTACTGCACAAACTTCCGCACAAGGTGTAAGCCGCGATAAGCGGATGGAATGGTGGCGCGAAGCCCGTTTCGGTATGTTCATTCACTGGGGTGTGTATTCAGTGCCGGCCGGTTATTACAATGGCCAGCCTATAAAACGAATTGGGGAATGGATCATGAACCGGGGAAAAATCCCGGTAGAAGATTACAAGGCGTTTGCCGCGGAGTTCAACCCCGTTAAATATGATGCCGATGCCTGGGTGAAATTAGCCAAAGACGCCGGCATGAAATATATCGTGATCACGGCCAAACACCATGACGGATTTGCCTTGTTTAAATCAAACGCCAGTAAATGGAATATGGTAGATGCCACTCCTTATGGTAAAGACCTGCTGAAGCCTTTGGCAGAAGCCTGCCGCAAGTATGGAATGAAGTTGGGTTTTTATTATTCGCATGCCCAGGACTGGACCAATCCCGGTGGTGCTGCCGCCAGGAAAGTGGCCAGTGAAGGCTGGGCCAATCCTGATTCTGCCGCCATCGATGCATATACAGCTGCAAACAATGGTCACTGGGATCCTGCGCAAACTACCAAAACCATGGCGCAGTACATTGATGAAGTAGCCGTGCCACAAGTAAAAGAATTGCTTACCAATTATGGCGATGTAGCCATATTGTGGTGGGATACGCCAACCAATATGACCGATGAATTTGCCGAAAAGCTGAATGCCTTATTGGCCCTGCAACCAAATATTATTACCAACGACCGGTTAAAGCGGCCCAACTTTCCCGGCGATTATAAAACGCCCGAGCAAAGGATTCCGAAAGAAGGTGACCTGGATGGCAAGGATTGGGAAACCTGCATGACCATGAACAATACCTGGGGTTACAAAAGAGACGATCATGAATGGAAGAGTGCTGAGGTTATGATCAGGAACCTGATAGATATTGCTTCCAAAGGCGGTAATTATTTATTGAATATTGGCCCCAAAGCCGATGGTACTATTCCCGATGAAAGTATTGCGCGATTACAACAGGTAGGCGCCTGGATGAAAGTGAACGGGGAAGCGATCTATGGCACTAAGGCCAGTCCGCTGGCGCCTTTGTCGTGGGGTCGCTGCACCAAGAAAGAACAAAATGGCAATACTATATTATATCTGAGTGTGTTTAACTGGCCGGCAGATAAAAAGCTGGTGATCCCTGGGGTAAGCCAGGCTGTTACCTCAGCTTCCTTACTGGCTACGGGCAAAAAACTGGCAACAGCGTCTTCCGGCAGCGGCCTTGCCATCACCCTGCCAGAGCAGGCGCCCGATAAGATGGCTTCTGTAATAAAACTGCAGCTGAAAGGAATACTGCCAGATAAGAAGTTTACCGGTACCGGCACCAGTGGTCTTTAATGTGCTAATTGACCGCTAAGCTTCGCTATCGGGCGTAAACCGATTCTCAGGCTTAAGTGATTGGGAAAGGTCAGCCGAAAATGTGCCATTCGCCAACAGGTGGATGGCACATTTGCTTATATTTATGGGACCTAATATTATCAAATGAAAAAAGCCCTGGTTTTTGCTGTTCTTTTGACTTTTGCTGCTGCACCCGCTGTTTATGCGCAGGCTGCCGATACGGCGATCACTAAATCAAAAGCGGCCAAATGGTTTAAGAAAAAGGAATGGTTGAATGGCGTTCGGCTCATACCGCATAAATCGATCGATAAGGAAGTGTTTGCCCGCCAATACCGCATCAATAAAACCTACTGGGATAAAGCCTTTGCTTTTTTGAAAGAGCAGAACCTGCAAACCATTGCCAAAGGAAAATATGCGATCGATCGGGATAATGTCTTTGCATCAGTGACGGAAGAACCGGGTAAGGATTTTGATAAAACGGGTTGGGAATCACATCAGAAATATATCGATGTACAGTGTATTATTGTTGGCGAAGAGAAAATGGGCAAGTGGCCGGTAGCGCAAGTTACTTCCATTACCAGGCCCTATGATGAAAAGAAGGATGTGGCCAATTATACCGCGCCAGGAAAATTCTATACATTACCTGCAGGCAGTTTTATCATCTTTTTCCCCGGTGAAGCGCATAGGCCGAACATTACGCCGGGAGGGAATAAGGTGGTGAAGAAGATCGTTATTAAGGTAAGAGCTGCCAGTTAATAAGTTATTGAGTTTAAATACTAAACCAAAGAACTTAATAACTTAATAACTAAAAAGGGTGGATCACTATAATGGAGTGATTCACCCTTTTTAATTTGCCTATTGCCAATTGTCTATTGTCTATTTCTTCATGGCTTTCCGCGCTTTCAGTTGTGCCAAAAATAATGAGCCGGGTTGCAGTCCCTGTTTATTCTGGCCTTCCCATTCACCATCTGGTCTTCCGGTTAAACGGCCGGCATATTTTCCACCTTTCAAGCCGATGCAATAATTTTTTCCATTGGCCCAGGGGCTTTGCACAGCCGCCCTTTTGGCGGTGCAATTCCAAAGAATTTGCGTAACGCCCGCCCAGCCATGGCCACTGCCCCAGTTGCCCCGGTCCTGCACATTTATTTCACCATCAGTGACAATATTATCGTAAAGGGTGCCCGAAGCCCAGCGATGATGCGGTCCTATATCGGCATGGGTATTTTTAGCCGTGCAATTATAAAATACATTGGGGCCACAAACGCGGGCGCCGGTCACATAATCGTGGCGTCCTTCAGTACTGTAACAGTTCATGATCAGGTTTTGCTGTCCGTCATTATTGAATGAGTAACGGCGGCCACCTGTGATCTTTGATTTGGCATCGAGACAACGGCTGTTGGTGACTGTAATATTTTTGGCCAGTGCTTCGAGGTGAACACAGCCAAAGCCAAAATAGCGGGAGGTTACATTGCGCACCCAGCCATTTTCGATCTTATTGATCTGAATGGCTGTCCAGCCATGATCCTCAGCGGTATCACTGGCGTAGGTTGATTCGCAACGCAAATGTTCAATACCCACGTTCGAAATACGCCATTCAAAATCGTATTTAAAGATGGAGCCCCCGCCGTATTTTTTTTCAAGCGCCATCATTACCGGGTTCTCTATAAAAATGGTGTTGTCCTTTATTTTGGTGATCACCCGCTCATAGTATAATTCATACTCGCCGGGCTGCCATTGTTTGGTACCGCTTCTGGCGGCAATGACATCCATTTTCAGGTCTTTTATCCAGGCATCGGTGCCAGGACGCAGCAGCACTATTTTATCGCCCACTTTGAATTTGGCGGTTGATTCTACATGGAAAGAGGTAGCGCCGGTGGGCACATAAGCATCTGTGATAATGGCCCGCGTTCCCGGAATTTCTTCTAACCAGCCATCGCCCATCACTTCTATTAGTGAACGCTGCGTATTCCCGGTGGCAATAAGCCGGGTGCCATGCTCACCATCGCCTTCACCGCGCAGTACAATACCACTGGTAGTAATATAAATAGTGCCAGGTATTTTATAGGTTCCCTTTTTCAACAGGATGGCGCCCCGGAAACCATTTTTGTCAGGCGTTCTTTTCGCCACTTCATTAATGGCGTTTTGAATGATCGCCTGGCTGCTGGTATCAGCTGGTGAAACGGTCATTACAACCGGTACATTCGGTATCGGCCGGTCCCCCTGGTAATAACCCACCCGGCTGAAATCGGGAATTGTATTCCCTTTTTCATCAGGATGGTATAGTATTGTTCCCTGGGGATTTACGGTAAGAAACTTCGATTTCCACGGCGTGGTGGCTGGTTGAAATCCTACAGTCAATGCAATAAGCGATCCCGCTAGCAAAAACTGGCGTATGGGTTGGGTCATAGCAATCAGGGTACTACTGTTTTTGAATAAATTCTTTCTGATAGTTTAACGGACTTTTGCCAGTAATTAGTTTGAAATACTTATGAAAACTGGTGAAATTATTGAATCCGCTTTCAAAACAGAGCTGTTTAATGCTCATTTTGTTTTCTATCAGCAGTTTACAGGCATACCCTACCCGTACTTCTATGAGGAATTGTGAAAAGGTCTTGCTTGTTTTTGACTTAAAGTACCGGCAGAACGAGTTGGGGCTGATATTCGCCACCGATGCGATCTCATCCAGCTGGATCGGCCGTTTAAAATTCTTTAAAGAAAAGTCGTAAATGGCGTTTATACGGTCATTTTCGTTCTCGGGCAGTTCGTGTTTGAAACCGATGGATGATAAAGGTTGTAATTGGTCACTTTCTGCAATAGCCGTTAAGGCCTGGGTAAGCAACATGATGCGGTGGGGTCCTTCAGTATTCAGGAGCACATCGAGGAATTCTGCCACTACATGGCGGGTTTTACCGGTTATTTGTAAACCACGCTTCGCTTTTTCGAGTATATTTTTAATTTTAATGTTCTCCGGGAGCTGCAGAAATTGTTCTCCCCAGAAATTTTCACAGAAGTGACATACCCGGATATCTACGGTTGCCGCTTCATGTTCATCGAAAAACGCATCGTGAAAACGCCAGTAATGAGGCAGGCCTGAACCTACCAGCACTACGTCCCCGTGTTTAAAATGTCTGATACTGTCTCCCACAAACTGGGTTCCTTCTCCCTTTTTAAAGTGGATCAACTCCACCTCCTGGTGATAATGCCAGCGGTTATTGATGTAAGGAACCAGGTCCTGCCGAACGCTGAACGAATGGCGGATCTCTTTTGATACTTTTAAAAGCTGCGGCCTCATGTATTAAGCTACTTTTACTTCAAATGGCAATAAAAACTACAATCAGAGGTAATTTAGCTTAACTTTCAGGCCTATCGTAAAAAAGTTACGCTAACGTTTCCGTAACATATGTACATTCTACACTTACTGGTGGTGGTTTGGTTCCCGGGGCCGGTCAATGTTTATTCACAAATGCCGCTATCGTATTAACCAGTTCATCGCTGATGGGCAGCGTGGGCGTTATATAAGTTGCCAGGTTCTCCCTTCGGTCGCCCTCTACGATCCTGAAAATATGATTCATGTTCTTAATGAGTGCCAGCTGCGCTTTTGTATTAGATCTTGCCAGCAGGTTGGCATCTTCAACCGTCACCTGCAGGTCATTGGTGCCCTGGAGAATTAAAACCGGAACGGTAAGTTTTTTGATCTCGGTCTGCGGGTCATAATGAAACCAGGAGATCATATAAGGTTGTACGCTGGGCCTGAAAAAAGCAAACAGGATCTTGGGTATACTGTCAACTGTTTTTCCCATGGCTAAACTGTCAATAATCGGGAAAGACGGATCTTTTACCGCCGGTGGTTGATTGGCTAATTGTTCTTTCAGGATCTTATCGGCCGATCTGCCGGCACCGGAAATGGAAATGAAGCCATCCGCCATATTTAACGCAGCGATCATCCCGATCAGTGATCCTTCACTGTGACCGGCTACAAACACTTTTTTAAAGCGGGCATCTTTTTTTAATAAAGCGATCCAGCCACGTGCATCATTGATATAATCTTCGAACCGCAGGTCTGCTTCGCTTTTCGCGGCGCTTTTGCTGTCGCCGATGCCTCTTTTATCGAATCGCAGGGAGGCGATGTTGTTCAGGGCCAGTGCATGCGCCAGTTTTTGCAGGCTTTCATTCTTCATCATGGGATTATTGCCATTGCGATCGGTAGGCCCGGAACCCGCAATGATCAATGCCACAGGCATACCCGATGGCCGGCTAACCGGAAGGGTAAGGGTGCCGCTAATATCTCCATTGGCCGTATGCAGTACTACGGTTGATTCAGTAAAACTGGTATCATTGTCCGCTGCCATTAAGGAAACATTCAGTAGCAGGAGAACGATCATCGGGAGCCATGCTTTCTTCATAATCCAGTTTGAGCGTGTGTGCGTAAAGTTCGGTTATTTCTTACTGAAGTCCCTCAGCATTTGTTTTTCCTTCTGGCTCAGGCTGTTTATTCCCCGCTTGCTTATTTTGTCGAGTATTTTATCAATTTCCTGCTGCTGTGAGCTTCTGCTCTCGTTGTATTTATGATCGATGGAGTAATGATCGGTATGCCTTTTGAAAAACAGGTTATCTATCAGCAACAGGTGGGGCCGGGTAATAATGATATAAATGAATACCAGGGTAGGCACGGCAATGATCAAAATGGTTGGCCAATTATCGATCAGCGCCTCGGGGCGAAGGGCAATAGCCACCAGCATACCGATGATGGCGCCGCCAAGATGCGCTTCGTGACCGATATTATCTCTTTTTGAACGAACGCCCCAGATAGTAAGACCAATATACAGCAGGCCGAACAACCAACCCGGCAGGAACATGATGCTGATATTGGGCTCCAGCGCAATGGTGGCGAAGATGGCGCCGTTCACCGCACCTGATGCGCCAACCGATGTATAATCGCCCTGGTTCTTATACACAAGCAATGAAAGCAGGTTGCCGCCAATAAGGCTTGCAAAATATACCAGTAAAAATCCCCAGGGTTTAAGTATGAAGATCAGTGAGCCCGCAAAAAAAAAGAGGCCGAGCATGTTGAAGATAAGGTGCATCCAGTTTACATGCAAAAAGCCCGATGTGACCAGGCGTTTATAATCTTTGTACAGGCGAACCTTATCGACCCCAAATTCGTATTTCCCAAAGAAGAAATGATCTTTGAATCCCCGGTAAGAAACGAATCCTGTAACTAATATGAGTATGATACTAAGCGGTGACATGTAAATAAGTTCCTTATAATAAACATACTAACGATAATAGAAAGTTGCAAATATTTGTTAAATACGGACCCTTCGCTGTACAAATGGCTGCCTACAAGCGCTCACTGTTTATAGCCGTTGATGCCCGCTCCATCAATTGCGAGGGCAGGATCATTCTTTTCTCATAAGGCATCAACATTTTTTTCTCTATGATCTTGAATAAAATATTGGCTGCTTCGCGCCCGATATCATAAGCCGGTTGAATAATCGTTGAAAGCGCCGGATCAAAAAGGGCGGCTGCCTGTAGGTTCGAAAAACTGATCACTTTCACTTCACGCGGAATATGTAAATTCAGTTCTTTACATACTTCATAGGTATTAACGGCAAATTTCTCAATTGCAGCAAATACACCATCGGGCCGCGGCTGACGCCGGAAGAGCTCGTTCAGGATTTCGCGGTTAGTATAATCTTTGGTAGCTAGTTCTACGATCTGCGGCGGCGCCGCTACCTTGTATTTTTCCAGCGCAGAAAGATAGCCGGCTTTGCGGCGATTCGAAATGGATAAGTTGCCCGCCATTCCCAAAAAGGCGATCTGTTTGCAACCTCTTTTTAATAAATGCTCCGTTGCTTTGAACGCCATTTCGGCATCGTTGGTCATAATGTTGGGCACATCGAGCTCTTCGCAGGTACGGTCGAACAGTACCAGCGGAATACCGGCCTGCCGCCAGGCATCAATATGATCGGTGTTGGTGGTGCTATTCGATACGGAGATCATTATACCATCTACCCGGCCATTCCGCAGCAATTGCAGAATATCCCTTTCCTTATTGTAATCTTCATGGGTGAGATAAATAAGTACATGGTAACCTTTGCTGGGGGTTACCGATTCAATACCATTGATGACCTGGGAGAAAAAATTGTTTTCAATTTCCGGAATAATAACAGCGATGGTCTTGCTTTTATTCTGGCGTAAGCTGCTGGCATGCGGATTTGGTTGAAATCCCAGCTTCAGCGCCAACTCGCGCACCCGTTCTTTGGTTTGCGGACTGATTTCATGACTGTCCCGCAAAGCGCGGCTAACCGTTGATACGGCCAGATTCAATTCTTTCGCCAGTTTCTTTAAATTCACTTGATCCATATAGGAGCGTCCCCCGCAAAGATTAAGAATTACGGGCTATTTTTGCAAGATTTTTCGAAATCGTTTGCAAAGAATTTGAAACAGGAATTTGTGTATTCTATCCATACAAATTGTATCCTTGCGAAAAAGTGTTATAAACAATTACTTTATGTACCAATTTGAACAAACAATGCGCTGGTTCGGCCCTTCCGACCCGGTAAGCCTGGCCGATATCAGGCAGGCTGGTTGTACAGGTGTTGTGTCGGCGCTACACCATGTGCCTAATGGAACCGTATGGACAAAAGAAGAGATCCTGAAACGAAAGCAGGTTATTGAAGAAGCAGGTTTAACCTGGTCAGTGGTGGAAAGTGTTCCTGTGCATGAAGATATCAAAACGCAAAAAGGGTCATACAAGCAATATATTGCCAATTACTGCGAAAGCATCCGCAACCTGGCGGCCTGCGGTATTTATGTGGTGACTTATAACTTTATGCCCGTGCTCGACTGGACCCGTACCGACCTGGCATACACGGTTGAAGATGGCAGCAAAGCACTCCGGTTCGAAAAAGCGGCCATGGTAGCTTTTGACGTTTACATGTTAAAAAGACCCGGAGCAGAAAAAAATTACACAGCTGCCGAGCTGGCCAAAGCCCGGGAACGCCTGGCGGCCATGTCAGAGGATGAAAAGAAATTGTTACAGCGGAATATTATTGCCGGTCTGCCGGGCAGCGAAGAAAGTTTCACCCTGCAGCAATTCCAGGCAGCCCTGGATACCTATGCCGGGATTGATGCGAAAAAATTGCAGCAGCACCTGATCGAATTCCTGCAGGCAGTAGCGCCGGTGGCCGATGAGGTAGGGGTTAAACTGGTGGTTCACCCCGACGATCCGCCATATGCCATCTTTGGATTGCCACGGGTAGTAAGCACTGCGCAGCATGTTCAGCAGTTGTTCGACGCGGTGCCCAATGCCAGCAATGGGCTTTGCTTCTGCACCGGTTCTTTTGGTGTTCGGGCCGATAACGACCTGCCCGCCATGGTGTTGCAATTTGGCAACCGTATCAACTTCATACACCTGCGCAGCACCCAGCGCGATGCCGATGGCAATTTTTATGAAGCCAACCATTTGGAAGGTGATGTGGATATGTACAGTGTGGTGAAGAACCTGGTAACCGTAATGCAGCAAAGGAAGGTGAATTTGGCAATGCGCCCCGACCATGGTCACCAGATGCTCGACGACCTGCATAAAAAGACCAATCCCGGTTATTCGGCGATCGGGCGTTTACGTGGGCTGGCCGAATTGCGTGGCCTAGAAATGGGCATCAACAGATCGATGAAGTAACATAGAAATAAAGGTTTACTAACAGCGAACAACCTTTTCTGAAGCCAGCTGCTTTGGAAAAGGTTGTTTCAGTTTGTATTATTATTAAGTAATTATGTAAAGGGGCTGTATATAATACGATAAGTTAGTTCGTGTGAAAACTACAATGTAGCTTATACGATGTGTGTACCAGGCAATTACGCTGGTTTTAAGACAAGTGGGTATTTTGTTTATTACCACATTAGGGTATATAAAAATCAACGGCTGATATTGCATAATACCAAAAAACTACCTACTTTTGGGCGACTTCATTAACCTCTGATCGTCCAACATCCTCTAGAATTACCGGTCGTTACCCGATTTTCCTTTCGAATCACCCCAAAGGCCCCGATTTCCTTCGAAAGCCTCTGAACCAATCCTTTCGAATAGCCTCTGGTTTACTATTTACTTGTGTACCGTTTTTGCTTTATTGGACCTCAATAGCCTATTACGATCTGATATTCCTCGTGACGAACGAAGAAAAGATAGTGATCTGGATATTGTATAACTGATTTGTTGCTTTGTAATTTTTTGATTCTCAGTAAAGATGTGACTGAGGGAAGCGGGAGCTTTGCGCTGGAAGTGGAAATAAAATAGTAGCTAGGAGTATGAATACAGATTTACGTTGGTACGCCTTATATACCCGGCCGCGCTGGGAGAAGAAAGTGGCTGAGTTGCTGGAGATAAAAGAAATTGAGAACTATTGTCCTTTGCAGAAGAGTGAGCGGAACTGGAGCGACCGGAAAAAGATCATTCTGGAACCCCTGTTTAAATCCTATGTAATGGTAAGATTGGCGCCCAAGGCCCATATCCCGGTTTTGCAAACCGATGGCGTGCTGGGTTTTGTAACCTTTCAGGGTAAGCCGGCCATTATCAGGGACGAAGAAATTGAGGCCGTAAAGCAGTTCCTGAAAGATTATGAAAATATACAGGTAGAGCGGATCGATGTTAATATAAATGATGAGGTGACGATAATCAATGGCCCTTTAATGCAACAAAAGGGTCAGGTGATGGAAGTGAACAACAGATTAGTTAAAGTGATGTTACCTTCGTTGGGATTTGCGCTGGTGGCTATAGATAAAAGCAACCTGACAAAGGGGTCGTAACAATAATACTTATAACAACAAACTGAATTTTTGAATGGAAGAGTCTAAGAAGTTTCATTTGACGGTAATCGGGTTAGGTTATGTAGGATTACCCTTAGCAGTTGAATTTGCTAAAAAGTATGCAGTGGTAGGGTTCGACATCAACAAAGATCGGATTGCCGAGCTGCGGTCGGGGAATGATCATACGCTGGAGATCAGCAGTGAGCACCTTACCTCCGTATTGAAGAAGAAAGCGGATAGCCTCACGGGTTTATGGGTAAGCGATGAGCTTGAAGACATCAAAACAAGTAATGTATTTATTGTTACGGTGCCTACTCCGGTCGACAAGTATAACCGCCCGGACCTGACTCCCCTGGTAAAAGCGAGTGAAACCGTGGGTAAAGTATTGAAGAAAGGTGACATCGTAGTATACGAGTCAACAGTTTATCCGGGAGTTACCGAAGAAGAGTGTGTACCCATTCTGGAAAAAGTATCGGGCCTGAAATTCAATGTTGACTTCTTTGCCGGTTATTCGCCCGAGCGCATCAATCCGGGCGATAAAGAACACACGGTTACGAAGATCAAAAAAGTAACCTCCGGTTCTACTCCTGAAGTTGGTGAGATCGTAAATAATTTATACCGTAGCATCATTGTAGCAGGCACCCACCTGGCGCCTTCCATCAAAGTGGCCGAAGCTGCCAAAGTAATTGAGAATGCACAACGGGATATCAATATCGCCTTTATTAATGAACTGGCTAAGATCTTCAACCTCCTCAATATCGATACGCAGGAAGTTTTAGCCGCTGCTTCTACCAAATGGAACTTTTTACCATTCCGTCCGGGTTTGGTAGGCGGCCACTGTATCGGCGTTGACCCTTACTATCTGGCGCAAAAAGCGATGGAAGTAGGCTACCATCCCGAGATCATTCTGGCCGGACGCCGCCTGAACGACGGCATGGGCGCATATGTAGCCGGTGAAGTGGTAAAACTGATGGTGAAAAAAAGCATTCCTGTTGCTGGCAGCAAAGCCCTGGTATTGGGCATCACCTTTAAGGAAAACTGTCCCGACGTTCGCAACACCAAGGTGATCGATATCATCAGGCACTTGCAAACTTACAATGTACAGGTTGATATCTACGATCCATGGGCCAACCCTGAAGAAGTTATGCATGAATATGGCGTAAAAACTGTTCAGGAACTGCCTGAGAACCAATCTCAGTACAATGCAGTCGTATTGGCCGTATCGCATAAGGAATTCAGTTACGAGACCATCAAGAAGTTATGCAGCGATCATTGCGTACTGTTCGATGTGAAAGCGCACCTGGATAAAGAATTAGTTGATGCACGTTTATAACTCTTAATTATGTATAATCAAAAATACCATACGGAAGATATTAGCCAGGCCAGCTTACTGGTTACAGGGGGCGCCGGTTTTATCGGATCGAACATTGTTGAGTATTTATTAACCCATGGCGCTGGCAAAGTACGGGTGCTGGATAATTTCAGCACCGGCTCCATGGATAACATAGAACAATGGCTTGCGCGTCCTGAATTTAGCCTGATCGAAGGTGATATTCGCGACCTGGATACCTGCCGTCGTGCACTGGAAGGCGTTGACTATGTATTGCACCAGGCAGCACTGGGTTCGGTACCGCGCTCGATCAATGATCCTATCACCAGTAACGAAGTGAATGTAAGCGGCTTCCTGAACATGCTGGTGGCTGCCCGTGATGCCGGTGTAAAAAGAATGGTGTATGCGGCCAGCTCAAGCACATACGGCGATCATCCCGGCCTGCCTAAAGTAGAAGACAAGATCGGTAATCCGCTTTCACCCTATGCTGTCACCAAGTATGTGAACGAGTTGTATGCACAGGTGTTCAGCCGGGTGTACGATTTTCACACCATCGGTTTGCGCTACTTCAATGTGTTTGGCCCGCGCCAAAACCCGCGTGGTCCCTATGCCGCAGTAATTCCCCTGTTCATCCAAAGCGCATTGAATAAGGAAGCGCCTTACATCAACGGCGATGGTGCTACCAGCCGCGATTTCACTTATGTTGAAAATGCCGTACAGGCAAATATCAGGGCCTGCTTTGCAGCCGATGTTAAAAAACATGAAGTAGTGAATATTGCCGTAGGCGAAGCAACCACCCTGAACGAATTGTGGAAATACATTTGTGATATTACAGGGATCAACCTGCAGCCTCTTTACCGCGAAGAACGCAAAGGGGATGTACGCCATAGCCTTGCCAATGTGGGCAAAGCAGAACAGCTGATGGGTTATCAGCCTGCAGTAACCATTCAGAGCGGATTAAAAACAACCGTAGAGTGGTATAAGCAGTCCTCATTTATAAAAGTTACATCGTAAAATAGTTAACGTTATCAGCAACCGGCATTTATAAAATAACCTTTTCAATGAATAGAAACCCCGTACGTCCGGCTACCCTTGTACTCTGTTTTGCAGCGTTTGTTTTGATGTTCACCACTTCTTGCAGCACCGGTAAAAAATTGAATTATTTCAATGATCTGCCTGATGCAGAAGCTTATGAGTTAAGGTCTTTGCCCGTTCTTCAGCGTGTTATTGAACGCGGTGACCGGTTAGACATCTCCTTTATTGTAAAAGACGCGGAAAGCGCTGCTTTATTCAATAAGCACGGCATGGCCTCTGCTACAGCGGGTATTGGTGCCGGTGCAGGCCTTGCCATGGGTGCTAGTGCCGGTATGGGCGGTGGAGGAACTGCGGCCACTCCGGTTTATGAAGTGGATGCGCAGGGCGAAATTGAAATGCCGGTTGTGGGTAAGGTGAAGCTCGCGGGGTTAACTACGCTGCAGGCAAAACAAAAATTAGTAGAGTTGGTTAGCCCGTTCCTGAAAGATCCATTGGTGGAAGTAAGTTTTACGAGCTTTAAGGTAACCGTACTGGGCGAAGTGAGGCTGCCTGGTACCTTCATTCTTTCGGCGCAAAATGCAACGCTGTTCCAGGCCCTGGCTGCGGCCGGTGATCTGCCCCACACGGCCAAGCGGTACGATGTTCGTTTGTTCCGCGACTATAATGGCAAAAGAACAGTTAGAAAATTCGATCTGCGCAAAGCCAGTGTATTGGAGGATCCGAACATTTTTCAAATGCGGCCGAATGATGTGATCTATGTGCAGGCCCGTTCTAATTCTATCTTCAAAGAAGATTTCACGGTATTTGCCTCAATAGTAACGATCGTGCTCTCTGCCCTGACATTAGTTACTATTCGAAATAATAACAACTAAAACTTACCCCCATGGAGCCGAAGTATTATGATGAGCCGGAAGAAAGTAAAGGCTTTGATGCAAAACGACTTTTTTCAAAACTGGCAAAAAGCTACTACTGGCTTATTTTATCTGCCGGCGTATGTTTAGCTGTTGCCTTCGTGTATATTCGATATACGACCCCGCTTTACCAGGCGTCTACCTATATTCAGGTGCAATCGCCCAGTGAAGTAACCAGCAATATTTTGGGCGGATCGGCCTTTAGCCAGGGCCCTGCTGCTGCAGCGCCGCAACCTGATCTCAACAGCGAGATCTTCAAACTGGAATCGGCTGCGCTTATTGAGAAGATCGTAGATTCACTAAATCTCGACATAGAAGTAATGACCGAGGGCCGTGTGCTCGACAAACAGCTGCATCTTGATTCGTTACCGTTCATTATCAGGGTGAGCCGTTGGGACAGGGATGAGAAAACACCTGTTTATAAATTGCTGGTGCGTGAAGATGGCTTCCGGCTGCAGCATGAAAAGGGATCGGTAAATGGCTCCTACTTCAAACCACTGGTGTTTAATCACGACACTATCACCATTGAACCCAGGCCCCTGACCAGTATTCCGAAAGAAATGTACCTGCTCCGTTTCCCGGGTTTGTCAGGAGCGGTATCAAAATATTCATCCAGGATCAATGCCAGCGCACTTCCCAAGGGCGGTATGGCCATGTTGCAGTTATCAGTTCGCGACGAAATACCTGAAAGGGCAAAACAGATCGTTGAAGTGCTGCTGCACAATTATGATAAAGCGAATTTCGAATTCAAGAGCAAAGCCCTCCGTACAGAGATAGAGTTCCTGGAGAACCGCCTGGCTACCGTATCTTCCGAACTGTCGCAACAGGCGAATAAGGTAAAAGACTTCAAATCTACCAACAAGGTAAATGATGTGCCTACTTCGGCTAACCAGATCCTTGGTAACCTGGTTACACTCGACAGCCGTAAAAGCGAGAACCAGTTAAAAGAAAACCTGCTGAACCAGGTGGAAGGAAATATCCGCGAACAAAGCGGCCAGGAACAGATCATTCCAAACGTTGCCGCTTTGATGGATCCGGGCCTGAGCCAGTTTGTTGATACCTACAATAAACTGGTACTGAGAAGAAAAGAGATCCTCGATCGTGGAACGCCACAAGACATTCGCTTACCGGAGATCAATGCAGGTTTGAATAATTTAAAGAACAGCATTTATCAAAGCATTAATAGCCTTCGTCAGCAGTTAAGAACAAGCAATGCCTTTATTGCCTCCCAGGAGCAAAACCAGACCGGCCGCTTCCAGGGCATGGCTGAAAAGGAAAAAGACCTGAACCAGACCAACCGCGTATTGGGCGTAAAAGATGCCCTGTACACTTTCCTGCAGCAAAAGATCGAGGACAAGAAAATGGAATATGCTTCTGCCGGTATTGCCGGTACACGCATTATTGACTGGAATATCAGCAAAAGCGTAAACCCGAAGCCATACGTAATTTATGCCATGGCCTTTTTGCTGGGTATTCTGTTGCCGGTGATGGTCTTGGTGATACAATTCATGCTGAACAAAAAGATTGAGACCCGGGAAGATGTGCAGGGCGTTAGCTCTTTGCCTATTGCCGGTGAGATCATACTCGATAACAGCAAAGCCGACCTGGTAATTGCTGAAGAAACCGTATCGCCGATCGCTGAGCAGTTCAGGACCCTGCGCACCAATATATCTTACATGGGCTATGGTCCCGAGCAGAAAGTGCTGATGGTTACTTCCTGCAAAAGTGGTGAAGGAAAGAGTTTTGTGAGTTTGAACCTGGCAAGTTCGCTGGCTATCAGCAGTAAGAAAGTGGTATTGCTTGAATTCGACCTGCGCAATCCCGGATTGTCTGAGCGTTTAGGCATGAAGAAGTCGAACGGTATTACCAACTACCTGCGCGGCGAAGTGCAGATCGATGATGTGCTGAAAGCGGTTCCTGAAATAGAGAACCTGGTTTTCGTAAGTGCAGGTACGCCATTGCCGTTGAATCCGGGCGAAATCATTCTGCTTCCGCGCATGAAGTCATTGTTCGATTACCTGCGGGCTCATTATGATTATATTATATTGGATACGCCTCCGGTAGAAGCAGTATCAGATGCTTTATCTTTGGGCAAACATGCAGATCTTGCATTCTTCATATTGCGGCATAAGTTTACCCTGCGGCCATCGCTTAAACTTATCAATCAGTTGCATGAAGATCAAAAGCTGCCCCACATTTCGCTGATCATAAACGGTATTAAACCGGGGTATGGATTCCAGCATGTATATGGTTACGGTTACGAATACGGGCAAATGGGAAAAGGGAAAAGGAAGAAAAAGAATGCCGACAGTAATTTGAAAATAGCGTAAATATTAAACGCGGAACGGCAAACGCAACAGTGAATCCGCCGGAGGCGGGGACAAGCGCGAGATCCGCCAGTGGCGAATAAGCGCGAGGCATAAAACGCTAAAGGTTGGGCGCAAAGTCAAGATGTAGAAAAATAGCTAACGCTGTGCATTAACGCGGGTTTCACAAATGAGACAGTAGCGTTAAGCGGTAAGCGTTTAGCGCCAAGCATTAACAATACCTAATCCTGAGGGGCGATACCCGCACGGGTAAAATTCTAGAACCGATGAAATTTTCTTTGAAGATCAATTTCCTGACGCATTTTAAATATTATTATAGCATCATAGGCAACAAGTTGTTGCTGTTCCTGGGCCTGAGCATACTCATCAGTTTTTTAGATGGGATGGGCCTGGCCATGTTCATTCCTTTATTGAAGGCGGTAGGGGATGGCCAATCAGCACAGGCTGCGGCCGATACCCAGGAGTCATTGGGACAATTGCAGCATGTTATTGGTCTTATTAAAAAAATGGGATTTGAGTTAACGGTGACCACCGTGCTGATCTGCCTCGTGACCATGTTCGTATTCAAAGGCATCATGAAATATATCCAGATGAAGTTCTATGCCGGCCTGCGCGAGTTGTTCACTAAAAAAGTGCGCTACCGCCTGGTAAATAACCTGGAAGGATTGTCTTATAGTGCCTTTTTGAAAATTGATTCCGGTAAGATCCAGAATACACTTACAACCGAAGTACAACGGCTATTTTTATCGTTCAGTTTTTATTTTACGGCAGCGCAGGCAGCGGTGATGTTATTGACCTACATGTTCCTGGCATTTTTAGCCAACTATCAATTTGCCGTGCTGGTTTGCTTTGGAGCCGTATTATCAAATCTCCTGTATAATAATATCTATAAAAGCACCAAGCGGGCCTCTAACGAGCTGTCGAAAAAAGGAAGTGATTTCAATAGTTTCCTGATCCAGACCACCCATTACTTCAAATACCTCAAGTCTACGAATACTTTTGGCCGGTATTCCGGAAAATTAAAGAATGTAATTAACCAGGCTGAGGCATTGAACCGCAAGATCGGCCACATGACCGCCATTGCAACGAGCATCAAGGAGCCGATCATTGTAATAATTGTCACGATCGTGATCTTTGTTCAATTGAACTGGATGGGCGCTCATCTGGGCAGTATCATTCTGAGCTTGTTGCTGTTCTATCGTGCGCTCAGCTTCCTGGTAATGACGCAAAATTACTGGCAGAACTTTATCGAGAACAGCGGTGGTATCAATGCCGTTAACTCGCTGACCAAGGAAATGGCAGCCTTACAGGAAGTGCATGGTCCCATTGCATTTAAAACACTGCAGGATAAGATCGAGCTAAAGAACGTTTCACTTTCCTTCGATAGTTTAAAGGTGCTCGATGGCATTAATGTGCAACTGGAGAAAAAGTCAACCATAGCCCTGGTAGGGGAGAGCGGCGCCGGAAAAACAACCCTGGCCAATATGATTGCCGGATTGATAAGACCCGATACCGGCGAAATGTATATCGATGGCATTCCCAGCCACCAGTATAACCTGAATACCTATCGCAATATGATAGGGTATATTTCCCAGGAACCGGTGGTGTTCAACGATACCATTTTCAATAATATCACTTTCTGGGCCGATCCCACACCGGAGAATATCAAAAAGTTCAACGACGTATTGCGGATGGCCTCGCTGCGCAGTTTTGTAGATTCCTTGCCGGAGAAAGAGTTAACCCGTCTGGGCGATCATGGTATTCTCATCTCCGGTGGTCAGCGCCAGCGGATCTCCATCGCCCGTGAGTTATATAAAGATACCGAGGTGTTGATCTTCGATGAAGCTACTTCTGCGCTTGATTCAGAAACCGAAAAAATCATCCAGCAGAATATAGAACAGTTACACGGTAATTATACAGTTATACTGATAGCACACCGTTTATCTACCATAAAAGAAGCAGATACCATTTACCTGCTCGAAAAAGGCAGGGTCACCGCATCCGGTTCTTTCGAAGAAATGGTACACAAATCAACCCGCTTCAAGAAGATGGTTTCCTTACAGGGTTTTTAATTGGGCGTGTAAAATCTAACCCAATAGATGTTCGGGATGGGGGTTCCCTGGCGAATGCTATGTCCTGACCTTACTATTGGCTTTGAAAGCAAGCCGGTTCCTAACGGGTTCCGGAGCTTGCCGGCCAATGGCATGCCACCCTTTTACCAGTTTTACTATTAACCGACTAAAACTTTAAATAATCCCTTGGAACTGGCGCCACCAGGGCGCCTTAAATGTAACGCACCATGAGTAATAAAAAATTTGCTGCATTTGTGGTTACTTATCAGCGGCCTGATATTTTGATGGATACTATTGAAAAAATGCTCAATCAAACAAGGCCGCCGGATAAGTTGCTGGTTGTTGATAACAACGACAATGATGAAACGAAGAACCGGCTGGCCCAGCTTTATCCGAATGTGGCGCATATTAAAATGAGCTATAATTCCGGGTTCGCAGGTGGTGGCAGCAGAGGATTGAAAGAGTTGGCCGCGGAAGGATACGAATGGATCTTATGGGCAGATGATAATGACCCCCCTGAGACCGAAGATACTTTCGAAAAGCTGTTACAACTGGCGTATAAATCTGGCAGTGAATGCGGACAGGTGGGTGTGGTAGGTCATAAATTAAACAAGCGCACCGGCCTGGTGGTAAGAACTACCAACGAGGAACTGGAAAGCGGAGAATTCCTCGAAGTAGATACGATCGGTGGCGGACAGATCAAAATTATCCGCGGAGAAAGCGTATTAAAAGGAATAGTGCCCGACCCCAAATTGTTCTTTGGCTTCGAAGATCTTGATCATGACCTGTCGCAGAAAAGAGCCGGCTACAAGATCCTGGTGCATACCGGACTGTTCAAGCACGTGCGTAAGAAATTCAACCGCGTGAATTACAAGAGAACAAGAAGCGTGAGAAAAAAAGATGAAAGTGTATTGTGGCGGGATTATTACAGCCTCCGCAATTCCCTGTTCGTAATGTCTAAGAACAAGTATTACCTGGCATTCGTTTCCATCCTGTTCTTATCAGTGGCAAGAAGCCTCGTAAGTTATAAATATGGTTTTCGCTATGGATCGCTGGTAACTAAAAATACCTGCAAAGCATTACGCGATTACGGCTTGGGTAGATGGTATAAAAGATAGTATGTTATCTTCTAAGGAGCTTGCCAGCCATTGAAGCGGTGGATTCTCAGAAGCCAAGTAATTAATCCCATAATTAATGTTATGAATACACGTGTTTGTGCCATCGTAGTGACCTTTAACCGGCTTGAAACATTAAAAACAGCTATAGCACATGTACTGGCGCAGGTAGTAAAGCCGGCAGAGATCGTTATAGTTGATAACAACAGTACAGACGGTACGCAGGAATACCTGCGGTCGCTGCAGGGGGAGAATAATATTCATTGCATTTTCATGGAAAGTAATACAGGGTCTGCCGGCGCTATTTCAAAAGGAATGACGTATGGACTGGCGAAAAATACCTTTGATTATTTCTGGATAATGGATGATGATACTTTCTATGCACCCAATGCTCTTAAAGATCTTATTGAGAATATCGAGGAAACACCATTCGTGATGTTGGGATTGCATGGCGCTAATTTCCGCATGGGCAAAAAGGTGAAGGTTAAACCGAACATCAAATTGCAGGAGGCTGAATACGCCATGATCGACGGCGCTATTATTAAAGCCGATGTGGTTAGAAGGATCGGCACCGTGTGTGAAGACTTTTTTATGATGTGCGATGATCATGAATATTCGATCAGGATCAGGAAAAATGGATTCAGGCTTGGCGTGCTGAAGAACGGAGCAGATGATCGCCGGCTACTGGGCGGCGGTGAACAATTCACCAAAACCACTTTATGGCGTGGGTATTATTCTGCACGAAATCATACGTTCATAATAAAGAAGCATTTTTCCTTGCCGGAATTCATTGCTTATGTTTATCACCAGGCTAAATTGCTCATCATTACCGCCATACTGGCGCCTGACCGATATCAGCGGGTGAAATTCAGATTGATGGGTTTATGGCATGGGATCAAGGATATGGGCGGAAGAACACTGGACCCCGATACCCTGGAATTTGTTACAGACGAAAAAGCCAGTCGGGAAGCTGAAAAATTCAAGAGCCCGGAACCGGGTTACATCAATGCAGGCAAAGCAGTGGTAACTTCCAAATAAATTCAACCCACACCAAACAGGGATTGTACAAGATGCAAACGGACACTATTACTGATAAGACCATAAAAAGCGTGAAGGGTATAAACAAGGGTAACGATCATCGAAAGTTTAAAGTATTATTTGTTATTGATACCCTCGAGACCGGTGGTGCGGAGCAAAGTCTTTTTGCCAACGCGATCCGATTTAAGAACATGCAGCCGGTAGTTTGCCACTTATATGCCGGTGAGCACTTAAAACAACGGTTTGTTGACCATGGCATAACAGTGCATTCGGTAGGATTAAAAAAGAAATACGGGTTCCCGCAGGCTTATAAGCAATTGAAGGCAATCGTTCAGCAGGAACAACCGGATATTATAGTCGCTTATTTAACGCGCTCAGAGCTGGTCGCGCGCCTGGTGGGACGCTTCCATCATATTCCCGTAATAGGTAATTTTGTAAGTGATCTCTATTCCGATGCTTATAATTCCGCACTTTCATGGAAGGCAAAAATGATCGTGTCGTTCTTCAAGTGGGCGAACCGGTCGACAGCGCGGTTTTGTAAAGGTTTTTTGGCGATCACAGAGGCCGTGAAGCAATCGAATGCAAAGGAATTGGGCATTGCAAGCGATAAGATCAAAGTAATAGGCAGAGGCCGCGATAGTAAAGTATACCGGTTCCAGGTTCCGCAGACATTCGCCGGCAAACCACCCCGGTTTTTAAACGTAGGCAGGCTGGTGCCGGTGAAAGGCCAGCGCGACCTGATCCTGGCGTTTAAGGATTTTTTGCCAACATGCCCGCAGGCTGTTCTTCATATAGCCGGCGATGGTCCCATGAAAGGATCATTATCGACGCTCATCAATGAGCTTGGGTTGCAGAACAATGTAGTGCTGTTAGGTAACCGCAGCGATGTGCCATCGCTTATTAACGAGTACGATTGTTTTGTTTTTGCTTCACACAGTGAAGGGTTTGGCGGCGCCATCCTGGAAGCGATGTTCTCTGGCTTGCCGGTGCTTGTGAGTGATATTCCCGTTCACCAGGAATTGGTCACCCATATGCAAACAGGTTACTGCTTCAAGACCGGGTCTGTGCAAAGTATAACGCAGGCTTTATTGTGGTACTACAGTAATGTAACTGTGGCCAATGGGATGGCGGTAAAAGCAAATGAGCATGCTCGGCAACATTTTGAGTTGTCGGCAATTGCCGCGAAAATGGAAGATTATTTACTCAACATGATCATTACAAAAAATTGACAATACTTCATCTGGTTCAGAAACCCCAATTGCGCGGGGCTGAAATGTTTGCCGCACAGCTGGCTACCCATATCAATGCAAGAGGGCATAAAGCAATCATAGTATTCGTTTTTCCCGGTAAAGCAACTCTGCCTTTTACCGGCATAACAAAACACCTGAACGGATCGCCGAAAAAGCGCTTCTGGGACCTTAAAGCCTGGCGTAAGCTGGCGCAGATCATCAAAGAAGAAAAACCGGATATTATTCAGGCCAATGCAGGCGATACTTTAAAGTATGCTGTGTTATCCAAATTGTTTTACAGATGGAAACAGCCTATCGTTTTCCGCAATGCCAGTACCATCAGCCTCTACATAAAAACGGCTTCGGCCAAAATGCTGAATGGCTTTTTCTTCCGTTACGCCAGCAGGATCGTTTCGGTAAGCAAAACATCCGCAACTGATTTTGCGAAATTGTTTCCACAGTACCAGGAAAACATTGTAACAGTACCCATTGGTATAGAAGAAACAAATTTTCGTGCCACTGAAGAAAATGTGTTAGAACAGGCGTCTAAACCGGCGCTGGTGCATGTGGGTGGGTTTACATACGAAAAAAACCATGTTCGTTTATTGGAGATCTTCGAAGGAATACAGAAAGAGCAACCAGGCGCCAGTTTACACTTTGTTGGCAGCGGGCCTTTGCAGGGCCAGATAGAAGAGCTGGTTAAACAAAAAGGACTCTCCCACAAAGTGCATTTTTATGGTTTCAGGAACGATGCGATGCAGTTTATAAAAAATGCAGATGTACTGCTGCTGCCGAGCATTATTGAAGGCCTGCCCGGGGTGATCCTGGAAGCATTTTATTGTAAAACACCGGTGGTCGCTTACGACGTAGGTGGTATTGGCGAAGTGGTCATTAACAATAAGACCGGCTACCTGGTGCCAAAGGGCGATGAGGCGTTGTTTGTGAAAAGCGTTTTGACTGCGCTGCAGGATACGCAAACCAATCAGCAGCTGGTGCAAAATGCCTGGAACATGGTGATGAATGATTACCTGAACACCGGCATTGCCGGTAAATTCCTGGAAGTATATCATTCAATAAAAAAACTGAGCGCATAACCCTTGCGTATACTTAACCGCCGAACAACTTAATACATGGATACCTTGAACAAAACATATATCCGTCAATTGTACCAGGAAAAAGAACCTATTCCCGTATTACACATTATTAAATCCCTGGGCCGCGGGGGCGCAGAGATGTTACTGCCCGAAACCTTACGCCAGCATGATAAACAACAGTTTAAATTTCACTATATCTACTTCCTTCCCTGGAAGAACCAGATGGTGTCGGCAATAGAAAAAGAAGGAGGAACGGTAGCCTGTATTGCAGCAAAGAACAATGCCTCTATATTGCTGGCGGTGCGCAAGATCGCTGCTTATGTACGGAAACATAATATTCAACTGATCCACTGCCACCTTCCCTGGGCCGGCATGGCTGGCCGTTTGGCAGGCCGGCTCACCGGTGTACCGGTTGTTTATACCGAGCATAATAAATGGGAGCGCTATCATAAGCTTACCTATTACATGAACAAGCTCAGTTTTTCGAACCAGCAGCAAGTGATAGCTGTTTCTGCAGAAGTAGCCAATTCCATTAAAATAAATTATGGCAAGGCAAAGCCGCCTGTACAGGTCGTTGCCAACGGTGCTGACACAGCCAAGTATGCGCGCTCAGCATCTGTTGACAGGGATATTCGCAAAGAGCTGAATATTCCTGCGAATGCCACAGTGATCGGTATTACCTGTGTGTTCAGGGCGCAAAAGCGGTTAGGCGTCTGGCTGGAAATTGCACAGGCGCTGCATGCAAAACGCCCCGATACCTTTTTTATCATTGTAGGCGACGGCCCTTTGCGCGATGAGATCCATGCAAAAGCAAAAGCATTAGGTACAGATCAATATGTGTTTTTTGCCGGTTTGCAGGCGGAGACCCGCCCCTACTTTACAGCAATGGATATGTTCATGATGAGCTCGGAATTTGAAGGATTGCCGATTGCCCTGCTCGAAGCGATGAGTATGAATTGCGTACCGGTATGTACGGCTGCCGGTGGTATTCCCGAAGTTATTCAGGATGGAGTAAATGGCTTGCTGGTGCCGGTTCAGCAACCCATGCAGCTGGTTCACCGGTTAGCGGAATTACTGCAGCAGCCCGGGGAAGTAGCGCGTATGAAAACGGAGGCCCGCGAAACGGTTATCAAGTCATTCAGCATGAAAAAAATGGTGACCGAACTCGAAACGATATATAACGATTTGATCAAAAAATAAAAATAGGACTGTGATAGGCGGAATACTCTTGGTGATCCTGTTTTTTGTGGTATCCATTCCGATGCTGCAAGCAATGAAACGGCGTATGCCCTGGTTTCAGGTTGGGTTAATGAAAAACCTGTACTGGTTCCATACGCTGTTTACGATCATTTATTATGTTTTTCAGCTGTTCTCCGCATCTGATTCGCAGGAGTATTTCCATCGCACACAAACGCAGTATTATACCTGGTTCAGTGCTTATGGTACCGGAACCCCTTTCATTGATTTTGTAGCTTATCCTTTTGTCAACTACCTCGGCTTCAGCTTTGAGATGATGTATGCCATATTTGCCTGGATGGGTTACTGGGGTTTCGTTTACTTTTATGTGTACATAAAAGAGAATACCAAATTCAGGCATAAGTTCATGGGCATCGACCTGATCACTTTGCTGATCTTTCTGCCAAATATGCATTTCTGGACAGTATCGCTTGGCAAAGGATCGATCATCTTCTTTGGGTTGGGCATGGTAATGTATGGGCTTAGCCGGTTAAAAACCCGCAAGCTGCATTTGATCATGGGCCTGCTGATCATTTATCATGTACGCCCGCACGTATTTTTATTCATGGCGGTAGGTATTGTAGTGGGTATGTTCACCGGCCGCCAGAAAGTACCCTTATACCAAAAGCTGTTGGTGTTTGTGGGCAGTCTTGCAGCGCTGGTCCTGTTGTACGATAAGATCATGGCCTTTGCGCAAATTGACGGTGATAATGTGATGGAAAGTTTCAACCAGTTTTCTTCCGTGCGGGCCTATGAACTATCCAAAGCCGGATCGGGTATAGATATTTCGAATTATCCGCTGGTGCTAAAATTGTTCACCTTCTGGTTCCGGCCATTGTTTGTAGACTCGCCGGGCGCTATGGGACTGGTAGTTTCTTTTGAAAATTTGCTCTATCTCGCCTTAACTGCAAAGCTGTTCCAGAAAGGATTTATAAAATTTTTGAGAAAGGGGTCGGCGCTGTTAAAAACAAGCGCAGTTTCCTTCCTGGCTTCTTCCATTGCTTTGTCGAGTACTATGTCAAATATGGGCATCATCATCCGGCAAAAAAGTATGATCATGTACTTCCTGCTGTTTGTGATCGTTATGTTCCTCGATTATAAAAAAGAATTAAAGATCATGAAACGGCGGCGGGCCTTGCAAAACCGCGAAACGCCAGCTCTGCCGGCTAAGCAGGTGCGGCTGGCTGTTACCAGACCTTAAGAAATTATACATTGAAAAATTAAACCCTAAGATCTCAGTTTTTTAATCATTATTTATGCAAAGTATTTTCACCATTTCACTGGATTTTGAACTACACTGGGGGGTATTGGACAAAAGAGACCGGCTGGCACGTGAAGCATGTTATAAAAATACATTACGCGCAGTTCCGCAAATGCTGGAATTGTTTGCCAAATATGATGCACACGTAACATGGGCTACGGTAGGTAGCCTGTTTGCAGGTGATCAGGAGGAGTGGGAAACATTGGCTCCTTCCATTGAGCCCGACTATGTTCAGGAAAACTATTCAGCCTATAAATGGGTTCGGCAACATGGCATGCCATCGCAGTACAAATGGGCGCATTTTGCGCCCGAAGAAGTGGCAATGATCATGGAGTATCCGGGGCAGGAACTGGCCACGCATACCTTCAGCCATTATTACTGCCTGGAACAGCAACGGGAGAAGATGGCCTTTGATGCCGATCTGAAAGCAGCTGTTGCGGCAGCCAGAAAGTTCAATGCATCCATGCGTTCGCTGGTCTTTCCACGCAACCAGTTCAATCCCGATTACCTGAAAGTTTGCTACGACAATGGCATCAAGACCGTTCGTACCAATCCATCAGGATGGTTCTGGTCGCCGGTTACCGATGGCGGCGCCGGTTTATTGCGCAGGGCATTCCGTACTGCAGATGCGTATATGCAGGTAGGTGGTATAAGAACTTCTTATCCCTTAAGTGATATAAAAGTTATTGCAGGTGAGCCGCTGCAATTACCTGCGAGCAGGTTCTTACGGCCCTGGAGCCCGAACTCTGAGCTGGCCAATAAAATGAGACTGCGCAGGTCATGCCAGGAGATCCGCATAGCCGCGCAGCGTAAAGAAGTGTATCATTTATGGTGGCACCCCGAAAACTTCGGTGACCACCCCGAGCAGAATTTGAAAAGCCTGGAAGTGCTTTTACAGGAATATAGAAGGTGCAAAGAGAAATATGGAATGACGAGCTGGAATATGGGTGAGTATGATACCTATTTGCGTGGAAGCAAAGAAGAGAAAGTGGTAAAACAAAACGCCATGGTACTGCAATAACGCGGTGGTGGATATGAACTCAGCCGGTGAAAACCCGGCTGAGTACCGAACATCGGACTGTTAAAACAGTTCCATGTCGCCTAAGGAATAGCCCCAGTTTTTAATGTCCAATAGATCGGGAAATTGCTCATTCATATTCAGATCTCTTACTGTTACAATGGGACCACGGTTTTGAACAGGTATCAATCCCATCCAGTTAAGCGCAGATCTGTATGATTGGTACTGCTGTCCTGAAAATGAAATGACCTGTATTTTATTTTTTTTGCAGTAGGGTAGAATGGCCTTGCTTATCCGGGAGTTGATGCGCCTGTCTGAAGAACTATTGTTGAATAAGATGCAGTCTACCAGGCGCAGCTCTCTGGTAAATGAATGTGATTTGATCCTTCCAATGAGCAGGAAGTTCTCATGGTCGGTAAAATAATTATACCTGAACAGCGGGTTGTCGGCATAACGCCAGCGGATGTACTCCGCAGAAAGTACGGTCTGCAATTGATCATCGTTGCTGCCGGCATACCGGTTCATCAGCTCGAATACTTTTGGTTCCCACTGTTGAACGGGCGTAGGATCTTCAGCAACCGGAGCGGTTTTCCCTTTTTTAAATGCCACGGCCAGGGCCAGTGCTACCGGGTTGGGTACTTTGAATTTTAAGGGCATCCTGCCTTGTTGAACCCAGCCCATTTTTAAATAGCCGGGGCGGCTTTGATCATTGGGGGTATTGAATACGAAATGAACGCCCTGCTGTTTACACAGTTCCAATTGTTGCAGGGTCAGCTTCTTAAAAATGCCTTTACCCTGGTGAGCAGGGTGGGTGGCTGTATCAACCGCACGAATGGCCTTATACAGTTTGCCTTTCCATTTCCATTGCCATTGCATGAAAGCCCTTAAGCCGATGATGGTATCGTTTTCTTCGGCCAGCAGCACAAAGGAAGCGCCGAAAGGATTCTGCTCATGTTTCCAGGTCCACAGTGCTTCTGACTTTGGAATAAGTCCTTCACCCAGCGATTTTTTCAACAGATCTATCATGGCTGGTTTGTCCTGGGGGGTTGCGGGTCGTATTTGCATGGTTGTGAATTATAAGTAATTGAAACGCTGAACGCATTGATTATTTGCGATACCAATAAAAACAATTGGGCGCAGATTGTAAAATAAAATACAATATTTTTTCCTTATCAAGAATTTGCAGTTGCATAAAGGTACAATATGAAATCATCACATAAGCTGATCCGGATAACCACCGTACCTGTATCATTAAGTGTGTTGCTGAAAGATCAGTTACGGTATATGTCCGATCATTTTGAAGTGCTCGCCGTTTCGTCACCAGATAAAATGCTGGAACAGGTGGGTGTTCGCGAAGGCGTAAGAACCGCGCCGGTTACTATGACCCGGGCCATTACACCCGTACAGGATGTAAAAGCATTATGGAAATTATACCGGTTACTGAAAAAAGAAAAGCCGGCCATTGTGCATACCCATACACCCAAGGCCGGGTTACTGGGTATGATTGCCGGGCGCATGGCGGGCGTACCGGTTCGCATGCATACCGTAGCCGGTTTGCCTTTAATGGAAAATACCGGGGTGAAAAGGAAAGTGCTCGATTTCGTAGAACGGCTCACCTATAGTTGCGCCACACATGTTTATCCCAATTCCAAACAACTGGCGGGTTTTATTCTGGAGAACCGGTTCTGCAAGCAGCAAAAAATGAAAGTGCTGGGCAATGGCAGCAGCAACGGCATCAATACCCGGTTTTTTAAACCGGCTGAAGAATTGGAAAAAACAGCGGATGCACTGAGAAAAAAATACGGACTCACGGATAAGCACTTTGTATTTGTATTTGTAGGCCGGCTGGTAAAAGACAAAGGCATTGATGAGCTGGTAGAAGCGTTCAGTGCACTCAGGCAAAAACATCCGCATATTAAATTATTACTGGTTGGTCCCTACGAACCGGAATTAGACCCGCTGGCGCCGGTTACCAGGAAGATCATTGAAACAGATCAGTTAATTATACATGCCGGATTTCAACAGGATATCAGGCCTTTTTTAATGATCAGCCAGGCATTGGCTTTCCCTTCGTACCGCGAAGGTTTTCCCAATGTGCCCATGCAGGCGGGCTGTTTTAACCTGCCTGCTATTGTAACGGATATCAATGGCTGTAATGAGATCATTGAAGATGGTAAGAACGGTTTGATCATTCCGGCCAAAGATGTACCTCAGTTGCAGAAGGCCATGGAGCGGCTGTTGACGGATAAGGCTTTATATGAAACCCTGCAGTCAAACGCGAGGAAGATGATCGTAGACCGCTACGAACAAAAATATCTTTGGGAACTGTTATTGAAAGAATACCAAGACCAGTTAAAAGCTCATGCAAGTGTATCGTAATTTTTTAAAACGGCTGATTGACCTTATAGTAAGCCTGGTTGCCTTTTGCTTACTGTTGCCTTTATTTATAATCGTTACTATTTTATTGTTTTTTGCCAACCATGGCAAGCCTTTTTTCGTTCAGCCGCGGCCTGGTAAAGACGGTCGCATATTCAAGCTGATTAAGTTCAAGACCATGAACGATAAAAAGGATGCGAACGGGCACTTGTTACCAGATGCGGAACGCCTGACTGCTGTAGGCAGCTTTATCAGGAAAACCTCACTTGATGAAATTCCGCAATTGATCAACGTCATTAAAGGTGAAATGAGCCTCATTGGTCCCCGTCCTTTGCTGGTTGAGTATTTACCTTTATATAATGACAAACAAAAAAGAAGGCACGAAGTGCGCCCGGGTATCACAGGTTGGGCGCAGGTGAATGGTCGTAATACAATAGGGTGGAAAGAAAAATTTGATCTGGATGTATGGTATGTAGATAATGTAAATCCTGCACTGGATTTGAAAATTATTTTATTTACTGCAATGAAGGTGGTTAAGCGTGAAGGGGTTAGTCAGCAGGGGCACGCTACCATGACAAAATTTGATGGAAATTAAAAACATTGATTGATTATGATTCGTTTTTCACCACCTTATATGGACGCCGATATCATTGGGGAAGTGACCAGTATCTTGGAAAGCGGCTGGCTTACTACCGGCCCTGCTACGCAGCAGCTCGAGAAGGAGACGGCATCTTATTGCAATATAGATCATGTGCTTGCTGTTAATTCCGCTACCTCGGGTATGATGCTTATGCTGCATTGGTACGGCATAACTAAAGGTGATGAAGTGATTGTGCCGGTTTATACCTATTGCGCTACCGCCCTGGCGGTGATGCATGTGGGCGCAAAACCGGTGATGGTGGATGTTGGCAGGGATTTCAATATAGATTGCCAGAAAATAAAAGCCGCTATTACCAAAAGAACAAAGGCAATCATTGCGGTTGATTTTGCCGGCTGGCCCTGCGATTATGATGCTATTTATAACATGGTGAATGAGGAAGAAGTGCAAAAGAAATTCCAGCCAGCAACGGAAACACAGCGCCAGCTCGGTAGGATTATGATCATGGACGATGCGGCCCATGCGCTGGGAGCAACGTATAAAAAGAAGCCAATAGGCTCATGTGCCGATGTAACGGTGTTTTCATTACATGCCGTGAAAAACATCACTTCCGCTGAAGGCGGCCTCATTGCCCTGAATATGCCTGCTCCTTTCAATAATGGCGAAGTGTATAAGACGCTTCGCGTGTGGAGCCTGAACGGGCAAACCAAAGATGCTTTTACAAAAACGAAGGCCGGCGGCTGGCAATATGATGTCATTTATCCGGGCTTCAAAATGAATATGCCTGATGTGCTGGCGGCGGTTGCACTGGCGCAGCTCAAAAAATATGAGAACCAATTGCTGGTCGACAGAAAAAGGGTTTTCGATTATTATACAAATGTTTTCTCGCAATATGACTGGGCTATTTGTCCGCCCTACCAGCAGCCAGGCTGCACTTCCTCCTATCATTTATATCCATTGCGCATAAAGGATATTACAGAGGAAGAACGGAATAAGATCATAGAAAATATTGCGGCCAGGTCGGTTGCCGTGAACGTACATTTCATGCCTTTGCCGATGCTTACCGTTTTCAGGCAGGCAGGATATAATATAAATGATTTCCCTTCGGCTTATAATTTATACAGCAACGAGATCTCTCTTCCCATTTATCCGCAATTGACCAATGACGAATGTAAAACGGTAACCGAGGCAGTTATTGGGTCGGTGAAACAATTACATCCGCTAAAAGCCTTGCGTAACTCTATGCGGATTCCCGAGCAGCAAACACTGTTGAGCGGTGATATATAATTAATGCAAATACAAGCTCGTATTACCTGCATATTTATTATCTTGCGGCACCAAATTTAAGTGTGTATTTTACATGACAGTTTGGTGCCTTCATAATATACCTAAACCCTGTATTGCTGAAGGTTCAGATGCTCCCTTCGGATGCCCTATAATTTATGTCGCATAATCGGATCATTTTATTTGGCGCAAGCGGACACGGAAAAGTGATCTGTGAGATATTGGAAGCCCAGGGCCGCATTCCCTATGGATTAATTGATGATAATCCACTGGTAACCTCATTACTGGAATATCCTGTATACAATACGTTGCAGCAGGCAGGGGTTAGAGCCGGTGATCAGTTTATTATTTCTATCGGTAAGAACAGCATTCGAAAAACGGTTGCCGCCACGAAATTACAGGCTATGTCATTTGCCAGTGCCATTCATCCAGCTGCAGTTATCTCACCGCGCAGTTCTCTAGGTGCGGGCAGCGTGGTAATGGCGAATGTTACTGTGAATTCGGATAGTCATATAGGGAAACATGTCATTCTGAATACAAATTGTTCCATTGATCACGATTGCATAATCGAAGATCTTGTACATGTTTCGCCCAACGCTGCCCTGGCCGGTAACGTAAGGGTGGGGGAAGGAACGCATATTGGTATTGGTGCTGCTGTTATTCCCGGTGTTCGTATAGGCAGGTGGGTAACAATTGGGGCGGGAGCCGTGATCATTCGCGATATACCTGATCATGCAGTAGTGGTAGGTAATCCGGGCAGAATAATAAAAGTGAACGAGCCCTGATCCTCATCTTAAATTATGTTGCGGTTAATTATACGATGATCTGTTTGCCGAACTTGGTTTATCTGTGAAAGCATTATAATTTGCTCAAATAAGTCGCATTCAATGAAAGAGAAAATTTGGTTGTCCTCGCCTCACATGGGAGAAAAAGAAATGGTGTATGTTCAGGAAGCATTTGCTACCAATTGGATCGCACCGCTGGGACCCAATGTAAACGGCCTTGAACACGATCTGGAAGTATTTTTAGGGAATAATGTACATGTGGCAGCATTGAGCGCTGGTACTGCGGCTATACATCTGGCATTGGTTATCCTGGGTATAAAAGCCGGTGACGAAGTGATCTGCCAGTCGATGACCTTTTCCGCTTCAGCCAATCCTATTGCCTACCAGGGAGCTTCACCTGTATTTGTTGACAGTGAAGAAACTACCTGGAATATGTCGCCTGAATGTCTTGAAGAGGCCATCCAGGATCGCATTAAACTGGGCAAAAAACCGAAAGCGATCATTGTCGTGCATTTATATGGTATGCCGGCAAAGATGAATGAGATCATGGCCATTGCCCGCCGGTATGGGATCCCTGTGATCGAAGATGCAGCAGAGGCATTGGGTTCAACCTATAAGGGTCAGGCAGTAGGTACTTTTGGTGATATTGGCATTCTTTCATTTAATGGCAACAAGATCATAACTACTTCGGGTGGCGGTGCGCTTATTTCTGCCAATGCCGACTATGTTAAGCAGGCCCGTTTTCTGGCAACCCAGGCGCGGGATCATGCACCGCATTACCAGCATTCGCATATTGGTTACAATTACCGCATGAGCAATGTGAGTGCAGGTATTGGCCGTGGACAAATGGAAGTGCTGCCGCAGCGCGTAGCACAACGCCGTTATAATTTCGATTTTTATAAAAAAGCCCTGGGTGATATAAAAGGAATTCAGTTTATAGCAGACCCGGGAAATGATTTTTATTCCAATCACTGGTTAACGACCATATTAGTTGATAGCAACGATTATTCAAGGATCGATATTCAAAATCATCTTCATGAAGATAATATCGAATGCAGGCCACTGTGGAAGCCGATGCATATGCAGCCGGTATTTGCGCAGGCCGCCTATTATGGTAATGGTGTAAGTGAACGTTTGTTTGAGCAGGGACTGTGTTTGCCATCAGGCTCTAATTTGACTGACGTGGAGTTGAACAGGGTGGTAGAGCGGATAAGGGAAGTGGTGAATATGAAAAAAACGATTAAAAATATTGCTAGTGATCCGATTTCATTGTAACTTTCGCCTGATTTCCGTCAGTCTTTTTGTTCCTATGAATATCCTCCATTAAGAATAGAGCATCTTTCCAATAATTTCCAATAAATGTCCGCGAAAAAAGGATACTAACGTCCTGAAGCATCCGACTTATCCTTTGAAATGTCCTCCTTTTCAAATCCATCATTTCCACTTATTATTTTAATCTTCCATACATCGATATCCTTGTATAAAGCCATATATATGTTGTTGGTTTTGTGTTAATCCTTTGAACTTCCTGCTGTTTACAATCCATTTTCTGTGCTTAGTTCAAGTGCCTGATCCATATTTCCTGCGTAATATCCATTCCGCCGTGATCATCCTTTGCTTTTTGCTCATGGTAATTCCATTTTAGTCCTTGGAAATCCACGTTCGGAACAATCACATTGTAAACATATTGGTCAATAGCATGAAGCAGTTTCTTTCTTTCTCCCGGCCAGTACCCAGGTGGGTTATATTGATCATCGATCTGGTCATTACCGGCTTTTCCTTTACGTTATCCTATTTTGTCGTAAAGCAATTTGAGTTTTCTGAAATAATGCGCGGTCACTTTTTTGTGTATACCACCCTTTACTGTGCGATCTCATTGCCGGTATTTTATTTTATGCGTATACATACAGGTATGCTCCGCTTTTCAAATGTCTATGACGTAATGCGGATCTCCCTGGCTGTTTTGATCACCGGCGTATTATACCCCATTGCCGTAGTATCGGTCGTGAACCGCGAATACCATATTAATACCCTGAACATTTCAGGCGTGCTGCTGATCAACTTCTTTATCAGTTGTACGCTGCATATGATGCTGCGGTCAATGGTCCGCGGATTTTATTATTATGTAAAGCATAACGCTATCATTGTAAAGGAGAATGTCTTGATATTTGGCAGTGATACCGAGGCCATGCTGGTAAAGCAGGCCATTGAATCGAGCATCACCAATAAATTTGTCATTGCGGGCTTTGTTGAAACAGATCTGAACCGGGCCAATGTTACCATTCAGCAGAAAAGGGTATACCATATCAGGGAGCTGCACATGCTGAAAACGAAAAAGAAGATCGACAAGCTCATATTGATGAACGAGCAGCTTGATAACAATGATAAAAAGATAGTTATTGAAAAATGTTTACAATTCGGTATTAAAGTTCTTACTGTTCCGCCTTCCGACCAATGGATCTATGGTAAATTAAGCCTGAAGCAAATTCAGGAACTGCGCATCGAAGATCTGTTACAGCGTGAGCCTATTATTATAAATAACGAAAAGATATCGAGAGAGCTTACGGGGAAAAGGATCCTAATCACCGGCGCAGCGGGTTCCATTGGCTCAGAGATCGTTCGGCAGGTATTATCCTTCCATCCGGAAATGGTGGTTATGTGTGATCAGGCGGAATCGCCGCTGCATGAAATACAGCTGGAGATGGAAGAAAAATTCCCTGATGCCAATATTAAGATTTTCATAGGTAATATTCGCGACCGCAACCGGATGCTGATACCGTTCCGGGAATTCCGCCCGCATTTTGTTTTCCATGCCGCTGCTTACAAGCACGTGCCTATGATGGAAAAACATCCCTCCGAGGCTATTCTTACCAATGTAATGGGAACCAAGATCATCGCCGATCTGTCGGTATTGTACAACGTGCACAAGTTTGTGATGATCTCAACCGATAAGGCGGTGAACCCAACCAATGTGATGGGTACCTCCAAACGGATTGCGGAAATGTATGTTCAGTCGCTGAGCAGTGTGGCCGACAACCTGGTTGATCAAACCATTATGGGATTGATCAATAATGACAGTAAACATGGTGCGAATGGCAATACCAAAACAAAATTCATTACCACCCGCTTCGGCAATGTACTGGGCTCTAATGGTTCTGTGATCCCCCGCTTCAGGCAACAGATCCAGAATGGCGGTCCGGTTACAGTTACCCACCCCGAGATCACCCGCTACTTCATGACGATCCCGGAAGCCGTACAGCTGGTCATGGAAGCGGCGATCATGGGTAAGGGCGCTGAGATCTTTGTATTCGATATGGGCAAGCCGGTTAAGATCGTTGACCTCGCATTGAAGATGATCCGCCTGGCCGGTTTAACGCCCGATGAAGATATCAAGATCGTTTATTCCGGCTTAAGGCCTGGTGAGAAGTTATATGAAGAGCTGCTGAATGCAGAAGAAAAGACCCTGCCTACCCACCATGAAAAGATCAAAATAGCCAAGATCATTCCCTCTTCGCATAAAGTAGTAAGGGATATTGAGGATCTGATCAGCCTGAGCCGGCTCGAGGATAATTATGGCATTGTTAAGAAAATGAAGGAGTTGGTTCCGGAATTCAAAAGCAAGAATTCGCAGTACGAGAAACTCGATCTACAACTTAATAAGGCCTTCACAGCAACGGCCGCCGATTGAAACACCAACCACGCAGGCAACAATCATAATATATTGATGAGAACCCGCTAAGCAATGTATTATAATGGTTGTTGCCTGTTCTTATTTGCTGCCGGCCAATCTCCTTTCAGGCACATCTTTCACTTGAAGTCTTCCTCAGACAGTATCCTTTGCCGGCGCCGGTCCAATTTCCCAGGATTATCGCATTATAAATAATTATCATCAATACATATCAATTATGGCATCTATTATAATACCGGTGATCATCCTGGTAATGCTCTTCATTCTTATGTACATGTATGCAGGCCCTTTTTTCAGAGGACTGCCTGTGCTGGTCTATCACAGGATCAACAGTACGAAGACGCCCGATTTTATAAATGTTGCCACTTCGCGCATGCGTGAGCAGCTTGAATATATCACCAAAAAGGGATACAATACGATCTTCATCAGCGACCTCATCGATTATTTTGAAAAGGGAACGCCATTACCACCAAAACCGCTGATGATCACCCTGGATGATGGTTTCCGGGACAATTATACAGACCTGTATCCTTTATTGAAGGAGTTCAATTGCAAGGCCAACATTTTTATCGTGGCCGGTTTTGTACAAACGCCTGGCAACATGGGGCCGCGGGCCGAAGGGGAGTTTATGACGCTGGAAGAGGCCAAAACCGTTTGCCGCGACCACATTCAATTTGGTTTGCATACCATGTACCACAAGCGTTACGATAGAATGACCCTGGAAGAGATTGATGAAGACATGCGGGTTTCCAAACAAAGGCTCGATGAGCTGGGAATACCCTATCAACCCTGTTTCGCCTATTCGTTCGCCGTTTACCTGAAAAATGACCCGGTAAAACAGAAAGCCATGTTCGGTATTTTGAAGAAGCATGGGGTGCGCTATGCATTTAAAACAGGCGACCGGCTGAATAAACTGCCAATGAAGAACGTGAACCGCTTGTTGCTTAAGCGGTCAACTATAAGTGGCACCTATTCTATGTTCAAATTCAAAATGACATTGCTGGGCTTCATCCGCATCATTGCCCGCTTTGAACGAATATTTAAGTAGACAGTACAATGGTATATTTAATTGTTACAGGGCTAATTGTGTTGCTAGTAGTCGCCTTTTTACTTTTTAAAATGGGGTCGGCTTTTGGCGGATTACCGGTATTGAATTACCATAAGATAAGCACTGATAAACCTGATTTTTTGACTGTTAGCACCCATCAGCTGCGCAGGCAGTTTGCGTACCTCAATAAAAAAGGCTACACAACCATTTTCCTCAGTGAGCTGCTGGCGCATGTGGAACAGAAAAAGCCATTGCCTGCACGGCCGGTAATGATCACCGTCGACGACGGATATAGAGATAACTATAACAACCTGTACCCGCTTTTAAAGGAATATGATATCAAGGCGAACATTTTCCTGGTGGCCGGTTTCATTCGATCACCGGATAATAAACAGGTGGCGCCCAACCCAATGGGCGAATTCATGTTCGCGGAAGAAGCCATTGAAATGAGCAAAGACCAGGTTCAGTTCGGATGGCATACCTATATGCATGAGAGCTATTCCTCCTTAAGTTTGCCGGAAATAGAAGCTGATCTCATTAAAACAAAGACCCGCTTACAGGAATTAGGCATTCCGGTGCAGCCATGCCACGCATATACCTTTGGCGCCTATAATCAGCAAAAAGAAGAGAAGAAACTGGCTATGTTCCAATTGCTGCAGCAGCATGGCATCCGGCTGGCATTCCGGGTAAGTAACTGGGTAGATAAGATCCCGGTGGAGAATAGATTTTTTGTAAGCCGCATCCATGTGAGTGGACTGTTTCCTTTCTGGAAGTTTAAGGTTTGTGTATGGGGCTACATCAAGATATTTAACCGTTTTGAAAAAATGCTGAAGTAGCCAAACCCTACTGGGTATATGGACAACAGCAGCAATAAACTGTAGCCACTACGTTTATTAGTAACTGACCACCGTCAGCTGTTTACTCCTTATTTATATATTATAACGGCAAGGGCTGGTTCTATTAAAAAATAATTTAATAGGACCGGCCCTTTTTCTTTTGTGTTGCTGTTTTAACGGCGTACAGTCAATACCTTTCGGCATCCGGTTCCTTTCTGTCGCTTTAATTTTCTGTTAGCCAGCGCTTTTCCACATTTTTATAAGCACAAGTACTTACTCGTTTTATGGGATAGTATCTATGGTGCGCTAGTATATTTTACCGGTAGATATACGAAATGCTGCTGTTTTTTTTAAGCTGGTTGTTTTTCTTACACTTTTTTAAGAGTGCGGTTGTTTTATACTATAAACTAACAGGGAAGAGGGTTTGAAGAAAGAAATGAATAATTGAATTGATTAAAAGTTGACTTCATATTTCAAATGAAAACATGTGTTTGACTTTAGTCTATTTTTTTATGAATCTTTTAATCGACCCGGTTTCAGGCATTATAATTGTTAGTTCACTAGTGAAACTACGAAACTACTCTTTAAGAAAAACGTAAAATACTCCTATGATCAACACTACTCGAAGGAAGTTCCTCCGGGATGCGTCCTTGACTGCAACCGGAGTTTGTTTGACCTCGCAGTTAGGTGCTAAGAAAAAAGAAACTCGACCCGATGTGATTGAGTGTGCGCCGCGACAAACATTCGCACTCTTCGGCACAATCGCTAGTATGCAATCGGGCAATTGGTCTGATCCTGCTACCTGGGGCGGTAAATTACCAGGGCCTATAGATACTCCTCTCATTTCATCAGGACATACCGTTACATTCGATATTACTTCAGGAATCTATGCCGGTGTAAGTATTAGCAGCGGCGCTACCTTACAATTCGACAGCAGCAAAAGCACAACACTTCAATCGACCGGCAATGTTGTAGTAGAAGGCAAATTGATCATGCGTCCTGCTTCTGCCAGTATCATTCAAACTTTACGGTTTATCAATATCGACGAAAGCAAATTTGTTGGCGGCGGTATGGACGTAATAGGCGCCGACGTTGGCTTGTGGGCCATGGGATCAGGTTTGTTAGATCTTGTGGGCGCTGCTAAAACGGCGTTCGTACGCGCTGCTGGCAATATCAGCTCTGGCGCAACTACTATTTCATTGAACACCACGCCGGCGGGATGGCAGGTGGGCGATGATATTACCATTGCCCCAACCGAGTCTCCAACTGTCGGCAACGCATATACCAATGGTTTTGAAGATCGTACCATCAGAAGTATTTCCGGTTCCTCTGTTACATTGAATGCAGCAACAGTACGTGCGCATCCGCAGATCAATATCTGGACCGCCGAGGTGATCAATCTTACCAGGAACGTACGTATTGAAGGAACCGCTACGGGCAGAACGCATATTTTCATTCGCACCTCGGTACCACAAACCATTAAGAACGTACAAATAAGATATATCGGGCCGCGAAAGAACCGCACCGGCGATTCAACCCCCGAATTTGTATTGGGCCGCTATGGGCTTCATTTTCACCATTGTGGTAACGGTAGCGTGGGATCGATGGTGGAAGGTTGTGTTATCCGCGATACAGGCAGCCATAGCTATGTACCCCACTCCTCCAATGGCATCACCATGAAAGGCAATGTGGCTTACAATTTCATGGAGACCGCTTTCTGGTGGGATGTAATGGATCTGACCCATGGTATCACCTGGAATAACAATATAGTGGCACGAGGTTCATTCCTTCATGATGCAGCTGATATTGACAACAGCGATGCACCTACATTTACTGTAACCGCCTTTATTCTGGGGGTGGGCGATGATAATGTTTGTAATAATAATGTAGCTATCGGAATGACGGGTGACTTCCGTAGTGGCGGCGCTTATTTCTGGCAGGAAGGAACCATTGAAAGCGCCTGGGAATTTAAAGGAAATATGGCGCACAATTGTTGCGGCGGATTGGTAACCTGGCAAAACAATGAGAAAGTACACGTTATTGAAGATTTTGTACTCTATAATAATGAAATGGGCATTTATCATGGTGCCTATTCAAACTGTTATTTCTATCGGGATGGTCATATCTATAACAGCGAGATCCAGATCAAAGCCGCTTCGGCTAACAGCAATCGCATACGGTTCGAGAACCTGATCATCGATGCTGCGGGCCTCGATTACGCCATCAGGATGGAAGAAGGCCCGCTGGATGGATCATGGCCTATCTTTATCAGGAACTGCACCATCAGGGGGCATCGCAAAGCGGGCATTATAAATCAGTCGCCCAAAGCCGTAAAGAAAGTAGATATTATTCAATGTACTACAGAAGGAATTGTAGGCGGCGCGCTTTCTTTCCTGGCCAGTGCGGTGGATTATTTACTTAGTCCGCTCGCAGGCTCCAATGAAACGATGCGGGTGCAACCGGTACTTGGTCAGTCTTATATGCTTACCAGGTCAGGTAAAACGAATATTGCCCCTTTTGCGCCCACCATCTGGGGAAATGGGAACGGGTTGAAAGCGGAGTATTTTAATGATACCAACTTATCGAAACCAGCATTCACCAGAACAGACGTTTCAATATATTTCTTCCACTGGAATAAATTAGGCGTTCATTATAAAATTACCAGCAACAGCTATTCCATTCGCTGGACGGGCAAGGTGATGCCGCATTATTCAGAGCCTCTTACATTCCATGTAGAGACCGGTGGCGGCATCAGGTTGTATATCGATGGTAAACTGGTGATAGATAGCTGGAGCGAGCCATATCCCGGCGTACAAACTTCTCCGCCTATTCATTTGCTTGCAGGGCAGAAATACGATATCAGGCTCGAGTATTTTAACACAGACAATCGTTCGAACATAGGGTTAAAGTGGCAGAGCGCCAGCTTACCGTTGGAGTATGTGCCAATGGGCCAATTGTTTTCCGATCCCATTGGGTCGCAACCTCCGGCCTCTGGCAATGTGGCCCCGATCGCCAATGCAGGTTCTGATATTGCTATTACGCTGCCCGTGAATTATGTGACCCTCGATGGTGTGGCTTCAAGGGATACGGATGGCAGTATCGTAAGTTATGCCTGGACGAAAGTAGCGGGGCCCTCACAATTCAGTATTGGCAACGGAGCTTCCAATAAACCAACGATAACCGGGCTTGCGGCAGGCGTGTATGTTTTCCGCCTGCAGGTAACTGACGATAAAGGCGCCACCGGTACCGATGAAGTTACCGTAACCGTGAATGCCGCTAACCTGGGTCCTGTTGCAAATGCAGGCGCCGATATCAACCTTACCCTGCCATTGAACAGCACAACCCTCAATGGCGGTGCATCTAAAGATCCTGACGGTTCTATTACAAAGTATGCATGGTCCAAGGTGAGCGGTCCCTCGCAATTCACCATTGCCGATGCAGGGGCAGCTACAACGGCATTGACCAACCTGGTGGCCGGTACCTATGTATACAAACTTACAGTTACCGATAACAAAGGGGTAACTGCTGAAGATACGGTAAATGTGATCGTGAATAACAGCACGACCCCGGCCAACAGGCCACCCGTGGCTGATGCCGGACCGGATACGGCCATTACATTGCCAACCAACAGAGTTACCCTCAATGGTACGGCTTCTACTGATCCTGATGGTTCTGTTACAAAATATGCCTGGTCCAAGGTGAGCGGACCTTCCTCATTCCTTATCAACAGTGCTGGTTCAGCGATCACCCAGGTAAGTAACCTGATAGCCGGTACTTATGTGTTCAGATTAACGGTGACTGATAACAGGGGCGCCACAGCGAATAATGATGTAACTGTAGTGGTAAATGAAGCGGCCTCGCCGGGGAACCAAAGCCCGGTAGCTATGCCCGGAAACGATATTACCGTGCAGCTGCCGAATGCCAGCGTATCATTAAACGGCTCGGGATCTTATGATCCTGACGGCAGGATCGTTTCTTATAGATGGACAAAAATAAGTGGTCCTTCTTCCTTTATGCTGGTGACACCTAATGCAGCCACTACCGAATTACGCAACCTGGTGGCAGGGACCTATGTGTTCAGATTAACGGTTACCGATGATAAGGGCGCAACCGACAGTGAAACGATTACCGTAACGGCGCTGGAAATTAAACAACCTGACCTCGGTCTGTTAACGGTAGTGCCTTATCCCAATCCATCAAAAACTACCTTCCAGTTGAGGATCACCAGCAACAATACCGATACCATCTTCCTGCATGTTTATGATTCAACAGGAAAAAGGGTAACCTCCCTGTATAACCTGAGCAATAATACAACGGTTACTGTAGGTGCTCATTGGCTGCCCGGGGTATATACCGTAATTACCTGGCAGGGGAATAAGACAGTTATGACCAAACTGCTGAAACAGTAACTATATAGATGATGTAAAGTCGAATAAAAAACCCTTCCGGTACTCCGGAAGGGTTTTTGTTTTACGTAATAAGCTTTTATGAAAGTGTACTTAATACCTATAAATAAAAAGAGCAGGCCTAAGCCTGCCCGGGATATGGTTTCGGACCATCAACCGGAAATGACTACATTTCGGTTTGCATCCGAGAAGATGCTTTTTCAGCAGTTCTTTTACCATTTTGCCACATGTCGGTGAGCTTATCGCCCCATTTGCCGGCCTGATCTTTAATATTCCTTCTAAGATCACTTCCTTTTTCAGGTGCTAATAACATTCCCACAGCAGCGCCTACAGCAGCGGCACCTATCAGGCCCAGAATAACTTTAGTTGTTGTAGTCATGATTATAAATTTTAAATAAGTAATAGATGTATTGATGATTTTAATTGCTTCAAATCCTGTTCCCTCTTTAATATCTTGACTGAGAGCCGGATATCAGGCGGGCTGTTGTGCATAAAAATCCCCATTGAGGGCAAGGCCCGGTCAGCTGGTTTTACGGGAGGCTGCAACCAGTATTACCGCGCCTATCGCGGCTACGCCAATGCCGGCATAGGTGGGCCAGGCCACTTGTTTCTTTTCTTTTTTATTCAGTTCAATAGGGCCCAGGTCGGCCACTTCTTTTTCTGTGGTAACGTTTACCTGTCTTATAATGATCATGGCAATGCCAATGACGATCAGGATGATTCCTAAGACTTTCATTTTGTGTTGTTTTAAGTTATGAGTTTACAATTTCCCCGCCATTCGGATGCAGTATCTGTCCCGTTATATACGAAGCCTCCTCGGAGGCCAGGAAAACATAGCTGCCGGCTACTTCTACCGGTTCCCCGGCGCGGCCTAACGGTGTGTCGGATCCAAACGAGGAAACATGTGCCGGCGGAAAAGTGGCCGGGATGAGGGGCGTCCATACAGGGCCGGGTGCTACGCCATTGACCCTTATGTTCTTTTTCGCAAAATAGGCCGATAGCGACCGTGTAAAGCTTACAATGGCGCCCTTGGTAGCCGAGTAATCCAGTAAATGCGAACTGCCGCGAAAAGCCGTAACGGAACTTGTATTTATGATAGAAGCGCCCTCCTGTAAATATGGTTCCGCTGCCTGCACCAGGTAGAACATGGCGAAAATATTCGTCTCAAAAGTTTTCTTCAGCTGCTCTGGTGTAATGGCAGACAATTCATCCTGGGGAAACTGAATGCCTGCATTATTTACCACGATATCGAGCCGGCCGAAACGATTTATGGTTTGTTGTACGATCTTTTTACAATGTGCCGGTTTACCTATGTCACCAGCAATTAACAGGCATTTTTGTCCGATCGCTTCCACCCGCTCAGCCGTTAACCGGGCATCCTCATTGTCCTCATGATAGGCTATTACAACATCAGCGCCTTCTTTGGCAAAGGCAATAGCTACCGCTCTTCCTATGCCACTATCGCCACCGGTTATAATGGCGGTTTTATTTCGCAGCCGCAAAACATCTCTTTCCTTTTCATACACAGGCTGGGGTTGCATTTGTTTCTCTTTCCCCTGCTTCCGTTTCACTTTCTGGGCCGGGCGTACCTTCCTTTTCTTCTGTCCATGTTGCATTAATACAGTGTTTTGCCTTGTTCGGTCTTTTGATTCTTTTTAACTACCGTTGCACCAAGCACCGCCGCCAATGCCCCTAAGATCGCATTCCCACCAATGGTACTGGATACAATATGAAACAGCATATCCCCCTGACCGCTCTGCGGCGGATTGCTGGCATCATTTAAGCCTGCAAACATTGAGTTAATTAACAGCACCAGGCCGCATAGTAGTGTTGCCAGCAACACACCGTAGATGGTGATCTTAATGCCCATCATCGATGATGACCGCACACTGGCACTGTCATGTACCCTGTGATAACCCCTGAACACGCCAACGAGCACAACAGCAGCAAACAGCATATTGCCAATGTACAGGATCCAGACATTCTCGTATTCGCGCACCAGCAAAAAAGCAATTATGCTCACGGTATTCACGATGGCAGCCCATAGAGAATACTTCCAGTAAAAAGCTTTCAACGTCATATACTTTTTTTGATATGCGCAAAAAAGTCGTGCCTGTAATGATAGCAGGGGATGGGGAGATTAATCTACAGCGGAAAAAACGCAGCAGCGTCTGGCGTAAGATGCCGGTGAAGGCAGGTTATGAGTGATGGTTAGACAATGCGCAATGAAAAGTGCTAAAGCAAAAAGGAGGAGATCTATGGCTGATCCCCTCCTTAAAACGGGTTTAATAATTCATATAATGCTGCTTCATGACCCATGGCTTTTTCATGGGCGGACAAGGTATAACGGATAAGGTTGTGTCTTAGTAACGGGTTGCACACATGCTGATGAAGCTGCTGTATAACAGCAACGACCAGTGCCATGATGGCGCGCGAAATTACAGGCAGCCTCACAACGTTCAAGGACAAGGTTAAGTAAGGATAAGGTAAAAACAGAACAAGGCGATGGTGGCTAAGAGTAAAGGAGTAAAAGAGTAAAAAGAGATCTATGGAAAGCGCTTTTCTCTTTTACTCACTTGAAACTCTTAGCTTCAGGACAAGGTCAATGGTAACGGCCAGGAACATTTCAGCCAATGGGCTGCGATTATTTTAATAAATACATAGCCCACATTGCTTCATGTGCCTGGTTGCAGGATAAGGTCAATGGTAAGGGCTGAAACAAGCTAAAAAAGATACAAGAGATGTGGTAGTCTCGTATACTCTTTTATCAGGTAGCCCGCTTTATGCTGATATAAAGCTTTGCCTTGTACAAACAAACAAATTGCACAGTGCATATTGATTGCATACCTGGTCTTCAAACTGAAATCCGGCTTTCAACAAAATGTCATTATACAGTTTATTGTCAGCCTCTGGTTCTGCAATAACCTGCCTGATCTCAGGAAATGAAAAGAAATACTCCATACAGGTTTGAAGGGCTTTGAGTTGGAGCGGGCGAACCGTTTTCTTGTTGCTGTTCATTAATATCCTGATAATATAATCGCCGGTGGTAGCCGGGTAGGCATCAAAGAGCTCGTCTTTGTCTGCCTCGCAGATATCTACCTGGCAAACAGCCAGCCGGTTATTTAATAATATCATGAAAGAACGAACAAAATCTGAGCTGTCAGCATACTGATAGCTCGTGGCAAGGGTGTCAGCCGCCCGGCTTTGTTTCCATGCCCAGCTGCAAATGGCCGGCATGTCGTGGGGTATGTTAATGGTGCGCAGGCACAGGGCATATGAAGGTTGTTGAAAGTGTTTTTTAAAAACAACTTCCTTTTGAACAGTCAGGCCGGTAGAAGCGATCAATCCGTTCTTCAGACCTGGAATACCTGGTGTAGAGCATACTAATTCCATAAAGAAAAATTTAAGCTCCCGGTTTTTTTGCCCGGGAGCTCTTAGTGCCTAACCAGAGCCTTAATGATAACTTCAATAAAAAATGGAGGCGCAGTAATCGCTAAAATCTTTGCTGCTGCTATTTAAAGCAGCACCAGGTTAAATAACACCGCATCAGTGCCCGATGACAATAAGAAAAATGTGAAAGTTGTATTTATACTACGCAACCACTACGCAGTGCTACATATATTCACTTAGTGCAACCATGCTCGGTAGGAATCCTGTAATTAACAATGACAGTGGACAGTATTTATTATAATATATAACGTTTTATGATTTTCGTTAGTATATATTGACCAAGTGTAGCCGGTCATTGGCCGCCTGATAATAAAGCGGTGTCGGTTACAGGACCAATGATGATCAATGCCGGATGCGTTATATGCTGGGCTGCTGCCAGTTGTGGCAGGTCTTTGATCTTTCCTTTAGCCATTTTGTGATAGGGCAAAGACGCATAATGAATGATAGCAGCCGGCATATCGCCATACCCTTTGCTGATGTATGTTGCAGCAATTTCCGGAAGTTTCTTCATGCCCATATAGATCACCACGGTTGCTTTGCTTTGAATGGCCAGCTGCAGATCGGCAGATAAAGAGCCGTCTTTTTTAGTGCCGGTAACCACCCAGATGCTTTCACTGATATTGCGGAATGTTAAGGGAATATCATACAAACCACTGGCCTGCATACTGGTAATACCGGGGATAAACGTTGTTTTAATACCGTGTTCACGGGCAAACAGGATCTCTTCGAACCCTCTTCCGAAAATAAAAGGATCACCCCCTTTCAGGCGTAAGACCTTCCCTTTTGAAAAAGCTTTTTCTTTGATCAGTTCATTGATCTGCTCCTGTGGCGTGTATTCACCGTAGGGCAGTTTACCCACATAGATGTTCTCACAATCAGGTTTGGTATGATCCAACAACGTTTTGTTCACGAGGTTATCATATAATACGACCGGCACTTCCTGCAAAAGGCGGTATGCTTTTAATGTTATGAGTTCGGGATCACCGGCGCCTGCGCCTGCTACAATCAGTTCGGGTTGGTTTGAAGCTGCCACTACTAAAAATTATTTTAATTAAAACAATATCTTGTTTCCATCGAACAAAGGTTGGTGCAGAACGGAAACCGTTTATGATGAACCGGCATGTTCATGCAGCTTATCGGCATTTAAGATCGAAATGTTTTTACCCGATAAAGCAATGCTGCCTTCCAAAACCAGTTCATTCATTATTCTGAATACCGTTTCATAAGTAGTACCTGTATAGGATGCCAGGTCTTGCCGGCTCAGCGTGATATCAATAAACCCTTCTGCAGTTGTTCCGAATTTTGCTGACATCGAAAGCAGGGCCTGGGCTATTCTGCCTTTGACCGGCATATGGGCCAGGTTGCGCATCTTTTTTTCTGATTCCTTCAATTCGCCGGCAAAGAACATCATCAGCTCGTAGAGGAATTGATAATTCACCTTAAGGGTCGATTGAAAGAAGCCGAGATCAATAAAGCAAACTTCTGAAGGCTCCAGGGCTGTTGCCGACACCGGATAGTATATATCATTACCCAAACCGCGATGCCCCAGGATGGCGCCGTTCTTGGCCAGTCGAACGATCATCTCTTTGTCGTCGGTCCATTTTTTATGCACTTTGAAAGTGCCTTTATATATAAAGTATATCCCGGTAACCTCGCTTCCTTCAGTGAACAGTATTTCGCCTTTGTTCACATGAAAGCTTTGACGATGCACATCAATGGCCGGCAACCAGTCCTTTGAGCAGAGCCGGCACAGAAAACAGCTTTTCAGATCACAACCATGTTTATTTCTTTTCACAGGAAAGTTTATATGTAAAATAATTTAATATAAGTTTCTACCCAAATTCTGCCGCAAAACCGCATTAGCGGCAAAAAGAACCGGGAGTTGCAGTTTCTGCCCTCAAAGTTCCTGGAAAATTTCAATTAATTACACATTGGCAAAATAAATATATTAATGATATTCTAATTCACAGTAAAAATAATAACAAAAACGCCTTATTTTTATTACACAGATCACAAAACAACGGTTAATTTTTTAGCGAATTGCCATTTTAGTATTACATGTGATTTTATTTAATGTTTAACGATTGCTGCGGAAAATTAAATGACCTTAAATACGCAGATTATGAAAATAGTTGTTATTGGCAATGGAATGGTTGGTTACAAGTTTTGTGAAAAACTGACAGCCAAAGCCCAACCCGGGCAGTTTGAAATTGTTGTTTTTGGCGAAGAAACCCGCCCGGCTTATGATCGCGTGCATTTGAGCGAATATTTTGCCGGAAAAACAGCCGACGATCTTACCATGGCTGGTCTCGACTGGTATGCCGAGAGAAATATCAGGCTTTACCTGGGAGATCCCATCTCTTATATCGACCGCGATAATAAAACCGTGCGTTCTCACCACGGTATTACTGAATCATACGATTATCTGATCCTGGCTACCGGTTCTGCAGCTTTTGTTCCGCCCATTCCCGGGGTTGAAAAAGAAGGTGTATTTATTTACCGCACCATCGAAGACCTGGAACTAATGACCGCTTATGCTAAAAAAGCAAAGACCGGGGCAGTGATCGGCGGCGGTCTGCTGGGTTTGGAAGCTGCTAAAGCCATGCTCGACCTGGGCGTTACCAATACCCATGTAATTGAATTTGCACCGCGCCTTATGCCCCGCCAGATCGATGAGGCCGGCTCCAATATCTTAAAAACAAAACTCGAATCACTGGGCCTTTCTATTCATACCAGCAAGAATACTTCGGAAATACTCGGCGACCAGTTCATTACCGGCATGCAGTTCACCGACGATACCAGGCTGGATGTAGATATGCTGGTCATTTCTGCCGGTATAAAACCCCGCGATGAGCTGGCCAAACTGGCCGGACTGGAAACTGGTCACCGCGGTGGTATTGTAGTGAATGATAAATTAGGAACAGCCGATCCCTTCATCTTCGCCATCGGCGAATGTGCTTTACATAATGGTATGATCTATGGCCTGGTAGCTCCAGGTTATGAAATGGCCGAAGTGGTAGCTGCTAACTTAACAGGCGGCGACAAACTGTTCACCGGTTTTGATATGAGCACCAAGCTGAAGCTGATCGGTGTTGATGTAGCCAGCTTTGGCGATCCGTTTGTAGCTGCTGCAGAAGGAAAGACCATTGTGCTGGAAGATTCCATGAAGGGCGTATACAAACGCATCAATGTTTCTCCCGACGGAAAATATTTATTAGGTGGCATTCTGATAGGCGATGCAGACGCATATAATATGTTGCTGCAAACAACCAAGAACAAAGTGGTATTGCCGCCGAATCCTGAAGATGTGATCCTCGGCGCCCGCGGCGGATCTGGTAATGAAGGCGGCGCCGGTGTAGGAAGCCTGCCTGATGATGCCCTGATCTGCAGTTGCGAAAGCGTCTCCAAAGGAGATATTTGCAGCGCAGTATGCGATGGCAATGAAACCATGGATGCCATTAAAAAATGCACAAAAGCGGGTACTGGCTGCGGTGGCTGCGTTCCCATGGTAAAAGACCTGATCACTCATGCGCTTAAATCGCAGGGAAAATATATACGGAATGTTATCTGCGAACACTTTAATTACAGCCGTCAGGAATTGTACGACCTGGTTAAAGTGCATAAGCTGATGACCTTCGACGAAGTGTTGGATAAACTGGGTACCGGCGATGGTTGCGAATTATGTAAACCGCCAGTAGCCTCGATATTAGCCAGCTTGTGGAATGACATGATCCTTGCAAAAGGAAACGATACTGCCCAGGATAGCAATGACCGCTTTTTGGCAAACATTCAAAAAGGCGGTACGTATTCAGTAGTACCCCGCATCCCCGGCGGTGAGATCACGCCCGATAAACTGATCGTAATAGGTGAAGTAGCCAAGAAATACAATCTATATACAAAGATCACCGGTGGTCAGCGCATAGATCTTTTCGGCGCCCATGTGAACGATCTTCCAGCCATTTGGTCTGAGCTGATCGCGGCCGGTTTCGAAAGCGGCCACGCTTATGGCAAAGCGCTGCGCACGGTAAAAAGCTGCGTGGGCAGTACCTGGTGCCGCTTTGGCCTGCACGACAGCGTTAGCTTCGCCATTCAGATCGAAGAAAGATACCGCGGCCTGCGTGCACCGCATAAATTGAAGTCGGCTGTATCAGGATGTATCCGCGAATGTGCCGAAGCGCAAAGCAAAGATTTCGGCATCATTGCTACAGAAAAAGGATGGAACCTCTATGTGTGCGGCAACGGCGGTTCAAAACCCCAGCATGCATTGTTATTAGCTACCGACCTTGATTCTGAAACCTGTATTAAATATATCGATCGCTTTTTGATGTTCTATATCAAAACGGCCGATCCCTTGACCCGTACAGCTACCTGGTTGAATAAAATGGAAGGTGGCATCGATTATCTGCGCAATGTTGTGGTGAACGACAGCCTGGGCATTGCGGAACAACTGGAAGCAGAAATGCAAACGCTGGTAGATAATTATAAATGCGAATGGAAAGAAGCGGTAGAAAATCCTGAGATCCGCAAACGTTTCACCCATTTCGTAAATGCACCGGAAGCAAAAGATCCTTCGATACAGTTTGAGCCCATGCGCGAACAGAAAAGAGCGAAGGAATGGAAATAAGCAATGTGATAATGTGATAAGTTGATAATGTGATAATGAAAATACAGGTATTCGTATTAGCCCTAAAGGCGGAATGAGGTTGGGTAATAAAAGGCCATTGACAAAAAGGCAAGAGATAATAAGCAACACATACAGTTGGCAACGTGCACCGGATCGAAAGATCATTGCCAATTCTTCTGATAACGTTTCTGATATACTAAAACACTCACACACACAATTACTATGTGGCTGACCGCCTATTGGCTGGTGTTTGCTGCATATTCTAACGATTGTTTGCCTGCTATAGGACAATAGGCAAAGGACAATAAGCAATGGACAAAAAAGTTCGGGTAGTTTGAACCTGTTGACGAGTTCGAAAATGCACGAATTGCTAATTGCCGGTTGCTAACTGCCCGTTGCCCATTGCCAGTTGAATTTTTCCCCATTTAACGCCATAAGAAAAATATGATCAGTGAAAGCTGAACAGGGAATTTTTTGTAAACACAATCACACGTTTATGATACAAGAAAAAGTACTTACCTGGTTTTTAGCCTGCCGAACAACAGACGTGCCCCAAAACGGAGGTGTATGTGTAAAATACCAGGATGAACAAATTGCTTTGTTCAATTTCAGCCGCCGTGGTGAGTGGTATGCAACGCAGAATATGTGTCCGCACCGCCAGCAAATGGCCTTAAGCCGCGGCATGATCGGAACACAAAATGATGAGCCCAAGGTGGCATGTCCGTTTCACAAAAAGACATTTTCACTGAGTTCCGGGAAATGTTTAAGTGGAGATGATTGCGGCGACATAAAAACATATCCTGTAAAAATTGAAAATGACCTGGTATATATAGGTATAGAACATAACGAGTAGTAATGATGACGCCCGGCAGGAAAGCCGGGCCGGTTGTAAGAGATGATTCTATCGGTTGCCTGCTTATGCGTTTGAACGATTGCCTGCCATATCCCAAACCAAATTGCTTATTAAAATTCACTGCATGGTAAGAACAAAAAACGCCAAAACCGAATAAAAAACCCCGGCAGATGGCAGTCTGACCGGGGGGAAGCAAATCACGACAAATGAATCATCGTCTTAAACAACCAAAACAAAATTATGAGGAAAAAATTAATTTTCATGGCAGTAACCGGAATTGTGTGTTTTTTAGGAGATCCGATCACCAGTGTTGCACAATTTTCATTGGCGGGACAACTGAGAACGCGTACCGAGGTACGTGATGGACTCGGTACACTCAATGCCAAAGGAACTGACCCTGCTTTTTTCACCTCACAACGCGCCCGTTTGATCTTCGGCTACAAATGGGACCGCGTAAACTTCAACTTCGCCGTTCAGGACGTGCGCGTTTGGGGGCAGGATGCTTCCACTATCAATAACGCCGATGGAAACAAACTGATGGTTCATGAAGCCTGGGCAGAAGTTACCCTCATGAATGTGGCTGATACCACCATTAAAACAAAGGGTATCGACAATCTTTCTTTTAAAATAGGCCGCCAGGCTTTAATATATGATGATGTGCGCTTGCTGGGCGACCTCGATTGGTTGCAACAGGCCCGCCGCCACGATGCGGTTCTCGTAAAAGCTTTACACCATGGCTGGCAGCTTGACCTGGGCGCCGGCTTTAATCAGAACACCGATGCCTTCGGTTATACCGGAACAAGTTATACTGCCGGTAATGTGCCCGCTTATGTTACCAATTCAAGTGGCGTACTGGTAGCTACGCCTGCAGGATTGATGCCTTTGGCGCCCAATGGTTCGGTAAGCGCAGCCAGCAGCAAAGCTGGTGCGCCGGTGTTGGCCAATGCAGTGAGCACCAATGGCATGAACCAGCAATACAAATCCATGCAAATGCTGTACGTGAGCCGCAAATTCGGCCAAACGAAATTTGCAGGATTGTTCTTTAAAGATGATTTCTCCAAATACCGCCTCGATTCTGCAGGCAGCGCTTCAGGTGGATATGTATATGGCAGAAGATATGATGTGAAGGGCGTAAACAGCCGGCTTACCTATGGGTTAATGATCAATGGTACCATTGGCAATGCATCGGGCCTGAAGAAAGCCTGGCAGGCAGGCGCTTATTTTCAAAGCGGAAAAGACCGCGATGGAAAAGACCTTAGCGCTGCGCATTATACGGCAATGCTTACGCTGCAAAAAGGCAGATTCAGCTTTGGTCCCGGCTTCGATTATTTATCAGGTAACGATGCCAGCACACCCGCTAACGAATCGCGCCGCTTTGATCCGCTGTACGGAACACCGCATAAACATTGGGGGTATATGGACTACTACTACGTAGGCACCGGCTCGCCGGTAGGTGGTTTGCAGGATGCTTACTTTAAGGTAAAGTATCAGGCCAACCTCTTTTTTGTAAGCCTCGATGCGCATAATTTCCGGCTGGCAGAGAATGTACCCAATGCCGCCGATCCCGATAAAATAAATATCGACAAAAACTTAGGATACGAGTTTGATCTTATCGCCAATTATTCACTCAACAAATTCACGACACTGGAGCTCGGTTACTCCTTTATGAAAGCGAACAACAGTACCGAGTACATTAAACGCGGAACCATGGATCAGGCCAGGCACAATGCCAATTGGGCATATCTGATGATCAATATCCGCCCCGATTTCTTCTACACCAAACCAGTGGCAATTAAACAATAATCATGGCCTTAAAATCAAACTGCAATGAAAATGTATAAAATAACAAAAATATTAATTGCCACGCTGGTTGTTTTTGTGATTTCAACCTCGTTTGTGCATCGCACCGCAAACCGGCCGGCAAAAGTGATAAAGCTGGGGTTTATTCCTTTAACCGATTGCGCACCGCTGGTGATCGCCAAGGAAATGGGGTTCTTTCAAAAGTATGGGCTCGATGTACAGGTTACTAAAGAAGCATCATGGGCGAATGTACGCGACAAAGTATTGAATGGTGAACTGGATGGTGCACATTGTTTGTTTTCGATGCCATTCTCGGTGTACCAGGGCATTGGCGGTAAAGCCGGTTCTGAAATGCGCATCGCCATGCTGTTGAATAACAATGGCCAGGCCATTACACTTTCCAAGGATTTCTGCGGCTTGGTTGGCTTTAAAGAACTTAAAAAAGTAGCAGCGGCATTAAAGTCTGTACAATCCAGGAAAGAAGTGACGTTTGCCCACACCTTCCCCGGGGGCACACACGATATTTGGTTACGCACCTGGCTGGCGGCCTGTGGCATAAATGCAAAATCAATTGGCATCATTACCATTCCGCCTCCGCAAATGGTGGCCAATATGCGGGTCGATAACATGGAAGGGTATTGCGTGGGCGAGCCCTGGAATGGCGTGGCAGCCTCACAAAATATCGGTTTTACCCATATTGCTACACAGGATATCTGGAAGAACCATCCTGAAAAAGCCCTCGTAGTGAATAAGGCATTTGCCGATGGTGACCGCGAAGCGCTGAAAAATGTAATGAAAGCGGTGCTCGAAGCCTGCAGGTGGCTCGATAACATGGGTAACCGAAAAAAAGCCGCTGCCATATTATCGCGTCCCAATTATGTAAATGCGCCGGTATCTGTACTGGAAGCACGCCTCATGGGAAGCACTGACCTGGGCTGCGATCTCGGTGTGCAGAAGTATAAGGATGATTATATGCTGTTCCACAACAATGGATTTGTAAATGCTCCGCGAAAAGCGCATGGCATCTGGTTTTTGTCGCAATATGTTCGGTTTGGTTACATAAGCGCAATGCCGGCCAATTTCAAAGAGATAGCAGATAAACTGATCATGGATGATGTGTATGCAGAAGTGGCCAAAAGCATGAACATTGCGGTTCCTGCCGACGATATGAAGCCCTTTAAGCTGAATATCGAAGCTGCCACATTTGATCCCAATAATCCGAAAGCATATATCGCTGCTTCGCCAAAGTAAACCCATTATTAGCCATTCAAAAAAAGAAAAACAATGAAGGCAAAAGTTATAAAACTCGGATGGTCGGTAATGTATTTCGTGGCAGGCATGTTGTTGTTACTGGGTATGTGGGATATGGTTTCGCGGATCACTAAAGGAGAGATCCCTTCCCCGCTGGCAACCTGGGATACCTTCAAAGAGGTAATGAAAGATCCGTTCCAAAACGAACCCGATTATAAAGGTATCGGTATAAAATTATTGAGCTCGCTTGCCCGCGTAGGAATTGGTTTTGGATTGGGCAGTTTAGTGGCCATTCCGTTAGGGTTTTTGCTGGGAAGCAGCCGCATTATGATGAACATCATCAATCCCATTATGCAGATCTTAAGGCCTGTTTCGCCATTGGCCTGGTTTCCGCTGGGGCTGGCCATTTTCCAGGATTCACCCAAGGCAAGTATCTTCATGATCTTCATTTGTTCGCTCTGGCCAACGCTTATCAACACTTCGTTTGGTGTTTCGAACATTCCCCAGGATCATAAGAATGTAGGTAAAGCATTTGGTTTTTCGGTTTGGAAATACATAATAAGGATCATGTTGCCCTATAGCCTGCCGCACATTTTCACAGGGTTACGCTTATCGATTGGTGTGGCCTGGATGGTGATCGTGGCCGGCGAAATGTTATCAGGCGGGATTGGTCTCGGATATTTTGTCTGGGAAGAAGGATTTAACGGTGGCAGTGTAGGCAAAATACTGGTGGCTATATTGATCATCGGTGCAGTTGGATTATTACTTGACCGGTTATTTACCAGCTTGCAAAAGCGGTTCACCTATGCGGTGTAGTGATTTTATTTTTTAATGCATGTAAACCGATCGAACAATGCGCTCATCAGCAATTACAACAACACAAAATATAGCCGATTCTATACTGCAGCCGGTATTAACACCGTCAACAGCTATTGATATCAAAAATGTTACAGTAAGTTTTAAAACTGCCAAAGGAAGCTATACCGCAGTGAAGGAAATCTCACTCTCGGTGCAGAAAGGCGAGATCATCTCTCTGATCGGTCATTCCGGTTGTGGTAAATCAACCCTTATGGGAACCATCAGTGGCATGGTTAAACCCACAGCGGGAGATGTGACTGCCAATGGCAAACCCGTGATGGGACCAGGACCCGACAGAGGCATTGTTTTTCAGAATTACTCGCTGTTGCCCTGGTTAACGGTATACCGGAATATTTATGAAGCAGTGGACGCTGCTTTAAAAGATCTTTCAAAAGGTGAAAAAAAGGAACTGGTAGAACGCAATTTGAAAAGCGTTCATCTCTGGGATCACAAAGACAAATTACCAGGTCAGTTATCAGGTGGCATGAAACAACGGGTGGCTATAGCCCGTGCGTTCGCCATCAATCCCTCTATATTATTGCTCGACGAACCCTTCGGAGCACTTGACGCATTAACGAAGAGCAACATGCATGTAGAGCTGCTGAAATTGTGGAACCTCGACAACCGCGAGAAAACCATTGTTATGGTTACCCATGATGTGGAAGAAGCCATCTTTTTGAGCGACCGGGTAGTGGTGATGAATAACGGTCCGGCCGCAACCATCAAAGAGATCGTGTCCGTGCCGCTCGACCGGCCCCGCAATAAGAGGGATATCGTACATGACCCGGTGTACATGAACATTCATGACAAATTATTGAGTTTGCTTATTGATAAGTTCTCAATTGACGACATTAAAGATTGATGATTGACCGGTTGCAGGCAGGAGTGATAAAGCCTGTAACCTGGGATTTGTAAGCTGTAACGGGCCACTATAACAACGAAGACAAATTTTATAACAGTATTAATTTTCTAGGACATGAATCAACCGCTAGCAAAGCTGAACATTTTTTCGGGAAAGGGCATACAGATGCGCACCTTTCACATTACCTGGCTTACCTTTTTCTTTTGCTTTTTTGGTTGGTTTGGCATAGCTCCGCTGATGCCCCTGGTGCGTGAGCAGTTGCATTTAACTAAAGAGCAGGTAGGTAATATCACGATTGCATCGGTATCTGCTACCATTATTGCCCGGTTGATCATTGGCCGTTTGTGCGATACGCTGGGGCCCCGCTTATCATACACTATTTTGCTTGTCTTAGGCGCAATTCCTGTAATGTGTATAGGTTTTGCCAACAGTTACGAATCATTTCTGTTGTTCCGGCTGATCATTGGCATCATCGGCGCTTCTTTCGTTATAACCCAGTTCCATACCTCAGTAATGTTTGCGCCCAATGTGGTAGGTACTGCCAATGCAGTGGCCGGCGGTTGGGGCAACCTGGGCGGTGGTGTTACTCAAATTGTAATGCCTTTGATAGCCGCTGCTTTTGTAGGAGCAGGGTATATCGACAATGCCAACTCCTGGCGCATAGCGATGATCATTCCGGGTGCCATTTTACTGATCATGGCATTCGTGTACTACCGGTTTACAAAAGATACACCCAACGGTAATTATAATGAGATCAAACGCCAGTCGAAAGAAAAGAAGAAAGGCAGTTTTATGGTGGCCCTGAAAGATTACAGGACCTGGATCCTGGCCATTGCTTATGCGGCCTGCTTCGGTATCGAGATCACGGTCGACAACGTAGCGGCTACTTACTTTGTCGATAATTTCAAGGCAAGCCTGATCATGGCCGGCGCCCTGGCCAGCATCTTTGGCTTCATGAACCTCTTTGCCCGCGCCCTGGGTGGTATCATCAGTGATAAAATAGGTAAAGTATATGGATTGCGCGGAAAAGGATTGTTGCTGGCAGGCTTTTTAATACTGGAAGGCATCGGTATTATTTGTTTCGCCAATGCAGGCACCTTGACCCTCGCCATTATTTCCATGTTGATCTTTGCGCTCTTCCTTAAAATGGCAAACGGTGGAACCTATTCCATTGTTCCCTTTGTAAACAAAGATGCGATCGGTAGTGTGGCCGGCATCGTTGGCGCCGGTGGAAATATCGGGGCCATGCTGGTAGGCTTCCTGTTCAAATCGAAGAACATTACCTATTCACAGGCATTTTTCTATATAGGCATTGGTGTAGCCGTAACCGGCCTGCTGGTTTTGTTAACGCATTTGCGCAGCTCTTCTAAAACAGAAGGTGCTACTGCGATCAAAGATGAAGCGGCCCTTGCCAGAGCATAATAGTGAACCGTGCCACCGGACAACCGTGGCACCGGTAACCTTAGATAGTAGAACAGCGATATATCAAAAGTAAAATCATGAATAATCAGCATCCCGATTCAGTGACCACCACCTGCTGCTACTGCGGAGTGGGATGTGGCGTGGTAGTAAACAAGGATAAAAAAGGGAATATTTCGGTTGAAGGCGACAAACAGCATCCGGTGAATAAAGGCATGTTGTGCAGCAAAGGCATGAATTTGCATTATACAATCAATGATAAAAGCGATCGTTTGCTGTACCCACAAATGCGTTATAACCGGAATATGCCCCTGCAACGTGTGTCCTGGGACGATGCATTGGATCGTACCGCCGCCGTTTTCAAAACCTTTATTGATAAATATGGTCCTGATTCGGTTGCTTTTTATGTATCGGGGCAATGTCTTACCGAAGAATATTACGTGATCAATAAACTGATAAAAGGGTTTATTGGCAGTAATAATATCGACACCAATTCGCGCCTCTGCATGAGCAGTGCAGTGGTTGGTTATAAAATGGCCCTCGGTGAAGACAGTGTGCCTGGCTGTTATGATGATATTGAAGCCGCTGATTGTTTTTATATCACCGGGGCCAATCCGGCCTGGTGCCATCCCATTTTATGGCGCAGGATAGAAGCGCATAAAGCGGCTAACCCGCATGTAAAGATCATAGTGGTTGACCCGCGTAAGACCGATACCTGTTCACTGGCCGATGTGCACCTGCAACTGAATCCCGGAACCGATATCACGCTGAACCACGCCATTGGCAGGCTGTTGATCGAGAACGGGGATGTTGATCTTGATTTTATAAAGAACCATACCGAAGGATTTGAACAATATAAAAAGATCGTTTTTCAAAGAACCCTGGCTGAAGCTGCCGAGATCTGTGGCATTGATGAAGTTTCAATAAAACTGGCGGCCCAGCATATTGGCAATGCCAAAGGGTTCATGAGCTTATGGACGATGGGCCTGAATCAAAGCGCTGTAGGCGTAAATAAAAATCTCAGCCTGATCAACCTGAACCTCATCACCGGTCATATTGGGAGACCCGGCTCCGGTCCCTTCTCATTAACGGGCCAGCCCAATGCCATGGGTGGCCGTGAAGTAGGCGGTCTGTCGAACCTCCTGCCTGCTCACCGTAACCTGGCGAATCCTAAACACCGCGAAGAGGTACAACAATTCTGGGGCGGTACGCATATTTCTGAAAAAGCGGGCTTAACCGCTACCGAAATGTTCGATGCCCTGAATGATGGCCGCCTGAAAGCCATCTGGATCATTTGTACCAACCCGCTGATCAGCTTACCAAATGTAAGGGTGGCCGAAGATGGTTTGAAAAAGGCAAAGTTTGTAGTAGTGCAGGATATAAGCAACCGCCCCGAGACCCTGAAATATGCTGATGTCATTCTGCCCGCTGCTACCTGGACGGAGAAAGAGGGCACCATGACCAATTCTGAACGGCGTATTACCTACCTCAATAAGATCGTAGAAGCACCCGGTGAAGCATTGCCGGATGCCGAGATCATCTGTCGCTTTGCACAAAAGATGGGCTATCATGGTTTCGATTATGCGAATGCATCGGCCATCTATGATGAGCATGCGAAGCTGACCGAAGGCACCAATATCGATATTAGCGGACTTAACTATAGTGTTCTGAAAAACAGGAGGTCAGTGCAATGGCCCTATCCCAAAGGGGAAACAGGCCAGGGCACTGTACGCTTGTTTGCCGACAAAACTTTTTATACACCTTCTGCTAAAGCCATCCTGCACGCGGTGCCCGATGATATCACCAGTGAAAAACCGGACGGCGATTTTCCGTTTATTCTGACTACCGGCCGGATCCGCGACCAATGGCATACGATGGCAAAAACCGGTAAGGTGAATAAGTTAAAGCAACATATTTCGCAATCCTTCCTGGAAATCCATCCGGAAGATGCGCGCCGACTGCATTTAAAGGACGGCGATATTGCAGTGGTAAGTTCACGCCGGGGAGAAGTAAGGGTGAAAGCCACTGTTTCTCCCACTATAAAAAAAGGCGTTGTGTTTTTACCCATGCACTGGGGTAAGATCCTGAACAATGACCTGAACCGGGCGAATAATGTTACCAGTCCGCTCATTGATCCTATCTCAAAAGAGCCCGATTTTAAATTTTGTGCTGTACAGGTAGCGCCTTATAAAAAGCCACGGCAGCGTATTGTGATCATTGGCGCCGGCGCCGGTGCATATGGCTTTGTGAAATCGTACCGCGAAATGAACCGCGAAGACGAGATCGTGATCTTCAGCAAAGAGAATTTCCCTTTTTATAACCGGGTCATGCTGCCCGACTATATCAGCGGCACCCAGAGCTGGGACCAGCTGATCAAGATGAAAGAATCGGAAGAGCCCGGATACAATATCAAACTGTATAAAGGCGTAAGCATTGAAAAGATCGACCGCACAAATAAATGTGTGATTGACTCTACCGGCCGCACTACCTATTATGATGTATTGATCATGGCTACCGGCAGCCGCGCCGCAGTGCCACGTAATGTGCCTTCGCTGAAAGGCATTTTCACCATGCGCAGCCGTACCGATGCCGATGAATTCAAGAACCATGTGCCGGCCGATGGCCATGTCGTTATTGTAGGGGGTGGATTGCTGGGGCTTGAACTGGCCGCGTCCTTACGAGAGGTGAACATCAAGGTGACCATTGTACAACGTATTTCCCGCTTCCTCGACCGCCAGCTCGATCCGCTGGGCAGTCAGCTGCTGCATGAGGAAATGACCGACCACCATTGCGATATTTATTATGATGATGAAGTGCAATTGTTCTATGGCCGCAGTGAGCTCACGGGCATCCGCCTGAAAAGTGGAAAAGTGATCGATTGTAATGCATTGGTATTTGCCATCGGCACCATTCCCAATATTGAGCTGGCCAAAGACACCGGATTGCATTGCCAGCGCGGGGTGATCGTGAATGAACGCCTGCAAACCAGCGACCCCAATGTGTTTGCCATTGGGGAAATAGCAGAATTTGAAGGCATGCTGTACGGCATAACGGCTGCAGCAGAGCAGCAGGCGCATGTGGTTGCCCGCTATTTACAGGGCGATATTGCAAGCTACTATGGCGGCAGCCTCTTCATGAACATCATCAAGATCCACGGCTTTGATCTTTGCAGCATAGGAATTCCCGAATGTCCGAATGAACAGGATTATGAAGAGATCATCTTCCTGGATAAAGCAAAACGCTATTATAAAAAATGTATCATTCACCAGGACCGGCTGGTAGGCGCCATTTTAATTGGCGACAAAAGCGAGTTCCAGGAATTCAGGGAACTGATCGCTAATAAGATCGAGCTGAATGAAAAACGCCTGCAATTATTGCGCAGCGGTAAAAAAGCCGAGCCGGTATTGGGCAAGCTGGTCTGCAGCTGTAACAATGTAGGCAGCGATAACCTGAAGAACAAGATCAATGAAGGTTGTACCGACTTTAAACAGCTGTGCTCGTTAACAGGAGCAGGAACCGGTTGTGGATCCTGCCGCCCCGAAGTGCAGCGGTTATTAGAAGAAACGTTACTAAATGCTACTGGCAGTGTGCTCGTTAAGTAGAATGTTAATCATGAATTTATCAGGTGCCGGTTCCCGGTCACCTGGCAGAAAATTTGGAGCCTCTGACTGAAGGTAGAGTGATCGACATGTAAGGCTCGGCAACTGGAAACTGGTAACAGGTACCAAAGAACCTGAAGTTAGGAACTAAGAACTTTTACAATGCGTAAGTATCACCATATAAAAATAAACCTCCCGGGCGGCATTGTGGCTGCCGGAGACCTGCATGCATGGATGGAAGCAGCCGAAAGATGCGGTCTAAGCCAGGTTCAATTCGGAAATCGCCAGCAATTGTATTGTGTGGCCGATAGTTCCAATGAAAAAGAGTTCCGCAGAGAACTGGACCAGCTGGGCGTATTTTATGAAGCCAACCATGACGACTATGCCAACATCCTCACCTCATATGTGTCGGAAGATGTATTTCAAAACGCCAACTGGTTGAGCGAGGGCGTTTATAAAGATATTCTGGGTTTGTTCGATTACCGGCCCCGCCTGAAGCTAAACCTGGTAGATGCGAATCAGAGCTTCATTCCCTTTTTCACCGGTAATATCAATTTTATTTCTTCACCAGTGAATAATTACTGGTATTTGTATGTGCGTTTTCCCAGAACCACGGTTATTTATTGCTGGAAGGGATTGATCTATTCCGATGATATTCCGCGCATGACCCGCCTGGTGGAGGAAGCCATCATCGCGAATAAGACCCTGGCAGATGGGGATGCCTTGTATGAGATGGTGCACAGCAAAGAGCAATTCATTATGCAGCCGGTCACGGCAGCCCTGAGCATACCTCCCTTTGCGCTGCCCTATTACGAAGGTTTTAACCGCTATGGCGAAAAGACCTGGCTGGGTATTTACCGCCGTGATGAATGTTTCCCCGTTTCATTTTTGAAGGATATTGCTTCGCTCTGCTTAAAGACCAAGGTGGGGCAGTTGTATGTGACGCCCTGGAAATCGCTTATCGTAAAAGGAATTGCCCAAAGCGATCGCATGGCATGGGAATATGTATTGAATACTTACCGCATCAATGTGCACCATGCTGCCAACGAGTTGAACTGGCAGATAGAAGACCTGAGCGAGGAAGGATTGAATTTAAAAAGATACATCATTCGCCAGTTTGATAAAGATGATGTTCGTACCCACGGGCTCAGCTTTGCCGTTAAGACCAAAAGCAAATCGGGTCTCATTGGTTTGTTTGGAGCGGTTGTAATAGCCAAACAAAACAATACCAGCCGGAATAAAAGCGCCGCCATGAACCGGTACGATATCATGTACACCAAAGATTTCAATCCCAATTCGCGCGAATATATCTTATTCAGGAAAGGGGTGCAGAAAGAAGAGCTGGGCGCCTACCTGATCTCGCTCATCAAATATTTTTATGACCTCACCACCGAAGCGGATAAGATCCTCCACAATGTATACCGGCAGGAGCTGGTACAGGAGCCTGCCGTGAAGGCGGCGGTGAAAGTGCCGGATATTTATAAGTGTAAGCATTGTTTTACCGTATATGATGAGCAGTATGGAGATGAAATAAACAATATTGCACCGGGTACCCCATTCAGCCAGCTGCCCGGCACTTACCATTGTCCGGTATGTGAATCGCCGAAATCCGATTTCCAGAGCACGCGGGCGGAAGGGGTGAACGCGTAGCTCAATTTGTTGAAAAATTATCATATTTAACATACTGTTTCCTGCTAAAGATTAGTCTGGGATTGGTTTTTAGGTACTTGCCTCATGGGTTCTGAACCCTTATCTTTGTTACATGAAACCAACCATCACGATCGAATACTGTCCAAAATGCAATTGGCTGCTGCGGGCTGCGTATATGGCACAGGAGTTGTTAACCACCTTTACCGATGAGCTGCAGGGTGTACTGCTGAAGCCCAGTGAAGTGAGTGGGCGGTACACAATTTGCATCGGAGACCAGAAGGTTTTTGACCGCAAAGAGGCTGGCGGTTTCCTTGAAATTAAAGAAGTGAAACAATTGGTGCGCGATGTGGTGGCGCCGGGTAAAAGCCTGGGCCATGCCGATCGCAAGGTATTAGACTGATCCTTTATTCCTCATCTTCCAGTATTTACAATATGGAAAACTTGTTAGGTGTTATTTTATGTGGCGGCGAGAGCAAACGCATGGGCGCCGATAAGGGGCTTTTACCCATTCGGAATACGATCTGGGCGAAACATATGCACGAGAAGCTCGCCATGTTCCATTTGCCGGTCGTGTATTCGGTTAACCCGCAACAGGTGCTTACTTATGCCGAAGAGATTTCGCCCGAACTGCTGGTGGTTGATAATGCCGAAGTGGAAGGGCCGCTGCGGGGACTGCTGAGTGTACACATGCAATATCCCGATCATGACCTGCTCCTGCTGGCCTGTGATATGCTCGACCTGGATGCCGGTTCCATTCATCACCTGTTACAGGAATACCTGCGCGACAACCAGTTTGATTTTTACGTTTACCAGGATACAGATTTTGCACAACCTTTTTGTGGTATTTACACCCGGACCGGCCTTGAAAAGGTGGCCGGACGAATTATGATCGGGCGCTTGAAGAATTACAGCCTGCAGGCCATCTTCGATGAAGGGTGCACCCTACGGTTACCCATACGCTCGTCCCATTTTTTCCGCAATTACAATTCCAATGAGGATATTGAGGCCTATTTTGAACATCCACCGACTACGCCAATTGGAAATGGACATTAAGCAGTTGACAATTGGCAGTTGGCAGTTAGCAATACACAATTGGCAATAGGCAATTGGCAATGGGCAATTAGCAATTAGCAGTTGGCAATTGGCAGTGAGCAATACACAATTGGCAGTTAGCAGTTAGCAGTTGGCAATTGGCAGCACAGTACGCAGTTTACAGTTCGCAGTTGGCAGCACAATAGGTTTGTAATTTCATTAGCACATTAGCAAATCAGCACATTAGCACATTGTGTATTTCATTATCACATTATCCAATTATCACATTAACACATTATCATTAGCACATTAGCAAATCAGCACATTAGCACATTGTGTATTTCATTATCACATTATCGAATTATCACATTATCACATTATCATTAGCACATTAGCAAATCAGCACATCAGCACATTGTGTATTTCGTTGTCACATCACATCATTTTTTTCGTGAGGTTGCCTAAGATCCGCAGGCCTCGTTCCAGCTCATCATTCCAGGGTTTACCATAGCCAATGCGCATATAGTTGCTGTAGCGGTCGCGCATGGAAAAGATCCTGCCAGGCGCCAGCGATACCTGGTATTTCATCGCTTCCTGGTACAATTGAAAAGTATTTACTTTTTTGCTGAGCTCGAGCCACAATACAAAACCACCCTGTGGCCTCGATATCTTTATGCCTGGTGGAAAATGATCGAGAATGCCCTGCACATAACGCAGTTGCTGGATATGTAATGCCGTACGTAATTTCTTCAGGTGATAATCGAACCGCCCCATGGCCAGGAAATTGGCCATTGCATGTTGGGTAATAGTAACACTCGAGATCGTGTGCCGCATTTTTAACCGGATGAATTGTTCGCGGAAGCGGCCGGGGATGGCCCAGCCGATGCGATAACCCGGCGCCAGTGACTTGCTGATGGAAGCGCAGTACAAGACCCAGCCTTCCGTGTCATAGGTTTTGCAACAGCGCGGCCGGTGATGGCCGAAATACAATTCGCCATAAATATCATCTTCGATCAATGGAATGCGGTGTCTGGTGATCAGTTCTACCAATGCCTTTTTATTGTCATCGGGCATACAGCAACCCAGCGGGTTATTAAAACTGGGCACAAACACACAGGCTTTGATATTCGATTTTTTAATGGCCTGCTCCAGGTAGTTGATGTCAATACCAGTCACTGCATCAGTAGGTATTTCAATGACGTGTAAACCAAGGGTCTCCATAACCTGGAAAATGCCGAAGAAAGTAGGCGTTTCAATAGCAACGGTATCGCCCGGGCGGGTTACTGCCTGGAGCGAAAGCGATAAGGCTTCCATGCAGCCGGCAGTGATCACCACATCATTGGCGGTAATTTTTCCGCCCCAGTTAAAGGCCATGCGCGCTACCTGGTTACGCAGCTCCAGGTTGCCCTGAACATCTTCGTATTGAATGCAACTGGTGGCGGAATGGCGAAAAGCATGCACTAATGATTTATTCAGTTTGGCGGCAGGCAACAATTCCATGGAAGGCGCCGCTAATGCCAGGTTGGTTATGTCGGTAGCGCTGAGTTTTTTAAAAACGGCGGCCACCATTTCGTCTACGCTCACCGAACCCGCCAGCGTTTCAGGGTTAGGGGCGGCAGGCAGGGCCGGAAATCGTTTTTGATTAAAGCGCACATAATAACCCGATTTGGGCCGCGATTCAATGAGACCCTTTCCTTCAAGATAATAGTAAGCCTGAAAGGCGGTACCCATACTGATGCCGTATTCTTCACTAAGCATACGTACAGAAGGCAATTTATCGCCGATCTTCAGGATCTCGTTATGGATCATCTGTTCAAGGCTGCCCGCGATCTGCAAATAGAGGTGGTCGCTACCATTCAGTTTATTCTTGTGCATGGTTGGTTGGGATCTGATACAGTCAAAGTTACGAAATATAGAACTGTATCAGGTCATAATAGCTGCCAACTTGTTGGCGCCTACCAACTTGCAACTACTTACTCATAGTCTCCGTTTTTCCGTCGGGATACCCGATCAGGGCCAGGTCGGCCATATTGATGAAGAGACCATTGTCTACCACGCCGGGGATGGCGTTCAGGTCATAAGACAGGATATCGGGATTTTCAATGCGTTCAAAAGGGCAGTCGAGAATATAATGGCCATGGTCAGAAACAAAAGGCTGATCATTTTGCAAACGCAGCTTTGCTTCTATCTGGTAGCTTTCCCGCAGGTTCCGTTGCACCTGTTTATAGCCAAAAGGGATCACTTCTAACGGCAAGGGAAATTTGCCGAGCTGCTGTACCAGTTTGCTGTAATCGGCGAGGATGATGAGTTCGCGGGAGGCTGCAGCTACCATTTTTTCCTGGAGCAGGGCGCCGCCACCGCCTTTGATCAATTGGAGGCTGGCATCAATTTCATCGGCGCCGTCGATGGTGAGATCAATATAATCAACGGCATTCAGTTCAGCCAAAGGAATATTGGCCGCGGCCGCAAGGGCGGCTGTTTTTTTCGAGGTAGGAATGGCCCTGAAGAAAAGCCCTTTCTTTACCTGTTTAGCCAGTTCCTGGATCAGGTAATATACCGTAGAGCCGGAACCAATACCAACGGTCATGCTGTTTTGAACTAATTGAGCAGCCTGTTTAGCCACCAATTGTTTGATCTCATCCTGCGTAAGCATACAATGAAGGTAATTTTAAAAATCGTTAGTTGATCAATCAGGAAAAACATTCTCTTCACCTGAATTAACAATAAGTGTAAAGTAATAACTGCAACCGGCAGAGAAATAAGTATATCTGATCACTTTACTGATCCGGGGATAGCAAATCTTTTTTGCGGCACCTGGTAAAAAATTCGGCATAGCTGAAAGCGATTTGTGTGCCAGATTGAAATGAAAGAAAGAGAGAAAAAAATAAACGGACAGCTGCTTTTTTTTACGGCACGGAAAAAAACACAACAGAGGCATATAAAAAATAAACAGAACCATAAGATCCGGAACTGAGGCTGCAAACAAATTAATAAGGCTAGCAGAAAAACAACAAAGGCTTGCAAAAAATAAACAGATAGCTGTAATTCATTTTCCGGGCTGGAAAAAGCTAAACAGGGGCAGCAAAAAAATAACAGGGCCTGGAAAAGAATTAAACAGTATCAAGAGAAAATTAAATGGTCCGAAAAAAATAAAACAGGGGTCAGTAGAAGAATAACATGGCTTAAAAAAATACAACAGGGGCCTGCAAAAAAATAACAGCACCTGAAAAAATACAACAGGGGTCAGTAGAAGAATAACATGGCTTTAAAAAATACAACAGGGGCCAGTAAAAAATAACAGCACCTGAAAAAATAAAACGGTGTCAAAGCTGTTCGTAGCGCGGTTAAAAATGTACTGATCTTGGCCACAGTATTTGCGCACTTCAGGAAAGCGGCGGATGCTGCTCTGTACTCTCGCGGGTAAATAACTCGGTATCCAGGATCCGGGTCTCAAACTCAGTGACCGGACGTTTGCTTTCAATGATCTGAATAAGCAGTTCCGTGGCCGTCTGCCCCATGTCAAAGGCCGGCTGGCGCACAGCCGATAACGGCGGGTTGAACAGGTCGGCAATATTGGTATTGGTAAAACCGATCACCGAAATATCATCGGGTATCTTTTTGCCGGCAGCTTTCAGGGCCGTGAGGCAGGAGGTGGTAATGCGGTCGCTGGCTGTTAAAATAGCATCCGGTTTCTGGCGGCCACTGAACATCTTCGCGATCTCACCCTCAATTTCCTCATAGATCATACCGCCATGTAAGGTATAATGCACCAGCTTTTCATCGAAAGGAAGGTTATTCTTTTTCAATGCCTCCTGGTAACCCTGCAGCCTTTCTTTGGTAATTGACAGGTTCGGAGAGTTGGTCACATGCGCAATGCGTGTAAAACCTTTATTGATCAGATGCTGGGTAGCGTCGAAAGCCCCTTTCACATTATTGGCGGTTACCTTATGGGTATTTATCTCATCGGTAATACGATCGAAGAAAACGATGGGCAGTCCTTTGTCATGCAATTGTTTCAGGTGTGACAGGTCAATGGTTTCGTTCGACAGGGAAACCAGCAGCCCGTCTACCGACCGCGAGGCTAGGTGTTGAATGGTCACTTTTTCGCGCTCATACGATTCGTGGCTTTGCGAAATGATAACGTGGTAACCCCGGTTATAGGCAATGGATTCAATCCCATTGATTGCCTGAGAGAAAAACGTATTAGCAATCTCACTTACGACCACCCCGATCGACCGGCTTTTACGCTCTTTCAAACTTAAAGCGATCGGGTTCGGCCGGTAGTTGATCTTCTCGGCGTATTCGAGTACCAGTTTTTTTGTTTCCGGACTAATTTCATAGCTACCACGTAAAGCACGTGATACGGTAGAAGTTGAAAGTCCCAGCGCCCTGGCAATATCCTTTATGGTTACAGTCTCAAATTTCACAGTGGTGGCAGCAAAGTGCCGTTAAAAATAGTCTTTTTTTTAAAAGGCCGCTATATCCCTGGTGAAATCAGTTTCGGGAACGATTGCACAGAAAAAGGGGAGCGGAAATTGCATTTTTTAAAAATATCTCGTTAGAATTGAATCAGAATTTTAGAAGGCCTCCTGTATTTATTGCTACAAATTGTTCGCTGGAATGAATATTGTGCTACCTGTTGCCGGTTCGTAAACCCGGAATGGCCGGCAAGCACGCTACCGAATCCTTCTGATTAGCAGAATGTGCCTGGGACGTAGTTTTTAACCTGATTAAGTACCCATATTACAAGATCGACATATTGCCACAGACTGTAAGTCTGCCGGATAAACGATTGCCTATACTTACCAGGCTTATCGAATGCCTGGTTGTTTCTAACCTTAAAGAGTCGCCATATGAGCAAATTAAAACGATTACTTGCACTGCTACTATTTATTCCATTGCTGCTGCAGGCACAAACCCGGCAGATAACGGGAACGGTCACCGACGATAAAGGAGCGCCGCTGCCGAATGTTACGGTACAGATGAAAGGCGGGCGCACGGTGCAAACCGATGCCAAAGGCCAGTTCAGCATTCCCGCAGCCGGCACTGGTAATGTAAGCCTTACATTGTCTAGTGTTGGTTTCAAACCCACAACCATAAGCGCAGATGAAAATGCACCCGTGCGCATTCAATTGGAACGGGATGCCACCACGCTGCAGGAAGTGGTGATCGGTTATCAAACCGTTCCCCGTAGTAAAGTGAGCGGGTCCGTGTCATCCATCGCTGCCAGGCAAATAAAAGATGTACCCCTGGCATCCGCTGCGGAAGCCCTGCAGGGCCGGCTGGCCGGGGTTCAGGTCACTGCTACGGAAGGCGCACCCGGTTCGGATGTAGTAGTACGGGTACGCGGCGGTGGTTCCATTACGCAGGACAATTCGCCTTTGTATATTGTGGATGGGGTAGTGGTAGAGAACGCCCTGAGTGTGATCTCGCCACAGGAGATTGCTTCCATTGACGTACTGAAAGATGCTTCCACCACCGCTATCTATGGCGCCCGTGCTGCGAACGGGGTAGTGATCATTACTACCAAAGGCGGCCGTGCAGGCAAAACCCAGATCTCGTACAATGGCGCTTTCGGCTGGCGTGAATTGCCCGAGACCATGGATGTAATGAGCCCTTATGATTTTGTGCGCTGGCAATATGAACGAAGCCGTGGTAACCGCGACGACAGCATCAGTTTTGTGCGCACCTATGGCAGCACCTGGGATACCCTAGATGTTTATAAAGAACTGCCGGCCATCAACTGGCAAGATCAGGTGTTTGGCCAAAAGGCAAAGTTCAATAACCAGAACCTGGCGTTAAACGGCGGTAGCGAGAACACCACCTTCAATTTAAGCCTCACCAGCAACCGGGAAGACGGCATATTAATTGAATCAGGGTTCGACCGCAAGTTGGTGAACTTCAGGCTCGAGCACAAAGCGTCTGATAAACTCAGGATAGGCTTTAATGCCCGTTACCTCGATCAAACCATCCGGGGCGCCGGTACTACCAACAGCGGTACCCGCGCAACCAACCGCCTGCGGCATACGATCAACTATCGCCCTTTTGAATTGCCAACACCGGCCGGTGGCATCGATGATTTTGATGAAGCCTATTTCCTGGCGTCGAGCGGCGCCATTAACCCGGTGCTGTTGACCAGGGCCGAATACCGCCGCCAATATACAAAAGCTACTTACCTGAGCGGTTTCATTAATTACACCATTGTAAAGAACCTGAGTTTCCGGTCAACCTTTGGCTACGATAATGCAGCCATTCAGACCGATCTTTTTTTCAGTAAGATCACGCCTACTGCCCGCAACTTTGCTTCATTGCCCGTCGCATCCATCGGCGAGCAGAACAACAATACCATGAGCAACTCCAATGTACTGCAGTACACGCTGAATAATTATAGGGAGAAACACGATATCAATGTACTGGTAGGGCAGGAAGTGATTGACCAACGCATGCGCACAAGCGCCTTTGAGACCCGTTTTTTCCCATCGGATATTACGGCCGAAAAAGCGCTGGAAAATATGGGCGCCGGCGCTGCGCCCCCCGGTTCAACGCAACCATTGCCCACGACTTTTACGCAGCCGCCCAGCCGCATTTTTTCCTGGTTTGGCCGGGCCAGCTATGAGTTTGATGATAAGTACTCAGCTACATTTAACCTGCGGGCCGACCGCTCTTCGAAATTTGCATCAGAGAACGGAACCCTTATATTCCCCTCGGGTTCGGTTTCATGGCGTTTTAGCCAGGAAGACTTTATGAAAGATATCTCCTGGCTCAACGATGCCAAGATCCGTTTCGGCTACGGATCAGTGGGAAATAACCGCATCGATAACCTGCTGTATCTGCAATTATATGGCGTAACCGGTCAATACGCGTTCAATCATATTATTCAGCCCGGCGTGGCGCCCACTGCACTGCGCAATCCCGATCTGCGTTGGGAACGTAATACCACGATGAACCTGGGTATGGATTGGGCTGCCTTCAATAACCGTTTGCAGTTTACGGTAGATGTATATAAGAATACGGCCAAAGACCTGCTGCTGGCTGTGAACATTCCACCGACTACGGGTTATACGACCCAGTTGCAGAACCTGGGCGCTACCTCTAACCGCGGGGTAGAATTCCAGATCAATGCTATTCCGATATCTAAAAAAGATTTTACCTGGAATTCCAACTTCAATATTTCATTCAACAGGAACAAAGTGGAAAGCCTGGGCGGCGTAAATGAAATAACCCGCAACTCCGGCTGGCAGGGAAGCGATGGCGTTGATGATTACCTGGTGAAAGTAGGCGAGCCGGCCGGTCTTATGTATGGCTTTGTGACCGAAGGTATGTTCAGTGTGGATGATTTCAACTACAATCCCGCCAACCAAACCTATACCCTGAAGCCGGGCATTGCCAATAACGGCGTATACGGCCCTGCACAACCAGGTATGTTGAAGTGGCGCGATATCAGTGGTCCCAACGGCGAGCCCGACGGCCAGATCACGGCTGATTATGACCGCGTGGTAATAGGTGATGCCAATCCGAAATTTACGGGAGGCTGGAACAACCAGCTTACCTATAAGGGTTTTGACATGAGCATATTCGTGAATTTTGTTTATGGCAATGATATTTATAATGCCAATAAAATTGAATGGACCGACGGCGCTTTTCCCAATCTGAACATGTTGAATATAATGAAAGACCGGTTCACCTGGATCAATGATGCCGGGCAACGGGTAACAGATCCCAAGGAACTGGCCGCATTGAACGAAAATGCCAAGATCTGGAGCCCGGTGCGGGTACAGCGTTGGTGGCTGCACAGCTGGGCGGTCGAAGATGGCTCATATTTGCGGATCAACAACCTCACAGTAGGTTATTCATTACCGAAAACGGTGATCAATAGAGTTAAACTGTCAACCTTGCGCGTATATGCAACCGTGAATAACCTGGCCACGCTCACGAGTTATTCGGGCTATGATCCTGATGTAACGGCGCGCAGGAACGATCCCTTAACACCGGGTGTTGATTTTGCCGCCTATCCGCGTTCCCGTACCTGGGTCTTTGGTGTAAATGTCACTTTCTAAAAACAAAAAGATTGACGTATGAAATGTTTACGATTGTATCAATTGATCAGCGCCGCCATTATAGTAATTCTCTTTACCATAACAGGATGTAAAAAGTATACGGAAGTAGAACCTGAATCAGGTTATACCATCCCGGAAGTATTTACCGATGTGCCCAATGCGTTCATGGCAGTTATCGGCGTGTATGATGAACTGCAGGGTGATAACGGCTATGGCATTCGCGTCAGCATGTATTATCCTTATGATTCCGATGAAGGCATCGTAAGCGGGAATATCGACAATGGCCGCCGGGGTATTGGCCGTTATCAATTATTGCTCACGAATTCCGAGATCTCCAATCCTTTCCGGCAGTTATACCGCGGGGTCGAAAAAGCCAATCTCTGTATTGAACAGATCCCGCAAATGAGATTGTATACCGAGGGAACAGACAGCGAGAAGAAAGAATTACAACGCTTGTATGGCGAGTCGCTTACATTGCGGGCGCAATTCTTTTTTGAGCTGATCCGCAACTGGGGTGATGTACCCGCGCCGATGGTTCCTGCCTATCAGCAGCCCGATCTGTTTATCGGCCGCAGTGATCGTGATTCTACCTATGACAAGTTGTTGAACGACCTGGCTACCGCTATCGAGCTCCTCCCATGGCGTACAGAGGTGGCGCGCAATGAACGCATCACCAAAGGGGCGGCCAAGGCATTGCGGGCAAGAATCGCTTTGTTCAGGGGTGGCTATGCATTGCGCAACAATGGCCAGATCGAACGCCGCAGCGATTACCTTACATATTACGAGATAGCGAGAAAGGAGTGTGAAGACCTGATGGCGCGCCGCGACCAGCATACCCTCAATCCCAACTTTGAAAATATCTGGCGGAACGTAACCTCATTTACCTATGATCCGCAGGGTGAGATCTTGTTCGAAGTAGGCGCCGGCGGCGGTAACGGCAACAGTGACAGCCGCATGGGGAATTATGACGGTCCCAACCTCAACAACGCTTCGCGTTATGGCGCCGGAGGTGGTGGCATTATTATGCTGCCCAATTATTTTTATGCATTTGATTCCGTAGATACGCGGCGCGATGTTACCGTTACCTGGTACCAGGTGCCATCGGCCAACAATATAAAATCGATGCGCCGCCTGAATGAATTGAATACCGGCAAATACCGGCGCGACTGGCGGGTGCCGCTATTACCCGGTACGGTGTTGAATGTGGGTTATAATTGGGTCATGATCCGTTTTTCAGACGTATTGCTGATGTATGCAGAAGCGGTGAATGAATTGAATAATGGTCCCACCGCAGCGGCCATCGCCGCTTTTGAAGAAGTGAGAAAAAGAGCATACCGCGGCAATATCAATATGATCGGTACTACACCCACTGATAAAGCAGGTTTCTTTGCTGCGCTGGACAATGAGCGCTACCTTGAGTTTGGCCATGAAGGCATCCGGAAATTTGATCTCTTACGGTGGGGACAACTGGCTAATAAACTCAGTGAGGCAAGAACTAAGATAGAGCAGATCAGAACGGGCGCCGGCAGGTATGCCAATGTGCCGGATACCATTTACTGGCGGAACGTGGGTGAAGAAATACAATTCTATGCCGGTGCCAATACCGCTCAAACAGCGCAACCTTTCTGGCAGCCGAAACAGAAACCTGCATCGGGCACCTGGAATGCATTGCCGTGGAGAACTTATTTGTCTACAAACGTTATCGATAACAGGCCGCTGAGCGCAGGCATGGCCAGCTTTTTTCAAACAGGTAAAAGTGAGTTGTTCCCCTTCGATCAGGCAACACTTTCTGCTTACCAGGGAAGGTTGTCGCAAAATCCGGGTTATCAATAACGCGGCATTAAGGAGTGCCACACTTTCAAAGTATCGCACCGCTGTTCAAATACTGCTTAACTGTTAAGCTGAATGTGTCATGCCCAAAGGTGTGGCACATTTTGCTTTGCTTCACTTCAGTTTGCAACCAGTACGTGGGAACCTGCATCTAGGCAATTTAGAACTGAGTACTTAGAACTTAGAACTGTGAACTATGAACGAGTTCCGGGAACGTTTGCATAGAAAAAGGAACGCTGAATCGGTCATTTAACAAAATATCTCACTAGAATTGACATTGGATGTATGATAAAACGATTGTTATTCTGTAAGCAAGCCAGCCAGGATCGCCATGTGAACCGGAAGATCATGCTGGTAATTCTTCATTTAATTCTGTTCGCTGACCTCGGGGCACAGCCGCTTGCCTTTCCCGGTGCGGAAGGCTTCGGTCAGTATACTACCGGAGGCCGCGGGGGTAAAGTGTTCGTGGTAACCACACTGAATGACGATGGCCCCGGCAGTTTCCGCAAAGCCGTTCAGGCCAAAGAACCGCGCATCATCGTATTTGCGGTTTCGGGCACTATACACCTGCAATCAAAGCTTGAGATAAAGGGTAACGCAACCATTGCCGGGCAAACAGCGCCCGGTGATGGTATTTGTTTAGCCGACCATCCGGTGGCACTGGCCGGTGATAACATTATCATCCGCTACCTGCGTTTTCGGATGGGTGATAAGAACCAGCGGGGCGGTATGGTCGATGGCAGCGGAAGTGATGACGCTTTTGGCGGAACCCGCCGGAAAAATATTATCATCGATCATTGCTCTATGAGCTGGAGCACCGACGAAGTGTTCTCTGTGTATAACGGCGACAGTACTACCTTGCAATGGAATCTCATTGCAGAACCATTGAACTACAGCTATCATTTTGAAGCGGGCGATAAAGACTTTGAACGCCATGGTTATGGTGGTATCTGGGGCGGAAAACATTTATCAGCGCATCATAATCTCTTCGCGCATTGTAACAGCCGTAACCCGCGCTTCAATGGTACCCGGCAAATGCCGGATGAAAATGTAGATTATCGCAATAATGTGATCTACAACTGGGGCGGTAATAATGTATATGCCGGCGAAGGGGGCAATTATAATGTTGTAAACAATTACTACAAGTACGGGCCCAACACCCATAAGAACGTAATGCACCAGGTGGTGAATCCCTGGAGCAAACCGCCTGGGATCTCTTACGGTAAATTTTTTGTAGAGGGGAATTATGTCGATGGTTCAAAGGAAGTGACCAGCAACAACTGGTTGGGCGTACGTTTGGGCAATAGCAAGATGGGCGACGATCCTGCGCTTGCCAAAGCTACAGCTCCTTTTACCATTGTGCCGGTAACAACACAGTTAGCCCAGGATGCCTATGAACTGGTATTGAAACATGTGGGTTGCAGTTTGCCGAATCGTGATACCCTCGATGCCCGCATCGTCAACGATGTAAAGAACCGCACCGGCCGCTTGATTGATGTGCAGGGCGGTTATCAGCATGGAACGCCGTATGAAGCCACCGTGAATGCATGGCCGGGCTTGCAATCAACGCCTGCAGCGGCAGATAAAGACCAGGATGGCATGCCCGATGCCTGGGAAATCAAACATAAATTAAACCCGGCCGATGCCGGCGATGCAGCCGGTTACAAACTCGATAAACAGTATACTAATATTGAAATGTATATTAATGGATTGGGGAAGTGATGCATGTATAAAGTTGATAGGTAGAGAATGGTGACATGGTTTCTAACCAGGCCACGGTTAACCGCTTGATAAAACTGAAAAGTAAATACGGGTATAAATAAACAGCAATGAAAAGGTGGATAGTTATTGCATCATTAATACTGACAGCGTTTGCGCTGCCTCCCCAAAAAAAGATCACGGTCTGGTTGATCGGCGATTCTACTATGGCCAACAAGGAGATCAAAGCCTATCCGGAGCATGGCTGGGGCATGCCCTTTGGCTATTTTTTCGATTCAACGGTAACCGTTGATAACCGCGCACAAAATGGCCGCAGTACCAGAACCTTTATGGAAGAGAACCGCTGGGCGCCCGTAGTGGCTGCCCTGCAGGAAGGCGATTATGTATTCGTTCAATTTGGCCATAATGATGAGGTGAAGACAAAGAAAAGTTATACGACAGAAGCGCAATTCAAAGCGAACCTCCTTAAATATATATCCGATACCCGCAGTAAGAAAGCCACACCGGTTTTATTGACACCGGTGGCGCGCCGCAATTTCGATTCCACCGGCCATATTGCAGGAACCCACGACATCTATGCTCAAATTGTGCGTGACGTGGCCAACGAAAACAAAGTGCCATTGATCGACCTCGATAGGGAAGCACAGGCATTGATGCAGCAATGGGGTGTTGAGAAGTCCAAATTATTGTTCAATCACCTGGCGCCCGGCGAGCACCCGAACTATCCAAACGGAAAAGAAGATAATACCCACTTCAATGAACTCGGCGCCCGGGTCATTGCGCAAATAGTTTTTAAAAATATTAAAAGCCTCGGCCTCGAACTGGCAGCGCGGGTGAGAAAATAAAACCAATAAGCAATTGCCCATTGCATATTGTCTATTGTCGATTGCCAATTGCCAATTGCATATTGCATATTGTATATTGTCTATTGCCAATTGCCCATTGTCTGTTATGCCCATTGACTAACTTAAGTATCAAATATCATTGCATGTATCGAAGGCTTGTTTGTTTGTTGATAACGATCGCACTAGGTTCACCGGTTGTTCAGGCGCAGGAATTCATTCCGCTGTGGCCGGCCGGTAAGATGCCGAATTCAAAAGGCATGCGGTTAAATGACAGCATCTATAACGAACGGGTGTACCAGGTAGGTACGCCGGGGATCTATGCCTTCTTTCCATCGGTGCAGGAAAACAAACAGTGTGCAGTGCTGATTTGTCCGGGTGGCGGCTATCATCATTTGTCTTACCAGATCAGTGGTTTTCAGCTGGCCAAATGGTTCAACACGATGGGTATTAGCGCTTTTGTGCTCAATTACCGCTTACCCATTTCGCCCGATCTGGTGCAGCGGGATAAAGGCCCCTTGCAGGATGCGCAGCGCGCTATTCGTGTCATTCGCGCCAATGCCGCCAAATGGAATCTTCTACAAAACAAGATCGGCATTTTGGGCGTTTCCGCCGGTGGTCATCTGGCTGCCTGGGTAGGCAACAATACCGAAGATGTGGCTGCCATCGGCGATAGCCTGAATGCCATTGCGTATCGCCCTGATTTCACGATCCTGGTTTCACCGGTGATCACCATGGGAGCATATACGCATAAGGGAAGCCGCGATAATCTGTTGGGGCCAGATCCTTCAAAAGAGCAACTGGCAAAATTTTCCATGGAGTTACAGGTGCAGCCAAACACGCCGCCTTGTTTCCTGGTGCATGCGAATGATGACAAAGCGGTTGATCCCCGCAACAGTATCTATTTCTATCAGGCCTTGCTCGAAAAGAAGGTGGCGGCAAGCCTTCATATCTTTCCGCAGGGTGGTCACAATATTGCGCTGCGTAACAATCCCGGCTCTACGCAGTTGTGGACGGGTTTATGTGAAGCGTGGCTTGTTGAAATGGGATTTCTAAAATAGCTAGTGGCAAGTGGGGAAGGCAAGGAAAGAAGCGAGCTTCGAACATAAGTTTTGCAAGCCATATACCACTAGCTACCAGCATTCCCAATATAATCTTAGTTATGAAAAGTTTCAGGATATTATTGTTGTTGCTTTTTCCTGTTGCGAATGCCTTCGCGCAGCAAGAAAGCTACCCCAAATATTTGACCGTATCGCAGGATGGCAGCGGCAATTATAAAACCATTCAGGAAGCCGTAAATGCCATGCGCGATTTCTCACAGGAGCGGGTAACTATTTTTATCAGGAAAGGCGTATACCATGAGAAACTTGTCATCCCAAGCTGGAAGACCAATATTTCCCTGGTCGGGGAGAGCCGCGACAGCACCATCATCACCTGGTCTGATTACAGTGGTAAACCGTATGCAGATGGTAAAAAAGATGAAAGGGGCCGCGACAAGTTCAGCACCTTTAATAGTTATACCGTATTGGTGAGAGGAAATGATTTCCGCGCAGAAAACCTAACCATCCAAAATGCGGCCGGGCGCGTAGGCCAGGCCGTGGCCCTGCATGCAGAAAGCGATCGCTGCGTGATCGTGAACTGCCGCCTGCTTGGCAACCAGGATACCCTCTATGTGGGTATCGACAGCAGCCGCCAGTATTATAAAGACTGCCATATAGAGGGCACGACCGATTTTATTTTTGGTCCGGCTACCGTCGTTTTCCAGGACTGCACCATTAAAAGCCTGTCCAATTCATACATAACAGCAGCATCAACCACGCCCAGGCAGGCGTATGGATTTGTTTTTTTCAATTGTAAACTGCTGGCGGATACGGGAGCAACAAAAGTATTGCTGGGCCGTCCATGGCGCCCATATGCCAGAACCGTGTTCATCAATACTGAGATGGGGCAGCATATTTCCGCCATCGGTTGGGATAACTGGCGAAATCCCGCAAATGAAAAAACGGCTTTTTATGCCGAGTACAACAGCAAAGGGCCAGGCGCCAATCCCGAAGGCCGCGCCGCCTGGTCGCACCAGTTAACAAAAAAACAAGCCAAGGAATACACCCTGAAGAATATTTTTGGTGATTGGGATCCGTTGAGATGAGTTGACCAGTTGACTAGTTGAGCAGTTGACGAGTTGAAAAATTTGCCAGAGTTGATAAAGTTAATCGTCCCATTGACCATTGACCCCGCCCGAACGACGTTTAGTCGGGCGGGCATTCACCATTCACGATAAGAAACCGACTATAAATGAAAAAACTATTTGCATTAAGTTTCTCTCTCTTTAGTTTGTATGCATCCGCACAACAGCCATATGTTTCCAAGGTGTGGGTGCCTGATAACAAAAATGGTACCTATAAGAATCCGGTTATTTATGCTGATTATTCCGATCCCGATGTTTGCCGCGTTGGCGATGATTATTATTTGGTAGCTTCCAGTTTTGATGCCATACCGGGACTGCCGGTCCTGCACTCAAAAGACCTTGTGAACTGGACCCTGATCGGCCATGCATTGAAACGCCAGCCGCCCTATGACCATTTTTCGCAAGTGCGTCATGGAGGTGGAGTATGGGCGCCCGCCATCCGGTATCATAATAATGAGTTCTACATTTATTATCCCGATCCCGATTTCGGCATTTATGTAGTAAAAGCAAAAAGCATCAATGGTCCCTGGTCTGATCCCATCCTGGTGGAAGGCGGCAAAGGATTGATCGATCCCTGCCCGTTCTGGGACGAAGATGGCAAGGTATACCTGGCACATGCATACGCCGGCAGCAGGGCCGGAATAAAAAGTATTATTGTAGTAAAAAGACTCGACGCTACCGGCACCAAAGTATTGGATGGCGGCGTAATGGTGTTTGATGGCCACGATTTAGACCCTACACTCGAAGGTCCCAAACTCTACAAACGCAATGGGTATTATTACATTTTTGCCCCGGCCGGAGGAGTAGCTACGGGCTGGCAACTGGCGTTGCGTTCAAAAAATATCTATGGTCCCTACGAAAGAAAAGTAGTGATGGACCAGGGCAATACAAAGATAAACGGTCCGCACCAGGGCGCCTGGGTGGATACAAAAACCGGGGAGGACTGGTTCCTGCATTTTCAGGATGTAGGTGCTTATGGCCGTATCGTTCATCTGCAACCGATGAAGTGGGTGAATAACTGGCCGGTGATCGGCATCGATAAAGATGGAGATGGAAAGGGGGAGCCGGTGACTGAACATAAAAAGCCGAATGTTGGCAAAACATACCCGGTACAAACGCCGCAGGAATCGGATGAATTCAATGGGCACACGTTGGGATTGCAATGGCAATGGCAGGCGAATCCAAAACCCTATTGGGCTTTTCCGGCAAATGGCTCCCTGCGTTTATTCAGCGGTATGGTATCCGATACGGCAAAAAATCTCTGGTTTGTACCGAACGTATTAATGCAGAAATTTCCGGCAGAAAAATTCACTGCTACGGTAAAACTCGATTTTAAACCAAGGTTAGCAGGCGAGCGAACCGGGCTCATGGTAATGGGTTCCGACTATGCATATGTTGGCCTCACGAAGAAAGACGACGGGATCTATCTCTCTTACGTGGTGTGCGACAAAGCGGAAGCCGGTAAGGCCGAACAGGAAAAAGGGATTGGTAAGATCTCCGGCACAACCATCTACCTGCGGGTACAGGTTGCAGAAGGAGCCAAATGCAGTTTTTCGTATAGTGAAGATGGAAAACAATTCACAACAGCCGGTGAGACATTTACTGCGGTGCCCGGCCGGTGGATCGGCGCCAAACTGGGATTGTTCTGCACCCGCACTACGGTGACCAATGATGCGGGTTTTGCTGATCTTGATTGGTTTCGGGTGGAATAGTTGTAAAGGAATAAAGTGTGCGCCATGTTTGGATGGCTGTCGTTTTTGGCGGCAGCCGGCATGGCGCTTTCATTATTTCCAAAAATTGACTACATTTATCGCCGATTGATTGCTTATTGAAAAAGTATGACCATTAGCCTGCCACATATTCAGCAAGGTATATATGCCGGAAATGAACAATGTCTGGCTGAGCTGTACCGGTTATTCAGCAAACGCCTGCATCATTTTGCCCGGGCCATTACCCGCTCGCCCGAAATAGCTGAAGAAATAGTGGAAGATGTTTTTGTAAAATTGTGGAGCAACCGCCAGCGCATAAACGAAGTAGAGAATCTCACCGTATATTTATATGTTGCCGTAAAGAACAGGTCCCTGAACGCGATCTCGCAAAAAGCCACTGAGTTGATCAGGGCCCCTTTCGATGATCTTGACATCGAAGCGGGCCAGGTAGTTTCTGATCCCTATAACCTGCTGGTCACTGCCGAGATGATGAAACGCATGCAACAGGCAGTTGATAATTTACCACCCCGTTGTAAAATGATCTTCAAACTGGTGCGTGAAGACGGCCTCAAGCACCGTGAAGTAGCCGAGATCCTCAATATTTCCGTCAATACCGTCGATGTGCAAATGGCCATCGCCATCAAAAAGATCTGTTCCGAACTGCAGGTCAACCGCGCTGCCAGGGGGTTTGAAATAACCACCAGGAAGCAGTCGTGAATGGTCAATGGTGAATGGTTTATGGTGAATCCCGGCGAGGCCTTGCCTGGCCGAATGGTCTTTGTATTCAATAGCGAGTCAGCTCATCAGCACATTAGCATATCAGCACATTACTCCTTATGTCACCTCACGTTCAGGTTTGAAAAATATTTTTCTAAAAGCCTTAATGGTCTTTTCAAAAAAGCCTGTCCTTATAAACATAAACGCACCAGGCGAAAATGGAAACACCCGAAAGAATTTGGTTTTTGCTGTCTCGCAGTTTGAGCGGGGATATTACTGAACAGGATAAAGAAGAACTGAACAGCTTATTGCAGCAACATCCCGAACTGATGCAGCAATATGAAATGCTGCACCAGTTATGGTCGGTAAATACATCCGCGTCTGAAGAAACGGGGCATGGAGATAAGATCAATCGCATCCTGCAATTGTCGGCAGCAGAAACGGCTTTGTCGCACCCGGGCGCTCCTGTTGTACCTCTCAAAAAAAGAAGGAAAATATACTGGGCTGCCGCAATAGTAGCGGCGCTGGCGATCGGGACCTGGTTTTTTACCAGCTGGAACCGGAAACAGCAAGCCCTTGCGGCTAATGAAGTGGTGGCCCCTAAAGGAAGTAAAACCCGCACCATTCTGCCCGATGGGTCAACCGTATGGTTGAATGCAGGTTCCCGCATTGTGTATGCGAATTTCAGTGGTCCGGTGCGCGAGATCACCCTCGAAGGCGAAGCGTATTTTGATGTGGTAACGGTCACCTCGGCTTCTACGCATCAGAAAAAGCCATTTATTGTTCATGCCGGAAGCATCGATATCAAGGTGCTGGGTACCGCCTTTAATGTGAAATCGTATCCCGAGGAAAAAATAATTGAAACAACCCTGATCCGGGGGCTGGTACAAATAACCCGCAAAGGGGATGCGAGCAATAAACCTGTTTACCTGCATCCGAATGAAAAGATCGTGTTGCCCGCCAGCAGCTTTCTGGCAGAAGCCGGGGCGAAAACCAGCACGACAAATACGCCGCCAGCGCCACCGCAGATCATTCGTATTGACAGCACGGCAGCCGAGCATGAACATCTGGAAACAGCCTGGGTATATAACCGGCTCGAGTTCCGCGGCGACAATTTCGAACAGCTGGCCCTGAAGCTGGAAAGATGGTATAATATCAGGATCTATTTTGAAGATGAGGCAGCCAGGCAGCTGGTATTTAATGGTTCGCTGCAGAATGAAACCGTTGAACAGGCTTTTATGGCCCTGAAAGCAGCTGTCCCGTTCAATGTATCGATCAACAATAATGAGGTTTTTATAAAATCGATTCAATAATATGCATCCTACGTAACCAAAAAAAACGGAGAATGTTGGCAGCATTCTCCGCGCATTACAGGTTAAATTTTTCGGTGTTGTTTTCTCCGCGATCCCGCTGGCAGGCGGGAAGGGGAAGTGATTTCTTAACCCATAATAATACTAATGTATGAAAAGTTTTAGAACGGGCGGAAAAAACCCGTTGCTTTCCAATGCGCTGCTTGTTATGAAAATAACTACTTTCTTACTGCTTGTTGGTGTGCTGCAGGTGTCGGCGAAGGGATTCGGCCAGAATAAGCTGGATCTCAAGTATAAAAATGCCGAGATCGCTGGTATTTTGATCAATATTGAAAAGCAGACACACTATCGGTTCCTGTATAACAACCAGCTGCCGGCCATCCGGCAAAAGGTGACCATCAACCTTGAAAACGTTGATATTAAACAGGCGCTCGACAATTTGTTTTCCCAAACTATACTTACCTACCGTTTCATGGCCAACGGCCTTATAGTGATCAATGAAGGAACCCGTGCTGTGGAAAAAAAGGTTACGGGTAAGATCACTGACCCAAACGGAGCTCCGCTCTCGGGCGTAACAGTAACCATAAAAGGCACAACAAAGGCCACCACCACCAATGAGCAGGGGGTGTTTACATTAATGGCCGACGAAAACGATGTGCTTGTATTTTCCTATGTAGGCTACGAGTCACAGGAAATAAAAGTAGGCGACAAAACAATGATCACGCTGTCGCTGGCCTCAGCAGCCTCCAGCCTCGAGAACATTGTGGTGATCGGTTATGGTACGGTAAAGAAAAGAGATCTTACCGGGGCTGTTGTGTCGCTCAAAGGCGATGAAGTGAAAAAAGTGCCCGCGGGTAACGTCATGGAAAGCGTACAGGGTAAAGTGGCGGGAGTTGATATCACCCGCACCAGCGGTGGCGCGGGTTCTAACGTGAATATCACTGTTAGAGGTAACAGGTCGGTACTGGCGCAGAATACCCCTTTATTTATCGTTGATGGCATTCAGTATGCCAACTTCCAGGACATCAACCCCAACGATATCCAATCCATGGAGGTATTGAAAGATGCGTCCTCTACCGCTATCTATGGTTCACGCGGCGCTAATGGCGTAGTTATCATTACTACTAAAAGAGGCGCTTCCGGAAAAGTACGGGTAGGTGCGAATGCGTATTATGGAATAAGTGAAGTAGCTGGTTATCCCGAGCCGATGAACGGTCCGCAATATGCCGAACTGAAACGGCAGGCCAGCCGCACCGCCGGCGCCTGGAACTCACCGGCAGATGATCCCAATGTATTTAAGGCCGACCTGGCTGCCGCCACCAGTGGCCAGTCTACTTACTGGCCAGGACTGCTGTTACAGGATGGTTCACAGCAGGACTATGGCATTAATGTGGCCGCAGGCAGTGAAAAAACAAAAGTCTTCTTCTCTTTCGATTACTTTAAAGAAAAAGGTATTCTCAACAATGATTTTTCCGGCCGCTATACCTTACGCCTGAACATCGATCAAACCATTATAGGCACCTTCAAGGTGGGATTGCAAAGCCAGTTGACATATTATGATGAGAACCGGCGTACCGACAATATTCTCAACGTAGCCAATAAAGTGATACCTTATTTTACACCTTATAACCCGGACGGTTCAATTATAAGAATTCCCGGCAATGCCAACCAGGTTAACCCCTTGTTGGAAGAATTGCCGGGGGCTTATATCAATGAGACCAATACCACCCGCATTTTATCTTCTGCCTATGCAGAATGGAAACCTTTCCCAAGCCTTACCCTTCGCTCGAACCTGGGTATAACCAACAGCAGCAGCCGCAATGGTCTGTTCCTGGGAGAAAATACCATTACCCGCTTTACTTCAACAGGCTCGCTGGCAAAAGTGACCAACGCTACCCAGGCCGACCTTATCTGGGAAAACATCATTACCTGGAATAAAAAGTTCGGTGACCATGGACTGGATGTGACGGCCGTCACCAGCTATTTATCTAACAAGACCGACAGCGCTTATTCGCAGGGTACCGGACAGATCATTCCCGGCCAGTCATGGCATGCGCTGCTGAGCAACCCAAGCAACATTAATATCTGGAGTAATTATATTGGCAGCAACCTCTTATCGGGCGCCCTTCGGTTAAACTATAATTTCAAAGGAAAATACCTGTTGACCCTTACCGGTCGCGCCGACGGTTCTTCCGTATTGTTAAAAGAGAACCGCTGGTCTTTCTTCCCATCTGCAGCGGTTGCCTGGCGTATCATCGATGAAAATTTTATGGCCAGTCAGAACCTGTTCAGCGACCTGAAGCTGCGCGCCAGTTATGGTGTGGCGGGTAATGCGGCCGTGAAACCCTATTCAACGAACAGCGGATTGATCCTTATTCCACATTCATGGAACGATGTAAGTATGATCGCTTATGGCTATGATCCGCAGAACGGTAACCGCAACCTGAAATGGGAGTTGACCGGTACGCAGAACATCGGGTTAGATTTCGGTCTGTTCAAGAACCGCCTCAGCGCCAGTGTTGATTATTATGATTCAAGAACCCGTGACCTCTTGTTGCTGCGTCCCTTACCAGGTTCATCGGGCCATACCAAAGTGGTAGAGAATGTGGGTAAGACCCGTAACAATGGGATCGAGATCCAGTTACGTACCGTGAACGTGCAGAACCAGCAGATCACCTGGACCAGCGCTATTACCTATACACGTAATAAAGAACGCATCACCGAACTGGCAAACGGAAAAAATGATATTGCCAGCGGCCTGTTCATCGGCCACCCGGTGAAATCGTTCTACGACTTTAAGAAAGAAGGGATCTGGCAAACCGCAGATACTGCTTTAGCCAGAAGTTTTGGCTATAAGGCCGGTGATATCCGGGTAGCCGACCTCAGCGGAGATAAAGGCCAGCCCGATGGGAAGTTGGATGCTACTTACGACCGCACAGTAATAGGTTCAGCCGTTCCTGATTACACCCTCGGCTTCAGCAATGATATCAGCTATAAGAATTTTGATCTGAATATCTATGTTTTTGCCCGGGTTGGACAAACCTTCGTTTCTGACTACGCCAACAAGTTTGAGCCCAATGCCATTGAGAATGGCGCCAATGTTAATTACTGGACACCGGAAAACCCGACCAATGATTATCCGCGGCCGAATATCAATATTTCAAGAGCCTCCATGCCATTTGCAACCACCCTCGGTTACAAAGACGGTTCTTTCGTAAAGATCAGGAATATCACCCTCGGTTATACGCTGCCGAAAACACTTACCCAACGGTTCCACGTGAGCAGCCTGCGCTGGTATGTAAGCGCCAAGAACTATTTCACATTTGCGAAGGAGAAAGATTATGATCCGGAAGGGGAAGGTTCATTTGACAGGCCGTTGACCAAATTGATCGTTACCGGAATCAATCTTGAGTTCTAAATCTTATTCATTAGTGAATCAATATTTGAATATGAAACGTACAATAAATACCGTATTGTCTTTAGCGCTGACCGGTGCTGTGGTATTTACCTCCTGCGATAAAAAATTAACTGAATATAATCCCAGCGGATTGACGCCCGAAGCTACCTATACAAGTGCAAAAGGTTTTGATGCGCTGGTAAATGCAGCATACACATATACCCGGTACTGGTATGGAAAAGAAGAAGGCTACAGTTTATCAGAAATGGGTACCGATATCTGGACCAATGGTACCGGGGATGTTTTCCCGCAATTATCACGTTATGATAACCTGCAGGGCAGTAACACCGCGGCCCTCAACCTGGAATGGGATAATTTTTATGCAGCCATTTATTTATGTAACGACGGCATTGCCAAAGTAGGGGAGGTGGCCGACTATACCGCTGCCCAGAAAACAACCCGGGAAGCGGAGCTGCGCTTTTTACGTGCCTTCTATTACTGGCATATCGTAGAGACCTGGGGTGGCGTTCATTTCACTACCATGGCAACACCGCCCGGTGTGATTGAATCAACTGCCAATAAAACCCCGGTTGATCAGTTTTACACGCAGATCTTCGCCGACCTTGATTTTGCGGTGAAGAATCTGCCAAAAACTTCCGGTGATTATGGCCGCGCTACCATCCCGGTAGCAAAAGCTTTCCTGGCGCGCATGTACCTCACCCGGGGCATGAACGAACAGGCGTTCGCCATGGCCGATGATGTTATCAAAAATTATGGCTATCAATTGGCGGCCCGCTATGCCGATCTGTGGAATATGGGCAATTTGAAAAATAAGGAAGTGATCTGGGCTGTTGACTATTCTACCAATTTGTCGAATAATGATCTTGCCACATCTGCTTTTCCCACGGGGCATAGCCGCGGCAGCAACAATGGTCACATGTTATTCCTGCAGGTATATGACCAGGTGAACTCCGCCATCCTGCAGCGGGATATCCCCAATGGGCGGCCTTTCAACCGGTATATGCCTACGAAAGCGTTTTTGAACATGTTCAACGAGAACGACGATAGCCGTTATGAGGCTTCTTTTCAAACGGTGTGGTATTGCAATAAAGAAGCGCGGGCTGCTGGCAATACTTTTAATTCAAAAGATACCAACAATTTTAAAGTGGGCGATACCGTCTGCTTTACTTCCAAGAATACCCTTTCCGTTACAGACATGAATGCCAAACGGTATACGACCTACGATATGTCACGCGTATATAATGCGACTACGGGTATTCCCACCCAGCGGAGGTTTTATGTATCGCTGAAAAAATTTAAGGATTCAACGCGGGCTTCCTTTAATGAAGCGCAAAGCGTTCGCGATGTGTTTGTGATCAGGCTGGCCGAAATGTACCTGATCGCTGCTGAAGCCCAGTTCAAGCTCAATAAACCAGATCAGGCAGTCACTTACCTCAACGCCATTCGCCGCCGTGCTGCACATCCCGGCAGGGAAAGCGCGATGGAGATCACCGCTGCGCAGGTAACGCTCGACTTTATACTCGATGAGCGGGCACGCGAGCTGGCCGGGGAGCAATTGCGCTGGTTCGACCTGAAACGCACGAATAAACTGATCGATCGCATAAAAAACCTGAACCCTGATGCCGCCCAGTATGTAAAAGCATTTCATATAGTACGGCCTATTCCGCAATCACAGCTGGATGCGGTTACCAATAAAGGGGAGTTTATGCAGAATGAGGGGTATCAGTAACCCGCCAACCCCCGGAAGGGGATTGGCGAGTGGCGGCCACCAGCCTTGCATGATGGCCAATTGGTTTTGCAGACGATCGAATGATCGCCAATTGCCAATTGCCTGTTGCCTGTTGCCTGTTGTCAATTGTCTATATGCTCTGATGTGTTCAATAGAAATGCAGTGGGTTTCGAGGGTGGGCAGTTTAGGAGTTTCTGCCCACCTGTTTTTGAGCCACGAAAAAGCTTCAGTCAATTAAATGTTAAAAACACACTCATTTAAAAGTATAAATCCCTGCTCCTAGTATTTCCTTTCCCCTTAGGGGGTCAGGGGGGTTACGGGAATGGGGTATCTTCTTGCTGGCAGTCGCGTAAAGGGGTATGGTTCTGGGTAATTTACGTTGATTGCCAGCATTTTATTTCCCGTCTGGTATGTTATCGTTGCCGGTAACGTTTGCGTAAATAAAATTCCTTATTCGTTTCGGTGGGTTTAAATATCTGTGTACACTTGCCGCTGAAAAACAGGTATTAAGGTTACAGGTTGCAAGTTTCAGCGCCTGTCCCGTTGAATGAGGGGACAGCCTGCAACTTGTAGCCTGTAACTTACATCTTTGGGACGATTGCCTTGCAACGCGCAGATTGCATGATTTTACCTTTTCCAAACTACTGCAGGTACACGCACAAAATGTTAAATCATCCTTTGGGTTCTGCGGGGCAAACCGTACATTTTAAATTCATTGAAGTAAACAATTTGTAATGAACAATTGGTTTAAAGCAGCAGCAGTAATTGGATTAATGACCTGTTCTTCGGATGTATTTGCCCAGGGCAAATTGCCGGTTATTCAACAGACAAGTTTCAAAAAGGATTCCACCTACATTACTAAATTCGGAGCAGTACCCGATGGCCAAACGCTGAATACAAAAGCCATCAACGATGCTATCGATGCCTGTAACAAAAAAGGCGGTGGGGTAGTAGTTATACCTGCCGGATTATGGCTTACAGGGCCTGTGGTATTAAAAAGCAATGTGAACCTGCACCTGAAAAAAGGCGCGCTTGTACAATTCACCAAGGATAAAGATCAATACCCGCTGGTAGAAGGCAATTGGGAAGGCTTACCGCAAATGCGCAACCAGTCGCCCATTTCAGCTACCAATGCAACCAATATCGGCATTACCGGTTATGGCGTCATCGACGGCGGTGGCGAAGCCTGGCGCCAGGTAAGAAAAGAGAAGCTTACCGAAAGCCAGTGGAAAAAATGGATATCGCAGGGCGGTGTGGTGAGCGAGGATGGCAGATCATGGTATCCCTCGGAGCAATGGCTGAAACCCACTAAAATGAAGAACCCCGGCGAGATCACAAAAGATAAAACACCGGAATTCTATAAAAGCATCAAAGATTTCCTGCGCCCCAACCTGGTGGTTATTACCAAATGCAAAAAGATCCTGCTCGAAGGCGTAACCTTTCAGAACTCTGCAGCCTGGTGTTTACATCCGCTCATGAGTGAAGATCTTACCGTACGGAATGTTACTGTATTGAATCCCTGGTTTGCCCAAAATGGCGATGGCATCGATGTGGAAAGCTGTAAGAATGTACTGATCGAAAATTCAGTATTTGATGTAGGCGACGATGGCCTTTGTATCAAAAGCGGCCGCGACCATTGGGGAAGAGAAAGAGGCATGCCTACTGAAAATGTGATCATCCGCGATTGTAAAGTATACCACGCCCATGGCGGTTTTGTGATCGGCAGCGAAATGAGCGGCGGCGCCCGCAATATGTGGGTCAGCAACTGTACATTTATCGGCACCGATATTGGTCTTCGCTTTAAAACAACCCGCGGCCGGGGCGGCATTGTAGAGAATATTTACATCAACGACATTCAAATGATCAATATTCCCGGTGAAGCCATTCTGTTCGATATGTATTATATGTCGGTAGACCCCGTTGCGCTGGCCGGTGAAAAACGCGAACTGCCAAAGGTGGAAACCCTGCCGGTAAATGAGACCACACCGCAGTTCCAGAACTTTGTTATAAAGAACGTGGTATGCAACGGGGCAGCCAAAGGCATCTTCATTCGCGGGGTACCAGAAATGCATGTAAAAAATGTGCACCTCGAAAATATGGTGCTGGAAGCCGACAAAGGCATCGATATCCAGGAAGCATCAGGCATCACTTTAAAAAATATCAAGATCCTGAGCGCTGAAACCAAACCGGTAGTAGATATCATTAACAGCGATAATCTCACCTTTGATAAACTTACTTATAAAAAGGATGCAGAATTATTGTTCAGGGTGGCCGGCGACAGAACCAAAAAGATCAGCATCCAGAACACCGATGCTTCGAAAGCCAAAGAAAAGATTTTGTATGAATTTGGCGCTTCTGAACAAAATGTAACAATTAAGTAAGTATGGGACTTTATTAAATAAATGGCTGTTACAGGTTCCAGGGCCTGCCCCGCAAAGCGGGGTTGCAGGGCCCTTAAAAACTGCAAGCCCTGAAACCTGGAACCTGTAACTTGAAACCTGTTCAAAAATATAACCATGAAGATTTCACACGTATTGTTTGTCATTAGCAGTGCCGTTTCAATAAACGCCTTCGCCCAGCAGGGAACGGCCGCCTCCGCCCCGGGTTCATCCAATAAAATGAACTGGTCGCAGGGCATGGCCGCTTCGGTCATGAGCTGGTGGAGTGATTCCGCCGCCAAAAAACCAGGCAAATGGAGCTACGATATGGGCGTGGTTTTAAAAGGCATGGAAGCTTTATGGAAAGCGACCGGTGATGCCTCCTACTTCAAATACATTCAGAAAAGCATGGACGCCTGGGTAGATGAGGAAGGCAATATCCGCGGATACGAAGCCGACGAATACAATATCGACCACGTTAATAATGGCAAGCTCTTATTATTGTTATACCGCGTAACAGAAAAACCCAAGTATAAAAAAGCGGCAGACCATTTACGCGCGCAGTTACAAACCCACCCCCGCACCAAACAGGGCGGTTTCTGGCACAAGAAGATCTATCCCTGGCAGGTATGGCTCGATGGTTTGTATATGGGCCAGCCCTTTTATGCCGAATATGCCATGTTGTTTGGAGAAGATACCGTCTTCAATGATATTACCCGCCAGTTCGCCAATATAGAAAGGAATACCCGTGATCCCAAGACCGGCCTCCTGTACCATGGCTGGGATGAATCGAAGGAACAGCAATGGGCGAATAAACAAACCGGTACCTCACCGCATTTCTGGGGCCGCGCCCTGGGCTGGTACGGAATGGCGATGGTGGATGTGCTGGATTATTTCCCCGCTAACCACCCCGGCCGCGATACCATCATTGGCATCCTCAACCGGTTCACCAAAGCCGTTACCAAAGTGCAGGACGCGAAGACCGGCCTGTGGTACGATGTGGTTGACCTGCCTACCCGGCCAAAGAATTACCTCGAAGCATCGGCCTCCGCCATGCTCGTATATACCATCGCCAAAGGCATTCGTAAAGGTTACCTGCCGGCCAGCTACTGGTCCAATGCCCAAAAGGGCTACGCCGGCATTCTGAAAACATTTGTCGACAAGAATGCAGAAGGCCAGGTGCAGTTGAAAGGCACTGTAAAAGTTTCGGGCCTGGGTGGTAATCCCTACCGCGACGGCAGCTTTGAATATTATATGCGCGAGCCGGTGATCGTGAACGACTGGAAGGGCGTGGGCGCTTACCTGCTGGCCGGCGCCGAAATGGAGAACATGCCTGCCGAGATGCCAGGTAAGGGCAAGACCGTAACCCTTGATTACTATTTTAACCACGAGGATAAAAAGAACCTGAATGGTTTCCAGTATCCAACCCATTATACCTGGAATGAAATGAGCTATAACGGGTTCAGCTACCTGGGCGATATTTTCAGCAGCTATGGCGCCAAACTCAATACCCTGGAAGCTGCGCCCACCGCAAGCAATCTCGCCAAATCGGATGTTTATATTATTGTTGACCCCGATGGTTTAAAAGATAACAAGAACCCCAATTATGTGGAGGAGAGCCACGTGAAGGTGATCAGCGACTGGGTGAAAAAAGGCGGCGTACTGGTATTGATGGCCAATGACAGTGTCAATTGCGACCTGGCACATTTCAACAAACTGGCCAATACCTTTGGTATTCATTTCAGCAACCGGGGCCGCAATTTTGTAAAAGGCGATCAGTACGAAACAGGAGCTGTGCCCATTGCACCCGGCAATGAGATCTTTAAACAAACGAAAAAGACCTACCTGAAGGAGATCAGCATCATTGAGACCAAGGCGCCTGCCCGCCCGGTAGTGAAAGCAGAGAGCGATGTGGTGATGGCAGTGGCCAAATACGGTAAGGGAACTGTATTCGCGGTAGGCGATCCCTGGCTGTATAACGAGTACACCGATGGCCGTAAAATACCCGCGGAGTATGAAAATGCCAAAGCAGCTTATGAATTAGCCAAATGGCTGCTTTTGCAGGCACCGAAGAAGTAATATTTTACCCGCTGGTTGTCAGCGCACTGGATAAGCACAGGCAAACGGGTTAAAGGTAAGTGCAGGACAGCCCGCCTGAATTTATTATGCATCTTGTGGTGGCATGCCGGCAGCCGGCCGGCGGTTTTTTCACAGAACGTAAAAATTGATCATCTAAATAAAGATTTATAAAAATTAAACGCGTAGTGTATGATCCTTTCGAGGTATAACCTGAAAAATATCAGTGCGCAGGATATAGAAACGCCTGCTGAATCGGTTTTTGATCTTCCTGAAAAAGTGCTGCAATTCGGTACAGGCGTATTGTTACGCGGTTTACCCGATTATTTTATCGACAAAGCCAATCGCCGGGGCGTATTCAATGGCCGGGTGGTGGTTGTTAAATCAACCGACAGCGATTCTTCCGCATTTGATAAACAGGATGGATTATATACTTTATGCGTTCGCGGACTGGAAGGCGGTAAAAAAATAGAAGAGAATATCATCAACTCCTCTATCAGCCGCGTATTGAGCGCTAAAGACGAATGGAGCGAAATTCTGCAATGTGCCCATAACCCTAACATGCAGATCATCATTTCCAATACCACCGAAGTAGGCATTCAGCTGGTACAGGACGATATTCACCGCCTGCCGCCTGTTTCTTTTCCCGGCAAATTGCTGGCTTTCCTCCTGGAGCGGTATAAAGCATTCGACGGCAGCCGCCAGAGCGGTATGGTGATCGTGCCTACCGAGCTGATCCCCGACAATGGTAAAAAGCTGGAATCAATTGTGCTTGAACTGGCCCATCTGAACGGCCTCGACGATAATTTCATCCAATGGCTCGAGAACTGCAACTATTTCTGCAGCTCCCTGGTTGACCGCATCGTACCCGGTAAACCCGATGCCGCAACCCGCGAACAGCTGGAAAAACAGTTCGGTTATAAAGACGAACTGCTCACTATGTCTGAAGTGTACCGCCTCTGGGCCATTGAAGGCGGCGAGCACATTAAATCGGTGCTTACGTTTGCTTCGGTTGACGAAGGCGTTGTGATCGCTCCCGATATCAACCTCTTCAGAGAACTGAAATTACGTATGTTGAATGGTACGCATACTTTATCGTGCGGACTGGCATACCTGGGTGGTTTTGGCACCGTTAAGCAGGCGATGGACGATGCCGGCATGCAAACATTTATCTCGCAATTAATGTTAAATGAAATAGCGACCGGCATTCCTTACAATGTAGAGCACGGCGTTTCCCAAACCTTTGGCAATAAAGTACTGGATCGTTTCGCCAACCCGAATATCGAGCACCACTGGATCAACATTACCATGCAATACACTTCTAAGATGAAAATGCGTAATGTACCTGTGATCCTGACATATGCAGAACGGATAAAAACAGTGCCCGAGAATATTGCTCTGGGATTTGCTGCTTATCTGTTATTTTTGAAGCCCGTAAATAAAAAACAGGATAAATTTTACGGTGAATGGCAGGGAAAAGAATACCTGATCCAGGACGATTTTGCCGCTTATTTCTTTGAAAAATGGAGCAAGCTGAAACCGGCCCAACTGGCCGATGAAGTACTGGCCGATACTTCCCTGTGGGGTGCCGACCTGAGCGCCATCCCGGGCTTTGCCCAGGCAGTAAAAGACAATATGGCTTCATTGCTGGAAGCCGGCGTTGCTAAAACAATTCAAACACATCAGACCAAAAAAGTATTGGCGTAATGAAGAAAAAGGTCTTAAAAGTTCATGAAGATGATAATTTGGTGGTAGCACTCACCAACTTATCAAAAGGTGAAACAGTATCCCTGAATGGCCAGGATTATACCCTGCAGGAAGATATTACTGCAAAACACAAATTTGTAGCCACTGACCTGAATGCAGGCGACTCCATCATCATGTATGGAGTATTGGTTGGAAAAGCCCAGTCACCCATTAAAAAAGGCGGTCTTATTTCAACCGCCAACGTAAAACACGCAGCCAACGATTTCGAGATCAGTCCCCAGCGCAATACCGAGTGGAAAAAGCCCGATGTATCGAGGTTTGCCGGCCGCACCTTTATGGGTTATCATCGCCCGAACGGTGAGGTAGGTACAGCAAACTATTGGCTGGTTATTCCCATGGTATTCTGCGAAAACCGCAACCTCGACGTATTACAGGAATCCCTGGTGCGCGACCTGGGTTATGGCCGGAATAAAAAATATAAATACCAGGCTCAACAGCTCATCGAGCTGTACAAGACCGGTAAAAGTGTTGAAGACATTCTGAGTGCTGATATACGTACAAGTGCCGAAGAAGAGAACGCAACGCGTTTATTCCCGAACGTTGACGGTATCAAATTCCTGAACCATGAAGGCGGTTGTGGCGGAACCCGGCAGGATGCGCAGGCATTGTGCGGTTTGCTCGCCGGTTACATCACACACCCGAACTGCGCCGGCGCCACGGTACTGAGCCTGGGCTGCCAGAACGCACAGGTTTCCATTCTCGAAGAAGAGATCAAAAAGCGCGATGCCAATTTCAGCAAGCCATTGTATATTCTGGAGCAACAGAAGATCGGGCTAGAATCTGATCTGCTGGCCGCTGCTATCAAACATACATTTGCAGGGCTCATCCTGGCCAATCAAACCAAACGCGAACCGGCACCGCTGAGCAAGCTCTGCATCGGGCTCGAGTGCGGTGGCAGTGATGGTTTCTCCGGTATTTCAGCCAATCCGGCCATCGGTTATACATCAGATCTGCTGGTGGGTTTGGGCGGTTCAGTTATTCTTTCTGAATTTCCTGAGCTCTGTGGTGTTGAACAGGGCTTGAGCGACCGCTGCGTACAGGTGGATATCGCCAAACGCTTCTCACACCTGATGAAGACCTATAATGCCCGGGCTGTTGCCGTAGGCAGTGGTTTTGATATGAACCCTTCTCCGGGTAATATCAAAGACGGTCTCATTACCGATGCTATTAAGTCGGCCGGCGCCGCCAAAAAAGGCGGTACATCACCGGTGACCGATGTACTCGATTATCCTGAAAAAGTAACCAAACCCGGTTTGAACCTGCTGTGCACGCCGGGGAATGATGTGGAATCAACCACGGCCGAAGTAGCCAGCGGCGCCAACGTAGTGCTGTTCACTACAGGCCTGGGTACCCCAACCGGCAACCCCATTGCACCGGTTATTAAATTATCGAGCAATACCGCTTTATATAATAAAATGCGCGATATAATTGATATCAACACCGGCACCATCATCGAAGGTGAAGAGACCATCGAGCAGGCGGGTGAGCGCATACTCGATTATGTGATCAAAGTGGCCAGCGGTGAACTGGAGGTGAGCGCCGTTCGTCATGGCCAGGATGATTTCATTCCGTGGAAACGCGGCGTATCGCTTTAATTTGAGGTTTGAATCCAAAATATTAAATAATAGATGGAAATGGTGAATAGCCGCGGGCTATTCACCATTGACCATTCACCATTCACCATGAAAAAGTTTATTGACGAGCATTTCTTATTGCAAACGCCTACCGCCCAGAAACTGTACCATGAGTTTGCCAAACAAATGCCCATAATAGATTATCATTGTCATTTGCCGCCCGACCAGATAGCCAATGATACCCGGTTTGAGAACCTGACCCAGATCTGGTTATATGGCGACCATTACAAATGGCGCGCCATGCGTACCAACGGGGTGAATGAAGAATACATTACCGGCAGTAAAAGCGATTATGAGAAGTTTGAAAAATGGGCAGAAACTGTTCCTTACACCTTACGTAATCCTTTATATCACTGGACGCACCTCGAACTGCAACGTTATTTCGGAATAACCGAGATCCTCGATGGCAGAACAGCCAGGAAGGTATACGATGAAGCTACCGCCAAACTGCAAACAAAAGAATACTCGGTTCGCGGCCTGCTGCGCAGGATGAATGTAAAAGTGGTGTGCACCACCGATGATCCTGTCGATAACCTCGAGTATCATAAGAAGATCAAGGAAGATGGCTTTGAGATAAAAATATTACCCGCATTCCGTCCCGACAAGGCCATGAATGTAGACGATGCCGCGGCCTTTAATGCTTATGTGGCAAAGGTGGAAGCAGCAGCCAATACCTCCATCGGTAGTTATAGCGATTACCTGGCAGCGTTAAAAAAACGCCACGATTTTTTTGCCACCATGAGTTGTTCAGTGAGCGATCATGGCCTCGAGCAGATCTATGCCGAAGACTATACTGAGACCGAGATCAAAAACGCCTTCGCCAAAATAAGAAGCGGAAAAGAATTGTCGATTGAGGAGAACCTGAAATTCAAATCGGCCATGCTGGTTGAATTTGCAAGATGGGATTGGGAAAAAGGCTGGGTACAACAATACCACCTCGGCGCGCTGCGCAATAACAACAGCCGCATGCTGAAAAGACTGGGTCCCGATACCGGTTGGGATTCTATTGGTGACTTCTCGCAAGGACGCCAGCTCTCGAAATTCCTGAACAAACTCGATACGGAAGACCAGCTCGCAAAAACCATTATGTATAACCTGAACCCTGCCGATAATGAGCTGATGGCTACCATGATCGGTAACTTTAACGACGGCAGCGTAGCAGGAAAGATCCAGTTTGGTTCCGGCTGGTGGTTCCTCGATCAGAAAGACGGTATGACCAAACAGATCAATGCCCTTTCAAATATGGGATTGCTGAGCAAGTTCGTAGGTATGTTGACCGATTCAAGAAGTTTCCTTTCATACCCCCGCCACGAATATTTCAGGCGCCTGCTGTGCAACATGTTTGGAGATGATATAGAAAATGGCGAATTACCTGCTGATCTCGACTGGATAGGAAAAGTGATCCAGGATATTTGTTTTAACAACGCTAAAAACTACTTCAACTGGTAATGGGCAATGTTTTAAGCTTTGGAGAGCTCCTGCTCCGTTTATCACCCGATACGGAAGGCCAGTGGTTGGCAAATGCATCGATGCCCGTGCACGTAGGCGGCGCCGAACTGAATGTTGCCCGGGCGCTGGCCCTTTGGAACATACCGGTGAAGTATTGCACAGGGTTACCTGATAATTATCTGTCGCAACAATTGGTCAAAAAGCTGCAGGAATGGAAGATCGATACCTCGGCCATTCAATATGGTGGCCAGCGGGTGGGCATCTATTACCTGCCGCAGGGACTGGATGTAAAAAATGCCGGCGTTATTTACGACCGGGCCGATTCATCATTTGCCCGGCTGCAAAAAGGCACCATCAACTGGGATGCCTTACTCGAAGGCGTTAGCTGGTTCCATTTGAGTGCTATTTGTCCGGCCCTGAATGCCGATGCCGCCGATGTATGTGCCGAAGTAATGCAGGTATGCAATAAAAAAGGAATTACCGTTTCTATTGACCTCAACTATCGCGCGAAGCTTTGGCAATACGGCGTACCGGTGCATGAAGTTATGATGCGGCTGGCGCCTTACTGTGATGTGATCATGGGGAATGTGTGGGCGGCCGAAAAAATGTTACAGATCCCGGTGCATCCCGACCTGGTGAGCACAGATACGAAGGAAAAGTACCTGGAGCAGGCGCTGATCACCTCAAAACAGATCATTAAACAATACCCCCGCTGTAAAGCAGTAGCAAATACCTTCCGCTTCGATCATAAAGGGATTGTATATTATACCACCTTATATGCCAATGAGCAACTGCATGTTTCGCAGGTATATACAACCGAAACCGTAATAGATAAAGTAGGTAGTGGCGATTGTTATATGGCTGGTTTGATCTACGGTTATTACAAAAAGCAAGCGCCGCAGGAGATCCTTGAGTTCGCCACGGCAGCCGCTTTTCAAAAACTGTTCATCAAGGGCGACGCTACCAATAAAACGGTTGAAGAAATAAAAGCATCTATAAAAAAGTAATGAAGAATCAACAAGATATAATCGTACAGATCAGGCAGCAGAAAATGCTGCCCCTGTACTTTCATAAGGATGTACAAGTAAGCATTGATGTATTGAAAGCATTGTACCAGGCCGGTATAAGGGCGGTGGAGTATACCAACCGGGGCGCGGAAGCCGTAGCCAATTTCAAGGCCATGCGTACCATCGTAAACGAAAGCATGCCCGGCATGCTCCTGGGCATTGGTACGGTAAAAACCGTGGAAGATGCAGAACGGTTCATTAAAGCCGGTGCTGATTTTATTATTAGTCCGGTGGTTTACCCGCCGGTTGCCAAAGTGGTGCAGGATGCCGGGCTTGTATGGATCCCTGGTTGTTTAACGCCTACGGAGATCTTCACGGCAGAGATGAATGGCGCCAAAATGGTGAAGATCTTTCCGGGCAGTGTAGTGGGTCCTTCTTATATTTCAGCTATTAAGGAATTGTTCCCCGGTTTATTGTTCATGCCTACAGGGGGTGTTGATACCACTGCTGAGAACATTAAAGAGTGGTTCGATGCGGGCGTGGTGGCCGTTGGTATGGGCAGCAAACTGATCACTAAAAAGATCCTGCAGGAAAAACAATACGATGAGCTCACGAGGCTGACGAAAGTTGTACAGGAAATACTAATTAACATTCAATAAAATCGAAAAGACGTGCCACGTTCATATGATGAAGCACGTCTTTCTCCCTTAAAAGGACTGATATGCAAGCTATAGCGAAAGAAAAAGGACCCGGCATCCAGGAATCCATTGGAAAATACCGGTGGACGATATGTGGTTTGGTGTTTTTTGCCACCACGATCAACTACCTCGACCGCGCCGTTATCAGTTTATTAAAGAATACTTTTACCACAAAGCTGGGATGGGATGATGGCGATTATGCCAATGTGGAGATCGCCTTTAAAATTGCATATGCCATTGGTTTATTGCTTGCCGGCCGGGTAATAGATAAGATGGGCACCAAGATCGGTTATGCGGTCGCTACCTTTTTATGGAGCGCCGCCGCCGTAGCGCACGCTGCCGTTAATACGGTGTTTGGATTTGGCGTTGCCCGCGCTTTTCTGGGTGTTTTTGAAGCCGGTAATTTTCCCGCAGCCATTAAAACGGTGGCGGAATGGTTCCCAAAGAAAGAACGCGCATTGGCAACAGGGATATTTAATTCCGGCGCCAATGTGGGCGCTATTGCTGCGCCTATTGCAGTTCCCCTGATTGAAGCAAAATTAGGCTGGGAATGGGCTTTTATCATTACCGGTGCGCTGGGTTTTTTCTGGCTGATCCTCTGGTTTATGTATTATGAAATTCCCAAAAAGCAAAAGAGATTATCAAAGCCTGAGTTTGAATATATTCATAGCGACAGGGATGAAGCCCCGGCCCTGGAGCAGGTAAAACCCAGCGTATCATGGGCAAAATTGCTTACCTATAGACAAACCTGGGCATTTGCCATTGGTAAATTACTCACCGATCCTATCTGGTGGTTCTATCTCTTCTGGTTACCCGATTTCCTGGGCAGTGAATATGGGTTGAAAGGAACAGCGGTATCATTACCAGTTGCTGTTGTGTATACTATGTCTACTATTGGCAGTGTATTCGGCGGATGGCTGCCTATGAAGTTCATCAATAGCGGCTGGCCAACCTACAGAGCCAGGAAGACTTCGATGCTGATCTATGCATTCTTTGTTATTCCCATCATCTTTGCGCAGCTGGCGGGTAGTGTTGATATGTGGTTTGCAGTAATCATTATTGGAATTGCTGCTTCCGCTCACCAGGCCTGGAGCGCTAATATCTTCACAACTGTAAGTGATATGTTCCCCAAACATACAACGGGTTCTGTAACCGGTATCGGTGGTATGTTCGGTGCTGTTGGCGGTATTTTGTTATCTGCTGCCGTACAGAAGAATTTGTTTGTGCATTATCGCAGCATTGGTAAAATTGAAATAGCGTATTATATCATGTTTGCCGTATGCGGCGGCGCTTACTTACTGGCCTGGTTGATCATGCACTTCCTGGTGCCAAGAGAAAGAAGAGTAGAAATTTAAAAGAACTTATATAAAATTCGAACGGGGAAGAGACCGGTAAAAACGGTTCTTCCCCGTTTTCTTTTTAAATCCATTTAGCCTAGGGTGATGCTCACCAGAACGCATTAAAGTGCTGCTATTCGTTTTTGTCGTTCGGCCATAAAAAATGCGTAAAATAGCCACATTAAGGGCAAATTGCGCCCCATGGATTCGAATAATTCGAAAAATTTGGATTCTAATGTCGTTTATTGATCGTCGTATAGAAGAATTTTGTAAATTAGAAATAATCTAAATCGACTGTTATGGAAAGAGCCTACAAATGCTGTCAATCCTGCGGTATGCCTATGAAACGGGATACTGGTGGCACCCATGCGGATGGCACCAGAAGCACGATGTATTGCAGTCACTGTTTTCAGGATGGGAAATTTACAGTGCGTAACATTACAGTTGATGATATGAAGGAACGGGTAAAAGGTAAATTAAAAGAGGTTGGCTTTCCTGGTTTCCTGACCGGCTTTTATACCCGTAACATACACAAACTGGAGCGCTGGAAATCACATCCCCTTGCTGTTGAATAATATACCTTCAGCAGGGCGTTTTTATGAACATTGATCTATTGCAATCTTAACCCGCGAATTTTATTGGCTGTTCCTTAACGAGCGGCGACCAACTTGTTTGTGCAATACCTGAAAAGGTATTGCTTGCAGGAGTTTTGTTTCCGGCACCAATGCCCGGGACCGGCTAGCCATAGGCATCGGCTCGGGTTTATTTTTTATCTTGTGTGTAATATAGTGAAGGCGTATAGGATCGCTAATGCGCCATCATTTTCAATTACCACAATGAAAAAAACACCATTCCTGTTAACCGGCTTTCTGTTACTCACTATCCTGGCGCATGCACAGGAGAAAGAATCCAACTTGTTTGTAGAGCTGAGTATTGGTCCCTCTTTTCCCATTGGCAAATTCGGTGACAAAAACTATAAAAGTGTACTGGAAGATGATGAACCTGCGGGTTTGGCCAAAACAGGGCTTAACCTCCAGGCTGCAGTGGGCTATTATTTAGGTGAAAATTTTGGCTTGCTGCTGTCGCCAGGCTACAGCATACATGCGCAGGATGGATCGGGATATGAAAATTTTATCAAAGAAAGTACCGGTGCAATGGGCGCGCCGACGGCATCCCATGCAGCGGTTGACGCGAAAAGCTGGAAGATGCTGAAATTATTGGCCGGTGCTTTCCTGGTCACTCCCTTGACCATGGAGGAAGACCTGGTGCTGCAAACAAAAATAACGGCCGGCGCCTGTAAAACCGCTGTTCCCGGCTATAGCTTCACTGCCTATAATGAACAGAATGGCAGTTCCTATGCCGGCAGCACCGGTGAGAACTCCCTGAACTGGGCTTTTTGTTACCAGGTAAGCCTGGGGGTCAAATACCAGCTGAACAAAAAACTGCATCTGCTGCTTGATCTAAACTCTTTCAATGCAACCACCGCCAAAGAATATACGTTTACCTTTCCGTTCTCGCCCAATCCGGTTCCACCCAGAACAGAGAAGATCAAATACCGGCTGGCGGAGGTAAATGTAATGGCCGGGCTTGCACTCAGTTTTTAAGCGGGTAGCCACTCGCCACTTGCTACTGGCATCTAGCGACTTGCCATTTCATCAACCTACTAATCCAATTCTAATCTCCGGTGTGGCCCACCCGTGTATCTTTGCGTCAATTAAGCCTGTGACCTTTTGCCCATAGCTTCTCTTGCCAAACAATACCACCCTCAAATGGAACCGACCACCATTGGGTATTGTCGTTCAATGCCAGGCTGTTTATAAACTATGAAGCAATTTATTCATGTGCTGCGCAACCGCCTGAAACGGATCTATGACCGGTTGCACAATGAAAATTTCAAGAACAATCTTTTACAGGCCATTCCCTTCTGGATCGCATCTGTGATAACAGGGCTTATTGCCGTGCTTTATGCCAAATTATTTTCATGGGCCGAAATGGGAACCGCCTGGCTAATACACCACGATATACGATGGTTGTTCATTGTGATGCCGGTTTGTTTTGTTATTGCCTGGTGGCTCGTGTATAAATTAGCCCCGAATGCCCGTGGAAGCGGTATTCCCCAGGTGATTGCAGCAGTAGAACTGGCCACACCGCGCTATGTCGACAAAGTAAAAAAACTGCTGAGCGTACGAATCATCATAGTTAAAATAGTATCGAGCATTATCATGGTGTTCGGCGGTGGCGTAGTGGGGCGTGAAGGTCCCACCATTCAAATTGCCGGCTCGGTATTCAGGACCATTAACCAGTTACTGCCTTGCTGGTGGCCCAGGATATCGAAACGGAATATGATCAAGGCGGGCGCTGCGGCCGGTCTGGCGGCGGCTTTTAATACGCCTCTTGGTGGAGTGGTGTTTGCCATGGAAGAAGTGACCCGTACGCATATAAGTTATTTCAAAACAGCCCTGTTTACCGCGGTGATCATTGCCGGTTTAACTGCACAGGCTATACTGGGTCCCTATTTATACCTCGGTTATCCAGATGTAAGCAATTTATCGGGGTATATCTTCTTCGGGGTCATTGCTGTGGGTATCGTCACCGGCTTATTAGGCAGCGGCATGGCCCGGGTGATATTGAATATCATGAAATGGACAAGATCCCTGGCGTCGGTACCCAAAAGGGTGTTGTACATAATCGCATGCGCCCTGGTGATCGCGGCGATGGCCTGGTTCGCAGGCGCCCATGTATTGGGATCTGGCAAAGAGATCATGACCCATGTTTTGTTTACCAATGATAAACATCTGCCCTGGTATATGCCATTGATCAGGATCCTGGGCCCCATATTATCATTTACAACCGGGGCTGCCGGTGGGGTATTTGCTCCCGCCTTAACGGCCGGCGCCAGTATTGGTGCGGTGATGGGCGAATGGTTCCAGGTAACAGGCTCCAATGTAAACCTGCTGATACTGGCGGGTATGGTGGGTTTTTTGACCGGCGTAACGCGCACCCCATTTACTTCTGCCATCCTGGTGCTTGAAATGACTGACCGGCACAATGTTATATTTCACCTGATGCTGGCCGGTATGGTGGCCAGTCTGGTCGCTTATCTGGTCGACAGGCATTCATTCTATGATCATTTGAAAATGACATACATCCATGATGCACATCATGAGGAAGCCGGTAGTAAATAGTAAATGGCTGTAAGCACATTGCATGGCATTTCCTGCTTTCAGCACAAAGCGTATGATCAAACAAGTAGCGAGCCGGTAATATGAGGGTGTCTTCCCACTAGCCACTAGCTACTAGTTATTTTTCTTATCGCTCCAGCCCTTGTATTGAATGAGGTTATCGAAATCGAAGGAAATGCCTTTTTTAAAGACGACAGCCGATCTATGGTAGAACCAACGGCGCAGCAATGACAGCTGATGCCGGTTGCGTAGTTTCTTTTTGAAGGTATGCTGTAATTCGGCAACCAATAGTTTTTTATCCCGTTCTCCATTTTCCTGAACCGACCTCAACAGCTTCAATGACAAAACACCAGCGGCTGCGCCCGTCATAAATAATAAATTCCACTGGCCGCGGCCAAAGAGATCAATTACAAAATGGCTGGTGAAGAAGTCGGCCAGTAAACCACCGGCGAGGGGAGCGGTAGCAGAAAAAACAGCTGTTACAATATTCTTGGTAACCAGGTATACAATACCTTCTTCTGCCGGCGCCAGCTTTAAGCCTATATTTTGCAGGGCCAGCGTAATGCCTGCGTTGGAGGCGCCCATCAGCATGTGCATGATCACCAGTACCGGAAACAATACAGCTGGGCTCATAATGCCTACAACCGACCAGGCCATGAGGCAGCCGGTATACACCGGCGCACAAATGCGAATGATGGTCTTATTGCTGAACCGGTCTGAACACCGGCCCCATAATTTTATGGAGGTAATGCTGCTTAGCTGACTAACAATGTTCAAACTGATAACATACACGAGGGGCAGTCCCATCGTTTTCATCATATACACCGAGAAGAAAGGTGTAACCAGGTTGAAGGCAAAGATCCAGCAGGAATTAAAGACTAGCAGTTTCCTGAAATTGGGAACCGTAAGCGGTTTGCTGAAGAGCTTTACAATATTATCGTTGATGGGTTTCGACTTTGGTTCAGGGGTGCGGGCAAGGGCATATACGCCCCACATGCCGGTAACACCGCTGATGATGAACATGCAGCAATAAGCCGTGATCTCATGTGCAGGATGATGTTCCTTGATGTAATCAATACTCATGGCAATGAGCAGGCTGAGGGTAACATTCAGGATCTGCATGAGGCGGCTGCGGTGCGAAAAATAGCTGCCCAGGATCTGTTGAGGAATGAGGTCGCGCATCCATGAATGCCAGCTGCCGCCGGCAATGGAAGCGAACAGGTACTGGAACGACAGGATGTAAATAAGGGCCGATACGCTCGCGCTGGCGGAGAACAATAAAGGCAGTGTTCCTATGACCAGTAGAGGAATGCGGCCGAAAAAGGCGCCAATGACGGTGATGGTGCGCCGGTTATTAAAACGTTGAACCAGCCAAACCGATACCAGCTGAAATATATTGGTGAAAGTAGGAAGGGCTGCCAGAATACCTATCTGAACATTGGAAGCGCCCATGTATAAAGCAATGGCTACGAGGAAAGTGCCTGCAGTAAGAGTGCTCATGGTCTCTGTTGCCAGGCCATCCTTTAAGATCAAATGCAACCCGGTCTTTATCTGGGCATTGGTTAATTGATCAGATGGTTGAAGTTTTATCACAGCTTAATGGAATACAAAATTAGTGCTCATATTAGAAACGCATTATAATTGTGGATATTATTAACAGGACTTTACTTATTCTCCCTTATTATGACATAAACGAATATTTATAAATCCTTTAACGCAAATAAAAAGAAGCCATTCGCCTGCGGCAAATGGCTTCATAAAATAAAGACATTAAACAGCCTTTATATTTTATCGCCGACTACTAATTGGTTGGGTTGATCTTTCGATCTATAATTAATTTTCGTATTTTTCTGTGCTCGCTTTCACATTGGCATCTTCTTCGGCAATTTTGGTAAGTAAGTTGTCGGTTACTTTTTCTTCTGACAAAGTTTGATCCAACAGTTCAGCCACATCATCATGTCCCATCGTACGGGCTAACGTCACCAGGCCCCCGTAGGTAGCTATCTCATAGTGCTCTGCTTTTTGTGCTGCAAAAATCAAACCCACATCCCTTTGGGCACTGCCTTCATCAGTTTCATCGATGATATCTGAACCTTCTTCAACGATCCCTGACATGGCAGGGCATTTCAAAGCCCGCGGCTCTTCGTTCAGTAAACCGAAAATATTCTCAAGCCGGGTTACATGATTTATGGTTTGCTCAAGGTGATCGTTAAATGCTTGTTTTAAGCGGGGCGATGTAGCTGCATCTGACAGTTTGGGTAAAGTTTTTACCAGTTTCTTTTCTGCCCAGTACACATCCTGTAATTGTTGTAAAAAGAATTGATGCAATTTTGAATCGGGCATAACCGAAGAACGGGGAGACGTTTGCGAACCTGCATTAGTTTGAATAGCCATAACAACGTATTTAAATAATATTATAAAAAAGGGGAGGGTTTAATTTCTTTTAACAGTGCTTGCGTGCTAAGGTTGCAATTATTATACCCCCGAAAATTGTGGATCAATGTTGGTTACTTGTAAACAATGAATTACACCATATGAGCAGGATCATCCCAGAACTGTTTTCTTTGCTTTTATTTTGGGGGAGCATTGTGTAATGGTTTATATCCTGCGCAGGCAAACCAGGGATGCTGTTCAGGTGTTTATATGGTGGACCATCTCATACAATTAGGCTGTACTTAAAACTTATTTGGCAATCAATAAGATAAGCAAAGCAGGCCCGGCAACACATCATGACAATTTATGAAAAAAGACATTACAGACAGAACCGACATTCAATTACTGGTAAATTCATTTTATAGCAAGGTGCAGGCCGATGAAACGATCGGCTACCTGTTCAATGATATAGCACAGGTGAACTGGGAACAGCATTTACCCAGGATGTATGATTTTTGGGAGAATATCCTCTTTCAAACCGGTGGCTTCAAGGGCAATCCCATGCAGGTGCATGCAGAACTGCACCAGAGATCGCCGCTGAACAAGGCGCATTTTGACCGTTGGCAGGAGCTGTTCCTGGCAACCGTTGATGAACTCTTTGTCGGGGAAAAGGCCGAGATCATTAAACAGCGCGCCCGTTCCATTGCCACCATGATGCTTATAAAGGTGACGCCTTCCAATGATCCCAGGTCCATTATGTAAGCAGGTACATAAAAAAATCCTCCCCCGCCAGCTGGCGGAGAAGGACAGTCTCTTTTGGGTGGTTCCAAAAGGCGGGTTGTACGGATTTCATTGGATCTGGATCGGATCAGGGACGGATCAATAGCTCATAGGGTTTCGGAATAAAACGGGCTTAGGTTGGGAACTCCAAGGGTACGATGTACGCGCAATGCATAAGGGTAAGGATCAAAGCTGGTTTCGCATGTTCCAGCCACCAGCAGCCGTTTTCTGTTCAGGTTATGCATCTTGCGATTGGTTTTCAAGGGACTCGATTTCAATATAGGGTCCGGTTTTCGGCTTTCGCTTCGGGCCTTCAGCGTGTAGCTTTCAGCTAAAGCCTTTTGCGTTTTGTCAGGGTTTCAGGATTTCAGAGCTTAGCACTTTCTATGATCATTTGCTTGCTGATGTAAAAGTACAACCGCAAACAGGCGCTTTGCAAATTTCGGCTGGCCTCTTTGTGTAGATTCGCCGTATTGTTTAACCGCTTATACAAGGTAGTACGTAGCGTTAAACCAGTTACCTAAAACACCCTAATTGTTTACTGGTTACCGATGGTCTGTTCGTTCAGCATAACGTGTAGCGCCCATCCGCCCTCATTGCATGCTGCGTTTAGCCTTCCGCCTTTAGTCTTGCGCCTTTCCTAAGGGTTTTTAATTTTTGGCAGTTGACAAATCTTGTTTACATTTAATGTGAAAAGGCACTCTGATTATTAGCATAGCAATTAATTTTTACTACTAAACTAATGCGCTATGCCACGTCACAGTCTGCAAAAACACCTCGGGCCCTACAACATTGACAAAGCATTGATCCAACGGGTTGAAGGGTACATCAACCGCAACATTCCACGCATTCTGCTGCTTAATCTGGAAAAAGGAAAAGATAAGCCGCTAAGCCCATTCATTACCATTACCATCCAGCGAACAAACAACAAAGAACAATTACGCTCCATTGATGAATACGGGTATGAAGTATTCGATGAGCATGTGGAAGAAGTGTCGGTGGAACTGGTGCATAACAATGCATTTAATTTCTGGGGGCAAAAAGTGATCGTACTTATTATGACATTTAACATGGAGAGCGGGTATTGCGATCTGTCGATCGCCCTGCATGAAGAAGATCCCACTGAAAAAGTGCAAACCATTGAAAAAGGACTAAAAACAATAATGAACCGCAATAAAAAAAGTTTACCCCTGGCAAGGTTCTTCAGGTAAATTCAGGCTTGTGTTGATTTGATGTTCTCAATAAAAAAGCCCTGACAGGATCGTCAGGGCTTTCTTTTGCACTATAAAATGTTCTTGCCGAATTCTATTTATTATCCAGCCCGTTGTTGATCAGGAATAAGAGGTTTGTGCGGTGGGCTTTTGTTTCTTCATTCGCCGAAACCGCAGTGCCCAATTGTGTTTTGATCTTTTTCAGCGTGTACAGGGCTGCTGCTTTTGCCACATCATCGAACTGTTGCGTTTTGGGATCGATCATGGCTACCAGTTGCCGTACAAAATACGTTTGCAGGTACTGGCGGTAAATGTTCACATTGGTTGCAATATCGGCATTGAAAATGCCTTTCTGCAGATCCCCCAGCATGCTGGCAACGCTGTACTGGTTGCCATATAAACGGGTATTGGTAATACGCTGTAAAGTGGCGCCATGCAGGAGGTGCGACAGTGCGCCGCTGGTTTGGATCATCATCAGGTTCTCGGTAATGCGAAAATCATCACCTGAGCCGTTCTGCGTAAAGCCGCGGCGTTGAGGCTGCAGATAAGCAAATACCGCATCGTCACCGTCAAAGGCGTTGGGCGCAAACACATATTTGTTCAGCATGTCCATCGCCCGCTTTTGGGTAGCCAGGGGCACCGGGGTATAAGGTTTCACACCGGATTTCTGTTCGGGATAACTTCTATCGATATAAATGCCGCCAATATACCGGCTTAAAGCAGATGCCATGCTGTAGCGCTGCCCGATCAGGGTACCATAACGGGTGCGCAGCTCAGCATACGATTGTCCTTCTTTGGAATATTTCGCAACCAGCTTGCCCAGTGTCTGGTTCACCACCTTGAAGCGGTCCTCGGCATAACCGATGGCATCACTGGTAAGCTCGTTGATATTTACCCGCGGGTCCATGGCTTTACCGGGCGCCCGCATATCGTCGCCATCATTGCCAAACACCAATTGCGGTTCGGTGCTGCGCGCGGTGATCTTCTTTAAACCGGCTGCTTCTTCGCCTTCATCGAACTGCGTATAACCATATTGAATAGCCCAGATATCATAGGGCCCTGCCTTGGTGGTATAATAATCACCCTGTTTGCTTCTGTCCAATGCGATATTGATGGCGGGATAATCCATTACCGAACCGATGAGGCCCAGTTTATGGGTGATCTCAGTGTTATTGATCTCGGCAGGCGACAACATCTGGCTGGCCTTCATATTATGGTTCAGGCCCAGTGTATGTCCCATTTCATGCAGGATGAGGTAGGTAAGGAACTGCTTGTGCATTTCTTTTACTTCATTGGCGGAAGCGCCGCTGGCATCGAGCACGGTCATACCCGTGAGCAGCTGGCTTTTCAGTTCGCCGGCCAGGGTGCAATGAGCGGCATGGTTCGGATCCATGCCCGGGAGATGCAGATCGCCGCCGGCAGCCGTTGTTTTGAACAGTTCATCCAGCAGTGGTGTAGAGCTTCCGGAGAACCACTCAATCGTAATGTCGGCACCAATGATCTGTCCGGTCTTCGGATTTACAAAGCTGGGACCGATGGCGCCATACGTGGGTTGTGCAGAAGAGACCCAGCGGATCACATTATAGCGGATATCAGCGGGATCCCAGTCGGCATCATCGGGCATGACCTTCATTTGAATGGCGTTCTTAAAACCGGCTTTTTCAAAGGCTTCATTCCATTTCAACCCTGCATCGATGATGGTTTGGCGATATTCATGCGGGGTGGTATTTTCTATCCAGTATACGATCGGTTCAACCGGTTCGCTTATTTCGGCGCCCGGGTCTTTTTTCTTCAGGAACCAGCGGTGTATATGGTCTTTGTAGGGAACCGGGCTGATGCTGGTTTGGTCGTTCACCATTTGCGAGAAATAACCTATCCGCGGGTCGTCGCGGCGGGGGCGGAAATCATTTTTGGGCATCTCTATCAGGCTGTGCTGCATGCGTACCCGTACATAACGGGCATCGGTAATGTCGGTAGTACCTGAGTTATACGGACTGGGATTATCATAGGCCAGGTCTACAACAATATCGCTGTTATGGGGGAAAGAACGAAGATTGGTGTAGCGCGATTTGGCGGGGTTCAGATTGCCCAGGTTAAAGATGGCCGTAGGCGGAATGCCGATAGGCATCAACGGTTTCACCGGATCGAGTTTTTCACTGATAAATAAGCCATCGGCGCTGACCAGGTAGCCATCTGCATCTTCGCCAACGGTTTTTTCTACCAGGAAAACGGCTTCCGGTTTATCTACCATCGCTGTTTTGCTCACCGGGTTCTTGGGATCGTACCAGAACCGGGTATTCACACGGGAGAATTCCAGTTTATCGAATGCTTTCTCAATCTTGAATACCAGGGTAGCGCGGTGCATGCTCTGGTTCAGATACAGCTGGTTGGGACCATTGATGGAAAAGCTCTGGTAGATATATTCTTTTCCCAGCTGGTCTTTTTTTACGTATAGTTGAACGGTGCCTGTTGCCGTATCCTGGTACAGGGTGAACAGGCCATCGTATTTACGGCTGCTTTTTACTTTGTCTGAAATACCGGCAGGTTTTTTCTGTTTGGCAGTACTGTCGGTCACGGGCGGAGGCATAGGAGCTGCTCCTTTCTTCTTGTCCTGAGCTTGGGCTGCCATTACCAGCAAACCCGGCGACAAAATCAGGACCTTCAGGAAATTTTTCATACATGTGTTTTTAGGTATTTCAATTTACAGATGGTTTCTCCTTGGTTGAAATTTTTGGGATGGACGCCCGAAATTTAAGGATAGATTAACTGCATGGCTGTCTGACGGCGATGCCAACGTGCTGATTAGCCGATTTGTTGATTTGCTAATTAGCTAATGTGCTAATTGGATACAACCCCGGCAGGCTTGCCCCCAATCATTTGCCGGCTTGATGAAATGAAGTAATTTTGTGATAACAAAGGCCAGGGCTTTTTTTCATCAGCATATTAGCAAATTAGCTAATTAGCACATTATCATATTAATTTTGGCTTATGGGAGTATGGAGACAATTACAGGAATATTTTTATTTGAAGAAGCGCGATCCGAATGCGCCGCACACGCCCTGGATGCGCTATATGCATGGCATCAACAGGATCTCGCTGTTTATGTTCCTGATAGCGATCATTGTGATCATTATCAAGCTGCTCCGTTCCTGAATATAAACTTTGAGGTTTAAACCTCGACCCGCTTTGAGCTTTACTTCGAACTAAGAACTTCCAACTTCGAGAACTGAGAACTTCGAACTTAGAACTTTGAACCATTGGTGTCCGGTAAAAGACTCAAGAAATAGAATAAATAAGGAGGCCGGAGGCCTCCTTTTGGTTATTTTTAGTTTACCACAACAAAAAATAGCCATGCGTAAAGGTAGCTTTTTTACCGGACAGC